>NZ_CANLYK010000014.1 GCF_947495325.1 uncultured Allomuricauda sp. | reverse complement strand
GCCACGGCTGACGATGACATCACGGGGGTGAGCTTTGACGGGACAAGTGTAACGGTGGCCGAAGGTGCGACAAGCTTCTCTGCGGACATCTCTGCGCTTGACGATTCCGCTGGGGTAGCGGCGAACGCGACAAACATAGCGACCAACACGACCAATATTGGAACCAACACGACCAATATTGGAACCAACACAACTGATATAGCGACCAACGCGGGTGACATCACCACCAA
>NZ_CANLYK010000013.1 GCF_947495325.1 uncultured Allomuricauda sp. | reverse complement strand
GCCGAAGGTGCGACAAGCTTCTCGGCGGACATATCGGCACTGGACGATTCAGCTGGCGTGGCGACCAATGCTGGGAACATAGCGACCAACACGACAAATATTGCTACCAACACAACTGATATAGCGACCAACGCGGGTGACATCACCACCAATGCAACTGCAATAGCGGCACATAACACTGCCGATGGCGATTTGAGCGCTACCAACGAGATACAGGACATAGAGGAAGTACT
>NZ_CANLYK010000012.1 GCF_947495325.1 uncultured Allomuricauda sp. | reverse complement strand
GCATTGGTGGTGATGTCACCTGCATTGGTGGCGATATCCCCAGCGTTAGTTGCTATATTAGTTGTGTTGGTTCCAATATTTGTCGTGTTGGTCGCTATGTTCCCCGCATTGGTCGCTACGCCAGCAGAATCGTCCAGTGCCGATATGTCCGCCGAAAAGCTTGTCGCACCTTCGGCCACCGTTACACTTGTCCCGTCAAAGCTCACCCCCGTGATGTCATCGTCAGCCGTGGCATCTACATATGCCTTCGTGGC
>NZ_CANLYK010000011.1 GCF_947495325.1 uncultured Allomuricauda sp. | reverse complement strand
CCCGTGATGTCATCGTCAGCCGTGGCATCTACATATGCCTTCGTGGCGGCGTCACTTGCGGCCGTGGGTGTTCCAAGTCCCGTAAGTACCAATCCATTGGCATCGTTCCCATCGGTAAGTACTTCCTCTATGTCCTGTATCTCATTGGTAGCGCTCAAATCGCCATCGGCCGTGTTATGTGCAGCTATTGCAGTTGCATTGGTGGTGATGTCACCTGCATTGGTGGCGATATCCCCAGCGTTAGTTGCTATATTAGTTGTGTTGGTTCCAAT
>NZ_CANLYK010000010.1 GCF_947495325.1 uncultured Allomuricauda sp. | reverse complement strand
GGCGATTTGAGCGCTACCAATGAGATACAGGACATAGAGGAAGTACTTACCGATGGGAACGATGCCAATGGATTGGTACTTACGGGACTTGGAACACCCACGGCCGCAAGTGACGCCGCCACGAAGGCATATGTGGATACACAGATAACGGCTAACGCAAACGAACTAACAACCACAGTAGTTGAAGGAAGTGGTATTGATGTAACAAGCAGTGTTTCTGGAAATAATACAGAATATACAGTAGCTATAGATGCTGCGTCCATAGATGGGGACGTTACTTCTACGGATAGTACAATAGATATCACAGGTGGTGATAATGGAGCATTAAATGATATCACTTTAGATGTAGCCGATGGAGCTATAGATACTGATAAACTAGCTGATGATGCAGTCACTACTGCCAAGATTGATGATGATGCGATAGACAATACAAAATTAGCGGACGATGCTGTTCAATTAGAAAATATAGCAGATGGTACCTCAGATGGGCAAGTAATCCAATGGGATGCTACAACGACTTCATGGACTTTAGTTGATTTAGGTTCAGTTACGGTTACAGAAAATGACGGTGTAATTGGAAATGAGGTAACGGGAGCTACAGATGGGACTTTAACCCTTTCAGGAGGAGCTACAACGGTTAGCCCTCTTACTTTAGGAGTTACAGATGGGGGAATAAATACTACACAACTTGCTGATGGAGCTGTAACTCTAGGTAAGCTAGCGGATGGTACTGTGGATGGACAATTATTACAATGGAATGCAGGAAGTTCATCATGGGTATTAATTGATGCTTCATCTCTTTCGGACGATGACATCACGGGAGTAAGTTTTGATGGGACAAGTGTAACGGTGGCCGAAGGTGCGACAAGCTTTTCGGCGGACATATCGGCACTGGACGATTCTGCTGGCGT
>NZ_CANLYK010000009.1 GCF_947495325.1 uncultured Allomuricauda sp. | reverse complement strand
CCCTGATTTCCAATGGGTCCTTGGTCCCCGATGGGTCCCTGATCTCCAACCGGCCCTTGGTCGCCTATGGGTCCTTGGTCCCCGATGGGTCCCTGATCTCCAATGGGTCCCTGATCTCCAACTGGTCCCTGGTCTCCAACCGGACCTTGGTCTCCAACTGGCCCTTGGTCACCTATTGGTCCTTGGTCTCCGATTGGCCCCTGATCCCCGATTGGTCCTTGATCCCCTATGGGTCCCTGATTTCCAACTATTCCTTGTGGTCCCTGATTTCCAATGGGTCCTTGGTCCCCGATGAGTCCCTGATCTCCAACCGGCCCTTGGTCTCCAACCGGCCCTTGGTCGCCTATGGGTCCTTGATCTCCAACTGGCCCTTGATCTCCGACCGGACCTTGATCTCCGATTGGCCCTTGGTCACCGACAGGTCCTTGATCTCCTATTGGTCCCTGGTCACCGATTGGCCCTTGATCTCCGATTGGTCCTTGGTCACCTACTGGCCCCTGGTCTCCAATTGGTCCCTGATCTCCAACTATTCCTTGTGGGCCTTGGTCACCGATTGGTCCTTGATCTCCAACCGGACCTTGATCTCCGACTGGTCCTTGGTCACCTACGGGTCCCTGATCTCCAACCGGACCTTGATCACCGACTGGTCCCTGGTCTCCAACTGGACCTTGATTACCAACTGGTCCCTGGTCTCCAATGGGTCCCTGGTCACCAACCGGACCTTGATTTCCTATTGGTCCTTGATCACCAACTGGTCCCTGGTCTCCAACTGGTCCCTGGTCTCCAACTGGTCCCTGGTCTCCAATGGGTCCCTGGTCACCAACCGGACCTTGATTTCCTATTGGTCCTTGATTCCCAACTGGTCCTTGTGGCCCCTGGTCGCCTACTGGTCCCTGATCTCCAATTGGTCCTTGGTCACCTACGGGTCCTTGATCCCCTACGGGTCCTTGATCCCCGATGGGTCCCTGATCTCCTACTGGACCTTGATCACCTACTGGTCCCTGGTCTCCCACTGGTCCTTGATCTCCGACAGGTCCTTGATCTCCGACAGGTCCTTGATCTCCGACAGGTCCTTGATCTCCGACAGGTCCTTGATCACCAACCGGACCTTGATCTCCGACGGGTCCCTGATCTCCAACCGGTCCTTGGTCACCTACAGGTCCTTGATTACCTATTGGTCCCTGATCTCCATCTGGCCCTTGATCTCCGATTGGCCCTTGGTCACCGACAGGTCCTTGATCACCTACGGGTCCTTGATTACCGATTGGACCTTGGTCTCCGACTGGTCCCTGGTCACCTACAGGCCCTTGATTTCCTATTGGTCCTTGATCTCCTATTGGTCCCTGGTCTCCGACTGGTCCTTGATCACCAACTGGTCCTTGATTACCGACTGGACCTTGGTCACCAACTGGTCCTTGATCACCGATTGGTCCTTGATCTCCAACCGGACCCTGATCTCCAACCGGACCTTGATCACCGACTGGTCCCTGGTCTCCAACTGGTCCTTGGTCACCAACCGGACCTTGATCTCCGATTGGCCCTTGGTCACCGACTGGTCCTTGATTACCTATTGGTCCCTGATCTCCAACTGGCCCTTGATCTCCGACCGGACCTTGATCTCCGATTGGCCCTTGGTCACCGACAGGTCCTTGATCTCCTATTGGTCCCTGGTCTCCGACTGGTCCTTGATCACCAACTGGTCCTTGATCTCCGACTGGTCCTTGATCTCCGACTGGTCCTTGATCTCCAACTGGTCCTTGATTACCAACCGGACCTTGATCTCCGACAGGTCCTTGATCACCGATTGGTCCTTGGTCACCGATTGGTCCTTGATCTCCAACCGGACCTTGATCTCCGACTGGTCCTTGGTCACCTATTGGTCCCTGGTCTCCAACTGGTCCTTGTGGCCCCTGGTCGCCTACTGGTCCCTGATCTCCTACTGGTCCTTGGTCACCTACGGGTCCCTGATCTCCAACCGGACCTTGATCACCGACTGGTCCCTGGTCTCCAACTGGACCTTGATTACCAACTGGTCCCTGGTCTCCAATGGGTCCCTGGTCACCAACTGGACCTTGATTTCCTATTGGTCCTTGATCACCAACTGGTCCCTGGTTTCCAACTGGTCCTTGATTTCCTATTGGTCCCTGATCTCCGACCGGACCTTGATCTCCGATTGGCCCTTGATTCCCAACTGGACCTTGTGGTCCCTGGTCACCTACGGGCCCTTGATCTCCAACTGGCCCTTGATCTCCAACTGGCCCTTGTGGTCCCTGGTCACCTATTGGTCCTTGGTCACCGATTGGCCCTTGGTCACCTACAGGTCCTTGATTACCTACTGGTCCCTGGTCTCCAACTGGCCCTTGGTCTCCAACCGGTCCTTGTACTCCTGTTAAATCTGGTGAGGTAAAAACAACTAAACTGTCATCAAGAATTGAGAAAGTACCATCATTGTTATCAACAAATGAGAGATTTGATGTGTTAGCTGAATTACATAAATTTATCCATTGAGAGCCATTAAAATAGTGGACACAGGATGTTTCTATATTGTATACTAAAGCACCATTTAAAGGGTTAATGCTTTGCATTTGGGCTGATGTCAATCTTGTTAAGACTAGCGCTTTATTGGCGCTTTCTAATTCCAGGATTGACGCAGAATCGATTACATTTGGATTGGAACCGACTTTAACTTGCGAAAATGCAAAAAAGGAAAATAAAAGAGCAAAAAAGGGTAAATACGTATTCAATCTCATCACGACCTAGTTTTGGTAGTACGTTAAAATTACTATGGAGGTCGATGAAGTGCCAGATAATGTTGCGTAGTCACATAGAAATGTTGCAAAACATCATTTGACAGTCTAAAATATTACATTTTAAACGATTATAATAAAAGTTTACGAGAAAATTCTTGCTAAAATCACCTATCAAGGAAGAGAACTCCTTGATATTCAAGCCCTAAATCATCTAAAACAACTAAATAATAATAGACCCCTTCAGGAAGGCCAATATCTTGACTTAAATAAAAGCTTCCAGTATTTGAAAGTCCGGTAAATTCATCAACGTAATTGATTTTTTCAAATACTTTTTGTCCAAAACGATTAAATATCCGTAGACTGTTGTTGGGAGACTCGGACATGCCTTCAATTACCAAAAAGTCATTTGTGCCATCTCCATTTGGACTTAAAAAATAATTGCCAAGGGTAGGGTTATCTACTGCAAAAGTGGCCGTGGGCAATGGTATGGTGCCAAAGGTAATGGCATCAAAATCACTGGGTACAAATGGTTGCGAGGTAACAAAACCTTGGGAAATATCGCCACTTAGGGCGGAATTTCCGATAACAATCCATTGGTTTGACTGTTTGCTCCATCCAACCACAATAATATCTTCAGCGGCGGTATTTGGAATTAACCCCAAAGCGCTTCTTTCATTCCAACTAATGGTCACTGTTGCAGTTACATCGCTCTTTACTACCCAAAACTCCTTATCCGTTACTGTTCCAATATCCCTCACTTTTTCCTCAGTATCATAGTTTTCAGAAAAGGAGGTTGGATTGGATGGATTCTCAAAAAAATAAGCGCATACCGCCAAAGGGGTTTCACCTTGGGAATCCAAAATAAGAGGCCTTAGTAGCGAATTATCTCCAACAGGAAAAGAGAAAAAATCCTTGTTGGTAATTGCAGCGAACCCAAATACTTTGGAGTCATCACTTTCGCCAGTAAAAAAACCACTTGTTAAAAAATTCAAATATGTGGTTTGGTCATTGAGCGGGGAAATAACATCGCCGTCCACAAAATTTACGTTGTTACTTACGTTTATTGAATTCTGTAAAAAGACACCTCCTGAAGCCATAAACTCCGTATCATTTAGGGTAGGAGGGATGCTTCCCAATACTGCCAAGGGAGTGGTGCCATAAAACCCTACCAATCCCTCATCCTGGTCAAAAGCGGTATCATTGATAAAATTGGCATGAAAACCTAAATTACCATTGGCGTGAATTTGAATGTTGCCGCTATTGTACAATCCATTTTGTGCATGCGTAAAACAAGCAAAAAAGAAAATTGATATATGAAGGAGTTTCCTCATTAATTATTTTCGACTTTTTTGAGAAGCAAATTTTTTAAGAATTGTATATCGGTTTTCAATGATTTTAACTCTTCAGTCAATTTTTCATTGTTAGACTTTAATTGCTCTATTTTCTTTTCTTGCTCAATGGTATGAAGGAAGAGCTCTTCAATTTTTTCAAGATTAATTTCAGTTGCTCGATTAATCAATATCCCACCTTTTTCCTGAACCTGTTTTGCTGAAGGAACTCCAGGAAGATGTTTATGAATTCTAGAAAAATTCTCAATATCAATTAAACTTGGCATTTTGTATTCTGGTTTTAAACTACTTTCACCATCAAAATATTTTTGAAAAACATAATCAGGCGTAATAGTTCCCGTTGCAAGAATATTTCCATCAACATGAAGTTTTTCAAGAGGAGGGTTTATACCTATTCCAATATTTCCTGTTCCTGTAAACGCGAGATTACCCCCATTTAAATCATAAGTTCTATTCGTACTCAAGGTTTGAGTTAGATTTGCTACTGCTAGGTTATTCCCACCTCCTGTTGCAAGTTCGGTGTCCGTTGCGAACGTCAGGTCAAGGTCTACCCCTGTTGCCCCTGCCTCCGCATTGGTGAGCTCCAAGGT
>NZ_CANLYK010000008.1 GCF_947495325.1 uncultured Allomuricauda sp. | reverse complement strand
TTTTAAAACAAAAAAAGTCCCTTGCGTAGTGCAAGGGACTTTCAAGGAAGGCGGCGACCTACTCTCCCACTTGGTATAGCAGTACCATCGGCGCAAACGGGCTTAACTTCCCTGTTCGGAATGGAAAGGGGTGGACCCCGTCGCCATGGCCACCTAAGTCTTCAATATCTTTTGGTCATGTGACATAATAAAGGGACGGTGCATCGGCACCATCAAAAAAGAAACAGGAAGTGTTTTGGTATGACAAAGAACTGCCGAGGGGCAGTGCGCAAGCATACGGGCAATTAGTACCACTCGGCTCCATGCATCGCTGCACTTCCACCTATGGCCTATCAACGTGGTCATCTCCCACGGCCCTTTAAAGAGATCCCATCTTGTGGCGGGTTTCGCGCTTATATGCTTTCAGCGCTTATCCCGTCCCGACTTAGCTACCCAGCGATGCTCCTGGCGGAACAACTGGTGCACCAGCGGTCAGTCCGGCCCGGTCCTCTCGTACTAGGGCCAGCGCCACTCAAATCTCTAACGCCCGCAGTAGATAGAGACCGAACTGTCTCACGACGTTCTGAACCCAGCTCGCGTGCCACTTTAATGGGCGAACAGCCCAACCCTTGGGACCTTCTCCAGCCCCAGGATGTGACGAGCCGACATCGAGGTGCCAAACCCCCCCGTCGATATGAGCTCTTGGGGGAGATCAGCCTGTTATCCCCGGCGTACCTTTTATCCTTTGAGCGATGGCCCTTCCATGCGGAACCACCGGATCACTATGCTCTAGTTTCCTACCTGATCGACCTGTATGTCTCTCAGTCAAGCGCCCTTGTGCCATTGCACTCTGCACACGATTGCCAACCGTATTGAGGGCACCTTTAGAAGCCTCCGTTACTCTTTTGGAGGCGACCACCCCAGTCAAACTACCCACCACGCACTGTTCTCCCATAAGGGAGTTAGGCTTCAGACAAGCAAAGGCTGGTATTTCAACAACGGCTCCACCACACCTGGCGATGCAGCTTCAAAGCCTCCCAGCTATCCTACACATTGCTTGACCGAAGTCAATACGAAGCTATAGTAAAGGTGCACGGGGTCTTTTCGTCCCACTGCGGGTAACCGGCATCTTCACCGATACTACAATTTCACCGAGCTCATGGTTGAGACAGTGTCCAGATCGTTGCACCATTCGTGCAGGTCGGAACTTACCCGACAAGGAATTTCGCTACCTTAGGACCGTTATAGTTACGGCCGCCGTTTACCGGGGCTTCAGTTCAATGCTTCACCTTACGGATAACATCTCCCTTTAACCTTCCGGCACCGGGCAGGTGTCAGGCCCTATACTTCATCTTTCGATTTGGCAGAGCCCTGTGTTTTTGATAAACAGTCGCCTGGACCTCTTCACTGCGGCCCCCCAGAAGGGGGCGACCCTTCTCCCGAAGTTACGGGTCTATTTTGCCTAGTTCCTTAACCATGAATCTCTCGAGCGCCTTAGAATACTCATCCCGACCACCTGTGTCGGTTTACGGTACGGGCCGCAATACTCGCTTTTCTTGGAGGCACCTACGCTGGATTATCACCGCGGCCGTGGCCTTGGTGTACTATCCCCGAAGGTTCAACGCACAATTCCGTCTGTGCGCACCAACTCCGGTGCCCCGTCACTTTTGTCGTATTGCGGGTAGCGGAATATTAACCGCTTGTCCATCCACTGCCCCTTTCGGGTTCGTGTTAGGTCCCGACTGACCCCCGGCTGATTAGCATAGCCGGGGAAACCTTGGTCTTTCGGCGTGTGGGTTTCTCGCCCACATTATCGTTACTTATGCCTACATTTTCGTTTCCATACGCTCCACGGGACCTCGCAGGCCCGCTTCAACGCAGAATGGAATGCTCCCCTACCCCTTACAGTAAACTGTAAAGCCATAGCTTCGGTGGTGTGCTTATGCCCGATCATTATCCATGCGGAACCGCTCGACCAGTGAGCTGTTACGCACTCTTTAAATGAATGGCTGCTTCCAAGCCAACATCCTGGCTGTCAATGCAGTTCCACCGCGTTTTGTCAACTTAGCACACACTTGGGGACCTTAGCTGATGGTCCGGGTTCTTTCCCTCTCGGACATGGACCTTAGCACCCATGCCCTCACTGCCCTGAAACATTATATAGCATTCGGAGTTTGTCAGGAATTGGTAGGCGGTGAAGCCCCCGCATCCAATCAGTAGCTCTACCTCTATATAACTATCAGAACGCTGCACCTAAATGCATTTCGGGGAGTACGAGCTATTTCCGAGCTTGATTGGCCTTTCACCCCTACCCACAGGTCATCCCAAGACTTTTCAACGTCAACGGGTTCGGTCCTCCACTGTGTGTTACCACAGCTTCAACCTGCCCATGGGTAGATCGCACGGTTTCGCGTCTACTACTACTGACTCTGGCGCCCTGTTCAGACTCGCTTTCGCTACGGCTGCGCACCTGAAGTGCTTAACCTTGCCAGTAAAAGTAACTCGTAGGCTCATTATGCAAAAGGCACGCCGTCACATGTAAACATGCTCCGACCGCTTGTAAGCGTATGGTTTCAGGATCTATTTCACTCCGTTATTCACGGTTCTTTTCACCTTTCCCTCACGGTACTGGTTCACTATCGGTCTCTCAGGAGTATTTAGTCTTGGCGGATGGTCCCGCCGGATTCATACAGGGTTTCACGTGCCCCGCACTACTCAGGATACCACTATTGGCAACGCTCTTTACCTGTACCGGGCTATCACCGTCTACGGCCCCTCTTTCCAAAGGGTTCCAGTTCATTGCGCGCCAAATATCGTGGTCCTACAACCCCAATGTTGCCGAAACAACATTGGTTTGGACTAATCCGATTTCGCTCGCCACTACTTTCGGAATCACTATTGTTTTCTCTTCCTCCGCCTACTTAGATGTTTCAGTTCAGCGGGTTTGCCCCTCTTGCGAGGTGACTGGCCTTCAACCAGCCGGGTTGCCCCATTCGGATATCCACGGATCAACACTCGTGTGCAGTTCCCCGTGGCTTTTCGCAGCTTATCACGTCCTTCTTCGCCTCTGAGAGCCCAGGCATCCCCCATACGCCCTTATTTTGCTTGTCGCACCTGTACCTAAGTACAAATGCCCTCGTAATCCTTTATTATATTCTATTCTACTTCGTGTTTCTTTTTTGACTTCGCCATGATGGTATAAACCATCACGCTCCGTCCCAATATGTCAATGAACTTTTGGCGGGCCGCCACTGGCAAAAAAAAATATGCCGTGGACAGCTTTTACGCCCTTGTGGAGAATATCGGAGTCGAACCGATGACCTCCTGCGTGCAAGGCAGGCGCTCTAGCCAGCTGAGCTAATCCCCCATTTCTAGGCGGCAGCTCACAGTTAACAGTTTGCAGTTAATCGTAACCTGTCAACCCATGGTTGCCCAACTTCTAGAATTTCCTTCAATATTTAATGAACGTAAGCAGCCATAAGACCGCAATACAGTAGTCTCAGGCAGACTCGAACTGCCGACCTCTACATTATCAGTGTAGCGCTCTAACCAGCTGAGCTATGAGACTCTTTGGTGAACATATTATAAGACAGCATAAAAGAAAAACAAGGACCACCCCGATGAAAGGACGGGACATCGTCCGGTCGTCTTTCTCTAGAAAGGAGGTGTTCCAGCCGCACCTTCCGGTACGGCTACCTTGTTACGACTTAGCCCTAGTTACCGATTTTGCCCTAGGCCGCTCCTTACGGTGACGGACTTCAGGCACTCCCGGCTTCCATGGCTTGACGGGCGGTGTGTACAAGGCCCGGGAACGTATTCACCGGATCATGGCTGATATCCGATTACTAGCGATTCCAGCTTCACGGGGTCGAGTTGCAGACCCCGATCCGAACTGTGACCGGTTTTGTAGATCCGCGCCCACTTGCGTGGTGGCTTCCCTCTGTACCGGCCATTGTAGCACGTGTGTGGCCCAGGACGTAAGGGCCGTGATGATTTGACGTCGTCCCCACCTTCCTCACGGTTTGCACCGGCAGTCCCGTTAGAGTCCCCATCTTTACATGCTGGCAACTAACGGTAGGGGTTGCGCTCGTTATAGGACTTAACCTGACACCTCACGGCACGAGCTGACGACAACCATGCAGCACCTTGTAATGTGTCCGAAGAAAAAGGTATCTCTACCCCTGTCACACTACATTTAAGCCCTGGTAAGGTTCCTCGCGTATCATCGAATTAAACCACATGCTCCACCGCTTGTGCGGGCCCCCGTCAATTCCTTTGAGTTTCATTCTTGCGAACGTACTCCCCAGGTGGGATACTTATCACTTTCGCTTGGCCGCCGAGACCGAAGTCCCGACAGCTAGTATCCATCGTTTACGGCGTGGACTACCGGGGTATCTAATCCCGTTCGCTACCCACGCTTTCGTCCATCAGCGTCAGTACGTTGTTAGTGACCTGCCTTCGCAATCGGTGTTCTATGTGATATCTATGCATTTCACCGCTACACCACATGTTCCGGCCACTTCACAACGACTCAAGACCACCAGTATCAAAGGCAATTCTACAGTTGAGCTGCAGACTTTCACCCCTGACTTAATGGCCCGCCTACGGACCCTTTAAACCCAATGATTCCGGATAACGCTCGGACCCTCCGTATTACCGCGGCTGCTGGCACGGAGTTAGCCGGTCCTTATTCTTACGGTACCGTCAGCCATCTACACGTAGATGGGTTTCTTCCCGTATAAAAGCAGTTTACAACCCATAGGGCAGTCATCCTGCACGCGGCATGGCTGGATCAGGCTCCCGCCCATTGTCCAATATTCCTCACTGCTGCCTCCCGTAGGAGTCTGGTCCGTGTCTCAGTACCAGTGTGGGGGATCCCCCTCTCAGGGCCCCTAACCATCGTAGTTATGGTGAGCCGTTACCTCACCATCTGACTAATGGTACGCATGGCCATCCTTGTCCGATAAATCTTTAATCCATATACCATGTGGTAAATGGATACCATGGGGCATTAATCCAAATTTCTCTGGGCTATTCCCCTGACAAGGGCAGGTTCCATACGCGTTCCGCACCCGTGCGCCGGTCGTCATCTTGTGCAAGCACAAATGTTACCCCTCGACTTGCATGTGTTAGGCCTGCCGCTAGCGTTCATCCTGAGCCAGGATCAAACTCTTCATTGTCTATCGTTAAATAAATTTAACTCCCTGAACAATTCCCAAGTCCTTGACATCAAAATGGTTCTTTGTTATTCTCTTTTACGCTGTCTATACAATATGTCAAATGAACTTCTTCCTATTCAAAAAGAAAAAAAAC
>NZ_CANLYK010000007.1 GCF_947495325.1 uncultured Allomuricauda sp. | reverse complement strand
ACCGATGGCACCGAGGATGTGAACTACCGTGACTTTGACGATGACGGCGATGGCATCGACACCCCTGACGAGGATGTCGATGAAGACGGTGACCCCACCAATGACGATACGGACGATGACGGAACCCCGGACTATCTAGACCCTGATATTCCAAGCGTAATCGACGCTGTGGATGATATATACAGTACTGACGGTTCAGAAGAAACAATTCCTGATAGCAACGTCTTGGCGAATGACACCCTAAATGGCGAACCAGTTATTTTAACCGATGTTATATTGACATCGACCAGTACGGACGAACTGAGTATCAACGAAGATGGAAGTGTCAGTGTGGCACCGGGAACACCAGAAGGTACCTACACCATTGAATACACCATTTGTGAAATAGCTGATGTCGACAACTGTGACACGGGTACGGTTACCGTAGAAGTGGATCCTGGCATGGGAAATGTAATCGATGCTGTAGATGATGCCTACACTTCTGATGGTTCTGATGGAGTAATTCCCGATAGCAATGTGCTTTCAAACGATACTTTGAATGGAGAACCTGTGACCTTGACCGATGTTATATTGACATCAACCAGCACGGACGAACTGAGCATCAACGAAGACGGAAGTGTCAGTTTGGCCCCTGGAACACCAGAAGGTACCTATACCATTGAATACACCATTTGTGAAATTGCTGATGTGGACAACTGTGACACGGGTACGGTTACCATAGAAGTAGATCTTGGCATGGGGAATGTAATCGATGCAGTAGATGATGCCTACAGCTCTGATGGTTCTGATGGGGTAATTCCCGATAGCAATGTGCTTTCAAACGACACTTTGAATGGAGAACCTGTGACCTTGACAGATGTTATATTGACATCGACCAGCACGGACGAACTGAGCATCAACGAAGATGGAAGTGTCAGCGTGGCCTCTGGAACACCAGAAGGTACCTACACCATTGAATACACCATTTGTGAAATTGCTGATATCGACAACTGCGACACGGGTATAGTTACCGTAGAAGTGGGGCCAGGGATGGAGAATGTAATCGACGCGGTGGATGATGCATATACTTCAGATAGTTCTGGCGGAGTTATTTCCAATAGCGATGTGATTTTAAACGATACCCTTAACGGTGAACCAGTTGCATTGTCTGATGTAATACTTACTTCGACTCCAACCAACGTACTGACGGTTAATCAGGACGGAAGCATCAATGTGGCTCCTGGAATATCTGATGGCATTTACACGATTGAATATACGATTTGTGAAGCGGCCAATTCAGACAACTGTGATACGGCTACAGTTTCGGTATCTATAGAAAACATTTCGGTTAATCAAATGCTAACGCCCAATGGAGATCTTAAAAATGATTTTCTATTTATTAGAGGGGTTGATAAAATAACATCAAGTACACTTAGAATTTTTAATCGCTGGGGAGTGGCTGTATACGAAGGAAAAGACTACAATAATGTAAACAATGTTTTTGATGGACGTTCACGTGGTAGATCAACTTTAAGTGTGAACGATTACCTTCCAGCCGGTGTATATTTTTATATATTTGACTACCAAACCGAGAAAGGAAGTTTTACAGATTCAGAATACATATACATAAGTAGATAACATATTGAAAAAGAATGATTGAAAAGAATTTTTTAATTCCGTTTTTATTTATTGGAATGGTAGTTCAGGGTCTTGTAGCGCAACAAGATGCCCAGTATACTCAGTATATGTTTAATACATTAAGCGTTAACCCGGCTTATGCAGGATCTAGAGGGCAATTAAGTTTTGCAGGGCTGTATCGTTCCCAATGGGTTGGACTCGATGGTGCTCCCGAAACCTTTACTATTAACCTTCATTCTCCCATTCGAAATAGCAGATTGGGTTATGGTATTTCACTGGTAAATGACAATATTGGTGATGGTGTGGTTCAAGAAACGTATTTGGATGCAGTACTGTCGTATACAATAGATGTTTCGTTGGATGCGAAACTTTCTTTTGGATTAAAAGCAGGAGGTAATATGCTAAATCTAGATTTCAATGGCCTCCGCAATTTTGACCAAGAAGTGGTTAATCAAGACAATATTGATAATCAGTTTTCTCCAAACTTTGGATTGGGAATATATTATCATACAGATAAGTTCTATGCAGGAGTTTCTGCTCCCAATATTTTACAGACCGAATATTTTGACAATGGTTCAAATAATCCTGAGTCAGTAAATTTTTTGGCTACAGAGCGTATTAATTTTTATTTGATTGCAGGTTACGTTTTTGATTTAAATGCAGACCTTAAATTTAAACCGGCCCTTTTGACCAAAGCAGTGGGTGGAGCTCCATTACAAGTTGACTTATCTGCCAGTTTTCTTTATGCGGACAAATTCAGTTTTGGAGCGGCATATAGATTGGACGCGGCCGTAAGTGCTTTAGCAGGATTTCAGGTTACCGATCAGATTATGCTAGGTCTGGCTTATGATCGAGAAACAACAGAATTGGGAGGAACCCAATTTAACGATGGTTCCTTTGAAGTGTTTTTAAGGTTGGAATTGATAAAAGCGTTTCAAAAAACAGTATCGCCTAGATTCTTTTAATATAGTAAGATGCTAAAAAGAATACTCATATTTATACTCGTGTTTTTAGGTTATTTAACCAATATCGCCGCACAGGATAAGGTTAATGAAAAACAACAAGCGAAGGTTAAGGTTAAGGCGGATGAACAATATGACGAATATTCCTTTAGTCCGGCAATAGATATTTATAAAAAAGTTCTTGATAAGGGCTATGTTTCTGAAGACTTGTTAAAACGATTGGGAAATTCATACTATTTCAATGCCAAGTATCAAGAAGCTGCCAACGTATATAAAAGACTTGCAGAAACATATCCTGAAGAAACAGAACCAGACTATATATTCAGATATGCACAAAGTTTAAAAAGCTTGGGTGAATATGAAGAATCGGCCAAAATAATGGCAAGGTTCAAAGAAATTACCTCGGCAGAAGATGAGAACAATTTGTATGATGCCGATTATTTATCTAAAATAGAGGAGAATTCAGGTAGGTACGAAGTCAAACCGTTTGAGTTCAATAGTAAATATTCAGATTTTGCAGCTTCATTCTACGAGCAAGGTCTTATTTTTTCTTCTGACAGGGATACCGGGAATTTAGCGAGGTATAGGCATACATGGAACTCAAGGGATTTTTTGGATTTATATAAGGTAAATGCAGATAGTGTTTCTAACAATACAGTTGTTAAATTGGATGGAGATGTAAATACAAGACTCCATGAATCTACTTCGGTTGTCACCAAAGATGGATTGACCATGTATTTTACAAGAAACAATTTCTTGGATGGAAAAAAGTACAAGGATCAAAATGGGGTCATTCGCTTGAAGATTTATAAAGCAGACCTAATTGAAAACGAATGGACCAATATCGTTGAACTGCCCTTTAACAATGATTCATACTCAGTAGCACACCCAGTGCTGAGTCCAGATGAAAAAAAGCTCTACTTTGTTTCCGATATGCCAGGAACACATGGGGCATCGGATATATTCATGACAGAAATTATAGGAGACGGAACATACGGTCCTATTATCAATTTAGGAAAAAATATAAACACATCGGCTAGGGAGACATTTCCTTTTATTACCAAAGATGGAGTACTCTATTTTTCTTCGGATGGACATCAAGGTCTTGGTGGTTTAGATGTTTTTGCAACTAAAATTGCCTTTGGTAACTTTCAAGAACCTGTTGTAAATGTGGGCAGACCGGTTAATGGACAATATGATGATTTTACTTTTATCATAGATGACGAAAACAAAGAAGGTTATTTTTCATCCAATAGAGAAGGTGGTCTAGGAGAAGATGATATTTATACATTTGTAGAGACAGAACCTTTGGTTTTAGATTGTTTGCAAGATGTTACTGGCACGGTAAGAGATCGTATTTCCAATGAAGTGTTAGTAGGAGCTACCGTTAAAATTATTGATGAAGAAAACAACGAGGTTTCTTCCACAATAACGGATGGTAAGGGTAATTATGTTTTAGGTTTGGATTGCGCGAAAGGGAATTTTGTAAGGGCATCCCGTGATGGTTATGTGCCAGCTGAGGAATATTTGAACAAGTCATATGGAAAGCCAAGAATTGTTGATTTTTACCTGGAGCGTGATGTCGTTACTGGTGGTTTTGGAGACGATTTGGCCAAACTACTTCAATTGAGCACAATTTACTTCGACTTGAACAAATTCAATATTAGGCCAGATGCGGAGATTGAAATTCAGAAGGTCATCGTTGCAATGGAGAAATATCCAAGCTTGAAGATAAAAGTCAATTCCCATACAGATAGTAGGGGTAATGATGCTTACAACCTATGGCTATCACAAAAAAGAGCCGAATCCACAGTTGCTTATATGATTTCTAAGGGAATTAGTGCAGACCGCTTACAGGGTGAAGGTTATGGAGAGACCCGACTGGTTAACGAATGCGAAAACGGTATTTCCTGCTCCAAAGAAAAGCATCAACTAAATAGACGATCTGAGTTTATCATTTTTGATTGATTTACTTCAATTTGAAAAAATATTCTTCACTGTTTTAAAATGCTTTTTACTTTTCCCTCCGGAGAGGTTTGGGTTTAAAGGCTTTATCGACAAAATGTGTTTTTGGTATTCTTATAGATATCTGGAAATACATACACCAGTATTTACTGTCTTCACTAGTGGAATATTGGTATAGACAACATTTTTTGGGCATACAAGGGCTTCCCATCTATTTTTACGGGATTAGTAAACAGTTTTGTTTATAAATATCCATACGTGACCCCTTTTCTTAGAAATAGTTTATTCTTGATAGCCATTTTTTTTGCCACAGCTGCCTTTGGCCAAGAAACGTTTTTGGATGATTTCAACATAGAATCTTACACGGAGAACGATGGAACGCGGAACTTTTTATCCGGTTGGGATGAGACTGGGGATGATGATGATGCGGCCAACGGTACGATTGAAGTGATTCTTTCCAGGGGGGAATTGGAACTCAGAAATATAGATAACGATTATATTACCAGGGACTTGGATTTATCTGGGGCAATAGCAGTTACCTTGACCCTTAGCTATAACAGAACCAATGGAAATGAGCCTTTATTGGTGCAACTTTACGATGGTTCATCATACAATACAATAGCTACGTTAAACGGTACGGGTACACTTTCATATGACTTGACAGTAAACGAAATTTCGGCTTCATCTTCAATACGTTTTAGGGGTGATGGCACAAATTGGTCGGGTAGTGAGAGAATCTATATTGATGACGTACTTTTTACTGCAACATATGGGCCGGATTCAGATAGCGATGGCATATACGATATGTTTGATGCTGATGATGACAATGACGGTATTTTGGATGCTGTTGAAGCTCCGAATACCAATACAGTTTTATGGGTGGATGACGATGGAGTACCCACAACCTCGGAACAAAATGCAATTGATAAATTAAACCTTTTGGGTTATACTGTGACCGTTGTTGCAGACAATGTTGGAGGTAATGCCAATAACTATGCGGTTGTATTTATCTATGAAGATGCCAGTAGTGGAACGGCACTTGGAAACATAAGTAACCTAACAACTACAAGCAATGGAGTTGTTACCAGTGAGAATGCACTACATGATGATATACTTGGCGCTTCTACAGGGGGCAATAGTGTAACAAACATTGTAAACATAACTAACAATACGCACCCTATAACATCTGGTCTGTCGTTGGGGAATTATGATATTGGAGACGCATCATACCATGCAAATGGAATAACTTCGGGTACAATTTTGGGAAACCATCCCAATGGCTCTGTATCACTTGCCGCTTGGGAAAATGGTGATGCAATGGAAGTAGGCACAGCACCTGGACGAAGAGTTATAGTACCCCATTCAAATCAAGGAGGGTCTGGCTTTAATTCAGCTGGTGAAGACCTTTTGGTAAATGCCATTATTTGGGGAGCTGGTATAGATAGTGATAAGGATGGAGTAGAAGACCGTTTGGATTTAGATAGCGATAATGATGGTATTTACGATGTAATTGAAGCTGGTCATGAACAAGCACAAACATCAGGTCGTCTAACAGGAGCAGTAGGTACAGATGGTGTGCCAGATAGTGTGCAGGCCAGTGGACAAGAAGATAGTGGGACGGTAAACTATACCGTTGCCGATTCAGACACAGATAGTACTAACGATTATTTAGAATTTGATAGCGATAACGATGGATGTAATGATGTAATTGAGGCCGGATTCACCGAAAATGGGAGTATCACAGGAGAACTTGCTGGTTCAGGTTATGATACAACAACCGGTGTGGTAACAGGCAATGCTGATGGTTATACAACACCGAATGATGCAGATACCAACAGCACTTTCGATTATACAGAAGCTGGTACGGCACCAACAATTTCAACAGAACCACAGGACCAAACTGTAAATCCAGGAGACGATGCCACATTTTCAGTTGTGGCTGTAGGTACGGTGCTTTCATACCAATGGCAAAGAAGTACCAATGGTGGTACAAGTTTTAGCGATATTTCAGGAGCTACTTCTTTGTCTTATACGGCAATCAATGTATTATCATCTCAAGATGGGTACTTATATCAAGTAATTATAACGGATGATACATATATATGTACCACGATTACTTCAGCTCAGGCTGAGTTGGTTGTTAATCCAGATGCGGATGGAGATGGTATTGTTGATTCATTGGATAATTGCCCAACTGAAGCTAATCCCTTACAAGAAGACAATGATGGTGATGGCATTGGGGATATTTGTGATTTAGACGATGATAATGATGGTGTTTTGGACAGTGATGAGTGTCTGGGAGTGGTATGTTTGGAACCAATTGTAAATGAAGGTCTTGAAAGTCCAACAATCCCCTCCAGTACCTATCGAATTTTGGATGCTGATGATATACCAGGCTGGGAAACTACCTCTACGGACAATAAAATTGAAGTTTGGTCTTCAGGTTTTAACAGTGTTCCATCTTTTGAAGGAAATCAGTTTGCAGAATTAAATGCCACGCAAAATTCGGCCTTATATCAAATATTATGTTTAACTCCAGGTTCAGTAGTACAATGGTCTGTAAGACATAGAGGGCGTGGTGGCACAGATGTGGCAGAGGTGAAAATTGGTGCAGATTTGGCTTCAGCAACGGTAGAAACTACCATGACCAGTCCAAATACAGCCTGGGTTTATTATACAGGAAGTTATACAGTGCCAGCAGGACAAGGTAATACCTATTTTATATTTGAGGCGGTATCTACAGGTTCAGGAAGTATCTCTAGTGGTAATTTTATAGACGATGTTCAGATTTCGGTAACATCGACCCCAACATGCCAAGATTCAGATAACGACGGTGTCTTTGATAATTTTGATGTGGATGCGGACAATGATGGTATTTATGATATTGTTGAAAATAATAATGGAAGTCTGGATGCTAATAATGATGGAGTAATAGATAGCAGTAATGGTTCGGTGGGCAATAACGGTGTTTATGATGTAATAGAAACCTCAATAGATAGCGGAACCTTAGACCCTGCGTATGCTCCCACAGATACCGATACCGATGGTGTGCCAGATTACGTAGAATTTGATAGTGACAATGACGGTTGTAACGATGTTCTTGAGGCGGGCTTTACAGAGAGCGGTACAAAACCAGGAGAACTCCAAGGAACCGGATATAATTCAGATGGTTCAGTAAGCGGAAATTCTGACGGTTATACGACTCCAAATGATATAGATAGCAATAGCACCTTTGATTTTCAGGAAGCAACTACCCCCCCAGCAATTACAGTTCAACCTGTTGATGCAACTACGTGTCCAGGATGTGGAACAACATTTGGGGTTACAGCCACAGACGCAAATACTTATCAATGGCAGCGTTTTAATGGCGCATCTTGGGAAAATATAATGGACACAGGAATCTATAGTGGATCAACCACAAATACGTTAACAGTAACCAACCCTACCACAGCAAATGATGGGGAGCAATATCGGGTATTGGTATCGAACACCGTATATATATGTAGTTCTGCAACCTCAAGCACGGTAGTGCTGTCTATTCGCGTAGCAAGTGTAATCACAAATAGAAGAATTACGTACAGGGTTAAGAAAAATTGATATAAATATGCAAGAAACATGCTTTTTTGCCCATTGAACAACTCTTTTTCAATTCTTTACAACATTTTTTAGATAACGGTTTACCACAATTCTATCTTTATTGAGATTTTGATAGTATTGAAAATACACTTATCAATTTCAGAATTAACATCTTTAGATGAAAAACCTCTATATCAAAAGTCTAATACTTTTTATCCTTTTTTTAGGAACGGTTACCGTATCTGGGCAAACTACAATTTGGTTTGAGGATTTTGAAAGTCCAACAGCCGTTCAAGACCTAACAGGAACCGCTACAGGACCAGAAGCCACTACTTGGGCTGCAACAGGGGACACCCATAATAACGTTATTAGACGGTTAGATGTGGAAAACTTGAGCGGTGATCAGGTAATGCATGCTCGGAATACCGATCAAGTAGAAACATGGTCAACGGGCTCCATAGATATTTCTTCGTATACTAACGTTCAATTTAGTTTGGATGCAGGCTTTTTGGGGGTTGAAAGCAACAATGGTACATATGATAGGTTTTCTGGTTCTTATAGAATTGATGGTGGTGGTTGGATAGATTTTCAAAGTTCAACCGTAACAGGAGTATCATCCTCCTATTCAATAACGGGCCTTTCAGGCTCAACTTTGGAAATAAGAGTACAATTCGCAACAAATGATAATAGTGCGAATGAATATTATTTTATAGATGATGTTTTGGTGGAAGGTACTGCTGTAGCAACTACATGTACAACAGAGTCCACATCTCCTAACGTTTCAATACCTGATAACAATGCCACTGGAGTCTCGAGAACAGTCAACTTTTCTACAACCAGTTCTGTAACCGATGTAAATGTCACAGTAGATATAACACATCCATGGGATTCAGATTTAACCATTACTTTAAGTAGTCCAACAGGAACATCGGTGGAATTGTCATCTGGTAATGGAGGTAGTGGTGATGACTATACAAGTACAGTTTTTGACGATTCAGGAGGAACAGATATTACCTCAGGATCAGCTCCATTTACAGGGACTTTTAGGCCAGAAGGTAATTTGAGTGATTTTATTGGAGAAAATCCAAGCGGGAATTGGACCTTGACTGTTGCTGATAATGCAGGTTCCGATGTGGGTACATTGAATAGCTTCTCGGTTGAGGTATGTACATTGGCCCCTACAGATCCAGATTTGGCCGTTACCAAAACCGTTGACGATAGCACACCAAATGAAGGATCCAATATAGTTTACACACTTTCTGTAACAAACAATGGCCCTGTAGATGCCACAAATGTTAGTATAACCGATCTTCTTCCGGCAGGCGTATCCTATGTGGGTGATGATGGTTCTTACAATTCAGGGACTGGCGTTTGGACAGTAGGTAGTTTAACCAATGGATCAACAGCAACACTGAATATTACAGCTAGTGTGAATGGTGGTACAAGTGGTTCCACAATAACAAATACAATAACTGCTGTGAGTGCAGACCAGACAGATAGTAACGCTACAGCCGATGACTTAAGCGAATCCATAGTACCAACCGTAGATCAACCTCCTGTACTTACAGTGACCGGAGATCAGGCATACTGTCCCGGTACTTCACAAGCAATAGTGGAGACCATTAGCATTACCGATGCAGATGATACAACAACAGATGCTATTTATATCCAAATTTCTTCAGGATATATAAATGGTGAAGATTTATTGACACTTACCGGAACACATCCAAATATTACGGCTACATGGGATGCAACTGAAGGAGAACTTACACTTCAGGGCCCGACAACATACGCAGAATTTGAAACCGCTATTTTAGCCGTGGAATATTCAAGCAGTGCTGCAAGTCCAACGGGAACTAGACAATTTTCAATTACTCCTGGTAGTGCAAATTTTTTACCCCCCACAGGTCACTATTATGAATTTATTTCCAGTCCTAACATCACATGGACAGCGGCAAGAGATGCTGCTGCTTTAAGAACATATTTTGGCTTACAAGGGTATTTAGCAACCCTAACTTCCCAAGCGGAAGCAGACTTTTCAGGTTCACAAGCTTTAGGTGTAGGCTGGATTGGTGGTAGTGATGCTGCAACCGAAGGAGATTGGAGATGGGTTACGGGTCCAGAAGGACTTGCCAATGCAGGTGCAGGAACTCCTTTTTGGTCTGGAACTGCAGGAGGTACAACTACTGCCCCCGATTTTTTTGCTTTTTGGAATTCAGGAGAACCCAATCAATCAGGAAATGAAGACTATGCACATA
Source organism: uncultured Allomuricauda sp. (assembly GCF_947495325.1). Taxonomy (GTDB): domain Bacteria; phylum Bacteroidota; class Bacteroidia; order Flavobacteriales; family Flavobacteriaceae; genus Flagellimonas. Next base: position 3,233 of record NZ_CANLYK010000007.1, on the reverse strand, counting down.
TTACAGACGTTTCAGTAACTTCATCACCAGGGTCTTGGAATGATTTGCCAAATACAACTGCTACCTCTGGAGCATATCAAGCACAGGGATATGTAGTGGAATATGGAGGTACCACGGGAGATCCTGTCTTAAGCATTACAGGAGTTACCACTATTACCATTGATAATGTGGATCCAACAGCAAGCAATCCATCTCCGGTGACTGTGAATTGTTCTGCGGACATTCCAGCGGTAGGTATTACGGATGTTACCGATGAAGCAGACAATTGTACTGCAAGTCCTACAGTTACCCATATAAGCGATGTTAGTGATGGAGGAACCAATCCAGAAATAATTACAAGAACGTACAGAGTAACAGATGACGCAGGTAACTTTATAGATGTTACTCAAACAATCACTATAAGTCCAATTACAATAGATATTCAACCCACTGACCAAACCGTAGGCTTGGGAAGCAATGGTACTTTTGCTTCAAGTACAAGCAATACAGATACCTACCAATGGCAAGTGAGTACCAATGGTGGAGGAAGTTTTTCAAATGTATCCAATGGAGCGGAATATTCTGGGACAACTACAGAAACATTGACCGTATTGACCCCAGGTTTGAGCAAAGATGGATATATCTACAGAATAATTGTATCAAACTCTACTGGAACCTGTTCATCTGTAACTTCTTCAGAGGCAACATTAACAATCGCAATTGATAGCGATTCGGACGGTATTTCAGACATTACAGATTTAGATGATGATAATGATGGTATTTTGGATGCTGTGGAATCACCGAAAACCGTACTATGGATTACCAATGGTACTCCCGGAACAGAAGAACAAAATACGATTGATAAATTAACTGCTTTGGGTTATACGGTTACGGCTGTGGATGATGGTGTGGGTGGAGATGCCAACAACTATGGGGTAACCTTTGTCTACGAAGATGCTAACAGCGGAACGGCCTTTTCTAACGTGGCGAACTTGACCACAACGACAAATGGTGTTATTACCAGCGAACCTGCTTTACATGATGAAATTTTCGGTGCATCTACTGGAAATACAGGCTCCTCTTCGGCCGTCGAAATTTTAGATAATACACATCCAATTACCTCGGGATTGTCTCTTGGAAATTACAATATAGGAGATGCGCAGTATTACAGCAACGGGCTAACAACAGGAACCGTTCTGGGTCAAGACCCAAACGATGGAAATAACGAGGGTTCTATTGTAGTTTGGGAACCAGGCGATGCAATGGAAGTAGGAACCGCGCCGGGAAAAAGAGCAATTGTACCCCATGCAAACGGAAATGGAGGGTTTAATTCGGCAGGAGAGGATTTATTGGTAAATGCAATCATTTGGACAGCAGCTATTGATACTGATGGCGATGGGGTTTACGACGACCTTGACCTGGATAGTGATAACGACGGAATTTACGATGCCGTTGAAGCGGGTCACGATCAAGCCCATTCAAGTGGCCGTCTAACAGGAACGGTAGGCACAGATGGAGTTCCAGACAGTGTTCAGGCCAGTGGACAAGAAAACAGTGGAACAGTAAATTATACGATTTCGGATTCAGATTCAGATGGAAATGACGATTATTTGGAATCCGATAGTGATAACGATGGCTGTAACGATTCTGATGAGGCATATGCAGATACAAATGCAGATTCTGATGATAATGGCACATATGGTTCAGGAATACCTTCTATCAATACAGATGGATCTGTTCAAACCGCTTCATATGTAACGCCTGCGGACGGAAATTCCAATACAACTTTTGACTTCAGGGAAGCTGCTACGCCACCAGCTATTACGGTTCAACCTACTGACACAACTACCTGCCCAGGATGTTCAACAACATTCGGTGTAACAGCTACAAATACAGATACCTATCAATGGCAACGTTTTAATGGGTCATCATGGGAAACTGTAACCAATACTGGAATTTATAGTGGAGCAACTACAAGTACGCTAACGCTTACCAATCCAACAAGCGCAGAAAATGGAGAACAGTATAGAGTATTGGTTTCAAACTCGGCTTACATATGTAGTTTTGAGACTTCCAACACTGCGGTTTTAACCATAAGGGTTTCTTCTGTAATCACTAACCGAAGAATCACATATAGAGTCAAGAAAAACTAAAGCAAAATCAATTATTACTGTAATTTTTTTGCTAAGTCTTGGAACAACTTATCTTATTTATCTAAATATCCTTCACACATATTAAAATTAATAGAGTGTTTTTGAATCTAATTCACAGTGAAAAAAATGTTTTTTAACAAGTAAAATTTCACAATAATTTAGGTTTTAACACGCATCATTATAGAATTCTATAATGATGATAACCTTTGAAAATACTGCTTTTATCGACCAATAACCTTAAGAAAATCTTAATAGTTAAGGTCGATGACTTCAATTTTTAACAGCTATACATTCGGTTTTATGGAGTACACAACAAATATTTCTTTCCCCTATAGGTAAAAGTAATTTTGTAAAGTGTAGGAGTATCCAAAATGCAGTATTGATGGATATGGGCACAAAACAAACAAAACAGATTACAAAAAAGATAGTACATACGATGTCAATTAACAATAACCCCATGAAAAAGAGCATCATAATAATAGCTTTCCTTTTCTTTACAGGATTTGCTTTCTCACAGACTACGGTAACCTTGCAAGATCAATGCAATTGCGAAGTTCTAAGTGGAACCGCAGTTACAACACCTGGAGTAGCAACACCGGCAGGAGCTGATACAGGAGACATTTATGTCAATACAAATACAGGTACCATCTATTTTTGGGACGGTGATTCTTGGGAGCTGACTTCATCAGATGACCAGCAACTAACAGGTTTTGCTTTTGATGGAATTACAAATGAATTGACATTGACTTTGGAAAATGGGGGAAGTGTAAATGTTGATTTAAGTAGCTTGAGTGATACCCTTACAGATACAAATACTACTGTAGCTTCTTTTGGTATTGATGGAACAAATACGAATCTGGTAATTACAGATTCAGATACAAATACATTTTCAGTTGCTTTAGCAGATATTGCGGCTTTGGTTAATACTGATAACCAAAATGCATCCCAAGTACCTTACATGGATAATGTAGGCTTAGGGGACACAAATGTTCAAGATGCTATAGATACTTTGGCAAGTCAAATAGACGATGACATCACGGGGGTGAGCTTTGACGGGACAAGTGTAACGGTGGCCGAAGGTGCGACAAGCTTTTCGGCGGA
>NZ_CANLYK010000006.1 GCF_947495325.1 uncultured Allomuricauda sp. | reverse complement strand
AGTGGTGTTCAGTGTCACGTCGGAGAGTTCGTTGGTATCATCGGTGTCCCCGTCCGCCGTTTCAGAGGCGGTTATCGCGTTCGCGAGTTCGGTGTCCGTTGCGAACGTCAGGTCAAGGTCTACCCCTGTTGCCCCTGCCTCCGCATTGGTGAGCTCCAAGGTAGTGGTGTTCAGTGTCACGTCGGAGAGTTCGTTGGTATCATCGGTGTCCCCGTCCGCCGTTTCAGAGGCGGTTATCGAAATATCGACATAATTCTTCGTTGCCGCATCTTGAAGGTCAATTGGGTCATCTACATTGATTAGTCTGTTAGTTCCAAAATCTATATTGGCTACTGCTGCTCCAAACCCACTTAATTCAATATTTGCCTTGTCTAGTTTTGCATTTGTAACGTTGGCATTCAATATTTTCGCCGTTGTGACCGCATCATTCGCAATGGTCAGTACTCCTGTATTGGTTATAGTAGCGTCTCCGGTGATTGGAAATTCTTGTGCAGTGTTGGTTGCATCTCCAATATATATTGTTCCATCGGCCAAATTATTGATTCCGGTAATTTCCGTATCAACATAGGCTTTGGTAGCCGCATCTTGGGGGTCAGAAGGATTGGTTACGTTAATTAACCTATTGATACCAAGATCAACATCAGCTGCCGCTGCTCCAAATCCGCTCAATGGAATATTAATCTTATCAAGTTTGGAATTGGTAATGGCGCCATCGGCAATGTCATCCGTATTTACTTCGCCATTTAGAATTTTATCAGTGGTCACCGCATCATCGGCAAGTTCGTTGGTGTCAATACCCCCGTCACTTACATCCAACAACAAAGGACTTATATCATCTCCTGCTCCTGAAAGAACCAAAGTGCCATCGGCAGGGCCCGTTACTTCATTTCCGATTACGGCATCTTGTTCGGTAATGCCTAAATCTGATTCGTTGACCAATGTCCATTCTGCTCCGCTCCACCATAAAATTTCACCAGTAATAGTCCCTTCGGCTAATTTATCATACGATATTGATGCATCTTGAAGTTGCAGACCGGTAATGGATCCTGGTTGAATATCCATTTCACCATTTATGGAAGTGTCCACAATATTTTCACCCCTTATTTCCCCAACTTCAAAATTAAAGTTAGTCCCGTCTTGGGTTATGACCATAGTCGGGCTAAAGTTTACAATAGCGTCTGCTGTAAAGGTTTGTTCATCTGGTCTGTCACATAGGTTGATCCAAAGTGTGCCATCATAAAAATGAACGCATCGTGTATCTGTATTGTATACAACCGCTCCACGCAAGGGAGAAGTATTTTCCATTTGTATGGTGGTCATTCGGGTTATAACCAACACCCTAGAGTCGCTCTCCAGCTCTAAAACGGAAGCGGGGTCTAAAGTTTGCGGATTTTCACCAATTTTTATCTGACCTTTTAGCGAAGTAATCATAAGTAGGCCGATTACTAAATACGAAATTTGTTTTTTCACGGTGTTTGATTATTTGAGGATTTTCCAAACGTAATTGCCAAAACTAAAGTTATCATCTGATTATTCTAATTATTACCGTTAAAATACGTTAGTTTATTGGTGAACGGATTACCATGCCCATCAGTCCGTTTTAGAGAATTAACAAAAGTTTAGAATAGGTTTATTTTTTTTTATGCCCTTCAAGGGTTTTCTTTAACTTTAGTTAAGATGCATTTTTATGAAAAACAGTTACCTGATAGTATTTTTTTTGGTTTTTACCGGTATTTCCATGGCGCAGGACAATAGACAGGTTTTGCGAGGAAAAGTCTTGTACAGGGGTAGCAATGTTCCCAATGAGAATGTTATTAATTCAACTTCTGAAACGGCTACCATTACAAATGATGATGGGCAATTTGCGATTTTGGTAAAAGAAGGAGACCAGCTTGTTTTTACCGCAGTGAACTACCAGTTGGAGGTGATTACCATTACCAGAGAAATTTTGGATAATAATAGGCTGGTGGTAGAGGTAACCGAAAAAGTGACCGAATTGGATGAGGTAATAATTAGCCCGGAAAACCAAAAGAAATTCCTAGAGGTTAAAAATGAAGATTTCAAAGGGTTTGAATATGAAATTGATAGGGGTACCGAGGTGGAGAATGTGGCAGAATCCAGAACGGTTCGCGGTATGCGGGACGGCATTAATTTTGTGAATATTTTCAAGGCACTCTTCAATTCAAAAAAGGAAGAGGAAGGACAACAGGTACAATTAAAAGTTAGCGAGGTACTGCGTACGGTATATGATGACGAATTTTTTGTGGTGGACTTAAAATTACCACAGGATAAAATAGATGCTTTTTTAATCTATTGTGATGATAAAGTTCCTTCACAAACCCTCTTACGAAAAGAAAATGAGTTTCAATTGATTGACTTTTTGGTAACACACAGCAAAACATATTTGGCAGAGCTGGATGAGGAATAAGCTCCTTTTTTTAGTGTGTACTATAGCAGTTTTTTCGGCCAAGGCCCAACAGGTTGAGGTAAGGGAACTTAAAGGTAAAGTATACAATAAGGATAAAGATGTTGTTGGGGTGGCCGTTCAGAATATTACGGCAAATCGGGCTGTTATTACAGATCTTGATGGTAACTTTTCAATTTTAGTGCGTCTCAATGATACCCTGGTGTTTTCTGCAGTTCAATTCAAAAGAAAAATACTTCCTGTAAATGAGGCTCTTTTCAATACAAATTTTATCACCGTTCCTTTGGAAGAGTTCGTAAACGAGCTAAAGGAAGTTGTTGTTACCCCTTATAATCTTTCGGGTGATTTGAATCAGGATTTGGATGGTTTGCAACTGGAAAAAGATGTAAGTGCCGAGGCTTTGGGACTTCCCAACGCCCATCAAAAAATACCAACACAAAGCGAGCGCAAACTGCAGCAAGCTACCTATGGAAAGTTTAATGTGGCCATGATTCTCAGTCCTCCTTTAGATCCCATTATTAATGCAATTACCGGACGCACCAAAATGCTCAAAAACAGGGTTAAGGTTGATAAGGCTTATGCAAGAACACAAAGGGTACAGGATTTCTACGTTGATTCCCTTTTTATTACAACTTTAAAAATACCCATTGCCAACATAGATGATTTCATGTATTTCTGTGAGGTAGATGAGGAGTTTCAGAAGACAGTTGACGACGGTGATAAACTTAAAATATGGGATTTTCTGATTTTAAAGAGCAGGGCGTATAGAGAAAACAATAATCTAGACTGATTATTTTGGCATATGGTTTGCTACTTTTGATTTTGGATAAGGTCGATTAGAATATAATGAATTTAAAAATGATAAAAAATACCGTTCTCATACTTACAGTAATGCTGTTGTTTTCATTTACAACCTTGCACAAATACTATTTGAGCGTGACGAATATGCAATACTCAGAAAAAAATGATTCATTCCAAATTACCAGTCGCATATTTATTGATGATTTGGAGGAAGTGTTGAAGGAGCGTTACGGAATCAATGCTGAATTGGCAACTTCAAATGAAGCAAAGGTTTCGAATGCCTATATTGAAAAATACTTTAGGGCTAAATTCGCAATAGAACTTAATGGTGAAATTGCCAAATATACTTTTTTAGGAAAAAAATATGAAGAGGATGTAGTGATTTGCTACTTGGAATTGAACAACATAAACTTCACGGATTTACAGTCTATATCCATCCAAAATGAAATTCTTACCGACCTCTTCGAAGAGCAACAAAACGTAGTCCATTTAAAATGGAAAGGACAAAAGAAGAGTTTTGTGCTAATCAAGGAAAATAATAAAGGAATGTTAAACTTCTAACGTATTCTTAACAATTGGTTAAAAAAAGTTATTTTTCGCTGTTTTAAAAATCAAAAAGAAAATGAACAAAGTCAAGTATCTATTTGCTTCTATATTGTTCCTTTTTGGTGCTATGGCCATAGCACAGGAAGAAGGGGAAGCAAAAGAAGAAAAGAAGCCAGGCCATTACAATCAAAATAAGTTCAAACAGCTGTATGAGGAGTTTTCCACTCCAAATACATATAGGTCAGCCTCTGGTGCTCCTGGCCCTGATTATTATCAGCAACGTGCAGATTATAAGATGAATATTGAACTGGATGATAAAAATGCAAAAATATACGGAGAAGAAACCATTACGTATTTCAACAATTCTCCAGACGATTTAGAGTTTCTTTGGGTGCAATTGGATCAAAATGTTCGTGCAAAGGACTCAAAATCTCCATTGCGGAATGGAAATGGGGTAAATTTTGCCTACACGGCAGGAAATTTTGCCAATACCTATCTTACTGACCCTTTTGATGGTGGTTTTAATATTGAATTTGTTAAAGATTCCAATGGAAAACCATTGTCTTATACCATTAACCAGACCATGATGCGTTTGAATATTCCCAAGCCATTGAAAAGTGGGGAGCAGATATCTTTTTCCATTAAATGGTGGTACAACATTAATGATCACGTAAATGGCAGAGGACGCTCAGGTTACGAATATTTTCCTAAAGATGGTAACCGTGCTTATGTAATTGCACAATTTTTCCCAAGAATGGCTGTGTACAGCGACGTTGAAGGTTGGCAAAACCACCAGTTTTGGGGAAGTGGAGAGTTTGCACTTCCATTTGGTAATTATGATGTAAGTATTACAGTTCCTGCAGATCATGTTTTGGATGCAACAGGTGTGCTGCAAAACAGGGATGATGTTTTTTCAAAAGAAATGATGAAACGCTATAAGCTGGCAAAAAAATCTTATGACAAGCCAGTAATAATTGTAAACCAGGCCGAAGCTGAAGCCGCTGAAAAAAGTTTTTCAGAAAATAAAAAAACTTGGAAATTCAAAGCGACAAATGTTCGTGATTACGGTTTTGCAACATCTAGAAAATTTATTTGGGATATGCAGGCCGTAAAAATTGGAAGCAAAGACGTTATGGCGGTTTCCTTATATCCCAAGGAAGGAAATCCACTTTGGGAAGAGCAATCTACCAAAGCCGTTGCCCAAACTTTGGAAACCTATTCCAAGTTTACTTTTGATTATCCCTATCACAAGGCAATTTCCGTTCATGCTAAAAATCAAGGGATGGAATATCCCATGATTTGCTGGAATTATGGGCGACCAAATGAAGATGGAACCTATTCAGACAGAACAAAATACGGGATGATTAGCGTAATCATCCATGAAGTAGGACATAACTATTTTCCAATGATCGTTAATTCTGATGAACGTCAATGGGGATGGATGGACGAAGGTTTGGATACCTTTATGCAATATTTGACAGAGCAGGAATTTGGTGAAAAATATCCAGATGTAATTGCTCCAAATGGAAATTACCCATCGCGTAGGGGAGAACCTGCTAAGATTGTTCCTTATATGGGTGGAGATCAGACCCATATATCTCCCATAATGTCTAATCCAGAAAATGTATATCAATTAGGTCCAAATGCCTATGGGAAGCCAGCAACGGCTCTAAATATCCTTAGAGAAACCGTTATGGGCAAGGAATTGTTTGATCATGCATTTAAAACATATGCGCAGCGTTGGATGTTTAAACACCCTACTCCTGAAGATTTCTTCCGCACTATGGAAGATGCATCTGCTGTAGATCTTGATTGGTATTGGAGAGGTTGGTTCTATACTACCGATTATGTCGATATAGGTGTGAAAGGCGTTAAAAAATACTATGTGAGTAGTAAGCCAACAAAGGAAATGGAGGAATATATGGCAGATAGAAACCTTACAGAAGCGGATTTACCTCCCTTGGTATATTTAGCTGAAGAAGATAGTGAGGATTTTATGCCAGAGTTGGAAGGAAAGGCTCCCAGCGAGACCTCCCAAAACTTGAAGGAATTTATGATGGACAATATGACCGAGGCAGAAAGAAGCCAGGTTAAAGAGCCAAAATATTTTTACGAAATAACTTTTGATAAACCAGGAGGAATTCCAATGCCTTTGATTGTTGAGTATACCTATGCAGATGGTAGCAAGGAAAACATTACGTATCCGGCTGAAATATGGAGAAAGAATGATGCAGAGGTAAAACGTGTGCTTTCATCACAAAAAGAATTGACAGGCATTGTGGTTGATCCAAAATTGGAGACTGCAGATATTGATACTGCCAACAATTCTTGGCCAAAGAAAGAGGAAAAATCGGACTTTGATAAGTTTAAGGAAAATATCAAAGGATAGGTATAACTCATAGTGAATGTTAAGAGCCCTACGATTTCGTAGGGCTTTTTTTATTTTCCACCTTAGTTCTCATTATATTTGTTGTATGCATTTTCTATTCATAAGTGGCGGAGAAATCTTTTTTATCCTCTTTATAGTGGTCATGGTCTTTGGTGCCGATAAAATTCCAGGAATTGCCAAAGGACTTGGCAAGGGGATGCGGCAATTGCGGGATGCCACTGATGACATTAAACGAGAAATCCAAAAGACGGCCGATAAGCAAGGTATAGATACAGATTTCACAAAAGATATTCGAAAAGAACTGGATGAAGTCAAAAAGAATGTAGATGAGGTTACCGGCGCAGTAAAAAGAAGTACCAAATAACAAATGTTCCAGAAGCTCCTTAATTGGGATAAAGAAACTTTTATTTACCTCAATGGACTTGGAACACAACGGTATGATCAGTTTTGGACCATAATAACCGAAATTACGACTTGGATTCCCTTATTTCTGCTCTTTGCGTTGCTTTTTGCTTTAAAATTTCATAAGCGAGAAGCGTTTTTAAACATACTTTCAGTTGTAGCAACTACCATTTTCATTACTGTTCTTACTTATTTGGCAAAGATTTTTATTGAAAGACCTCGACCTTGCAATGATGAAACCATAAATTCTGCAATCAGAATATTAAAAACACCAACGGATTACAGCTTTTTTTCCGGGCACGCATCTAGTTCCTTTGCCATCACTACAATGGCTTTTTTATTGCTGAGAAGTAGGCTGAAATGGGCTTGGATTTTCTTTTTATGGCCCTTGGCGTTTTCTTACAGTAGGATTTATGTAGGAGTCCATTTTCCATTGGATATTTTGGTGGGTGCTATAATCGGAATCCTTTCAGCGATTTTGTTTTACAAGATGTACAGACGATTATTTTACCCTACACAGGGTTAACCCATCCCTTATGGGAAGGATAACAGTTTCAACCCTCGGGTCATTTTTAAGTTTCTGGTTATAGTCGACCAATACTGCAGTGGCTTTATCAGATTTTGCTACTGATTCCAATACTTTTCCAGACCAAAGTACGTTGTCGGAAAGAATAATGCCCCCCGATTTTGTTTTTTTTAGTACGGCTTCAAAATAGGCGTTATACTGTATTTTTTGGGCATCAATAAAAACGAGGTCAAAATCATTTTCTAGGGAAGGAACTATATCCAAAGCATCACCTACATGCTGTACAATCTGATTTCCAAATCCACTCCGATCAAAATACCTTCGCTGAAGATCAAAAAGTTCCTCATTCACCTCAATCGTATGCAATTCGCCATCTTTTTGAAGCCCCTCTGCCAAACAAATGGCTGAGTAGCCCGTATAAGTTCCAATTTCCAAGATTTTTTGGGGCGCAATGAGTTTTGAAAGTAAGCTTAGCACCCTTCCTTGAAAATGCCCGGTAATCATTCTAGGCTGAACTACTTTTAAATGAGTTTCCCTAGTCAGTTCTGTAAGAAGTTTTGGCTCGTCTTCTGAATTATCCGCTATGTAGTTTTCCAATAATGGAGATAGGAAATGCATCTTTAAATTTTCGTAAAAATATAGAAAAGAACTACATTAGAATTTGAATTTTTAATTGGAAGATTATGGAATCCGTCGATTTTAAGATAAGAAGTGCCAGCTTGGATGATTTACCCGTTCTTTTGAACTTTGAACAGGAAATTATAAAAGCGGAAAGGCCTTTTGATACTACTTTAGATGATGACCCAATTAATTACTACGATTTAAAGCAAATGATTTTGAATGAAAACGCAAGTGTCGTCGTTGCTGAATCTGATGAGAGAATCATTGCTTCAGGTTATGCAATTTGCAAAAAAGCAAGGCATTACCTTAATCATAAAAATTATTCCTATTTGGGTTTTATGTTCACGGACCCGGATTTCAGGGGTAAGGGCGTAAATGCCCAAATTGTTGATGAACTTAAAAAGTGGTCATACGCAAAAGGTCTTACCGAAATTAGATTGACAGTTTATAGTGATAACCTTCCTGCAATAAAAGCTTACGAAAAAGTTGGTTTTAAAAGGCATATGATAGAAATGCGCTTGGAATAAATCATTTATAAGAGTTAGATTTACAAATAAGACTTCATTAAGTTATGACTTTCCAAAATTCCTTAGAATTTGCCCAACTTCTAGATGCAGAAGACGCACTATCCAAATACAGACAAGAATTCCACTATCCGCAGGTAAATGGCAAAGACGTTATCTATTTTACTGGTAACTCTTTGGGATTACAACCAAAACGAACCCAGAAATTTGTTGATGATGTTATGAAAGATTGGCGGGAACTTGCGGTTGAAGGTCATTTTTATGCCCAAAAACCATGGTGGGATTATCATGAGCGTCTGGCAAGTGGTTTAGGCAAAGTTGTAGGTGCAAAGACCCAGGAGATTTCTGTTATGAATACGCTAACCGTAAATCTTCATTTGTTGATGGTTTCCTTTTACCGACCGAACCAAAAGCGTTTTAAAATTCTCTGTGAGGAAAAAGCATTTCCGTCCGATCAATATATGTTGCAAAGCCAGGTGAGATTTCACGGATTTGATCCAAAAGAAGCTATTGTAGAAGTCAAAAAGAGAGAAGGGGAGCATTCTTGGAGGGTGGAAGATGTAATAAATAAAATTGAAGAAGTAGGTGATGAGCTTGCCTTGGTGTTACTAGGAGGGGTAAATTATTACAATGGTCAAGTATTTGACATGAAATCGATTACACAAGCAGGAAAATCGGTCGGAGCATTTGTAGGATGGGATTTAGCACATGCGGCCGGTAATGTGGAGTTGAAACTGCATGACTGGAACGTAGATTTTGCGGCTTGGTGCAGCTATAAATATATGAACAGTGGCCCAGGGAACGCCTCAGGTATTTTTGTGAATGAAAAGCATCTGAACAGAAAAGATATTCCCCGTTTTGAAGGCTGGTGGGGAACAAAGAAGGAAACACGTTTCTTGATGCAACCAGAATTTGACCCCATTGAAACGGCAGATGCCTGGCAATTGAGTAATCCTCCAATATTGTCCATTGCTCCATATTTAGCTTCTTTGGAGTTGTTTGACGAAGTGGGGATGGATGCACTTATTAAAAAGCAGCAAAAAATTGTGTCTTACCTGGAATTTGTGCTAAAAGAGATTGACAAGGAGGTGGAGAGTTCCTTTGAAATAATTACGCCTGAAGAAAGAGGTTGTCAACTTTCGGTCTTTTTACACGGAGAAGGCAAAACACTGTTTGATTACCTTATGAAAAATGGAGTTATTACAGATTGGAGAGAACCAAATGTGATACGGTTGGCCCCAGCTCCATTATATAGTTCTTTTGTGGATATGTACAATTTTGGACAGGTCTTAAAGCGAGGAATCCTTCAAAAGTAGTTGAGGATACTTTTTGTTTAAATAGTCGGTTGGAGTAACTCCTTGGTATTTTTTAAATTGACGTGCAAAATAGGAGGGATCATTGAATCCAGATTTGTACATGGCCTCTATGATTGCCATATTATTTTCGCTTAATAGTTCCACAGCCTTTCCTATTCGAAACTCATTCACAAAACTTATAAATCGTTGATGGGTCATTTTTTTAAAAAACCTGCAAAAGGAGTTGGGCGTATAGCCAAGTCGGTCTGAAATTTCAGTTACTGAAATGTTCTTGTGATAATTGTTGTTCACATATTCAAAGGTTTTCTCCAATCTTGAAATCTCAACTTTTTTGAATCCGTTTAAGGAAATGGTATCAAATAAACTTTCATAAGACCCATTTTTGGATAGGTAATCCAAAATGGACAATAGGTTGATTAACTTTCCTTGGTTATCTAAGGTTTCAAACCTTTTGAAATAGTTCCACGATGCAAATTTTGTTTTTTCATCAAAAATCAAAACCTGATTTGATTTTTCAATCAACTTCTTAATTGCTGTTAATTCAGGAAAGACCTTTAATTTTTCAACCAAAAACTCCTTTTTAAACTGGATAACGATTTCCATACTATCCTTATGGTCCTTATTTCCAAAATCTGCATGAGGAATATTTCCACCTAAAAAAATTAAGGCGCCATTAGTATAGTTCCTTTTTTTTGAACCCACATGCAGACATCCCGTACCATTTTTCACATAGACTAGTTCAAACTCCGGGTGAATATGCCAACCGGTAGATTCGCAATTGGTGGCCGCGTTATACGACTCAACCTTAAAAGAAGAGTTGACATTGACATTGATTGCCTCTAACATTGGCTTCATATGGTAAAACTACCTAAAAATAGAATTGAGAAACATGAAAAAGAATAAAATGTCTCAATATTAGAATACTTCATACTACCAATCCTCTTAAAGGATTAGTTATTTTGTATGGATATAAACTAAAATGAAATCACTCCAACTCATATTTTCCAACCCAAGATATTTTGCTCCAGCATGGGTTTTTGCAAGCCTTAATATTTGGTTTGGTACGTGGGCCATCTATATTCCTACTGTAAAGGATAAACTCGGAATCGATAAGGCCGATTTGGGAATAGCAATTTTCTGTCTTTCCCTAGGCGTATTTACCATTTTTCCATTAGCATCCAAAATAATCAACAAGCTGGGTGTTGGAAGGGCCACTTGGTTTGGCGTACTCCTTGGTAGTGTTACCGCACTTTTTCCTCTAATATTACCAAACTATTATTTGTTAATGGTAAGTCTTTTTGTTTTTGGAGCTTCACATGGTCTTTTGGATATTTCGATGAATACACTGGTAACTGAAATTGAAAAAGAAGATAAGCAAAAGTTCATGTCGGCAGCACATGGATTTTTTAGTCTAGGAGGCATCATCGTTGGACTTGGAAGTTTTTTAATTCCAGTAATCGGGAGCCCTGCCTTACATATGGGGATTACCGTTGCATTGGTTTTGGGCATCAATCTATATGTTTATAAAAATTATATCCATATTGTAGCTGTACCTGCAGAAAAAGAACCTTTTAGCTTAAAACTGTTCAAACCACTTTTTTTGCTGGGAATTGTTGGTTTTGTCTCTATGGGAAGCGAAGGTGCTATTATAGACTGGAGCGGTCTTTATCTAAAGGAAATTACCATGGCTCCAGAAGTGCTCATAGGCTCTGGCTTTTTGGCATTTTCGACTACAATGACCTTAGGAAGGTTTTTAGGGGATGGAATAAGTGCTAAGATTGGTTCGGTCAAGATTGTTGCATTAGGGTCTCTTATTGCCGTTGTAGGTTATATTTTAGTGCTTTCAGGGAATACAATTTTAGCCATTGCCGGATTCGCGCTCAATGGATTGGGCTTTTCAGTTATGGTTCCGGAGCTGTTCCGCATTGGGGGCAATGTAAAAGGTGTAGACTCCTCACAAGGAGTAGCCTTTATTGCGGGCTCAGGGTATACAGGTTTTCTATTGGGACCGGTAATTCTAGGGTTTCTGGCTGAAAGTGCTACTTTGAAACATAGTTTTTATGCCCTGTTCGGATGTGTTTTACTTATTTTGGCCATAACATTTTTGTTGAGGAAAAACAGACCTTAGAAAACATTTAGCTAGTTGTTTTTAACCATTAACTTGGTGAAGTTGAGACTGAAATTTCCTTCAGCCTTTCTATGGTCTTGAGCCAATTTTAAACCATTGATATCAATATAATCCTCCCAAGTTGTAATCATGGATGGTTCAGATTGATTAGCCTTTCTAAAAACCCATTCCCGAAGTATGAAATCATCCTTAAAGTAGAAGTCATAGGCATCTCCCGGCGTATAGCCACCTTCATTGCCATACACAATGGTCAATTTCTGCATTGGTTCTTTAGCTATAGGCGATTTTTCGTTCTTGGAATGTTTATAAGTGAAATTTTTAGAATCCCATATCAGATTGAAGGGGGCTAAAATCCAATACCTATCGTTAATAAAACCACCATTTCTTATGGAGGCAATGCTGTCCATAGATTTTCTATGATACGTGAGGGTGTCATTTTCTGTAATGGATGTAATATGGTTGGTCTTTGGTTTCCATACCCAGCTGCGTTCAAAGTGGGTGCTGTCCCTATCAACATTAAAGGTGAACGCAAACTCATTTACGGATTTCCAATTTTCATAACCATGGGCAAATGCTATTTTTTCAAGAACGGTTTGCTCCGGTATTTCTTCGGATATCACCTTTTTTGACTCGGTCTTACAAGATAAAAATATGAGAAAGGATAACGCGGCAAAAAGAGAAGTAACTTTCATAATAAATTTTAGTTCAAATATACTGGCATTTTAAATTATCTTGTCATACGTTTTCATAAAGAATTTTAGCACAAATCAAATTTAAATAAAAACCTCAAGGTGACTTTTCTAAAAAGGCTGTTTCTAATTCTTATAAATAACCTAGATAAGAAATCTTTGGAAGCAGACGATCCTTACGCTCATTTATCTGATGAGGAATTGGTAAAACGAATTGTTGCAAACAATAACCCAATGCTATTTGGCAAGTTGTACGATCGCTATGCAAAAATGGTCTACAACAAATGCTACGGATTTGCTAGATCACAGGATGAGGCAGAGGATTTAACACAAGATGTTTTCTTACAGCTGTTCATCAAATTGAAAATGTTTAAAGGGAAGTCCAAGTTTTCAACTTGGCTATACTCTTTTACCTATAACTTTTGTGTGAACTACGTAAACCGAAACAAGCAACGGAAAATGAGTGATAAATCCGTTCCCGTTGAAAATTCGGAACATAAATTCATGGCTGAAGTACCTGATGAAAGCTTGTATGAAATGAAGGCGAACAAGCTAAAGGAAGCTTTGGAACTGGTATCTGCCGAAGACAAATCTATTTTATTGTTAAAATATCAAGATGGAGCAAGTATAAAGGACCTTGTAACCTTAATGGAGCTAGGGGAAAGTGCAGTAAAAATGCGCTTGAAAAGGGCAAAAGAGAAACTATTGGAAATCTATAATACCTTATAATAGATGGCAAAGCAAAAAAGAAATCCGTTTAGGGAATTAGAGGCCTCATTAAAAGAGGTGCCTCCTGGAATGAAGAAAAAAGTAATGAACGATATAGCAGCGGCAAAGTTGATTATGGACTTGGCTGCACTGTTTTCCTTTAACATAGGTTCAGCTCTACGAAAACTCTTTAGAACATCTGGAAATAATCAATAAAACACTATAAAACAATACATATGGAAACAATTAACGAATGGAAGAACTTAACCTTTGACTCCCTCACCGCCATGGGCAGGGATGTAGCGTCGGCACTGCCCAAAATTATTGGAGCAATCATTATTCTGATAGTAGGATGGTTGGTGACCAAAATAGTGCTCTTCATTTTGGGCAAGATTTTGAAATTGGCCAAGCTTGATAAGTTGAGTGATAAGATCAACGAAATGGACCTGTTTGGCAAGGGGGATTTTAAAATCAATATCATCAAGGTTATTTTAGGGTTTGTAAAATGGCTCTTACTTTTAGTTTTCTTGATTGTGGCCGCAGATATTTTGAGTTGGGAAATAATTTCTACAGAGATTGGTAACCTTTTGCGTTATCTACCAAGATTGTTTAGTGCTTTGGCTCTTATGATGATTGGACTTTATATCGGAAACTTTATCAAGACCACAGTAAAGAAGTTGTTTGATTCCCTTGAGTTTGGAGGGTCTAATTTAGTGAGTAACCTATTGTTTTACATCATTGTAATCTTTATTTCAATTACTGCATTGAACCAAGCAGGTATTGATACCACAATAATTACCAATAACATTACCTTGATTTTGGGTTCGTTCCTGTTGGCATTTGCCATAGGATTGGGGTTGGGTTCTCGAGATATAATAACCGACCTTTTAAGGTCTTTTTACACAAGAAGAACATATGCTGTTGGTGACAAAGTAGTAATTGGAAAAAATGAAGGCACAATAGAAGCCATAGAAAATAACACTCTGACTTTGATAACCAGTACCGGGAAATTTGTAATTCCTATCAAAGATGTGGTCTCCAAGAAAGTAGAGATTAAGTCTTAAAACTATTTGAGACAAAAAAAGCACCTTGTCAAGGTGCTTTTTTTGTTTATTTAGATTTGGCCAACAAGTTCTGATTGTCTTTCTTCAACCTTAAGCTAAAAATTCAGAAGAATAAGATTCTGAAATTGGTACGTAGAATTTGATTAATTTTGAAACTTTCAATAAATAATTCAATGAGTTCAAAAAAAGGGAAAGTTCAGGAGTTGGTTCAGGAAAAACTGCTTGAGGAACGTAAAGTGTTTTTATGGGGTATGGTGGATGATGATTCTGCCAAACATGTTATCGACCGCTTGCTATATCTAGATTTACTAAATAACAAGGAAATTCAATTGATAATAAATAGTCCTGGAGGGTATGTAACTTCTGGTTTTGCTATTTATGATACAATAAAACAGATCAAAAGTCCGGTGTCAACCGTTTGTTCTGGTCTAGCAGCTTCAATGGGCTCTATTTTACTATCCGTAGGTGAAAAAGGAAGAAGATTTATTCAACCGCATGCACGTGTAATGATACATCAGCCAAGTGGTGGTGCCCAAGGACAGGCATCTAACATAGAGATTCAGGCAAAGGAAATAATCAAGACGAAAGAGCTTGGCGCAAAAATACTTGCTGATAATTGCGGACAAGACTATGATAAGGTTATGAAGGATTTTGACCGTGACTATTGGATGGGAGCCGAGGAATCCGTAGCATATGGAATTGTGGATGGAATTTTAGAATAGTCATTTTATATTTCTATCCAAAAAGGGAAAAAGTCCTTCGCAATTTTTTGTGAAGGACTTTTTATATATATAGACGCCGAGGCGGAATATTTTTAATATATACGTCAATTATAGTACCAAAAGCTTACGACTATACGTTAAAAAAAAGTGAAAACTCAACGTACTAAAAGTTCTGGTCTAAAACCTATGACGGCTAAAGGAATTCGGTTTATCAATAAATCGTAATTTCCGTATTTTTATGGTTTAACAAGAATCAGCCCACGGGCATTTATGGTACAGACTTCAAAAAATATAGCCATCATCGGTTCGGGATTGGTGGGTTCACTTCTAGCTATTTATTTAAAAAGGAAAGGACATAATATCACGGTTTTTGATAGAAGACCGGATATTAGAACTATTGAGTTTTCTGGAAGATCTATCAATTTGGCGATGAGCAATAGGGGATGGAGGTCGCTTCGTAAAGTTGGTTTGGAGGAAAGTATTAAGGAGATTGCGATTCCTTTGGATAAACGTGCCATGCATGTGAACGATAAACCAGTTTATTTCCAAAAGTATGGTAAGGAGGGAGAAGCGATTTGGTCTATTTCTAGAGGGGTCTTGAATCGGAAGATGATTGATTTGGCCGAAGAGGCTGGAGCCGTTTTTCGGTTTAATGAAAAGGTATGGGATATAGATTTGCCCAATGCCAAGATATTTACGGGGGAATCCGAAAAAAGTGAATGGAAAGAGTATCAATATGATTTAATTTTTGGTTGTGATGGGGCCTTCTCCAGAGTACGACATAAAATGCAACGTCGCAGTAGGTTTGATTACTCCCAAAGTTTTATAGATGTTGGCTATAAAGAACTTACCATTTCACCCAATAAAGATGGGACTCATAAATTGGATAAGAATTCCTTTCATATATGGCCAAGGGGAAAGTTCATGCTAATTGCCATGCCAAATATTGATGGAAGTTTTACATGTACTTTGTTTTTGCCATTTGAAGGGGATATTTCTTTTGAAAACATTACTAGCAAAGAAGAAGCAAAAACTTTTTTTGAAGACTATTTCCCAAACGTTAGAAAGGAAATCGAAAATCTGACCGAAGATTTTTTCAAAAACCCAACCAGTGCTATGGTTACCATGAAATGTTATCCATGGGCCTATTGGAACAAGGTGGCTTTAGTGGGAGATTCTGCACATGCCATTGTGCCCTTTTATGGGCAGGGAATGAATGCCGGTTTTGAGGATATCTATGAGTTGAACGAATTGATGGATGCCTACGGGGATGATTGGGAGCTGATTTTCAGTGAATACCAAAAAAGGCGGAAACCGAATGCCGATGCAATTGCTGAACTCAGTTATCGCAATTTTGTTGAAATGAGCAGTAAAACAGCGGACCCTAAATTTTTGCTGCAGAAGAAAATTGAGAAAAGGTTTGCTAAAAAGTATCCCGATAAATGGGTGCCGGTCTATAGTAGAGTCACTTTTTCAGAAAGACCATATGCCGAAGCATTGGCAATAGGGGATATGCAAGAGAAGATTATGCAAGAAGTTATGTCCATGCCAGAAATTGAAGCCAATTGGGATTCCCAAGCTGTAGAAAATAGGATATTGATCTTGTTGGAGGAGCACTAATATTTTTTGTTCCGCATTTCCGCTTGGCGCATTGGCATACTGTCTACCAATTCAAATATGATCTTTGGTGCTATGACCATTTCGTATCTAGACTTTAACCCACCGTCTTTACCTATGAGAAGAACACCTTTAAACCTTTTATCTACATTATATTTTTCTAGTTCCTTGGAAAGTGGAGAAAGCTTTATGAGCAACATTTCCCGTTCCTCCATGGATTTTTTATGGGCAGCGAAAAGTTTAAGCTGTTTTTGCACAGTTTCAGATTCCCAATTTGAACTGACCAAAACAACCAACCTTTTTTGCCATTTGAATTTAGCAAGCTCTTGGGAAGACATGGTATACGTTATAAAAAAAGAAGCTATTGCTATGAAAAGTTTCATTCTTAAAAATAGGCAATAAAAAAGCCACCTTAAAGGTGGCTCATTCTTTTTTTGAAGGTTTGCTTAGATTTTTGCAAACATTTTTTGCATTCTTACTTGTTCTTCTTCAGCAAGCAATGGATCTACCAAAATTCTACCACTATGTTCATCTGTGATAATTTTTTTGCGTGATGCAATCTCTACTTGAACTTGAGGCGGGATTGTAAAGAAAGACCCTCCTGAAGCACCTCTTTCCACGGCAACCACGGCAAGACCATTTTTTACATTGTGACGAATACGCTTATATGCCTGTATTAAGCGTTCCTCTATATTTTCTTCAAATTCCTCCGATTTTTTCAGAAGCGCTTTTTCCTCTTTTTCCGTTTCTGCAAGAATAGCATCCAATTCACTTTTTTTGTGTTTTAGATGTCCTTCCCTTTCAGATAACTTTTCCTTGGTTGTGGAAATCACTTCTTTCTTCTGTTCTATCTGGGCTTTGAATTCTTTAATGTTTTTTTCAGCCAATTGAATTTCCAATTCCTGAAACTCAACTTCTTTGCTCAAAGAATTAAATTCACGACTGTTTCTAACATTTTTCTGCTGCTCGGCGTATTTTTTGATTAGCACCTTAGATTCTTCAATAAGATTTTTCTTGGCAGCTATTTCAAAATTAACCGTTTCTACATCCGTCTTCAGTTTATCCATACGCGTTTTAAGACCAAGTACTTCATCTTCCAGGTCCTGTACTTCTAAAGGTAATTCACCTCTAACATTGCGTATTTCATCAACCCTGGAATCAATAAGCTGTAAATCATACAGCGCTCTCAATTTTTCTTCCACGGTGTTTTCTTTTTTATTCGCCATAAATTATAAATAATACTTGATGGGATTTGTTATACTCTCCGATAAAGAGATTGCAAAATTAGGAATTTTTTTGATAAGATAATCAACCAATAAATCTTTTGTAAACTGCTCAGTTTCAAAGTGCCCAATATCCGCAATGACAATTTGTTTTTCAGCTTGATAAAATTGATGGTATTTTATGTCCGAAGTAATAAAAATATCGGCATTGGCCCTTTTGGCCGCTGAAATGGCAAAAGCCCCGCTGCCTCCTAAAACAGCTACTTTTTTCACTTTTTTGCCCAATAATTGCGAGTGTCGAATGACAGGTGTTTTCATTTTTTTCTTTACAGATTGAAGAAAAGTATGTTCATCCATTTCGGTTTCAAGATTACCGATCATACCCATACCAATATCCTGATTTGTGTTCTCCAAAGTGATTATTTCATGGGCAACCTCCTCATATGGATGGTTTTCAAAAAGTGCTGCTAGAATTTTTTTCTGCTTTTCAAAAGAAAAAATTACATTGATTTGAGCTTCTTTTTCAAAATGGACTTCCCCAATTTTCCCTGTGGAAGGATTTGTTAGGTCACCAGGCTTAAAACTACCAATCCCTTCTGAACTAAAGCTACAGTTGCTATAGTTTCCAATTTCTCCTGCACCAGCTTTGAACAATGCTGATTTTATGTTTTCTACCTCTGCAATGGGAGCATAGGTGGTCAATTTTTTTATGGTGCCTGTCTTTGGAATAAGAATTTTTGGGTTTTTGATTCCCAAGACTTCACAAATTTTAGCATTAACACCACTATTGCTATTATCCAAGGCTGTATGCATGGCAAAAATACTAATACCATTCGCAATTGCTTTTAGGAGTGTGCGCTCCACATAATTGCTTCCTGTAAGTTTTTTTAGCCCACTAAAAATAATAGGGTGGAAGCTTACTATTAGGTTGCATTTTTTCTCTATGGCCTCATCCACAACACTTTCAAGTGTATCCAAAGTAACTAAAATACCTGTTACAGTGCTGTTTTGGTCACCTACCAATAAACCTACATTATCAAACTCTTCCGCATATACAAGCGGGGCAAGTTCTTCCAGTATTTTTGTAATATCCTTTACGGTCATTTAACTTTCTTAATATGGCTAAAGATAAAATATTATATTTTCGCTTTATGCAGCAACTGCTTCGCAAAATAGCATTTCCATTTTCTTTGATTTATGCATTGGTGATTTTTTTTAGGAATTACCTGTATAATATTGGGTTTTATAAGTCTTTATCTTACCCAACCGTTACAATATGTGTTGGTAACCTTAGTGTGGGAGGAACGGGGAAAACGCCAATGATTGAATATTTGATTCGATTACTTGATAATCATTCAATTGCTGTTTTAAGTAGGGGGTATAAACGAAAGTCAAAAGGCTTTTTAATTGCTGAATCAAAATCTTCTGTGGAAGATATTGGCGATGAACCTTTTCAAATTCATAAAAAATTCCCGAAAATTACTGTTGCTGTTGATGCGGATAGAAGAAATGGAATTACACAACTTGAGAACTTGGTTAAACCTGATGTTATTTTGTTGGACGATGCATTTCAACATAGGAAAGTTAAACCTACATATTCAATATTGTTAACGGCATATGGAAACTTGTTTATTGATGATTGGTACCTGCCTACCGGAAACCTTAGGGACAGTAAATTAGAGGCGAAACGTGCCCAAATGGTAATAGTTACTAAATGCCCCAAACTTTTATCTGAGGATGAAAGAACCGCAATTTCGCAAAGACTAAAACTATTGGACAATCAGCAGTTGCTGTTTAGCTCATTGGCATATAACAACGTGGTTAAAAACGGGGTGAAAGAAGAAATGGGGCTTTTAGAGTTGAAAGAAAAAAAAGTTGCATTGGTAACCGGAATAGCCTCTCCCAAACCACTAGTCTCACATCTCTTTGATATTGGATTAAAAGTGATACACTTTGAGTATGCGGATCATCATTATTTTACCGAAAATGAAATACAGGAGTTCAGTGGTTTTGAAATTATATTGACAACTGAAAAAGATTTTGTGCGGTTGTCCGGTAAGGTGGATAATTTATATTATTTGGAAGTTGCTCACCAATTTTCGAAAAAGGATGAAATGATATTACAGAAAGCTATTTTAGATTTAATTTAAACCAATCCTTCCAACTTCTTTTTGAAGATGTTTTCACCAATTTTTTGATAGAAGACCTCAGGTTTAAAAGGTTTGGTTACCACATCATTACAACCAGCTTCGTAGAAGCTGTCCAAACTATCATCCAAAGAAATGGCGGTTAACGCAATAATTGGGATTTCCATATCGAATTTTCGAATTTGCCTTGTAGCTTCTTCACCACTTATTCCTGGCATATGTATATCCATTAAAATGGCATTATAGGTGTTGGCCTTTGCCATATCTATTGCCTCATTTCCATTATTGGCAATATCGCAGGTAATTTCCTTTTTGGTAAGCATTTTTTTGGTGATTACCTGGTTTATCTTATTGTCCTCAACAATCAAAATATGTAACCCTTTAAATTCAAACTCCTGAATGTCCAGTTCAAAAGAAACTTCGTTTAACGCATTATCATCGCATTTCAAATCCATTTCAAAGAAGAACGAGCTCCCATGGCCAATTTCACTTTCTAGATTGATTTTACTATTAAAAAGTCCTAAAAGACTTTTTACAATGGTCAAACCTAATCCAGTGCCACCATATTCACGGTTGA
Source organism: uncultured Allomuricauda sp. (assembly GCF_947495325.1). Lineage (GTDB taxonomy): Bacteria > Bacteroidota > Bacteroidia > Flavobacteriales > Flavobacteriaceae > Flagellimonas. The sequence goes on along the minus strand of NZ_CANLYK010000006.1, from coordinate 78,433 downwards.
TTTGTACAGAGCCTTGCTCAAAACTTTCGAAAATGTTTTTTTGCTGATCTTCAGAAATGCCTATACCATTATCCTTTACCTCAAAGTATAACTTGACCTGATCTTCCTCTTTGTTCAACAATTTGGCAATTACCTCAACCTTTCCATTTTTCGTAAACTTTAATGCATTACCCACAAGGTTCATAAAGATTTGGGATATTTTAATGGGATCTCCCAGTAATTGTTGCGGAATCTTAGAATCGTAATCTAGAATTAAAGAAGTATTTTTTTCGTTTGCATTTTGCTGTAGGGAGTCTACAACATCTGCGAGCACTTTTTGTAGTTTAAACTCTATTTTCAAGGGTTCCAACTTATCTGCATCAATTTTATTGATTTGTAAGATATCATTGATGAAATTAAGCAGATAATCCCCGGAAAACTTCAACGATCTTAAATGTTCTTTTTGATGTTCTGCCGGATCTTCCTCTAGAAGTAAATGGGTAAGCCCTGTAACGGCATATAGCGGGGTGCGCAGCTCATGGGTAACTGTTGATAGGAAGTTTGTTTTTGCCTCCATGGCAGATACTGCAGAATCCCTTGCCAACTCCAATTCCTTGTTTTTTGTGTACAACAAATCGTTGGTCTTAAGTTTAATCTGATTATTTCTAAAAAGTGAAACGGCCAGTAATGAAATAATGGTTAAGAAAGCCGATGTAAGAATTGCGGTTATCTCGGACCGGTTTTTGGACTCACTCAGTTCTTCATTTTGGGCGGTGAGCTTAATTATTGTATTTGTTTTATGTTCGGATGTAATTCTATCCGCTGTCTTTGTTTCCAACTTTATTTTATCAATGTTAAAAATGGAGTCTTTTATCTGCCCCAAGTTTTTGTAATAAAACAACGATTCTTCATGATTTCCCGTCTTTTCATAAATCATGGAAAGCATCTCGTTGGCAATTTTGATACTTTTATGATAGCTATGTTTTTCGGCCAACTCAAGCGCTGCCTTTGAATGAATGATAGCTTCTTCAAAATCTTCAAGTTCAAGACTTATTTTTGCCAACTGTAGATTGGCTGTTGTTGCGAGAAAGGCCCTTTCCTTGTCGTCTGAATTAACAATTAGGGCATGCAAATTTTTGACTGCATCCTCATAATTTCCAATATTACTGTAGATATAGGCTTCAAGCAGTAAGACATTGTTTCCCAAATTTCTATTGTTGCTCAATTTTCGGGATTCTTCCAACAACTTTAACGACTGAAAATTATTTCCTTCAGTAAAACGTACTTCAGCCTCTAAATAATTATGGAAGGCTTGTCCAAAAGAATAAGAAAGGTCTTTTAAGAGGATACTTGCCCGATCCCAATAGTATATGGCTGTTTCTGTATCTCCTTCTTCCAAGAATAATCGGGTGTATTGATGGTAAGTATCCAAAAGGAGTTTTACATCTTCATTGTTTTCCGCAATCTTAGCGGCTTTATCCAAGGTTTCTAGTGCTTTGTCTACCTGGTTTTGATGTCTATAAATTAAGAATTCATCAAAAATTGATTGTACCTTGGAGGTAGAGCTAACATCATTTTGGCCGTAGGATGAAATAGTGCATAGGGATATACATAGCACAATTAGGTTTGCACTACAAATATGTTTGTATATTGAACTCCAGGTCAAATGTATTTTTTCTTTATAAGCAAAGCTATTAAATCAATGATTCTTGAACAATATCCGGTCTCATTGTCATACCATCCAATGATTTTTACCATTTTGCCAATAACCGATGTCATCAAAGAATCAAACGTACAAGAGTAACAACTATTGTTTATATCGATAGAAACAATAGGGTCTTCCGTATAATGGAGTATACCTTTTAATTGGTTTTTGGCATAATACTCAAAAGTATGGTTTATTTCCTCAATTGAAGTCTCTTTTTTAACATTGAAGGTGATGTCCGTTAAAGAGCCATTGGGAACGGGGACACGTATACCACATCCGCCAATAACATTGGATAATTCCGGAAAAATTTTGGTCAATGCCTTAGCGGCACCCGTGGTAGTTGGTATAATGGATTGCCCGGCTGCTCTGGACCTTCTTAAATCACGGTGTGGCCTGTCGTGCAGGCTTTGGTCTGATGTATACGAGTGTATTGTGGTGATATAAGCCTGTTCAATGCCACATAGCTCATTGATAACCTTAATCATTGGAGCTGCGTTGTTTGTTGTGCACGAGGCATTGGAGATAATATGGTCTTCTGGTAGTATTTGTTGTTCATTGACCCCAAGTACAACAAGTTTTATAGAATCATCTTCAGGAGGAACGGACAATATTACTTTTTTTGCACCATTTTCTATGTGATGTGCCAGCTGCTCTTTCTTTTTGAATTTTCCCGACGCTTCTACAACAATGTCCACATTATGTAAACTCCAATCAATCTGTTGTGGATTATCATGTCCCAGAACACTTACTTCTTTACCATCAACTATAATGTTATTTCCTTCGGAACTGATATCGACATTAAAGGGCCCGTGAATGCTATCATATTTCAAAAGATGGGCTAATGTCCCAGCATCGGATACATCGTTAATTGCAACTACGTTTATATTTGGATAGGCTTGAAGCAATCTGAAGAGTGTTCGTCCTATACGACCAAAGCCATTAATGCCAATGTTAATTTGTTTCATTAAAAATGAACGGTATTAATGTGGTTAGGATATGTGTTTGTGGGCCTTATAAGAAGAGCGCACAAGAGCACCGCTTTCAACATGTCTGAAACCCATTTCCAGTCCAATTTCCTCGTATTTCTTGAATTGCTCTGGTAAAATGAACTCTTTAACGGGCAAATGTTTTTTTGAAGGTTGTAAATATTGTCCTATTGTGACGACATCTACATTTACATTTCTTAAATCTTGCATGGTGTTGATGACCTCTTCTTCCATTTCTCCAAGACCAAGCATAATACCAGATTTGGTTCTGTTTGCCCCATTTTTCTTCAGATAGTCCAATACCCCCAAGCTTCTTTCATATTTGGCTTGGATGCGCACTTCCCTAGTGAGTCTTTTTACGGTTTCCATATTATGGGAGATTACTTCGGGAGCTACTTGCAGAACCCTATCTAAATGGGCTTCAATTCCTTGAAAGTCTGGAATAAGCGTTTCCAGGGTGGTTTCAGGATTCATTCTTCGAATGGCTTTTACGGTTTCTGCCCAAATGATGGATCCCATATCTTTTAAATCGTCCCGGTCAACTGAAGTAACCACCGCATGCTTTATGCCCATAATCTTTATGGAGCGAGCTACTTTTTCCGGTTCTGCCCAATCAATACTTTCTGGCCTTCCTGTTTTTACACCGCAAAAGCCACAGGAACGTGTACAAACATTTCCAAGAATCATAAAGGTGGCTGTTCCTTCCCCCCAGCATTCCCCCATATTTGGGCAACTTCCTGAGGTGCAAATGGTATGAAGGTCATACTTGTCAACAAGGCCTCTTAACTGGGTATATTTTTTTCCTGTTGGAAGTTTTACCCGTAGCCATTTGGGTTTTCCTTTTGGTGGTAGAACATTGTCAACAGTGGTTGAGCTCATATCAGAAATTTGATATGCAAAGATACGAAACTGCCAAAGAAAGAATGATGGGTTTACGTGTCACTTTTTTGTGATGATTTCCGCCAAAAGCTTTTTTGCCCGTAAGAGTTTTACTTTGATATTGTTCACTGGTTCATTGAGTTCTTTGGCGATTTCTGCATAACTCAATTCATTGAAATATCTAAGGTTGATGACCTTTTGGTAATGGGGCTTTAGCTTTTTAATGTCCTGCAATAAGTTTGCAAGGTTTTGTTCTATAATTAATTGATCTTCCACAGACGGGGTTTCGTCCAAAACCTTTTTTACTTCATCACCGTGATTGTCCATTTCATCCAAAAGGCTTCTTTTTCTTTTGCGAATGAGATCAACATGAAGGTTTTTGGAGATGGTGATGAGCCAAGTTTTAAACTCGTAGGCATCATCATAGGAGTTTATTTTGTCGAAAGCTTTTGAAAAGGTCCGAATTGTGATGTCTTCAGCGTCGTTTTCGTTTTTTGTTCTTATAAGTTGAAAACCATAGACATCATTCCAAAAAGTGTCCAAAAGAATACTAAAGGCAATTTGATTTCCATCTTTTGCTTTTTTAATATTCTCCTTAATGGAAGTCTCAACCATGTTCAAAAAACGTGATTTTACAATTGTGGGTTATTGTAACTCAGGCATGGAGTCCTTTTTGCAATCTTGCTCGCTGGGAAGTTTTCCGCAAAATCCACAAGCTTCTCCTTCTTTGTTTAAAAACGGATTTTGACTAGCACATGTGCCAGCAAATTCCCCATCTTTCTTAGACCAAATTTTAATGGCAATTCCTGCAACGGCAAGTCCCAATATGCCTATGGTCAAAAGTGCTAACTTCATATTCCAACTTTTGGGCAAAGTTACAAAATACCTGCCTAAAGAATGTCTAGTTTATGGAACTTTAATGGTTACGCTTAGTAGTTGATATTCGCCACTATATTTTGAACAGTGGGAGATGTGTTTCCTCCTTTGGGTTCAATGGTAATGTAACCAATTGCGTTTTCAGCATATGGCAATGCCAATAGTTTATCCTTATCATCAAATTGTTTGATGACACCGAGGTTTACCAACTCTCCATTAACTTCTGCCCACATCTGGAAACATTTGTTCTCAGGAAGATTTGGCACATTACTTACATTAATGTAGGATAGCTTTTTCACAGGATTAATATACGCCACGGCTTTAAGTTCCTTGGCCTCTTTTTTCCCGCTCAATGCATATTTCTTGGTATCTGGATTATTTAGAACAATAAATTGGTTTCTTACATCTTCCAATTGATTTTTCATGTTCTCTTCCAAATATTTTATTTGGGTCGTTACAAAGTCATTTTCTACTTGTAGGTTTTTATTCTGGTTCCAAAAGAAAAAGGAAGATCCAGCAAATATCATGATGGCTACACTGGCAGCAATGGCGTAACGGAAGAATTTTTTACTCTCCATTTGCCCTTTCTTTGCACTATGTAGTATAATTTCTTTAAGCCCTTCAGGTGTTTTTCTGGCATACATTTTTGCAAAAGTTTCCAAATTTTCCTGGAGTTCATCATAAGTTTTCCTTACTTCAGGATACATGGTAATATATCTTTCAGCCTTAAGGCTTTCCTCTTTTGAGGTATCCCCAAGGAGATATTTTTCTAAAACATCAGAATCCAAGAATATTTTTACTTTTTCTTTCATGGCAATAAAATTATAAAAAGGAGTATAGCTATCGATGTACCGTAAATTTTACCAAGTTCCCTTAAACCAATTTTCAATCTTGATTTAATGGTTCCTAAAGGAATTTCCAGCTCTTCACTTGCTTCTTGCTGGGTCATGCCTTCAAAAAATAGGGCTTCCAAAACAATTTTATACTTAGGTTCTATCTTTTCCAAGTTGTCCTGGACATCCATAAATTCGGGTCTGATTCCGCTTACTCCTAAATTATATACGTCCGAAACATCAATTTGGACTTCTTTATCGGATTTATTATTAACACTTCTTAACTTATCTATTGCAGTATTTCTAATTATTCGAAACAGCCAGGTAAAGAGTTTTGCTTTTGAAGGGTCATAGGAATCCGCTTTCTTCCAAATTTTAATAAAGCTCTCCTGCAGAACATCTTGTGCTAAATCTTCATCTCTTACAACTTTATAGGCCACACCGTACAGTGTATCCCCATAATGGTCATATAACAGTGCTATTGCTTTGTCATCCCTTTCTGCAAGTAATGAAACAATATGTTTTTCAATTAGTGTACTCATTTACCGGTCATTAAAGTAAAATTTCAGGGGGCTAAAATCTAAAATAAAATATCTCTCGTATATACTACAACGCTAAGTTAGAAAAAGGATTATTTATTGGTGTGAAATATAAGCATATAGAACGAATACAATAGTACGTATATACAATTTTGGTTAGTTTGGTTTGGTATAACCCCTGTAATTACTTTAATGCAGGGGTTATTTTATTATATTAACTTCTGGTTGAATACGAATCTTGAATTTACTATCTACTTCTTGATGAATTAATTGTGCCAGCTCAAGTATTTCCTCACCTGTGGCATTCCCATAGTTTACAAGTACTAAGGCTTGTTTTTCGTGAACTCCTGCATCGCCAAATCGTTTTCCTTTAAACCCACATTGTTCTATAAGCCAACCAGCAGGTATTTTATACTGTTCTTGATTAACTTCATAAAAAGGAATATCTGGATTGTTTTTTTTCAACCTTTTAAAAGTTTTTCTAGAAACTACTGGATTTTTAAAGAAACTACCACTATTCCCAATTTCTTTAGGGTTTGGTAATTTATGCTGCCGTATTGCTATTACCGCATTGGATATATCTTGAATAGTGGGGTAAACCACCTCCATTTTCTTAAGTTCGGTTTCAATAGCACCGTATCCCGTATTTAAATTATGGTTTTGTTTTGTCAATTTTAGGCTTACCGAGGTGATAATGTATTTTTCTTTGGCCTCATTCTTAAAAATGGAATCCCTGTAACCAAATTTACAAGCATCTTTATCAAATGAAATCAATTCACCGGTATCTATTTCCATGGCCGAGCAGTTTACAAAGACATCCTTGAGCTCTACTCCATAAGCGCCAATGTTTTGTATTGGAGCGGTTCCTGTATTTCCCGGTATAAGGGAAAGGTTTTCCAGTCCGCCATAGCCACGTTCCAGGGTCCAGATCACTAACTCATGCCAATTTTCACCAGCCATTACCTTGATTATAACCTCATCTTCATTTTCTTCAACAACAGTAATGCCTTTTAGGTTGATATGCATAACCAATGCATCAATATCCTTTGTCAAAAGCATATTGCTGCCGCCGCTAATGATGAATTTTCTGGAATAAGATTTTAATTCAAGTACCTTTTGTAATTGAACCAGCCCGGTAATCTCAATAAAATAACTGGCTTTAACATCTATTCCAAAGGTGTTGTAGTTTTTGAGCGATATGTTTTCTTGAATGTTCACCCTGCGTTATACACTTTTAATGCTTCCCCCAAAATATGGACCGCTTTTACAAGTTGATCTTTTTCTAGCACATATGCTATTCTAATCTGATTGTTTCCTAGCCCTTTGGTGGCATAAAAACCAGCAGCTGGAGCAACCATAACAGTATTCCCATCTATTTCAAATTTTTCCAAAAGCCATTGCGCAAAATTATCAGAATTCGAGACTGGTAATTCAACAACGCAGTAAAACGCCCCTTGTGGAACAGCTACCTTTACACCTTGTATTTTTTGTAGTTCCGATACCAGAACATTTCTTCTTTCCACATACTCTTTGATTACGTCATCAAAATACTCCTTAGGGGTTTCTAAGGCTGCTTCACTTGCAATTTGGGCAAAAGTTGGTGGGGACAGACGCGCTTGGGCAAATTTGAGTGCCGTTTGTATGACTTCTTGGTTTTTAGATACTAAACAGCCAATTCGTGCACCACACATGCTATATCTTTTAGAGACAGAATCCACGATTATTGCATTTTCCTCAAGCCCTTTTTCTTGCAAAATTGAATAATGCTCCTTACCATCATAGGTAAATTCCCGGTAAACTTCATCCGCAACTAAGAACAAATTATGTTTTTTGACCAATGCTGCCAATTGTTGAATTTCATCCTTACTATACAGATAACCAGTGGGATTTCCAGGGTTACAGATTAAAATTGCCTTGGTTTTATCGGTAATCAATTTTTCGAAACTTGCTATTGGGGGTAGGGAAAAATTGTTTTCAATGGTAGATACAATGGGAACAACCTTCACTCCCGAAGCTGTAGCAAAACCGTTATAATTGGCATAAAAAGGTTCAGGAATGATAATTTCATCATCAGCATCCATAATGGAGCCCATTACAAAGGAAAGTGCTTCTGATCCACCGGTAGTAACAATAATATCATTTGATGTTACATTGATTTTGTTGTCTGAATAATAGGCAGCTATCTTTTCTCTGTATTCCTCTGAACCCTCTGTCATGCTGTATGCAAGAACATCAATGTTATGATTTCTTACTGCATCTAATGCTATTTTGGGAGTTTTTATATCGGGTTGTCCAATGTTCAGATGAATGACATGGGTCCCCCTTTTTTTTGCTTCCTCTGCAAAAGGCACCAACTTACGTATAGGTGAAGCTGGCATTTGTAATCCCTTCCTCGAAATATCTGGCATACCTGAAATTTTAGGCAAAAATGAGAAAACCAAAGCATGGAAACAACACAATGAGCTATTATTTGGGAGGTTAGAAGAATGTTAAATTAAAACAGGACCCCAGCATTATTTTGTATATTTAAGAAGGATAACCCTTTAAAAGCAAGCAAATTGAAAAAAAATCATCATTTTTTTGTGCTTCTTCTAATGTTGATGCCATTTTTGGTTTCTGCGCAGAGTTTTATATTGCCCAAAAATCAAAAATCCCAAAAAATAAAATTTCAGCTTCTTAACAACCTCATCCTAATTCCTGTTGAGGTGAATGGAGCGGAGTTGACCTTTGTTCTGGATTCAGGAGTAAGCAGGCCCATTCTTTTTAATATTTCTGATAGGGATTCACTTCTGATAAACAATGTTCAGGAGATTACGATTAGAGGATTGGGAGGTGGTGAACCTATGGCAGCCTTAAGTTCAAAAGGGAATACGTTTAAATTGGGAAATGCAAGGAATTACAACCAAGATCTTTATGTGGTTTTGGATAAGGAAATTAATTTTTCAACCTCATTGGGCATACCTGTTCATGGTATTTTAGGTTATGATCTGTTTAGGGATTTTGTTATAGAGGTTAATTATAGTTCCCGAAATATTAGACTTCATAACCCTGACTTATATAAAGATTCAAACCCTAAAAAATCTCAAACACTTCCAATTTCGATTGAGAGAAGAAAAGCTTATATAGAAGGTACCGTGTTAATGGAGGATGCTGATAATGTCCCCGTTAAATTGTTGGTCGATACAGGAAGTAGTGATGCTCTCTGGCTTTTTCATCAACCTGAAAAAGGATTGGATATCCCTGAGAAACATTACGAAGATTATCTCGGTCGGGGTTTAAGCGGCGATGTTTTTGGAAAGCGTACAAAGGTCAGTGGGATTAGAATAGGCGACTTTGAACTTAAGGATGCAAAAACTGCTTTTCCATATAGGGAATCTTTTGGGTTTATTAAATTTTTAGGTGACCGAAATGGAAGTGTGGGTGGTGAAATTCTAAAACGTTTTAATATTATTTTTGATTACCCACGCAGACAAGTAACACTTAAGAAAAATGGGAATTTTTCAACCCCGTTTCAATATAACTTGGCAGGTATTGATATTCAGCACAATGGTCTTAGGTATATTGCAGAAAGTATTGCAGGACCAAATGGTGTCGTTAAAAGTAATGATGATCCGTTTGGCAATGTTCAGATTTTATTGGAAAACAAAACAAGATTGAGCTTGGTTCCGGAAATCATTGTTTCCGGTATACGTGCAGGGAGCCCGGCAGCTGAGGCCGGATTGCGGGAAGGGGATGTGATATTGGCGGTAAATGGAAAAAGAATCCATACTTATAAACTTCAAGAAGTTCTCAAAATGCTCAACCAAAAAGAAGGAAAGCGCATTCGCATATTAATTGAGCGCTACAACCAGGATTTATTATTCTCTTTTGTACTAAAGAAAGTGTTTTGAGCCAAAAAAAGTAAAAAGCCCCGCAAACACTGTTTGCGGGGCTTTTTTTATGTAATAATTCTTTATTTCCTTACTTAGCTCCTTCAGCTTTAACAGTTCCCTTTATTTTAAGAACCTTTGTTGGAGTATCAGCATTGGAGGTGACCGTAATAGCTTTTCTAATAGGCCCAACTCTTTTGGTATCATATTTAACCTGAATCTCACCAGTTTTCCCCGGTAAAATAGGATCTTCCGGCTTTTTTGGAATAGTACATCCACAGCTGGATTTTACAGCGCTTATTACCAACGGAACACTTCCTGTGTTGGTAAACTCAAAAACTCTGACACCATCGCTACCTTTTTCAATTTCACCGTAGTCAATGGTTTCACTTTTAAATTCAATCTTTGCTGCAGACTCCTGGGCATAAACGCCTAAAGATAGAAGTCCAACGAACAACATGAGTACAGTTTTTCTCATCATTTTTAGTTTTGGGTGAATTTCAAAAGTAAATGTTTTCACACCTGCATCCAAAATTCTTTTGTTATGTAATAACGTTACTTATTTTTGTTTCGTATTTCCAGATTGGCTCTCAGCCGGAGAATAGTTATAAATTAACATTTTGTCTCTCCTTCAAAAACCCAATCTGAATCAAAAAAACAAAAACTATACCGAAAAATGGAAATTCCATCAAAATATGATCCCATCAGGGTAGAACAGCAATGGTATTCATACTGGATGAAGCATGATTTTTTTAGCTCAAAACCAGATGATAGAGAGCCTTATACCATTGTAATTCCCCCTCCCAACGTCACCGGAGTATTGCATATGGGGCATATGCTCAACAATACGATACAAGATGTACTCATACGTAGGGCAAGGCTTATGGGCAAAAATGCATGTTGGGTGCCGGGTTCCGACCATGCCGCAATAGCTACAGAAGCTAAAGTGGTTGCTAAATTGAAGGCAGATGGGATTGAAAAATCTGATTTAACACGAGAAGAATTTTTAAAACATGTTTGGGACTGGACCCACGAATATGGAGGTGTTATTTTCAAACAATTGGAAAAACTGGGTTGTTCGTTGGATTGGAACCGTAAAAAGTTCACTATGGATGACGATATGTCAGCCTCCGTTATCAAAGTTTTTGTTGATTTATATGAAAAAGGACTGATTTACAGGGGATACCGAATGGTAAATTGGGACCCAGAAGCCAAAACCACCTTATCCGATGAAGAAGTAATCTATGAAGAACGACAGGGGGCTTTGTACTATTTGGAGTATAAAATTGAAGGTTCGGACGAAAAAGTAACCATTGCCACCACTAGGCCTGAGACAATTTTAGGAGACACCGCTATCTGCATCAACCCAAATGATGAAAGGTATCACCATTTAAGAGGTAAAAAGGCCATTGTGCCTATCTGCAACCGAGTTATACCTATTATTGAGGACGAATATGTTGATATTGAATTTGGAACAGGCTGCCTGAAAGTTACTCCCGCTCACGATGAAAACGATAAAAATCTTGGTGATAAACATGATTTGGAGGTAGTAGATATATTTAATGAGGATGCTACCTTAAATTCCTATGGTCTCCATTATCAAGGAAAAGACCGTTTTGTGGTTAGAAAAGAAATAGCAAAAGAACTTGAAGAACAGGGTTTTTTAGTAAAAACAGAGCAGCATACCAACAAAGTTGGTACTTCTGAGCGTACTAAGGCTGTTATTGAACCTCGCTTATCCGATCAATGGTTTTTGAAAATGGAAGATTTGGCCAAACCTGCAATTGATGGTGTGTTAAAGACGGGAGATATAAAGCTGTATCCTAAAAAGTTTGAAAATACCTATCGTCATTGGATGGAAAACATCCGTGACTGGAATATTTCCCGTCAATTATGGTGGGGACAACAAATTCCTGCATATTACTATGGCGATGGTAAAAATGATTTTGTTGTCGCAGAAACCATGGAACAGGCCTTGGAAAAAGCCAAAACCAAGAATCCAAAAATCAAAGGTTCGGATTTACGCCAGGATTCGGATGTGGTAGATACATGGTTTTCATCATGGCTCTGGCCAATAAGTGTTTTTGGTGGAATTTTAGACCCTGATAACGATGAGGTAAATTATTACTATCCAACCAGTGATTTGGTTACAGGTCCGGATATTTTGTTTTTCTGGGTGGCAAGAATGATTATTTCTGGCTATGAGTATAAAGGTAAGCGACCCTTTGAAAATGTATATTTTACGGGACTGGTGCGTGATAAACAGCGACGCAAAATGTCAAAACAATTAGGGAATTCGCCTGATGCACTCAAACTCATGGAAGATTTTGGGGCAGATGGGGTCCGAGTTGGACTTTTGTTGAGTTCAGCGGCCGGAAACGACCTAATGTTTGATGAAGCCTTATGTCAGCAGGGGAAAAACTTTGCAAATAAGATTTGGAATGCCTTTAGATTGATAAAAGGCTGGGAAGTTGCAGATTTACAGCAACAAGAAGCTGCTAAAATTGGAATTGATTGGTATACGGCCAAGTTTAACCAAACCTTGTCCGAAATTGAAGATCACTTTTCCAAATATCGTATTTCAGACGCCCTAATGGCTATTTATAAGCTGGTTTGGGACGATTTCTGCTCTTGGCTATTAGAAATTGTTAAACCTGCCTATCAAAAACCCATTGACAAAATCACTTTTGATGCAGTTATTCATTTGTTTGAGGAAAATTTAAAACTCCTCCATCCCTTCATGCCATTTTTGACGGAAGAAGTTTGGCAACATATTGCTAAAAGGAGCCCAGAGGAAGCTTTGATTATATCAAATTGGCCAAGAGAGTCTGATTTTGATAGTCAACTGATATCAGATTTTGATTTTGCTTCTGAGGTAATTTCCGGTATACGTACAATTCGGAAAAAGAAAAACATCCCACAAAAAGAAAGCTTGAAACTTTCTGTAGTAAATAGTGAGAATGCTAGCGATAAAATGAATGCTGTAATCACTAAACTGGGCAACATTTCTCAAATGGAAACAATTAGCGCAAGTTTAGATGGAGCATTAAGCTTTCGTGTAAAAAGCAACGAATATTTCATTCCAATAAGCGGAGCAATCGATGTTGAGGCAGAGATTGCAAAAATCACTGAAGAACTCAACTATACTAAGGGTTTTTTACAGTCCGTACAAAAAAAATTGGGCAATGAGCGTTTTGTCAGTAATGCACCGGAACAAGTAGTTGCCATGGAAAAGAAGAAAGCTTCAGATGCAGAAGCCAAAATTGAAACCTTGCAAAAAAGTTTGGCTAGTCTTGAGTAGTTTATACCTTTAGGTAATTTCCTTTTTAAAGACAGTACAGCCATGAAAAAACTAAAAAAGACAGATATAAAGCAAGAGATTTTTGATTTATACGATGATTATGCCCATAACAAGATGCAAAGGCGCGAGTTTATGGAAAAATTATCCCTATATGCGGTTGGTGGTGTCACCATTGCTTCCCTCATGAGTTTTTTAATGCCAAATTATGTGGATACTATGTTGGTTAACCCCAATGACCCAAGTTTGGATTCAGGTTACATCAACTATGAATCACCTAAAGGTGGAGGTACTATAAAGGGCTTATTGTCAAAACCCAAGGAGACAACAAAGAAAATGGGTGGAATTGTGGTAGTGCATGAAAATAGAGGATTAAACCCATATATTGAGGATACCGCGCGAAGAGCAGCACTTGAAGGATTTATTACGTTGGCCCCTGATGCCCTATCTCCTTTAGGTGGCTACCCTGGAAATGATGATGAAGGCAGAACCATGCAAAGACAAAGGGATAGGAACGAAATGCTTGAAGATTTTATAGCAGCTTATCAATACCTAAAAAACCATAAAGACTGTAACGGCAAAATAGGTGTGGTAGGGTTTTGTTTTGGTGGATGGATTTCGAACATGATGGCAGTGAAAGTAATGGATTTAGCGGCTTCTGTTCCATTTTACGGAAGTCAGCCCAAAGAAGATATTGATAAAATCAATGCTCCTTTAATGCTTCAATTTGCTGGGTTGGACAAAAGAGTAAATGCCGGGTGGCCTGCATTTGAAGAAGCTTTAAAAGCAAATGGAAAGGAATATCAAGCTTTTACCTATCCAAATGTGAACCATGGGTTCCATAATACAACTACTCCGCGATATGACAAAGAGGCCGCAGAATTGGCTTGGAAACGAACCATCGGTTTTTTCAAAAAGCACTTAACATAGCTAAAGCTGTACAAAACAGCCAAAAAATGATGTTTATAATTATATTTGAGACATCAATTTGTCTAAATGTCCAATTACCCAAAGCGTAATATTTCCGCAACAGGAATTATAGAGTTTTCCAATTTAAAGATTACTGAACCTTCTGATTATGCCGCTGGTGTTCCTGGAATAAAAGCTGCTTTGGAACATGTAAGTAAAGAAGCGGGGCTATTCAGGTCACTAAGAACTCTTTCCCAGATGAACCAAAAAGATGGGTTTGATTGTCCTGGATGTGCTTGGCCAGACCCAGAAAAACCCTCTAAATTGGGAGAATACTGCGAGAATGGTGCTAAGGCAATTGCCGAGGAAACTACTTATGAACGGGTGAACCGAGATTTTTTCAAAAAACATTCTGTTGAAGAAATTTCCAACTGGACAGATTACCAAATAGGAAAAAGCGGTAGAATTACCGAACCTTTTGTTTTAAGACCAGGATCAATCCATTACGAACCTATTTCATGGTCTGAGGCTTTTGAAATTATTTCAGAAAATCTACACAATTTAGATTCTCCTGATGAAGCCATTTTCTACACCTCTGGGCGTTCTAGCAATGAAGCTGCTTTTCTATATGGCCTTTTTGCACGTGCCTTTGGCACCAATAATATGCCGGATTGTTCAAATATGTGCCATGAATCCAGTGGGGTGGGGCTTTCAGAAACCTTGGGTATTGGCAAAGGCTCTGTTATATTGGAAGACTTTCCTGAAGCAGAGGTTGTAATGGTAATTGGCCAAAACCCAGGTACCAATCACCCTAGAATGTTATCCGCTTTACAAAAATGCAAAGAAAATGGAGGTAAGATTATTACCATTAATCCACTTTCTGAAAGTGGATTGAACAGATTTAAAAATCCGCAGGAAATCAGTGGGATTTTGGGCTCTGGAACAACCCTTACCGATATTTTTCTTCAGGTGAAAATAAATCAAGATGTTCCCTTGTTAAAGTTGATTATGAAGCGTTTGGCAAAACAGCATAAAGATGGGGAAAAGGTTTTTGATACTGAATTTATCTCTTCCAAAACAAATGGATATCAAGAACTGTTGGATGATTTGGAGAATCAGAATGAGAATAAATTACTTGAATTATCTGGAGTAAGTTCTTCCAAGATAGATAGTGCGGTCGATGTATTGGCAAAAAAATCAAAAATTATCATTTGCTGGGCTATGGGACTCACACAGCACAAAAATGGAGTGGAAAATATTAAGGAATGTGTGAATCTATTATTGCTCAAAGGCAGTATTGGTAAAAAAGGAGCAGGAACCTGCCCTGTACGTGGACATAGTAACGTACAGGGAGATAGGAGCGTAGGAATTATGCATCATGTTTCAGAACCGCTAAACAAATCTATTGAACAGGTATTTGGTTTTAGACCTCCGGTGAAGGAAGGTTTGGACACAGTACATGCCATTAAAGCAATGCATGATGGAAAAGCCAAGGTTTTTGTGGCCTTGGGAGGAAACTTTGTTTCTGCGGCTTCCGATACTGAATACACTTCAAAAGCACTTCAAAGCTGTGATTTAACGGTTTCGATTAGCACAAAGTTGAATCGTACACACCTTACAGCCGGGAAAACTGCTTTGATTTTACCTACTTTGGGCAGAACAGAAAAGGATAAGAAACAGTTTGTAACTGTTGAAAATAGTATGGGTAAGGTGCATCAAAGTATGGGAAGGATGGAACCGGCCAGTGAAAATTTAAAGAGCGAACCTGAGATTGTGGCAAGCATTGCAAGTTATTACTTTAAGGATAGTTCCAAAATTGATTGGAAAGCCCTAGGAAGTAATTATGATTTGGTTAGAGAAAAAATTTCCCAAGTATTTCAAGGATATCAGGATTATTCAAAAAAATCTGAAGGTTCTGGGTTTTACCTACCAAACAATGCTCGGGAAGCGGATTTTTCAAAATTGCCTGGGGGAAAAGCACAGTTTTCAATCTGTAAACTTCCCGAACATAATTTAAAACCCAATGAATTTATTTTAATGACGGTACGCAGTCACGATCAATTCAATACCACTATTTATGGAATGAATGACAGATATCGGGGTATTTATGGAGAGCGAAGGGTGGTTTTTATGAACCCAAAGGATATGGAAAATATGCATTTAAAATCCGAACAAGTAGTGGATTTGACCAGTTTTTATGAAGGAAAGGAACGCAGGGCAGAAAAGTTTAAGGTAATTCCATACAATATTCCTTCTGGAAATTTATGTGCCTATTTTCCGGAAACCAACATTTTGGTTCCTATTGGTTTGTACGCGGACAAAAGCAATACTCCAGTTAGTAAATCAATTATTGTTCAAATGGAACAACCTAAATAATAGAATTCTAGGGAATATATTTCGCCTATTTTGAAAACGAGGATATGACCTTAGAATTAGCTTCTTAGGGCTTCTTAATTTCCTTTTCAACCAATTCTACGTAAGATTTCATTGCTTCTTTAATGCTGATGTTTTGCGCTTGAATCATGGCGTTTGCCTTAAAAGCGTTTATAAGTGGGGTTTTACTCCCAGGATTTCCAAAATTTCTGTTTGCTACTTTATAATAGGCGTACAGTTTTAGCAAAAGATCAGCTGGAAGAGGTTCTTTATAGCTATTTACATAAGCTACCGCCTCTTCAAACTTTTTATGTAATGCTTTACTAGTCATCCTTTTTTCTAAGAGCTGCAATGCAAGTCTTGGCTCCAACCACTTTTTGGCCCAGTTTTACGGCTATATCACAATCTAATGGTAATAACAAATCCACTCTAGAACCAAATTTAATAAATCCAGCGTCTTGTCCTTGGGTTACTTGTTCGCCTTCCTCCGCATAATTCACGATGCGGCGTGCAAGTGCACCCGCAATTTGTCTGTATCCAATTTCTCCAAATTTGGGAGTGTGTAGAACAACTGTAGTGCGTTCATTTTCTGTACTTGATTTGGGGTGCCAAGCAACCAAATATTTTCCTGGATGATATTTTGAGTAGGTAACCGTACCGCTGGCCGCATAGCGTGTAACATGAACATTCAAAGGAGACATAAATATAGAAACCTGTCGGCGTTTGCCCTTGAAATATTCAGGTTCTTCCACCTCTTCAACAACAACAACTTTACCATCTACCGGAGCAAGTATTTCATTGAAATTTGGGGTGATGGGTCTTTTCGGATTTCTAAAGAATTGTAATATCAAAATCAATAAAATCAGGGCCGCAATTTGAACAGCTATTTTTAGCCACTCAATGTTGATGAAATGTTGAGCGGAAAATAAAATGGTAACCACAATAAGAAAAGTGACAATTATAATTTTTTGACCCTCTTTATGAAACATAGGAAAATATATTTAAAACCAAATATGCAAATGGTGCAGCAAACACAAGACTATCCAAACGATCCCAAATTCCGCCATGCCCTGGTAATATGGCTCCACTGTCCTTTACCCCAGCTGCACGCTTGAATTTAGATTCCAACAAATCGCCTAAACCTCCTGCAATAACAATAACTGTAGCAAGAACTAACCATTCGTTCAAGGTTAGACTAGGCTCATATCTTGATAAAATATATGCAGCTATCCATGCAAAAATAAGACCTCCTAAAGAACCTTCAATGGTTTTTTTTGGAGAAACTGCAGGATAAAGTTTTGTACGACCCAGAGTTCTGCCTACCAGATAGGCAAAAGTATCGGTTACCCAGATTAAAATAAATATGCCCATAATTAAAAATTGAGCAAAATTGTTTTGTTTATAGGGAATCATGGTTAAAAAGATACACCCTCCACCTATATAAAAAACGGCAACAATAAATTTCTGAAAATCAGTGAGTTTTTCATTTTTTTTGGTGAATAAAAAAGCAAGCAATGCCAAATCCACTGTTATGGTCAATAACATTAGAATGGTAATTAGGGTGGTGTCATGGATTAAATAGATAAATGCCCACCAAAGTGCCAAATACGCAATAAAGATGTAATACCCCTTTAGCTGTACAATCCTCTTAAATTCATAAAGACAAGCGAGTCCAAATGCCATAAAAAGAAAATCAAAAGCATCTGAGTTTAAAAAAACGGTCCCCATTAGGAGCACCACATAGATAACTCCTGTAATAGAGCGCCTTAGAATTTCTTTCATGCCATTAGTAGTCTTCTAGCAGTAAAAGATATACATTTTTTGAAGCACTTCCGTAGGAAAGGAAATCATTTTTGTTTTCTGGAGTGGGTTCAAAGTGCTTGAGCGTGGTAATATTGTTAGGAATATTTTTCTTATATTTTTCTTTAATGATTCTCAAAGCCTCACTTATTGAATCTACTAGCTGACTTGTCGTGGCAAATACAATTAGATTGGAGGGGAGTTCATCAAGTTTTTTTTCCTTGATTTGGTTTGAACACACTAAAATAGAGCCATTATGGGCCACTAAATGCTCGCAGGTAGTAAAGAAAATATCGCTTTCTTTTCGGTTTGTGGTAAACTGAATTTTTTCAGAAGAAAACCGACTTTGTAATCGTTGGTCAAGTGTATAAAAAAAATGACTTTGCCAATCGTTTTCAGAAATTATGCTTTGTAATGCATCGGAAACCTCGAGTTCATTTTCACAATAAATGAACTTGCCTCCATTTTTCTTGAAGTAGATTGTGAATTTTTCATCCACGGGAATCTTTAAATTGGGCATATAATCCCCACGTGTTTCCACAGTTTCCTTGGAAACCTTTTTACCACCTCCAAAAAGCTTATCAAAAACTCCCATTTATGGTATCAAGGGCATTTATTTAAATTGACATTAATCTAGAAGAATAGATTACTCGGTTGGCTCCAATTCTTCTTTTTCGAAAGGTCTTTTTCCAAAAATCTTTTCTAAATCATCCTTAAAGATAACTTCTTTTTCTAAAAGTCTATCTGCCAACTCCTTTAGTTTATCCTTATTGTCAGCCAACAGTTTAATAGCCCGCTGATATTGTTCCTCTATCATTTTTGATATTTCCTCGTCAATTTTCTGGGCTGTTTCCTCACTGTAAGGCTTAGTGAACCCATATTCATTGTTCCCAGAGGAATCATAATACGTAATATTCCCCAACTCCTCATTAAGACCGTAAATGGTAACCATGGCCCTCGCTTGTTTGGTCACCTTTTCCAAATCACTTAATGCACCTGTAGATATTTTATCGAAAATAACACGTTCCGCTGCTCTTCCTCCCATAGTTGCACACATTTCATCCAGCATTTGCTCTGGGCGGACAATTAAGCGTTCCTCCGGTAAATACCAAGCTGCACCAAGAGACTGCCCTCTAGGTACAATGGTTACTTTTACCAAGGGTGCGGCATGTTCCAACATCCAACTTACGGTTGCATGACCAGCTTCATGATAAGCAATGGTCTTTTTCTCTTCTACAGTTATTATTTTATTTTTCTTCTCAAGGCCTCCCACAATTCGATCTACAGCATCCAAGAAATCTTGCTTATTTACCGCTTTCTTTTCCTTACGGGCTGCAATTAAAGCCGCTTCGTTACAAACATTTGCAATATCCGCTCCAGAGAAACCAGGCGTTTGTTTGGCAAGAAAATCCAAATCGAGGGTTTCTGCAGTCTTTATAGGACGTAGGTGAACTTCAAAAATCTCTTTTCTTTCCCTTATGTCTGGAAGGTCAACATAAATTTGACGGTCAAAACGACCTGCCCGCATCAATGCCTTATCCAATACATCTGCGCGGTTGGTAGCGGCAAGTACAATAACATTGGTATTTGTGCCAAAACCGTCCATTTCGGTCAGTAGTTGATTCAGCGTGTTTTCACGTTCATCATTGGAACCTGTGAAATTATTTTTTCCTCTTGCTCGACCTATGGCATCGATTTCATCTATAAAGATTATTGCAGGGGATTTATCCTTTGCTTGTTTAAAAAGGTCACGAACCCTTGAAGCACCTACACCAACAAACATTTCCACAAAGTCTGAGCCTGATAGCGAGAAAAAAGGAACTTTAGCCTCTCCTGCCACTGCTTTGGCCAAAAGGGTTTTACCGGTTCCAGGAGGTCCTACTAATAGAGCTCCTTTGGGTATTTTTCCTCCTAAAGAAGTGTATTTATCCGGGTGCTTAAGGAATTCTACAATTTCTTGAACCTCTTCTTTTGCTCCTTCTAGTCCTGCAACATCTTTGAATGAAGTTCTGGTATCTGTTTTTTCATCAAACAGTTTTGCTTTTGACTTTCCTATATTGAAAATCTGACCTCCAGCACCACCGCCGGCACCGCCAGACATTCTTCGCATCAGGTAAATCCAAATACCTATAATCAATGCAAATGGAAGTAGTGAGAGCAATAACTCTCCTAAAACGTTTGACTCTGTATCAAAATCAACAATTGTATCAAGATTGTTTTCTTTTTTGATGCTTTTTATTTCGTCCTCAAAATTTTGAAGGTCTCCATAGTCCAAAATGTACTGTGGAATTTTTCCTGCAGAAAAATTAAAAGGTTTCTCCGAAACATTTTTGTGCACATCTTTTTGAAGTGCTTCTTCAGTCAAGAATACCTTTGCCTGTCTTGCATTTGTTATAATCAAGATTTCGGAAATGTCTCCATTTCTTAAATACTCTTGTAGTTCTGAGGTCGTGGTTTTTTCTGTGCTGGAGAAACTATTCCCTCCAAAAAATTGAAAACCGATAATTAATGCGATTACCACACCGTAAATCCACCAAGAACTAAAACGAGGTTTCTTAGGAGTATTAGAATTGTTGTTGTCTTTTGCCATTTTTTTTTAAGAATTGTAGCTGCTCTCCACCATTGTTACTTTAGCGTCACCCCAAAGCCCCTCTATGTCGTAGAATTCCCTAATGTGTTTTTGAAATACATGAACAACAACATTTACATAGTCCATCAAAATCCATTCTGCATTTTCAGACCCTTCAACATGCCAAGGCTTGTCGTGTATGGCTTTGCTGACGGTTTTCTGAATAGATGAAACAATTGCGTTAACATGTGTATTGGAAGTACCATTGCAGATAATAAAGTAGTCGCAAACTGTATTTTCAATCTCCCTAAGATCAAGAAGATTTATATCATCTCCCTTAACTTCTTCAATTCCATGTAATATTAAGGCAATCAGTTCATCTGCGCTAGCTTTCGTTTTCTGCATTCAAATATTTTAGTTTCTACAAAGTTATATTTTTTTTGTTTTCTTAGCCCTAGTTTTTAACATAACATTGGACACACCACTTTGGGAGAACAAACACAAATAATCAAACTTGATGCCACGGACTCAACAAACCTTTATTTAAAGGGTTTATTACTTTCACAAGATTTGGGAGATTATACCACGGTTGTTGCCAAAAAACAACGTAAGGGTAGGGGGCAAATGGGCACCGAATGGCAGTCTGATGATGGTAAGAACTTGACTTTTAGTGTATTGAAAAAATTTGAGTCTTTGCAAGTCGCACATCAATTTAACCTGAACATCTGTGTTTCCTTGGCTATTTTTGATGTTTTAAAGCAGCTGGGCATACCTGATTTAAGAGTGAAATGGCCCAACGACATTATGTCAGGTTCGTCTAAAGTGTGTGGTATTTTAATTGAAAATACCCTTAAAGGTAAATTGATTCAAAATTCAATCATTGGAATTGGGTTAAATGTGAATCAGATTTCATTTGAAAACCTGGAAAAAGTAGCTTCGTTAAAATCCCTAACTGGAAAACAATTTTATTTGGATGAGCTTTTACAGGAGATTTTGAAAAAGTTAAAATCCCGATTTGTAGGTGTAGAATCAAAAACTGTGACCCAAATATTGCCGGAATATCACGAACGTTTGTTCCGAAAAGATAAACCTTCAACTTTTAAAGATGGGAAAAACCAAGTTTTTATGGGCTTTGTACGTGGGGTGTCACCTTCAGGAAAACTCATCCTAGAACTTGAGGATAAAGTTTTAAAAGAGTATGGATTAAAGGAAGTGTCCTTACTCTATTAACTTATTTTATCCATGTTTGAGGAAAGTGTTTCCATGAAGTTGGTGATCGGTGTTTTAATCATCATGGCCATCATTGCATTGAACTCTCCTTCAAAACTCAAAACCACACTGCTTTCATCATCTCCCAAATTGCTAATATTTGCGGTGAGTGTGAAGGGTAATTTATCGCTTGCGGCACCTAAAACTACTTTTTCATGCGGAAACTGCTCCTTTAATCGTAGCACAAGTTCTGGCATACCTTTTAAAGCAAACCTGAATGTTTTTTCATCCAAAACCTCAAACTTGTCTATATTATCCGGCATAAGGATTTTAAAATTTTTGATGTCCGTCAAGAAATCAAATACTACTTTATCACTTTTGGCAACTTTCTTTTCTGGGATTTCAATATGCATGGTATAGATTTATTTCCATTGCTTTGGATCTGACTTCCATTGCAATAGGGTTTGTAGATGTGATTCTTTTATATAGTTTGTTTCGGAAGCTTGTTCAATTAGGTGGTCATAGTCAGACAGCGTATGTAACTCTATATTTTCCTTGGTGAAATTATCCGATGCAACTGAAAATCCATAAGTGAAAATAGCTATCATCCCCTTTACATTAGCCTGTTGGGCCTTTAAGGCCTTAACCGCATTTAAACTGCTCTTACCTGTGCTTATTAAATCTTCAATAACAACAACATTTTGTCCTGATTCCAAATATCCTTCAATCTGGTTTTGCCTTCCGTGGGATTTCGGTTCTGGCCTAACATAAATAAAAGGGAGCCCTAATGCTTCTGCTACCAAAATTCCAATTCCTATGGCGCCTGTGGCAACCCCTGCGATAACATCGGGTTTTCCATAGAGGGTCTCTACTTGTTTTGCCATTTCTTCCCGAACAAAATTTCGTATTTCAGGATAAGAAAGCATAACCCTGTTGTCACAATAAATAGGAGATTTCCAGCCAGAAGCCCATGTAAAAGGATTTTCGGGTTCCAACTTAATTGCATTAATTTGTAATAGAAGTTCGGCTGTTTTTTTGGCAGTGTCCTTGTTTAAAACCATTGCGCAAATGTATAAAGTTTTTGTTAATGAGTCTCTACTAATTTTAACAAATGAGCTCCAAGACAATACTAATGGTAATCTCTTTTCATTGGATGGTGACTCTATACTGATGGCTATAGACTCGTTGGCAAAAGGAAGACTGTCTGAAGCATACATTTATCACCCAGACGAAGAGAAAATGCTGGATGTTTTTATGCATAAAATTCCTGTTGTTGTTGCTGGAGGAGGATTTGTGACCAACCCTAAAGGCAAGGTTTTGTTTATTTATAGAAATGATAAATGGGATTTGCCAAAGGGCAAGGTAGATAAGGGGGAATCTATTGAGAAAGCAGCGATAAGGGAGGTTGAGGAAGAAACAGGTGTTCGAGACCTTCAGATTGAAAAGTTTCTACGCACGACTTATCACGTTTTTAAAAGGAATGGGGAGTACAGATTAAAACAAGTACATTGGTTTGCCATGTATACCACCTATTCTGGAAAGCTTGTAGGACAAAAAGATGAAGGAATTATGAAGGTGAAATGGAAGGGACCCAAAAAAATTAAAAAGGCTTTGGAAAACTCCTATTTCAATATTAGAATTTTGTTTGAAAATAGATCTATTTCTGATCAACAATAGCTTCCGCTTTGCTTCCCTTTTCAATTCTATATATAGGATATCTAAGATAGGATTCTTCCCTATGCTTGGAACGTTGATAGATCCAATCCAATTGGGCATACCAGTCTGCTGAAAAATCAGGATCAAACTCTTTTTTGGCGATGAAGTTATTTCGAAGTATAGAATCGTTTTTAAGCATATCATATGCAATATCCTCAAAAACATAAGGTGAAAACCCTTCTTTTTGTTGAAGTACGGTATCAAAGAAATTCCAATTGAAGAAAGAATCTTCCGCCTGCGGTTCCAGGGTTTCCAATATATATCGAATTCCATATTGATTTGTTGGCACCACAACATCACCTGGCCTAAATGCAACCTTTAATTCAGTCTGTTCCACTCTTGTATAGAAATGAGGATAATGTCCTTCATAAGGGTCTTTTCTGGTGTTATAGTCCAATATTTTATATGATGCAACTGCTAAGACCGTATCCTCTTCTATCTCAAAATATTGAATATGGTTTGCTTTTAACCTATCTATTATATTTTGCCAGCTTTGCTTTATGACATATGCGGCCGGGACCGCAATGGTATCTGCAGGAAAAAAATAATTATGGTATATAACTTCTTTTGTAAAGGGCTTCTCTCTGTCGTATTTTAATCTGGAAAGCCCAGTTACCTCACTAGGAATTAGGTTTGCTTCAAACCCCTTGAAATTTAGTTTTGAGGTTCGGGTTGTATCCACCTGCCAATTAAAGTAATACTGCGATAATTCTGAATATTGATTTAATGTTTCTTTTCGTAGTTTTTTTAAGTTGGAATGTTCTTTTTCAACAATATTAATCATGCTTTCCATAAGAACATATGTGCCTCTTACTCTTTTCCTATATGGTTTCAGCATATGTGTTTCAACCATTAGTCCCAATGTGCCCCAAAGTGTTGTGTAACCCGTCGAATATCTTGGGTGGTCCATAAATTGTTTAAAACCCAATTCAGGAGGTCTATTAAAAACATTCACATAAGGGGTAATGTCCCAATCCTTGTCCAGTAATGATTTTTCCATTTTGGGCATAAATTCCTTATGAAGATAGTTACCGAGTTTTCCACCTAATTTATTATGCTGTGTAAACAAATGGGTTAAAGTATATTGATAATCGGCTCCGTTGCTTACGTGGTTGTCAATAAAAACATCAGGCTTTATCAAATGAAAGATTTGCGTAAAGGTTTTTGCATTTTTGGAGTCCATTTTTATGAAATCCCGGTTCAGGTCATAATTAAGGGCATTTCCCCTAAAACCGTATTCCAACGGGCCATTTTGATTTGCCCTTGTAGTTGAGTTTCTATTTAGGGCACCACCAATATTATAGATAGGGATGGTGGCCAAAATAGTATTTTCGGGATGGGGTATTTTTTTGGTGGCCAAATCCCGGTATAGCAGCATTGTGGCATCAATGCCATCACTCTCACCAGGGTGAATGCCATTGTTGATCAGTACAATTGCTTTTTCTTGTCTTACATGTTCAAAATTAAAATCTCCATCTGGATTGAATGTCACTATGTGAAGCGGGTAACCACTGTCTGTTTCTCCAATGGTCTGGATATTGATTTCCGGAAAATCTTTGGCAAGTCTTATGTAAAAATCAATGGTTTCTTGGTAAGTGGCTGTCTCTTTGCCATCCGCTGTTTCATAAAATGTTTGATATGAGGAAGCCTTATCTTCTGTTTGAGTCTCACAGGATAGGTAAAGCAACATTAATATCAAAAAAAGTAAGTGCTTCAATGTTGTTTGATGTTAGTTGAAAATTCACTAAAAGGAAAACTCTTACCAGCAAAAATAGCGAATTAAGTATTTATGATGCCAAACTGACATCTGTTACCTCAATTTTATAGATAGGTTTGTTTCTAAAATTTAGATGATGAATGGAGTTGAGCCTGAAATGATTCCATTTTTGATAATCTGATGGATCAATTGAAGAGGTAATTACATTGATGATAACCTTCTCCTCAATGTTCAGGTTTAGCAATTCTTCCAAGAACTCCCAACCATCCATAATGGGCATATTGATATCTAAAAATATTACTTCAGGTATTCCGTCTCCATATTCTATTCTTCCCTTTAGGTCATCCAAAGCCATTTTCCCATTTTCAAATGCTTTGATGTCATTGCATTCTACTTTCAGCTTCAGCATTTTTTTAATACCAAAGATTGCAATAGGGTCATCATCAATGATATATAGACTATTTATCTTCTTCATTAAAATAGACATTAAACGTAGTGCCTTTGCCCACTTCGCTATTAACAGTTATACTCCCACCCATGGCCTCTATCTGATTTTTAATAATATACAGCCCAAGACCCCTTGCATCTTTTTTGTTATGAAAGGTTTTGTACATCCCAAAGATTTTACCTCCATATTTGTTTAAATCTATCCCCAATCCATTATCCTCAACACTTAATACAACACTATTGTCCTGTTTTTTTGCTCTCAATGTAATTAGGGGATTTCGTTTTGGATTACTATATTTTACAGCATTGGTAACCAAATTAAGCACAATACTTTCCAGATAGGCAGGAACACTCAAAACAGATAGTTTATTTGGAACATGGTTTACAAACTCAACTTTATTTTTTTCCAAGAAGGCTGCAAGGTTTTGTTGTACCTTAAGAATACTTTCTTTAAGGTTTAAAGGTTTTTTATCAATGTTGACATTTGTACTTATGGCCACAACGTCATTTAAGTTTTCTAAAGTGTCCAATAGATTATCTGAAGCATGTGTCAACATTGTCATGATTCGATCTTTCTCTTTTTCTTCTTTTTCATGGATAAGAAAATCCAGGAGCATGGAAAAGTTGGCAGTATGCGATCTTAAATTATGGGAAACAATATGTGCAAAATTTGTTAATTTTTTATTTTGAATTGCAGTAATATTTATCAGATTTCTCAATTCATCTTCCTTTTCCTTTATATGGGTAATGTCCATGCTCATACCAATAAGGCCATATGCTTCTCCATTGGAATTGATAAGAGGTATTTTAGAGGTCAA
The DNA here is from genome assembly GCF_947495325.1 of uncultured Allomuricauda sp. Taxonomy (GTDB): domain Bacteria; phylum Bacteroidota; class Bacteroidia; order Flavobacteriales; family Flavobacteriaceae; genus Flagellimonas. The sequence continues at coordinate 51,908 of NZ_CANLYK010000006.1, read as the reverse complement.
GAAATTGGTAGAGCTACCATCTTTTTTAATATTAATGGTTTCCACACCTACCATGGGTTTAAGAGATCGCATTACTTCAAGATCTTCATCTCTTGAAATTTGGGCAATTTTCTTGTCATAAAGATCAAAATCTGATTTTCCTATGAGGTTTTTGGCATTTGTCCCTATATATTCACATTCAGTTTTGTTTACCAATAGTTTCCGAGATTCTTTGTCTTTGATATAAACATTTATGGGAAGATTGTCGATTAAGGTACTTAGTAATTGCTCACTTTCTTTTGTCTTTTTCTCAGCAATGACCTGATCATTGATATCTTGGAAAGTTCCTATGATTTTAACGATTTCACCATTTTTCTTCATTGCTTTTCCACCTGCTTCTACCCATTTTTCTTCACCTTTTGCTGTTATTATTATTAAACGTTGACTATAAGGTGTGCCATCCTCCAATATTTTATGGAATAGCATCGAAACTTTATTTCGGCTATAACCTTGTTTGTAAAAGTCAATACCTTGACTTACTGTTGGCACAAAAGATTTTGGAACTTCGTGTATTTTTTTGGTTTGATCGCACCAACTGAGTTTTTGTGAAATTAAGTCGTACTCCCAACTGCCTACTTTGGCAACTTCGGATTTAGCTTTTAGCAGAATTTTCGTCCTCTTTAACTCAAGTTCTTTTTCTATTCGTTTGCTTATATTCTCCGATTGTAAAATAGTACCTACTACGTTTTCTTTTTCATCAAACCAAGGCGTTAAAATACTTTCGTACCATGTTTCATCTTCCTTGGTGACCTGTACATGTTGAATTTTTTTCCTCTTATTTGAGTCTAAATATTCTTTCAGTTTTGTTTTGGTGAGTTGTTCGTGGTCAGTAAAAACATTTAAAATGCTCTTTCCTGACAAGTCTTCCCATTTGAAATTAAAAAGGTGTAGCCAAGAGTCTGAAGCATCTACTATAGAATAGTTTTTATCAACAAAGGCGGTTGCCTTTGGAAGTTGTTTAAGAATATAGTTCTGGGGAACAGTTTCAATAGATTTCAATGTGTAAGCTTGATTTGGGGGTTAATAAGATATAAGAATTTTCTTACTAAAATATTAGTATTATCCCCTAAAATTCACAAATTGTTGTGAACGGGTCGAAATCTGTTGTTTCTACCATAAATGTTAGAGTATAGGGGAAGATTTAATGCCTTTTGAAGAAAAATTTGGACTAAGATTGAAGTTTAAAAAATAAATGGAAACTACTATTTCACCACAACAGTATCGGGAACAAGACCAGTATAATCTCCACCGTTTCTAATCACATCCCTAACAATGGAAGAGCTGATATACGATTTTCCGGAAGAGGTCAACAAGAAAACAGTTTCAATTTCGGAAAGTTTTCTGTTTGTGTGGGCAATGGCCTTCTCAAATTCAAAATCTGCAGGATTTCTTAAACCTCGCAATATAAAATTGGCATCAATTTTTTTGCAAAAATCCACAGTCATGCCTTCATAGGTAACCACTTTTATTTTGGGTTCGTCCTCAAAGGCGTCTTCAATGAACTTAGTGCGCTCTTCCAAGGAGAACATGTATTTTTTTTCCGCATTTATTCCAATAGCAATAAATAATTCATCAAATAGGCTTATTCCTCTTTTGATAACATCAAAGTGGCCTAAGGTAAGCGGGTCAAATGAACCTGGAAAAATAGCACGTCTCATGGTTGGAAAGTTTGTTTAAAAATACTGATTTTCTATCGCAATGCCTCTTCAACGGCGCTTCCAAATAGTTGTTCCAACGATATTCCAGCTGCATTTGCTTGTTGCGGTAAGATGCTCTCCTCTGTAAGTCCCGGAGTTGTATTTACTTCAAGAAGATATGGGTCATTGCCAATAAAAATGAACTCACTGCGCGTATACCCCTTTAAACCAAGTGTTTTATAAATGTATTTTGCCCACTTAGTTACATTCTCTTCCTGGATTTTGGAAATTCTAGCAGGGGTTATTTCTTGGGACTTTCCTAGATATTTTGCCTCATAATCAAAAAAATCATTTTCTGTAACTATTTCTGTAATTGGAAGCACTGTTATTTCATTATTGTAAGTAATGACACCAACAGAAACTTCGGTTCCGTCTAAAAATGACTCTATGATTACCTCATTATCTTCAGAAAAAGCATTTGTTATGGCATCACTTAAATCCTCTCTTTTGTGAACTTTTGAAATTCCATAACTGCTACCGGCCCTATTGGCTTTTACAAAACAAGGGAGTCCCACTTTGTCCAGAATGGCAGCTTCATCAATAGTTTCACCTAAATTTAGATGATACGATGTTGCACATTGTACGCCATAAGGTTTAAGTGTACTCAACAAATCCCTTTTGTTAAAAGTAAGTGCGGCCTGATAATGGTTGCAAGCAGTCTGAGGTATATTCAACAATTCAAAATAGGCCTGAAGCAACCCATCCTCACCTGGAGTACCATGAATGGCATTAAAAACACAATCAAAACTAATCTTCCCGTCGGCTAAAGCAATACTAAAATCAGCTTTATCAATTGGAAATTCCTCATTGTTATCATCAAGGTAAATCCATTTCTCGGTTGAAATTATGATACGATACGAATTATATTTAGTTTTATCCAAGTATTGATAAACCACGTTACCGCTTTTTATCGAAATTTCACGCTCACTAGAATAGCCACCCATAATGATGGCGATGTTTTTTTTCATCGGGTCATCGAATATCACTTTGTCAAAGTAAAGAAAAAAGGACTGTCTTTCCTATATTTGTTCAGATAAGGCGTATTACATGAAACATTTTTTGAGCTTTCTAAAAAGTAAGGTTTTTTTGATTCAATTGGGTCTGGCCCTTGTGGCAGTCGTAGTGCTGTGTTTTTTAACGCTTCAATGGTTAAAGAAAACCACTAATCATGGTGAGTTTGTTGAAGTCCCTGATTTTTCAAAGATGTCCGTGATGGAAATGAGAGAGACGGTTGAAAATGTAGGATTGCGTTATCAAGTGTTGGATTCTTCAAACTATAACCCAGAATACCCGCGTTTTTCAATTTTGGAGCAAGATCCGGCGGCGGGAAATAAAGTAAAGGCAAATCGTAAAATTTACTTCACTGTTAACCCATCCGGTTATAAAAAGGTGACGGTACCGAATATTATCCAAGTTACCCAACGAAACGCAACCTCTATGTTACGGGCCGTGGGGTTGGATGTACAGCGTGTAACCTATATTGATGAGCTGGGCAAGAATATGGTTTACAGAATGAAATACAAGGGGAAGTTTTTAAAACCTGGAGATAAACTACCCAAAACTTCAAAAATAGAATTGGTGTGTGGTAATGGTACTATTCCGGGAAGTGCACGTATACAGGCTGAATCCAATTAAATATGGATGCTTCCGAGAACATCGATCTTTCACAAGAAGAACTTTTTGAACATCATAAATTTATTGCTTCCAAAGGACAGGAACCTTTGAGGGTTGATAAGTTTTTGATGAATTTTATTGAAAATGCGACCAGAAATAAAATTCAACAAGCTGCCAAACAGGGAAATATTTGGGTTAACGAGCTTGTTGTAAAGCAAAACTACAAAGTAAAGGCTGGTGATGAGGTCAAAGTAATGTTTGAGCATCCACCTTATGAGTTTTTATTGACTCCGGAGAATATTCCATTGGACATTGTTTATGAAGACGACACACTTTTGGTGGTCAATAAACCAGCTGGAATGGTAGTGCACCCAGGACATGGAAATTATTCCGGCACATTGATCAATGCATTGGTACACCATTTTGACAATTTGCCCAACAATAGTTCAGAACGACCCGGACTGGTTCACAGGATAGACAAAGATACATCTGGACTCCTTGTTATTGCAAAGACGGAAAAAGCAATGACGCATCTGGCAAAACAATTTTTTGACAAGAGCAGTGAACGTGAATATTTGGCCTTGGTCTGGGGAAATGTGGCGGAGGATGAAGGAACCGTTGAAGGACATATTGCCCGAAATCCAAAGAATCGATTACAAATGGTGGTTTTTCCTGAAGGAGATCAAGGTAAGGAAGCGGTTACACACTATAAAGTTATTGAACGATTGGGCTATATCACTTTGGTATCCTGTAAGCTGGAAACGGGAAGAACGCATCAAATTCGTGTGCATATGAAGTATATAGGACACACTTTGTTCAATGATGAGCGATATGGCGGAGACAAGATTTTAAAAGGAACCACTTTTACCAAATACAAGCAGTTTGTAGAAAATGCCTTTAAAATCTTACCTAGACAGGCACTACATGCCAAAACTTTGGGTTTTGAACATCCGGAAACAGGAGAGTTTATGCGGTTTGATTCCGAAGTGCCAGAAGATATGGCAAACTGTATTGAAAAATGGCGAAACTATGCCAAGCACAGTGAACAATAGTTTTTTTCAATTTCAAGATTGAAAACACCGTTACGAATAATGTGCAAAAGTCAGTTTTCATCTTTATTTTTACTTAAAATTGAACAAAATGAAAATTGTTATTTCTCCTGCCAAATCACTTGATTTTGAAACGGAATTACCAACATCAAGATATAGTCAGCCACAATTTTTGGAGCAATCTGAAAAGCTGAATAGTGTTCTGGTAAAGAAAAAGCCAAAGGTATTGTCCAAGCTCATGTCCATATCGGATAATTTAGCAGAGCTTAATTGGCAAAGAAACCAACAATTTTCAACACCTTTTACTCCGGAAAACTCAAGACCTGCCGTGTTTTCATTTAATGGGGATGTATACCAAGGTTTGGATGCATACACGATTCCTGAAAACAAGTTAGATCAACTCCAAGATACGCTTCGCATCTTATCCGGGCTTTATGGAATTTTGAAACCATTGGACTTGATTCAACCGTATCGTTTGGAAATGGGAACCCAATTAAAGGTAGCCCGTAAAAAGAATCTTTATGAGTTTTGGAAAAAACAATTGACCGCTCATTTGAACGAAGAGTTGGAAGAGGGTGAACTATTCATCAATTTGGCTAGCAATGAATATTTTGGAGCCATTGATGAGAGACAATTAAAAGTACCTACCATAACTCCAATTTTTAAGGATTGGAAGAATGATAAACTAAAGGTTATCAGCTTTTTTGCAAAAAAAGCAAGGGGATCAATGGTTCGTTATATTTTGGACACTGATGCAAAAACCATCGAAGACATTAAAGGTTTCAATTATGATGGCTATGTATTCAGTGCGGAACATACATTGAGGGAAGACCAGCCTGTTTTTATACGCTAGGCAATCACCAATATGGTAGGGTGTTCTCAAATAAAGACCTTACTAGGTGTTAAGTTTGTGGGTTTCTTTTTCCAAACTTGTTATGTAGCTAAATTTACCTTCTAAATTTGGGTTTTATCACGATCTTTGAATCCATTTAAATACTAACGAAATAATACCGATTATCCATGCAGCAATCCAAACGTCTAGAAGAATTTAAAAAATCGGTTACCAATAAATTCAACATTTATAACAGTTTGTTCATGAACCTCCCGTATAGGAACATTGAAAATGTTGGAATGTTGATACCGCTTTTATTGGATCAATGCGAGAAAGGACTAAAAGAAGGTAAAACTCCACAAGAAATTTTAGAAACCTTCTTTTCCAATTTTGTAGATATTAAAGATGAACGTGAACGATTGGATTTCATGTTTAAGATAATACAATACGTTGAACGTCAGGTGGTTTTGTATGATAGTGTTGAGGATTCTGCCTTTTCTAAATTACAGCAATACAGCAATTCACTTTCCATAAAAGACTATTTCAAGCTTGTGGATAAGAACAAGAATTGGGATAAAATAGCGAAACAATTATCAACTTTTAGTGCAAGAATTGTGCTTACGGCACACCCTACACAATTTTATACTCCCGCAGTATTGGATATTATTTCCAACATGCAATCATTGATCGATGAGAACGAGGTCAATAAAATTGATGTTACCCTACAGCAGTTAGGATTGACATCGTTGATAAATGCCAAAAAGCCTACTCCTTTGGATGAGGCAAAGAATATTATTTATATTTTACGACATACTTATTATGATGCAATCGGGGAATTGTTTCAGTACGTAAAACGCAATGTAAGCGCTGAGGATTTTTGCAACTACAATATTCTAAAGCTGGGTTTTTGGCCCGGAGGAGACCGGGATGGAAACCCTTTTGTTACAGCCAAAATTACCGGACAGGTGGCAGATGAACTTCGTCTCAACCTTATGAAATGTTATTACAATGAGCTTAAATCATTGCGTAAAAAATTAACATTCAAGAATCTGCAAGGTGACTTGAACGCGCTGAGTGGAGAACTCTACAAAGCAATGTTCAATGCAAAGATTATTGTGGGCTATCCAGAAATTATTGATAAGCTCAGTGAGATTCGTAACATATTAGTAAATGAATACCACGGATTGCATTTGGATGATTTGGATCACTTTATCAATAAAGTTCACATTTTTAAGACCCACTTTGCTACGCTAGATGTTAGACAGGATCACAGCAAACATAAATTGGTGGTTGAAACTATTTTAAAACAGCAGGGGGCAATAAAGGAAACCATTGATGAACTGGATGATAAAAAGCTACAAAAATGGTTGTTGGATAAAGACTTGAAGCTAAATCCAGCTGATTTTGAAGAGGAAATTGTAAAAGATACAATTACCAATATTCAACAATTAAAAGAAATTCAGGCCAAGAATGGTGAGGAGGGCTGCAACAGATATATCATTAGTAATTCTGAGGATATCTATTCCGTTCTTTTTGTTTTTGGGCTGTTTAGATGGTGTGGTTGGAATGTGGATGATATTACTTTTGATATTATCCCATTATTCGAGACCATGAAAGGGATGGAAGCCGCTGAAAAAGTTATGCAAACCTTGTTTGATACCGCTTTATATCGTAAGCATCTAGAGCGAAGAAAGGACATTCATACCATAATGCTTGGCTTTTCAGATGGGACCAAGGATGGTGGTTATTTAAAAGCAAATTGGTCCATCTTAAAAACAAAGGAAACTTTAAGTAAGGTGTGCAAGAAAAATGGAATCAAAGCTATATTTTTTGATGGTAGGGGAGGGCCTCCAGCAAGAGGAGGAGGAAAGACCCATCGTTTTTATGCCGCCCAGACCAAAGATGTGGCCAATCACGAAATTCAGATGACCATTCAAGGCCAGACCATTACCAGTACCTATGGAACCAAGGAACAGTTTATTCACAATTCTGAACAGTTGCTTACTGCCGGGCTTAGCAACAACCTGTTTGGAAAGGAGCATGTAATTTCAACAGGACAGCGAAAACTGATAGAAGAACTTTCGGAATTAAGCTTTAATAAATACGACGCGCTAAAACAGCACGAAAAGTTCATACCCTATTTGGAGCACCGCAGTACTTTAAAATATTATACAAAGGCCAATATTGGCAGTAGGCCCGGAAAACGTGGAAACAAAAAACAATTGGAACTTTCAGATTTGCGTGCTATTTCTTTCGTGGGTTCTTGGAGCCAGTTAAAACAGAATGTGCCGGGCTATTTTGGTATGGGTTCTGCCATGCAAAAACTAAAAGATGAAGGTAGGTTGAATGAGGTTAAAAAACTATACAAAGAAGTGCCGTTCTTTAAGGCTTTAATGCTAAATAGTATGATGTCTTTGGCAAAAACCAATTTTGATTTGACCAGCTATATGAAGGATGATCCTGAGTTTGGGAAGTTTTGGAACATACTTCATGAGGAATACCAACTGTCCAAAAAAATGCTTTTGCAGATTTCTGGACTTAAGATTTTAATGGAAGACGAAGCTGTATCTCGAGAATCTGTAAAGATTAGGGAAAAGATTGTTCTGCCCTTATTGGTCATTCAGCAAAATGCATTGTATCATATCACGCAAAACTCGGAATACAAGGAGTTGTATGAAAAGATAGTTACAAGGTCATTGTACGGGAATATTAATGCGAGTCGAAATTCGGCTTAAAAATTTAAGGCTTAAGTTTGAACGTTGATTAACACCAATTTTACATCTTGGCCTCAAAACCATTTATTCATACGCATCCCTACCCACCATTCCTTTTTCCTGAGGCAACAAAATTAATCGTGGGAACCTTACCTCCACCTAGATTTACTGTAGGCAATTTAAAAGAAGGTGATGTAAACTTTTGTTATGGGAGTAGGGATGGACAATTATGGCGAATTTTGGACCGGATTTTTGATTTGGACCTTGTATTTGAGACCATACCTGAAGCAATCGAACAACGTAAAAAATTTTTGCTTCGAAGAAGAATAGGAATCTGTGATATTGTAGCTAGTGCGGAACGGCAAAAAGTGGATGCGTCTGATTTGGGAATGCAAAACCCAAAACTCAGAAATCTAATTGGGTACTTAAAAAAGTATCCAAATGTGGACACATTGCTATTTACCGGAGGAAATAGTAAAAATGGTCCAGAGTATTTTTTTAGAAGGCAATTGAAGGAAAATGGATTACAATTGGAAGTGGTTTCTGGTGAGGTACCACGAGTACACAAGGTTCAAATAAATAATCGTACGGTGCAAACAGTTTCCTTAACAGCACCTTCGGGAGCCGCTAATAGGGCAATTGGCAGCTTACAAAGCTATAAAGACCTTAAAAACAAGAACCCTAAATTTAACACTTTCGATTTTAGGGTACTACAGTATCGTGAGTTTTTCTAATTAAGATTAAAATTGGAAAGCAATTCAGAAAATGTGAAGGTTTTGGGTTGTTTTACTTCTTTACGTTTAATTTGTTGGATTATTTTTCCCACCGCAATATCAAATCTCTTTTTGGGCATAGGCTTCATCAAAAAATCATTGATCCCATAATCAAATGCTCTTTCAGCAAAATTTTCCCAGGTTGAATTCAATACAATCGCAGCGTTGATTTCTATGCTATCCAATAGCTCAAATGCAGTTACATCTTCCATTAATACATCAAGGAAAACAACATCAACTTTTTGATCATAAATTGCCTTTATGGCTTGATAAGGGTTTGCGTAGGAGCCAACTAATTCAAGATTTGGGTGGTTCTTGACCAAAGTAGAGGTTGCCAATCGCTGTATGGAAGAATCATCTATTACAATTGTCTTGTATCTCATAATAAGTAGGTTAAATATTTACATCAAAGTTATATTTACCTACATGTTTTCAAACCAAAATAGAGATATACCGCAGCTTTATTTCGATGAAGTTACGATTTAGTTGATTTTACCCAAAAACAAGATTTTGCTTATCGATGTTAATTGCTTTTTATGGACAAGTTTAATCCAATGAAGTTGAAAATAAGTTGTAAAAGGTTTTAATTCCATACGCCAATTGCCCAATCTTAAGATTTTCATTGGGACTATGCTGATTGTTATCCGGGTTTACCATTGGAACAATAAAAGCTGGAACCTTTAATTCATTGATAAAGGGTGCAATGGGAACTGTGCCCCCCATAATTCGGATTTGTACAACATTCGTGTCAAAAGCGGTTTGTAGTGTCTCAACCAAAAATTTTCCATAGGGATTGTCTAAATTGGTTCTAAACGCATCGGTAACCCCACTCTCCATAACAGTAACAATTTTGTCATGGGTCAATCTTTCTTCTTTAGAAGGTACATGGTCAATAACATGGTATCCTTGCTTGGATATATGGGTTTTGACTAGGTTTTTCAATCGTGTGCCATCGGTTTCAGGTACTAATCGTAAATCTAATTCAGCAGTTGCGCTTTCGGGTACAATGGTTCTTTTTTTGGCGCCAATCCAGCCAGAACCCAATCCTCTTATATTTAAAGAAGGGTACTGCAAAGCTTCTTGATAAAACGCTCCCACTTTTTCTGGAGATTTGAATTGAAGTTTTTCCGCAATAGCAGAATCATCATCTGGCACACTTTTTAAAACTTCTTGCACCGTGTCATCCAAAGAAATACCATCATAGTATCCTTTAATAACCACGCGACCCTCAGAATCTTTCATGCTAGCCAATAATTGTGAAAGCTGAAATCCCGGATTTGGAGCATAATTGCCATAATGCCCGCTATGTTGAGGTTTAATTGGACCATAGGTCGTTAAGGTCATGGAAGTAATCCCACGACAACCATAAACAACCGTAGGGTTCTCGGAAGCATGTACTGGGCCATCCGCAATTACCAAAAAATCAGCTTCCAATAATTCTCGATATTGTTTTACAGCCTGTGGAAGCGGTTTGCTACCTTTTTCTTCTTCTCCATCCAAAATAACCTTGATGTTGAAAGGAATCTCTTGGTTATCTTTTTTAAGCAAATCAATTGCGTTTAAAAACATTACAATTGGACCCTTGTCATCAGAGGTGGAACGGCCAAACAATCTGTAGTTGTACTCTAATTCTACATCCAAAGTATCAAAAGGAATGGTTTCAAAGCCATCATCAACTGGTTTTTTTAAAACAGTTTTGTAGGGATTGGGTTGATTCCATTTGGAAGGATCTACGGATTGGCCATCAAAATGCATATAAATGAGCATGGTAGGTTTATCATCAACCATGGGCAGTGCAGCAAAAAAGAGCGGCAGGTTCTCCGTTTCCAATTCCGTGGTATTAAACCCTCGCTCTCCAAATTTCTTTTTCAGCCAAAGAATGTTATCATCAATATCATCTGCATTCAAAGCATCATTGGGAATGGAAACAAAGTCTCTCAGTTCGTTTATCGCATCGACAACCTTGGATTTTAGAGCAATTGAATCTTGGGAAAAAGCTGAAAAACAGGAGGTTAAAGCAAAAAGAAATACAAGTCTTTTGATTGTGAACATTGAATTGATTTTGAGTTCAATTTAGCGAATTCCCCTTACAAACCCTTCAATTTTTTCAACTCCATTTTGAGTCAAATGCTTTATAAAAGCGGAGCCAATAATAGCACCTTTTGTTTTCTGGGTGGCCTGCTTAAAGGTATCAGAATTACTGATGCCAAAGCCAACAATTTGAGGGTTTTGTAGGTTCATGCTCTTTATTCTATCAAAATAGGCCTCTGTTTCTTCTCCAAAACCTGCTTTTGCGCCTGTGGTACTGGCAGAACTTACCATATAGATGAAACCGTCAGAAGCTGCATCAATTTCACGAATACGAGCTTCACTTGTTTGGGGTGTTATCAAAAAAACATTGATGAGGCCATATTTTCTAAAAATAGCCTCGTAGTCTTTCTGAAAGACATCCAAGGGTAAATCGGGCAAAATAATCCCGTCAATGCCAATTTCTTGACATCGCTTACAAAAGGCTTCCACCCCATATTGCAAAACAGGATTAAAATAGCCCATCATGATCAGCGGAATGGAAACGGTTTTTCTAATATCTCCAAGCTGCTCAAACAGCAATTCCGTATGCATACCATTTTTTAAAGCAGCTGTTGAACTTTCCTGTATAGTTGGTCCATCTGCCAAGGGATCACTAAAAGGCAATCCAATCTCAATCATATCAACACCTTGCTTTTCAAGGTCTTGAATTATTCCGGCGGTATCATTTAAGTTGGGATAACCAGCCGTAAAGTAAATGGAGAGGAGTTTTTTGTCCTCTTTTAGTTTTTGGTTGATTCTATTCATAGCTTGAAATAGTCAATATAGTTTTGTAAATCTTTATCGCCCCTTCCAGAAAGGTTAATGACTACAATATCTGATGGGTTGAATTTTTTATGTTCTAAAATGGCAAATGCATGTGATGATTCTATGGCGGGAATAATACCTTCCAGTTTGCTTAATGCCAATCCTGCCATCATGGCTTCATCATCCGTAATCGAGATAAATTCTGCCCTACCGGATTGAAACAAATGGGCATGCATTGGTCCAACACCAGGGTAATCCAATCCTGCCGAAATGGAATAAGGTTCTGTGATTTGACCATCATTGGTTTGCATTAACAGCGTTTTACTACCGTGAATAACCCCTATTTTTCCTAAAGCTGAGGTTGCTGCACTTTCACCTGTATCGATACCTTTTCCCGCAGCTTCTACCGCGATTATTCCAATATCTGGAATATCCAAATAATGATAAAAAGCTCCGGCAGCGTTACTTCCTCCACCTACACATGCAACTACATAATCTGGATTTTCAACACCTTCTTTTTCCAACAATTGCGTTTTGATTTCCTCCGAAATTACGGATTGGAACCGTGCAACCATATCCGGATAGGGATGAGGGCCAACAACCGAACCAATAATGTAATGCGTATCCACAGGATTGTTGATCCAATCACGGATGGCCTCATTTGTGGCATCTTTTAAGGTTCTACTTCCGGATAATGCCGGGCGTACTTCTGCACCCAACATTTTCATTCGGGCAACATTTGGGGCTTGACGCGCAATATCGATTTCACCCATATAGACCACACATTCAATTCCGGCCAAAGCACAAACGGTTGCCGTTGCAACCCCGTGTTGGCCAGCCCCAGTTTCTGCAATAATTCTGTTTTTGCCCAGTTTTTTTGCCATAAGGATTTGCCCAATCGTATTATTGACCTTGTGGGCACCAGTATGGCATAAATCTTCCCGTTTTAGATAGATTTTGGTTTGATATTGTTTCGATAATCTTTCTGCAAAATAGAGTGGGGTAGGACGCCCAACATAATCCTTAAGTAATTGATCGAACTCTTCTTTAAATGAAGGTTCTTCCATTATGCGGATGTAATTTTGACGGAGCTCTTCCGTATTTGGATAAAGCATTTCTGGAATGAAAGCCCCTCCAAATTCTCCGTAATATCCTTTTTCATTAACGTGATAACTCATTAGTTGTCAGTATTTGGTTCAAAGTTGCTGGTGAGCAACCTCTTAAATTCTTTTAACTCTTCACTGTTTTTTAACCCAGGTTGTATTTCAAATCGACTATTCACATCTATGGCATGGCATTTTTTTGATGCTGGACTTTTCAAAAATGCTTGAAGTTCGGAAGCCGTTTCCAATCCGATTCCACCACTCAGGAAAAATGGTTTTGTTGACGGGTAGTTATTCAACACAGACCAATCAAAAGTATATCCATTGCCACCAGGAAGCTTCCCTTTGGTATCGAATAGAAAATAATCGCAAGATGCTTCGTAGAGCTTAAGGACCGAAAAATCAAATTCATCTTTAATGGAAAATACTTTGATGACTTCCAATCCTGTCAGGTCGAGCGCAGTCGAGACCTCAATTGAATCATCAACTTTCCTTTTTCTCGACTGTGCTCGAAATGACAGAAAGTTTTCTTTTAAGTCGCGACAAAATTCAGGACTTTCCTTTCCATGCAACTGCACCCCATCAAGATTATATTTTTCAACTTTTTGGAGGACATCTTCAATTGTAGCATCTACAAAGACACCTATTTTCTTTATGGATTTTGGTAAATCCGGCATATCACCATCAAAATAGCGTGTGGAAGGTTCCCAAAAAATAAAGCCCAAGTAGTCTGGTTGCAGTTGGGCAACCTCAATGGGATTATGTTTCATTCCACAGACTTTTAGTTTCATAGCGTTTGTTTTGTCATTTCGACCGAATGGGAGAAATCTAGATTTCTCACTTTGACTTCGACTGCGCTCAGTCTGACAGTTCGAAATGACATCATTGTTTTAATTCATTTATAAATTCAGTGGCGTGTTTTCCGGGGTTCTCCGTTTTCATGAAATTCTCCCCAATAAGAAAACCTTGGTAGCCATATTGTTTTAAATCTTTAATCGCTTCAATGGAGCTTATACCACTTTCCGAAATTTTTACAAATTCATCCGGAATCAATGCTGATAGACTTTTACTGGTTTCCAAACTCACCTCAAAAGTTTTTAGGTTCCTGTTGTTTACACCCAACATATCCAAACTTGGCATGATGGATTTATGCAATTCCTCTTCGTTGTGAACTTCCAAAAGCACATCCAATCCCAAACCTTTAGCTGTTTCTGATAGATTTTTGATTTCATCCTTGTTCAAAATGGCAGCTATCAGAAGAATTACATCAGCGCCATGAGCTCTGGCTTCCACAATTTGGTACTCGTCAATGATAAACTCTTTTCGCAACAGTGGCATTTTTACGGATGCTCTAGCCAGCAACAAATCATCCAAAGATCCGCCAAAATATTTACCATCGGTTAAAACGGACATACCACAAACCCCAGCTTCCTCATATCCCTTGGCAACATCTTGAACATTCAAACTTTGATTGATGACTGATTTGGAGGGGGAACGCCGCTTATGCTCCGCAATAATTCCCGAATTGCTATTTCTTAATGAAGTAGCTAAAGAAACCGTGTCTCGATTATAAAGAACAGCTTGTTCCAATTGCGAAACTGGAATCAATGCCTTTTTTATATCGACCTCTTTGCGTTTATCGGCTACTATTTTATCAAGGATGTTCATTATGCACTTATCTCTTGTAATTTTTTTAAAGCCCCCAGTCCTTTTTTGCTTAGGAGCGCTTCTTTTGCTTTTTCAAAACCTTGTTTTGGTGTTATGCCTTCAACGGTTGCAATGGCAATTCCGGCGTTAGCACAGACCACATTGTTTTGTGCTTCTGTACCCTTACCATTTAAAATATCCAGAAATATTTGGGCGGATTGCGCTACATCTTCTCCTCCAACAATCTCTTCTTGCAAAATGCTTTCTACTCCAAAATCTGCCGGAGTCAACATGCCTTCGGAATCTTTTGAGATGGTTTTTGTAGCTCCCGTCAAGGAGATTTCGTCATAGCCATCCAAAGCATGAAGCACGGTGAAATTTTTATCCGTGTTTTGATAGAGATATCCATACATCCTGGCCAACTCCAAATTGAACACGCCTACCATTTGATTTTTTGGAAATGCCGGATTCACCATTGGTCCCAACATGTTGAAAAAAGTTTTCACAGCTAGTTCCCTTCGGATTGGTGCCACATTTTTCATGGCTGGGTGGAATAGGGGAGCATGCAAAACACATATTCCTGCTTCATCAATGGATTTCTTAAGAAAATCAGCTTCATTGCTGAATTTGATGCCCAAAAACTCCATGACATTGCTGCTGCCGCATTTAGAAGAAACACCGTAATTTCCATGTTTGGTCACTTTTATCCCGGCTCCAGCGGTAACAAAAGATGCTAATGTGGATATATTGAAGGTATCCTTACCATCACCTCCGGTACCACACAAATCAATTGGGTTGTATTCAGATAAATCTACGGCCAAACAAAGTTCTAAAAGCGCATCTCTAAAACCTTCCAGTTCTTCAATGGTGATGCTACGCATCATATACACAGTCAGAAAGGCGGCAATCTGAGATGTATTGTAATCCCCTTTGGCAATGTTGACCAAGATTTGCTTGGCATCGCCTTTTGATAGGATTTCGTGATTGATGAGTCTATTGAGAGTCTCTTTCATATTCTAACCAATTTTTTAGCATTTTTTTTCCTTCTGGTGTCAAAACGGATTCTGGATGAAACTGAACCGCCGTAACATCATACGTTTTGTGTTTCAGGGACATTATTTGTCCGTTCTCATCTACTGAGGTTGCTTCTAAGCTTTCCGGTAAATCCGGATGGACAACCCAAGAATGGTACCTTCCTACCTGGATATTATCTGGCATACCTTCAAATATGGAGTCTTTTTTGGTGATTGTAATCGTTGTTGCAATTCCGTGATACACCTGATCAAGGTTTACCAGTTGTCCACCAAAAACCTCCCCAATGGCTTGTTGACCCAAACAGACCCCAAGAATCCGTTTTGTGGGCGCATAGGTTTTGATAATTTCTTTCAGTAATCCCGCTTCATCTGGAATTCCAGGACCGGGAGACAGGACAATTTCGTCAAAAGCTTCAACCTCCTCCAAAGTCAATTGGTCATTACGCTTTACTGTAACATCGCAATCTAAATCCTCCAGATAGTGCACTAAATTATAAGTGAAACTATCGTAATTGTCAATCATTAAAATCTTTCTTCCCATGCTTAGATTGTTTCCGCTATTTCCAATGCTTTGGTCAAAGCACCTAGTTTGTTATAGGTTTCTTGTAATTCCATTTCGGGGTCAGATGCAGCAACAAGACCTGCTCCTGCCTGATAATGCAATTCATGGTTTTTGCTCAAAAACGTCCGTATCATAATGGCATGGTTGAAATTGCCGTGGAAATCCATAAATCCAATGGCTCCGCCATAATAAGCACGACTCGTCTTTTCATACTTTTCAATGAGTTGCATGGCCATATGTTTGGGTGCACCACTCAAGGTGCCGGCCGGGAAGGTATCTGCAACAACTTTCATAGTGGAAATATCCTTCATTTTTTGCCCGGTTACCTTGGATACCAAGTGAATTACATGGGAAAAGTATTGTACCTCTCTATAAGTTTCAACATTTACGGTATTTCCATTTCTGCTGAGGTCGTTTCGGGCCAGATCAACCAGCATTACATGTTCGCTGTTTTCTTTATCATCCTGGGCCAATTTTTTTGCCAGTTCTGCATCTTGTTCATCATTCCCTGTTCTTTTGTATGTACCGGCAATGGGATGGATTTCTGCTTTTCCCTCTTTTACAATGAGCTGTGCTTCTGGTGAGCTTCCAAAAATCTTAAAATCCCCATAGTCAAAATAGAATAGATATGGTGATGGATTTATGGAGCGCAGTGCCCGGTATACATTAAACTCATCACCTTTAAAGGCTTGTGAGAACCTTCGGGATAGAACCAATTGGAACACATCTCCACGCTGACAGTGTTTTTTCGCCAATTCCACATGCATTTTGTATTCTTCATCTTCAAGATTGGATTTTGGTTCCCCTTCTTTTGAAAAATTATAGGATGCAAAATTTCTTACATTGAACAATTGTGCTATTTCATCAACATTACTTTCGCTTTCAAAACAATGGGCAAAAAGGTATGCCTCATTTTTAAAATGGTTTATGGCGATGATGTTCTGATATACCGCATAATAGATATCTGGTATTTGAATGGAGTTTTCTTTGGATGAAATTTCTACATCTTCAAAATAGCGGACGGCATCATAAGACATGTATCCAAAAAGACCATTGTTTATAAATTTAAAACCATTGCTGGAGACCGAAAACTTCTTACTAAAATCATGGATGACCTCGGTTACATCTGTTGTGGATGAAATTGAAAATTCCTCCGTTGAACCATCTGGATAGGTTTGGGTAATAACTTCATTTTGCACCTTTATGGAAGCAATGGGGTTGCAACAGATATAGGAGAAACTATTGTCGTTGGCATGGTAGTCACTACTTTCCAATAGGATACTGTTGGGAAACTTATCCCGTATCTTAAGATAAACACTGACTGGGGTAATGGTATCGGCCAGGATTTTCTTGTAGTGTGTGTCTAGTTTATAAGTCATTTCAAAATAGTGATAAATTAAAAAAGGCTTGTCGTGATGACAAGCCTCTATATGATTACAATGGGGGACTAGTTCACGACGTTCGACGTAA
Source organism: uncultured Allomuricauda sp. (assembly GCF_947495325.1). Taxonomy (GTDB): domain Bacteria; phylum Bacteroidota; class Bacteroidia; order Flavobacteriales; family Flavobacteriaceae; genus Flagellimonas. The sequence goes on along the minus strand of NZ_CANLYK010000006.1, from coordinate 34,539 downwards.
ATTATTCCACCACCAAGTATTAACTGTTCCTAAATTCATTGCTTCAAAGATAAAAAGGAAATTGTAACAAACAAACTTTGATTTGTAAAATTAAAAATCCCGTTCAAAAAACTTGAACGGGATTCCTAAACACTAACCTAGGTTTGATTATAGCTGTAAATCAACTACCAAATCAAATTCGTCATAGATTAACTTGTCCTTTGCGGTTCCTATAATACCCGACTTATAGGTTACATCATATTTCGTGCGATCAACTTTTAATGTTGCGGTTGCTTTGCTACCATCAATGGAAACATCAAAAGTTATTGGTTTTGTAATTCCCTTTATGGTAAGGTTCCCCGTTACCTCATAAGTGTTGTCCTCGCCAGCTCTAACTTTTGTAAAGGATAAACTCGCATTGGGGTTGGATGCCGTGGCAAAAAAGTCATCGGAATTTAAATGGCCGTCCAGTTTTTGCTTGTATTCTCCCTCTAAATCAGTTGTGTTGATTGTGGTCATGTCCACCACAAACTCACCTCCTGTAAGTTCGTCTCCATCAAATTCCAAACTACCTGATTTCAAGGCAATGGTACCGGTGTGTGAACCTCCTACCTTGTAGGCTTTCCATGTTACGGTGCTTTCATCAGTTTTTACTTCTTTTTTTTCGCCATCAATTGGATTGGCAGTAGCAGTTAGTCCAAAAACTGCTGTCAACGCTAAACTTAAAATTGTCTTTTTCATGATTGTGTTTAAATTTCTGTTTTTAATTAATTGTTATTGTATAAGTGTAAATAATTCTTCTTTAGATTTTCTGACTTTTGCATAATTCTGGGTTGCATCCTCATCAGAACGATAACCAATTGTCAATACAACTGCTGTATTCAGTTTTTTTTCCGTAAGCCCAAGAATCTCGTTGTACGCTTCGTTTTCAATTCCCTCCATGGGACATGTATCGATTTTTAATTCCGCAGCTGCCTGCATCACATTACCCAAAGCAATATATGCTTGTCTCGCCGTCCATACAGATTTGGTCTCAGGTGAAAGTTCCAATAATTTGGATTTCATAAAATCCCCATAAGCTTTTAAACCTTCTGCTGGAATATTTCTGGAAGTACTTACATTTTGTAGATATTCATCCACCAATTCTTCGCCAAAATCGGTTGTATTTGCAAATACTATCACATGTGAAGCATCTGTAAGTTGGGATTGCCCCCATGAAACTGGCTTCAACTTTTCTTTTGTTTCCTGGTCGGAAATCACAAATATATGATAGGGCTGTAGTCCATACGATGATGCACTTAAACGAGTTGCCTCTAACAACAATTCCAAATTTTCCTCAGATACTTTTTTGGTGTTGTCGAATTTCTTTGTGGCGTATCGCCAAGTTCTATTTTCTATGATGTTGTTCATTTTAAAATTTATCTAATAATTCATTTAATTTATCCAATTCGCTTTCAGAAAGGTTTTTTACAACTTTTTGTTCTGCTTCATATACTGCTTTGTCCATTTCAAGTAACGCTTCCATTCCGTTTTCGGTAATAAAGATTTCTACTTTTCTTCTATTGGATTCGCATACACATCTACTTACATAACCTTTGTTCAATAATTTATCTACCAATCTTGTCGTATTGCTCATTTTCGTTACCATACGCTCATTTAATGTGGAGAGATTGGCAGGTTTACCTTTTTGGCCCCTCAAAATTCTAAGCACGTTAAACTGCGGAAGAGAAACTTCATGAGGTTTTAAGGCAGAGGCTATAACTTCCTTAATTTTATTGCTGACCAATTCAATATGAATAATGGTCTTTGTTTCCAAGCTTAATTTTTTTGCCCTCTTAATTACCTCTTCGACATTCATGTCTAAACAATATTTGTATATACAAATGTATGATATATAATCTTCTAATTTTTTCATTTAACAGATAAAATTTTGTTAAAAAGGGTTTTGGGATTATTTTTTATAGGTCTTGGTTAAACCTTATTGTATATTAAGTATCAAATGTTTACAGGTACACACAATAATGAAAAAATGGAGTTACAAGAATTATTTCATTTATATAAGAGGGCAGGATTTGGAATCTCATTGAAAAAGGCCAAAGAAAAGTTATCCAAAAAGAGGGAAGATATAATAGAGGATTTGTTTCAATCTTCAAAGAAAGCTACTCAATTAGAAGTGCCGGTAGATGAAATTAAAGACCTCGTAAAGATGAGCTCCGGTAAAATTTCCAAGGAAACCCGAGATGAAATACGCAAACTGAGTCGACAGAAGCTACTTGATTTTAACAGAGAATGGATATACCGAATGGCGGATACCAATGAGCAGCTTCGGGAGCGGATGACTCTATTCTGGGCGAACCATTTTGTTGTTCGTGGTCGCAATATTGTTTATCTGCAATCCTTTAATAACACACTCCGTAAACATGCTTTGGGGAATTTTAGGGATTTTGTGGTGGCCGTTGCCAAAGAGGCTTCTATGCTCAATTACCTTAACAACCAACAAAATCGAAAAAAGAAACCCAATGAGAATTTTGCCCGTGAGCTCATGGAACTTTTTACATTGGGTGAGGGTCAGTATTCTGAAAAAGATATAAAGGAAGCCGCAAGGGCTTTTACAGGGTGGAGACATAATTTTAAAGGTGACTTTGCATTTAGGGAAAAGATTCATGACTTTGAAAGCAAAGCCTTTATGGGCAAAACTGGGAATTTTGATGGAGAAGATATCGTAGATATTATTTTGGAACAGCCCCAATGCGCCTATTTTATTTCAAAAAAGATATACAACTATTTCGTGAGTCATGAAGCGAATGAAGACCATATTGAAGAAATGGCGGACATCTTCCGAGTGAACTATGACATTTCTGAAGTAATGCGCCACGTCTTTATGTCCAAGTGGTTTTATGATAAAAGCATAATGGGTACCAAAATAAAATCACCTACTGATGTATTGGTGGGAATGATGCGAATTGTTCCGTATAAATTCAAAAAAACCAAGGAACTGGTCTATGTGCAAAAGCTTTTGGGACAAGAGCTATTGAACCCACCTAATGTAGCTGGGTGGTCAGGAGGTAAAAAATGGATAGATTCCAATACAATGATGGTTCGTCTTAAGTTACCGTCCGTTTTGTTGAGTGATGGTATTATTTCTTTTGATGTAAAAGGAGAATTTGAGGATAGTCTAACAGAATTCAATAAAAAGAAAAATGTAGGTAGGAGACTGGATGTGGAAAGCGATTGGAACTTTTTTGAAAATGAGTATAAAAAATCATCCCATGCAGAACTGGCATCCGTTGTTCTAGGAGCTAATTTACAGGAAGAAGCCAAGTCTTTTATGGATAGCCTTGAAAAAGAGAGCAAAGCGGAATATTGTATACAGCTAATGTCAATACCAGAATTTCAACTGTGTTAAATTACACAACATGAAGAGAAGAACATTTATAAAAAGAAGTGGTTTGGCGAGCAGTGTGCTCTTTGTTCCAAACTTTTTGAAGGCCCATAACGAACTATGGCCCGTTACTCTTGGTAACAAGAAACTGGTTATTATTCAATTGTCTGGGGGTAACGATGGTTTAAACACCATTGTACCCTACACCAATGATGTATATTATAAAAATAGAGTCTCAATTGCCCAGAAAAAACAGGACTTACTTCTGGTAGATGGTGAAGTGGGATTTCATTCAGCATTGTCCAACTTTAAAAATCTTTTTGATGATGGATATGTTACCATTATGAACAATGTGGGATATCCCAATCCAGTAAGATCACACTTTAGATCTACAGATATCTGGCAGACCGCATCCGCTTCAAACGAAATTCTAAAGACAGGATGGGTTGGGCGGTACCTTGATGGTGTTGCAAAAGACCCGGTTGGGGCAATAGAAGTGGACGATATGCTTTCGACCCTAATGAAAGGCGAAAAAATAAACGGGATAGCCACAAAAAATGCAAGATTGCTATACAATACTACCAAAGAACCCTACTTTGCAAAGGTTCTCGAAAACTCCAAGGACAAGCATTTGAGCGAACACAATCTTGGATATCTCTATAAAACTGCCATAGATGCCAAGTCTTCAGCAGGCTATATTTTCGAAAAGACCAAAGTTTATAAAAGTTCATGGGAGTACCCCAAAAATTCTTTTGGAAAGCAGTTAAAAACGGTTTCTGAGTTTATAAATTCTGGTCTCAAAACACAGATTTATTACACATCTCTTGGTGGATTTGATACGCATGCAAATCAAGTAAATTCGCAAAAGAAATTGTTGGGTACCTATTCCGATGCAATAGCTGCATTTGTAAACGATTTGAAAAATGCAGGCACCTTCAAGGATACTATTATCCTTACGTTCTCAGAATTTGGAAGGCGCGTAAAACAGAATGCTGCCAATGGCACAGATCATGGTGCTGCAAATGCAGTATTCTTAATGGGAGAAAACCTTAAAAATCCAGGGATGTTCAATAAACCCTCTTCACTTTTGGATTTGGATAGTAACGGAGATATTAAATATGAAATTGATTTCAGACAAATTTATACTTCGCTATTAAAAAAATGGTTGCATACAGATACCGAAGCTATCATCTCTGGCAATTTTGAACCCTTGGATTTAGTATGAAAAAATAATCCATAGTAAAGAGCAATAAATTTTTGTTAAAAACGAAAATGAGTGTTTACACATTGATTATTTTTAATACTTAAAATATATACCATGCCGCGTTTTATTCTAATTGTTTCATTATCAGTTTTTTTAATGGTGGGTTGTGGTTCAAAAGAAAAGAAAACCGTAGAAGAAAATACGGCGGTATTAGCAGAAGCCGCTACCAGTTCTGAAAACCCCGAAGTAAGTTTTCCAGTATACAATTTTGAAGGTTTTGAACCCTTGCTTCACAAGGATGATGACAAAACCTATATTGTTAATTTTTGGGCAACCTGGTGCAAGCCGTGCATAGAGGAACTTCCTTATTTTGAACAAGTGGGCGCAGAACAAAAAGACAATAATGTTGAGGTTATTCTGGTGAGTTTGGACATGCCATCCATGTGGAAATCAAGATTGGAACCTTTTGTTGAGAAGAAAGGCCTAAAATCTAAGGTGGTGATTCTTGATGACCCTAAGCAGAACGATTGGATTCCGAAAGTTGCGGAAGAATGGGGTGGTGGCATTCCAGCAACCTTAATTTATAATAAAGATTCCCGAGGCTTTTACGAACAAGGATTTACTTACGAAGAATTAAATACAGAATTGAATAAATTTTTAAAATAAACAAGATGAAAACACTTAAAATTATTGGTTTGCTTGTATTGGTGCTCTCAATGGGCGCTTTTTCAGAAAAAACGGTCGTTGAGGATGCCGGATACGGCATTGGAGACATCGCTACTGATTTCTCTTTGAAAAATATTGATGGTTCCATGGTTTCGCTTTCAGATTATAAGGATGCTAAAGGTTTTTTGGTCATTTTCACCTGCAATACATGTCCGTATGCAGTTGCTTATGAGGATAGGATTATTGGTCTTGATGAAAAATATAAGAAGCAAGGAGTTCCTGTAATTGCAATCAATCCTAACAATCCATCCGCAAAACCTGGAGACAGTTTTGAGGCCATGAAGAAAAGGGCATCTGAAAAGGGATTCACCTTTCCCTATTTATTGGATGAGGGACAGAAGGTTTATCCGCAGTACGGTGCTACCCGAACTCCCCATATTTATTTATTGGAAAAGACCGCATCAGGGAATGTTGTAAAATACATAGGAGCAATTGATGATAACTATCAGGACGCATCTAAAGTTGAAGAAAAATTTGTTGAAAATGCTGTGGATGCAATGCTTGCTGGAAAAGAAATCAAAGTAGCAACTACCAAGGCAATAGGTTGCACGATAAAGGTCTAAATAGAAAGAATAATTCAATAAAAATCCGGGGTAATGCTCCGGATTTTTATTTTTGCAGAACTTAAACTTTTAAAAATGTCAGATTTATCACAAGAAGAATGGGAAAGTCAGCTGGAAGGTGACGCCAACGCTTTTATTTTGGATGTTCGTACTCCAGAGGAAGTAGAAGAAGGATATATTCCAGGAGCTACCAATATTGATATTTACTTGGGTCAAGAGTTTCTTAATGAAATTGAAAAGTTGGACAAGTCCAAGAATTACTACGTATACTGCAGATCAGGGAATAGAAGCGGGCAGGCCTGCGCCATTATGAACAGCGTGGGTATTGAAAATGCGTACAATCTTGAAGGCGGCTTTATGAACTGGGAAGGCGAAGTGGCCGAATAAATTTTATGGTTGTAGAAGAAATCATCAATGAATTAAGCCGGAATCCAAAGGTTTTCAATGAAATGTTGGGGAATTTACCTTCAGATTTGATTACCTGGAAATCAAAACCAACGGATTGGTGCATTCTTGAAATTGTTTGTCATTTAGTTGATGAGGAAAAGGAAGATTTTAGGGCAAGGGTAAAACATAGTCTTGAGACCCCAACCAAACCGTTGATACCGATTCACCCACAGAACTGGCCTGCGGAAAGGGGTTATTTGGAACAGGACTTTGAAGCTGTACTTAAACAATTTACAAGAGAAAGAAATGATTCTATTCTATGGCTGATAAAATTGGTTAATCCTTTCTGGGATAGTGCAATAGACCATCCCGAGCTGGGAAAGATTTCAGCACTTTCATTTCTGACCAATTGGCTAGCCCATGATTATCACCACATTCGACAAATAAATACTATAAAGCACAGCTATTTAAAACATAATTCCGGTGATGGTCTAACCTATGCCGGAAAATGGTGATCATTTTCCTATTTTAGCACCATGAGGGAAGACCTACTCCATTTTATTTGGAGGTGCGGCAAGCTTCAAGGAAAACCACTCAACACAACAACCTCCCAAAACATAGTAATTAAAAGTCCAGGTACGCTAAATCGTAAATCGGGGCCAGATTTTTTTAATGCTTTGGTTGAGGTTGAGGGTCAGCTTTGGGCGGGCAATGTGGAAATGCACCTTAAATCTTCAGATTGGTATGTACATCATCACGAAACAGATGACAACTATACTAACGTAATATTGCATGTAGTCTGGGAAGATGATATAGAGGTATTTAGAAAAGATAACACCATAATTCCAACACTTCAGCTAAAAGATTATGTTTCTCCAGAGCTTTTAAATAAGTATGGTAGCTTATTTAACCACGCTAGGTCAAGTTTTATTAATTGTGAGAAGGATTTTAAATCCATTGATTCTTTTTTGGTTGAAAATTGGCTACTTAGATTATATATTGAAAGGTTGGAACAGAAGTCTGGTCTTATCTTTGAATTGTTGGAAAAATCAAACAATGATTGGGAAGGTGTTCTTTTTACCATGTTGACAAAGAATTTTGGTTCAAAAGTAAATGGAGCGTTCTTTTTAGATAAAGCCTTAAAGTTGGATTTTTCAATAATCCGTAAAACTGCTTCCGACTTAACTCAATTGGAGAGTTTATTATTTGGGCATTTTGGATTACTGCAAAACGAAGAATGTAAAGATCAATACTACCTTCAACTTAGAAAAGAATATGGTTATCTAAGTAAAAAGTTTGAATTGGAATCCCCCAGAAACAAACCTGAGTTTTTTGGTCTGCGGCCTACTAATTTCCCAACTATTCGAATATCACAGTTGGCCAATTTATATGCAAAAGAGCAGAATCTCTTTACTAGTTTAATGGGTATGACTGAGCTTGAAGACATTTATACAATTTTTGAAACGATGACTAGTTCATATTGGGATGATCATTTTACCTTTGGAAAGATTTCCAAAAAAAGTAAAAAGAAGATGTCCAGAGCCTTTATGGATTTATTGATTATCAATACCGTTGTTCCCATCAAGTTTTGCTATGCCAAACATCTTGGGCAAGATTGGAACGATGATATAACTTTGATGATAGCACAGATAAAGAAAGAGGCGAATTCTATTGTCAATGGTTTTGAAAGACTTGGGTCCAAAACTAAAAATGCTATGGATAGCCAAGCCAAAATACAGTTGTATACGAATTATTGTGCAAAAAATAAATGTCTTCAATGTGCTTTGGGTACGCATTTATTGAATAGAAATACATAATTTTAAATATGAGTTTGTTCTACAATACACTCTATTATTTTCAAAAAAGGGGATTCGAGGTCTGTGGGCGCATTGCCGAGCGGTTGGGAATACGTGCTAGAGTTGTACGAACAACCTTTATATATTTAACTTTTGCAACCTTGGGCTTTGGTTTTGCCCTCTATCTTTTTATTGCATTTTGGTTAAAGATCAAAGATTTGATCTACACTAAAAGAACTTCAGTATTTGACCTTTAATTATGATAAGACTTTTACGATCAAAAATAGTATGGGCAATAAGTTTAATGTTGTTGGTACTCTCATTTGGTGTAATAGGATATAAATTGATTTCTGGCTTTACATGGGTCGAGGCCATTTACATGACCATTATTACAGTAACAACAGTTGGGTTTTCCGAAGTAAGACCCTTGGACCCAAGCGCTAAAATTTTTACCGTATTTTTAATCGTTACCAGTGTTTTTATTTTTGGTTTCGCCCTATCGGTAATAACGGAATATTTATTAGGAAGGAATTCACTTCAAATTTTAAAAAAGAAAAGAGTGAAAAATAAGATCAAAAGCTTAACAAATCACGTAGTGGTCTGCGGATATGGAAGAAATGGACAACAAGCTGCCGAAAAACTGAAAGCTTACAACAAATCGTTTGTGGTGATTGAAAAGAGCAAAGAAGTGATTGAACGGTATGAAGATGAGGTGCTTTTTGTTGAAGGCGATGTTAATGAAGATGAAGTTCTTATTGAGGCTGGGGTTGAAAAAGCACAATATTTAATAGCTGCCGTCCCAGATGATGCCGTAAATCTATTTATAGTCCTTTCTGCCAGGCAATTAAATAGCAAACTTTTTATAATTAGCCGGGCGTCTCAAATAACCAGTCAGAAAAAACTTGAATTTGCAGGTGCAAACAAAGTAATCATGCCCGATAAAATAGGTGGGGACTATATGGCTTCTTTGGTGGTAATGCCAGATTTGGTAACCTTCATTAATAAGTTATCTGTGGAAGGTGAAAATACCACCAATTTGGAGGAAGTGGAGATAGAGGATTTTACGGATCAAATGGATTGCAATTCATTAAGGGATTTGGACTTACGACAGAAAACAGGTTGTACCATAATAGGTTATATAGAACCTGATGGAAACTATATAATTAATCCGGAAGCAGATTTAGTATTGGAACCCAAGGGGAAAGTAATTGTTTTGGGCAGACCCGAACAGATTAAAAAACTCAACCAAATGTTTCAGATAGGTTAGATTTATAACTTTTAAATTTGATTGCGTTGAATTTTTTTAGGATATTGTCCGCTATACATCAAATTAAAACAACCAAATAACATATTATGAAGTATAGACTTCTTGCGATTATTTCACTTTTATTTCCATTTTTAAGTAACGCCCAAGAAAAAGGTTTGGATGAAAAAGTAAACGATGCCTTTATGCCTTTTGCAACCTGGTGGGAGGGCTTTGTTTTAACAACAATACCTATAGGTGAATATAATATGCCCGTAGTACTTATCCTATTAATTCTGGGAGCTACGTTCTTTACAATAGCATTTAAGTTTCCCAATATCACAAAATTTTCACTTGCGATCAACACAGTAAGGGGTAAGTACGATGAATTAGATCACCATAGTGTTGAAAAAACCGAAATAAATGTTGTTGATGGAGATATTCCAGGTACCATTAAAGATGAAAGCAAAGAAGGAGAAGTAAGTCACTTTCAAGCCTTGGCTACTGCAGTTTCAGGTACAGTAGGTTTGGGAAATATTGCTGGAGTAGCTGTTGCAATTGCTCTTGGTGGACCTGGAGCCACATTTTGGATGATTGTCTGTGGTCTAATAGGTATGTCGACAAAATTTGTGGAATGTACCCTGGGAGTAAAATATAGGGATGTAGGACCGGATGGGACTGTATACGGAGGACCAATGTATTATTTGTCAAAAGGACTTAAAGAGAGAGGTTTTAAAGGATTGGGAAAAGTACTAGCTGTAATTTTTGCTATTCTTTGTGTTGGAGCTTCCTTTGGTGGCGGAAATGCATTTCAGTCAAATCAAGCTGCCGTTCAGCTAACTACCATGCTTAATCTTGAAGGAGGGGCAGTAGGAGTTATCATAGGTATTATTCTGGCCGTGCTTGTTGGTATCGTTATAATTGGTGGTATTAAGAAGATAGCCAGTGTTACGGAAAAAATAGTTCCATTTATGGCAGGAGTTTATGTGCTCGCTTCATTGGTGATTATTTTCGCTAATATCAAGTTTATAGGAGATGCATTTGGGATGATTTTTGCGGGAGCTTTCACGCCTGAAGCCGGTTTGGGAGGTATTGTAGGTGTTATAATTGTTGGATTTCAGAGAGCCGCATTTTCCAATGAGGCCGGTGCGGGTTCAGCTGCAATTGCTCATTCAGCAGTAAAGACAAAATATCCAGCTAGTGAAGGAGTCGTTGCTCTATTGGAACCATTTATTGATACTGTAGTTATATATACCATGACCGCCTTGGTTATCATCTTTTTTAACATGGATGTTGGAGCTTTTGATTATGGAAATGCAGTGGGAAGTACAGTTTTGTTAAATGAGTCGGGAACTTATGTTGGTGGTGTTGATCTAACATCAATGGCCTATGATTCCGTAATACCAGGGTTTAGATATGTTTTGACAATTGCAATCATTCTTTTTGCATTTTCAACGATGATATCCTGGTCATATTATGGGCTGCAATCCTGGAAGTATCTTTTTGGAAGAGGTAGAACAGCGGATATTGTTTATAAAGTGTTGTTCCTATTATTTGTTGTAATTGGAGCAGCTGCGACACTTGATGCCGTCATTAAATTCTCTGATGCAATGATTTTAGCCTTGGTGTTCCCAAATATGATTGGACTTCTATTTTTGTTTCCAAAGGTGCGAGAGGAAATGGACAAGTATCTTACGGATATAAAGAATTTTGTTAAAAGCAAATAATAAATTAATTGAATAGATTCAAATCCCATTTCAAGTTCAATAAACAAGAACGAAATGGGATTTTCTTTTTATTACTTCTGATAGTTATCTTACAAGGTGTGTATTTTCTAATCAGGTCGCAACCGTATGATGGCTATGCCAGGTTAAGTGTCAATGCGGAGGAACAGACTAAGGTAGATAGTCTTAAAAATAATATCCTCCAGAAAGATTTCATAAAAATATATCCCTTTAACCCAAACTTTATATCAGATTACAAAGGTTATACTTTGGGAATGTCTCCAATAGAATTGGAGCGGTTGTTTGCCTTCAGAAAACAGGAAAAGTTCGTCAATTCAGCAGAACAATTTCAAGATGTGACCAAAGTTTCAGATTCACTTTTAAATATTATTTCTCCCTATTTTAAATTTCCAGAATGGACTCAAAAGAAGAAAACGAAATTTACCAAGAGTACTTCGAATAATGAATCAGAAGAAAAAAAGGTAAAAGAAATCAGGGATTTAAATCTAGCTACAGCAGACGAGTTGAAGACTATAAACGGGATAGGTGATAAACTTTCCGTCCGCATCGTAAAGTTTAGGGATAGATTGGGAGGGTTTATAGTTAGCGAACAGTTGTACGATGTCTATGAATTGGATTCCGAAGTGGTTGATAGAACGTTAAAAAAGTTCAATGTAGTCAATGTGCCAAAAATCAAAAAGATTAACATAAATACGTCAACAGCTTCTGAGATATCAAAACTAGTTTATATTTCGTATTCGGTCGCTATCAAAATATTAGAATATAGGGAGTTAAATGGAAGAATTAATTCCTTTGATGAGTTGACTTCTATCGAGGGTTTCCCGTCTAATAAACTAGATAGAATAGTCCTATATTTGTCACTTTAAAAAAATAGCCATGAACAGTATGTACTTCACTGAAGAACATCAACTTTTTAGGCATAGCCTAAAAGAATTTTTACAAAAAGAGGTGGTCCCACACATAGAAAAATGGGAAGAAACCGGTACCATAGATCGATTTATTTGGAAAAAATTTGGAGACATGGGCTACTTTGGACTGGCAACGCCAGAAACAGAGGAAGGCTTGGGACTTGATCTTTTTTATACGGTAATTTTACTTGAAGAATTACAAAAGATAAATTCAGGAGGTTTTGCTGCCGCTATTTGGGCACATGTGTATTTGGCAATGACCCATTTAAATAAAAATGGTAATGAGACCCAAAAGAAGGCATATTTAATCCCCAGCGTACTTGGTGATAAAATAGGGTGTTTAGGGGTCACGGAACCTTTTGGCGGAAGTGATGTTGCAGGTATGCGAACCACGGCAACTCGAAAAGGCGATTCGTACATAGTAAATGGATCAAAAACCTTCATAACAAATGGAGTCTATGGAGACTATATCATTTTAGCTGCCAAAACTGACCCAACTGTTGGAAACAAGGGTATAAGTCTATTCATTGTAGATTTAAAAAGTCCTGGTGTTTCTGCTAATAAATTAAATAAATTAGGTTGGAGGGCTTCAGATACGGCAGAATTGGCGTTTGACAATGTAGAGGTTCCCGTGGCTAATTTAATGGGTGAAGAAGGAAAAGGGTTCACCTTTATTATGGAGGCATTTGCATTGGAACGTTTGGTTATGGGTGTCAATGCTCATGCAAGGGCAGAATGGGCTTTGGATTATGCAATTCAATATATGTCGGAGAGAACGGCTTTTGGCAAGTCCATAGATCAATATCAAGCCTTACGCCATCGTTTTGTAGACTTGCATGCCGATATGGACCTTTGCAAACAATATAACTATGGGGTAGTATCTAAAATGGAAAGGGGAGAGTATGTGGTTCGAGAAGCTACTATTTCAAAACTGAAGTCGACCAAGATGGCCGATGAAGTAATTTACAACTGTCTTCAATTTTTAGGTGGTTATGGCTATATGGAAGATTACCCAATGGCCCGCATGTTTCGGGATAGTAGGTTAGGTCCAATTGGAGGCGGAACTTCTGAAATCTTAAAGGAAATCATAGCCAAAATAGTAATTGATAAAAAAGATTACAGACCCCCTAGTAAGTAGGGAATTAAAATGTGTAGAAAATTTTTAAAATAAATCTTTTCTAAAAAGAATACATTTGTATATTTGCAGCCCCGTTCAATACGGGGTATCATTTTAAAGAAAGGAGGTTGTAGCCAATGTTAATAATACCAGTAAAAGAAGGAGAAAACATCGATAGAGCTTTAAAGCGTTTTAAGCGTAAGTTTGATAAGACAGGCACTATGCGTCAGTTAAGAAAAAGACAGCAGTTTACCAAACCTTCCGTAAAACGAAGAGCTGAAATTCAAAAAGCTGAATATATACAAGGACTAAGAGACCAAGAAGAAATTTAAGGTTCTTGCCAAAATAGTAAAATCCCGTTTCAAATTTATTTGGAACGGGATTTTTTTGTTTATGATTCCGTATTGTAGATTTCGGTAACTTTGAATAATGTCCGTAACTGCTTTCATTTCCTATTTAAGGTTGGAGAAAAACTATTCGCAGCATACAATAAATGCGTATGAAAAGGATATTATTGAGTTTTCCAATTTTTGTCTTAAGGATTATAGTGAGCCATCTATTGATCAGGTTGAGTATACGCTGGTCCGAAGTTGGATAGTTTGTTTGGTCAATAAAAAAGTCTCAAACAGGACAATCAACAGGAAAATATCTTCATTAAGGGCCTACTATAAATTTTTGCAGAAAATAGGTCAAATCAATGCTTCGCCATTGTCCAAACATAAAGCCCTAAAGACCAATAAGAAAATAGAGGTGCCATTTTCGGAAATGGAAATGCAGAAAATTATATCAGAAATTCCATTTAATGATGATTTTGAAGGAGTAAGAGATAGGCTCATTATAGAATTGCTGTATACTACAGGGATGCGAAGAGCTGAATTGGTCAATTTAAAATTAAATGATTTTGATAGTGGAAGAAGTACACTTAAAGTATTGGGAAAAAGAAATAAGGAACGGATTCTTCCGCTCATTCCCTCAACCGTCTTGCTACTTCAAGAATATCTGAAGCTTCGGTCCAGACAGGAAAAAATCATAGATTCCACACACCTATTTTTGACCATGGGAGGTCTTAAAGTTTATGAAACGCTTGTATATCGCACCATAAATAAGTACTTTAGTTTGGTGTCCCCCAAGGTAAAAAAGAGTCCACATATATTGCGGCATACCTTTGCAACACATCTGCTCAATAGGGGGGCGGATTTAAATTCCGTTAAGGAATTATTGGGTCATTCAAGTTTGGCATCCACTCAAGTGTATACGCACAATAGTATAGCCGAGCTTAAGAAAGTACATCAAAAGGCCCACCCCAGGAACAAGGAATAACAAATTTCTTGTATTGTTTAACCTAGCTGCCAACGGGTAGCATTAAAAACTAAATCTTATGAAAGTAAATGCGCAGTCGGTAAATTTTGTAGCTGATGGAAAACTCATGGAGTTTATCCAAAAACGAATGGATAAATTGGAATTGTTCTATGATAAGGTGATAAGTTCAGATGTCTATTTAAAAGTTGAAAATACCAGTGCGAAAGAAAATAAGATAGTTGAAATTAAATTATTGGTTCCCAGAGATCAGCTCATTGTAAAAAAACAATGTAAATCTTTTGAAGAAGCAGTTGATTCTGCATGTAGTTCCTTAGAAAGAAAATTAGTAAAAAAGAAAGAAAAATTAAGGGCAAAAGCTTAATTAAAATTTTTGCAAAATTATTTTGATTAAATAAATAAATATATACATTTGCAGTCCGTTAGAAATAGCGGGCTTTTTTTATGTTGAAAAGGCAGTAAAATGCCGATGTAGCTCAGCTGGCTAGAGCAGCTGATTTGTAATCAGCAGGTCGTGGGTTCGAGTCCCTCCATCGGCTCGTAAGTTACTGAAAATAAGGCGGGGAGATACTCAAGCGGCCAACGAGGGCAGACTGTAAATCTGCTGACTATGTCTTCGCAGGTTCGAATCCTGCTCTCCCCACTAAAGTTACTTTAAATAGTAGCTGGAGGATTTGGTTTTTTTGAAATGTTGAAAGTATTTGGGGTAAGACCCAAAAAAATGCGGGAGTAGCTCAGTTGGTAGAGCGTCAGCCTTCCAAGCTGAATGTCGCCGGTTCGAACCCGGTCTCCCGCTCAAAAGTCATCCTTGCGAAAGCAAGAATCTCTTCCAATTATGGGAGAACTATTTTAAAGTAGTTGATTCAACACTTTACGCCGGTGTAGCTCAGGGGTAGAGCGTTTCCTTGGTAAGGAAGAGGTCACGAGTTCAAATCTCGTCATTGGCTCAAAACGATTTGTACACTAATATAAACTAAGATTAAAATTATTTAAAATGGCAAAGGAAACTTTTGATCGTTCCAAACCGCACTTAAATATTGGTACTATTGGACACGTGGATCACGGTAAAACAACGTTGACCGCTGCTATTACTACTGTATTGGCAAATGCGGGCTTGTCAGAGCTTAGAAGCTTTGATTCAATTGATAATGCTCCCGAAGAAAAAGAAAGGGGTATTACCATCAACACTTCTCACGTGGAGTACCAAACTGAAAACCGTCACTATGCGCACGTTGACTGTCCAGGTCACGCGGATTACGTAAAGAACATGGTTACTGGTGCTGCTCAAATGGATGGCGCAATATTGGTTGTTGCTGCAACTGATGGACCAATGCCACAAACTCGTGAGCACATCCTTCTTGGACGTCAGGTAGGTATTCCAAGAATCGTTGTTTTCTTGAACAAAGTTGACATGGTTGATGATGAGGAGCTTTTAGAGCTTGTTGAAATGGAAGTAAGAGAATTGCTTTCTTTCTATGAGTACGATGGAGACAATGGACCTGTAATCTCTGGTTCTGCCCTTGGAGCACTTAACGGTGAGCAAAAATGGGTTGACACTGTAATGGAGTTGATGGCTGCTGTGGATGAGTGGATCGAATTGCCAAAAAGAGATGTTGAAAAAGATTTCTTGATGCCTGTTGAAGATGTATTCACGATTACTGGTCGTGGTACTGTTGCTACAGGACGTATCGAAACTGGTATTGCAAACACAGGGGATGCTGTTGATATCATTGGTATGGGGGCTGAGAAATTGGCTTCTACAATTACTGGTGTAGAGATGTTCCGTAAAATATTGGATAGAGGTGAAGCTGGAGATAACGTAGGTATCTTGTTAAGAGGTATTGAGAAATCTCAAATTAGCCGTGGAATGGTAATCTGTAAGCCAGGTTCTGTTAAGCCACATGCTAAGTTTGAAGCTGAGGTTTATATCCTTAAGAAAGAAGAAGGTGGTCGTCACACTCCTTTCCATAATAACTACCGTCCACAGTTCTATGTTAGAACCACAGATGTAACAGGTAACATTGCTCTTCCAAGTGGAGTTGAAATGGTTATGCCTGGAGATAACTTAACTATTACTGTAGAGTTGATTCAGCCAATTGCACTAAGTGTAGGTCTACGTTTCGCTATCCGTGAAGGTGGTAGAACAGTAGGTGCTGGTCAGGTTACTAAGATTTTAGATTAAAATTATTATATAATCATAGTTTACGTTAAAGGGGTGTCCGTCAGATGACGGATACCTTTCGACGTAAATAGAAGCGGGTGTAGTTCATCTCTGAAAGTTGAGATAGTAAGACGCCATAATTTACGGGCGTAGCTCAGTTGGTAGAGCACTGGTCTCCAAAACCAGGTGTCGGGAGTTCGAGCCTCTCCGCCCGTGCAGGAAAATACAAAATAGAATATGTTCACTTACATAAAGGAATCATTCGAGGAGTTAAAGAACAATGTTACTTGGTTAGATAGGGAGAAAGCTTCCAATCTAATGGTGGTAGTAGCAGTTTTTTCAATTTTGTTTGCATTGGCTACATGGGGAGTGGATTCACTTTTCAGTAAGTTGATTCGATTGTATTTTGATAACGTAATAGGATAGTTGGGTATGTCTGAGGTTCTGGAGAAAAAATGGTATGTGGTAAGAGCGGTCAGTGGCCAAGAGAATAAAATCAAAGGGTACATTGAAAGCGAAGTTGAACGTAACGGTTTTGCAGATTACCTGGAAGATGTGCTTGTTCCAACAGAAAAAGTTGTGCAAATACGAAACGGAAAGAAAATCAATAAAGAAAAGGTTTACTTTCCAGGATATATAATGATAAAGGCCAATTTGGGAGGAGAAATGATACATATCATACGCTCCATAACAAATGTAATTGGCTTCTTGGGTGAAACCAAGGGCGGTGACCCAGTTCCTTTAAGGAAATCAGAAGTCAACCGTATGCTAGGTAAAGTGGATGAGCTTGCTGTTAACACAGACAATATTGCAATTCCTTTTGTGCTTGGCGAAACAATTAAGGTTATTGATGGACCATTTAATGGTTTCAATGGAACTGTTGAAAAAATCAATGAAGAAAAGCGTAAGCTTGAGGTCATGGTGAAAATTTTCGGAAGGAAAACACCATTGGAACTAAGCTATATGCAAGTAGAAAAAGTATAATAGAGCTGTTACATATATAAAGTTGTGTTGCTTCCAATTAACACACTTTCATTTTAATTAAAATCAATGGCAAAAGAATTAGATAAGGTAGTTAAATTACAAGTCAGGGGAGGTGCTGCGAATCCGTCGCCACCGGTTGGACCCGCCTTAGGTGCTGCTGGTGTTAACATTATGGAGTTCTGTAAGCAGTTTAATGCGCGTACACAGGACAAACCAGGTAAAGTATTACCTGTTGTTATCACCGTTTACAAAGACAAATCTTTCGAGTTTGTTGTAAAGACACCACCGGCGGCAGTTCAATTGTTGGAAGCAGCAAAGATTAAAAAAGGATCTGGCGAACCTAACAGGGTTAAATCAGGTAATGTTTCCTGGGATCAAGTAAAGCAAATCGCTGAAGATAAAATGGTCGATTTGAATGCTTTTACTGTAGAATCTGCAATGAGTATGGTTGCAGGTACGGCAAGATCCATGGGACTCAAAGTATCTGGAAAAAGACCTTTTTAAAATCTTAAAGCAATTTATAATGGCAAGATTGACTAAAAAGCAAAAAGAAGCCAATTCCAAAATAGATAGGAACAAACTATACTCTTTGGATGAAGCATCAGTTCTAGTAAAAGAAATAACCAATGTAAAGTTTGACGCTTCCATTGATTTAGCGGTTCGTTTGGGTGTAGACCCACGAAAAGCAAATCAAATGGTTCGTGGCGTTGTTACCCTGCCTCATGGTACGGGAAAAGACGTTAAGGTTTTAGCATTGGTGACACCTGATAAAGAAGCAGAAGCTAAAGAAGCTGGTGCTGATTTTGTAGGGTTAGATGAATATTTGGATAAAATAAAAGGCGGTTGGACAGATGTTGATGTTATCATTACCATGCCAAGCGTTATGGGGAAATTAGGACCGTTAGGTAGAGTTTTAGGACCTAGAGGTTTAATGCCCAATCCAAAAACCGGTACAGTAACAATGGATGTTGCAAAAGCAGTTTCCGAAGTTAAGGCCGGTAAAATTGATTTTAAAGTTGATAAGACTGGAATTGTACATGCTGCGGTAGCTAAAACATCTTTTTCGGCAGATAAAATTGCTGAAAATGCCAAAGAACTTTTAGATACTTTGGTAAAGCTTAAGCCTGCAGCTGCAAAGGGTATTTATATGAAGAGTATCTATTTGTCAAGTACAATGAGTCCTAGTGTTCAATTAGATCCAAAAGCAGTTTCGTAACTGGTAGTTCAATATTTTAACTATGACAAGAGAAGAAAAAGCAACAGTAATAGAAGATTTGACTGCACAGTTGGCTGATAGCGCTAATATTTATTTAGCGGATATTTCAGGATTGGACGCCGTTGCCACTTCAAATTTAAGAAGGGCATGTTTTAAGGCTAATATTAAACTTGCAGTTGTGAAGAACACATTGCTTGCAAAGGCAATGGAAGCTTCAGATAAGGAGTTCGGGGAACTTCCTGATGTTTTAAAGGGGAATACATCTTTGATGTTGTCCGAAACAGGGAATGCTCCGGCAAAACTTATCAAAAATTTTAGAAAAAAATCAGATAAACCATTACTTAAAGGAGCTTTTATAGCAGAAGCTATCTATGTAGGTGATGAAAACCTTGACTCACTTGTTAACATCAAGTCCAAAGAAGAGGTTATTGGGGATATTATCGGATTGTTACAATCACCAGCCAAGAATGTTATTTCTGGACTTAAATCTGGTGGCGGTAAATTGGCCGGTATCCTTAAAACATTATCTGAAAAATAATTCGCGCACAATAAACTAAGTATATTTTAAAAATTTGATTAAACGATAGAAAAATGGCAGATTTAAAAGATTTTGCAGAACAGTTGGTAAACCTTACAGTAAAAGAGGTAAATGAGTTGGCCGACATATTAAAAGAAGAATACGGAATTGAGCCTGCTGCTGCTGCAGTAGCTGTTGCTGCTGGCGGTGCTGGTGGTGGTGAAGCTGAGGCTGCTGAGGAAAAATCAGAATTTGATGTAATCCTTACAGCTGCCGGTGGTTCTAAATTGGCAGTAGTAAAACTAGTTAAGGAATTAACTGGTCTTGGATTAAAAGATGCTAAAGACATCGTTGACAGCGCACCAAAAGCTGTTAAGGAAGGTGTTGCCAAGGATGAGGCAGAAGGTATCAAGAAATCATTGGAAGAAGCAGGAGCTGAAGTTGAGCTTAAATAGTAGCTTTTACCATACAAATTTGGTTAAGGTCTTTCCGTAAAACGGTTAGACCTTAGCCTGTTTTTATAGCAGCGTGTGATGGCACACGTTACCCATTTGAGAATTCACTATCAAAATTTGTCCATAGATGTTCACAAACAATACTGAAAGAGTAAATTTTGCATCCGCTAAGAACATACCGGAATACCCGGATTTCTTGGACATTCAGATTAAATCTTTTCAAGACTTTTTTCAACTTGAAACGAAATCTGATGAAAGAGGAAATGAAGGTCTCTACAATACCTTCATGGAAAATTTTCCAATTACAGACACCAGAAACCAGTTTGTACTTGAGTTTTTGGATTACTTTATAGATCCACCGCGCTATTCCATACAAGAATGTATAGAACGGGGGCTTACCTATAGTGTACCTTTAAAGGCTAGATTGAAATTATTTTGTACAGATCCAGAGCATGAAGACTTTGAGACCATAGTGCAAGATGTATACTTAGGTACCATTCCTTATATGACTCCTAGCGGGACCTTTGTTATAAATGGTGCCGAAAGAGTTGTGGTTTCCCAGTTGCACAGATCTCCAGGGGTTTTCTTTGGACAATCTTTCCATGCAAACGGAACAAAACTGTATTCAGCAAGAGTAATACCTTTTAAAGGTTCTTGGATTGAATTCGCCACAGATATCAATGGCGTTATGTACGCATATATTGATAGAAAGAAAAAATTACCGGTTACCACGCTTTTCCGTGCAATCGGTTTTGAAAGAGATAAGGATATATTGGAAATCTTTGATCTTTCAGAGGAAGTGAAAGTATCCAAAGCCGGACTTAAAAAAGTATTGGGTCGAAAATTGGCTGCAAGGGTGTTGAACACTTGGCATGAAGATTTTGTTGATGAAGATACCGGAGAGGTAGTTTCCATTGAGCGAAATGAAATCATATTGGATCGTGATACGGTTCTTGAAAAAGAGCATATTGACGAAATTATTGATGCCGATGTGAAGACCATTTTGCTTCACAAAGAAAATAACGCGCAATCGGATTATGCTATAATCCACAATACATTGCAAAAGGATCCTACCAACTCAGAAAAAGAAGCGGTAGAACATATCTATAGACAATTACGTAATGCCGAGCCGCCAGATGAAGAGACAGCTCGTGGTATTATAGATAAATTGTTCTTTTCGGATCAACGTTACAACTTAGGTGAAGTTGGTCGTTACAGAATGAACAAAAAATTACAGTTGGATATTGGAATGGACAAGCAAGTCCTGACCAAGGAAGATATCATCACTATTATCAAATATTTGATTGAGTTGATTAACTCAAAAGCGGAGATTGATGATATTGATCACTTATCCAATCGTCGTGTAAGAACTGTAGGTGAGCAGTTATCATCTCAGTTTGGTGTCGGTTTAGCACGTATGGCACGTACCATTCGTGAACGTATGAACGTTCGGGATAATGAGGTGTTTACACCAATCGATTTGATTAATGCCAAGACATTGTCTTCCGTTATCAACTCGTTCTTTGGAACAAACCAGCTGTCTCAGTTTATGGATCAAACCAATCCATTGGCAGAGATTACACACAAAAGGAGACTATCAGCTTTAGGACCTGGAGGTCTTTCAAGGGAAAGAGCAGGATTTGAGGTACGTGACGTTCATTATACGCACTACGGAAGATTATGTCCTATAGAAACTCCCGAAGGACCAAATATTGGTTTGATATCTTCACTTTCAGTATTTGCAAAAGTGAACCCAATGGGCTTCTTGGAAACGCCTTACCGAAAGGTTGAAAATGGTGTTGTGGATACCAAGGAGTTTAGATACTTGAGTGCAGAGGAAGAAGAAGGAATGAAAATTTCCCAGGCAAACATCCCAATGGATGACAAAGGGAAAATTCAGGATGATAAAGTAATTGCAAGGGAAGAAGGTGATTTCCCAGTAGTAGACCCATCTGAGGTAAACTATACGGATGTTGCTCCCAATCAAATTGCTTCAATTTCGGCATCTTTGATTCCTTTCTTGGAACATGATGATGCAAACAGGGCTTTGATGGGGTCAAACATGATGCGACAGGCCGTCCCATTGTTAAAACCACAATCTCCAATTGTGGGAACAGGTTTGGAAAGACAAGTAGCCAAAGATTCCAGAGTATTAATCAATGCAGAAGGAGATGGAGTTGTTGAATATGTTGATGCCCAGAAAATAACCATTAAGTATACAAGAACTGAAGAGGAGCGATTAGTAAGCTTCGAAGAAGATTCCAAGACGTATAACTTGGTGAAGTTTAGAAAGACAAACCAAGGTACAAGCATTAACCTAAAACCAATCGTAAAAAAAGGCGATAAGGTAAAAAGGGGAGAAGTACTTTGTGAAGGGTATGCCACCGAAAAAGGTGAATTAGCACTTGGTAGAAACTTAAAAGTGGCATTTATGCCATGGAAAGGATACAACTTTGAGGATGCAATTGTAATCTCAGAAAAAGTGGTTCGTGAAGATATCTTTACTTCCATCCATATTGATGAGTATTCTTTAGAAGTTAGAGATACCAAATTAGGTGCAGAAGAATTGACCAATGACATCCCTAACGTTTCAGAAGAAGCTACCAAAGATTTGGATGAACATGGTATGATAAGAATTGGTGCCGAAGTAAAACCTGGTGACATCCTAATTGGTAAAATCACACCAAAAGGTGAATCTGACCCAACACCGGAAGAAAAACTGTTGCGTGCTATTTTTGGTGATAAAGCCGGAGACGTAAAAGATGCGTCGCTTAAAGCATCACCATCATTAAGAGGTGTTGTTATTGATAAGAAGTTGTTCTCTCGTTCCATAAAGGATAAAAGAAAACGTTCTGAAGATAAAGAGGCCATCACTAGATTAGAGATGGATTATGAAGTGAAGTTTGAACAATTGAAAGATGTTCTTATTGAAAAACTCTTTGGACTGATCAATGGCAAAACTTCGCAGGGTGTTATCAACGATTTAGGTGAAGAAGTACTTCCAAAAGGAAAGAAATACACCATTAAAATGTTGAATTCCGTTGATGATTTTGCTCACTTGGTAGGCGGAAGTTGGACTACGGATAATGCAACCAATGGACATGTAGCTGATTTGTTGCACAATTACAAGATTAAATTGAATGACATTCAAGGAAATCTTAGAAGGGACAAATTTACTATCTCTGTTGGTGACGAGTTACCTGCAGGTATCATGAAGTTGGCTAAAGTTTATATTGCCAAAAAGCGTAAGCTTAAAGTTGGAGACAAAATGGCAGGACGTCACGGTAACAAAGGTATCGTTGCCCGTATCGTTCGTCAAGAAGATATGCCATTCTTGGAAGATGGAACACCAGTGGATATCGTATTGAATCCATTAGGGGTACCATCACGTATGAATATTGGTCAAATTTATGAAACTGTTCTTGGTTGGGCTGGTCTTAAATTGGGCAGAAAATACGGAACCCCAATTTTTGATGGAGCTACTCTTGATCAAATCAATGCACTTACAGATGAAGCTGGAGTACCAAGATTTGGACACACGTATCTATATGATGGAGGAACAGGAAAACGCTTTGATCAAGCAGCAACCGTTGGTGTTATCTACATGTTGAAATTAGGACACATGGTAGACGATAAAATGCACGCTAGATCTATTGGGCCATACTCATTGATCACACAACAACCATTGGGTGGTAAAGCCCAGTTTGGTGGTCAGCGTTTTGGTGAAATGGAGGTTTGGGCACTCGAGGCTTATGGAGCTTCAGCTACACTTCGGGAAATATTGACCGTTAAGTCGGATGATGTTATCGGAAGGGCCAAGACCTATGAATCCATAGTAAAAGGCGAAACCATGCCAGAACCTGGATTACCAGAATCTTTCAATGTATTGATGCACGAACTTAAGGGATTAGGTTTGGATATTAGATTGGAAGAGTAGTACATAGTTAACACTATTGAAAAAAAGTTTTTTTAATTATATCATCTCCATAGTATTATGGCTAGAATAAAAGATAATAACGCACCAAAAAGGTTTGACAAAATTTCCATAGGATTGGCTTCACCGGAGTCTATCTTGGGTGAATCCCGTGGAGAGGTTTTAAAACCTGAAACTATTAACTATAGAACGCACAAACCTGAGCGTGATGGATTGTTCTGTGAGCGTATTTTTGGTCCTGTAAAGGATTATGAATGTGCCTGTGGAAAGTACAAGCGTATCCGTTACCGAGGTATTGTTTGTGACCGTTGTGGTGTTGAAGTAACGGAGAAAAAGGTACGTAGAGACCGTGTTGGGCACATCAATTTGGTGGTTCCAGTAGCACATATCTGGTATTTCCGTTCACTTCCAAACAAAATAGGATACTTGTTGGGATTACCTTCCAAGAAGTTGGATATGATTATCTATTACGAAAGATATGTTGTAATTCAACCAGGTATTGCAAAAGGTCCAGAAGGTGAGGAAATCAATAAAATGGATTTCTTGACCGAGGAAGAGTATTTGAACATTTTGGAATCCATTCCAGCAGAAAACCAATATTTGGAAGATACAGACCCTAATAAGTTTGTAGCTAAGATGGGTGCCGAATGTTTAATTGATTTATTGTCGAGAATTGATTTGGAAGAACTTTCCTATCAATTAAGGCACAAAGCCAATACGGAAACTTCAAAACAGCGTAAGACAGAGGCCTTAAAAAGACTTCAAGTTGTTGAAGCTTTACGTGAATCTCAAGAAAATAGGGAAAACAGACCTGAGTGGATGATTATGAAGGTGGTGCCTGTTATTCCGCCAGAATTACGTCCGTTGGTTCCATTGGATGGTGGTCGTTTTGCCACTTCAGATTTAAATGATTTATACCGAAGAGTTATTATCCGTAACAATCGTTTAAAGCGATTGATGGAAATAAAAGCTCCTGAAGTAATCTTGAGAAATGAGAAACGTATGCTTCAAGAAGCGGTAGATTCTCTTTTCGATAATACAAGAAAAGCTTCAGCAGTAAAAACAGAATCAAATAGACCATTGAAATCCCTTTCAGATTCATTGAAAGGTAAGCAAGGTCGTTTCCGTCAAAACCTTTTGGGTAAACGTGTTGATTATTCAGCTCGTTCGGTAATCGTCGTTGGTCCAGAGATGAACCTTTACGAATGCGGTCTTCCAAAAGATATGGCAGCAGAATTGTACAAACCTTTTGTTATCAGAAAATTGATAGAAAGAGGTATTGTAAAAACTGTAAAGTCAGCTAAGAAAATTATAGATAAAAAGGAACCCGTAGTTTGGGATATCCTTGAAAATGTCCTTAAAGGACATCCGGTATTACTGAACCGTGCCCCTACATTGCACAGATTGGGTATACAAGCGTTCCAGCCAAAACTTATTGAAGGTAAGGCGATTCGTTTGCATCCATTGGCATGTACGGCATTTAATGCGGATTTTGATGGTGACCAGATGGCAGTTCACTTGCCATTGGGTCCAGAGGCTATTTTGGAAGCTCAATTATTAATGTTGGCATCCCAAAATATCCTGAATCCTGCAAATGGTTCTCCAATTACCGTTCCTTCTCAGGATATGGTCTTGGGCCTATATTACATGACCAAAGAAAGAAAATCGACCAAGGAAGTGCCTATTCAAGGTGAAGGCTTGACATTCTACTCTGCTGAAGAAGTGGAAATAGCCTTTAATGAAGGAAAGGTTGATTTGAATGCTGGAATCAAGGTAAGAGCCAAAGATTTTAATGAAGAAGGAGAACTTGTTAATCAAATTATTGCCACAACAGTTGGTCGTGTATTGTTTAACAGCGTTGTGCCTGAGCAAGCAGGATTCATTAATGAAGTATTGAACAAAAAGTCGCTAAGAAATATCATTGGAGATATTCTTGCTGTTACAGATGTACCAGCCACAGCGGCCTTCTTGGATAAGATAAAATCCATGGGGTATGACTTTGCCTTTAAAGGAGGATTGTCCTTCAGTTTAGGTGATATTATCATTCCACCAGAGAAGCATGAGATGATCAACGAAGCCAATGGGCAAGTTGATGGTATTATGGCCAACTATAACATGGGTCTTATCACCAATAATGAAAGATATAACCAAGTTATTGATGTTTGGACCTCTACAAATGCCATGTTGACTGAATTGGCAATGAAGCGAATTCGAGAAGACCAACAAGGGTTTAACTCTGTGTATATGATGTTGGATTCTGGTGCAAGGGGTTCTAAAGAGCAGATTCGTCAGTTGACCGGTATGCGTGGTTTGATGGCTAAGCCTAAAAAATCAACAGCAGGTGGTGGAGAGATTATTGAAAACCCGATTCTTTCCAACTTTAAGGAAGGATTATCAATTTTGGAATACTTTATTTCTACGCACGGTGCACGTAAAGGTCTTGCGGATACTGCCTTGAAAACAGCGGATGCTGGATACCTAACAAGACGTTTGGTAGATGTTTCTCAAGATGTAATCATCAATATTGAAGATTGTGGTACGTTAAGAGGAATTGAAGTAAAAGCCTTAAAGAAGAACGAAGAAGTAGTGGAAACTCTTGGAGAACGTATTCTTGGAAGAGTATCCTTGCATGATGTATATAATCCGCTGAATGAGGAATTGATATTGGCTGCTGGTCAAGTAATTGCCGAAGCAGATGTAAAAAGAGTTGAAGCAGCTCCAATTGAAAGTATTGAAGTGCGTTCTGCATTGACCTGTGAAGCACCAAAAGGAATTTGTGGTAAATGTTACGGTAGAAACCTTGCAACCAATAAAATGGTACAACGAGGTGAAGCTGTTGGTGTTGTTGCTGCACAATCTATCGGTGAACCTGGTACACAGTTAACATTGCGTACATTCCACGTGGGAGGTATTGCAGGAAACATTTCTGAGGACAACAAGTTAGAAGTTAAGTTTGACGGTGTTGCAGAAATTGAAGACCTAAGAACAGTTGTTGGAGAAAATAGTGATGGTGAAAAAGCTAACATTGTTATCTCAAGAACTTCTGAAATCAAGGTTGTTGATGCTACCACAGGTATTACCTTGAGCACAAACAATATTCCTTACGGTTCGCAATTGTTCGTTAAAAACGGGGACAAAATCAAGAAAGGAACTGTTGTTTGTCAGTGGGATCCCTATAATGGAGTAATTGTTTCTGAATTTCCTGGGCAGATTGCATACGAAAACATTGAGCAAGGAATTACATATCAGGTTGAGATTGATGAGCAGACAGGTTTCCAAGAAAAAGTTATTTCTGAATCTAGAAATAAGAAACTGATTCCTACTCTTTTGATTAAGGATGGTAAAGGAGAGACCTTACGTTCATACAACTTGCCAGTTGGTTCACACATTATGGTGGATGACGGTGATAAAATCAAGGAAGGTAAGATTTTGGTCAAGATTCCGCGTAAATCTGCTAAAGCAGGGGATATTACAGGTGGTCTTCCAAGAGTTACTGAGCTTTTCGAAGCACGTAACCCATCTAACCCAGCTGTTGTTTCCGAGATTGATGGTGTAGTTTCATTTGGTAAGATCAAGCGTGGTAACCGTGAGATTATTATCGAATCCAAATTGGGAGAAATCAAGAAATACTTGGTAAAACTTTCAAACCAAATTTTGGTACAGGAGAACGATTATGTTCGTGCAGGTATGCCTTTATCCGATGGATCTATTACTCCAGAAGATATTTTGGCAATAAAAGGACCATCAGCGGTACAACAGTATTTGGTGAACGAAGTACAAGAAGTTTACCGATTACAAGGTGTGAAGATTAATGACAAGCACTTTGAGGTAGTAGTAAGACAGATGATGCGTAAAGTACGAATAGAAGATTCAGGGGATACAACATTCTTGGAGAATCAATTGGTACACAAAGACGACTTTATCCGTGAGAATGATGAAATCTTTGGACAGAAGGTTGTTGAAGAAGCCGGAGATTCTGAGAACCTTAAAGCTGGACAGATTATTTCTGCCCGTGCATTAAGAGATGAAAACTCTGTTCTTCGAAGAGCTGATAAAGCCCTAGTGACAGCAAGAGATGCGGTGGCAGCTACGGCTACCCCAATTTTACAGGGTATTACACGTGCTTCGTTGCAGACCAAATCATTTATCTCTGCAGCATCATTCCAA
This sequence comes from uncultured Allomuricauda sp., assembly GCF_947495325.1. Lineage (GTDB taxonomy): Bacteria > Bacteroidota > Bacteroidia > Flavobacteriales > Flavobacteriaceae > Flagellimonas. The sequence continues at coordinate 6,738 of NZ_CANLYK010000006.1, read as the reverse complement.
GAAACTACCAAAGTATTGAACGAAGCTGCGGTAAGCGGCAAAATTGATACCTTGGAAGGATTGAAGGAGAATGTTATTGTTGGACATAAGATTCCTGCCGGTACAGGTATGAGAGATTACAATAGTATCATTGTTGGCTCAAAAGAAGAGTACGATGAAATTATGGCTCGAAAAGAGGAATTTAAATTCTAATATATAAACCCTGGCAATAGTCAGGGTTTTCTTTTTTATAATAAAATAGATTATGGCTGAAAAAGATAAGAACCAAAAACAGATCAATATAGAATTGGATGAAAAAACCGCTGAGGGAATTTATTCGAACTTAGCAATTATCAATCATTCGGTATCAGAATTTGTGGTTGATTTTATAAGCATGATGCCCGGAGCTCCTAAAGCAAAAGTGAAGAGTAGGATAGTCCTAACACCTCAGCATGCCAAGAAATTTTTAAAGGCATTAAATGATAATGTTACACGATTTGAGAAAGCCCATGGTACCATTAAGGATTATGAGCAACCTCCAATCCCTTTAAATTTTGGGCCTACAGGAGAAGCATAACAAATAAAAAAACCGACAATCATTGTCGGTTTTTTTATTTCGTCTCCATTTGTGAACCAATTGGAATATAATCCCAAATGCAGATTTCAGGAGGGAGATTTGAAAATGCCCATTTTACCTTATTATATTTGATAAATGAAAAGGATATCGTCTAAAATTATGACTAGTAATTTCACTACGATTATCAACCTTTTTGAAATAGGATTTACATGAATGACAATAACAAACTAAAAGGGAAAAAAATTCTCATCACAGCGGGTGCCCAAGGAATAGGCGAATCAATCACCAGACATTTTATTGATAGCGGAGCTCATGTGGCCATTCACTATTTTTCTAGTGCCGATACTGCCAATCAGTTGACGGAATATGCAATTGGCAAAGGACAAAAAGCAATTGCTGTAAGTGGTGACTTGACAAAAGAAGCCGATGCCCAAGCGATGGTCGAAAAAACGGTGGAAGCGCTTGGTGGTTTGGATATACTGATCAACAACGCAGGTTCTCTTGTTGCACGTAAGTTGCTGAGCGAAATGGAGGCAGAGTTCTGGCAAAAGGTAATGGATATTAACCTTACATCAATGATGTTTGTGACTAGGGCAGCATCTCCTTATCTAGCAAAAAATGACAACAGCAGTATTGTTAATTTGGCATCACTTGCCGGGCGTAAAGGAGGTCACCCGGGTTCTCTTGCGTATTCTACCAGCAAAGGAGCTATACTAACTTTAACTAGGGCACTCTCCGCTGAATTGGGACCTCAAGGGATACGAGTCAACGCCGTTGCTCCAGGTCTTATTCTTGGAACTTCGTTTCACAATACACATACAACAAAGGAATCAGCTGCTACAACAACAGCTGGTATTCCAATCCAAAGAGCAGGTAATGCAGATGACGTAGCACGAGCGGTTTTATATCTGGCCTCTGAATACGATGGGTTCATCACTGGTGCTACGCTTGATATAAATGGGGGAGTCTATAATATGTAGTTTCTTTATAAGTTGTATCTGATTAATACTAAACTTCACAAGTAGTGATTGAAACAATACAAATAAAGCGGTTAACAGATGATTGATATAAAACAAAGTTTTAATTAAGAATGAGGAGATGGCTAATTAAACAGATTGAAAAATTGGGAATTGATGGTTCTAATTTGAAAACTAAGGTAGAGTTGGAAGGAGGTTTTCTTGAATATGGCCAATCTCAGAAAATAATTTTCCCAAATGAATTAGCTGAAGATGGTGAGTGGCTTATTAAAGAATGGTTTTTCGATAAAGGGCAAATTGTCAATCCAGGTGATGTCATAGGTGCAGTGGAAAATAAAAAGCGAAGGTTTGAATTTGAAACCTTTGTTGGTGGTGAACTGAATTATTTTAAACAAACAGGGCAAAAAGTCGTTGGCGGTACTGTTTTAGCAGAAATATTTGGCACAAGAATCAATAATTAAAGTTCAAAAAGGAATGAGCAATATTCAGGACATGAACAATCGGATTAAACAGAACCTTGAACAACGTCCTTCAAAACGAGCCAAATTCAAAGAAAACAATCGTGATGGAATTTATTCAACCGAACAGAAAGCAAATAAACTAAATTTCATAAACGTTTCTGAAAAAGATCTGAAAGAATTAAAACAACGGATTCATGAAAGAGCAAAATCAGACCAAAAAAAAGAATTGACACTTTACGTGATATTCTTCATTTTTGGAATTATCATACTAGTTGGAACTTTGTTGTTATTGAACTGACAAAGTTCAAAATGGTAATCAGTAAAAGAATACTAAAAATGGAAAATCATTATGTTTTATATCAGAAAGGATTAACACAAAGCACGGAAGTATTTATTTATAATGGTAAGGTGTGTATCAGAAATAATAGCTCTGGTGGTGAACATTTGTTATATATCTCGGTCAGTAGCGAAGACAGTTTGCTAACGATACTGGAACCTAAGAATTTTCTAAAGAGAATATTCCTTAAGAAGTATCAAAACAATATACCTGAAAAAGAGCGAAAAGGAAAAATCATAAAACTTTTGGCCGAAAAGTTTTCTTATGGTGATACGGACCCTGATAAAGATATTCGCTCTTTTTTAAAGAAACATGAAATTAAGTCTGAAGGTCAATATTGGCCAGATTCAGACAGATTTTAATTTTGGTTAGATACCAAGTAAAACCTGAGTATAATACACTCAGATTCAAAAAACTGTAATTATTTAGCTTAGCCACCCTTTTTGAACACCTATTTTGGCAAAGAAAACGAGATAGATGCCAAAAATAATAACTATAGTGGGCATAATCACAGAATTAGTGCCCATGACTTCCAAGGCATTGCTCAAAAAAATGGTATGAATATTTATGAGAATAGCACCCAAAACAGACACAAGCAATAAGGGTCTGGCCCATTTCTTACGAAGTAACAGCGCAATTGATCCAATGGTGCCCGTAAAAACCGCTATTGCAAATGCTGCGGTTGCCCAAGCTGGTCTGCCTTCATAAAGTTCTCTCATTTCTTGGCTCATTTGTTCTAATTGCTCTATACTGGTGAAGGCATCCGCCAAATACGCGCTTACTCCCATAAGGTTCCATAGTAAAGCAATAACACTTACCACCCAGAACCAAACTGGTGGTTTGTTTAAAGAATCGGTTGTCATAAAAAAAGTATTTATTGGTTATACGGGAATAAAATACAAAAAAAGTAAGAATATCCAAGCGTATAAGCTTGGATGCAAGCCCATAACCTTTTAATTGTTAGGTGACTAGTCAAATTCTGAAGTAAAATGCAGCTTCACTGTAGGATACTTTTGTTGCGTCATCTGCAACGAAAATTGGGAGTCTGCCAAGAAGACAAGTTGCCCTTGCTTATCAGTTGCTAAAAACTTTTGTTTCACCCGCTTGAATTCTTTGAATTCATCATTGGAAGAATCCTCTGCTTCAACCCAACAAGCCTTATGTACTGGAAAATTTTCATACGTACACTTGGCCCCATATTCATGTTCCAATCGGTACTGAATAACTTCATATTGCAGCGCCCCAACGGTACCAATTACTTTACGGCCGTTCAGTTCCAGTGTAAATAGTTGGGCAACACCTTCATCCATCAATTGGTCAATTCCCTTAAAGAGTTGTTTGGCTTTCATTGGATCAGCATTGTTGATGTACCTAAAGTGTTCTGGAGAAAAACTAGGAATACCTTTATAGTTTAGCTTTTCACCACTTGTTAAAGTGTCACCAATTTTAAAATTGCCAGTATCATGCAAACCAACAATATCACCTGGGTATGAGATATCCACAATTTCTTTCTTTTCTGCAAAAAAAGCATTGGGACTTGAAAATTTCAGTTTTTTATCATGCCTTACATGCAAATAAGGTTTGTTTCTTTCAAAAGTGCCAGAAACAATTTTTATAAAGGCCAATCGATCTCGATGCTTTGGGTCCATATTGGCATGAATTTTAAATACAAAACCGGAAAAATCCAGTTCAGTGGCATCTACCAATCTTTCCTCCGCCATTTTGGGTCTTGGAGTTGGTGCAATATCAACAAAACAATCCAACAGTTCCCGAACACCAAAATTATTCAAAGCAGAGCCAAAAAAAACAGGTTGTTGTTCTCCTTTTAAGTAAGAATCTTTGTCAAACTCAGGATAAACTCCGTGTACCAATTCCAAATTATCCCTAAGTTCTTGGGCGGCAGATTTTCCAATTATGTTGTCAAGTTCAGGATTTTCAATATCTGTAAATGCTATGGTTTCTTCAATATTTTGCTTGCTATTACCGCTAAAGAGATTGATGTTTTTTTCGTAGATATTATAGATTCCTTTAAAGTCATAGCCCATCCCAATGGGAAAACTGAGTGGAGTCACGGACAGACCAAGTTTTTGCTCAACTTCATCTAGAAGATCAAAGGCATCTTTACCTTCCCGGTCCAGCTTGTTTATAAAGACAATCATGGGAATATTTCGCATTCTACAGACTTCCACTAACTTTTCTGTCTGCTCTTCCACGCCCTTGGCAACATCAATGACCACAATAACGCTGTCAACTGCTGTTAAGGTTCTAAATGTATCTTCGGCAAAATCCTTGTGTCCTGGAGTGTCTAGAATATTTATTTTCTTATCATTATAAATAAATGCCAACACGGATGTAGCCACCGAAATCCCCCTTTGGCGTTCAATCTCCATAAAATCACTGGTAGCGGTTTTTTTGATTTTATTGTTCTTTACGGCTCCAGCTTCTTGTATTGCACCGCCGAAAAGCAACAGTTTTTCCGTTAAAGTGGTTTTTCCCGCATCAGGGTGGGAAATAATCCCAAAAGTCCTACGTCTTGCTATCTCATTTTCAAAATCCATCTGCAAAAATTTGGGCAAAAATAGGGTAATTATCTCTTTTCCAATTGATTTATAACATCACAAGTAATTGTTGATAGAATTAGTGGAAAAAAAGTAGGATAATCACCCTAAAAAATAAAAAAGTACAGTAATTTTCCCCTGCTTTAGATTTTGTTTTTTTACCATACGGTAATCTTTTTTTCAAACTCTAACGTATTATTATAGGTGGTAAATTATAATGAAGAATACGCTTTTTATCGATTAAAATAGGTGAGGAGTTTTAAATACATTAATTATGCGCTTGAGATTATTTGGAGCATAGAGAACACAAATAACCACTTTTATTAAATAAGAAAAGCCCCATTTTCTTACACTTACGGAAACCGCATGCCATGGTGATTAGTTGACCAAAACTATCATTTATGGAAAAAAATACTTTCTTAAATTTTAAGAAAAAGGTTTCATACAGTCTTTTTTTATTAGTAGGATTCGCAGTTTATTTAACCATTATTTCATCTGCAATGGCTCCAAGGGAGCTAAATGTGGCAGAAGCTGTTTATACGGATACAGATGGAGATGGTGTTTCAGATAAAAAAGACATTGACATTGACGGAGATGGAATAATCAACACAGTTGAGGACCAGAATTTGGATGGGGATGACTGCTATTGGACCAATCCAACGGATACTGATGGAGACACGATTCCTGATTATTTAGATGTAGACTCCGATGATGATGGAATTATCGACAATGTTGAGGGGCAAACTAGCTATGGATATATACCGCCATCTGGCAAGGATAAAGATCGTAATGGACTTGATGACGCCTATGAGGAAACTCCCGGAAGTTGTGGAGGACTGATACCAATTGATACAGATGGTGACTCCATTCCAGATTATTTGGATATAGATTCTGATAATGATGGAATTCTTGACAATATCGAAGCACAAAGCATCCAGGGTTATATTCCGCTATCTGGCAAGGATAAAGATGGTAATGGACTAGATGATGCATATGAAGAAACCCCAGGAAGCTGCGGAGGATTGATTCCGATTAATAGTGATACGGACAATCAACCGAACTTTAGGGATATAGATAGTGACGACGACGGTATCCCCGACAATGTTGAGGCCCAGCCGACCAATGGCTATGTTGCTCCGAACGATGACGATGAGGCTACCTATGCTGCCAATGATGGGGTGAACTCGGCCTACCTTGGCGGGTTGACCCCGGAGAATACTGATGATGCAGATGAGCTTCCGGATTATTTGGACGATGACAGCGACAACGACCTAGTTCTGGACAACAACGAGGGGAACGACTTCAACTTTGACGGTATCCCCGATCAGACGTACACTGGGGTTGATACGGACAATGACGGACTTGACGATGGCTACGAGGGCAGTGATGTCAACGATGGCTATGACGTTAACGATGAGATAGACGATCCTGCCAACGACCTACCGGACACCGATGGCACCGAGGATGTGAACTACCGTGACTTTGACGATGACGGCGATGGCATCGACACCCCTGACGAGGATGTTGATGAAGACGGTGACCCCACCAATGACGATACGGACGATGACGGGACCCCGGACTACCTGGACCCTGACGGCCCCGGTGAGGACACGGACGATGATGGTGTACCTGACAGTGTTGACCTTGATGATGACAATGACGGTATCCTGGATACCACCGAGGACCACAATATAGATGGTGACAACGATCCGCTCACGGATCCATTGGACAGTGACGGCGATGGCCGCCCGGACCATTTGGACATAGATAGCGACGACGACGGTATCCCCGACAATGTTGAGGCCCAGCCGACCAATGGCTATGTTGCTCCGAACGATGACGATGAGGC
>NZ_CANLYK010000005.1 GCF_947495325.1 uncultured Allomuricauda sp. | reverse complement strand
GGTTCTTTGTTATTCTCTTTTACGCTGTCTATACAATATGTCAAATGAACTTCTTCCTATTCAAAAAGAAAAAAAACGACCAAAAAAGGCCTTTTTTATCCCCTTTTAAAACCCAGCCTTATCAGCTAAGCGGGTGCAAATATAGAGAGGTTTAAATGATACGACAAAACAATTTCGAAAAAAAAATCAAAAAAAATACAATTATCTGTATATCAACACATTAAAGTTAACATAATAAAAATAGTATCATATTATATGTTATTCGATTTGTATTATAATTTGATAAGCACTTGACCGAAAGCCTTCTATCAATTGAACTACCTATTACTATTGTAGGCATCAACTCAAGATACTATCTTTGCACACCATCCAAAATAAGGAGAACAAATGATTGAAATTACATTGCCAGACGGCGCAATAAAGAAAGTTTCTGAAGGCACCACTCCAATGGAGATTGCTAAAAGCATCAGTGAGGGGTTGGCCAGAAACGTTATTTCGGCAAAATTCAATGGTACTATTGTAGAAACCACTACATCCCTTAACCAAGATGGCACTCTTACCCTATACACCTGGAACAATGATGAAGGCAAAAAAGCTTTTTGGCATTCCACTTCCCACGTTGTTGCGCAGGCAATTGAAGAATTGTACCCTGGTGTAAAACTTACTATAGGTCCCGCCATAGAAAATGGTTTTTATTACGATGTGGATTTTGGAGAGCAATCAATTTCAGAAAAAGATTTTCCTACTATTGAAAAGAAAGCAATAGAGATTGCAAGAGGCAAACATGATTATAAAATGCGAAGTGTCTCCAAGGCTGAAGCCCTTTCATACTATAAAGAACAGGATAATGTATATAAGGTAGAACTTATTGAAAATCTGGAAGACGGCACTATTACCTTTTGTGACCATAGTTCTTTTACAGATTTATGCCGAGGTGGCCATATTCCAAATACTGGAATCATCAAGGCAATTAAAATATTGAGTGTTGCAGGTGCCTATTGGAGAGGTGACGAAAACAACAAACAACTTACACGGGTTTATGGTATCTCATTTCCTAAGCAAAAGGAACTTACTGAGTATTTAGAGCTTTTGGAAGAGGCAAAGAAACGTGACCATAGAAAGTTGGGAAAAGAACTGGAACTCTTTACTTTTTCCAAAAAAGTTGGGCAAGGACTTCCTTTGTGGCTTCCCAAGGGTGCCGCTTTGAGGGAGCGCCTAGAAGATTTCCTTAAAAAAGCCCAAAAGAAAGCGGGATATGAAATGGTGGTCACTCCTCATATTGGGCAAAAGGAACTTTATGTTACTTCTGGTCATTATGCCAAGTATGGTGAAGATAGTTTTCAACCCATTCGCACTCCAAAAGAGGATGAGGAATTTCTATTAAAACCTATGAACTGTCCACATCATTGTGAAATATATAATAGTAGCCCTTTTAGTTACAAAGATCTTCCAAAACGCTATGCCGAGTTCGGTACAGTATATAGGTATGAGCAAAGTGGAGAATTGCATGGTTTAACGCGTGTTAGAGGTTTTACCCAAGATGATGCACATATTTTTTGCACGCCAGAACAAATCAACGAAGAGTTTAAAAATGTTATAGACTTGACACTTTATGTCTTGGGTTCTTTAGGGTTTGAAAACTTTACAGCACAGGTTTCGGTGCGAGATTTAAACAAACCAGAAAAATATATTGGTTCTGTTGAAAATTGGGACAATGCTGAAAAGGCAATTATAGAAGCTGCAGAAGAGAAAGGGCTAGATTATGTGATTGAAAGTGGTGAAGCTGCTTTTTATGGCCCCAAGTTGGATTTTATGATAAAGGATGCCTTGGGAAGACAATGGCAACTTGGTACCATTCAGGTTGACTATACGCTTCCCGAACGTTTTGAACTTACCTACAAGGGTAGTGACAATGAACTTCATAGACCTGTTATGATACATCGTGCTCCGTTCGGAAGCTTGGAGCGTTTTGTAGCATTATTGTTGGAACACACTGGCGGAAACTTCCCCTTATGGCTCATTCCTGTTCAGGCTATAATATTGCCTGTCAGCGAGAAACATGAAAAATATGCAGAAAAAGTTTTGAATTCCTTAGAAAATCACGAAATTCGCGCGCTCATTGATAATAGGAATGAGACGGTAGGGAAGAAAATCCGTGAAGCTGAGCTTAAAAAAATCCCCTTCATGCTCATAGTTGGTGAGCAGGAGGAAACGTCTGAAAATGTTTCAGTTAGAAGACATGGCGGAGAGGATTTTGGAAGTATTAGCATCAATACGTTTTCTGACTTGGTATCTACTGAAATAAATAGTACCTTAAAGTCGTTCTAAAAATTTAGTTTAATTAAAAAGTATACGTCATAGCAATACGAAGAAGATTTAGGCCCCAACCTAGAAGGGAAAATAAAAACCCTCACAAAATCAATGAAAATATTACAGCTCCAGAGGTTAGACTCGTGGGAGATAATATTGAAGTTGGTGTGTATCCAATTGCGCAAGCTTTGGTAAAAGCTAATGAACTGGAATTGGATTTAGTGGAGATTTCCCCTAAGGCCATTCCTCCAGTTTGTAAGATCATAGATTATAAAAAGTTTCTTTACGAGCAAAAGAAACGTGACAAGGCGCTGAAAGCAAAGGCGACCAAGGTAATTGTAAAGGAAATACGATTTGGTCCACAAACGGATGACCACGATTATGAATTTAAAAAGAGACACGCTGAAAAATTCTTAAAAGACGGAGCTAAGCTCAAAGCCTATGTCTTTTTTAAAGGAAGATCCATAGTTTATAAGGATCAGGGTGAAATTTTATTATTGAAATTGGCACAAGAACTTGAAGAATTAGGAAAAGTAGAGCAAATGCCAAAATTGGAAGGTAAGCGAATGACCATGTTCTTAGCGCCCAAAGCCAGTAAAAAATAAGCGGGATGCTGAAAATATTCAGCAATAATATATAAAGAGGAGAAAATGCCTAAGATGAAAACAAAATCCAGTGCCAAAAAGCGATTTAAGCTTACAGGTTCTGGTAAAATCAAAAGAAAGCACGCTTTTAAGAGTCATATTTTGACCAAAAAGTCTAAAAAGCGTAAGCTGAAGTTAACACACTCTACATTAGTTCATGAGTCAGATGTTAACAGTATTAAAGAACAATTACGATTAAAATAATTGTTCAATTCGGTACATTAATTATTAACCCTGGAGTTAGGCTCTAAAAGTGTCAAAAATTGACCGCCTACTACAAAAAAATGAAACATTATGCCAAGATCAGTAAATTCAGTTGCTTCTAGAGCTAGAAGAAAAAAAGTGATGAAGCAAGCCAAAGGTTACTTTGGAAGACGTAAAAACGTTTGGACAGTAGCCAAAAACGCGGTTGAAAAAGCAATGCTTTACGCTTACCGCGATAGAAGAAACAAAAAGCGTACTTTCCGTTCACTTTGGATTACCCGTATTAATGCAGGAGCCAGAATACACGGAATGTCTTACTCTCAATTTATGGGGAAGGTAAAATCCAATGGGATAGAACTTAACAGAAAAGTTTTAGCCGATTTGGCAATGAACCATCCAGATGCTTTTAAAGCAATTGTTGAAAGAGTAAAATAAGAGTTAACATAAACTTTACCCCGCTTATAAAAAACCCGCTCAATTGAGCGGGTTTTTTACGTTTTATAGGTTCAGTTAATTTCCAAAAGCAGTTAGCACCAAGTATCTCCCAGAAGCATTGTTTCTATGCTCACACAAATAGATACCCTGCCAAATTCCTAGATTCAATTTTCCGTCGGTTATCGGTATCTGAACCGAACTTCCTAATAGCGAGGATTTTATATGCGCCGGCATATCATCAGCACCTTCATATGTGTGAATGTAATATGGCTCATTTTCAGGAACCATTTTATTAAAATGGCTTTCAAAATCAACACGCACTGTGGGATCGGCATTTTCATTTATTGTTAATCCTGCAGAAGTATGTTTAATGAAAACTTGTAATATGCCTATGCGTATGTTTCCAATTTCCGGGAAGGACCCCAGTATAGTATCGGTTATTAAATGAAACCCTCGTTTGAAGGCCCTAAGCTGCAGTTCAGATTGATAGTACTTCATAAGTTGACGAAATTAATACAAACTTTACATCATTCCCTACGCAACGCATACCTTTGCATTTCTAAAATATATAATGGACTTATCAAAGATTAAAATGGTGGTCACCGATATGGATGGCACATTGTTAAACTCCAATCACCAAGTGAGTAATCGTTTCTTTGAAATTTTTAAAGAACTCAAACAGAAAAATATTCAATTTGTAGCTGCAAGTGGGCGACAATATCACAGTATGGTGGATAAATTAAGAGCTATACAGGACGATGTAATTTTTGTTGCCGAAAATGGGGCTTTGATAAAGAGGCAAGAAGAAGTTTTATTAACCACTCCGATTTCCAGGAACAATATAGACCCTATTCTAGAGCTGTTTGCTTCGGAAAAAGATATACATCCTATTTTGTGCAGTAAAGACATTGCTTTTCTACATACTTCCTCTACCAAATGCCTTGACAGCCTTAGCGAATTTTTTTCAAAATATAAGATTGTAGAAAATCAATCACAGGTTGATGATGAAATTTTAAAAATTGCCATTTATCACTTTGAAAATGCAGAAGAGCATATTTATCCATCCGTAAAACATCTGGAAGACTCTTTAAAAGTGAAAAATTCTGGTTCTAATTGGGTCGATATTTCTCATAAAAATGCACATAAGGGATATGCAATGGAGAAACTTATGCAGACTTATGGGGTTGCCTCAGATGAGATTATGGTTTTTGGTGACTACAATAACGATTTGGAAATGCTTCAACTTTCAGAATATAGTTTTGCCATGGCCAATGCCCACCCCAATGTGAAAAAAGTTTCCAAATTTGAAACGTCCAGTAATAATGACTTTGGAGTGGAACGGATTTTAGAAAAATTGATATGAGTAAAATTGAAGAACTTATAGAAAGGTTCAGTTTAAGCCCACATCCGGAAGGTGGCTATTTTAAAGAAACGTACAGAAGCGTTGGTGAAATAGATTCAAAATCGCTTGACTTGAATTACCATGGTAAACGAAACTATTCCACTTGTATTTATTTTTTGTTGACTTCGGACACTTTTTCTGCATTTCACAAAATAAAACAGGATGAGATTTGGCATTTCTACTCAGGGTCACCCATTAAATTATATATTATTTCAGAGGACGGTGAGTATTCTGAACAAATTATTGGTGCCAATTTCACTGAAGGGCAAGTTCCTCAATTTGTTGTTCCCGGAAACCACTGGTTTGCCGCAAAAACAATAGACCCAAATAGTTATTCCTTTGTGGGTTGCACTGTATCCCCAGGTTTTGATTTTGAAGATTTTGAACTTCCCTCCCAAAAAAACCTACTTGAAAAATTTCCGAAACATGAGGCCCTTATAAGAAAGCTTACTCGAATCTAAAATTGTATTTATGCTACAACTACAGGATTTAGAGTAGCTATAAAATAATTGTTCTTTTACGAATAACATTGAAAATCAGGTTATTCACAACAATTTATTGTAATACCCACCCACCTCTTTTAGTTTTATTGAAAACAAACAAAGTATGCTCCAGTTCGTCTCCTTTAAAACAGGTGTGCGTAAAAATTTTGGGCCATTTTTTATAGTATCCCTCTTATGCATAATACAATGTTGGGGGCAGGTACCTTCTGTAGGAGATTTGATTAAGGTTCACGAAGCTAGTCAAACGGAGATTAACAATCTTACCAATCCAGAAGAAGGAATGCTTATTTATAACGAGGACACCAAACAACTTAATTTTTTTGAAGGTTCTAATTGGATTGCTCCGAGCAATACCAGTAAAGCTTTGGTGCTTAATAGGGCAAGTAATGGTAACAACAATCTTATTGTCAACAGCACCAATCAATACTATGACCTTCCTGTAAATGCTTCCCATGAACTTAATAATACCGGAGGTATCTTTCAAACTTTGGGCAACGGAAGAGTAAGGGTTCAAGAAGCAGGCACTTATTTTATGAGTGCTGCTTTTTCTGTAAGAGACATGCCCGCTGGGGATACAAAATATATAATTGGTGTTTTTATCAACGGTACTTTAAGAGGATATCTAACTCGCGGATTCGCTTCACTTCCCAGTAGTGATTGGTGGGGTACTTCTGGCACGATAGTATACCCATTGAGTGCAAATGATGAAGTGCGATTTAGATATGTTGTAAATAACAACGGTAATCCATTGGACGCTGTATTTGTAAATATTGGAATAACCCAGTTATAGAATCTTAGAGAATTCTCTAGGTCTTCTGCTTCTTCTTACGGGCCGCTGGAAACAAAACATTGTTTAAAATTAAGCGATATCCAGGTGATGTTGGATGCAATTCCAGCTCTGTTTTAGGATCCCCTACCCTGTGCTGGTAATCTTCAGGATCATGCCCTCCGTAAAAAGTAAAAAAACCTTTTCCTTTTATACCATGTATATAACGGGCCTCCCCATTGAGCTTATTTTCTCCTAGCACCATCACCGTAGGTTTCACTTCATCCCTAGTAAAAGATGTGGTCTGTCCCATAAACCCCTTTACCAAAGCGGTATGGTTCTGCGTAAGCATTGTGGGTACGGCATCCCATTTTGCGGAGAATTCCATCAGTGAAAAGTAATCCGATTCTTTTGGAACATTTCTTCGCTTATTGGTCATGTCGATTGAAGAAAACTCGTAGCGCAACGGATTGCGCTCCAAAACAAAATTGGTAAAAGCAAAAGTGTTACCATACTCCAACTTACCCTGATAGTTGGCATCCGAAGGGTCACCATCAAACATGGGTTCGCAAATATCAACGTTCTCAGCGGCCAAAGCAATATCAAAACTATCCGTTGCGGAGCACATGGCAAACATAAATCCACCGCCAATCACATAATTCCTGATTTTTAATGCCACCGCCCGTTTTTCTTCGGATACTTTGGAATATCCAAGTTTGGAAGCAAGTTCCTCAGCGTTTTTCTTGTTTTCAATATACCAAGGTGCTGCTCGGTAAGCTCCGTAAAATTTACCATACTGGCCTGTAAAATCTTCATGGTGTAAGTGCAACCAATCGTAAAGAGCCAACTTATCATTCAATACTTCTTCATCATAAATTGTAACATATGGAATTTCAGCATAGGCCAATACCATGGTTACGGCATCATCCCATGGTTGATTCCCTTTAGGTGAGTACACCGCTATTTTAGGTGCTTTCTCCAAAATCACCGCTTCCTGATTCTTAGACGGACTGCCTATTTCATCTAAAATAGTTTCTGCTTGACCATCGGACAATACTTCAAACGAAACGCCACGAATCTGACATTCCTTACGTATGGCATCTCCATCAGGTAACAAAAAAGAGCCGCCCCTATAATTTAACAACCATTGTACTTTTTGCTGTTTGGAAAGTACCCAATACGTAATTCCATACGCTTTTAAATGGTTTTCTTGGCTTTCGGCATCCATGGGAATCAAAATCACCGAAGCTGTTGATTTCAAAAAAAAGAAAAAGAAAAAAAGAAGAAGGAGACCTCTCGACTGCGCTCGAGGTGACAAAGAAACAATCTTTTTAAAATGGCACGTCATTATCTGGGTCATCGTCATTGTTCATTGCACTACCAAAAGCTTCATTGGCATTGGGAAGGTTTGGCGTTGCAAATGGGTTTTCTTCATCCGCATTCATCTTCGATTGAAATTCGAATGGGGAATCAAAGTCATCCAAGTTATCAAATTTACCCAAGGCTCCGATAAACTTTAACCTAATATTATCTAATCCACCGTTACGGTGTTTTGCCACAATAAACTCTGCCTGACCTTGGGTTGGGGTACGTTCCTCATCATCCCACTCGTCGATTTTGTAATATTCAGGGCGATAAATGAACGACACAATATCTGCATCTTGTTCAATGGCCCCTGACTCCCTTAAATCTGAAAGTATTGGGCGCTTACTACCACCTCTGGTCTCCACGGCACGTGATAATTGGGAAAGTGCAATGACCGGCACACTAAGTTCCTTGGCCAACGCTTTCAAGTTCCTGGAAATTGTAGAAATTTCCTGTTCCCTATTTCCGCCTTTTTGACTTCCTCCTGCAGTCATCAACTGCAAGTAGTCAATTACGATAAGTTTTATACCATGCTGAGAAGCCAATCTTCTTGCTTTGGCACGTAGGTCGAAAATGGATAGAGATGGCGTATCATCAATAAATAAAGGCGCTTTTTCCAACGCTTTTACCTTAACATTCAGTTGTTCCCATTCATGCTTTTCCAATCTACCAGTTCTCAATTTTTCAGATGAAAGCCCAGTTTCGGAAGAAATTAGTCGTGTTATCAATTGTACAGAAGACATTTCCAAAGAGAAAAATGCTACTGGAATTTCAGAATTCACGGCAATGTTTCTCGCCATGGAAAGGGTAAGTGCTGTTTTACCCATACCCGGTCTTGCAGCAACAATAATTAAATCACTAGGTTGCCAGCCCGATGTTAATTTGTCCAGCTTATCAAAGCCGGAAGGAATTCCACTTAAACCTTCCTTATTTGAAATCTCCTCTATTTTCTTTTTAGCTTGAATGACCAAATTTTGGGCCGTCTCCGCGGAGCGTTTTAAATTACCCTGGGTAACTTCATATAATTTAGCCTCGGCATTGTCCAAAAGATCAAAAACATCTTTGGATTCACTATAGGAATCCTCAATAATTTCACTGGATATTTTTATAAGACTTCTTTGAATATACTTTTGAAGTATAATTCGGGCATGGAACTCTATGTGTGCGGAAGAAGCTACTTTTTGGGTCAATTTTATCAAATAAAAGTCCCCTCCTATTGTATCCAAACGTCCGTCCTTCTTTAATTGGGAAGAAACGGTTAATAAATCCACTGGTTCAGAGGATTCAAACAATTTAAAGATGGCTTCGTAAATATAACGGTGGGCATCCTTATAAAAAGCATCTGGATGTAAGATATCTATTACTTCATCCACTCCTTTTTTATCAATCATCATAGCGCCAATCACAACCTCCTCTAAATCAACTGCTTGTGGGGGTATTTTCCCTCTTTCTAAGTTGATGAGAGTAGACTTGTCAACTTTATGTCCAATAATAGGGCTAGGCTTATCCATGAATGCTAAAGTAGGTAATTAACCTTTAGTTAACTTTAAATTTGCCAACCGTGATGTTCACAGTTGTTCAACAAAATTAATGTTGATAACTAAAAATATCTGTTAATAACAGTAAAATATTTGAGAAAAAAAACTGATAAAAAATATTGGGTGCTAGAAAACGGTGACTACCCGTTAAATACACCCATTTCTGCATATTTTTCCATTCTGGTTTTCACCAACTCTTTTGGTGATAACTTTTTAAGTTCTTCAAAATGAGAGGAAATTTTATTCTTAACGGTATCAAAAGTTTTTTCCCTGTTGGAATGTGCCCCACCAACTGGTTCCTTTATAATTTCATCAACCACCTTAATTCGTTTGCTATCCGAAGCGGTAAGTTTTAAAGCTTCCGCAGCCTTTTCTTTATATTCCCAGCTTCGCCATAAAATGGATGAACAGTTTTCTGGAGATATTACGGAGAACCATGCATTTTCCAACATCAACACCTTGTCGCCCACTCCAATTCCCAATGCACCACCTGAAGCTCCTTCGCCAATTATTATAACAATAATAGGCACTTTAAGTCGTGTCATTTCCAAAATATTACGTGCAATGGCTTCTCCTTGTCCTCTTTCTTCTGCTTCAATACCGGGATAAGCACCTGGGGTATCCACGAAACTGACCACTGGGATTCCAAATTTTTCAGCAGACTTCATTAGCCTTAAGGCTTTTCGATATCCTTCTGGGTTGGCCATACCAAAATTTCGGTACTGCCGGGTTTTTGTGTTGTATCCCTTTTGCTGACCCACGAACATGTAGCTTTGATCTCCGATTTTACCTAAACCTCCAATCATTGCCTTATCATCCTTTACAGTTCTATCCCCATGAAGCTCTAGAAACGTATCCCCGCAAATGGCATTGATATAGTCCATGGTATATGGTCTATTGGGATGCCTGGATAATTGCACCCTTTGCCAAGCAGTTAAATTTTTATAAATGTCTTTGCGAGTTTCTACTAGCTTCTTTTCAATTTGCTGACATGTTTCGCTTACATCAACATCACTTTCTTCTCCAATGACCATACATTTTTGAAGTTGGTCTTCAAGTTCTTTGATTGGAAGTTCAAAATCTAGATACTCCATGAAAAGTTAGTTTTTTTCAGAAAATTTGATGGGGACAAATATAAAACTTAAAGTATATCTATGCACACAACAAACACTATTTACGTATATAAAAAATACTTTGTAGTTATCGCTTGGCTTTAATCAACATGTAAACTGCAAAGGTGCCAAAAATAAGATTGGGGATAACTACCGCCAATAAAGGTGAAAAACCAGACTGCTCTGCCAAGGTACCAAATACTTTGTCAAAAAAGATATAGATAAAGGCTACTCCAATTCCAAATGCTAGGTTTAAACCCATACCTCCCCTCCTTTTTACAGAAGAAACCGCTACTGCAATTATTGTAAGTATAAAAGCAGCTATTGGCAGCGCCCATCTTTTATATTTTACCAATATGTATGCATTAATATTGGAAGCTCCCTTTTGTTTCTGGTCTTCTATAAACTTATCCAGTTCAAATAAATTTTTGGTCTCTGCAACATAGGAAACCGGGGTAAGATCTTCTATTTTAAAGGTAAAAAGGGTATCTAATCTTCTTTTGGTCTGTATGACCTCCACATCATTCTTAAGTCTTCTTTTTTCATAGTTGGTCAACCTATAAATGCTATCCTTCTCTATCCATCGAATATTCGTTGCTGAAATTTTGTAATCAAGCTTCTTGATTGAATCAAAATGCTCGTAGGTAAAATTGTAGCCAATTTTCCTATTGGGGTCAAAACTGCTCACATAAATGTAATCGCTCCCGTTCAGTTGATTGAATATATTACTGGTAACTCTATCTTTCCTTCCTTTTTTAAAGTATTCGTATTCAAATTCATTGAAACCAATACTTGCGTGGGGCACAATGAACATTCCCATCATAAAAATGAGGATGGCCACAAAGGTTGCACCAATAAAATAAGGTCTTAAGAAACGGGTGTATGATACGCCCGAGCTCAAAATGGCTACAATTTCCGTATTACTGGCCAGTTTAGACGTAAAAAAGATAATGGATAAGAACAAAAATATAGGAAGTAACAAGTTTCCTATTACTAAAGTAAAGTTCCCATAAAACACAATAACCTCGCTCAACGGGGCTTCATTATCTATTATCTTTCCTATTTTCTCTGCCAAATTGGCCATGATTCCAATAGGCACAAATAGCAATAGCATTCCTAAAAAGGTAACCAGATAACGCTTAAGAATATATTTATCAAGTATGGTAAGCATTATAATCTTTTATCCATTTGTTGTACCATATTAGTTTTCCATTCCTGAAAATCCCCAGCTAAAATACGCTCTCTTGCCGTACGTACCAACCACAGGTAAAAACCAAGGTTGTGAATGGTAGCAATTTGCTTGCCCAAATATTCATTTGCAGCAAACAAATGTCTTAAATATGCTTTTGAATATTCGGTATCCACAAATGTGATGGCCATTTCATCAATAGGTGAAAAATCTGCCTCCCATTTTTTGTTTTTAATGTTGATGGTTCCGTGAGCGGTAAACAACATTCCATTTCGTGCATTGCGAGTGGGCATAACACAGTCGAACATATCAACACCAAGTGCAATATTTTCCAAAATGTTTATAGGTGTCCCAACACCCATTAGATATCTTGGTTTATCTTCTGGTAGAATATCACAGACAATTTCGGCCATCTCATACATCTCCTCCGCAGGTTCTCCAACGGAAAGCCCTCCAATTGCGTTTCCTTCAGCGCCAACTGAAGCAATATATTCCGCCGACTGCTTTCGCAAATCTTTGTATGTTGAGCCTTGTACAATTGGGAAAAAACTCTGGGAATATCCATATTTATAAGGAAGTTTTTCCAAATGTGAAATACATCTATCCAACCATCTATGGGTCATGTGCATAGATCTTTTGGCATAGTTGTACTCGCAAGGATAAGGTGTACATTCATCAAAAGCCATAATGATATCTGCTCCAATGACACGCTGAATTTCCATCACATTTTCTGGAGTGAAAAAATGACTAGATCCGTCAATATGAGATTTAAAGTTTACCCCTTCTTCCTTTATTTTTCTATTACCTGATAAGGAATACACTTGATACCCTCCACTATCGGTTAAAATATTTCTATCCCAACCCATAAACTTATGCAGTCCACCAGCTTGCTCCAAAATTTCAATTCCCGGACGTAAATACAAATGATATGTATTTCCGAGTATAACATCTGGGTTTATTTCATCCTTTAATTCACGTTGGTGAACTCCCTTTACAGATGCTACAGTACCCACTGGCATAAAAATGGGTGTCTTTATGGTACCATGGTCTGTAGACAATTCTCCAGCCCTTGCTTTGCTCTTACTATCCTTTTGTGTTAGGGTAAATTCCAATACTTAATTTTAAAACCGCAAATATAGCCATCTCATTTCCACAAAGCCTTAACAAAAAAATAAAGTTTACTTACGAAAAGTGTTTCGTAAAATAATGAGTAAGTGCTTGTTTAACAAAGTGAATGCGGTTACTTTTGATGCCTTAAATTCAATACAATGCCAAACGCTCAAGAATTACAGGATTTAGTGACCCAGGTCCGAAGGGATATTTTAAGAATGGTGCACAAAGTAAATTCAGGGCATCCAGGAGGTTCTCTTGGCTGTACCGAATTTTTTGTTGCACTGTACAATGAAATTATGGAGTTAAAAGATGGTTTTGATATGGATGGAAAAGACGAAGACCTTTTCTTTCTTTCCAATGGTCATATCTCCCCTGTTTTTTATAGTGTTTTGGCAAGAAGAGGATACTTTCCCGTTGAGGAATTAAACACTTTTAGGTTAATAAATTCTCGTTTGCAAGGTCATCCCACAACACATGAAGGTCTTCCTGGGGTTCGCATTGCATCTGGTTCATTGGGTCAAGGTATGTCGGTAGCTATTGGTGCTGCTTTAGCTAAAAAGTTGAATGGAGACAATCATTTAATTTATAGCCTACACGGTGATGGAGAATTGCAGGAAGGGCAGAATTGGGAAGCAATTATGTATGCCGCTGGAAGTAAGGTAGACAATTATATTGCCACTATCGATTTAAATGGACAACAAATAGATGGATCAACAGATGATGTACTGCCATTGGGTGATGTTGCCGAAAAGTTTAGGGTTTTTGGATGGGATGTTTTGGAGATTGAAAATGGTAATGATCTAAAACAAGTTATAGCAGGTTTAAATGAGGCAAAAAGTAGAACAGGAAAAGGAAAACCTGTTTGTATAATAATGACCACTATGATGGGTAATGGAGTTGATTTTATGATGCATACCCATGCTTGGCACGGTAAAGCTCCCAACGACGAACAATTGGAAACTGCATTGGCTCAAAATCCTGAAACTGTAGGCGATTATTAATTCTGAAGAAAACTATCATGACAAAATATACTGATCAAGGAAAAAACGATACACGAAGCGGATTTGGAGCTGGAATGACGGAATTAGGAAGAACAAATCCCAATGTGGTTGCCCTTTGTGCCGACTTGGTAGGTTCTTTAAAGATTCAAACCTTTATTGATGAAAATCCAGAACGCTTTTTCCAAATTGGAATAGCAGAAGCCAACATGATGGGAATAGCCGCTGGTCTGACCATTGGTGGTAAAATTCCATTTACAGGCACATTTGCAAACTTTTCAACAGGAAGAGTCTACGATCAGATTCGCCAATCCATCGCATATTCTGATAAAAATGTAAAAATATGTGCTTCACATGCTGGGATAACCCTAGGTGAAGATGGGGCAACGCACCAAATATTGGAAGACATTGGACTAATGAAGATGTTACCTGGAATGACGGTTATCAATCCTTGCGATTTTAACCAGACTAAAGCAGCAACTCTGGCCATAGCAGAGCATGATGGACCCGTTTACCTACGTTTTGGCAGACCAAAAGTGGCAAACTTTACGCCAGCAGATCAAAAGTTTGAAATTGGGAAAGCGCTGATGCTCAATGAAGGTACGGATGTAACTATTATTGCAACAGGCCACTTGGTTTGGCAATCACTACTAGCCGCAGAAAATTTGGAAAATCAAGGGATTTCAGTAGAAGTGATTAATATCCACACCATTAAGCCTCTTGATGACAAGGCTATTTTGGACTCAGTAAAAAAGACCGGTTGTGTAGTTACCGCTGAAGAACATAATTTTCTTGGTGGTCTTGGGGAAAGTGTCTCCCGCGTATTGGCTACCCATCATCCTACACCCCAAGAATTTGTGGCAACACAGGATACTTTTGGTGAAAGTGGAACACCGGAACAACTTATGGATAAATATGGCCTGAACAATAAAGCAATTGAAGCAGCCGTTTTAAAAGTGTTGAAACGAAAATAATTTTTCGGTATCATCTTTGATATTCTTCAATCTTTTAAAACGAAACACTTATGAAAAAAACATTTCTAGTTGCAGTGTTGACCTTAATGGGGTCTGCTGTATTTGCACAAAGCGGTTCAGGATTTGGTATTAAAGCCGGACTTAGCTACAACAAAAACGGTGATTTAATTGGCTCTGTTGGCGATGCAGGACAAAACATTGTTGAAGGCGCCGAAGGCAAAGCCGGATATCATGTAGGTTTTTGGGGAAAACTGGATTTTCCAAAAATCTATCTCCGTCCAGAGCTTGTATACTCAAAAACAAAGAGTAGCTATAATGTAGACGGAGCTTCCAATGATTATGACATTTCAAAAATAGACCTTCCTGTGCTATTGGGCTATAAGCTTGTAGGCCCTTTACATGTTTTCGCAGGTCCTGCCTTTCAATACACCCTTAAAAACGATTTAGGGGATTTGGAAGTCGAAGATGTTGAAAATGATTTTTCAGTTGGCCTTAATGTTGGTCTCGGAGTTAATCTAGGTAAAATTGGAGTCGATGTTCGTTATGAACGAGGTTTCTCCGAAAATGAAGCTGAATTTATTGGAAATAACATTACTGATATTTCAGGTAGAGTTGATTCTAGACCGTCTCAAGTTATTTTTGCACTTTCCCTGAAGTTATAAGAATACGATAATTTATAAAAATAAAAAGCCCGCTTAAAGCGGGCTTTTTTTAGTTTGTATCCGGATCCAAATAATCTGGAGTGCCATCTCCATCCGCATCTGGGTATGGTAAGATGATATTTCCATCATCATCCGTAATTTCATCATTGGTAGAAACCCCATCGCCATCATCATCACCATCTTGAAAATTTGGTACTGAAAAACCAAAATTGTTTAGTTCATCCTCTTCATCGGTATCGTCATTGTTCAAATTTCCGTCCCCATTTAAATCTTCCAATATAGACGGAACCCCATCATTGTCACTGTCTGTATTTTCAATAAACGCACCTATTTCAACCTCAAAGAGTAAAATAGAGTATGCAGATATTAGCGTGGATGGAGAACTGTTAAAATATGCAAGTCCAGATGGCAGGATAAACATACCTATACCACTGTTTGCAATCGCTATGGTTCCATCTCCATTTTCCACTATTTGGTCTTCCGTACCCGCGTGAAAATTGGAGATTCCCTGTGCATAACCCCTTATGGTAAATGGAAGTTCTTGCCAGGAGAAAGTTTGGTTCTCATCAAACAGAGTACCATCCAACAAAGTACCACGATATCTCAATAAGGTAGAATCAGCATATGTTGGGCTACCTCCACCACCTACTCTTGCTTCCAAATAATAATAGGTATGCGCAACATTTTCTTCTCCATCGTCCAAACCAAAAGCATCTGAAGACACATTAACAGATGCGGACTTAAGTTCATCCCTGTTAATTAGTGCTATTTTATCGGCATTATCCCCAGCAATAGTATCAATGCGTATTTTGTAATCAAAACCGGCTGGAGGTGCAGCAAATTCATCATAATTATAGAAATGTGTTTGTAAAAATTCGATGATTTCCGCATCATCCTCCGGTGAAACCTCACTTAGTAGACTAGCTTCAATTGCTATAACCTCCAAGTCATCATCATTCTTACATGAAAAGATTACTACACTCATTATCAAGCAGACAAAAACTTTGTACTTCATTAAGTATGTTTATTTAGCTGCGCAAGATACAATTTTCCGTTATTTTTGCTTATTTCCTTAACAAAGATTTGCAGAGTTTATGCGCATTGACAAATACCTTTGGTGTATTAGATACTTTAAAACAAGAAACGTTGCCGCTATTGCTGTTAAAAAAGGCCAAGTACGGATTAATGGAGCCGTAGTAAAGCCATCTAGAGAGGTATATCCAATGGACAAAATTCTTGTGCGAAAAAACCAAATTGGATATCAGCTTACCGTTTTGGATATTCCTGAAAGTCGGGTTGGGGCCAAGCTGGTTGACATTTATAGAAAAGACACTACCCCTAAAGAAGCGTTTGAACATAATGACCTGCTTAAACTAGCGAAGGACCACTACAGAAAAAAAGGAGTGGGGAGGCCTACAAAAAAGGACAGAAGGGATATTGATGGGTATTTGGATGAATCTGAATAATCTGTTTTATATCTTTGTCTATCTTCATTCCCTGTTATGAACAATCAGATACTTAACAATGATCAAATTCGGTATACAGTAAATCGTATAGCTTATCAGATTTACGAAGCGAATGTTAACGAGGAAGAAATTATTATTGCCGGTATTGATGGCGGTGGTTTACTCTTTGCAAAAAAAATAGCTGCTGTCCTTAGAAAAATAACAGGAGCTGACATTGTTTTGTGCAAACTACAAATGGATAAGAAAAACCCTCTAGAAAGTGGAGTCAGTACTTCTATTAAAGAAGAAGAATATAAAAATAAGTCCGTTGTTCTTGTTGATGATGTTTTAAATTCGGGCACAACATTAATTTATGGCGTACACCATTTTCTTAAAACACCTATAAAACAGTTAAAAACTGCCGTGTTGGTAAATAGAAACCATAAAAAGTATCCGGTAAAAGCAGATTACAAGGGAATCTCATTGTCCACTTCTTTAAATGAACATATTAAAGTAGAATTTAAGCCTAAAAATGATACCGTTTATTTAGAGTAGCAACGATTTCAGTTCTGATACCAATTCTTCAATAGTTTTGCCTTCACAATCCAGAATATGCTTTGCTTGGGTATAGAATTGCCTTCTTTCAAAAAGATGTTTTCCAACAAATTCGGGCAAGTCCTTGTCTTCAATATTCTTTACCAAAGGTCTCTGGTCTTTTTCACTACTTATTCTATTGACCAATGTTAAAACAGGTAATTGTAAATAAATTGAATAATCAGAATTGTCAAGAATCGCTTTCATATTCTCACCATAACATGGAGTACCCCCTCCGGTTGAAAGCACTACTGATTCATTTTCATTTAAGACCTTAACTAACATTTCGTGTTCCAGCTTTCGAAAAAAAATCTCGCCTTTTTCTGAAAAAATAGTCGTGATTGATTTTTGCATTTCGGATTCAATATACTCGTCCAAATCAATAAACCCAATATCCAAGTCATTGGCTAACAGCCTACCAATAGATGACTTTCCGCTTGCCATATAACCTATCAAAACTACTTTCATTATTAAGAATTAAAGATGATTTCAAAAAAACACAAATTTATCATTAAATCATCTTGCAAAATAGATTATTGATATTATATTTGCACCCGCTTAGCGCAGCATTTTTGGCGCTTTTGTTTTTTTATTGACCTGATAGCTCAGTTGGTAGAGCATCTCCCTTTTAAGGAGAGGGTCCTGGGTTCGAGCCCCAGTCAGGTCACTTTTTAAGAAACCAATTGATATCAAAATCCTGTAAATCATATGATTTACAGGATTTTACATTTTTAGAGGTTATATTTGATTTGACGTGATTTGCCAACAACTGGTTCGCAAATCGTCAACAAGTACTTTTTATCTGCCAACATTTTGGATCAGTTTGAAAAGTTACCACATCCTGCAGAGTTGATTTGACTTTCAACAAACAATTGTTAATTCAAAAACAGTATCAACTATGCGCACACAAACAACATTTTCAATTTTATTTTGGCTATATCCAAATAGAGTCGATAGAAACAACGAATCCAGTCTTTATATAAGGTTATCCTTAAATGGGAAGAGGGTCAATATTAGCGCATTGAGTGGTAGGTTCTAGTCCCTCCGGTGTGGTTGCTCAAATCATTAGTTTTATGTCCATTTAATGGGATTTTGCTTGGTATAAGAACAAATAAAATCTCCGAAATGTTAATTAGATACTACCTGAACTGCCAGTAGCCTTTGATATAGAAACGAAAGCTGTTCTCAAAAGCCTTCCTTGCACACACGCAGCTTTGGCCGAGCTAAAAAGCTGCAATCCAACATTCCCAACCAGAATATACTTATCAATACTCTGGCATTTCAGGAAGCAAAGGAAAAGGTTACCCCACTTGAAGGATTTCCGATTTTCCATTCTGCATCAAGATATTTTTGCTCTTTGAAAGGCAACTGTTCTTTGTATTTGAAATGTCCGGATGTTTTTAGCCGAAGTTTCCAATTCCTGGATATCCGATACTCCATGGCCATGTTTGACTGCCCAGAACAAATCCAGGCTTCCCGGATCTTGACATCCGTAAATAGTACAGATTCAATTCTTGAAACCACCTTGAAAATAAACGGGCCACCTGCTTTCTGTGGAGGCAGGGTGACATGCCATGCCCCTTCAGCATCGACTATTGTACTTGAAATGTCATCTCCTATTTTGAATAGAGACTGAAAGCCCTCGCCCTAAATGGTCAAACACATATCATGCTGTAGTACCATAAGTTCCTGAAAAAGCGACTCAAGCTTTAGTTCTTGGGCAATTAATGCAGGGATAGAAAACACAAACAGTAGCACTCCCAAATAACTTTTTTCATTATCATTACTTTTACAATTTTGATACTTGTTTTAGTAGATTTTGAATTTATTCGCTAAACTTTCCTTCTTAAAAAACCATAGTTATCATTTCAGTTCTAATCCTTCTATCGAGCTGTATTCTTCTCCCTTAATTTTCATATAGATAGCTTTCATCTCCTCTAATTTATCCAGATTTGATTTTGCCAAATTTTTCTCCTGTCCAATATCCTCCTTCAGATTATACAATTGGTATTCTTTCTTATTGCCCAGCTCAATATTTACAAGTTTATTTAAGGCAGCACCTGTATTGGGAGGGATCATTACCCAATCACCTTTTCGAAGGGCAGTTCTTGAGGTGGCTTCCAAAACCATTTCATCGCGTCCCTTTTGGCTATCTCCTAAAAATGCGTTCAGTAGGTTTTCGCTATCCGGACCTTTTGTATTACTATTGACCAACTCTGCCAGTGACGTAAGTAAATCTAGTTGAGAAACCAACGCATCGGATACTCCAGAATCTATATGACCTTTCCAATAGGTAAAAAACGGCACTCGGGTACCCGCTTCAAATAAACTATACTTTCCTCCCCGTAACGATCCAGCTGGTTTATGATTCCCTAATTTTTCAACTGCGTCGTCAAAGTAACCGTCGTTCAACACGGGACCATTATCACTGGTAAATATAATTAAGGTATTCTCCAATAATCCTTCAGATTCCAGTGTTTTTATGAATTCACCCACACACCAATCGGCTTCTACGATAACGTCGCCTCTCGGACCCATACCAGATGACCCTA
Source organism: uncultured Allomuricauda sp. (assembly GCF_947495325.1). Classification (GTDB taxonomy): domain Bacteria; phylum Bacteroidota; class Bacteroidia; order Flavobacteriales; family Flavobacteriaceae; genus Flagellimonas. The sequence continues at coordinate 180,250 of NZ_CANLYK010000005.1, read as the reverse complement.
CAAATCTTGGATGCGGGGTGCGGGGTACATGTGGTTGTTGCAAGGCATAATACAAAAAGAAAGATTCATTCTTGTGGAATTTCACATAGTCTTGGGCCTTGTTCAAAAATGTATCGGCCATATCCTCGTCCACCCATTTAGCAGCTTCTCCCCCTTTCATAAAACCGATTCGAGGAATTCCATTTACGATGCTGTTGTTATGTCCATGATGCCATTTCATTTTCAATAGTTCCGGATTATTTTTTCCCGTGAGTTCCCCTGAAAAGTTCTTCTTATAATCCACTGAAATCGGATCATTTGAATCCAAATCAACTACTTTTCCATTTTCGATATATACGGTAGGTACACGGTCTTGCGTGGCTGCCATAATATAACTCTCATCGAAACCGACTTCGTTTGGCCCTGGGCTTATAGTTTGGTTCCAGTCAACATTTCCGGAACCCAATCCCAAATGCCATTTTCCTACAATACCAGTGGTATACCCTGCTCCCTTGAGCATTTTCGGAATCGTCATCTGAGTCGTATCGATAATCAGGGGAGCACTTCCGGAAAGAATACGGGCGTTCTTGTTACGCCATGGATACGTCCCTGTAAGAAGGGCATATCTGCTGGGGGTACATGTTGCGGAGGAGGCATACCCGCTCGTAAAACGAAGTCCTCCATTAGCCAACTTGTCTAGATTAGGGGTTTTTAGTTCCGTGGCTCCATACGCGCCAAGTTCCCCATACCCAAGATCATCTGCATAGATAATGACGATATTTGGTTTTGCGGTATCGGATGATTTCGCAGATACACTTTTCTTTTTGTCATCTTTACAGGTAAGAAGACCTATAGCCAAGCCGATTAGAAGTACTTTTCTATAACGTTTCATATAATGATTGTAATTCTCATTTTTAAATAATCCAATCTTAAATTTGTTTTTCGCCATAAAAAATGGCGGAACGAACACATCATAAGATTAGAACGATTTTAAGCCTTGATTAGATTTTTGTTTTATTTTATTTTAATATTAAATTAGGTTCTTTATTATCACTTTTTATGGAAAAATGCCGAAACGGGAATCGTTTCCTTTGCTATTTGGGATTCACTCCATTCTAAATTGATAGTTGGTTTTCCTCTTTTCCGATGAGTCGAGTATAATCGAAACGGATGTAGACCTGCCTTTAATTTAATACTACCACTTTTGGGCGAGTTTGCAAAATAGCCCTGATCGGCATCGATTACCGTGGCATTATGAATTCGTAATAAGGCAGCCGAATTTGCAGTAACATAAAAAGTATATTCGCCGTCTACCGGAATCTCAATATAACCTTCAAAGAATAAAGCGTCAGATTTATCTTCTTTAAAATGTGCATTCGGAAAACCGGTAATCCCCTCGTTGCTAGCTTCAAGGTACTCTAATTTTGGAAGCCATGGAAAATCGTCGTCGAAGCCTTTCCACAGCACGCCATTTTCCATACCGCTATTTTGAATCGCTGGAATATAGCTGTTATCATAGGGCCTTACAGCCGTATTGTTGGACATACGGGAACCTAATGCGAGATGTTTTAGCCGCTGTTGAAATTCGGTCATATCTTCATTTTTAGACAGGTTTTGGGCTTGTTGCGAATCTTTCCGCACATCGTAGATTTCAAAATCATCGTTCTGGGACTGAATATCGTAGCGTATTCCGACCAGGTCCCCAAGCCGTAACATTTGCATCTGATTACGTTTACGGCCTTGGTGATTCGGTAAGAAATTCGAATATTCCGGAGTTTCTCCGTCTTGAAAGTATTCTACATAAATATGACTAGCCTTTTGTTCTCCCTTACCCACCAATGATGGCAAAAGTGATACACCATCACATAGGGCAGGTACAGGTAATCCTGTCATCTCGATAAAAGTAGGCATCCAATCGTACGAAATGCTTGGTGTTTCGATGATGTGGTTTTTAGGAATCTTACCGGGCCATCTTGCTACTGTTGGCATCCGAAGACCTCCTTCCCAGCAATCACGTTTAATGCCATCGAAAGGGCCAAAACTTTGAAAAAAGGTCGGTTCATAGGGTTCACCCCTAAGATAGGACTCTTTGGAAGGCCCGTTGTCGGAAGTAAATACGACCATGGTATTTTCATCAATTTCAAGGTCTTTGAGCAACTGCAAAATATCACCCACTGCAGAATCGATACGCCGCGTATCGGTGGCATATCGTTTGTATACATTGGGCCACGGTACCTGTGGCGTTTTTGCATCTTTATCATGGTCATAGGTAGCATTCGCATAGTCGGGATGCATCCAAGAATCGACCTCGCCGGAAGCGGTATTGATCATTTGGCCCGGCTTTCCGGTCCATTGCAGACCACCGTTCAAACCTCCTCCCTTTGGGTAAGCCTGAGTGGGCAGTTCCAACACGGCATGGGGAGTATCATAAGCAAGGTAAATAAAGAAAGGCTTGTGGGTATCCTCGCCTTTTTTATGGTCAACGATCCATTTCTTGGTAGCCGCAGTCCATAGGTCGGTAGTGTAGCACTTGTCAAGGTCTGGAGTAATACTGGTGCGATTTTCATACACTTCTTTAGTTCCCCTATAAAGCCCTTCTTTAGGGTAATGCTCGTGCCCGTCACCGTGGCGTATATAACCCAAATAATAATCAAAACCACGGTTCAGGGGATGGGCCGGCCAGTTCGGGGCCTTGCCCTTGCCTTGTAGTCCCCATTTTCCAATGGCGGCCGTCGTATACCCCGCCTGTTGTAATGCGGAACCCATAGTGAGATTGTTCTCCAAAGCTTTATCGAATTGATTGTCCCTGATATTGGCGTGTCCTTGGCTGCGGCCCAACAATAATGAGGCCCTTGAAGGAGCGCATACCGGTGCTGCGGCGTAATGCTGTGGAAGTAAGGCACCTTCGGAGGCCATTTTATCAAGATAGGGCGTGAATTGCCGTGGGGTTCCCGACGTATTGTCTTGGGCCAACAGGTTCTGAAATAGCACTCCCAAGTCGCCAAACCCTAAGTCGTCGGTAAGGATAAAAATTATATTGGACCGTTGTTCTACTTGTTCTGGTTTGTTACTATTTTGTGCATTTGCCGTGCCAAAACAAAATATATGAAATGTACAAAAGCCAATTCTTAATAGCTTTCTTACATGAAACAATGCTATCATAATTCTCAATTTAGGTTACTACTCGAACTAAGTGCCAATTACCTAGGTCGTTATTCTGGCTTTAAAAGCAATGTGGTTATCGACTTTCCATGAATTTTTACTTGACCGCTATGGCCGGTATTCTTTGGCATAGCAGCTAAGTTATTTTTATGATCGGTAACGTAGCTATATATATTAAAATTCGTAAACGCACCCTGTTTCAATTGAATTTCAACTGAATCTTTACGCTGATTGACAGCTACAACCACAATACTGTCATCCGTATTTCTAAAAGCCGAAATCAAGACCCCTTCTTTCAAAGTTTTTTCCTTGTTGTAGTCGGTGTAGGCCACTTTGATTCTTTCGGCTCCGGGCCTTATGAATTTGGAATAATTGCCCAAAGCCCAAAGCAACTTGGAATCCGTAAAGGTACCGTCCACGGTTTCCTTATCGTGATAGACAAGCCCGTCTTTGAAATCGTATGGGCTCATGGCCAACCACCAATGCCAGGCACTGGTATTGGCAATAGTCAGGTCGGCATGGATAACGCGGGCCACGTAAAGCGCTGTTTGCATTCCCAAATCTTTGCTTTTGCCCTTGATTTCTTCATTGTTCTCCAAAATACAATACTCGCTCATCCAATATTCTAAAGAGGGATATTTTAAAAGCTTTCCAGCGATTCGTTGACGCTCTTTTTTTAGCTTTTCCATATTCCAAGTGGTAAAATAGCTGTGTGCTGCTATTTTTGGAGCTATCGATTCTAAATCCCCAAGATAACTTGAGCTTTTTGGATTGAAAAATTCTTCTATTTGGTTACTCCGGTTTGCATACTTATCCTTTTTCACTGTCAAATAGTCAATGGCCCCTGCCTCGGTAATCTCAATCTTTGAACCTATATTTTCTACTCTAAAAACGGAATCAATAATCATGGCCATTTGGGCCAATTCATCATTGTTCCAAGGAGAGCCTTCTTGTCCTCCTTTCCATTCCCATTGGGGTTCATTAAAGGGGCTTATGTAATCAAAATCAATCCCAACATCCTTTTTAAAATGCTGAAGTACCTTTGTCAAAAAAGATGCATAAGCAACATAACCATCCTTTGGTAGATTGGCAGATAGACCATCTTGGGAGTGCGCCCTACCATTCTTGGTCAGTTGTATTGGTGGACTGTTGACAAATGCTATGAATTGATTCACACCTCTTTCTTTAGCAGCATGCAAAAACCATTGCTGGCCTGATTGATTTTGCCAATGATAGCTCCCATCATCCTGTAAAAAGCCTTCCGTTCTTCTCCATGGGTCCTTAATCCCGCTTTGTTCACCTTGGACGGCACTACCTGCCCCTATGTTGAAACGCCATGCAGAAAGGCCGATTCCCACCGGAGAACCATCTTTTTGATGCTCCCTACTGAATAGTAGGTCCGCTATATCATTCTTTTTTTTATCAGGCCAGTTTCCCACGTATTGAGCCGCCCACGCATCGGAGGCGGCAAAATTATGTATGGTCTGAAACGCGATCGAACTGTCTATTTCGACCTTGAGCAAGAAATCCTTCTGCGCCGAAAGGGAACCAAAGATACAGCACACCATACATAGCAATACCCACTTTATTGATGTTCGTAACTTATTTACATAGGTTTCATCCTCGGAAAAATAATCTGATTTTTTACTCATGCCATCCTTCATTCGCTATGCTCATTTTTTACGGGAATGGACACGCTAAGAATACTGCCCTTGTTGCTGAAAAAACCGTTGTCAAAATCTCCCTCACAGGCCTCTAAGAGTTTGCTTTTAAGCGCTTCCATTTTTTCTGGATGTTGTTTGGATACATCTTTTTCCTCCTTAAAATCATCGGGCAGATAAAATAACTCGAATACCTCCTTTTTAAGGTCTGTTCTGATTTTCCAACCCTCGTTGGTGACCAAAGTGGGCCCAGTATAGGAGGAATATACGACGAAATCGTGTTCCTCCTCTTTTTCGCTTTCGTCGACCAATTCATCATAGAACGATATTCCATCTGTATTGAGAAGCTTTTTAAACCGTGTGGTTTCTGCGATGGTCTCCAATATGTCATAATTGGCAATTAAACGGTCACTGGTTCTGCCCGCTTCTATTTTAGCAGGCCATCTAACAATCATGGGGACTTGTATCCCTCCCTGAAGATTACTCCTTTTTAGACCCGCGCGGCTACCGTTTCCATCAAAAACATCTCCTGATAAATGGCTATAATATTTTTGCCCTACATTATCGAATCTTTCACCTGTTTTAATATTGGCATAGGGTTTATGAACACGCCCCTCTTGCGCGTAATAAATCTCGTGACCATTATCTGCGGTAAAAATGACCATTGTATTGTCATCAATTTTGAGCTCCTTTAATTTTTGCATGATATCCCCCACATTATCATCCAACATTTTAACCATGGACGCATATTCTTTCTCAATAGGAGTAAGCCGGTTATCATTTACAAAATCTGGGTGTATTTTAGGTATGGCTACAGGGCCATGTGGTAATTGCGTGGGAAAATAAAGAAAGAAGGGATTGTTTTTATTGGCTTCGATAAAATGGAGCGCCTTGTCCATAAACAGGTTTTGTGAATACTGTTCCTTTCCATCCCTATTTTTTCGCTCTTTGTAATTTTCCGGTGTTTCTGGTTCACCAGATTTTCCAGCATTAGCTAAGGTGTTTCCCTCTATAGGAACCAAATCACCATTTTCAAATAAATATGGAGGATAGAACCCATGTGCACGTACATGGTCAAGATACCCGTAATAAGAATCCCAACCATGTCGTTTCATTTGTTGATGTGTTGCAGAGAAACCCCATTCCAATTTCCCAAATTGTGCAGTTCCATATCCTGCTTCTTTTGCTACCTGACCAAGAAATATACTCTCTTTGGGTACCGGTGATAGTGCCGATTCTATCATGTCGCCAATCGTATTATGCGTATAGCCCTTACTGTCTATTTTTTTGTATAAGGCTCCAGACGTAATTTCAAATTTTTGCTGATGACAATCATGAAGACCCGTAATCAATGATGCCCGAGCGGGGGCACACAACATGTTGGAATAAGCATTGGTAAAGCGCAACCCATCTTTTGCCAATTTGTCGATATGGGGCGTTTCTATGATTTTTTGTCCCTCGTGACCCAACAATCCAATACCTAGGTCATCTGCATAGATCAGAACAATATTGGGATTTTCTTCTTTCCTTGTTTTCTCAGTTTCCCCTAAATTCTGTCTACATGCAGTAAATAAGCCCAATAAACATACAATGGCCAAAAATAAAAAAGTGTCTCTATTCATTTCAATTGTAGATATTATGCATTTCCTTAATGATAACGATAAAGTTAAAAAGGGTTCCCGATAGAAAGAAACCCCTTTGAAAAACTAACTCAACTACTCTATTGTAAACACGTATTCGCTTAATTATTCAAATAGGTGCCTTGATTAAAGGTGAATACCTCAGATGGTGTTCTTGCTTTCTCAAAAATGATTTTCATTTCTTCTACTATCTCTGGGTGCTGGTCTGCAACATTGTTGTGTTCTGCAATATCTTTTGAAAGGTCATAAAGTTCCAATGTAGTTTGGGCCTTATCAAAAATATTATAACGTACCGCTTTCCAATTGTCTTTTCTTATGGCTTGTCTACCACCCTTTTCATGAAATTCCCAATACAAGTATTCATGCTTTTTTTGTTCCTCTCCATTGTCCAATAATGTCGGGAGAAAAGAAATCCCATCCAAATTACTAGGCTTCTCTAATCCTATAATATCTGAGAATGTTGGGAATACGTCCCAAAAAGCCGATGGATGTTCCGTTCTGGTATTCAACTTTATCTTGCCTGGCCAACTCACGATCATAGGCACTCTTATACCGCCTTCGTACAAATCTCGTTTTACACCTTTTAGCGGACCATTACTATTAAAATACTCGGGGTCTGCCCCTCCTTCTTCATGAGGTCCGTTATCCGAAGTGAAAATAATAATCGTTTTTTCGGTCAATCCCAAAGCATCCACCTTATCCATGATTTCGCCTACCTGTTTATCCAATACAGCTATCATTGCAACAAATGCAGCATGGGTTTCTTCTTGTGATCGGTAAGGGCCCTTGTTAAATTCAGGACCATCATCTACTCCTTTATAGCTTTTTTCTGGCGGATATCTTCCCCTATATTTCCCCATGTACTCCTCCGGAGCCGCTAATTCTGCATGGGGAATGATAGAAGCTACATAAAGAAAAAACGGCCTGTCCTTATTGGTCTCCAAAAATTGCAACGTTTCTTTATGAATTAGTTCTGGGGCATATGCTCCTTTTTTCTTTCCACTATTTTCGGGAAGGACAATAGAGTCCCTATTAGACCACAAATGATAGGGGTAATAATTGTGTCCCAAACGCTGGCAATTATATCCGTAAAAGGTATCAAACCCTTGATTCATGGGGTCTCCCTCAGAACCAGGAAACCCTAAGCCCCATTTACCAAAAACTCCCGTAGTATATCCTGCTTTTTTCATGGCCTCTGCCAAAGTATAGGTGTTATCTGGAATAGGATATTGACCCTCTGGCTGTATTTCTTTGTTTCCTCTAACAACCGTATGGCCCGTATGCATACCGGTCAATAAACTTGATCTGCTTGGAGCGCATACGGTACTTCCGGAATAGTGTTGTGTAAACAACATTCCCTTTTTAGCCAATAAATCTATGTTGGGTGTACTAAACTTTTCCTGACCATAAATACTCAAATCCCCATACCCAAGATCATCTGCTAGAATGTAGATAATGTTTGGTGTAACAGTATCCTTTTCAAGTGTTTTTGCCGAAGTGCTATTTGTGGCCTTCCCATTGTTGCAGGAAGACATTTGAACAATCAAACAGATAGCACCAATAAAGAAAAGTATGATTTTGGACATATGAAGATTGGAACAATTAGGGGTCGCAATTTCCCGACCCCTATTATATTAATTATTATCTATAGCCGTTATTGGTCTGGTCTGATTCTAACAGCGCCGGATTAAGCTCTATTTGATTGAAAGGTATAGGCAACAATACATGGTAAGGTTGAATATTGGCTGCGGGATTGTTCCAAGCACGGTGCTGTACTGATTGCACCCTATCCAATAATATACCCCAACGAATCAAATCCATTCTTCTGTGGCCCTCTGCACTTAATTCGAATTTTCGCTCTTCGTACATCGCCTCTCGAAATTCGGTCTGCGACATGCCGCTCCATGGCTGATCGGGCTCAAAAGCACGTGCTCTTACTGCGTTAACATAGTTATAAGCACCTCCTGGACCATTCAGTTCATTTTCCGCCTCTGCAGCCATCAAATACACATCTGCCAAACGAAAAACGATATAGTTTTCGGGGTGGTTTGAACGCAATGAATTTTCTTGGTCTAGATTCCAGTTTTTTCTAAAATAGGGAAAGGAAAGCTTCCACCCCAAATACTCTGTAACGATAGTGGCATCATACCTTAAATCACCGTCTTGCCAGTTTTCCCGTAAGGCAAATTCTGGCAAGGGTACTGACCATCCGAATCCGGTCATGTCTTCGTTAATATCTCGTAAAAGCCCCTGAAATATCTGTACTTTTGAACCTGAAACACCGTCTACGATAGTATCATTATTTCTATTGGCCGGTTCATCTCTAATACGCGGATTGTAATCATCAGTTCGTGTGGTATTCAAAGGACCTCCCAAATCCGCTTCAAAATCAATTACGAAAATATGTTCATCGTTGTACTGATTGGCCGGGTCTGACTGATCAAAAACAGCGGCATAGTCATCAAGCAGGCGATGCGCACCACCATCAATAACAATATCACATTCCGCTTTTGCCAATGCCCACTCTTCATCGAAAAGATGGTATTTAGCTTTTAAGGTAGCAGCTGCCCATTTAGTTGCCCGCCCCAAGTCACTGCCAGAATATGAACTTGGCAAAAGATTAAAGGCTGTTGCCAAATCGGCCTTCATGGCACTGCGTATTTCAGCTTTTGGATGGCGCCCCAAGACGGATCTTTCCAATACGGGTAGCGGTTCTGTATAGAAAGGTACGTCACCCCAGAGGTTGGTCAGGTGGTAGTACGCCAATGCCCTTAAAAACAAAAGTTCGCCAATTGCCTGATCCGCGGCATCTTGACCAATATTTTCATTTCCCTCTAGATTCGCTATGAATTCAGTTGTATTGTTTATTACACGATACAACTGAATCCAAGTACCATTACCATCAGCGGTCTGTTCTTGTACCAGATAGTTATGTATCGCACCATTCACGTTTCTACTTGCTGCCTGAATATCGGCCATACTCGTATAATAATTATCTAGTCCACGTTGTCTGTACAGATTGTTGTCATGGTAAAGCCTGTAGACACCGTTAACCGCTAATTCAGCTTCTAAGTCATTTGTAAAAAATGCATCGGGCGTAATCTGGTCCCTTAAATCTTCCTCTAGAAATTCGTCACACGAGCCTAACAAGGCAAGGCCTGAAAGAAGCATCAAAAATTTGTATGTCAAGTTAGTTTTCATATCTATTTTTTTAAAATTCTACTTTTACGCCTATAGTCATTGTTGTTGCATAAGGGTATTGCCCCGATGCAAAGCCCTGTGATACCGAACCAAAAGTATTATTGGTACTGGCCGAGGTAAATGCGTTGACCTCGGGATCGCCGAGACTAAAATCGGTCAATAACCATAAGTTCGTTCCGGTCACGTAAACGTTCATTGCACTGAACACATCGCTCAAGCCACCTGCTTTCAGGGGAATATTATAATTCAATGTCATTGTTTTCAATCGTAAAAAGGAACCATCTTCGATATTCAAGGAACTGTTCGGGTTAAAAAGGCTATTCGAAGGTCCGGCACGTGGTATATCGGAAGTTTCGTTTACACCGGCTTGCCATCGTTGCAATACTATAGGATCCACATTTTGTTCGCCCCTGCCATAATAGGCGGTCTGTGTACGTACATTAAAAATTTCAGCCCCGTAACTGCCGTGAAAAAACACATCTAAAGAAAGGTTCTTATAGGTAAACGTATTTCTAAAACCACCATAGAAGTCTGGTATCGGGCTACCGAGAACCACGTAATCATCACCATTGATGTTAGAGTCACCGTTTAAATCTTCATATCTAGGCCCTCCTATAAAAGAAACACCCTCTCTACCATCAGCAATAATTTCCTCGGCAGTTTTATAGGTACCTAAATAGGTTGCTCCTACAAAGCTCGGCAAGGCCTCACCAACAATCAAACGGGCAGAATTACCTCCTTGGTTTCCGGTGTTTTGAATGGAAATAAATTCTTGACCATCCAATTCCAATATTTCACTTTTGTTTGACGATATTGATAAGTTCGATTCCCAAGTAAAATTTTCGTTTTCAACGTTGACCGTGTTCAGTCCAAACTCAAAACCACTATTTCGAACTGAACCCAAATTCTGTAATTGGGTGGTAGAGTTAGCACCAACTTGACCGGATAAGGCTACGGCCAATAACAAGTCTTCCGTTGTTTTATTGTAATAATCGGCTTCAAAGGATATCCTATTGTTCAAAAAGCCAAGCTCTAGACCAATATCCAACTGTTTGGTAGTTTCCCAGGTTAATCCTCTACTTGGCACTTGACCTACAAGTACCCCGTTGACCTGCGAGCCATTGAAAACGGTAGTCGTATTAGCATAGGTTGCAATTGAGTTGTACGCCGCTACACCCTGCTCGCCAACAATACCATAACTACCTCTTATCTTAAAGCGGTCTAACACATCGGAGTCTTTTAAGAATTCCTCTTCATCCACGTTCCATGCAGCTCCGATAGATGGAAAAAACGAGTACTTATTTCCGGTTTCAAAAACGGAAGACCCGTCATATCGACCTACCAGGGTCAATAAATATTTACTTTTATACCCATATTCTACACGTCCTAAAAACGAGGTAAGCGTTCGTTGGCCATAACCGGACCCGACTAAAAAAGTTTCTGAATTACCCAAGGCAAGATTATTAAACAACACTACATCATTAGGAAACTGATCCGCTTCGGAGAACGTACTCTCGTTATTATCCTTTTGCCAAGTAAAGCCACCTAAAATCTTTAGCGAATGGTTTTCCAAATCCAAATCATAATTCAGCGTATTCTCGTTCAAGATACTTTTGGTGAAATTGGTATTAATTCTACCAAAACCACCATTGAGGCGTTCGGGTAAAATACCCGGTAAATAATTATTCTGCTTTACATAATTAAGTTGAGCACCAAAGGTGGATTTAAACCTTAGGTTTTTTGCTATTTCATAATCAATATATGCATTGGTAATCAATTGGCTAACCAGGTCATGATCCACCCGTAATTGTATATCAGCCTCTGGATTACGCTCTAAACCAGCACTTATTGGGTTTTCAAAAGAAAAACTGCCATCTTCTAGATAAACTGGACGTATAGGCAAAACACTACTTACTATATTAGCATAATTTACCTTGTTGTTTTCTATTTTGTAATGTGTCATATTGACCCGAACACCTGTCTTGAAACGCTTTGAAACGTTTACGTCAACATTAGTTCTAAAATTGACACGTTCTAGACCAGATCCCCGTAAGACACCTTTTTGGTTGAAATAATTGGCAGAAATAAAATAATTGGCTTTTTCCGAGTTTCCTGCAACCGATACATCGGTATTAGAAATTGCACCGGGTTGTTCTACCAAATCAAGCCAATCGGTCGTAGGTGATTCTTGCGAATTGGCCAATACCAATGGTAGTGATGTGTCAGTAAATCCAAAACCATCCGGTCCAGCCACAAATTGATACGATTCGTTTTTGTAGTCTATAAAACCCTGCCCCCCAAGTATTTCTATTTGGTTAGCGGTATTCTGCAAGCTATAGTAATGATTAACGGTTACTGTAGGCTTGCCACTGGCCATGCCCTTACCGTTCTTTGTTGTAATCAAAATTACCCCAGATGCACCCCTTGTACCATAAATGGAAAGGGCCGTTGCATCCTTCAATATTTGAATGGACTCGATATCGTTGACATTTATAGTATTCAGGTTGAACCCGGTACCAGCGATAAAACCATCGATCACATAAAGCGGGTCATTGTTACCATTGATCGAGCTATTACCTCTAATACGAATTGTGGCGCCTGTACCGGGAGTACCGTTATTGGAAGTTACTTCCACACCAGTGGCGCGACCTTGTAGCGCTTGGTCCACTCTGGCCACAGGTTGATTTTCCAAAACATCTGATTTAACGGAGGCTACCGAGGATACTAAGTCTTTTTTAGTTGATGTACCGTAGCCAATAACCACAACCTCGTCAAGTTGGCTCATATCTTCTGTCAAAGTTACGTTTATAGACAATTGGTCGTTGACCGCTATTTCCTGCGAGCTAAAACCGAGATAGCTGAATACCAATGTGGCATCACTAACAGCAGTAATGCTGTAATTTCCGTCAAAATCGGTTACTGCTCCTGTTGTTGTACCCTTAACGACCACATTGACGCCCGGTATAGGTGTACCCGTTGCATCGGTCACTAGTCCTGATATAGTTCGTTGTGCCTTTACAGACATAAAAACCGCGCACAGTAACAATGTTAGTTTTAATTTCATGGTTTGTTCTTAATTTTAAGTTATCGTTGATTATGGATTCGTTCGTCTGAAGAAGATTTAATTAAAACTAAACGATTTCGAATATAACTGTTACTCATAATTGGAGTAAAAATGTTGCAATTCCCAATTTCATACATATTAATTCAAATGTATTGCAACATTAAGACCCATTTTTCGCAACATTTACCAAATACCAAAAAGTCTTTTTTTTACAAAAAATTAGAAAGTTGATGAAATAGTGGTTTTTTTTTAATGATTCTATCTATTTGCGTACATTTAATTGCGTGTTCGGCAATTTCCGATCCGTATTCCATTGAAAATACCCAATGCATGGTTATTGTATACCTTTTGCGAACCAAACTTTTCTTTTTTGTGTTATTCGGTTTCTACCTCTGTTCTTCACAGGTGAATCGGGCCTATTTCCATGAATTGAACATAGAGGGCATACCTTTCAATAAAACCGTCAATGTACTTTTGGAAGACAGCATTGGGTTCTTGTGGATAGGTACAGATAACGGTCTTTATAGATATGATGGGCATGATTTGGTCGCGTATAGGTATGATGTCTTTGACAAAAATTCCATTCCGAATAATAGCATCAACTCTATCATTGAGGATGACCATGGAAATTTATGGATAGGAAGCGAAAGCTATTTAATCTATTTTGATAGGAAACAACAAAGTTTCAAGGGGTATTATAAAAATAGCACCCACGATATATTGGGAAAATCCAAAGATGGTGCCATATGGGCTAATAGGAAAAACAATAGTCTTGTCAAAGTAATGCCCCACACAAATAGGGATAGTATAGTATTCGACACTCACTTCAATTATGGCGGCGATAAAACTTTGATGAACCCCGACAGACCAATTCATTCATTTTTGCAGGATGATTTCGGAAGATATTGGTTAGCGACCCGGGATGGCATATTTCCGGTCAATGAAGATTTACAAGAGGGATACAAAAGCTTCGATCAAGATATTTTGATGTTAAAAGAGGGTCCACAACATACCTTTCTTGCGCTTGCACAAAATGTATTATATGTTTTGGGCTATCAAAAGGAAGATAGAAGGTTGGAGGTTTTAGAAGCGTATCCCGATTTCAAAGGAAGTGGAAATCGCCACATGGAACCTACTTCTTTTGATATAGACCCTGACAATAATACGCTTTGGATCGGTACCACTGACGGTCTGATAAGAGGCACAAAAACGAATGGCCAATATGCCTTCGGTCATTTTGGTCCCAATAGTCACTCCGAAGGTAGTTTTCGTAGCAATAGAGTCAATTCGGTACTGGTAGACCATTATGGAAACCTATGGCTAGGTTCCCAAAAGGGGATAAGCAAGTATATTGGTAGAAATTCCATTTTTCAATTTCAAGAATTGGGTGGCCAAAACAATTCAGAGAACCACTTGGCCTCTGCCTTATTCCTCGATGAGGATAAAAATATATGGCTTGGCATCAATAATGATGGCTTATACATTGTCAAGGATAATCAAAGTTTTAAGGTATGTGCATCCGACGAAACAATCGGTGTCATTCAAAATGACTATAGCACGGAGGAGCTTTTCATAGGCGCAGATGATATTTTATTAAAATCTCGAAGGTTTGACCTTACAAGTAAAAAGGTGAAATTCGACACGATAAGGACCTACAAAAAAATAGTTACCGCCGTAATGCCGATATCACAAAACGAGACTTGGGTAGGTCTTTGGGGCAAGGGAATTGATATTATCCATTCCCATGACAAACTTTCCGATTTCAAGAAAAATAGTATCGCTCAGTTGCAAGGCAATCACGTTTCGGTTTTTCTCAAGGATAAGCGTGGTACTATTTGGATCGGCACCCGCGGGGAGGGATTGTACAAAATCGATACGGTAAAAGAAGAAATCCATAATTTTCTACCTGTTGAAACTACCGGACTTTCATCCAATGCCATATTGAGTCTTTTAGAAACCGAAGATAAAATTTGGATCGGTACAAGAGGTGGAGGGTTGAATGTTTACGACCAATCCAATGGTACATTTGAAGCGTATGGAAAAAAACATGGGCTACGGTCTACAACAATCTCGTCACTACAACAAGACAAGAAGGGAAATATTTGGGTCAGTACCCAAAACGGACTTGCCCGTTTTGATACCACTCAAAAAAGGTTTGTGAATTTCGGTATGGAAGATGGAGTTATGCAAAGCCAGTTTACGTTTGATTCAAGTGCTGCCGATAGTGAGAAAGGCATTCTATATTTTGGATGTACCAATGGATTCTATATAGTGAACACAGAAAATTTTCAACAGACTACTATTAAACCACAAACCGTAATAACCGCCTTCAAGACATTGGGAGCTGGAAAAGATGGAGCTGACAAAGAACAAGAGTCGAAATCGAGTAACCTTCCACTGATTTATAATCAACAAATAGTACTGCCTTATAATAAAAATAATATCGTTGTTGAATTTTCATCTTTGGACCTTACGGCACCTCATAAGAATGAATATGCCTATACGTTGGAAGGTATTAATGACTACTGGATCTATACGACAGCCTCCAATAGAAATGCAAACTATAATGATTTGCCACCTGGAGAATATACCTTTAAGGTAAAAAGCACTAATAGCGACGGTGTATGGAATGAAGACCCAACCAAACTTTCCTTTAGCATAGCTCCTCCTTTTTGGAGAAGTAATATTGCATACATAATCTATACCCTACTTGTTTTATCAATAATGTGGGTGTCGGCAATTCTGATAAGAAGATGGTACAGGTTAAAGAAAAATTTGGTTGCAGAAACCGTGAGCCGCCTAAAGGACAATCAGCACAACCGAATGAAAATGGTGTTTTTTACGGATATTTCCCATGAGTTGCGGACCCCATTGGCATTGATTCAGGGAACCATAGAGAAAATAATACGGCAAAAGCACTACGCTCTGAGCCCGCTTACTGCGCAGCGCATTCACAATAATTCCGTGCGCATGAGCCGTCTTATCAAACAAATTATGGATATCCGGAAATTTGATGTTGGAGAGTTCAAAATCCAGGTAGCCAAGGGCAATATCGATACTGATATCCTAAATATAAAAAATGACTTCAACGATTTGGCAAATATTTACCATATTGACTACTCGCTTAAAACTACGGAGGAATCTATTATAGGTTGGTACGACACAGAAATTCTAGAGAAAATCCTGTTCAACCTACTCTCCAATGCTTTTAAATATACTCCAGAAAAGGGAAAAATACTGATAAGTTTGTCCAAAGTCGTTATTGGTAAAAAAGACTTTTCCAATAAGGGACTTCGTAAGGGAAAATATATAGAATGTTCTGTAAGGGACAATGGGGTCGGCATAGCAAAGGAAGACTTAGGGTTTATTTTTGACCGCTATTACCAATCCAACAAACTCCCGACCAATCAGGTGCCAGGAACAGGAATAGGCATGGAATTAGTACAGCGCCTAATTGACCGTCATCACGGCGATATAAAAGTGGAAAGTGAGGAAAATGTATATACAGAATTCATTTTTATGCTACCTATTCAAAAAAAGCATTACAAGGATTCTGAAATAAGTTCTAAAAAAATACATAAAAGCAAAGAAGCGAATATATCATCTGAATTTCAGTTAGATAAACCTGTCCATAAGCCGTTAGTGGATGATCCGAAAGTTAGGAATACCATTGCTCCAAAAGTACTACTGGTAGAAGACAATGATGAACTTCGTGCAATGCTAAAAGAGGAACTTGTAAACGAATTTACTATACTGGAAGCCTCTAACGGAAAGGAAGGTTATGACATTGCTGTGAGCGAACAACCCCAACTTATCGTCAGCGATATTCTAATGCCCATTGAAGACGGGGTTTCTTTATTAAAAAGATTGAAGAAAAATTCTGATATAAGCCATATTCCGGTTATAATACTTACTGCTAGAGGTTCTCATGAGACCAAGATCGAATGTTTATCCATGGGAGTGGATGATTTTATAGAAAAACCCTTTAGTCTTGAATACGTAAAGTGGAAGATCAAGAATATACTCTCCACAAGAAAACAGCTAAAGGAAAAATATAGCAAAATTATAACCGCCGAACCATCGGATATCCAGGTTGAATCAAATGATGAAAAATTTATCAAAAAGTTAGTCCGTATCATCGAAAATTCATTAGAAGACGATTTACTGAGTGTAGAATTCCTAGCTTCCGAAGCAGGTATGAGCAGGGCAAACCTGTATCGGAAATTACAATCTATTCTCAACGATACGCCTGTGAATTTAATAAAACAGATTCGTTTAAAAAGAGCCGCACAACTTTTGAGAAACAAAACTATGTATATTTCTGAAGTTGCCTATAGAACGGGGTTCAGCAACCAAAAATACTTCAGCAAATGCTTTAGTAAACAATATGGCATGTGCCCCTCTGAATACATAAAAAAATATGCGGATAAAGACAAGGAAGATGTAATGGTTCCAATTCTAAATGATATCAAACCCTAGTTTTTAATCCAAATTCAACATTAATACCCCATCTATTAGATAACACCTACCCATTTATCATACTTTATCCCTGTAATTTTATGTTCTAATTCTTAGATTTAAAACATAGAGGTTTATTGATGTCCTTCTTTTTCTCTTTTTTTGATTTATGGATTAGTCTGAACATAACAAATATTTTTAGCGACTTATCAATACCCAATAAATAAAACATTGAAACCGAATATCCTCTACATAGAGCCGTCAGGACACTATTTGGACTAAAAACTACAATTAGGGCAATTTTACATTTAAATAGATAGGTTGAACCGAAAACATAAACTTCTAACATAATCATGATAAAAAACTGCTTATTGCTGATCATTGTTTTTCTTGTCTCAACTTGTAAACCAAATGAAAATAAGGTTGACGATAGAATATGGAAAGATTATAATATCCTTTGGATAGTTGCTGATGATTTAGGAAAAGATTTAGGATATTATGGCAATGATTTGGTATATACCCCTAACCTGAACAAGTTTGCTTCAGAGTCAGTCGTATATGATAACCTATATACTACAACAGCTGTTTGCTCACCTAGTAGATCAGGTTTAATTACTGGCACATATCCCGTTACTATAGGTGTTCAACAACATAGAACACAATTTAAAAAAAAACTGCCCGATAGTATAAAGCCTATTACAGAATATTTTAAAGAAGCTGGTTATTTTGTTACAAACGGAAACGGGGATAAAAATGCAAAAAAGGGTAAAACAGATTATAATTTTGTACATGAATCAAAACAGATGTATCAAGGAGTACATTGGAATGAACGTACTCAAGGACAAAAATTCTTCTCACAAATACAAATTTTCTACCCCCATAGGCCTTTTCATGCTGATTCTATACACCCCATAAATCCAAACTTGATAAAATTGCCCCCATACTACCCAAACCTGCCCTTGGTAAGAAAAGACTGGGCGCTGTATTTGGAAACGGTACAGCACGTAGATGAAAGTATGGGGAAAATAATGCAGCAATTAGAAAGAGACGGCCTACTGGACAAGACCATCATATTTTTCTTTGGAGACCAAGGTAGGCCCCATGCAAGGGCAAAACAATTTTTGTATGATTCTGGAACCAATACACCATTGATGGTAAGGTATCCGGGCGGGTACAAAGCAGGAACGGTTTCTAATGAATTAGTGAGCAATATTGATATTCCTCTTGCTACATTAGCATTAGCGAACATAAACATACCCAATTATATACAAGGACAAGACTTTTTATCAGAAGATGTAGAAAGAGAATATGTGTTTACAATGCGAGACCGTCGAGATGAAACAGTAGACCGAATCCGTGCAGTACGTTCCAAAAAATTCAAGTACATAAAAAATTATTATACTGACGTGCCTTACACGCAATACAATACGTATAAAGAAATGCGATATCCCGTTCTTCCCCTTATGCATGTTATGTTGGAGGAAGGAAAATTAAATGATGCCCAAAAGCAATTTATGGGCTCATACCGGCCTGCCGAAGAATTATATGACTTGGAAAATGATCCTTTTGAGATTAATAATGTAGCTAACGATGAAAAATATAAGGAAACATTGAAAAACCTGAGAAATGTTCTGACGGAATGGGTCAAAAAAAATGATTTAGGCACATATCCAGAAGCTCAAGAAGAAATAAAGGTGGCTCAGGAAGAAGCTACAAATAGACGTAAACGAATGTTGAGAGAAAGAAACCTGCCAGAAAACGTTACTTATAGACAACTTGTTGAATATTGGGAAAAGAAATTGTTAGGTGAATAAAAATATAGATTCTAAAAAATGAAATATCTCTTAGTCATAGTATTCTGTTTTGGATTAAATTCATGTGAAGCTCAAAAGCAAAACAATACAATACCAAATATTGTCCTCATAAATATAGATGATTTAGGCTGGAAAGATTTAGGTTTTATGGGTAGCACTTATTATGAAACCCCAAATGTAGATAAGTTGGCAAGTGAAGGTATGGTATTTACAAATGCCTATGCCGGGGCGGCCAATTGTGCCCCAAGTAGGGCTTGTTTAATTTCTGGGCTGAACACACCAAGACATGGAATTTATACCGTAAGCCCATCTGATAGAGGAAATACAAAAACAAGACGACTTGTTCCAGTAAAAAATACAAAGCATCTTAGTGATACTATCTACACATTACCTAAAATGCTCAAATCTGTCGGTTATGTCACTGGAAGTTTTGGAAAATGGCATCTAGGTGACGACCCAACCAAACAGGGTATTGATGCAAATATTGGAGGCAGCAGTAGAGGAAACCCTGGTAAAAAAGGCTACTTTTCTCCCTATAATATCGATAATATTACAGATGGATCGAAAGGTGAATATCTAACAGATAGATTAACAAACGAAGCCATATCTTTTATAGAAAAGAATAAAGACAGTACGTTTTTTTTATATCTACCCTATTACACAGTCCACACGCCAATCATGGGCAAAAAAGCTTTAATAGAAAAATTTAAATCAAAAAAAGGATCTAAGGGGCAAGACAATCCGGAATATGCCGCTATGATAGCATCAATGGATGAAAATGTAGGCCTTTTATTAAAGCGTTTAGCTGCATTAGGTTTGGAAGAAAACACCTTAATCATATTTACTTCTGACAATGGTGGAATCCGTGCAATTTCACATCAAGACCCGCTCAGAGCTGGAAAAGGCTCTTATTACGAAGGTGGAATCCGTGTGCCACTTGCAATTAAATGGCCTAATCATATTCAACCAAATACAAAGTCATCTCAAGTAATTTCCAATATGGATCTCTATACTACATTACAAAGTATTACAAAGCCTGCCAAAAAAGCTGATTTGCTTGATGGTATCGATTTAACATCTGTACTTAAAAATCAAAAAGTTATAGAAAGGGATCTGTTCTTTCATTTCCCCATATATCTCCAAGCATATAAAGTAGAAAAAGATGGCGGTAGGGACTCTTTGTTCAGAACCAGACCCGGGTCCGTAATTATTTCCGGGAACTGGAAACTACATCATTATTTTGAAGACAACAAAATGGAACTTTACAACTTAAAAACCGATGTAGGGGAAACAAAGAACTTGGTCGATGAATATCCTGAAAAGGCAAAAGAACTGTATAAAAAGCTGGAGGATTGGCGTATTAGTACCCAAGCACCAATACCTTCTGAAAAAAATCTGTACTATGATGCCACGTTTGAAGCAAAAGCAAAACTCAATACTTCCAAAAATGATTAAATAAAAAGCGAACAAATTTATTTTTTACGAATTCACTTTTTAATAAAATATGAATGTTCTGTAATTCTTAATGAATGCAACATTTATATCCCTTATATGAAATATTTAGTATGATGGTATGACTTAAATTTGAAAAGGTTGGGTCAACACTTCTTTTTAAGACCAATACAAAGAAAACGCTTAATTAATATAATATTTCAATGAACAAGTATTCTTTTCCACTTATAGTTTTGATTTTATTTATTTCTTGTAATGATCAAGAATCGGCACAAAGACCAATTTATATAGCTGAAAAATGGGAAAGTCCTGAATGGGAAAATCCAGAAGTCTTTCAAATCAACCGAGAAAAACCCAGAGCTACTTTTTATCGTTATACGACCCATGAGAAAGCCATGGCAAATGGCAGTTGGGAAAACTCATCGCGCTACCTTTCCCTAAACGGAAAGTGGAATTTTTACTATGCTGATAGTGTTTCTACACGTCCCACTGATTTTTATAAGAATGACTTCAACCTAAAGGGCTGGGACACCATTACCGTACCTTCCAACTGGGAAATGCAGGGGTTTGGAATACCCATTTACACCAATAGAATTTACGTGTTCCCCACCAACCCACCTTTTATCCCCCATGACATGAACAATGTGGGTAGCTATAAACGGGAATTCAATATTCCCGAAAACTGGGACGATAAGGACATCCTCTTACATTTTGCCGGAGTCAGCGGTGCCATGTACGTTTGGGTAAACGGTGATAAGGTCGGCTATAACGAGGGTAGTAAGACAGCTGCTGAATTTGATGTGACCAAATTCGTAAAGCCCGGCACAAATACTGTTGCCGTTCAAGTACTCCGTTGGTCCGATGCAAGTTATATGGAAGATCAGGATTTTTGGAGATTAAGTGGTATAGAGCGTGATGTATACTTCTACGCCACACCAAAAACAAATATCCATGATTTTAGGGTAATCGCAGATCTAGAAAACGATTACAAAGATGGAGTATTCAAAACCCAGGTAGTGCTTACAAACAATTCAAAAAATATCACGGAGCTAATTCTTGACATCAAACTATTGGACGATAAACAAACCGTTTATACGAATACCAAGAAAGTACAACTTAAAGAAGGAAGCACCTCCATAGATTTTGATACGGTAATCAAAAACGTAAAAACGTGGAATGCCGAAAAGCCCAACCTCTATTCTTTACTCATTTCGTTAAAAGATGAAGCAAATGAGGTTTTAGAAGCAACTTCTATCAAAGTAGGATTTAGAAAGATTGAAATTGCCAACAATCAGTTTTTGGTTAATGGTAAAGCTGTTCTCCTGAAAGGTGCCAACTTACATGATCATAGTGACACCGAGGGCCATACTGTCTCAGAAGAACTTACGATGAGAGATTTGGAGGTAATGAAGCAGAACAACCTCAACGCCATTCGTTGTAGTCACTACCCCAAAGACCCACATTTTTACAGATTGTGCGACAAGTACGGTTTTTACGTGATAGACGAAGCCAATATTGAAACCCACGGATTGGGAACCACCAATCAAGGTCTGGACAAAAACTTGGAAGCACAAGCTATTCATCCGGCCTATCTTCCCCAATGGAAAGATGCCCACCTAGACCGTACCGTTCGTATGTTTGAACGTGATAAGAATTATCCATGTATCGTAACCTGGTCGCTTGGGAACGAAGCCGGAAACGGAGAAAACTTCTTTGCCACCTACCAATGGTTAAAAGAACAAGACACAACCAGACCTACACAGTACGAAGGTGCTACCCAGTACGCAAATACCGATATTCAGGCACCCATGTACTGGACCATAGAAAAAATGATCGAATATGCCGAAAACAATCCTGCCCGACCTTTAATACAGTGCGAGTATGTACATGCCATGGGAAACAGCACGGGAAATTTGCAAAAGTATTGGGATGTAATCGAAAAGTATGACGTTATGCAAGGAGGGTTCATTTGGGATTGGGTAGATCAAGGTATTTTGACGGAAACTGATACTGGGGAACCGTTCTGGGCCTATGGTGGTGATCTAGGCGGACAAGATATCCAAAACGATAAGAATTTTTGTCTGAACGGAATCGTGAATCCTGATCGGTCCGCTCACCCTGCTTTGCATGAAGTAAAGAAGGTATATCAATACATCAAATTCAAGCCCATAAATGTAAAGACGGGTCAAATTGAAATACAAAACAGATATGACTTTACCGATTTGAGGGAATATGAATTTAAATGGGCCTTACTTGAAAATGGGGTTGAAAAAACGACGGGTACTTTACCACCATTGAACATTGCTCCCTATGAATCAAAAACAGTGAAAATAGATTACAACTTGGAAAATCCATCTGCTGAATACCACCTGAACCTATATGCCCTAAATAAAACGAAAACCGATTTGTTGCCCCTAGACCATGTAGTAGCTTTTGAACAGGTACAACTGACCAAAGAAAATGTTGGCATAAAGAAACTGGAGACTAACGGGAAGATTTCTATAGTATTTAACGATACAACTACTACCCTATCTAATTCGAATTTTCAATTTAAATTGAATACAACAACTGGAAGAATCAGCACATTGGATTATGGTCAGGGAAATCTAATCTTAAAAGGCATGACTCCTAATTTTTGGCGTGCCGTCACCGATAATGATTTTGGCACAAAAGCACCTGAAAAACTAGGAATGTGGAAAGATGCGACCACGAATCAAAAATTAGCATCGATTTTATTTTCCAATAAAACCAAAAAAATATCGGTAGCCGATAATACAGAAGTAGACGGAGCTATTACCATTGAAACTTTATATGATTTACCAACGGTCAATGGGAAAATAAACATTCAATACATCGTTAATCCCTCAGGTATTATCACAGTAAAAAATACTTTAAAAGATATCGATTCGCAATTACCGCACATGCAGCGGTTTGGGAACAACCTTATTTTGAAAGATGAATACCAGAACGTGCAATGGTTTGGTAGAGGGCCGCATGAGAACTACAATGACAGAAATACAAGCGCTCTTGTTGGCCTATATAAAGCATCTGTTAACGATTTGTACTTTCCTTATATCCGTCCTCAAGAAAATGGGTATAGAACCGATAACCGCTGGATTTCGTTTACTAACGATAAAGGCAACGGAATCAAAATCGTTGGTGATGAACTCTTGAGTTTTAGTGCGCACCATCAATATAATCAAGATTTTGATGCAGGTGAGGAAAAACAACAACGCCACACTACGGATATCAAAAAAAGGGATTTGGTCAATATTAATATTGACCATAAACAAACCGGCGTGGGCGGTGACAACAGTTGGAGCCAAAAGGCATTGGCACATAAAGAGTTCAGGATTTCACCTGCCAATCTGGAATATTCTTACAGTATTATTCCCGTCAAGAATTAAAAACCGAACTTAAAAGTTTTTGTGACCGTTGGACATGATGGTTTCAAATTCAAATAACTAATACTAATAAATGGCATAAATCAAAATGAAATTACAACAAATTACATTGATTACATTACTGTTAATATTTTTCAGCTGTAGTATTATGACAGCTCAGAAAATGCAAATAGAATATATAGGAAATGCTGCTGAACAAAAAGGTATGCATGTTTGGGGTTCATCACCTATTGAAGGCAAGGATGGTAAAATACATCTGTACGCAGCGCAATGGCCAATAGCAACTCAACCCGATTTTAGTGGATGGTTTAAAGATTGCGAAATTGGGCATTATGTAAGTGATAGTCCAGAAGGTCCATTTGAGTATGTAGGAGTTGCCATAGAAGATAAAGATGGTGAATTTAATTCACCACACAATCCAACCATTAGTTATATAGATGGGCAATACCAATTGTGTTTTATTGTAAATGAAAATGATGATTTAGTATATCAACGAATTGTAATGATGGTTGCAGATGATTTGAACGATACTTGGAGACCAGCAAAAGGAGCAGAACCAGATGGTACCATTTTAAGAAAAACAAAAGATTCTACAATTTGGAATCATACAGCAAGAATTGGAGTTTCTAATCCATCGTTAGTTAAATACAAAGGCAAGTATCATTTATATCATAAATCTGTAATTAAAAGACTTTCAAAAAAAGGACACGTATATGTTTATGGTGTGGTAGTTGCAGATCATGTAGAAGGTCCTTATAATAAAACACCAACACAAGTTACTAGTAGAGAAATGCCATTAGAAGATGCGTATGCATTTACTATGAATGATTCAGTCTTTTTTGTAAGTAGAGATTTTGGACGCTCTTTAGGAAGCACTGGAGGTGGATTATTATGGAAATCTGTAGACGGTTATAATTTTCCAAAAGAAGAAACAACACGTGCTTATGAAGATTTAGCACATTATCTTGGTGAGGAACATCTAAAAGATGCTGTTGCATACAGAGGTAAAAAAGATGGTCATCTTGAGCGAGCGCAGTTACTCTTTATAGACGACAAACCCGCTTATTTATATCTTGCTACAGGCGTTCAGGTAAAGCCAGATTATGGTAGTAGTTCACATGTTTTTAAAATTAGTTTTGAATAGCCTTTTTATGAACTGGAGACTTCGTCCCCGGCATTAGTTTAAAACAAATGAAAGTGGAATCCATATACAAACGACCTTCCATTTTGAGGGAGGTTTTGGTCAACTGATCAATATTTCCAAACAATTATTAGAAGTATCCATTACCGAAATAACATTTTTAGAGCGTTGAAAAACAATGAGGCCGAAAAGGAAATGTCCTTAAAGTTTCTTTAGGATAAAGTGATGAAATTGACAAACCTGCTGGAAATACATTTATAAAGTATAGCTACAAATGAAAAAACAATTATTATCTATCACCTTACTATTAGTCTTTTTTAATACCGTCTTGGTATATTCCCAAAGAGAAATTATTGATTTTAACTCCAATTGGAAATTTACACTACAAGACAATCCTGGATTTTCAAATTCTGAATTTGATACTTCAGGTTGGGATACTGTTCAAATACCACATGATTGGGCTTTTGAAAATGGTATTTCCAAGGATGGTGCCCAAGGTGCTAGCGGAGGTTATTTTGGTGGAGGCGTTGGTTGGTATCAAAAAAGTATTGACATGCCAATGGCCTGGGATAATAAGCTTGTAACTATTGAGTTTGATGGCGTGTATATGAACAGTGAAGTTTGGGTGAACGGTCAGTATTTAGGTAAGAGACCCTACGGTTATATCTCATTTCGGTATGAAATTTCCAAATACATAAAACCGGGTATAAATAGTATAACGGTTAGAGTTGACAACGCAAAGGAACCTTCTGCACGTTGGTACCATCCCTGTGGTATCTACGCTCCTGTTCATTTAGTGGTTACCGACAAGATACATATTGAACCTCACGGAGTATATGTGACAACACCGGTAATTAATTCAAATCACGCTATAGTGAATGTGGAGACATCACTTAAAAATACTGCAGTTATAAAATCCAAAGCAATTCTTGAAACGTTTATCATTGATCAAGAAGGAGCTGTTATTGTAGAAAACAAACAACCATTTAATGGTAAAAAACAGTCGGCCATTCAATTAAAAAATGAGTTAAAGGTTTTAAATCCCAAATTATGGAGTCCGGATTCGCCGTATTTATACAAGGTGGTAAGCTGTTTGATTGTTAAAAACAAAATTATTGATGAAGTTGAAACCAATTTAGGGATACGATCTATTGAATGGAAAACAGATACAGGCTTTTGGCTGAATGGAAAAACAACAAAGCTTTTAGGCGTTAGTGAACATTTTGAAGGTGGTCCTGTTGGAGGCGCTTGGACAAAACCTTTAATGCGATGGAAATTAGAGCTTTTAAAAGATATGGGTGTAAATGCCATTCGTACAGCACACAACCCAGCTACACCAATGTTTTATGACCTGTGTGACGAACTTGGCATTTTAGTAATGGACGAGATATTTGATGGATGGAGTAAAAAAGCCAAAGAAGATTACGGTAAACAAGCTTTTGAAAATTGGTGGGAACGTGATATGACCGAATGGTTATTAAGAAATAGAAATCATCCTTCAATAATAATTTATAGCGTAGGTAACGAAACTAGAGGAGAAATAGGCAAAGAATTGGTGGAACTTTGTCACCAGTTGGATTCTACCAAACCTGTCACTTCAGGTCATAGTAGTTCAGAATTTATGGATGTTTTTGGTGTTAACGGAGGAAGTGAAAAAATGGGTTTTTATAAAAAACCTAGACCCGACAAACCTTTTGTAGCAACCGAAGCACCGCATACATGGCAAACTCGAGGTTATTATCGAACAAAAACTTGGTATAGAGATGGCTACCCTAACAAAGGGCAACAACCTTTTGAATTACCAGATTTAACCGAAAAAGAAATATTCCATTATGAATGGGCCTCTAGCGATACGTGGAATAACGGGAAGCAACATTTTAATTCCTCGTATGATAATGCCATGGTGCGGATTTCAGCACGTAAAAATTGGGAATTAATGCGGGATTTGCCTTGGTTTAGCGGACATTTTCGTTGGACAGGTTTTGATTATTATGGAGAAGCTGGCTATGTACACGGTGGGTGGCCGTTCCGTCTTTTTATGGGAGGTGCTTTAGATGTTGCCGGATTTAAGAAAGACCTTTTTTATTTTTATAAAAGCCAATGGACAGATGAGCCTATGGTTCATATTCTACCACATTGGACACATCCTACCGTGGAGCAAGGGACTATAATTCCGGTTTGGGTATATTCCAATTGTGAGGAAGTTGAATTGTTTTTAAACGGTCATTCACTAGGGAAAAATATTCCCGGTACAAAGTGGGATGAAATGCAATGCGAATGGATGATCCCATGGGAACCAGGAGAATTAGTTGCCAAAGGGTATATTGATGGTAAAGAGATAGCAGTATCAAAACAAACAACGGCGCAAACCCCAACCGGCATCAAACTTGAATTAGAAAAAACAAACACTTCCAAAGATGCAATAGCTATTGTTACCTCAAAATTAGTTGATTCAAAAGGTGTTTTTTATCCTTATGGAGAGAATAAAATATATTACCATATAGACGGTAATGCCAGATTACTTTCCTTAGAAAATGGCGACCCTGTAGATACTACCAAAAATGTTGACGTTTATACCAAAAAAGCATTTATGGGAGTCACTAGAGCTTTTTTACATTTGACCGATAATGCCAAAAATGTTCAATTGACTACTGGTGCAATCCTAGGAGAAAAACAACTTTTAACATCGAAAAGAATTAGCATTGATGTTGAAACAATAACACTCTCGGGAGAAAACAGAAATAAAAATTTTGAAATCTATTATACATTAGATGGGACAAATCCATCGATTCAAAGTAAACTTTATAAAGAACCTTTTCAAATAGAATTAGGAACAATCGTTAGAGCCATTGTTATAAAAAGTGGAGAGATCATCATGAAACTGGAGGAAGAATTTGATAACAATTTAGGTTTGTACTGGAAACCTGAGACAACTACGAAAGGAAATTCAAACGGAATGCTTGCTATAAATGCCGATTTTTCTGGAGCTACAGCAATTGATAATAAGGGGCAAAAATATCTGGATTTCAAAGAAAAAGAAGGGACTGTGAGTTGGTATCAAGAAAACGATGGTAGTGCAGGGCGTTTCAAACTAAAAATAAGTTATGCATCCAATGATTCAAAATCAAGACCTATGGAGCTTTTTATCAATTCAAAAAATGCGGGTATTATTGAGTTTAAATCTACAGGCAATTGGGACTTAAATTGGAAAGAGATAACAATAGGGCAAACCTTGGAAACGGGAGCAAATTATATTGAACTCAGAACCACTGGAAAAAGTGGACCTAATCTATTCATGTTGACTGTAGAGTAACCCATTAAATGAATCGATGAGAATTACTCTTCGTATTTAGGGGTCAAAACCATGATTATTTTTGATTTCTATGAACTTATCGGGGACATTTCCCCTAAGAGCTGTGTGGCTTTAAGCCGTTGTAACCCGTTCTCCAAATATCGAACTTTTCTTCGGCATCTTCCTAAGAGAAAATTCAAGGAAGTCACCTATTCGGTGAGCAAAAAAATGATAAACCCGTATTTAAAAGGCTTTTGAAAGGTAGGCTCTAGGACTTAGTTTCAGAACCCAGTCAGGTCACAAATTATCTAAATTTTCATCTTCTCCTTCCCCCGGAATACTGCATCGCTTCACCTTTGCCAAACCCATAACTGAAACCAAAGGACACAAACCGCGCGCGAAAACTGCGATTAAAAACTTCAAAATCGTTCTGCGCAATTTGGTTTTCCTGAATTCGTGATGCAAATGCATCTCGGACACTCATGTTCAAGACTGCCTTACCTTTCAGTATTTTCTTTCTAATTCCCAAATCCAAAAATGCAATATCGCTTATCTCTCCCTGGACGGTTTGGTAAGCTGATTGGTAGTTTCCGGTGGTCTCAAAATCAATATCCCAAGGCATCTTTATTTTGGTCAAAAGTTTTGATGACCACTGATCTGCACTAAAGTCGAATACGGTTTCCTCAAAACTGCCTTGACGGGAAAAGGTATTATAATTGAAATCAAGATTGAACGTTAGCCACTTGGCCGGACTGTATTTAGTGTTAAACTCCATACCCCAGGCGTTGTTCGTTCCAATATTTTCCGGTCTGGTGATGTTCACATTATCCTCAAAAAAAGAAATCCGTTCAATAATATCGTTAGTATATCGATGATAGAGCCCCAAGTTCAAAGGTGTCTTGCCAACGAAAAAAATACCTGTCACCTCATAAGAATCAGTAAACTCAGGAAGTAAATTTGGATTGCCCTGTCTGATGTTGAAATTGTTCCGAATATTGAAGAATGGATTCAGGTCCCATAGTCTTGGACGATAAATTCTCCTCGAATAACCTGCTTGCAAAGAAACCTTTTCAGAAAACTTGTACGATGTGTGCGCACTTGGAAAAAGATTGGTATAGTTTTGGTCATTTGACTCGTCCGTATTCACAAGTAAGGTCCCAACTTCAGTATTTTCAACCCGTATGCCGGCTTTCAAGCCCCATTTTTCACCTTCATATGCGGCGGTTCCATAAACACCCAATACGTTTTGGTCAAATTCAAAAATGTTTGTTAGACTTGGGTCAACAACAAACCCGCCGTTTTCAAGGTTTTCCACTTCAAAGTCATTGCTGACATCGTTAAGAATATACTGTGCCCCAGTTTCAACGGAAAACTTATCTAAAAAAGGTTTGGTATAATCAAGTTTGAAGGTAAAAACAGATTCCTGGAAATTAGTACGGGTGTTTTGTTCGGCATCACGATCATCTCCTGAAACCGTATTATCCAAAAATTCAGAGCTCTGGTCCTTCCCAAAGAAATTCCCTAGCGCACTGAACAGCAAATCATGGTCTTCATCATCTTCAAAATCCTTTTTGTACTGCAATTCATATTGAAATTTTGGGTTTCGAGCTTCGGTTACCTCGGTTCGCTCCCACTGCGAGGTCAAGTCTCCCGATCCGTCCAATGCAGTAAAATTGGTGGTCGATGGCTGATCTTCAATCTCCAAAGCAAAATTTCCCGAAAGTGTGAGTACGCTTGTGGGACTAAAATAATAGTCCGTTCCCAGTATAAAATTGTAAAACTCTTCATTCCTGAATTCTTCGCCGCTGGATAGAATCACATTGCCTGTCGTCAGGTCGGTATTGCGCACAGTAATCTCATTGGGCAACTCGCGGTATCCTGCCCCAAGCTGTGTGAACAGATTAAATTTTTCGGTCCTTCGATTAAGACTGATGCCAACACTGTGGTTGTTGGGTGCACCGCTATTCACCGAAATGGAACCATTCAACCCTTTTTGTTCTTCCTTTTTAATAACAATGTTGATGATGCCCGAGGTACCCTCTGCATCATACTTTGCGGAAGGATTGGTAATCACCTCTACCCTATCAATCATATCGGCGGTAATGGTACCAAGTGCATTGTTCTCATCACTGGTCAGTATAGAAGGTTTTCCGTTGATCAATACCTGAACACCTTGACTGCCCCGAAGACTGATTTGCCCCTCGATATTGACATTCACTGATGGAACGTTGTTCAATACCTCAAGGGCACTGGCACCTGTGGTGCTCAAATCCTTTCCGACGTTGAATACACGCTTGTCAAGTTTGAAAACGGTCTGCGAAACTTCACCCTGAATGACCACTTCTGCAAGCTTCTGCGCATCTTCAGAAATCTCTATGGTACCCAAGTCATTTTGCTTGTTTTCTGTATCTGGCACCTGCAAAACTTTCGTTTCAAAACCTAAAAAACTGATTTCGATATAATAGTCAGTGATATTGGTTTTAAAAGAAAATGTGCCATCGTCCAAAGTAGTAGTCCCATCGATTGCCTTTTTGGTTTCTTTGTCCACGACCGCAACTGTAGCAAAAGCAACAGGTAAGCCAGAAGATTTTTCTACTACTTTACCATTAAATGTAGTGTTCCTCTGTTGTGCATATCCAATCGCGCCAAAAAGAAATAAGGTTATACTCGATAGCAAAAAATATTTCACGGCCAAATTCATGTTTTCCGTTTTTATTCAAATTTTCGATAAAAAGACATAGCGTTAAAATAGTTTCCTATGAACGACATACCTTCCACCCCAACCAACAAGTTAGGCAGTTGCATTTATAAATCGTTGTTTAAAGACCAAAAACCGTCGTTTACGGCTTTTATTTTATTTTACTACATTGTTAGGGATACTTTTGGTTGAATCATATTCGAATGCTAATATCAAAAAGAGAACTTGTTTTTCAATCGGTCCTTCTTGTACTGGTATTTCTGTTCTATTCATTTGATAGGGAAAACCCAGGATTTCATGGACACCAGTTGGCTTTCTTCAGTACCTATGTACTTGCCGCCGCTGCTATAGGGTATTGGCTGATGCCCCGTTTTCTGTACAAGAGGAAGTATTGGCAATTTTTTACATTCGTGTTCTTAATGGTCGCTATAGTTATTCTGTTGGAAGAGTTGCTCCTTGAACAAGTCTTCTTTCCGGGTACCAAGAGGGCCAGATCGTTTCCTGGAGTATTTTTTTCACTATTGGGGGTATTGCCCGTAATTACCATTCTCTCTGGATTTAAGTTTGGATGGGATGCCCTACAAAAGCAAGAACAGATAGAAGCTTTGAAAAGTACGGTTCAAGAAAGTGAGCTTCAATTTTTGAGGTCTCAGATAAATCCACACTTTTTGTTCAATAATCTTAACAATCTGTATTCCTATGCCCTCGAAGGCTCACCAAAAACTCCTGAAATTATTCTGGAACTCAGCGGATTGTTGCGGTATATGCTATATGAATGCAAAGAAAAATTTGTGCCACTTCAAAAAGAAATCGAGCAATTGCATAACTTTATTAAGTTGAGCAAATTACAAATTGAAAATAGAGGCATGGTTCATTTCGATGTGCAAAATGTGGAAACGGGATACAAGATTGCCCCACTAATTTTGATAGTCTTTATTGAGAATGCCTTTAAACATAGCCAAGCCGGACAGAGCGAAGACATCAAAATTGACATAAAGCTACACATGAAGGCCAATATGTTACATTTTGTATGTGACAATAATCATGAGCCTATTGAAGGTCATGATAGTGTAGATGCTGGAATTGGACTCGAAAATGTGAAAAAACGTTTACAGCTCCTTTATCCAAACAAACATCATCTTGAAATTAAAGAAGATAGGAACAGGTACAAGGTCAACTTATCGGTGGAATTAAGTAAAATAAACAGTTTATGAACTGTATCATAATCGAAGACCAGCCTCCAGCACAGCGTATCCTAAAGAAATATATTGAGAACGTAGGTTCTTTAGAACTAAAGGGTATTTTTTCAGATGCGATACAAGCCATGGAATTTTTGAAAAGCGAACCGGTGCATCTAATTTTTCTTGACATACACCTACCTAAACTTTCTGGCATTGATTTTTTAAAGACCATGGGCAATCCGCCCAACATTATCTTAACAACTGCATTCTCGGAATATGCACTTGAAAGCTATGAATTCAATGTTGTCGATTATCTATTAAAACCTTTTTCGTTTCAACGTTTTGTTAAGGCCGTATCAAAGGTATCAGAGAGAAAGAAAATTGGGTCCGAGAACAAATATGATGCAGATTCAGCACAATTTAGAAAGGAAATCTACATCAAGTCGGGCTACGAGCATATCAAAATCTATATTGAAGACATTCAGCATATTACAGCAGATTCAGACTATACTGAAATCGTAACCAAGGCTAAAAAGCATCTATCCAACGAGCCTCTTCGCTTCTGGTTGGAAAATCTGCCAAGTAACCAGTTTCAACGTATCCATAAATCGCATATCATAAATGCAGAATCAATAGAAAAAATCGTGGGAAACCAAGTATACCTTCTCGGAGGCTTCAAACTCCCTATTGGAAGGGCCTATAAAGAAGAATTCATGAAGACTATTTTAAAATAAAATTCTATAAAAATTAGCAAAAAACCCACTCTAGCTGAATTCCTAACTATAGGTTCTAACCCCATTCAGTTCAAAAAAAAATTACAGTACTAAGACCTCCCATTACTTTTGGTGGGGTTTTCATCTTTAAATAAACCATTAAAACAACATATGCTACATTTCTTCTAGTTTTTACATCATCCCAAATATCCAACAAACGCTTCTTTGGTTACATTTGAAAACAAAAATTACTATCAAAATGAAGTGTTTCCCATTAGTTTTTGCTCTACTTACATTTATCATTTCCTGCGGCTCCGAATCTGGGAGTTTAACTATTATTCCAGCAGAAGATACAGTTCAAGAAGAACCCGAAGAGAATAATCCCGATGAAGGAGATACTATAGCCAGTGAATTTGACGATGGCGTGATTAGAAATGTTTCGTCTATTGAAATTGTAGCTGAAATGAAAACGGGTTGGAATCTGGGAAATAGTCTCGATGTTGAAGGCCCCGACGAAACTTTTTGGGGCAATCCTGTAACTACAAAGTCTATGATTGATGAAGTGTCCAAGCGAGGATTTAACACTCTAAGGGTTCCTGTTACTTGGAGTTTCCATCAAGGCGTTGCTCCCAATTATACCGTTGAGGAAAGTTGGTTGGACAGGGTTGAGGAAGTGGTTAATTATGGAAGGGCCAATGATATGTATGTCATCATCAATGTACATCATGATGATCCTTGGATTATTCCAACATACGAAAAGGGTGATGAAGTAAAGGACAGGCTTTCCAAATTATGGACACAAATTGCCAACAGATTCAAAAACTATAGTGATTATGTCATTTTTGAAACCTTGAACGAACCCCGATATGAGAACACGCCAGAAGAATGGTCGGGAGGAACTGCAGAGGGAAGGGACATGGTAAACCAATACCATAAAGTGAGTTTAGACGCGATAAGAGCTACCGGAGGGAACAACAACTTTAGACAAATCATGATTTCTACTTATGCAGCCAGCACAATACCTATGGTCATGGATGATCTGATAATTCCGAATAATGATCCCAGAACAATAATTTCGCTCCATTCTTACTTTCCATTTCCATTTACTTTAGAGGGAACGGACAATACTTGGGGAACGGATGAGGATAAAGCCCAATTGGCTGCTGAGATGGACAGGATAAAAACAAAGTTTGTAGACAACGGCAAAGCTGTTGTATTGGGTGAGTGGAGTTCCGGAAACCAGAACAATCTGGAAGATCGTTTGGACCATGCATCCTATTATGCCCAAGCTGCGGCCGATAGAGGTTTCGCAAATATCTGGTGGGACAATGGAAATACAGGTGTATCAAACGATGGTCTCGCTATATTTGATAGGCAAACTTTGACTTGGCCATTTGGTGAGATAGCAGATATTATTGTCCAGGCCAATAATTAAACTAAAATGCTACTTTATTTTCTACTGCAATAAACTTTAAAAAATCGTTGTTTTTTGCGACTAGAATATATTGCTTTCCTTTTATTGAAATTATCGATAAGTCCTTAACATCACCATCCATATAAAGTCCGGTTTCTTTTGTTCCAAGTGTTTGGAAATCTTTGTTGTTGGTTCCTTTTAAAAATGTTCCATGTCCTGCATCTGCCCTAGGTGTTTCTACTTCGGAGGCATATAGATTACCCCCAAGAACGATATCCTTTGTGCCATCTAAATCAAAATCTGCAATCAAAATTTGGTTTGCTGGAGCAATTTGGGCCCTAACCGGTAAAT
Source organism: uncultured Allomuricauda sp. (assembly GCF_947495325.1). Classification (GTDB taxonomy): domain Bacteria; phylum Bacteroidota; class Bacteroidia; order Flavobacteriales; family Flavobacteriaceae; genus Flagellimonas. Next base: position 145,625 of record NZ_CANLYK010000005.1, on the reverse strand, counting down.
CATTCCTTATGAACTTTCCATTTTCATTCACGAAAACCGCACTTTTAAAAGATGAAACTTTATAGTGAATACTGCCCTCCAATTTTTTTTCCTCATATACATCCAACAAAGTAGCTTTGGAAAAAGCATCATAATTTTTGAATTTTTCTTTGATTGATGGTATTTGTTGCGAAGAACATTCCCTTCCTCTTACCGGGTATTGCTCTCCTTCATTGTAATAACTCAAAACAATATCGTTGGTTCTATTTCCATCAAAATCATTTAAAAAAACATCGAAAGTTTCATTGCCGTTGGCCTTATACTTGTAGTTATCCCCGAGGTTTCCTGCGACTAAATCCATATCGCCATCATTATCAATATCATCTGCTTTAAGGCTGAACCACCAGCCTGTTGTATTAGCTAAACCAACTTCTTCCGTAATTTCTTTAAAGGTTGTTCCTGTATTTTTGAAAAGCCTAACTTTCATCCACTCTCCAGTAATAGCCAAATCTTTCCAACCATCATTATCGAAGTCCAGCCATTGTGCCGATGTTACCAAACCCAATCTATCAAATTCAGGGGCAATTTTCTGCGTTACATTAATAAATTTGGGAAAACCGGATGTACTTATATTTTCAAGAATATAGCTTGATGCTGGGTAAGGATAGTTTCCAGGCATTAATCTTCCTCCTATAAATAAATCTTGATCCCCATCTTTGTCAAAATCACAAGCGTATACCCTACTACCACTAATAAATATCTTGGGCAGTGCATTTGTACCTTTATTAAAACTTCCATTTCCTTGATTGATGTAAAGCCTGTCTTGAAGCATTGGTGAATTTGGACCAAACTCATTCCCTCCACTTACAATATAGAGGTCATTGTCACCATCGTTATCAGCGTCAAAAATGTGAGAGCCAATGTCTTCGTGATTTCTATCTTCCAATAAAATCTTTAATTTTTGTTGTTCAAAGGAACCATCTGGCTTCTGGAAGAACATTCCCCCTGGATATTTTGATGCTGCTCCGATATAGAAATCTTCCAAGCCATCGCCATTTAAGTCGCCAACTGCCAAACCGGGGCCAAATTGTGAAGTTTTATGCGGTAGAAGAATTTCGTTTTTAAAATCATCGTAGGTGTTCTCTTTATGTTTGTATAGGGCTAGTGTATCTGAGTTACTTTGGAACAGATGGTTACCCCTACTTGCCATTTGCCTATCAATTGTATTCTTTGCCTCTTCAAAATCTAACACTAAGCTAGAATTAGCCCCCACCTCTGTTAATTTCTGTGTCTTTTGATTGGGCCATATTACGATGAGGCTATCAACCACCTCATCCTTACCCAGCCCAAAATGTAGTTTTGGCGCCACTGAGGATTGAAAACCTCGACTCAAAGTGACTTCTTGAACCTGATGTGTTTCATCATGATATAAGTGAACCTTTGCCCCCAAACCATATTGATTTTTTGATTCACCCTTTAAGCTTAAGGTAATATGATTGCTGGTATCAGAGCTATGGTTTTCAAAAATAGAGACTTCACTATCTATATTATTTGTAACCAATTCCAAATCGCCATCATTGTCCAAATCCGCATACACTGCCCCATTGGAAAAACCTTTGTCCTCAATTCCCCATTCCTTATTGCTTTTTGAAAACGTAAGATTCCCGTTGTTTTTAAAAACATAATTATCAATTGGTTCGGATGGGATACGGAGACTCTTGTCCAATAAACTATCCTTATGCTTTTTTTCTCCTTTTAGATTTTCAAAGTAATCTTTATTGTTGATTTCCCTGCGGGTGCCATTAGATACAAATAGGTCCTTATGACCATCGTTATCAAAATCGGCCAACAAAGGGGCCCAGCTCCAATCTGTGGATGAAATACCTGCAAGTCTGGAAATATCCTTAAACTTTGGAATGCCTTGGTGTTCAAAACCCGTGTTCATTTGTAGCGTGTTCTGCATGTATTGGTATTGAAACCCCACACGTTCAATATTTGCAAATAACTCCGGGTTCATACTGGCCATATTTGCCTTTGACCTGCGGTTTGATGCGGCATCCATATCCATTTGGACAATATCCAGAAACCCATCGTTATTAAAATCGGCAATATCTACTCCCATTCCATAAAATGAGGTATGCGCGGTTGCGTTTTTTATCTCGTCCTTAAAGGTTCCATCTTTTTGATTGATGTACAGACAGTCAGGTGTGCCAAAATCATTTGATACATACAGATCTGTCCAACCATCTTCGTTAAGGTCTGAAGCCGTAACGCTTAAGGAAAGACTATATAGTTTAACTCCTGAGGATTCTGTGATTTTTGTAAAATGCCCACCGTCATTTCTATACAGATTATCGGTTTCTAAATCTGTAACCCTATCCATTCGCATTTTGTAATGAAAGCTATTGTATTCAAATGGGGTAATAGGGTAATTGGCGACATACACATCCAAATCCCCATCTTGGTCAAAATCAAAAAAAGTAGCATCAACACTATTTCCAGCATCATTTAATCCATATTCGGCTGCCATTTCCTTAAAAGTACTGTTGCCCTGGTTAATAAAAAGTTGGTTTTGTTTGTTTCCAGATTGACCGGCCACCAGACAATAAATATCCAATAGGCCATCTCCATTGACATCTGCCATTGTTGTTCCCGTATACCATCTTTCATCTCCTCCCATACCGGATTCCAAAGTAATATCCTTGAACACCAAGTCTCCATGGTTAAGGTAGAGTTTATTAGTAACCGTATTGCCCGTAAAAAAAAGATCGGTGAGACCATCATTATTGATATCCCCTGCAGAGACCCCACCTCCCATGTATATATAGGGATAGGTAAAATAGTTTAGGGTATCGTTTTCTACAAGTTGATTCTTAAAAGTTATCCCTGTGGTTTTGGATTTTAGTTTTGTGAAAATTTTGTTTTCAATAGTTTTACCAGAAGTTTGAGTGTTTTTATGGTCAGCATTGACGCAGGCAATAAACATACCCACACTGAAAACTGTCAGTAAAAATCTTATCAGCATACTTTCTTTTATTTTATACATAATCCCAATAGTACTATCCAACTCCACTAATAAAAAAATAAATGAGCGAAAAAAAAATTTTCGCCCATTTAAATTAAATTAACTAACTCAACTTTTAATATCCAGGATTCTGGTCTCCTTGTCCAATTTCCGTGTTACTGTCTATTTCATTTTGTGGTATGGGCATTACCCTATGGACAGTTGGATCATATACTCTTACTGTTCTGAGGGATTCATCAGGGTTATTGAAATTTTGATCTGGGAAAATTGAAAGTTCTTGATCATCCAAATTCCATCTTACCAAATCATCAAATCGCACTTGTTCCGCACAGAGCTCAACAAATCTTTCGTGAACAATGGCATCAAAGATTTGTTCTGTTGTGTTCACAGGAAAACCACGGGCATCCATAGTGGCCGTTCCATATCTGGGCATCTCGGCGCGATCTCTTATTTCATTAAGTAAATCTACGGCTCCTGTATTGTTCCCCAAATTCAACTCAACTTCAGCTTGCATTAAGATAATATCTGCATATCTCATAATCCTGACATTTACACTACTATTCTCTGAAACACTTTCTTCATCATACAACTGTGAAAACTTATACCATACCGGGCCACCTCCACATCCTGGGCAAGGAAATTCAAACGCATCTCCAGGTCCATAACTGGTACCATCCTCTAGAATGGCAATATCAAATCTAGGGTCATCATCTTCAAATTCGGCAATTACCTTGGAAGAAGGTCTAGCGTTCCCCCATCCCGCATATTCTTGAGAGTGAAATGTTACTTCTGACGTTCCCACTCCTGTTTGTGCCCAACGTTCTGACTCCGTTCCTACTTCGCCATTATATCCTATTTCAAACATAGACTCATCATTATGCTCGCCAGTTTCGCTAAAATTATCCCTATAATTTTCCAAAGGGAGTAAACTATGATTATTTATGTTGTTAAATGCCTGTTGCGCTTCGGTATACATTTCCCTATGCAAATACACTTTGCCCAACAAACCAAAAGCTGCTTCCCTAGTAACTCGCCCTACTTCTGTAGTTCCTTTAGGAAAAGTAAGCTGGGTAGATAATTGTAAATCGGCTATGATTTGCCCATAAACCGCATCAGCCGTTGCTCTAGGCGTATCGTCAAGTGCAGTCGCCAAATCTGTTTTCAGTGGTACTCCTCCAAATCGTTTTACCAAATGGAAATAATAGAGTGCCCTAAGGAAATAAGCTTGTCCCAAAGCATCATCGACATCTGCTTGCGAGAAATCACTTGTTGCCGTATTGGTTCTCATCCTTTCTTCATTACCTATCACAAAATTACAGGCACCAACACCGTTAAAACATGCCGTCCAGTACTGCGCAATACCTCCAAGAGTTGCGTTTAACTCAAACCTATTGAAGGGTGCAAAATTTGGATCGCCACTGGAAACGACTTCATCTGACATGGCATCTGGAAAAATATATCCATTACGTTGATAGAGAACTTGGAATTGATTATATGACGCATTAACTGCTGCTTCCACCTGAGCCAAGGATTCGAAAAAGATTTCGGGATTCAAAGCATTTGTGTTTTCAACAGGAACTTCATCATCGCAAGCCACAAACAATAACATTAAAGACAGTGGTATGCTCTTTAAAAAATAATTACTGATTCTTTTCATCTTTACAATTTTTATCAATCTAAAATTCTATTTGAATACCACTTAACACGGTAATTGGTCTTGGTTGGGCACTTCTATCGATTCCCAAGCCATCTACCAACCCTTGTGCATTGTAAAATGGAGCTATTTCAGGATCTAGTCCTGTATAGTTGGTAAATGTCAGCAAGTTCTGTCCTTGAACATACAAGCGCATCTTTTTTATGATACCGTTCCCAGATTTATTGATTAATGCGTTTGGAAAAGTGTATCCAACAGTAACATTTCTAAGTCTTAGGTAAGAAGCATCTTCTACATATCTTGAAGATACCGCATTGTTAATGTTAGATCCAAACCGAAACCGAGGTATGTCAGTGATATCTCCTGGATTTTGCCATCTGCGTATAATTCGTGTTCCATAGTTTAGACCATTGTCCAGTCCTTCCAAATAAAATATGTTACTATTAAATGCATCTACACCCTGTACTCCATTGAGCAAAACATCAAAGTCCCAGCCATTGTACTCCGCCTTAAGGTTGATGGCATATGTAAACTCTGGATTAGGATCTCCAATAACGGCTCTATCTTCCAAATCAATTAGGCCATCTCCGCTAATATCTAAAAACCTTACATCACCAGGTTGAACAGGTACCGCTGAAGTATTATTATTTGGTAGTTCAGCATCTATTTGTTCTTGGGTAGAAAAAACGCCATCAGCTACCAAGCCAAAAAAGTGAAAGGGGGCTTCATCTACGGCCAATCTGTTCAAGGCAGAATCAAAAGGAGGGTTCAATGTTGCCCTTTCTATGGGTTCTCCAGAAGTTCCAAGGCTCTCCACGATACTTTCGGAGGTAGTCAAATTTGCCCAAAAACTCCATTTAAATTCACCTTCATAGTCATTGTATCCCAAAGTAAACTCCAAACCATCTACTTCAACCACTCCCACATTTCTAATTACCGTAGACCCTGTACTGGAGTTCCCTGGAATTCCAGCCGAAGCGGGCAGTTCAACCGGTATTAAAAGATCTTCACTTCGATTTTTAAAATAATCTACGCCAAACTGAATCTGATCATTCAAGAGCCCCATATTTAGACCATAGTTCTGCTTGATCTGTGTTTCCCACCGCAAATCGGGATTTGCAGCGTTATTTGGACTAATCCCTGATGAAGTTTCATCATCTAAGGAAGTAGGTAGATTTAAGCCAAGTGTTGGTAGAAACTGGTTGACGGAATTTCCTGTTCTGTTATTACCTGTTTCCCCATAACTTGCTCTTAATTTTAAACTATTTATGGCATCTACATCGAACCAAGGTTCATTGGAAACATTCCATCCCAATGCTCCTGAAAAAAACCATTCCGATGCATTTTCAGGTGCAAATCTTGATGAAGTATCACGTCTTCCTGAACCGCTTATGGAGTATCGGTTATCAAACTCGTAACCACCAAGGAAAAGAATGGAATTAAGATTTTCTGGAACAGAGAATGAAGTAGCTCTCGCATTCGGGGAAAAAGCTTCGGGTATTTCTGAAGATAGTTCATTGTTATCCGAAATAGATGTAGATTCCAAACGTATCTGCGCTTGTTCAACTACAGCAGATAAATTGATAGAGTGTTTGTCAAAATCCCTATCAAAAGCCAAGGTATTGGTAAAAACCTGTTGGGTTACCGTTTGTCTTGTTTTACTGATAAAATTGGTTGCATTTGCAAACCTACCTCCATCTTCCGCATATGCCCTTATTTGATTATCTTGAAGCAATAAATTGGCATCTAGTCCATATTGAGATCTAAATGAAAGTCCTTTGGCCAATTTGAATTTTGCATAAATACTTCCAATAGCAGAAGAAAATCTTGTTAGGTTATCTTGATTATCCTGTATTCTGATTTGATTTCTTGAATCGTTCAAATCACTTGAATTAGTCCCTCCGAAAAGACCGTTCTCCGTAATTATTGGAACATAAGGAGCCTGACCTATAATATTTTGCAATGGATCCCTACCCCCTTCGCGCTCTGGGAATCTCGTTCTACTGTGGGCTAAAGAAAGTGTTTGTCCTATATCCAGCCAATTGGAAATATTGGCATCTGTGTTTACATTTAACGTTGTACGTGTAAAACCTGTTTCTATAAATACACCCTCCTGGTCTAGATGGGAAAAACCTAAATTAAACTTCGCTCTTTCACTTCCGCCATTTACATTACCGTTAATATTATACATAGGTGCCGTTTGAAAATAAGCATCTTGCCAATTCGTATCCACACCATTACCATCAAACAGAGGATTTTCATTAATCCTCTCCACGGGAAAGTCAGGTCCGCCATTTTGACCCGCCAATGCATTAACTTCTCTTAAAAACTGAATGTACTGTTCCGTATTTAGAAGATCATACCTCCTGTTAAATTGCTGAATTCCTGAAGATGCTTCCACTTTAAAGGAAGCTTTGCCCTCTCTACCCTTCTTTGTGGAGATGAGAATAACACCATTTGTACCTCTTGAACCGTAAACGGCAAGGGAAGCAGCATCTTTTAATACGTCAATCTTTTCGATATTTCCTAAATCAATACTGTTGATACTATTGGTAAAGACTCCATCTACCACATAAAGTGGGGTACCATCACCAAACGTGTTAACACCACGAATCTGTACTAAAGTTTGCGACCCTGGAGAACCCCCATTTGTAATATTGACACCAGCAGCTCTACCCTGTAAAGCCTGACCAATGTCTGTGGTTGGAAACTCGCTCAAGGCTTCAGCTTTCACTACGGAAACAGGTGTGTTTCTCTGAGTTCCATAGGTTACAATAACCACCTCATCAAGACTGACCAAGTCTTCAATAAGTTCAACATTTATTTCTTTTTGACCCGTATAAGTGACTTCTCTGGCTTTGTAACCTATGTACGAAAACACTAAAATATTCCCGTTTTCTACCTTATCAAGTGTGTACTTGCCATCAAAATCGGTTACCACTCCTATTTGAGTCCCCTTTACAAAAACAGATGCTCCGGGCAAGGGCCCATCAGCAGTAACCGTTCCCGTAACCAATTGCCCTATCGCTTGACCCGTTACGACCAAGAAAAGAATAAAAAATAACTTCTTTAGCTTCATTTTTCAAATTAGTTTAGATTTAATTTCAGGCTAAATTTTTTACGTATCCATGCATTTTGGACATTGATAAAATTTGGCTCTACGCAAGTTATATTTAAGGATGGCTTAAGGGCATTCTATTTGATGCAATAAATATTTCATATGTTGCATTTGAAGTCAACCCCTTAATAACTAAGGGTTTTAGTAGATATAATGGATATTTACATTCTGTTTTTTACTTAGAAAATCCAGGCTTCAACAAGTTTATTTTCCACTTTTGGGAAGTTCCCCGAATTGTTTTTTGTAGCAAACCGTAAAATACGAAGCTGATAAAAATCCAACTTTATGGGCCACTTCGCTAACATTAAGGTTCTTATCGTTTTGAAAAAGTGTTCTAGACCTTTCCAGTCTAACCCTTCTAATAAATTCAATGGGAGATAACCCAGTTAGACTTTTTATTTTTCGATAGACCTGGCTGCGGCTCAAACAAAGATGGGATGATAACTTTTCGACATTCAGGGAAGAATTTTCAATATTGTCTTGTACATAGGCAACCACTCTGTGGATAAAATCGTTATCATAATCTGCTTCCTTTTTTTCTTGTGGCACATTTGCATATTGTTCCAACAAACGATCCTTTTTCAAGAGTAATTGTTCCAAAACAACCTTTAGTTCCTTCTTATCAAAGGGTTTTACAATGTAGGCCTCTGCTCCTGCCTCCATTCCTTTTATTCTGTCCTTGGTCAGGTCCTTCGCAGTTAGTACTACAATTGGAGTATGGTTCAAGCTTGGGTCGTTTTTCACTTTTTTACTAAATTCTATCCCATCCATTAGCGGCATAATGATGTCGGTGATAATAATATCTGGACGATGTTCCATTGTTTTAAGCCAACCTTCCTGACCATCAGATGCCAAAATCAACTCATAATCTTCCTCAAAAATTGATATTAGATAGTCTTGAAGATCAACATTGTCCTCTACGATCAACAACTTCTTTTTCAATGTTTTTTTGGATAGAATTTCTTCAATCTTATAAGTCTTAGGTTCAGATTTCGTCTCAGTATCGGACAGCACCATTTGCTCATCTTTTTGTGCTGATGGATATTCGGTGCTCTTAAAGAATTCTTTACCATAGGGTATGAATACTTTAAAAATTGAACCCTTACTCAATTCACTCTCAACTTCTATGACACCTCTATGCAGTTCAATAAAACTCTTTACCATTTCTAAACCAACACCTGTACTTCCGTAGTACGACTTGTTCAATTCACTAATCTGATAAAATCTCTTGAATATCTTTTTGTAATCCTTTTGGTCTATTCCCGGACCGTTATCTTTGATGCTGATTTCTATCACTGGAATTGGTGTTTCCTTACTTACTAAAGGCAATACTTTTTTATTCCCGGCGACTATGCTTATAAGTATTCGACCTTCATTAGGGGTTACTTTAAAAGCATTGGACAATAAGTTGAATAAAATTTTGTCAAGCATTCCACTATCGCCCCATACATCTAGATTAACATTGTCATACTTTAAATCTAGGCGCATTGACCTTCTTTTAGACTCTTCATTGAAGAAACTAAGTATATTTTTTGTTTGTTTTACTATGTTAAACTGACTCACCTTCAATTGAAGTTTTTCGGATTGTAACTTCCTAAAATCCATCAGTTCATTGATCAATCTGGAAAGGCGTTCTGCATTTTTATGGATTATATGATGTTTTTGACGCACTGATCCAGAAAACTCAGTTTCATTAAAATCCACTAATTCCTTTATTGGATTGATGATTAAAGTAAGTGGGGTTCGAAATTCATGCGAAATATTTGTGAAAAATTGAAGCTTTTGCTGTTGGAGCTCTTCCCTTTGCTTTCTTCGCTCTCGTTCAAGTCTGAAAGTGTTTCTTTCATTTATCCGCTTTCTGTAAAAATACATTATGGAGAACACCAAAAAACCCAAAAACAGAACATAAAGCAAATACGCCCATATGGTTTTCCACCAAGGAGGCAATACATGGATTTTTAATATGACCGATGCATCATTCCAAATTTCATCGTTGTTTGATGCTTTTAATTTAAAGGTATAATCTCCCGATTCTAAATTGGTATATGTAGCACTTGTTTTTGAACCTACATAGTTCCAGGTGTTTTCAAAGCCTTCCAAAAAGTAAGCGTACTGGTTCTTTTCCGGTCTGGTGTAGCTTATTGCCTCATAATCAATGGTCAAGACCGTTTGGTAATGCTTTAGCGTAATTACATTTGTTTCCTTTGAGGCATCCAAGGGACTGTTCTTATCTTTTTGGTTGACTTTCTTATTGAAAAGTTTGACATCTTTCAGATAAGGCTTGGCCAAATATGGATTGTAAACAATATTCTGGGGCTCTATAATATTGATACCACTCTTGGTCCCTAAATAGAATAGGTTGTTATCATCCATTATTACAGCGCGATCAGTAAGGAAATTTTCTAAAAGCCCGTCATGGGTAGTAAACTGAACCACTTTGTTTGTTTCGCGATCTATTTTTAGGACACCTTGTTTACTACTAACCCAGAGTTCGTTTCTAAAAGGTTCAAATATGGCATTGACATAAGTAAGGTCACGATCCTCCAACTCCAATCGTTCAAAATTCTGTTCTTCTCTTTTATAGAAAAACAAGCCGCCACCATTGGTTCCGCACCATACTGTTCCATCTTGGGTTTCAAAAATATCCAATATACGACTGGAGCTTGGGTGACCGGCAAATTTAGATGAAATCGCATTGCTATGGGCGGTAACACTATACTCGTTGTCATCCTGATTTTCAATATGATAAAGCCCAGAGGTAGTACCAACCCAAATAACACCATAGCTATCATAATAAATGGCCTTAATGTCCTTACTAACAACTTCTGAATTGGCATACGACTCACCTTTGGGAACTTGTATTTGTCCCTTTTTTGAATCAAAATAATATACCCCTTCCAAAAAGGAACCTATCCAAACTTTTCCGTTACCATCTTCCGTAAAACACCTAACCTTATCTGTTTTAAGAACACCACCCGTATTCTCCTTGGTGAAGTTCACAAAGGTTTTGGAACCCTGTTTCAAAAAGAAGATACCCCCTCCCCAAGTAGCTATCCAAACATTCTCCTTGCTATCAACAAAAATATCTTCAACGTAAAGTCCTTTTTTTAAACCTTTGTATTCCGAATCGGTTGTTCCATACACATTGGTAATATCACCTGTATTCGTATTAAGAATATCTATCCCATTGATTTGGGCTATCCAAACTTTTCCATCTTCGGTTTTTGCAAATGCCTTTATATCGTTACTATAGATACTGTTCCCAACGTCTTCTGTTTGTATTGATTTAAATTTATTATGATGTTCATCAAAAAAACCTAGGCCATTTTCATAGTAACCCAACCAGAGCCGATTTTCAGTATCCAATAGCAGGGACCAAACAGAATCAGAACCAATGGTATGACTATCTTGGACATTATAGCGATACTCTTTCACAACTTTGCCGGTCATATCCAAAATAACCAGTCCTTCATTTTCCACGGCAACAAAAACATGGTTCATGCCACTGGTAATAGCCATGGTAGCACTCTCAACAATGTCCAGTTTAGAGAAAGGGATACTTACTTTTTTTAGATCCCTTTTAAATGTTCCACTTCTCCGTGTACCTACCCATAGGTTCTCACGTTCGTCCAAATGTAAATTGGTTATGTACTGTCCCGTTTCTTGATTTATTAAAGATATATTCTCAATCTGTCCTCTTTGATGGTACTGCTCTAACTTCAATCCCTGATTTGAGGCTATATATAAGTTTCCTTTCGAAGAAAATTGCAGATCTAAAATTGCAAATCCTCTCAATCCATAATCCTGGAGCGAACCCGTTTGTATATCCAACTCTTTTATTCCATCATAAGTTCCTACAAGAAATCTTTCTTCATACTGCACAAAACATAGTATGCTAACATAATTATTCCCAGTATTACCATTACTTCCTGTTGTAAAACGTTTGAACGAATTTTGTTGTTCCTGGTACACACACAGTCCTGCATCGGTCCCTATCCAAAGTTGTCCCGTAGCATCAAGGAATAAAGAATTTATGGAATTACTGTTGATACTGTTTACATCTTTTAAATCGTGTCCATAATAGGTATAGGAAAAACCATTGAACTTGTATAACCCTGCCCCATCTGTTCCAATCCATATGAAACCATTTTTATCCATTATCATTGTGGTAATGGGGCGCTGGAATATATTCTCCTTGACCATATTGAACTCAAGTGATTCAAAATCCGTTTGAGAATGGACCCCTATTATATGTATAAAAAATATAAATAGGAGCGTAAGCTTAAAAAGAGTGAAGTAATCTGATTTACCGTTTATCATCCATATTGAATTGAATCCCGAAGAAAACGCAATTTAGTTCTAGCCAAAATAAAATTTGTAGCATTTTAAGTCTCAAATGTTGCAAACGTCCTTCAAAAAAATAGTAATCCCTTTTTCAAAGGAAGTAATAAGTTATATTGTTCTGATAAATTTAAAGAAAATCGATTATGCGACTGTTTGTTCTTGGAATAATGTGTATTTCCTTAATTTCCTGTGATAGAGAGGCTGGATTTGATGCTATTTTGATGGAAGGTCCGGCTCCATCCGAAGTTCAAGCCAATGTTCAATTCAACAATATGGAACCACCTTTTTCGGTTACCGTTAGTCCTACGGCAATTGGAGCAACAGCATTTGAAGTTATATCCGGACTTCCTGGTGATACCGCCATGCTTATAGGTATACAGCAAGAAGTTACATTTAGTTATCCTGAAGCTGATGATAATTTCTTTGTAACCATTAGAGCCATCGCTCCCAATAATTCTGTTACTGAACAACAATTTGAGGTAATACCTCCCGCTGACCCTTGTGCACAAATTTTAAGTTCACCACTTACATGGGACAACGGTAATGACGGTGCGTTTTCTTTTGGATTCAATGGTGTAGATCTTCAAGTGGTTGCGAATCCAGATGTTTCTGGAGCCAATTCAGAAGCTTCAAATGTGCTGGAAATAGTACAAGATGGTGGTGGTAATTTTGATGGGTTCGGAATTCAAAATTCAGCTCCTATTGATTTTAGTGATGAAGATAAGGTTGTTAGGTTGAAATTTTGGTCGAATGTTGAAGTACCTATAAGACTAAGTATGCAACAAGACCCTAACAACGAAACAGAACGTGAAGTTGAAGTGACTTTGATTCACACCGGTACCGGATGGGAAGAAATGCGATTTGATTTTGCCAATGCAATTGCAGGCTTTACAGGTAATTCTGATGGTGCACTTGGTGTTTTGGATGGCGCGTCATTTGTTCCAACAGGACAATATATTAGGGTTCAAATGTTTATTGGCCCTGGAGATGATGTACCTGGAACCTTCTATTTAGATGATGTGGGTGTTTGTCCGTAGTGCAATCCCATCTTGGGTTAAGATTTTTTAGCCCTTGCAGGATATGATACTTAATAAAATGGTACCATAAATCAATCGCTATTTCCTTATTATTCACTAAACAATTTTAAAGACCAAAAAGGTCTGGTAAAATCATAGTAATTTGAGGAATATAAAGGATTAGAAGCAATACAATTACCATTATAGCCAAAAAGGGCAGTAACGGTTTAATAACTTGTGATACCGACACATTGGCCACTCCACTGCCCACAAACAATATCGTACCAACTGGTGGCGTGCAGAGTCCTATACATAAGTTTAGTACCAATACAATTCCAAAATGAACAGGATCCATCCCTAGTTCCATAACCACAGGTAGAAAAATTGGGGTGAAAATAAGCACTGCCGGAGTTATGTCCATGAAGGTACCTATAATCAGAAGTATGACATTGATTACCAAGAAAATAATAAATTTATTGCTGAACTGATCTAGTAAAAAAGTACTCATCAATTCCGGTATGCCCTCAAATGAGAACAACCATGACATAGCCATTGAGGTACAAATTAAAAACATGACCACCGCCGTAGTTTTTGCACTTGTCAATAATATAGATGGAAAATCCTTGGTTTTGATGACTCCGTAGACCAATGCTAAAACTGCTGCATAAAGAACCGCAATGACAGAAGCCTCAGTAGCCGTAAATATTCCTGCCACAATACCGCCCACAACTATGACCAATAACAATAAACTAAAAAATGCCTTTCTAAAATAAGTCCATATTTGTATAAATGGCAAACGGTCCCCTTTGGAAAAATCGCGTTTTATGGCTACAAAAGCAATGTAGCCCATCAAGGCAACTCCCAATAAAATACCTGGCAAATACCCCGCAATGAAAAGAGCTGCCACAGAGGCTGCTCCTCCACTGGCAAGCGCATATACAATCAAAATATTACTTGGTGGAATTAGCAATCCGGTAGTTGATGAGGTAATATTGACCGAAGCGCTAAATTCGCGAGGAAAACCTTCTTCCTCCATCCTATCTGTCATTATACTTCCAATTGCGGAAGTGGCTGCAATAGCGGAGCCGGAAATGGCTCCAAAAAGCATTGATGCCAATACATTTACATAGGCCAATCCTCCTGGGAGGCTCACTACCAAAGATTTGGCAAAATTTATCAGTCTATTTGCAATGCCACCCCGTTTCATAATTTCCCCGGCCAAAACAAAAAACGGTATTGCCAAAAGGGCAAAGCTATCTATACCTGTGGTCATTCGCTGCGCAATGGTTGTAATGCCCGGTAACTGATCTATATTCAATAACAAGCTTAGGGTGGTTGAAATTCCTATACTATACGCCACCGGTACTTTCATCATTAAAAGCACAAAAAAGCTAACAAACAATACTATAATACTCAGTACTTCAATACTCATATCATTCTTTTATTTGGTCAGTATATATTTTGGAAATGTGGTAAAGCGCAAAGCTCATAATGAGTATTCCACTGATAGGAAGTACTGCATAGATATAACCCAATGGCACCCGCAATGTTCCGGACAGCTGTTCTAAGTGTAAGGTGGTATATACCAAATTAAACCCACCTATTACCATAACTATAAGGGCAAATAGAAAAATGCACATTTCAATAAAGTACAAAGCTTTTTTGCGTTTGCCCTCCGAGAGTTTTTTGTATAAGAAATCCATGGACAAGTGTTCCCTTTTTGCATTTAAATAAGCCGCACCCAAAATAGACAGCCAGATTAATGAGAAACGTGCCAACTCTTCAGTAAATGAAAATGAACGATTCAAAACATATCTTGAAAATACCTGCCAAGCAACATCCAATACCAAGATTGCAAATATTATAACAAGTAACACCTCAAGGGTTTTATTGATTTTGTTAAAAATTACATCGAAGGTTTTCATAATTATTTGGCTTTTATTTGACGAACCAATTCGGCCAATTCGGGATGGGTTTGTTGAAATTCTTCTAAAACAGATTTGGATTTATCTGCAAATAAGGACTTATCTGGAATAATAATCTCTACTCCTGCTTCTATGGCTTTTGCCATAGATTCTTCCACAGATGCTTGCCAGTATTCTTTTTGTGCTTCAGCTGATTCAATCGCAGCTTCTTCTACCCACTTTCTTTCTTGTTCAGAAAGTTTGTCCCAGAACTTTGTCCCTATCAAAACCACATCTGGAACTGCGGAATGTTCATCAATTGTGTAATATTTGCTTACCTCATAGTGATTTGATGACACAAAAGATGGTGGATTATTTTCAGCACCATCCACTACCCCCTGCTGTATGGCCGTATACAGTTCTCCATAAGCCATTGGCGTTGCAGAACCTCCGAGGGCATTGACCATGTTTATGGCCATTTGATTGTTCATAACACGTATTTTAAGGCCTTTTAAATCTTCTGGTTTCCTAACCGGTTTTGTTTTCGTGTAAAAACTTCTACTGCCCGCATCATAATAACAGAGTCCCCGTAGCCAAAACTTGCTTCCTTTTTCTAAAATTGATTTTCCTATTTCCCCATCAAGTACTGCATTTTGGTGTTCTTTGTTCCGAAAAAGGTACGGCACTCCTAAAACTTCATATTCAGGAACAAAGTTTGAAAGTGTTGCCGCACTTACTTTAGTTATGGCCAAACTACCTATTTGAAGTAATTCGAGCACTTCGCGTTCTGAACCCAATTGTGCATCCGGGAAAATCTTCACCGTTAGTTTGCCTCCAGATTTTTGGGCCAAAACCTCTTTAAATTTTAAGGCTCCTTTATGCACAGGATGCGATTGTGGTAGGCTATGGGCAAAATAAAGCGTCTCGCCAGCCTTTTCCTCCTTACAGGAAAGTAATGCGCTAAAAACCAATAGAATTAATGTATACCTCATACGTTCTTAAAATCAAAATAATTTGAAGCATTGTTATAACAGATATCCTGTATCATCTTACCCAAAAAAGGGATGTCATGGGGCACTAATCCATCTATGGCATCTTGAGCAATCAAATTACATAAAATCCTTCTAAAATATTCATGCCGTGGAAAAGATAAAAAACTACGGCTATCCGTTAGCATGCCCACAAATCGACTCAACAGTCCCATATTGGATAGGGTGTTGAGCTGTTTTTCCATCCCGTCTTTTTGGTCCAAAAACCACCATCCTGATCCCCATTGCATTTTTCCCGGAACTCCTGCTTCGCTATAGTTGCCCATCATCGTCGCAAAAACTTCATTTTGGGATGGGTTTAAATTGTATGTAATTGTTTTTGCCAGTTGATTGGTTGCATCAAGTGAATCAAAAAGTTTTGACAAAAACGAAGCCATTGGATATTCCCCTATGGAATCACAGCCTACGTCGGCACCTATTTCCTTTCGCAAACGACTGTTATTGTTCCGAATAGGCCCTAAATGAAATTGCTGCACCCAATTCATTTCGTGATATTTCCTGCTGAGGTGTAAAAAAACACAAGTACGATACTTGTTTATCTCAATGGTTGAGAGAACACCTCTTTTTGATGCTTTTTCAAAAATCTCCCTGACCTCTTCCAAAGTAAATTCTTCCATTGCCAATGCATCACCAATTCCAAAATCGGAAAGGCGACATCCATGATTGTGAAAATGTGCCAACCTTTGGTCAATAGCTTCAAGGAAAGTGGACAAATCTTTTATATCATGCGAAACCGTGCTTTCTAGTTTTTTTACATAATCTGGGAATTCCGATTGTCCAATCAAAAACAAATTATCGGAACGAAAAGTTGGAAATACCTTCGTGAAAAATCCTTTTTCAGCTATTTGTTTATGATATTTCAAATCGTCTGTTGGGTCATCCGTCGTACAAACTACCTCAACATTCATTTCTTCCAACAGTTGTGCTGGGGTCTTTGATGCCAATATCTGATTTGCTTCACCATAAATCTCCTTTGCCGAGCTTGACTGCAAAATAGTATCAACATCAAAATACCTTTTTAATTCTAACTGGGTCCAATGAAATAGTGGATTTCTAAGGGTATACGGAACAGTTTCTGCCCACTTTACAAACTTATCTTCCAAAGACGCATCGCCTGTAATATATTTTTCTTCCACACCATTCGCACGCATTCCCCTCCACTTATAATGGTCCCCACTTAGCCAAGCTTTGGTAATATTTCCTATTGGTTTATCCTCTGCAATCTCTTGTGGGGATAAATGATTGTGATAATCAATAATAGGCATTTGTTTTGCATGCTGATGGTACAAGGTTTCCGCTTCTTTTGAGTTGAGCAAAAAATTGTCTGTGATGAATATTTTTGATTGTATTTGGCCCACGTACTATAGATTTTTAGAAATTCCGACAGCTAATCCTCTTAATTCTGCCAATCCACGCAACCTACCAATACCCGAATAGCCAGGATTGGTCTTTTTGTGAAGATCATCCAACATTTGATGTCCATGATCTGGTCGCATAGGGATTTGGGCATCCTTCCTACCTTCTGCTTTCCTTCTTTTTTGTTCCAACAATATGTGTTTTACAACACTGTACATATCCACATCTCCTTCCAAATGATTGGCTTCATAAAAGTTTCCTTTGCGGTCTCTTTTGGTGCTTCTTAAATGTAAAAAGTGAACTCTATCCGCAAATCTTTTAAAAATCCCCACTAAATCATTATCGGCCCGTACTCCTAAGGAACCTGTACAAAACGTCATTCCATTTGAAATATCCGGTACTTGCTCAAAAAGGTGGGCATAATCCTCCTCGGTACTCACAACACGTGGCAATCCCAATATAGGATATGGAGGGTCATCTGGATGAATGCACATCATTACATTGTTGCCAGATGCTACGGGAATAATCTGCTTTAAAAAGCAAACTAGGTTTTCCTTTAAGGTTTGGGCATCAATTTCTTTATAGGTATCCAAAATATCTTGAAACTGTTCCAAAGTATACCCTTCTTCCGCTCCTGGAAGTCCCGCAATAATATTTTTAACCAGTTTTTCTTTTTCGTCAGTTGAAAGGCTATCAAAATAAACTTTTGCTTCCTCCTTTTGTTCCTTTGAGTATGTTGTTTCCGCGCCTGGTCTTTTAAGCAAGTATAGTTCAAAAGCGGCAAATGCAGTGGTATCGAACCGTAAGGCCTTAGAACCATCTTTTACTTCATAGTCCAAAGAGGTTCGTGTCCAATCCAAGACGGGCATAAAGTTATAGCACACAATATAAATACCGCATTTTGCCAAATTCTCTATGCTGGTCTTATAGTTTTCAATATAAACCTGAAACTCTCCAGAACGTGTTTTAATGTTTTCATGAACTGGAATACTTTCCACAACGCTCCACCTTAGTCCTGCATCTTCTATGATTTTTTTACGCTTTGTAATTTCTTCCACTGTCCATATTTCACCATTGGGAATATGATGTAGGGCTGAAACCACTCCTGTAGCTCCTGCTTGTTTTACGTCTGATAACTTTACCGGGTCATTTGGCCCGTACCATCGCCATGTCTGTTCCATACCACTCTTTTATACTCCACTAAATGCACTAAAACCTCCATCAATTGGAAGCACAGTTCCTGTTACAAATTTTGAAGCATCCGAACATAAATAGTGAATTGACCCATTCAATTCATCCGCCTCCCCAAAACGTTTCATAGGTGTATTCCTAATAATTGTATCACCTCTTTCAGTATATGAACCGTCCTCCTTATTAATTAATAAATCTCTATTCTGATTTCCAATAAAAAACCCTGGTGCAATGGCATTCACACGTAGTCCTTCCCCAAATTTCAAAGCCAATTCAACTGCTAGCCATTTGGTATAGTTGTCTATGGCTGCTTTTGAAGCTGAGTAGCCCACTACCCGTGTAATTGCACTTTGGGCCGTCATTGACGAAATATTGATAACCACCCCCTTTTTTTGCTTCACCATTTCTTTTCCAAATATCAATGAGGGAAGAATGGAGCCAAATAGGTTTAAATCGACAACTTTTTTGAAATGTTCAATATTAACATCAAAAATTGACTGATCCACACCGATGGTTGCTCCAGGCATATTTCCTCCGGCTGCATTGATCAACACATCTATTCTGCCATTTTCCTTGACAAGGGCATCGGAAACAGATTGAAGGCTCTCCTCCTCTAACGCATTACACACAAAACCAGATACCTTGTCGCTAACTTTTTTAAGTCTATCCACTGCAGCATCCACAATGTCCTGCTTGTAATCCAAAATGACCACGGTTGCACCGTTGCCCAATAAATATTCTGCCATGCTGCCGCCAAGAACGCCTCCTCCGCCGGTAATCAATATAACCTTTGATGAAATATCAAATAAATTGTTTTCCATGTTTTGATTTTTCAAGTAAAAATTCAGTAATAATTTTTGCTGTAATTATTATTCTGTGTACTTTATACACAGTTACTAAATTAAGGTTTTTATTGTCAATCGACAAATTAAAAAATCATTACTATTTTCACCCTCAATGAAAAAGAAACAACTCCACAATTTTCAGGTTAGACCGGATTCATTTGAATGTTCTGTGACTGCAGATATTGCCGTATTTGGATATCTGGACAACAAATTGAAAATTTTACTTACAAAACGCTCTGTAGGTGGGTATACAAACCATTGGATGCTACCGGGAGGAGCAATGGAAAAAGAAGAAACATTGGAAGGCTGTGCCAACAAAGTACTGTTTTCCCTCACCGGATTTAGGGAAATTCATTTTGAACAAGTCAAAGTTTATACCTCTCCTGACCGACATCCTTTGAAAAGGGTTATAACAGTATCGTACTATGCTTTGGTACAACCAGAAAACCATCCTTTGACACTAAAAAGTAATGTTGAGGAAATTTCTTGGTTCGACATTGATAATATTCCCGAAAAAATGGGTTTTGACCATAGACAGATTATACATGATGCCCACAGTTTTCTTAAAAACAATTTGAAGGATAGGCTTATCGTTGGCAAATTGCTCCCTGAAAAATTCACTTTGCCCGAATTGCAAAATTTATATGAAAATATTCTTGGGCTACAATTGGACAAGCGCAATTTTAGAAAGCGGATATTTCAAATGGATATTCTACTGAATACGGGTGAAAAAAAATCCGGGATAAAAGGCGGGCCATTTCTTTATCGATATAAGAATCAGTAATTGGTTTTTACAGTCCTTCAATATCCTTGCGATGAATGATTTTTTGATTGTACATAGCATCAAGTCCCATTTGAACGCATAAAGCCGCATTGGCACCTGTCTTGACATTGGAAATTGGTATTTTGGATTGCACAATATTATCCCTAAAATCAATCAATGCCTGTTCTGTAGGCTCTGTGTGTTCTACATTAATGGGTATTCCCTTTCCTTCGTCCCAACCAATGGTGGCCCCTGAAACACCGTCTACTTCACCCATCTTTTTGTTCATCTTGCCTTCGGGGTAAAACCAGGCTTTTGCATAATCCAGGATAATAGTTCCCTTGTCTCCAAAAACTCTTATTTTATAATCGTCTTTGGCATTACCGGTAAGACATGTGAATTTTGCCTTAACTCCATTAGGATAGCTATAGATTAAATGAATATTATCATAGGTTTCCCTACCATCTTTCCAATAATCAACACCTCCTACACCCATCACGGTATCCGGAAGTGCCTCCAAAACCCAGTTCACAAAATCTATTTGGTGCGAACATAATTCAGCCAAAAGACCCCCTGAAAATTCTCGGTACATTCTCCAGTTTACAACTCGCTCCAATTCTGGACTTGGTACGGAACGTCTCCAATTCCCATTACGGTTCCACTGACATTCAAAAGCTTGAATCTTCCCTATTTTTCCCTTTTTTATAAGGTCTACAACGTGTACATAAAGTTTGGAACTATGGTATTGATGTCCTGTTTGGAAAACAACATTTGAAGCTTCTTCTTTGGCAACCAAATCTTTTATACTTCCATAACCCTTGGCCATGGTCTTCTCACAAAATACATGCTTTCTAGCATCAATGGCATCAATCGCAATTTTAGAATGCGTACTAAAAGGTGTGGCTATGAGCACGGCATCCACATCCTTATTGTCCAGTAATTTTCTATAATCTTTATAAGCAGTGGCCTTCCCGCTAACTGAGGAAATCCCCTTTTCAAGACGAAAGGGAAGAACATCACAACAAGCAACGACCTCAACATTTTTAATTTTATTGAGTAAGGGTATCAACCCATTACCTCTATCTCCTGTTCCAATTACACCGATTTGCAACGTATCATTTGCATTTGAAAGCTTGGACAACTGTCCCAAAACACTAGTCGAAAATAAAGCTGAACCAGCAGCAATACCGGTTGTGGCAACAAAATCTCTCCTTTTCATGTACTACTTAATAAATGAGATTGTTAAAAGTAAGAAGTTTATCAATAACTATACCGGTTTAATTTCCCAACCGGGCTCATACGTTCTTGACCAAAGTTTCATTGCCTCTCTATTGTATATTCTGCCCGAATTTTCGTCAACTTCAAAGGAATCATCAATTCTATGTGCAATGTTGGCGTAATGCGTAAGCATTTGACTAATTGCTCCTTGTTCTATTGGTGATGTTAATTCAGCTTTTCCTCTAATTGCATCAAAGAAATTCAATGTATGCATTGTTGAAAGGCCTCCACCCCCTCCAAGGGAGTTGCCTGCTTCAATGCCTTTGGAAATATTTTCCTTGATTACTGCACCTTTCAGATCAAACAACTTATACCCATCTCGATCTATAAAAACGGATCCTTTGGATCCATAGATAATGGTTCCCCTTCCTGCTCCATATTTATCATAACCGTTTCTACTTCTACCATCCCATTGAATTGTTTTGTTTCCTGAAAATTTGAAGGTAGCTTCCATTGTATCATACATTTCCCATCCATCATCCTTATAATGGAATTTTCCAGAATTCACCGCTACACTTTCAGGATATTTCGCATCTAAGGCCCAGCGCGCAATATCCAGTTCATGGGTAGCATTGTTTCCCATTTCTGCAGTTCCATAATCCCAACCGTACCAATGCCAATTATAATCCCAAGTATTATCCGTGTATTCCCTTCTTGGCGCTGGTCCCTGAAACAACTCCCAGTCTAATCCTTCTGGTGGATTTGTTTTTGTTTGATTAGGTACCCGTCCTCTTTTACTGGTGTAAAATGCAATGGCATTGTAGACATCTCCAATTATCCCGTTGTGGATATCATTAATAATTTCTTGTGATTGTGCCGAAGAGCGTTGTTGGTTCCCCATCTGAACAATCCTGCCATATTTCTCTTGATACGCCACCAATAATTCACCTTCTCGGGGATTGTGGCTGCAAGGCTTCTCCAAATACACATGTTTCCCTGCCTGCATTGCCATACATGCTCCTGGCGCATGCCAATGATCGGGTGTTGCCATAAAAATGGCATCAACATCTTTATCATTGATTACTTTTCTGATATCATTTTCTAAAGCAGGCTTATGGCTCAAAGCTTTTGATACTACTTCCGCCGCGCTATCTCGCTGACTTTTCATCACATCGCACAGATAAAGTAATTTTACGTTACTTTTTTTATCCGCAATGGCACCGAGAAAGGCTTGATATCTTCTTCCCAGCCCCTGGATTGCAACATTGATCCTATCATTAGCACCTATAATATTTGAATAACTCTTAGCGGACATGGCATTAACCTTAGATGATCCCAGTGTAACACCTACTGCTCCAATGGCCGTTTTCTTAATAAATTCCCTTCTATTTGAACTCATATTGCTTACTCTTTTATATTATTGATAGGTCGAATTTTTACATTTTTGAATGATACATGGTCTCCATGATCTTGTAATAATATGTGTCCCTTTTCGGATTCACCAAAATTGGGCCATTTTACATATTTACTCTCTGAAACTAGTTTCCGATAATCTTCGCTCTTTCTTTCATACTCCAACACTTTTGCTCCATTGAGCCAATGTTCCACATGATTGTCCTTCGAAATAATATGTGCCGTATTCCAATCTCCAATGGGGTTTATGGGTTTATTGATATCAGCTTGGATTAAATCATATAATGATGCTACTGTTCTACTACCATCATGATTTCCCAGTTTGGCATCTGGGTGCCGCTGGTCATCAAGAATTTGGTATTCCAAACCTATTGATGAACCTGGTCCCTTATTAATATCAGTATCCACATAATATTTAATTCCGCTATTTGCTCCCTCCGTTAATTTAAAATCCACTTTTAACTCAAAATCGCCGTATAATTCTTTGGTAACTATATCGCCACCAGCAGCTGACTCTTCACCACCAGATGACAAAACTGTAAGTTCACCATCTTTAATTTCCCAACCTTGGCCTGGAAACTCATCCAATCTGGCACCTCTCCATCCATCAGTTGTTTTTCCATCCCATAATAGTTTCCATCCTTTTTTCTTCTCATCAATGGTTAACTTGTTTTTGGTGATTATGGGCGAAATAGGACTTTTTCTACTGTATTTTGAAACACTGTCCGTGATTATCTTAATATTCTTCCATATAATTTCTGTGCCTTCCTTCTTCTTTGGACCTATACTGTGTACTTGCAGACAGATAAATCCGCTGTCTGTTTTCTCGTCTACAAGATGTGATGCCGGAATAGTGTTCACCCATGTTTTTATGGTATCGCCTATAGCTTCAATGCGATAATGGTTCCAATCATTTTGTTTAAATGCATTTTGAGCCTCAGGATTATCTGTTAATGGATTTAACCAACCTCTTCTGGCTTCGTCATAAATTCCACCACTCCAAGCACGGTCGGAAGGATCAATTTCAACCTGGTATCCATGTACCCTGCCATCTCTGTAATATGGAAAGCTATTGCTTCGTATTTGTATGCCTGAATTCATAGAAGAATCCACCTTAAATTCCAATTCAAGTATAAAATCGCTATACATTTTATTGGATGTCAAAAAAGAATTTGGTGTATCGTGAACCGTACTACCTACTATTGTTCCATCCCTAACCTCATATAATGCACTGCCACCTTTTTGGGTCCAACCTTCTAAAGAAGTACCATCAAATAAATCTACCCAAGGAGCATTGTCCTTAGGATTTTCTGAGCAACCAAAAATCGATAGCCCCAAACAAACTAGCGCCGTTTTTACACCAAAAAAAGGATTTTTCATAATTATATATAAGTTGATAAATAAACTTTTAAACTTACCTGAATGCTAAATATTACAAATGGATAAACCATTCAAAAACATGGATTAATTCATATTTGGTCAACAAATTTATTACCCATGTTTTTTACATATGCCAAGCTAATTTAAGTAATGTTTATGGTTAAAATAAACCCTAAAATTATGTTATCATTCAAATATAACTTTCAATCAATTGATAAACAGTTACTTATACATATTTTTCAAGCTTATTTGTTATGACTTAAACAATTTGTCCATATTTCCGAAAGATATGTCCATCATTTCAAGTTGGAGTTAACATAATTTTATCAAAAACTAATAACTGTATAATTATGAAATTGAAACTTTTAATACTGACATTGGTATTCGCGGTTTCGTCTGGTTCTTTAGCCCAAACCCAAATTACTGGAGTTGTGGTTGACGATCAAAACGTACCATTACCAGGAGCCAATGTGCAAGAAAAAGGAACCACTAATGGAGTCGTAACTGATTTTGATGGAAATTTTAGTATTTCCGTATCAGGTAGTGATGCTACTATTGTAGTGTCATATATCGGTTTCGAAACCAAAGAAATTGTTCTGGACGGCTCTTCAAACTATTCCGTACAATTAACAACCTCATCAACCGGTCTTGATGAAGTGGTGGTCATAGGTTATGGCTCTGTAAAGAAAAGTGACCTTACCGGAGCTGTTGCATCAGTAAGCAACGAAACATTAACCGAACAGCGAAAGACAGACATTGGACAAGCGATACAAGGTAGAGTAGCTGGTGTTGATGTACGAGCCTTAAGCTCCAAACCTGGAGCGCCACTTTCCATAAAAATAAGGGGAAATACAGTAATTACAAATACCAATGCCGGGCGTGATGGTATTAGTGATAATCTTAGCGATGACCTTTCAAAACCTTTATATGTGGTAGATGGTATTTTCTTTGAGGATATTAATGTATTGAATCCGGCCGATATTCAACAAATGGATATTTTAAAAGATGCTTCTGCTACTGCAATTTATGGATCACGTGGTGCAAATGGGGTTGTCATTATAACGACCAAGAATGGTATTGAAGGTAAAACTGTTTTTACATATGATGCTTCATTTGGTTTGCGTTCTGCCACTAATATCCCAGACTTATTTAACGGTCCTGAATATGTTAATTTTGTAGATGACGTATTAAGGGCAAGAGCATGGGCAGGTACTGGAACCGTAGACGATTATAACAATGTAGTTATAGACCGTTCAACGGAATTTCAAATTTCAAACGAGGAGGCGAGCAATGTTGCCAATGGGAGATATACCGATTGGATGGACCTGTTCAGACAAACAGGAGTTCAGACTAGTCATACTGTAGGTATGTCTGGTGGCAGTAATGGTTTAGTCTATAACGGATCACTGGGGTATTTGCATGATGAAGGTGTAATGGGCATTGAAGAGTTTGAGCGTTATAATTTGAGTGCTTCCATATCAAAAAGGGTTTCAGATAAACTTACGGTAGGCATCAAAGCTTATTTGGCACTATCGGAACGTGAACAAGGTAGTAGAGAACTATTTCGAAGTTCTTTACGATTGGCACCTACTGTAAATCCAAACGATGTTAATGGAGACCCTATTTTATTTCCTGATGACCAAGATTTACGCTTTGTTAATCCAATTTATGATGCTGATGGAGCTTGGCGCGTAAATAACAGATCATTAGATGTTATTGCTAATGTATTTTTAAACTATAAGCCTACCGATTGGATTAATTTTAAAACACAATTTGCTCCAAATATCAATGCCCAACGTTTTGGGGAATATCGTGGATTGTTGACAAAGTCTTCACGTAACGACCCAAGTCGTATACGATCATATTATGAATCAGATTTCAACACTTCATATACTTGGGATAACATATTGGATTTTGATTTTGATTTGGCCGATGATCATAATCTGAAAACTACGTTGATTACTTCATTGTACTATAATAATTTGGAAGGTAGTGATATTCAGGTTCGGAATTTTGATACGGATGCTTATCTTTTCTTCAATACTCAAGGAGGAGGAGACGTTCCTAATGACTATGGTAGTTTTTATTCAAAACAGACCTTGGCCTCTTTTGCCGGTCGTTTAAACTATACTTTTAAAGATAGATACCTATTTACTTTTACTGGAAGATATGATGGTTCTTCTAAACTCTCTGCCGGAAATAAGTGGAACTTCTTTCCATCCGCAGCTTTTGCTTGGCGAGCTAGCGAAGAAGAATTTTTGCAAGACGTAGATTGGCTGAACAACCTAAAACTTCGTTTAAGTTATGGAGAAGCTGGTAATGACAGTACCATAGGTGCTTATAGTTCATTAGCATTTTTAGGAGCTTCCAATTACATATTCGGGGATGATTCAACTGTAGGAAAAATAGTTGATGGTTTACCAAATGCAGATTTAACGTGGGAAGTTTCCAAAGAATATAACTTTGGATTGGATTTCTCTATTTTGGATAACAGATTAAGTGCAGGCTTTGAATACTACAACAAAACTACTGAAGGTAGTATTCTTGGTAGAGCATTATCTGATATTACCGGTTACGATACAGCTCTTGGTAATTTTGGATCAGTTCGTAATAGTGGGGTAGAACTTACGCTGAACACAATTAATGTAAGAACCAATGATTTTACATGGCGTACTAGCATCAATTTCACCAAAAACACGAATGAAATTTTGGAAATTGATGGTGATTTAGATGAAATTCCTTTTGGAAACCACGGGGTCTTAAAAATTGGCGCTCCAGTTGATGCTATTTGGAATTATGCAGTTGAAGGAATTTGGCAAGTGGATGAAGCTGCAGAGGCAAACTCTTACGGTTATCGTCCTGGACAATACAAGTTTGTAGATCAAGATAATGATGGTGTTATTGACCAAGATGACAAGGTAGTGTTAGGCCAAAACTCTCCTGATTGGATTGCAGGTATGACCAATACCTTTAATTATAAAAATTTGGAGCTTAATGTTCAGGTAAATACCAGACAAGGTGCTTATGGGCATTCTGAATTTCTACAAAATTTTGCACCAGCTGCGGATCGTGCAACATTCAATAGCTTGGATATAGATTATTGGACACCTAATAATCCAGGCGGAACCTTCACATCCCCTGACTATGGAGGAACTGGATGGACCTATGAAGACTTATCTTTTGTGCGTGTTGCAAATATTGGTCTAGGATATCAATTTCCACAAGATCTTTTGGAAAAATTAAAAGTGTCAAACTTGCGACTGTCTTTAGATGTTCAAAATCCGTTTACGTTTACAGATTACTTGGGTCCTGATCCAGAAACTGGTCTTCAGAATTCCTACAATATGACATATGCTGTAAAAACAGTCTTATTCGGTTTAAAATTAACCTATTAATAAAAAAGAGTAAAATGAAACTATCTAGAAAAATCAAACACATTGGTTTCATACTAATAGGTATGATAACCTTTAATGCATGTGATAGTTATATTGAAGAAGATATTTTTTCAGATATAACAAGCGAAAATTTTATTGATGAAAATACGGCTGATCAATTAGTAGTTGGAATTTATGTCTCCCTAAGGGATATTTATAAAGATTACAATTTAAAGTTTTTGGGAACTGATTTGTTTACTATTAAGGGTGAATTAAATTCATTTTCTACCACGAATGATTATTTTGGTTTTACTTCTGGGACCGGAGGCAGTGCTTGGATAAGAAACTATGATCTTGTTTCAAAAGCAAATACTGCCATTAATAGATACGAAAACCAGATTAACTGGAGCGATTCCAAATTGGGTGAAAAAGCGTATGGTATTGCGCAAGCGAGAGCATTGCGCGGCTTAGCATTTTTCAATATGGTGCAACAATATGGTGGTATGGTATTGGAATTAGATGAACCTACTACTATTCGATCAGACTATACTAGAAGTACTGAAGAAGAAACCTACGCACAAATCATTGCAGATTTGGAAGCAGCAATCCCTGATTTATTGGATGCTCCTGACACTGGCCGGTTTTCTAAAAGAGCGGCACAACATGTATTGGCAGAGGTTTATTTAACCAGAGGCTATTCTTCGTTTGCAAGTGCTACAGATTTTGATACCGCTGCAACTCTTGCAGAAGCAGCTATTGGATCTTATGACATTAGAAGCCAAACCTTTGCTGAAGTCTTTAGTTATGATAATCAGGTTAATGATGAAATATTATTTGCAGTACAGTGGGGTTCAGGAGGATTAACTACTGACCAGGTAAATACCAAACATTCTATTTTCATGAACCAAGTTGCCAATTACCCTGGGGTAAACAGAACAACAACACCCTATGGTTTTAGTAGCGCCAGTATGATGCCTACTCCCTATTTTTATACGCTATTTGCAGATAATGATTCTAGGGAAGATGCAACTATCCATAGGGCTATACTTGCTGATGGCGATGAGCCTACGGCACCCGATCCAATAGTAGCAGGAGATACCGTAGTTTACTACCCAAAAGTAGCATTGGATGCAGCAGAATTAGCAGAAAGGTTAGATCGCTATTGGGTATATCAACCAGATCAGTACCTATTTGGTTTACCAGATGATATTCCAGGAGTTAATTACCTGTACTCTCTTAATCCTGAAAGGACAAATTTCCCTATTTTCAAGAAGTTTGATGATGAGATTTTTAATGAGACTACGGATGGGGCACGTGATACCTTTGTCTTTAGGGTAGCCGGCACACATTTATTGGCTGCCGAGGCTTATTTAGGAGCTGGAAATACGGCATCTGCCCTAATGCATTTAAATATTGTTAGGGAGCGGGCAACAGGAGTTGCCAATGAATATGCTTCGGTTACCATAGACGATATACTTAACGAAAGGGCTTTAGAATTGGCAGGTGAAGCTAATCGCTGGGCAGTGTTAAAACGCACCGGTAAATTGGAAGAACGTATAAATTTATACAATCCACATGTTATAGACCATGGTACTTTCGACTCTAGTATTCATTTGTTAAGACCAATTCCATCTTCTGAATTAGAACTTTCAGATGGCTCGTTATTACAAAATCCAGGATACTAGGTTTAAAAAATAGTAGTTTGAGTTAGTTTAGTTAATTTCAAAATATAGGCAGGCCCATTTGCCTGCCTATATTATTTGAGGTCTAACCATTTTCGAAATCAGAAAAGTCATTTATAACTAATGGGGATACATAAAACCATAAGCAGTAGCATTTATGCTACAGTGGCTGTCCTTTTTTTCTTTTTGAACATAGCATGTTCCAATGACGAATCAAATAAGGTTTATTTGGTCCTTGGGAAAACTGCTAATGAAATCGAAATAAATACAATAAACGATTTCAAAGTTGATCTTCAAAAAGTAACGGACAAGACGATTCTGGTTATTTCTGAAGGTAGTCAATTTCCAAAAAACGGTACAATCTTCGTTCTGGGCACTACAGAATCAAATCAAGTTATTGGCAATCTGGTTAAGGAAGGATTGTTAGGTCTATCTAAGGAAAATCCAGGTCCAAGAGGAGGCATTTGGTCAAAGTCCAATTTGGAAAGTGGACAAAATGCTATCATATTGGCTGGCTCCAATGTTCAAGGTATGCAATATGCAGTTTACGATTATGCCGAAGAAGTTTTGGGTATAGATCCATTGGCATATTGGACTGGAAAGATACCTAATAAGATTGATGAAATAGACTTATTTGCCTTTGAAAGTAAAACGATTGCCCCACCCAAAGTACCCATTTTATGTTATTTTGAAAATGATGTGGATGAATTGGCCAGCTACAGGGGAAAATTATTGGAATATGATTGGGAAAGCTACACCGAAATGATCAATTCCTTGGTCAAGCTCAGATACAATGCAATTCAGTTTTTCGATATGTTGGGGAGACCGGAATTTTATCTACGTCCAGAATACCAAGAGCTTCATCCAGACTATCAAATTGATATTCCCTACCTAGAGAAAATGATGGACTATGCCCATAGCAAGGGTATGAAAATTCAAGTCGATTTTTCTTTGGGTTACCAAATACATCCCATGGATGAAGAGAAAGCAAGTTGTTGGGCTGATTATAAAGAAGATTGGATCAAGGCTTGGCGCTACTATTTTGAAGAGACTCCATTAGCAAAAACAGATATTTTTATTCTAAGACCTCGAAATCAAGTTTGGGATTGGGAATACAAAAGTAGCTGTGGCGAAGACAAAATAGAAGTATTCAATGAAGTGTTTACAGTTTTTGATGATTTGGTCGACTCCTATAAAAATGATGCTACCAAGGCACTAATTTGTTACTCTGATGCCATGCAAATGTATAATGATGGCTTCAGGCCACCAAAAGATTGGATCATTGCATGGGCAGATGATGGTTTTGGCGATTTTGAACATTTGCCACAAACTACAGATGACTACACGTTTGGCACCTACATGCATGCTGGTTTTTGGTTAAATCATACTGTCCACAATCCGTATCCGGAAAAAGTGGAGGCCAAAATGAAAAAAATATTCAATGACTATGGAGCTTATGAATACTGTATGGTCAATGG
The DNA here is from genome assembly GCF_947495325.1 of uncultured Allomuricauda sp. GTDB lineage: Bacteria > Bacteroidota > Bacteroidia > Flavobacteriales > Flavobacteriaceae > Flagellimonas. The sequence goes on along the minus strand of NZ_CANLYK010000005.1, from coordinate 114,836 downwards.
TCAAAACTTTAGACCTTTTATATTCAATATAGAAGCCTATAGTGATGTTTGCCAAAATCCAGATACTTTTTCCGCAGAGCAATATTATGAAGAGTGGTCGCATCGATATTTTGATAAGAACACTGCAGTACATGCCGTAAAATCAATGAAGTTATTGAACAAAGCGCAATCTTCTGGTAGAATTGGTTATGTACAACATCTATGGGAAATACGTGAAGCCATAGCCTATCTGTCAAATTCACCTATAGAAAGACCCGGAAAACCGCCTGTGCCCTATGAGTTTGAAAGGGTAGAAAATGACCTTGAGCATGTGCGCTTCACCAAAAAGCATATAGACAGTGCCTTGACCGAGGCAAAAAAAGGATTGAAATTATCAAAAGAAGATGGGTTTTATTATTCATATGTGTATTTACCCACATTATTGTATTCCGATTTGATGCTATTTGAAAGTAACCTTCACCAAATGTCACTACTGAAAAGAAAATATGAGACTTCCAGTAATGTTACCTACTTAAAGGAAGCTCTTGTTATTCTTGAGGATGCAAAAAAGAATTTGGCCAAAATATATCAGAATCGTTTGGAAGGCGACAAAAACCCAAAATGGGAGAAATGGTACGACCCTGCTATCAGAAGACCCAATAATGGTTTTCCTACCCAAGAAATGCTGAATCAAGTAGAACGAAATGTAACCCAAATCACTAAAATTTAAGCAAATGGTTTTAAAAAAGGCACTTATCATATCGTTCACACTTTCACTACTCTTGTGGAACGCATGTAATAGCCCCGCATATAAAGTATCTCAACCTAATCTGGAATCCAGCATAGCGCCAGTAGATATGGTCTATCCACAATTGGATACGGAAAACTCAAGGTGGTTTCTATTTACATCAGCAAGCAGACCATTTGGAATGGTAAATCTAAGTCCGGATACTAAACTTACAGGTACCTGGGGCAGTGGTTATAGATATGAGATAGATACTATAAAAGGATTTAGTCATGTTCATGGTTGGCAATTATCTGGGCTTTCGGTAATGCCTTTGACATTAAATAAAAAGAACAAAGCAAAAATTTTTACAGATTTTTATTCCAAGTTCAGTCATGACGATGAAAAAGTTTCTCCAGGATATCATTCTTTACAGTTAAATCGTTATAACACTAAAGTAGAGCTCAGTAGTACAAAACGTACTGGTATACACAAGTATACCTTCCCAGAGAATACACAGAATGCTATTCTTTTTAATCTTAATGGAGAATTGGGTCCTTGTAATACGTTAGATGGGGTTATTACGCAAATAAACGCAACCCAATTGAATGGTAAATTCACAGTTGCACCTACCAGACGAAAACCAAAGCCCAATACCATTTTCTTCCATGTTGAATTAAATACCCCTGTTAATGAGGTCGATTCTGATGAGCAAACAGGGAACTACATGCTACATTTGGAGAAATCCAGCATTCCCCTCTTAATGAAGATAGGAATTTCATATACCTCTATTGAAAATGCAAAGAACAATCTAGATACAGAGCTACCACATTGGGATTTTGATAAAGTAGTAGACGAATCCAAAGAAGAGTGGAACAATTTGTTGAGTAGAATTACTGTTGAAGGAGCAACATACAAAGATAGGAGACGGTTCTACACCGACCTTTGGCATGCATTGCAAGGGCGCCGTATAATAAGTGATATAAACGGAGCTTACCCAGACAATACCCAAGAAAGCTTTAGAATAGGCCAGTTACCTTTAAAGGATGATGGCACCCCTGTCTTTAACCATTATAATTCTGATGCTTTTTGGGGAGCACAATGGACCATAAATACGCTTTGGGGATTGGCATATCCAGAAATTAAAAAAGAATTTGTTTATTCTCTCTTACAATATGGTAAAGATGGCGGCCTTATACCTAGAGGCCCTTCTGGCGGCAATTACACCTATGTAATGACAGGTGCATCAAGTACTCCTTTTATTGTAAGTGCCATTCAACAAGGGTTGATAACAGAAAACCTAGATACTATTTATTCAGCCTTAAAAAAGAACCATATGCTTGGTGGTATTATGGAAAAAGCAGGCTATGAGCATGAAACCAACTTAGGAGGTGGCCTTGCTCACTATTTGAAGAACGGTTATGTACCTTACCCTATACCAGAAGGTAAATTTGGAATACACCAGGATGGTGCCAGCCTTACCCTGGAATATGCCTATCAGGATTTTGTATTGGCCCAACTTGCAAAAAAATTGGATCATGAAGAAGATTATACCCATTTCATGGAAAGGTCCCAGAATTATAAAAATGTATATGATTCCTCTACAGGCTGGATGCGTCCTAAAAACATAGATGGTGTTTGGAAAAAGGATTTTGACCCTTACCTCTATGAAAATGGGTTCAATGAATCCAATGGTGCCCAATCCACTTGGTTTGTTCCCCATGATCTAAAAGGCTTAGCTTATTTGATGGGAGGAACTGAAAAAGCAATCGAAAAACTGAATACACAATTTAAAAACTCAGAAGGGCAACAATTTACAGCAGGCAGTTCACATGATCGTGAAATACATCCAGAATATAGTCGCATCCCTATTAATTATGGCAATCAGCCTTCCATGCAGACAGCCCAAATTTTCACTAAATTAGGCAGACCTGATCTTTCACAATACTGGTCGCGTAAAGTTGTACAATCCGTTTTTAGTGGTTTATCCCCTTCTACCGGATATAATGGTGATGAAGACCAAGGACTTATGGGTAGTCTCGCAGTATTAATGAAAATAGGTATGTTTCAAATGAATGGTGGAGTTATGGAAAACCCTAAATATGAAATAGGTAGTCCTATTTTTGATAAAATAACCATACAATTGAACAACGACTATTATCCAGGAGAAAAGCTAGAGATCAAAACTATAAATAATAGTTCCGAGAATATGTACATTGATAAAATTCAATGGAATAGTGAACAATTGAATGATTACCACATATTCCATAACGACCTTATTAAAGGTGGTACACTTGAGCTTAAAATGGTTGCTTCAAAACCTATTGAATAATTTTGTCCAGACAATAAATAGATTGTCAAAACTTAAGGATTAAACAACTTTTATATTATTATGCGGCTTTTTCCACTTTTATGCCTAGTAGGTTTTACGCTCACAGGACAGCTTAAAAACAAACCAGCGCTCGAACAAGATTTTATGGATATGGGCTTTGGAATATTTGTTCACTGGAGCATGGATTCCCAGTTGGGCAGTGTTATAAGCCATTCTATGGTAGGAGCTTCAGATGATTATCTGGATAAGTATATAAATGAACTTCCCAAAACGTTCTATCCAAACAAATTTGATTCAGACGAATGGGCCAGATTGTTCAAATTAGCTGGAGCAGAATATGTTGTTTTTACCACTAAACACCATAATGGCTTTTGTATGTGGGATACCAAGACAACAGATTTTAACATAATGAACACCCCTTATGGAAAAGATATAACAGCAATGTTATTCAATTCTTTAAGGAAATTTGGCATTAAAGTGGGTATCTATTTTTCCCCTGAAGATTTTCATTTTCTTCATGAACAAGGAACCTTAATTTCCAGGAAACGACATATGAGTCAGGTAACTGATAACCCAGAGCTTTTAGCGTATGATTTAAAGCAACTGGATGAGTTATTTACAAATTATGGGAAAATAGACGTAGTGTTTTTTGATTCTTTTGAAAATGGACCAATAGTGCAATATGTGCATTCCAAATACCCCGATGTAATTGTAACTCGTGGTGAAATGAACACACCGGAACAAAAAATTCCTAACGCAGCTATGCAAGGGCCTTGGGAAACCTGTATGACCATGGGCACACAGTGGCAATATAAACCAACTAACGAAACATATAAACCAGGAACAGACCTCATCAATAAACTAATAGAAATTCGCGCAAAAGGAGGTAATTTCCTTTTAAACGTAGGACCAAAACCAAATGGTGAATTACCCATTGAACAAGAAGAACGTTTAAGGGAAGTAGCACTTTGGATGTTTGTTAATGATGAAGCCATAAAAAGTATTCGCCCGTCACCCCACAAAATAAGAGATGGCGATTTATGGTTTACCCAAAATGAAAAAGAAAATGCTGTGTATGTTTTTATTACCGGTCAAAAAGATTGGTTTAAAGGATTCCGCAGGAATTTTTTAATAAAATACCTGAAAGCTACAGAGAAGACTACTATATCGGTATTGGGGCAAAATGATTTAGTAGTAGAATATTGGCCCGAAAACAATCCTATTTCTACATTTACGCAACATGAAAATTCTTTGGAAATATCAATAAGTAAAGCTCATAGATTATATAACGATAAAATCTGGCCCAATCCAATTGTAGTGAAACTGACGAATGTAGATTTTATAAAATAATATCAATTTTTATACATAAGGCTTACAAGTGATGAAAAAGAATTATCTAAATATGCTACTTTCTTTTTGTGTACTTGTCATGGTAAATTGTCAGGGCCAAATGCAAAAAGAGGCTTTAAATCAGATTCAGGTCATTGGAAGCCATAACAGTTATAAAATACCAATAGAGCAACCCTTATGGGAATATCTTTTTGTACATGATTCCCGCACGGCAGAATCATTGCAATATGGACATCCTTCACTAACGGAGCAATTGGATTTAGGCCTTAGAAATTTAGAACTTGATATTTTTCATGACCCTCTTGGTGGACGATTTGCCAATCCCGGCGGAATAGAAATTGTAAAAAAAAGAGGCGTGGTGCCTTTGCCCTTTGATGAAAAGAAAATATTGGAACAACCTGGTTTAAAAATGTTCCATGTTCAGGATATTGACTTTAGAAGCCACCAACTACTTTTTAAGAACGGATTGAAAGAGCTAAAAAAATGGTCAGATAAGAATCAAAACCACACTCCGATCATAATATTGATAAATGCAAAGGATAGCCAAGTTCCGCAAACCAAAAAACCATTACCCTTCACAACTGCCGCTCTTGATAGCATTGATATAGAAATAAAAAGTGTGTTCCCATTAGAGCAATTGATTACACCAGATATGGTACGAGGAGATTTTCCAAGCTTGGAAAATGCCATTTTAGAAAAAGGTTGGCCAGAACTAGATTCAGTACAAGGTCGATTCCTTTTTGTTTTGGACGAGAAAAAGGAAAAAATCGACCGCTATATTAAAAACCATCCATCATTAAAAAATCGAATGCTTTTTGTAAACAGCCCGGAAGGCAACCCAGAAGCTGCTTTTAGAATTATTAACGACCCTGTTAAAGATTTCGATTATATAAAAGAATTGGTAACCAAAGGCTATATGGTTAGGACCCGCGCCGATGCAGGTACCAAAGAAGCCCGGACCATGGACTATAACAGGTTTGAAAAAGCAAAAGCTTCAGGGGCACACGTCATATCCACTGATTATTATGTTCCCTCGCAATTGTTTCCATCACAGTTTCAAATTATTTTTAAGGACGGTAGTTATGAAAGAATGAACAATTAAAAGAGAGCCTTAATGAAAAATAGATTTTACTTTTATTTTATTCAGATTCTCTGTTTTGTAGTTATTGGCTCATGTAAAAGCGAACAAAAAACGATTTCAGAACCTGTCAAGATTGCCTTTTTGGCCGATGTACACCTACAGGATATTCATGCAAATTTTATCGATGCCAACTATAAGGGAATCAAAAATCCAGCTACCGGCAGTTACAATACCATAAGAACAATGGGGTCGCAACTGCGATCAACGCGATTATTTAACGAGAATTATTTCGCTTTTAAAACAGCTTTGGATGAAATTGTTTCAAGAAACATAACTCTTGTTGTTTTACCTGGTGATTTTAGTGATGACGGGCAACCCATAAATATTAAGGCACTAAAAAAAATACTTGATGCTTACACAGTAAACCATGGTATCCAGTTTTTTCTGACCACTGGTAACCATGATCCTGTGAGGCCTTATAGCAGAGAAGCTGGAAAAACTAATTTTCTAGGCGCTCAAGGCAATGAGCTAGCCATTTTAAGCGATAGCTCTCTTATAAGCAGTAATCATAAACTGCATCCTATAATTTCGTCCGAAATTAAACAATGGGGATATTTAGAGATTTTAAATGAACTCTCATCCTTTGGGTTTTTTCCGAAAAAAGAATTTTTGTATTGGGAAACACCCTTTTCATTGTACGATTATGATAATTATACATTAACTGAAGCTGTTTCAATTTCAGCAGTGGAAAAAAGAAAATTCTCGGATAATGAAAAACAGATTTCCATACCAGATGCCAGCTATTTAGTGGAACCTATAAAAGACATTTGGTTATTGGGTATAGATGCGAACATATATATTAGTGGCAATTCTTCTAAAATCAACGAAACCTCCAGTGCCAGTATTGGGTATAATAACATATTGACCCATAAAAAACATCTACTACCTTGGATACGAAAAGTTTCCTCAGAAGCTGAAAAGAGGGAAAAGATTTTGATAGCTTTTAGCCATTACCCAATGGTTGAATTTTATGATGGAGCTTCCAAAGAAATGGAGCAACTTTTTGGAAAGGACAAGATGCAGATGCATAGAGTTCCAAAAGATACCATTGCAGAATTATTTGCAGATTTAGGAATACAGCTTCATTTTGGAGGTCATATGCACATGAATGATACTGGAATCCACAAAGCTAAAAGCGGAAAAACACTCTACAATATTCAAACACCCTCTTTGGCCGGCTATATACCCGCTTTCAAAATACTTACCATCAATTCAAAAGAAGAAATGGAAATAGAGACTGTTGTCGTGGATTCCGTTTCAAATTTCAGTTCCCTTTTCCTGTTGTATGAGCAAGAACATCAACATCTAAAGAAATCGGCAACAAATACGATTTGGGATAAAGAAATATTAGCATCTAAAACCTATATCGATTTTACTGAACAGCATTTAAAAGAACTTGTGCGATTACGCTTTTTAAAAAACGATTGGCCAACTGAACTTATCACAAAATTGGAAAAATCGACTGGAAATGATCTATTGAAATTGGAACTAAAGAACACCAAGTCAATCCCCTCAATTGGCAAACTCAGTAAAAATAAACCTGAATATATGGCTCTAAATAAATGGACCGGTTTAGATATGGTATATGATTTCTACAAATTGAGAAACGCAGGGGAATTGGCAAAAGGAAAGATTGGTAGCAAAAGATTGGCACAATATGAATTGGTATGCAAGCACTTGATGAATTGTGAAAATTTGGAAATGTCGCTCTGGGGCAATATTTTTTATAAGGCGATGCATGGGCATCCATCCGGAAATTTTATGATTAATCTAAAAACTAATACAATAGAGCGATTGTAATCCTAAAAAGAATGCTCTTTAATTATTAAAAATGTAAATTGTAGTATGTTATTCAAATCATGTTTTGCAATAAAAAAACAACTATGCCTTGTACTGTTTATCAGTGGCATAACTTTTTTATATGCACAGAACATAAAGTTTGAGCATTATAATGATAATAGTGGGTTGTCCCACAACTCGGTCCGTCATATTGTCCAGGACAACAACGGTTTTCTTTGGCTGGGAACCTTTTCAGGCCTTAATCGCTTTGATGGTTATGAATTTAAATCGTACCTGAGTTCTTTTTCCAATGAAAATAGCTTAAACGATGATGACATTACAGCTCTTGAGTTTGACAGTGATTCCAATAATCTTTGGATAGGTACAAGAAATGGATTAACCAAACTTGATATCGAGACCCATAATTTTGAAACCTTCTTACCAGAAAAAAACAATCCCAACAGCATCACGGACCATGAAATTCGTTCGGTTCTGGTAGACAGAATGAAAAGCGTTTGGGTCGGTACAAAAACCAAAGGACTATTTAGGTTCTATCCCGAATCTAAAAAATTCAAAAAAATACCTCTTGAAGGTTTTGAGTACATAAAAGAAATTTTTGAAGATAAAAAGGGCAATATTTGGATAGGTAGCTATGAAAAAAGATCCATTGCGAAACTCAGCTTTGATAATTATGGGAAAATTGATCAAACAATAACGTATTCCTTATCTATTCCTTTTTCCAATGAGAAAAATCCCTATATATACTTTATCTACGAAGATCATAAGTCAGATATTTTCGTAGGCACCCGAAGTGGTTTGTACAAATTGGATAAGGAAAATGATGTTTTTGAAAACCTCTATATCGATGATAGCTATACTAGAGATCAAGTTGGTCCATATTTTGTATCAATCGCACGTTCTCCGGAAGGGCGTTATTGGCTGGGGACTTTAGGGGGGTTGTTGGTCTGTGATCAATTGGAAGATATTGCAAAAGGAAAGTTTGAATGGCATTATACGATTCTTTCGGATGATACCTCACTTGTGGACAACCTGATATCTTCTCTTTACTTCGATACTTCAGATGTTTTATGGATTGGAACCGAGGACGGTTTGGATAAATACGATCCTTATGAAAATCAATTTAAGTTAAACAAGGGTATATCAGAACATATTGACAATCAAGCACCCGGAATTAGAGGGTTTTCCAAAACTTTTGATGAAAAACTTATCGTTGCAACACGGCATAATGGCTTGTTTCTTTTTGATGATGACTTAATCACCCCACTTTACAACAAAACTTCAGATATAGCTAGTATCTATTCCACAGATGGAAGAATCTTTTATTGCGGTCTATGGAACGGTGAGGTATTGGTATATAATTATGTGACCAAGGAAACCGATATCGTAGATGTTGGTTTTAAGTCTTCGCCTGTTTTGACCTTTAAAAGTATAGACCAAAATAGAATGGCCATTGGCTCATTTGGAGAGGGAGCTATACTATTGAACAAGAAAAGCCTAAGGCCTATTCCCGATACAAGCAAAATAGCAGAAGGAAGTTCTATTAATAAAATTGCTTTTGACAAGGAGAACAAAAAATTATGGTTTGCAACGGAAGATGGTGTGGTCACGTATGATATTTCTACCAAGAGTACAACAATCTACCAATCCAATACTGAGGATAAAGAATCTTTGCCACACAACAATGTCAGTGATGTACTAATAGATACCGATAATAAAGTTTGGGCTGCTACTCGAATGGGCCTAAGCACCTTCAAACCAGAATTGAACAATTTTGTCGCCATAAAAGAACCCAAAGAACTTATAGGAAAATGGATTACCGATATGGTAATGGATACCAATGGAAACCTTTGGCTGAACATGAATAACAGTATTGGTCGATTAAAGCCTAGCAGCGGGGCCCTTAATGTTTATCATGTTAAAAGTGGAAATAGGTTAGATGTTTTCAGCTCAAGTGGTTTTTATCACATAGCAGGTTCCAAGATATTTCTAGGAGGTAAAAACGGTGTTATCCATTTTTCACCCTACACCATAAAAGAAAATCAATGGTCTCCAAAACCTTTTATCTCTGAATTTAAAGTCCAAAATAAAACGGTATACCCAGCAATGGAAATCAATGGACAAACTGTTTTGGACAAAGATTTAAATTTTCAAAGAGAGGTCACACTCAAATATAACAACCGTAATTTTTCAATCCAGTTCTCAAATCCCTCCTATTCAAATGAACGATTGAACCAATTTGAATATATGCTGGAAGGTTTTGATGAAAATTGGATTTCGGCCAATAATAGTTCTAGAACCGTACAATACACCAATTTATATCCAGACAACTATACTTTCAAGGTCCGCTCCAGTAACAGTAATGGGTATTGGGGTGAGACAGCAAGTTTCAACATTAGGGTTTTGCCACCTTTTTGGTTTACTTACAAAGCATTTTTCCTGTTTATATTGATAATAGCCCTTCTCATATTTCTTGGTAAAAAAGAATTAAAAAATAGGATGAAGCTAAAGCAAGCTTTGCTACTTGAAAAACTGAAACAAGAACGAAATGAAAAACTGAACAATGAGAAGTTTAGGTTTTTCACCAACATCTCACATGAATTAAGAACACCTTTGACCTTAATTTTAGGTCCAGCAAAAGACCTGTTGAAACAAGCAGGTAAAACTCAGAACGAGTATCAGGAAACAAGAGCCAAATTGATCCATCATAATGCCAATAGACTATTAAACCTGGTTACTCAAATACTGGATTTTAGAAAAGCACAAACGGGCGAACTACAATTGAAGGTGTCAAAAATTGATATTTTGGAACAATCAAAAAGTATTTTTGAATCCTTTAAGGAACTCGCCAAAAACAAGAATATTTCTTTTAATTTCAACTGTGAAAACGAAACTATTTCAGGTTGGATTGATAAAGACAAGCTGGACAAAATCCTATACAATTTGTTGTCCAATGCCTTAAAGTTTTCCAATAATCATGGCAACGTAGATTTGTTTTTAGGGTTGAGTGATGATATGGCCGAACATTTGATCATTGAGGTAAGTGATGATGGAATAGGTATTCCCGAAGCCAGTCAAAAGAATATTTTTTCCAGATTCTATCAAGCTAGAAACAGTAAAGAAAGTACGACTGGTTCAGGAATAGGGCTATCCTTGGTAAAGTCTTTGGTTGAGTTGCATAAGGGCAGCATAGCTTTTAAAAGTAAGTCGGGAGAAGGAACCATATTCACCATAAAAGTTCCTATTAGTCGCAAATTCTATGAGGATTTTGAAATCAATGAGCTATTGCCATATCAAATCACCAAAGAAGTACAAGTGGTGAAACCGAAGAAAAAGATACTTAATTCTGTCAATTTAAAGCAAAAAATTGTGGTGATAGAAGATAATACCGAGCTTCGAAATTATCTTATAGACTACTTATCGGATTATTACAAGGTATATAGTGCAGAAAATGGAGAAGAAGGTCTTCGCCTCTGCAAGCAGATCAAACCCATAATATGTGTTGCAGATGTAATGATGCCCGTTATGGATGGATTGGAGTTTTGTGCCGCGCTCAAAAGTGATGAATTTATTAGCCATATACCCGTAATCCTTTTGACGGCACTTTCTGAAAATGAAGATAAGGTAAAAGGATTTAATGTTGGAGCTGATGGCTACTTGGTCAAACCATTTGATCCATCACTATTAAGAACCAGGATAGTAAATATCATTACTACCAGAATGGGATTAAAATCCAAATTTTCTGTGGAAGCCGAAAGTGAAATAAGTCTTCTTACCCATTCTCCAATTGATGAGAAATTTATGCAAAAAGTTACCCAGCTCATCGATAAAAATCTAAAAGAAACGGACCTGACAACGGCATTCCTATGTGCAGAATTAGGTATGAGTTCCTCTAAATTATATCGGAAAATTAAAGAACTGACGGATTTAGCCCCCAACGAATTTATTCGTACCGTACGTTTGAAGAAATCAGCAATTCTTTTAAAGACCAAAAAGTATAATGTTTCAGAAGTAACTACGCTTGTTGGTTTTAATGATCCTTTATATTTTAGTAGATGTTTTAAAAGACAATTTGGATATCCACCAAGTAAACTTATAAAAGATGAAGTAAGAGTGGATATTATATAAGCCATTTCATATAAAAATCAATCCATGCTTTTGGCAAAATACTCCATATAAGCTCTTACAGGAAATTATAATTTTATCATGTGTAATTGAGCTATATGTTTTAAAATAACATACCATTAAATTAAAATTCTATGAAGAATTCTTCCAAAGCAACAGACAAAAACCCAATGGAACAAGTTGATGATTGGGAAAATAGTTTATTGGAAAGATATCCTGATCCTGATGCCACGGCAAAAGAAAAAGAAGAATTCAGAAACTATGTCGACTCTGAAAGGGTCGAAGGGGTAAAAGAATTCTACCGTTTAAACCACACCTTCCAGACATATGACTTTGTTTGCGAAAAGGAGAAAGAGTTTTTAAAGTTTGATAAAAAGGAGATGTCACTTTGGGGTGCCGTTGAATATCTAAATACCCTTGTTGACGATAGTGACCCGGATATTGACTTAGATCAACTACAGCATTTGCTACAAACTTCAGAAGCCATAAAACAAGATGGCCATCCAGATTGGTTTGTGCTTACCGGTTTCATACATGATATTGGAAAAGTACTGTGCTTGTTCGGGGAACCGCAATGGGCCGTTGTTGGAGACACTTTTCCTGTTGGATGCAGTTTTTCGGACAAAATTGTATATCCAGAATTCTTTAAAGACAATCCCGATAGTACAGATGAAAGGTTTACATCCAAATATGGTGTATATGAGCCGAACTGCGGCTTGGACAATGTGAAAATGAGCTGGGGACATGATGAATATTTGTATCAGATTATGAAAAATCATTTACCGGACCCGGCATTGTATATTATTCGTTATCATTCTTTTTATGCCCAGCACAAAGAAGGAGCTTATGCCCACCTAATGAATGAAAAAGATCATGAAATGTTCGAATGGGTCAAAAAATTCAATCCATACGATTTATACTCCAAAGCTCCCACTCCACCGGATGCAGAGGCGTTAAAACCCTATTACCAAGATTTAGTATCAAAATATTTACCAGAAACATTGAAGTTTTAAGACAATCCAACTCCAATGTTATTGACACTCCTCGGTTTTTTTGGTTTTACCTTTTTCGTGATTTTTTACACGGTTTATAAATTACGCAAGGATAATTTTAAAACTGGAAAGGAGTACTTTTTAGCGGGAAAAAGTCTTACGGGGCCTATTATTGCAGGTTCCATGATTCTTACAAATATTTCAACGGAACATTTAATAGGAATGAATGGGAGTTCCTATAAAAATGGAATTATAGTCATTGCTTGGGAGGTTACTTCAGCAATTGCTCTGGTAATAGCTGCCATTTTTTTTCTTCCCCGTTTTATTCGCATGGGTCTAACCACCATACCGGAGTTTCTTGAAAAACGTTTTGATGGAGTTACAAGATCCGTTGTTGCATTATTATTGATGCTTTCTTTTGTAGTTACCCTACTTCCAATAGTTCTTTACACTGGGGCAATAAACATAGAAAGCGTTTTTAATTTTTCTGAACTGTTCAACATTACCAAAAGTGAAGGCCTTTTATATACCGTTTTGGCAATAGGGGTGATTGGATCCCTTTATGCAATTTTTGGTGGGTTAAAAGCAGTTGCCTATTCCGATACGTTAAATGGTATAGGTCTTATGTTAGGTGGGTTGTTGATTCCGGCCATAGCATTGTATCAAATAGGAAAAGGGAATGTATTTGATGGTTTAAGTACAGTATATGATTTTGCACCAGATAAATTTGACATTATTGGAGCACCAGATTCGGTATTACCTTTTTCAGTTTTGTTTACCGGGCTAATGATCAACCAAATTTATTTCTGGGGAATGAACCAATCCATTATCCAAAGAGCTTTTGGGGCAAAAAACCTCGTTGAAGCACAAAAAGGATTAATCTATACAGGTGTTTTAAAACTGTTGGTGCCATTGATAATTGTACTACCAGGTTTGATTGCCTTTTACTATTTTAAAGACGCTTACTACGAAACACCAGACCTTATTTATCCAATGTTGGTAAAAAAGGTGTTGCCAGCTTATTTATATGGTTTTTTCGCTGCAGTAATCTTGGGAGCAGTTCTTAGTACTTTCAACAGTGTTTTAAATTCTGCATCCACAGTTTTCTGTTATGACATCTATAAAAAGCTGATCAATAAAAGTGTTAGTGACGAAAAACTGGTTTATTATGGTAAAATGGTATCCATAATATTGGCCATTGTTGCTATTGCAGTTGCTCCATTAGTAGCCTATGCCCCAGATGGTCTTTATTTTTTACTTCAGGAATTGAATGGAATCTTTTTTATTCCAATCTCCTCCGTAATCCTGGCCGGTATCTTTGTTAAACAGGTAAATGCAAAAGGAGCCAAGGCCGGATTGTTTTTTGGTTTTGCATTTTACATACTTGCAACATTTATCTTAGAAGTCAACATCCATTTTGTCCATCTTTGGGGAATAGAGTTTGTCCTGAACTTTATTATTATGTTAGTGGTATCCAAAATGTATCCGAGTAAAGACTATGTAGACACCATTGAACAAGATACCAGTGATAAAAGCTGGCGATGGGTCAATGTTTCGGGTATAGTTTTAGTAGCACTCACCATTCTAATTTACATTCTCCTATCATAAATCAAGGTTTTTTACTAAAAAAACCATCTTCTTTTAAGACCGTAATGTAATGGTTTGGGAATCATCTGTTACAAACTTTGTACTTTCTTGTACGGTCAAGCTAGAATTGGCTAAATTTAAAATCATTAATCTCAATTAACAGAAGTAAAGTATAGTCGAAAGATTTAAAAATCAATCGCATATACATCTCAAAGAGGTATAAATCATCAAAACACAATTTTTAATGAAAAAAGTACTATCAATTGCGGTGTTATTGATTCCATTCATAGCGCTTCAGGGCCAGAGCAAAGAAAAAGGACCTTGGTGGCCACACCCAATCTGGGGAGAAGGTGATCAAGCCGGAGCATCGAATTGGATTACTCCTGAAAAAATAGTGCAATCTATCAAGTTGGTAGAAACGGGAAAGGTATATGAACTTGGACAAATTTACGAAGCTGGAATGCCCCTTTTTGGCAAAAGAATCTATGAAATGAGAAGTCCAGGAGCACCAAGTGGTGGACCTGTTGGTGAAAATAACCTCATCTTTAATGAAGAACTTTTGATAACCGAAATTGGTCAAGTGGGCACACAGTTTGATGGCCCAGGACATGTTGGCGCTCAGATGAAATTTGATGACGGTTCAATCAAAGATGTCTATTATAACGGATTTACAGGAGAAGAAATATATGATAGCGCAGGACTTAAAAAACTTGGGGTGGAGCATATAAAACCGATAATTACCAAGGGTTTTCTAATTGATATTGCCGGATATAAAAATCTTACTGTTCTTCCCAATAGTTATGAGGTAACTGTGGAAGACGTTAAGGGTGCTCTTAAAAAACAAGGGATAAAAGAAAGTGATATTGAAAATGGAGATGTTATTTTATTTCGCTTTGGATGGGCAACACTTTGGAATACCCCAGAAGCGTATAACAAAAATCCACCGGGCATAGGATTGGAAGTTGCTCGATGGGTGGTGGACAAAAATGTAACAATGGTAGGATCTGACCAATTTGGGACGGAGGTTATACCCAATTCAAATTCAGATTTGGAAGCGCCCGTACACCAATTTCTAATTGCCCAAAATGGTGTGTTTAATTTGGAAAACCTTAATCTTGAAGAATTAGCTTCGGATAAGACTTATAATTTCCTATTCATTTTTACTCCTATTAGATTTAAGGGAGCAACGGGTTCACCTGGTCGTCCCATCGCAATAAAATAGTAAAGGATTACATGCAAAGAATAGCACTATTTGGCCTTTTTTTCGTTTTCTTTTTTTTGGGCTGCCAAGAAAAAGACGAACCTGAATTTTTGCTGAGGGCAAGTCACTTGGTCAATGAAAACCATACCTGGTACCAAGCCTTTGAATATTTTGCAGCACAAATAGAGGAGCGTTCCAATGGTAGAATAAAGGTTGAAAACTATCACTCAGAACAACTGGCCAAAGAAATAGAGGCAATTCGGCTTATTCAAGCTGGGGTAATAGATATGACCACTACAGGTTCCATGCTCAACAATTGGATTGAAATTGTTGCTTTTAGTGAAATGCCCTTTTTATTGAGAGATTCCATAGACATGCAAAACCTTATCAATGGTCCTATCGGACAAAAGATTGATAGTGAAATGCGAACGAAAACTGGTTTAAGAACCATGGGGTATTTTCAGAGAGGACCCAGACACCTTACCTCAAATAGACCCATCAAGCATCCAGATGATTTGAAGGGACTTATTATACGTGTTCCAAGCGTACCTTCATTTGTAACAGCGTGGGAAGCCTTAGGGGCAAAACCAACTCCCATGGCATTTTCTGAGGTATTTACCTCCTTGCAGCAAGGTACCATTCAAGCACAGGAAAATCCTTTTGCCATGATTAACAGTGCCGGCTTTGCGGAAGTACAGGAATACATCAATCTAACCGCACATGTTGTAAGCTGGACCTATCCTGTAATTGGAGAAAAGCAATATCAATCTTTTCCTGATGACCTAAAGAAAATATTTGACGAGTGCGCTGCCGAAATGGTACACTATGAACATCGACTTTTTATCAACAATGAAAAAAGTGTTCAACAAGAACTTGAAAATAAGGGTATGACCTTCGTTGAGGTAGACAAAGATGCTTTTAACCAGAAGTGTAGTGATGCGCTATTTAATAGCTTGTCTCCAGAAATGAAAGAAGTGTACTTTCAAGTGCAGGAAATGAAAAAAGAGAGAGAATGAAAAAACTCATTGAACGCATATTGAAACTTGGCACCCTAATTAGCACCTTAGGGTTTCTAAGTGCAACATTGACGCAAATTTATGCACGGTTTTTGATGGATAGCGCACCGTCTTGGACAGAGGAAGCTTCACGTTTCTTTTTTGTGTATGCAATGAGTTTTGCAGCTGGATTGGCAATGAAGGATGACTATTATGTGAGTTTGGATATATTTTACAACAAATTAAAACCCAAACACCAACAAATTGTAGAAGTCCTCATTTCACTCTCAATTTTTGTGCTGTTCTCTATCGTTGGGATTTTTGCATTGCAGTACGTTGCTTTGGGAATCCCTGAAAGTTCGCCTAGCTTGGGTGCACCCATGGCCATAGCATTTACAAGTATTGTTGTAATGTCCTTATCTATTTGCATTTATGCATTTTACAGTTTAAAAACCAACCTAAAAAAAACCAAATGATAACAGTTCTGATACTAGTTTTTATTGTTTGTCTTGTCCTCAGGTTTCCAATTGCTTTTTCATTGGGGATATCCTGTTTGGCCTATGTTCTGGTAAAGGGAATACCTTTAGTTATACTTCCAGCCAAAATGTATTCTGGAATAGATGTATTTATTCTACTGAGTGTGCCCGGTTTTATTCTGTCTGGTAATCTTATGAATGCAGGAGGGTTAACGGAAAAAATCATAGCGTTTTGCAATCACCTTATGGGGCATATTCGAGGCGGGTTGGCTTTGGCAAATATTGGAACTTCCATGCTCTTTGCTGGAATTTCTGGAACAGCCATTTCCGATACGGCAAGTATAGGTGCTGTTATAATTCCAGCCATGAAAAAAGAAGGCTACGATGCTGGTTTTTCATGTGCTGTAACTGCCTCCTCCTCCACCGTTGGGCCAATTATCCCTCCTAGTGTCCCTATGATCATAGCGGCAACATTAAGTGGTTTGTCTGTTGGCCGATTGTTCCTTGCAGGAGCTATTCCAGGTTTATTGCTGGGTATGGGAATGATGGGAGTTGCGTATTACATCTCAAAAAAAAGAAAATATCCAAAACACCCAAGAAGTAGTTTTAAGCAGGTAGCCAAAGGTTTTTTAGATACATTTTGGTCACTTTTAATGACTTTTATAATCCTCTTTGGAATTGTTGGTGGCATCTTCACCCCTACCGAAGCTTCAATTATAGCTGTTTTATATGCATTGCTAATAGGTACATTCGTTTATAAAAAACTCAACCTAAAAAATATTCAGCACATTGTCCTGGATTCCATGAAGACTTCCGCCTCACTAATGGTCTTAATCGGATTTGCCAATTTATTTGGCTGGATTTTGCTTACAGAAAGACTTCCTCAAGTAATTTCCGAAGGAATACTTGATTTTTCAAACAATAAATTTGTGGTCTTGCTCTTGATAAACATACTGTTGATATTCGTGGGAACCTTTATGGAAACCATTGCAGCACTATTGGTTCTTTTTCCAATCTTGTTGAAAGTTGCATTGGCCGTTGGAGTAGACCCAATTCATTTTGCGGTAATCGCTGTGCTCAATCTTATGATTGGCTTGACAACACCTCCAGTAGGTATCTGTTTATTTGTTTCATCAAGCATAGGAAAAGTTTCAATGTCCGAGGTCAGTAAATCCAGTCTTCCATTTCTGGGGATATCGTTCTTGGTTTTAATTCTAGTTACCCTCTTTCCTGAGATTTCACTGTTCTTACCCAAATTATTTATGGATTAGAACAAAGTCTTAGCATCTAATAAACTGTTCCTATTTCAAAACCAGAATCAAATCATCGCTGTTTACCAGTGAACCAGATGTCAATTGAATACGATCCACAATTCCTTCCTCTGTTGCGGTAACCGTGGTTTCCATTTTCATGGCTTCAATAATGAACAAAGGCTGATTTTTCTTTATCTCCTGACCTTTCTTCACCAGAACATTTGACAATAATCCCTGCAATGGAGAACCAATTTCCTTTGGGTTGGAGCTATCTGCTTTTACATTTTCCTTTTTCTCAACCTTGATGGATTTATCCTTCACAATGACGTTGCTCAATTGGCCATTCACTTTAAAAAATAAATTCACATTACCAGAACTATCCGGTTCTCCAACGAGTTGTAACTGTACCAAAATATTTTTTCCTTGGTCAATCTCAACCATAATCTCCTCTCCTACATCCATGCCATAGAAGAAATTTTTGGTCGGTATGTTCAGCACATTTCCATAGAGTACATGGTGATCATATGCATCTTGAAAAACTTTTGGGTACAATTTATAGGAAAGAAAATCGGTTATCTGCAAATCACGACCCATTCCTTTCTTAAATTTTCGTTTGAAAGCTTTAAATTCCTTGTCAAAATCTATAGATTCCAGATGGGCATTTGGCCTATCTGTATATGGTTTTTCATCTTTTAAAATGATTTTCTGAAGCTTTTTTGGAAAACCACCAACGGGTTGTCCCAAATCTCCTCTAAAGAAGCTGATTACCGATTGCGGAAAAGAAATAGTCTCTCCACGTTCCAAAACATCTTCAACGGTCAAACCATTACTGATTAGATACTGTGCCATATCTCCAACAACTTTGGAGCTTGGTGTAACCTTAACTATATCCCCAAAAAGTTGATTTACCTCTCCATACATTTTGGTCACCTCCGGAAACTTGTCTTCCAACCCTAAGGCAATCGCTTGACCCTTTAAATTAGAATATTGTCCTCCCGGAATTTCATGGGAGTATACTTCTCCTGTTCCTGCCTTAAGTCCAGATTCAAAAGGGTAGTAATAGTTTCTTACGGTTTCCCAATAGTTTGAATATTCAGCAAGCTTTTCCGTGTCAAGCTTGTTTTCACGCTCGTGGAAACGTAGCATTTCCGTTACCGAATTAAAGTTAGGCTGGGAAGTAAGACCTGAAAGTCCTCCCAAAGCCACGTCAACCACATCAACCCCTGCCTCAATTGCCTTTAAATACATTGCTGCCTGAATGGACGAGGTATCATGGGTATGCAAATGAATTGGAATATTAATCTCTGATTTTAAAGCTGAAATAAGTTCATATGCTGCTCCCGGTTTAAGAAGCCCTGCCATATCCTTTACCCCTAAAATATGGGCTCCAGCATTTTCAACATCCTTGGCAAGTTGTATATAATACTTTAAGTTGTATTTTGTTTTTGTGGTGTCCAAAATATCACCTGTATAGCAAATAGACGCTTCTGCAAGACCTTGGGTTCTATTTCTAACATGTTCAATACATGGGGCAATAGATTTCATCCAATTAAGCGAATCGAAAATACGGAAAACATCCACTCCTGTTTCCCAGGATTGCTCTACAAATTTTTCAATCAAATTGTCCGGATAAGCGGTATATCCGACTCCGTTTGAACCACGAATCAACATCTGGAGCAATAAATTGGGCATTGCTTTGCGCAATGATGCCAAACGCTCCCATGGATTTTCCTTAAGGAATCGTAAACAAACATCAAAAGTGGCACCTCCCCATACTTCCATGCTGAAAATTTCTGGGTGATTCTTTGCAAAACCTTCAGCAACCTTCAACATATCCGTGGTACGCATGCGAGTCGCCAAAAGACTCTGGTGCGCATCGCGCATTGTAGTATCTGTAAAATGAACCTTTTTTTCATTCTTTAACCATGCTGCAAATTGCTCGGGACCCAGTTCTGTTAACAAGTCTTTAGTACCCTTTGAATAAGGCTCGTTTTTAG
Organism: uncultured Allomuricauda sp.; assembly: GCF_947495325.1. GTDB lineage: Bacteria > Bacteroidota > Bacteroidia > Flavobacteriales > Flavobacteriaceae > Flagellimonas. The sequence goes on along the minus strand of NZ_CANLYK010000005.1, from coordinate 94,887 downwards.
GAAATGTAGGTATAATAGGTTTTGAAAAAACGTGGTCTGGGTTTACCTTTTTTACATCTGGATTCCCATTAACGATGGTTTCCGCCAAATACTGTACAACCTTGTTGGCCCGGTTTCTGGATTCCTTAATCTCAAAAAGTGCCGGTTCATTCTTAATAAAGTTAACCGTAACCTTCCCTTCCCTAAATGTGGGATGGCTCAAGATATTATCCAAAAAGGCCATGTTGGTATTGATTCCCCTAATACGGAACTCTGCCAATGCCCTACGCATTTTACGGCAGGAACCGTCCAAGGTCCTGCTCAGTGCTGAAACTTTTACCAGCATGGAATCAAAGAAAGGAGAGATACGTACACCCTGATATATGCTTCCCGCATCTAAACGAATTCCCAATCCTGAAGCACTTCGATAGGTTGTTACCACACCATAATCTGGCTTAAAATCATTGGCTGGATCTTCAGTTGTAATTCTGCATTGCAGTGCATATCCAGTAATCTTGATGGATTCTTGATCCTTGATCTTAATTTGTTGATCAGAGAGTTTGTATCCCCCAGCAATAAACAATTGTGCCTTTACCAAATCGATATTCGTAATCATTTCGGTAACGGTGTGCTCAACTTGTATTCTAGGGTTTACCTCTATAAAATAAATGCTCCCATCTTCATCAACCAAAAACTCTACGGTGCCTATATTGTTATAGTCAACTGCTTTGCAAATATCAACAGCATATTTATAAAGACTATCGCGTGTTTCTTGTGGTAATCCAATAGAAGGTGCAAATTCAATTACCTTTTGATAACGACGTTGCACGGAACAATCTCTTTCATAGAGATGGACAATATTTCCATGGGTATCCGCAACAATCTGAATCTCTATATGCTTCGGATTCTCAACAAATTTTTCCAAAAACACGGTATCATCCCCGAAAGCATTCAAGGCTTCACGTTTTGCTTCCGGATAGCCTTTTTTTAAGTCCTCAGGAGTACGGATGACCCGCATTCCACGTCCTCCTCCTCCGGATGCTGCTTTTAGCATAATAGGATATCCAATAACATCCGCTTCACTTAAAGCTATATCAATAGTATCTAAATCTTTGCTACTACTTCTGATAATGGGGACATTATTCGCTACCGCGACCTCTTTTGCAGTTATTTTATCTCCCAGGGCCTTTAAAACCGAAACCTTTGGACCTACGAAAACGATTTCGTTGTCAGCACATTTTTGTGCCAATTCGGCATTTTCAGATAAAAAGCCATATCCTGGATGAATAGCATCAACATTATTCTTTTTAGCGATTGTAATTATCGCATCTATGTCCAAGTATGGTTTTAAGGGGTCTGAATCTTCTCCAATCTGATATGATTCATCCGCTTTATAACGGTGTAAGGAGTACCTATCTTCATACGTATAAATCCCAACTGTTTTTAGGCCAATTTCAACGCAGGCCCTAAAAATACGAATTGCAATTTCCCCTCTATTGGCAACTAAAACCTTTTTTATTTCCATGTTTAATCTCTAATTCTGAAAATTTTTATTTTTTGATTAAATGCGCTGGAAAATCTTCTATTTTTTCACAGCAAATTTGTTCCATTACTTGTTGAAGCTCTGTTTTTAATAATGATATGGTATGATCCCCTCCTTTTTTACCCAATGCAGAAACGCCATACATAAAGGATCTTCCCATAAAGGTAAATGCTGCTCCAGATGCTAACGATCTAGCAACATCCGGTCCAGAGCGCAGACCACTGTCCATCATTACCGTAATTTTATCTCCATATTTTTCCGCTATCCGAGAAAGTGGTTTAATCGTTGATTCACCGGCGTCCAATTGTCTTCCTCCATGATTGGATACAATAACACCATCAAGACCTAACTTTATGGCTTTTTCTGCATCAGCTTCGTTTGCAACACCTTTTAACACCAACTTCCCTTTCCACATATCCCGTATAGGCTTAATTTTTTCTTCGTTAAGCCTACCGGAAAAGGTTTGGTCCATGAATTTTCCCAATTGTTTCAAATCCAAGTTTTTGGGCATATATGGTTTTAAAGTCTGAAAGTTTGGTTGTCCATATTTAAGGGTTTGTAAAGCCCAATGTGGTCTGCCAAAAACTTGGATTATATTCTTTATGTTCATTTTTGGTGGCATGGCCAATCCGTTTCTTATATCTCTTGGTCTAAAACCGAATGTTGGCACATCACATAGAATTACCAGTACAGGGCATTCGGCAGCATCAGCTCTTTTGATGATATCATCCCGTAAACTATTCTCCGTTGGATGGTACAATTGAAACCACGCTTTTCCCTCGGTTATTTCAGCAACTCGTTCAATGCTGCTTGTGGTTACCGTACTTAATATAAAAGGAATGTTATGCTCAAAAGCTGCTTTTGCCAAGATTTCCGGGGAATTGGGCCACATAAGTCCTTGTAATCCAACTGGTGCTATTCCAAAAGGTGCATCATATGTTTGACCAAAGAGATTGGTTTTCATAGTAGACCCAGTATGTTTGCTCAAATAGTAAGGCAACAACTCAACATCTCGAATCTCAGCAGTGTTTTTATGCAGATTGACATCTTCGTTGCAACCTCCATCCAAGTACTCAAATGCAAACTTTGGAATTTTTTTCTTAGCCCTTTCCCTTAAATCAGATATAGAAGGGTAGTTTGTATTTAATGATAATTTCTTGCTCATAATTCAAAAATATGTTCCATCAATCTCCATTTTTCTCCAGGCTGCGCTTTTGGAAGTGCTTGTTGATATTTCCACATCAAGGTTTCCCATTCTTGGACTTTTGGGTTATTCTCATCTGTTTTTTCTTTTGCTTCAAATGAGAAGGTATCATTAACATCCATTATCATAAATAACCTATTTTCCACCAAGTAGATATCCAATCTTTCTATTCCAGAGGTTTTAATACTTTCAATAATCTCAGGCCATACATTTTGATGGTATTTTTTGTACTCCGAAATTAATTCAGAATCATCTTTTAAGTCCAATGCAAAACAATGACGTTTCATCTTATTTTTTATTTGCCCATTAAGATTTTATGTACTTTACTTCCATAATACGCTATGAAGATAAAGCAAACTAAGGGCAGTATAAATGAAAAATTAACTTCTGCCATTCCCAAGATCTTTGTGTCACTAACTCCTACTCCACCAACATCAATTATCAAACCTTGCAAACCTGGCATTACCGCCCCGCCTACAATTGCCATAATAAGACCTGCGGCTCCAATTTTTGATTGTTCCTCATCCAAGCCTTCCAGTGCAGTACCATATATTGTTGGAAACATCAGTGACATAAAAAACGATGCGGCGACTAAACAATATAGCCCTAGCATACCATCAATGGCCATTGTCCCAACAGCCGCCAAACCAGCTAGTAAAGAAAAATACATCAATAATCTACCTGAGGAAACAAATCGAAGCAGGTATGTGCCAATAGCCCGCCCGACCAAGAAAAGGATAAATGCCGCAAACTGATAATTGGCAGCGGTTTCACTGTCTATACCAATAGCCTCTGCATATTGATAAATATAGGTCCAGCACATAATTTGTGCGCCAACATTACATATTTGGGCAATTACTCCCAAAGCGTATTTTTTATTTGAGAAAAGATAGGAAAATATTCTTCCTACACTTGGAATTTCCCCATCTCCTTTGGCTTGGGGCATCTTATTTACAGCTATCAAAATAAACACCCCAATAATAACCAGTCCCAGCATAACATAAGGATCTCGGATTACCGCCAAATCCGATGTCCGAATTAGGGCCTTTTTGGCTTCATCCAGTACGGAATAGTTTTCGATATCATCAGATTGCAGATTTTTCAATACAAACTGCTGCGCTACCAGAAGCCCCAATATTAAACCTACTGGGTTGAATGCCTGAGCTAAATTTAGTCTTTGTGTTGCCGTTTTCGGGTGTCCCATTGCCAAAATATAGGGATTGGATGTAGTTTCTAAAAATGCTAGCCCAAAAGTAAGAATGTACAATCCCAAGCAAAAAAACCAGAATTGTTCCGTTGTGGCTGCAGGATAAAACAATAATGCTCCTCCTGCAAACAATGCCAGCCCAATCAAAACCCCTACTTTATAAGAATACTTTCGCACAAAAAGTGCCGCTGGTAAGGCCATGCAAAAATATCCGCCATAAAAAGCCATCTGTACCCAAGAAGCCTGTGCGTTTGAAAGCTCCAATACTTTTTTAAATGCCTGAACCATTGGGTCTGTTACCGCATTGGCAAATCCCCAAAGTGCAAATAAAGAGGTTATCAAAATAAAGGGAATTATTACTTTTTTTGATACTACTGGTGGTTTTTGGTTTTCTTCCATGTTTGGTTTTTAATAATTTATAAAGATCTGTCCAAGTGGGTATACCCACCATCAACAAATATTAGTTGGCCTGTTGTATGGCTTGATTTTTTTGAAAGCAGGAATGACACCATATCAGCTATTTCTGTAGTAGTGGTCATTCTATTCTCTAAAGGAATCTTATCGGTAATTTCACTTAGTTTCTCTTCTGGATTTTCAAATGTTTTTATCCATTTTTCATACAATGGGGTATAACATTCCGCCACAATAAGAGCATTGACCCGAATTGAATATGGAAGCAATTCCACTGCCCATTCGCGGGTCAGTGCGTTTCGGCCTCCATTGGCCGCAGCATAACCTGATGTTCCTCCTTGTCCCGTGAATGAGGTTTTGGAACCAATGTTCACAATTGCTCCCTTGCTTTTCTTTAATTCTGGTAACGCATTCTGCGCCATAAGGTAATAATGGGTAAGATTACGATGTATGGATCTTACAAAATCAGCATGGTTTCCATTTTCTAGACCAACAGAGTCATTAATTCCAGCATTGTTAACCAATCCATCTATTCGCTTATATGTATCTATTGCAGTATTCACTGCATCTTTACACTGCTCAGGATCCGTAAGCTCAGCAATAAAATAACTGGCCTGGCCACCATCATTTTCAATTTGGGAAACTGTGGCGATTAAATTTTCTTTATTTCTGCCAAGAATGAATAGTATGGCTCCTTCTTGAGCTAAAGCTAAACATATTCCTTTACCAATTCCAGAGGAACCTCCGGTTACAATTATAACTTTATCCTTTAATTCTAAATCCATTCTATTCTATAATCCTTTCTTCACCCATTATCTTAAATACCCAAGCACTTGATTCTGCCAAGTCAATTTTTGCTTCCTTTGGCAACTCTATAGATAATCCGTCTATATCTGAAAAAGTATATGCTATGGGTTTGTCGTAGCCCAAGAGCATAATTTCAGAACCTTTAGCTGGTTTTACGTAATTGAGCTTAATATTATTCGCGGTGTTATCAAAAGAAGCAACATAATAAACACCTTTTCCTTTTTTCTTAATGTAGCGAATGTTTTCACCTTCTTTGTAATTTCTATCAAGCTTTTCGGTTTCATAAATGGCTTCTCCATTTATTTTTAACCAATCTCCCATTTTTTGTAACCTTTCAACACTTGGTGCTGGAATAACACCTTCAGCTGTAGGCCCCACATTGAGTAAATAGTTTCCACCTTTTGCAGCAACATCCACCAAATTAAAAATCAAGACTTCAGCATCCTTCCAATTATGATCATTGGTTTTAAATCCCCAAGTATCGTTCATTGTCATACAGGACTCCCAGTCAACATCTGCTGTTCCTTCCAAAATTTCTTGTTCAGGTGTACCAAAATCGCCAATATATTTATCATCACTATTCATTCCTTGATACCCTTGTCTTCCTTTGTCCACTCGATTATTAATAATCAAGCTAGGTTTGAGCTCTCTAAGGTATTGGTAAAGGTCAAGCCCCATTTCATGTGTATAAGCAGGAATCCATTCTCCATCAAACCATAGAACTTCTGGGTCATAGTTTTCAATAAGTTCTTTGAGTTGTGGTTTCATATAATTCTCCACATATTCCGGAAACTCTGGATTTATCAACGTACTATCCAAACTGTTATATTTTGGATATTTTTTTCCTTGTGCCTGCGGATGATGCCAGTCCATTATGGAATGGTACATCCCAAAACGAATACCTTCTTCTTTACAAGCAGCAGAAAGCTCTTTTAAAATATCTCTTTTGAAGGGTGTATAATCCACCATATCATACTCTGAATATTTTGAATCCCAAAGGGCAAAACCATCATGGTGCTTTGAAGTAATTATCACATATTTCATACCAGCCTGCTTCATAATCTTTGCCCATTCCCTTGCATCAAAATCTACCGGGTTGAATTTTTTGGCAAATTTTTCATATTCCTCTACAGGTATTTTCCCTTTTTCCATGATCCATTCGCCAATACCTTTCACCTCTTCGCCATTGTATATTCCCGCAGGAACAGAATATACCCCCCAATGGATAAACATGCCAAACTTAGCATCTCTCCACCACTTCATCCGGGCATCAAAATCCTCATCTGATTCCTTCAGATAATCGACTTTTGCAATTTCCTCTGATGCCATTTGGTCTGTGTTCTCCTTCTTCTGCTCTTTGCATGAAAAGGAGAGGGATATCATCAAAAAAAGTAGTGCAATTGGTTTTAGATTATACTTCATTTACTACGAATCTTATTAATTTATGCCGATAGTTTGTAAAAGCTGGTTGCTGCACCTCCTAATATGTTATTTTGCTCATCTTTGGTCAATTGCCCAATGTATTCTTTTACAATTCCAAATACCTCATCGTACTTACCTGCCAATAAACATACGGGCCAGTCCGAACCATACATGATACGATCTGCACCAAAGGCATTTATTATTTTCTCAATATATGGATAAATATCATGTGATTTCCAGTTATTCCAGTCTGCTTCAGTCACCATTCCTGATAACTTGCAATATACATTTGGATATTCCGCCAATGCTTCAATATTAGCTTTCCAATTGTCCATTTCTCCATCTTTAATATTGGGCTTTCCCAAATGGTCCAACACAAAGCGCTGTTCTGGAAAACGTTCTACCAATGCTATACTATTCTTCAATTGATTTGGAAATACCAAGATATCATAAGATAGATCAAACTGTTTCAATTGCTCAATTCCATGCTGAAACGATTTTTGTAACATAAAATCGTTATTCTCAGCTTGAAGAATATGTCTAACACCTTTAAAATATGGATTTTTTGAAAAATGCCCCAATCGTTCCGAAACATTGGAAGCACATAAATCCACCCAACCAACAACACCTTTTATAAAGTTGTTTTCGCTGGCCAACTGCAATAAAAATTCAGTTTCTTCTTCAGATTGGTCAGCCTGTACTGCTACACAGCCATCAATTCCATTTTGTTCCAATAAATCTTCCAAGTCATCAGGAAAAAAGTCCCTACGGATAGTTTCCATAGAGTCATCAATCCAACTATCTCTAATAGGATCATATTTCCAAAAATGTTGATGACTATCTATTTTCATTACATATATGCCTTGGCAAGCTGTTTTGAAGTACCCAAACCTTTGATGCCCAACTCAACCACATCACCTGCTTTTAAGTATTTAGGGGGATCAAATCCTAGTCCCACACCAAAAGGCGTTCCTGTTGAAATAATATCTCCTGGTAACAAGGTCATATATTGACTAATATAGCTTACAAGTTGGGGGATATTAAAAACCAAATCCGAGGTATTGCTATGCTGCATCGTCTCTCCATTGAGCGTTAGCCAAAGGTCTAAATTATGGGGGTCAGCTATTTCATCCTTGCTTACAACATACGGTCCTATAGGGGCAAATGTGTCACAACTTTTACCTTTTACCCATTGGCCTTCTTTTTCAAGTTGAAATTCCCGCTCACTATAATCATTATGCAAAACGTACCCTGCAACATGGTTCATTGCATCCGCTTCTTCTACATAACTTGCCTTTTGCCCTATGACCACTCCCAATTCAACCTCCCAATCTGTCTTTTTACTTCCTTTTGGGATTACAACATCGTCATTTGGACCCACAATGGCTGATGTAGCCTTGAAGAACAACACCGGTTCTTTGGGAAGCTCCATTCCGCTTTCTTCAGCATGTTTAGCATAATTAAGACCAACACAAACTATTTTTGAAGGTCTTTTAATTGGAGGGCCAAGTCTGGTTTCCAAATCTACATTGGGTAATTCTTCGGTTTGGATTTCTATCCATGATTCAAGTCTATCTATACCATTGGATCCAAAAAAAGATTCGTCAAAATCTTCCCCAAAACCGGAAACATCTAATCGTTCCCCATTGTTTAACTCAATTCCTGGTTTTTCTTTTCCCGCGTTTCCAAATCGGATTAATTTCATATTCTATTTATTTCTATTAACCATTCAATTTTATAAATCCTCCATCAATTGGAAAATCTGTTCCTGTAATAAAAGAGGCCTCATCCGAGCATAGATAAAGGGCAAGATTCCCTACCTCTTCCGGAGTTCCCATTCGCCCAATTGGTTGGGTTTTGGATAGTTTTTCAAACATTTCCTCTTCGTTTCCTGGATAGTTTTTTTTGATAAATCCATCAACAAAGGGAGTATGTATCCGAGCTGGAGAAATGCTATTGCAACGAATTCCATATTCCAAATAGTCCTTGGCAACGGAATAGGTCATAGTAAGAACCGCTCCTTTGCTCATGGAATAGGCAAATCTATCTGAAATGCCAACCGAGGATGCAATGGAAGCCATATTCAAAATAACACCTCCATTTTTTTTCATATGCTCGATTACCGCATATATACAATTGTATACTCCTTTGATATTAACATTATAAACCTTGTCCAAATCCGATTCTGAAGTGTTTTCTATATTTCCTATATGCGCAATTCCAGCGTTATTCACCAAAATATCCACTCCTTTTGTTTCCAGAATGGGTTTTACTGCCGACACAACGTCTTGCTGTTTCGCAACATTGCACTCATAGGCTTGGGCCTCTCCTCCATCACTAACAATTTCATCAACCGTTTCTTTTGCGTTTTCTAAATTCAACTCTAGAATATGTACAAAAGCACCTTGACCCGCAAAGGTTTTGGAAATGGCCCTACCAATACCACTTCCACCTCCGGTAATCAAAACATTTTTTCCTTTTAGGCTAAACTTCATATAAACTAGTTTTGTCTATTTTCTCATTTTTCCAATATTCTCCATTGGGAAAAATATACGTTTTCAAAGAGTCTTCTTTCATTGTTATACTATACCCAGGAAGCTTTGGTGGCATATAAGCTCCATTTTTAATGACGACCGGGTCATAAAAATGCTCGTGTAAATGATCCACATATTCTATAATCCTATCTTCTTGGGAACCGCTTATTGCAATATAGTCTATCATGGACAAATGTTGCACATATTCACAGAGTCCAACACCTCCTGCGTGTGGGCAAACTGGTATTTTAAATTTAGCAGCCATCAACAAAATGGCCAATATTTCGTTTACCCCTCCTACCCTGCAACTATCAATCTGGCAAATACCCAAAGCGCCTGCTTGCATTAATTGTTTGAAAATCACACGGTTTTGACAATGTTCTCCAGTAGCAACCTCTATTGGTTTTACAGCTTTTGCAATTTTAGCATGACCCAAAATATCATCTGGACTTGTAGGTTCTTCAATCCACCATGGGTTAAATACCTTTAACGATTCCATATTGGTAATGGCTTCGTCCACATCCCATTTTTGATTGGCATCCATCATTAATTTTAAATCATCTCCAATTTCTTCTCGAATAATTGCAGCTCTTCGCATATCATCATCCAAATCGGAACCGACCTTTATTTTCATATGCTTGAAGCCCTGTTCTTTTGCCTCACGACAAAGACGTCTCATTTTATCGTCTGAATAGCCCAACCAACCAGCCGATGTGGTATACGCCGGATATCCATTGGCCAACAAACTATCAATACGCTTTTGCTTGGAGTCTTCGTTGTTTTTGAGCATTTGTAATGCTTCCGAAGGGGTAATGGCGTCAGTAATATATGTGAAGTCAATACAGGAAACCAATTCTTCTGAGGACATGTCCGCCAAAAGTTTCCAAAGTGGTTTTCCTTCTATTTTTGCATACAAGTCCCAAACCGCGTTTACCACAGCTCCAGTAGCTAAATGGATTACACCTTTTTCCGGGCCAAGCCAACGCAATTGGCTATCTCCAGTTATCATCTTCCAAAATTCACCCATATTAGAGGTGAAACTGTCCAATGATTTACCTTTTACTAAATATGAAAGTGATTTTATAGCTTGAACACATAATTCATTACCTCTACCTATGGTAAAAGTAAGTCCGTGTCCTTCAATGTTTTCAGGATGATCGGTTTTTAAGATAACGTATGCTGCTGAATAGTCTGGATCGGGATTCATAGCATCCGAGCCATCAAGAGACTTACTGGTTGGGAATCTTATGTCCTTTACAATAACCTCTGTAATCGTCAATGAGTCTGCCATTTGGTTAAATTTTAAACTAAACAAAACTAACCCTCCTATCGCTTACAAACTACCTAAAAGGATACCATATTCGATACTTTTTTTGCTTAAAAAACAAATAACCAATCTTAACTTTTATGGTAATTAAAATATGAAGAAGGGGACTTTCCCTTAATCATTTTAAACTGTCGGTTGAAATTTGAAATATTATTAAACCCTGATAAAAATGCAATGGAAGTGATGCTTTCATTATTCTCCAACAGCAATTTACAAGCGTACCCAATTCTAATTTCATTGAGGTATTTTGTAAATGGTTTTCTATGGGTCTTTTTAAAAAATCTACTAAATGCAGATTTATTCATTCCCACAATTTTAGCAACATCCCCCGATCCAATTGGGCTATTGAAATTTTCAAAAACGTACTCATAAATTTTGTCCAACCTCCTATTTTCAGTCTTATGGAATGAATTTAAAAAGCCACTACTAGAAAGAAGCTGGTATTCCTTATGTTTGGATAAAAGGCTTAGAATTTCAATTATTTTGATTATCTGGGCCGTTGGATCAAGATTAACTAAAAGCTTCAACTCATTTATTACATTATCATCTGTCTTCAAAAATTTGACCCCTTGTTCCGCTCTGTGCAAAAGGTTTGCAATAGGTTGCATTTCGGGGACATTCAAAAAATCCGGGCCCAAAAAATCTTTTTTAAAGTGAACGGAAATTGCTTCAGCTTCAAGTGAAGAATCCTTCTCAAAATACTTGTCATCATTCAACCACATATGAGGAACATTTTTCCCGATCAAAACAACATCCCCAACATCAAATTTCTCAATACTGTCACCCACAAAACGCATCCCTGAACTTTGAATTATTACAACAAGTTCAAATTCAACATGAAAATGCCATATCCTTAAAAAATTCTGATAAAGGTTATGTGAAACTGTAAGTGATCTATCTACTATGCTTGATCTATCGAGTAAATGAAGTTTCATAAATTGGAATTAAAATACCTGGATACGTAATTTAACAAATGTATAAAAAGCATTGGTTTGTGTCTGGACTCCAAGTCAAAACACATGGTTTTAAGCTAAAATTCTTACAAATGGATTATTTCAGCCAAACTTCAGCATATTGTTTCTTCTCATTTCGGAGTTTTATCCACCAACCATTCCAATGCGTTTAGCACCAATTGTTGAAAGTAACGATTCGTCGCCGCCCCCACGCCATGTCCAAGTGAAGTATAAAAAACCTTTCCCTTTCCATACCTTCTAGCCCAGGCTACAGCAGTTTTCTTTCCTTCATGTTCGGCCTCTATCAACACGGTAGATTCTTCTTGCTGCTGTTTAAAAAAGTACATCTCGTCATAAATCTCAAATGCCCCTATATTCTTTATAATTGGATGGTCCTGTTCCGTAATTTCTACTGGGAACCTGTGTATTGGTGGATGCCCATTGAATACTGCTCCCAATACTTTGCTATATTCCTTTCGTTGTATGGTATCCTTACTTAAGGCTGCGGTGGCTGAATGCAAGCCCAATACCGGCTTTCCTTCCTTTACTGTATTTAGAAAGCCCGAAAGCTGTTCAGAGGTCATACTTTTGGGCATTCCATTCATTATTATTACATCGTATTGGTCCAATGGTCTCGTAAAAACATCATAATCTTCAGTATACGTAACATAATATTCATGACGTACTTCCAAAAATCTGCGAAGTACGGCGGCAACTCCCAAATGATCATGCCAGTTACCACCGGCAGTATAAAGTATATGTATTTTATTCTCTGGACTACGGTCACGATAATCGTAGAAACGATTTTGGGCATTTAAACATAACACCATTAGAAATAGTACTCCAAAAATTATATTATCCTTTTTTAGGTTTTTCATTTTATTTTTTTAATTGAATATCTTTAAATCTAATTAGTAGTTCATTTTTACCATGAACCTGAAGTGCTATCTTTCCATGCATACCCACATTTTGCTCTTTATGTATAAGATCATTCAATATGCCCTCTCCATCAAAATCAGTTACAACAACCCCATTAAGTATTGACTTTATATGTGTTCCTTTACAGATAATGTGAAGTTGGTTCCATGATGGCTTGTCATCTGAATAATAAAATGGAGCAGTATTGTTAGCTTCTTCAGGTTTAAGGGCTGGGCTGGGCATACTGGGATATATCCATCTGTTGTAACCGTCAGATTCATCATAAAGCAATCCTGTTCTAAACGGACCGGGTGGATGAATATCAAATTGGGGGCCGTCAATGTCACCACCCTCATAAAACCTGCTACGTACCTGTATACCACTATTCCCAGGACTATCCCTGTATGCTTGAAACTTTATTTTCAACTCAAAATCGGACAGTTCTTCTTCATAAAACAACCATACGGCTGCATGATATCTATCTCCAATAGTATTGCAGGTTATGGTACCGTTTTCCACTTTCCAATAGTCTTTGGCAACATCGTCTGGACTTCCATAGACTTTCCATCCATCCAAAGTCTTGCCATCAAAAATTGAAACAAAACCGCTATTTGTTGGGTTGATTTCTGAAAATGCGCTGGCAAAGATTACCAATATCAGCCCAAATGAAATGGAAAAGGTTAAACGAAATCGTTGCTTGTTTTTTTGAATTTTCATCTCATTTGATTTGCTATTGATTTTACCTTTAGAAAAGGCTGCATGATTTATTTAGTATTCTCCTTGATTCCAAAACCTGTATGGATCATCATGCTCTTTCATCTGTTCCAGAAGAAGTGCTTCCATTTCGGCTAATTTATCTGCGTACTTTGGGTTTTCAGCCAAATCAGTTTCCATTTCACCGGTTTTTCCATGTTCAGGTAGATATTCGTTTGGGTTTTCTTTTAAATTGAAAAGTTGGGTTTCCCGAACTTCTCCATCCATGGTATCATATTTTATGAGTTTCCAATCTCCCTTTCTAACACTTCGCATACCTGGTTTTGTTCCTCCGGAATATACTCCGTACATAACATCCCGCACTACCTCTTTTTCACCATTTATTACTGGTTTTAAGCTAATCCCCTCAACAGTTTCCGGGGTTTTAATACCCGCCAAATCACAAAGAGTAGGTAGTACGTCTAACAAATATGAGTTTCCTTTTACGCGCTTTCCTCCTTCTATTCCTGGTCCCTTTATTATAAAGGGAACACGCCATGTGTGCTCATAAAGATTTTGTTTCCCCATTAGTCCGTGTCTACCTATTGACATTCCATGGTCTGAGGTGTAGATAATATAGGTATTGTCCAATTCACCCATATCCTCAAGCTTTTTAAGTACTTTCCCCAACTGAATATCAATGTTCTCGGAGCAGGCATATTCCCGACCAAGTTCATTCCTAACGGTCTGTTCATCCCTATTTTTCCAAACACCGCTTACACGTTCCTCATCCCTAAGTTCCGGATGCCCGTGAAAAAAAGGATGCGCTGTTAAATAGTTGTCTTGTAATTGAGGTTGATTCTCATTAGCAGGGGGTACGTTAAGTGTATCTTTATGGTTTACCGCTCCATATTTAGCAAGAAGCTCCGGTGTTCCATCCCGGGTATCATGAGGATGTGAAAATCCAAAATATATTAAAAATGGATCTGCGTCTTTTGAACTTTCCCGTTTGTCCAGATAATCCAAAACCTGTTTTCCGTGCCACGCACTTCCGGTCTCCTCTGTGCCCCCACGTTTAGTTGCATCGTGCACTTCGGTGAACTGTGCATTGGCAGCTGGATACGAGTTTCCTTTTTTACAGGTCCTCATGGTTTTATATCCGGCTCTATTAAAGACTGCCCCCATGGTCTGTAATTCCAGACTATCCGGATCATTAGGATTGATAAAATTCCCTCTGGAAGGAAGATGCCATAATGTTCGTCCACTCATAATCATATGCCTTGATGGAGTACAGACTGCACCAGACCAAGAACCCATATGATAGGCGTTTTCAAAAACAACCCCCTCATTGGCTAGATTGCTAATATTTGATGTTTCTAAAATTGATTGTGGGTCATAGGTTTGCAAATCAAATGGAGATTGATCATCAACCAATACAAATAAAAAGTTTGGACGCTTTTTTTCCTCTATTTTTTTTCCCTCTGTTTTACATTGGATAAAAAGTAGCGAAATCAGTGCAATTAAAAACGCTGATTTTAGTAATCTATTCATATTTCTTTGTTTTTTGGGAATAACTATTATTTGTGATTGATTATTAACCTTGATTTGATGTTATAGTCCCTTTCTAATTTAACTTTTCCACATCGATGTAAAATGCATTACAAGGTGTTCCATCTTCCATATCAAAATAAGCCAGCAGTTCCGTTTGCCCTTGTGGAACTTCCATTTCCAGTACTGCGGCCGTGGCATTATTATCAACACTTACATCCATATTTTTATCTGCAATCTTTAAATATGCCTTTTTAAATTTCATAGGGTTCCCGTCCGCAATGGGTGCTGTATAGAGTGTTTCAGGTTTTCCATCATTTAGTTCCGCACCCAATGCCAAACCACTTTCTGACGGCCATCTTCTTAAATGAAATCTGTAGGTTCCTGATTCCACAAAATTGACGGTAAACGGAGCGGGTTCCATAGGCTTACCGTTACGTATCATCTGTTGGTTCCAAGGTGGATAAAAATCTATGGTGCGCGCATCATGGCATGTAAGTACATCTGTTTTTCTTGTACCTAAATTTATTACAGAAAACTTGGTTTCCTTGATTACATCTTCCCACCAGTTTTCATAAAACGCATTCATCTCCGTGACTTTATCTGGATACGCTTCTGCTATATCATTCTTTTGCCCTGGATCTTCGGCTATATTATATAATTCAGACCCTTTAATTAGTCGCCAATTGTCATCCATTACACAACTGTTCTTTCCTTTAACCGGCCAAGGAACACGCTGGGTATCCGTTACCAAATACCGCTTTGGAGCTTCTCCCTTTCCCAAAAGATAATCACTAACATCGGTACCATCCAGCGTTTTTGTAGGTTTAAAGTCCTCTCCTATCAATGTTACGAATGTTGGTAATACATCAACATGGGCAACCAAACGATCTAAGCTTTTACCTCCAGTCAACCCACCATCTGGCCATCTGACAATAAAGGGCACTCTGTGTCCGCCATCATACTCACTTCCTTTTTTCCCACGCATACCGGCATTGTAACCATACACTTGATTGGTTTTGTCATCTACTCTGTAACCTCTTGCGGTTCCATTGTCAGTAGTAAAAACCAAGATTGTATTATCAGCTATGCCCAAAGTCTCCAATTTCTTCAACAACCTTGAAAAATTGTCGTCTATATTGGTAATCATCCCATAGAAACGCTTCTGGGTTTCATCAATTTGAGTTTCATCTTTATATATATCGTAATATTCTTTGGGGAGGTTGTACGGTCCATGGGGCGCATTCAAACTTAAATAACAGAAGAAAGATTCGTCCTTTTTATCATCTATAAAATCCAACGCTGCATCAAACCATACATCTGTGCAATACCCTTCTTTCTTTTCTGGAGTTCCATTTCTAAAATAGGTATCATCAAAATAATCATTGTTCCAGTAATCCGGGGTTTGGCCCACGCCACCACCACCATGGTAAAAGGTTTCATCAAAGCCTCTTTCATGCGGCCTAAATGGACTGTTATCTCCTAAATGCCATTTTCCAAACATTCCTGTTTTATAACCTTTTTGCTGTAATACATCTGCAATTGTTGTTTCTTCACCATTCAGCATAGAAGCCCCCATTATGGTATGCCAAACTCCGTTTCTATTACAATTTCTTCCTGTTAACAAACCGGCTCTCGTTGGAGCGCAGGTAGTTCCCACATGATAATTAGTTAGATTGACGCTCTCTGTGGAAAATTTATCTATTGCGGGTGTTTTGATAATCTGGTTGCCCGTATGGCCCAAATCCCCGTACCCTTGGTCATCTGTAATGACAACTATTACATTGGGTCTGGATTTCTTTTTCCCTTCCTCCACTTTTTTTTCAGCGCATGACGACAAAAAAAGTGATACAAAACCTAAAAAATAAAGAATGCTTTTTTTCATATTAAAAACTGGTTAAATTCTATAAATACTGGTATTACTCTTATTGCTTGCTTGTCATCCAACTTAACTGTGGCCAAACCTCTGGACCATCATTCTGTTGGAGCACTCCTTCTGTACTTCTACCATCAGATACAATTTTAGCAAGTTCGCTCCTGTATTGTTCAAGTATTTCAGGTTTCTCTGCCAGTAGATTGTTTTCCTCTCCAATATCTTTACTTAAATCATACAATTGAAAGGGTGGTAAATCCTTGATAACTTTATCATTAGGCCGTGGAAAACTCCATCCTCCAGAACCTGGGCAAAAAATGGCTTTGTACTCTCCTTTTCTATAGGCAAATGAGCCATTAATGGAGTGGTGAACAATACTTTCCCTTTTGGGCAAGGTCGATTCAACTCCCAGAGCAGATAAAAAACTGTAACTATCCTCAGCAAAGTTGTCCTGAACGGTTACATCCAAAACATCAGCAGCGGTGGAAAAAAGATCAGTAGTACAAACCAACTGATCGGACTTTCCCGGTTTCACTTTAGCCGGCCAACGAACCACATAGGGTACCCGGTGACCTCCCTCAAAGATGTCTGCCTTATGTCCACGAAATACATAACTTGGATCATGACCCTTAGTAGCAAGCTGATCAAAATCTGCTTGATTGGAACATCCATTGTCGCTAGTAAAAACCAAAATGGTATTTTCGGCAATACCCTGCTGCTCCAGTGCTTTCATTACTTCACCAACAACCGAATCGACCATTAACACAAAGTCTCCATAAATATTGTCCAATCCACTTTTTCCAAGAAACTCTTCTGTGGGCAAGATAGGGGTATGGGGAGCTGGTAAAGGCATGTATACAAAGAATGGCTCCTCTTTATTGGCATTCTCATTGATAAATTGAACCGTTTTTTCAGTTATATGGGGTAATACTTGTTCATGGACAAAATCATCTGAAGTTGGACCTTTTCTCCACCATACTTGTTTACCCGTATTTACGGTCTCTTTTGTGGGAACCATTGTAGGTTGTTCATTTTCTATCCACACATAAGGTGCCATATCCAATGAGCCATTAAAACCATAGAAATAATCAAAACCACGTGTTACTGGGCTGTTCTTAACTTTTTGTGCGTAGTCTATTGAATCATTGCCCGCATCAACATTGGCCCAATCCCAGCCTAAATGCCATTTACCAATTCCCGCTGTTTTATACCCATTATCTTTTAGGAAACCGGCTATGGTTTTTCTGTCTTGATTTATCAAAGCTTTGCTGTATCCGTTTAAAACGTGTTTTTTCAACGTGGAACGCCAATTGTAACGTCCGGTCAAAATACCATATCGCGTTGGGGTACATACCGCACTGCTTGTGTGGGCATCAGTAAAAATAACGCCCTCTGCTGCTAGTTGGTCAATATTGGATGTTTGGATTTTTGAATTTTCATTATAGCTTGAAATATCTCCATACCCTAAGTCATCTGCTAAAATGAATATGATATTGGGCTTTTTTGGTGGTTCCGGACTGGAAGTTTTGCAACCAATGGTAAAAAGTACCATCACTAGCGTGAATAATCTCATTTTGATTCGTTTACGTAAAATTGTATTATATATTTTTCCTCGTACTTTCATTTGTATTAAGTTTAGTTTTTTAAAATTGGTCGGTTCTAAATGGATATGCCGGTAATTCCATACTGTTTACAAGATTGACTTTAGGTTTTCCTGAAAAAGCATAACGCACATATTTTGGATTGCTTACCTCAGGTGATTTTAATACTATTGTTTCTCCTTTAATTTCTGCTTTTGCGGCTTTCCATTCTCCTGATTCATCGGACAGCCAAAATCCAGAGGGCGCATTGCCATTTGTAGTTTTCAATCCGCTGGCATTTTCATAATGAACAACTATACTATTTCCTTCAATGTCAACTCTTTTCATTATAGGTCCCGTGACCACAATATCATTCCCTAGGATTTTCTTTCCAGCAAGCAATGCCAGCCGCTGGCCAATGGGCAACTTGTCCGTTGGGTGAATATTTTTTACATCTCCTAAATCTATTGTATTCACAACAGCTGTATTGGACAAATCCAATACCTTTAATTGGGATTCACGCATCCATGCCCAAGACTGGGCTGTTGGACTTTCTGGATCTATTTTAGGGTTATCGACAGTTCCCTCACCATACCCGGGAAGCATTACAATCATAAAGTTCATGTCCTCATTTTGCCACTCTTTACGATAGCGAAGAATCCATTTGTTAAGTATTTCCCCGTATTCTTTCATTCCAGCTACCCGATGAAACCAATTATCTTTTGTAACGTTAGGCATACCGGAGAGGTAACGTGTATTTCGTTCCCCTTGATACCAAACAAGACCTCTAGATGCATACGGCGCCAGTGGCTTCATCATGGCATTATATAAAATGTTAGGTTGTCTTCGTAAAAAAATATCATCTTGTCGTGACCACCCATTTGGTTTGTTCAATATTTCAGTGATTCGACTTTTCGTATCCATATCATCGTCAAACTCTTGCATTATTGTTTTGAAATGAGGCAATTCCTGAGTCATATCCTTCGGGATCCATGCCTCTATAGATGAACTACCCCAAGCGGAAAGGATAATCCCAACAGGCACATTAGAAATATCCTCCAGAAAATAGGCAAAAGAAAACGCGACGGCGCTATCGGGATAATCAGTGCTCCATTTACCCGACACATCCTCTTTTTCTTGGAGTGAAACCGTTCTTTCCACTTCAAAACTTCTAATGTTTTCAGCAAATGGTATTAACCCTTTTATCTCTGGAACCCTATCTATGTTAAACTGCATGTTTGATTGCCCAGAACATATCCATACCTCACCTACCAATACATCTGAAATAACGACTTCTTTTTTTCCTGAGATAATCATGTCGCGACCTTCCTTAGATGCTTCCATAACATCTAGTTTAATCATCCAGTTTCCGTCTTTATCTGCCGTAGTTGATTTTTTTTGCCCCGCAAAAGACACCGTGACTTTCTCTTTTGGTGATGCTTTCCCCCAAACGGGAACCATACTTTCCCTTTGCAGCACCATATGATCACAGAACAAATTGGCAGGTTTTAAATCCTGAGAATTAATTGTTGATATACTAAATATGAATAGTGTTAAAAAACTAAGTTTAAGATATAGTCTCTTCCTTCTCACATGAATCGTTTTTCTATTTTCTTTATATGGTATTTCCATCTATTTAGCTATTTTGACATCCAATCAACCTGATTCCAATTATCCTTAACAAAGTCTTGCGGCTTACCAGGAGTAGACCTTCCGTTTTCAATAATTTCAAAAATTTTTTGTTTTAATCTTTTCACAACTTTTGGATGCTCAAAATATAGGTTTGTGGTTTCCCCGGGGTCATCTTCCAAATTATAAAGTTCGAATTGGGGTTCGCCTGTAGTTGGTTCAATGAACGTGGGTTTGAGCGACCCACCTGAACCTCTAAACATGTTGAGCTTCCATTTGCCATCGCGAATTGCAAAATTGCCTGAAGCGGAATGGTGAATGACCGGTCCTCGTAATGAGTCATTGTACTTTTTACCTAGTATAGCCGGTAAAAGGCTATAACTGTCTTCACCGGCTCGATCTGGCAACTTGGCTCCAACTATGTCCGCAATTGTAGCTAAGTAGTCAGACTGACAAACTGGGATATCAATCTTGCTTCCTGCTTTTATAGCATCTGGCCACCTCATAAAGAATGGTACCCGATGGCCACCTTCGTAGATGTCCCTTTTTCCTCCTTTAAAATGTAAACTGCTATAATGTGCATAGGTCTCTTTTTGATGAATATAATTTGTCTCAGCACCATTGTCCGATGAGAAAATAACAAGAGTATTATCATCTACACCATTAGCTTTTAAAGCATCCAAAACTTGCCCCACCCTGTAATCTGTTTCTTCCATAAAATCTCCATAATTACCACAGCTACTGCGCCCTTGAAAATCTGGATGGGTACAATGTGGCAAATGGGGACTGGTCAAGGGCAAGTATAAGAAGAAAGGTTTCCCATTTTTGGCATCTTTTGCAGATTCATTTATATACTCGACTGCTTTTGCGGCAAAGGTCTCCAAAACCAACTCATCGTTGAAAGTAGGTGCAACCTCTATCCATCCACCCCGTTCTCCTGGTTCATTTTGGTATGGAGGGGTCATTCTGTATGCATATGGGTTTATTTCATTACCATATGATCTTGGGTTTTCATCAGGCTTCTTCTTCGTCCAAAGAACAGGGGGGTCAAGCACTCTGTCATTTTCAAGGTAGGTTAAAATACCATAATTCATTGAGGCAGGTATCCCAAAAAAATAATCAAACCCATGGTCTGTGGGTCCCTCTGTAAAGGGTTTAGACCAATCCCTATCCTTTCCCTTGCTTCCTTTAAACTCCATTTGAAGGTGCCATTTTCCTATCATGGCAGTGTTGTATCCATTGTTTTGTAATAAAGAAGCAATTGTTGTTCTTCCCTTCTCAATCAAACAAGGGCCATCTGCACCAAGTACCCCTTTTTTTAAAGAGGTTCTCCAACTGTACCTCCCGGTAAGCAAAGAATATCTGGAGGGCGTACATACCGCATCACTACTATGTCCATCTGTAAAAACCAAACCCTCATTTACCAGTTTATCCATATTGGGTGTTCGGAACTTGGCTTCGGGATTTAATGCATTGATATCTCCGTACCCCTGATCATCTGTATAAATAATAATGATGTTGGGTTTAGCAGAAATTTGCGATTGAGAGTTACAACCTGTCAATAAAACACAACTTAAAATGATAAAGACCGTATACCATTTTTTATGTTGGTTTAATTGTATCATTAATCTCATTTCTTATTTTTTTGATGTTTTACTAATCTGTTAATATGCTTTAAGATAGAATCTATTAGTAGAATCATGATTATCGGGAACTTCTGAAAACCTCAACTCTTGTCCATTTGTAGATAGACTCGCAATCATTAAAAAAACAATGAAGAGGTATTTTTTTTTCATCGTTCTTGTTTGTAATCCTTTTAGATAATTCATCTAGTACTTCCGCTATAAAAAATTCCTTTCCATCAAGAAAGTCCAACTTTTTTTCATGGTATCTTTATATGGCATGATGTCCGTTGATTTTGGTCTAAAAAAATTGCCGTTAAAAAAACCATGGCCTTTACCTTCATAGGCTTCCAGGGTACAATCATTTCCTGCTTCCTTCATCAAACTTGTAAAACGTTGGGCATTTTCAAAAGGCACTGTCGAATCTGCCGTACCATGAAAAACAATAGTCGGAACTAAAGTACTCCTAACATGATGAACCGGAGATATTTCAGTCTTTCGGGATTCCCCCACCCTTTCTGCAAACCGCTTTACTGTTGTATCCAGAACTGGGTTAAAAAGAATCATTGCATTGGGCAAAGAACTAATCGAAAGGTCTTCACCTTTTTCCTCATTTCCTTGAATGATTCCCGTACAAGCGGCAATATGCCCACCAGCTGACCCTCCGGAGGCCACTATTTTATTGGGATCAATGCCCAGCTCCTTAGCGTGCTTTCGAATCCAGCGAACTGCAGACTTGGCATCTTTCACCGATTCAAATGGAGTTGTTTTATTCCGACTGCTTACCCTATAATCTGCAGATATAGCTACCATTCCCTTTTCAGCTAAATAGGCCGACTGCTGGTAAAACTGTTTTGGTGTACCTCCAGCCCATCCTCCACCAAAAAAGAAAACAATGACAGGTGCTTGATTATCTGATTTATGGCCATAAGGGTTGAAGACATATAGTTTCAAATCAACACTATCAATTGTTTTGTATATAAATTCCTGATCAGGAATAAAATCCTCAACAACCGGTACATCTTGACCATGAATGCTAAAAGAGAGCATAAATATCCATAAAAACACTGCGCTAAAAATTTGCGCCCCAGTAGACTTATAATATTTTACAACCAAATAATCCCTAAATACATTCTTCATACTATCTCTTCTAGTTTTTACCGATACAAATTAAACTTTTGCTAGTTCTATGATATATTTTTCCTTCTGAAAATGAAGGTGTGTTCAATGTCCATGTTTTCCCTTTTGGACCAAGGTCATTGACGCTCAACAAGGACTCGCCATCAAATTTCTCCCTTGAGGTATCAATACAATACACCAATCCCGACATGGTCGTAAAAAACAACTTTTCATTGACAAGTATTGGGTTGGGATTGAAATTCCAGACCCAACCATCTCTTTGTGAACGTTTGTCAAAGGCAACATCCAGCTTCCGTATGTTCCTTGTTTCCGTTCTTATATCAACATTCCAGAAATAGTTCTTTTCCCCATCAACCAATTCGTATTGGACGGGTACCTCAAGATATTCAACCTTTTTAGTTTTTAAATCAATCCGACCAAATGAATATTCTGGTTTCACATGCTCCAACCTGTACTTGTCACTTTTCTTGAAACACATGAAATAGCATTTATCATTGACTATGATGTTGGTGTACCAAGCTGGGAAAACGAAGAAGGGAGCTTGAAAACTAAAATTCTCTTTTAGCTCATATTGTTGATTGATGGTATCATACGTTCTTAGACTTACATTTTCACTCAAGGATATTTTTTCAATCAATTTTCCGGTTTTGGCGTCCACTTTGTGCACCTTATTCTCTCTTTCTGTAAACCAAAGTGCATATTCCGGAGTCCAAATAGCGTTATACATTGCCATACCTTCATCGGTTTCATACGTCCAAAGCGACTTCCCCGTATTTAAATCGATTAATGAATAGCCCTTTGGAGATTCTGGCACCTTGTGATGGGCACCTCTCCCGATTAGCATGGCAGGTACCCCACTTTCAGTTGTGTTGAAGGTAGGGGTACAATAGTGGGTAAGGCTTCCTTCCGAAATCCACACTTCTTCACCTGTAGTTTTGTTCAATCCATAGAGGTAGTTCCAGCCATATTTCCGTACTCCATCTTTTTTCCAATACGTTTCCATATTGATCAACAAATCGCCATGAAGAATAGGTTCAAATTGTTTGTTGAAAGGATAATGTACATCACCCAATTGATCAATGGGCATCCAGCTTCGCTCCCATAGTTGTTTTCCATCCAAATCAAAACAGACAATTTTTCCACTGGCATTAAAAAACCAAACATAGGTGCCATCTGTTACTGGCGAAGGGGTCGTGGAATCACTAAATCCATAGAAATATGGACTTTCAGTTGCTCCAACCAATTCTTTCTGCCAGAGAATTTTTCGCTCTTTGGCATCTATACATAGGGCAAGGATGGTATTGGTCTGCAAATCTTGTTTCTCAACGACTTCATAAAGTGGTTTCATTACCGTTATGAAAATCTTATCCTTCCAAACCGTGATTCCTCCTTGACCAACTTCTGGGAGGTCCATAGTCCAAAGTATGTTCGTTCCAGTTCGCACACTGAAATCATTTGGAATCTCCTTATCCGTTTCAACAGCCCAGCTTGCATTGGGACCGGAAGATTGCGGCCAAAACATCAATTTGTGTTCGTTCTTCTGTGCATTGATTTGAAGTGCACAGCAGATAAAAAGAATAACTATAGATCTCATTTCTTCCATATAATTTTGGCAAGTCCTTTCTCTGTATCCAACCATACCTTGGCACTCTCAAATTCACGGGTAAATTCCCATCCATCAGGTTGTATTCTTTTGTATGCACCTTTGGGAGCTCCCAAAGGTTTTTGTAGCTCTGGATAGTCATACAAAGATCCATCTGACAAAGTCCATCCCCAGCCGTACTGGAAAAACGAATAGGGCTGTGCTCCAATTAAGAAACAGGCTAAATGATATTCAATACGTTTCTTGGATAGCAAAAACATTCTTTCGTTCTTACTAAGTGAATCATTTTTAGTGATATAGTGCTCTTTAAAAGGTCCTTGGTTTACTCCTATTCTCCATATGGACATTTTTCCATCTTTGGCGAGACGAAGCATGTCTTCCCAATCTTGAAGTAGCTTTTCCTTACTTAAAAGTTTTGGACTGTAGTGTTCAAACATATTAGCGTCAATTGCAGGATATGCATACCTTGCTATGGCGTCGGTTGTATTATTACCAAGTACTATTTTGTTTAGTCCCAATTTCCTTTTTAACTCCTTAATCAATTCTCCCTGAGCTTTATGTACTTCTTCTTTTTTGTCTTCGCGCAACCAAAAATGTCCATGCATCTGGTCTATAAAAGCTCCATCGGCTCCCGACTCATCCACGCCTTTTACAACGGTATTCACCCACCACTTGCGGCACTCTGGATTTAATACATCCCAAAGGTACACGTGACGTGTATTCCCGTCTTTATAAGCCAATTCTCCCGTCTTTGGATCAATGAGCAAGAGGTTTTTTAATTCTGGGTAATCATTGATTTTTTCTGGGACCATTTTTTGGGTATATGATGTAAAAGGCCATACATAGGCAGAATTAAAATAAAAGAGCACCTTGGTTTCTGGTCTTATTTTTTTAAAGACAGCTACTTCATGTTTGGCACCAAGTTCCGCGGCACCAAGTGGTTTAAAGCCATGCGATTTTTCTATTGTTAGAAAATTGGTTCGTTTTGCAATAAACTCAGCTTCATGAGGGGCCAACAAGCTATCAGTATCACCAAACATATAGTACATGGGAGTTGTCTGCCAACTAAACCCAGGAAAGTATTCCTTTGGCACAAAGTACGTTCCATCACTAATTACTAAGTTTTTATGTTTTTCTGGAATATTTTGTGCAAACAAAATTGGTGCCGTAAAAGAAAATAACATCGCCAATAACAATTGTTTACTATGAAAAGTTTTGTTCTTCATTGCTTTATTCAATTGGTTTCAACGTATTGGCCTTTATTGAGTCGCCCCATTTTTGATACATCCAGTTCTTCAATCCCCAACTTAAATGCGGGACTCCCCTTCTTAAACCTAAAGTCCTCATTGTTATAATCTTTAAATAGAGGATTCCCGAAAAGGCTGCCTTTTTCAAGTCCAGCAGCTCTCATGTTCTCCAGATAGGTAGTAACCCAATTAGGGTCAGTTGGATGAAAATAGAGATTGGAATCGTTGTCTGTAGAAATTAATTCCGGGTGAAATCCAATGGGACCAGGTCGATTTGGACCTCTTGGCCTTTGAGCCTGAGGATTTCCACCATTTGAATGTGATACAATTATATTTTTTTTAATTTTTGACCCTGTTACTTGGTACCACTCCAAACTAATATATCCCCATTTAGGCGCCGTAATTGGCGCAACAATAAAATTGTTTGTAATATCATTTATTCCTTTTGAAGCAATACCAGCAGAAAAACCATAATTGTTGTAAAGAATGTTTCCATGTATCAATGTTTCGTGTTGGTCGTCATCGCAACGAATGGCAGAGGGAAAAGAGTGCTTCAGATTATCATGAATGTAATTATACCGAAGAATATTGCCTTTTCCTGTGCCTGAAACATAGATGGCATTGCCATCTGAGAGTAGTTGAACAGTATGGCTAATATCATTGTATTCAACCAGGTTATGCCTAGAATGATTGTATTTCTCGCGCACTAACCAATTTTCATAAGTTCTTATAACACCTTCTTTGTCTTCCGGATTTATTTCATGGTGCCGCACCGTCTTCCCTCCCTCGCCATTTAAGTCTCTATTGGGTGTTACTCTGGTAGTGACCAAAATTCCAGAATATCCGGCATGGTGTACTTCATTATTGGCTATTCGGTTATACCCGCTTTGCCATGCCCATATACCTGGAGAATGCCAGGTGATTTCGCTAAAATGATGGATATGGTTGTTAATCACCTCATTATGATGATTAACATCCTTTGTTCCTGGTCCATAACCAATTAGCAATATACCTGCTTCCCCCAAATTGGCCATTTCACAGTTTTCAATGCGGTTCCGCTGCGCATGCAGGTCCAACCTTATGGCACTTCCTCCTGAATTGATAAAATTGCAATCAATTATCTGGCAATTTTCAGCGCCACGAAGTCGAAGCATCGCAGTTGGCCTATCAAATAAATCCCAGTCATGCTGTACTCCCCATCCAACTCTATTTTTATCATTGGTCCAGGCAAATCGATCAGCATGTGTAAATGTTAGGTTAGCAAACTTAATACCCTGAACGGCCTTATCTGCGGATCCATCATAATCTATCTTACCCTCAACACGAACAAGCTCGCTCATGGTAGGTGCCAAAATTCCTTGTGGTGAACCATCCGAAGCTGGGTTTAAAGGCCAGAGATACAGCTTTCCAGTAACTGTGTTCACTACCCACTCACCAGGTTCATCCAATGCTCCAAGTATATTTTCCACCCAAGCTTGGGTACCGTCCTCGGTGTGTACCCATCCAGGTAATTTTCCAAGATCATATGTTGCGGTAACCGAGGTCTTGGCAACATTATTTGTATCATCAACCCACTCAAGGGGAAGCATATTGATCATCCATGCCCGGTTTGGTCTTATTTTCAGTTCAACATCCGAAAGGTTCTCCCAATTCTTCAATACACCTTCAGGAAAATATAGCGTCCTTTTGTCTCCATTTTTAACAGGCACAAACCCTTTGCTTATGGCGCGTTTTAATCGACCTTTTTGATCATAAAGTGTGTTGAATTTTTTAAGATCGTTGGGCATGTCTGTAACCCAAACCTTCCCAACAGCATTTTCAGGTAAATCTTCAACTCTTTCTTCCAGCAGTTCCCATCCAGAAATGGTTACTCCCGAGCTCAATATGGCTTCTTCTCCTGGATATGATGCAAAAGTCAGCAAAGGTGTCCGAATTTGACCAGCTCCAGCTTCATCAGGAATTTCCTGTTCCGTTTGAGCCAGCCCATCTTCAATGCCAAGAACAATTGTTTTATGCAATTGATGCCTGCCCGCCCTAAGGTAAATAACAGCAGGGGTTTCATTGCCCAATTGGCGTAATTCCCTCACGGTATCCAACGCCTTGTATACGGTATTGAAAGGATTTTCCAGACTTCCTTTATTGGCATCGCTGCCATCTATCGCAACATATACCTCTATCTTAACATTGTCTTTTACATTGCAAGATGATAACAACAATAGCAACATAACTATATATCCTATGGCCTTGTGCCAGCATATTCTTCCGCTAACTGATTTCTTTTTTTTAATGTACATTCTACTCTCTTTGGTCAGTCAACTTAACATAAAGGGAATCTATCTGACAGGCTTTATAAGTATTTCCTTTATACTTCGTCCATTTCAACTTCAATTCGTCAGTTCCGTATAGCTCTGTTTTCATACTGGGATAGCCACATCGTTAAATTTCCAATAAGCTACACATATCTTGTTTCTCAATTCGGTCAAAGTTTTACTCAATTCGAACATTGTAATTTTTCAAACAAAAAGGACTTAAAAACAGAGGGGTTCACACCATTAGAGTTCAAGTTTAATGAGAACTTTTTTCTGATTATGCATTACACCAAAAGTCAATTCCTTTACTGCTTGATTTTCTTTAATAATAGCTTGCAAATGTTTAAAATCCCTAATCAAAATATCACCATATGATACGATGACATCTCCAGTTTTAAAACCTGATCTTCCTGGATTGGAATAACCTGGAATACTGATAAACATAACTCCTTGCGTAGCTGACAAACCTGCTGCGGAACGCTCTTCCATCGTTTTCACATTTTTAACCTTGCACATATACCATTCAAAAACCTCATTTTCCTGGTTTAAGCCCATTGCCATTACCTCAGGAATCTTTGGTTGTTTTGCTATTTTCTTTAACTTTTCCGATATCACCCCGAATTCATCCATTGGAAAATTTTTGAAACCCATTTTTAAAGCTGGTGATTGTTCTTTTACCCTAAAATCGCCATTTTTCGCATCAAAAAACATAGGATTGCCCACTATTGAGTTTATATCTGTTTGGTTTTGTAAGAACTTTGTTTTATCCGCTTCATTCGTAATAAATAAATTGGAGTCTATTTGTTTTCCCCATTTTCCATCTTCTGCAATGCCCCTGTTCATAATGGCTGGTTTGTATGCTGCGGAAACAATATTGTTTTTAAAAACATCCCCACTTTCCGGATACCAAACATGAGGGTGTAAACTGTTGTTAATGATGATATTGTTATAGGCGATTCTGTCATAGCCCTCACGCATTTTCAAACCTCTATTTAGGAGTAAATTGTTATAAATTCGATAGTGTGATGACCCATCATCCAAATCAATATCCCAACCATGGTCGCAGCGCCATCGACTATTGCGAATAATGTTGGGTTCAAGAATATCAAGAAAAGGCAAGGTGGAATCTTTTACCACTTGGGCAGCCGTTTCCACAATGTCCGGGGTCCAAAAACGATCTCTTCCCCATGAATTAAAGCTTCCGTGGTCTCCGGTCTCCAACACAGTATTGAACACATCGCAATACTCTATGATGTGGCCTCCAAATGTGCCTTCGCTAATATTGATTCCTGCCCGTGGAACATCATAAATAGAACAATGATTAACCGTAATTCGTGAAGACATGGATATTTGCACGGGAGAAGTTTGTTTTTCAAAACGCCCAGTCATGGTAATTAGACAATCTACTACGCTACAATCTTCTGGATAATTATCTCCTTTTGGACCGGGAGTTCTATCCATGCTCTCATAATCTTGTGGACCATACCTGAATAATGGACTCCGCACCATGGCTGGATCGCCCACAAAGGCAATACCACTTGCCCCAGAATGATGGATGTAACAACTTTTAAAAGTAAGCCTGCGGTTATAATTATTTACAAAAATACTGTTACCTCCCAATTGATCAAATTCACAATCCAGAATCATGCAATCTTCTGTTCCATTGTATTTTACAGCGCCGCCTCTATAGGTTGTCCAATCGCTTCTAAGCAATTGTTCTTTATTCTCCATAAAACTTCTTGCCGCGTGCCTAAAAACAAGTCCTTCAAAATTGATAAACCTGACCGGATTTTCTTTTGTTCCCTTAAATTCAACCAGGTTCTTTAAACGAACTACTTCTATTTTAGAATTTTGAAGGTCAATATCGACTTCCGGATAATAATAAAGTGTTCTTTCTTCTTTATTGAAATACCACTCATGGGGAGCATCAAGTTCTTCAAAAACATTTTCAACAATTCTATACCTAGGATGCATGGGTGAAGGCCTGTTGTTTTGCCACCCTCCCTCCAGATCAAGAGTACCATCATCTTTTCTTCCTTTAACCAACCAGTGCATATCTCCCCAAAGGGCTGCATGCATCGCATGTAAATATGCTCCCGTAGGGTCGCTCCATGAGGCAATACGTTCTGTTTCAAGTGGGTCATTTTCTGGGTCAGGTTTTTTTGTATGATGTAAATCCCAAGTATCGAATACATTTTTACCTTCTATTGCATTGGGAAATCTTGCCATTCTTTGATTGATACCATTTACATACAATTGATCAATCTCTTTTATATCTGCGGGAACCAAAGCTTTATAAATTCCATCCCTAAAAGGTTCCCATTGCAGCTCAAGAAGGCTACCCCCACTAATGATTGCCTTACCTTCATTTGCCGCTCTATAGGTTACCGGATATTTTTCTGTTCCAGAATTATTGGCTTCAAAAATTACAGGTTGGGATAGATAATAAGTACCATCCTGAAGAACAATATCCACTTTTCCCTTTAGGGATGCTGCCATATCCCTTGCTCTTTCAATGGTCCGTATTGGTTGTTCCTCTGTGCCAACGGCAGTATCATCACCATTGACCGAAACGTATATTTCCGATTTTTTTTGATTGCATGATAAAAACGCCAATATCAATAATCCAAATGCTATGTTGATTTTAAATTTCATTACCGTTATACTCTTATTTTGAATTGACTCACTTATTTTCAATTAAACTTATTTCAGATGCACTTGGAAAATTATCCGGTACTCGATAGGAAACACTTCCTTTTGCCAACCACTCAGTGGCTCTAATCAGCGTAGTTTGAAATCCTACACATTGATAGCTAACCGGATAGGTCTCCCCTTTCCATAAATGGCCCATACTAGAGTTGTACACTCTTCCTTTTCCATAAGCAATAACCCATTCAACTGGCCAATTGATATTTGTCTTTTTTTCTTTGGCATAAGATAACACTGTAAGATTTTGAGCAGGACCCCTAGCATATTTATAAAGCTCCATATCTGGGGTTTTCCATGCCTCAGGAAAGCCATTATTGATAGGATGTTCCGTAAGAATGTTTATAACCTCATCATTTCTGGGGCCATGATATGTGGCTTTGCCTTCTCCAATTGGTATTTGAATAACCTCTCCACTCTCTTTAACCTGCAGTGCAACACCTTCCTTGGCAGTTCTCCATCCCAATCCAATCATTAAATTGTATTCTGGCCAATCTGCAAAGGCATTGTTCGCTGAGTGAAGAATGTATAGACCACCTCCTGACTTTACATATTTCTCCAGACTTTTTTCAACTTTTGTTGGCCATCTTAAGTTCTTATCGTGAATGTTATTCGAATTTTGAATTACAACATCATACTTTTTGAACTTTGGCCTCCATGTTTTCCATTCTTCCTTTTTGGATTCTGGAGGGATGGTTGAAATACTTACTTCAAAAAAACCACTGTTTTCCAAAATAGTCTTAACCATATTGGAAGTTTGCTTCCAGTCATGATTGCTAAAACCATCCACAATTAGCACATTTGTCTTGGTAGATTGCTCTTGGCCAATAACCAAACTAGAAAACAATATGAAAACTGAGAGGACAATCGAGTTATGTATTCCAAATAGGCTCATTTCAACTTATAAAGTTCTATTCTACTTGGAGCTTCTATAACAATCACTTTCCATTCACCATGTCGTATCCTAGTATCCATCAAACCATAGTGGCAATCTTGTTCATTGTTCTTTTCGTTCCATGGGATTAAGGAGGTGAACAATGGAAAATAACCATGGGCATACAAGAAGTCTTTTCTTTGATGTGATTGATGATTTTTTGTCATTTAAGAAACTTTACAATTACAACAGTGCTTCTTGGCTATTTTCGGCAATGGATAATTTCAACATTATGCCAAAAAATACATCTGAGATCTAATAAGAATAATTTGGAGCGTGTATTTTTACACGCTCCAAAAAAACTAACTCAAATAAAACTAACTCTACTAATTATTTTTAACAGTTTATTTCCTCATCAACACTAAACTGTGGAATTTAAAATCATCAAGTTTTATCAAGATAAAATTAGTCCTAGACAAAGTCTTTCACCACCAAAAAAAAGACAAATACTAATACTTTTTTTGCCTCAGTTGTTGATTATACAATTTTCTTTGGTGTAAAATGACAATCTTGCATAAATATGTTGCCATAATTAGGTTAACTAAAAGGTATTTAGAGTAGTCCATACCTTTTTGAAGTGCTATTTTACATTGACTAATTTAAATGAAGGATATAACTCTATTTTAAATAAAAAAACAATAATACATTAAACCTTTTGGTGCATTTTGTATCAAATTAGGTGTAAAACAAAATCTTAAGAAAACCGAAATGAAAAAAGGAACATTTACCACATTATTATTTACCATTGCATTGCTAACCTCAGCTATTGGCATTGCACAAGAAAACACCGATAGAGAAAAAGGCAGGCCAGGTCCTGAGAAAATTATGGAACGCCTTGATGCTGATGAGGATGGAAAATTGAGCAAAGAGGAGGCTAGTAAGGCAAAAAGAGGAAGACTTGCTGAAAAATTTGATGAAATTGATACAAACTCAGATGGGTTTATCGATTTAGATGAGTTCAAGAAGTTTCATGAACAAAGACCAAAAAGAAGAGAAGAATAATACTTTTTAAACTGTTTTTGCCATTAAAACAGGCAATAATACATTATGGGTATCATTGTCTGACCTAAGTCAGAATTGGTTTGAAGAATTAAGCCTATCTGACGCTTCATAACTTCAGATTGATGCTACCGCAAAAGACAAATTGCTAACGGGGAACTTGCAACTATTAGAAAATATAAATTAGTTCCCCTGTTGGACCATCCCTACAGTTGCGACCGTTCTAAATCCCAAATGTTCTAGAGAAGAATCCAAGCTAGTGGCCATTCTTGCTGAAATTCGATAACTGGCGCAATAGGAGGCATTGCATAAAAAAGAACCTCCTTTGATTACTTTTTCCTTAGCATAAGGATTGTCCTTGTTAAAAGGAATATCAGCTCCAACTGGATCCAACAGAACTTTTTTGGAAGACACCACTTCCTGATAATATTTGGAATTATACCAATCATCTGTCCATTCCCACACATTACCTGCCATATCGTAAAGACCAAAATCATTTGGCGGATAGGTCTTTACAGGTGCAACACCTTCAAACCCATCTAATTTGCTATTGGAAACAGGAAATTCCCCCTCCCATGTATTTCCTCTTTTAGACAATTCACTGGCATCATCACCCCAAAAGTAAATAGTGTTTTCTTGGTTGCCCTTGGCTGCTAGTTCCCATTCAGCCTCTGTTGGAAGGCGTCTTCCTGCCCAATCGCAATAGGCTTTGGCGTCCTCATAAGCAATATGAACTACTGGACTATTATCCTTTCCTTTTATTGAACTCCCTGGGCCACTTGGATGTTTCCAATCTGCCCCGATGCGCCATTCCCACCATTGCGAGAAGTCATAAAGATTGGCTACACCATTTTTTCGCTTTTTAAATATCAACGAACCTGGCTGCATAATACTGTCGTGCGGCTTTGGTGTTCCCTCTGGCAGTTGTTTTTTCATCACCTCCCAGTCAATAGCCCGTTCAGCGGTTGTAACGTAACCTGTTTCAGTTACAAATTTTTTAAACTGCGCATTCGTTACCTCTGTAATATCCATAAAGAAACCATTCACAGAAACTTTATGCGCCGGCTTCTCATGGCCCATCGCCATTTTATCATGGGGTACCGCCCCCTGATTGAACGTGCCTCCCGGAATCCATACCATTCCTTCCGGAACTTCCATGCCTTCTGGTTTCTCTTTTAAAAGAACTATTTCCTTCTCAACAATCTCGGTAGCTTCAACTGTATCAGTGGTTTTTACCACTTCTGACTTTAGTTTTTGTTTATCCTTACATCCACTAAAAACAACTAGCAACGATAGCAAAAAAGACCATTTAACCGTGTTGAACATACTATATCTATTAAAGAAAATTAAATATGAATTTTAAAAGTTGAAGGGTATTATTTTAAGTGCCAGGGTTTAAAAAAAAGTATCCTTCAAAAGAACAATCCCAAATTCAAAATTACGCATATTTATCCGTTAACTTATTTTACGAAAACAATATTTCTGGGTCTCTGCAATAGAATAAAGTTAATTTTATAACTAGTATTATATCATCTTAACTACAAAGGCGAAGACAGGTTAGTATGGAAAGTGGTGACCGATGAGGGGGGGGGTATGGTACAGAACCAACAGGCCGCAACTGAAAAATATGTGAGTTATAATATGGGTATTGTTGAATTCAAGGAAGCGGGAACCCATACCCTAACTGCATTATTGGTTGAAGGCAACAGGAATACATCAAGTTTAAAATCAATGCTAGTAAAACCTACCAATTGATACTGTCAAAGGTTTTTTAAACTATCCACTAATAAAATAAAATCCAAAAGCTATTTATTAGTATTTTTGGCGACCTAAAGTAATTTTTTGACTCTCAAAGTCATTCAATTACTTTTGTTGTTAAAAAGCCCACGTGGTGGAATTGGTAGACACGCTACCTTGAGGGGGTAGTGTTCGAAAGGACGTGCTGGTTCGACTCCAGTCGTGGGCACAATTGTTATTTATTATCAATAACTTACATTTTAAGGGGAATACTCAGGTAAACATATTCTTGGTTCTTCCCTTTCTTTTTTTGTAAATTAGAGGTATGGAAAATGTTGTTAAAGCTATTGTTTCTCATATATCCTATAGGTGTATTCAAACAAACTACTTGTCCCTTAATATAAAATTTTCATCCTATTACTAGAAAAGGTTATCTCAGGATATCCGGTAGAACCATCATCATAACCGGGTATTTCATAATAAATCATTCTGTAATTTGCATTTGGAAAATCACTTCTTGTTGTTTGAATCCATTCTCCTCCTCTAGTCCTGTCAAACTCACAATCAGGACCATTTCCCCAATACACATGATCAGTAAACAGATTGTCCTCGTGAAATTCCAAAATCTGTTCATTGCTACATGGAAATTCTTCTTTAAAAGTTTCTCCTTCGACAAACTTCCCTCCACTTTCTATAATGTTCCATTTACCCATAATAGCATCTAAATCTAGATACTGCTCATTGTTTTCCGATTTAGAACAGGAAAAACATAACAACACCATTCCTAAAAACAATGATTTCTTCATTTCAATGTATTTTTTGGTTCGGACATGCAAGATAACCACAGTTGAACAATTTTGTGTTAAAGGAAAACCACAGTGTAACTGGGGGTTTTCCCTAACGTTCTCCGATTATCGTCATTTTTGCGTTTTTCATCGATCCTTACATTCTCACATACAAATAATTAACTTAAATTTTAACCCAAATTAACCTTTTACATCAACCAACAAAACCAATGGATTTCTCTTTTTTAGATCAAATTAATCATGTTTCCTTGTTTTTTAAGATTTTCTGCGGTCTGTTGGCCTCTGGGATATTTTTGTACATCCTATTTCTAACCTTAAAGCCAAAATTGAAAATATCAGAATGGGTCTGTATTCATAAAGAAGAGGTGGAAGAAGAAGACGGTAACGGTAACAAGATCAAAAAAACCATAGACTGGTACGAGTTCAAGGTAGTTAACAAATCGCTTTACAACGCTTACGATGTTAGATTCAGTTTAAACCTTAGAGTACCGTTTATTGTAAACTCCGATAGAGTGAACCATGACCTCCTTCCAATTGAAATGAGAGAGGGCAATCTCCCTTACATTCCAAGGTACAGAAGAGCTAAAAACATGGCGGAACATGCTATCTTGGTTGGCACAAAGCATGACATCATGACCGATATCAACACGCCTAATCTTGATTACGAACTGACGGTAATAGCAAAGCATGGGCTTAGTAACATGACTTCAATAGCATATAAGCGATTTAAATCAAAAAGTTGTGTTAAAGAAGGGCATGAATTTATCTTTGGCAAGAGTTTGGATACAAGAGAAAAGTAATAATTGGTCGTATTGTACGACGAATACAGTGATTTTGATAATAATAGAAATTATCTTACGTTTGAATAATTAAACTTACACAACATGGAAGATTCTAGACGATAAAAAGAGGACCTACACTCTAGTCAAATTAAACAGAACATCTTGTTTAAGATGAATAGATAAAACGAAAAGCCTTCTGTAACAGGGAGGTTTTTCTATTATGATTAAAGTCGTTTGTACCTCTCCTCCCAGCGTTTGTGCATCCTCTCCGCGTGCTGTGTAGGTGATACTTTAATATACTTCAAAAAGCTCTTTTCGGTAGTATGTCCCGTTACCTGCATTATGGTATAGGTATCCACTCCCACCAGATAGTTATTGGTGGCAAATGAACGCCTACAGGTAGGGAGCTTATCAATTGCCATTTTTCATAAACCCCTTTTACCTTTCTATTTGTCTTCGGGTCCATTAACCCCCATCGTTGTCATTAGATGTTATTGTGGAACCCCAACACATCGGCCGTCCTTTTAATAAGCGTCAAAAGGTCTGGAAAGCAATCCCTAGGCACTTGCACATTTCCCGAATTGCATGTTAATTCTTCCAAAACTGAGGTTTTTTCTATTTTATTTATGAAAATAGTAAGCAAGTTTTATCATTATAAGTTAGGTTGATGTCATATAAATTGTAAATTTGTTTAACGTTTATATTCAAAAGATGAACAATGTAAAAAAATCTTTCAGCATCAGGGATATGGAAAATCTCTCCGGTATCAAAGCCCATACCATTAGAATCTGGGAAAAAAGGTATAATCTCTTTACGCCGGAACGCACAAGCACAAACATTAGGACATACAGTCTACCAAGTTTACAAAAGCTATTGAATATTACGTTGCTCTACAATAATGGCTATAAGATTTCCAAAATAGCTAAAATAGAAGAATCCAATATACCTGTACTTGTAAGGGAAATTGTTTCAAACAATAGTGAAAAAAGTCATGCCCTAAATGCTTTTAAATTAGCAATGGTAAACTTTGACCAAACACTTTTTCAAAACACCTATAATAGCTTACTATCAGAAAGATCATTCAGGGATATTTTCAATGAAGTATTTATTCCTCTCTTGAATGAGCTTGGGCTTTTGTGGCAAACAGATACCATTAGTCCTTCACATGAGCATTTTATATCGCATTTGATAAAGCAAAAGATATACATCAATACTGAAAAACTCCAAATGGTGGAGCCTACGCAAAAAGATAAGGTTTTTGCTCTCTTTCTGCCCGAAAATGAAATTCATGAAATTGGTTTGCTGTATCTCAATTACGAAATTGTACTAAGGGGTTATAAGTCCATTTATCTTGGACAGACCATGCCCATTGAAAGTCTGGTGGATTTATTGAAATATTATGACAATGTGCATTTTGTATCCTATTTTACAGTTTCTCCCACCAAAGACGAACTATCCGCATATTTCGATCAGTTCTCAAAAACCTTAAACACATCTGGTAGCTCCAAACTGTATGTATTGGGTCATCAGATCCAGTATATAGATAGGGATCTTCTTCCAAACACCATAAAGACTTTTAATTCCCTTGAACATTTAATAAGTGTGATTTAAGAGAAGACGATTTAAAATGAAGAAAGTAATCATCATAGGTTCTGGTTTTTCATCCCTATCAGCTTCCTGCTATATGGCAAAAGCTGGTTATGATGTCTCTGTTTTTGAAAAAAACAGTACCGTTGGTGGGCGTGCAAGACAATTAACAAGAGAAGGGTTTACGTTTGATATTGGGCCTAGTTGGTATTGGATGCCCGATATTTTTGATAAGTTTTTCGCGGATTTTGGTAAAAAAACTTCAGACTATTACCAACTGGATAAATTGAACCCAGCCTATAAAATTTTTTTTGATGACGATATTATCACAATTGAAGATTCAATGGATAAAATTTGTAGGGAGTTTGAGCGAATTGAGCCAGGTAGCAGCTCCCATTTAAGGGATTTTATAGGCAAGGCACAAGAAAATTATGACATTGCCATTAATAAAGTTGTTTTAAAACCCGGTCTATCCCCCTTGGAATTGGTTACAAAGGAAACCGTTTTTAGGGTAGACCAATTTTTTAAGACCATCAGTCAAGAAGTCCGCAAAAGATTCAAGAACCCAAAATTAATTTCAACATTAGAGTTTCCTGTACTTTTTTTAGGAGCCAAACCAAGTAAGACACCTTCTTTCTATAGTTTCATGAATTTTGCAGATTTTGGGCTAGGCACTTGGCATCCTAAAGGGGGCATGTATGAAATTATTAAGGCCATGAAGAATTTGGCAGAAGAATTAGGAGTGAAAATACATACCGAGAGTAACGTAACTAAAATCTTGGTTTCTGAAGGAAAAGTATCTGGAATACATACCAACGGTAAAAATATAGTGGCAGATTTTGTTATCAGTGGTGCTGATTACCACCACTCGGAGACTCTTTTGGACGATAAATACAAGCAATATTCTGAAAATTATTGGGATACCAAAGTCTACGCCCCCTCCTCCTTGCTTTTTTATATTGGGTTTGATAAAAAATTAAAAAATCTAGAACACCACAATCTCTTTTTTGACACCGATTTTGAAAAACATGCCCAAGAAATTTATGATGATCCCAAATGGCCTAGTAATCCATTATTTTACGCAAATTTTCCGTCCATTACAGATAACTCAATGGCTCCCGATGGATGTGAAAATGGATTTTTCCTTGTTCCCATAGCTCCAGACTTGGAAGATACTCCCCAATTAAGGAAGCAATACTTTGACATTATCATGCATAGATTTGAAAAACACACAGGGCAAGATGTTAAAAATTCCATTATATTTAAAGAGAGCTTTTGTGTAAATGACTTTATTGAACAATACAATTCTTATAAGGGCAATGCATATGGCATGGCAAATACACTAAAACAAACTGCCTTTTTAAGACCCAACCTTAGAAGTAGTAAAGTGAAGAATTTGTTTTTTACAGGTCAGCTTACAGTTCCGGGGCCTGGTGTCCCACCTTCCTTGATTTCCGGAAAATTAGTATCTGATTTGATAATTAAAAAGACTTAGCAGATGAAAACTATTTTTGATCAGGTATCCTACAACTGCAGCAAAATTGTTACTGAAACATATAGTACTTCATTTGCTTTAGCCACCAAAATGTTATCAACCTCCATTAGAAAGGATATTTATAATATTTATGGCTTTGTTCGCTTTGCGGATGAGATTGTTGACACCTTTCATGAATACAACAAAAAAGAGCTTTTCGGAAAATTTGAAAAAGCACTGGAAGATGCCATTTCAAGCAAGATTAGTTTGAACCCTATCCTTAATTCTTTTCAACATACCTATCATAAATACAACATCCCTCACCACTTAGTGGAGGCATTTATGAAAAGTATGCGAATGGATCTCTCTAAGAAGAAATACAGTACTATTGAAGAATACAAGGAATATATATATGGGTCGGCAGATGTAGTTGGCTTAATGTGTCTTTGTGTGTTTGTGAATGGCGATAAAGAAAAGTATGAAGAGTTGAAAGAGCCTGCAATGGCCTTGGGGTCGGCCTTTCAAAAAGTGAACTTTCTTAGGGATTTGAAAGCCGATTATGAGGAGTTGGAACGAAGCTACTTTCCCAATACAGATTTGATGAAGTTGGATGAAGAGTCCAAGAAAAGAATCGTAGATGAGATAAAAGCGGATTTTGCGATGGGCTATACCGGTATTGTGAATCTGCCTCAAGAAGCTAAATTTGGTGTTTATACAGCTTATAAGTATTACCGGAAGCTTCTTGATAAACTGCAAAACACTCCTCCGTTGGAAATAAAAAACAAACGGATTCGTGTTTCAAATTATCAAAAATTTGGGCTTTTGGCAAAGTCCTATGTTAATTACAAACTACAATTGGTCTAAATGAAAATTGCACTTTGGATTCTTATCTTTTTTGGAACCTTTTCCGTGATGGAATTTATGGCATGGTTTACGCATAAATATGTAATGCATGGTTTTTTATGGGGTTTGCATAAAGATCACCATAAAAAAGACCATGATTCCTGGTTTGAGCGTAATGATTTCTTTTTTATTTTTTATGCAGTAGTGAGTATGTCATTTATTATGGTTGCCAACAACACATCATTTTGGTATGGATGGCCAATTGGTCTTGGTATTTTGGCATATGGAATAGCTTATTTCTTAGTACATGATATCTTCATCCATCAACGTTTTAAAGTATTTAGGAATGCCAATAATTGGTATGCCCGTGGAGTTAGAAGAGCTCATAAAATGCACCATAAACATTTGGGCAAAGAAGACGGGGAGTGTTTTGGAATGCTTTTCGTGCCCTTCAAATACTTTAAAAAATAATGGCAAAAGCCATTATAATTGGTGCTGGTATTGGTGGAATTGCCACTGCAATTAGATTAAGAGCCAAAAAATATGAGGTTTTAGTGATTGAAGCAAATAATTACCCCGGTGGAAAGCTTCATTATAAAAAAGTAGGGAAATATCGATTTGACCTAGGCCCTTCCCTATTCACCATGCCCCAATATATAGATGAGCTTTTTGAATTGCACCAAAAAAACCCGAAAGATTATTTTCAATACAGCAAAAAACAGGTGCTTTGTAATTATTTCTGGGATGATGGCACCGTATTTTCTGCAAAAGCTCAAAAAGAAGCTTTTATAGAAGAAGCTTCAAAAACATTTAGTGAGCCACAAAAACATATTAAAGACTATCTCTCTAAAAGTGGAAAAAAATATGATTTAACCGCACCATTGTTCCTGGAAAATTCACTCCATAAATTAAAAACCTATATCTCCACAGATACTATAAAAGCCATTTTTCAAATAGGCCAATTGGGTATAAATCAATCATTGAACAGTTTCAACAAAAAAGTATTTAAGAGCAACAAATTAGTTCAATTGTTCAATAGATATGCAACTTATAATGGCTCGTCACCATATCAGACACCTGGAATAATGTCAATGATTCCACATTTAGAAATGCATTATGGTGTATATTTTCCAAAAGGTGGAATGCACCAAATAACACAATCGCTTTTTAAACTAGCAGAAGACATAGGTGTTGAGTTTAAGTTTAATGAGACTGTTGAGGAAATCAAAATAGAGAATAGAAAAGCTAGCGGTGTAAAATCCATAAAAGGAGATTATGCGTCTGATGTTGTAGTTTCAAATATGGATATTTATCCAACTTTCAAAAAATTACTCTCTGGACAAAAGCAACCAGAAAAAATACTTCGACAAGAACGTTCCAGCTCGGCTTTGATTTTTTATTGGGGTATTTCCAAAAGTTTTGAAGAATTAGATCTGCACAATATTTTTTTTAGTTCCAACTATCAAAAAGAGTTTGAGCATATTTTTAAAGAAAAAAATCTCTATAAAGATCCAACAGTATATATAAATATCACCAGCAAGGAAGAATCAAATGATGCTCCAAAAGGCCATGAAAATTGGTTTGTAATGATTAACGCTCCCGGTAATTACAATCAAAACTGGACAGCCCTAAAAGAACAAAGCAGGAAAAATATCATAGCCAAACTCAATAAAATACTCGGTGTTGATATAGAAAAGCATATTGTTTCAGAGTTTGTATTAGATCCAATGGGTATTGAAAGCAATACAAGCTCATATAGAGGAGCACTTTATGGAGCCGCCAGCAATTCAAAATTTGCCGCTTTTTTAAGACATCCCAACTTTAGTTCAACAATTAAAAACTTATTTTTTTGCGGAGGTTCCGTACATCCAGGAGGTGGCATTCCTTTATGTCTGTTATCTGCAAAAATTATAAGTGACATAACCCCGGAAGTAGAACATGAAATTTTTAATAAAGAATAAGATATGGATTGCCATAGGATTGATTTGGCTTTTTCACCTATCGGGAATTATTGGTGTTAGTTTAGGATATCAAGATTGGTTTATAACCAAAACTCCATTGAATCTTTTCTTATGTTTGATGCTCTTTTTATGGACATTTCCTATTAACACCCAAAAAAAAATACTGGTGTTTATAGCATTCTTTTTTTTGGGAATGTTCTCTGAGTGGCTTGGCGTGAACTATGGCCTACTTTTTGGCGAATATCATTATGGTACAAATTTTGGGCCCAAAGTGGATGGTGTTCCTTTACTTATTGGTTGTTTTTGGGCATTATTGGCCTTTATAACGGCATCTATGACTGAGCCTTTAAAATTACCTATTTGGATAAAGTTAATGCTGTCTTCTTCATTAATGGTCCTTTTGGATTTCTTCATGGAACAAAATGCTCCCAAATTTAATTTCTGGTATTTTGAAGGCCATGTACCCATCAAAAATTATGTCACCTGGTTCATTATGGGATTGTTTATGCATATAGTCATTTGGAAGACCAAAATAAAAGGAAACACTTTAGTCTCATACAATCTCTATTTGGCACATTTAATATTCTTTGGGTTCTTTTACCTACTCTCAGTTATCTAAATTCGGTAATGGGTTTCTCCCATTCCAACTACCTACAGAACGATAGGGTTGAAAACGTGAAAACAATTCTTCTTTGTACCATTTTAGCTTCCGGGTATGTCCAATAGCCTTTGCATGCGGTTTACTTTGGTAAGCAAATTCATCCAATGATTTCTGATCTTTCCAAACACTAAAGGTAGCCATCTGTTTTATGGGCACTTCTCCAAATCCTTTTGTATAAATGAGGCCCTTATTTTCATATAGGTGTTTTTGGGAAATGGGTACATATTTCCAAAATCGATATAACAATCGAGTTTTTATGGTTGCTCTGGTTATTGCAATAATAAAAGGGTTCGTATCGTCTATTTCCTCACTCATCTGAAATGGATTAACCCCAGACCACTTCCCTCTGCTAATACTATTTTTTAAATAGATGCTCCAGTATTCTTTGCTGTGTTTCGCATATTTTCTCATTAATGGGGATTCTTCAAAAAAATGATTCGCCATTTTATCACTTTCCCATACTTGCAATAAGGCGTATGTGCTCCAATCAGGTAATGGATTAAACCCTTCTTTTCCACTTCCCCATAGCTTATAAAATTGTAAACCCCGTACTTTTTTAAGGGTAGCATGCGCAAATTGCATCATACCAAAAGCCCAAAGTTTATCCCTGAGAGATGTGTATTTAAATAATGTTATAGTAGTTACTTGAGACATCTAAAACCTGTTAATAGCCTGCCTTGTGAAAATTGTATACAGTTATTTTGCAATTAAATTATCCAGTAATGAATATACTTTACTGGTATTCCAATCTGCAATTCTTTGCTTGTAGATTACAATATTACCCGATTTATCTATCAAATAAGACGAAGGTACCTCATCTGGGTTAATCGGTGTTTTCTCACCTATAATTAAGTATGTAACTGGGAAGGTAAACCCCTGTTTTGCCATAAATTCTTCAACTGGTGGTCTATTCTCATTGGTTATAATATAGAAATCCATCTTTCCCTTATACCTATCGTACATTTTTTGAATACTTGCCAACTCAGCTTCACAGGGCAAGCGCCATGACGCCCAAAGGTTAATAAAAACTACATTGCCTTCTGATTTATCAAAATTAAAGAAGTTCCATTCGGCATCTTTTAACTTCCAATCATAATCCGCTATTTTTTCCCTGTTGGCCTCTTCTATCACCGGAGGTGAGAATGAGAATATCCTGTTCAGGAGGATCTTGCCATAATGTCCCATTGGAGTAACAAAAAATGAAAGTATAAAAAGCATCACTGCAATATTCAATATGGTCTTTTTATTTATTTTCATTTATATGGGTTTGATTAAAACTAAAAAACTCCTGATGCAATATCAGGAGTTTTTTTCGAATTATCTTAAAACTGTTCTATGCATTCTCCTTTTTAATGACATTTAAAGCAGAACCTTCCCTGAACCATTCAATTTGCGAATCGTTATAGGTATGATTTACTTTAATAGTATCCGTACTTCCATCAGCATGCACAACTTCCAAGGTCAATTGTTTTCCAGGGGCAAAATCGGTTATATCAACAAAGTTAAAGGTGTCGTCTTCTTGAATTAAATCATAATCGCTTTCATTGGCAAAAGTCAAGGCCAACATGCCTTGCTTCTTCAAGTTCGTCTCATGAATCCTTGCGAATGACTTTACCAATACAGCTGCAACACCCAAATGTCTTGGTTGCATTGCTGCATGTTCTCTTGAAGAACCTTCCCCATAGTTATGATCCCCTACAACAATAGTTCGTATTCCCTCTTTTTTATAGGCCCGTTGTGCATCTGGAACAGCGCCATATTCTCCAGTCAATTGATTTTTCACAAAGTTCGTTTGCTTGTTAAAAGCATTGACCGCCCCAATTAGGGTATTGTTGGCAATGTTATCTAAATGTCCTCTATAGCGAAGCCAGGGGCCTGCCATCGAAATATGATCTGTTGTACATTTTCCAAATGGTTTAATCAGTAATTTCACGCCTTGTAAGCTTTCAGGAGTGATTGGAACAAATGGATCTAAAAGCTGTAATCTTTCAGATGTTGGTGAAACTACCACTTGTACTCCACTACCATCTTCCATTGGTGCAATAAACCCGGCATCTTC
This sequence comes from uncultured Allomuricauda sp., assembly GCF_947495325.1. GTDB lineage: Bacteria > Bacteroidota > Bacteroidia > Flavobacteriales > Flavobacteriaceae > Flagellimonas. The sequence continues at coordinate 50,789 of NZ_CANLYK010000005.1, read as the reverse complement.
AACTGCAAAACCTTCAGGTGGCAACTCATATCCTCTTGGTTCATCCAATAATACCTCTTCGCCATCTTCATTGATCAGCTTATCTGTCAGTGGATTAAAATCCAACCTTCCAGAAATCGCAATTGCAGTCACCAACTCCGGAGATCCTACAAAAGCTAGGGTATTTGGATTACCATCCGCACGTTTTGCAAAGTTTCTATTGAACGAATGCACAATGGTGTTTCGTGGACCATCAGCAGCTTTGTCACCGTAGCGGTCCCACATTCCAATACAAGGTCCACATGCATTTGCAAATACAGTAGCACCTACATTGTTAAAGGTCTTTATGAAACCATCTCTTTCAATGGTATATCTCACTTGTTCTGAACCTGGAGTTATGGTAAACTCCGATTTCATCTTTAGATTCTTTTCTGAAACCTGCTTTGCCAAAGATGCTGCCCTTGAAATATCTTCATAAGAAGAATTGGTACAAGAACCTATTAGACCAACCTCAACGTTTAATGGCCAATCATTTTCTCTGGCTGCCTCACTCATCTTGGAAATTGGTGTTGCCAAATCTGGAGTGAAAGGTCCATTTAAATGTGGTTCCAAAGTATTTAAATCAATTTCTATCAACTGATCAAAATAGTTCTCTGGGTTTGCATACACTTCAGCATCAGCAGTTAAATGCTCTTTTACTGCAAATGCTGCATCAGCTACATCTGCACGATCTGTTGCTCTTAAATAGCGATCCATGGATTCATCATACCCAAAAGTGGATGTGGTTGCACCAACTTCTGCCCCCATATTACAAATGGTACCTTTACCAGTACAGGACATTGATGTTGCACCTTCTCCAAAGTATTCCACAATTGCACCTGTTCCACCTTTTGCTGTAAGGATATCTGCCACTTTTAAGATTACATCTTTTGGTGCAGTCCAACCCGATAGTTTTCCGGTCAATTTTACTCCAATCAATTTTGGGAACTTCAATTCCCAAGCCATACCTGCCATTACATCCACTGCATCAGCTCCTCCAACACCAATAGCAACCATTCCCAATCCGCCGGCATTTACCGTGTGGGAATCTGTTCCTATCATCATTCCGCCAGGGAATGCATAATTTTCAAGTACTACTTGGTGAATAATTCCTGCTCCCGGTTTCCAGAAACCAATTCCATACTTATTGGAGACTGATTCCAAAAAGTCAAAAACTTCATTACTGGTTTCGTTTGCTCTCTTTAAATCTGTCTTTGCATCAACCTTGGCTTGAATCAAATGATCACAATGTACCGTTGTGGGCACTGCCACCTTAGGTTTTCCAGCATGCATGAACTGTAACAACGCCATTTGGGCCGTAGCATCTTGACAAGCTACCCTGTCAGGGGCAAAATCAACATAATCCTTACCTCTTGAAAATTGTTTAGTAGGTGTTCCTTCCCATAAATGCGAGTACAATATTTTTTCTGAAAGGGTTAAAGGTCTTCCCACTAATTCACGGGCCTTTTCAATACGCTCTCCCATTGAAGCGTAAACCCCTTTAATCATGTCAATGTCAAATGCCATTCTACAATTGGATTTTAAGATTTCAGTAATAAGGCAAATTTAGTGAAATACCTACGATTAAGGAATTAGAATTAACCTAAATAAATGGGAATGATTTGATATTTATAACAATTCTGAAATAATATTTTCCTCAGAAATACCTTCTGCCTCAGCTTTGTAGTTTTTTAATATTCTATGCTTAAGAATTCCCATGGAAATGGCTTTTACATCTTCTATATCGGGAGAGAACTTTCCATTGATTGCTGCATGCGCTTTGGCTCCCAAAACCAAATTTTGGGATGCTCTTGGCCCTGCACCCCAATCCACATAATTATTGATATAGTCCAATGAACCATCCATTCCAGGTCGTGTTTTATTGACCAACTTAACCGCATAATCAATTACGTTGTCTGGTACTGGTATCCTTCGTATTAAATGTTGCACCGCTATGATTTCATCGGCATTGAACAGCGTGTTTATTTGTGCACTCTCATCAGTAGTTGTAGACTTAACAACTTGTATTTCTTCTGCTATTGAGGGATATTTTAATTCTATAGCAAACATAAAACGATCCAATTGGGCCTCTGGAAGTGGATAAGTACCTTCCTGTTCAATAGGGTTTTGCGTGGCAAGTACAAAATAGGGCATATCCAATTTATATTGCTGTCCTGCAATGGTAACCGCTCTTTCCTGCATGGCCTCTAGAAGAGCTGCTTGGGTTTTTGGAGGAGTTCTATTAATTTCATCCGCCAGAATAATGTTACCAAAAACCGGCCCCTTAATAAATTTAAAATTTCTGTTCTGATCTAGTACCTCACTACCTAAAATATCACTTGGCATTAAATCTGGAGTAAACTGAATTCTTTTAAAATCCAATCCCAGGGTTTGGGCTATAGTGTTTACCATTAAGGTTTTCGCAAGTCCTGGAACACCAATTAAAAGCGAATGTCCACCCGTGTATATGGAAAGTAAGATTTGCTCGATTACTTTGTCTTGACCAACAATAATCTTCGCAATCTCGTTCTTTAGGGCCTTATGTTTTTTTACAAGATTTTCAACAGCAACAACATCTGACATGCACTTATTCCTTTATCCAGTTGTTAGCAAAATCACACTCCCTGTTTTCTGAATTTACATGAATATATGTATCATCAATGTGATCGTCCATCCATTCCTTTATGGTTTTGAACTGTTTTTCCCTTAGCGCCAATTCTTGAATCTTTAAATAATCTTGGGCAAAATCGGCTTTGTGTTCGTCATAGCGATTGGAGATTTTCATGATCTTAAATTTAGGAGCTCCTCCTCTTGGATCATCTTCCTTAATAGGTCTGGAAATTTCCTCATCTTTCAAATTCCTTACTTGATTATAAAGTGTTGGGTCCATTTTGGTCAACTCAAATCGAGAATCAAAGTTAACCGGGTTACGAAGTAATCCACCATCAAACTTCGTTTCTTTTTCATCAGAAAAATTCAATGCCGCCTCGGCAAATGTGTACTTTCCTTCTAAAAGGTGCTTACGAATAGTATCTAATTCTCTCACAGCCTTGTCCATTGCAGTCTGCGGTATTTCTGGAATCAATAAAATATGTCTTACATCCCTTTCTTGTCCACGTACTTTTTCAACCCATAAAATGTGATATCCGAACATTGTTTCGAAGGGGTCTGAAATCTCACCTTCTTGCAAACTAAAAGCCACATCCTTAAATTCTTTTACGTACCCCGACTCCTTGGTTATTGATCCTATTAGTCCACCATTAGATTTAGACGGTCCTTGAGAATACAAGATTGCCTTAACATTGAAACTGGCATCATTTTCCTGTATATCCTGTTTTATTTGATTTAAGCGATCAATTACTTTTTGTATTTCTTCTTGAGGAGCCTTAGGTTGTTTCACAATCTGTGCAATTTCAAGTTCAGCACCAAAAACGGGTCTTTCATCTTCTGGAATCTTATTGAAAAATTGTCGAACTTCTTCTGGAGTAACCTGTATTTCCTCAACAATGTTCCCTTGCATTTTTTCTGAAAGCATACGCAACTTGTTGATTTCAAAAAGCTCTGTTCTAAAACTCTCAACGTCTTGCTTTTTGTAAAATTTCAACACTTTCTCCATTGAACCAACTTGGGAAACTAGTTGTTGTATTTGACGATCACTTTGTGAATTCACTTGGTCATCAGATACCAACAAACTATCCTGAACCGCCTGGTGTGCATAAAGACGATCTTCCATCAACTTGCCCAAAAGACTGCACCTTGTGATATCTTCTGTTGAGGCTCCTTGACTTTTTAAATCAATTAAGGTTTTTTCAATATCCGACTCCAGGATTACATAATCCCCAATTACGGCAGCTATGCCATCCAATTTGACCTTTTTAGTGGTGCTTGTAGAATCCGTTTTCGTCAACGTAGCTTGATCAGCATCTTGCGCTTGTATAAAACCAAATGCCACAAAAAATACCAAGGTCAATATTTTGCTATTCATCTTTTCCATATACTTCAAATTCATTCTTCTGTATTGCTTCGTCAATTATTTCAGTTTCCAGTTTTCTGATATGATTCAATCTTCTCCTATTTAAGATAAGCTGTCGAATATCAGGTGAAATATAATCAAACGGGGCGGTGCTGTTAATTTCCAACACATCGGTCACCATTCCCAAATATACCCCTATGGAATCCTGTAATTCAAAAAATTGTGATTTTTTTAAGTACTTTTCCTCATTGAGAGGTGTAAGCGGTGGTATTTCTTCCATGACCCTAGTAGCGCTCACCCATATGGAATCATTGAAATGGATTTTTTTAAATTGAACCGCTATGGAATCCAGATAACTTTTATCAGTCTCTTCCCAGCCTTTTATTTTTTCTATTACCTGATTTTTATCCAAGAATTGACCAGGGAGTCCAACAAATCGCAATTGGACCAATTTCTCGTTTAACTTGAAATTTTCTTTTTCCCTATCGTAATATTCTCTTAGTTGGGAAGTTGTTACGGCTGTGTCCTGGGATTGAAGCACCAATGCTTCAACATAGGCCCTGGTATATAGATCGGAACGGTAATCATCAACCAGAAGATCATACTCCTTTAATTTTTCCTCTGGTAAATTGATTTTGGATTTGGACAACAACAACTGTTTTGATGCCCAATTATTAATGTAATTGGTAACAAACAGGATACTATCCTGCTCAGACATATCGTTAGTAATGAAAGAAGCTATATCCTCCTTGTACAGAAAAGTTTCGCCAACTCTTGCCAAAGGTTCCTTCTCTGTTTTCTCCTTGAACAATGAATCACAGGAAGAAAAAACAAAAAGTCCGAGTACTGGTATTAGAAATATCTTTTTTTGTAAAAAAAGCATTCCGCAAAAGTAACAATTACTTAAAGCCAAACAAGAAGGTTTTGTTCTCATTAACAGATTTTTAGTAGACTGTTTCAAATCATATAATTTCTTACATTAGTACAAAACCAATCAAAATGAAGTATACCGTTGAAATAACCATCGATTTGCCTCGAAATGAATTCTTAAAAATATTGGATAATCCAGAAAATATGAAACACTGGCAAAGAGGTTTAGTCAGTTATGAATTATTATCCAATGAACCTACCAAAGAAGGTGCGCAAATGAATTTAAAGTATAAAATGGGTAAGCGTGAGTTTGAAATGGTAGAAACCATCATAAAAAGAAACCTTCCCGAAGAACTTCACACCACATACGACACCAAAGGTGTGCACAATATCCAAAAAAACTATTTTAAGGAAATGGACGGAAAGACCAAATGGATTTCCGAAAGTGAGTTCCAGTTTTCAGGATTGGGGATGAAGTTGATTGGATTCTTAATGCCCGGCGCCTTTAAAAAACAGTCCATTAAATATTTAGAGGATTTTAAGGCATATGCGGAACAAAACACATCAGTTTTAAGTTTATAGTGCAATGGAGAAAATATTAGATAGAAAAATTAAGTTGATTTGGGATTTTCGAGGACCCAGCGCCGCTAGCACTGCAGAACATTATGCAAAACACCTGGCAGAATTTGTAATTATTGAGGAATTGAAGTTTGACATAGCCGGTTTTCAATATATAACTGACATGCATAGTATTGCCTATTTGGTTGTAGCAGAATTTGAGATGGAAGAAGTCCGCAATATATTAAAACCGCAAAGAGGACAAATCTACTTGGATGAACAATAAAATGAATCTATGTTAAAACGATTACTCTTCTTTCTGGTATTTGGACCATTAGTTCTTTCCTGCACCAAAGGAATAAATGGAAACCCTTTGGAAAGTGTATTGGCTTCGGATAGTCCGTTGATAAAAACCGTGATGGACAGTTTGGACCAATATGAAGTTCAAATACGATATACCCAGATTGATAGAATAAATGACAGCGTTCTTTTTACTGATTATGATTTTCAAGTAAACAAAAACAACTATTTCTACCCGGCTAGCACCGTAAAGTTTCCAGCCGCCGTGGCAGCTTTGGAAAAATTAAACGAAGTGGATTCACTTTCGATGAATACCACATTCTATGTTGAAGGAGACTCCATTGAAACTACTTTTGCTAAAGCGGTTTCTGAAATCTTTGCTGTTTCGGACAATGCTGCAAACAATAGATTGATTGAGTTTTTAGGGCAAGATGAACTTAATAAACGTATAGTTGCTAAAACTGAAGGTCCCATTCGTATTGCTCATCGTCTTTCAACGTCAAACACAGACGATCCAACTACAAAACCCTTGGTAATCTACTTAAATGATTCTACCACGGCAACCAGTACCGTTTCCATAAATACATATCCCAAACCTTTAAAACTGGATAAGATTGAAAAAGGTATAGGTTTTTATGTCGATGGGGCACAGCAAGCTGGAGCGTTTGATTTTTCGTTAAAAAATTACTACCCCATTGAAACACAACACAATTTGCTTAAGCGAATCATTTTTCCTGAAGCCTTTCCTCCAAACGAAAGATTTAACCTGAGTAGTACCCAACATGAGTTCCTCAAAAAAGCAATGCATACACTTCCAAAGGATTTAGGATATGACAAGGAGGAGTATTATGATAGCTATGTAAAATTTCTTGTTTTTGGTGATAGTCAAGAACCAATTCCTGACCATATTAAAATCTATAATAAAGTAGGATACGCCTATGGCACATTAACGGATTGCGCCTACATTCAAGATACTAAGAACAACGTAGACTTTATGGTCACTGCTACTATTTTGGTCAATAAAGACGGTGTTTTCAATGACAATGTTTACGAATATGATGAGATTGGAATACCATTTTTAGCACAATTGGGAAGGGAAATTTACAAATTGGAGCTAAACCGGGATAGATAGTTCTCCTTAAAATAATAATTGTCTTAATTTGTAGTTATAATCTTACAAATTAAATTCAATGAAATGCGTTTTATACATTAGCAAAGCTCTTAAATCATTTAGAACAGATGATTTAAAGCATCTTTCCACAACCTCTACAATCAATAATCAGAAAAAAGGAATAAGCGGTTATTTGTATTTCGAAAATAATTGTTTTCTACAATACATGGAGGGTGAAGCTAACATCATAGATGAAATGGTTGATAAAATTTCCCATGACGAAAGACATGAACTTTTAGCATTGATTGAAAAAAAAGATTTGACCAAAAGACGCTTTCCAGATTGGGGCATGAAAAACATTGCCGAATTGATGTTCAATAATAGTACTATTGAAACCACGATTATACAAACAATGTCAATTTTTGGGGAAAATCACTTGAACATATCCAAGAGTACACAAGATGAGCTTTTTAAACTAATGGATGATTTAGCAAAGGTTTCCCAAAAAGCATAACTCCGTATTTAATCTCTCATAGTCCATTTTCTTATGTGACTTTGTTACCCTATCTGTTTCTAATACATATACTAACTAAATTAGAAAGATTATGAAAAAATTGATTGCCGAGTTTATCGGTACACTTTGGCTTGTTTTAGGTGGATGTGGAAGTGCTGTTTTGGCAGCTGCCTTTCCCGAATTGGGTATTGGATTTGTAGGTGTTGCCCTTGCTTTTGGGCTCACCGTTATAACCATGGCCTATGCCATTGGGCATATTTCTGGTTGCCACCTTAACCCAGCAGTTTCCATTGGTTTGGCAATTGGCGGACGTTTTGATAAAAAGGATCTCCTTCCCTACATCATTGCCCAAGTAATGGGGGCAATTGCCGGAGCGGGGATTTTATATACTATTGCAAGCGGTAAAGTTGGTTTTGAAGCTGGTGGGTTTGCAGCAAATGGTTTTGGCGAACATTCTCCCGGAGGGTATGATATGATTTCAGCTTTCATAACTGAAGTTTCAATGACCTTTATGTTCTTGATAATAATTTTAGGCGCAACACATTCAAAAGCTCCAAAAGGGATGGCAGGTTTGGCCATTGGTCTGGGATTGACCCTTATCCACTTAATAAGCATTCCAGTAACCAACACGTCCGTAAACCCTGCACGTAGTACCAGTCAAGCATTGTTTGCAGATGGTTCATGGGCAATTCCCCAATTATGGCTTTTTTGGATAGCACCTATTCTGGGCGCTATTATAGCAGGTGTGGTATACAAATACTTGTCACCTGAATCAAACAATTAGAATTAATTGATAAATCCCGAGCTAAATACTCGGGGTTTGTTTTGTAGGTTTACCATACAAATCAAAATCTGAAGCTTCCGTGATTTCAATACTGACAAAATCTCCAGTCTTTACATAGTATTTTGTGGCATCTATGAGCACCTCGTTATCCACATCCGGAGAATCAAATTCAGTTCGGCCAACAAAGTAGTTTCCTTCTTTTCGATCAATTATACATCGAAATGTTTTACCAATCCTCTCTTGGTTAAGTTCCCAAGAAATTTGTGACTGTACCTCCATAATTTCATTGGCGCGTTGTTGCTTTACTTCTTCGGGGACATCATCTTTAAGACTATAGGCATGTGTATTTTCCTCATGACTATATGTAAAACAACCTAAACGTTCAAAACGCATTTCTGCAACCCAATCTTTCAAGGTTTGGAAATCTTCTTCAGTTTCACCGGGATATCCCACAATCAAGGTGGTTCGTATTGTCATTTGGGGAACAGCAGCCCTAAAATCCTTAAGTAATTTGGTGGTTTTTGCTTTGGTAGTTCCACGGCGCATACTTTTTAAAATGGGGTCCGCTATATGCTGTAAAGGAATATCGATATAATTACAGATTTTAGGTTCCTTCTTCATCACTTCCAGTACATCCATTGGGAACCCAGTTGGAAAAGCATAGTGCAATCGAATCCACTCAATACCATCAACTGCTACCAAGGCTTCAAGCAGTTGTGCCAAATTTCTTTTTTTATATAGGTCTAGACCATAGTAGGTCAAATCTTGTGCAATCAAAATCAGTTCTTTAACCCCATTTGCAGCCAACTTTTCAGACTCTGAAACCAATTCCTCGATAGGCTTGCTTCTATGCTTTCCCCGCATTATTGGAATGGCGCAAAAGGAACACGGTCTATCACAACCTTCGGCAATCTTTAGGTATGCATAATTCTTTGGGGTTGTAGTTAAGCGTTCCCCAATCAACTCATGTTTATAATCAGCACCCAATGCTTTTAATAAATTAGGTAGGTCACTGGTTCCAAAATACTCATCCACATTTGGAATCTCCTTTTGTAAATCCGGTTTGTAACGTTCACTCAAACACCCGGTAACAAAAACCTTGTCCACATCACCCGCCTCTTTCTTTTGAACATATTCCAATATGGTATTTACGCTCTCCTCCTTGGCATTGGCAATAAATCCGCAAGTGTTAATCACCACCACATTACCTTCCTCTTCATGTACTACCTCCTTCTTGTTGGCACGCAATTGGCCCATGAGTACCTCAGAATCGTAAACATTCTTGCTACATCCTAAAGTTACTACGTTGATTTTGTTCTTCTTAAGCGATTTTGTCCGCATATGTTCAATAAATAGTGTGCAAAAATACAACAAGACCCAGCATTACATCGATTTGCATGAATATTTTTCCAAATCCATCGTTAAACTATTACAAATACTCACAGTCTAATGCTAAAATCCCGAATCATGAAAAGCTCAATTTTCGCTGTATTTCTTTTTAGTTTTTTATTTTGGAATTGTTCTGATTCAGGAGACGGAAATAGAGAAATCATTGATGACCCCATTGTTGGAAATCTTTACTTCCCTCCTTCCCAATCCGTAGAATGGGAAACAATCTCTATTGAAGAATTGGAATGGGACGCAAGCGCGGAACAAGACCTTTTTGATCTATTGGATGAAAAGGGCACCAAAGCGTTTATCATTTTAAAGGATGGCAAAATGGTTCTGGAATGGTATTTTGATGACCACACACAAAATACGAGCTGGTATTGGGCATCCGCAGGAAAAACCTTGACAGCATTTACTGTAGGTTTGGCTCAAGAAGATGGCATTTTGGATATCGACAATAAAACTTCGGACTATTTAGGTGAAGGCTGGACAGATACCCCATTGGAAAAAGAAAATTTGATTACCATTTGGCATCAATTGACCATGACAAGTGGTATGGATGATGTACAATTTGATTGTGTTACCCCTGATTGCCTTACCTATATTGCTGATGCCAGCACACGTTGGGCATACCATAATGGGCCCTATACCCTTTTACAAAGTGTTGTTTCCAGTGCTTCAGGAATGGAATGGAAAGATTACTTTAATGCAGAACTACGGGATAAAATTGGAATGGATGGTTTTTGGTTGACCACAAACGGCTCCAACAATGTCTTCTTTAGCACTGCCCGCAGTATGGCTCGTTTTGGACTGCTTAATTTAAATAGCGGAAAATGGGATGAGGAAACTATTTTAGGAGATACAGACTATCTGTCAGAAATGAAAAATACCTCCCAAAATCTCAATCAATCCTATGGATACCTCTGGTGGCTAAATGGAAAGGGAAGTTATAGGGCACCGTCGTTACAAATAGAGTTTCAAGGTGAACTGATTCCCAATGCACCATCCGACGCTTATGCCGGACTTGGCAAGAATGACCAAAAACTATTCATTGTACCAAGCCAAAGTTTAGTTATTGTTCGAATGGGGGAAGATGCTGGTGAAGGTCTATTGGGGTCTTCAAGTTTTGACAATGAACTCTGGGAAAAATTGAATGGGTTAATCAATTAAGCTACACCTCATTTCTAGAAAAATAATAACTAAGGCGAACTTGAACTTGCCAAATACCACCTTAGTTGAATGGGCTAATCTCTCGTTGGAATCATGTTAGAGGTATCTACGGGAAAACTATCATACTTATTATATAGTTTTAGATATTTTGCAGGGTCAATGGGTTCCTCCATCAAAGTTTCATGCAATCCTCTGAAAAAACCTTCCCTTTTTTGTGAAGGGTTGAACAACAATGTGATTTTCACCTGTTCCGATGTATCATTTTGAAAACCATGTGCCGTAAATCTTGGAACGTATACAATAGTACCTTGGCCCGCTTGATATGTTTTTTTCCCTAAATGAATGGTAAGCACTCCTTCATTTACTACAAATGTTTCATCCATAAACCTGTGATAATGCAACTTGGCCCCAATAACCATAGGTTTTAAAACAATTGAATAAAGCCCCAATTGGTCATTGGACATTTCACTTGTAATCTTGAATGTAAAAGAAACACCGTTCAACAACAATTTCTCTCCTTCCTCTGGTCCAATGACACATCCATTGTTAACCAAAGTGTCATTAAAATAATCTTCTTCTTTTCTAGTTTTCATTGTTTTCCGGTTTTAAGACTGCATCAATCTGTTCGTTCATATTTTTTATATTCTTCTCCAATACAATGTTGTCACTAGTACCTTCAAGCGAAAACTGAGAGCCAATTTCTATGCCTATATGGCCAAGCAACACTTCTAGGTATTGCTCAAGGAAATCATACTTTTCTAAATGGGTATCCTTATAGACACCTCCTTTTGCAGAAATAACAAAGGCTTTTTTACCCTTCAATAATCCATAGTATCCGCTATCATTTATTCCGAACGTATAATTGATTCTTACAATTTGGTCTATATAAGCCTTTAAATTAGAAGGGATATTGAAATTGTACATGGGGTAACTTATCAGCAATTCGTTAGCCTGCATAAGCTCCATAATCAATTCATCTGAAAGAATCGTAGCCCTTTTTGTTTCCTCGCTGAAACTTTCTGTTGGTGTATAAAACCCCTGTATAGTACTGTTTTGAAGGTGTGGCAGATCACTTTTCATTAAATCCCTGCAAATTACTACTCCGTCTGGGTGCTTTTGCTTCCATTTTTCTTCAAAATAATTGGCCAGTGCCCGTGAATGTGACCCGCTTATTCTTGGGCTGCAATCAATTCTTAATAATGTTTTCATCTGTTTTAATGTTTATCCTATCTCTATGACAAACCAGATTTGAAAAACGTGACGAAAACTCCCAAAATTAATTGTCACCGCTCTTATAGCGTAGTGCCCTTTTTTTATAAATTTTCTAGCTCATTTTACCTAAGTTTTTTAACTTACCTGGAGCCAACTGGGTATATATATTAAAAATCTTACCTTCCTTAATTTCAAAAATTTGGCAGTTTACCAAAGTGCTATTCTCAAAATATAAGAGCGCCGGCTGATGGTTAATTTGCGCTATTTTTATCGTGTTCTTCTGTTGATAGGTTTTGAATACAAAAAGTAATAGTTTTATAGTTGCTTTTATCCCCTGCGTTAATTCTCTGACTACTTTTATTTCACCGCCACCATCCGCGGTTAACACAATATCTTGCGATAACATTGCCTCCAACCTCTTTACATCGCCACTTTTAATACTTTCCACATACTCCTTCAAATAAGACATTGGAGTGTTAGAGGTGATTGATAGGTTTACTTCTTTGTTAGTATCTAATTTTAGTCTTGCCCTGCTCAGCAATTTCCTTGAATTTTCAACAGTCAAGGTAATAGCTTCCGCTATTTCTTTATGTGAATAATCAAATGCCTCTTTTAAGATAAAAACTGCCCTTTCCTTTGGGGTCAGTTTTTCCAACAGCACTAACATGGAATATGAGATAATTTTGTTACTATCAATATTGGCATCTGCCCTTTCGGTCGATATAGGTTCTGGAAGCCACACCTGAAAGTATTTTTGCTTCCTCTTTTTTGTGTTTATTGATTGATTTATAACCGATTTGGCAAGATATGCCAAGTCATTTTCTATATGACCCTCTTTCCTTTGATGAAATTTTATAAGAATCTCTTGAACAACATCCTTCGCGTCCTCGGTGGAGCCCAGAATATTATACGCATAGGGAAATAATTTATTTTGATAGTCCTTCATACTTCAATGACAAACCATGACATGAAAACGTGACATTTTAAGTGCTAAAAAAAAATAAAAAGTCCTATCATTGTTTTTTTAGTAGCAATTTCCACAAATGGATATTTTTTTCATTCATTCTGACAAACTCATCTTTTTCAAGGGATTTGGAAATTTCCAAAGACTTTTCAGCAGATCGTACAGCCGACTCATAATCACCAAGTGCTGCCTCTACCAAAGACTTTACCCTATGGAAGTAATACGTATCCCCTCCTAACTCCAACGCTTTGTTTAAGTACACTAAGGCACGCCCATAGTCCTTTTCTTGTTCTTGCAAATAACGAGCAGCCTCATAATAGGTTTGGGCGGTTGGGTTTGAAGCTATTTGCCTTAAGATTTCCTTTTCCATTTGAACATGCGTATCCACAGAAAAGGGAATGTTTACTTGGGTGTTAGCCCAGGTCAAAGTCATATTTGCAGAGTTATGGGTAATGGAATCAAAAGCAATTAAAAAGTTTTCTTGATGAAACTTCGTTTTATGTGGTTTGACCTTTACTCGGAATAAATCTTCAGAGGGATTGTAATTTTTACGTCCATCCCCCCAATGCGAGGTGTTGGCATGAAATACCATTTGCCACTCCGAAGCTTCTGGAAAAGCATACAAGGCATAGGTACCTTCAGGAAGGATGTTCCCCAAGACAACCATATCCGTATCAACGGTGATTTTTGTAGACTCATTGGCTCCAACCCGCCATATGCGGCCATAAGGAACCAATCCACCAAAAATTTCTCGGCCTTTGGCTGCGGGACGGGAATATTCTACCGAAATTTTACACAATCCTATTTCCTGCTCTACGGTAGCAAATGGACTGGCTTTTGGATGGGTAATCTGTGCAGTTACTTTAACAGTGAATGATATAAGTAAAATAATTAAGGTTCTGAAAAGCATCTCAATCCTTTTTTGTTCCCAAAAGATACAAAACTACTCCTGGTCCTGACTTTACTTTATCAATTTCCCAGTTATAGGACTCGCTATTTTCCAAACCATCCACCAATACCTCCATTTCTTTCACCGAATAGGTACGTAATGAGGATACCACTCCATCCCAAAGCACAAATAGGGGCACAATTGGTATCAGGTAGGTGAATATTAAACGTCCAAATTTAAAAGGTCTAATAAAGGGCGTGGTGAGCAAAACACTTATAGGAGAGAACAACATTGCCAATATGCTGGGAACACTTCGTTCCTGTGCTTCAAAAATGCCAATTACACTATGGGAATCCACAGCGTTCTGTAAAATCTGCTTGGCATCATTAGGTTTAAAGTGATGCAAGGATAAAAATTGGGTCCGAAATCCTTTTAAACTTTCAGGTACTTTACGTGCATCAATGGCTGTGGTAATGAACTCAAAGTTATCTGCCTGCTTTTTAGTGTACTCAAAGGCATTTAGATTCGGATAATAATCTGTCAAAATAATTTTTAACCCATGATGATTTTTTAGCAGTTCCGAATTCAACCAAAGTAATCCACCACCACCACCGGAACCTAAATCCACAATAGTATTAGATCCATCAGCCTTTATACCCTTTTCAAGAATTGGAATTGCAGGTTTATAAAGCTTTGTTTTATTGGATAGAAATTGCAGAAAATCTGTCCCATAATCCCTTAAAAATTTTGGAAACCATTTTTGATCTTCAAACTCAAATAGATGTATTCTTCCCATAACTCATCCATATTTAGATTATAAATTTAGGGAACACTTTAGATTATGTAAACTACTTGGACAACACTAAATCTTAAAAAACGAATCTACAAACTCATATTTATTAAAGACCTGGAGATCTTCAATACCCTCACCTACTCCAATATATTTAACGGGTATTTGAAATTGGTCTGAAATTCCGATGACCACCCCACCTTTTGCGGTCCCATCTAATTTGGTTACGGCCAAACTACTTACTTCCGTGGCTTTGGTGAATTGCTTGGCCTGCTCAAAAGCGTTTTGCCCGGTAGAGCCATCCAATACCAGCAATACTTCATGCGGGGCATCCGCCACTACTTTTTGCATTACCCGCTTCACTTTGGAGAGTTCATTCATCAAGTTCACCTTATTGTGCAATCTACCAGCGGTATCTATCAAAACTACATCTGCGTCATCTGCAACGGCAGAATTTAAGGTATCGAAAGCCACCGATGCTGGGTCACTCCCCATTTTTTGCTTAATCATGGGAACATCCACCCGTTTTGCCCAAACTTCCAATTGGTCAATGGCTGCTGCCCTAAACGTATCTCCAGCTCCCAAAACCACTTTTAACCCCTGATTCTTAAACTGATGTGCCAATTTTCCAATGGTAGTTGTTTTGCCAACTCCATTTACGCCAACCACCATAATAACATGAGGTTTTTTATCTGTAGGAACCAAAAATTCAGTATCCTCTCCTATATGGGTTTCTGAGAGCAATCCAGCTATTTCTTCGCGTAGAATGACATTAAGTTCTTCGGTTCCCAAGTATTTATCTTGGGAAACTCGTGCCTCAATGCGGTCAATAATTTTTAAAGTGGTATCAACCCCAACATCTGAAGTTACCAAGACTTCCTCCAGGTTGTCCAAAACCTCATCATCCACTTTGGATTTTCCGGCGACAGCCTTGCTCAATTTGCCAAAAAAACTGCTTTTCGACTTTTCAAGCCCCTTATCCAAGGTCTCTTTTTTATCGGAAGAAAATATATTTTTAAATAAACTCATAGTTGCACTTGAATACGCTTCAAAGATAGTAAAGTAAGGGGAGTTTTGTTAAAGTTGGAGCCGTTTTCAAAGTAGGGAAATAAAAAAAAGCCGCTATTAAAGCGGCTTTAAATTTTATACCAAAGATTGATTTAATTTTTATTCAACCAATCATTGACCAATTCTGGTGACATTACTGACTCAACAAATGTATAAGCTCCCGTTTTTGGGGATTTTACCATTTTGATGGCCTTTGTCAATCTTTTTGAACTACTCTGTAGTGATGCTACTGTCTTCTTTGCCATGACCTAACTTATTTAATTTCTTTATGAACAGTCATACGCTTAAGAATAGGATTGAATTTTTTGATCTCCATTCTATCTGGCGTGTTCTTTTTATTTTTGGTTGTAATGTACCTTGAAGTACCTGGCATACCAGACTCCTTGTGCTCTGTACACTCTAAAATAACCTGAATTCTATTTCCTTTCTTTGCCATTGTATCGTACTTAAAATCTTAGGCCACTATTTTTTGGAATCGATATCCTTTAAAACAGCAGAGATTCCTTTTTTATTGATAATCTTCAAACCTCTAGTTGAAACGTTTAGGGTTACCCAACGATCTTCTTCCGGAATGTAAAATTTCTTTTTAGAAATATTTACATCGAATCTTCTTTTGGTTTTATTGATGGAAAAGGAAACGTTGTTTCCAAACATCACCTTTTTTCCTGTAACTTCACAAATCTTAGACATCTCCCTAACTTTTGAGTGATTTTATTGAGGCTGCAAATTTATAGCATTTTAATGGGACGGACAAAATTCTTTTTTAGAATTTTAGAATTTCTTTTAGTAATAATTCAAATGCCTTGTTTACAGACTTCTGAACAATGCGTTCTCTATGATTCCCCATATTGAATTTCTGCGCAAAAGTATGTTCTGGAGTACTAATGGCAATATAGGTCGTTCCCACTTCAGCATCTGAATCCCCTTTTGTTGGCCCCGCATTACCTGTTGTAGCTATTGCGAAGTCCGTGCCCAGTATCTTTTTTACATTTTCAGCCATGGCAATAGCAACTTCTTCGCTTACCACAGAATGTTTTTTTACCAAATCTTCTGGGACATTCAACACTTTAATTTTTGTCTCAGTGGCATAGCTCACCACACTGCCCTTGAAATAGGATGATGCGCCAGGTATAGTAGTTATTTGTTGTGCGATTTTGCCTCCTGTAAAACTTTCGGCTGTTGCAAGGGTCATTTGCTTTTGGGTCAAATATTTACCTACCTGATTTTCTATAGACTCATCTTCTTCCTCTCCCACAATAATATCACCGATTAGAGGATATAGTTTTTTAACCTCTATATTAACAGTGGCTTGTAGAAATTCTCTGTTCTCCCCTTTGGCAGTAAGTCTTAAACGCACCCTACCCAAATTGGGCAAGTATGCAAATTTGATAAAACTTGGGAGGTTATTTTCCCACTCCTCAATTTTGTTGGCAATGGCACTTTCACCCAAACCATAGGTCATGATTGTCTTGTGATAAATATGAGGACGCTTGTATTCTTTTATGATTTTAGGGAGCACCTCATTCTTCATCAAGTTTTTCATCTCAAAAGGCACTCCAGGCAGGGAAACAAATGCAGTATCCCCTTTTTTCATCCAAAGCCCCGGAGCTGTACCGTGTGCATTGTACAACACTGTAGCTTTTGTGGGCACTAAAGCTTGTTTTCTGTTTAAATCTGATATGGGGGTAGAAATATACTTTTTAAAAAGTTCCTCTATATGATGTAATACAGCATCATCTTGGACAAGCTCATCATTAAAAAATTGGCAGAGCGTATGCTTGGTGATGTCATCTTTGGTAGGCCCTAAGCCCCCGGTGAGTATTACTATTGATGACCTTTTCCTCGCAACTTCCAAAGCATCCAAAATATGATTCTGGTCATCTTGGACAGAGGTAATCTGGTATACAGCAACACCTATCCTATTTAGTTCTTTGGAAATGAATGCAGAATTGGAATCTACAATCTGTCCAATGAGGATTTCATCCCCAATGGTAATTATTTCTGCCTGCATCTATAGGTCGAAATCTTTTTTGAGTTCTGAGATAACCTGGTGCACATCTTTTTTGAGCATGGGAAACTTCTCCTTGATCGCGTCCATATTGGCATCACTCTTACCCAAAGTTTCAATTTCCAGTGCGATGGCACGGGTTTGTTCCATCCCAAGTAAATCTACATTGGGTTTAATTTTATGGGCCAGTTTGTATATACTTTCAAAATCCTCTTCATCTATGGCTCTTTCCAAACCTTCTAAATCTATTGGGACTTCTTCTAAAAAAACAGAAACTACAGAGATTACAAAATCTTGGTCTCCCTCTGCCATTTCATTTATCTTATCGAGGCTGTAAATCATTATTTCACATTAATTTCAAACATCTTCTCTCCTTCGAGGATACCAGAAAGGTAGTCATTTGGACTTACTTTACCAACCCCAGCTGGGGTGCCTGTAAACAAAATATCCCCTTTTTTGAGCGTAAAATAGGTTGATACGTATGAAATTAATTCATCTATCTTCCAGAGCATCAGGGATGTACTACCTTTTTGGACATTTTCCCTATTTTTTAACAAGGAAAACCCCAGTTTATCAATATTTTCGTACTTTTCTTTAGGGTTCCACTTACCTACTATGGCCGAACCATCAAATCCCTTCGCTTTTTCCCAAGGCAAACCTTTAGCTTTAAGCTTGGATTGAAGATCTCTTGCGGTAAAATCTATTCCAAGTCCAATTTCATCATAATAAGTGTGTGCAAATTGTTTTGCAATATGTTTTCCAACCTTCTTGATCTTAACCAATACTTCTACTTCGTAATGTATTTCTTCCGAAAATTGTGGAATATAAAAATCCTGTTCTTTTGGTAGGATTGCAGAATCTGGCTTAATGAAGACTACTGGCTCTTTTGGTCTCTCATTTTGCAACTCTTCAATATGGGCAGCATAGTTTCTGCCGATGCATATCAGTTTCATGACTTAATTATTTATAGTGTATTTAAGACAGCTTATTGTTTAATTTGCTGAGCTTTATCTGTGTAAGCACTTTTTTAGTGTAAAGCGGAAAATCTGCATTTAGAATCCACCCAAAATACCCGGGCTCTTTCTCCATGACCTCATCCACAGTTTTTCCTTTATGCTTTCCAAAAGCGAAAGTTGGCTGCTCATCTTCATTGACACCAATAAATCCGGCAAAATCCAGGGATTGTTTTCGGGTTGTGAATTCAGATAGTTTTTTTACGTTATTCTCCAACTCAGGATATCTATCCAGTTGGGACAGCAAGACCTCGTATGTGGCCATAGTGTCCGCTTCTGCACTATGGGCATCATCCAAACTTTTATCGCAGTAAAATTTATACGCTGCGCCCAGGGTCCGTTTTTCCATTTTATGGAAGATGGTTTGAACGTCGACGGACACCATATGCTTCATATCAAAATCCACATCGGAACGAAGCATTTCTTCTGCCAAGAGCGGAATGTCAAACCTATCTGAATTGAACCCTGCCAAATCACTGTCCTTTATCATTTTATAGATTTCTTTGGACAATTGTTTGAAGGTAGGTTCATTGGCCACTTTTTCATTGGAAATACCATGTACCAAGACTACTTCGGGGGGTATTTCCATTTCTGGATTTACCAACCATGTTTTACTTTCTTTATTTCCGTTGGGAAAAACCTTAAGTATTGAAATTTCTACAATTCTATCTTTGGCCACATTAATACCGGTGGTTTCCAAATCGAAAAAACAAATAGGTTTTGTCAGCTTTAATTCCATAAAACAATTTTAGCGCGATTTAGAAAATAGCCATGTTACTAATTCTGGTTCTGAAAAGGCATTGTCCCAACTATTATGACCTACTTCCGGGTACACTGAATATTTTACATTGATTCCAATATCCTGCATTGCTTTAACCATTGTTGCCGAAAGCTTCTCTGGCACCACATTGTCAGCTTCGCCATGAAACACCCACCAATCCAAATTGCTGAGTTTCTTACTTATTTTAGGATTGGCCCCTCCACAAATAGGGAAGGCGGCGGCAAATAGCTTGGGGTTTCTTCGAACCAATTCAAAAGTTCCCATACCTCCCATTGATAGCCCACCAACATAGATCCTATTTTTATCAATCCTATAGGTTTTTCTGATATCTTTTATTAATCCTTCCAACAATAACATATCCTTTGTAGGCTCTGAATCTTCATAAAAAACAAATTCCCTATTAGGAATGTCTCCTTTCACATCTACTTTTGCCCAAGAACTGCCAGTAGCACATTGCGGAAAAACTACAATAGCACGATGGTTGTTTCTAACCTCTTCCTTTAGGAACAGGTCTGAGCCATGAACCAATTGTGACTCATTATCATCTCCTCGCTCACCAGAGCCATGCAACACAAATAGCAATGGGTACTTTTCTTTTGGATTGTAATCTTTGGGAAATACTATGCGATAAGGCATCTTATCTCCATTTTTTATGAAGACTTTTTTTTTATAGACCGAAAGATCTTGTGCCTTCATATTACCATAGGATAGAAAAAGTAAAGCCACACATAAGGAGGTTATAAACTTCATTTGCAAATGAATTTGTTTAAACCTCTAAGTTAATAATAGTGGAATGATTACAAATGTTTTTTATGCTAGATTTCCCTGTTTATATCCCAAGCTTCGAGATAATCGGCAACTGTTTTTACAAACATTCCCCCTAAAGCCCCATTTACAACTCTGTGGTCATAACTATGTGAAAGAAACATTTTGCTTCGGATTCCAATATATTCACCTTGATCTGTTTCAATTACAGAAGGTATCTTCCGAATGGCTCCCAAGGCAAGAATGCCTACTTGTGGTTGGTTGATTATTGGGGTCCCAAAAACACTACCAAATGAACCCACATTGGTAACGGTATATGTGCCGTCCTTTACCTCGTCTGGCTTTAACTGGTTGTTCCTTGATCTATTTGCAAGATCATTAACCGTCTTGGCCATTCCTACCAGATTGAGCTGGTCCGCATTTTTTATCACAGGAACAATTAAATTCCCATCAGGAAGGGCAGCCGCCATTCCAATATTGATGTTTTTCTTTTTTATGACCTTGTCTCCATCCAAAGAAATGTTTACGAAAGGATATTTTTTTAGGGCCATTGCCACTGCTTCCATAAAAATTGGGGTAAAAGTCAACTTTTCACCTTCTCTTTCTTCAAAAGCTTTTTTGACTTTGTTTCTCCAATTAACCACATTGGTAACGTCTACTTCAACAAAGCTCTGAACATGTGCCGAGGTCGAAATGCTGTCAACCATATGTTGGGCAATCAATTTTCCCATCCGTGTTAACGGAATTATTTCATCGTCTGCTGATGCGGCAACAGGCACCGCTTTAGTATTCTCAGTGACTGTTTTGGTAGTTTCCGTTTGGATTGTCGCTATATTCTCTTCCTTGGAAATAGGTTTTGTGCTACCATTTGTGGAGCGATTTTCTAAAAATGCCTTAATATCATTTTTGGTTACCCTACCTTCTTTACCAGTTCCTATTATTGCTTCCAATTCGTCCATTGAAATTCCTTCTTCCCTGGCAATATTTTTAACCAATGGCGAATAAAATCTTTCAGAACCTGAAAAGTTTTGTGTGGGAAGAGTAACCGATTCTTGAACCTGGGTAATTTCAGTTTCTATAGCAATTGCGGAATCTTCAACAACATCTTCAATCTCTTCAATGGAATCTGTCCCATTAGAAGCGGCGGCAACTTCTTCTGTTCCGTCTGTCTGTATAACGGCAACCACTTCACCCACTTTTATCACATCATCGACGTTGAATCTCTTTTCCAACAAAACACCTTCAACTTCACTTGGCACTTCCGAATCTACCTTATCGGTGGCAATTTCAAATATGGCTTCATCCAACTCAATAGTTTCGCCAACTTCTTTTAGCCAAGTAGTCAATGTTGCCTCTGCAACACTCTCTCCCATCTGTGGTAATTTCAATTCAAATTTTGACATATTCTTATTTAACGAAGTATTATCGACTTATATTTTGCAAAAATACTAAAGAAATATACTTATTATTAGTTTTTATTCATTAATTAACGCTTGTCTAACTCGCCTTTATTGAACTTTCAAACGGAACTCTGTTCAAAATACTTCTACCCAAGGTCACTTCATCCGCATATTCCAATTCATCACCAATGGATATTCCTCTGGCAATTGTGGAAGTGGTAACGCTTAGACCTTCCAATTGTCTATACATATAAAAATTAGTTGTATCACCTTCCATGGTAGAGCTTAATGCAAAAATAAGCTCATTGACAGTTCCTTCTTTTACCCGTTTTATCAACGAAACAATGTTTAAATCTTGTGGCCCAACACCTTCCATAGGGGATATTTTTCCACCTAGCACATGGTAGAGTCCATTGTACTGCGATGTATTTTCAATGGCCATAACATCTCTAATATCCTCAACAACACATACCAAGGTTTCATCTCGCTTGGAGTTGGAACAAATTTCACAAAGTTCGGTGTCCGAAATATTATGGCAGCTAGAGCAGAAATTAACGGAATTCCTTAGTTGAGACAGTGCATTGGACAATAGTTCCGTGCGCTGTTCCGGCTGTTTAAGAAGGTGCAATACCAATCTTAATGCAGTTCGCTTACCAATTCCTGGCAATTGCGACATTTCATACACTGCATCTTCCAAAAGCTTTGACGAAAATTCCATATCTCCAATTATCCAACAAAATTACGATTTTACAGTTACCAATTTACTTTTGTACTTTGCAAATCAAATTTCATTCATGTCCGCAACACAGATTCTTTTGCTCATTGGCGCCTATTTTTTAGTGTTGATGTTGATTTCATACTTCACAGGCAAAAACGACTCAAACTCAGATTTTTTTAAAGCAGGCAAACAATCTCCTTGGTACTTGGTTGCTTTTGGAATGGTTGGGGCTTCATTATCTGGGGTAACCTTTATTTCGGTTCCGGGATGGGTAGAAGCTTCGGAGTTTAGCTATATGCAAGTAGTTCTAGGGTTTTTAGTTGGCTATTTTGTTGTTGCCTATGTTTTGCTACCTCTATATTACAAGCACAACCTGACCTCCATATACGAATATTTGTTAGACCGTTTTGGCTCTGTAAGCCATAAAACTGGAGCTTTTTTCTTCTTTATTTCTAGGGTTTTAGGTGCTGCTTTTAGGCTTTATTTGGTAGCCATAGTATTGCAACAATTTGTTTTTGACGATTTGGGGGTTCGTTTTGAACTAACTGTTGTTATTTCAATAGCATTGATTTGGATCTATACCAATAGGGGCGGAATCAAAACCATTGTTTGGACAGATACTTTGCAAACGTTGTTCATGATTCTTGCCGTTGTTTTATCCATTATTTTGATAAACCAAGAATTGGGCTGGAGTTTTGGAGAGTTTTTAGCCTCAGAAGAATTAAAAGAATACAATTCCTTTCTTGTTTTGGACAGTTTTCTTGAAAGAAACCACTTTGTAAAATCTTTTATTGGCGGAATATTCATTACCATTTGTATGACAGGACTAGATCAAGATATGATGCAAAAAAACCTTACCTGTAAATCCTTAAAAGATGCCCAGAAAAATATGGTTTCATTTAGTCTGGTTTTGGTTGGGGTAACATTCTTATTTATGTTGCTCGGAGCCCTACTGTTCATTTATGCCGGACAAAATGGAATATCGATTCCTTTAATGAATGGCTCCCCGAAATCTGATTTGTTGTTTCCCGAGATAGCATTGAATGGCGGTTTAAGCATTTCCTTGGCCATTACCTTTATGTTGGGACTCATTGCCGCGGCATACAGTAGTGCCGATAGTGCATTGACCTCACTGACCACTTCTTTTTGTGTTGATTTTTTGAATGTAGAAAAGCGAGACGAAGAAGAGCAAAAGAAAGTGCGAAAGCGAACCCATATTGCAATGAGCGTCATGCTTGTTTTGGTCATTATTTCCTTTAAATACATTTTGAGCAGAAATGTAATTGATAACCTTTTAACCGTTGCAGGATATACTTACGGTCCATTACTGGGGTTATTTGCTTTTGGAATTTTCACAAAACATAGATTAAAAGATAAATATGTATTGGTAGTTACTATCATAAGTGTGGTAATAATAGTCATTGTTGCAAATATTCCATCAACCTATTTGGGAGGATATATTCTGGGCTATGAATTACTTCCCTTAAATGGGTTATTGACATTCTTTGGGCTGTGGCTGATTCGTGAGAAAACACCTAGTATTGCCCCGTAGCCAACAAAACTAGAGTGCAGGCAATCTCAACTTCAATTCCTGCTTCTTCCAATAATTTATAGAACTCAGGGTTTTCAGTTCCGGGATTAAAAATCACCCTTCTGGGGTTTAGGTCAATTATATTTTGATAATATTCTACTTGTCTGCTGGGGTTCAAGTATAAAGTAATCGTATCAATATTTTGAAAATCGGTAAAGTTGTCCTTAACTTGCACTCCAGAAACTACCCCCTTCCTTATTCCGAACGCAGCCGTTTTGGCTTTGTTTTCAATCAACCTATGAATTGCAATGTTGCTATATCTATTTGGGTTTAAAGATGCTCCCAAAACAAGTGTCTTAACCATTTGTTAATTTAAATGTTAAACTAAATCAAAGATTGTAACTATTCCAAAAAAAACTCGTCTATTGTATGAGTAAAAATAATCATTGGTAAGACTGTATTTTTTATAGTTAATGGTTAGTGTTTAGTATAGCTTATCAATGTACAAAACCCTGGCGTTTCGGTTTATATCGGGAGTCAGGGTTTCTTTTTTCATTCTCTTTTGTCCCCAAAAATCATTTCAGCTTACAAATTATATCACCTTACCATTTTGTTAAAAAATGTTAAAGCCGTTTTTCTGTGTAACATCTAAATATTTTTGTCGTCTTGTAAGCACTATTCAATCAATCAAAAAACAATCTAACTCATGAAAAGAGCAATCTCACTTTTTGCGCTTCTTTATTTTACATTTTTTTTTACAAATTTTAGTTTCGCATCAACAAACACTGAACCACCCGTTGGCTCTATTTCAGGTACCGTAGTGGACAATCAAAATAAGCAACCTGTCGCCTATGCCGCCATTGTAGTGAAATCTGAAGATGGAACACAGACCATTACAGGTGGAATTACGACTGAAGATGGGAATTTTCAAATTGAAAAACTCCCTGAAGGTTCGTTCATTTTGGAAGTGCAATTTATTGGTTACAAAACGCATTCCCAAAAATTGGTCATTACTAAAAAGAACCAAAAAGTAAATGTTGGAACCATTGCTTTACTGGAAGATACCGAAGAACTTTCTGAGGTTGAAGTAGTTGCAGAGCGTACAACCATTGAACAACGTGTGGACCGTAAGGTAATAAACGTTGGAAAAGACCTTACTACCGCTGGAGCTACTGCGTCGGACATTATGAACAACATACCATCTGTTAATGTGGATTCACAGACCGGGGATATTTCTTTACGTGGAAATTCAAATGTTAGGGTGATGGTGGATGGAAAACTATCCAATGTTCCGGTAGCCCAATTACTTCAGCAAATACCATCAACATCTATAAAATCCATTGAGTTGATTACCAATCCATCCGCTAAATATAATCCTGAAGGGATGAGTGGTCTTATCAATATAATCTTACACAAAAACGCAAATATTGGTTTTAATGGTAGCATCACTACCGGTCTTACCCAAGCAATTGAAGCAAAATTCAATAGTTCCATCGATTTGAACTATAGAAATGGAAAGTTCAATTTTTATGGGAACTATGGAAACAACATTGGTAAATATGTAAATGATGGTACCATTTTAAGAATTGATGAAAACTCGCTTCAGGAATTTGACTTTTTCAATAACAATAAGTCACACCTATATAAAGTTGGGGTAGATTTTTATTTGAACGATAAAAACACCATCTCATTTTTTACCAATCAAAACATTTTTGATGGTAAGGGTGAGGGAATTACAGCGGTAACCTATAATGATGATCTCTCTAGAAACCTAACACAGTTTTTTGCGGACATAAGTGAAAACCAAAGTGAGCAATATAATTTTGATTATAAACTGGATTTCAAAAAAGAAGGTCACAATATAGAATTGGAAGTGGATCACAACGTATTTAACAATGATCAAGATGCAGATTTCAGATCTACAGGAGCTTCATTATTCCCTGATTATATGGATTTTGTGGATACTGAACGTACCCAGACCATTGCCAATTTAGATTATGTGAATCCATTGGACAGTATTTCAAAATTAGAAATCGGTATTGAATCAAGAATCTTTGAAACCAATGTGGATTATTCCTCAACAGGTCTATCATTTAATGAGGGAGGGAATCTGGTTCCAACACCAAGTACAGATTTTGATTATTCAATGGACATCTATTCTGCTTATGTGACCTTTGGTCAAACACGGGACAAATGGTCATACCAAGTAGGAGCAAGAATTGAGGATGTTGAAGTTAAGGCCGATACCAATAGGGTTAGGTCATTTACGGATAAGTATACCCAGGTGTATCCTTCAGCATTTCTAACTTACAATCCAAATGAGAAAGACCAATTTCAGGTCAGTTATAGCAGGCGTGTGGACAGACCAGGGTTGCAGCAAGTCAATCCGATACGCGAATGGGCCACTCCCCTTATTTCATCTTTTGGAAACCCAAGTTTGGTGCCACAGTTTACAAACTCATATGAAGTCAATTATACAAAACGAATTAAAGGAGGTAGCATAACCACCGGCGTGTTCTATAGGTCTATCTCTGATGAAATAAACAGGGCGGTTTATGTGGACCGATTGGATTTCAATAAACTGATTTTGACTTTTGATAATTTTGATAATGCCTCAGCGTATGGTTTTGAATTATCTACCAATTACAAACCCGTAAAATGGTGGAGCATAAATGGTAGTTTCGATTTTTATTCACAAACCCAAAGGGGTATTACTGAAAGTTTGGGTACCGATAATCCAAACCCAACGGAGAATGACATTGTTGTGGAGGATGTAGAGGTAGACAATACCGCTTGGAATTTACGGATGAACAATAGTTTTACCCTAAACAAAAAATTGACTTTACAGTTGTTCGGTTTTTACCGAGGTGATAACCGAAACCTCCAGTTTACGATGGAACCTATGTATTTTGTCAATCTTGGTGCTAGGTATAGTTTTGCTCAAGGAAAAGGTACAATTAGCCTAAACTACAATGACATCTTCAAAACTATGCGATTTGCTTTTGACGGAGAGCGACCTTATCCACAAGTTGGTGGTTTTAACTGGGAGAGCAATAATCTGTATGCTGGTCTTTCCTACAGGTTTGGAAGTGGAAAAAATAGAGCTAAACAAAGAAAACGAAGAGACAGTAATACCAAACAATCTAGTGGAGGTCTTCTCTAAACAAAATTTGATGTTCCTTGATGGCATGTTGGTTGGTTAAGTTGTCAAGGTCTATCAATAAAAACCCCTGTTCCAAATGGAATAGGGGTTTTGTTTTTTTACCATTTTATTATGGCGCTGCCCCATGTAAAGCCACTTCCAAAAGCGGCGAGAACCACCAAATCCCCTTCTTTGACCTTTCCAGATTCCCACGCTTCCGTTAACGCAATAGGAATAGAAGCAGCTGTAGTGTTTCCATATTTCATTATGTTATTGAACACTTGGTCATTAGAGAGACCAAACTTCTTTTGGATGAATTGTGCAATCCGCAAGTTTGCCTGGTGCGGTATCAACATATCAATATCTTCCGGTGTTAAATCATTGGCCTGCAAACCCTCCATGATTACTTCGCTAAATCGAACTACAGCATTTTTAAAAACAAATTGTCCGTTCATATATGGAAAATACGAAGTGTCGTCAGGGTCTTTTTCCTCAATAATATCCGTAACCCACCGTTTTCCCATTCCTGGCGCAATCAGAGAAAGCTCCTCTGCATGCTGACCTTCTGAATGTAAGTGAGTGGACAAAATTCCTTTTGAAGTATCTTCTTCCCTGGTTAAAATTGCTGCACCTGCTCCATCACCAAAAATTACTGAGACTCCCCTACCCCTTGTAGTCATGTCCAAACCATGGGAATGCAGCTCAGAGCCTATGACCAAAATATTTTTGTACATACCGCTCTTAATGTATTGGTCGGCAACAGAGATTCCATACACAAATCCAGAGCATTGGTTTCTAACATCTAATGCACCAACGGTTTTAATTCCCAAATCACGTTGCACCAAAACACCAGGTCCTGGAAAATAATAATCTGGACTTAGGGTGGCAAAAACAATAAAGTCAATTTCGTCTTTATCAATACCTGCGCGATCAATGGCAACCTTAGCTGCCTTTACGCCCATAGAGGTAGTAGTATCAGTTCCCTTAACAACATGTCTTCGCTCCTTGATTCCCGTACGCTCCTGAATCCATTCGTCATTGGTCTCCATCATTTTTGATAAATCATCATTGGTGACCACATTTTCAGGCACATAAAATCCCAATCCCGATATTCTTGAGTTATACATACTATTCTGTCTTGTTGATTATTAAAAAAGCAAAGGCTATTTCATGGAAAAGTAAAAAATATATTCAAAGAACGAGGAATATATCAAAAAAATTAGTGCATATACTTTCTAAAGTCGTTTACTTTTACCTTGGCTTTGAGATCATGAAGCAGATTATAAAGTCCGAAAAAAGTACGGTTCATATATAGAAAGTGTTTGGATCCTCTATTTCCATTCATTTTTCTTATCTGCTCGTCTTTGGAATAGCGCTCACTCAATTCTGCAATTTTAATCCAGAATTCGTCTGCTCCAAAATCAAATTCCTCTTCTTTAAATGGTGAAGTAAATATGGTAAGCATTTCTTTAAAAAGTACTTTAAAGAACTCCAACTCTTTGTTTGAGTCTGTTTTGGTCAAAATTTCCAGCTCGTATAATTTTTCCATAAAAACAACATCATTATTAATGTTATCTTCTTTTGCCAACTCAAAATAAGGAATGTAGAATTCATCAGGAATTTCCTTAATACAACCAAAATCTATTGCAATAAGCGTTTCATTGGTACTTACCAAAAAATTACCGGGGTGTGGATCTGCATGTACCTTGCGCAGGTTATGAATTTGAAACATGTAGAAATCCCAAAGCGCCTGACCCAACTTGTTTCCAAGATGCTGATCAAAACCAATTTGGGTAAACTCACTAAGGTGTTTTCCCTTCATCCAGTCCATGGTAAGGATACGCTCACTGGAAAGGTCTTTATAGTATTTGGGGAACTCCATGTTAGGAATCACTGCACATGCCTGGGTAATTTCTTCGCTCTGCGCCAACTCCCGAATATAATCGGTTTCCTCAACCAATTTGTTTTCAACCTCTTTAAAGTATTTTTCTGAATCTTTCCCTTTTAGGTTAAACATTCTTATAGCTATAGGCTTTACAATAGCCAAGTCGCTGCTAATGCTATCTGCAACTCCTGGATATTGAATTTTTACCGCTAAATCCTTATCTCCCTTTTTTGCTTTATGTACCTGTCCAATGCTTGCGGCATTAATGGAGTCTTTGTCAAAAGAGTCAAAAATATCTTCTGGATATTTGTTCAAATATTTTTTGAATGTTTTCCGTACCAATGGAGCGGAAAGGGGTGGCACGGAGAATTGCGATAGTGAAAACTTTTCCACATAGGCACTTGGCAACAAGTTTTTTTCCATGCTGAGCATTTGGGCTACCTTGAGTGCACTCCCTTTAAGGCTTTTTAGACCATCATAAATATCTTCCGCATTATCTTGATCCAACTCATCTTTGGCAGTTTGGGAATTGACCAATTTTTTACCATAATACTTTACATAATTCCCACCAATCTTAACCCCTGTCTTCACCAGTTTCCCGGCTCTTTCAATCTTTCCCGTGGGAATGCTGTCTAATGTTTTCATAAATAGTTAGGCAAATTTTTCTTTGTAGAGGAATTTTCCAAAATCAATGATTTTCTCCAAAGGAGTGTTTTCAAAAACTTGGAATATGGTGGTTACGGATTTTTCAATGGCTATATCGGTTTTTTCAAAACCAGCGGAATTGTCATCCATCCAAAATTTTAAAAGGAATAAGAATTGTACCCATGCACCTTCAGAAAATAGCTGTGGGCTTTGATTGAGAATTTTTAAATTTTTCTCACTATTCCGTTCCTCAATAAGCTCAGAAGCAAATTCTTTAATGCTTTTTCGCAAACCTTTTAATTGACCCATCTTATCCATGGTATTTTTGCCTTCCTTGAGTACAAAAAGTACATAACTTCTATTCAGTGTCAACGATTCAAAAAACGTAAAGAAAAAGGTCAGCATTTTTTCTTCATTCGTCATACCATCATATGCCTCATTCTTTCGCATGATAGAGATGGTATTTCCATAAAATTTTTCCCAGATGGCATGCTGCAATCCTTCAAAAGATCCAAAATAATTGTAAAAATCTTCTTCTTTGATTTTGTTCTCTTTACAGAATTTAAAAATTGATTTCGGTATTGCCTCATGTTCCAAGACAGTATTCATGAACCAATTAATGATTTTTTCTTCGGTTACTTTAGAATTAGGTGTGTTTGCCATAACATATTTTGTTTAATAAGAAATCTAATTTACATAACAAATTGATTAAGAGTCTTAAGAAGTTTAAAGGAAAACGCACTTTCGGGCGAAAGTGCGTTTTCAACAACCTAACCAATAAATAAACAAACTTGTTATGACATTTACTTTTTCACAGCAATTATTTCATAACGATACAAATATACCAATTTTGTTTATCAATTATATAAAAAGAATAAACAAAAAAATGTTAAAGTTATACATTCCCAAAAAATGGGTTTCAATGTCAGTTTGTCATATTTGAGGTTATGGTACTTTTTTTGTCATACATAAAAAACTAAAAGAAAATTATTAAACAATGGCTACAGGTAAAATAAATGTTTCAGTAGAAAACATATTTCCCTTAATTAAAAAGTTCCTTTATAGTGATCACGAGATTTTCTTGAGAGAGCTAATTTCCAATGCTACAGATGCAACATTAAAACTTAAACACCTTACCTCTATTGGTGAAGCCAAAGTTGAATATGGCAATCCGCTGATTGAAGTAAAAGTTGACAAGGATAAAAAACGCATCCATATTATAGATCAGGGTATTGGAATGACAGAGGATGAAGTCAAAAAGTATATCAATGAGGTTGCCTTTTCAGGTGCTGAAGAGTTTTTGGACAAGTATAAAGATGCTGGCAAAGATGCCGGTATTATAGGTCATTTTGGACTTGGTTTCTACTCAGCGTTTATGGTTGCAGAAAAGGTTGAAATCATTACTAAAAGTTTCAAAGATGAACCAGCTGTTCATTGGAGTTGTGACGGATCACCAAAATTTACTTTAAAAGAAGTAAAGAAAAAAGACAGGGGCACTGAGATTATTCTGCATATAGCTGAGGACTCTACTGAATTTTTAGAAGATTCTAAAATTAGTGAGCTGTTGACGAAATATAACAAATTCATGCCCATTCCCATTAAGTTTGGGACTAAAACTGAAACCCTTCCCAAACCAGAAGGTGCAAAGGAAGAAGATGAAGCACCCACACAAGAAGTGGATAACATCGTCAACAACCCAACTCCAGCATGGACGAAGCAACCGGCAGATTTAAAAGATGAAGACTATAAAGGATTCTACCGAGAATTGTATCCCATGCAATTTGAAGAGCCCTTATTCAATATTCACTTAAATGTTGACTATCCTTTTAACCTAACTGGAATCTTATATTTCCCAAAACTGTCCAATGACCTCAACATACAAAAAGATAGAATCCAATTGTATCAAAATCAGGTTTTTGTAACTGATAATGTAGAGGGAATTGTACCTGAGTTTTTAACCATGCTTCGTGGAGTCATAGATTCTCCAGACATTCCATTGAATGTCTCTAGATCTTATTTGCAAACTGATGGGGCCGTGAAGAAAATTTCTTCCTATATCACCAGAAAAGTTGCGGACAAATTGAGTTCTCTTTTCAAAAGCAACCGTGAAGACTTTGAACAAAAGTGGAACGATATTAAGGTAGTAATTGAATATGGAATGCTTTCTGAAGAAAAATTCTTTGAAAAAGCAGATAAGTTCGCACTTTACCCAACTGTTGATGGAAAGTTCTTCACCTATGAGGAATTAGAGGCTAAAATAAAGGACAACCAGACCGATAAGGATGAAAAACTGGTAGTGCTTTATGCTTCGGACAAAGACGCACAACACAGCTATATTGAAGCTGCCAAGGCCAAGGGCTATGAAGTCTTGTTAATGGACTCTCCAATTATTTCACATTTAATGCAAAAGCTGGAGACTTCTAAGGAAAAACTTTCTTTTGCTAGGGTTGATGCCGATCACGTGGATAACCTTATTAAAAAAGAGGAGACTGCAATCTCCAAGTTATCAGATGAAGAGAAGGAGACTTTAAAAGGTGAAATTGAAACGGTTGTAGCTGATAAAGGATACACCATTCAAATGGAAGCCATGGACAGTACTGCATCACCGTTTATAATAACGGAACCCGAGTTTATGCGTAGAATGAAGGAAATGCAGCAAACTGGGGGCGGTGGAATGTTTGGTATGGGCAATATGCCGGAAATGTATAATCTTATTGTAAACACCAATCATGAATTGGTGGGCGAAATTTTGAACACTAAAACTTCCAAAAAACGAGAACGATTGATCAATCAATCACTTGATTTGGCAAGACTGTCCAAAGGATTATTAAAGGGAGAGGAACTCACCAATTTTATTTCGCGCAGTTACGAAATGATAAAATAATCCTTTGATTGGAATTATATTTTGAAGACCGCTTCCCTGAAAGAAGCGGTCTTTTATTTTATTTGATATGTATTTAAAAAATAGCGCTTCAAAACAAAAATTTGAACATAGATAAAAATAACCAGAGCTACAAAGCCATATACCATGGTGTTCGAAATAAAATTTAAACCGTCAAAAATAGAAAGCTTGGTGAAAAATTCCAGTTTTGAATACTTGAACCAACTTTCCTGTAAAGCCCCAGAATCAAAAAGAAAGAAGGTTATTCCCACAACCAAAAGACCAATAAGGCCCCAACCCCATTTGGAAATTAATGGTTTATGCACATAAGCATCCTTGGTTTGCAAGGTCTCTATTTTAGAAAATACAATCGTTGTAAAATTGGAAGAAGGCTCCTCCAATCTTATTTCCTTAATGTTCTTTTTAAGAAAGACGTCTAACTCCTTATCTCTATTTTCTTCCATAACCTTCAATAATTTCAGGTTCCAGTTTATGCTGTAAAATTTGCGCCAACTGTTTTCTACTTCTAAACAAGCGTACTTTAACAGCGTTTACCTTTAGACCTACAACTTTGGAAATTTCTTTTAAAGATAACTCTTCAAAATAATGTAATGTTATAATAACGGTATCCACTTCAGATAATTCGCCCAAAGCATTTTTAATAATTACATTATGTTCTTCCCTTTGCATTTGGTCCAAAATATTATCCATACTATCCAAATAATAGTCCTTGTCGGCATCAATTGAACTGGTCCTCAAGCTTCTTCCCCGTTTCTTTAGGTAATCCAAGCTACGGTTATACGCTATTCTATACAGCCATGTAGAAAATTTGGAATCCCCTTTAAAACTAGGCAACATCTGATACACTTTAACAAAAACGTCTTGGGAAACCTCCTCAGCTTCCTCTTTAGTATTAAGTATTTTCATTGCCAAGGTATACACCATATGTTTATAGCGGTCGATCAAAACGGCAAAAGACCCAACATTTCCATTTAGGACTTTGTCTATATAGTGTTGGTCTTGGTCTAGGCTCATTTAAGGTATATGACGTAAAAAAATCTTACTTGGTTACATATATTTTAATAAAAATCAACATAAATGTAACCTACAAACAAAAAACGTCGTCTTAATAAGCAAAAGAATCTGTAATCAATTAAAAAGCAATAACTTATGGAAGTTTTAGTATTTATTAGTTTGTTTCTGGTCATATTCGGTATTTGTTACCTGTATTTCTCCACAAGAAACAAAGAGCGGATGGCACTTATAGAAAAGGGTGCGGACGCCAGTATTTTTGTAAGAGGAAAACGTGAAAAAGCAGCTCCTTTTTGGAAAATCCTTATATTAAATCTAGCACTTTTGTTAATGGGAATAGGAGCTGGCGTTATTATTGGCGGTATTCTTTGGAGCAATTTCAATGTTGATGATGATATTGCAATGCCAGGTTCTATATTTCTAATGGCAGGTACAGGCTTGTTGATAGGGTTTTTCCTTACCAAAAAATTGGACCGGGAGGAATAAAATTTTTAGTTAAAAGCATTTTAAACCATCATTTAATTATGATGGTTTTTTATTTTTAGATATGAAAGTTATCTCTACCAACCTTGGCAAAGCCACCTCAATTTTGTGGAACGGCAAAAAAGAACAAACCGGGATTTTCAAATATCCTGTTAGAACCTCTATAGTCCTGGAAAAGAATGATGTGTTCAAGGATACCATAATTGACCGTAAACACCATGGTGGGGAGCATAAGGCGTGTTATCTTTTTTCTGCCAATCATTATCCCTACTGGAAAGAAAAATACCCTGATTTGAAATGGGACTGGGGAATGTTTGGGGAAAACCTGACCGTTGAAGATTTAGACGAATCAAAAATACGGATAGGTAATGTTTATAGGATAGGTACAGCGCTTGTTCAAATTACCCAACCTCGAGAACCCTGTTATAAATTAGGAATTCGGTTCGGGACACAGGAAATATTAAAGCAATTCATTGACCATGGATTCCCGGGTACGTATATAAAAATATTGGAAGTTGGGGAAGTTAATGTTGGGGACAGTTTAGAACTGGTTCAGGAATCAGAAAACACATTGACCGTGCAACAATTTTATGAACTACTTTTTTCAAGATCCAAGAATATGGATTTGATTAGGCTTGCAGTTGCCAATAAGGCATTGCCTGAGTATAAAAGGAATCGTTTGAGAAAGTACTTACAATAAGAAAGGCCCATATAAATGGGCCCCCTTGCACTGAAATTAACTAAACAAATCGTCTTATTTTACACTGATAGTCTCTTTATAAGTTCCCAACTTATCAACTACAACGATGGTGTACTCGTCTTCAAAAGCTTTTTCAAAGTTGAACGCTTTTTCAACAACCATTTCACCTTCAATTGATTCATTGTAAATAAGTCTATCTTGGCTATCATATACTTTAAGAATCACCGTCCCTTGGGAAAGATTCAACAGATTCATGAACATCTTTTCACCTCTCTTAATAAAAACAGGATCCAACTTGACCTCAATCAACTTCTTCTCAACCTCACTTTTAGCGATACCTCTTTTACCAAAAGTTCCTTCCGATCCATTTGCAAACCCTATTGTAGATACTAATAGGAATGCTGCTACTGTAACATAATTTAAAACTGATTTCATAACACTCGTTTTTAAGATTACAAGACAAATGTACTATGGGATTATTCCTTGGAACACCACAATTTTTTCCAGTTTCTATGCAATATTACCACACCGACAATGTTAATATAGCATTAAGGTTAAAATAGAACATATTTTAGTTAATTTTGCATAGATGCTATCTAAAAACCCAGTATACCTTTACATAACTAATAGAAAATGGCAACAATGAATCAAAAACCTGCTTTTGAGGCAATTGCACCAAATTTTGGACATTCATTTACTTATCAAAAGTTTAGTGAAAGTCAAGAAAACAAGAATAACGGTTGGCATTACCACCCAGAATTGGAACTTGTTTATGTTAATGGCGGTTCTGGAAAAAGGCAAATTGGCAGTCACGTTTCCTATTATAGAAATGGAGACCTTATTCTTATAGGTTCCAACCTACCCCATTGTGGTTTTACGGACAAGCTTACTGGAAACAAGAGCGAAACAATAGTTCAAATGAAGCTTGACTTCTTGGGGAACGATTTCTTCAACATTCCAGAAATGAAGAACATTCAGAAATTGCTCGAGATTTCCAAAGGTGGAATAGCTTTCTCTGGAAAGACCAAAATGAAGGTTGGTGAAAAAATGGAAATATTAGAATACCAGACCGATTTTCAAAGATTACTTTCCATTCTAAACATCCTTAACCAGTTGGCCACATCACAGGAAATAAATGTATTGAATGCCGAAGGTTTTTCAATGGAGACCGAAGTTAAGGACAACGACCGTATCAATATTGTTTTTAACCATGTAAAGACCAATTTTAAGGAAGACATTAGCTTGGACCAGATTGCGGATATGGTTAGCATGACGGTTCCATCCTTCTGCCGTTACTTTAAAAAAATTACCAACAAGACCTTTGTTCAATTTGTAAATGAATATAGATTAGTGCACGCTTCCAAGCTTTTGGCAGAACAACCTATAAGTATTACACAGGTATGTTATGACTGTGGATTCAACAATTTTTCACATTTTAATAAATCCTTCAAAGCTTTTACGGGACAAAATCCTTCGGATTACAGAAATCAGTTAAAAACAGTATTAAAATAGAATGGGGTTATTTTCAGAAAAAATGATTCTGGATTTACCACAAAGCGATATTGCTTACTACCCAAATTTCATCTCTTCTGAAAAAGCCACCATGTATTTCAATCTATTGAAGCAAACCATTTCATGGCAACAGGATGAAATTACAGTCTTTGGAAAAACATATGCGCAACCCCGATTAACGGCCCTTTATGGAAATAATGGAAAAACATACACATATTCCAATATTACCATGCGGCCAAATCCATTTACCCAAGAATTGCATCAAATAAAAACATTGGTTGAAAAAGAAATCCAGATAGAATTTTCAACCTGTCTTTTAAATTATTACCGGGATGGGAAAGATAGCAATGGATGGCATTCAGATGATGAAAAGGAATTGGGTGAAAATCCGCCAATTGCTTCAATTAGTCTGGGGACCGAACGTTTTTTTCATCTAAGAAACATTTCAGACAAAACGTTGAAGCACAAAATAGTATTGGAACATGGCAGTCTTTTGGTCATGAAAGGAGAAACACAGCATCATTGGCAACATCAAATTCCTAAAACCGGCAAAAAAATTGGAGAACGCATTAATCTGACCTTTCGGGCAATTAAATAGATTTTTTAATCAAAAAGGTCGTTCAATATCTTGGCCAACCTCAGTCCTCCACGCTGCAACTGTTGAAACAATACATCATTGTATTTGTATCCGTATTGGTAACCAAGCTTATCACCAACTTTTGCCGAACCATAAATCTCTCCGCATATTTCGTGGGATTCTTGAACCCAATCGTAGATAGTTCCCTCTTGTATTTTTTTCCGCTCTTTTCTAGAAACAATATCAAGCTCTGTGGCAAGTTCGGTATAGGTCATACCATAGGATTCAATTAAATTTTTATCCCAAACCCTATGAAGATTGGTTCCTTCACCAAACCATTGCAATTGAATATCATTGCCTCCCTTATCCTCTGCCCTACTGGCATGCATGGGCTGGTGTAGGTCTCCAATTAAATGAACAAGCATTTTTAAATAAAATACCCTGTCTTCCCGTGAACTATTTTCATTCTTAACAATGGAAGTACATTCTTCTATAGCTACGATCAAATCTCCCCAGTTACTTTTTTTAGAATCTTCATAACGTATATTCAGCGGATAATTGACATAATGCCACGCAGAAAACTTGGAAAAACTACGATCTGCCTTTATTTCATCTGCAAATGTGGATACAAAAGCCAAGCTATGCCCATCCAACAGGTCATTCAAAGCTCGTTTGGCTTTTCCGGTTAAATGGTTTTCGGCGATATGCCCGGTGACCCTATGTCCTGTTTTTCCCCAATAATTACTAAATCCTACTATTGGAATTAACAAAAAAAGGAGGGTGAGATTCTTCATGATTGATGTTTTTTCCAAAAATAGAAAACTGCAATTGATTACTTATATATTAATCCAAGCATTTTAATGGAATCTAAGATAAGATTTGGAAATAATATTTTAATATAATATATTTATGATATCATTTTAATATCACTAAATCAACTATTATGACGAACGAGAAAATAATCACTCCTATAAATGGCTATTTCATGCTCTTTATCTCCTTAGCTTTATTTTTTGGAGGAATTGCCACTATTATATTAGGAGAATCTGCATGGCCAACTATCGCCATTTTTATTGGTTTGGTAATGGCCTTTGGTTTGGTTTTGGTAAACCCTAACAGCTCACGGGTTCTTTTACTGTTTGGAAAATACGTGGGCACTGTAAAAAAGAACGGTCTTCATTGGGTAAACCCTTTATATTCAAAACGAAAAATCTCGTTGCGGGCCAGTAATTTTGATAGTGAGCGGCTAAAAGTAAACGACAAGCTGGGGAACCCAGTAATGATCAGTACAATTTTGGTTTGGAGGGTTACCAATACCTATAAAGCGGCTTTTGATGTTGATGACTACAAGAATTTTGTGCGTGTACAAACCGATGCAGCTGTACGAAAATTGGCAAGTATGTATCCCTATGATAATTTTGCAGATGAAGGTATTGAGGAAGATATTACCCTGCGTTCCAGTTTAAATGAGGTAAGTGAAGCATTAGAAAAGGAAGTACAGGAGAGATTGGGTATGGCCGGAATTGAAGTTTTGGAAGCAAGAATTGGCTATCTTGCTTATGCTCAAGAAATTGCCAACGCTATGCTAAAACGGCAACAAGCAACAGCGATAGTTGCTGCCCGACACAAAATTGTTGAAGGTGCGGTAAGCATGGTGGAAATGGCATTGGAAGAATTAAGTAGAAAAGAAATTGTTGATCTTGATGAAGAACGCAAAGCTGCCATGGTAAGTAACCTAATGGTAGTGCTGTGCTCGGACAAAGATGCTTCCCCAATTGTAAATACGGGAACACTTAATCATTAATATGACATTGTTCACAGAAATACAACGATTCAATCAGTGGTGGATGAAGCTTATAAACTTTAGTGTCCTTGGTATTTTAGTGTTTTTTTTCTATCGGTGGTATATACTGGGTAAAGCTGTGGATAAAGTAAAACCAGATGACTTTTATGGTCAGGCCATGGTATCTGGCTCACTTATTCTTGCTTTTGCATTAATTTATTTGTTTAGTCTAAGGACCAAAATTGACGAAAACGGGATACACTATAGGTTTATCCCCTTTCATTTTAACTTTAAGAAAATCTCTTGGTATGATGTCCAAGAATGCTATATAAGAGAATACAGTCCCATTAGCGAATATAGAGGATGGGGCATCAAAATTGTTCCTTCAAAAAATAGTAAGGCATACACCACAA
This sequence comes from uncultured Allomuricauda sp., assembly GCF_947495325.1. GTDB lineage: Bacteria > Bacteroidota > Bacteroidia > Flavobacteriales > Flavobacteriaceae > Flagellimonas. Next base: position 11,910 of record NZ_CANLYK010000005.1, on the reverse strand, counting down.
AGGGTGCTATGGGAATACAGGTTGTATTGAAAAATGGGAAAAAGATTTTAGTAGGTACGCAAAAATCCGATGAGGCTCAAAATATAATTAATAGGTACTTCAAGACTTAAAAATGAGTAAAAAAAAGGCATTTGCCCTTAGACTCAACGAAGATATGCTCAAGGCCATAGAAAAATGGGCTGCTGATGAATTTCGCAGCACCAATGGGCAAATAGAATGGATACTGATGAAAAGTTTAAAGGATGCAAAGCGGGAACCAAAAAAAAAGAATCCCAACAACGATTGAATTTTGGGATTTTTTTAACGAAGCTTCATATTAAATTTGGGCAGCTAACTCAAACCATCCTATGTCCAGATTTCGTTTTGTATTCATTACAATACTCCTACCCTTTCTATTCTTCGCACAAACAGACAACAAAAAATTCACTGTAAAATTTATTGACCAACCCATTACTATAGATGGTGTTCTAGATGAATCCGTTTGGCAGACAGCGGAAAGCGCGCATGATTTTCAACAGTACTTTCCTTCAGACTCTATTCTAGCCAGACAGCAAACAGATATGAAATTTTTATATAGCGAAACCACATTATATGTGGGCATAAAACTATCGACTGAAGGAACTGATTATGTGATTCCTTCTTTGGAAAGAGATTATAGAGCTGGCGGCAATGACAATATAAGTTTACTGTTCGATACATTCAACGATGGTACCAATGCATTTTTGTTTGGCTCAAATCCTTATGGAGTAAGAAGGGAAGCACTAATATCTGGTGGGGGTTTTGATATTGATGGTTTTACCACATCCTGGGATGTTAAATGGCGGGGAGAATCAAAAATTTATGATGGATATTATATTACAGAATGGGCAATTCCATTAACCTCATTTAAATTTAAGGAGGGAGAGACCAAGTGGAGGTTGAACAGTTATCGATTTGATACCCAATCCAATGAAACAAGTACATGGATGAAAGTCCCTCAAAACCAAATCATTTTTAACCTTGCCTTTATGGGCGATATGGTTTTTGAAAAACCACTGGGCAAATCTAGAACCCCTATAGCGATAATACCCTATATAAATGCATTATCACTAAAAGATTATGAAAACAGTGAAAGTACAAATGACATTAATTTTGGGGGCGATGCTAAAATTTCAATTGGAAACGGGATGAACTTGGATGTAACCTTAAATCCCGATTTTTCCAATGTAGAAGTGGATAATTTTTTTACGAACCTAACAAGATTCGAAGTTTCGCTTCCGGAAAGAAGACAATTTTTTGTTGATAATAATGACCTTTTTGGAACATTCGGAAGCAGCAGGGACTCAAATCCTTTTTTCTCCAGAAGGATTGGTATAGCTGAGGATTTAGACGAAGAAACAATTGAAAACGGTATTATCGGAGGTATTCGCCTCAGTGGTAAATTAAATGAAAACTGGCGTTTGGGCTTGCTGAATATACAGACCGAGGAAGATTTGGAAAATGAGATTCCCAGCAATAACAATACAGTTTTTGCATTGCAGAAAAAGCTCTTTTCAAGATCAAACCTTAGCTTCATATTTGTAAACCGCGAAAGTTTTAAGGACTATGACTTTTTGGAAGAAACTGAAAGATATAATCGGGTGGTCGGTCTAGATTATAATCTGGCATCTTCAGACAATACTTGGGTTGGAAAGTTTTTTTACCATCAATCCTTTGCACATGAAATTGGTGATGATAACAGTACAGGTGGAGTTGACCTCCAATACAATTCCAGAAAAATGAACCTTGGTTTACGGGGCAATTTTGTGGGCAACGACCATAGGGCAGATTTAGGCTTTGTCCGTAGAAAAGATATAGTGGCAGCCAGACCCTTTGCCGAGTTCAATTTTTGGCCTGCAAAAGGGAAACTAAATTTCCATGGGTTTCAATTGTACCCAGAAGTGATTTGGATGCCCACGATGGATTATAAAAATACAGATTATAGATTTTTTTCAAGTTGGGCAGCACAGTGGAAATCACAGGAGCGGTTTGAAATAAAAATGTTTAACCGATACACTTTTTTAACCGACTCTTTTGACCCCACAGACACGGATGGAGCTCTTGAACTTCCAGCTGACCAAGGGTATTATTACACCAATTTTGAAGTAGAATTTCAAAGTGACCGCAGGAAAGTCTTTTCATATGGTTTTGAACCTGGTTATGGTGATTTTTATAATGGTTCACGGTTTTCATTTGAAGGGGATATGAGTTTAAGACTACAGCCCAAAGTATTCCTGTCACTTGGTTTGAATTATGATAGCATTAATCTTCCAGACCCTTACCCAAGTGCAGATATATGGTTGGTAAGCCCAAGAATCAATATCACTTTTAATAAATCTATTTTCTGGTCAACCTTGGTACAATATAGCAATCAACGCGATAATTTAGGTTTCAATTCGCGGTTGCAATGGCGCTTTGCTCCACTTTCAGATTTGTTCATTGTTTATAATGACAACTATTTTGTAAACTCCTTTATGCCCAGAAGTAGGTCAATAAACCTAAAATTTACATACTGGTTGAATATTTAGGATGAATTATAAAATACTTTGTTCAGATTTGGATGGTACCTTATTATCCACAAAAAACGATGTTTCAGATTTCACTGTATCAGAAATAAAGCGGATAAAACATCAGTTAAGAATCATTCTAGTATCCGCAAGAATGCCAAAATCCATGACCTATTTACAAAAACGAATGGGTATAATGGAAAATCCTATTATCTGTTACAATGGTGCCTTGGTGATTCAGGGTGGAAAAGAAATAAGTTCTACATTAATTTCCATAACCAGCACAATTAAGTTGAACACCATCTGTAAATCCCATAAAATCAAACTAGGGCTGTATTACAAAGATGAATGGTGTGTGAACGAGACATCGGAACGTGTAAAAAAGGAGATTTTCAACACAAAAGCCGACCCTACTTTTGAACCAACTGCACAAACTTTGGAAAGATGGGAGGAAGCAGATATTGGTCCACATAAAATAATGCTCATGGGAACTAAGGAAGGAATGGATGCTTTTACTTTGGAATTACCTAAAGAATTTTCTGCAACAATGAATTTTTATCGCTCCAATGATACGCTTATTGAAGTAGCCCCTAAAGCCGTTTCCAAACTTTCTGCCATCAATATCTTACTAAAACGCAACGAGTCCTTAGATGATGTAATTGCCTTTGGGGACAATTACAACGATTTGGAAATGCTCAAGAATGTAGGTCTTGGAGTTGCAGTTTCAAATGCACGGGAAGAAGTAAAAACAATTGCTAATAAAGTAACCCTAACCAACAAAGAAAATGGTGTTGCCCAATTCATCAAAGACCATCTTTGATTTTCCTATATTTGAAAATACCATAATAAAGCTTTATGAACCAACTACCATTTACTGAAGATACTGTCATCTTTGGACTTCTCTGCCTCTGTTTAGGTTTTGTTTTCTATACATCGTCCATAAAAAAAGGCTTTTGGAAAAAGTTCTATGGTATAGTACCCACTGTACTTATGTGCTATTTATTACCGGCTATTTTGGCCAGTACGGGAATAGTAAGTGAAGAACAATCGCAGACCTATTATATAGCAAGTAGATATCTTTTACCTGCGGCCCTTATTTTAATGACCTTGAGCATAGACCTAAAGGCTATAATGAATTTGGGATCCAAAGCCTTGATCATGTTTTTAACAGGAACTGCAGGTATTATTATTGGTGGACCTTTAGCTATTTTGATCGTTTCTATTTTTTCTCCCGAAACTGTTGGTGGAAATGGGTTTGATGCTGTCTGGCGAGGACTTTCCACAATTGCCGGTAGTTGGATTGGCGGCGGTGCCAACCAAGCTGCTATGTTAGAAGTCTTTCAATACAATCCAAAAGAATTCTCGAAAATGGTTTTGGTCGATATTGTAATGGCCAATCTTTGGATGGCAATCCTTTTGTTGGGAATAGGTAAGACCAAAAAAATTGATCGTTGGCTAAAGGCGGATACCTCCTCCATCGAAGAATTGAAGGAAAAAGTGTCAGCCCATACAGCTAAAATTGCTAGGGTAACTTCTCTGCATGATTTCATGATGATGCTTCTTTATGCTTTTGCCGGAGTAGGTATTGCACATTTTTTAGGGCACCACTTTGCTGAATTTTTGGAAAACAATTTTGAAGTTATCAGAAATAAAGAAAAAATACTTTCGTCCTTGGGTTCTAAATTCCTTTGGATGGTGGTATTTGCCACAGCTATCGGTATTGGGCTATCTTTTACCAAGGCAAAAAATTATGAAGGGGCTGGCGCCAGTAAAATTGGCGGCATGTTCATATATATTTTGGTGGCAACCATTGGAATGAAAATGGATTTAGGTCGTGTTTTGGAAAATCCCGGTCTGATTGTGGTTGGACTTATATGGATAACAATACATGCTGGACTTCTAATCTTGGTCGCCAAATTGATTAAGGCACCTTACTTTTTTCTTGCTGTCGGAAGTCAGGCAAATGTAGGAGGAGCAGCTTCGGCACCCGTGGTTGCTGCAGAATTTCATCCCTCATTAACATCGGTTGGTATCCTTTTGGCAGTGTTTGGCTATGTGGTGGGTACGGGTGGTGCGTATTTATGTGCCCTGCTTATGGAAGTGGCTTCAAAAGTTTAATTATTAAATAAGTTTATGCATATTTGCCCTGCTTAAATTTCTCCAATGAAAAAGATTCTGTTTATAGTTGTGGTTGGGTTCGCCATTTTGTCCTGTGAAAAAAAGACAGAAAACACCATGACCGTTTCTGGAAATATAAAAGGTTTAAAAAAGGGAACTTTATTTCTACAGCACTTTCCTGATTCAACTTTAGTTGTTTTGGATTCCTTGAACATTAAGGGTGATGGAACATTTACCTTTTCACATGAACTTGAAAGTCCTGAGGTATTCTACCTATATCTAAAAAAAGAGGATAATAATGATATCAATGATCGTATCACATTTTTTGGAGAACCAGGTGAAATCTTCATCAATACCTCATGGAATACTTTTGACACTGACTCCGAAATTTCAGGTTCAAAGACCCACGAGAAAATGATTGAGTTCACTGAGATGATGTCCAATTTCAATATTAAAACACTTTCATTGATTCAACAAGGTGCTTTGCCCGAATTTCAAGAAGATTCCATTGCTATGGATTCCTTACAAAAACTTAGTGATCAAAATGTAGTGAACAGATATCGGTATGCCTTAAACTTTGGATTGATAAATAGCGATTCTTATGTAACTCCATATCTTATGCTTACAGAGGCAAAAGAAGCAAATCCAAAATATCTGGATTCGATATACAATTCGCTTACGCCAGAAGTAGCGTCCTCAAAATATGGAATGATATTTAAGGAGTTTTTGGATAAGCAGAAAGCTGACTAATCGCCAAGTTTGTTCAACTCTTCAACAAGTCCGGTAGCTTTTTTTTCCAGTTCTACCCGAATCTTTTTAAAATGTGCTTTGCTATCCGTAACTTCTTTTTCATGAATCATGGACATAAGCTCGTCAAAAACCGCAATGGCTTTATCAATAATGACAGAACCTTCTTCGGAATCCTTATTATTGGAGCCTGCCTCCCATAGGTAAACGGCTTCTATGATATCTCCTAAAACAAAATTGACATCTTTCTTTAAATCGCGAATACTTGCCATACAGTTATTTTTTCAAATGTACTATTAAATGGTAACTTCTAAAAGTTTGGCACCCTCAGTAATTATGTTAATCAAAGTACTTGATGCTGCCAATAAAACCGTTTCTCCTTTTTTGATTGATGTACTGCCCCAATCATTTGATATTTCTGCAGCTCCATTCACACACATATAAATCGTGAATGAATCTCTATTTGAAACGTCTTGATGTAAATCACCCGTTAAATCCAAAAAATTGGTTTTAAAGTACGGACAATCCACCATTGTATTTGTCCTATCCTTTGTTGTTGGATAATCTACTTTAAAGTCATCTTTTTGTTCGTAATCTATGGCATCAAGAGCTAAATCTGTATGCAATTCCCTAAGATTGCCATCAGCATCCTTTCTGTTGAAATCAAAAATTCTATAGGTAAGATCTGAAGTTTGCTGTATTTCTGCCAGCACTACTCCGGCACCAATTGCATGGATTTTACCTGTATTGATAAAAAAAGTATCGCCCTCGGTTACAGGTACGTAATTCAACAAGTCGAGTAGAGTGTCATTTTCCAGACTTTCTGTATACTCTTCTTTGGTTACATCCTTATTGAAACCAATAATAAGATTGGCGCCAGGATCAGTGTCCATAATATACCACATCTCAGTTTTTCCAAAAGAATTATGGCGTGATTTGGCAAGTTCATCATTGGGATGTAATTGAATGGACAAATCTTTTTTGGCATCTATGAATTTGATTAGAATGGGAAACTCTTCCCCAAACCTTTCTACAACACTTACCCCAAGAAGAGCTTTGGCATCATCATTTAGCAATTGCTGGAGTGATGTACCGGCCAAACTACCATTCGAGACTATGGAAACGTTGTCTTTTACAGCAGACAGTTCCCAACTTTCGGCCGCAGTATCAGTTGTACTGGGCTTGCCAAATAAATCTTTCAGTTTTGTTCCGCCCCAGAGTCTATAATGCATAATGGGATCAAACTTCAAAGGGTATAGTTCATTCATTACTTATATCAAATTAAATAGAAAACTTAAATTATTGATTGAGAATTTATCCAGAATAGGTTACAAAATTACGTGGGGTTTCATAAAGAAGCACTTCCAATTCATTTGTTTTTTTTATATGGGGTCTAAGTTTGTTCCAAATGACCACAGCAATATTTTCAGCAGTTGGATTAAGATTCTTGAAATCAGGAACATCCTCATTAAGATTTTTATGGTCCAAAGCTTCTTCAACATGCTCTTTTATCAAATCTTTAAGCACCTTCATATCCATTACGTATCCGGTTTCTTGGTCAATTTCACCCTTTACACTAACAATCAAATCGTAATTATGTCCATGATAATTGGGGTTGTTGCATTTTCCAAAAACCGCATCATTTTTCTCAAAGCTCCAATCAGGCCTATAAAGCCTATGGGCAGCATTAAAATTTGCCTTTCTACTAACTTTCACTTTCATAGCTGATCAGTATTATCTGTAATGTGGTTGTAAAAGCGTTCAAAAATAATCTTGAACCAAGCTGTGTAATTATCAGGATTCTCGGCTATATCATTTTTGATTTCTGAAGGATGCATCCATTTCCAATCCGCCACTTCATCTGGATTAATTTTGGGTAGTAGATTATACTTCCCCATCATAACATGATCTAGTTCATGTTCCGTTAATCCATTGTCAAAAGGAGCTTTGTATATAAATGAAAACAATTCTTTTAGTTCAGTTTCAAAACCCATTTCTTCTGATAAACGACGTTTTCCAGCTTCTATATTACTTTCGCCGTCCCTTTGGTGGCTGCAGCATGTATTTGTCCAAAGTAGTGGTGAATGATATTTGTCTTTTGCCCGTTGTTGCAGCATGGTCTGCCCATTATCATTCATAATAAAAACCGAAAAAGCTCTGTGAAGAACAGCTTTCTCATGGGCTTCCATTTTAGGCATTAATCCAATAGGTTCATCAGCCTCGTTGACCAATATCACATTTTCCTCTTTCATAGGGTAAAAATATGACGTTTGTCAGGAAATAAATAAATAGAAGGTCTAAAATGTTATTAAAAATGCACTTAAAAGAAACGGGGAGATTTTAAATTACCAAGGTTTTTGATAAAGTCATAGCGAAATATCACTTCAAAAGACCCATCGTTGAAGGTGGTAGCCCCTAAATCCGTAATCTCACGGTCATAAGCGATTCCAATAAATACTTCATCTGAAATTCTAAAACCTATGAGACCACTAAATGCTGCATCCCATCTATAGGCAATACCACCTACAAACTTTTCATTAAGCATAAAATTTGCTGATATATCTGCCTGCAAAGGTGCTCCTTGTACCATTTTGGCCAAAAGTGTTGGCTTAAATTTTAAGAATGGGTTTAAATCCCATACATATCCCGTGATGGCATACCAATTAATCTGTTCCGTTGCAGTTGAAATTGAAGATTCATCAAAATGGGTAGTTTCCAATAAACGCGGCACCGAAAGTCCAGCATAAAAACGTTCTGTATGATAGTATACTCCTGCTCCAATATTTGGTGAAAATTGATTTTGAATATCTCCTTGGGCTTGAAGCTGAGGATCAATCTCAAATTCATCCAACTCTGAAAATCGGATATCCAGCATGTGAGCACTGGCTTTTAGTCCAAAACTTAATTTGGCATCCAATGAAGTTTGAATTGTGTATGAAATATCTACATCAAAATAGGTTTCAGAAGTTGGTCCAATTTTATCATTGACTATGGATACACCCAAACCAACCCCTCTATATCCCAATGGGGTATGAAGGTTAAGGGTTTGCGTTTCAGGTGCGCCATCCAGTCCCAACCATTGGTTGCGGTACAAAGCTGCAATACTTAAATGACCTCTAGAACCCGCATATGCCGGATTAACACTGACTGTATTGTACATGTACTGGGTGTACTGGGCATCCTGCTGTGCATAAATTGATGCACTAAAAGCAAAAACCATTGCAAAAACCAGGGTTTTAATTTTTTTGTTTATTCGCATTTTATCCACAGTACCAATTTATTTTATCTGTTGATATATAAGTAACCTGAAAGTTGTTTCACGTTTCCATTGGGGTCTTTATAATCTATAATATAGAAATACGTACCCACTGGAAGCTTGTTATCCTTATCTACTGTTACTCTTCCTTCGGAAGTGCCATCAAAGACATTTCCTGTTGTGTTGTATGCATTGGTTGCGTAGACCAGTACACCCCACCTGTTATAAATTTTTACTGTATTGTTTGGATAATCTTCTAAGTTTCTAATTGTAAGCACATCGTGAATGCCATCTCCATTTGGAGTAATCACATTGATTACATCTATTTCATCAACTTGGGTAGGCCCTAAATCAGGATCTAAATAATTAGGAATATTGTCACCGTCTGAATCATCATTGGCGTAATTTCCATCTTCATTCAAATCTTCATCTATGGTTTCAATACCATCATCGTCATCATCTGTATCCCTATAATCTGGAACACCGTCGGTATCAGTATCCATTAGATCTATTGTAGGATCGTTTATTTCATCATTAACATCCAAATCGATTACAGTACTTCCTTCAAAAGCATCATCAAGGCCATCATTGTCTTTGTCCGATCCAGTAATAGTAACATCTGCTATACCATCTTGGTCTTCATCATTACCTTCAATTATATCCGGAACATTATCATCGTCACTGTCCTCATCAACATAATCTGGAATTAAATCATTATCCGTGTCCACCGGAATCAATCCAATATTGCCACCATTTTCATATGCATCATCCAATCCATTGTCATTTGCATCAACAAGACTTGGTGCTATATAGCCTATTGTTTCTTGAGCCTCAACATTATCTGGAATTCCATCATTGTCACTATCAATATCCAAATAATCCGGTATGGTATCCCCATCTGTATCTGTTGGATTTGTTGTAGGATCATCATCCAAATCGGAGTTTAAATCTTCAAAAGCATCAACAATTCCATCATCATCTGCATCCAAATCAATCATAGGAACATTAACCATGATAGTAATGGTGGCTGTACTACAATTTCCAACTCCATCACAAATGGTATAATCCAAGCTGTCCGAACCTAGAAAACCCGCAGTTGGTGTGTAGGTAATAAAGTCATCAGAAGGGTCGCCTGCAGTTCCATTATCATTAAGGAATATAGTTCCATTTGCTGGACTCGTGGTAGTAATTGTTCCAGTAGTTGGTAAATCATTGTCGTTAGCAAGCATATCAATATCCACGGTAATATCTTGATCTGTGGCTACAGAATCGTCCAGGGCATCAACTATTGGCAAGACATCGACCGTTACCGTTGCTGTACTGCATGCACCAAAGGCGTTGCAAACCGTATAATCAAATGTGTCTGCGCCATTATAATCCGCATCTGGTGTATAAGTAACTATATCATCTGTTGGATCATTGGCCGTTCCATTGTTATCTATTGCAATGGAACCATTCGGCGGGTCTGTTGTTGTTAATGTACCATCAGTTGGTAAATCTGAGTCATTATCAAAAATGGGAACCACTATGGATTCATCTTCATTTACAGTTATCAAATCATCAACCAAAGTTCCAGCTTGACTCATACAAACTACAGTAAAACGAGGTAGTTCGCTGATATTGCCTGCTTTTGAAATTGTTGCTGTATAGCGCATCACTGTTGGTGTGCTAGTTACAGTAGGTTGGGTTTGATCTCCTGTAACTGGAGGACTCCAACTCACGGTTGCCCCAGTTGGAATACTTGCTATAATATCTAAAGTCACTTCATTATCAGGAGCAACGCAATCAGTCAAGATAAAGTATCCCGTTGCATTGGAACCACAAAGGGTTCCATCATAAGTTGCAAAATACACTCCTGGCTGCGTGGCTTCATAGAAGGAAGCTGTACTTAAAACAGTTCCTAAATCTGAAGCCTCGTACCATTGGTAATTACTCTCATCGCCACTATTAGGTGCTTGAAGTAAGAATTGTGCATTTAGAAAGCTCGTCCCAAAAATAAAGACGAATAATCCAATGAATAAAGACTTATGTAAAATGTTTGATTTCAAATTTCTTATTTAGTCTTCATTATTATTTTACAACAAATACTACGTTGATCAATGAATTATAATCTGCTGGTGGGGCAATAACAGTTATCCTCAATTCTCCATCAGCTGTTATCGTCATTTCTGTAGGTCCACTGGTTGATGTTGTATCGAATACCGCAGGATCTGCATAGGTTATATAATAATATAATTCATCATCAGCATATGTAGGTATAGCTGCAGGTGCTTCATCTGGTCCTCCATCATCACTGCGTACCATTGGAGTTCCATACTGAGCGATATACTGGGCATACAAATCAATTACTTGTGTCCCTGTAGTGGAAGCATCAATGGCTATAGATGGTGGGTAAAAAATCCGTGCCGCTTTGGAAGTTATTGGTGCCATAGCTTGAATTGCTTCTTCAACTGTTTCTTCATTTGCTCTTGGTGGTTCTGGTCCTGCTCCATCTGGATCTGTTAAGCCACCATCTACATCTACAGGTGTATTCAAATCAACCTCTCCAGCGGTTTGATCATCATCATTGGTGTCATCCACCCATGAATATGTTCCACTTCCGTCAGTTGAAAGGATTTGCCCATTTGTCCCACCCGTTGGAAGTTCTATTTCATTGGTAGCGCTCAAATCGCCATCGGCAGCTATGTGGTTGTTGATAAGGGTCGTATTGGCAGTGATATCCGCAGATTCTTCCAAAGCAGATAGGTTCGCGGAGAAACTCGTCGCTCCCTCAGCTACCGTTACACTGGTACCGTCAAAGCTCACACCCGTGATGTCATCGTCAGCCGTGGCATCTACATATGCCTTCGTGGCCGCGTCACTTGCGGCAGTGGGTGTTCCGAGTCCCGTGAGCACCAATCCATTGGCATCGTTGCCATCGGTAAGTACTTCCTCTATGTCCTGTATCTCGTTGGTAGCGCTCAAATCGCCATCGGCAGTGTTGTGTGCCGCTATTGCGGTCGCATTGGTGGTGATGTCACCCGCGTTGGTCGCTATATCAGTCGTGTTGGTAGCAATATTTGTCGTGTTGGTCGCTATGTTCCCAGCATTGGTCGCCACGCCAGCTGAATCGTCAAGCGCAGAGATGTCCGCCGAGAAGCTTGTCGCACCTTCGGCCACCGTTACACTGGTACCGTCAAAGCTCACCCCCGTGATGTCATCGTCAGCCGTGGCATCTACATATGCCTTCGTGGCGGCGTCACTTGCGGCCGTGGGTGTTCCAAG
>NZ_CANLYK010000004.1 GCF_947495325.1 uncultured Allomuricauda sp. | reverse complement strand
ACATCGGCGCTGCACTGTACGATTATGGGCAGGGGATCGGAGGCCGTCGGGTCCGTGGTATCGTTGACGGTAATGGTAACAGTATTGGTGAGTTCAGCTGAGCACATTCCCCCAGCACTAGTGGCCAGCACGTTGAAAGTAGTGGTGGCGGATAGGTTGCCTGTGGGCAGGTCGATCGCGAAACCACTTCCTATAACTGCAAGCCCGACATCGCTATTGTCGGCATCATTACGCAGTTGGTAGCTGACACCAAGTTCTGAATTTTCTACACGTATATTGGTTGCCGTATTCACACAAATGAGGTCGTTCTCAGCACTCACGCCAAGACCAGTATTTGGAGAAGTAGGATCAACCAATGAAACATCGGGGTCTTCGGTGGAAGTACATCCATTCATCGTTACCCTAAGGTTGTTGTAGTTACCTGCGGAAAGTCCGATGACCGTAGCGCTTGAAGAGCTTACATTGACATTGGGGAAGTTCCCACTGTCATGTATTATGGTGTACAGGCCATCGGGCACGTTGAAGAAGAGTAGGTCTATGCTTCCGTCATTTCCCCCACAGGTGGTAGGATGTGAGAATGTGTCCACGGAGATGGATGGCAGAAGGTTGTTAGTAATCGTAACATCGTCAAAAGAACCCAGACAGGCGCCGTTGGCAATCGTCCATCTCAAGGTAGCCGAAGAGCTTGGCGCAAGGCCGGTGACCATTGTGGAGGGGTCATTGACATTGGCTATCGTGACCCCTACAGGGCCAATGAACACATTCCATGTACCAGTGCCGACTACAGGAGTGTTCGCAGCCATGTTGAACGAGTCGTTGCCACACTGGACGATGTCCGAGCCTGCGTTGGCCACAGTAGGGTCCTCGTAGAAATCGACGTTTATGTCATTAGAGCTGGAGCAGCTACCATTCACATCGGTCCACCTGAAGGTATAGCTTCCGTAGGTGCTGACGGTAAGGGTCTGTTCTGAATCGTTTTCGTCGGTTTCGAAGGAGAGTGTGCCCGGTCCCGAAACCAGTGTCCATGTTCCGGTTCCGATGGCATCCAGTGCATCGACCTCATGGGTAAGTCCACACTCTTGGAAATCAGTTGTGACGGCCGGCTCATGAGCATCCGCAGTGGGTTGTGCATCGAAGGTCACGCTTATCTCGTCGAAGTCGGAGCATATCCCGTTGACATCAGTCCACTTAAAGGTATAGATGCCTGGGGTATCCACAGTGATAGTGGTAGTCTCATCGTTGGTGTTGCCAAAGGTAGCAGTACCGACAAGCGGGCTCTCATTGGTCCATGTTCCCATACCTATCGCGGCAACGGCACTGGTGTTAAAAGCGTTGCCAATACCAATACCACAAACCGTACCGCCAGTTCCAGCATCAGCAGTGGGCTGGTCTATATAACTTAATTCAACAGTGTCACTAGCATTACAGCCAGCAGAATTAGCAACTTCCAATCGTATGATTACAGTGGTGCCTAAGTCACCAAAAACGGGTCGGTAGGTAGGATTCAAAGTGTCGTCATCGAGTAGTAACCCACCTGCGGCGCCAGAGATTATTGACCAAGTGAAACTGTCATGACCACTTGCACTTGCATTTTGTATGTCATGGTCTGTTAAACCACAGATGCTTGCATTATCACCTGCATTGACAGTGGGATCGACAATATTTATGGTAAGTGTTGCCGTTTCATCAGGGCATGACATGAGGCTATTCGATAAGGTATAGTTAAAACGATAAATATCTACTGCAAGAGAAGAGAAGTCTACGCTTGCAGGGTCTGTTATAACAGTGTTTGCACCATTACCGAATGCATCGTCCAAGTCGGTCCAAGTACCTCCCGAGTCGGGTGAGCCATTAAGCTGTGAAGTAAGGTCATAGAGCGTAGCATCTCCTATGCAAATATCGATAGTGGTGTCGTCCCCAGGATTTAGTACTTCTATTCCTACGGTAAAAATCTCATCAATACTTTCTGAAAAGGTGATTCCATCAAAATAGGCGTTGCTAGAACCGTCAATACTGGAGGCAACTACCTTTCTTATGGTTCCTCCATCGGCAAAATCCCCAGTGCCATCTTCATCTATCAATAATACAACACAGTCACCAAAGCTTAAAATATCGGAACCTGACAAATCCACACGTATGCTTACATCGGAAATTGGATTTGCAGCGGTTCGTGTTGGCTGCACCATCCATTGTCTTGAAAGTTTGTGGGTGATTCCAGGGGGAACACCAGAAGTGGTCGCATTTATGGACAAATCATTGTTTGCCCACAGTAAATAATTATGGTCAAGGGAAAATCCATCCCCAGAAATACGGGTGCGGGTCAAATCTAAATTATCCGTACTAAAATCCGTGTTTGTGGAAACGGTAACTATGGCATCGCTATTAACACTCTTGGAAATTCGTTGATCTAGATCATACCATAACCTGTAATCCAGTGCACCAACACTTCCATGTCGATCAACACCAATTCCTGCAATATCATGCATGTACGTGACATCCGAAGTCCAAATTATGGTACCATCAGCAGCGAGATAATCATATGTGCCGTTTCCAACTATGCTGCCTAATTGGTTGTCGTTTGTTAGGGTAATTCCATATTTAACGGCCAAATAGCTTTCTACACGCTGTCTTATATTGTTAGTTATCGGATTCAGCGTTTCAACGTCTAACACTAAAACCTCTGCAATATCTCCTGTAAGGTTATAATCGGAAGTGCTACTATTAAAATGTTTGCCCAGCCTGTTGTAATCAAAAAGGGGATTATCAAAAAATGGATCTCCTGATCTTATTACGTGAATATCCGTAATACCATTTACAAAGGTGTCGAGTGTTTCTTGATCAACATCTGTTGTTCTAATGAATGCTCCAATGGTAGGCTCGCCCAAAAGATTAATAGTGCCGCTTTGAAAAAATGATTGGTTATTGGCAGAATTGTAAGGGCTTCGTGGGCCTGTATACCATGTTCTGCCAACAGAGAAACGGTTATTGTCCGCAATTCCCAAAGAAAGATTCCCTGCCCATTGGTTTTGACTGGCAGAGGTATGCAAGGTATCCACTGCTCCCCCAAACAACAATCGTTGTGTTTCTGCAGAGTTTCCGGCGCCAACAGCTTTAAATACTATAAATACAGCTACATCTTCTCTGGCAACGGAATGGAAATGCAGCGCTTGACCGTTCCCAGCTCCATCAAATTGAATAACAGGATTAAAATTAATGTTGTCCGTGACACTTCTACCAAAAGTAGGTAACCCCGGCACTGTTCCAGTAGGATGAAGATGACCGCCTCCTACTGAATACCTAAAACCAGGATTAGCAGCATTCCACATATTGGGGTAATCTCCAAGAGCTGCTGGATGTGGAATGGCATCTTGTGATTCAAAATCGACGATATCAAACCAAGTAGTCACTGTTGTCTCATCTCCACCAGGATTGGCAAAAGTACCTGGCACACCTGGTAAAGGATCATAGAACGGAGGACCAGGAGGAGCAAACATAGCGTCATTTGGGTCAGCATTAACAGCTTTCCCTGCCCTAAACCAAGTATCATTTCTTGTTTGTCCGTAGATTGAGGTTCCTAGACCAAAAAGGAAAAATACTATCGCCGCATATCGAAGAAAAGAATTAAACGCGGTTTTCGGTTTTCTTAAACCGGATGCTTTGTTGAAATGTAGATATTTAGTCATAAGCAAGTAGGTTTACTCATGCTTTTCCGCAGAAGAAAAAAACAAGACATTCTTGATAGTTATAAAGTAAATTACTTAATGGTAATGGAGGGGTATATAATTAACCTATACGTGTTTACAATTGACGAAAGGCTAAAATGAATAGATTTCCAAAACCTAAATTCACAACAATTTGAGAATTGTCTAGCCATGTGCTATAACATATATTGGAACTAAATGCCCCCGGGAGGAAATTTCCCGGGGGCATAGCTATTCCTATACTAGAAATAATTAATTGAGAGTTTTACCAAAACTTATTATATGCTTAATCAATCATAACTCTATGTACAAGACTGTTATTTTATTAGGTTTATTTCTACTCTTCTATTTTGTTTTCTTCCAGCTTTTGTAGAGTTTGAAGCTATTGGTTTATCTTCACCCAAACCTTTGGCAGAAAGCCTATTGGTTTTAATGCCTTCGTTTATTAGGAAATCTCTAATGGCGTTTGCACGGGCTTCAGATAGTCTTTGGTTGCTGATGGAACTTCCCACGCTGTCGGTATGACCTTCCACAGTGAAATTTGCATTTGGATATTCCCTCAAAATCTGGATGATATCAACCATTACCGAAAGTGATTCTGTTTTAATAGTGGACTTCCCGGTATCAAACAAGATGGTCTTGGCATAATCATTCAATTGTTTTTGAACTTCCCGGGTTACTTCTGGACAGCCTCTATTGCTTATGGGTCCGGCAAGGGTTGGACAGGAATCGTCTATATCCACTAGTGTATCCCCATCTCTGTCTGGACATCCCTCATTTTCAATAGGTCCTGGGGTATTGGGACATCGGTCCTCTTTATCCATAATTCCATCTGAATCACTGTCTGGACATCCATTATGTTCTTTTGCTCCAGCTATGTTTGGACAATGGTCATCTTTATCGAGTATACCATCACTATCAGAATCTTTCCATGGACACCCATTGTTTTCTTGCGGGCCTGCCTTCTGGGGGCAATCGTCATCTTTATCCAGAATTCCATCGCCATCGGAATCTTTCCAAGGGCATCCTTGGTTTTCGACCGGACCAGGCGTTTCTGGGCAGTCATCCAATTTGTCTTGGATGCCGTCTCCGTCCTTATCTTTTAATTTGTTCTGATAAAATGGTATTTTGAGACCCGCATATAGGTCAATGGATTTTGTGTTCTTACCAACAAGAGCGGACATAATTGATCCAGATCCCATATAAACAGGTCCGAACCTGAACCCTGCTCCCCATTGTAAACCTGCATATTGGACTACGCTTACAGGTGAGTATACACTGAACAAGGTACTCTCGTATCTGGGAGTCAACGAAACCTGGCTCATGATCCTATTGGCATTTATATTGTTTCTTGCTGTCAATGGCATATCTAGATTGGTGTTCAGATAAAATTTCGAATTGATGTTCCAATCCATATTGGTATGAAGAGCGGCGGGCATAATTGAGTTTAGGGATGGAGTAGTGGATATAAGGTCAAAATTTTGTTCCAAGGCTTCCTCCAAGTCCGTACCATCAAAACTGTCAATATCTTGGGTTTTATTAAGGTCGTAAGTGCTTTCCCTTCCATTGGAGTTTTTTATTTGCCCAATATCGGTAACTGAAGCGCCAAATTTTAATTTGTACTTGTTTTTACCTTTATTTATTATAGAATTCCCATTGGCATCCAACTTGGAGTAATTTGCATGGTCTGGTCTCCATTCGTAAGTGAATCCAATGTCTGCAGCAAATCCATTTCCATTGTTTATGTCAAAATTACCTCCCTCATCGGAAGTGGAAGAGTTTGCAAAAATCAATTCGCCTGAAGTTTCTACCAATCTACTGTCCGCGTCATAGTTTACTGATAAGCCATCAGAAAATATGTAGGAATGTCCTGCACTTTGGAGGTATTTTACAGAAATACCACCTTTTAAAAAATGTTGTTCCTTGTTTAATAGTACGCGAGCATATGTTATCCCGATTTCGGCCCAAAGATTAAAGGAACCCGATACTACACCTTCATTAATTAGGAAATCCTCATCTTCATCAAAGCCACCTTCTTTCTCCAATAAATTTCCATCAATATCATAGGCATTGAAAAAAGCCCTACCTTTGGTAAAGAAAGCAAGTGAGTTGTTCTCATCTAGATTAAACATTACGGCTGGCCCTAATACATCTATATTCCAAGCCATAGAATTGTTGGCTGAGGGAAATCTTGCTGCCTCATCAAAAGTTTTGTTGAAATCACTAAAAGCGTTATTGAGGTTAAAACCAATATAATCGTTTCCAAAGAAAGCACTTGTTCCGATAAGGTTTATATCCATTTTTAATCTAGAGTCGACAATATTTGAAGGGTTGGAAATAATACCATGAACTCCGCTATAGTTATCAGTTAAAAAACCAACATAGGATTGGGCATTACTAATGTTTACGATACTAATGAATGTTACAAACAGTATTAGTCTTTTAAAATACATTTTTGGGTTTTTGAGGTCTTACTATTTTCTGGTAAGTACTTGTTAATAATTATTTTAATAGCAGAACAAAGGGATGGCAAATAAGTGGTTTTATATCTGGGAAATGAATGAAAACACTATTTCAATTGATAGATTTAGAGGTTCAGTTTATAACTGATTTAAGGACGATTGTTAAAAAATATTAAATGTAATGGACTAATAATTAGATAATTGAAGATTAGCGATTTGTTAGGAATGTAAAAGAGTCACTTTATAACAGTGACTCTTTTTTAATGGATGATTAAATTAGTAAATCGTTTTGGAGAATAGGTTTTAATCCATTACTACCAGGAGTCTCTAAAAGACTCCTTGGCGTAATGGAATCCTCAACTAAACTAAACACTTTAATAGGACCAAAAGTTCAAAAAAGTGAATCGCTGTATGTTTACAATAAGATGATTGAATTGAACCTTGCACCTTAATGCATTGCATACTACAATTATAGTGAGGAATTGGTTCTCAAAAACCCCTAAGCTAATGAATGGGGGGTTTCCTTTAATGAATGAGCCATTTGACTTTGTGGTTCGGTAAATGATAGGATTTAGAAACCACTAACCAATAAAAAAAGCCTTCAACTTTGTTGAAAGCTTTTCTTTTTTAAAAACACTGTCAAAAGAAGGATAAAAATGATTCCCCCAATAACCCATAACCATGGAAAGGGTTGAGATATTTCAATAGGAGATGTATTTCCCATTAAAATAAGACCCGCCCAATATTGAGGGTGCAGTGTCCTGCCTTCAGCGGTTTTCAAGTAATCTAATTTGGCAAGTCGCAATGCCTCATCTTTAGGTTGTCCGTTTTCAAGATAGCTATAAAAGAAACCTAGAATTTTAGTGCTTGATTGTTCATCAATCTGCCACAAACTGGTCAAGATACTTTCGCTACCTGCGTAATTAAAGGCGTGTGCTAGAGAAATCATACCCTCTCCAGGTTGATAGGTGGGTTTTCCTGTCTCGCAGGCGGTTAGAATGGCCAAGTTGGAGTTCAGGTTTTGATTATATATCTCATAGGCGTACAGGTAATTATCATTAATGTTGGTTGAATCAGAAACATTTTTTGCAAATACCAATCGTGAGAGTTCAGGACTTGTATTGTTTGATTCTGCATGGGTGCCAATGTGAATGATTTTATGTTCATTTGCAGTGAGGCTAAATACAGTTTTTGAGGCATTTTCATTTAAAAATGACTCTCCATCAAATCGTTTTGATAATCTTTTTGCAATATCGGCACTAAATGGCTGTGGCAATAATGTTAGGTAGGTTTTGTCTAGATGGATTGAATCTTTAATAGCTAGCTGATATTCTTCCTTCATACTTTCATTAAAAGTTGGAGAATAGGCAACAAAATCATCTTCAAACTCAAGTGTGCGATGATTCTTTTCAAGTAATAAAAGGCTATAATTGTAGGCAATGTTATTTTTGTTTAAAAGACTACTGTTGACCAACTCTCCAAAAGAATTGATTTTTTTAGGTGTCAAAAGTTCAAAACTTAAATTAAACAATTCTCGATCTGGAAAAATGACAATGTTTTTTGTATCGATATTATTTTCAATTGGTTTCCAAAGTTGCAAGTACAATTTATAGAGGCATTCGGAAACATCGTCAATATTTTTTTGATAGTTGGACACGATATTGATGCAATCCAAGGAAAAATCCATAGAAAGTGGAACAATTTTCATGGTATCATTTGCAATTATAACGGCTATAAGATTGTTCTCTAAAAACAAATATCGAACTAGTGTGGTATTATGGGCAATGTTATTCTGTAAGTCACTCAAAGGAGTCACAACGGATTTGTACCTCATTTCATAATATCTTGGATATTTCTCTTTTATATTGGAGAGATGTTTTTGCCAAGCAGCCAAGGTATTTTCCCATTCATCTACATCAAATTGGGTTTCTCCATCTAGGTTGAAAAATGAGTTTAGGGAATCTCTATGTTCATTTTCTTCTTGCCGAATACTTTCTGGTGCTAGCTGATTCTTGGACAGGTTTAGTCTTGTACGAATTCGGTGATAAATTGCTGACTCATGCAACTCAATGAGCTTGTTAAGGTATCTTTTATTCTTTGTTTTGTTATAAAGACGGTAATATAATTCCTTTCCAAAATCGAATAGTTCTTGACTATTTTCTAAAAGCACGTTTGCATCTTCATCACTTGTGACCATGGATTTTCTTTTTTCAATGCTTTGGAGGGCTTTATTCATAAAAGAAATTGTGCTGTTCAAACTTTTGGCTGATTTAACCGAATCTGTTTCATATTTAGCTTTTGTCAGATAGAGCAATAGTTTAAGTTGGTTTGGACTAAAAAATTCTTTCGAGATTGCATTGTTAAAAGTTACAGATTCGTATGAATCCAAGATTTGATTGCTCAGTTTAATAGTGCCTTTGTAATCTTTTTTATCAAATACTATTTTCACTTTGGCTATTCTTACCTCATTGGCCAAATAACTGTCATCACCATAGAATGTAATCACTTTTGATAACGTAGCGTTGATGGTACTTTCAGCCGTATCGTAATTTTCAAGATATGCATACGATTTTGCAAGATTGATAGTAGCGTAAACCTCATTTTGAGAAAAGCCATGTTCATTACTGTTTCTATAGGCGTCAATGGTACGTTTAAAGTTTGTTACGGCCTCAGAATAGGTGCCTTTTCGGTAGGCTAAATCTCCTAAAACTCCATAAAGATTAGCTTTATAAGAATAATTATTTCCTGGAATTGAATTTAAAGAAGCCCTTGCCTCTTCTAAAAACTTCTCCGCTTCATTTAAATCGGTATTGTACAACAAAGATTCACCAACCATCAAAGCCGCTCCAAAATATTGTATGGTGTTCTTTAAAAAGTGTTTTTTTGCATGTTTATATCCAAGCAATGCAATTTGCTTTGCCTTCTCTTTTTGCCCTAAATCATAATATAGACTTCCTAAATTTCTATAAGAAATAGTCAAGTTGCCATGAACTTTTTCTGTAAGGGGATGGTTGTTCGTTTTCTTCAAAAATGAATTATAATGATTGATTGATTTTAACGTAAACTTCATCGCATCATCAAACATTCCTGCAGATTGTTTGACCAGAAACCAATTTCCATATATGGTGCCAGGGAGATAATCAGTCTGCTCGGGATCTGGATTGGTATTATCCATAGCCTTAATTGCCTTTTCAAAAAAATAATTTGCACTATCCGGTAGAGCACTAAAGTGCATGAGAGCACCTTTGTAATTATAAATCCTAGGTGCCAACTTAAAATCGATGTTTTTGTTCTTACGAATTAATTTGATGGCCTTATCCGTACGTGTTACCAATTCCCCAAAATCACCCAATTTTAAACCTAGCTCACTTAGATGGAACTCAGATTCAACCATTCGGGTGACATCGCTCAATTTTTTGGCTAAAGCATTTGCGGTTTCTAAATAATTCTGGGCATTGGAAACAGTACCTTGGTCTATGTAAAGCAAGCCCATGCCCAAATTCGCTTGATATAGAACAGAATCACTTGATTTGACAGAATCAATTTGAGAAAATAATTTTAAGGCCTTCTCAAATTTTGTTTCAGGATTTTGTAAAAACTCGATTTTACCGGTAGGATATACCATATGCCCCAATAAGGTGCTCTCAGTATTTTGAACTTCTTCTTGAATTGTATTCTGTGCTGCTATAAATTCATCTGAAGCAATGAGACTATCTATTTGTTCTAATTTATTATTTTCTTGGGCATTTGTATAAAGTGAAAAGAAAATACAGACTATGGAAATCAGTGATTTTGATTCAAGAAAAAAACCTCGAAATTTCATTCTTGAATATTTTTGAGTAGCGCTTCACTTTTTTCATCTGAAATCTTTTTTAGGTTTTCGATGGCTTTTTTCTCATCTCCATTTTTCAATTGCCCTAAAGCTATAAAGTACAGTGCCTCTTTATTAAATACTGACTGCGGTGAAGACTCTAGTGTAGTTTTTAAAAAAACCAATCCTTCTTTGGTATTGTCGTTCGCAAAATGGGCGGCACCCAAAAAATAATTCAGCGTATCATTTTCGGGTTTTTGCACTAATAATTTCTCCCACTTTTGAATAGCCACTTCGTAATGTCCTTGCTTGTAGTCAACCATGGCTTCGTAAAAGTCATAATTGTCATTAGAGCCCATCACAGTAGGTAATCCTGGATCTGGGCTAAAATATTCCTCAAATAGTTTTTCGCCCTGCGTAGGTTGATTCAAAAAGAATGAAACTCCCAAAGCCATTAAAGCTGTTATAGAGGCCGCGATTAAAAAAACTTTGCGTTTTTCATTAGTGGACTTGCTACTAAGGTTCGATTCGAATTTTTGGTGAAAGGCATTAAGTGCAGTGCGCATTCCCTCTTCTTCTATTGCATGGAATAAGCTTTTGAATTCGTCAAATTGCACTCTCAGTTCAGCATTTTCATTTAATCGTTCTTTGAAATCAGCCTCTTGGTCGTAGGTCATACTGCCCAAAAGAAAATGTTCAAATTCTTCTTGCTGTTCAGGTGATATGTATTTGAGGTTCTTATCCATTGTTTTTCAATTCATGGCTCAATGCGCGTAGTTTTTCCATACAACGGTACTTTTGATTTCTGGTCGAAGCAGGAGTCAATTGTAATTCCATAGAAATTGAATCCATCGACTTCCGTTCAAAATAGAAAAGGTGCAGCAGTTTTTTACAGTTGTTTCCTAATTTTTGCAGGGCACTTTGTAAGATATCATACTGTTTTTCCAAGACTTCTTCATCAGTATCGTTTTCTTCATACACCACCTTTAAATGGGGAATTGTACTCGATACCAAGGTCTTTTTAAATGTTGATGAGCGTAAATGGTCAGTCCATTTGTTTTTAGCAATGGTAAATAGATATCCCACTACATTACTGTTTTCTTGCAACTTATTAGCCTTGATGTTTTTCCAACAGGCAATAAATGCTTCTTGAAACACATCTTTTGCTTGTGTTTCATCTCCACTGTTTTTCAATACATGGTTTCTGAATTTAGGGAATGTGTTTTGATACACCATTTGCATCACTTTTTGATTATTGTTTTTAAAAGCGGTGGTCAGTTGGTAGTTGGTCTCCTGTAATGTATTCCCCATACCTTTTTGAAAGTACGGGGAATTTAAAGATTTTCAATCAGTTTATATAACAGTATCAGTTATTCGGCTTCAAAATCCGTTGTTTATGAGTTCTTACTCTGATTTTAATACCACACGTACCTGTGCATATCCTTGCAGTGTAGCGAGTGCTGCCGCGGCATCTGCTCTCGCTGAACCAGGGCCACTTCCTGTATAAGTAATAAATCGATATTTTCCATTAACCAAGTCGTCTGGATTCCCAGCTGTCCAGTTGTCACCTTGATTTACAAAACTTGTAGTATTATTTCCGAATTTGAGTTCTTTGACTCTCAAAGAATAACTTTCTGCGTTCACCTCTGGGCCAAATTCAAAGAATACAAAATACCCATATGCGCCTTCAGGGCCATTAGGGTCATCATAAAGAAGATGTCCTACCCTTGGGTACAGGTATTTCACATTCTCATCGTTTTCAATATTAATTGTAGTTTCCAATTTGTCTATGAATCGGTACGCATCTCCAGAATCTTTTCTTCTTGCGTAAATAGCTGCGGTGATGGTTTCGGTTCCTTCCTTTTCCTTTTCAACTGCTTCATAAATCACTCGTGGATCGTTTACTTTGGAAACTGTATTTTGATTTCCATTGAAAAGTCCAAAGCCTGATGCACCATCCCATACAATGCGATAATCTTGGGTTGAATTATCAGTAATATCGGTGCGATCGGTATTTCTGACTTTTAAAGTGATTCGCGTACCCCCATTTACTGTAGGATTCTCCGGGGTTATTTCAAAACCTAGTTCTTTAACTTCTACAATGGCCTTGGCGTCATTGATTCGAGTACTATTTTGCCCTTCTTTTAAAAATACTTCAACGGTGATTTCGTCAAATGCCTCATCTGGTAAATCCACTACATTACTACTGAAATATTGTATCTCGCTTCTAGAGCTTGTAAAAGAAGTTCCTTCTTTTCCCAATTCATCACGTATAACGCCATAAAGTCCGCTTGTAGCCCATCTGTACTCATAGGATTGTCCCGCACTTAGATTTCCATCCTTAATAATGGCCTTAAATGTTTTTTCTTCACCTTGAATTGCGATGGTTTCTTCTGGTATTATTGTTACGTCGTTTTTGCTAGCTACCACATCCCATTCTTCCAAATGATTAGATACTGAGTTCGCATATAAAATTCTGCTATAATCAACAAGTTTTAGGAAGATATCTGCTCGCTCCAGGTATTTCCCAATTCCTTGCACCAATTCCCCGGCCCTGGCAGAATTTTGCACAAAATAGTCGGGATCTACTTTAACACCTCCTGCAACAACTCCTTCGAACAGTGCCTCAATCAAATCTGTTGCATTGGCTCCCAAGGCATTGTTGTAATAGGCCTTCAAGAATTCGTTCAAGGCAGTCTGATATTCTCCTTTTTTCAGAGGCTCATCAACTGCCGGAACAGAAGAGGCAATAATTTGCAGTTGGTTCACAAAAAGCTCATACTTTGTCTCATCTAATCCCTTTAATAATTTAGAGTGACCAGCAACATCCAACAGGATTGGAAGTACCAATTCAAAGGCAAAGGTTTCGTAGATAAGATCATAGAGTTTTTCCTCCTCGATTGTGGTCATTTGATTTGTATCTATCTCACCAAGAGCAGTCCCCACAACTCGACAACTGTATAGAACCTCTTGTTCTCCTTCTTCAACTTCTAGAGAAATGGGGCCTGCCTCGGTTATGGCAAACCCTATTCCTGTGCCCGCACCATAATCTGAGATTACTCCAAATACTTCTCTAATAGCAGTAGGCGATGAGATTTTTTCATCATTGTTTGGAGTTGGGTTTTCAGCATTAAAATCGCTGATCAGCTGCTCAATTCCTCCATTTTCGAAAGTCACCTCTTTTCGATAAACAAAGGCATGTGCCCGCCTTCTAAAACTATTGATCAATGAGAAGGAAAAAGAGTCATCTTCCCGAAGTTGAATACCGCTTCGTATATCGCTTCCATCAGCATTTATTCTGCTGGTAGTGTCCACATTGGTTTTGGTATCATCCAGTGTCGAAATTCTTTCTCCTATCATTGCGGCAAAGGCCTCGGTGCCAAAGTAATTTTCGTCACTGGAAAAAGCTGTTGTCGCAGCTTCCACAAGCTCATTCAATCCAGGAAAGTCATCAATCTCATCAAAGAATCGTTGACGAACGTCTTCGGGTAAAAAAACCGTTCCCAAGGCATTATAAAGAGACGCTATCGCTGTGCTATGGGCCGAAATCTCTCTCTGATTTTCATCAATGAACCCCATTAATAAAATGTTCTGATCGGTATCCATAAGTAGGGCAAGACTCCTCCCATTTTTGTTAAGGGCAACCTTGGAGCTTCCGTTGTCTGAAATAGCAAATTCTTCGGATATGGAAACAAGACTAGTAGCTCCAAGATCTACTGTTGAACCCTGTGGCAAGATTACTTGAACATCTACCTCCATGAATCCATCGGTAGTTCCTGTGGGGTCATCATCGGTTGGATCAACATCATCGCTTACCGAGACATCATCATCCATCATTAAAGGGGAATCATCTTTGGAGCTACAGGCCCAGATAAAAAGGGCCGTTACAGTTATTAGCATTAAAAATTTCAATGAGGTTTTCATATTTGTTTCTTTTTAGATTGTAAAATTGGTTTTATAGTATATCGAGATGGTTGAAAAATGTCATCATTAATTGCCATTTACGTTTACCCACCCCCTATTATTTAGATTAATATCGCCATTAGGGGTATAGAACAAATCATCATTTTGAATAAGGTTACCATCACTATCCATCCAGTTTTGTGTTGAAAAAGCATTCACTTGATAATTCTTACCGTCCAAGGGGTTATAAACAGTTTCTTCTTCATTTATCCTATTGACAAAATCGCGTTGCGAAGTACTACTTCCAGAACCAAAATTTCGGTTCATAAATGAAGTATGGTTAGCATCTTGTGCTGCCCATATGCCTTTCATTTTACGTTGGTGTGCGGCAAATGCACGCTCTCTGTTAATTCTTCCTGTTCGAGCTTTTTGTGCCGCAATTTGGGCACGTTGTTGTGATAGTTGAGCAACATATCGTTTCCATTTGGGATTTTCCTTTGAATTTATCAGCGCATTTTCAAAAGCGGCAATGGTTTCATCAAAATGACCAGCATCAATAAAAGTGTAATCAGTACTGTACATCCACATGGTCATGGTGTCAATAAAGCTTAGTGGTTGCTGCATGTAAATTTTGCCTACAGATACCAATGCTTTTTGGCCTTTATTGTTTTCCCAAACGGAAGCAAGAAGATCCACTTGTACTTGGCCATTGCTTTCAGTTCTAATTTTTCCTTTGAGGTAATTCTCAGTTTTGTAAAGCCTTATGTTTTTTACAAACTTGAATCCGGTTTTCTGCATTCTTGTGGCTACTTCTTCCTTTAAGATTTGTTGGTTGCTAACCATGGAGCGATGCAGTCTGGCAACGCTGGAATTTTGCATAAACTGATAAGTCTGTGGATTTTGATAGGAGATATGAACCTTCATGGGCGTATTGAACGATTTAAGGTTATTGGGACCAGTTGTCTGAATCAGAAAAACCGGAAGTTTTTGATCGATGGTATACGTTGGTTTGGAAATTACTTTCCATGAGGCAGGATATTCGGTGCTATTAACAACAAGTCCTGTTCTGGCATCACGAAATTCATGTGTTTTCATGCCTCTTTCTCCAAAGTTGTCAAAGAAGCTATCTTTTTTGGAATTATGTTGGAGTATCTCTGTATCGAAACCCTCTTCATTTTCAAAACTTGGTTCTTCAAAAGCCTCATTTTCATAAGCTATATTCTCTTCTTCATAATGACTCTCATTTTCATCCTCAGGACTTTTATTAATTGTAATGCATGAATTAAAGAGCATAAGGCTTAGGAAAAAGGTGAAAAAAGCTGTTTTCATAATAGTATGGTTTGTTTATTGGATATCGTTTAAAAAAGAAAATGTCATCACAAGTTTTGATGATAGATAGACTGATCAATAGAAGATTGAGCCGAATAAGAACTCTAATCGGCTTATGCGATACAATCGGCAACAAAAAGACTGTCCGTATTTTCAATATCAAACTAATGAAATGGAAGATTTACTTTTTGAATTTATCTGAATAACCGGTCTAATCAATGGTGTATTGGAAAGACTGTGGGAAACCGAGTAAACAGAAGCTATAAATACATCAGAAAGTGTTGAATCGTAACGATTTGATATTGGCAATGCGAAACGATATTTTAAAAACTACTGGAGAAGGTCTAGGTACTAGGTATGATATTAATTATATAAAAAAAGCTCTCAATTTTCATTGAGAGCTTTTTGCGGTCTGGACGGGACTCGAACCCGCGACCCCCTGCGTGACAGGCAGGTATTCTAACCAACTGAACTACCAGACCAATGATTTTATCTGTAAAGACCCTGACGACAGTCAGGTTCAAATCTTGTTACATGCTTTTGGTTAAGCGAGGGCAAATATACATCCCCTTTTTCTTATGAACAAACATATTTTTTAAATCAGCTAAATTTTTGTCGCTCGGTCATGAACGTATTCAAAACTTTGGAAAAATTGGAGCGAACATCAACATCAACATATTTAATTCTATATTGGGCGCACTTCAATTTTAAATCCTCTTGATATTGCTCAACTTTTTCACTGTAGGCCTTTCTAATGTTATCTGCGTATAAATCTATATGTGTTCCAGTCTCAACATCAACAAAGCGCTTGGGGGTATTTTCAAAATTAAAATTTAGCTCATGTTTGTGGTCTAAAAGATGAAAAAGTACCACAGCATGTTTATTGTATTTTAAATGGCGAAGCGCCTCAAAAAGTTGTGCTTCTTCCTTTTCGGTCTGGAACATATCCGAAAACAAAAAAATAAGACTCCGACGATGTATCTTTTCTGCAATCTGATGTAAGTAGGTATATGTTTTGGTTGTTGATGAAGAATGGGCTGCTCCAGAAACGTCATTCAACTTGGAAAATAGCATTTGAAAATGTCGTTCACTACTTTTTTCAGCAGCATGAAAATTGTAAGAATCAGAATAAATACTTAAACCAACTGCATCACGTTGCTTTTTTAATACGTTCATTAAGGCGGCGACGGCCAAAACTCCAAAACCTATCTTATTCAGATTGTCAATGGCAAGTTGTTTTACTTCTGGATAATACATGGAAGCCGAATTGTCCAGAATCATGTGACATCTTAAGTTGGTTTCATCTTCATATCTTTTGGTGTACAATCTGTCCGTTTTGGCAAATAACTTCCAATCAATATGTTTTGTGCTCTCTCCAGGATTGTAAATTTTGTGCTCAGCAAATTCCGCAGAGAATCCATGAAACGGACTTTTATGAATGCCACTTATAAAACCCTCAACAATCTGATTTGCCAAAAGTTCAAGGTTCTGGAAGAGTTGGGCTTTATGAAGTTCTGACCTAATATCCATTATGGGTTCAATATAAAACAAAAAAGGTTTGGCAATTGCCAAACCTTTTTTAAAACTTTTTATTTATACAAAACTTATAATAAAGCTTCTATAGCATCAGTATATACTTTCTTTGGAGACACTCCAACTTGACGGTTAACGATTTCACCATCTTTGAAAACAAGCACAGTGGGAATGTTACGAACACCATATTTAGCGGCAAATTGCTGATTGGCATCAACATCTACCTTACCAACCACGGCTTTTCCTTCATATTCAGAACTAACTTCTTCTATGATAGGTCCTACCATTCTACAAGGCCCGCACCATGCTGCCCAAAAGTCCACAACGACAGGCTTGTCGCTTTTAAGTACTACTTCATCAAAAGTTGCATCTGTTATTTCTAGTGCCATTTTATTTGTTTTAATATTCGCAAAGTTAGTCAAATATCATACAGTTTCCTTACGGTATCTAGATTCCTTTTACCTATGGTGTCATTGTTCAATTCTATGGTTGTTTGCTTGTCTCTTCAGGATAAATGGAAATTAAATGTGTTCTAACTTTTACGGCAGTTTCTATTGTGTCCAGTTGAATTTTCATCGATTTGGAAGAAATTAGAGGCATATGGCAAGAAATACAATTGTTATTTTTAATACGCTGCAAGTCCTTGGTAGCCATACAAATTGTTTTGTCCTTTGAGTGACATTGTATGCATTTTTGGATGAATGTAGATGTTTGGTCTCTTTGATTTTTATGTGGATTGTGGCAAGTGGTACAATCCATGTTTTTTGATTTTGTAAAACACTTACTCGCCGTCAACAGGCCATATTGGTTGCCATGCACATCCAATGAGATGTTATTTTCTTTGACTTCAGATGTTGAGAATTTGCTTAGATCATCACCAATTGTAAAGCTAAAAGGAGGTTGAATTGGTTTCCTGTCTCCAGAGTGGCATAAGGCACATACATCTAATTTTTGCTGCTGTGACAGTGCTGAATGTTTTATGATGTATTTAGAAACTTTGGCATCGGGGTTTTTTATATGATACCCAACATGCTTTGCTGAAGCTCCATGACACCGTTCACAATCTATCCCATAAATAATTTGATTTTTATCAAAATGGTTTCCCCTTTTATCCGGAGTTGTGTTTTTTGCATAAGTGGAGTGGCACTCAAAGCAGCGCGCAATTACGGGTCGTGGTGAAATAAGTTCTTTTAGTCCCGGGCTGCTGGTCCAACGGTCAGTTGGTTTGAAGTAAGAAGTTTGTAATTGAAAAAGCGCATCTTCTTCCCAACTTAAATAGGATTGTCCTTTTGTACCGGACCCAACAACAATATCTGCTCGTAGATTAAACAACTCAAGTTCGTTGTGGATGAAATTAGCTCGTTGATAAAACCCTGAATCTGTCGCCATCATCGTAAACAATACACGGTCGTTTAGCGTGAATGTATTTTTTCCGAATTCAAAATTACCTTTGATTTTTGAAGAATCTGCAAGAGCGGAGGTTTTGAAATGTGCAGTGTTCGTATGTGAATTATAAATATCGGTATGACAAGGGATGCAACTGGTAGAACCTGCAAAAGCTTTTCCATTTTCATGAATGGCGATAGGTTCAATAATTAGATAATCAGAAGCTATCTCCGGGTTTTTACAATTGTAAATGGCTAATGCAACAAAAAAAAGTCCAGCACCAATCAAAAAACTCTTTAAAATAGTTGATTGATGGGTATCCATAAACTTATCAAAGTTTAGTTCAATTTGTAGTGTATTTCATTCTCTTCCAGAGCAGAAAGAAGTTCACTGTTTATTTTTACCTTTTGCTTTCTACTGGATAGATTTAATTTTATTTCATCCTGCATTTCATATACAATAAAATTGAGCGGATGGTCACCTTTGTATGACCGCAATGTATCCTTTAAAGTTTGAATGCGTTTTTCCTGTAAACGGTCTATATCCAGTTTGATGGTCAACTTTTTGGCATAGGCATCCATGACGTCTTGTAGCTGTTTGAAATCATTGAACTGTAATCTTGGGTCACCTTTTTTACCCGTATCTCTATTTACCCAACCTTCACGAACAAATGCTTTTACATGAACAAAGGAATTGATCATTAGAAAATGCCTGAACTTTAGGTATTCCTCCCCAAAAATCCGGAATTCATGGGTGTCCGTATAATCTTCCAAGGTGAAAAGTCCCCAGCCCTTTCCATTTTTAGAAATTCGGTGTTGCACATCTGTAATAACCCCTGCAACGGTCAACTCTCTGTTCACGTAATTTTCCAAACTGGTAAAGGCAGATACACTGCTGTTGCAAAATGCAGTTATCTCTTTTTTAAAGTCATCCAAAGGATGTCCCGAAATATATATGCCGACAACTTCCTTTTCGCGACGGAGTTTTTCCATAGTGCCCCAATCTTCACAGGGAGGAACAACAGGTTCGGCAATTTGCGCCTCGCTCATTCCTCCAAACATATCCATTTGTGAGGAGTTTTGGTTTTCCTGATATTTTGCTGCCGATTTTATTACTTTTTCCAGAAAAGTTATACCATCTCCCTCATCATGAAAGTATTGAGACCTATGAGTATCCCCAAAAGAATCGAATCCTCCAGCTAGAGCAAGATTTTCAAAAGATTTTTTGTTGGCAGAACGGAGTTCTACGCGTTTGGCCAAATCGAATACCGATTTGTAAGGACCATCTTCCTTTCTGTTTTCCACTATGGTTTCTACTGCGGACCGCCCAACACCTTTAATTGCTCCCATGCCAAAACGAACTGCATTGTTTTGGTTCACGGCAAACTTGTAATACGATTCATTCACATCTGGCCCAAGTACTTCCAGTCCCATGCGTTTACATTCCTCCATAAAGAAGGTGACCTGTTTTATGTCGTTCATGTTGTTGGACAATACTGCGGCCATGTATTCGGCAGGGTAGTGGGCTTTTAAATATGCAGTTTGGTAAGCAATAAAAGCATAACAGGTAGAATGACTTTTGTTAAAAGCATAGGATGCGAAAGCTTCCCAATCTTTCCAAATCTTTTCTAAAACATCTCTCGGATGTCCATTTTTTTCACCCCCATCTAAAAATTGGGGCTTCAATTTTTGAAGTAAGGCAAAAATCTTTTTACCCATTGCCTTTCGTAACACGTCTGCATCACCCTTGGAAAATCCTGCAATTTTTTGGGAAAGGCGCATCACCTGTTCTTGGTAAACTGTAATTCCGTAGGTGTCTTTTAGGTACTCCTCCATATCAGGAAGGTCATAGGTAATCTCTTCATCGCCATGTTTACGAGCAATAAAGCTAGGAATGTATTCCATGGGGCCTGGTCGGTACAAAGCGTTCATGGCAATAAGATCATCAAAAACCGTTGGTTTCAGGTTTTTCATGTGCTTTTGCATTCCCGGGGATTCATATTGAAATATGCCTACGGTATCCCCACGTTGGAAGAGTTCGTATGTTTTTTCATCATCCAAAGGAAAATCATCCGGGACCAATTCAACCCCGGTTCTTGCCTTGACAATTTTCACGGTATCTTTAATGAGCGTCAAGGTTTTAAGTCCCAAGAAATCCATCTTAAGGAGGCCGGCACTCTCCACAACTGAATTATCAAACTGGGTCACATACAAGTCTGAATCCTTTGCTGTGGCTACGGGGACAAAATTGGTAATGTCATCTGGAGTGATTATGACCCCACAAGCATGTATTCCAGTATTTCTGAGTGACCCTTCAAGCACGCGGGCCATCTTAACAGTTTGACCTTCCAGATCATCGCCCTCAGAAATATTCAAGAGCTCATGAACTTTTTCCAAATCGTCTGAACGGAATTTTTTCTTTAGTTCTGATTCCTCAACTCCAAAGATTTTGTTCAATTTGGACATGTTGGGAATAAGCTTTGCTATACGATCAGCATCGTTAAGGGGCAAATCCAATACCCTGGCAGTATCCCTAATGGAAGATTTGGCCGCCATGGTACCGTAGGTGATAATTTGTGCAACTTGATTGGCGCCATATTTATTGATGACGTAGTCCATGACCCTACCTCTGCCTTCATCATCAAAGTCAATATCAATATCGGGCATGGATACCCTATCCGGATTTAGGAAACGCTCAAAAAGGAGGTCATACTTTAAAGGATCTATATTGGTGATCCATAAACAATAGGCAACCACGGAACCTGCTGCTGAACCCCTTCCAGGCCCTACGGACACATCCATATTCCGTGCTTCTCGGATAAAATCTTCAACAATAAGAAAATATCCAGGGTATCCAGAATTTTCAATCGTTTTCAGCTCAAAATCAATGCGCTCCCTGATTTCATCCGTGATTTCGCCATAACGTTTTTGAGCACCTTGATTGGTAATATGGCGCAGATAGGAATTCTCACCACGTTTACCGCCATCAGCCTCATCATCCTTTACTTTGAATTCTTCTGGAATATCAAATTTTGGAAGTAATACGTCCCTTGCCAAATCAAAGGGCTCCACCTTGTCGACTATCTCCTGCACATTTAAAATGGCCTCTGGAACATCTTTGAACAAGGCCTTCATTTCATCCGAAGACTTATAATAATATTCTTGATTGGGCAACCCATAACGATATCCCCGGCCTCGGCCTATAGGGGTGGTTTGTTTTTCACCATCTTTTACACAAAGCAAAATGTCGTGTGCTTCGGCGTCTTTTTTATCACAATAATAGGTGTTGTTGGTAGCGACCAGTTTTACTTGGTGCTTTTTGGCCAATGGCACTAAAACTTGATTTACCCGGTCTTCATCTTCTTGACCGTGGCGCATTATTTCCATATACAGATCGTCGCCAAATTGTTCCTTCCACCAAAGCAAAGCTTCTTCCGCCTGCTTTTCACCTACATTCAATATTTTGTTGGGTACTTCACCATAAAGATTTCCCGTAAGTGCAATTACATCTTCCTTGTACTGTTCGACAATTTTTTTGTCGATTCTGGGAACATAATAAAACCCATCCGTATAGGCAATGGAAGACATCTTGGCCAAGTTGAGGTAGCCATTTTTATTTTTGGCAAGTAGGACTATCTGATACCCATAGTCTTTTACATTTTTATTGGTGTGGTCATCGCAAACAAAAAATTCACAACCAAGGATTGGTGTGATTTCCTTTTCAGTAGGAGATTCCCCATTCTCTGTTAGTTCTGCATTTTTTTCTTTTACATTTTTATTATGCGCCTTCACTTCTTTTACAAAATGAAAAGCGCCCATCATATTGGCGTGATCTGTTAGGGCAACTGCCGACATCCCATTTTTAGCGGTTGACTTTACTAAATCTTTAATGTTTATGGTTGATTGAAGTACTGAAAATTGGGAATGGTTATGCAAATGTGCGAATGATGCATCTGCTAAGCTTTCGATATTCTCATTGATTTCAGCTTCGGAAATATCACCAGTATCTTCCGCCCAAAGCGCATCTGAAATAGCTTTGGATGCTTTTTTAAGATTGATGTGCTTTAATCCAATAAGCTCAATGGTCTGCGGATTGGCTTCTGAGAAATGCTCAAAATAATCAGGTTGCACATCCAGCTCGCTGATGGAGAAATGCTTTTTTCGAACTAGTTCTAAAAAGCATCTAGTGGTAGCTTCCACATCCGCGGTAGCATTATGTGCTTCTGCAAAAGGTTCCCCAAAAAGGTATTCGTGCAATTCGGTAAGTGTGGGTAACTTGAATTTACCTCCCCGACCTCCAGGAATTCTGCAAAGTTCGGCCGTAGCCTCCGTACAGGTATCTAAAACAGGAAGCGTTGTCAGGGAGTTTTCAACACCCATACGATGAAATTCGCACCCCATGATATTGACATCGAAATCCACATTTTGTCCCACAACAAATTTTGCTTTGGAAAGCGCATCATTAAAAAGCTCCAAGGCTTCACTCAAAGGGACTCCATCTTGTTCCGCCAAAGCTGTGGAAATCCCATGAATTTGTTCTGCCTCATATGGAATATTAAAACCATCTGGTTGTATCAACATATCCTGATGCTCCACCAAATTACCCAATTCATCATGCAATTGCCATGCAATCTGTATGCAACGGGGCCAATTATCCGTATCAGTGATTGGTGCATTCCATCGCTTGGGTAAGCCTGTGGTTTCAGTATCAAAAATTAGGTACATAAATCTCTTTATCAGTCAAAAAATAGCAATGAATAAAAATAAGGAAGAAGATAGGTTTCAAAAAAAAGAGTTGTAAAGATTTATCAACCAATAAAAAACACAAAACCTATTGACTGTTAAGGTATTTGAATTATATTTGCACCCGCTTAAGTGGAAAGCGATAAAAAAAGAATTAATAATCAGGGTCGGGCACCCTACAAATTAATGTGATATGCCAGTAAAGATTAGACTACAGAGACACGGTAAAAAAGGTAAACCATTCTATTGGGTGGTTGCTGCAGATTCAAGATCAAAAAGAGACGGTAAATTTTTGGAGAAATTAGGAACATATAATCCTAATACTAATCCAGCTACAATCAATTTAGATGTTGATGGATCTGTGAAATGGTTGAGCAATGGTGCACAGCCTACAGATACTGCTAGAGCAATTCTGTCTTATAAAGGTGTTATGATGAAACATCACTTATTAGGTGGTGTTCGTAAAGGAGCATTTACCGAAGAACAGGCAGAAGAGAAGTTCAAAGCTTGGGTTGAAGAAAAAGAAAAATCCGTTGCCGCTAAAGTTGGTGGTTTGGATAAAGCAAAAGCTGACGCTAAGGCCAAAGCATTGGAAGCTGAAAAAGAAGTTAGTGATAAAAGAGCTGCTGCTGCATTGCCAGAGGTAGAAGAAGAAGTTATTGAAGAAAGTGCGCCTATTATTGAAGAGGCAGAGGCTGTAGTAGAAGAAACTACTGAAGTTGCAGAAGAAGCTCCAGCACAAGAAGAAGTTGCTGCTGAGCCTGAAGCTAAAGTGGAAGAAGTGGAACCTGCTAAAGAAGAAGCTCCTGAAGCTAAAGCTGAGGAAGCTGCTCCTGCTGAAGAGCCCGAAGCTAGCAAAGAAGAAGAGTAAACATTCAGACCGATGCGCAAGGAAGATTGCTTCTACCTGGGCAAAGTCGTTTCAAAATATAGTTTTAAGGGGGAATTGTTGGTAAAATTAGATACCGATGAACCCGATATCTACGAAAACATGGAATCAGTATTTGTTTCAATTGGGAACAATCTGATTCCATTTTTTATTGACCGTTGCCGATTGCATAAATCAGCTTTACTTCGTATTGATTTTGAAGAAGTAAAAGATGAACCTACCGCTGATAAAATGATCGGTACGGAATTATACCTTCCATTGGACATGCTTCCACCGTTAACGGGAGACAAATTCTATTTTCATGAAGTCATTGGATTTACCTTAATGGATGAGGTCCATGGAGATATCGGAATAATCAAAGCAGTAAACGACAGTGCATCCCAAGAACTTTTTGAAGCTGAAAAGGATGGGAAAGAACTATTGATTCCAATTACCGATGACATTATCAAAAAGGTGGATCGCCAGAACAAACAGATTCATGTAAAGACACCGGAAGGGTTGGTAGACCTTTATTTGGGATGAGCGATTAGTTAAAGAACAAAATAAAAAAAAGGGAACCAATTTGGTTCCCTTTTTTTTATGATTATATATTAGGTAGAAGAATTTAATTTCTCCATTTGCCACCACCAACATAGAAACCGAGTGAGATACCGATATAGGAGTTTTTTGTTTCTGTTTCTTCTATTTCTGTTTTGCCAATAAGATTATAATTTGCAGCAACTCTGAATTTACCTACTTCAAAACCAGCTCGAATAAGTCCACCAAATTTTCCGTCGACCTCTACGTCACTTGTAAATCCTTCAAAAGTTACTTCCAAATTGGCTAGAGTACTGTATCCTACGCCTGCCCCAATAAAAGGAGCGAACGGAGAAGAAGTTCCTGAGTTAAAGTAATAATCGAAAGTACCCATATAAGAAGCACTAGCGGATAAGTTACTTTCTACGCTTAGACCATCTCCAGTAATGTTTTTTGCCAAGGCGGCAGATTCAAAACGAATACCTATGTTCATATTATCGGCAATATTATATTTTGGCTCAAGAGCAAAAAGGATTCCTCCACCTCCATCAGGAATAGCATATCCTAAATCAAGTCCTACTCTGAATTTGTTTTGTTCCTGTGCATTGGAAAATTGTGTCATACCTGCTACAATTACAATAGCAAAAAATAATTTTTTCATAAGAATCATGTTTAAAATTTGGTTTCGAATTATTCAAAGCGGCTAATGTACTTGGAATACAAAGGGTGAAGACTCCCAATCTAATGGATAGCAGTTTTGACTTTATGAAACCGTGAATTGGGTTTGTGGGATACATACTTTTACGATTACATTTGGAGCAATGAAACCATTTCAATTCAAACAATTTACCGTTAATCAGAATCGCTGTGCCATGCAAATTGGCACGGATGGCGTGTTACTTGGAGCTTGGACATCTTTAGGGCAACCTGATTCCATTTTAGATATTGGTGCTGGGACAGGTGTTATTGCCTTGCAATTGGCCCAACGTTCCAATGCGGAGGTAATTGATGCCATTGAATTGGATGGGAATGCATACGAACAGTGCGTGGAAAACTTTGAGGCCTCACCCTGGGTGGATCGATTGTTTTGCTATCATGCCGGGTTGGATGAATTCACGGATGAAATAGAAGACACCTATGATTTGATTGTTTCCAATCCACCTTTTTACGCGGAAGAAGTTACAAGCGGAGACAGTTCAAGAGACAAAGCGCGTCAAACAAGTTCGTTACCTTTTCATGAACTTTTAGAGGGTGTTTCAAAGTTACTTTCCGAAACCGGAATATTCTCCGTTATCATTCCATTTAAAGAAGAAAGCAACTTTGTTGCTTTAGCTCAAAAGCAGGGTCTTTTTCCAAATCGAATTACAAGGGTCAAGGGGAATCCGAGCACAGAGGTAAAACGCAGCTTATTGGAATTTAGCTTTTCCAGGGAGCAAGTTAAAACAGATGAATTAATAATCGAGTTGGAGCGTCATCAATACACTGATGAATACATCAACCTTACCAAGGCGTTCTATTTAAAAATGTAACAATAGCCATTCACATTGTTATATTTCATTAGTATCTTTAAACAAATTTTTTTGAATGAAACCAGATTTGTTTGAAGCTCCTGATTACTACAATCTAGATGATTTACTTTCTGAAGAACATAAATTGGTACGCGATGCAGCTCGCCAATGGGTGAAACGGGATATTTCACCAATTATAGAAGAGTATGCCCAAAAAGCAGAGTTTCCCGATCAAATTATTGGGGGATTGGCGGAGATTGGGGCTTTTGGGCCTTACATTCCTGAGGAGTACGGCGGAGCCGGTTTGGACCAAATCAGCTATGGGTTGATTATGCAGGAAATTGAGAGAGGTGACAGTGGAGTACGTTCTACGGCTTCGGTGCAATCTTCTTTAGTCATGTATCCTATTTTTGCTTACGGAACAGAGGAACAACGAAAAAAATACCTGCCAAAGCTTGCAACTGGAGAGTGGATGGGCTGTTTTGGACTTACGGAACCCAATCATGGTTCCAACCCTAGTGGGATGGAAACCAAATACAAAGATATGGGAGACCATTTTCTATTAAATGGCGCCAAGCTCTGGATTTCCAATTCACCCTTTGCTGATGTTGCCGTGGTCTGGGCAAAAAATGAAGAAGGAAGAATCCATGGCCTTATTGTGGAACGTGGTATGGAGGGTTTTTCAACTCCTGAAACCCATAATAAATGGTCACTTAGGGCCTCAGCAACAGGGGAGCTTATTTTTGATAATGTAAAAGTACCCAAGGAGAATTTACTGCCCAATAAATCTGGATTGGGAGCTCCGCTGGGTTGTTTGGATTCAGCTCGTTACGGGATTGCTTGGGGAGCCATTGGCGCTGCTATGGATTGTTATGATACGGCCTTGCGCTATGCCAAGGAGCGAATCCAATTTGGAAAACCCATTGCGGCAACCCAATTACAGCAAAAAAAGTTGGCCGAAATGATTACAGAAATCACCAAAGCGCAATTGTTGGCATTCCGATTGGGACAGCTTAAAAATGAAGGAAGAGCTACCACGGCTCAAATCTCTATGGCCAAACGAAACAATGTGGATATGGCAATCAAGATTGCCCGCGAAGCGCGACAGGTTTTGGGTGGAATGGGTATCACCGGTGAGTATAGCATCATGCGCCATATGATGAATTTGGAAAGTGTGATTACCTACGAGGGTACACATGATATCCATTTATTGATTACCGGAGCTGATATTACAGGATTCCCTGCTTTTAAATAAACAAGGGTTTCACTACTTTTAGGCATGTTTGCCTTAGTAGATTGTAATAACTTTTATGCTTCTTGTGAACGGGCTTTTCAGCCTCAGTTCAACAATATTCCTGTGGCTATTTTGTCCAATAATGATGGTTGTTTTATTTCGCGAAGCGATGAAGCAAAAAAATTAGGTCTTCCCATGGCAGCGCCTGCATTCAAGTATAAAAAGTTCTGTGCGGACAATGGTATAAAAGTGTTTTCCTCCAATTATCCTTTATATGGTGATATGAGTACCAGGGTAATGAATATTTTGGGAACATTCACACCTGATATGGAAGTATACAGCGTTGATGAAGCTTTTTTAAAATTTGATGGATTTGAGAACTATGATTTTGATAGCTATGGAAAAGAAATCCAAAATAAAGTACAAAAATGTACAGGAATTCCAATTAGTATAGGAATTGCCCCTACAAAAGCACTTGCCAAAGTAGCCAACAAAATTGCCAAAAAATTTAGGTCTAAGACAGGTGGCGTATTTGTAATCCAATCAGATGAAGGGCGTATAAAAGCCCTGCAATGGACAAAAATTGAAAGTGTTTGGGGAGTTGGCTACGGCAACTTAAAACGATTACAGCTTAAAAATGTAAAAACAGCTTTCGATTTTATTCAATTGTCAGACGATTGGGTCAAAAAACAAATGGCAATTATTGGTTTACGCTTAAAAAAGGATTTGGAAGGAATCCCAACATTGGATTTGGATGACGATACTCGAGATAAAAAAGCTATTGCCACCACGCGTAGTTTTGAATACACCTATTCAAATGTTGATGACATAAAAGAGCGAATTTCTACTTTTGCCACTAGTTGCGCTGAAAAATTGCGAAGTCAAAATAGTAGTTGCAATCATATTGTGGTGTTTTTACGGAGCAATAGGCATAAGAAAGATGAACCACAAGATAGAGGTAGTGTGATTGTTACCATGCCCTATGCAACAGATTCTAGTTTAACCATAAGCAAGTATGCAGTTGAGGCAATAACTTCTATCTATAAACCAGGTATTAAATATAAAAGGGCAGGGGTAATTGTTTCGGGTCTAGTACCTACAAATGAAAGACAATTGGATTTGTTTTTATCCGAAAACCCAAAGCACCATAACATTATGAAAGTAATGGATAGTGTCAATGATAAATACGGGTATAAAGTGAAAATAGCCAATCAAGATTTAAAACGAACCTGGAAAATGCGCCAGGAACATCTTTCCCCTAAATACACAACCAATATCAATGACATTATTATAGTAAAATGAGCTCAAAAAAAGATAAACAATTTAATGCGCTCACTTTTTTTGAACTTGATGATGCAGAAAGCTTGGATATTCCCATTTCAAGTAATTCGGTTTCTGCAGGGTTTCCATCTCCAGCTGAAGATTTTAAAGAGAAACGTATTAGTCTGGACAATACTTTAATAAAGAATAAAGAGGCCACATTTTATGCAAGAGTTAGTGGGAAATCAATGATTGGAGCTGGGTTGGATGATGGGGACCTTTTGGTTATTGATAGAAGCCTTGAACCAGAAAATAGAAAGATTGCGGTATGTTTTATTGATGGGGAATTTACCGTAAAACGGTTAAAAATTGAAAAAGATAAGATTACCTTAATGCCAGAAAATAAAAGCTATAAGCCTATAAAGGTAACCGAAGAAAATAACCTTTTAATATGGGGTATTGTCACTTACGTAATCAAAGAAGTTTGGTAGCTATTTTGAAGTTAGGTTAAAGATCTTGTGGATTCACGTTCAATCAAACTGGTTTTTACAATTT
Organism: uncultured Allomuricauda sp.; assembly: GCF_947495325.1. Taxonomy (GTDB): domain Bacteria; phylum Bacteroidota; class Bacteroidia; order Flavobacteriales; family Flavobacteriaceae; genus Flagellimonas. Next base: position 313,455 of record NZ_CANLYK010000004.1, on the reverse strand, counting down.
TGGTGGTATAGGGAATGAAATCATCCTTGTTTTCAATCCGATCTATTAAAATGTTGGCGGTCAATTCTCCAATGTATTTTCCATGCTGACTTACCATGGTCAACGAGGGAGAAACATATTTTGAAAGTCGACCGTTTGTAAAGCCGATAATAGAGATTTCCTCTGGAACCTTGATATTTTTGGATTTAAGGATGTAGAGTACATCTGCAGCCATCATTTCATCCAGTGCTATTATGGCATCTATTTTTTTGTAGTCCAGTAGAAAAGTAATCAGGAGTTCGAGGTCATCATTTTTTTTAACTTTCAGTAAAAGTTTGCTATCATAGGCTATCTTTCTTTCTTTAAGGGCATTTTGATAGCCAGAAACCCGTAGTTTCCCTACACTTGAATTATAGATTTCGGAAACTAGGGCAATACTCTTGCACCCAGTATCCAACAGATATTTTGTGGTGTTGTAACCAGCTTGCAAATCATCGACAATAACTTTATCGCACTCAATTTTATCTGAGACACGGTCAAATAGTACCAACGGTATCTGGGCATCAATGAAATTGGAAATGTGCTCAATATTTGCTTTGGCCTGGGTTTCATGTGATAGGGACAATATCAGCCCATCTACAATACCAGCACTTAAAAGCCCCACTGTATGAACCTCTTTTGGGTAGGATTCATCCGAAGTACAACTAATGATATTGTAACCCCTGGCATTTGCGGTTTTTTCTATTCCAAAGAATACCTGTGTAAAAAAATAATTTAAAATGGTAGGAACAATCACCCCAATGGTCTTGGTACTTTTTTTAAGTAGACTAAGTGCAACCCTATTGGGCCTGTAACGATGTTCTTTGGCGTACTTCTGAATTTTATCCCTTACTTCCTTACTTATTTCAGCATTGTCGTTGACAGCTTTTGAAACGGTAGAAATGGATACTCCAAAATGCTTTGCAATGTCATTTAAAGTCAGTTTTTTCATTTATTTGGCTTCCATACGTACGTCATTAAAGAGGCAATTTGCTTTACCCTGTAAAGTAAGCAAGTACGGCAATGACAACGATTATTAAAAATACAGAAAGTACAATGTCGATAACTGAAATACTTTCTTTGTTCAATTGTTTATCCTCAACGGTCAATGTTCCAAAGGAAAGCCCTTTTATGGCTGAATAATTGGGTGGAGCAGTGGCTAAAGTAACCGAAATACATACAATTATGGAAAATATGAACATGAAAATGGCCATATGCGCAAAGTTAATCGTGGCAAATGACAAGAGCGCCCCTGATAAATAGGGTTGATAAATTTCAGCAAGGATACGGAATGCCGCCACCAATAAACCTGAAAATAAAGTGACAATAGCTGCTTTGGAGTTTACCCTTTTCCAAATGATACCCAATAGAAATACCGCCGTTATTGGTGGTGCAATATATGATTGTACACTCTGCAGATATTGGTAAAGCACGCCACCTCCAATTTTCTCCATTATAGGAATCCAGATGATGCCAAGAACAACAACAATGGATGTTGCTAGTTTTCCAACACGGAGTAATTTCTTTTCCTCTGTGAGGGGTTTAAGCTTTTTATAGATATCAATGGTAAAAATGGTAGAGCACGAATTGAATACGGACGCCAATGAACTCATCAAAGCTGCCATCAATCCTCCTGCTACCAATCCTTTTAGGCCAACAGGAAGCAAAGTTTTTACCAGTACAGGAAAAACCTCATCACTTTTTTCATAAGTAAGTACACCTTGTTTTGCTAAAGCAAATGCGATGATGCCTGGAATCAAAAAGATAAAAATGGGAAGTAATTTTAAGTATGCCCCAAAAATGGCACCACGGCGACCTATCTTAATATTATTTGCGGCCAAGGTGCGTTGTACAATATATTGATCGGTACACCAATACCATATTCCAACAATGGTACCACCAATCAACATTCCTGTCCATGGAAAATCAGGATCCGAGATAGGGCGCCACATATTAAAATGTTCACTTCCGGCAACAAGTTTAAGTTCTTCCCATCCGCCAACTTTTTCCAATCCTAAATAGGTAATGATCAATGAGCCGGCTATTAAAATAACGGTTTGAAGTGTTTCGGTATAAATAACGGCCTTCATTCCCCCAATGACCGTGTAAGCTCCAGTAAAAACAACAATCCCAATGGCACCATACCAAAACGGTATTCCCAACAATTCAGAAACAACAATTCCACCGGCATAAATGGTTACCGATACTTTGGTTATGACATATCCCACAAGTGAAAAAACGGAGAGGAACCATCTGGAACGACTATCAAAACGTTTCTCCAGAAACTCGGGCATCGTAAATGCATTACTTCTAAAATAAAAAGGGAGAAAGAGCCATCCAAGCAATAAAACTATCCATGCATGCAGTTCGTAATGTGCCATGGGCATGCCAGATTCTGCACCTGTTCCAGCAAGTCCCACTACATGTTCAGAACCAATATTAGAGGCAAAGATTGATGCTCCAATAACAAACCAGCCTACATTTCTTCCCGCTAAAAAGTAGTCTTCGGTATTTTTGTTTTTTTGAAGTACGACCCAGACAGCAACTGCAATAAGTGCAGCCAAATATCCTCCAAGTACCCACCAATCTGCTGTTTCTAAAATTGATTCCATAGCAAGATCTTAAATATATTGGTTGATGATATTCTCAAACAATTCTTGTTTGCCACTGATTTGCTCAGGTTCGTTTTGCGAATGGGCATAATCAGATAAGTCGGTAAGGGAGAGATTGCCTTTTACAAAGTCGGCACCTTTTCCAGAATCAAAAGAAGCATAGCGTTTGCCCAATAAATCCTCGTATGGAGATTTTTGAATGACGGCATCTGCTACCAAAAGTGCTCTGGCAAAAGTATCCGCACCGCCAATATGTGCCAAGAAAATATCTTCCAAATCAGTGGAATTACGTCTTGTTTTGGCATCAAAGTTTATTCCTCCGCCTTGAAGCCCCCCTGATTTTAACAACACTAGCATTGCTTCGGCAGTCTCTAGGACATTGTTTGGAAATTGATCGGTATCCCAACCATTCTGGTAATCGCCACGGTTGGCATCAACACTACCCAGCATTCCTGCATTGGCAGCAACCTGTAGCTCATGTTGAAAAGTATGTTGCGCAAGAGTGGCATGATTCACCTCGATATTTAATTTAAAGTCATTTTCAAGACCGTATTCCCGAATGGAATTAATTGAAGTTGCCGCATCAAAATCGTATTGGTGTTTTGATGGTTCCATAGGTTTTGGTTCAATAAAGAAAGTCCCTTTAAAACCTTGACTTCTGGCATAATCCTTGGCCATATTTAAAAATCGGCCAATATTGTCCTGTTCCAATTTCATGTTGGTGTTCAAGAGTGACATATAGCCCTCACGACCGCCCCAGAACACATAATTTTCACCTCCTAGGGCGATAGTAGCATCCAATGCGATTTTAACTTGTGCTCCGGCATGGGCGACAACATCAAAATTTGGGTTTGATGCGGCACCATTCATATATCTTGGATTGGAAAAGCAATTTGCTGTTCCCCAAAGTAATTTTACGCCTGAAGCTTCTTGCTTTTGTTTCAGGTATTCAACGGTCTTGTGCACCCTTTTTTCGGACTCGGCAAGAGTTGCTGCTTCATCAACCAAATCAAAATCGTGAAAACAATAATAATCAAAGCCCATTTTTGTAATGAATTCAAAAGCAGCATCCGCTTTATCTTCAGCAGCTTTAATAGGATCGTTGGCGGTTATCCACGGAAAATTTTTGGTACCGGGTCCAAAAGGATCTCCACCAGTACCGCATAGGGTGTGCCAATAGGCCATGGCAAACTTGAAATGCTCATTCATGGTTTTACCCGCCACAACTTGATTTGGATTGTAAAATTTAAATGCCATTGGGTTATCGGATTCCTTGCCTTCGTATTTTATTTCCCCGATACCTTTAAAATATTCTTTATCGCCTATAAGTGCCATTTTTAAAATGTTATTTGTTTAGTATTAAATTCAGTTCTTTTTTCCAGTTTTGATATGCAGTTTGGTAGTGTTCAGCGTCCTTGAAAGGAGCATAGGTTAGCACATAATCATTTTTCATGAATTCAGAAAAGGTATCATAGCCATTTTTTGAAAGTGTGCATGCCCTTGCAGCTCCAATCGCCCCCGTTGTATTGTAAATCTCAATTTCTTGCTCAATTAACGACGCAATGGTATTTGCAAATATTTCGGAACGAAACAGATTATCGTTACCTGCGCGCATTACCTTGGCATCAATTCCATCAGATTTCATAATCTCTATTCCATACACAAATGAAAAAGCAATACCTTCCAACGTGGCCCTGCAGATATGTGATTTTGAATGACGGTTGAGATCCAAGTTTAATATGCGTGTGCCTATGGTTTGATTTTCGAGCATCCGCTCTGCTCCATTCCCAAAGGGAATTACACAAATTCCATCGGAGCCTACCTCTACTTCGGCAGCTAAATTGTTCATTTCTGCATAGGAGGAGACATCCAGATTGTTCAACAACCAACGGTACTGAATGCCAGCACCATTGATACAGAGTAATTTGCCAATATTTTTCTCAGCTCCCTTTTTGTAATTGACATGCGCAAAATTATTGACCCTTGAGCTTTCTTTTACAGAAAGATTGTCGGTAATGGCATAGACTACTCCAGATGTACCTCCGGTAGCAGCAACTTCGCCAGGATGAAGCACATTTAAGGAAAGCGCATTGTTGGGCTGATCTCCTGCACGGTATAAAATAGGTGTTCCTTCCAATAAGCCACTTTCTTTTGCTCCTTTGGCAGAGATTTGTCCTTGAGGGCCAAAAGTGTCAACTATTTCAGGAACAAATGCAGGTGGAATTTCATAATAATCCAAAATAGTCTTGGAAACCTCGTCTAACTTAAAGTCCCAAAAAACACCTTCAGATAAACCAGAAATTGTGGTATTGATGGTGTCAGAAAATCGGTAAGCAATATAATCGCCGGGCAGCATAAATTTGTTGATCTTGTAATAGATGTCTGGCTCATTTTCTTTTACCCAACGTAATTTGGAAGCGGTAAAATTTGCAGGAGAGTTCAATAAATGCGAATCGCAGGTATCTTCACCAATTTCTTGATAGGCATTATTTCCAATTGCAACAGCTCTGCTATCACACCAAATAATGGAATTTCGAAGTGGTTCGCCTTTGTTGTCAACAATAACAAGACCGTGCATTTGGTAAGCAATACCAATGCCTTTAATGTCATTTTCTGAAATAGAATAGGTTTTCTTGATTTTGGCAATGCCATCACAAACATGACTCCACCAATCCTTGGGGTCCTGCTCTGCCCATCCTTTTTTTGGTGAATTCATGGACATTTCCTCCTCCGGAGATTGAACAACCCCTATGTTTTTGCCAGTAAGGCTATCTACGATGGCTATTTTAACGGATGAACTTCCTAAGTCAATTCCTAAATAGTACATATTTGTTTAGTTAGTGCGCAATCAAATGTAAAAAATGTTGCCTCTTAAAAATAGGATAGAGCGTTATTGTTTGAATTATATTAAAATCTAATGTAAACCTTATTTAATATAAAACATTGATTATTAACACCTTAACTATAACAGGGATTTACGAAAATTTTCGAAAACGTTTTCGTCAAGGAATGTGTTTCTCTATATTAGAGTCGTTTCAAAGATGAATAATAGCGCCAATCACAATTCATTTTATATCTTTGCAGGGTTGTGTTGGATTTTAATCTTTAACTAGATTGAAATCAGGTTGAAGCATTAAAAATGATGCTCACCAATGAAAGGCTTTCCATACGGAAGGCTTTTTTTGTTGGAAAGGGTGCTAGTAAATAGTGTGAATAATATGGTGAAGCAATGATGCGGCCAATTTTGCCGTTTGCCCATCAATATCATATTTTGGATTCATCTCGGCAATATCCATGCTTATCAATTTCCCCGAACCAATAATGGTTTTAAGGCATTCCAGAACAATTTGAGGTGTGAACCCCATAGGAGACGGGGCACTTACCCCAGGTGCATAAGCAGAGGAAAATCCGTCTAAATCTATGGTTACATAAACCTTGTCCACAGTTTTAATAAAAGCATTGATCCATGTATTGATCTCATCCAGAAATTGCATCTGAAAGGTATCGGATAGTACGTATTTAACATCTAATTCTTTGGCAGCCTCAAAAAGTGTCCGGTCATTGGCATCTTTCCGAATACCAAGGCATAAATAATTAAAGGAGCAATTTTCTTTTTTGGATTCTGTTGCTATTTGATAGAAAGGGGTTCCGGAATTGTTATTGTCCGTAGGCTTCCGAAGATCAAAATGCGCATCAAAATTAATGATTCCGATTGTCTGCCCTTCTTTTTTTGAATCCAGGTAGTTTTTAATTCCGTGGTAATGTCCATAGGCCATATCGTGACCGCCACCCAAAATTATGGGAAACTGCTTTTTTTCTAGAAGCGTGGAAACTGCTTTTGAAAGCGCTTCTTGAGCAGCTTCCATATTTTCAGCTTCACAGGTTATAGTGCCGGTATCTTGCAATACTACAGTGCTGGCAAGATGATTTGGAAACTTCCCTAGGCTGGTTTTAATAACTTCAGGACCTTTTGCAGCTCCAATTCTACCTTGATTTCGTTTTACTCCTTCGTCACACGCATATCCCAATAATGCTATGGATTTTTTAGTAGGTTCAGAAATTTCATTTAAAGGAGTGCACCGCACTTTTTCATGGAGATACAGGTATTTATTGCTGACTCTTCCATGCCAAATAGCTGTATTTGGATTTGTGTAGTGTTTCATTATGCATCAAAAAGATGGTCCAATATATCCGATTCCACCAGATTGGGTAAAGTTACTTTTAAATTGGGAGTTCGTTCCATTTCACGTTTTATGGCAAATAAAGCCTCTTTGTTTCTGGCCCAACTTCTTCTTGAAATACCGTTATTTACATCATAAAACAACATGCTTTTCAATTTACGGGAAGCTTCTTCAGAACCATCCAAGACCATCCCAAAACCTCCGTTTATGACTTCGCCCCAGCCAACACCACCACCATTATGGATGGAGACCCAAGTAGCGCCTCTAAAGCTATCGCCAATTACATTATGAATGGCCATATCTGCAGTAAACTTGCTGCCATCATAAATATTGCTGGTCTCCCTAAAGGGAGAATCGGTACCGCTGACATCATGATGGTCCCTACCAAGCACTACTGGAGCAGTAATCTCTCCTTGTGCTATGGCATTGTTAAAAGCTTCTGCAATTTTCATTCGTCCTTCGACGTCTGCGTATAGAATACGTGCTTGGGAGCCCACAACTAACTTATTATGTTCCGCCTCTTCAATCCATGTAATATTGTCCTGCATTTGCTGCTGAATTTCTTCGGGTGCAGTAGTCTTGATTTCTTTCATGACTTCCAAAGCAATAGCATCGGTTCGCTGTAAATCTTTGGGATTGCCAGAAGCGCAGACCCATCTAAATGGGCCAAAACCATAGTCAAAACACATTGGCCCTAAAATATCCTGAACGTAGGAAGGGTATCTGAAATCAATATTGTTTTCAGCCATTACATTACCTCCCGCACGGGAAACTTCCAATAAGAATGCATTCCCGTAATCAAAAAAGTAAGTGCCTTTTGCTGTGTGCTTGTTGATGGTATTTATTTGCCTTCGTAAAGACTCCTGTACTTGTTTTTTGAATTCAGATGGATTTTCAGCCATCATCTCATTGGCTTTCTCAAAGGACAGGCCAACTGGATAATACCCTCCAGCCCAAGGATTGTGCAAAGAGGTTTGGTCTGATCCCAAATACACAAAAATATCCTCTTCATAAAATTGTTCCCAAACTTCAACAATATTACCTATGTAGGCCAAGGAGATTACTTCTTGTATAGCAATGGCTTCCTTGGTTCTTTTAACTAGTCCAGATATATCGGTCAACAACTCATCCACCCAACCTTGTTGGTGTCTTTTCTTGGCTGCTTCGGGATTAACTTCCGCACAAATAGTAATACAGCCCGCAATATTGCCAGCTTTGGGCTGTGCCCCGCTCATTCCGCCCAAACCTGCTGTTAGGAATACCTTTCCATTAGGTGATTCGTCTTTTTTCAACACTTTTCTAAAAGCGTTCATTACGGTAATGGCGGTACCATGAACAATACCTTGTGGGCCAATATACATATAGGAGCCTGCTGTCATTTGCCCGTATTGTGTAACCCCTAGAGCATTGAATTTTTCCCAATCGTCAGGTTTGGAGTAATTGGGAATCATCATGCCATTGGTAACGATGACTCTTGGCGCTTCTTTGGAAGAGGGGAATAATCCCATGGGATGCCCCGAATAGATATGCAAGGTTTGTTCCTCCGTCATCTCACCCAAATATTTCATGGTCAACAAGTACTGCGCCCAGTTTTGAAATACGGCTCCGTTACCCCCATAGGTAATGAGTTCCTCAGGATGTTGCGCCACAGCGGGGTCAAGATTGTTCTGAATCATTAGCATAATTGCAGCGGCCTGTTTTGTTTTTGCTGGATATTCAGAAATAGGCCTAGCGTATAGCTTGTAGTTTGGTTTAAATCGATGCATATAAATTCTTCCATAACTATTAAGTTCATTGGCAAACTCTTTGGCCAATTCTACATGCCAATCCTTTGGAAAGTAGCGCAATGCATTTTGAACGGCCAGCTTTTTCTCATCTTTTGATAAAATATCCTTTCGTTTGGGAGCTGGATTGCCGTTTTTGGGATAGGGCCTTGGCGTTGGAAGCTGTTCAGGTATTCCCTGAAGGACTTGCGATTTGAATTCTTGAAGTTCCATATTAATTTCTTTCAAAAACTTGTTTCCCATTTTTCCAGACCATACTGGGTTTTAGCTGTCCTTGATGATAGGTTATTTCCTGATAGTTATCGGTTGGAAAAACAACAAAATCAGCAAGCTTGTTTGTTTCCAAAGCACCTCGGTCTGTCAAATTCAAAGCAGCACTTGCCCTAAAAGTAATCCCGGCCAGTACTTCCGCATTTGAGAGTTTTTCAAAGGTCCCTAGAATACTTGCTTGGGTGAACAAATGCCCCATTGGTGCCGAACCAGGATTATGGTCGCTAGCAATGGCCAAAGCTCCTCCTGCATCTAATAGCTTTCGGGCAGGGGTAAAGGCGCATCCTAAACCTAAGGAAGCTCCGGGTAATGCTGTAGAAATAACATTGCTGTTGGCCAACAACTGAATTTCATTTTCGGTGCTGGCTTCCAAATGATCAGCGCTTATGGCACCAAAATGTATGGCCACTTCACTTCCACTAGTCGTAAATTGATCCGCATGTACCGTTATATCAAACCCCATTGCCTTTGCTTTCCTAAAATAGGGGGCTATCTCCAATGCTGAGAATGCACTTTCCTCAATAAAGGCGTCAATCCGATTGCTAAGCCCTTCAGATTTTAAAATGGGGAACAGTTGTGTGGCAATTTCCTCTAGGTAATTTTTGTTGCTATTCCAATCTTTTGGTTTCATATGGGCGGCCAAACATGTTGCTATTAGATCTGCTTGTGTTTTTTTCTCTGCTTGTTTGATGGCCCTTAGCATTTTGAGTTCTTCATCAATAGAAAGGCCATAACCACTTTTTACTTCTATCGTTGTTGTACCATTTTCTAAATGGGTTTTGCTTCTTGAGATAATGCCTTCAATCAAATCCTCTTGAGAAGCTTTGCGAGTTTGTGTCACAGTGTCCCATATGCCGCCTCCGGCTTTGGCAATTTCCAGATAAGTCTTTCCAGAATTTCTATAAGCATAATCTCTAGCTCGCGAACCACCAAAACAGATATGTGTATGAGAATCTACAAATCCCGGAAGGCAAACATGTTGTCCTTCAATATGGTGGGTGTCGACCGCATCGGACTTTAAATCCTCAAAATTACCAACAGCTTTGATTTTTTCTTCGGAAACAAGAATGCCTCCTTGCTCAATGATGACCAATTGGTCATCTGATAGAGCTCCTTTAAGTGGTAAACCTGACATTGGAAGCAGTTGTGTAAATGGACCTATTAATAGTGGTTTGCTCATGAGTTAGTATGTTTCAAATTCTTCTAGATAAGGGGTGTTCCATTGAAGGTTTTTTGCTGTCATGGTTTTTTCCACTAGCGCAATAATTTCACCTTTTTGGATAGTTTCTATTCCTTTTTCAATATCATCAGCAAAAACGCGGTCACTATCTGCGAAGGAAACTTTGGTTCTTATGAATTTATGAATTTCATCCAATACAATACCTGATTTTAAAGGTTTTCTAAATTCAAAGGCTTGCGCGGCAGTCAATAGTTCAATAGCCAATATCTTCTCCACATTTTCAATAATCTGAAGTGCTTTTCTCCCACTTATTGATCCCATGCTCACATGGTCTTCTTGTCCTAAAGAGGTTGGGATACTATCCGCGCTCGCCGGAAAACACAGACTTTTATTTTCACTGGCTAATGCTGCTGTAGTGTACTGTAAAATCATGTATCCAGAATTGATTCCGGTATCTTCCATTAATAATTTGGGTACTCCTGGACTATTTCCTTCCAGTGCCAAATAGATTCTTCGGTCCGAAATGCTCCCTAATTCTGAAGCTGCCAGTGCAGCGTAGTCCAAAGCCATGGCCAAGGGCTGTCCGTGAAAATTGCCACCGCTAATGGTTAATTCATCATTAATGATTACTGGGTTGTCGGTAACGGAGTTTAGCTCAACTTCCAACAATTCTTTTAAGTGCAACCATGTATTTCTAGATGCGCCATGCACTTGAGGCATACAACGAAGCGAATAAGGATCTTGAACACGTTCACAGTCGATATGGTCTTCCAAAATTTCGGAACCTTGGAGCAGTGTTCGTATTCTCCCGGCCACATGTTGGTTTCCTTTAAAAGGTCGAAGTGCATGCAATTCCTCATGGAAAGGTCTCATGGAACCTTGAAGTCCTTCCAACATCATAGCCCCAATAATATCGGCATGTCTAAGACAATATTGAAGTTTTTGCAAGACCATTACACCATGTGCAGCAATGAATTGTGTGCCATTTATTAACGCCAAGCCCTCCTTTGGCCCAAGTTCCAAAGGTTGAAGCCCAGTTTTTTTGAATAATTGCTCCGTGGTGATGGTTTCACCGTTGTAATTTACCTTGCCCAGTCCTATTAGTGGAAGAAATAAATGAGAAAGAGGAGCCAAGTCTCCAGATGCTCCCACAGAACCTTGTGATGGAACTACCGGAATGGCATCATGCTCCAAATGCCAGAGCATTCGATTAATTGTAGCAACTGCAATACCGGAATATCCTTTAGCTAGCGCATGGATTTTTAAGATGAGCATTAGTTTGGCAAGTACTTTGGATATGGGCTTGCCAACTCCAACACTATGGCTTTGTAAAATATTGGACTGAAGAATTTTAGTATCCTCCTTGGAAATCTTGGTATTGCATAAAGGTCCAAAGCCCGTATTGATTCCATAAACTGTGTCTCCCTTGGCAACAATATTTTGAACCCGAAGATTACTCTCTTCTATTTTCTTGAGATAATCTGTGGATAGTATTCCTTTGACCGAACCTTTGGCAATGCCTAAGGCAATGCTTGCTGTTAGATGATGTTCACCAAAATGAAATGTTTTGGGTAGTTGCATATGTATAATTTGAGATTTATAAAGATACCCTGTATGATTAATAATTACCAATACTTATTTTTGTAGTATTTAATAACTATGAATTATCAGATAGAATTACGACATTTCATTTATTTTTTGGCTGTGGCCGAAGAATTGCACTATAGAAAGGCAGCAGAAAAGCTGTTTATATCCCAACCCGGACTAAGTACGCAAATCAAGCAGATGGAAGGAATTCTCCAAACCCAACTTTTTATTAGAGATAAGAAAAAAGTTAGGTTAACACCAGCTGGAGCATTTTTAAAAGGGGAAGTAGAGTTTATACTGAACCATTTGGAGCAGACCAAAAAACAATTAAAACTTATTGGTGAGGGGCATTTGGGTGAAATTAGAATTGGGTTTTTAGGTTCGGCAATGCAGAATGTAATACCAAATTTATTGCTGGATTTAAAGGAAAAATTCTCTTTCATACATACCAGTCTTGAAGAACTTTCAAACAGAGCTCAGATAAGTGCTATTCTAAGGGACAAATTGGATTTGGGGTTTGTGCGGTTATCAAGAGTGCCAAAAGGGCTGAAATTGAAACCTGTTTTTGAAGATACCTTTTCGTTGGTTTTGCCAGCGGACCATATATTGAATGAGAAAGATTTTAAAAGCATTAATCAAGTCGCTACGGATGATTTTATCCTATTCTCACAGGATTATAGCCCTCAATATTATGATACCGTTCTAAGCATTTGCGAAGATGCTGGTTTTTCACCCAATGTTTCCCATAAATCGGTACATGCACAAACTATTTTTAAATTGGTGGAAAACAAGTTGGGTATAGCTATAGTTCCTACGGCCTTGCAATATGGGTTTCAAATGAAAGTAAAATTCATCGAACTTAAAAAAATCAAACAACGGGCTATTTTATCCATGGTATGGAAAGAGGATAATCGAAATCCAGCACTGAGAAATTGTATGGAATTACTTCTAAAGTTGTAGCAAGAAAACGTTTCAAGACTTAACTTTGAGAGAAGTATAAAAGTAGATACATGATATTTGATATAATTAAGAAGAGGCGAAGTGTTTTTCCTGTTCAATATAATGACAAGCCCATTTCGAAAGAAACTATTGAAAAGCTATTGGAAGCTGCCAACTATGCACCTACACATAGAAAGACAGAACCCTGGCGATTTAAAGTTTTAATGGGTGATAAAAGAGTGGCGTTAGGAAAATTTCTATCCAATAAATACCAAGAAATTGACCCTAAGCCAAAGCAAATAAAAATTAAAAAATTACAAGATAATCCAGCACGTTCAGGTGCTGTTATTGCCATTTGTATGCAGCGCGACCCTAGTGAAAGCTTACCGGAATGGGAAGAGCTTGCCGCTACTGCAATGGCAGTACAAAATATGTGGCTTTGCTGCACAGAAATGGGAATTGGATGTTATTGGAGCTCTCCGGGTTTGATAAAATACATGAATGAGTTTTTCAATCTTAAGGAAGGAGAGAAATGCCTAGGATTTCTATATATGGGTTATACTGATGAAGAAGTTTTAGAGGTAGCACGAGGACCAATTGCCGAAAAAGTAGAATGGTTTGATTAACTAAAGGTGAACAGCTCTGAACCATATTCAATAGCTTTCCAAATAAAGATTCCGAAATAGATAACCCCTATCAAGAACTTCATAAACGTTCCTGTTAAAAAGCCTAAAAAGGATCCAAAGGCAGCTTTCAATGCAGTTTTTTGATCTGCTTTATTAATAAGCTCACCAATTAAAGCACCAACAAAAGGCCAAACAATAATCCCAAAAGGCCCAAGAATTGGGAAAAATATTGCTACCAACAGACCCACAACAGTTCCCAACATACCAGCTTTACTACCACCAAATTTTTTAGTGCCCATCGCCGGAATCACATAATCCATAATAGTAATCAGCAACGCAAAAAAGAGCGTTATGCCAAGCATCCACCAATCATCCGGTACAGCTTTGGTCAAATATAGAAGCAATAGTCCTAACCAACTTACCGGTGGGCCTGGTAATACAGGTAGAAAACTCCCTAAAATGCCGACGAGCATTAAAACAAACCCTAAAACAAGTAAAGCAATGTCCATTTTTGGTTTTGATGATAAGACAAATTTAGCGATCAAATGTTACAAAAGAAGACAGAAAAGGCATTAATCTCAGTTTTTAACTAAAAAATTAGTTTAAACTAAATATTTAGTTATATTTGTTTGGTAATTGAACTAAAAAATTAGTTGAATATGAAACAATTGACAAAAGCTGAGGAGGAAGTAATGCAAATCCTCTGGAGATTAAAGAAAACCAATGTTGCTGCAATAATCAAAGAGCTGCCAGAACCAAAACCAGCTTATAACACAGTATCTACAATAGTAAGAATCTTGGAAAATAAAGGTTTTGTAGATCATGAGCAGGAAGGTAAAGGATATCTCTATTTTCCTTTAGTAAAGCAATCGGACTATAGCAACCAATCCATAAACAAACTTGTTGATGGTTACTTTCAAGGGTCCTTTAAAAGTATGGTGTCGTTTTTCATGAAAAAAAATGATATCAATCTTAGTGAGTTGGAAAGTATTCTGGAACAAATTAAAGATGAGGAAGAATGATACGGTATCTCATAGAATGTCTGGTATTTCAGTTGGTTTTTTTAATGATTTATGACTTCTTTTTAAAAAAGGAGACTTTCTTCAAATGGAACCGAGCGTATCTTTTGGGCACTTTTGTTTTATCCTTGGTTTTACCTTGGATAAAGATTGAAGCTTTAAAAACTACCGTTTCTTCAGAATTTATTGGCTACCCAACCTTTTTAATACAATTGGATGAGGTGATGGTGTCACCTACAGATAAAGTTGGTTTTTTTGAAAACCTTTCAACTATATATTTATTATTTGGGTCAGGCGCTTTGTTGGCAGCACTTTGGTTTGGGTTCAAACTTTTTTCACTTATTAGATTACGGAAACAAGGAACCGTATATGATTGCAATGATTTTACCAAAGTCGTTGTACAACAAAGTGAAATAGCCTTTTCCTTCTTCGGAACCATTTTTTTAGGGGATAAAATCTCCAAGGAGAAAGAGAGCAATATCATAGCGCATGAGTTAGTACATATTAAGCAGTGGCATTCTGTTGATCTGCTATTCTTTGAATTGATGCGAATTCTATTTTGGTTTAATCCGTTGGTGTATATCTATCAAAATCGGGTTTCAGAATTGCATGAATTTATTGCTGATTCTAAGGTTGGAAAAGAAAATAAAAAGGAACAATATCAATTGCTATTGTCAGAAGTGTTTCAAACTCAAAACATAAGCTTTGTAAATCAATTTTTTAAAAAATCATTAATCAAAAAACGAATAGTCATGTTACAAAAACAAAAATCAAAAGCCATTTGGCAATTAAAGTATACTGTAGTGTTACCATTAGTATTTGGTATTATAATGTTTAACTCTTGTCAAGTTGAAGAGAGCAATGCTAAAAAGACCGATTCACTAACCGAAAGAATCAGTCTACTGGAAGAAGAAATTACAAGTTTAGATTCACTTACCCAAGAAGAAAAAGAGGCATTGGCGAAAATGATTTATAATGTGTATCCTAAAGAAACAAAGGGGATTTCTGGAAAATATGGAAATATTAACTACAGTGGTGTGCCTTTTGCCAGTGTAGATGAAGCTCCAATTTTTCCAGGTTGTGAAAATGCTGAGGATACTCGAGCATGTTTTCAAGAAATGATGCAAAAACATATTAGAAAACATTTTAATTACCCTCAAGAAGCCCAAGAAAAAGGTATTCAAGGAAGGGTAAATATTATTTTTAAGATTTCTAGTGATGGGTCAATTACAGAACTTAAGCTACGAGGTCCGGATGTGCTATTGGAGAACGAAGCGAGACGTATTATTTCTAAATTGCCAAAAATGGTGCCAGGGAAACAAAATGGTGAAGTAGTTGATGTGCCTTTTTCCATACCCATAACTTTTAAATTAAAATAGGTCCTAAATATATTGCAAGCCCTGAAAGCCAAAGACTATCTTTGGCTTTTCAATTTTAGTTTAAATTAAATTCTTCAAAAAATCGTAATTTCAGCCAAACATTTGGGGCTGTATGCAGAAGTTTTTATTGATATCTTGTTTGGCTTTGTTTGCCTCCTGCGAACTGTTTATGTCCAAAGAGGACAAGACCCAAAGAATTGTCAGTGAAGAACTTTTGGCGATTGATTGGAATGATGTGGACCAATATCCACTATTTGATAATTGTGATGAAACGGCGGCCAAGCAAGCTCAACGAGATTGCTTTCAAAATGAAATGCTGAATCATTTTTCAAAGGCATTGGACAGCTTGCAATTTGAGGTGCAAACTGATTTAAACGATACCTTATATGTTGATTTTTTAATTGATGAGCATGGCTTCATCACCGTTTTAAACATAGAGGAAAATCCAAATATCCTTAACGAAATTGAAGAATTCAATGCTGAGGTAACCAATAGGTTGCGAGATTTAACAGTGGCCCCAGCACTAAAAAGAGGAACACCGGTAAGTTTACGATTTAGACTTCCCATAGTAGTAAATACCAATTAAAATTTGGCAACGGAAAAAATCATTTTAGGAATAGACCCGGGAACAACAGTTATGGGTTTTGGAATCATTAAAGTGGTGAACAAACAAATGCAGTTTGTTCAAATGAACGAGTTGTTGCTTAAAAAATACAATGATCCCTACACCAAACTAAAATTGATTTTTGAACGCACCCTTGAATTGATAGATACGTTTCACCCGGATGAAATAGCCATTGAAGCTCCTTTTTATGGTAAAAATGTACAATCCATGCTCAAACTTGGAAGGGCTCAGGGAGTAGCGATGGCTGCGGGACTTTCAAGACAAGTTCCCATAACCGAATATATGCCCAAGAAAATAAAGATGGCCATTACAGGTAATGGAAATGCCACCAAAGAGCAAGTAGCCAAAATGCTTCAAAGTATGTTGAAGCTAAAAACCTTGCCTAAAAATTTAGATAGTACGGATGGATTGGCCGCTGCGGTTTGCCATTTTTACAATCAAGGTAGGGTAGATGTGGGGAAACAATACACAGGATGGGAGGCTTTTGTAAAGCAGAATTCCAGTAAAGTCAATAAACAATAGTCAATCAGCATAAAACAATTTCAATAAAAGACTACTAGAATTAACAAATGATTCATTGTAAATTGTTCATTGATAATTGAACACTGAAATGAGCGGAATTTACATTCACGTGCCGTTTTGTAAACAAGCGTGCCATTATTGCGACTTTCATTTTTCCACACAATTGGGAAAAAAGGAAGCGATGGTAAGATCACTTCAAAAAGAGCTTGAATTACGTAAAGCCGAGTTTCAAAATGAGCAAGTGGAAACCATATACTTTGGAGGTGGTACCCCATCCGTATTAACAATTATGGAACTAGAGGCCATATTGCAATCTGTTTATGACAATTATAGTGTAGTTGAACATCCGGAAATTACTTTAGAAGCCAACCCTGATGATTTAATGTCAGTTCCGACTCAATCGAGAACTATTTTTCAAGATTATCAAACTATTGGAATCAACCGATTAAGTATTGGAATCCAATCTTTTTTTGATGAAGACTTAAAGTTGATGAATCGTGCACACTCATCTGATGAAGCTATTGAGTCATTATCTAAAGCAACCAGACACTTTGATAATATCTCCATCGACCTGATTTATGGAATTCCAGGAATGGACAATAAGAGGTGGAAAGCAAATATTGAAAAAGCACTTTCTTTTAAACTCCCACATATTTCAAGCTATGCGCTGACTGTTGAACCAAAGACGGCACTTAAAAAGTTCATTGAAAAAGGAATTATAAATGATGTAAATGATGAACAGGCCCAAGAGCAGTTTCATATTTTGGTAGATGTATTGGAGCAACAAGCGTATATAAATTACGAAATATCCAACTTTGGAAAACAAGGCTATTTTTCCAAAAACAATACTTCGTATTGGCAGGGGAAAAAATATATGGGTATTGGTCCATCTGCCCATTCTTTTGATGGGAAAAATAGAGGTTGGAATGTGAGAAATAATTCGAAGTACGTAAAAGCGTTGCAGCAGGATATATTGTCAATGGAAACCGAGACCTTATCAAGAAAAGACAATTACAACGAATATGTTATGACCGGATTGCGCACTATCTGGGGTGTATCCTTGAAGAGAATTGAAAATGATTTTGGCATTAGCTATCTAAAGTATATCAACCAACAGGCTGAAAAATATTTAGAACAAGAGTTGCTTTTTGTGGAGGATGGAAAATTGCTGTCCACCAAAAAAGGCAAGTTTTTAGTGGATGGTATTGCTTCAGATTTATTTATGCTTAATTTGGGTCAATGATTGCTTCAATCAAATACAACTCAAAGAACATAAAGATTGATTTGTCCAAACCTTTGGATATTTCTGTTCCACTTCAAGGAGGAGATGGTAATGTAAATGCCTGGTATTTGAATCCTCCTAAAATTGAACCACATGAAGAAGGCAATTTTATAGGAAAAGTTTCTGAGGGCGCATCAACTAACTTTAATGATATTTGGTTCAACCCCCATTCCCATGTGACGCATACGGAATGCCTGGGTCATATAACCAAGGAGTTTCATTCCATAAACCAAAAGTTAAAACAATTCTTTTTTTTGGCTGAGGTTATTACGGTCGCTCCGGAAAAACAAGAGGAAGATTTTGTGATATCGGAAAAGCAATTGAAATATGCGCTAGGAAACAAAAAAAGGGAAGCATTGGTTATTAGGACCATTCCAAATCTGGAAAACAAGAAATCAAGGCAGTACTCCAATGCGAACCCACCCTATTTATTGGAAGAAGCTGCACGTTTTTTGGCGACTAAAGGAATTCAACATTTGCTAATTGACCTTCCTTCGGTGGATAGGGAAAAGGATGGTGGGGCTCTTTCGGCACACAAAGCATTTTGGAATATGGATGGTAAACCAAGGGAATATGCAACAATAACCGAGTTTGTTTATGTGGCTAATACGATTGAAGATGGTTGCTATGTGCTGAACCTTCAAGTTGCACCTTTTGAAAATGATGCCAGTCCATCCAGGCCGGTTTTATATGAAATTATATAATATGAAAATTCTTTTAAAACTAGAGGAATTCATGCTTTTGGCACTCGGTTTTTTTCTTTTTACGAAAATGGACCTACCTTGGTGGTGGTTCTTTGCGTTGTTGTTGACACCGGATATTGGAATGTTGGGTTATTTGGCGGGGAAGAGGGTTGGAGCGTTTACTTATAACATGTTTCACCATAGGGGAATTGCAATTTTACTTTATTTGATAGGCATAGTTTATTTGCCCTTACCAGCTTTTGAATTAGCGGGGATTATAATTTTTTCTCATATAGCTATGGATAGGATTTTTGGATATGGGCTCAAATATGAAAAAGGATTTAAGTTTACCCATTTAGGAGAAATAGGAAAGAAAGATGGATAGCATTTTGGAGGCTTTTTTAGGGTTGATATTGGGAGCAATACTTATGTATTGGCTATTTTCCCTGTTCCGAAAGAAAAAAAGCAAAGAACTTACCAAGCAGCAATCCACGGTATTATTGGATAAGATACAAAGTGTTTGTAAGTTGGTTTCTGTTGAAGGGGATTTTGCAGAGATCTATCATTACGAAAACACTAAAGAAGGTTTTCTAAGTCTTTTGAGCAGTAAGAAAAAGGCGTTGATTGTGGTGAAGGCCAAAGCGCATATTGGATACGACCTAAAAAAGTTGAACCTTAAGGCGGATAACGAAAAGAAGCGGATTATTCTTGAAGATTTTCCACAACCTGAAATTTTATCCATTGAACCGGACCTTCAGTTTTACGATATTAAAAATGGATTGTTCAATAGCTTTTCCCCAGACGATTTAACAAAATTGAACTTAGAGGCCAAGGAACACATCAAACAAAAAATACCAGAAAGTGGATTAATGGATACCGCAAGGAAAGAAGCTTTACAAGCTGTACTTTTGGTTGAAAAAATTGTAGAGACGATAGGTTGGACCTTGGATTACTCTGCCCTGGAAATTAAGAATATTGAAAAACATTTTTTAGAAGAAAACTAATTATGAAAAGAGGAATTGTAACTTTAGTATTGATTGGCGTTGCTTGCGCCACAAGTTTTGCACAAACCAAAGACACTATGAAAACCTTTGACCCTGCTTTTGCACATACCGTTTATTTTTGGTTTAAAAACCCAGATAACGATGCCGACAAACAAAAATTTGAAACTTCACTAAAAACATTTTTAAAGAACTCCAAATATGCTAAAACCAATTTTATTGGCACACCCCCACCTGCTATTAGGGATGTGGTTGATGGATCGTTTACCTATTCACTAATAGTAACTTTTGAGTCAGCTGAGGCACAAGAAGGTTATCAAGGTGAAGAAGCTCATTTAATCTTTATTGAGGAGTGCAAGGATCTTTGGGACAAGGTTATTGTTTATGATTCCAACGGAATATAAAAATGAACGTTGAAGAGCTAAGGAATTTTTGCATCAGTAAAAAAGGTGTGACGGAAGAGTTTCCTTTTGATGAACATACGCTGGTATTTAAAGTAATGGGCAAAATGTTCGCTCTACTGCCCTTGGAAAGAGTACCAAGTCAGTGCAATTTAAAATGCGACCCAGAAAGAGCCGTAGAACTTAGGGAAGAATATGATGGAGATATTACTCCGGGCTATCATATGAGCAAAAAGCATTGGAATACTTTATTTTTGGAAAACCTCCCCCCAAACATAATTATTGAATTGGTAGATCATTCATACGAGCTTGTAGTATCAGGTCTTACCAAGAAGTTAAAAGCCGAGTTGTCATTACTTTAAGGTTGTGAATACTAAAAATATTTTATAATTCACCGTATGATTTCTACCACTCGTCGATAGTTTTTTTTAATTTGACTAAATTGTAGTCCTTTTCTTATTGTGATTTTGGACTTTTGTATACTAAATGTAAAACACCATGAATGTACTGTTCATTGAAGACGATATGATAGAGACAATGAAATTGCAACGAGCAATTTCAAAGTTTCAGTCAAAACATAAAATTATCGAAGCTAAAAATGGGGAGGAAGCCATGGAAGTTTTAAAGAGCGGTGACCTGCCTGAAATTATTCTTCTGGATCTTAATATGCCAAGAATGAGTGGAATAGAATTCTTAACTCTTTTAAAGGCAGATGATAAACTCAAATATCTTCCTACAATAATTTTGACCACATCGGAAAATAGAGTGGATTTATTGAAGTGTTTTGAAATTGGCATAGCAGGATATATTATAAAGCCCTTAAAATATGAGGATTACGAGTCTAAGCTTAAAAAAGTTTTTGACTATTGGGAAGTTAGCGAGCTAGTTAAAGCCTAACAAAATTCTTTATTTCACAACATTCTTTTTTTAATTAGGTAGTACAATTCCTACTTTTAATCATAATATTCTCACATTATGAAAGGAATTGTTTTTACAGAGTTTCTGGAAATGGTCGAGTCAATTTATGGCCTTGAGACCGTAGACTCTTTACTGGAAAACTGCGACCTCCCTTCTGGAGGTGCATATACTTCAGTAGGTACATATGATTTTAACGAAATGGTAAGCTTAATTTCTGAGCTTAGCCTAAAAAAGGATGTTCCCCAAGAAGATTTACTTTATTCTTTTGGGCATCATCTGTTTGTAGGCCTTGTAAGTGCACATCCAGATGTGGTCTCAAGTTATAGAACTCCAATAGGTCTTCTCAACTCCATTGAGGATCATATCCACATCCATGTAAAAAAACTCTATCCAGATGCTGAACTTCCACAGTTCAAAATTCTATCTAAAACAGATACAGCACTAGAGCTCATATATAGTTCATCACGTGGGTTGTATGCCTTGGCGCATGGACTTATAGTGAAAACATTTGAACATTTTGAGAGATCCGCTACTATAGAATACAAATTATTAAATGAAGACGGTACAGAAGTCAAGTTTACTATCTCACAAAATGGATAGTAATGAAATCCCCATATTAAAACGTGCTTTGGCCCGAGAGAAAAAGGCCAGAAAAAGCGCTGAAAACCTTCTTGAGAATAAGGCAAAAGAGCTTTATGATGCCACGTTGCATCTTAAAGAGGCAAATGGCCGTTTGGAGACTTTGTTAAATGATGGGGGAACTCGCCTGGACAGTGCTTTTGTAAATATCATTGACCCCTATGTGGTCATGGATATGATGTCCAATGTGATCAACATGAATACCTCTGCAAAGGAATTCTTGGGATACGATCATACAAAGGAGAAAATATGTCTTTCAGACTTAGTGCATCCAGACTATTTGGAATATACCGCAGAATCGTTTCAAACGCTGTTGCAGGTTGGGATTCTTAAAAACTACAATGCAAAGATTGTTACAAAGGGACTCGAGGAACGATTTGTAAACATAAATGCTAGTCTTATTTATAATGATAATGGTAGCCCAATAGGTGCCCAAGGTGTAATTAGAGACATTACTAGTGAGGTTGAGATAAAGCAACTTTTAGAAAGTCAAAAGAAGCAGCAAGATATTATTGTTGAAAATTCTTCTCTTGGAATCTTACTAATTGTAAAGGAGAAAATAATAAAGGCAAACAAGACTTTTATTGAGCTTTTAGGATACTCAGAAATAGAACTGAAAAAAATGTCATTAAATGATATATCCACATTGGAGGATAGTAATTTATATGATGATCTATTTCAAAAAAGTTTGGTGAGTGACACCAAGAAATTCTCGATAGTTAGAAAATTTCATAAAAAGAATGGTAAAACTTTGTTTGGAAAAACTTCCATGAGCTCTGTTGTGGATTCCAAAGGTAATATTGAATACAGTGTTGCCATGATAGAGGATATTACCCATGAAAAAATCTCTGAGGAAAAACTAATAGCATCAGAAGAACGAATGGCGACCCTGATCAAAAATTTGCAAACAGGGATTTTGCTTGAAGATGAAAACAGGAAAATAGTTCTGGCAAATCAGAAATTTTGTGACCTATTTGGAATCCCAGTTTCTCCGGATGTCCTAAAAGGAGTTTGTAGTGAAAAATCTATACATAAATATAAAGGCTTGTTCTTGGAGCCAGACCTCGAAATAGATAGAATAAATGAGGTAGTTGATCAAAAAGACTCCGTCACTGCAGATGAAATGGAGCTTGTGGATGGTAGAACTTTTGAACGCGATTATATTCCATTATTTAATAATGGGGAATATCAGGGTCATTTATGGAGCTATAGCGATGTTACCTTAAGAAAGAACTATAGGAAGAATCTAGAAATTCAAAAGGAAAAGTATGGCAGTATTATCGCCAATATGAACCTTGGTTTGGTTGAGGTTGATATTGATGGCAATATTTTAATGGTCAATCAAAGTTTTAGTGATATGGTTGGTACCACTGCAGATGAATTGATAGGAAGAAATGTTTATGAAGCTGTACCTATTATCAATAATAGTGCAGAAGAGCAGAAACTTCAGGATAAAAAGAGGAAGCAAGGAATCTCTGATTCGTATGAGGTGGCAGTAAGAATTGCCAATGGGGAAAAAAGGTTTTGGCTCATCAGTGGTGCGCCCAGATATGATGATGCAGGAAATATAATTGGTTCCATAGGCATACACTTGGATATCACTGCCCAAAAACACCTTGAACTACAAAAAGAAAACCTATTAAGTGAATTAGAGGCAAGTAATAAAGGATTACAGGAATATGCCCATATAGTTTCCCACGATTTAAAATCCCCATTAAGAAGTATCAGTGCTTTGGCTACTTGGATGTATGACGATTATAAAGATTCTTTGGATGAAAATGGCCGCTATAATCTAAAAATGATGCAGGAGAAGATTGAGGGAATGGATAAACTGATCAGTGGAATTCTAAAATATTCAACGGTTAATAATGATGTTTTAGACCATACCGAGGTTGACGTAAACGAAGTGATTCATGAAATTAAAGAGATCATTTATATACCAGAACATGTAACCATAAAAACAAAAAAGAAGCTTCCGCTCATTAAAGCGGATAAGACAAAAATACATCAGCTGTTCCAGAACTTTTTGAGCAATGCCGTTGTAAATATTGATAAGCCGAAAGGATTTGTAGAAGTTGATTATAAGGAAGATACAGAATATTGGGAGTTTAGTATAAGTGACAATGGTGTGGGAATACCAAAAGAGTATCACGAAAAGATTTTCCAGATTTTCCAATCTATTGGAAACAATGAACGATCTACCGGAATTGGACTTTCAATTGTCAAAAAAATAATTGACAGATATAATGGAAAAATTTGGTTAGAGAGTAAAATTGGAGAGGGAACCACTTTCTATTTTACAATACAAAAAACTTTAAAAACAAAAGACAATGAAAATTAATCAAGCAAAACGATTAAAGGGAGGCAAATGGGAGTTTAATCAAAATGTGCCGCTAAAAGAACCATTGGTATTGGTGTTTGCGGATAGGTATCAGTTAGAATCCAAAGATATATTCAATGAAGTAAAAGAACTCTACCCTGATGGGCATCTAGTGTTTGGATCAACCTCAGGAGAGATTATGGAGACCAACGTATATGACGAAAGTATAGTCTTAACAGCAATTGAATTTGAGCAGACAAGCTTCACCATAGTAAGTGAGAATGTGTCTGACTATGTGGATATTGAAAAAATGGGCCTTGCCATTTCAAATAAGTTCGACAAGGATAAATTAAGGCACATGTTCATTGTATCAGATGGAAGTTTTGTTAATGGAAGTGGTTTGATTGAAGGACTGGAATCAGCAGAAGGATTCAAAGCATCCATTACGGGTGGACTTTGCGGTGATGGAGCCCGTTTTGAGAAAACGTTGACTTCATATAACGAAAACCCAAAACAAGGCGAAGTTGTTGCCATTGGTTTTTACGGCGAAGCATTAGAGGTGTCCTATGCCAATTTTGGAGGTTGGACTCCTTTTGGCCCTGAGCGTACCATTACCAAGTCCAAAGGAAATGTACTTTTTGAAATTGATGGAAAACCCGCATTGGATCTTTACAAAAAATATTTGGGAGATAAGGCAGATGAACTTCCGCAAGCGGCACTATTGTATCCATTGACGGTACAGCAAAATACAGAATCGGAACCTTTGGTCCGGACCATTCTTAACATTGATGAAAAAGAAAATTCCATGATTCTGGCAGGTGATGTGCCGATGAATTCCAAAGTACAATTGATGATGTCCACAACGGATGATATTGCGGAAGGTGCATCCAATGCAGCCGAGCAAGCTATGGAGAATAGGAAAAACAAACCTGAATTGGCAATACTGGTCAGCTGTGTAGGAAGAAAATTGGTTTTGGATCAGCGAACGGAGGATGAAATTGAAGAGGTTGCCGAGGTCATAGGAGGCCAAGCGAGAATTACAGGATTTTATTCCTATGGAGAGATGGCACCATTTGCAGGAAAAAATGAATGTCAATTGCATAATCAGACCATGACCCTAACCTTATTGAGTGAATAAATGCATTCGTTACTTAAAAGACAGATAAAGAAATTTTTGTCCAAAGAATCTGTGGAGTATCCAGAAATGGAAAGCTTCTTTGATTCAATAAGCAAGTCATATTCAGATTTTGATGAAAAACTGAAAATGATTCAGCGGGCAACGTCTTTGAGTTCAGAAGAATTGTACCTGGCAAATCGAAGATTAATCAAGGAAACCGAGAGTCAGCAAAAGGTTCTGGAATCTCTTAGCAAGGCCGTGGTTTCCATGCAAGATAAAACCAACGACCAGGTAAATAGAAGTGTTGATTTAAATCCGCAGAAATTAGTGGAAGATATAGAGAATCAGGCAGATATGTTGGTAAAGATTACAGCGGAAAAAAATATGCTTCTTAAAAATTTAGAGCAACAGAACGAATCCTTGAACAATTACGCACACATGGTTTCACATGATCTAAAGTCACCAATTAGAAACGTACACTCATTGGTAAGCTGGGTATTTGATGATGCTCAAGAAGGATTTAAAGAAATGTGTAAGGAAAATATACAGCTCATTTTTCAAAACCTGTCTAAAATGGATAGTTTGATCGACGGTATTTTAAGACATTCAACCATAGATTCTATACAGGAAGATGAGGTTCTTGTTGATCTTAATTTATTAATAAATGAGATTGAACGTACTGTTTATGTTCCGGACAACATTACCATTAAAAGAAGTAAAAAACTTCCTAAACTATATACAGGCAAATATAGAATGGAGCAATTGTTCAAGAATTTAATTACCAACGCCATTACGGCTACGGAGAATATAAAGGAAGGTTACATTATGATCGATGTAAAGGAAGAGCCGGATGGTTGGTTGTTCAGTGTAACAGACAATGGTAAAGGAATTCCTGAACACCTTCAAACCGGAATTTTTGGAATGTTTAAAAAGTTGGAAAACAGTTCCGGTGCTACAGGAATTGGTCTTGCGCTGGTAAAGAAAATTATAAACTACTATAAGGGGGATATATGGCTTTCTTCACAAGAAGGTAAGGGAACCACATTCTTTTTTACAATTAAAACCAATCATGATGATTGAGCAACCAAATCTAGATTACATAAAGGAAATTTCTGGAGGTAATGCGGATTTTGAAAAGAAATTCCTAACCATAATCCAAACAGAGTTTCCAAAAGAGAAGCAAGATTATATAGAAACTCTTGAAGGGAATGAATTAGAAGAGTCCGCTAAGATTGTGCATAAAATAAAGCATAAACTTGGCATTCTTGGACTTACTGAAGGATATAAGCTTGCTGTTAAATATGAAGAAGATTTAAAGTATGGGAATACAAACCTTAAAGGCGAGTTTCTTGAAATTTTACAGAGTGTTGAAAAGTTCATTTTAAAAATAGCATAAGGTGAGATGTATTATAGTAGATGATGAGTCAAGTGCAAGGGCAATAATTGCGGAGCTTTGCAAAATCATTCCTGAAATGGAAGTGGTTGCCGAGTTGCCAGATGCGTTGGAAGCCCTTAAGTTTTTAAAACACACCCCAGTGGATTTGATATTTTTGGATATCCATATGCCTAAACTTACTGGTGTTGATTTTATTGAAACGGTAAATAATCCACCAAAAATTGTACTTACAACATCTGACAAGGATTTTGCAATTGAAGCCTATAAATATGAGTTTATAGTTGATTATTTGGTAAAACCAATTACACCTGAACGGTTTCAAAAATGTGTACAAAGATTGGAGAAAACCTTCGAAAAAATACAGCAGGAGCATCCAGAAACGGTAATGAGTCAAAATGAGGATGAAGACTTATATATTAATATAGATCGCCGATTGATCAAATTAAAGTTCATGGATATTCTTTTAATAGAAGCCCATGGAGACTATATAGAAATACAAACCCAAAAAAACCGGTACCGCGTGCATTCCACGCTCAAAAAAATAAAAGAAAAGCTTCCAGAATCCAGATTCCTTCAAATACACAGATCATTTATTATTAATTTCACGCAAATAATTGATATACAGGATAATAGTGTGTTAATTGAGCGAAATGTTATCCCCATAAGCCGGTCCAACAGGCCTGAGCTGATGCAGCGATTGAATCTTTTATAAAAAGAAGGAAAAATACTACAATATTTATTATCTGATACGTTACTATAGATAGACACTTTTTGAAAATGTTAAATAGATCAGTAACTAAATCCTTTTAGCATATGTCATTAGAAATTAGGGAAAACCGGGGAATCTTTGAAATTTTAGGAAATGTATCGATTCAACATGTGGGTACATTAAATTCATATTTTGATTCAATATTAGAACAGCATGAAAATTTTGTGGTCAGTTTAGAAAAAGTGACCACGCTGGATTCCGCTGCCGCCCGTTTCTTTGAAAAGCTATATCAAAAATCTGCAAAGCAAAATAAGGTGGTTTCATTAATCGGAAGACAGAATGTTAACATTTCCGAAGTAATGAACACTACAAGGACAAATTATATCTTGAGTTCGGATAGGGTCTAAACCAATAGCGTTTAAATAAGTTCAACAATGAAAATCACAGCATATAAGCCATATTTTGGAGCTACACCTAATAGTATTAATGATAGTGATTTTAATA
The DNA here is from genome assembly GCF_947495325.1 of uncultured Allomuricauda sp. Classification (GTDB taxonomy): domain Bacteria; phylum Bacteroidota; class Bacteroidia; order Flavobacteriales; family Flavobacteriaceae; genus Flagellimonas. Next base: position 285,743 of record NZ_CANLYK010000004.1, on the reverse strand, counting down.
GATTAATCACTTATTTTGAATTATTGGGTGCCGTTAAAAACCCTACAGTAAGTCTTATTATACCGGTTTACAGAGCAAAGGAAACTTTGGTTGCCCATATTTTTTCTTTGGCCAATCTTAAAACGATTATACCTTATGAAGTTATTTTCGTTGAAAACAATGCAGATAGCGAGACGCTTTCAATACTGGAGCAACTTGGCGCCAAAGTGGTCAGTGAAAAGGAACAGGGAATAACGTTTGCCAGACAAAAAGGACTGGAAGAAGCCAAGGGGCAAATTATATGTAGTATGGATCCAGATTCTATTTATGACCCATATTATATAGATAAAATGGCTCTTCCTTTTTTTATGGATAATGAGTTGGTGCTTTGTTATTCGGTTTCCAAAAGTTATGAAACTGATTTTCAACTTTCATCAAAAATGCGTTTTCGAAACCGTGTGAAGAATTTATACTTTAGATGGAAACTATCGCAGGGTTTTACAACAAGAATGAAATATATTAGGGCAGTGAGCATGGCAATTAAGAAGGAGGCAATTCTTCCCATTGGTTATGAAACAGATTTGCGTGTGGTATCCGGATGTGATGATGGAATGTTGGCAATTAAACTTCATTCCATTGGGAAATTCAAGTATATTCCCGTTGATGTTTATACCGCCTTACCACCAAAAAGAGAACCTGCAAAACCATTCCCATTTTGTAATGAAAGGTTCATGCCTACGAAAAAGGTAATTGAAGAAACTTGTAAGGAATTAATTATTGAAGAAGTATCTCAATAGGCATATTGCTCTGTTTATAAAGTTTTTTCCTTTCCCATTTACATTTTCAAACAGTCATCTCCGAGAATTGACCTTCAGGTTTTTAAGTATGCACCTTATACTATGCAAGAATTGACGATGGCATTAAGATTATACCACAAATACTGTAACTACCAATAACTAGCAGCTTACAACATACTCCCTTGGTTTTACAACATAGAATTATTGATAAGTAATATTTATCCTACTTTTCAATAATGTTAAGTACTACAAATAATTATAATCAATAATACATGAAAATACTAGTAGTAGATGATAAACAATCGCTAAGCGAATTGGTATCGCAGTTTTTAGGACAATCGTACAATGTCAGCACAAAAGAAGATGGTTTGGCGGCTTTGGCATGGATGCAGGAAGGCAATATCCCGGATTTGATCATTACAGATCTGGAAATGCCAAATATGGATGGTTTTGGACTTATTCAAAAGGTAAAGGAAAGCGGATATTTTTCGAACATTCCAATAATCGTTTTGAGTTGTCGTGACAGTAGCTCGGATCGCATTGAATGTTTGCGATTGGGTGCCGATGATTACCTGGTGAAACCCTTTAATCCGGAAGAACTATTAATACGAGTGGAAAAGCTACTTATACGTGCTTAAAGATCATGGAAGTAATATCAGATAAAAAATTATGTCTTCTCTATGTAGGGGCGGATCAAAAAGTCGTGGACCAGTTCATGGATTGCGACGAAAAAGTAGATTTTCATATTGTCAAGAATTCACTGGTAGCCTTAAAATGGCTTAAGGAACATAAAACTGCTGATGCAATTTTATGTGAAAAAGAAATTCCTGGGCAGTCTGGTATTGAGTTTCACAGTGTTTTGAAGGAAAAATTTAGTGACATTCACTCCATACCTTTTATACTTATTGCAAAGGATAAGGATAAAAGTGATCTGTCCAAGGCGGTTAAAAATGGAATTGATGATTTTTACGTTCAACCATTTTCAACAAAGAACATTCTTGAAAGGATTCAATTTTTAAAGGAGCTCAAAGCAAACCTGAAAAAGGAAAAGATTATACCTGCCAAATCGAAAACGGGCAAATATAAAATTGGGTTTTGGAAACGGAGTTTTGATATTGCTGTAGCAAGTGTGGCCCTACTGTTTGCCGCACCCTTTTTGCTTTTGTTCATTATAGCAATTCGGTTGGAGTCTAAAGGAAAAGTGTACTACATCTCCAAAAGAGTGGGAACGGGTTATAAGGTATTCGATTTTTACAAACTACGTTCCATGTACCCAGATGCTGACAAGCGTATGAAGGAGTTTGAACACTTAAACCAATATGCAGGCAATGGGAAGGAAGAAGATTTGGAACAAGAGAGTGAAGGAACCCAAAATGTGAAATCAGGAGGAACGATGTTGATTGGGGACGATAACACTGTTGATGAACAAAAACACAATACCAGACGAAAGGAAAGTGCCAAGAATGCCTTTATGAAGTTTGATAACGATCCAAGAATAACCAAAGTAGGAAAGATTATCAGAAAGTTGAGTATAGATGAACTTCCCCAATTAATAAATGTTCTAAAAGGGGACATGTCCATAGTTGGGAACAGACCATTGCCTCAATATGAAGCAGAAGTATTGACAACCGATGAATGGACGGATAGATTTAATGGCCCAGCCGGAATAACCGGACTTTGGCAGGTAGAAGCAAGGGGAAGAAGTTCAATAATGTCTACCGAAGAACGCAAGAACTTGGACTTGAAATATGTAGAATATGCTAATAGCAAGCGCGCTTTCTTGATTGATATGTGGATTGTACTTAGAACGTTTAGGGCAGTCTTTCAAAAAGAGAATGTATAATGAGGAAATTTTGGGGCTTTTTATTGGTTTTTTTAATACTGCAGACATCGATTGGACAGTCTATAAATGATTTTATTGAAAATGGACTGAAAGAAAACGATATCAGCAAAAAATTACCTCCAATAGATTCATTGGTCCAAATGGCCAAAGAATACTCTCCATTCATAAAAGTCACCGTCTCAGAACAAAAATATAGAGATGGTGTTGTTTCATCTGAGCAAAGGGCTTGGTTGGAATACATCAATTTGGAAGCAGGTTATTACTATGGAATTTTTGATAACCTGAGTAACTCACAAATTGCTGGAGATCCAGGAAGTCAGACTTTATTTTCAACAGAACAAAGCAGATATAATGTTGGGGTTTCCCTTCGTCTCCCGCTATCAGCAATTCTTAATAGAAGGGCAGCCATAAAAAGTGCAAAGGGGGAAGCGGAAAAAGCACGTTTTGAAACACAGGTGGCCGAAATGGAATTGGAACAAAAGGTAGTTGAATTATACAATGATCTATTAAAGACCCATAGGCTGTTTTTTATTTCCGGTTCCATTGTAGACAACTTCAGGGTACAGTCGTTAAGAGCAGAAAAAGATTTTGCGAACGGCATAATCAATGTTACCGAATATACCCGATTACAACAGATGATGAACCAGGCAACAATGAACTTTGAATTGCAACGGGCAGAATTTATTTCATCAGTAACGGCTTTGGAAGGTATTATCGGAGCCGATTTGAATATTTAGAAATGAAATTTAATCTCTTATTTTTTATTCGTTTATTACTCAGGCACATTGGTTTGCTAATTGCAATGCCAATAATCTTGGCTTCGTTGGTATTCTATTTCACTTTGGATGAACCAAAAGCCTACAATTCAAAAGCTAGGGTTTATACAGGAATTGCTACGGGATCCAACATTGAACTTGAAAACACCAAAATTGACTTTAGGGCTACCAATACTGCATACGATAACCTCTTAAATCTTATTAAGGCACGAACAACAATGGAAATTGTAGGGCTAAAGTTGTTTGCCCAACATATGGTCCTGGAGAATGCAAACGTTAAGGTGATTTCATCCGAAAAGTATCAGAAACTAATGCAAGCAGTACCAAATGAGGTAAAACAATTAGTTGTAAAAGGTGATGTGAAGAAAACCTATGAAAACTTTATAAAACTGAAGGAATCCAATCATACCAACTTTATTTATCAGTTGATCAATTTGGACCATCCAGATTATAGTATAGAAAAGATTTCGAGTAAGGTAGGTATTAGGAGAATTTCAAATAGTGATTTTGTGGACATTGAATTTGAATCTGAGGACCCTGCTATTTGTCAAAATACTTTGCTGATTCTTTGCGAAGTTTTTGTCCAATTGAATGCTGATATCAAGGTTAACCAATCCGATGCTGTTGTAAAGTACTTTCAAGGACAGTTGGGAAAATCTACCATAAGTTTAAGGGATGCAGAGGATGAGTTACTTCAATTTAACCAAGCCAATAATATTATCAACTACTATGAACAAACAAAACACATAGCCGCCGAGAAAGAAGAATTTGAAATAAAATATCTTGAGGTATTTAGAGAGAACAGCGCTGCAAAGGCCGTGATGGGAATTTTGGAATCCAAGCTTGAGGTTCACCAGTTAAAGAGAGTCTCTAGTGAACGTATAATGCGATTGCGCAAACAACTGTCCGCCCTAAGTTTTGATGTTTCCATGTTGACCTTGGGAATGGAGACCGATTCGGTTAATCAAGATAAAAAAGCAAGGGAAGTAGCCGATAAAATGGAGAAAATAGCTGCAGTTGAAGAGCAATTGGCCCAAAACATTGATACCATTTACGAAACCGAATATGACCACAAAAGCTTGGCGTCGACAAGTGTTTTGTCAGATTGGCTTCAAAAAACAATAGAGTTTGAAGGAACCAAAGCGCAACTAAAGGTTATGGACGAAAAGCGTAAGGAGTTCCAAAAGCTATACCAAAAATTTTCTCCATTGGGTGCGACCATGAAACGGTTAGAACGTAAAATTGATATTGCTGAACGTGAATATTTGAGCTTGCTTCATAGTTTGGGACTAGCCAAATTACGCCAGCAAAATGTGGAACTTAAATCCAATATTAAATTAACAGAAGCTCCATTTTTTCCAATTAACCCAAAACCCAGTAAAAGAGCACTTTTAATAATAGTTGCTTCAATGGTTGGTTTTATTTTGGTGGCGGCCACTATCCTATTACTCGAGTTGTTGGATGGAAATCTAAATACGGCCAAAAGGGCCGAAGATAAAATTGAACTTAAAGTGTCCTCTATTTTTCCGGTTATTAGTGCCAAGAATAAAAAAATAGATTACACGTATCTTGGAAACAAAGCTGTAAATGCCATTTCAAGAAATATAATACTCAATCAATTTAAAAAGGAAAAAGAAAATGTTCCTGTAATAAATATGCTGTTTTCAACTCAGGAGAATGAGGGCAAGACATTTATTTGCAAACACCTGATTGCTAAATTATGTGAACTGGAATATAAAATTCTACACATAACCTACGATGAAGAGAATTTGGAATTAGTAGGGGAAAATTACCATAGGATTAGCTACGAAATAAGTGATAAACTATATAAGATTTCGAATGTTCAAGAGTTTGATACTGAAAATTCAATTACAGATTTCAACACCTTCGATTTTGTGATTCTTGAAATTCCAAGTATCATCAAAAACCCTTTCCCGGTTAAATTGGCAGCTACAATGGATTACACCTTTCTGGTAACACGAGCAAACAGAGCGTGGGGCGAAGCGGACAAAAATGCACTGGATCTTTTTAAAGAAGCTACAACCGGACCGGAACCAAGCATTATTTTGAACGGGGTTAAAGTTCTGGAAATGGAAACTGTGGTTGGCGACCTGCCCAAGAAAAGATCATTGATCCGAAGTTGGGTGAAAAAGATTGTTCAGTTTAAATTTTTCACTAAAGAATCAGTTGCCTAATGTTGGGAAAACTCAAAAATATAAGCAAGGAAAAAAACCTGTCTTCGTTAATGGCAAACGTTAGCGTTGCCTTTTTGGGCTTGGTTAGTTTTATGTTACTGACAAGGCAATTGAGTAAAGAACTTTTTGGGGAATGGGTTTTGTTCATAACCCTGGCCACTTTTGTAGATCTTTTGCGCTTTGGGTTAACCCGAACGTCTTCAGTACGTTTATTATCTGGGGCAGATGATCAAAAGCAAAAATGCATATTAGGTTGCACATTTAGAATCAATCTTAAGCTCTTGGGAGTATTGACATTTGTATGTTGGGGAGCTCATATAGCTCTGCTTTTTTTTAACTTAGAAATTAATAACGGATATCGATTGTTCTTGTTTTACTATCCGTTTTTGGCATTATCCAATCTAAGTTGGAACAATGCCATGTCCTTGTTTCAAGCAGAACAGAATTTTAGACGAATGATGGTGGTAAGGCTATCCAATGTAGGCCTGTTCTGTTTGTTTCTCATTTTAAACCAGTGGTGGCTAAAACTGGGTCTTTTAGAAATCGTTTGGGTAAATATTGCGGTAAATGCGGTTTCAGGTGTTTGGTGTTCCATTAAAAAATGGGATGGGCTGATCTATGTGAGACACGCAACCAGAACAGTGGAAAAGGAATTGGTCAATTTTGGAAAATATTCTATGGGAACCTTGATAAGTTCAAGCTTGTTGAAGAGTTCAGATACTTTTATTATTGGAATGAGTCCAATTTTAGGTTCTGCGGGAATTGCCATGTATGCCATTCCATTGAAATTGACGGATCTTTTGGGGATACCATTACATAGCTTTGCCATGACCGCATACCCACGAATGTCCAAAAAATCAATTGAAGGTGATCTGGCAGCGGTTAAGAAGATTTTTTATTCATATGTGGGCATTGTCACATTGTTGTTTTTCCCAGTTGCTTTAGTAGCTTTTGTCTTTGCAGAGCATATGGTTCTTTTCTTGGGCGGAAATGAATATTTGGATTCACTTCCATTGTTGACTCTGATTTTTAGAGTGTTTACAGTCTACATTATGTTATTGCCCATAGATCGTTTTACAGGTGTTTTGTTGGATAGTATAAATAGACCAAAATTGAATTTGTATAAAGTTTTGGTGATGACATCAGCGAATATAATCCTGAATTTTTTGGCGGTATTCGTGTTCAAAAGTTTGGTTGCCGTTGCTGTTGGTACGGTTCTGTTTACCATAATGGGAATATTTTTAGGTTTCTATTATTTAAAGAATGAGATCCAGATTCAAAGTAAGCAGATACTTTCTGAAAGTGTTCTTTTCCTAAAAAACCTTAAAACACATTTAGGCTAATGAATACTTTTGAAACTACACAGGGATCGGATTATTTAAAAAAACCATTACCTATTTTAATGCTTCTGTCCGTGGTATTCACTGCGGCGCATCTTACTGCAACCAAAGGACTGGTGGCAGGTATTGGGGTTATGGTAGTACCTTTTGCTGTTGTGTATTTAGGGGCACTGTTCCTAAACCCTAGGATAGGGGTAATAACCGTACTTATTTTCAATTTTTTTGTTTTGGGTATTGGGAGATATGTTCCCATGACATGGGGGTTACTAATGGATGGATTGATGGTTCTCATGTATCTGGCGTTGTTCTTTAAGGCGTTCCGAATAAAAGTACCCTGGAACAGAGCAAGTTCTCAACTAACTATTTTGGCTTCCGTTTGGTTTGGCTACGCCTTATTTCAAATAGTAAACCCAGAAGCAGTAAGTATTGCTGCATGGTTTTATGCAATGAGGGGATTGTCCCTTTATATGTGGATGTTTATTCCTTTGGTATTTATCCTTTTTAACAAACCAAAAGACCTTCAATTATTCTTTATTATTTGGGGTGTTTTGTCCCTTTTGGCCACAATGAAGGGAATGCAACAATTGATTTTTGGAGTTGACCCTTTTGAACAGGCTTGGTTAGATGCTGGGGGGGATGTAACCCATGTCTTGTTCGGAAAACTTCGAATATTTTCTTTTTATTCCGACGCAGGTCAGTTTGGTGCCGCGCAAGGGCATGCAGCTGTTGTTTTTGGTGTGTTGATGCTATTTACAAAGAATAGAAAATTTCAAATTTTTTGTGCTATTGTCTGTTTGGCGGGACTTGTGGGAATGATGATTTCCGGAACTCGTGGCGCAATTGCCGTGCCGGCAGCTGGAGGCATGATGTTCATAATTATAAGAAAACATATACCAAGTATAGTATTGGGAGTACTTGCAGGAATCAGCGTTTTTGTATTCTTCAAGTATACTACCATTGGTAATGACAATGATCAAATACGCAGAATGCGAACAGCCTTTGACCCCAATGATGCTTCCTTACAGGTTCGGTTTGAAAATCAGGCAAGATTAAAAGGATATCTGGCCACCAGGCCTTTTGGTGGGGGTATTGGCTCCACCGGAAACTGGGGAAAACGATTCTCCCCAAACACTTTTTTGGCCAATACAGCTACGGATAGCTGGTTTGTGGCGGTTTGGGCAGATACGGGAATTGTTGGACTTTATCTGCACCTGTTCATACTCTTTTTTGTTTTGATTACGGGCGCATATAATGTAATGTACAAAATACGGGACGGTTGGCTAAAAGGGCAAGTTGCCGCTTTGGTGTGCGGTATGTTTGGAATAATGGCAGCTTCATACGGGAATGGAATTTTCGGGCAATTCCCCACTTGTATATTAATGTATGCAGGAATGGTATTTATGTTCATCGCTCCAAAACTGGATAAGAAAATTATGGAGAAAAAAGAAGCCGAATTAGCATTGGATGTTGCATCCTAACTACTAAATAAAATCAACCATGAAACCACTTGTATCAATCATAACCATTAACTACAACGAGTCCGGAGTTACGTTGGATTTGTTGGAATCCATAAGGGGTTTGTCTTATCCAAATTATGAAGTCATCATAGTGGATAATGCCTCTCCCAATGATAATCCAGATATCATAAAAGAGAAGTTTCCTGAAGTTATCCTGATAAAAAGTGACGAAAATCTCGGTTTTGCCGGTGGAAATAATCTTGGGATTAAGCAGGCTCAAGGAGATTACCTGCTTTTTATAAATAATGATACTATTGTTCCCAAAGACTTTATTGAACCTTTGGTGAAAACACTTCAAGAGGATAAAACCATTGGAATGGTGAGTCCAAAGATTAAATTTCATTGGAACCCAACTTTAATCCAATATGCAGGATATACGCCAATGAATCATTGGACTATACGAAATAACAGCATAGGCTATCATCAAAAAGATAATGGGGATTTTGATCAGGAGGGAGAAACCCAATCCATACACGGAGCGGCAATGATGATTCCCAAAACGGTGGTTGAAAATGTGGGAATGATGACCGAAATCTATTTTCTATACTATGAAGAGCATGATTGGGCCGAAATGGTAAAAAGAGCAGGCTATAAAATTTATTATCAACCAAAATCACATATTCTACATAAAGAATCAGTCTCCACGGGAAAATATAGTCCCTTGAAAACCTATTATATTTCAAGAAATAGGATTCTCTTTGCACGCAGAAACTTTAAACCATTGCAACTCTGCATTAGCCTTTTGTTCCAGTGCTTTGTATCTATACCTAAAAACACGCTTGTTTTTATTGCAAAAAGAGAGTTTCAGCACTTAAGAGCTTTTTGGCGAGCCATTTCATGGAATTTGACCCATGGAAGAACGGTCAACCAAGCATAAACAAAGGGCAATTATAGCTTAGTAAATATATAGTTGTCTTCCCTTTACAACACGAATCAGGTTCTATACAACAAATACTTTTCTTTCTTAAAATGTAGGATAATATTTACAATTGTTTTTATTAACCTATATACAATGTATAAAGCTTTAAGAATTATAGTCTTGTTAGTTCTTGCAGTTTCACTTGCAAATTGTGTAAGCGAAAGTGACTTAAGTGAACCAACAGATGACATAATCGTAGCAGACGATGATAATGATAACGAAGATAATCCTTTAGGGGATTTTACTGTTTCGGCTAGTTTTGATTATGCCACCAGTAGAACAATCGATGTTACTCTTGATGTGCCAACCTTTTTAAATGGAGCTGTGTTTTCTCTTTATACTAAGGTAGGAACGCAGGATAGTATTTCTTTTGGACGTGCAACTTTTGATTCAAATGGCCATTTTGAAGAACGCTTTACGGTACAATCTCAGGTTGACAGTGTACTTCTTATATCAGATTATATTGGATTAACAAAAGATATTCGTTTGTCAGTTGAAAATGGTTCGGTCTCATATGATTATAGACCTTTGTATGAGCGTTCAACCTCTGGAAAGGGAAAAACAGTATTGTTGGGGAACAAGGGAATCTCAAATACTACAGGAAAAGTTCCCTATACTTATTTAAGCGGTTTTGATAGTCAGGGAGTCCCCACAGAAATGGAACTTCCCGATGTAATTGAGCAAAATCTGTTGGATGATGTTAATGCATCCCTTCCTGAGCGAAGTAAGGTCCCCGAGGCCAATCCACATTTTTTATCCAACTCCAGTGAATCCAGTATGGTCTTGACCGACTTGGCCGATGTCTGGGTGACCTTTGTTTCTGAAGGAGCGGGATATAGAAATGCCTTAGGGTATTATTCCTATCCAGTGGGAGAGGAACCAGCTTCCGTAGATGACATTACAGCGCATAACATTATTTTTCCAAATGTTTCCATGGTAGGTTCTTCCGGTGGGTTAGTACCTGGTGATCGAGTTCTTTTAGGTCGCTTTCAACCAAATACGGTAATATCTTGGTTTTTGGTGTCCAATGGATGGAATGGATCTGGAGTTGGGGATGGCAATAATATTTTTTATTCAGAACCTAGTTTTAACCCAGAGTCCTCCAGTTTAAATACACATGTTGTGCAATTATATGATAGCACTCGTGAAATTAATTTTTTAGCCTTTGAGGATCTAAGAAGAGACGAAAATTCAGATGAAGATTTTAATGATGCCGTATTTTATGCTCGCGCAAACCCTGTTGAGTCCATAGAGTTGACTAATGTAGTTGCATTAATCCCTGCCAATGATGAAGATGGCGATGGTGTAAATGATGAATTGGATGATTTTCCTTTTGACGTTAATAAAGCCTTTAATAATTTTTCGCCTAGTGAAAACCTTTCTGGTGTATTGGCCTATGAAGATTTGTGGCCAAGTCAAGGAGATTATGATTTTAATGATTTGGTTGTTTCCTATAGTTTCAATCTCATCACAAATACATCAAATGAGGTAACAAGTATAGAAGGAACGTTTACCATAGATAATATTGGCGGTGCCTTTGAAAATGGTTTTGGATTGTTTTTCCCCATTGATCCATCAGCTGTGGAAAGTGTTGATGGACAGGTTACTAATGCAGACTTTATAAATCTAGCTTCCAATGGAACTGAATCTGGAACCGAAGCAGACGAAACTGTAATATTTGTTGTGGGCAATGCCAAGGAAATGGAAGGAGATACCATTCAACTGGTCATTAACTTAGGGACACCCGTCAGCTACGAGCAATTGGGGTTAGTACCTTTCAATCCTTTTTTAATTTCAAACGGTGACAGAGCCAAAGAAATTCATCTTCCAGACTTTGAACCAACCAGCAAAGCTGATTTTCTGGGAACTTCAAATGACGATAGTAATCCATCGGAAAACAGATATTATAAAACAAGCGCAAACCTTCCATGGGCGCTGAACATCTTTGATGAGTTTGTTCCCCCGCAAGAAATGGTTCCAATAAATATTGAATATCCAAAATTTGCCAATTGGGCAAACTCGGGAGGTACTCAGGATTTGGATTGGTACGTACGATAATTTTAAAACAAAATAAACCCAAACACATACTTTAAATTATGAATATAACAGTTATTGGTACAGGTTACGTTGGTTTGGTAACAGGTACTTGCTTCGCAGAAACAGGAATTAACGTGGTCTGCGTGGATATAGATGAGAAAAAAATTGAAAAACTGCGCAATGGCGAAGTTCCCATTTATGAACCAGGTCTGGACTTGCTTTTAGAGCGGAACATAGATAAGGGAAGAATTTCTTTTACCACAAGTTTAAAGAAAGGGATAAAAGAGAGTGATGCAATTTTTATAGCAGTAGGTACTCCCCCGGACGAAGATGGAAGTGCTGACTTAAAGTATGTTCTTGGTGTTGCCAGAGAGATTGGCCAACATATGGAAGATTACAAGGTAATCATTACCAAAAGCACCGTTCCTGTGGGTACGTCGTACAAAGTAAAGGCAGCTGTTGAAGAAGAATTGGCAAACAGAAATGTTCGCATTCCTTTTGACGTGGCTTCGAATCCTGAATTCCTGAAAGAAGGAAGTGCGGTCGATGATTTTCTAAAGCCAGATCGTATAGTGGTCGGTATAGAAAGCAAACGAGCGGAAAAGGTTATGAATAGACTCTATAAGCCTTTCCTCATGAATGGTCATCCCATATTGTTTATGGATATTTTCTCTTCGGAAATGACAAAGTACGCTGCAAATTCCATGCTGGCTACCAAGATTAGCTTTATGAACGATATCGCCAATCTATGCGAACTTGTTGGAGCCAATGTGGATTTAGTTAGAAAAGGGATTGGCTCAGATTCCAGAATTGGGAACAAATTCATTTACCCTGGAACGGGCTATGGAGGAAGTTGTTTTCCAAAAGATGTCCAGGCTCTGGTAAGGACCGCAGATGAGTACGGACATTCGCTTGAAGTCTTAAAAGCTGTTGAAAGTGTCAACTATAGACAAAAATCCGTATTGGTTGATAAAATCAAAAGTCATTTTGGAAAAGACCTAAAAGGCAAACAATTTGGACTTTGGGGATTGGCGTTCAAACCAAAAACAGATGATATGCGTGAAGCACCATCTTTGGTTATCATTGAACAGTTAAGAGCACTTGGCGCAAACATTAGGGCATACGATCCAGTGGCCATGGAAGAAACAAAGAGAATGTTAGGGGATAAAATTGAATATGCCAAAGATGAATATGATGCCATAATTGATGCCGACGCTTTAATTGTGGTCACCGAATGGTCGGAATTTAGAATGCCCAACTTTAGAATCCTTGAAAAGTTGATGAACAACAAAACCATTTTTGATGGTCGAAATATTTATGATCCCGAGGAAATGAACGAGCAAGGTTTCACCTATTATAGTATAGGTAGGGATGTTGTGAAAAATACAGAAGTAGAAACCGTAAATATTTAATGAAAGGACTATGAAACGAATATTGGTAACGGGAGGTGCAGGTTTTGTAGGTTCCCATTTATGCGAAAGACTTTTAAATGAAGGGAATGAGGTAGTGAGCATGGACAATTACTTTACCGGAAGAAAAAGTAAAATAGTTCACCTAATGGATAACCCATATTTTGAGGTAATCCGGCATGATATAACATTGCCCTATTTTTTGGAAGTAGATGAAATTTACAATTTGGCGTGTCCAGCTTCTCCGGTACATTATCAACATAACCCAATTAAAACCATCAAGACATCAGTTTTAGGAGCAATTAATATGTTGGGGTTGGCTAAAAGAATAAATGCGAAAATCCTTCAAGCCTCAACAAGTGAGGTTTATGGAGATCCAGAAATTCATCCACAGCCTGAAGATTATTGGGGGCATGTAAACCCTATTGGAATTAGGTCATGTTATGATGAAGGCAAACGATGTGCAGAATCACTCTTTGTGAACTATCATAATTCAAACGATGTTTTGGTAAAAATCATTAGAATTTTCAACACATATGGACCTCGAATGGAACCAGATGATGGTCGCGTAGTTTCCAATTTTATTATGCAGGCACTTCAAGGAAAAGACATCACGATTTTTGGCGATGGATTACAGACCAGAAGTTTCCAATATGTGAGTGATTTGGTAGACGGAATGATAAAAATGATGGGTACGGAAGATGAATTTATTGGTCCGATCAATATTGGAAATCCAGGAGAATTCACAATGCTGGAACTTGCAGAAAATATTATCGATTTAACAGGAACCAAATCTAAGATTATTCACATGCCCTTACCAGCAGATGATCCAATGCAACGCAAACCGGATATCACGTTGGCTCAGGAAAAATTACAGGATTGGAAACCTAGCGTTGATTTAAGAACGGGACTTGGTAAGACAATTGAATATTTTGACAATCTGTTAAAAGAACAATCCATTAAGGAATTGGTTGAGGGGTAATCATAGCTAAAGAAAATATAGATGGATACTATCGAACATTTAATAAACGTAATCGAATTTCTTTTAATAGGTTATTTTGGATTTGCTTCCATCTATGTGTTCATTTTCTCTTTCGCCGGTCTTTTTAAAACAAAAAAAAGAAGTGAAATTTTTCATAAGCAACGGAAATTCGCAGTTCTAATTCCTGGTTATAAAGAAGATAACGTTATTGTTGAAGTTGCAAAAAGCGCGCTGAATCAAAGCTATAATTCTGGGCTTTATGATGTTGTTATTATTGCTGATTCCTTCCAGGAAAGCACCTTGAATTTGCTTAAACAATTACCACTTCGTTTAGTTGAGGTTTCTTTTGAAAAAAGTACAAAATCCAAAGCACTTAATCGAGCTATGGAAGTTATTGGTGATGCCTATGATGTTGCTTTGATTCTGGATGCTGATAATATCATGGAAGACCGATTCATTGAAAAGGTCAATAGATCATTCAATCAAGGCTACAAAGTAGTCCAAGGACATAGAGCGGCAAAAAACACCAATACCTCCTTTGCCATATTGGACGCCATTAGCGAAGAGGTCAACAATCATATTTTTAGGAAAGGACATCGTGTTCTTGGTCTGTCTTCGGCCCTTATAGGTTCAGGGATGGCATTTGATTATTATTTCTTTAAGAACACCATGGCCAATGTGAATGCCGTGGGTGGTTTTGACAAGGAACTGGAATTAAAACTATTGAAAAACGGAACCAAAATTGAGTATCTGGACAATGCTTTGGTATTGGATGAAAAGGTTCAAAAAGCAGAAGTGTTTTCTAACCAGCGCAAGCGCTGGCTTTCTGCCCAGTTTGTTTATTTTGGAAGATATTTTGTCCCTGGTCTAAAAGAATTATTTGCAAAAGGAAATATTGATTTTTTTGATAAAGTGTATCAAATGGTATCACCTCCAAGGGTATTATTACTTGGGTTAGTGGTAATCATTTCTTTCCTGTATTTTATCTTTAATACATTTTTTCCAACAGATCTTTTGGCAGTTTCAGCATCATTTTGGTATGCGAGCTTATTACTGACCATACTAGCCTTTTTCTTCGCTATTCCCAGAAAGTTTTATAGTGTAAAAACAGTGCAGGCTATACTCACCTTACCCAAGGCATTTTTACTCATGTTCCTGTCTCTTTTCAAACTAAAGGGAGCTAATAAAAAATTTATTCATACCCAGCACGGTACAATTAATGGTCAATAAAAAATGAAAATAGGGATAGAAGGACAGCGTCTTTTCAGAAAAAAGAAACATGGGATGGACATGGTTGCTCTGGAGCTTATTAAAAATCTTCAGAAAATTGACCATAAAAACGAATATGTAGTTTTTGTAAAACCTGATTTTGATGACACCTGTATTCCTAGCGCTCCCAATTTTAAAGTAGTCCAATTGGAATCCAAATGGGGTTATCCAGGCTGGGAACAGATTGCATTGCCCAAAGCAGCTCATAAGGAAGGTTGTGACGTTTTGCATTGTACCAGTAATACAGGGCCTTTATTTTCCAAAGTTCCTCTGGTGACCACTTTGCACGATATTATTTACTTGGAAAGTATAAGTGTTTTTAAAAAAGAAGGAACATGGTATCAGAAATTGGGCAATATGTACCGGCGGTATTTTGTGCCCCCGGTAATCAAGAAAAGCAAAAAGGTCATTACCGTTTCCAATTACGAAAAAGATCGGATCAATAACCATTTCGGATTTAAGGATGATAGATTAACTGCCATATACAACGGTGTTGGTTCGCATTTTAAAAAATTGACCGATCAAGACAGTTTAAGGGATATAAAAGATACCTATGCGCTGCCTGATAATTTCTTTTTCTTTCTTGGAAATACGGACCCAAAGAAAAATACCAAAGGTGTGTTGAAGGCATTTTCAGATTTTAATAAAGTGTATCCCAACCAATACAAATTAGTTATGTTGGATTATGATGAAAGAGAACTTCAAAAACTTTTAGCATCCATTGATAGTGAAGAAATAAGACCACTGATTCATTTAACTGGATATGTTCCAAATACAGATTTGCCGGCTATCATAAACCAATGTACAATATTCTTATATCCGTCGTTACGAGAAAGTTTTGGCATACCAATTCTTGAAGGGATGGCGTGCGGGGTGCCTGTGATTACATCAACTACTTCATCAATGCCTGAAGTAGCCGGTGAGGATACTGCTTTAATGGTAGATCCCTTTAATACATTGGAGATAACTAATGCCATGAAGACCTTGGTCGAAGATAAAATATTGGCCCAGGTTTTGGCTGAAAAGGGAATTAAAAGAGCAAGACACTTTTCATGGGAAACCATGGCAAAGAATGTATTGGAACTATATGAAGATGTCCACAGCGAAATAAAAAATAGCCAGTATGATTAAAGGTCAAGATATTATAGTTGTAGGGATACAAGCCTGGGATATTGAAATTGGCAGTAACTGCAAGAATATTGCTGCGGAGTTTGCCAAGCACAACAGGGTACTTTATGTAAATCCACCATTAGACAGGGCCACTTTAAGGCGAGGAAAAAATACTGAAAGAGTTCAAAAAAGAATTCGAATCAAAAATGGGGAAGAAACAGGATTGGTTCGTATTAAGGAGAATCTCTGGAATTTATACCCAAAATCCATGACTGAGTCTATCAATTGGATTCCCTTTCACTCCATATTCAAGAAACTTAATAGAAGGAATTCGAAGATTTTTTCTAGTGATATTCAAGAGGCAATGCATCAATTAAAATTTAAGGATGTTTTGCTTTTTAATGATAGTTCCATGTTTTTGGGATTACATCTTAAGGAATTTATATCACCTAAAACATATACCTATTACATGCGGGACTATCTGATTCGGGTTCCATATTGGAGAAAACATGGGGAGCGGATCGAGCCACAAATTATTCAACAAGTGGATACAGTTGTAAATAATTCCACACTTTATGCGGAATACGGATCTAAGTTCAACCCAAATAGTTTTATGGTGGGCCAAGGTTGTGACGTTTCCTTGTTCAATGACGAAAAAGATACCATTCAAATCCCAAAGGAATTTGATGCCATTCCCAAACCTATCATTGGTTACGTTGGATATTTAACCAGCATGCGTTTGGATATAGAACTTTTGGAACATATGGCCAATACCAAGAAGGATTGGAGTATAGTTTTGGTTGGGCCTGAAGACGAAGATTTTCAATCATCAAAATTACATGAATTGGACAATGTATTTTTCTTGGGAAGCAAGGATGGGTCAGAGCTTCCAGCATATGTTAAAGGTTTTGATATAGCTATAAATCCACAATTGGTGAATGATTGGACGATTGGAAATTACCCGCGTAAGATTGATGAATATTTAGCAATGGGCAAACCTACATTGGCAACAAGAACCAAGGCCATGGAAATGTTCAAAGAACATGTTTATCTGGGTAGCAATAAGGAAGAATATATTCAACTGGCTGAAAAAGCTTTAGCGGAAAATACTCCTGAACTGGCAAGAAAACGGATTGAATTTGCAAAAAGTCATACTTGGGAGAATAATGTCAGGGCTATTTATGACGCCATTAAAAAATCAGCATAGAATCAAAAAATCATGGGTTTAAAGGACAAAATAATGAATAGTGAGGGCATTAAAAAATTTGTGCATTGGCTGCTAGTTCCTAAAAATCAGGCAAGACCTCGTTTATGGGTGAAATGGTTTGTCAACCCTTTTTATCATAAAAAAGGTAGAGGCGCGACAATTCGAAGAAGAACACGGGTGGATGTTCTGCCCTGGAACAGTTTTGAACTAGGAGCAAATTCTACCATAGAAGATTTTTCAACCATTAACAATGGGGTTGGAGCAGTAAAAATTGGAAACAGAACACGAATAGGTCTTGGAAACACCATAATTGGTCCAGTCAGTATTGGAGATGATGTCCGATTAGCACAAAATGTGGTGCTTTCCGGATTAAACCATAATTACGAAGACATAACACAACCCATTCATGCGCAAGGGGTATCTACGGCTACCATCATTGTTGAAAAAGAAACATGGATAGGGGCGAACAGTGTTGTTGTGGCTGGGGTGATCATAGGGAAACATTGCATTATTGCAGGAGGAAGTGTGGTGACCAAAGATATTCCAGACTATTCTGTGGCGGTAGGTAATCCGGCAAGAGTTGTAAAGACATATAATCGTGATACCGGAGAATGGGAAAGAGCCATCAAAAAAGATCTTGTAGCGGTATAACTCATAAATGAATCAAAAAAAGCAAAATGGAGTTTTTAAAAATATTTTTTTGGGTTTCACTTTTCATAATCTTTTACTCCTATTTGGGGTATGGAATACTATTGTTCTTAATCATCAAGATTAGAAGAGCTTTTGGGTTGGCCAAAAAGTTTGAAGGCAATGAGGATTATGAACCGGAAGTAACCCTCTTTGTTACGGCCTTTAATGAAAAGGATTTTCTGGACCAAAAGGTTAAAAATTCCAAGAGTTTGAATTATCCCCAGAACAAGGTAACCCAGATTTGGGTAACGGATGGATCTAATGACGGAACTCCAGATTTATTAAAGAAATATGATGGCGTAGAAGTATATCACAAAGATGGAAGGGCTGGGAAAATTGCAGCCATGAACCGAGGGGTGAAATTTGTGGAAACCCCCATTGTCATATTTTCTGATGCCAATACCGATTTGGGAAAAAACTCCATAAAAGAAATTGTACGCTTGTTCCGCAATCCAAAAGTAGGATGCGTTTCTGGTGAAAAGCGGATTTATTCCAAAGACGCAGATAGTGCCGCTGGTGCAGGAGAAGGAATGTATTGGAAATACGAATCGCAACTTAAAAAATGGGATGCAGAACTCTACTCTGTGGTTGGTGCTGCAGGAGAACTTTTTGCCATACGAACGCAGCTGTGGCAAGAGGTGGAAAAAGACACCTTGTTGGATGATTTTATGATTTCGTTACGTGTAGCCATGTCAGGTTATACCATTCAATACAATCCAGAAGCCTATGCAATAGAAACGGCATCTGCCAATGTAAAAGAAGAACTGAAACGAAAAGTTAGAATTTCTGCGGGTGGAATACAATCCGTGGTTAGGTTAAGAGCCTTGCTGAATTTTTTCAAATATGGAACGCTCTCGTTTCAATATATTTCACATCGGGTTTTACGATGGACATTGACTCCACTGTTACTTTTTCTAATAATCCCAATAAATTTTGTTTTGGCTCAAAATGAAGGGTTGTTTTCCTTAGGGTTGTTCAATGTATTATTTTGGGGGCAAATATTGTTTTATGCAGCAGCATTGTTGGGTTGGTTTTTGGAAAATAGACAGATTCGCTTGAAAGTACTTTTCATCCCATATTATTTCTTTATCATGAACCTCTCTGTGTTTCTTGGTTTTGGAAGATACATAAAGGGGAATCAATCGGTAAATTGGGAACGTGCCAAACGGGATATACAAGCTGAAGCGGTTGCTTAATCTTGTTCCGAATAAACAGGTAGATCAAAATAAAATGTACTTCCTTTTCCAAGCTCGCTTTTAATCTTTAATACTCCCCCATTTTTTTGGACAAAATTTTGGCAGAGTACAAGACCCAACCCAGTTCCAGGTTCTTTTTCAGTACCTAATTTGCTGAAATGCTCGTTTGGGTTCAGGATTTTTTTAATGTCATCCTTAGAAATTCCATTGCCATTATCTTCAATCTCTATTGTAACTTTATTTTTTCCGGGTTTTGTGTTGATTTGAATAACTCCTTCAACCGGCGTGAATTTTATGGCATTGGAAAGTATATTTCGCAGTACTGTTTTGATCATATTGTTATCGGCAAAAGCGAAAACATCTGTAGGAACATTATTTCGCATTTCAATTTGTTTATGATCACTACCCAATTTCAAAAGTCGAAATGTTTGTTCAACCAAATCGCTTAGGTCCAGCTTTTCAGGAATCATTTGAATTTGGTTGCTTTCAGATTTGGCCCAACCCAATAGATTTTGAAGCAAGTTTAATGCTTCATCCATAGTTTTTAAAAGATCATAAACAGTTTCGTCCAAGAATTTATCATCTTTTGGATCAATAATACCACGCATGATAAAGTCCATTTTTAACTTGGCGGCACTCAATGGAGAACGCAAATCGTGACCTATAATGGAAAACATCCTGTCCTTAAGATCATTTGACTGTCTAAGATTTTTGGCCTGTTCTTCAATTTGATTTTTGGCACGTATCAATTCAACATGCGTATGAATTCTAGCAATTAATTCTTGCTCATTAAAAGGTTTAGTGACATAATCCACACCACCTACCTCAAAGCCTCTGACCTTATCTTTAACATTGACTTTCCCCGTAAGGAATATAACAGGGATATTTTGGAATTTTTTGACACTTTTTATTTTTTCACAAAGCTCAAAACCTTCTATTTTGGGCATGATAACATCCAGAAGAATTAGGTCTGGTTTACGCTGCTCTAGAAGTTCAAAAAGGTATTCATCATCACTGGTGCCCTCAAATTGATATTCATTTCGTTCTAAAATAAATCGTAATAATTCTAAATTTAGCTGTTCATCATCAACAGCAACGATATAAGGTTTTTCCATTTTAAGATATAAATACCTATCACTAAAGTAGGAAAAAGATTTGATGTATATTAAGTATTATCTTTCTGAAAGAGAATTATAAAGAGATTTATTGGTTTACTTTGCTTTAAAGTATATATTAAAGTGTTCTACCAACAAAAATCAACCTTTCACAACAATAATTGAATGCAGATAAAAAGTAGGATTATATTTACAAAACAGTAATAAAGAGTAATCTTCATGATAAATATTTTGGTTACGGGAGGAGCAGGATTTATAGGTTCCAACTTTGTCCCTTATTTTTTGGAAGCAAATAAAAATGTCAATCTTATCAATATTGACGCCCTTACCTATGCCGGTAATTTGCAAAACTTGGATGAAGTTGAAACGCATGAGCGATATACATTCATCAAAGGGGATATTTGTGATAGAAAACTCATAGAAAAGATATTTGAACAATATACAATTCAGGGAGTAATTCATTTTGCTGCGGAATCTCATGTGGACAATTCCATTATTAATCCAGATGCTTTTATGCAGACCAATATTTTGGGCACATTTAATTTGATAGATGTTGCCAAAAAGTATTGGATGGTTGGCCCAGGAGTATATAAAGAGGCATTTAAAGATTCACGATTCCATCATGTATCAACAGATGAGGTTTATGGAACATTGGGAAAAGAAGGTTTGTTTATGGAAACGACACCATATGCGCCCAATAGCCCATATAGTGCTTCAAAAGCATCTTCAGATTTCATAGTGAGAAGTTATCACCATACCTATGGTATGAATGTGGTAACTACCAATTGTTCCAATAATTATGGGCCAAAACAACATGGGGAAAAGTTGATTCCTACCATAATACGAAAAGCATGGGCGGGAGAACCCATTCCCATTTATGGCGATGGTTCCAATATACGGGATTGGTTATATGTTTTAGACCATTGTAAAGGAATAGCCCTTGCGTATTTCAAAGGTATTTCAGGGGAAACATACAATATTGGTGGAAGAAACGAAAGAAACAATCTATATATTGCTCAAACGGTCTGCGAAATCTTGGACAGGAAACACCCAAGGGCAGAGGGCTCTTACAAAGAGTTGATCACCTATGTAAAAGATAGGGCCGGGCACGATTTTAGATATGCTATTGACGCTACAAAAATTGAAAATGATTTGGGATGGGAAGCCGATGAAAATTTTGAGAGCGGTATTGATAAGACCATTGATTGGTATTTGAACAAATTCATTCATAACCAATCCAAAAGTTTGGCTTAAAACGGATACGATGAAAGGAATAATATTGGCAGGAGGCTCGGGAACAAGGTTGCACCCCTTAACATTGGCGGTTAGCAAACAACTGATGCCCATCTACGACAAACCCATGATCTATTACCCGCTTTCAACATTAATAGAATCGGGAATTTGGGAAATACTGATTATATCGACACCACACGACCTACCCATGTTCCAACGACTTTTGGGAGATGGCAGAAAGTATGGCTGCAGATTTGAATATGCTGTTCAAGAGCACCCGAATGGACTGGCGGAAGCTTTTATTATTGGGGAAGAATTTATTGGTGATGATAAAGTAGCTTTGATACTGGGCGATAATATTTTCTACGGAACGGGATTGGAAACTTTATTGCAATCCAATAATGATCCAGATGGAGGCATTATTTATGCATATCATGTTACTGATCCAGAAAGATATGGTGTTGCTGAGTTCGATGAGAATGGAAATGTAATCTCCATAGAGGAAAAGCCACAAAAACCAAAATCCAATTTTGCGATTCCAGGGATTTATTTTTATGATAATGAGGTGGTGGAAATTGCAAAAAACATTAAACCAAGTAAACGGGGCGAATTGGAAATAACCGACATCAACCAAGAATACTTAAAAAGAGGAAAACTGAAAGTGAGCATTATGGACAGAGGTACCGCTTGGTTAGATACAGGAACGTTTCAATCATTGATGCAAGCATCTCAATTTGTACAGGTCATAGAGGAAAGACAGGGCCTTAAAATTGGTGCTATTGAATCCTCTGCCTATAAAATGGGCTTCATTACCAAAAGTCAATTTAAAAAATTGACGGAACCTTTTTTAAAGAGTGGTTATAGCAAACGATTATTAGAAGCATTAACATAAGAATGAAAGTTAATAAGACAGAAATAGAAGGTTGCTTTATTATGGAACCCACAGTGTTCGAGGACAAAAGAGGGTACTTTTTTGAAAGCTTCAACCAGGAAAAATTTGAAACCTTGACGGGTGCTAAGCCCTTTTTTGTTCAAGACAACGAATCTTTCTCCTCAAAAGGAGTGCTTAGGGGACTCCATTTTCAAAAGGGAGAACACGCCCAGGCCAAATTGGTTCGTGTTTTGGATGGTGAGGTGTTGGATGTAGCTGTTGATATAAGACCAAATTCCAAAACTTTTGGAAAAGTAGTTTCCACATTGCTTTCATCAAACAATAAAAAACAGATGTTCATTCCACGGGGATGTGCACATGGTTTTGTAACTTTAAGCGATACAGCTAAGTTCTCGTACAAGTGCGATAATTTTTATAATGCGGCATCCGAGGGAGGGATAATTTATAACGATCCAACGTTCAATATTGATTGGATTTTGGAAAGTGAAGATTTGATCATTTCAGAAAAAGATAAATTTTTACCTGTTTTTAAAGAAGCAGTCCCCCATTAATTTTACACCTATACTATGAAGATATTGGTTACCGGAGCATCCGGGCAATTGGGAAGCACATTTAAATCCCTTGTTGCAGAAGGAGGTATAAAAGATTTGGATTTTATATTTAAATCTTCATCAGAATTGGATATTACGGACTTTGATGAAGTGCGTGCTGAATTGGTTTCTTCTGATTATGCCTATTGCATCAATTGTGCTGCATTTACAAATGTGGACAAAGCGGAGGCCGATAATGATTTGGCGTATAGTGTCAATGTAACCGGAGCCAGAAACTTGGCTATGAACTGTAATGAAAGCAAAACCGTTTTAATCCATATTTCCACAGATTTTGTTTTCGATGGTTTTCTCAACACGCCTTATTTGGAGGATGATATTGCAAGACCGATTGGTTTTTATGGCGATACCAAGTATAAAGGTGAGCGCGCGATCATCAATAACCTAGAAGAACATTTTGTTATTCGAACATCATGGTTGTACTCAGAGTTTGGGAATAACTTTATGAAGACCATGCTTAAATTGGGCGCCGAAAGAGATGAACTTTCCGTAGTGTACGATCAAGTAGGAACCCCAACTTATGCCTTGGATTTGGCCAAGGTGGTTTTACATATCATAAAAGCACATAGCATAGATTACGGGGTGTACAATTATAGCAACGAAGGCGTTGCCAGTTGGTACGATTTTGCAAAGGCAATTTTTGAAGGGTACACTATTGATATCGATTTAAAGCCCATTCTTTCAGAAGCATATCCTACCCCGGCGGAACGACCAAAATTCAGTGTTTTGGACAAAACCAAAATCAAAAATACATTTGGATTACAAATTCCACATTGGAAGGATAGCCTTGCCGTTGCTTTAAAGGCCTATTCCAAGATTAATATTTAATTTTTGTCATCCTGAGCTTGCCAATGTAGAGAAAGATGGATGTACCAAATTGGAAGTATTTCACTTATCGGTCTCGGCTTGATTTCGTAGCGATTAGAACCTAAGTTAACAAAAAGAGCACTGCGTAGTAGAAATTCGTTAGAATTTCTTGAGAGTCTTTTAAATGGATAGCTATGAATTATGGCCATTGTTACCTGTAGTTTTTTATTCCCTGAGATAAGATAGACGTATTTGGTTTTCGTTAGACTCAATTTCAATTTCCAGTTCATCACTGCTCAAATTCAATATTTTTAAAATTTGATATTCTTCTCCCTGTAGAAAGATTAGTTTTTTTGAAGTGCTTGTTGTCCAATTATACTTTTCGGAGGTTTCAGAGCCACGGAATTTTAATTCGAGAAAATCTTCAGCAATGATTAACTTTTCTATTTGATTTTTTGGGAAATAATCCAAAGGCATTTCGGGTAATGATGTATCAACCTTTTTGTCCTTAAAACGCCATATTCCCATTAAGTCAATTGGTTTGATATTTGTTTGTAACTGATAATTGTAGTTTCTTATTTTATCCTCAAGACTAGTCAAGTAAACATTCTTAGATGAAATCGAATCTATTAAAAACGGAAATGTGTGAAGTGCATTTTTTACCATTAGAAAACTATAGTTTTCAAAATTTTCTATCGACCATTGATTGATTGAAATGTTCTTGTGATTTTCATCATATTCAACCATTGTCGAATCGTTCAAATATTCCGCATATGCTGCTGAATGGTTTCCTTGAAAATGATACGATTTGCCTTGTGGATTCCAGTTTATTTTTTTTGTTCTATCCTGAAGCTTGCGGTAAACTAGTTTGAATTCTTTTAATTGAGGAATCGAGAGTACCAAACTGTCAGTTGTTAATGATTCAATATTGAATCCCATATGTGCTTTGTCCTTTGGTATGATTGAGCTTTCCGATACAGTGAATTCAAATGAGTCAAAGCCTTCATTTTTTTTTAATCCTAAGACTTTATTATAAAACCTATTGTTCTCTATTTTGATAACCGTATTTAGGCTTTCATATGACTGATTACCATTTAACTTCACAAGTTTGTAAGCACCTATCCAAGTGCCTTCAATTGTATTATTATCACTGCATGAGTAGAACACAATTAAAACAGCTATAAACGCTCTTTTCATAAATTATAGGTAACTAAAAGGATATGAATCGTTTTAATGATTTACATCCAACGATAAGTGAAGTTCGGGAAATTTAATTTAAGATTCAATAGTATATTGATGGAAGTGGATTGTAGACTAAAAAAGTTGTAATGTACAAATAGTAGCTCCATCCTTTGGAAAATGAAGATGAATTGAAATAAAGTATCAAAACAGAAAGAATTGCACTTATAGCGATTATTGTAAAATGTTTTTAATCAATTGAGATTTCAATGAATTCCGAAATTATTTTACCATTTTTAGAATTTATCTTTGTCACTTTTGATTGGTTATTATTCAGTTTACTTTTTAAAGTCCAAATTAGTTTTCTTTTCTCATAATCAATGTCCCAAAAGGATATTACACTTAGGCCATTTTCATTTCCGATTTCAATTGCTTTTTTTAGGTCAATGTTTGTTTTGTTTTCTAAAACCTTTAAATAAGGTTCTAGAATTTTTTGAGTGTCTTCTTCACTCCAAGATGTTGTGCAATTAAGATTGAAAGGAATTAATAATTCAGTTAAATTAAGGTTTTGATAAGTTATTTCATAATTCAGCCAAAATTGTATCGCTGGATATTCAGATTTTTTAAATTTCGCCAAACTCATTCGTTCGAGTCCTTTTTGGGGATTATGAACTTCAACGATTGTTTTTGATTCGTTGAATTCAAAGTTTGTTTCCAATATCTTTTTATCAACGATAAATTTCAATTTTTCATCAAATCGATGTTCTGCACAAGAAACAATTCCTTCAATAAAGCTTTGAGAGTTAGAAACTCCAAAATTTAGAAGGAATAATATTGTCAGAGAGATTTTCATTCAAATGTTTTACAACGTTAAGCTAAGGACTGTTTTAATTGTCTTTAGCGACTGATACGTGAAGTTCGGAAATTTTAATCTAAGATTCAATGGTATATTGATGGAAGTGGATTGTGGACTAACAAAGTTGTAATGTATAAATGGTGGCTCCATCCTTTGGAAAATGAAGATGGGTTGAAACAAAGTGTCAAAACAGAAAGGATTGCACTTACCAAAGCAATTAATTATACACGTTGTTGTGGCTAGTGCTTTATTTTACTCATTTACTTAATTTCAATATTCGGAATGCTCCTTGTATTACTAAACCAAAGACGATTGTGCCTATAATCAAATCAGGTTTGCTCGAATTCAACCAATTCACTAAAAGTCCTGCGATTATTACACCTAAATTAATTATCACATCATTCGAGGTAAAAATCATACTCGCTTTCATATGTGCCTCTTCTTTGCTTTTTGATTTTTGCAAAATATAAAGACAAATTCCATTTGCGATAAGTGCAAAAACCGAAACGATTATCATTGTCGAAAAATCAGGAAGTTTCCCGTCTCCGAAAAACCTTCTTAAAACTTCCAAAAATCCAATCATCGCAAGTGTTATTTGAAAATATCCAGCAAGTTTCGCAATCCGTTTTTTCTTTATTATCGTTCCGCCAACCGCAAATAAGCTAATTCCGTACACAAAACTGTCGGCAAGCATATCCAAACTGTCGGCAACTAATCCCATTGATTTAGACATAATTCCTGTCGTTATTTCGATAATGAAAAAGGCAAAATTTATGGCAAGGACAGACCAAAGTAGTTTTTTCTGGTTTGCATTTTCTTTAAATTCCGTTAGGTCGGTTTGTTCGGTCGAAATTTTCTTTCCGCCTAAATTCAGTTCGATAATGGACTTTTCGATTTGGTCAATTTCTCCGCTGTGAAAAACGGTCAATTTTCGATTCGGAATGTCAAAGTCTAAATTGGCAATACTTGAAATTCCGTCCAATTTCATTCGGATTAAATTTTCCTCCGATGGACAGTCCATTTTGGTAATTTCAAATATTGTTTTGTTCATTCAAATGCGTTGGTTTTCGGTATTAACCATAACGTTAAGCTAAGGACTATTTTAATTGTTTTTAGCAGGCTGATAAGTGAAGTTCGGAAATTTTAATCTAAGATTCAAAGGCTAATGGACGGATAAAGATTTTAGAAAGTACCCAAGCTCTTAATTTTATACAAGTTGTTAGTCCGAATGTTACTTTTTCCAATGCTCTTCAAGTGCTTCTTTAAGTCGTTCTGGCTCAGGAGATCCGACCATAACCAATTTTCTTTTTCCATTACTTGTATATTCAATGCTGACTGCTTTCGATCCTTGAATGTTATACAGCATTCCCTTAGGTGTTATTCTAATACCTAGTCCATAGTACCAAGGGGTTTTGACTATCTCCGTTCGTTCCAGTTCATCAATTTTAAGCTTGATTCTAATCAACCCAATGCCATAAGTCAGTTTTAGAATTGAGCCGCTGAGTTCAACCTTAAGTTTGTAGAACATGAAGCATATAACCACAAAAATCAAAACCAGAACCAAGAATGGTGTTGAAGGAAGTGGGTTATTTCCCCATTGGTTTGCATACACCAAATAGGGAAGAATGATTACCAGTGCAAAAATCAACAGGGCAACCCAACCGATTTGTGATTTCTTGTATTTCATGAACTTCGTAAAATTGACCTTAACTTAAAGGATATGATTCGTTTCAATAAATTATGTCAACAGATACGTGAAGTTCGGGAATTTTAATCTAAGATTCAAAGGTCAGCTAAAGTCCTTTAATCTGCACTTTATGAAAAGAGTCTGCCTGGAGTTTAAGCAATTCTTCGGCTTTTTCCTTTTTGTAGCGGTACAATTCCTCCTCGTTTTTGATATCCTCGTAAATTTTTTGGTTAAGTTCCCCATCTGTGGAAAACAATAATTTACGTTGCGCTACTTTTTGTGTTACCCAAGTGGCAACCACACTTTCCTGCTCCTCAAACTTATAATCATATTCTCCTTTTGGAGCCAAAAGTTTGGCAATAATGGGAGCGGTTTCAATGGCTAGAAACAAAAGGAAAATAAAAAATGAAGGCAACCATGGCAATTTGCCCAAGGCATTGATACGTGCCATCAATCCATCAAAACCATCAATTATAGGTTGTGAATTGGTCACTGCGGTATCATAATCAGTTCCTAAAGTGGCTATTTGGGCTTCAATAGCCTGTATTTTCTCTGAATTGGTTTGCTTAAGTGTACTCAATTCAGCCAAATAGGCATCATGCTTTTCACGTTTCTCGGCATAAACCGGCCCCTTTCCCAAAAGCCCCGTTCCTGCCGTACCCTCAGCTTCCGAAATATAGGTATCGTACAGCGCATTGGTTTCCGCTTCTTTAGCGGCAATTTCGTTTTTTAGTCGGGAGATTTCTTGATTGAGTCCCTCAACTTTAGGAGTGTATTGCAAAGCAATCTGTTCTTGGTTTGCCAAGGTCATGGCATTTTTTTCTTCCAGCAATACCTGATTTATTTCCTTCTCAAAAATCTTCATTTCAAGGGGTTTGGAAATAACAATGGCTATAATAATGGCCAAGATGATTCGCGGTGCCGCTTGTACAAGCTCACTTTTAAAATTGTCTCGTTTTTTTATGGTGGATACAATGTAACGGTCTAGATTAAAAATCAACAGACCCCAAATCAATCCAAAGAAAATAGAGGTGTAAATGTTATCAAAAACAGTGTAGAGCGCATACCCACTTGCAATAAAAGCCATTATGGCCGTAAAGAAAACAGTGGCGCCAATACCTGCATATTTGTTGCGTTCCCCGTTGGAACAAGTCTCTAAAATTTGGGTGTCCGCTCCAGAGCAGAAAATAAAAAAGCGTTGTAACATGATAGTGTTCGTTTGGTTCTGATTGACTATTAGAACGCAATTTGTATGATTTTGTTACACAAAAAGCCTTCGAAATGAAGGCTTTAACAGTGATTTGTGATTTGATAAAGTGTATGGATGCCTAATTCTTTTTCCAAAAATATACTTTTGGCTTTCCATTTTTTGAACTCTTGGTGTTTACCCTTTCTATTTCAGTGTTTTGGGTTAACCATAATGCTCTTTCGGTTGAGATAGGTTTGTCATTATAGAAAAATAAAGCCTCTTTCTCAATCATTTCCGTTAGGTCGATAAAAGAATTGGGATTATTGTTTTTATTGGGATTCTTGTTATAGGAAACTTTGCTCAAATCGGTCAATACAACGGCATATTCATCTTCGGTGTAATCTTCGGTCGCCACTTGTATTAATCTATTGTTTTTTAACAACTGATGGGCTTTTGCAGATGATATTTTGTTCCCGTTATAATAGAATGTTGGATTCTTTGTTGATTGCCCTTCAAGCTTTTTGCCCTGACGGTCCACTTGTTCCCCTTTAGTATTGAAATAGCTCGTTATTCCGTTTTTAGTACTGTAAAATAGCTCGTTTCCATTTACGGTTATATTGCCTGTTTCTAAATTTATTTTTGAAGCAGATGATTTTTTAACTCGAATGGGGCTTTTGGAAATTTTGACCTTGGGGTTTTTTGAGTTGTGCCCGGTGGTTTCGATATTCAGTTCTTTGTTTTTCTTTAGTAATTCTATAGCGCGGTCTGAGGATATTTCTTTTTCTTCAAAATAGAACGTAGTTCCTTTTTTGGCCATATCAATAATATGGTCCAATGGTGATGGAGGAGAGGGGGGCGTGGGAGGCAACGATGTTACAGTGCTTGTGTTCCTAAAAGCCGGAGAAGGCTGTACAAATTTATTCTCCTTGTGTGCCAACTTGTAGTAGTTGGTATACAATTGCATCACTTCTTCAAATTCAACTTGTAGATTTTTTAGGTTTCCTTTTTTGTCCTTTCTATAGGCTTGTACATTTTGTTCGTAGGCCAATACACTATTTAAATATAGTTTAAGAGCAGATTTTAATTCAGAGGAATAATTGTCTGTATTTACATGTTTGGCAATAGCAGGCGCAGGCGGTGGGAGCACATTATAATCATTTCCACGCGAATTTGGATTTATGCCAGATGATACAACCCATTGACTTTGGTTTTTAGTTTCAGGTTTTGGTGCTGAGGCTATTAGTGTATCTAATGACGTTGCATTTGTATAAGCGGCCTCGGCTATGCTGAATCTCAATCCAGGGGATTGGGGAGTATCAGGGGAAACTTCTTTAGGTGGTTCAGGGGCGGACGGCGGTTCAGGAAAATTGGGAAAAGGCTCTGCATTTGCTCTTTGTTTATCGGACATTAATCCGTGGAGATATTTCAATCGTTCTATATCTGCTCCTTCGATATGAAAATCACCTTGTTTGGATAACATCTCATTATACTTTTTGGCTATAGAGTTGTATTCGGCCATTTGTGCTCTAGTAGCGTTGATTTGGAAGTTTTTCTTTGTGGAAACGCCCCCTGCTATATCGCCGTTATCCTCTTCAATAGCTTGCGTGTCTTGGGCTGTAAAATTTGTTCCGTTGAACATTTCTTTGGTATTCTCATCTCCCGATTTTATGATTTCTGATGGTTGAGTTGGATTTTGATTGCTATTTGGTGATGAACTACTGTCTTTTTCAACATATTTAATCTCGCTAAATCCATAAAGTAGGATTGCGCACAGGGGAAGGAGCAAAAAGGCTCTAAGGAATACCGCTTTTTTTGATGTTCTTTTTTTCATGATTGTAAATCGTTTTTTGATTGATGAATAATTGATGGCATTTGAAATGCCGGTTGACTGATATTTTTTTAAACTTTCATGTGATAAGTATGATAGTAATGTGTTCTGATAATTGACAGTATTCCGCTCCTCATCAATGACGGACCTGTCCGCTAAAAATTCATGATTTAGTTTTATACTTTTTTTGAATAAATAGATTAAGGGGTTGAACCAAAAAACCACCTGTAAAAGTTCAATGAACAGAACATCAATACTATGGTACTGCCTAGCATGGGTTTCTTCATGCGTCAGTATTTCTTTAGGAATGGCGTTGGACTCAAAATTAGTTTTGTTCAAGAAAATGAAACTAAAAAAGGTATGTGGGGGCATTTTTTCCCGTAACAACACCTTCGTGATAAAATTTTGTTTGATTTTTGGGTTGTTCTTGATCCGTTTCAAAATTTGAAAAAGGTGCCTAAAAAATCGAAAACCAAAACCTACAATGCCCAAACCGTAAACGAACCATAAAATTAAGGGCCAGTTGAGCGTGTCCATATCATTTGGCCGTTCATTTATAATGGGTGAATACTCCTCATATGAAGCTGTGAAAGTAGTATTGGAAGTTACTGTAGGTTCAATGTATTCCACAAAAACCAGACCTGGAATAATAAAAGAGGCCATGACCCCGCCCAACAGATAGAACCGTTTAAATTTATGTATGCTTTCTTTTTCCAATAGTAGCTTATAGAATAGCAGAAATACAGCCAAACAAGCAAAAGTTTTTAATAGATATTCCAGCATGATTATCTTTTTTTGATTTCGTTGTCGATCAATTTTTTCAAAGCTTCCAATTCAGATTTGCTGAGATCTGTTTCTTGCGTAAAGAATGATGCAAACTGTGAAGCACTATCATTAAAGAAGTTTTTGATAAGTCCATTTACATGTTTTGAAAAATAATCCTTCTTCTTTACCAAAGGATAATACTCCCTTGAGCGTCCAAAACTCTTATAGGCTATAAATCCTTTGTCTGACATACGTTTTAGTAAGGTGGCCACGGTTGTAGTTGCCGGCTTTGGCTCTGGATAGGTATCCAATAAATCTTTCATAAACGCTTTTTTGTGTTTCCACAAAATATTCATGAGTTCTTCTTCAGATTTTGATAACTGCATTCTCTACAAGATTAGAATTAACTCTACAAACATAGAATAAATATTTAAATTCTACAAATGTAGAGTAAAATTTAAAAAATAAACCCCAAATCTTATAGATAAGGGGTTTTGAATTTTTGTGGGGAAATGTTTTTTTTAACTATTCATTTCTGTGAAGTATTTATAGAAATAAGGTATTGTCTCAATACCTTTTAAATAATTCCAAACCCCAAAGTGTTCATTAGGGGAGTGAATAGCATCACTATCCAATCCAAAGCCCATTAGAATGGTCTTACTTTTCAAGACTTGCTCAAAAAGGGCAACAATGGGGATACTTCCACCAGTTCTTTCCGGTACCGGGGTCTTACCAAAAGTGGTTTCATAGGCTCTTGCAGCAGCTTTGTAGCCAATACTGTCCATATTTGTAACGTATGGAAGTCCGCCATGATGAGGTGTAACCTTAACCTTCACACTTTTTGGTGCAATAGCTTCAAAATGTTTGGTAAACAATGCGGTAATTTCATCGGGGTCTTGGTCAGGTACCAAACGCATGGATATTTTTGCATAGGCTTTACTGGCAATAACCGTTTTTGCTCCTTCACCAGTGTACCCTCCCCAAATTCCATTGACATCCAAGGTGGGTCTTATGGAATATCTTTCTGAGGTTGAATACCCTTTTTCACCTTGCACATCATTAATATCAAGTGCTTTCTTGTATTCCTCTAGGTCAAAAGGTGCCTTTGCCATTTCTGCTCGCTCTGCATCAGAAACCTCCTCAACTTTATCATAAAAACCAGGAATGGTAATATGATTGTTCTCATCATGCAGTGACGCAATCATTTTATTTAAGACATTGATGGGGTTGGGAACCGCACCGCCGTAGATACCTGAATGTAAATCACGGTTAGGTCCCGTAACTTCAACTTCAACATAGCTCAATCCTCTTAATCCTGTTGTTATGGATGGAACATCGTTGGCCATTATCCCAGTATCCGAAATTAGAATGATATCATTAGAGAATTTTTCCTTATTCGCTTCCAAAAACTCACCCAAACTATCACTTCCAACTTCTTCTTCACCCTCAATCATAAACTTTACATTACAAGCCAGTTGGTCAGTTTTGACCATGAATTCCAAGGCCTTCACATGCATGTACATTTGCCCTTTGTCATCACATGCGCCTCTTGCAAATATGGCTCCATCAGGATGCAGAGCCGTTTTTTTTATAATAGGCTCAAATGGAGGGGAGTTCCATAAGTTTATTGGGTCTGGTGGTTGCACATCATAATGCCCGTAAACCAGTATAGTGGGTAAATCTGGATTAATTAATTTTTCCCCATATACTACCGGATACCCTTTGGTCTGGCAAATTTCGGTGATATCGCAACCAGCATCTACCAAGGATTTTTCAACAGCTTTGGCCATTTCCAGAACGTCCTTTGAATAGGCGGTGTCTGCACTAATGGAAGGAATCTTTAAAAGTTGGATGAGCTCATTGATAAATCGGGTCTTATGAGTAGCAATGTAATTGTTGATTTTTTGCATAAAATTTTAAAAAGCCTTAAAAGTACAAAAAACAAGTTTTTAATCTTAGTAAAGCAGCTTGTGTAAGGAAGTCCTTACTAGTAAAACATTATCGGGGCTTACCAATCATCGTTACATTTTTTTTTGTACATTTAAAACCATTGCCTAGGGTCAAAGACCTATAGGTATTGATATACCAACCAAACATGCAGAAACCTCTCGTTCGATCTATAAGGAGTATAGTACTATACTTCTTATCCTCACTTTTTTCTTTTTTCTCTTTTTCAGTTGTTGCCCAAAAACAGGTAGGTCAACCGAAAATAACCAATTACTACTATCAAGATTATGGTGCACAACCCGTTAACTGGTGGGTTTTGGAGGGTGATGACGGCATCATGTATTTTGCCAATACTTCGGGGGTCCTGGAGTTTGATGGTGTTAGTTGGAGAACCATACCGCTTAAAAATTATGTAAGTGCCCGAAGTCTGGCCAAAGACGATAACGGTACTATTTTCGTGGCGGGAGAAGGGGAACTTGGCTATCTAGGGGTTAATGATTTAGGAGAATTAAACTATGTTTCCTTAAAAGATAAAATACCTGAAGAGCATAGGGCACTCGGCACTGTTTGGGAGGTTGATTATTTCAAAGGAAGAATGGTTTATCGAACCAACGATAAATTATACATATGGGATGGCAATACTTTTGAAGTTGTTGTGCCAGAAGGCGGTCTGCATGTGGGCCAAGTTGTTCATGACAAATTATACATTCGGATATGGGGTAAGGGACTTTGTATTTATGAAAATGGAAAACTAAATGTTGTTCCTGAAGGAGAAAAATTTACAAGTGAACGCATCTACACCATGTTGCCCTATGATGACAAAACCATGCTTGTAGGTACAAGAACACAAGGATTTTACTTGTATGATGGTAAAACATTTAAACCGTTTAAAACAGAATTGGATGAGCTTGTAAAAGGCAGTTTGTATTTACCTGGAGTCGCATTGGATGATGGTAGATTTGTATTCAATACGTTTAGTAATGGCGCCTATTTAATGAGTCATGATGGTGAATTATTGCAGAGTTATATCGTGGATACCGGGCTACAAGATGGCACCGTTGATTATTCTTATGTGGACTCTAGAGGTGTACTATGGTTGGCTATATTTAAAGGCATTTCTAAAGTTGACCTGAACTCTCCTTTCACATATGTAACCACTGCTTCAGGTCTGGGCACCAGTAGTGTTTTAGATGCGCATAGGTTAAATGATTTTGTATACTTTACTACGGGTAACGGAATTTATTATTTAAAAGATGGAGATAGTGAGGTAAAATTCATGGAGGGTACCATTGGTCAAGGCGGTAACTTTACCGAAACTAGAGGTCGACTTTATACCGGGCTCGGTGCAATGGGTATGTTCGAAATCAAAGGGAAAACCTTTGAGTACGTTAGAAAAAGTATAGATTATAATTTTAGATCTCGCTATTCTATCATATCTACTTACGATGAAAATAGAATGTTCGCTTTTCACGAGGGCGGTATAACCAGTTTGTATTTTGATGAATCAGAAAACCAATTTGTTTTTGAATCAGAAATTGCAAAAAACCCAAACGGCGGATTTTTCGAAGATTCAGATGGGAATATTTGGTTAGGTAGCCGAAACGACAGTGAAATACTATTACTTGACACACAATTCAATGGTTCAAAACTAAATCTTGATGCTTCCAAGGTTAAAGTTTATGATGTGGAAGATGGTCTGCCTAAAGATGTTAGTATGTCTATTACCAGAGTTTTTGGGGAACCCCATTTTTTTTCCTCAGAAGGTAAAACGTATGCCTTTGATAAAGAAAACCAGAAATTTTTTGAAAATAAATTTTTCTACAGTGAATTGATAAGCCTTGAAAATCCTGGGTTTTTGTTTCCAGAATTAGACTCGGAAAATAGGTTTTGGTTCAATGTTGGTTCAGGTATTACTATAGCCAAAAAGAACGAAGATGGGACTGTAGATTTGGATACGGAAACCTTACGAGAACTAAAGAATACCGACTTAATCAATGTACATGTTGAAAAACCGAAATCAGATGGCTCGCAAATAGCTTGGTTTTCAGGCCCTGATGGTATTATCCGTTACAGCGGTAAAATGAATAAAAGGACTTTGTCCAAATTTGATTTAAAAATTAGATCAATGAAAGTAGCTGGTGACTCATTGATCTATGCTGGCTCAAAGGAGTTGCCAAAAGACTTGAAATTAGATTTTCAAAACAATACATTGAGTTTCGATTATGCTGCGCCTCTTTTCATCGCACAAAATAATATGCAATATACCACCAAGTTAGATGGGCTTAACGATAAATGGTCAGATTGGAGTAAGCAGACCACTAGGGAATATATTAATCTACCAGCAGGGTCATATACCTTTAATGCCAAAGCCAAGAGTCTTTTTGGTGATGAAACCGAAGTCACATCCTTCACGTTTACCGTAGCTCCCCCATGGTATAAAACGTGGTGGGCCTATTCACTTTATGCTTTAGGTATTTTAGGATTTATTTACTTTTCGGTAAAAGCACGAACCAAGATTCTTTTAAACCAACAGAAAGAACTTGAAGAGAAAGTACAGGAGCGTACCAAGGAATCCAATCAAAGGTTAAGTGAACTTGCAACGGTAAACCAAGTAAGTAAAGCACTCAATGATAAATTGGAACTGGATGCACTTATACAATTGGTAGGTAACCAAATGAAGGAGGTATTTAAATCTGATATTACCTATTTGGCCATCCTTAACCCGGATACCGGAATCATAGATTTCCCGTATCAAGACGGAGATGATATGCCACCAATGAAGTATGGGGAAGGACTTACTTCCAAAATTATTCAAACCGGTGAGCCATTACTTATCAATAAGGATACGGATATAAAGGCTGAATACACAAAAAGCGGTATTCAACAAACAGGTAAGCAAGCCATTTCCTATTTAGGGGTTCCCATACCTGTTGAAGATGTTGTTATTGGAGTACTCAGCGTTCAAAGTGTGCAGCATGAAAGTAGATTTAATGATGAGGATAAAAGACTTTTAAATACCATAGCCATAAATGTGGGTATCGCCTTGCACAATGCAGAATTGTATGAAGATGCCAAACAGGCAAAAGCAAAGGCAGAAGATGCCAATGAAGCTAAAAGTGCATTTCTGTCAACAGTCAGTCATGAACTTAGAACACCGCTCACATCTGTTTTAGGTTTTGCCAAAATCATCCGTAAACGCTTAGAGGATAAAATTTTTCCTGCGGTTACCGTTGATGATCAAAAGATAAAACGGACCATGAAACAAGTAAGTGAAAATTTAGACGTAGTGGTGTCTGAAGGTGAAAGACTTACCAATCTTATTAATGATGTGCTGGATCTTGCCAAAATAGAATCAGGTAAGATGGAGTGGAACATGAGGCCTGTTTTTCTGCAAGATGTGATTCATAGGGGCATAGCTGCTACTTCTTCCTTGTTTGAGCAAAAAAGCCTGGTTTTAAAGAAAAATATACCTGAAGACTTGCCAATAATAAAAGCTGATGAGGACAAATTAATTCAAGTGATAATCAATCTCTTGTCCAATGCAGTTAAGTTCACTGAAAAAGGAACGGTAAGTGTTGAAGCATATCAAGACAAAGGACAGCTTATTTTTGAAGTTCAAGATACAGGCATTGGAGTAGCAGAAAAGGATAAGCACAAAATTTTTGAACGTTTTAGGCAAGCTGGTGATACGCTAACAGATAAACCACAGGGAACAGGTCTAGGCCTTCCTATTTGTCGTGAGATTATTGAACACCATGGGGGCATTATCTGGATGAAGAGTGAATTCAATGTAGGTAGCACGTTCTTCTTTTCCATACCTCTTTTAGGCGAAGCAGCCGTACAGGAGCCAATACAATTAGACCGAATTCTCAGGAGTCTTAAAAAACAAATAAGCCATAGCTCGAAGAAAAACGAAGATGGTAAGCCCACCATTTTAGTGGTTGATGATGATACACCCATACGGTCACTATTAAGACAAGAGTTGTCAGATACAGGATATAGAGTTCGCGAAGCCGCAAATGGTAAAGCAGCTTTGGATATGGTACGGTTGGAGAAGCCCGATCTCATTATTCTAGATGTGATGATGCCAGAAATAAATGGTTTTGACGTTGCCGCTGTATTAAAGAATGACCCCTCTACCATGGATATTCCTATTATTATTCTATCCATAGTGCAGGACAAAGAACGTGGATTTAGAATAGGTGTAGATCGTTATTTGACCAAACCTATTGATACTGAAAAATTGTTTCATGAAGTAGATGAATTATTGGAGCAAGGTGTTTCAAAAAAGAAAGTTCTAGTGGTTGATGAAGATGCCTCAGCAGTAAAAACACTTACCGAAGTTTTGAGCGCAAGGGGCTATAAGGTCATGAAGGCTAACACAGATAATTTGTTGCAAACGGCATCAGAAGCAATGCCTGACATTATTATGCTCAATTCGGTCTACAATGGAGATAAAAATTTCATTAAGGACCTAAAAGTTCAAAAAGGTATGGAGAACGTAATGTTCTTTGTCTATGAATAAAACATAAAACTAAACTAGCTTAATTCAGAAATAACGAATGGATAAAAAAATATTGATTGTAGATGATGAATCCCATATTAGAATGCTCATTGAACAGACTTTGGAAGATTTGGAAGATGAGGGCGTAGAACTGCTTTTTGCAGAAAATGGAGAAGAAGCCTTAAACGTCATAAATGAGTCAAGACCGAATTTGGTGTTCTTAGATGTAATGATGCCAAAGATGAACGGAATGGAAGTGTGTCAAAGAGTAAAAAAAGAACTTGACTCATCAGATATATATATTATTCTTTTAACTGCAAAAGGACAAGAAATAGATAGACAAAAAGGATTAGAGATGGGAGCGGATAAATATATGACCAAGCCTTTTGATCCAGATGAGATGTTGGCAGTTGCCGAAGAAATTCTCAAGAGCTGATTCTAAAAATGACCGAGAAAACAACCTCTTTACTAGTAAAATCACTAAAACATGTACTTCAGAAAGACATTGCATCAATGTCCCTCATAAAGAACGTTGCCTTAAGTGAGGGAGTAGATTTTTTTGTTGCTGATAGTAAGGGAAATGTACTTTTGGGAGAAAAGAGTGGATTTCAGTTTCAACAGGAACTCACACATGAATCCATTGTTTTTGGAATTTTTAAATCAAAAAGTGATAAGGGTAAATACATCTCTGATTTAATTAAACTTTTGGTTCAAAAAGAATTTGAAAAAAAGAAAATAGGAAAAGAAGTCTTGAACCTTTATCGTGAGATAAACATGATTTATGGTTTGAGCGAGATGATTTCTGAAAAAATAGATACTAAATCGATAGCAGAGATTGCACTACAGGAATCTTCCCAAATTATTGGATCTACCCATGGTTTGTTTTTAATGTATGAACCTGATGAAGATAAGGTATTTGAACTTGCTTCTTTTGGGGATAATCCAGACAGCGAAAAAAATATAGTGGAACAAAACGAGGTTCTAAAAAACCTTATTTTAAAAGGGAGCTCTGCCATTGTTCCACAAGAGCGAATTAAGGATAACGTATCCCTACAACATCTTAAAGCGGTTATGTACGCTCCACTTAAGGTAAAGCATCGGACTTTGGGAATAGTGATTTTAGGCAATAAAGAAAAAAAAGAATTTACAGCTGCAGAATTAAAATTATTGACAACAATCACATTACAGTCCGCAGCTGCTATTGAAAGCGCCCATCTCTACCAAAAAGGATTAAAAGAAGCAAGGGATAGGGAAGAGGCAATTAGAAGGATACATGAAGTAAGCCAGAAATTTGTGCCATCAGAATTTATTAAATCTTTGGGCAAACAAAATATTACGGAAGTAGTATTGGGAGATTTGGTTGAGAAAGAAGTAACAGTGGTTTTTGCCGATATCAGGGAGTTCACTACAATTTCCGAAGGGATGAACCCCGAAGAAAATTTCTTGTTTGTCAATGCATTCAACAATAGAATGGGCCCTATAATCCGAAAAAACAACGGATTCATCTTGCAGTATTTGGGAGATGGTTTTATGGCACTTTTTCCAAAAGGATCTCAATACGCTATAAGGGCATCGGTAGAAATGCACAAAGCGCTACAAGATTACAATAAAGAACGTGTTACCAAGAAGAGGTTACCTATCAAGGTTGGTATGGGCATGCAAAAAGGGAAGCTTATTATGGGCATTACCGGAGATATAGAAAGGTTGGATGCAGCAATAATTTCTGATACGGTAAACACAGCTGCTCGAATAGAGGGCTTATCAAAACATTATGGTACTTCAATATTATTGACTCAGGAATGCAAGGACAAGTTGACCGATCCTGAAGAATTTGATTTTAGGTATTTAGGTCCAGTACAGGTTAAAGGAAAGCAAAAACCCATTGACCTATATGAATGTATTAATGGAGACGAATTGTCATTGTTAAACCATAAACTTATGACTCTTCCTACTTTTGATCATGCAATGAATTTATACTTTAAAAAGGAATTTGCGATGGCAGCAGTCACCTTTCAGCAAATTTTTAAAATGAACATAAACGACAAGACAGCGAAGCTTTTTTTAAACAAATCTGCCCACCTTATCACCCAAGAAATAAATGATAGCTGGAAAGGAGTTGAAACAATGACTACTAAATAATTTTTTTTGAAAAGTAAACCCATGGAAGAAAAAGAAGTAGTTGATACATCTGTTCAAGAGAGTTATGTTAAGAACAAGCATACAGATGATTTAGTAGATCATTACTGGGGTACAATTAATTATATACTAAGTTTGATCAAAGCATCTGAAGTTAAGGCCGGACTGATACTTTCCTTCTATGGTTTGGTGTTCAATCTTATATATCTAAGTCAAGAAGCTATCTCTGAAAAAATTGGCTATGATCCAATATTCTATGTTCTTTTTAGTATATGGAGTCTTTGTATATGCATATCCATTTATTATAGTATCAGATGCTTTATTCCAATTTTTAAAAAAGACTACGACAGTAATATATTCTTTTTTGGAGA
Organism: uncultured Allomuricauda sp.; assembly: GCF_947495325.1. Classification (GTDB taxonomy): domain Bacteria; phylum Bacteroidota; class Bacteroidia; order Flavobacteriales; family Flavobacteriaceae; genus Flagellimonas. The sequence goes on along the minus strand of NZ_CANLYK010000004.1, from coordinate 245,360 downwards.
TGTAATTTCTGCATTTGGTGATATCAAAAATTTCTCTAAGACATTTTATGATATTAGTGTGGATGAAGACCGTGTCTTTGATCAATTAGGACAGCAAATTTATATAAATTCCAAAATTGCAACTGAAAAATTCCGCAGTGTAAACTTCTCTATTAAGTTTTTGGCCGTTGGTTTGATTATAGGTTTTATAATGGCATTGTACTTTTTTGTCATTAGTCTGTTTTTTAACTAATGGTAAAATCTGATAAAAATTTTCGAAAAGGAATATTTTTCAATTGAAAAATTGAATTATATTTGCACTCCTTTTGCGGGCGTGGTGGAATTGGTAGACACGCTAGACTTAGGATTTAACCAAGTATAGGTTCTTAAAATATTGTTAAAATGCGGGCGTGGTGGAATTGGTAGACACGCTTGACTTAGGATCAAGTGCCTCACGGTGTGAAGGTTCGAGTCCTTTCGCCCGCACAAAAGCCGAAGAGAAATCTTCGGCTTTTTTATTTTTAACAATGGAATTTCGTCAAGGTTTTTAGCCTTGGGTACAACATAGGTACAACATTTGGATATTTTAAGAACTACATTTGAATTGATTACTATTACTTCCATTTAATCTCAAACCATATTAAGTTTCATAGTAATTAATAGATTTAGGCGAATAGCATCCACATTTCTTCGCTAGGCAGAGTTTATTATCATACAATATACCCGCAATTTAAACTCGTAAAATACTTCCATCAAAAGACTACGGCATAAAGCCGACCCTTTATCCTTTGCTTATTTATTCCGTTTCCTTTTGAGCCAAGATTTTATCTTCCGTTTGGTTTCTGCTTAAATATTGTTTAATCTAAAATTTAAGTATTATGACAACAAAAGCAAGTATCAAAAGTAGAAACGGTAAAGTAAGTACAACTGTTAAAAAGGATGTCAAAGAAGGATTGACGCAAAAGGCAATTGGACTTCAAATTCAGAACCTTAGCATTGATAAGGTCATTCCCGACCCAAAGCAACCAAGAAAGACTTTTAACGAAGCGTTGTTAAAGCAGCTTTCCGAGAGTATTAAAAAACACGGTGTACTTCAACCTATTACTGTACGTAAGTCTGGAAAAGAGTATATCATAGTAATGGGCGAACGCAGGTTTCGTGCTAGTAAGTTAGCAAGTAAGAAAACGATACCTTGTATAGTGAGAACGTATAAGAACAATGATGTTCTGGAAGTTCAAATCATCGAAAACCTACAAAGACAAGATGTCGAACCTACCGAAGAGGCAGAAGCAATTGCCTTTTTGAGCGAGAAATATGTGCCTTCTGAAATAGCAAAACGATTAGGACGAAGTGATAATTTTATAAGACAGCGTTTAAAATTAGCTGGACTTATAGAAGGGTTTAAGCACTTTGTTCGCAATGGTGATATGACCATTTCTCTAGGAATTGGCGTTGCACTATTTGAGCCTGAAGAACAGCAAATGATGCTTGAAACAATGGGTGAAAATTTCAATGCACATCAAGTCAACAGAATGATTAAAGACAAAACCTTTGATTTGGAAAAAGCATCCTTTGATGTAACTGACAAAAAGTTAATGCCAAAAGCTGGGTCTTGTGTAGAATGTCCATTTAATGCGGCAAATCAAGGAAATTTATTTGGCGAAGGAAAAATGGTCTGTACAAAATCAGCTTGTTTTGAGGCAAAGAAGACAAAATCTTTCTTGAACCTGATTGAAAAATCCAAGAAAGAGAACATTCTATTGATTCCGGAAATACAGAAATATTGGGTAGATGACGAAAATAATCAGCTCATTATATCCCAACTGGAAAAAAATGGTTTGAAGGCCTATTTGCTGGATGATGTTGAAATTATCGAAAACCCCAATGAGCCAACAATTGCGGACATCAAAACAGAATATCAACATTATGAACTTTCTGATGATGAATTAAGAAGAAAATTAACGGAAGCTGTACAAGATTATGAAGAAGAATTAGGAATATATCATTCAGCTCAAGAAAATGGATTTGTAAATGGCATCGTGTTCCACCCTGAAACGCACCAACACAAAGAAGTGTTTGTTAAGGTCATTGAGAAATCTGAAACTGAAAATTCAATATATTCTGAACCCTTGGCCAACAGAAAAATGGCTGACTGTACCCCAGGAGAACAAATCGTAAAAATCAACGAAAGGGAAATCCGTAAAAAGCATATTGAAAATAACAAACAGTTTGAAGAAGTTGTCTCAATGATTAGAGAGACCAAATACATTGACACCAAGAAAGCACTTTCAGTAGATGAAATGGTGGCATTTTCATTATCGCTCTATGAAAACAATGTGGATTATGTAGGACGACAAAGATTCTTTTCGGGTTTATTGAGTAATACGTCCAAGATGACAGATGTGGAAATTGTCGAAAATTTCAAGAAGAAGTTCAAAAAAGAAATCTTTCATAAGCTGATTCGCTATATGCTAACTAAGCAAGTACATTTTGGCGAAAGCAACCACATTAATAATTTGACGAACATTTCATTCTACAATGCGATGCAAGGGTATTACAAATCCAAGATTGTAAACATTGAGAAGGAATATGCTGAAAAAAGAAGCCAGCGTGAAGAGCGCTTGAAAGAGCGAATAACAATTCTTGAAAAACAAATTCAAGATTTGAACGATTAGCTTTTGTTGTTTGAAGAAGGGTCGGCATTCGTGCTGGCTCTTCTTCTTTTTTAGATAATATTCTGATTGAAGTGGGTTATTTAACAGAAAGAAATAATCAATCAATAGTAGCGCAAAGATAAACTCGCAAAATATACCCATCAAAAGACTACGGCATAAAGCCAACGCTTCTTCCCTTACTTATTTATTCCGTTTCCTTTTGAGCTGAGATTTTAGCTTCCGTTTGGGTTACGCTCAAATATTGTTTAATCTAAATTCAAAAGCTATGTATTTACAAAATTTACAGCAGGATGAAATCTTTGTTCCATCAGAAATGAAATCCTTAAAAACTTTGACACAGATGGAATCTCGACGAGGGCTTGAAAATGTCATCATCTCAAATGGAAAAATCGTTAATGTAGTCTCGAACAGCTACGGTCATATCCCGAACCAATTGTTCTTCAAGAAAGCAGAAGAAATGCTGACCGATGCAGAACTGAACTTTCACAAACGCACCATCAACAAGAATGATAGGTCGTTCATAACCGACTTTATCATCGATGATAAAAGTCAGTTTACCGTCAAGAATAACAAGGATTTGATACTGCCGATGTTACGCTTTAAAAACTCTTATGATGGTAGCGAAAAGACCTCTGGTCACTTTGGGTATTACCGAAAAGTATGTTCCAACGGATTGCACGTTTCTCAGGCAGAAATCGAGTTTTCTATCAAGCACAGTAAGAACAATACACACCTTATTATGCCCAGATTGAACAACTTGTTTGACAAGTTTTTAGATAATGAGTTTTATACCATTACTAAGAAGTTCGATAAGATGAAGGAATTTAAAATCATCGATGCCCAAGAATTCGTCAAGGCTATTCTCGAAAAAACCAAACTCTTTAGATACGAGTGTAGCGACAAGAATAGCGACCCTTCAAAAAAGTCTCGTGAAGTCATTGAAATTTTGAATTACGAAGCCTTGTTACTCAATGAAGAACCGAATCTGTGGTTAGGTTACAACGCTTTTAACTCAGTATTACATAATACTTTGAAGAAGAGTTTTGGTCAACAAGAACGGTTGGATAAGAAATTATTCGATGAAGTCTATGAAATGGCTTAGAAATAGTTAAAGGTTTATCCAGTACCTATCTAAACTGGATTTTCTCTTATATCTAAAATTTAAATATTATGAATACTATAAAAACAGTACAGCTCGACTTTGGTTTTGAGTGCGAACCGATACAAATAAAGAAAAAGATATTGAAGCCTAACAAAAAGCGTGATAACGATTTTGTCTTTAATTTTATGGATTGTCTTACCAGTCCAATCATTGTTTTTAAATCTGCTTGGCAAGATATAATTCCTAAAGACATACTTAAAAACATAAAATTATCAAGACTGTTATGCTCAATGCAACAAGAAGAAATGGCTTCACTTACCGAGGCTTTAGCATATATGATGCCTAGAACGTATGAAGCACCGATGCCCACAGAATGGGCAAACATTTATACTTGGTTGGGACTTCAATATGCAGGTCAGTTTAAGAATGCAGACCAATTAGGTACAATGAAAGAAATAGCACCTACAGAGCTTTCGGAATATGAAATGGGTCTATTAAATAATTTGCGAAGATGGATTTATGATAAAAGAAGAAAAGCTCTTAAAAATATTTTGAAGAAGAATACATTGAAGCCTAATTTTCCGGTTCATCAAAAACGACTCTTTGTAAAATGAGTTAGAAATTGGTAAAACCAACAAGCCCGCAAATTAATTACGGGCTAAAATACTTTCGTATCTGCGGATAGAGAGGGATTCGAACCCCCGGTACGGTTTCCCGCACGCCTGAACTTCAATCAGGAGCTTTAGACCACTCAGCCATCTATATTTTCACCCTTAATCTATCCTTTCTTTGAATAAACTGGCTTGAGATAAGTAGTTCTAAAGCCATTGGGCGTGAAATTATGTATTCCTAATAAGTTTGCAATTTCCCTTGTTGTAGCCGCTGTAAACCCCGAATTATTGACTCCGTCAACAAATCTTCTTAAATTATCTTTCAATAGAATTAAAGAATCTTCATCGATTACACGAGTGTTTTCGCTGGTATTTACATTCCAACCCTTAATGTTTGGAGGCTGCAATGTAACCAAATTATGATTAGCGGCAGGTCCATATAAATTCTTAAACCATTCGCCAGAACCCAGAAGTTGATTGATGTTATCTCTAGTTATAACATCGTGAATTGCTCTTGATTTTGCTTCTAGTACTAGATAATGCTGGTCTGTCATTACCCAGAGGACATCTGGCCCATTTCCAAACTCAGCTTCTGGTTCTTGTGTATAAAAACCGATTAAACTTCCTATTTCTGCCAAGGCATTTTCAAACTTTGTGTGCGGTATATCTTGACTAAAACTAAGATTTTCAAAGAGACTTTCAATATACATTTTAAAGTCTTGTGATGTTTCAAAGCGTTTAACGAAATGAAGAACTTGTATTGCTTGTCCTTCATTAGCTGTAATCTTGGTATAGCTATGACCATTTTTAGACTGAAGCATATGAGAAGTCGTCTGAGCCGCTTTTAATTGTAAATCATTGGATTTCGGAGCATTATCAAGAAATAAGTAATTTGCGGACTTTTCGAAGTACCAACCGCGTTGTTTGGAAGTTAAATCAACCGAGTCAACAATATCATTTAAAATAAGATTACTCGCACCTTCATAATCCCTTCTTCTGAATTGGTCAATAGCTTTCGACTCTACATCTGCGATTTCCAAATTTTTCAATATGCGGTCATCTGTTTTATCGCCTTCGATTTTTGACAATATATCTGAGTGGTATTCTCGCCAACTCATATCTTGCACCAAACATAGATTTGCTGTTTCTTTAATTGTTTCAAGAGTATTGTCTTTTGATTCTTCATCTAATAAAGAAAGACCCAGTTTAAGCTGTTCTCTGGTAACAGGTGTGAAATATTGAAGGTTAGATTTATTGCCCACAAATTGCAATAGGTCTTTTCCCATAAGAAAAACAGTACAGTAATCACTTCCAGACCGTACCGCTCTACCTAATCCTTGCTCTATTATCTGCGCTTTTAATGATGCTTTGACAGACTCTAAACGTAGTTCAGCATATAGCTGTTCATAGGAACTAAAAGATGGATAGCCATCAAGAATAAGTACTCTACACATATCCCCATTTAAGTCAACCCCGTCGTATCTATTTACTAACACATAAAACAACCCTTTTTCTTCTTTTAATTTTCCGATATCTGAATTTATACTATCGTTTTGCAGAACTTTGGCACCTATATCTTCCCATTTTGTAGCTCTTTCTGAAGAAGGAGTTAATACCATTACATTAATTCCAGATTTAGAATAGTCTTTTGCTAAGGCCATTATTTGCTCATCTGTTATTCTGGAATCAAAACGTTGTGGAGCTAGTATTAGCCGTTGACCAACATCCTTTCTGTCTTTAGGTATTAAAGCATTTTTGATGCTATCTTTATCTATTCCTAAATCTTTAATTAAGTCTATTTGGTCTTCGAATGTGGCGGAAAGGATATATCTATGTTTGGCTTCATTAAAAGCCCGAACATTATGAAATGGGACATAGGCTGGTGCAATTTCAATTCCTCTGGGACCAACATAACAATCATAAGATTTTAGGTCGTCAGCAATTAGTCCCCATTTAAAAAACAGTTCATCGTCCTCGCTAAATTCACCAATGAGTTCAATTAATTCGTCATTACGTGAGAGCCAGGACCAATAAGGGACTTTCAAAATTTTAGCATATGGGTCGCCCTGTATCAATCTATGATAAGTGCCCGGCGCCTGATATTTCAAATCCCCTTTAAATAACTTTAATAATCTCTTTGCTAAATCGTGACCAAATGGGATTAGTAATGTAGTTGCATCCCTAGCAATATCTAAACATACGTGTGCATCATCCAGAACAATAGAACCGACATCGATATTATCTCTCTCGAAAATTGAACGTGAGTTGAACAGTTTTTGAAAGGTGCATAAAAGTATTGCTTTAGAGTTCAAGAAATCGTCGGGGAACACACTTCTTTGCCCTACATATTCTACTTCACAGACAGGTATTCCATACAAATGTGCTTGGATTTTTGCTTGTTCCAAGAGTTGTCTGTCTGGACATAAATATAAACTTGGGCCGACACCTTCGACCATTTTTGAATACAACATTAGAAGGCTTACCAAAGTTTTTCCAGAGCCCGTATTCATTTTACAAAGCACATCGCGCTGGTCTCGTATTTTGTGCCAAGAATTTAATACTTCTTCCTGTATGCCACGTAAATAAGCATAACCTTCTTTATGAAATAAAGATTGAAAAAGTTCAGTAGGTTCAAAGTTGAGTTCTTTTGGTGTAGTATCTTCTAGTTTTTTCTTGAATATATTCATTAATTATGTAATTCTTTTAGCTTGATAATGTAATAAAATTTAACAGATTATTATAGAGAATAATCGTTTTGTTTTGATGAAAATTTTTGATTCAGAACCAGTTATATTTTTTCGTCTAAAATTCTATACCCACTCAGCACATTCCCCTACATTTCGTTACTCTCCATTCCAGGAAAAGAGCTTCACTACAAATATCTTGGACACAATCCCCAATTTCAGCTTTCCATTTCGTTAACCCTTCCCTGTACTCTGGGAAGGAGCACTACATTCCCGAGCCAAAATTGTAAATTAAGTCCGCTTTTTCATCGGAAATCCATCACTTCGGTTTTCTCAACAGGATTTTCGGCGCGGTCTTCTTGAGCCCTCACTCGAAAATCCTTAAAAACCGAACCGCTGTCTTACACATTTTAAGGGGTTTATAATGGATAAAGCTTTTGTTGTTTTTCGGGTCGTCGAAAAACAGGCACGACATAACCAATTCTAATTTAACCACAGCTACTTATTTCGCTTAACTATCGGTACGCTCAACCGCAACTGCGTTTAAAAGAATTGCTAATGCCCTTATGGAACTTGTCAAGACTATACGAGTTTTATTGAAAAATAAGGTTTCTACTTCCTTGAAAATCCAAGGATTTTACTACGTCGCAAACACACCTGATTTATTCCCTAAAAGTCTTGACAAAACCCACTCTATCCATTGTGCGGTGCACGAAAGAAAAGAACAAACACCCCTTAAAATTTAATCTGTTTTAAATCAATAGGGGAAATATAAATCACTTAAATATTTTATTATGAGTACTATTAAAAATCACGTACAGTTAATTGGAAACGTTGGACAAGAACCAACCATTACGAACCTTGAAAGCGGAAAGAAAGTAGCCCGTTTTTCATTAGCCACAAATGAGTATTATAAAGACAGCAAAGGCGAAAAGCAAACAGATACGAATTGGCATACAATTGTAGCCTGGGGCAAGACTGCTGAAATTGTAGAAAAGTATGTTGCCAAAGGAAAAGAGGTTGGAATATCGGGAAAACTAAAAACTCGAAGCTACACAACTGATGATAATGAACAACGCTATGTTACGGAAGTAGTAGCGGATGAAATCCTTTTACTTGGAAGTAAAGGCGATAACTAAATCTAAAATTAAAGAGGGCGTAACCGTCGAAAGATGCGCCCTCTTTTTTCATTATTCACACATTAATTATATGCACAATGAAAGCACAAGTTAACGAAATAAAAATAAGTTATGAGGGTGGTATCAAATCCAAAGATTGGGTACAGGTTTCATCCTCTGCACAAGCTGCGGAAGTCCTTTTTCAAAATTGGGATAAACGTACTATGGAATTACAAGAATCATTTAAAATTGTACTCTTGAATAACAGCAATAAAGTGAAAGGTATCTGCCAAATTTCACAAGGTGGAATTGCAGGAACTTTAGTAGATATGCGTATCCTATTTGCAACTGTTTTAAAGTCACTTTCAGTAGGTTTGATATTAGCACATAATCATCCGAGTGGTAAGTTAGAACCAAGTGAAGCAGATATAAAATTGACAAACAAAATCAAAAAAGCCGCATCTGTTTTTGACATCCGATTGTTAGACCATTTGATTTTTGCGCCCGATGGCGATTACTATAGTTTTTCTGATAACGGAATTTTGTAAAACAAATAGCTATGGTATATCTCAATTTTACAGACCTGAGCGAAGAGACTCAAAACCGACTTTTAGAAAATTCTAAAAAGGATGTGGAACGAAAATTTGGGGATGCTATCCGCAAATACGTAAAGGAAAATTATATCTGTTTTGAAACGGTAATTGAGGAAGAAGCACTTCGGAATTTGTATTCCTACACATACGTATTCAATATATAATTTTTTCATTTTTTTTGAATCTTACACCTCTGAATTTTTAGAGGTGTTTTTGTATGTAATTCATATCCAATTCAAGAAAAAAAATGTATCTTTACAATGCTGAAATTCAGCATACAAATTAAAGTAAGGTTATCCAATTTTTGACTTTCGCCGATACCCTTACACATCGAAAAATAACATATCGGAAAATTATTTTCTCTGAAAGAGGCAATCGGCTTTTTAGCCGGATTGTATGGATTTTTGTCCCGCGAGCGGGACGAAAAGGAATAGCAAGAGGGTAACACGCTTCGCGATGTTTCGGATTCCTTTTCATTTTCAAACAGCTGATTATCAGCAATTTGAATTTATATTAATTTCTTGGCAATCAGCGATTTGCGACAAACGAGCTGTAAACGCCCATTTTTAGGGAAGATTTTGCGACAAATCGGCGAAATATGGACTCATTTACTGGAATTAGATTTAAAAAAGAAACTGCAAAACGTTTCCAAACTTTCTCACGTACTTACTTCGAATCGCATACGGAGGCAATGTCTACGATGCTTGATTTTTTCTTCTACAATGAAATTTCACCAAAGGAAAAACTAGGACCGACAGGGCGAACCATTGAAGCGAAATTACTTAAAAGAATCAATGCGGTTATTGCTATAATGCGAGATGTAGAAAAGACACAAACCAAACCTACGGTAGCAATGATTCAATCGCTGTTTGAAACAGATGAACCCACAAAAAAACCGCTAATCGTAGAAAAGAAATATGTCGAAGAAAAGAAAGAAGTACGCTTTCGTGAAAAGCAAAATACAAGTAATCAACTCTAATTTTTTAAGCTATGTACATTACAATCACAGCTCAAAAATTGGGTAATAATTATTCACAAAGTTCAGCAGATTTCGTGGGTTATTTAGAGAAAGAAAATGAAGGTTTAGAACAGCGGGATATGGAACACTTTTTTAATCAATGTGGGGATGAGATTTCTGCCGAAGAAGTGGTAAAAGAGATTGATGGAAACACCGCAAAACTAAAAAAGAAAGAACCTAAATTTTATTCCATCACAGTCAGTCCATCAAAATATGAATTGCGTAAACTTCAGAACAATAGCCAAGACTTAAAAACCTACACTCGTGAGCTGATGAAGGATTATGTTGCCAGCTTCAATCGGGAAATAAATGGACGACCAATTTCAATAAACGATATAAAATATTACGCCAAAATTGAACATCAACGCACCTTTAAAGGAACGGATTTTCAGATTAAAGAAAACCAACCGTATGCTACGAAAATATTGCAGCTCAAAACGGAAATCAGAAATGTTCAAGAAGGACGAGCTGAAGGGAGCATAAAAAAAATGAAAAAAGAAATTGCCAAACTGGAACGCCAAGCACCACATCAACAAAATGGAAAACGGATTGTTCAAGGAATGGCTAAAGATGGAAACCAAAGTCATATCCATATCATCGTAAGTAGAAAGGATGCTTCCAATTCGGTAAGTCTTTCCCCAGGAAGCAAGCACAAAGCCTCAGAAGTTGAAATGCACGGTAAGAATGTTAAACGAGGTTTTGACCGTGATAAATTCTTTGAAAAAGCGGAAAAGACCTTTGACAAGACTTTTGGTTATAAACGCAACTTTGCCGAGACCTATAAGGCACGCAAAGATTTTGTTAAAAACCCCAAGCTCTACTTTGCTGCCTTGATGAAATTACCAGCTAACGAAAGAGCATTGGCTTTCAAAATGATGACGAAAACGGGATTGCCAATCGTTCCAAGTATTCCAGTAAGTCAAGCACAAATTGCACTTCGAGTTTTTAAACGGTTAAGACGTGGTGCGGAAGTGGCTATAAAATCAAGTTCCATCGGAATCTAACACCTATGCAGATAGATAATGCCATAACAATTCTTTCAATTATTGGTCTAACCAGTACTGTTTTCTATGCGATGTTTCGCGTAAGTAAATATGCATTCTTATTAAATATCACTATGCTTTCATTTCTCGTTTTCTATATTTCTGAAGGAAATGAATTAGTATCGATATTATTGTATTTGGTTTGTCCTCTTATGCTAATTAATACAGTACTGTATGTTTTTCTGCATAAAACTGAAAATAAACAAAATGGAAATACGAAATACCAAGTCAGTTTTTCTACGAATAAAGGAAACTTCAAATTAGATAACATTAAACGTGGTGCATCCGTCATCGGATCCGCCGGAAGCGGAAAAACCGAGAGTATAGTTTATGGGTTTCTCAACCATTTCAGGAAAGAGGACTTTTGCGGAATCATACACGACTACAAAGACTTTGAACTAACAGAAATAGCGTACCCGCTTTTTAAGGATGGCGATATTCCGTTTAAGGTCATTTCCTTCGATAAAATCATCCATAGGGTAAATCCTATTGCGCCCCGTTATTTAGAGAACGAGGAAAGTATAAACGAAGTGTCGAGGGTGCTAATTGAAAACCTTTTGGAACAACGGGAATCAGGAACTACAGGCACAACCAAATTCTTTAACGATGCTGCTGAAGGTTTGATTGGTGGTTTAATTTGGAAACTGAAAACAGATTATCCTAAATATTGCACGCTACCCCATTTAATAGCTATTTATCAATTATTGGACACGGATAGTCTTATCCAATTTTTGGAAACCAACACAACATCAAGGGCAATGGCAGATGCTTTTATTAGTGGAAAGGATTCCGATAGGCAGACAGCTGGCGTTAAAAGCACCTTGGCTAATGCACTAAAACGCATTAGTACACAACGTATTTTTATGGCATTATCCGCAGACGAAGTACCATTAAATATAAATAGCAAAGATAATCCTGCCATCATTTCCGTAGTAAACAATCCAAAATTTGAAACATCGTATTCGCCTGTAATTGCAACCATAATTCACACAATTACTAAACAAATGAGCGTGCGAAATTCTAATTCGTCGTTCTTGCTAATGGAAGAAGCGCCTACCATCCGATTATTGAATATGCATCGAATTCCTGCAACGTTGAGAAGCTATGATATTGCCACCATCTATGTGATGCAGGACAAAATTCAGAATGATATGATGTACGGCGATAAGGCGAGTAAAGCAATTTTGAGCAATTTGTCTTATCAATTTTTTGGAAAGGTAAATGACCCAGATACGGCTAAATATTACGAACGCTTTTTTGAAATTATCAAAGACCCAACCAAGAGTATTAGCCGTGGGCATAATCTTGATTTCGATACACGTATTACGACTGGAGAGAAAGAAATCCCAAAAATTAGAGCAGATGTGTTCTTCAGGTTAAAACAGGGCGAGTTTATTACTTATGCTGATGGGAAAGACAAGAAAATTAAATTTAAATTGGCTAATATTCAACGAGAATTACCTAATATATCGAAGCAGTTTTCTCAGGTTGATTTAGAGGAGAATTTTGAGCAGGTTTATGAGGAGGCAAGGTCAATTTTTAAATAGTTTCTATGCTTAATTTGGTTAAAACCTATAGTCGTCATATTAATGTAGAATCTGTTTAATAAGGCTAGTAATTGCTTTATCCAATTTTTTGGAATATTTCCAAATATTAGTAAAACTTCAATTATCAAAATCGCAAAATCATTTGTACCTTTGGGATTAATTTAGTATGTAACTAACTATCAGGTATTTTGGACAACTTTCGATATGATTGATTTTGATATAATAGAAAATTTAGGCTTGAATAAGGCCGTGTCTATTACTTCAGAATCCAATCAAGTTTCTGAAAGTCAATTAGTTGTAATCAATCAAGTTAAGGATTTTGGTATTGATGAAATTTATTTCAGTACCGATGAAAATCACAATAGCTATCCAGCGGTTTTTTTAAAGAAAGTTCAAAAATTTGATGACTTTGCCCTTCGAGAAGTTGCAATTGCTCAAAAAAAAATATGGAACTTCAAAAAAGTAATTTTCCTTTATGTTTATTCGGAAACAGAAATTCGTATATATAATTGCGCTGAGAAACCTCTTTTGATTAAAACTGACGATTTTGATTATAAGAAGGAGCTCAAAACTCTCGAAATTGAGTCTTACAAGTTCTCAGATAAAACCAAGCTCAAACAGCTTCAAAATCTATTTTCTACTATAGCCATTGATACAGGTATCATTTGGACATTGGAAGAGGCATTTGAGATTAGGAAGAAGATAAGTCTTCAACGAAGAGTTGATAAATATCTTGTAGAGAGTCTCACCTACACGGCCAAACAATTACAAGAGGAAGGTTTAGAAATCAACCTTATTCACAAAATAATAATGCGCTCTTTATTTCTTTTGTATTTAGAAGACAGGGGCGCAACAGATGAAAAATTCTATTCAGAAATAAAAAAAGGTGCAAAGTCTTACTTTGACATTCTGGATGATGCTGATAAAACTTATTCTCTTTTCCGGAAGCTAGAAGAATACTTTAACGGTAATGTTTTTACAGTAGATAGAAATGAATCAATTTCCAGAGAGCATTTGCTAATTATCAAAAAGTGTTTTATTAATGGTAACGATAATTCCTTACAGCAGAACCTTTTTGAGGATTTACGCCTGTTCGATTTCAGTATTATTCAAATAGAGTTGTTGAGTGAAATCTATGAAAACTTCCTTGCGGAAATAAACCCTACTTTAAAGCAAGACACCGGTACATTTTACACACCGCCTTCTCTAGTAGAACTCATATTGAATGAGAAATTACCAATCTCTAGGGCAGAAAAAGAATTTAATGTTAAGATATTGGACCCAACTTGTGGTTCAGGTATTTTTTTGGTTGAAAGTTTTAAACGCTTGGTCAAGCGTTACGAAAATGCCAAAGGGGAGAAGCTTACTGACTTTAATAAATTGAAGAAGCTACTTACGGATAATATATTTGGTGTAGAGATACACCCGCAGTCTATAAAAGTTGCCGCATTTAGTCTTTATCTTGCCCTGGTAGACAACTTAAATCCAAAAACGATTTGGCAGAATAAGGACTATTGCTTGCCTTATTTGATAAACGACCCTTCGGATGGTACTCTGGTCGAACAAGGTAATAATCTATTCCGAAGCGATACTATTCAGCAAAATCCACAAGTAGAAAGATTAGATTTTGATTTGGTGGTAGGAAATCCGCCTTTTGGAACTAAGAACCTATCTCAATCTATACGTGATTATAGCGATAAATATGGTTTCGCTAAAGAAATGGTTTTACCATTTTTACACAAAGCAACAACCTTTTCTGAGAATGGAGAAATTGCCTTGATTTTTAATACCAAAATCCTCACCAATACCAAGATAACATATCAGAATTTTAGGAAGTGGCTTTTTAACGAATGCTATGTTGAGAAGATTTATAACTTTTCAATATTAAGGAATGCACCTAAAGACTTTGGTGGTCAATTATTCGGTTCGGCTACGGGACCAATAAGTATTGCATTTTACAGAAAAAATCAACCAAAGAAAAAATCTGATACAATTGTCTATTATGCCCCTAAGACTTACATTAAGTCCAATGTTATAGAAGGTGTTAGCATTGATGGCACAGATTTGAAATATCTTCCTCGTGAAGAATGCAAAAAACCGACCTCAAAAATTTGGAAAATTGCAATGTGGGGTGGAATAGGAGATATTAATTTAATACAAAAACTAAATACTTCAGAAAGTCTCGAACAGTTTATTTCAGATGAAAAAATTTATAAGGGTTCTGGATTACAATTTTTGAATAATTCTACTAAGAACCCGAAAGTAGACAACGAAATTCCAAACAGATACATTGCCCCTAAGAACATTAGACGTTACATTTCACACTCATTTTCAGATTTGAATTCTGGGCTTACTCAGAGGTCAAAGGAGATATATGCCAAATATTACGGTGTGCAAGTGGAGGACTTACCCACGATTAATGTATTTAGACGTGTGGGCGCAAAAAAAACTTATTTTGCACCACATATCTTAATTAAGGAAGGTCTTTCTAATTGGAAAATTTGTGCTTCTTACGAAGATGAAGCCTGTTCGTTTAATAGTAAAGTTCTAGGGCTTAGCCACTCAGACTCAAAATTACTTAAGGGATTAACTTGTTTTATAAACTCAAAACTTGCCTATTATTACCTTTTCTTGTGTTCCGCATCTATAGGAATAGAAAGAGAAGAAATCAAACCAAATGAAGTTTATCGACTACCATTTTCTTTGACAAAAAAGAACTTACATCACCTTGCTGATATTTATGATAGGTTGATAATTGAAGAATCTAAAATTTTCAACACCAACACAAAAAAGTTTGAACAGGAAATTGATAGCTATATATCCAAATGCTTTGACTTTTCAATCGATGAAAGTTTAATTGTAGACAATTTTGTAGAATTCACAATTCCATTATTAATCAAGAAATATCAATATGTCCTCGGTCCAACCAATAAAGATGAAATTCGAGATTATGCCATAAAAGTTTCACAACATTTAAATGACTTTTTGCAAAATCAGAACCTATATGCTAATTGTACCGTTTATGAAAATATAAATCATTTCTCACCTTTAATGATAGCCAAAATTATGTTTGGAGATTCAGAAAAGGAAGTTTCAATGTCTAGTGTTGATTTACAAGATATATCGCGGGAATTGGATAAAGAATTATGGCAAAAGAAAGCAACTAACATCTATTTCAGAAAAAAATTAAATTATAAAACAGGCAACGAGATTTTTATTGTTCGTCCCAATCAGAGGCGATTCTGGACTCAATCGATGGCGATTGAAGATGCTTCAGAATTAATACTGGAAATCCTTAATGAAGTATAATAAATGGGATTAAGCAAAGTAATAGTTGCTAGCTTCAAAAGAGGCTTTGAAGAAAAATGCTTTCAGCTGATAACAGAATCTTATGTTTCAGCTATGGAAACCAAGGTCATCAAACTAAACTGGGATGAAAATGATATCACTTCAGAACTACACGAGCATATCAAAGAAAACCCACTAAGATTAAAGTGGAGTATCGTTACGAATGTTGAACAGCATTTGCCAAAAGATGATATAGAAAAGGAAAAGGGTTTTTCTGCGAAACTGCCTAGAATAGACCTTAGGTTGGTAACCATAAATTCATCCTTAGAATATGAATACCATATGGAAGCCAAGAACCTTAAAGAAAAAGATTCGGGCTTAAAACGACGTTATATTGATACCGGAATTAACAGTTTTGTTTCCAAGAAATATGAAAACGGATGCCTACTTGGGTATGTACTCGAAGGAGATTTAGACAAAACTGTAAATGGGGTTAATAAACTTTTGAAAAAAGACGAGAGGGAGCCTGAATTTTTGAAACATAAATCCTTTCTCTTACACGATAAGTATTATGAATCAAAACACCCCGAAGATATGGTAATAAGACACTTTATGTTTGATTTCACTTCTTTAAATAGTGCTTAAAAAGGCCCTTTCTCTCTCGGTCCTTTACTCGTCACTTTCCATTGGTCATTTTCTTTGACGAGTTTAAAGATACCAGACTTTCCATCAAAAGAGGTTTTATATTTTACCCAGGCAATTTCACCTTCAATAGCTTCATCCAAAATCTCTACTTTAATTTCCTTATCAGAATCTGGTATCATATTTTGAACTGTGATTAAACTGGCATATCCATCTGATGTTGTATGCTTTTTTAAAGCTGATTCATCTTTTGAGAAGAAACTTTCAGCAACAATTTGAGCTGTTTCGGTGTGGGACATATTATTATTCCCGGCACAGGAAATAAATAGAAGTACAAGTGGGCAAATAAGTAATCTTTTCATAATATTATTAATTTGGGTTATTGATATATCTATGTGATATATTCAGTTTTATATTTCGTTCGCCATCTTTCTCGTTCAATTCTAAAATTGCCCTACGGTCATTGGACAATGAAAATTTGGGCATTACATAAACAAACCGCACCATTTTTCCTTCTGCAATTTTTGAAGGTAGATAGTGTTTGTAAATAGGTTCTTGATATAAACTCTGTAAAGATTTCTTTTTCCCTTTTTGTCGAGTCTCGATTGAGAGGTTCAAAAAATTCAAATCGTAATCCAACGTAGAATTATTCTCAATCTGGATAACAAAGTAGAGTTCTTCTTTATCAAAAACAACATTCTCAACATTCAAGACAATGCCTTGCATTCGCTTCTTAATCCGACCAATACGTTGGTTTCTGTTAAGAAGATAGGAGCAGAATTTTTGATAATAGTAGGTTCTGTTATCTATATTTTTTTCAGAAGTTACAACCTGAATCGAATCGGTTACAATTGGCTTTTCATTCCCAATACTATTTGATAATGGGATAAAATAATTGAGCTTTGACAGATGCTTCTTATATCTTACAATATACGAAAAAATTGCACCATTCCTGTTGACTACCAGTAGATTACTTTCTTTGCCAGGTTTAGCCTGAAGCAGCCCGAAATATTGTTCTTTTTCACGATTATAGCTGAAAACAAAATTATCCGAACCGGTTATGCCCTGTCTAATAGGTTCTGGGAAAAATAACGCAACATTTTTAGTATCGTTTGCATAAATTGTATCTAGTACTGTGTCTGTTTGAGCTTTCACAAAAGTGGAAATCAATGATATGAATATTAAAAATAGGGTTCTCATAATTTTGGTTTTAGAATTAATTTGTAGTTGTTAAGCACAGTTACCTTAACGCTTCGATTACGACGTCTAAATACCTGTGTGATTCCGCCCACCTGTGGAACAGTCGGAATATTGATATCACCTATAACATCATCCAAAACTTCTGTGGTAGCTTCTGCCCGAAAATTATTTTGCACATATATACCTTCGCTACCATCCAACAAATCAAAAGCTTTAAGTTTGGTCGGATGATGCTTAATGTTCTCAATTTCTATTAAGGCACGATTGGGTTGAAAACTTATAAATCCGAAGACTGGTGTATTCTTTGGCATCAGCTTACCATTTATAGTTGCTGATTTGGTAAGGCGCATTCGCAATCTAGTGTTCGCTTTAACAATCTGGTCACCATCGACAACCACATATATCGTTTCATCTGTATTACCAATAATTGAAACTTCATTGGGTTTTGGTGAGGCAGCAAAGAATAATTGATGTTCTAGCCCTAATTCTTGGGCTTGAATTTTTTGCTCTCGTATTATTTCGGTTGAATCGATTTGTTGTGAGCTCTTTTGAGCAACTTTCTTTTGCTCTAAGTTTCTGTATTTCTTGTCAGAGTATTGAATTTTACCTGCTTTGTATATACTATCCACAATGCGTTCTTTTTCGAGTTCTGGCAAATCAGGATTGTAAAGACCTGTGGAATCCAAAAGTTTTTCATCGTAGATGCTGGGTGCGTTATTCTCGCGCACTTCCTTTAAGTCATTGATGGCATCAAGCTTAGAATCGTATTCTTTTTGATTTTCTTCTAAGTCTGGAACTAAGGTCTGTTCAAGGTTTTCATTTTCACTTTCGTCATCGCCTATAATCATTACAGAATAGGAAATTAGGAAAATGAAAATCACAGCCAGTACAGCTGCAAAGACAATTTTATTTTTTTCAACTTTCATCGTTTATTTTTTTTAAGGTGTTCTCGAAATAGTTTGTAATCAACAAACCGTGTGGATTATTTGGAAAGTTTCTATCAACGGGAATTAAGTTTCCACTAGAAACCAGTTCATAAGTGTCTATTATTGAACCTCTATTTATTTCAAAGACGGTAACCGTTCTAAAGGTGTATGTTCCGTTTTGTTCCCCTATTTGTGAATCTATGCTCAGTACTTTCTGAACGAGCGAATATTGCAATAATCGATTGTAGACGCCATCAGCTTTTTTCTGGCGATATAGATTGTCCACAGAACTATTTCCTAGCCAAAGCGCCTTTTCAAGATTCCGTTCATAATTACTGGCGTCGATATTATAGAAGTAGTTGTGGAATAGGTCCAAATGTGCTAATGCCTCTACATTGAAATTTTCTTTTTGAGTAACGAGCTTCAGCGGAATAATACTACCATCGGTATTGATAGCAAAGGCACTATTAAGGGAATCCTTGTTCGTCTTAAATGCCACCCATAGTGAAAAGGTGCTGGATAGCATTGCAAAAACAACAACTGCCAACACTATAAATCTGTTCAACTTTAATACTGCATAGATGTTTTTATAAGGTGTTTTCATTTTCATTGGAATTAACTTGTAAATAATCTGAGGGTAAATGAGGTGGCACGCTTATATAATTTGAATTTTAGAAAAACTATAAAACCAACCGACCCAAGCTGAACTACAGGTGCAAAAAAGCCCTGGCCAACATCAGTTCCAAAAAGGTTTGTCCAGAAGTTCGTATTGATTTCGGTATAGAGTGCATTTACAAATACGTTGACCAAAAAGAAAGCTGGGACCAACATATACACCGCAGCGTATAATTTAAAAAATGTATAGGCAAGCGAACGGAATTTTTCAAAAACCGCTAAACTTATAACCAATGGAAAGAAGGCTTGCATAATTCCCAATAGAAAATAACGTTCGGCGAGAAATAACGGGTATATGAACAAATCCAATATCCAAAGGATAAGGCTAATGATAAATGCAAATATTTTGAATCCATAAAGTGGTGTGACCAAGGCTTCATATAAGAGCGTCATTGCGGCTTGAGCTACCTCGATGATACTTACATCTTCCTCAATAGGAATATCCTGCATCTGTAATGGTAACAAAGCAGGGGCAGTACCACGATACTGCGCTTCAATGGAAACCAAAATTCCATCAAAGAAACCCAGTACTTGAGTAGAAAATATAACAAGAAGAACCACGGCAAAATTCTTGGCTAATTCGCCTGGACTCAACCCCCAAGTGTAACCGTCTTTATCCGCTACACCTTCATTATATTTTTTAAGGATATTGACCAGAAAGAACAATACAGCAAGTGTTTTCATTCCGGCAATAGTGTATTGCGAGAAGTCACTGGCTTGTATCGTCTGAAAGACGGCATCCACATATTCAAGTCCAAAACTCATTAGTAATTCGTTTCGCGATTATTGATTTTGTCTTGCATTTTTCTGAAGGAAATGATATCACGATAGCGTTTGGTTTTTGTCTTAATGTTAGAAACCATTTCCTTAGATTCCTGCTCTTTTTGTTTTAAAACTTCAGCACGCTCAGCATCGGACATTTTTAGATTATCGCTGGATAAGATTTCGCCAATAAAATCAACGGTGTCCAAAGAATTTTGAACTATGGCATCAAATGATTCCGCAACTCGTGTTACTTCTTCTGGTTTGATATAAGGTGAGTTTAAAATATCCTGTAAATCATTTTGCATTACATTGATAAGGCGTTGATTGTTCTGTGCAATTTCCTCAACTGCTCTAAGCTGTTGTACAACGCTGGATACTTTCTCTATAGCTTCCTTAGCATCTTTCAGGAATTTTACAGACTTAATCATTTCAGCTGTCTGCTTACCTGATTCTATAAGTTGTTTTACTAGACTAACAAAGTTGGTATTGTCATAAACTGGCATTCCCTGGGCGGTAGCACCGTTGGGTAATAAAAGGGCAACTGTTAAGCATAGCCCAAACAAGATTGTTTTGATTTTTGTTTTACTCATTGTTAAAAATTTGTTTTGGTATTCGTGAATCTTCGATTTCATAATATTATGTTTTAGATGTGAATTGAATTATTGCTTTCTCCATATTGTGATGCTCGTTGTAGAGCTTCATTATTTCCTCATTTTCTTGTCCATCGGTTAGGTAGGCAGCATAGACTTCCTTTGGAACCTCCAAACGAAAGATGTTGCTTTCCTTTCCTATTTTGATAAACATTTCAGTGTATTTTCTTGGTCCAGACAAGTTGTTTTTGATGGACTTTAATTGGTTTAAATCGTGGCTCGATAGATTGAGGCGTTTGACCAACTCGTCATAGCCTTTTTCGTTGTTTAGACTATAAATAACTTGTGTATTTTCTAGTATGCTGGCTGATGTTGAATTATTGGGAAGCTGATTAATGGACTGAAGAATAATACCAATCGCACCATTTTGTTTACGGATGGCTTGATAGTAGAATTCTACACTTTCGAGTACATTATCAAACTTTAATTGTTTTGCAAATTCATCAAATAGGATGATGCCTTTTTCGGCTCTGTTTTTCCAGATTGTTCTTTGGATGGCTGACTTTATCAGCTTCAACATTACCGATAGGATTTCCTTATTGTCCTTTACTTCATCCAGTTCAAAAACAATCAGGCGTTTGTCCTCAATTTTATAGGTCAGGTCTTCGCTTACTTCAAAGAGGAAGCTATATAGACCATCGCCGACATATTCAGACATTACGTGCAAGAAACTGGTAATATTGAAATAGTCGGGATGGATTTTTAAGGTGTTCAGAAGGTCTTTCTGATTCCTCTCTATAAAGTTGCAAAAACCATCTAGCGAATGATTTTCTGATATATTGTTGTAATAGTGGCGCAATATCTTTTTAACCGAAACCGATTGTGCTTTGGTTACTTTTAAATCTGATGCGAATAGTTCAAACAGAAAGACTGATAAATCTTCCAGTCGTTCAGGTGTCAAGTCATTTACATCACTTATATAAAAAGGATTGATACCGAGATTTTTGCCACTTTCATAACGAAGCACGGTATATTTTTCTGGATAGAGTTTGGCAAATTTTGTATAGGATCCACCAAGGTCAATTATGACCAGGCGGACACCACTCTCAAAGTATTGCCTCAGTATATTATTTGCCAAGAACGATTTGCCCTCACCCGTTGGTGCAAAAATGGCAAAATTGCGTGCCTTGATGCGCTTCTTACGTTCGTCCCAAACATCTTTTAGAACAGGAACATTATGTTCTCTATCATTAAAAATGATTCCAGTAGCATCAGAATTATAGTTTGTGTTATTAATCAACAGGCATAGAGCGTGTTTTAAATCGGTAACGTATAAATCGTTGTTTGAAAAATTGGAAGAAAAACAGCAGTAGCTGTTAAGAATGTAGTTCTTTCGTTCTTCACCTCTTGGGTAATATGGAATGATGTCTAGTTCCTTAAACTCGGTCTTTATTTTCGAACCAATCCGGCTTAAACTCTCGGGGTTTTTATCCCAATACACAATGTTTAGATGACCACGAATAATACGTGCATTATCGTCGGCATTAATTTGGTCAAGTATATGCTGAATTTTACCAAGTACTACCTTGTTTTGTGAACCGAAGTTGGAACTTTTGTTCAGTTCTTCGACTTTCTTATCCAAGAGCTTGCGCCACTTCTGCTTGTCATCGAGATATAAAATTTGGTTGACAATGTGGTTTTCATTAAGCGTAAGCCCTAAACCATCAATGAACCCTTGATGAAATACAAAATCGTCAGAAGTGAATTTCTCATTGGTCTTGCTACTCTGTACACTTTCGCCAAAGCACAGTTCGCTATTGATAGCCAGGGCATCAAAATAATTTTCGCCAATATTGACACTTTTTTTATCTAATATGATATCAGTATCAAACCCATCATTGAAGCCATTGAAATAGCCATTTGTGAGTTGTTGAATGTCTTTTGCGTTAAGCGGAAGAAAATTCATTTTTCGGCTATTGTTTATAAAGGAAATAGAATCACTAACAGAACCGATAAAGCTCTTAACGTTGTCATCTAATTGTTGAATAATTCCTTTTGAAACTTTACGGAAAGGATTAACATATTTTGAATTGTTTAAAGCTTTGTTCTTAGTTAGCGTAAAGAATAAAAAGCAACGATGTTCCATATAATCACGTCCTTTAAAATGGTCGTGTGTTGCTTTTTCTAAAAATGTTGTGTTGGGTAATGCCTCTGAAGTGTATGTCTTTTTAAGGTAGATATCCTGTTTTTGCATCACCGTACCAATAGGCAATGATTTTAGAGCCTGAAACCAAGCACCGTGTATATCCTCAAAGTCTTTTTCCGATAAGGAATAGATTTCTGGCAATTTTCCTTCATAGCATAGGACAACATTGCCATTATTGGCAAATATGATATTGTCTTGAATATCCGTGATTGGTTGATATGCTGAAAGATTAATTTTGTCCATAATCGAAGCCAGAGTTTCTTTTATTACTTATTATTATAGGGAAGGCTTTAGCCATCTGAAAGATTTGTGGGTTATGCGTTATTCTAGTCAAGGCTACGTACAAGGCAGCATTAAAAACGAGTATGCCAATTATTATCCCAAAGCTGAAAGAGAAGATGATAATGAGTAGCGAAGCTAAAATGGAAACCATCATTAGAGCAAACAGAGAAATAGGCAGCCCAAAGATGACCGCCCGTTTCCTGATGTTTTTATAGACCTCGTAGCGTTTCATTTATACTACGATTCCTATTAAATATGTGAAGATGCCGACAACTGCACCAGCAATCAAAACAAACACAAGTACTCTAGTAATACCTTTTTTAAGGTCTGCGTTTTCCCCAAAGAAGTGCCCTGCATTAAACAGGAAACCAACAAGAAAAATGACACCAAGTAAAATTGGAAATATAGTACGTATGGTATCGCCCACATCATTAACGGAATCTTCAATTCCCCCAATTTGAGCAAAAAGTGATGTTGAGAGCAACGATAAAAAAGTTGCTAAGTAGATTGATTTTTTCATAATAAAACTGTTTAGATTTTTTATTCATTTTCTCTTTCTTAAATTTACATATATTTGTACATAAATAACTGAAAATCAAATATTTGTGAATAAAATATTATTTGAAATCAATTGAATTTAATTGCTATTATTTGGTATCAAATTCTATGAGATTTTGAAAGAAAGTTGTTGATAACCTAAAAATTGAAAATGAAAAAAGTGCTCAAAAACGTCAGTTTTGTCTTTTTGCTTCTAAAAATGTGTGTCGTTTTTGGACAAGAATCGAGTACTCAAAAACGAATTGTAATTGACGTTGGACACGGTGGAAAAGATTCCGGTGCGATAGGTGCAAATAAAATTCAAGAAAAGGATATTGTATTGAATATTGCAAATGCGATTTTGAAGCTGAATAATAAATTTAATAAGCCTCTGGATATTTATTTGACCAGGTATAATGATACGCTTATTTCGTTATCGGATAGAACAAAACTGGCCAAAATCCTTGATACGGATTTGTTTGTCTCTTTACATTGCAATCATTCGGATAATTCTAATGCTAGAGGAATAGAAGTTTATGCGTCACGAAAACAAACAAATTATTCAAAAGAATCTATTTATATAGGTTATCAAATTGAAAAAGCACTTTGCAAAGAGATAGGATATGAAAGTAGAGGCGTGAAGTTTGCAAATTTTCAAGTGCTGAGAGAAACAACCAGTCATTGTGTTTCTGTTCTCTTGGAACTAGGTTTCTTATCCAATAAAGACGAAAGTAGCTATTTGTCAAATTCCACAAATATAAAATTGATGGCATTGGCCATTTTATTATCCATACAAAAACAATAGCATTATGAAAGATATTTTTTTAGAGTTAACCAAAAGCTTAAAGGCAATTGTAATACAGTTTATTTCAGAAGTGATTTTGTTATATAAATTGTTCAGAAGTTAGATTACTTCCACTTATTATTAACACTTATATTAAAAGTAGCTAAAATGAAAATCACCATAAATCGATATTATTTATTTAAGTATTTGCTTAAATACGTAATTAATTATATATTTGCCCGTCTAAAGCAATAATATGAAACTAGAAATATCTTGCACACGAGCTGAAGCTGACCACAAGCAGCTACAAAACTGTAGAACTACTATTGATGGTATGGCTAATGGTTTTGATAAAATTTCAAAATTACTATCAATTTCAGGTAATGAGGTACGTTTAAAAATTCTATTCCTTTTAAATATGGAAAAAGAGTTGTGCCCTTGTGATTTAGCCGATATTCTAGGTATGAGTGTCCCTGCGGTTTCACAACATATACGGAAAATTAAGGATGCAGGTATTATTACTGCCAGAAGAGAAGGGCAGACCTTATATTATTCATTAAATGACGATGAAACGGATATTTTGAATAGTATATTCAAATCAATAAAATTAGAAAGAAAAATAGCATAAAATTTATAGTAATGAGTTCAAAAAAAACATCAAATAAAGCAGCATATACAGGTTTGTTTGCTGCAATAGCAGCATCATCTTGTTGCATACCACCAGTTATTGCACTAATTGCCGGAGTTGGCGGGAGTGCCTCGGCTTTATCTTGGATGGAACCCTTTAGACCGTACTTAATTGGTTTAGCGGTTGTGGCTATTGGTTATGCTTGGTATAATTACTATAAGCTTAAAAACACAGATGATTGTGATTGTGAGATAGATGAAAAACCTAGATGGTTTCAAACTAAAGGATTTTTGATAGGAATTACGCTGTTTGCGGCTATCTCAATAAGCTTCCCTTACTACTCTCATATTTTCTATCCAAATAATGAGAAAGAAGTGGTTATAGTAAATCAATCTAACATTCAAACTGTGAACTTTGATGTTAAAGGAATGACCTGCGCTTCTTGTGAACAACACGTTACGCATGCTGTTAATGAGCTAGAAGGTATTGTAAATGTAGCGGCTTCTTATGAAAAAGCCAACGCAAAAGTAGAATTCGATAACACGAAAACTACTAAAGAGGATATAGAAAAAGCAATAAACTCAACAGGGTATAAAGTAATTAGCGATGAATAAAGTAATCCCTGTTTTATATACTGAACAACTTCAAGAAAGCATAAATTTCTATTGTGATATTTTAGGATTTGAATGTGACAGTTTTGAACCTGATTCCGGATGGGTAAATATTAAGAAAAATGGAGCTGAAATAATGTTTTCGCTTCCAAACGAACACCTACCATTTAAAAAACCAACATTTACGGGTTCGGTATATATTAAAATAGAAAACATTGATTCACTTTGGAACTCGATAAAGGAAAAGGTAAAAATTTCATATCCATTACAATCCTTTGAATACGGTATGAAAGAATTTGCTATCCATGATAACAACGGTTATTTAATCCAATTTGGGGAAGAAATAGACTAACTATGGAAATACAATTAATAATCAATGAAACTCGATACATAATCATTAATGAATAATAAAAAACACATAATTATGAGAAGTTTAATTTTAGTTCCAATCATTGCATTATCCTTATGCTCGTATAACGTCCAAGCACAAAGTAATGAAACGGTTAAACAAGAGGTAAATGCAGATTCGAACAGCCAGAATATTAAAACGATAAAATTTAAAATAACAGGAATAACCTGTGCGGGTTGTTCTAATGGTATCTACAAAGCAATTAAAGCAGTTGACGGTGTTACGGAGCATTCTGTTGAATATCCAGGCGATATTGCGGTAATACGATTCGATAAGACAAAGACGAGTATGGAAACCTTAAAAGCTGTTATTGAGAAGAAAGGATATAAAGTAGAACTACTAAAGGATAAAGTGTAGATATTAACCTTTATCATTTAATCGAATAACCAGTTACAATAATGAGAGATAACGAAAATAAAGATTTAAAAACTATCGCTTTAGAAATAAGTGGTATGACTTGTAGTGGTTGTTCATCACATATCGAAAAAGATATGAATAAGACCAATGGCGTTGTAAGTAGCATTGTAAATCACGAAACAGGAAAGGGAGAGTTTACTTTTGATACGAGTAGAATTGATAGTGAAGAATTAATCAATGCAGTAAATAGCATTGGTAATTATTCTGTTGTAAATGGTATTGAAAAAGAAGATTGTTGCTCTTCAACGTCTGATGCTACAATTTCAAAAGAATCCAATACAGATAAAAATCAATTTGATTTAATTGTTATTGGTGGTGGTTCCGCCGCATTTTCAGCAGCGATAAAAGCTGAAGGTTTAGGGCTTACAACACTAATGGTAAATGGTGGCTTAAACTTTGGCGGTACTTGTGTAAATGTAGGTTGTGTACCTTCGAAAAACTTAATAAGGGCTGCCGAAACTGCATATCACGCAACACATTCAAATTTCAAAGGTATTAAACCTAGAGGTGTAGATATTGATTTTATGCAAATCATTAAAGGTAAAAAGGAATTGGTTTCGGCTTTGCAACAACAAAAATATATGGATGTTGTAAGTGATTTTGAAAATCTAACAATGCTTAAGGGATGGGCTAAATTTGTAAATAATAACACCATTATTGTTGATGGTAAAGACACCTATACTGCAACAAATATTGTTATAGCAACAGGAGCAACTACGAATATTCCTAATATTAAAGGATTAAATGAAGTAGGTTACTTAACCAATGTTTCTTTATTTGATTTAGAAGAAAAACCTGAAAGCTTAACCATTATGGGAGCTGGATATATTGGATTAGAAATAGCACAAGCTTATAGCCGATTGGGTGTAAAAATGCGTATCATAGAATTTACGGATAGACCTTTACGTAGTCAAACAGATGATATTACAGATGTATTGGTTGAACAAATGAAAAGTGAAAGCATTGAAATTTTACCAAATTTTCGAGCCTTTAAATTCGAAAAGCGAGGTAATGATACTATCATTCATTGCAACTGTCCCGATGGTTCGACAACTCAAATCATTGAGAAAGGACATATTGTTGTAGCCACCGGAACGAAACCCAATACCACTAAATTAGGTCTTGAAAATATTGATATAAACTTAACCAAAAGTGGACAAATTGTAGTTAATGAAAAAATGGAAACCAATGTTTCTAACATTTATGCCGCAGGGGATGTAACAAATACACCACCATTTGTATATACAGCTGCCACCGAAGGTAATACCGCAGTAAATAATGCATTTTCATTGTCGAAGAATAGTGTGGATTATAGATCATTACCTTGGGTAGTATTTACTGACCCTCAAATTGCTGGTGCAGGAATGGATGAAATAGAAGCAGAAACAAAAGGTATTCCTTTTGAAGTGAGTAAATTAGACTTAAAACACGTTCCTAGAGCATTGGCAGCACAAGACACAAGAGGCTTCATTAAATTGATTCGTAATACTGAAACAGATAAGTTAATAGGAGCTAGAGTCATTGCACCAGAAGGTGGCGAACTTATTCAACAATTAAGTATGGCGATTAAGTTTGGCATTACAGTAAAAGATTTAGCTGAAAGTTTTTACCCTTATTTAACATTAGGAGAAGGAATCAAGTTAGCAGCGATTACGTTTGGAAAAGATGTTTCTAAATTAAGTTGTTGTGCTAGTTAATTTGACACAATTAAATTAACTAATTACAATCATCAAAAGTCTTTTCTAAATCATTTCCTCTTATCCCCAGCCTGCTTATCAAAAGCAATCAAATTAAAAAGTTCTCGCATTCTACTACGAACACGATTTCCGTAGCGTTCTTCAAGTTCTTCAGCATTAAGGTTTGTGGTAGCGTGAGTTTTGATTTTGCGTTTGGTCTCTAGATAGAGTTCATATCTGGATAAGAGTACTTCGCCCATTACGTTCAAGTCTTTTCCATAAAACCGTCCAGCCGGTTCAACGCCCAAATCATCAAAGCAATAGAATTTAGTATTGCCGTATTCTTCAACGGTTTTAAAGCCAAGATGGTTAAAACCAAAAGTCACATTCCGGCAGGGAATCATTTCGTAAGGGCGTTGTAGTGGAACTATGTGGCGTAGTAATTTCATAAGGGTAGTTTTGCCACATCCAACAGGTCCAGAAAGTAAAATACCTTTGTCAATGTCAATACCGTAAGTAGCACAGTTCTCTTTATCCTTAATGAAGTATGAACAAAGTTTGAGCAGTATGCTTTTATCCTCTTCATAGATTCTGAATTTCTTGCCAAACAATAGTTTTCCTTTTGCATTCAGGTAAATTAAAATTTTTGGAAAGTCATAGACAACGTTTTTGCCGTCAAATTTTCCCAGCGAATATTCCACGCCACCTTCGGTTATTTTAGAGGGGTTGTCCATAATCTTTGTTTTTAGTGGTTCGCAAGTTGTCCTTGATTTGGGACGCTTGATTTTTGTTTGTTCTGTTTTCTTCATCAAATAATTCCGTTCTGTCCATCCAATTCGTGGCCAAAGCGCGCCAATCACGAATTGCCTCACCATCACTAGTTTGCCAGTTCCGAGCTTCGTAGTGCTCAAAGAATTTTATGCCCTCATATGCATCAAATCCATTTTCTTCAAAAAAATCAATAACCGCCTGTCTGCCCTTTGGCTGTTTTGTATAGTTTTCTTGTTTGGTATTGTTTGTATTAGATACCAGTACTTGTCCATTTATGGGATGGTGCTGTCCCACAACTGGTTCACGTATGGGATAGTACTGTTCCGCAAGCTGTTCTAATGTGGGATTGTACCGTCCCATACCTGGTTCATCACTTGTCCCAATAATGGACATCTTAATTTTGCTGCCTTTGTATGGATTGTTGGATGGGAAATAGGATAGATAAAGCCACGCGTCCAAATCCGTAACACAACGATGGTATGTGGATTTTGAGCCTATTTTAGCACAGCGCATTAAATCTCTACGGTTTACATAAAATTCGTCTGCAAAGCGACTGCTGTTCCATTCTTGGAACAATGCCATATACAGACTGATATGGGTAGGATTTAGGCGGTCATCAAAATAGAACTTTTCAAAAGCCGCATTGAGTAGCTTTATATAGTTCATCATTTAAGAATTTGAACCGTGCTGTACACGATTGGCAGTCATTATGCTTTGAATTTCTTCAGCATCGTAATAGATGATACCACCTACTTTGGTATAGGGTAAAGTGCCGTTGATGCGTAGATTTTGTAAAGTACCTGGACTTACCTGAAGCAAATCCATAACCTCAGAAGATTTGAGGTATTTTTTCAGCTTTCCAGTAGCTTTTTTGGATAATAATTTTTTAATGTCATCGAGCAATTCCATTTTGAATTCCCGAAGGTCGTCTGTTGTAATGATATTTGCCGGCATAATAGAACGGTTTTAAAGAAAGAGGCTATCGCATCTCTATCAACTAATTTGATAACCTCTGACCTGATTTGACTTTCGTTCTACAAATTTGAATAGCTTTAGTGGATTTTATTCCCCAGTATAACCGTACTACGGTCAAAATTTAACATTTTGAAGTTTTATTTGTTTTAGTGCTGTTTTCTTGAGTTTCCGTAATTAAGAGACCTTTAAATTGTATCAAAATTTATGGAAAACAGGTGTACAGTGTGATTACCGTAGGTCAACTGTAGTACGGTCTTATTTTAACGAATAAAAGAAGGGCAAACGAATAACTATTCCTCACTTTTGTCCATTTCCGAAAGTAGAGAAGCAGTCAGCTGGTCGAGGAACAATGTCCGGCTATTTTTGCGGTTTTTGATGTCTTGAAAGGTTTTGTATATTTCCTTTGGGGTAAAGTCAAATACCTCTTGCAATATTTTAGATAATCTAATGATACTTAGACCTTTTTGTTTCGCAATTCCACTAGCAGATAATGCATAGAGAAGTTCTACCCAATCTGTATTTGTGAATGGCCAGGGAATTTTTTCCGTAGGTTTTATATTCACACTATTACCGTTCAATTTATTTTTAATAGAATGTTTCTTTTGGTCCATATAGTTGATAAGAGAAATATACGCCTTGAACTTTCCCAAAAGCATATCTCTTGGTGTACAAAAATCAGGGTCTTGAAAATAAAATTTGGAAGTAGTAATATGGTAAATATCAAGGTGGCTTCTGGTATAGTAGGCTTTATCGAAGTGAGTTGCCCCAGATTTTACATATTGACCGAAGTCAATATTATAAAGGAAAAATCGATTTAATTTGTTAATCTTCTTTTTTACAAATTTTAATTGGGCAGCACTATCCGCTTTGGGGAATTGAATTTCAAAAGAATGAATCTCAGAGAAGTAAATAAGCTTGACTAATGGTATTTGCTTAATTTTCTTGAAAAAGATTATTTCTTTATCGACACTTTCAAAATCATTGACCAAAATTTCTCTTTTGAAAACACTAAGCAAATTTCTACTTAGCTCAATAGAACGATAAGATTGCTCCAAAATTGGTAGATTTTCGAGCCTTATCCCGTTTAACTCTTCGAGAAGATTTTCGCATAATGTTTTTAAATCCAATTGCATCCATAAATACAGTTAAGTCCATCTAGGTTTGGGTGGTTTAGTTGTTAGAATTCTTTGGTATCAATGCGTAGTACCGTACTTTGAAAGTAGAAGTTTTATACTAAGAATGAGCTAAAGAACTAACCGAAAAGTACTAACATAATTTTGAAAGAAGCGTAATTTATTCCGTAGTTATGTACGGAATCAACCGTATATTCCTACGGTAATTGCTGTAAACCTAAGAATAACGCTATTTCGATTTTTTTCTGTAGCGAGAAATAAATTGCCTTCTATTCTTTGCGCCTGTTTTTTTGTAGATGTTAGAGGCGTGTTTTGATACTGTACTTTCTGCAATGAATAAATCCTTGGCAATTTGTTTATAACTAAGATTGCCGAGAATGGACAAGGTAATCTCTATTTCTCTTCTTGTCAAATTTTCATAAATAATTCTTGTATCAGCCGAGTTGATTGCCTGTTCTTTGCTCATTGCAAATACTTCGTACATTTTTGTCTTATTTTCTAGAAAGTAAAGG
Organism: uncultured Allomuricauda sp.; assembly: GCF_947495325.1. Classification (GTDB taxonomy): domain Bacteria; phylum Bacteroidota; class Bacteroidia; order Flavobacteriales; family Flavobacteriaceae; genus Flagellimonas. The sequence goes on along the minus strand of NZ_CANLYK010000004.1, from coordinate 213,963 downwards.
TGCCTATCTATCTCAATAATCGTTATGGCGTAGAAAGATGCATTCATAACTGTGAAGGTCAACCACTGATAATCTCCAATAAATGTCAGTACTGGTAACAGAGCTATACTCGCCACACTAATCATTGATAATCTGTTACGACGTAAAATATATTCATTTGGGTTACTTGGATTAGAAATCCTTTCGTAAAACATCCCTAAAAATAAAAAGGCGATTATCGAAATTGGTATGGTAAAAAGTAATCTTGAAGAATTCAACGAATTTGTAAAGAAGTAAGGAATTAAGAAGAGGACGATGAAACTTGCTGAGACTAAAATTGCTAAATTTCGTATAGAAGAATTATATTTTAAAACCACAATATCATATTCCTTGTACAAGTAGTAAACGATATAAACGCATAGCGAAATAGCGACCCCGTAGGTTATGATATATTGAAGGATGAAAGGCCCTGGAAAGTTATCAATTGGTAAGAACCCACCTGTTAGATTGTACGTTATAAACAGTATACCCAGATAGAAAAATCTTTTGTAACCGCTAGAATACCTACGCGTTGAATAGTAAAGTGTAAACAATACAATGACCGTATCTAATAAAAGATAGAAAAAAGTTGTCCAATGTATCGAGGTTCCAAACATAGCGCATACTGAACCTTATATGGTTTCAAACCGATTGTGCTGATTATTTTTTCGGACATTATCCCAATTAAAAACTGTTCCGTTCATAGCGATGTACACTCCTGGTTCTAGAAACTGAAGCGCAGAAAGAGCAAATCCCAAATTGAAAGGCGCATCGCTATTCTTTTTTGTTCCCAAAACAAATGCTCCAGTGAGAACGACGGTTTTTTTGATTTTAAGCCTGCCTAAGAATTTGGCTGTTTCAGCCATTGTAACAGTACCGTGAGTTAATAATATCTTATCCGAGTCTGAAGAATTGATGGTTTTAGCTATTAGTTCTCTGTCATCATCATTAATAAAGCGACTATCCTTATTCAGAATTTTATCTATGCTGTAAGCTGAAGTGATTTTGGCATTTGAAAGTATATCTTCAATAGCAACTGTATTTGTTTGCTTTTGATTAAGATTTTCGTAATCCAGACCTTCAATCGTGCCACCTGTTGAAATAATATGAGTTTTCATAATACAATAGTTTTGTGCTAAATGGTTGATTAGTCTATTACCTGTTTTACCTCTCCACAGGTCAACATTGCATCACCGAAATATGGGTTTAATACTTTTTCTTCTTTGCTCAACCAATAAGCGCCTTTGTTGTTATCCGCCATTGGGCAAAATTGATTATAAACCTTTTCGTTGACTCCAAATAACTGTATCGCACTGCCCAAATGAGATGATAGATGCTTAAAATGATTTCTCTGTTTTTTAATATCCGAGGTTTCTGCGATAGATTTGGTTGAGGATTTCAGTTCTTTCTCTAACTTCATCCAGTGATTATGAGCATTGTTGTCCTTCAATAGGGTCATATCTATCAGATTCAATTTATCGAGTAGTTTCTTTGCATCGTCAGCTACTTTCTTTGAATCATCTTTTACCAATGCATTTTTTACTTCTAAATAATCATTAAAAGCAGTTTTCAATTGACTTTGAAAATCCACCGAGACCTTTATTCTCTCATTCATTTCAGAGTGATTACTATTGTTACTTGAAGTTGTTTCTTGCATTCCCAAATGTCCTTCGTGTCCGGTCATTACTTTTCCACCTTCCTTGTTCATCATTGATTTTTTACCCTGTAATTGAGCAGCTGCATCGATGGTAAAAGTTCCATTAGTGACTATTTCATCACCATTCTCCAAGCCATTTAACACCTCATAATTATCGCCTAAAGTATTACCCAATTTTACTTCGCGCATTTCAAAAACTGGTTCATCAGGGTTACTTTTTAGATAGACAACCGAACGCTCTCCAGTCCATAAGACCGCTGTTGATGGAATACTAAGTGATTGTTCTTTAGTTGAAGAAATACCTTCAATGTTACCTTCAACAAACATTCCTGGTTTAAGCTCATCTTTTGTATTGTTTAATACAACTCTTAATTTTACGGTTCTTGTACGTGTATCTAATACTGGGTCTATAAATGAAACTTTCCCTATGAATTCTTTGTTGGGATAAGTATTGGTGGTGATAGCCACTTTTTGTCCTTTTTTGAATAAATCAATCTGATTTTCATAGACATCAAAATTGGCCCAAACTGTATTTAGTTTTGCAATTTTCAGTAGCGGTTGTCCTTGCTTTATGTAATCACCTTGTTCTACTAACTTTTCTGAAACTGTACCAGAAACCGTAGCATATACAGGAAAGTTTTCTAACACCTTACCAGAAGTCTCAATTTTATTAATTTGATTCTCCGATAATTTCCAGAGTTTCAATTTGTTTCTGACCGCATTGTATAATGCTGGTTGCGACTCTTTTAATGAAGCTGCCGTAATCAACTCTTGTTGCGCTGCATATAATTCAGGCGAGTAAATAGTAGCTAACAGTTGCCCCTTACGAATTTCTTCACCCGTAAAGCTCACATTCAAACGTTCAATTCTTCCGGAAAAATAGCTTACTTGCACAGCGTTGGATTCTTCATTTTCTACTATTTTTCCTGATAACTTTATGGTGTTATTCTCCACGTCACCATTACCAACTATGGATGTCTGAATGTTGGCCAAAGCCATTGCGTTTTCTGTAAGTTTGAATTGGTCTGCCAACAAACCATCTGCACCACTTTCGGCAGGAATTAAATCCATCCCACATATAGGGCAGTCGCCTGCTTCTGGTTGCATAATCTGTGGATGCATTGAACAGGTCCACATTTGATTGGTCTCTGCCACTTCATTGTGATTATGCTCTGCTTCCTTGTTTGATGAGTTACCGAATAGTAACCACCCAAACAGTAATCCTAGGACTACTAATCCAATGTAAATCGCGTATTTCTTCATTTCTTTGTTTTTTTTCGTTTTAATAATTTTCTAACTGAGGGTGATGATGTGTACCATAATAAGAAGCCACTTAATACTGTAATCAAACCTAAAAGGGAGAAAGCTCTTAAGACCATAGTATTGAAATTATCCCTACCGTCGTAATCCATAGTGTGTGTCATCCATAAAAAGTCGAACCAACGCCAACTTCGATGTCTAACGGTTTGAAATTTTCCGTCTTTTGTCGATACATAGGCTTTAAGGGCTTCGTCTGTTTTATATGAAATCACATAAGCAGGCAATAGTTTCTCTCTATATTCGTGATGCTTTCCAACCTCATTTATTTGCTCAATAGCGTCCACCTCTAAACCGTTTTTCATATAGTTTTTAGCAACATAGAGTGCTTCTTCCTCTGTGATGCTATTCTTTGGGCTTCCATCTACAGCATTATACAGCTGCTTGCCATTTACCCAATAATATGGCACGTTACCAATATCTCTTAAAGCGATGGTGTTAACACCTTCAGAAACATTAAGTTGTGATGGACTTATAAGATTGTTAAACGCTTTGGGCTGATGCTCTAAATTTTTAAAGTGGTCACCGTGTATATCGTCAATATCTGTCCAACTGAAATACATACCGCTAATCGTCCAAAACAAAAATTGTATTCCTAAAAACAACCCTAAATAGCGGTGTGTTTTTCTAATTTTTAGTGCTGTGTGCCTATTTACCATCTATTGCTCTACTTTAAAATTGAAGTCAATTGATACTTTTTCCCAAGACAGACTTATTTTCCCTTCGACGTCATCAACTTTGCTGACTTTGTATTCTAAATGTTCCTTTATTTCTTCAGAAAAATTAGGTTTTACTTTAAACCTAATTACATCATCTTTTTCATCATATTCATCTTTACCGTGTTGCTCCCAATTAGAGTTAAATATGACTGTCCATTCATCTTTTGAAGGAATTGTAAAGAATCCGTATTTACCCGCAGGAAGTGTTTTACCTTTAATTTGTAAATTCTTATTGGTCTCTATCCAAGTAGCCATATGTGCTCCTGATTGCCATACTTGGTCGTATGCCAATAAACCGCCGAAAATTATTCTACCCCTAACTCCAGGTGATGAATAGTCTACGTGAATATGTGCATCACCTACCATTGCCATTGCAGATGTATGAGGGCTTAAAACTTTCTTTTTATTCTTCTCAGCATCCACCTCCATAGTTTCTTGGTGGTTATGTTCTTCTTTATTACTATTTACGTTTTTACAACTTATGAGGAGGATTCCAGCAAATAGTATTGTGAATATGATTTTCATAGATTTATTCTTTTGTGGTTATTAAATTCCTTTTTAATAATTGTGCATTTACAGCACAGATTATGGTACTTATACTCATTAACGCCGCGCCAAATGCAGGGCTTATCATAAGCCCAGGGATGAACCCTGTTGCCAAGGGCAAAGCCACAATATTGTAGCCTGTTGCCCAAACCAGATTTTGGACCATTTTACGATAGGTAGCCTTACCAAATAATATCAAGTTGGCAATGTCTTTTGGATTACTGTCCACTAAAACAATATCTGCGGTCTCGGCGGCTACATCCGTTCCAGAACCAATGGCAATACCAACATCTGCTTGTGCTAATGCAGGTGCATCGTTTACACCGTCGCCTGTCATTGCCACAAATTCATCCATTGCTTGCAATTCTATTATTTTGTCTTGTTTCTGGTCTGGCAGTACTTCTGCCATATAATCATCTAGTCCTAATTTATCAGCGACATCTTTGGCTACTTTTTCATTGTCTCCAGTAAGCAAAGAGACTTTGATATTGTTTTTCTGAAGGACTTTAATAGCTTCATAAGAACTTTCCCTGATTTCATCTGCGAAGGTTACAAAGCCAATCACTTCATCATCTACAATGGTAAAGATTTTGGTTTCAATACCCTCGTCTTTATCTTCAGCAACATCTTTGTTCAATTGTTCCATTAGTACATATCCACCTGCTTGTACTTTCTTTCCATTGACTGTTCCGCTAACACCAACGCCTGCGTTGTACTTGAAATCGGTTACAGAAGGAATCTCAATATTTTCCTCTTTTGCTTTTCGTCTTAATCCTTTAGAGATATGGTGCTCGGAAGGGCTTTCAACAGCAGTCGCATACTTTAAGAGTTCTGTTTTATCGTAGTCTGATGACAATGGAACAATTCTTACTACTTCGTGTGAACCTTTAGTTAGTGTTCCAGTTTTGTCGAACACAATGGTTGATATTTTTCGAGAAGCCTCAAATGCTGTTCGGTTACGAATTAAGAGTCCATTTTTAGCAGAGATACTTGTAGATATTGCAGCTACTAAAGGCACTGCCAGCCCTAAAGCGTGTGGACAACAGATTACCATTACAGTTACCATACGTTCTAAGGCAAATGATACTGTTTCTCCTAATGCCAACCACGTAAAGAATGTACCAAAACCTAATACTAATGCAATTACAGTAAGCCATTTTGCTGCTACGTCTGCCAAACGTTGCGTCTTGGACTTCTGCTTTTGAGCCGTCTGAACCATATTTATCACTTTTGATAAATAGGTTTCTTCTCCTATGCCTTTTACTCTTACTTTGATGACCCCATTACCATTAATAGCACCGCCAATTACTTCTTCATCAACACTTTTACTTACAGGCTTACTTTCCCCAGTGAGCATACTTTCATTGAGGTCACTTTTACCTTCTACTATTACACCGTCAGCTGGAACTTTTTCACCTGGTTTAATGAGAATGATATCACCTTCGCTTAGCTCGTTTATTTTTACTTTTCGAGTTTGGTTTCCATCTACCAAGTTAGCTTCGTTAGGCATTAATGCTGCCAATGCTTCTAAAGCTTTACTAGCACCCAAAATAGAACGCATTTCTAGCCAATGACCAATTAGCATTACATCGATAAGTGTTGCCAACTCCCAAAAAAACGTTTTCCCCTCAAACCCAAAAATGACAGCTACGCTATAAAAATATGCTGCCGAAATTGCTACGGCAATAAGTGTCATCATTCCTGCCGATTTCTTCTTTAACTCACTTACCAAACCTTTTAAAAATGGCCATCCGCCGTAGAAGTAAACAATACTCGACAATGCAAACAGCACATAATTACTGCCAGTGAAATTCCAGTCCACGCCCAACCAATTCTGTATCATTGGCGATAATAGAAGAATAGGTATGGTCAAAATTGTGGACACCCAAAATCTTCGTTTAAAATCTTCTATCATCATTTTGTGATGGTCGTGTCCCATTTCGCCGTGAGCAGGATTATGACCTGAATGGTCCATCTTACTATGGTCCATTTCTGCCTTTTGTTTGGGATGGTTTTCGTGGTTATGATGTTTGTGGTGTTCGTGATTTTCCATTTTAATTGTCTTTAATACTGTTCAATATAAAATTCACTCGTTCCAATGGTGGTAATACAGGTACGTGTACCACTGGAAAGGGTAATGATTCATACACTTCGGTAATAAGATTGTGTATTTGAATTTGGTCGTTTTCACTTTCCAATCGCGCATAGTCGTTGATTAAAGGCAGTTTGTCTAAAACGAAAATCATTTTGTAATTCACTTTACGCATTGCGTCTTTTAAAATTTCGTCAACTTCCAATTTTAAAAACCGATAATATGCTAACGCATCTGGGATTGCCCTGTCTAGAAAAACTAAATTTTTAGGGTTTATCGATGCTTCCTGTTCGATTTGCATATCTAAAACACCGAGTTGAAACTCTCGTTTATTGCTTCGAAGTTCTTCAACTGTTTGCCCCTTTATTCGCATCGTATCTATATAATGTCTAGCGTGTTCAATGGTAGTTTCATACCCCAGTTCTGCAAGCATATTGATAGTAGTAGTTTTGCCAGTGCTTGGGCCTCCTGTTATGACACACCAATTGGTTTCTATGATTTGGTAATTCTTCATTTTCTTTTAGTGATTACATAATTCATTAGCTTCTTCTAAAATCTTTTTCTTTTTCGATGTAGGTATTCCTAAGTTGTTTAATAGCTTGGGATTATCGCAAACCTCCCTACAAAGCACAATACCATTGTTTAGAATCTTTTGTTTATCCTGTTTGCTCAATGAGGGCAATGCTGTAATTGGGTACAATCTTGAATGGTCAATCTTACTTTTAAGACTATTTTGTTGAGGATAATCCCAACTAACTAATCCGAGTCCAGCACATTCACCAAATTGAATTGCATCGGTTGAAAATCTTGTATTGGTATAAACCCAGCCTTTATGAAATTTCTTGGAATGGTCTTTTTGCTTTAGCCAATGGGTTTCTAAATCTTTAAACCTGGACTGTATGTAAAGAGGTATTTTTACATTGCAATTCCTGCCTTGGTCGCTATGGAACTTACATTCCACCAAATAATGTTTGTTAGTTTTCAAAGCGGTTACATCTACCTCGTGGGTTACACAATGACCTTGCATAACTACACCTACATCTGTTTTGAAACCTTCATATTCGAGAATTTTACCAATATATCTCTCAAAAGGGTAGCCAGTAGGACCAAATTCCATAATGGCTTTTTTGAGTTTGTATCGAGCAGAACCTGATTTTGATTTCTGTTTCAAAATCGCATAAGCAATTTCATAAATTCGTTTGGTTGTCATTCCATCTGTTAATTGCTTCTGTACTTCTTCGGCGATTTCCACTACAAGTTGTTCACTCGCTTTGGAATGCCTCAAAGAGCGTTTTAGCTTTTCAATATTGAAAACTTCAACCTCACCCGAATACTTTATGATATTGATTGCATTTTCCATTTTAAAGATGAACTGTCATTACAGGTTTTTTTGAATGGTTAGTAACACTTTCAGCAATACTCTTTGAAAAGACACTCGCAAACCCTTTTCTACTGTGGGTGTACATTGCTATTAAATCCACATCATTTGAACCTTCAAATTTTTCAATACCACCTAACACGGTAGATTCATTATAGACGTGCATTGCGTAGTTTTCCAATTTTGGGAAGAGTTTTAAAAATTCTTCGATGGGTTGCAGTCCATTTTCAACACTATTAAAATCCGATGTGGTGTTGATATTCAACAAATGGATTTTTGCATTACATTCTTTGGCTATTTTGTCAACTTCCTCAAATGCATTGGATATGCCTTCCTTAAAATCAGACACAAACACGATATCCTTAAAAGGAAAGGCTACAGCATCTTCTTTCACAACCAAAATAGGTACTCGTGCCTTACGAATGATTTTTTGGGCATTGCTTCCTAACAATTTCTTTAAGAATCCATTTTGTATGCCTTTGCTTCCGGTAATAATAAAATCGTGATTAAAATTGTGGGAATGTGCCACAATTGCATCTTCATCTGAAACAAATTCTAGAAACGTCCTTGATTTCAAACCTTTACCTTCAGCTTCTTTGTCCAAAGTCCTCAATTTGCTTTTAGCTATGCCAATTTCTGCAAGGGTGTCAGGGTAGTTTTGCTCCTGGGTCTTGGTCAATTTTGTCCAGTTAACTACAGTACTTATTTGGTGCAAAAAATGTATTTCTGCATTAAAAAGCGCCGCCATTTCTATTGCCAATTTTGCCGCTTTATTGCAGTTATCCGAAAAATCTGTGGGTACTAATATATTTTTCATCTTATTTCTTTATTTGCCAATTATAAAGCGATGCAATACAGGCACCGATTAACCAACCCAAAATGAACGTTTGGATAATACCTAGGCAAGCTTCCCAAAGTGGCATATCCATCCTAATTATGGTCGATACATCCAATCCGTGCAGTAGGCTATTGAAGAATTTTACAGAGCCTTCACGGCCAACAGTAAACATTACCACCATACAACCCAAATAGAGCAATGCTCCAGTAAGGCCTGTGGCCATTCCTAATTTTTTGATGCTGATTGTTTTCATAATTGTGGTTTATTGTTATTTTCTTTATCGTGATTATGTTTATGATGCGGCATCAACAGATGGCAACCAAACATTAGAATTATAAAAATGAATAAGGATATATTCTCCCCCATTCCTATACTTGGTGCAATAAAAATGAGTAGTAATGGAAGTACACAACCTAATATCATCCAAAGCGTATGTGATTTCATCTTTTATATAATTTGAGTTAACATTACTATCGCCATTACAATCATAATGGCATTTTCAATAAATGTGGCTTCGGTCATTGGTAATTTTAATGCCGTTCCAAGACAAGCACAACGAATTGATTTTTTATCCAAAAGCGTTTTAGTAACGCCAACCGTTGTGATACTTAATATTATAAGGGTAGCTATAAGGGCAATTTCAATTTCAAAACGCATTAAGAACATCAAACCCAGAGCAGTTTCTATGAATGGGTATATCCAACCATATATTGAAACTCGTTTTGCCAATGGGTCATACATTCTGAAGGATTCAGGGAAATTCTTTAAATCTAGCATCTTGAAGAAACTGAACACTATGAAAAACAACCCCATAAAATCCAACATTACGGCATTACCATCCCAATTTTTATAATGCAACAAAATACTTGCAGTTGCTATGTAAAAAAGGATGAGCAATAATGGTTGCAATTGTTGCAGTTTTGATTTTTGCTCTGTTTCATCCATAGATTGGGATGTCATCTGGAAAACATTTTTGTTTTCCTTTTCCGAAAGAGTATATTTTTCCGGTAATGCTTTTTTAAGAACTTCCGTAGCAACGTGACTACTCATTGTAACTTCAGCTTCGGCTTTTTCGAGATTAACAGTAACGTTGGTAACGTTATCTACGTTACCTAAATATTTTTCTACCGAAGCCTTACAGCCTCCGCAGGTCATTCCTGTTATGTTATATGTATGTGTCATTGTTCATTTTTTTTAATGATTATTACACAAAATTAATTTCGGCAACCCACCTTCATTTGTACAATTCTGGATAATCCTTACACAATTTGGTCTATGGGTTTTCTGTTCCATTTTTGCAGGTTCTTAAATACTGTCATTGACATTCCTGTTACATTTTTGAATTGTCTCGCCAAATGACTACTGTTATTATAGTTCAAGCTGTATGCTATTTCTGAAAAATTCAACTGCCCCAATTGTATCAGTTCTTTTACCTTTTCAATCTTTAAGTTGATTTCATATTTTTCTATGGTTAAACCTTCAGTTTTACTGAACAACTTGCTTAAAGCCGAATAGGATTTATTAAACCTTTTGGTCAAAAAAGTGGAAAGGTTTGCATTGTCTTGATTTTCGATTTTTTGTATGAGTACAATCTTTATTTCCTCTATCAAAATTTCTGTTTCATCCTTTATGATTTCAAAACCGTGTTTGTTCAGCACTTTTTCCAATTCTAATGCTTGGATGCCTGTCTTTTCATTTAGAACAATTTGCCCAAGCTCAACCGATTTTATGTCACAACCCAATTCCTCCAACTCACGCAATACAGTTGATTTGCATCTGTCGCACACCATATTCTTTATGTTAAGGGTTTGTTCCATATTTCTTTTATAGTGCCTGAAACGGGAAGGGCTATTAACCAATCAACCAGTATTTCCTTCCCATATCAGGGCTTTATCTTAAATTTTCTTTTAGGTTCTTTATATAATCAATAATCAAGGTCTTTTCAGATTTGGACAACTTAGCATCCTTGTGAATCAATGTGTAAGATGCTAGTGGCATTTCATCATCTTTAACCTGACTAATTATTGACTTTAGTTTGCTATTTTTTCTTCGGTTGGAATATGTGTCCCATTCATTGAAATTCAATTCTTCCTTTCCATCCTTTATGTGGTTTTCTAAAAACCAAGCAGCAGGTTGTACTTTATTGTACCAAGGATATTTTGTGTTATTACTATGACAATCATAGCAGGACTCTTGTAATATTGCGCTTATGTTTTCTTGAGTGTTGTTTACTAACAAGAAGTCGGTTTTTGGCACAGTATCACTTTGATTAAGGTCTGTGGGCACAAACTGTATGCCCACAAATCCAATCAATAAAATCAATGCTATGATTTTTGTAATTTTCATTTAGTTAATTTCTCGCTGCACCTTTCCGCATTTCAACATCTGGCTTCCATAATATGGATTTCGTACTTCTTCCTTTGTACTCAACCAAGCTGTACCGCCATCATACATCGGGCAAAATTGCTCGTATAGTTTCACTTTTGTTCCTGTGATAGCTACCATATCCGTAACATCCTTACTCAAGACTTTAAAATGCTCACGCTGATGTTTAATATCGCTTTCGCTGATGTGTTCAGCGTGCTCGATAGCATCTTCCATAATATCCTTTAATTCAGACTTCTCTTTACTTGAAAAGCTAGATGCGTCAAACGATTTTAAAGATTGAGCCAATACATTACCCAATTCCTTTACCTTTGCATTATCGTCATTTACTAAAGCATCCTTAAGAGCCATATAATCTGCCAAAACTTTTTGTGCACCTAAGTTCTGCGTATCGGAATCCATCATATCATTGGATTTATCCATTTTATCGTGGTTCATTTCGGAATGTGTTGTATTATCTTGCGCATTTTCCTTTTTGGTGTCTTTGCAAGACATTGCAGTTAGGCTTAAAAATGCCATCATCATAATTGTTGTTGTTAATCTTACTTTTTTCATTATTATTAATTTTAAATTATACTTGTTTTTTAGTTACTTAAATAATTGACTATTGTTGTTTTTATATAGTAGGTTTTAATGGATTCTATTTGGTTTATTTGAAACTTTAACTGTAATTCCTGAATGTCCAGAACATCATTAAAATCAATGGTTCCAGTTTCATAGCTTTTGATTAATATTTCTTCGGCATCATTAGCTTGCTTCAAATTCTTCGTCTGTGTTTTGTAGCTGATTCTTGCTGAGATTCTATCGTTTACAGCTTTGTCCAAAATTGTTTCCAATTTGTTCAAACGTTCTTGTTTCTGAGCAGTTATTTCCCGCTGTTGTAATTGGTTTTGTTTTGTTTGCGATTTGTATTTTTTGTTGAAAATTGGAATTGACACTGATACCATTGGCATTACAATGTCTTTTCCGTTATCACTAAAATCCATATTTGGTCGTTTGTCAACGTTGACATAATCCAAACCAAAACCAATCATAGGAAGGCTTTCTTTTTGATTTAATAATTCTGACTGCTCAACAGATTGGTAGAGCTTGTCATATTTTATCAGTTCTGGATGCAGGGATAAGTTTTCTGTATTAATCAAAGTAGTTTCAGAAGGAATCGTCAATTCTTGAACTACATTCACCACAATATCCTTATCACGGTTTAAAAGTTTATTGAGTGCCGTTTGTTCTGCTAAATACTGTTGAGCTAATACTTCCTTTAATTGTTCCAACTCATTTTGACGCATTTGTAATCGCAATACATCCACCGCTGAAGCTTTACCGACTTCAACAGAGGTCAATGCCAAAGTCTCATAGGTTTCGAGCAATTCAATATTTTGCACCAAGACCTTTTGCTTTGCTTTGTTTGCATACAAATTGTAATAGGATTGCGATACAGAAGCGATTAATTTTCTTTTGGCAATAACAATGTCCTCGTATTTGGCATCGGCCAATGAACTTACATAGTTTTCCCTTGCAGTTATCGAACCAAACCAGGGTATCATTTGTTTTGCCGATACCTTAAAGCGTTGAGCTCCTGTCCTTGTCTCAGGTTCACTAACAAAATATCCAACTCCAAATTCAGTGTTTGGAATCGTGTTTACTTCGTTCACTTTTTCAGAGACAATACTATATTGCAATTCAAATTTTTGAATTTCGGGACTGTTTTTCAGAGCTTCCTCAATAAGAGTTTCCAATTGCTGTGCATTTGAAAAACCAAATGTCAAAAGCCCAATCCCTAATAAAATTATTTTCTTCATTTCGCTACTTTTTTAAGTTGTGCCTCGTGTTTCCAACTGTATAATACAGGAACAACAAACAGTGTAATTAAGGCGATGACCATCCCGCCAAAACTTGGGATTGCCATAGGAATCATTATATCGCTTCCACGTCCTGTGGATGTTAGAACTGGCAGTAATGCCAAAATGGTGGTTGCCGTGGTCATCAAGCAGGGGCGAATACGCTTTTCTCCAGCTTCCACTACGGAAGCTCTAATTTCCTGTTTCGTTTCTGGTGTATTTCTATCAAATGTTTGGGTTAGGTAAGTTGCCATCACTACACCATCATCGGTAGCAATACCAAATAGCGCGATGAAACCGACCCAAACAGCAACACTTAGGTTAATGGTGTGCATTTGAAATAGGTCTCTTAAATTTTCTCCAAAAAAACTGAAGTTTAAAAACCAGTCCTGACCATATAGCCAAATCATTACAAAACCACCTGCAAACGCTACTGCAATGCCTGTAAATACCATTAATGATGTGGCTACCGAACGGAACTGGAAATACAAAATCAAGAAGATAATAAGTAGAGCCAACGGCACCACTACTGATAATGTTTCTTCTGCTCGCAATTGATTTTCATACGTTCCAGTGAATTGATAGTTGATGCCTTTAGGTACAATTAATTCCCCAGAATCTATCTTTTGTTGAATTAGAGTCTGGGCATTTTCAACCACATTGACTTCTGCAAAACCATCTAATTTATCGAACAGCACATAACCAACTAAAAAGGTGTCTTCACTTTTAATGACTTGTGGACCTTGCTCGTATCGAATTGATGCCAATTCGCTCAGTGGGACAGGACTTCCTTTTTCGACAGGCACATAAATTTGTTTTAAATCGTTCGGGTTGGCTCGCAATTCTCTTGGATAGCGTACACGAACACCATAACGTTCACGGCCTTCTACCGTTTGTGTTAACACCATTCCACCTACAGCAACTTTCAGCACATTTTGAACATCATCTATGGATATGCCATAACGAGCCAGTTTATCCCTATCTATATCAATTAATAAATAAGGCTTTCCAACTATCCTATCTGCAAAAACAGCTTCTACTTTAACACCTTCAGCTTGTTTTAAAATATCTTCTAATTGAATTCCAAAAGCTTCAATTTGCTTTAAATCTTGCCCTTTTACTTTAATTCCCATTGGAGCACGCATTCCTGTTTGAAGCATTACCAATCGGGTTTCAATGGGCTGTAATTTGGGTGCTGAAGTAACGCCTGGTAACTTGGTTACTTTTACTATTTCTTTCCATATATCGTCAGGAGAATTTATTTCAGGTCGCCAGTTTCGATAGAATTCACCATTGCTATCTTCGAGTAATTGTGAGCTGTCGAATGTACTGAAAGTAGCATTTTCAGAATTGTTAGGATTTGCAATAAATCGCCCATCCTTCAATTCAAATAATCCGTCGTCATTTACTTTATAGCGTTGCCGATTTCCTTTTTCGTTCAGTGCATATTCTGGTTTATACTGAATAACATTTTCATACATTGATAAAGGAGCAGGGTCTAAAGCTGATTCCGTTCTACCTGACTTACCAACAACGGTTTTGATTTCTGGAATACTGGCTACCGCCATATCTAACTGTTGTAAAATCCGTTTGTTTTCTTCAACTCCTGAATGGGGCATAGAAGTTGGCATCAACAAGAATGAACCCTCATTTAATGATGGCATAAATTCTTTCCCTGTATTTTTCATAATGGAAAAACCAGCAATGACAATAAGTGTAGGTATTGATAGAAATAATAGTTTATTGGCAAGAGCCCACCTTAAGATGCGTGTGTATTGTCGTCTGAATAGGGTGAATGCTCCTAATAGCCCGAAGCAAATAACTCCAACAAAAATTAAATTCCAAAGGATGCTTCTGTCTACACCAAGTGGTCGCCAATATTCTGCTAACAAGAATACAATGGCAAAAGCGGAAATCCCTATGTTTAATAGATTGGAACGTTTTTCTGTAATCCTGTCCTGTGATTTTAAGAAGGCAGTAATGCCAAACGCAATTAGAATTATGCCTAACCAAGAGCCAAAAATTAAGGCTACTATTCCTAAAACAACTAAAAGACCATTGATTATATAACCTGATAGTTTCTTAAGGCTTTTCTTTCTAAACAAGAATGCTGCAAAAGGCGGAATTAAGAATAAGGCAACAATTATGGAAGCCGTTAACGCAAATGTTTTTGTGAATGCCAATGGTCTGAACAATTTACCCTCTGCACCAATCATTGTAAACACAGGGATAAAACTAATAATGGTGGTCATTACCGCCGTTACAATTGCACCAGAGACTTCCGCAGTAGCAGTATAAACAACGGTGTTTATAGGTAGCTTTTCTTTGTTTTCATCAAGATGCCTAATAATGTTTTCAGAGAGTATGACCCCCACATCTACCATTGTACCAATAGCAATAGCGATACCTGACAATGCAACTATGTTAGCATCAACTCCGAAAAGCTTCATCGCAATAAAAACCATTAAAACTGCAACAGGTAGAAGACCAGATATAAGTACCGAAGCTCGAAGATTAAATACCATAATGATGATAACCAAAATGGTAATAAGTATTTCTAAAGTGAGGGCTTCGTTAAGTGTTCCAAGAGTTTCTTGTATAAGTTCTGTTCTATCATAAAAAGGCACAATAGTCACTTGTGAAGTCCTTCCGTCACTCAGAACTTTTGTAGGTAACCCAGGGCTTAATTCATTTATTTTCTCTTTTACATTATTGATGACTTCCATTGGGTTAGCACCATATCGCGCTACAACAACTGCTCCCACAACTTCCGCACCTTCTTTGTCTAGTATTCCTCTGCGTGTTGCTGGGCCTAAAGACACTTTACCAATATCTTTAATTTTGATTGCCGTATAATCTTCTGATGTAACGACTGCATTTTCTATATCCGATACAGATTTCACATACCCCAAACCACGCACTAAGTATTCAGCTTGATTGATTTCTATAGTTTGGGCACCTATATCTTTATTACTTTCTTTTACGGCTTTTACAACGTGATGTAATCCGACATTATATTGTCGCATCAGTTCTGGATTGACATCTACTTGATATTCCTGAACATAACCACCTATGGATGCTACTTCTGACACACCACTTGCCGATGACAAAGCATATTTTACATAGTAATCTTGTATGCTTCGCAATTCGTGTAAATCCCATCCGCCCGTAACCTTACCGTTTTCGTCCCGACCTTCAAGAGTGTACCAAAATATTTGACCTAAACCTGTAGCATCAGGACCCAAAGCTGGGTTGACTCCTTCTGGAAGTAGCCCACTAGGTAATGAATTTAGCTTTTCTAGAATTCGACTACGACTCCAATAGAATTCTATATCTTCTTCAAAAATGATATAGATACTCGAAAACCCAAACATAGAGGAACTACGTATGGTTTTTACTCCAGGAATACCTAGAAGTGATGTCGTTAATGGGTAAGTGATTTGGTCTTCTATATCTTGTGGGGAACGACCATCCCATTTAGTGAAAACTATTTGCTGATTTTCGCCAATATCTGGAATGGCATCTACAGCTACAGGATTAGCTGGTAAAAAACCAGTGTCCCAATTAAAAGGTGCATTTACAATTCCCCAGCCTACAAAAAGGACAAGTAGTAGTACTGCAACGAGTTTGTTTTCTATTAGAAATTTTATGCTTTTGTTTAGCATTGACTTGATAATTAAATAATTAGACATTGGTGCTAAGAAAACACCGAATACAAGGAATTATCCTAATGGAAATAATCCACTGGATAAAAAAGTCTATTATTTAAAAATCAAATTAAGTATGTCTCGTCAAGCTTGTAGATTTGCCTGACAACGAGAGGAGGCCTATATTCTTCATAGGAAACAACCTTTTTATCTAAACTTTCAAAAAGGTTGATATAAGTGTAAACAAATGAAGCAACAAAAACTTGTTGCTCAAAAGATAACTTGTCAAAAGTTATGTTTAATTCATCTTGACCATCAACTATCAACTGTTCATCAGAACAGCAATTTTTTACCTTAATAGAACATCCCTCAGTTGAAGGGTTTTCCATTTCCATACCACAGCCTTTTGCCTTTTTGAAAATGGCAGTTTCTACCAAAGAATCTCCACAATAATGCATATCAATAGTGAATGACATTGTAGAAAATAATACTACAATTGCCATTAAAAAGGATGATATTTTATGAAAAAATTGCTTCATTGGTAATGCAAAGGTATAAAATTTTAACAGTTTTTATTAGGATTAACAATATTTTAATTTTGCAAAATAGCTAGTTCCAACGTATTCGTTGTAATCTAACAGCGTTCAAAATAGCTAATAATGCCACCCCAACATCTGCAAATACAGCTTCCCACATTGTAGCTAATCCACCTGCTCCTAAAATCAGAACAATTACTTTTACGCCAAACGCTAATATGATGTTTTGCCATACAATTTTACGAGTGGAACGACTTATTTTGATAGCTCTAACTACTTTAGATGGCTGGTCGGTTTGAATTATCACATCTGCCGTTTCAATAGCAACATCACTTCCTAAACCACCCATTGCAATACCAACGTTACTTGCAGCTAAAACCGGTGCATCATTAATGCCATCACCAATAAATGCTACTTTATTTTCTGAATTTTGTTTTAAGGTCTCAACTTCATTTAATTTATCTTCTGGTAGCAAGCCTCCTTTAGCATTTTCTACATTTAATTCTTTTGCTACTTGTTGGGTAATGGAATCTTTGTCACCAGAGAGCATAATTATATTTTTAATGCCTACTTTTTGCAATGCGGTAATCGTTTCTTTCGCATCTTCTTTTAATTCGTCTGCTATCACCACATAACCAGCAAATTCATTATCGATTGAAACCAATACTATAGATTCTACAATACTTTCAATTTCAGTTGGAACATCAATATCATAGGCAATCATTAAGGCTTTATTTCCTACTAAAACGATTTTACCTTTTACTATTCCTTTTAAGCCTTTACCTGCAATTTCAGAAACTTCTTTTGCTTCATAGTCATCTCCATTTTCTTTATACTCCATAATAGCTTTTGCAATAGGATGAGTTGACTGTTCTTCCATAGCCATTAGGTATTTCATAAATTCAGATTCTTCCCAACCTATAGACTTGATTTCCTTGATTTTGAAAACACCTTTGGTAACAGTTCCTGTTTTGTCCATTACCAATGTATTTATCTTGGTCATAGCATCTAAAAAGGAAGCTCCTTTAAACAAAATACCATTTTTTGAAGCTGCACCCAATCCACCGAAATAACCTAAAGGAATAGAAATCACCAATGCACAAGGGCAAGAAATCACCAAGAAAATCAATGCTCTGTACAACCAATCCCTAAAGACGTAATCATCTACAAAAAAATAAGGGATGAATGTTACACCTATCGCTAAAAACACTACAATTGGTGTATAAATTCGTGCGAACTGTCTGATAAATAATTCCGTTTTTGATTTACGTGCAGTAGCATTTTGGACCAAATCTAATATTCTGGCAATAGAACTATCTTCAAACTTGTTAGTGACTTCAACTTCAATGACACTTTCTAAATTAATACTGCCCGCATATACTTTTCCTTCTTTTAAAACAGAATCTGGTTTGCTTTCTCCAGTTAAGGCAGCCGTATTTAATGATGCTTTTTCGGATAATAATATGCCGTCCAAAGGAATTTTTTCGCCCACACGAATTTGAATCTTCTCACCAATTCTCACATCTTCTGGTGAAACACTTATATAGTCTCTTTCACGAAATACATTGGCTTCTTTTGGTCTAACATCCAGTAATGCCTTTATATTACCTTTTGCTCTGTTGACTGCCGCATTTTGAAATAATTCACCAACTGCATAAAATAACATTACTGCCACACCTTCCGGATATTCACCAATAATAAATGCACCAATAGTGGCTATGGACATTAAAAAAAACTCGGTAAAGAAGTCGCCTTTTTTAATGCTTACCCATCCTTCTTTTACCACAGGAAAACCCACGGGGATATAGGCCACCACATACCAAAGAATGCGAATCCAACCAGAGAAATGAGGAAATGCTTCAAAATAATCTACAGCAATACCTACTATTAACATTACAAAACTGAAAATAGCCGGCAAATAGGTGTTAAAAGTTGAAGCGCCTTTAGGGTCGCTATGATTGTGACCATCATCGTGACTATGTTGCTCCTCTGAAGCTGGTTTTAAGTCTCTTAAATTTACTTTCTTTTTTTTCATTATTATTTGAAATTGATAACAGCAAATATCCTGCTAAAATGTATGCAATGGAATTGCATTATTGCCCACTACATTTATCACACATACCTTTCACCACTAGGTTTATATTTTCCGAAACAAAGCCATTAGGGACTTTTATTTTA
The DNA here is from genome assembly GCF_947495325.1 of uncultured Allomuricauda sp. GTDB lineage: Bacteria > Bacteroidota > Bacteroidia > Flavobacteriales > Flavobacteriaceae > Flagellimonas. Next base: position 194,811 of record NZ_CANLYK010000004.1, on the reverse strand, counting down.
GGGATTTTATGCTCTGTTAAGCAAATGGTTTCATTACAGTTATTACAATGGAAGTGCAGGTGTAAATCCGTTTCAATTTCACAGCTGCAATCTTGTTCACATAGTGCATATTTTACTATACCTGTACCGTCGTCTATTTGGTGTACAATATCTTTTTCTACAAATGTTTTAACTGTTCTATATAGTGTTGTTCTATCTGCCTTTTCAAAAGCGTTCTCAATATCACTTAACGTTACGGCCACCTGGTTTTCCGCAAGGAACTTATAAATTAATAAACGCATTGCAGTAACACGTATGTTTTTTGACTCTAATACTTGTTCTATTGTTTCCATAATTAATGTTCGTGTTCTGCTTCACCTTTTTTCATTTCTGCAATAAGGTAATATGCATTATTATAAGCAAATTTTGTGTTTGGTTTTATTTCTTCGGAAAATTGAACTGCTGTCCAATTGTTATCTTTTGCTCCCAAAATAACTTCAACTGGCTTAAAACTCCAATCGTCATTTTCCTTTTCTGCTGAAAAAACATAATACCTATCACCTTCTTTAATAATGGCACTTTCAGGTAATGCTTTTGTCTTGGTGTTCTCTACTTGAATTTTACCTTGAATATACATCCCAGGGATTAAGTTGCCTTTCTTGTTTTCAATTTCCGCGTGAACGTGAACTGCTTTTGGATTGTCTTCAAAAGTTTTGCTAACGGAATAGATTTCTGCTGTAAGTTCTTCATCCGGAACGGATTGTATAGTAAAAGATACTTTCTGACCTCTTTTTACTTTATACACATCCTTTTCAAACACCATTAAATCAGCGTGCACGTGATGCGTGTTTACAACTTCAAATAACTCGGTTTGAGGCTCTACGTATTGGCCTGTTTTTACTTCAACCTTTTGTACAAAACCTTCAATGGGACTACGCAATGCAATTTGTTGAGCAATAGTACCATTACGGACTGAAGTGGTATTTACGTTTAGTATTTTTAATTGGGCAGCTAATCCGTTTACCATTGCTTTTGAAGCATTATATTCTGCTTCTGCCTTTTGAAAATTAGCACCAGAACCTACACCTGCATCGTATAATCTTTTTTGACGCTCATAGTTTTTTTTCAAAAAAACACTATTACTATGGGCATTTAAGTAATCAGTTTGCAGTTTTATAATATTTGGGTGAGAAAGGTAAGCTACTACTTGACCTTTACTGACTTTATCGCCTTCAATTACTTTAATCGATACTACATTAGCACCAACCACAGAAGTTATAGCAGCTTCGTTTTGTGGTGGCACTTCCAATGTTCCATTAGCTTCTACATAGCCACTCATATTGCGTAATGTAAGCGTGTCAATTTTCATTTTTAAAGCATTGAACTGCTGTTTTGAGAGCACAACTTCTTCTCCTTCATTTTGCGACTCCTTTGCTTCAGTTTTTTGGGTATGACCATCTGAGCCATTTTTATTTCCACAAGCGGTTACTAAAATTGAAGCTATAAATAGTATTAAAAATTTATATGATGTATTTTTCATTGTCTTATTGGTTAAAATATTGTAATTGAAATGTACTTTGTAAATAATTGATTAGCGCGGTTTGAGATTCCAAATCAGATTGAACAGCTTCTTTTATAAGTTGTGTAAATGTGGTATAATCAATTTCCCCTTCTTTATATGCCAATAAAGCACCCACTTTTTGTTCTTTCACAAGTGGTAACACTTCATTTTTGTAGAAAAGCCAAGATGTTTTCCATTTTTGGTAATTTTCTTTAGCTTGAATAAATTTGGATTGTACTTCTTTTTGCTTGAATTGCACATTGGCTTCCGTTATCTCCTTATCAATTTTTGCGGTTCTAATTTGCGCTTTGTTTGAACCCGATAAAAACGGAATTGAAATACCTGCTTGATAGGTGTAAAATCCCGAATTGCCATCAACTTTTTGTAAACCCCCTTGTAGGTTGAACTTTGGTAAATTATTTGCTTTTGCAGCTTTATAATTGGCTTCGGCTTCATCTACAATATTCTGTGACATATTGTACAACGGATGATTTTCAATATTGAATGCTTCCATATTTATATCCGTAGCAATATCAAATTTATCAGTAACCGTATAAATTTCCTCTGAAACAAACCATAGATTTAATTGCTGTAAAGCGACTAAATAATCACTATACGCCTGCGCTTTTTTATTTTGAATTTGTAAGGCTTGATTTTTAGCTGCTGAATATTCTAATCTTGAAATGGCCTCTACTTCATAATTTAAGGCAACAGCTTTCTCGAAGTTGATATAAATAGAATCTAACTCTTTGTACAAATTATAATTCCTTTTACTCTGCAAAGTATTTGTCCAAGCCTTTTTCACTTCCAATTCTAAATCTAATTCTGAAAGCTGAAACGCTTTTTGAGCTAATTGAATGCGTTGTTCTTGCAATCGCTTTTTCGCAGAAATACCAAACACATCAATGTTGCTTTGGCCAATTCCTATGGTAGTATAAATACCATTTCCATTATTAATTTCCTCACCTCCGGTAAATATTTGAGTTGTGCCAAAATCATAGGCTGTAGCTTTTAGTTGTTCCTGTTTTGTGATTTCCAACTGCTTTTGCTTCAACAACGGATAATTGTTTTTTGAGAGTTTTACAGCCTCCTGTATTGTTATTTCAGGAAGTGTATCGCTTATCTGTTGAGCGTTACTTTGTGTCGAAAAACCAAACATTATAAGTAAAACCGCAGTTGCTGTAACTATCTTTTTATTCATTTTGAACTTAAAAGATTTGTTTTCTACCCAATGGTACAAAATTGGTAACACGAATAGAGTCAGTAATGTAGAAGTCATTAATCCACCAATAACCACGGTTGCCAATGGGCGTTGTACTTCTGCTCCAGCAGATGCCGAAATTGCCATAGGTAAAAACCCCAATACATCTGTAAATGCTGTTAGCATAATTGGTCTGATTCTTCTTTTTGTGCCTTCTACAATCCTATCTTTTAGATTGGTTACACCTTCATCTTTTAACTCGTTGAGCCCGCTAATCATCACTAATCCATTTAAAACCGCAACGCCAAACAGCACAATGAAACCGACACCTGCCGAAATACTAAAAGGCATATCACGTAACCACAATGCCACGACACCACCAATGGTTGCCATAGGAATTGCGATATAAATCATTAAGGTTTGTGGTAAGGATTTTAATGCAAAATATATTAATATAAAAATGAGCAATAATGCAATAGGAACAACAGTTTGTAAACGGTTACTGGCACGTTCCAAATTCTCAAAAGCCCCACCATAGCGAATGAAATAACCTGATGGCAATTCTAATTGTGCATCTAGTTTTTTCTTTATTTCAGTTACCAATGATTTTACATCACGACCTCTCACATTAATCCCTACATAAGTTCTTCTGTTAGTATTGTCTCTACTTATTTGCATTGGTCCTGATTTGTAGCTAACATCCGCAATTTCACGTAATGGAATTTGAGTGCGAGAAGGTAGATTGATGTAGAGGTTTTGAACATCTGAAATATCCTTTCGGTTTTGAGAACTTAAACGCACCACTAAATCGAAGCGTTTTTCACCTTCAAAAATCACGCCTGCCGTACCACCAGCAAATGCAGATTGTACAGTTTGATTTAGCGCATTTATTTGAAGTCCGTATTGCGCTAATTTATCCCTATCGTAATTAATAGTCATCTGTGGTAGTCCGGTTGTTGCCTCCGCTTTCATATCACCAATACCTTCTGTACCTGCAATAATTTTAGATATTTCTTCAGCTTTTTGAGACAACACATCAATATCTTCACCATATAGTTTTATGGCAATATCTTCTCGAACACCTTCAAGCAATTCATTAAAGCGCATTTCAATAGGTTGGGTAAACTCATAATTAACGCCCGGAACGATTTCAACCGCTTCTTTCATTTTCTCAATCAGCTCATCTTTAGTAGTAGCTGTCGTCCATTCGCTTTTTGGTTTTAGAATTACGAAAACATCCGCTAAATCCATTGGCATTGGGTCTGTTGGTATTTCTGCAACACCAATACGACTAACTATTTTTTCGACTTCTGGAAATTTAGCTTTTACAATTTGCTCTATTTTTGTCGTTGTTTCAATGGTTTCTGTTAGAGAACTACCTGGTTTTAAAATGGCGTGAAATGCAATATCTCCTTCATCGAGTTGCGGGATGAACTCGCCACCCATTCGGCTAAACATAAAAACTGTAATTCCGAATAGCACGACTGCAATACCTATAATCCATTTTCCTTTTTTCAGTGCCTTTACCAATAATGGTTGATACTTATCCTCAACCCAATGCACAAATCTATCTCCATAAGATTTTTTGTCGTTTTTTGGTGCCCTTAACACCAATGCAGACATCATTGGTACATACGTCAAACAAAGCACCATTGCACCTATCATAGCAAAAATGAAAGTTAATGCCATTGGTTTAAACATTTTCCCTTCAATACCTTGTAAAGCCAGAATTGGAAGAAAAACAATGAGAATAATAAGCTGACCGAAAAAAGCAGCATTCATCATTTTTTTTGAAGCATTTGAAGCTACTTTATCTCTTTCTTTTGCCGTAAGACTCTTCTTTTTTAATACTTGGGAAGTGATAAGAAAAACAGTGCTTTCTACTATAATTACAGCGCCATCTACAATGATTCCAAAATCGATTGCACCCAAACTCATTAGGTTTGCCCATACGTCAAATACATTCATTAGTATAAATGCAAATAATAGGGACAATGGAATGGTTGAAGCTACTATTAAACCGCCTCGCCAGTTTCCTAATAAGAAAATAAGAACGAAAATGACTATTAATGCGCCTTCAATTAGATTGGTTGCAACTGTAGAGGTTGTTTCACCGATAAGTTTACTTCGGTCTAACAGCGATTCGATAATGATTCCTTCAGGTAATGACTTTTCTATTTGAGCCATTCGCTCTTTTACATTAGCGATAACATCATTGGAATTAGCACCTTTAAGCATCATCACCAAACCACCTACAACCTCGCCTTCACCATCTTGAGTTAATGCACCATAACGAATTGCAGAACCAAATTGTACTGTAGCGATATCACCAATAGTAACAGGAATATTATTAATGTTCTTAACAGTAATTTTTTTAATATCCTCTAAACTTCGTACCAGGCCTTCACCACGAATAAAATTAGCTTGATGGTTTTTTTCGATGTAAGCACCACCTGTATTTTGATTATTAGCTTCTAGTGCATTAAACACATCAGTAATGGTCAAACCAATAGCGTTTAATTCGTTTGGGTCAACTGCTACTTCGTATTGCTTAATTTTGCCACCTATGGCATTTACTTCAACCACACCTTCAACCATAGCCATTTGACGTTGTACAATCCAATCTTGCATAGAACGCAAGTCCGCAATGGTATATTTGTCTTTAAACTCTGGTGCTACCTTTAATGTGTATTGGTAAATTTCTCCCAGACCTGTTGAAATAGGTCCCATAGTGGGTTCGCCAAAACCAGCAGGAATTTGCTCTTTGACTTCATTTAGTTTTTCTGCTACTAATTGTCGCGGAAGATACGTTCCCATATCATCGTCGAAGACAATGGTAACCACAGATAGGCCGAAACGAGAAATTGACCTAATTTCCTGTACATTGGGAAGGTTGCTCATTGCAACTTCGACAGGATAGGTTACAATTTGCTCAATATCTTCAGTGCCTAGATTTGGTGCTTGTGTAATGACCTGTACTTGGTTGTTAGTAATATCTGGAACAGCATCGATTGGTACTTGGGTCATACTCCAAATACCTGCTCCAATAATGGTGAGCGTTAGCAAACCAATTATGAATTTGTTATTGATTGAAAAATCAATGATTTTATTAATCATAGAAAATGTATTAATTCAGTTGAACTATTCGATAGACACCAATTTAATAGTTGTACATCGAAGTAATGAGAACCTGCTTGCAGATTCATAAATGGATATAATTATCCTAAAACTGAATTAAACTTGTGGCGGTTGCCAAATATTGGAATGAAAATCAAATCTATAAATAGATTGATATGAAGAAAATATTTCTGTAGAAATTTTTGAATCAATTGTAAGGTTAAAAGTACTGAAAGGCTCGTATGTAATTGACATCCCACAACAATTGCAAATACAGGTCACAGGGCAAGAATCGTCGCTATCTTCTTGGTGGTCGTGACTAGCACTTATTTCTTCTGGATTTTGGTCTTCTAGATTTTGACCATCAGAACAAGGTTTCACAGATAGAAATAGTAGAATTAATGATAATATTATTGTTGCAAATTTCACAGATACAAAGATAAAAATTATTTAATGCAATGGTTGTGCAAAATTAGAATGGTTCAAAAATTGACTACGCTATCCAAAGCATCATCAGCGTCTTTGTGTATAAAGTTTGCTTGATAATTAATGGTAGTTTTTAAATCTGTATGACGGTACAGCTTTTGAAGCATTAGAGGATGAATACTGTCAGCCGCAATATTGCCAAACGAATGGCGAGCAATATGCATCGTTACCTTTTTTTGAATACCTGCTCTTTTTGCAATTTTCTTTAGATGGTCGTTAAACTTTTTATTTGCGACTTTCTTTTTTCTATAAATATCTTTGGCATCGGTTAAATCTGCTTTTTTCATTTCTGGAAACACAAAATCATCATCACTATTTCTATCCGAAATATATTGTAATAAGATTTTTTCAACCTTGCTTGGTATTTTCAAGGATAACAACTTGGAATTCTTGCCCATTCTATAATGTAATCTGCCATCATAAATTTGGGACCACCTTGTAAACAAAACATCAGACACACGCATTCCCGCAAAATAGAAACTAAAAAGCCAAACATTCAACGAGTGTTCTTCCATATTGGAGAGTTCAGAAACATTTTCAAGGGCTTTTATTTCTTTGCCCGTGAGCCCTGTTTTGGTAGTTTCGGGAAACTTGATTTTAAATTTACCTGTGCCGAATGGATAAAGTTCCTTACTAACTACCTTGTCTTTTATTGCCCGATTAAAAAGTAAACGAATTAAAACCATAACATTCATAGCAGTAGTTTCAGTAAGTGAGCAAGAGCCCTTAAGGTAGATTTTAAACTTTTTGAGGAATCGTTCATCTATTTCTTGAAAAGTAAGCTGTCGTGCCTTGCAATATTTCTCAATATAACTTAGCCAAGCAGAATCCGTAGAAAGACGATTAATTTTATTTTCTGCTACAAGAGCTTCAAGATGTTCGTCTGCAAAATCAAAGAAAGTGAGTTTAGAAGTTGGTTTATAAATTTCCTTTTTAATTTGGCGAACCGTTGCATCCTTATTGTTAGTCTGTAAAACGATTAAACCTTTCCTAGCTTCTGAAAGTTTTGAAGTTAAGAGATTGTTTAAGCTTTCCGCGTTAGGATGTGATTTCTTTACTTTAAGATTTTTCGTATCCCAATCTTCCAGTTCAATATAATGACCTATGTGTTTATATGTTGAACGACGGTCTTTAGTTATCCTAATAGCAAGGGGATATAGACCTTTCGAATTAGGCTTTTTACGAAGAATAATTTTTGCACTTGTTGACATTGTAAACCTGTTTTGAGTCCGAAAGTCAAATCAGGTACAACATTTGATATGAAAACCGCCCTAAAGTTACTAATTTATTAGGTAATCTGGGTACAACATAGGTACAACAAATATTGAAATCAACTGATATTAAATGACTTTAAATAAAATGATTGAAAACATAAATCATTGAAAATGAGATTATTTATGTTTTATTGGTGCAATATATACCAGACTTAGGATCTAGTGCCGCGAGGTGTGAGAGTTCGAGTCTCTCCGCCCGCACCTTGAAAAAGCTTCTCAAGAACGAGAAGCTTTTTTTATTCTCAAATTCTTCTAACAAAGTCGAAGTTGTAAACGCGAAGTATAGCACAAGTATCTTTTGTATCTTGATGCGATTACCTATTTTTAATAATGGGTCCAAGTATGAAAAAAAAGCTAGACTTATTTCTTCTATTGTTTTCATTTTCTTTTTTGATCAATGGTCAGAATTTATTGCCCCCTGTATACAATTATAAGACAATTGAATATGGTGCGGCAAGTAAGAACTGGGGAATTTCAAGCAATGATGACGGAGAGTTGTTTGTGGCCAATAATAGCGGGTTATTGCACTTTAATGGCGAAGAATGGACGCTCTACAAACTTCCCAATAACACCATAATACGATCGGTATTTTGCCATGAGGAAAGAATTTTTACAGGGTCCTATGAAGAGTTTGGGTACTGGGTAAAAAATGAACTCGGGAGTCTTGAATATACATCCTTGACCCATTTAATTAAGGGACATACTTTTACAAGCGAAGAATTTTGGGAAATCATCTCGTTTGATGGAAAGATAATGTTCAGATCTTTTTCCTCGATCTATAGCTACGAAAATGATAGTATCAAAGTAATAGACCCTATTCAAATAATCTCACACTTCATTGAGTTCAACGATAAAATAATTGTGGCCAGTAGCGGTAAAGAGCTATTTGAGTTGCAAGGAGATGATTTAGTGGCTCTTAGTGACCAAGATCGATTGAACAACAAAACAATAACCGATATTGCCCTAATTGGGGATAGGTTGCTAATAGGGACCAAACTTAATGGGTGTTTTTTGTATGATAAAGAAGGTAAATTGACACCTTGGGAATCAGAATTGAACGATCAATTGAAGAAACAGCAGTTGAACAAGATTACTGGTGTTGGTAATGCTAAGATTGCTTTTGGTACCATTAAGAACGGTATTTACATCTATGACTTGAAGAATGAGACCTATGAAAATATAAATAGGCAATTGGGATTACAAAATAATACGGTGCTCTCAATGCTATATTATGACCATCAATTATGGTTAGGTCTTGACAATGGAATAGATTATATAAAATTAAACAATCCCATACACTATTACACTGATTTTACAGGGGTATTGGGTACGGTTTACGACATTGAAATACATAACGGAAAATTATACATGGGGAGTAATACCGGAGTGTACTTTTTTGAGGATGGGAAACTTGAATTTGTTGATGGTACCCAAGGCCATGTTTGGGATTTGAAGGTTATTGATGGCGACCTGTTATGTGGACACAATTCAACCACATATAAAATTAATGGAGGTAGTTTGGCTAGAATTTCCGACGTAGCTGGAGGCTACAAAATAGTAAAAGTGCCAGAAAAGACATTAACGTATATACAGGGGAATTATAATGGTCTGGCAAAGTTTGATAAACAGGATTTAGGGAATTGGAAAGTTGATAGGGTTGAGGGGTTTGAGTTCCCTACAAAACAATTGTGCTTTGAAAACCCCAGCACAATTTGGGCCGCACATCCTTATAAAGGATTGTATAGAATTAAAGTAAACAAGGAAAGCAATGAAGCGATAGACGTTAAGCAGTTTAAAGATGAGGGGATTACTGACGATTACAACGTAAGATTGTACAATATCAAAAACCAAATTGTTTTCAACAACAGGGGATTGTGGTATAAATACGATCCTATTCTAGATAAAATAATCACTTTCAAGGAATTTGAAACTTTTACCAATAGAGAACTCCTATATTTTGATGACGATTATTTCTGGTTTGCAGATACGGAAGGGAATAAAGAGATAACCTATACAAATTTAAGGTCGGATAGTTTGGTGATAAACTATCCGCAGCTTCAAGAGCGGTTGGTGCCAGAAGCCCAAAAAATTATAAAGCGCAACGATTCCATTTTTCTGTTTACACTTTCTGATGGTTTTGGTGAAATTAACCTTTCAAAATTAAAGAGACAGCTAGACAATTTTGTTTTGCCCACACCCAAGTTGAGTTCTTTTAAAGACGAAGAGGGTTTTCATGTAATTAATAAAAAGAGAAAAGATATTTCCTTTAAGAACTCTCAAAATTTAGTTATCAAAATAGCATCGCCTACATTGAATCAGGCACGTTACTATTATAAGCTTGATGGGAAACTTGCTAAAACAGGTTATCTTGATAAAGGCGAGCTTAATTTTCAGAACCTGCCATTTGGTGATTATGAACTTAATATATCTTCAGTAAGCATTGACAATAGGATTTCCAACCCAAATACCATTTTATTCAAGATAGCCCCACCCTGGTATTTTTCATACATGAGCTTATTGGTTTACATTTTAATAGCCGTAGGGATTATTTATTGGACAAGAAGTTACAATAAGAGGAAGTTGAGACGCAAACAACTCCAGTTGCAAAAACAGATGCAACGTGAACAGCATGAGCGAATGGTAGAAATAGAGAAAGATAAACTGGAAAAAGAGATTCGTATAAAACAAAATGAATTGACCAGTACAACATTGAATATTGCCAAGAAAAATGAAATGATTTTGGAGTTGAAGAATATGTTGGTGATGAACAAAGAGAAATTTCCAAGTTCGCAGCGATACCGATCATTCATGAAAAAATTGGACAACTCTATTCATGATACCGAAGACTGGAAACGGTTTGAAGTCAATTTTAAGGAATTGCATGACGATTTTTTTGAAAGATTATTGAAAAAATATCCGACACTTACACCAAAAGATTTAAAGCTGTGCGCTTATCTTAAGATGAATCTATCAACTAAAGAAATAGCACCCTTAATGGCAATAACGGTTCGAGGGGTTGAAATACATCGGTATAGACTGAGAAAGAAATTGGAAATTGACAGCTCAAAGAATCTCTCCAATTTTTTAATTACTTTCTAATTAATAACAACTTCATAGATTCTTAACTACTTCACTATTTCATCTGGACCATACATATTGTGATCTCCCCTAGAAACCTTTAATGATGGTATTCACCGAAAAATATGCCCTCAAGCTATTTTAATAAATTGATGTGATTTTGAAGTAGTAAAATATTTCTAATAAAATAGTCTTTTTCCTATCTTTTCAATGACTCTTTAACCTAAATCATTTGGGTAATTGCAAAAACCGATTGGAATACTATGCATCGGGTTAATATGTTTTCATAAACGATTTAAAACTAAAAATATGTTTTGTTTGATACGGTCTGACAATCCAACGTCGTGTATGTGAAAGTGAAAAACGACATTAAAAAAGAGACTAACATGGTTTGAAAACCGAATTCTACACTGTTTATTAATATGTAAAGAATGTAATTATGAATACAAAATTTAAAGTAATAAAGACAATGTTGCTTACTTTCTTGACAATTACGATCATTTTGGCTTTTACTACGAAAGAATCGTTGGTTGTCGGTGATGTTGATGGAGCAAAGGGTTTGACAGAAGTTCAATTTCACGACAATGTTTACAATATTGTGAGTGGGAAGGGCATTTCCCAAAGCGATTTGGCCCAGATGATGATTGAGGCTGAGCGAAGAAAGTCTGAAGATGAGTCACCTTCAGAATATATAGAAACGTATATGAACACACATTTTAGAACAGAAACTTTTGGTTTAGAAAAAAGTTCATCAAACCGGGTTTCCATTGCTTCACCGGGTCAAAGCGATTTGAACATGAGTGTGAGCTGTGGTCAAACGGCTCTTCAGGATACTTCCGGAAGTCCTGGGTATTATTATGCTTTTGCAGAAAGCTGTAACGGCGAGTATGATTATGATTCAGGCTATTCTAGCTCAGGAGCTTATGCACGTGCAGAGGCAACATCCACTTCCCGCTCTGCTTTCATAGTGGGTCTCGATTAAACAAAATAGCAATTAATTCCCCTGTGATGTTATTCCTGGGGAATTAATACACGTTCGGTTCAAGTTTTTTATACACACTTGGCCTTAACTGTCGATATAGAAAATCTTACACTAGTTTTAAGGCTATGTTAGCCTTTCAAATTTAGCCTTCCATTAGATAGGCTTTAAATGGTGGTAGAGAAATACAAATTCCAAAATAGGTGTTCAGCATAGTAAACTTTATATAGATACATATCCCTGTTAAAAGATAAATAAAGTTTACTTTTCGTTGAAAAATTGAGAAGCTAAAAAGTTCAAGATGACTTTTAAGCTTTAGAACAATCTATTTACTACCCACTCTACCATTAAAACATACTACATCATTATTACATCAAACTGTTAATTTTTTTTTATTAAGTCAACACTATCACTACACAAATCCTGTTAAAATAGGGTGCTCCAGTGTGTTTTTTAATGATGTAATTTTTATGTAATCCTAATGTTATTGGGTACTGGCCCCTATTATTAATTTAGCAATAAACAAACTAAACTTTTGAACAATTATGAAAATGAGTAGATACTTTTTATCAATATCATTTTTTCTTTTCCAAGTCCTTATTTACGCCCAGGATAATATTACGGTCTCGGGGGTAGTTAATGATGACCAAGGAAGCCCGTTGCCAGGCGCTAGTGTCATTGTTAAGGGTACAACAAATGGTATTCAAACAGATTTTGATGGCAACTATAATTTGGGAGATGTTCCCAGCAACGGAATTCTTGTATTTAGCTATATCGGTTTTACGGCACAAGAGATTCCTGTAAATGGTCAGAACTCCATAAACGTAGTTTTGCAGGAAGATACCCAATCACTTGATGAAGTAGTTGTTATAGGTTATGGTACCCAAAAGAAAGCAGATTTAACAGGCTCAATAGCTACTATAAAATCTGAAGATATCGTCCGAACTCCATCGGGAGCTGCCATGCAATCACTTCAAGGAAAAGTAGCTGGTCTGCAGGTAGTAAGCAGTGGAGCTCCAGGTACAGGTCCCACAATTAGGGTTAGGGGCTTGGGTTCTTTTGTTGATGGTGCCTCAGATCCACTTTATGTAGTTGACGGGGTATTTTTTGATGACATTGATTTTTTAAACCCTGAAGATGTTGAGAGTATTTCGGTTTTAAAAGATGCATCCGCAACTGCTATTTATGGAGTAAGAGCAGCAAATGGAGTTGTCTTGATTCAAACAAAATCGGGTAGAAAAAACCAGAAACCACAAATTACCTATAGTGGTTACCAATCAGTTCAAATAGCCCAGAATTTGGTGACACTTTCAAACACGGAACAGTTTGCCACTTTAGCAAGGGAGTCTGGATCAGATGCAGAAGCACAGTTTATTGAAAACGCCATCCAACGTTATGGTAGAAGTCGGATAAATCCGGATGTACCTGATGTAAACACGGATTGGTATGATTTAATCCTGCGTGATGCGCTTCAGCAAAATCACAGTTTTGGGGTTACCGGAGGTGCGGAAAGCATAACGTATTCAGTAGGGTTGAATTATTTTGAACAAGAAGGAATTCTTAAGATGAAGAATGATTATGAACGATTTAATATCAGGGGTAAGCTAAACTTTGATGTAAGTGATCGTTTAAATATTGGACTATCGACACTCTTCAGCAATTCCACAAGATATCGCCCTGAAGATACAGCATTTGCACTGGCTTACTATGCCGTCCCCGTAATGCCCGTCCTCGATCCATCAAAAACAGATGCATTTCCCAGGCCTTATGCAAATGCACAAGACTTAGGTTATAGAGGTACGCAAAATCCTTTCCCGGTAATGGAAAATACTGAGAACAGAAATAAAGGTAGAAATGCATTGATGACGATTGATTTGAGTTATCAATTGGTCCCAGACAAACTGACTTTTAAAACAGCATATTATCACAATTTTGAAACGCTTGAGGTTAGGGAGGTTCGGCTTCCATATTTTTTCGGTAATGGAAATGCCTTTAGGGAGAATGCCACTTTGATAAAAAGAAATGAGACATTATCTGAGCAGACTTGGGACAATACACTGACTTATACTGATAGCTTTGGTAAACATAACCTTACCCTTTTGGCGGGTACTGCTTTTAGGGACCGCTCTTGGGAACAGTTAGAGATAACTGGCTTGAATTTCCCCAATGGTCCCGGAATTGGAGATGAATCCTATTTTTTAGACTTGTCCGACACCATAGATTTGACAGAAGGAAATGATGGTGATAGGGCAACTGGAGATGATGGGTCTAGGCAATACTTCTTCTCCTATTTTGGAAGAGTTGCATATAACTTTGACGATAGATATTTACTTTATGGAACATTTAGAGCTGATGGTACCAACAAGTACCAAGAAAAATGGGGGTATTTTCCCGCTATTGGTGCTGGTTGGGTAGTTTCGGAAGAATCTTTTTTCCCTAAAAGTAAAACGCTAAATTATTTAAAATTACGGGCAACTTGGGGCGAATCGGGAAATGCCAACGTAGCTTCAAGTTCAGGTGGAATTACCTCGGAGGAGGTTACGGCAGCATTTGGAGACACACCATTTTCTGGATTGGTAACAAGTAGCGACTTTGAAGCCTTAAAATGGGAGGTTACAGAGACCACAAACTTTGGTATTACAGCTAGGTTGTTCGATAATCAATTGTCCTTGGAAGCAGATTACTTCAACAGAGTTACCCGAGATGCCGTAATTCCAGTTTCCAGGCTTTTAGTACCGGGAACAACAAGGCAAAATGTTGGTGAAATAAAGAATACTGGTTTTGAAATTGTCATGAACTGGAACAAAAGGGTTTCTGATAATTTCAGTTACAGTATAGGTGCAAATTTTGCAACGCTGAACAATGAAGTGTTGGATTTGGCAGGCCAAGAAAATTTAACCAGTGGGGGAGATCTTGCCCAAAGGACTGTTATCGGTGGAACCATTGATCCTTTCTTTGGATTAGAGGTTGCAGGAGTATATCAAACACCTGAAGAAATACAAAATGACCCAGCTGCACAAACTGCAATAACTAATGGATTGACAGTTGAACCTGGAGATTTCAGGTTTGTGGACCACAATGGGGATATGATGATTGATGCCCAGGACAGGGTAGATTTGGGATCATACATACCTACTTATACATTCGGTTTCAATCTTGGACTTAATTACAAAGCATGGGATTTTTCCATGAATGTAATTGGGCAAGGGGGTAATGTCATTGCCAACCAAAAAAGATTTAATATCCGACAGACTCCTGACCCAAATATTGATAGAGACTTTGCTGTCAATAGATGGAATGGTGCAGGAACTTCGAATACCTATCCTTCAGCAAGAGGTATAAGAAATCCTTGGAGCAATCAGTTTCTCAACAGTTTTTTTGTTGAGAATGGAGATTTTGTAAGATTACAGAATGTTACGTTAGGGTACACTCTGCCTCAGTTTGGTGGGGATTTTAATCCTAAAATAAGATTTTACCTTACCGCTGAGCGTCCTTTAACGTTATTCGACTACAACGGTTTTACCCCTGAAGTTCCAGATGGTAGAGATAATCAAACTTATCCAATACCTGGTGTTTACACCTTTGGCGTAAATATTACAATCTAAAAACAATAGCTATGACATATTTAAGAACAAACAAACTTTATACACTCCTTGTTTTTATCGGGATTATTATTACAAGTTGTTCAAGCGAATTAGATCAACCGGAGCTCAATAATAATTTTGCTGGAGGCACGGATTTTTCAAAGACTGATGATATGGTTTTTTCACTCATCGGGGTTTACCAAACAGTTACGTCCAGAGGATGGGAACAGCCATTGGTGATTTCTACCAGGGGAGATGATGTAAACGCCGCAGGAGATCAACAAGGCCTTATCAACCAAGACCGTTATGTGTATGACAATTCATTTTTTGGATCACGAACCTTATGGGAAACGTACTATGGTGATATTATTGCTGCCCACACTGGGATGGAGCAAATTGAAAGATATCAAGAATTTGCAGATGATGAGGGCGTTGCCTTGGGCAACCAATATATTGCAGAGGCCAAGGTTTTAAGGGCAATTCTGCTTTTTCAACTGTCACAAGTGTATGGTGCAGTATTTATTCCTGAATCCTCCGATCTTAATGCATTTGCAGATGTTACTTCTGTACCCACGAAAGATGAGGTAATGCAACATATTTCGGATCAGATGGATGAGGCCCTACCGTTCTTATTGGATATGCGCCCCAATGAGCGCACAGATTTGCCAGGTGGTGTTACAAGATATACGGCTTTGATGATTAAAGCAGTGGCAAATCAGGAGTTGGAGAATTATCAAGCCGTTGCAGATGCAGCTGGTGAAATTATCAACTCTGCAAAGTTTAGCCTTTTCAATGATTTTTACGAACTTTTTAAAACACCAGGAAAGTTGAGTGATGAAAGCCTATTCGAATTTCAATATTCTGATTTTGGTGTAGGTGAAGGGGATAGAGTAAGCCACCTTTATAATCCTTATGGACCCACTAGTTGGGATCCCACAATTGCAGGTGCAAGCAATGGATGGGGATTTTTTGAACCTACTCTAAAATATGTAGAGTTCATGTTGGATAGAGAAGAAGATGTACGTTTGGAAACCTCAGTATTCTTTTCCGAAAGAGGAATAGATAGTCTTATAGCTTCAACACCATATACTGAAGCTACTTTACCTAGTTTTGTTTCTCCCACTACAAGAGATGGTGATACCAACACTTCAACGGTAAGGTCAATATTTTCAAGTGGGAAACATTATTTGCCTACAAATCAATTGATACCTGGGAGAACGGCCTACGGGAGTAATAAGCACTACATTGTTTTCCGTTATGCCGAAACACTTCTAATATATGCCGAAGCACTTTTACAAGGAGCTTCACAAACTGCCATATCGGCTGATGACGCAATAAACTTAGTTAGGTCCAGAGCAGGTCTAGATCCATTAAATGGTGTTACTCTAGATCAACTTATTGATGAGAAATATGCTGAGCTTGCTATGGAATGGGGCAAGCGGTTTTTTGATATGGTTAGATTGGAAAGATATGATGAATTGAGTTTTGGAGGCAGGACATTTACTCCTGATAGGACCTTTGTAACCTATCATCAAGACCAAATAGACGAATTCCCAATATTGGGTGATATCGTAAACAATTAAAAAATTGCAATTATGAGAACTATAAAAACTTTAGCACAAAGTATATTGGCTGTGGTATTGTTCTACAGCTGTGACCAAGGCATAGATGGTCTTACCCAAGTGGACCCTGGAGCTGATGCCTCAGCTCCACAGGTGACCATTAATTATCCACTTGAAGGTACAACGATCAAAGTATTGGAATTGGTAACTTCAATAACGGTAGATTTCGAGGTAACCGATGATATAGAAGTGGCCACAATTGAAGCATCAATAGACGGCAACAAAATTGCTACAATGAACAACTTTTTGGATTATCGCCGTGTTGTGGTAGATGATTTAAACTATGATGGTTTGGATGATGGGGACCATATTTTTACAGTAAATGCCACCGATCTTGATGGCAAGACTACTTCGGTAACCGTAAACTTTGTTAAGGAACCGGCCTATGTGCCACTATATATGGGCGAAACATTGTATATGCCCTTTGATGGTGATTATTTTGATTTGGTAGGCTTAAGACCTGCCGATGAAGCAGGCTCTCCAGGCTTTTTCGGAGAAGGTTTTGTGGGGCTAAACGCCTACGAAGGAGCCCTTGAATCGTATTTGACTTTACCGACAGAAGGACTGCAGGAATCTGAATTCAGCGCCATTTTTTGGATAAATGTTAACGACGCTGCCAATATAGTAGGGTCAAAGAGAGCAGGAGTGCTCATAATGAGTCCCCCAATGATTGATGGTACATCAAACGATTTAACGAAAGGGTTCCGGTTTTTTAGGGAAGAAGTTGGGGGAAATCAACGCTTTAAGTTGAACATTGGCTCTGGTAGCTCTGGCCACTGGTTCGATGGCGGTGAAGCGGCAGATGTCTCACCCGGTTCTGGTTGGACCCATATGGCTATTACGATGTCACAAACCACAGCAACTGTCTACATCAATGGAGAGGTTGTAAGCACTGGTGATTTCCCTGGTTTGGACTGGACAGACTGTGATATTCTTTCCATTATGTCAGGGGCTCCAAACTTCACGGGTTGGAACCACTGGTCGGACCAAAGTAGTATCGATGAACTCCGAATGTTTGATAGAGCACTTTCCCAAGGTGAGATACAAAATATAATGACCACAGAGGCAGGGGGCTTTGTGGGTGCTTTTGATGGAGAAATGTTCTACATGCCTTTTGAAGGTGACACTATGGAAATGTTCACTGCCAGTGAAGCTGCAGTTGTGGGGTCTCCAGGATTTGCAGGCGAGGGTGCCTCCGGGGACAATGCATATGCAGGAGCGATCGACTCCTATCTTACTTTTCCAACCGGGGGTATAACTACATCCGAGTTCAGTGCTACAATGTGGTACAAAGTAAATGCTGATCCGAATAGGGCAGGTATTTTGGTGATGGGTCCTCCAATGATTGATGGTACATCAAACGATTTAACCAAAGGTTT
Source organism: uncultured Allomuricauda sp. (assembly GCF_947495325.1). Classification (GTDB taxonomy): domain Bacteria; phylum Bacteroidota; class Bacteroidia; order Flavobacteriales; family Flavobacteriaceae; genus Flagellimonas. Next base: position 176,551 of record NZ_CANLYK010000004.1, on the reverse strand, counting down.
CCGATTTTTTAGGGAAGATGCAGGGGGAATGCAGCGCTTCAAACTGAATGTTGGTTTTGGAGATGGGGGAAGCTGGTTCGATGGCGGAGCGGCCGCTGATGTTGACCCGGCTACAGCCACAGGTTGGATACATCTGGCCTTTACCATTTCAGGTACTGAAGCAGTCGTATATATAGATGGTGAAGTTGTATCGCAAGGTGCCTTTGCCGGTGTTGACTGGACAGATTGTAATGTCCTTTCAATTATGTCCGGTGCACCAAATTTTACAGGTTGGAACCATTGGTATGACCTAAGCTATTTGGATGAGCTTCGTCTCTTTGATAAAGCATTGTCGCAAGAAGAAGTACAGTCCGTTATGAATTTAGATCTATAACCTTTAGATAACATAAGTTTTGAGTTAGTTAGTTTTATGAAGTTAGTTGTAATTTCAGTTGTTTTGGCTGTTGCATCCATAGTAGCGGGGTGCAATGGCCGAAAAACTTATAAAAAGGAGCTTGTAGCTCAAAATACGTCCAAGTCCAATCAATATTCTGATGATGACCTGATGGACCTGGTACAACGACAGACCTTTAATTATTTTTGGGATGGAGCTGAACCCATATCAGGTCTTGCAAGAGAACGTATCCATCTTGATAATATATACCCTACCCACAGCAAGGACATTATTACAATTGGAGGTTCTGGTTTTGGACTAATGGCAATTTTGGTTGGCGTGGAACGTGGTTTTATCACCCGGGAACAAGCCTTGCTAAGATTTGAAAAGGCCATTGGTTTTCTGGAAAAAGCAGATAGGTTTCATGGAGCTTGGCCGCATTGGCTCATGCCCAACGGTAAAACAGCTCCTTTTAGCCAAAAGGATGATGGCGGAGATTTGGTAGAAACCGCTTTTTTGGTTCAGGGTTTGTTGACGATAAAAGAATTTCTTGATCAAAACAACAAACGAGAAAAAAAACTTGCTGATAAGATACAACAGCTCTGGGAAGAAGTTGAATGGGATTGGTATACCAAAGGGGAAGATGTATTATACTGGCATTGGTCTCCCAATTTTGGTTGGGAAATGGATTTTCCGGTTGGAGGATACAATGAGGCGCTTATAATGTATGTTTTGGCAGCAGGATCGCCCACTCATTCAGTAGATAAAAGCGTATACGAAAAAGGCTGGGCGGTAAACGGTACAATTTCCAATGATACCATATACTATGATTTACAGACTGAACTGAATCACTATGAACATGATAAATCTCCCGTAGGACCACTTTTTTGGGCACATTATTCCTATTTGGGATTAGACCCCAATGGTTTAAAGGATCAATTTGGGGATTACAAAAAGTTAAATACAAATCATGCACTCATCCACTACAGGCATTGTGTAGAAAATCCTAAAAATTACGAAGGATACGGAGAAAATAATTGGGGCCTTACATCCAGTTACTCGATGAAAGGTTATGCAGGACACAGACCTGACCATGATTTGGGGGTAATTTCCCCAACGGCCGCACTTTCGTCCATGCCCTACACACCTAAGGAAAGCATTACGTTTTTAAGATTTTTGTATACGGAACAGGATAGTCTTATAGGTAAATATGGCCCTTATGATGCTTTCAGTTTAGAAAAAGATTGGTATGTACCACGGTATTTGGCCATTGACCAAGGTCCAATTCCAGTAATGGTGGAAAATCATAGAAGTGGAATGCTATGGAAGCTATTTATGGCCAATGCGGATGTGCAGAAAGGACTTAAAAAGTTGGACTTCAAGAGTCCTTATTTAAACTAATGATGGGTAAGTATACTATTTTTCTTCTTTTGTTTTTTTTGATAGTTCTTTTTTCATGTGGAGGTAAAGACGATTTTACATATACTCCGATAGAATTCCCGGATGATGATCAGAGTAGCGAGCCATCTATTAGTGATACGGAATTATTGGATCTTACACAGCAGGAAACCTTCAAATATTTCTGGGATTTTGCAGAGGAAAACTCTGGAGCTGCGAAAGAAAGATACCATCCCGATGACCCATCAAGAGATGCAAATGTTGTAGCGACTGGGGGAACAGGTTTTGGATTGATGGCCATTTTGGTGGGTATCGAAAGAGGATATATTTCGAGGGAAGAAGGATATAATCGTTTACAAACCCTTTTAGATTTTTTAGAAGGTGCGGATAGGTTTCATGGAGCATGGCCACATTGGATAAACGGCACCAATGGTGTTGTAATTCCGTTTAGCGCAAAAGACAATGGGGGAGATTTGGTAGAAACTGCATTTTTGACCCAGGGCCTTATCTGTTTAAAAGAATATTTTAAGACTGGAACAGAAACAGAACAGGCTCTAGCCCAACAAGCAAATAACCTTTGGAAAGGAGTTGAATGGAATTGGTATACGCAGAATGAAGATATTTTATACTGGCATTGGAGTCCAAATTTCAATTTTGATATCGATTTAGAACTTAAAGGATACAACGAAGTCTTGATCACATACGTTTTGGCCGCTGCATCTCCTGATCATGGTATTTCAAAAGAAGTGTATACCAATGGTTGGGCTTCAAATGGGGGGATTACCTATCCTAACAATCAATACGGATATCCTCTTTTGGTACGGCATGGGAATTCTCTTCCCTATGGCGGGCCATTGTTTTTTTCACATTATTCATATCTCGGTTTAAACCCAAAAAACCTTTCAGATGACTATGTCAATTATTGGGATGTCAATGTAAATCACTCCAAAATAAATTATTCCTATTGTGTGGAGAACCCCAAAAATTATGAGGATTATGGGGAAGACTGTTGGGGGCTTACAGCCAGTTATGGCAGAAATGAAGATGGAACTATTGGTTACAATGCGCACCACCCTACTAACGATACAGGGGTTGTTTCACCTACCGCTGCCATTAGTTCAATTGTCTATACCCCGGATGAATCGCTTAAGGCGCTGCACTATTTTTATGAACACAGGGATGAACTCTTGGGACCAGCCGGTTTTTATGATGCTTTTAGTCCTGAATACAATTTTTGGGTTGCCGAAGCATATCTAGCCATTGACCAAGGACCCCAAATCATAATGATTGAAAACCATAGAACTGGTCTTTTGTGGAATTTGTTTATGCAAAACGAAGATGTACAGGCAGGTCTGGATAAATTAAGTTTCAACTATTGAAATAAGATATAATGATAAGCTGGTAAGGCCCAATTTAAGATTCAACTATGAAGAATATTTGTAATATATATTGTTTTCTATTTCTATGCTTGTCCATGTCGCTTGTGGCCCAAAATGACAGGCAAACCTATTGCAACCCAATTAACCTAGACTATACCTACATGATCTATAATGCCCATAAAAATTTGTCCTATCGTTCAGGGGCGGATCCCGCGGTAGTCAAATTCAAGGATGATTATTACATGTTTGTTACCCGTTCCATGGGATATTGGCATTCAAAAGACTTGACCAATTGGAAATTTATTACTCCCAAACAATGGTATTTTCAAGGGTCAAATGCCCCAGCTGCTTTCAACTATAAAGATTCTGTATTATATGTAGCTGGCGACCCATCCGGCGCAATGAGTATACTATACTCTGATAGTCCTGAAAAGGGATTATGGAAAGCTACCCCTGCCATTCTAACAAGATTGCAAGATCCCGCACTTTTTATAGATGATGACGATCAGGCATATATGTATTGGGGTTCTTCCAATAAATTTCCAATCCGCGCCAAAAAATTGGACAAAGAAAAGCGTTTCAAACCTTCGGAAAAGGTATATGAACTTTTCAACCTTCAACCTGAGAAGCATGGTTGGGAACGTTTTGGCGAAAACCATACCGATACAATTTTGGGTGGGTATATTGAAGGCCCATGGATGACAAAACACAAGAATAAATATTATTTGCAATATGCGGCACCGGGTACAGAGTTCAATGTGTATGGCGATGGAACCTATGTAGGAGATTCACCATTGGGGCCGTTCACCTATGCGCCGAACAATCCCTTTTCATACAAACCTGGGGGCTTTATTAATGGAGCAGGTCATGGAGGCACGGTAGTAGGTCCTGGAAGTGTCTATTGGCACTTTTCCTCAATGGCCGTAAATGTAAATATAGGTTGGGAGCGTCGAATTGGTGCATTTCCAACGTTTTTTGATGATGACGGAATTATGTACTGCGACACCTATTTTGGCGATTATCCCCATTATGAACCATCGGTTTTCGACAAAGAAGGAAGTTTTAGGGGCTGGATGTTGCTTTCTTATAAAAAACCCGTAAAAGCGTCATCAGAAAGAGAAAATTACAACGCTAAAAATCTGGTTGATGAGAGTATCAAAACTTTTTGGTTGGCAGAGAACAACATGGATGATGAATGGATAGAAATAGATTTGATCAAGCCCTCATTGATTCATGCCATTCAAGTAAACTATAATGATTATGAATCTGATATGTACGGTAAAATTCCAGGATTGTACCACCAATATACTATCGAAGGTTCTTTGGATGGGAAAAAATGGTCAATGCTTATCGACCGAAGTGCCAATAAAAAAGATACTCCCAACGACTATAACGAAATTAAAATTCCTAAAAAAGCCCGTTTTGTTCGCTTTAAAAACATACATGTTCCCACTCCATATCTTTCTATTTCCGGTATTCGGGTTTTTGGCAAAGGCAATGGTAAAATACCGAAAGCGCCCAAAAACCTTACAGTGACTAGAAAAAAGGACAAAAGAGATGTGAAAATAATTTGGGATGAGGTAAAAGGAAGCCAAGGATATAATGTGCTATGGGGCATTGCTCCTGATAAGTTATACAGTTCTTGGTTGGTTTATGGGGAAAACAGTTTGGAATTGAAATCCTTGAATACAGACCAGAATTATTATGTAACTATTGAAGCCTTCAATGAGAATGGCATTTCAGAAAGGTTGAATCCCGTTAGCATGGAACAAGACATAAAATAAGATATGAAAATGATGAAATATGGCATGATGAAATCTACGATGATTCTCCTTTTTTTGGTTACCTCTATTATGCGTGGACAAAATTTGATTCCAGAAGTGGAGGTTCTATTGGAAAAAATGACCTTGGAAGAAAAGATAGGCCAATTGAACCTGCTTACCCCAGGGGGCGGCATTGCAACGGGTTCCGTGGTTAGTAAAAATGTGGAAGCAAAAATAAAAACTGGTAAGGTAGGTGGGATTTTTGGAGTTTCAGGACCGGACAGGGTACGGATTGCGCAAGAATTTGCAGTAAACAATACACGTTTAAAAATTCCATTGTTAATAGGTGCAGACGTTATTCACGGGTATAAGACTACCTATCCAATTCCTTTGGGACTTTCCTGTAGTTGGGATATGGATTTAATAGAACAAGCAGCCCAAATGGCTGCAAAGGAAGCCACTGCAGATGGAATCAATTGGAACTTTTCCCCCATGGTCGATATTGCACGTGACCCACGTTGGGGCAGAATTGCCGAAGGGGCGGGAGAAGATCCGTATTTAGGTGCTAAAGTAGCAGAGGCAATGGTAAAAGGCTATCAACAGAACGACCTTTCAGCATCTAATACCATGCTCGCGTGTGTAAAACACCTGGCACTTTATGGGGCCCCAGAAGCTGGGCGTGATTATCATACGGTGGATATGGGCAAGGTGAAAATGTTCAACCAGTACTTGCCGCCCTACAAATCCGCTATTGATGCTGGTGTCGCCAGTGTTATGACCTCCTTTAATGATATTGATGGAGTACCCGCATCAGGAAATAAATGGCTGTTGACCGAATTGCTTCGGAACCGATGGGGTTTTAATGGTTTAGTGATTTCCGACTATACCTCAGTCAATGAGATGATAGCTCACGGTCTTGGAGATTTGCAAGCTGTATCCGCACTTTCCCTAAAAGCTGGATTGCATATGGACATGGTAGGGGAGGGTTTTTTGACCACCTTGAGAAAATCGGTTAAGGAGGGCAAAGTAACTGAGGCAGAGATAACCCATGCCTGTCGAATGGTATTGGAAGCGAAATATAAATCTGGACTTTTTGAGGACCCATTTAGATATTTAGATACGGATCGACCTAAAAAAGATATCCTTACAGTTGAAAATAGAGCGTTGGCCAGAAAGTTGGCAGCACATTCTTTTGTTTTGCTCAAAAATCATGATAACATCCTTCCCATAAAAAAGGATGCAAAACTAGCTTTGGTCGGTCCCTTGGCGGACAGCAGAAACAATATGCTGGGTACCTGGGCCCCTACGGGAAATCCTGATTTGGCCGTAACAATACTGGAAGGATTTAAAAATGTGGCCTCGGGGGCAAGAATTACCTATGCAAAAGGGGCCAACATATCCGATGATCCTGAATTTGCCAAGAAAATCAATGTTTTCGGACCCCGAATCTTAATTGATAAGCGTTCATCTGAAGAGTTATTGCAAGAGGCACTAGCTGTGGCAAAAACATCTGATGTAGTTGTTGCTGTAGTTGGTGAAGCTACTGAAATGAGCGGAGAGGCGGCAAGCCGAACAGATATTTCAATCCCAGATAGTCAAAAGAAACTGATTCGTGAACTAATGGCAACGGGTAAGCCTGTAGTTTTGGTGCTTATGAGTGGGCGACCATTGACCATTCCGGAAGAATTTGACTTACCAGTGGCCATATTACAAGTTTGGCACCCTGGAGTTGAAGCTGGTAATGCTATTGCTGATGTGGTTTTTGGCGATTACAATCCATCAGGCAAGTTAACCACCACTTGGCCAAGAAATATGGGGCAAATCCCGATTTATCACAGTGTAAAAAATACAGGGAGACCAGCTCCCAATGACAAATTCGAAAAGTTTAAATCAAACTATTTAGATGTGGACAATACACCTTTGATGCCTTTTGGTTATGGATTGAGCTACACAACTTTTGAATATTCGAACCTTGTCTTGAGTAAAACTAAAACATCCCAGGGAGAATCTATGGATATCTCAGTTACTGTTAAAAATACTGGAAATTATGATGGTGAAGAAATAGTTCAGCTTTATCTGCGAGACGTAGTGCGTACCATTACGCCCCCCATACGACAGTTAAAAGGTTTTAAAAAAGTGTTTTTGAAAAAAGGAGAGCGTAGAACAGTAAATTTAGAATTGACTCCTGATGATTTGAAGTTCTATAATGGCAGTTTGGAGTTTGTTTCGGAACCAGGTGAATTTGAAGTTTTTGTAGGAACCGATTCCAACGCATCACTTAAAAAGTCCTTTGTCTTAAAATAGTCATCACTATCATATACAGTTTAAAACCCAAGTCCAAAAATAGTAGAATGAGCTGTAAACCAATTATTATAAGCTTTTTGTTGTTCTTTTTAGCTTGCAAACAAGAAAGTCTTAAACAAGAAGCGGTACGCCCTAACATCATTTTTATCATGTCGGATGATCATGCGTTACAGGCAATCAGTGCCTATGGGCATGAAATTGGCAAATTGGCACCAACACCAAACATTGATAGGTTGGCAACAAATGGGGCAATTTTTCAGAATAGCTTCTGTACAAACTCTATCTGTGGGCCTAGTAGGGCGGTTATTTTAACGGGCAAACACAGCCATGTAAATGGTTTTAGAATGAACGGTGAGCCATTTAATGGCAATCAGGCTACTTTACCAAAACATTTGCGAAAGGTAGGATACGAAACTGCAATTATTGGCAAATGGCACTTGCATGGCAAACCCACTGGATTTAATCATTGGGATATTTTGAATGATCAGGGCAATTATTATAACCCTGAATTCATAAAGGAAAACGATACCAGTATTATCAAAGGATACGCCACCGATATCATCACCAAAAAAAGTTTGGATTGGTTAAAGCAACGTAACAATATTGACTCCCCTTTCTTTTTAATGGTACACCATAAAGCACCGCACCGGAATTGGATGCCAGCTTTGAGGCATCTGAACAAATATGATTCCGTTACATTTCCATTGCCTGATACCTATTTCCCTGATTTTAAAAATCAACAAGCTGCAAAAGAACAACAGCAGACCATTTATGAGGATATGTACGAAGGTCATGATCTAAAAATGTCTAAAGCATTTGGTAGTACGGAACTGGCGCACAATCCGTGGACCACAGATTTTGAGCGAATGACCGAAGAGCAACGTAAAGCATGGGATAAAGCTTATTTGCCAAAGAATAATGCTATGTATAAGGCTGTTTTATCGGAGAAGGAGCTGGCTATTTGGAAAGGCCAAAGATATTTTCAAGATTATATGGCCACTGTTGCTGCGGTTGATGAAGGTGTAGGTCAATTACTTGATTATTTGGAAGAGAGCGGGTTAGATGATACTACTTTGGTTGTTTACACATCAGATCAGGGATTTTATCTTGGTGAACATGGTTGGTTCGATAAAAGGTTCATGTATGAAGAATCTTTGAAAATGCCTTTATTGATGCAACTGCCTAGTGTGATAGAACCTGGTAGTACTATTGAGGCAATGGTACAGAACCTTGATTTTGCCCCTACCTTTCTGGATTTGGCTGGCGGTTCCAAGTATAGTTTTGATATGCAGGGAGAATCGTTTCGAAACCTATTGGATGGCTCACAAGAAGAATTTAAGGATGCCATTTATTACCATTATTATGATTTTCCTGCTTTTCATATGGTGAAGAGACAGTATGGAGTGCGTACCAAACGCTATAAACTCATTCACTTTTACGATGATATTGACACGTGGGAATTTTATGATTTGGAGAATGACCCCAATGAAGTGCATAATGCAATAAATGACAAAAAATATACTAAGGAAATTGCGATTATGCATCAAAAATTAGATAGCTTGCAACAACACTATGGAGTAACCGAAAAAGAGTTTGAAACCACACCAAAAGCAGAAATCGACAAAGCAAATGATGCATTTAGGCGATTGCGTGGAACACCAATAAGATGAAAAAATCCATTGTTTTATACCTTCTTATTTGCTATGTTCAAACTAGTTTTGCACAGTCTTTTGACTTGCTCACGTATAACATAAAATACGATAATCCCAGAGATAGTCTCAACAAGTGGGACAATAGAAAAGACTTTCTTATTTCACAATTGAACTTTTATGCACCTGATATTTTTGGTACCCAAGAAGGTTTGAAGCATCAATTGCGTGATATAAAAAATGGACTTAAAGACTACGCTTTTTTTGGAGTTGGAAGAGATAATGGAGACGAAGAAGGGGAGTTCACGGCGATTTTTTACAATATGGAAAAGTTTACATTACTTTTTGAAGATACCTTTTGGCTTTCCAAGACTCCTGAAAAGCCCTCAAAGGCTTGGGATGCCGCATTGCCCAGAGTTTGCACCTATGGTCTGTTCAAAACAAAGAAAGATAACAGACAATTTTATGTTTTCAACACCCATTTTGACCATGTAGGAGAAAGAGCAAGAGAAGAAAGCGCCAAACTCATCTTAAGCAAAATTGAGGAACTTAATAGTAACGATTTGCCCGTTATTCTTATGGGAGACTTTAATCTTGAAAGTACTAGCGAAGCCATCCAGAATATTCTAAAGAATTTTACAGATACTCACATCAAAACGGATATTAAGGAACAAGGAGTTTATGGAACATTTAATAAGTTTGATACTACTGTTGTGGCCAAAAGAAGAATTGACTACATCTTTATAACCCAGAATAGTTTGGACGTACTTAAAAATTCTATTTTGATTGAATCCATGGGCGGGAGATATCCCTCAGATCATTTTCCAGTATATTCTGAGTTAAAATTTAAGAACTGAATACCCGTAGTGAATTTTGAGTTGGTTCATTTCAAAAAACCGTCAGTTCGAGTTTTTTCCAAAGGAAAAAGTATCGAGAATAAGGTCTTTGTCATTGAAAATTCTATTCTCGATACTATTTTTATTGGTCTTGCCAAACAAAATCACTCGAATTGACGAATTTTCATCAAAATGTACTACGAGTAATTGAATATTTTAAATACCATATACGGAACTAATCCGAAATCATCTGTTCCTGTTCCTCTAAATTTCTGGAATTCCCAATAAAGGAATATTTGCGTGTGAAAGACTGTTCATTTCAAAATAGGCTCCTACGTCATTTTTTCCATATAACTGTAGCGATAATTTTTCAAGGCGTTATAATTTCAAAATATATCTTTAAAGACATCCGATTTTTTGCGTCAACCTCAGAAGGATTGAACCACATTTCCTTTTAAATCTTCATTTGCTTAAAAAGTGGTATTGTTTAGGCTAGACAGCTCTTTTTGGTCCAAAACCAATGGATGTTACATAAGTGAAAGCTTATGTTACATATGGAATAAGGACTCAAAACACCTCAAATTACTTTTACCATGTTTTATAATTATTCTGTCTTAAAAATGGAGTAATGTATAACACAAGACTCCCCCATTAACCTATAATTTATAACTAATAAAACAAGGATTATGAAAAAAATCAATGGAATTTCAAAACTGTTGCTCCTCACTGTATTTATCGGCTTGGGTGGATGCTCTGCTGAAGATGGAACTGACGGATTACAGGGGGAGCAAGGTATTCAAGGCGAACAAGGCGAACAGGGGGAACAAGGTATTCAAGGTGAACAAGGAGAACAAGGTTTGCAAGGTCCAGGCGGTACTGATGGAGTGGATGGCAATGCCAATGTCATTTATTCAGATTGGTTCTTTCCAGATTGGAATGAATTTGATACTCCAAGGGCTAAGCGAATGATAGTTACGGATCCTGAATTTGGGCAGAATTATGATGATGGTGTAATTCTCTTTTATTGGATTACCAATAACGGATCTACATTTCTTGTTCCTTGGAATTCATATAGTACAATTACTGGGGCTTTAAATATTTCACGATCAATGAATGTTAGAGGTATATCCGGCGATGTATGGATAACCATTAGACGGTATGACCAAGATTTTGAAGTACGTGACACGTTTGGTCAATTTGAAGGGATTATCTACAATCGACTTCGATATGTCATAATTCCAGGTAATATAAATGTAAGCGGAAAATCAGCATTGGATTACAATGATTATGAAGCGGTAAAGGCATTTTACAACCTTCCAGATTAATAACCAAAACCAAAATATTATGAAAACAATAAAAACAATAAAAACAATTAGTATTCTAGGCCTTTTATTTTTAACATTTTCGTGTAGTGACAACAATGATGACGATTTATCGGAAATGCAGAAAACAGAAAATTTACTGACTTCAGGCAAATGGTATCTAGAATCAAAAACACCTGATGATTTTTCAGCCTGTGAAAAAAATGGCTCTCTTCAATTTAATGATGATGGTTCAATTGTACAGGAAAACTTTGAAGAAAATTCGGGGACTTGTGAGTTAGAAGAAACTGCCACAGCTACTTACACCTTAAGTGGTTCGTCTTTGGAAATTACGTTTGGTTCTGAGATTGTTTCAGCAACTATTAATAGTATTACTGCAAGTGAGTTATCACTAACAGACTCAAGTGGAGATATCATTATACTTGATAAAACACAGGGTTGATATATTGGCAACGTTAAAATTTGCAGTATACCTGTTTAGAGGGATATAAAAACAAATTGGATTTTTAAGATGTTTCTATTTATGTGATGAAAAATCAAATTTTGTATCTTTTTGGAGTAACCTCACTAAGCAGTATGAAAACCAACCTTTGCTTTTTAATTACCTTCTTGTTGTATTACTTGAGTTGGAGCCAGGAAACTCCGCAAATAGATTCGTTAAAGAGACTTCTAAAACAAAAGATAGCGCCGGCAGAAACCGTTAAGATTTCAAATGAACTCTTTGAGTCGTATTTATATACGTCTTTGGATTCTGCCGACTTTTATCGAAAGCATATTGGTGAGATTTCAAAAAAAAACTCATACCAAGAGGGGAACTATTTTTATAATTCCCAAAGTGGAAGGTTTTATTTTGCAAAGTCAAATTTAGACAGCGCTCTTTTTCATATCAAAGCAGCGGCAACTTTAGCTGAAAAACTGGACAACAAAGCCTATATGGCTGATAATTATAAAAAGATCTCTATTATTTATGATGTTTGGAGAAACGATTCTCTCTCAGTAAAGTTTATCAATAAAGCTTTGGTAAGTGCAAAGGAAGCGCAAGACTGGCGTTTACTATCCTCCATATACGTGGCGCTGGGGAATAGGAGTTTTCAATTCACCCAATATCCAAAAGCATTATCCTATTACCTAAAATTGGATTCTATATACACTGCCCAAAATAGTCTAGATAAGTCTTTGGCTGCAGCTTATTCCAATATCGGTCTCATATACTCAGAACTCAAAAACCCACAGGCGGTCAAGTACATGAAAAAGAGTATTGATGTGTATCAAAAACTGGGGCATCAAGAAGGGGTGCATTATGGCGAAGCGGCTCTGGGAATTCACTATGAACTTCAGGGTAATTGCAAAACATCAATACAACATTTGTTAAAGGCAAAAGACTTTTATGAGGAATATGAGGATGCCAACATGCTTGCAGAAATATACATGAGACTAGGTAGCTGCTATTTGGAGGAAGATATAGAGAAAGCTGAAGAATATCTTTTAAAAAGTAATGTGCTTTCAGAAGACGCGCAACGGATTACATTTTTGGCTACCAATAATACGGCATTGGGCGACCTCTATAGTGCCAGAAAAGAATATCGTAAAGCAATATCGCACTATAATAAAACAATTGAAATAGGAAGTGGTTTAGAGAATAACAAATCAGAGGGACTTAATGTTTTAGCAGCGTATAAGGGTTTGATAGCTACTTATACGAAAATGAAGGATTATGAGGCAGCCGTAATTACTTATGAGAAAAAAGCTGTTTTAGAAGATAGTATCAGAAGATTTCAAAACCATTTGGTGGTTGAGGAATTAGAGAAGAAATATCAGACAGAAAAGAAAGAGCAGGAAATAAAATTGCTTACCTCACAAGCAGAACTGGAAAAACAAAAAACAAAAAATGAGAAGGGCCTTTTTACTGCGGGGATTTTAATTTTGACGCTTGCAGTAATCACACTTTATGTTCTTTTTCGAAACAAGCAAAAGACTAATGAAAAATTAAGACAGTTAGAAGTTGCCAAATCTAGGTTTTTCGCAAATATCTCTCATGAATTCCGTACCCCTCTCACCCTTATCTCCGGACCCGTCGCACACCAATTGTCAAAAGAACAATTATCATCAGATGATAAAACGGACTTGGGTTTGATTGAACGAAATGCAAATAGATTGTTGGATTTGGTTGATCAACTTTTGGATTTGTCCAAGATTGAGGCTGGACGTAGAAAACTAAAATTATCAAAAGGAAGTCTGGATTTATTTCTTAAACATCTTGTTGAACCTTTCAGTTACCAATCTGCTCGTAAAAACCTAACCTTTAATACTGACATTAATCTTCCTGATCAGGCTTGGTTTGACCGGGACTTAGTAGAAAAAATCGTGGGAAACCTCTTGTCAAACGCCCTTAAATACAGTGATAAAAATGGTGACATTGATTTTAAAGCAGAGGTTGTTAACGATGAGGTGCGGATCAGTGTTATCAACGAAAATGAAAACTTGACTGAAAAAGAACTACCGAAATTGTTTGATCGTTTCTATCAGAACGATTCGGTAAATCAAGGATTTGGGATAGGATTATCCTTAGTTAAAGAACTATCTCACTTGTCTCATGGAGAAGTCAAAGCAGATAAACCAAGTACGGGAACTGTTAGATTTAGTGTGACTTTGCCGATATCAAAAAATGCCTTTACAGATGAAGAATTGGCCTCGGCAAATAGTCTTTTGGAAAAATCTAAATCTGAACCAAGTACAGAAATAATACTTCAAGAGGAAGAAGTACAAATCAATGATGAATCTTTACCATTGCTACTGATTGTTGATGATAATGAAGAGATCAGACTTTTTATAAAATCATTATTGAAAAACGACTATCGTGTACTACAGGCGGAAAATGGAAAAGAAGGAGTGGAGGTAGCATTTGAGACCATACCAGATTTAATTCTTTCTGATATCATGATGCCTGTTGAAGACGGAATTTATTTAAGTAACAGTTTAAAATCGGATGAGCGAACTTCTCATATCCCGATTGTTCTACTAACAGCCAAATCAGCTGAAGAAGATGAACTAGCTGGACTTAAAACTGGGGCTGATGCTTATATGATAAAACCTTTTAAGGAGGAAAAATTAAGAGTAGTTATTGAAAAATTGATTGCTTCAAGAACTGCCATTCAGGAAAAATTTAGCCAGCAGGTATTTCTTAAGCCCCATGAAATTGAGTTAACCTCAATAGATGCTCAACTGCTAAAAAGAATACAACAGATACTTGATGATCAATTGACCGATCCAAATTTTAGCGCAAAGATGTTTTCCGATCAGATTGGGTTAAGTAGGATGCATTTACACCGTAAATTAAAAGCCCTTACTGGATTTTCCACAACAGAATTTATAAGAGCTCAGAGACTTAAACTTGCGGCCCAACTTTTAAAAGATGGCGGTGTAAACATTTCAGAAATTGGATATACGGTTGGGTTTAATCAACCAGCCTATTTTTCCACTTGTTTTAAACAGTATTTTGGATGTTCTCCTTCAGAGTATGCCCAGCCCGTATAAAATCCTTAGGTTAATTTGGAAAAATCAATAGCGTGTAAGACACCAATTTGGAACTAAGTTTATGGAAAGGCCCTCTTTTATTTTCAATAATTTTTCTGGTTTGGATACAGGACAAGGACTAATCCGAAATCATCTGTTCCTGTTCCTCTAAATTTTTAGAAATACCTTCCATTCCCAATTCTGGAATTACCAATAAAGGAATTTGCGTATGAAATGCTGTTCGCTTAACTATGGGCTCCCTGGTCATTTTCTCCATATAGCTATGCTGATAATTCAATAGGGCCAGTAAGTGAATGTCCAGTTCTTTTGAAAAGATTTCCAATGTTTTTGAAACCGAATTAAGTTCAGATACGGTGTGCACATAATGCTCAGTTTCTCCAAGATAACGTCTAAGCATATTTAAGTTGAACTGTTGTAGCTCGGATAGTGCCTTTATTCCATATTGCACATGGACAATACGAATTGTAGCTTGGAACATTTCGGCTAGTTCCAGCAGCGGGTTCAATTCCGAAGTTGTATAGAATCGATTAAAATCTGTTGCAAAGGCAATTTCACTAGGCGTAATAAAATCAAAATGCTGCGGAATTGCCAGTACAGGACATTTTTTTGTGTTTTTTATAATCCGAACCGTATTGCTTCCCATAAAAACTTCATCTATCCCAGAAGCACCTTTGGTTCCAGTAATCACAAGATTAATATCAAATGCATCTACAATGTCCTTTACTTCTTCAACCAATAAATTAAAAGAGGAAATGGTCTCAAAACTATGATTGGGATTACCATACTTGGTCTTTATGCGGTCAATGGTTTTTTGCAAACCTTGTTCAGAAGAGTTTCTTACCGCATCTACAATACTTACTCCATCAATCATTTTGGCCATAAAACGGCTACTGGGAATTACTGGGGTATACGTATTTAGTAAATAAAAAGTACACTTTTTATTTCGAAATAATTGCATGCCATAATCAATGGCATTCCAGGCATTTTCTGAAAAATCCGTAGGAATTAAAATCTTCTGCATAGTGCTAGTTAATAAAGATTAGATAAAATTAACGCTAAGCAAAAAGGGATACTATGACAATTATCAGGTTTTGATTTGGACGTAGTTTTAGAAACCTTCGACCAGTTCAGCTAGCTTGCGCTCATTTGTTATGCCTACCTTCTTTCCAGAGGTATGAATAAACCCTTTTTTCTTGAATTCTGAAATAATTCGAATGGCAGACTCCGTAGCGGTACCTACAACATTTGATATATCTTCTCTGGACAGTGTTAAGGCCAAAAAGCCATCTTCATCTTCACCAAAATTATTTTTTAGATATAAAAAGGCTTCGGCAATACGTTGTTTTACAGTTTTTTGAGACATGTTTACGATAACGTCATCGGCTTCTTTAAGATCATGTGCCATATGCCGC
The DNA here is from genome assembly GCF_947495325.1 of uncultured Allomuricauda sp. Lineage (GTDB taxonomy): Bacteria > Bacteroidota > Bacteroidia > Flavobacteriales > Flavobacteriaceae > Flagellimonas. The sequence continues at coordinate 160,581 of NZ_CANLYK010000004.1, read as the reverse complement.
AACACTTCAAGGGTGAAATTCGGATTACTTTGTAAAGTATTATTAATACTTTCTTTTGGAATAAAACATACTTCCATATCATTGACAGCTATCGCGGAAAGATTGGTGCATTCTTCAGCTATCACGGACCGTTGTCCAAGCACTTCTCCTTTGGTTGCCAATTTTACAATTTGATCTTTTCCATTGGCACTAAGTTTGGAGAGTTTAGAAACCCCATCTCGAACACAAAAAACACCATTCAATTTCTCACCTTCCTCGAAAAGAGGCTCTCCTTTTTTGACTTTTTTTATGGTTTTAGAGTCGGATACTTTCTTCAATTCTTCTTTGCTCATTGCCCTTAGCGAATTGAATTGTCTAACGATGCAATTTTCACACCTGCTCTCCATAACGTTTTGATTTACCTGATAGCACAAAATTAAATCTAAAGTATTGAACAAGAACTGATAAATGTCATGTTTTAACAATAAAATGTGTAACAATTTTGTCTTGGGTAAAGCAAATGTAAATGACAAACATGAGATGTTATCATTGTGGGGATGATTGCAATCGCGCACCGGTTCTTTTCGATGAAAAGGAGTTTTGTTGCAATGGTTGTAAAACGGTCTATGAGATTTTCACTTCCAATGGGTTGTCTAATTTCTATGACATTGAGGCTAGGGCAGGTACCACTCCAAATGAAATTCAGCACAAGTACGATTTTCTGGATAATCAGGATATTGTTGAAAAACTTATCGAGTTTAATGAGGAGGGAGTTCAAGTTGTCAATTTGAGCATTCCAAACATTCATTGTAGCTCCTGCATTTGGGTATTGGAAAACCTGAATCGTATGCATTCATCTATTTCTACTTCACAAGTAGATTTTCCTAAAAAGACCATCAGGGTAACCTATAGATCAAAGGATTTTTCTTTGAAGGCTCTTGTGCTACTGTTGAGCGCCATAGGGTATGAACCTTACATTTCCTTAGAAGAGTATACCAAGAAAAATACAAAAGTAGACCGTTCACTCATCTATAAGCTTGGTGTTGCAGGTTTTGCTTTTGGTAATATAATGCTGTTCTCTTTCCCTGAATATTTTGAGGTTGAGGAATTTTGGCTAAATCAGTATAAACCGGTGTTTCGTTGGTTGATGTTTGCCTTTTCACTACCAGTAGTGTTTTATGCAGGGCAAGATTATTTTATTTCGGCCTTTAAAGGATTGCGCTCTAAAGTATTGAACATTGATGTTCCCATTGCCCTGGGAATTTTAACCCTGTTTTTAAGGAGTACGGTTGATATTATTTTTGATTTGGGATCTGGTTTTTTTGATAGCCTGACGGGCTTGGTATTTTTTCTTTTATTGGGAAAATTTTTTCAACAGAAAACCTACTCATTTCTCTCTTTTGAAAGAGATTATAAATCTTACTTTCCAATAGCCGTAACAAGATTGAATGCTAACGGAGAGGAAGAAAACATTCAAATTTATAAAATAAAGACAGGAGATAGGCTCTTGATCAGGAGTATGGAAATTATTCCTGTAGACAGTATTTTGATTAAAGGTAATGCCGAAATAGACTACAGTTTTGTAACTGGGGAATCCAATGCAGTTTTTAAGGCTTCTGGAGAAAAGCTATTTGCTGGAGGAAAACAACTTTCAGGGGTCTTGGAGGTTGAGGTTGTAAAATCTGTCTCGCAAAGTTATCTCACCCAACTATGGAGCAATTCGATATTTTCAAAAGATAAGATAACCACCTTTCAAACATTAACGGATAGTATTGGAAAGCGATTTACCATTGGGGTTTTGAGCATTGCTACATTGGCGACCATGTTTTGGTTGTTTTATATGCCAAGCATGGCCCTTAACGTTTTTACGGCTGTCCTTATCATTGCGTGCCCCTGCGCAATTGCTCTAGCCGCTCCATTTACGCTGGGAAATATGCTTCGCATTTATGGCAAGCACAAATTCTACCTAAAAAATACCAATGTCATAGAGCGATTGTCAAAAATTGACACCGCCATATTTGATAAAACAGGAACCATAACAACAACCGCAAAAGATGCCATTCTATATGAAGGGATTGAATTGACCAAGGAAGAAACCACATTGTTAAAAACCACCTTGCGCGCATCCAACCATCCATTGAGCAGGTCTCTATATGAGATATTAAAATCCAATGCCATAACGACCCTGGATGAATTTCAAGAGCATACTGGCAAAGGAGTGGAAGGGAAATTGAACAAGCATACCATTAAAGCAGGTTCTGCTAGCTATGTTGGAGAATCTGTGCCAAAACTTGTATCAGATACAGCTGTTTATATTAGTTCTGATGAGGATTTCAAAGGCAGGTTTGTGTTCAAGAATAAATATAGAGATGGGGTGGAAGAGCTTTTTGTCGCCTTGGGCAAAACCATGAATATTGGAATATTGTCTGGAGATAATGATGGTGAAAGAAAACAGTTGCAAGGCATACTTCCTGCTAAAACCAATTTACTGTTCAACCAAAAACCTAAGGACAAATTAGATTATATAAAACATCTGCAAAAAGACCATAGTGTACTTATGGTTGGTGACGGACTCAACGATGCTGGTGCTTTGGCCCAAAGTAATGTGGGTGTATCCATTTCTGAAGATATCAACGTTTTTTCACCGGCATGCGATGCCATTTTAGATGCTTCAAACCTGACCAAACTTCCTGCTTTTCTGAAGCTATCGAGAAAATCTATTCAAATTATAAAACTCAGTTTCCTCCTCTCATTGTGCTATAATGTTATTGGATTGTATTTCGCGGTTACAGGCCAGTTAGAACCTGTAGTTGCGGCAATACTTATGCCTTTGAGTTCAATCAGTATAGTGATTTTCACAACCTTGTGCACAAACTTTTTTGGTAGGAGATTAAAATAAATTAAAAACTGATATATGTCATTTTTTTCACAAGAACGGCAATGTAGTTTTACGCTAGAATTCAGGTAGGTATGAGTGTTATATATGTGTTGTTGGCCATAAGCATTTCAGTTGCGCTGGTCTTTTTTGTTGCTTTTGTCTTTTCGGTCAAAAGTGGACAATATGATGATGCATATACACCTTCAGTCCGTATGCTTTTTGAGGATGAATTAATAGGTGATTTAGAAGAAACCGAAGCAGAAATTACAGAAATCAAACAAAGTAAAGAACAAACCAATACATATGGAAATACAACAATTTAGCTACGATAACAAAATCGTACAAAAGTTTTTATACGCTACCATGCTGTGGGGCGTTGTTGGAATGTTGGTAGGACTGCTGCTGGCATTTATGTTTTTGTTTCCCAATATCACAGATGGTATTTCGTGGTTGAGCTTTGGACGTTTGCGCCCATTGCATACCAATGCCGTGATTTTTGCATTTGTCGGGAACGCCATCTTTGCCGGGGTCTATTATTCCACCCAAAGATTACTGAAAGCGCGAATGTTCAGTGATTTTCTGAGCAATTTTAATTTTTGGGGCTGGCAACTGATTATTGTGGCTGCCGCCATTACCTTGCCTTTGGGGTATACTACCTCTAAAGAATATGCAGAATTGGAATGGCCCATAGATATTGCCATCGCTGTGGTTTGGGTCGTTTTTGGTTGGAACCTGATTGGAACCATCTTAAAAAGAAGACAACGCCATCTCTATGTGGCAATTTGGTTTTACCTGGCAACATTTGTCACCGTAGCTGTACTTCATATTTTTAATAGCTTGGAGTTGCCCGTGGCCGCATTAAAAAGTTATTCGGTGTACGCGGGGGTACAAGATGCTTTGGTGCAATGGTGGTACGGACATAATGCCGTGGCCTTCTTTTTAACCACACCATTTTTGGGATTGATGTACTATTTTGTTCCCAAGGCAGCCAATAGACCTATATATTCTTATCGCCTTTCCATTGTCCATTTCTGGTCATTGATATTCATTTATATCTGGGCAGGACCTCACCATTTGTTGTATTCGTCTTTACCAGATTGGGCTCAAAACTTAGGGGTTGTTTTCTCTATTATGTTGATTGCTCCGTCTTGGGGTGGTATGATCAATGGACTTTTAACCTTGAGAGGCGTTTGGGATAAAGTACGTAGCGATGCCACTTTAAAATTTATGGTAGTTGCCATTACAGGTTATGGTATGGCCACTTTTGAAGGCCCAATGTTATCCTTAAAAAATGTAAATGCCATCGCGCATTTTAGCGATTGGATTATTGCTCACGTACACGTTGGGGCACTGGCTTGGAATGGATTTTTGACCTTCGGTATGATTTATTGGCTGGTTCCCAAAATGTTCAAGACAACACTGTATTCAAAAGGGTTGGCAAACTTGCATTTCTGGATTGGGACCTTAGGTATTATCCTATATGCATTGCCCATGTATGTTGCAGGGTTTACCCAAGCACTAATGTGGAAAGAATTCAATCCAGATGGATCATTGGTCTATGGAAACTTCTTGGAAACCGTAACTCAAATCATCCCAATGTATTGGATGCGTGCTATAGGAGGTACCATGTTCCTTGTTGGTATGTTGATTATGGTCTACAATGTGATTGTCACAATTAGAAAAGGAAGCTCCGTAGAGGATGAAAAAGCAGAGGCACCTGCCTTGACAAGGGTTTCTAAAAGAAGAACTTCTGGAGAGACCTTCCACAACTGGTTGGAACGTAGACCAGTGCAATTGACCATTTTGGCCACAGTTGCCATTTTAATAGGAGGCATTATCCAGATTGTACCAACTATTCTGGTAAAATCCAATATTCCTACCATCACAAGTGTAAAACCATATACACCTTTAGAATTGGAAGGTCGGGATCTATACATTCGTGAAGGTTGTGTGGGTTGTCACTCCCAAATGATCAGACCTTTTAGAAGTGAAGTGGAACGCTATGGAGAATATGCCAAGGCAGGAGAATTTGTTTACGATCACCCTTTTCTATGGGGTAGTAAGCGAACTGGTCCGGATTTATTGCGAATTGGAGGGAAGTACTCTGATAATTGGCACCTGAACCATATGTATGATCCACAAAGTACGTCATCAGGTTCAATTATGCCTGCCTATCAGTGGTTGGTCATTAATGAACATGACAGAAGCGCTGTTCAAAATAAAATGGAAGCCATGGTTAGCCTTGGCGTGCCTTATACAGATGATGATATAGCAAATGCGCCGCAATCCATGGCAGAACAAGCTATACAAATAGAGAAGAATCTGTATACAGATCCAGAGTTTGAAAGAACCTATGAGGCCGATAAAAAATATGCGCAAGAAAATGGAGAGGATTTTATTGAAATGCGCGATAGGGAAATAGTTGCATTGATTGCTTACCTGCAACGATTGGGTACTGATATTAAAGTAAAAGAAACAGAATAATTACAATCTCAAAACAAATCACCATGTTGAAATTTGTAAAAAACCATATGGAAAGTATAGAAGGGATAGCAAGTTATCCCATGATATCCCTATTAATATTCTTCGTGTTCTTTGTCCTGTTGTTTTGGTGGGTGTTTACTGCTACCAAGGCACATATAAAAGAAATGGCGGAGCTGCCTTTAGATAACGATCAACAAAATAAACTATAGCATTATGAGTACAAGAACACCTTGGTGGATTCGCATTCCGCTATTATTCTTCATCATCTTCGGATTAATGGAATACTTTATAGATTCGGGTGATAAACCAGCTATCATTGAATATCCAATCACACAGTTTTTTTTGCTGATGGTATTGATGATATTAATTGCAATAGAGCTGATTTTAAAATCTATTGAAAATGTAATGTTCCAAACACTTTCAGAAGAGGCGAAAGAACGCTATTTGGCGTCCAAGGTTAGGAAAAGGGAATGGACATGGGTTAAAAATATCTATAAACGCCTCACCAAGACCAAGGAAATTGAAAAAGAAGGCGAAATAATCCTGGACCATAATTATGATGGAATTAGGGAGTTGGACAATGTTTTGCCTCCTTGGTGGGTATACCTCTTTTATGCCACCATCATTTTTGGGGTAGTTTATCTCATACGTTTTCATGTTGCTGGCGACTATGACCAGAAATTGGAATACGAACAGGAAGTAGCTGCAGCTAAAATTGCCATTGAAGAATATAAGAAAACTGCTAAGGATTTGGTCGATGTCAATACCGTGGAATTTTTATCCGAAGCGGCAGATTTGAGTGCTGGAGAAAAAATATTTACCACAAGTTGTGTTGCATGTCATATGGCTGATGGAGGTGGAGGAATTGGCCCTAACCTAACAGATGAATATTGGATTTTGGGCGGAGGCATCAAAAATGTATTTAATACCATTTCCGAAGGAGGTCGGGATGGTAAGGGTATGATTGCCTGGAAACAAAGTCTAAAACCTGTAGAAATGGCACAAGTGGCCAGTTATATATTAACATTGGGAGGTACAACCCCAGCAGACCCAAAAGCACCAGAAGGTGAAATTTGGGTGGATCCAGATGCACCTGAATCAGAAGAAACTATTGAAGAAACTCGAACGGAACAGGTTTCTGATTCTACAGATGTAGCGATGAATTAAAAGAACCAGTACCTCATACCTCAAGAAGAGGTGTTGGTTTAGAAATACTGTTGAGGTTAAAATACAATTGCAATGGAAGAGAATTTTAGGGATTCCATAGGGACGATATCTGAAGAGGGCAAAAGGGCATGGATTTATCCTAAGAAACCTAAAGGAAGATTTTTTGAGTATCGCAAATACGTTAGTTATGGACTCTTACTTTTTTTGATTGCATCACCTTTTATCAAAATAAACGGCAATCAATTTCTGCTGTTCAATGTATTGGAAAGAAGGTTCAATATTTTTGGATTTCCTTTCTGGCCACAGGATTTTCACCTAGTTGTAGTTTCTATGATTGCAGGTGTAATTTTTGTATCGTTATTTACCGTAGCATATGGCCGTATTTTTTGCGGATGGATGTGTCCCCAGACTATTTTCATGGAAATGGTCTTTCGAAGAATTGAATACTGGATAGATGGAGATCGTGGGGCGCAAATAAGACTGGACAGGTCACCCTGGAACGGTAAAAAGATTCGGAAAAGAGTATTAAAGTGGACAGTCTTTTTTATTATTTCATTTTTGATAGCCAATGTTTTCTTGGCCTATCTCATTGGAAGTGATAAACTGATCAGGTACGTTATTGATGGACCAATGGCCCATATGGGAACCATGATTCCATTGCTCATTTTTACCGGCGTGTTCTATTTTGTGTTCGCATGGTTTCGTGAGCAAGTGTGTATCATAGCATGTCCTTACGGAAGACTGCAAGGAGTGCTTTTGGATGATAAATCCATTGTGGTGGCCTACGACCACAAACGGGGAGAAGGAGATAACGGGCGTAAAAAATTCCGAAAGAACGAAGATAGGGATGCCTTGGGTCACGGAGATTGTATAGATTGTTTTCAGTGTGTAAACGTTTGTCCAACAGGAATAGATATTCGAAATGGAACCCAATTGGAATGTGTCAACTGCACAGCATGTATTGATGAATGCGACCATATTATGGACAGTATTCAAAAACCGAGAGGATTGATTCGTTATGCGAGCGAAGATGAGATAAACAAAAAAGCAAAATTCAAATTTACCGCTAGAATGAAAGGCTATACTGCGGTGCTTGTTATACTCACAGGTATTTTGATTGGCATGCTTTTTCTTAGGAATGAATTGGAAGCAAACATCTTAAGATTACCTGGGCAGTTGTATGAGAGAAAGGCCAATAACAACATCAGTAATGTATACACCTATAAATTGGTGAACAAAACATCCAAAGATATAGATAGCGTTGGCTTTAAATTATTGTCACATAGAGGAGAGATTAAAATGGTATCCCAGGATAGGTTTAAAGTTCCCGCAGAGGAAATTACTGAAGGGACATTGTTTATAGAGATTAACAGTTCCGCACTAACGGGAGATAAGGATAAGTTGAAAATTGGAGTTTATAATGGCGAAAAACTTATTGAAACAACAACAACACAGTTTTTGGCACCAAGAAGTTACCATTAAAAAATAGCATCATGAAAATAAATTGGGGAACAAGTATAGTACTGGCTTTTATAGCATTCATCAGTTTCATATTATACTTTGTGATTAGAATGAGTACGGATAACAGTGCCAATCACGATTTGGTTACCGAAGAGTATTATAAACAAGAATTGGCCTACCAGAATGAAATTGATGCAGTAGAATCTGCCTTGGCGATGAATGCGAGTCTAAAATTGGTGAAATCTGAAAAAGGAATCACAATTTTGTTTCCAGAACAATTCAATCCAGTACATATTAATGGCACAGTGTCCCTTTATAGACCGTCTAACAAGCACTTGGATTTTAACTTTCCTATAAGTTTGTCCAATGCACATTTGCTCATACCTGACAATAGCTTGCTGGACGGTCGCTGGGACATTACCATCAAATGGAACTATAAGGATAAAACCTTTTTACACAAAGAAAAACTGTTGTATTAATGGTATTTCTATCGGCAATTATATTAGGATTTTTGGGAAGCTTGCACTGCTTGGGAATGTGCGGCCCTATTGCTTTTATGTTACCTTTAGATCAAAATAACACAACCAGGAAGACAACACAACTGTTTATCTATCATTTTGGAAGACTCCTGGCATATGGAATCATTGGATTGCTCTTTGGTTTCTTGGGAAAAGGATTATCGTTATTTGGTATTCAGCAGAAATTATCTATTGTAATTGGAGTGGTTATGATTGCTCTGGTATTGATTCCCAGCAAATATGTTTTGAGCGGCAGACTCTCCAGACCAATTTATACCGTATTGGGAAAATTAAAATCAAAACTTGGAGCTGAACTCAAAAAAAAGACTCCAGATGTTTTCCTGACCATTGGTTTTTTAAACGGTTTTTTACCCTGCGGATTGGTCTATATGGCACTTTTGGGGGCAATAGGTCTGGCACATGGTCTTCAAGCAGGCGCTTATATGATTTTATTTGGGCTGGGAACCATCCCATTAATGACCTTTGTTGTTTTTTCAAGAGGATTAATGAAAGGTGCTTTACGGCAAAACCTAAAAAAAGTTATCCCCGTATTCGTCATACTCATTGGGATTTTGTTTATTATTAGGGGTTTGGGACTTGGAATTCCTTATGTATCGCCAAAACCGATTCAAACGGATTTGGCCACAGCAACCATAGAATGTCATCAACCATAAAAACATAAAAATGCTTATTACATCACCAGAAAAGGCAGTAGAAGTAATTAAAACAGGAAATCGTGTTTTTTTTCAAGGAGCGGCCATGACTCCCAATGAACTTATAGATGCGCTTTGCGACCGACACAAAGAGATTAAGGATATTGAAATTGTATCCATTCACACTGAGGGGGAAGCCAGATATACACAAGCACCTTGTAATGAAAGTTTTACGCTGAACAGTCTTTTTGTGGGAGGGAATGTGAGGAAGTTTGTGAATGGTTACAAAGGGGATTATGTACCTATTTTCTTGAGTGAGATTTGTTTGCTGTTCCGAAGAAATATTTTGCCGTTGGATGTCGCATTTATACAAGTATCACCTCCAGATAAACACGGGTATTGTTCTTTAGGGGTTTCAGTTGATGTAACTCTGCCTGCAATTGAAATGGCGAAAAAAGTAGTGGCACAAATCAACCCCCAAGTACCTCGCACCCATGGAGATGGTATTATCCATATTAACCAGATCGATTTTGCCATTGAGGTAGACAGACCAATTCACGAGCATGAACCTCTGGAAATTTCTAGGATAGATCATCAAATTGGGAACCATGTTGCTTCTTTGATTGATGATGGCGCTACCTTACAAATGGGGATTGGGAATATTCCTAATGCCGTGCTATCCAACTTGGGCAATCATAAAAGATTGGGAATACATACTGAAATGTTTTCGGATGGTGTTTTGCCTCTCATTGAAAAAGGAGTTATTACTGGAGAAGAAAAAGCTGTAAAACAAGGAAAGATTGTGAGTTGTTTTGCTGTAGGCTCAAGAAAATTGTATGATTTTATTGATGATAACCCGGTTTGCGACTTTAGGGAAGCAGCCTATACCAATGATACGGCACGCATCCGAAGAAATCCAAAAGTTACCGCAATTAACAGCGCCATAGAAATTGATTTAACCGGGCAAGTTTGTGCGGATACGATTGGGAGTCGCCAGTTTTCTGGAGTCGGAGGGCAAATGGATTTTATAAGAGGGGCTTCACTTTCTAAGGGAGGTAAACCTATTTTTGCCATGTCTTCGGAAACTAATAAAGGCGTTTCTAAAATAGTGCCATTTTTAAAAGAAGGAGCTGGTGTAACCACGACCAGGGCCCACGTGCATTACATTGCTACTGAATATGGAGTTGTAAATCTTTATGGGAAGAACTTAAAACAGCGCGCTGACGCATTGATATCCATTGCACATCCAAATCACAGGGAATATTTGGAGAAAGAGGCAAATAAAAGATTTAATCTGTAATATTTTGGCGGAACATAAAAAAAGGGAAACTTGTATAGCTTCCCTTTTTTCAATTTAAATAAAACAAAACCCTATCAAAAAACAATCATTAAATTTTAAAGGTTATGACCGGAATATTGGAATGATTGGCTATATCTTCCCCAATGCTTCCCATGAAAAAATGCGATAAGCCCTTTCTACCATGGGTAGGTATTCCAATAAGGTCGGCGGCTACAGTTTCACTATAGTTTAGCACCCCTTTTTCTACACTATAGTCGTTGTAAATTTCAACTTCAAGCCCAATTTTGGCAATGTTCAGAAATTTTGAGATTCTACTGTAAGCATCTTCTGTGCTCAAGAATTCATCGCCAGGTGTATTGATATAGACCAAATGCAGTTTGGATTTAAACAACTCAGAAATTGCCAAAGCCCTCTTCAGTGCAGGAATACTTTCCTCTCTATAGTCACTGGCAAAAACAAAACGATCCACTTTAAACTTTTTAACATCGCCTTTAATGACCAAAACAGGAATCTCAGAACTGCGTACCACACGTTCAGTATTGGAACCTATGAAAATTTCTTGTAACCCATCTGTACCATGAGATCCCATAACAATTAAATCGGCATCGTGCTGTTTGGCAACCTCATGGACTTCTTGAAATACTTTATAATGTTTTATAATTGGAATGATATTTACGCCTTTTAAATAGGGCTTGTCCAAAAACTCGTTAAAACGTTTTTCTCCAGTTTTTATAAGGTGTACCACATGTTCTGGGGCTATAAAACCAGACTCACTCATAATTGCCGGTGAGAGCTCTAGCATATGTAAAATCAATAATTGGGCATCATTTTTCTTTGCTAGGGATGCAGCTACCTTTAGAGCATTTTCTGATTGCTCTGAGAAATCAACTGGTACAATAATACTTTTCATTAGATTTGGTTTTATAATTAAACTGTCATTGAAAATAACCTGGTATCAGGCTTTTTTCGGTGTAATTTTAAGTCAAAGGCCATACTTACATTACGTACAAAAGGTCTTCCTTTCTGTGTAATTTTTATACCGTCGGCCTCAATGGCAACCAAGCCATCGAACTCTAATTCGGATAACTTGTCAAAGATTTTTTGAAAATCAGTTATACGTGCTTCCCCAAGTCCCCAACCTGTTTCAAACTGGCACATAAGATTAAGAATATGCTTTCTTAGAATTTGATCTTCTTCGGTAAGAATATGTCCTCTAAAAATTGGAAGAACACCATTGGACACCAAATTTTCATATTCTTCCACGCCTTTAACATTTTGGGCAAACCCATACCAACTATCACTTATGCTCGATGCCCCCAAACCTATCATGAGTTTGGTTTTGGAAGGGGTATACCCCATAAAATTCCTGTGTAGATTACCATTTATCATTGCTTCATAAAGGTCATCGGATGGTAGGGAAAAATGATCCATTCCAATATCAACATATCCAGAATCCGTCAATATCTTTTTTCCAATTTCATATTGAACCCTTTTCTCTGTGCCCGACGGAATATCCTCATCCCTATAACCGCGCTGCCCGCTACCTTTTAACCATGGGACATGGGCATAACTGTAAAAAGCTATTCGTTCAGGGTTCAGTTCAATGGTCTTTAAAATGGTTTCTTCTACATTTCCCAATGTTTGAAAGGGCAAACCATAAATAATATCATGACCAATGGAAGTATACCCTATTTCCCTGGCCCATTCAGTCACATTTTTAACATTTTCAAAGGGTTGAATTCTATTTATTGCTTTTTGAACAGTTTCATTATAATCCTGTACACCAAAGCAAACTCTTCTAAACCCTAGGTCAAAAAGAGTTTGTAAATGTGCTTTTGTTGTATTGTTCGGATGCCCTTCAAAGCTAAATTGATATGTCTCCGCTTTCTTTCCATGTTGAAGAATACCTTCCATTAGTATTCTCAGGTGCTTAGGAGAGAAAAAAGTAGGAGTGCCTCCACCAAGGTGTATTTCTTTAATTGTGGGTTTGGTATCGAGAAGGTCACAATACAATTGCCATTCTTTAATAATGGTCTTTATGTAGGGCAACTCTAGTTCATGTCTTTTGGTTATTCGCTTATGGCAGCCACAAAAAGTGCACATACTCTCGCAAAATGGAAGATGAATATAAAGACTGATTCCCGTTTTAGGATCTTCTTGAAATGCTTTTACCACACTTGCTTTCCAGAGCTTACCAGAAAAGTTGTCCAAGTCCCAGTAGGGAACAGTGGGGTAGCTGGTATAGCGAGGTCCGGGAACATTATATTTTTGAATTAGGTCACACATAATCGAATAATGGTATTTGTCAAAATTAACCTGCCATGTTTTTAAAAAACATGATAAATGTCAGGACAGCCTAGAATCTCGAGCATGACAAGAATCATATTTTATGGTCTGAACACTTTGTAGTTTTATTCGAACCGTAAAGAAGTAGTAAGTTCTTGGGTATGGGCAAAAACATTTGTAAAAGCAAATTTGATCAAAATGAGCGCAAGGCTTTTGTGCAACACTTGATTGATGATATCAAAGCTTTGGAACTTCTTTTGGAACAAAACCTAGTTGAAGATGATGTTATAAGAATAGGCGCCGAACAGGAAATCTGTCTTGTTGACGATAATTACAGACCTTCTGGGAAATCTCTTGAACTTTTAGATACTATCGATGATTCCCATTTTACCACAGAATTGGCAAGTTTTAACCTGGAAATAAACCTAGATCCGTTCGAACTTGAGAAAAATTGTTTTTCAAAGGTTGAAAAACAGCTTACAGAAATGCTGAATAAGGCAAAGACCGAGGCAAAGAAGCTGGGTATAAATATCGTGTTGACGGGAATTCTTCCCACTTTAAGCAAGAATGAATTAGGAATAGATTTTATGACCCCTGTTCCTCGCTATTATAAACTAAATGAAATTTTAAGCTCATGGCGAGGAGAACATTTCACTCTTAAGATAAAAGGGGTGGATGAATTAACCATTCGTCATGATTCTGTGCTTTTTGAGGCATGCAATACCAGCTTTCAACTCCATTTACAAGTTACACCAAAGGATTTTGTAAAGAGTTATAACTGGGCACAGGCAATTGCCGGCCCTGTCTTGGGAATTTCGTGTAACTCTCCATTGCTAATGGGGCGAGAGCTTTGGAAAGAAACTCGTATCGCATTATTTCAACAAAGCTTGGATACTAGAAAATGGACCTATGCCCTAAAAGAGCAATTTGCAAGAGTGGGTTTTGGAAATCAGTGGCAAAAAAAATCGGTGGTAGAGATTTTCAAGGAAGACATCTCTACCCATCGTATTGTTTTAACAAAGCCTATTGGACAAAGCTCTTTACAGCTTATGGATAATGGGAAAATTCCAAAACTGGAAGCGCTGAATCTATATAACGGAACAGTCTATCGCTGGAACCGTCCTTGTTATGGAGTTGGCAACGGAAAACCTCATCTGCGCATTGAAAACAGGTACATTCCATCCGGACCCACAATAATTGATGAGATTGCCAATTTTGCTTTTTGGGTAGGTTTAATGGTGGGCAGGCCCAAAAAATATGATGATATGCCCTCTATAATGCACTTTAAAGAGGCCAAACTTAATTTTATAAAGTCAGCCAGAACGGGTAGGCAAACAGTGCTTTCATGGTTGGGAAAACCAATAACCCTTAAAAAACTTGTTCTCAAAGAGCTTCTTCCAATAGCATACGAAGGATTAAAAAAGTTTGATATTGATAAAGTTGATATTGATAGGTTACTAGGGGTCATTGAGGCAAGAACGAATAATGGTACTGGGGCAGAGTGGCAGATTAGAAATTGTAGGGAGTTAAGAAAGCATATGAAGTTGGATAGTACTTTATTGGAATTAACAAAAGCCATATCAATCAACCAAGAAAAAAATATACCTGTACATGAATGGCCACCTATAAAAAAAACAAACAAAGCAACAACCTCCTTTCATTGGGTGGCTCAGATAATGTCCACAAAGCTTATGAAATTATATGAAGATGACTATGTGAGTTTGGCCTTGGCCATAATGAAATGGAACAACATCCATCATATTCCAGTGGAAAATAATAAAGGGGAACTGGTAGGTCTTTTAACATGGAGTCATATAGAGAGCATAGAAAAAAACAAAGGAAAAGAAGAGTCTAAAGTTTCAGAGATAATGATTAAAAAAGTGATAACAGTCCGACCAAGGACAAAGATAGAAACTGCAAAAAGGTTAATGAAAGAGTACCAAATTGGTTGTTTGCCAGTTTGTGTAGGTTCAAATATGGTGGGTATTCTCAGTAAGGTTGATTTTTAGAATATGTCAAAAGTGTACAGCATTGCCCTCAATGAAACCATAGAGATTGAAAGAATTATAGGTCATATCAAGGGCGAAAAAGAAGGGCCGACCGTAGTTTTTTTTGGAGGAATCCATGGTAATGAACCGGCTGGGGTGTTTGCACTAAAACATGCACTTCGGGAACTAAAGCTTCAACAAAGATTAATTTATGGAGAAATATATGCCATTGCAGGTAATCTTGCCGCACTTAAAAAGAACGTAAGATTTCAATCGAACGATCTGAATCGGATATGGTCACCCAAAAAGATTGAAGCAATTCAAAAAAATAAAGAGAAATGTACTGATGATGAAAACGAGCTTTTGTCATTATATAATCTATTTCTTGAAATTCTTGAAAATGGGCAACCCCCATTTTACTTCATTGATTTGCATACCACCTCAAGTGAAACATCACCATTTATTGTTCTTAATGATAGTTTATTAAACAGGAAGTTTGCTTCCAACTATCCGCTCCCAATTGTTTTGGGGATTGAGGAATACTTGGCAGATGCTATGTTGAGCTTTATCAATGAACTGGGATACGTATCCTTGGGTTACGAAAGTGGTAAGCATGAAGATATAAATGCAATACGCAACTGTATTGGTTTTATCAAGTTTACATTGGGAATTACAGATTCCGTGCTTTTTACCAAAGATGAATTAAAAAGGCTTAAGGATGAACTTTTGGAATCTGGAAGGGTTTCCAATAAGTTTTATGAAATATATTATCAATACAATATAGAAAGTGGAAGCGACTTTAAAATGCTGCCCGGATTTGTGAATTTTCAACAAATTGCAAAGGGGGAACAGATTGCCATAAACAATGAAGATGTACTTTATACCGATGGAAAGAGACAAATTTTTATGCCCTTATACCAAAGTAAAGGAAAGGAAGGGTTTTATTATGTAAGACCAATTCCAAAAGTACTTCTCTGGATTTCTAAATATCTGAGAAAACTTAAAGTAGACCAGCTCTTGGTACATTTACCTGGAGTAAAATGGGAGTCCCTGAAGAAAGATGCGTTGTTGGTAGATCAAAAGGTGGCCAAGCTGCTGGCTAAATCAATTTTTCATTTACTGGGATATAGAACCCGACAATTGGATAAGACACATTTGGTGGTCAAAAGCAGGGATACTGCTTCTAAAAATGATGAATATTTGAGCGCTAATTGGTTTTAAATGAAAAGGCTCAAGATTTGATTCAAGAGCCTCTGGGTTTTAGAACTTACAACGATTATTGCATTACAA
Organism: uncultured Allomuricauda sp.; assembly: GCF_947495325.1. Lineage (GTDB taxonomy): Bacteria > Bacteroidota > Bacteroidia > Flavobacteriales > Flavobacteriaceae > Flagellimonas. The sequence goes on along the minus strand of NZ_CANLYK010000004.1, from coordinate 144,577 downwards.
AATTTATGGGTATTCCGTACTTAACCTTTACTGATTTGCCCCTTTGTACACCTGGCTTTATTTTGGGTAAGGCAGCAATGATACGTTCCGCTTCCTGTTCCAATAATCTGTCCGGCCCTCTTTTTTGAATGTTTCTTACCTTTCCATTGGAGTCTATTACAAATTGTACATAGACCCTTCCAGTAATATTCATTTCAAGGGCGGCTTTGGGGTAATTGAAATTATTTTTAACATGTTCCTGCATCTTTTGGTTAAAGCACATTTTACGTTCCTCTTCGGTAGTATAGATTTCACAACCTGGAAAAACGGGAACATTTTCAATAACAGCAAAAGGAACGGTGATATCTTCTTCCACTTCACCCACTTCAAGATCATCTACATTAACAATAACATCTTCAATAAAAGTATCCTGACTACTTTCGGTACTTTCTATAACAGTTTCCTCAACATCTTCAACATCTTCAACAATTTCAATTATATCTGGCGCTGAAGGCGGTGGAGGTGGAGGGGTTGTCAACACGGTTTCTGTTATTGGAACATCTTCATCAAGTTCATCAACAACTTGAACCAGATCATGAGCTCTAAGCTCCTTTTCATAGGTTTTAACCTCGAATGATTGCCAAATTATAAATAAGACAAAATTGAGACCTATCATAAAATAAAGACTGCTGTTGCGTCCTATATCTGCTTTTGGGTTCTTTTTTGGTTTCATGACTTTTCCTATTTAATTGAGATAAAGTTAGATAGGTCAATTGTCAAAAAATATGATAATAATCAGGTCTTGGCAATACCTATTTTTACCTATTATTGGTTGGAATGGGTCGCTGTAAGTTGGGCAATATCTTTTCTCGTGAAGTCTGTTTTAAAGGTCACACCCATTCGGATAACATCATGATCTGAGGTCTTGAAATGATTTTTTAAGTAACCAATGTCCAACTTAATAGAGGGAGTTAATATATGTCCCAATCCGATATATGCCCTATTTTGATTAAAAAGAGGGCGTTCAAGATTTAGAAAGATTTCGTTGAAGGATTTGATATAAGTATTTTTGGAAAGTGGCTTAATATATAAAAGTCGATACCTCACCCTATTATTGATATGTAGGTTTTCTGCATTTTTTTTCCATCTTGTTTCCAATCTCCACCTATGGGAAAAAGCTTTCATTTTTAAAGTGAATTCTTCGTAAACCCAAAATTGCGATGCATTTTTGAATTCTTCGGACCCTGTGTAGTTTTTTGAACTGAGATATGCTACGCCAGTCGTAAAAGTTGATGATGGATTGAGTTGATAGGATACTCCGGTCCTGAAAAAGGCAAACTCATATTGTTCCAGAATATCATGATGCCTTAGAATTCCAACAGTTGGTATACTCCAACGTTCATGTATCTTATTGTTTCCGGAAATAACAAGCCAAGACCCGGCCCTATTTTCATCTAAAGTTTGCGTGTAGGAAATAAAGTTAGTAAAAACAAAGAGTAGAACGAAGAGGAAACAAAATAGGAATGGTTTGGTGTACCCCATAATATTGGTCTTTATTTCTGGAGTACAAAGTTTTGTGTTTATTGTTGCAAAAAAGTATGATACTTGTCAGTTCCAGTATTAAATCCCATCCATTCTGGGCTTAGATTAGGCTTCCTGGATTTCCCATATTAAGGCAGCCGCTCCACAAATTGCCGCTGTTTTTCCATGCATACCCGATTCCAACAATTTTACCTTGCCTTTGTAAACATCTAAGAGAAATTCATTAAAATAAGATTCAAGCGGTTCTTTTATCCATTTGCCGCTATTTGTCAAACCTCCCATTAGAATAAAGGCTTCAGGTTGTGTGAAGGCCGTGAAATTGGCTAGCGCCTGAGCCATAATTTTTGCTGTATAATCAAAAGCCTTTAAGGCAATAATATCTCCTTCTTCGGCTGCTTTCGTAATATCTTCGCCATGTAAATCGTTGTATGCAATATTCCTAAACCTACTATCAACCAAATACTTGCTTAACATGTACATTATGGTTCGTTTTAGGCCGGTGGCAGATACATAAGCTTCCAATCCACCTCGAATTCCCAGTCCCGTTAGCCTGCCATCACCTATGGTCATATCTACATGACCCAGTTCCCCGGCAAAACCATCATATCCGTCAATCAATCTTCCATTTGCAACAATCCCTGCGCCAAAACCTGTACCTAGTGTAATTACTATAAAATCAGTTAGGCTCTGGGCTCCCCCAAAAAGCATTTCGCCCAATGCGGCAGCACTTGCATCATTCATAATTCTCATGGGCATATCCATCCTTTCCCTTAATTTTTCAAGAATTGGAACACTGCCCTTCCATACCAAATTACTTGCATTTTCTATTGTGCCATTTTTACTGGAGGCATTTGGAGCACCGATGCCACAACCTAAAATGGTTGTTTTTTCATCAATACTTTGGATGAGTTCATTTGAAACACCCTTGACTTTATCCAGATAATCTTCCAAGTTGGGAAATTCCCTTGTTCTAAAAACAGCCTTTGTATGGCATTTCCCACTTTTATCAACCAATCCAATCTTTGTTTTGGTTCCACCAATGTCTATTCCTAAAACTAATTCCATGTTCCCGTGCTTTTTATTGAGATACTTAAAGATAAATAATATGGAGTTCATAAAAGGATTTAAAACAATATGATAGCGTGTTTTGGCACTAAAATTTTAAAACCTGATTTCTGTCATATTTTAGGTCAAGGTGCGGTTCTATTTTTGGAGTGAAGATTTTTAATAATTTAATTTTTTTGGTATGAGTAGCATTAATAAAATTTTGGTCCCATTCGATTTTTCTGAAGCATCCATCAATGCTTTGGCTTATGTAATGAACTTTGCCGGGCCTAATAGAGTTGTTGATATAGAGACCTTATATGTTTCAGCTATGCCGATTACGGAGTCTGAGGAGAAAAGGTTGAGATTGGATTTTGAAAATGTTATTGACTCATTTTCAGCCAAGACAAAAAAAGCTCCAAAACTAGCCGTTGTTACAGGTGAGGTCATTGAAAGTATTCTTGCCATGCAGGAAGAAAATGAGGCTGATTTGATTATGATGGGAACTATGGGCGATAAAGTTACGGATGAAGCTATAACCAACACATCAAAATTAGTGTTAAACGCTAATTGCCCTGTTATTTCCATTCCGTATGGATGCAGTATTAAAGAACCCAAGGAAATCGCCTTGGTAATGGGCAACGAGGAAATTGAGGACAAGGAAGTTTTAAAGACTCTTTTAGACCTTGCCCGCACCTTTAATTCCAAGGTACATGTACTTACCATTTATAAGGAATCTGTTTATGCAGAGGAGTCCATTGTTGATAGTACGGAAAGTTTATTGGAGTACTATTTAGAACATTTTTATGTGGAACATACATTCAACAAAAATCAAGATGTTGAAGAAGGCATTCTAAATTACATCAACAAGAAAAACATTGATCTTCTTGCCATTTTGCCAAGAAACCACGCCAGATTGAGCTCTCCTTCTGAGGGACGATTGACAAAGCTGTTGACCCTGCATTCGGAGATACCGGTTTTAACCTTGGACTGAATATTATTCCAACAGAAAAGATATGTTCACATTATTGGTAATACTGGGTATTACAATCTTATTATTTATTTGGGGCAAGTTTCCACCAGATGTTGTGGCGCTTATGTCCATGCTGTCACTCTATCTAGCAGGCATTCTGGATGTAAAAGAAACCCTGTCGGGCTTTAGCAATTCAACAGTTATAATGATTGCTGCTTTGTTCATCATTGGAGAAGGACTTTCCAGAACAGGATGGACAGCATTGGCAGGGCAGCGTTTTGTAGGTTGGGCAGGAAAGAGTATCCCAAAACTATTGGTCATTGTCACTTTGGGAGCCAGTGTTCTTTCAGGCTTTGTAAGCAATACAGGAACGGTAGCGGCCTTGTTGCCTGTTACGGTGTCTGCTGCGTGGAGTGCCGGCACTTTGCCATCAAAATTACTTATGCCCGTGGCTTTTGGCTCAAATACTGGAGGACTTTTAACCCTTACAGGAACACCTCCCAATATCATTGCTAGCAACGCCTTGGTTGAAAATAATTTTGAAGGGTTCTCATTCTTTGAATTCAGTTTGATAGGATTGCCGTTATTGATTATTGCAATCGTGTATTTCAGGTACGTGGGCTATCGCTTATTGCCCAAACGAAAAACTAATGAAAGACCTGCGAATATTGATGCTGAAATGCACAAATGGATTGAAAACTATAGTATCGGGGATAACCTATATCGTCTAAGGATACGCTCAATGTCCCCCTTTATAAATACCAGGATAGGGCATTGGAATTTCGAAGAGGAACACAATATATCAGTAATGCGTTTAAAACGAAGGCATCCCAGTCCATTACAACAAAAAGTGCCTCAGTTTGTTGAATTGCCAGACCCTGATACCGAAATGCGGTATCATGATATTATAACTGTGGAAGGTGAACCAGAGGCGGTTGATAAATTAGTTTTAAAATATAATTTGGGCATTGTTCCAACCAAGGCAGAAAGAGATACCCTTAAAAACGAGTTGATCAATCAAGAAGTAGGAATGGCAGAAATGCTGATTACCCCAAACTCTGTGTTTGTAGGTAAAACCATCAATTTGGGAAATTATCTAAAACAAGCAGGGGTTCAATTATTGGCAGCTTCAAGAAACAATAGAGCCCTTAAGGGCAGAATAAAAATTGCAGCTGGTGATGCCTTTGTAATTCGTGGATCCTGGACAAATATAGAAAGCCTAAAGTCTTTGTATGAAAACGTATTGATTTCGGGAAGTCCAGAATCAATGTCAAAGAATGTGGCTGTACTAAATGCACGTAGTTATGTTGCGATTGGAACACTTATACTCATGATTTTGTTGTTGGTATTTAAAATACTTCCAGGAGCCATAGCCGCTTTAATTTGTGCGGGAATTATGTTATTGACCCGTTGTGTTCCTATTTCAAAAGCATACAAAGGAATTAGTTGGACAAGCGTAATAATGATAGCGGCAATGATTCCCATGGGGCTTGCACTACAAAAGACAGGCGTGGCTCAATTGGCGGCCAATAGCTTGGTGAATTCACTTGGAAGCATTCATCCTGTTGCGCTTTTGGGAGGAATATTTATATTGACCACCACACTCAGTCAAACCATAAACAATTCTGCGACGGCAGTTTTAATGGCGCCTATTGCTATAATGGCCTCAACTACATTGGGAGTGTCCCCTAAGCCATTTATGATTGGAGTGGCAATTAGTGCTTCAACCGCTTTTTTAACTCCAGTTGGAACGACCACCAATGCTATGGTAATGTCATCTGGGGGATACAAATTTATAGACTACATAAAAGTGGGAGGGCCATTACTGCTCCTATTTTTTGTTGCAACATTAATATTGGTTCCGTGGATATGGAACTTTTAACCTTAAAAACAAAAATTATGAACGAAGTCACGGAAAAAACAAAAGATTTAAGCAAGTACGGAATACAGAATACTACTGCGCTCTGGAATTTAGATGCAGAGACCTTACAACGTATTACAGTTGAAAAAGATATGGGTACCGAAACTGAAAATGGAACACTATCTATAAATACAGGAAAGTTTACAGGGCGCTCACCTAAAGACCGTTTTTTGGTAAAAGATGAGTATACAAAAGATAGGGTGTGGTGGGGTAGAATTAACAAACCAATTTCCCCTGAGAACTTTGACAAATTGTACAACGAGATTGCCAAGTATCTATCAAACAAAGAAGTATATGTAAGGGATGCTGCAGTTTGTGCTCACCCAGACTATACCATGAACGTTCGCACGATTACGGAGTATCCTTGGTCCAACTACTTTATCAAAAATATGTTTCTGAGACTTTCAGAGGAGGAATTACAAGACTTTGATGAAGAATGGTTGGTACTATGTGCGCCTGGGTATGAAGCACCTAACCCAAAGGATTTTGGAATCATTGCAGGTAATTTTTCCATTCTTAATTTTACTCGCAAGATTGCTTTGGTTGGAGGATCGGAGTATCCAGGAGAAATGAAGAAAGGTATCTTTTCTGCATTGAATTTAATACTTCCGGTAGATAAGAATGTGTTGCCAATGCACTGCTCTGCCAATGTAGGCGAGAAAGGCGACACCGCTATCTTCTTTGGTTTATCCGGTACAGGAAAAACAACCTTGTCCGCAGACCCCAATAGAAAATTAATTGGAGATGATGAGCATGGTTGGACAGCAGAAAATATCATCTTTAATTTTGAAGGAGGATGTTATGCCAAAGTCATAGACCTAACAGAAGAGAAAGAGCCGGACATTTATCGAGCTATTAGACCTGGAGCGCTGTTGGAAAATGTTGTTTTCAAAGAAGGAACCAAAGAGGTGGATTACTTTGATAGCTCCATTACCCAAAATACGAGGGTAAGTTATCCTATTGATCATATTGACAATATCCAGATACCCTCTTATGCAGAAAACCCAAAAAACATCTTTTTCTTAACCTGTGACGCCTTTGGTGTATTGCCTCCGGTTTCTAAGCTGACCCCTGGGCAGGCGGCTTACCATTTCATTTCTGGATATACTGCAAAAGTTGCTGGTACAGAAGCAGGAATAAATGAACCGGTTCCCTCATTCTCCGCATGTTTTGGTGAACCATTTATGCCTTTGCACCCTGCGGTTTATGCAGAAATGTTGAGTAAGAAAATGACTGAAGCAGGTGTTAATGTATGGCTCGTCAATACTGGATGGAGTGGCGGCCCCTATGGCGTAGGTTCAAGAATTAAATTGAAATATACCAGAGCAATGATTTCAGCCATTTTGGAAGGTGACTTGGATAAAGTAGACTTTGATGCCCATCCTATTTTTGGATTACACATGCCCAAATATTGTCCGGGAGTGCCAACTGAGATTTTGGACCCTATGAACACTTGGTTGCAAAAAGGAGCTTATGTAAGCAAAGCAATTCAATTGGCACATTCATTCCATATTAATTTTGATAAATTTGCTAGTGAAGCGTCAGAAGAGATTCTAAATGGTGGGCCACTGATTGATTCACACCATAGCTTGGATGGGCATTTTTAATTGTAAGACAAAGTGAGTAATAAAATCGAATTCCAAATAGAAAATTTAGGAGTTCCTAAATTCAAATCTCCCCTTCAGTTAAGCACTGTAAGGGGAGATGATATTTTTACATTTATCAGCGAAACGGACAAAATGGTTTTCGATACTTCTTTGGAAGGCTATACCAAATGTTTGGCCAATAATGAAGAACCGTTGTGTTTTGAAAAAGCAGGTCCAAGGCAGAATATTCATTTTGATCCAGAAAATTCCACCGCCGCTATTGTTACCTGTGGAGGGCTTTGCCCAGGAATCAACAATGTGATCCGCGGAATAGTGATGGCACTTCATTATTTTTATGGAGTCAAAAAGATTTTGGGGGTTCCCTATGGATTTGAAGGGTTAAATCCTGAAATGGGACATGGTTTTATAGAGCTCACTCCTGATAAAGTAAAGGATATTCATCAGTTTGGCGGCACTATTTTAGGTTCCTCAAGAGGAGCACAAGATGTTTCGGTAATGGTTGACACCTTGGTGAAAAATGATGTTCAAATGCTCTTTACAATAGGAGGTGATGGTACCCTAAAAGGATGCAATGCCATTGGCGAAGAAATTATGAAAAGAGGTCTAGATATCAGTGTTGTTGGAATTCCCAAGACCATAGATAATGATGTTGATATTATTGATAAGTCTTTTGGTTTTGAAACGGCATTTGATATTGCAAGTCCAATTTTAAAAGATGCACATAATGAAGCTGCTGGAGCTTATAATGGCATTGCAATAATTAAGTTAATGGGTAGGGATAGCGGTTTTATTGCTGCATCCGCTTCGCTTGCTATGCCAGTAGTGAACTTTGTCCTTGTGCCAGAGTTAGATTTTGAGCTTTACGGCAAAAATGGCTTTTTGGAAGTTTTAAAAAGTAGATTGGAAACCAAGCATCATGCGGTCATTGTTGTTGCAGAAGGTGCTGGGCAACATCTTTTTGAGAAAAATGCTGTAATGACCGATGCTTCTGGAAATGTTCAACATGATGATATAGGGTTATTCCTAAAACAAAAAATAAAGGAATACTTCTCAGATGTTTTTCCAGTGACTATTAAATATATTGATCCAAGTTATATTATCAGAAGTGCCGCAGCAAATTCTAGTGACAGTGTTTTTTGTAGTAGCTTGGCATACCAAGCCGTGCATGGTGCAATGAGCGGAAAAACAAAGTTTGTTGTGGGCAAGGTCAATGATAAATTTGTGTATCTGCCCATTACTGCGGTTGTTTCCAAAAGAAAGAAGATTGACTTAGAAGGTGGTTTTTGGTTTTCAGTGCTCCAAAGTACAGGGCAACCATTTTTTCTTGGATAGCTCCTAAAGCTGCAAAACTGACAATTGTCATTTATTTTCTTTCTTTTCTACAATAGTTTTGAATTAACCAAAAATAATTCGGAAATGGTAGTAAATATTCAGTATCAAAAAATGAACACAAGTGAATCTATGAGTAATCTTCTAACTAAGAAATTGGAAAGGCTCAGTAAAAAATATAACTGGATCATAAAGGCGAATGTGATTTTTAAAATTGAAAATGACAAGGCCAAAATGGACAAGGTGTGTGAAATAGAACTAAGTGCACCGGGACCACGACTCTTTGCTAAATCAAGAAATAATGATTTTGAAAAGGCGATGACCGAAACTGTTGATGAGTTAAAAAGACAATTGGAAAAGCGGCAAGAATTATTTGTAAGACATTAACTGTTGTGATTTAGACGAGTGCAATAACTTTTTTAAACGTAATGATGAAAGTAAAAATTGTTTCTATCTGTATATTGCTTTTGGTAGGGTGTTCTACCACAAAATTGGTGAGTACCTGGAAAAATCCAGATATTGTGTTGTTCGATGCATATAAAGTACTGGTGGTGGGAATGACACAGGATGAAAATGTACAACAAATATTTGAAACGAGATTACAAGAGGCCCTTTCGGCCAAAGGTGTGGAGGCAATGCGCAGCATTGATGTTTTTGATGTTGAATTTACTTCTTCGGAAAAATCTGAGGAAGAACTCTCAGCTGTTGAGCAGCAACTTTTGGACAAGGGTTTTGATGCAATTCTTTTTACCAAAATAACCGGCACTGAAAATAGAAGGACATTTAAGGAAAAGATGAACAATATCAGTGAAATGTATACTCGTTTTAGTGCCGATTATCTTGAACATCAGGATATATACTACAACCCAGAATATTATGAAACCTTCAATATTTATCGGGCAGAAACTTCATTGTATTGTATTTGTGTAGACAAGGAAAGAGAGCTTATCTGGAGGGGCAACATAGATGTTACGGAACCAGTGAATATGGAAAAAACCATTGACTCTTACATTAAGCTTATAAAAAGCAAAATGGGCGAGGAAGATGTGATTTTTTAGAGTAGTTCTCTAGACTCATGTATTAAAACCGTCTGTGGTTGAATTATGGGATAGTTATCCCAAAATCCCAATAAAATCCAATAAAATACAAACTGGAATAGCGATTAAAATAAGGACAAGTACAAAAACCATCAGTCGTAAGAAACCAACTAGCATTCTATTGCCAAAAGAAATTTCAGTGCTCATAATAGTGTAATTTCATTCAATTTACGGAATAATTCATGTATAGAATATAAATTATAGCCTGTTATTCGATTAAATGATGTCTTTTTAGTGTGTTCTGTTCAAGTAGAGGTTGAAATTAAAAAAAACAACTAGCGTCGATAATAGGTGATATTAAAAATAAAATCAAAGTACGGATTTAATGTAATTCAATATCTTCTGGGTAGATCCAACATTTCCTTGAATGTATTCCAAATTTATTTTACCCATTTTTTCTTTGAAAGAGTCATCCTCAAGAAAAAGCGACATTACATCATTAAATTCTTGAGCATTTGAAATGGGATGTATTCCTTTTTTGTTAACAAGGTCTTCAGCTTCTTTGAAGCCTGTATAGTTTGGGCCAATCACAACTGGGATTCCAAATACTGCGGGTTCAAGGGTGTTATGAAGTCCGGTGGCAAAAGCTCCACCAACATAAGCTATATCAGCATAACTATAAATTTTGGTCAACAACCCTATAGTGTCTATAATGATGACTTCACAGTTTGGAAGGTCATTCCCCTTGTTAGAAAAACGAATGGTTTTTTTGGTAATACCGACTTCAATTTTTTCAATATGGGCAGGTTTTATGGTATGGGGCGCAATCACATATTTAATAGTTTTTTGAGAAGTATTAATGAAATCAATTATTATTTCTTCGTCCTCTGGCCATGTGCTGCCTGCTACTAAGCAGAGATCATTACCTTTAAAACTATTCATAAAATCCAAGGAATTTTCTTGCCCTAAGATTTCGGTAACACGATCAAAACGGGTATCCCCGCTAATAGTAACATTTTTGATTCCTATAGAGTTCAGAAGTTTCTGGGAACTTTGGTCTTGAACAAAGAAATGATTGAAAGACTTGAGACTGTTCCGCATAAACCCACCGAATGGTTTAAAAAAGATTTGTCTTTTAGAAAATATTGCGGAAACCAAAATGGTTTGAATGTTACGAAGTTTTAATTCCCTCAGGTAGTTGGGCCAAATTTCATACTTTATAAAAATGGCTATTTCGGGATTAATCGTTTCGATAAATTGTTTTGCATTTTTTTGAGTATCCAATGGTAAATAAACCACACAATCGGCTGGAGTTTTGTCTTTTTTTACTTCGTAGCCAGAAGGCGAAAAAAACGTAAGCACAATTTTATATTTTGGATATTCACGTTTTAATCTTTCCAGAATTGGTAGCCCTTGTTCGTACTCCCCAAGTGAGGCCGTATGCAGCCAGATGGTGGAATCACCAGCAAGATTTTTCGAATTTAAAATGGAAAAAGTGTTTTTTCTTCCTGAAACGAACAATTTTATCTTGGAACTAAAAATCGCAATGACTTTTAAAACATTCCAAGAGATAAAAATTAAAAAGCTGTAAAGAAAGCGCACAAAATTTATATTTCCGCTAAAATACATTCTTTCAGCAATAGGTTGATATAGCACCTTAATTTCTTAATTTTGTGGGATAATTCATTTGAATGAAAAAAATACAGATGGTTGACCTTAAGGGTCAATACGAGGGCATAAAAAACCAGGTGAATACCTCCATTTCAGAAGTCCTTGATTCCACAGCATTTATAAATGGGCCTCAAGTACATGCTTTTCAAAAAGAACTCGAAGAATATCTTGGGGTGAAACATGTAATTCCATGTGCGAATGGCACGGACGCTCTTCAAATTTGTATGATGGGCCTTGGATTGGAACCTGGTGATGAAGTAATAACTGCAGACTTTACTTTCGCGGCTACGGTGGAGGTAATTGCGTTGTTAAATCTTACACCAGTTTTAGTTGATGTTGAAATTGATACTTTTAATATTGACATAAGTGCAATTGAAAAGGCAATTACACCAAGAACAAAAGCGATAGTTCCAGTGCATCTTTTTGGGCAATGTGCCAATATGGATGCCATTATGGAATTGGCAGAAAAGCATAATCTGTACGTAATTGAAGATAATGCCCAGGCCATTGGAGCTACACATACATTCCAAAATGGAAAAAAACAAAAAGCAGGAACTATGGGCCATGTGGCATCTACCTCTTTCTTTCCATCTAAAAATTTGGGGTGTTACGGGGATGGAGGTGCTATTTTCACCAATGATGATGATTTAGCCCATACAATTCGGGGAATAGTGAACCATGGAATGTATAAAAGATACCATCATGATGTGGTTGGAGTTAATTCTCGATTAGATTCTATGCAGGCAGCTATTTTGCGGGCAAAACTTCCGAATCTAGATGTTTATAATGAGAAACGAAGAGAGGCGGCAAAGAAGTATTCCAAGTTCTTTGAAGGTGAACCGAATATTGTGACTCCAAAAATGGTCAGTGGCTGTGAAGGTATTTGTGATTCTTGTGATTGTCATGTATTTCATCAATATACTCTTCGGATTTTGAACGAAAAAAGAGACAAATTAGCACAACATTTAAATGAAAATGGCGTTCCATGTGGGGTATATTATCCAATTCCTTTGCATAAACAAAAGGCTTATGTGGATGAGCGCTACAAGGAGGAAGATTTTCCAGTGACTAATGAATTGGTCGAAGAGGTAATCTCGCTTCCCATGCACACAGAACTAGATGATGAACAGATTGAATTTATAACCAAGCTGGTCATTGAGTTCATAAATAAATAACCATGAAAATACTTGTTACCGGAGGTTTGGGATTTATCGGCTCCCATACTGTTGTTGAGCTACAAAATGTAGGCTATGAGGTCATAGTAATTGACGATCTTTCCAATTCTTCTGAAAAAGTGCTGGATGGAATCGAAGCAATTACAGGTGTTAGACCCATTTTTGAAAAATTGGATCTACGGGAAAAATCCAAAGTTCAAGATTTTTTCAAGAGATATAAGGATATTGATGGGGTGATACATTTTGCAGCTAGCAAAGCGGTTGGCGAAAGTGTTGAGAATCCACTTTTGTATTATGAGAACAATGTTGGCGCTTTGGTATATGTGCTTAAAGAGATGATAGCGATGGATAAGGCTAATTTTATTTTTAGCTCTTCCAGAACGGTATATGGAAGATTGGATAACAGACCAATGTCAGAAGATTTACCTTTAATGCCTGCAGAATCACCATATGGAAATACAAAAAAAATAGGTGAAGAGATTTTGAAGGATGTATGTAAGGTCAATACTAACCTTTCAGTAATTTCATTGAGGTATTTCAACCCCGTAGGTGCACACCCATCAGCAGAAATTGGGGAATTGCCTTTAGGGGTTCCGCAAAATCTGGTTCCATATATTACCCAAACTGCGATGGGTTTACGAGATGAGTTGAGCGTATTTGGTGGAGATTGGCCTACAAAAGATGGTACTTGTGTTAGGGACTATATCAATGTTGTTGATTTGGCTAAAGCGCATGTTACTGCATTAAGAAGGCTTCTGGATAGCAAAAATGAATCGAATTTTGAGTTTTACAATTTAGGGACAGGCGATGGAAATACAGTTTTGGAAGTGATTGAAAGCTTCGAAAGAGTATCAGGGACAAAACTAAACTACCGCATAGTGGATAAAAGACCTGGAGATGATGCAATGGCTTATGCTGATACCAGAAAGGCAAATGAAATATTAGGCTGGAAAGCTGAATCCACATTAGATGATTCCATGAGGTCCGCATGGAACTGGGAACAAAAAATAAGAAGTTGAAAAACTATATTTAAAAGACTAAAGAAAGCCTGTCCATTTGACGGGCTTTTTATTTACCACTCATCAAATAAGTCTTGTTGTATTGCAATACTGGAATGTATGCTTATTTTTAAGAATATATTCAACTAACTCAAACATGAAAAACAGCATTCTATTTTTAGTTCTATTATCCAGTTCAATTCTTTTTGCACAAGAAACCTATCTCCATTGTGGCCATATTGTTGATGTTAAATCTGGAAAAGTCCTATCAGAAAAAACAATAGTAGTTTCCGGGAAAAGCATAAAATCCATTCTGAACGGTTATCAAACCGGAAATGCTGAAGCTGTTATTGTCGATTTAAAAGACAAAACAATACTTCCTGGATTTATAGACATGCATGTGCACATAGAAAGTGAATCCAATCCGCAATCGTATGTTCAAAGGTATACGCTAAATGAAGCTGATGTGGCATTTCAATCAACGGTATATGCAAAAAAAACGTTAATGGCAGGATTTACAACAGTACGTGACCTAGGTGGGACAGGCGTCAATATTGCACTCCGAAATGCTATCAATAAAGGGACTGTAGTAGGCCCGAGAATTTTTACGGCGGGAAAATCTATAGCTACCACAGGGGGTCATGCAGACCCGACCAATGGCATGAAAAATGTTTTGATAGGAGATCCTGGTCCAAAAGAAGGTGTTGTCAATTCGCCGGAAGATGGAAAGAAAGCTGTGAGACAGCGGTATAAAAATGGAGCGGATGTCATAAAAATAACTGCAACTGGGGGTGTGTTGAGTGTTGCCAAAAGTGGTCAGAATCCGCAGTTTACCATTGAAGAAATTAAGGCCATAACAGAGACTGCGAAAGATTATAATATGCTTACCGCGGCACATGCGCATGGCGATGAGGGAATGCAACGGGCAGTAAAAGGGGGTATCAAGACCATTGAGCACGGAACCTTGATGAGCGAGGAAACTATGGATTTAATGGTACAGTACAATTCATATTTAGTGCCCACTATTACCGCAGGCAAACAAGTAGCGGAAAAAGCAAAGATTCCTGGATACTTTCCAGAGGTGGTTGCCAAAAAAGCAAGCGAAATAGGTCCTCTTATCCAAAGCACATTTGCAAAGGCCTATAAAAAGGGAGTGCCCATTGCTTTTGGCACGGATGCGGGTGTATTTCCGCATGGGCTCAATGCCAAGGAGTTTGGTTATATGGTTGAAGTAGGAATGCCTATAATGAAAGCCTTGAAATCAGCTACGATTACAAACGCAACACTTTTAGGCATGGGAGACAATCTTGGTCAATTAAAAGAAGGCTTTTTGGCAGATATTATTGCCGTTGATGAAAACCCTGTAGATAATGTAGATACCCTTGAAAATGTTGTCTTTGTTATGAAAGAGGGACAAATATTTAAATCGGAATAAGTTTTCAAGAAGTTGTTCGTTCATACCTTATGTTGACCAATTTTAATAACAGTATGGAAGTTTTGGAAGTAGCCCAAAAGGAAATGCTATACAAAAACCTGTTGTTGCAATTGAAAAAAGACTTTGAGCTTGCCAATGTCAGGTTATCTTTTTCAATGGATGTTGGGCCAGCTGAACTGAAGGATACCCTAAAGGAGAAAATTTACTTCCTGCTGTTGGAAAATATTCCGGAATATCAGAACCTGCTATATATTGTAGATATTCCTGAGCATAAAATAACTGAGCTAAAATCATTGGATATTGTTGATGTTTCTGAGGAAGTATGCTTCTTGTTGCTAAAAAGAGAATGGCAAAAAGTATGGTTCAAGAATAAATTTACATCTTGAGGGCTTATTGTGAAATATGCCCGAGTTTGTTTATCTGCCTATTGTATTTATTGTATTTTTGTCTAAATTTTTAGACAAGTTTTAGCTAAAAACTATCAATGGATAAATATTCCTTTTTAAATGCTGCGCACACTTCATTTTTTGCGGAGTTATATGATAAATATCTTAAGAGTCCTGATAGTCTGGAGCCAAGTTGGAAGGCTTTTTTTCAAGGATTTGATTTTGGTCTGGAAAGTTCCTTGGATGAGTTGGATTTATCCAGCGAAAATGGCGCATTGACACTTGCCAACGGACAGGAAATTGAAATCCCCCAGTCGTTACAAAAAGAATTTCAGGTAATCCGATTAATTGATGGGTACCGTTCACGGGGGCATCTCTTTACCCAAACAAACCCAGTAAGAGAACGAAGAAAGTATATTCCTAGTTTGGACATTTCCAATTTTGGGCTGGCCCAAGAGGATATGGAAACAGTTTTTGATGCAGGCAAGATCATAGGGATTGGGTCAAGCTCATTGAAAAAAATCATAGCACATTTAGAACGGATATATTGTGATGCCATTGGGGTTGAGTATATGTACATTCGTACTCCCGAGCGTATCCAGTGGATTCAGGAGTGGTTAAATGTAAACGACAATCATCCAAACTTTTCCCCAGAGGAAAAGAAAAATATTCTTAGAAAACTTAACGAAGCCGTTTCTTTTGAAAGCTTTTTACATACCAAATATGTTGGCCAGAAACGATTTTCGCTTGAAGGAGGAGAGTCACTTATCCCAGCTTTGGATGTAATTATTGAAAAGGCGGCAGATGCGGGAGTAAAACAGTTTGTCATGGGAATGGCACACCGTGGGCGATTGAGTGTTCTTACCAATATTTTTGGTAAGTCACCAAAAGATATTTTCAGCGAGTTTGATGGCAAGGATTATGAAGAGGCCATCTTCGATGGAGATGTAAAATACCATTTGGGATGGACTTCAATGCGGGAGACCGATTCAGGAAAAATGGTCAATATGAACATCGCCCCAAACCCATCCCATTTAGAAACCGTAAATTCTATTGTTGAAGGAATTACTAGGGCAAAACAAGATAGAGACCATCAAGAAAACATATCAGAAGTACTACCAATTTTGGTGCATGGGGATGCAGCTTTTGCAGGGCAGGGTATTGCTTATGAAATAATACAAATGGCCCGTTTGGATGGATATCGCACCGGAGGAACCATACATATAGTAGTCAATAATCAAATAGGATTTACAACAAATTATCTGGATGCACGCTCATCTACCTATTGTACAGATGTAGGCAAGGTCACCCTTTCGCCTGTTTTGCATGTTAATGCAGATGATGCTGAAGCCGTTGTGCACGCAGCAACATTTGCTTTGGAATATCGCATGCGTTATAAAAGAGATGTCTTTTTAGATTTATTGGGATATCGGAAATATGGACATAATGAAGGTGATGAACCCAAATTCACACAGCCCTTATTATATAAATCTATTTCCAAACACCCAAACCCAAGGGATATTTATGCCGAAAAGCTTATTGCACAGGGAGTAATCGATAAGGATTTCGTAAAAAATCTGGAGCTTGAATACAAGAAAAATCTAGAAGAAAACTTATTGGATTCTCGAAAGGTTGAGAAAACCAGAATTACACCCTTCATGCAAGATGAATGGGAAGGTTTTGGTCAAGTTGCAGAAGATGCCATGTTAAGTGCTATTGATACTTCGTACCAGCTTAAAAAACTGGATGAGGTGGCAAAAAGTATTACGGGTCTTCCAGAAGGAAAGAAATTCCTTAGAAAACTGGAACGATTGGTTGGAGCACGAAATAAAATGTATTTTGAAGATAATCAATTGGACTGGGCAATGGGAGAACTCTTGGCTTATGGTTCGTTGATTGAAGAGGGGTATGATGTTAGGATGTCAGGGCAGGATGTGGAGCGTGGAACGTTTTCACATCGTCATGCTGTGATTAAAACCGAAATGCATGAGGAAGAGATCACTCTATTGAATGAGCTAGGGGAAAATCAAAATGGGAAGTTCCATATCTATAATTCCTTACTTTCAGAGTATGCGGTTATGGGATTTGATTATGGATATGCCATGGCAAGCCCAAAAACTTTGACTATTTGGGAAGCACAATTTGGAGACTTCAGTAATGGGGCACAAATAATCATTGATCAATACCTTTCATCGGCAGAGGACAAATGGAAGCTTCAAAATGGTTTGGTGTTATTGTTGCCCCATGGATATGAAGGTCAGGGTGCGGAGCATTCATCAGCGCGAATGGAAAGATATCTTCAATTATGTGCAAAGGACAATATGTACGTGGCCGATGTTACTACTCCGGCAAACATGTTCCATTTGTTACGAAGACAAATGAAAGCTGATTTTAGAAAACCTTTGATTGTCTTTACACCAAAGAGTCTTTTACGGCATCCAAAAGTCTTATCGACCAAAGAGGAAATGGCGAGCGGAAGTTTCCAGACGTTGATTGATGATAAAAAGGCCGTTGCATCCAAAGTTAAAACCTTGGTGTTCTGCACAGGGAAGTTTTATTATGACCTGTTGGATAAAAAAGAGGAATTGAAAAGAGATGATGTTGCTTTGGTTCGGTTGGAACAATTGTTCCCATTGCCAACAAAAGAAATACAAAGCACCATCAAAAAATATAAAAATGCAAACGATTTGGTCTGGGCGCAAGAAGAACCAAGAAATATGGGTGCTTGGGGTCATCTGTTGATGCATTTTGATGAAGCAAAACACTTTAGGGTGGCCTCCAGAAGATTTTATGGGGCACCAGCAGCTGGTAGTGCGGTACGTTCGCAACGCAGACATGCACAGGTAATAGAATATGTCTTTGATAAGACCAAGGACAACATGGTAAGAAGTTAATTTAGAAAAGAATAAAACTAAAATAAGATGGTTTTAGAAATGAAAGTTCCCTCTCCGGGGGAGTCCATAACCGAGGTTGAAATTGCAGAATGGTTAGTGCAAGATGGAGACTATGTAGAAAAAGACCAGGCAATCGCTGAGGTTGATTCGGACAAGGCAACGTTGGAACTTCCAGCTGAGGAAAGTGGGGTCATAACCTTAAAAGCAGAGGAGGGTGATGCCGTTGCCGTTGGTGAAGTGGTCTGCCTTATTGATACCACTGCAGCAAAACCCGAAGGAGAAGCTGCACCGGCTGTGGAGAAGCAAGAGGATAAAAAAGAACCCGCTAAGGTTGAAGCACCAAAAGTTGAGGCTAAAAAAGAAACCTATGCTTCTGGTAGTCCTTCTCCCGCGGCCAAAAAAATATTGGATGAAAAAGGAATAGCTCCTTCCGCTGTTTCTGGTACAGGAAGAGATGGACGCATAACCAAAGAAGATGCAGTTAAGGCTGTTCCTTCAATGGGTACGCCAACTGGTGGAAGTAGAGGGGAATCCCGTTCCAAACTTTCAATGTTACGCAGAAAAGTGGCAGAACGTTTGGTTTCGGCAAAGAATGAAACCGCAATGTTGACCACTTTCAATGAAGTGGATATGTCACCAATCTTTGAATTACGGAAACAATACAAGGAAACCTTTAAAGAGAAGCATGGAGTAAGTCTGGGCTTTATGTCCTTTTTTACTAAAGCTGTTGTTCGTGCATTGGAACTATACCCAGCTGTAAATTCTATGATTGATGGGAAGGAAATGTTGTCCTATGATTTTTGCGACATCAGTATAGCGGTTTCTGGCCCAAAAGGATTAATGGTTCCCGTTATTCGAAATGCCGAGAACTTGACGTTTAGAGGCGTTGAAGCTGAGGTAAAACGATTGGCAATTAGAGCGCGTGAAGGTGAAATTACCGTAGATGAGATGACAGGAGGGACTTTTACCATTACAAATGGGGGAGTATTTGGTTCCATGCTGTCCACGCCTATTATTAACCCACCGCAGAGTGCTATTTTAGGAATGCACAATATTGTGGAACGTCCAATTGCCAAAGATGGTCAAGTGGTCATTGCGCCTATTATGTATGTGGCACTTTCATACGACCACCGAATCATTGATGGGAAGGAATCTGTAGGATTTTTGGTTGCTGTAAAAGAAGCTCTTGAGAGTCCAGAAGAATTATTGATGAATGACAATGTGGAAAAAGCGTTGGAGCTTTAAAAGCTAAGCTTTTTAAATACCAATTGCCTTTACTTTTTTAAGTAAAGGTTTTTTTTGTCATAATCAATTATGGCCTTACCTTTTTTAAGGATGTCGCCACCTATAATCCCATCTACAGGTAGGGAATTATGAGAGGTTAATGCTTCGTTGACATGGACTAAATCGAACAATACTATTTTTTGCTTGCTTTTTTTCCATTCTCCAATTTGGATTTTATTTTTGGAAGAGACCAAGGTTTCCATTTCGGTTGCACCAGCTCCTGCTGCTTTTATATCTGAAACCTCAGAAATCATTTTAAAAAAATCAATTTTGTCCATCCCAACACAGGTATTGGAAGCTCCAGTATCCAAAATGAATCGACCAGAAACTCCATTTATTTTGGCGGCAATTTCAAAATGGTTGGTTTCCGTAAGAACCAAGGGGATTCTGAGGTAGTTTTTGGATTTCAGAAATTTTTTGAGGGATTTCATCAACAATTTTTCTTAAAGATAAACCTATTTTTGCTTTATGGTAATAACGGATACACATACCCATTTATATAGTGAAGCTTTTGATGATGACCGCGATGAGGTCATCAATAATGCTATGGAATTAGGTGTTGAGCGATTCTTTATTCCCGCAATTGATTCCACCTATACACAAAGTATGTTGGATTTGGAGACCAAATATCCTGACAATGTTTTTTTAATGATGGGATTGCACCCAACCCATGTGAAGGAAAACTATAAGGAAGAGTTGTCCCATGTGGAAAAATTGCTATCGGAAAGAAAGTTTTGCGCGGTAGGTGAAATAGGAATTGATTTATATTGGGACAAAACCTTTTTAAAGCAGCAACAAGAAGCGTTTGTCTACCAAATACGTTTGGCAAAGAAATATAAGCTGCCCATAGTAATTCATTGTAGGGAATCTTTTGATGAGATTTTTGAGATTTTGGAACAAGAGAAAGGAGAAGGCCTCTATGGAATTTTTCATTGCTTTACGGGAACCTTGGAACAGGCGCATCAAGCTATATCCTATAATATGAAGTTGGGCATTGGTGGAGTTGCTACATTTAAAAATGGAAAAATTGATCAATTTTTGAAACATATTGATTTGAAACATATTGTTTTGGAAACGGATTCGCCTTACTTGGCACCAGTCCCATACCGCGGAAAACGAAATGAAAGTGCATATATAATTAAGGTATTGGAAAAATTAGCTTTAATATATGATAAGACGCTCGAGGATATAGCTTCAATAACGACAGATAACTCCAAAATGGTTTTTGGTATTTAGAATTAGTATGCAAAACAAGACCAACATTCTACTTATCTATACCGGAGGTACTATCGGTATGATAAAGGATTACAAAACAGGGGCACTCAAGGCTTTTAATTTTGAGGAGTTGATTCGAAATCTTCCAGAGTTGAACCAATTGGATTGTAAATTAAAAGGAGTGTCCTTTGATGAGCCTATAGATTCTTCGAATATGAATCCAGGCTATTGGGTTACCATTGCTTCAATAATTGAAGAGAATTATGTGGAATTTGATGGATTTGTAGTGCTCCACGGAAGCGATACCATGAGTTATTCGGCATCAGCCTTAAGCTTTATGTTGGAAAATCTGGCCAAGCCAGTAATTTTTACAGGGTCTCAACTTCCTATTGGGGATTTGCGCACAGATGCAAAAGAAAATCTCATTACGTCAATTCAAATAGCTGCGTTGAAAGAAAAAGGAAAACCCGTTGTACAAGAGGTGGGTCTGTATTTTGAGTATAAATTGTATCGGGCCAATAGAACTACAAAAATCAACGCGGAACATTTTGAGGCGTTCGCATCTTTAAACCACCCTCCGCTAATTGAATCTGGGGTACATTTAAAAGTTCATCATTCAAATCTTTGTAAAAGGCCATTGCGATCAAAATCATTGCAGGTACATAGGAATATGGATGATAATATTGCGGTTTTAAAACTGTTCCCCGGTCTTAGTAGGTCAGTTTTAAGATCAATTTTGAACATATCTGGGTTAAAGGCGGTTATTTTGGAAACGTATGGTGCAGGAAATGCACCAACTGATGATTGGTTTTTAAAAGAATTAAAAGAAGCGATTGACAAAGGATTACATATTATTAATGTAACGCAGTGTTCTGGGGGAGCAGTTTCAATGGGACATTATGAGACCAGTGAAAAGCTAAAAGAGATGCAAATGATTAACGGAAAGGACATTACGACCGAAGCTGCCATAACAAAAGCCATGTATCTATTGGGGAGCAATATTTCCAGAAAGCTCTTTAAGACAATTTTTGAAACCCCGCTTCGTGGTGAAATGTACTAAAATTAACGCCTCAAATTTCCTATACTAATTATTTTTTTGTTTATTGGGCAGCCTAACTATTAGAAATAGAGAGGTGGCCGAGTGGTCGAAGGCGCACGCCTGGAAAGTGTGTATACATCAAAAGTGTATCGAGGGTTCGAATCCCTTCCTCTCTGCTAGGTATTTTAATTTTTCAATTATAAAATTTTTATATCTTTAACATTATTAATAACTAACTAAATTTAAGTTTAAGAGAAATGAAAAGAATATCCTATACTCTGGCTGTAGCTGGAATGTTTATTTTGGGAACAACAACTGCATCTGCAGCAATGTTGCAAGAAGAAACTGCTGCTGCCAGCAAAGGTTTTACTCAAGTATTGAAAGAACAGTTTATCCAAGGAGGTCCTGCTTTCATGGGAATTGTACTTTTATGTTTGATTTTAGGATTGGCAGTTGCCATCGAAAGAATTATTTATTTGAATTTGGCAAGTACCAATTCAGCTAAACTTAAACAGCAAGTAGAAGACGCTTTGGCTTCTGGTGGTGTTGAAGCTGCAAAAGAAGTATGCAGAAATACAAAAGGTCCTGTTGCCTCTATTTTCTATCAAGGTTTGGATAGAGCTGGAGAAGGATTGGAATCCGCTGAAAAAGCTGTTGTAGCATACGGTGGTGTACAAATGGGTCAGTTAGAGAAAAACGTTTCTTGGTTGTCCTTATTTATTGCTATTGCGCCAATGCTTGGGTTCATGGGTACGGTAATCGGTATGATTGCGGCCTTCCAGAAAATTGCGGCAGTTGGTAACTTGAGTGCATCTTTGATTGCTGGTGATATCCAAGTAGCATTATTGACTACTGTATTTGGTTTGATCACTGCGATTATTCTTCAGATTTTCTACAACTATATCATTGCTAAAATTGATAGTATCGTAAATGACATGGAAGATTCCTCTATATCTTTAATAGATATGTTGGCTGCCCACAAAAAATAATTACGAAATTAATAACTATCAAGAGTCATGAATAAAATAATAAAAATAGTACTGATTGTTATCGGACTTTTGGCTACCGCTTTATGGTTTGGTATGCCATCTAGTGATGATCCAGATGCTATAAACAGTGGTTCTATGAACTTCATGTTTATCATCATGTATATTCTGTTGGCCATTGCGGTGGTTTCAACGGTGTTTTTTGGATTCAAAAAATTGTTGTCCACACCAGGAAGTATTAAAAAAGCATTGTACGGCATAGGTGGGTTGGCTGTGGTTGTAGCTATAGCATATGGTCTTTCATCTTCAGAGGAAGCTAATGCAGTTGTAGATACATTTGCCAACAATCCAAACCTTAGCACTACGGAAGGAACAGTTAAGAATATAGGAATGGGACTCAATGTTTTCTTCATTCTTACTATTGTTGCTGTTGCCTTAATGGTTTTTCCAGGATTGAAAAAAATGTTTGTTAAGTAAAAAATGTAAAAGTTATGGCTAGAAGAAATGGAGCACCAGAAGTGAATGCCGGTTCTATGGCAGACATAGCTTTCTTATTACTTATCTTTTTCTTGGTTACAACAACCATTGAGACAGATGCAGGATTAGATCGTATGTTGCCACCAATGGAGCCGCCAGAAGAAGATGTGGTTATCAAGCAAAAGAACATTTTTACGGTTAATATCAATAGAAATGGTCAATTGTTGGTGGAGGACGAGTTGATGGATTTAAGGAATTTACGTGAGTCTGCAAAGACATTTTTGGAGAACGGAGCAGATGGTTCTTGTGAGTTTTGCAAAGGAAAGAGAGACCCAGCTTCATCGGACAATCCAACAAAAGCTATCATCTCGTTAAAGAATGACCGTGAGACTAAGTACAGTACCTATATAACCGTTCAAAATGAATTGGTAGGCGCATACAATGATTTGCGTAATCGTGAAGCACAGCGTCTATATGGTCAAGATTTCACAAAAATGGAGTCTGAATACTTGAATCCAGAAACACCTGAAAGTGTACGAGAAGGTCTTAAGGATAAGGTAAAACGTATACAAGAAATGTTTCCGCAGAAATTGTCGGAAGCAGAAACATCAACCAATTAAATTAAAGTAGAATGGCAAAGTTTGCAAAAAAGAAGGATGGGGATTTGCCTGCGGTATCAACTGCATCACTACCCGATATCGTCTTCATGTTACTATTTTTCTTTATGACAGTGACCACAATGAAAGATAGTTCTTTAATGGTTGATAATGTTCTTCCAAACGCAACAGAAATCAAGAAGCTAGAGAAGAAGGATAGGGTAATCTATATATTTGTTGGTACACCAACCCAAGAATATCAAAAGGTTTTTGGGACTGAACCAAAAATTCAATTGAATGATAAGTTTGCCAATGTTGAAGAAGTAGGCTCTTATATTCTTGCGGAACGTGCTAAGAAACCTCAAGAACTACAGAACGTGTTGACAACTGCTCTAAAGGTGGATAAAAATGCCAACATGGGTCTTATCGCCGATATTAAACAACAGTTAAGAGAAGTAAATGCCCTGAAGGTCAACTACACGACCTACGAAGGAGATGCTTTTAACAATTTACAGTAAGCAATAACTTAGATTTAGTGGAAAGCCCCAAATTAGAAATAATTTGGGGCTTTTTTATATGCTCTTATGTAATCATTTTGTTTTCAGCCAGATATGGTATTTTGGAATAGTTGTTGTGATTGATGAATAACCCCCCAAAGGGGAAATAGAATCATTAATTCCAACAAAACTTTTTATTATGGCTAGAAACAATGAAATCCCAGAGGTAAATGCTGGGTCAATGGCTGACATTGCTTTTTTATTATTGATTTTTTTCTTGGTAACGGCAACAATTCAAACCGATATGGGTTTGGATAGAAAACTTCCTCCAAAGGACACAACACCTCCTCTCCCCATTAATGAGCGAAATATTTTTAGAGTAAGCCTCAATAAAAACAATGAGCTTTTAGTTGAGGACGATAGGATGCAAATGCAAGATTTGAAGGATGCGGCCATTACGTTTTTAGATAATGGTGGGACTATGGTTGGAAATGAAGATTATTGTAACTATTGTCTTGGAGAACGAAGTTCCAGCTCATCTGATAATCCTAATGAAGCAATAATAGCATTTAGTAGTGATAGAGAGGCGGCATATGGAACATATATACTGGTACAAAATGAATTAACGGCAGCATATAATGAGCTTAGAAACAGGGAAGCACAAAGATTGTTTAAGAGCGATTTCACCGAAATGGAAAAAGCATATTTTGATCCAAAAATTAGCGCTAAAACCAAATTGGAACTCAAGGAAAATATAAATCAGATAAGAAGTATGTTTCCTATGAGGTTATCAGAAGCCCAAACAAATATGAATCTATAAAACTGATATCATGAAAAATTATAGAAAGTCAAAAAAAAGATTACCCGCCATTTCAACTGCATCACTACCCGATATTGTTTTTATGTTATTGTTCTTTTTTATGACGGTTACCACCATTAAAAACAATACACTCTTGGTAGATAATAACCTGCCCAATGCCGAGGAGGTCAAAAAATTGGAGAAGAAAGACAGGATTATTGAAATATTTGTTGGAAAGCCATCCCGAGAATTAGTAGAGGTGCTTGGAACGGAACCAAGAATTCAATTAGATAATAAGCTGGCAAATGTAAATGATGTGGCTCCCTACGTCTTATCCGAGTTATCTAAAAAACCAGATGCGATTAGAAATTTGGTAACGGTTTCACTAAAAGTTGATAAGGATGTCAAGGTTGGGATAGTGTCAGATATTAAAGAGGAACTACGAAAAGTAAATTTATTGAAGGTGAATTACACCACCTATGAGGGTAATGCATTTGCCAATGTAAAATAAGTTGAAGGAAGTAGATCTAAAAAACAATCCAAATGATTAATTTGGATTGTTTTTAGTATTAGACTAGTGCAAATGAGAAACTATTTGTTTTTAATATGCTATCTTCTTTCATGCCTTGGCATTAAGGCCCAGGAGAGCTCAAAAACCATACAAGACAATAAATACCTAGAAGATCAATTTTATGTTGGCTTGGGATTTAATCTCCTCTTGGAGAAACCATCAAATGTTGTTCAGAGCAGTTTATCGTACAGCTTGCAAACCGGATTTATAAAAGATATCCCGTTTAATCAAAAAAGAAATTTTGGATTGGGACTGGGACTCGGATACGCCACTAATTCGTACTATAGCAATATAGGAACTAATAAAACGGACAATGCGATAACATATGAAGTTTTGACTTCAGATTATAAGCGAAGTAAGTTTGAGACCCATGCCATAGAGATTCCTTTGGAATTGCGGTGGAGAACCTCAACGGTAGATGAGTATAAGTTTTGGAGAATTTATGCAGGGGTCAAATTGGGTTATGTCTTTTCCGGCAGGTCAAAATTGGTGACAGATTCAAATACAATAGCATTTTCAAATGATGATATCCAGAATTTACAATATGGATTACAACTAAATTTTGGATACAATACGTGGAATATTCATGCCTATTATGGTTTAAATCCTTTGCTGAAAGATGATGTTGGCATTGAAGGTGGTGAACTAATCACTATGGGTATATTGCGAATAGGTGTTATCTTCTATATCTTATAACCAATACTTCAAAATAATAAGCTGCGAACAGGTTCCAATAATAAACCCAATCAACAATTCTGTTTTACTATGCGCTTTTAGATATAATCTTGAAGTGGCAACAAGACCAGTAAGCAAAGTGAATATGCTTATGGCAATAGTGATGTTTGTTTCAAAACGGATGCTCAAACCTATCATAAACATCAATATACTCCCCATTCCCAAAAGATGAATACTGGTCTTAAATTTTAAAAATAACAGTACAATAGCCGCGCTTGTTGCGGTTAAAAGACCTGTAAAAAAATAAAATAGCTCATGTACATAGTTGTTTGGGATTACCTTGTATAAAACCATCAGTAAAAGAATACAACTAATGTAAAGGGGGTATTTGCGTTCTTGAACGCTTGGTAAAAATATAGAACTGATTACCCCTAGGTTTTTAAGTATCAGAAAAAAAATAATTGGAATGATTACCGTAAGAATGAATATGGGAAGAATGTTCCCACTCTGTATTTCCAAGGTGCTGTATGGCGCTACCAAAAAGTATAGAGCGGTGCCTCCAATAGGAATAAACAAAGGATGAAAAATATAGGAAATAATATTTAGGAAATGGCGCATTAAATTTGCTTTCTTAATCTAGCCACGGATATGCCCAACTGCTCCCGGTATTTGGCAACGGTTCTTCTGGCAATGGGATATCCACGTTCCTTAAGAATTTTTGCCAATTTATCATCTGTCAAAGGTTTTTTCTTTTCCTCCTCACCAATAACAGTTTCCAAAATCTTTTTAATTTCTTTTGTCGATACATCCTCTCCTTGCTCATTTTTCATGGATTCGGAGAAGTATTCCTTGATTAATTTTGTCCCGTAAGGAGTATCCACATATTTACTATTCGCAACTCTTGATACCGTAGAAACATCCATATGAATTTGATCAGCAATATCTTTTAAGATCATAGGGCGCAACTTACGCTCGTCTCCGCTTAAAAAATACTCTTTTTGATAGTTCATAATGGTACTCATAGTTATAAACAAGGTCTGTTGCCGCTGCTTAATGGCATCTATGAACCATTTGGCGGCATCTAGCTTTTGCTTTATGAAAAGTACGGTGTCTTTTTGGGATTTTGATTTTTCCTTGGAATTTTTATAACCTTCCAACATATTGTTATAATCCCGGGAAACGTGAAGTTCCGGTGCATTTCTTCCATTTAAGGTCAGCTCCAGTTCACCTTCAACAATCTTAATGGAAAAATCAGGTACAATATGCTCAATAATTCGATTGTTGCCTGCATAGGAACCCCCTGGTTTTGGGTTTAGCTTTTCAATTTCAGAAATAGCATCCTTAAGTTCTTCCTCATTTACATGATGCTTTTGGGTAAGTTTGGAATAATGCTTTTTGGTGAACTGATCAAACGACTTTTCCAAAATTGAAATAGCAAGCTCGACTTCTGGTGTTTTTTCTTTCCGTTTTAATTGAATAATGAGACATTCACCCAAAGATCTTGCAGCTACCCCTGGAGGATCAAGCTCTTGTACAGTTTTAAGGACACTCTCAATTTTATCTTCTTCTACATAGATATTCTGCGTAAAGGCAAGGTCATCCATGATATCTGTTAGCGGTCTTCGTATGTAGCCACTTTCATCCACGCTACCCACCAAAAATTCGGCAATGGCCCATTCCTCATCATCCAGATATATGGTATTAAGTTGATTTAGTAAATATTGGTTAAAGGAAGTTCCGGCTGCATAAGGAATACTTTTTTCATCATCATCAGGACTATAATTGCTCGTCTGGGTCCTATAGTCGGGAATCTCATCATCACTTAAATAATCATCAATATTGATTTCTTCGGCAGAAATGGTTTCACTATCCGCAGAATCATCGTAGTTGTCATCAAAAGCGTCATCCGTTTCACTCTCCGCTTTTCCGCTTTCAAGAGCTGGATTTTCCTCAAGTTCCTGTTTTAGGCGCTGTTCAAAAGCCTGTGTCGGCAACTGAATTAGCTTCATGAGCTGTATCTGCTGCGGAGACAGTTTTTGGGAAAGCTTAAACTGTAGATGTTGTTTTAGCATAAGGATTTACGATCTTCCTTCTATATAAATTTAAGCATTCAATTTAAAACTCTGCATTCTGTGGGGTTCTAGGGTAAGGAATAACATCCCTTATATTTCCCATTCCGGTTGTAAACTGAACCAAACGTTCAAAACCAAGCCCGAATCCACTATGAACAGCGGTTCCAAATCGCCTAAGATCCAGATACCACCAAAGCTCCTTTTCATCTATATCCAACTCCTTTATTTTTTGTTGAAGTACCTCTAGCCGTTCTTCACGTTGAGAGCCCCCAACAATTTCTCCAATACCTGGAAATAGGACATCCATGGCCCTAACAGTTTTTTCATCATCGTTCAAGCGCATGTAGAATGCCTTTATTTTGGCTGGATAGTCAAAAAGGATGACAGGACATTTAAAATGTTTTTCTACCAAGAAACGTTCATGTTCACTTTGCAGGTCAGCTCCCCATTCATTGATGGGAAATTGAAACTTCTTCTTCTTATTTGGTTTGCTGTTTTTTAGAATATCAATAGCCTCTGTATAACTAACCCTTTTGAAGTTGTTCTCCACAACAAATTTGAGTTTTTCTATCAAAGCCATTTCCGATCGTTCATTTTGAGGTTTTGATTTCTCTTCGTCCAAAAGGCGTTTCTCCAAAAACTCTAGATCATCTTGGCACTTGTCCAATACATATTGAATTGTCCATTTGATAAAATCTTCGGTCAAATCCATATTGGCATCCAAATCATGGAAAGCCATTTCGGGCTCAATCATCCAAAATTCCGACAGATGTCTGGATGTATTGGAATTTTCGGCTCTGAAAGTTGGTCCAAAAGTGTAGACTTTACCAAGTCCCATAGCGTAGGTTTCAGCTTCCAATTGCCCTGAAACGGTAAGATTTGTCTCTTTTCCAAAGAAATCCTGGGAATAATCCACTTCTCCGTTTTCGTCTAGTGGTGGATTCTTTGTATCCAATGTACTCACCCTGAACATTTCCCCGGCACCTTCGGCATCAGATCCGGTAACAATTGGCGTGTTCATATAGTAAAATCCATTTTGCTGAAAATAACTATGAACTGCAAATGATAGGGTAGAACGAACTCTCATGACAGCAGAAAATGTATTTGTGCGAACTCTTAGGTGCGCTTTTTCCCTTAAAAACTCCAAAGAATGTTTTTTTGGCTGAATGGGATATGTTTCTGGATCGGCAGTACCATGAACAAAAACATCCGTAGCCTGAATTTCAACACTTTGCCCTCTTCCCTGACTTTCTACAAGCGTACCTGAAATTTTTAGAGCTGCACCTGTGGAAATTTGTTTGAGCAAATTATCATCAAAGTTTTCAAAGTCAACGATACATTGTAAATTGTGTATGGTAGACCCATCATTTAAGGCAATAAACCGGTTACTTCTAAATGTTTTTACCCATCCGTTTATTTCAACGGAATCTCCAATTGGTTGCTTGTTAAGCAATTCTTTAATCGAATAAGAGTTCATTTTCAAGCTGTAGTAAATTAAGCGGTAAAGATAGGTTTTTGATCAAAAACGATAGCAATGGAACCTGCATATTTATTAGATGTCCGCGGTGCTATTTGTCCTTGAGGTTGACCTCGTCTTTTGGCAAGATATCTATCTGTGGTTTTTTGAGTACTTCCTTGTTGGCAATACTTCTTTCTAACGAAAGCAATAATGATGGAAGTAAAACAAGGTTGGCAAGCATTGCAAAAAGTAAAGTAGCCGAAACCAATCCTCCTAAAGCTTTTGTTCCGCCAAAACTTGAAATTATAAAAACGGAGAACCCAAAGAAAAGTACAATGGAAGTGTAGAACATGCTTACACCGGTTTCACGAAGTGCGGCGTAAACAGATTTTTTAATTTGCCACCGATTTGCAGCCAGTTCCTGCCTATACTTTGCTAGAAAATGAATTGTATCATCCACAGAAATTCCAAATGCAATACTGAATACTAGAATTGTTGAGGGTTTTATAGGAACTCCCAGATAGCCCATTAATCCTGCCGTAATTACCAATGGAAGGAGGTTAGGAACCAAGGAAATTATAATCATTCTAAAGGAACGGAATAAATAAGCCATAAACAGGGAAATTAGTCCGATGGCTAGTGCCAATGAAAGCAATAAATTTTTGACCAGATATTTAGTGCCTTTTAAAAATAACAACGCTTTTCCTGTAATAAAGACGTTAAACCGTTCGGCGGGAAAAAGTTTGGCAATAGATTGTTGCATGTCTTGCTCAATTTCTTCCATGCGATCAATTTTAACATCGCGTAAATAGGTTGTTATGCGTGCTGTTTGGCCCGTACTATCCACAAAGCTTTCCAGAATGTTTCCATCATTGGAAGATTTTCTGGCCACATCCATTATAAATGTATTTTCCTGTGATGTTGGTAATTGGTAATATTTAGGGATTCCATTATAGAAAGCCTGTTTGGAATACTTAATTAGATTTACCAAGGATATTGGTTTGGAAAGTTCCGGTGTTTCTTCAATAATTGTCCCCAATTGATCCATTCGCCTTAAAGTTGCAGGTTTTATGGCCCCATTCTTTTTCTTGGTGTCTACCACAATTTCCATTGGCATGATTCCATCAAACTCTTCCTCAAAAAAGCGGATATCTTTAAAATAATGCGTGTCTTTGGGCAAATCTTCAATCCTACTTCCGGTAATCTCTATTTGATATATTCCAACAATACTCAATACCAAAACGATGACGGAGGTAATATAAACACCTATACGGTGATGCCGAACCATACGTTCCATCCAATTGACAAAGATGTCAATCCATTTTTTATTGAGATGTTTTAAATGTTTGTTCTTTGGAAGTGGCATAAAGCTGTAGACAATTGGGATAATCAACAGCGATAAGATAAAAATTCCAATAATGTTTATTGAGGCTACAATGCCAAATTCCTTAAGTAAATCACTATCCAAAATGATAAATGTCGCAAAACCCGAAGCCGTGGTAATATTGGTCATAAGGGTGGCATTGCCAATTTTGGAAATGACACGTTGTAATGATAACGCCTGATTCCCATGTTTTTTGACCTCTTGTTGGTATTTGTTGATTAAGAAAATGCAGTTGGGAATCCCAATTACAATAATTAGAGGAGGGATAAGCGCCGTAAGAATCGTGATTTCATAACGCAAGAGACCTAAGATCCCGAAGGCCCACATAACACCAATTATCACCACGCACATTGAAATTAAAGTGGCCCTAAAACTTCTGAAAAAGAAGAAAAATATAATTGAGGTGACCAGTAATGCGGCAACAATAAAGATTCCAATTTCATCAACAATGGATTTTGTGTTCCAAGTACGGATGTAAGGCATGCCAGATACGCGTACATCAAGATTGGTTTCTTCTTCAAAACTGTCAACAAGATCTGCAAGATCGTTAAGGATAAACTCATTCCGAACGGCGGTGTTCATAATATCCTTGTCCAAATAGGCAATGGTCTGGATGGTTCCGCTTTCCGGATTATAAATAAGATTGTCGTAAAAAGGAAGCTCATTGAAAAGGTGATTTTTAAGCTTTTCTACTTCCTCTTTGGTTTCTGGTTGATTCTCAATAAAAGGTTTCATGATAAACTCTTGCTTATCATTATCCTTTACCAAAACTTTTAGGTTGTCGGTAGATACTACAAAATCTATTTCTGGAAATGCCTCAAGTTGCTTGCTTAGCTTATTCCAACGGTTAAATTTTTCTGGGGTAAAGAGTGATGAATCCCTGATGGCAAGAACTATTGCATTTCCTTCTTCACCAAAAATATTTTTAAAGGCATTGTATTGTATGGTGGCTGGATGGTCATCTGGCAGAATATTGGCTTCGGTATTGGAAAACTGCATGTTTTTCCACTGAAGGCCCAAAAAAACCGTAAAAGCGGCAACACCAAGAAGAATAAGAATCCTATTTCTTAGAATAATGCTTGCGACCTTTGGCCAAAATCCTTTAGTGAGCTTTGCTACCATATAGGTTTTATTGGCGGCAAAGGTAGAGAATGATGAGCGGTGTTCCTAAAGAAAGCCAATCGTAAATTTGGATGAAATTTAAACTTTCATTATTTCTGCTTCCTTCACTGTTAGGATAGCATCAACTTTTTTGCTGTAGGTATCTGTGAGCTCTTGAACATCCACTTCAGCATTTTTTCGCAAATCTTCAGAAATTTCCAAACCTTTAAGTTCCTTGTTGGCTTCCTGTCTTGCACTTCGGATACTTACTTTTGCATCCTCAGCTTCAGCTTTTGCCTGCTTTACCAATTGTACCCTACGTTCTTCAGTCAATGGTGGAACGTTGATAATAATCATTTCACCATTGTTCATTGGATTAAAGCCCAAATTTGAGTTTGTGATGGCTGTCTCTATATCCTGAAGAATACTTTTTTCCCATGGTTGAACAGAAATAGTCCTTGCATCGGGAGTATTAATATTCGATACTTGCGAAAGAGGGGTTATGGAACCATAATATTCTATCATAACAGTTGATAGCATTACGGGACTAGCTTTACCTGCACGTATCTTGATTAAAGCCTTTTCCAAATGAGTAATACTGCCATCCATACTTTCCTTAGTACTGTCAATGATAAAAGTTACTTCTTCGTTCATAATTTTAAATTTTAATAGTTGGTATCAAAGGCTATACCAATTTAAAGATTTACAACCGTTCCAATGTTCTCTCCAGAAACCAATTTCATTAGATTCCCCCTTGTATTCATATCAAAGACCACAATTGGAAGTTCGTTTTCTTGGCTTAAAGTAAAGGCCGTTGTATCCATGACCTTTAATCCCTTAGAAAGGACTTCGTTAAAAGAAATGGAGTCAAACTTAGTGGCATTTTTATCTTTTTCAGGGTCAGAAGTATAGATTCCATCCACTCGTGTTCCCTTAAGAATAACATCAGCTTTTATTTCAATAGCTCTCAAAACTGCTGCAGAATCTGTGGTGAAATACGGATTTCCAGTACCGCCCCCAAAAATAACAACTCTTCCTTTTTCCAAATGCCGTATTGCTCTCCGTCTAATAAAAGGTTCTGCAACTTCATTGATTTTTATGGCGGATTGCAGTCTGGTTTCAACACCCTGAAGTTCCAATGCACTTTGAAGTGCCAAACCATTGATTACGGTTGCCAGCATGCCCATATGGTCGCCTTGTACACGATCCATACCTTGGCTTGCACCCGACAGTCCCCTAAAAATATTACCTCCACCAATAACTATAGCGACTTCAATACCTTTGGCAATGACCGCCTTAATGTCTTCTGCGTATTCTGAAAGACGTATTGGGTCAATTCCATATTGCTGTTCACCCATTAGGGCTTCTCCGCTTAATTTTAATAAAATTCTTTTGTATTGCATTGAGGATATCTTGAAGTCCGGACAAAAATAATCAAAAATATTTATGAAGAATTATTGTAAAAAGATATGATTCAAGAATATAATAATAAAAAAAATCATACATTCTGTAACCTTTTTGGAAAACCAAAGTATATCCTTCAACAAGCCAAAACAAGAAAATCAAATTGCAGACACTAACCGACAACTTTCTTATGCTCAAAGTAAAATCTGGGGATTTGGATAAACTGGGATTACTGTACGAACGTCATAAAAAAAGATTGTTCGGATTCTTTTACAATTTGGGAAATAACCCTTCAGTTAGTGAGGATTTGGTTCAAAATGTATTTGAAAGAATGCTAAAGTATAAGGAGTCGTATACAGGTGATGGCTCATTTCCAGCTTGGATGTTTAGGATGGCAAGAAACGTGAATTACGATTATCATAAAAAGACGGTTAAGGAAAATGTTTCAAAAGGAATTTCACCTGAAGATGTTAGAACCGGGATTGATGATTTTCTAAATGAGAAAGTTGAAATGGAGGGCAATACGATTTTGTTGAAACGGGCTTTGAAGAAATTACCCAAGGAAAAAAGGGAACTATTGATTTTAAGTAAGTATAGAGATTTGAAGTTTGCCGAAATAGGACAGATTGTTGGTTGTACAGAAGGCGCTGCCAAAGTAAGGGTGCATAGAGCCCTAAAGGATTTACGAACAATTTTTTTACAATTGGAAATAAGGTAGAAATGGATAAAGAAAAGTTTGAGCTTCAATGCATGGATTATATGACCGGAATTATGTCTGAGGAGGATAGCAAAAAATTCAAAATTTTTTTAGACGAAAATATTGAATACCAAACTCAGTTTGATGAGTTGGTGGATACTTGGAAGATGGTGAAGGAGTTGAAAACCCCTGAACCTTCTGCGAAAATGGATGACACCTTTTTTAATATGCTCAACAAAGAAGTGGAGAATACGGTTAAGAAAAGCGGTTGGAGTATGTTTTTACAAGGATTGTCTGGAATTTTTAAACCGCAATTGGCTTATGGTGTGCTTTTGTTGGGGCTGGGCCTAGGAATTGGATATTATATGAATTCTTCTGACAGTACGAATACAATTGAAGTTGCTGCGTCCAATGCGGAAACGGATGATGTACGTCAAAAGTTGATTCTTACCCTTTTAGAACAACCATCCGCTAATCAGCGATTGCAAGGAGTTAGTGAGGCGAATAAAGTTGGAGATGTTGATGAAATGGTGGTCAAAGCGTTGCTGCAAACCTTAAATAAGGATTCTAATGTAAATGTTAGATTGGCAGCAATAGAGTCGTTGACAAATTATGTGGACAATCCATTGGTTCGTCAAGGATTGGTACAGTCAATACCTAATCAAGAATCCCCAATCTTGCAGATAACATTGGCAAATCTTATGGTTGCCTTACAAGAAAAAGCATCAATAGAACCATTTAAACAACTATTAAAAGAAAAACAATTGGATACCACGGTCAAGAAAAAAATAGAGCATTCTATAGAATCAATAATCTAGTTTATTTATCAATCGTCCTATTTGGAACAAATCAAATCACGAACAGTCAAATTTAAAAATGATGAAGCAATTAATTTTTATGGTATGTCTATCCTCATTGGTAGGCATACAATGCACAGAAGCACAGAAAGGGGAATTTACAGAGGTAATTAAAAAAGAAATACCGTTTTCCAACAGTACGGAAAATACGATAATAGTAAAAAATGTTTTTGGTTCTATTTCGGTGGAAGGGTATAGCGGAAGTACGATTATGGTTGCTGTTGAAAAAACAATTACGGCCGACGACTCCACGGATTTGGAGTTGGGAAAACAAGAACTATCACTTCAAGTTATTCAGGAGGATGATAAGGTATTCTTGCACCCCGATGCACCTTATATTGAGTTTGATAAAAATCAACTTAAATATAACTGGTGCAATAATTATCAAGAACCGCCTTATGAACATCAAATGGACTTTAAAATCAAGGTGCCTTATTCGGTCCAGATTAATGTAAGTACAGTGAACAATGGTGAAGTTTCAGTTAAAAACACCAAGGGAACTTATTTACAGGCAGAAAATGTAAATGGAGGGATTACGCTCAGTAATGTTACAGGAAAAACGAAGGTAAATTGTATCAATGGGGCTGTTAATATTTCGTATACCGAAAACCCAAAAAGTCCTTCGAAATATTATTCTTTGAATGGAGACATCAATATATCATACCAAAAAGCACTATCGGCAAATATTTCCTTTAAAAGCATGAACGGGGAAATGTTCACGGATTTTGATATTAACAAACAATTTATGAAAACCAATAAAGAACAGGGAGGTAAGGCGAAATACAAATTTGAGGCCAAACCTGTTGTGCAAATTGGAAGTGGTCAAGTTGAATTTGACTTTGAAACTTTAAATGGAAATGTATTCATCAAAAAAATATAATGTCATGAAAAAAATAATACTACTAATTGCTGTTGCATTTTTTACAAGTAATTTATCGGCGCAGGAAAAAAGTATAAATCTATTTTCGGTTCCTTTAAGTAATCCAAGCAGTCCAGGAAAATTGGTTGTAGATCAAATCTCTGGTTCTATAAGCGTAGCAGCTTACGAAGGGAAGGAAGTGGTTGTAAAGGCATCCTTTGGGAGTGAAAAACATCATTATAAAGAAAAGAATAATAGAGAGGGCATGAAACGCATTGAAGGTTCCTCTTTAAATATAGGTGCGGAGGAAAAGAACAATGTGGTTCACATTATTAATGAACAGTGGAATAAGATTACGAATTTGGATGTAAAAGTGCCTAAGGACTTTTCACTTAAACTATCTACTGTCAATGATGGCGACATTTCCGTTATAGGAGTTAATGGAGAAATGGAAATCAGTAATGTTAATGGTGAAATAACTTTGAAATCCGTAAGTGGTTCCGCTTCCACAGATACTGTTAATGGAGATATAAAGGTTGAATTCAATAGTATTGATAGCGATGCCAATATGGCTTTTAGTAGTTTAAATGGTGATGTAGAGATTATCTTTCCAAGCTCATTAAAAGCTGATGTAAAGGCAAAGTCCGATATGGGAGAGATTTTTACAGATTTTGATATGCAGGTTGTGGTAAATAAACCTGAAGTGAATAAAAATAGCTCATCAGGCACATATAAAGTTAAGCTGGAACAGTGGGTGAGGGGTAAGATAAATGGGGGTGGACCCGAAATGCTCTTTAAAACCTTTAATGGCGATATTTTGATAAAATCAAAATAAGACCACCACTAGTTGTACTACAAATAAAAAGCCCGCTTCCTTTAGGAAGCGGGCTTTTGTAATCTTATAATAATTGGATTATCCCAATGCCACTCTTTGGAATCCTGTAACTTCCAAATTGGAATCAACAGACTTCACGTATTGTGCAACACTTTGCTTATTGTCTTTTATGAAGGTCTGGTTTACCAAGGTATTGTCCTTAAAGAAACGCTTCAATTTACCTTTTGCAATGTTTTCAAGCATAGCTTCAGGCTTACCTTCTTGACGCAATTGGTCTTTAGCAATCTCAATCTCTTTATCTATAATGGATTGATCAACACCTTCTTCATTCAAAGCAACCGGATTCATTGCGGCAGCTTGCATAGCAACATCTTTTGCGGCTTCTGGAGCACCATCAACTGCGGCTGACAAACCAACCAAAGTTGCAATCTTGTTACCAGCATGAATATAGGAACCTACAAAAGGAGCTTCTAATTTTTCAAAGCTTCCAATTTCAATTTTTTCTCCAATAACGCCGGTTTGCTCGGTCAACTTTTCAGCAACACTCATTCCATTGAAAGAGGCAGCCAAGAAATCATCTTTACTGGAAAAGCCCAAAGCAAGGTCAGCCAAATCATTTGCAAGGGTTACAAAGGTTTCGTTTTTTGCAACAAAGTCGGTCTCACAGTTCAAAGAGATGATTATCCCATTTGAATTATCGTTACTTACCTTGGCAATAGCTGCACCCTCAGAGGAATCTCTGTCCGCTCTTTTGGCAGCTACTTTTTGTCCTTTTTTTCTAAGGATCTCTATTGCTTTTTCAAAATCACCATCAGCTTCAACCAAAGCATTTTTGCAATCCATCATTCCAGCTCCGGTGGTCTTTCTTAATTTATTTACTTCTGCGGCGGTAATCTTTGCCATTTTTTCTCTATTTAAAAATTTATATAAAGTAAAACACGGATTAGGTGTTTTGTTTTAGGTCAATGTTAAATTAGTTTTATGCTATTCAACACCGCCTTTGGCGTTGTCTTGCCATTCTTTTAATTCGTCCCATTTTCCATCAGCAGCCATTTTTGCCTGTTTTGGCCAAGATGTTGGATCTAAATGAGCCATTCTTGAACTAGCTTCAGTCAAGATTTCCTTGATTTTTTCAGGGTCAGCTTTTGCAAGTTTCGCAAAAGTATCTATACCGCTGTTTACTAAAGCCTCAGCTGCTTTTGGTCCGGCACCTTCAATTTTGGTAAGGTCATCGGCTTTGGACTTTTCCGCTTTCTTCGGTTTTTTCTCCTCTGCTTTAACTTCTTCCTTAACTTCAACTTCGGCAACGACCTCCTCTACTTTTTCTGCAACAGGTTCAGCTACTTCAGTCACTGGAGCCTCTTCTTCAGCTACTACTTCTTTCTTTGCTTCTTTTGGAGCTTCAGTTTTGGCCTCCGGAGCCTCTTTGGCTGCCACTGGCTTTTCTTCTTGCTTGTCACTTTTACGTTCTGCCAAACCTTCGGCAACAGCATTGGTAACCTGGGTCATTATTGCTTCGATGGATTTTCCTGCATCATCATTTGCTGGAATAACATAATCGATAGGTCTTGGGTCAGAATTGGTGTCAACTATTGCGAAAATAGGAATGTTCAATTTTTGAGCTTCTTTTACCGCAATGTGTTCACGCATGGTGTCTACTATAAAAATAGCACCGGGTAATCGTGTCATTTCTGAAATAGACCCTAAGTTTTTTTCCAATTTTGCTCTCAAACGATCAACTTGAAGTCTTTCTTTTTTGGAAAGCGTTTTAAATGTACCATCCTTTTTCATTCGATCAATAGCTGCCATTTTCTTAACAGCTTTACGAATGGTAACAAAGTTGGTCAACATACCACCTGGCCACCTTTCGGTAATATAGGGCATGTTTACATTGGATACTTTCTCAGCAACAATATCCTTTGCTTGCTTTTTTGTGGCTACAAAAAGAATTTTTCTTCCGGATGCGGCAATTTTTTTAAGGGCCTGATTGGCTTCCTCAATTTTTGCCACTGTTTTGTAGAGATTGATAACGTGGATTCCGTTACGCTCCATATAGATATAGGGAGACATATTAGGATTCCATTTTCTTGTTAGGTGTCCAAAATGCACACCTGCTTGTAGTAAGTCTTTAACTTCAATTTTACTTGCCATCTTTTGTAATTAGTTTACGTTCCGTTGTATTAGCCAATGAGTGGGTGGTCACAAAATTTGTTCGCCCCATTCATTTAGATGCTAAACTAAATTCCAAAAAGTCGATTTTTTTTGCTCTTTGGAACAACGACAACTTGGTTAAAAATTTAACCCTGAAATATTTCAGGGTTTTCAATGAACTTATATAATGAGGTGCATCAGCACCAAAAATATTAACGTTTAGAGAACTGGAATTTCTTACGGGCTTTTTTCTGACCGAATTTCTTCCGTTCCACCATCCTTGGGTCTCTTGTCAATAAGCCTTCAGGCTTAAGGACTATTCTATGCTCTTCATTTATTTCGCACAATGCTCTTGACAATGCTAAACGAACCGCCTCAGCTTGGCCAGTTATTCCACCACCATATACATTTACCTTTACATCGTAGCTGTCTTCATTTTCAGTTAATGCAAAAGGTTGCTTTACCTTATATTGTAATGTAGCTGTAGTAAAGTAGTCTTTTAAATCTCTTTTGTTTACAGTTATGTTTCCTTTTCCTTCTGAAACATATACTCTTGCAACAGCAGTTTTTCTTCTACCAATCTTATGAACCACTTCCATTATTTGTAGTCGTTTAAGTTTATTGCTTTCGGTTTTTGTGCCTCTTGATCATGCTCTGACCCAACATATACTTTAAGGTTTCTGAACAACTCAGCACCTAATTTGTTTTTTGGAAGCATTCCCTTAACGGATTTTTCAATAATTCGTTCAGGATGTTTATCCAACAATTCCTTAGCGGTAGTTGAACGTTGTCCACCCGGATAGCCCGTATACCTTAAATAGGTTTTATCATCCCATTTGTTTCCACTCAACTTGATTTTTTCCGCATTGATAATAACTACATTATCTCCGCAATCTACATGAGGGGTAAAATTGGTCTTGTATTTTCCTCTTAGTAATTTGGCTACTTTTGAAGACAATCTTCCTAATGTTTCTCCCTCAGCATCAACCAACAGCCATTGCTTGTCAACGGTTGCTTTATTGGCAGAAATAGTCTTGTAACTTAATGTATCCACTTCTAGAATGTTATTGAATTATAAATCTATCCCGATAAACGGGCTGCAAATGTACGATTATTAGATTGAATTACAAATGGTTGATTGGGAATATTTTTTACTTTTTCACAGAGCTACTATTTCACTAAAAAATGCAAGGGTGTACCATGGTTTTTTTGTGGATAATTTAATAAAAAAGCTCACCTAACTGTAACTATTCCATTTTTAGAAGGTCTTTAATGTGGCTAATCAAATCAAAAAACGAAACAAGTGAAAAACCTAATCATTTTCTTCACCTTAGTATCCATTTCTTTTTATTCAACTGCCCAAGATTCAACAACCGTTGTTCCAAAAAAAATATATGAAACCAAGTCCATTGATTTAGAAACACCCCCAACCATAGATGGATTGTTGGATGACCTTGCATGGAATCTTGTGGATTGGGGGGGAGATTACATTGAATCCCGACCTGATGAAAATACTCCTCCCAGCTATCAAACAAAATTTAAAATAGTGTATGATAGTAAGAATCTTTATATAGGTGTAAGATGTTATGATGCAGAGCCTGATAAAATTGTAAAAAGATTATCAAGAAGGGATGGATTTGAAGGCGATTGGGTAGAATTCAATATTGATAGTTATCATGACAAGCGCACAGCATTTTCTTTTACTGTTACAGTAGCTGGGGTAAAAGGAGATGAATTTGTATCCAATAATGGAAATAACTGGGATAGTAGTTGGAACCCAATTTGGTATACAAAAACCAAGATTGATGATGAGGGTTGGACAGCTGAACTGAAAATACCACTAAGCCAGTTAAAATTTGGCGATTCTGAAAATCAGGTTTGGGGGCTACAATCTACCCGAAGATTTTTTAGGGCAGAGGAACGGTCTTTATGGCAAAGAAAACCTATTGACCAACCAGGATGGGTAAGTGAGTTTGGTGAACTACATGGATTAAAGAATATAGAGCCCCAAAAACAATTGGAAATACAACCATATACGGTTGCCAGCAGTGAAACTTATGAAGCAGAAGATGGAAATCCTTTTAGAGATGGAAGTGATAGTGATATTACCGTTGGATTGGATGCAAAAATTGGTATTACCAATGATTTAACTCTGGATTTGACGGTCAATCCAGATTTTGGACAAGTTGAGGCTGACCCATCAGCCATAGCTTTGGATGGTTTTCAAATTTTTTTCCGAGAACAGCGACCTTTTTTTGTAGAGAACAAGAATATATTTGACTTTAATCTTTCCGAATCTGAAGCGGGAAACACCTTTGGTTTTGACAATGTATTTTATTCTAGACGGATTGGAAGAAGCCCACAAGGTTCTCCTAATACTTCGGATCAGGAATTTGTAGATCAACCGAATAATACTCCAATAATTGGAGCCGCAAAATTTAGTGGTAAAACCAAAGACGGATGGGCGATAGGAGTTCTTGAAAGTGTTACCGCAAAGCGCTACGCATCCATTATTGATGATGAGGGTAATCGGAGAAAAGAAATGGTAGAGCCGTTGACCAATTATTTTGTTGGAAGGCTTCAAAAAGATTTTAATGAACGTAATTCCTATATCGGCGGAATTTTTACCGCTACAAATAGGGATAATTTAACCGAACAATTGGATTTTTTACATGAATCCGCATACACGGGCGCAGTGGACTTTAAACATCAATGGAACAATAGGGATTGGTATGTGGAAGGCAATGTTACTTTTAGTCATGTAAAAGGAAGTGAAGAGGCCATAACCAATACCCAAGAAACCATTACCCATCTATTTCAACGTGTGGATGCAGGTCATGTTGAATTGGATACTACCAAAACATCCTTATCCGGTACGGGAGGGAATATACAAATTGGAAAAATAGGCAATGGCCATTGGAAGTTTGAGTCTGGAGGTGCCTGGCGCTCCCCAGAATTGGAATTGAATGACATTGGTTTTCAACGCCAGGCAGATGATATTCGCCACTATACTTGGATAGGGTATCAAACCCTGAAACCGGATAGTACATTCAGGAGAGTTGGCATTAACTATAACCATTGGAGTGCATGGGATTTTGGAGGTAACCACAACAGTCTTCGTTTTAACACCAATAGCTGGCAGAATTGGAAAAACAATTGGTTTTCTAACTTTGGATTTAACTACGCCCCAATTCAATATTCAAACTTTGCATTGAGAGGTGGCCCAAGATTACGACAATCTCCTGAAGTGAGTTTTTGGAACAGTATAAGCACCGATAGCAGGAAAAAAATACGATTTAGTATGTTTCACAGAGGCGAAAAAGCAGTTGATAATTCCTATCGTACATATTATATAGAAGCGGGAGCCACGTACCAACCTTTTGATGCTCTTCGAATTTCAGCCTTTCCTTCATTCAATATCAATAATGATAAGTTACAGTTTATAGACAATTTTGATGATGTAAATGGTACGCCAAGATACTTAAATGGTCATATTCAGCAGCGAACTTTGAGCATGTCTTTCCGATTGAATTACACAATAAACCCAAACTTGACTATTCAGTATTGGGGGCAACCATTTATTTCAAGAGGCAGATATTCCAACTTTAAATATGTTTCCGCCGCTCTGGAAAAACGCTTTGAAGATAGGTTTACTTCGTATGATAATACTCAGATTTCTTTTGTGGATGATACATACTCGGTTGACGAGGATTTAAATGGAACCGAGGATTTTAACTTTGGTAATCCTGATTTTTCATTTGTACAGTTCCGTTCCAATTTGGTTGTCCGCTGGGAATACATTCCAGGGTCTGAGATTTTCTTGGTCTGGTCTCAAGACGTATCACGCGATGGCGATCCATCTGAAGGATTGTTTGCAAGTTTAGGTGATAATATATTTGGCCAAAAGCCACAGAATATTTTTCTGCTCAAGGCTACCTATCGCTTTGTCTTTTAGAGTATAATCCGCTTTTTTTGGTACTATTTGATGATTTTTTGCGTTATCCCGTAATAAAAACCCTCAAACTAAAACCATGAAAAAGAATATAGCATTACTTTTTTCAACCGCTTTTTTACTATTTTCCTGTTCTTCTGATAGTGAAAGCTCTGATAATTCACCTGAATCTAATGGCATTATTGGCACATGGGTTTTAACTGACCTTAGGATTGATAGTAGTACAAATAATAGTAATCTGAACTTTGCCAAGGAAGCTTTGGATGCGTTTAATGCATTGGACTGTGATATAGCATCATTTACATTTAATGCGGACAATACGGCGACTTCGGAAAACAAAACGAATTATATTGCCAGCAATATAAATGTTGGTATTGGTGGGTTAACGGTTGATTGTCCGGAGGAAAGTGACACGGAAACTACTATATGGTCTTTGGATGGAGATCAATTGACTTTCGTTAATGAAGATATGGAAGAGGAGACCATAACGATCACTTTAGAAGACGAAAATACTTTGATTATTGCTGGTGAGGATATAGATGAAAATAACTATGATGGTGCTGACGCCGTTTTTACCAAACAATAAATAAGTACAACAGCATAAATCAAACCCTGCATCTTAATTTAGGTGCGGGGTTTTATTTTTTTAAGCGCATCTACCAATGCTTCATTGGATTCTTGGTCACCAATAGTAATCCGTACTTTTCCCAGGGCACCAAATTGTGAAACAGGTCTAACCATAACCCCATCTTCCATAAGTCTATCTGTAAAATCAAATTCAGGAATGGGTGGGTCTATAATAAAAAAGTTTCCCTGCGTAGGCCAATACATAATTCCCATTTTTTCAAACTCATGCATTAGGTATTTTCTGCCAGCATGAATCGTTTTCACCGTTTTTTCAACAAACAACTCATCATTTAATGCGCCGATGGCAGCCTCAATGGAAGTAATTGGTAATAAAAATGGCTTGTGTATTTGTCTGAGGTAATTTGCAATTGTTGCGGTCGTATAGCAATACCCAATGCGTTGTCCTGCCAATCCATACGTTTTTGAAAAGCTATTTATTGCGATTATATTATGACCGGTTTTCACATAGGGTAATGCGGTAACATAATCTTCAGCATCGGCAAAATGCCGATACACTTCATCAAAAACAATTACTATATTTTTTGGAATTCGATTCAGAAAACCTTCCAACACATCCTTTGGAATATAGGTGCCAGTTGGATTGTTGGGACTGGTTAAAAAAATAACCTTTGTTTTATCTGTGATGGCATTTAAAATCCCCTCCACATCTAAATCGTAATTTGGTTTCAACAATGGAATATCTATTGGAGTTGCGCCATACCATCTTGAAAATACGGAGTAAGGCAAAAAGGAAGGATTGGAGTAGATGAC
Source organism: uncultured Allomuricauda sp. (assembly GCF_947495325.1). GTDB lineage: Bacteria > Bacteroidota > Bacteroidia > Flavobacteriales > Flavobacteriaceae > Flagellimonas. The sequence goes on along the minus strand of NZ_CANLYK010000004.1, from coordinate 100,278 downwards.
TTCATCCCCTTCATGTATAAATGCCCGTAAAAGCATATCGATAATTTCAGAACCTCCATTGGCACAAATAAATTGGTCTGCTGCCAACTGACCAGTAAAATCCGTTACCAAGGCTTCCCTTAAGCGAATATCTGTTTGGTCAGGATAAACCGTTACCTGTTCAGCCGCTGCCTTTATTGCAGCAATGGCTTTTGGGGAAGCTCCTAGCGGGTTTTCGTTTGAGGATAGTTTATATATCTTCTTGTTTGAGGCAGGTATGTTCTTGCCTCCAGTATATACCTCTCTTGGCTCTAAATAGGATTTGAAAATAGACTCTATTTCGTGGTTCATTCGCCTAATTTTTCAGCATACAGTAGCACCTTTAATGCTTTTTCTGTATCGTTGTCTTTCAGCATTTGTTGAGATAACCAGTGCAATTCTTTTTTTAATTTTTCTGTATTTCCATCCAATTTTTTAGATAGCATTTGAATCTCATCATCCAAACCAATCTTTTCTACCTCCTCTGGCGTGGGTAGTTTCTCCAAATTTCCCAGTCGGCCTAAGTTGTTTCCTGTCAAAACGGTACTATTTCTAATGCCTTCCGGAAGCTGATCTACTCCAATGCCTTTATTGCGAATTGGTTTGGGAATTTCAAAGAGGGAATTTCCACTAGCTCTTGTATACCAGCTTCCACCCATTCTACCCACTAGATCCAATTTTAAGGGGTCTAACTTTCCCTGTTCATCTATGAATTTTTCGTTGATATGGATAAGTTCAACCTTGGCCAAGATTAGGTTTCCTGCCCCGGGAGTATCCGCAAGTTCAATAACCTGTTCAACTTTGCATTCAAAAGAAACCGGAGCTTCTGCAACACGGGGTGGCCTTACTTTTTCACTGGCAACTTCTGTTAATCCAGATTTAATGAATTCATTCACACCCTTTTCATAAGCTGTACTGGACAGGGACATTTGCTCCACTATGGGATAGTCTACAATATTAATGACCACCTCGGGCACTTCTTTTATATTCTGATGTGAATGTTTTAGGGAGTTGTCCCGTCCGCTTCTTGATGGAGAGAATATCATTATTGGAGGGTTGGAACTAAATACATTAAAAAAACTAAAAGGACTTAAATTCACATTTCCCGCTTTGTCAATTGTACTTGCAAAGCAAATGGGCCTGGGAGCGACTGCCGAAAGTAAATAAGCATGCAGCTCTGGTTGAGGAATAGAAGTTGGGTCTATAGTTTTTATGGTGGACATTTCCGTTTCTTTAGTTTGCGCTAAGATAATGATCTATTTTGCTGGAAGCACCTTTGCGGAAACTTCTCCAAAACCAACCTTAATACCATCTTTTTCGGCAGACCCTCTCATAATTACGGTATCGCCATCATTTATAAACTTTCGTTCTGACCCGTCTTTCATTTTGATGGGTTTAGTGCCCATCCAGGCTAGTTCTAACATAGAGCCATAAGAATTTTCATCCTTTCCAGAAATGGTGCCTGAACCATAAAGATCCCCTACATTAATATTGCAGCCATTTACCGTATGGTGAGCCAATTGCTGTGCCATGTTCCAATACATATATTTAAAATTGGAATTGCAAACGGTCTCCTCTTCACTACCATCGGGAGAGATTCCAACCTCGAGCTTAATATCGTAGTTTTTAACTCCTTCATATTCTAAATAGGGAAGCACTTTTGGCTCTTGATCAGGACCCGATACTCTAAAAGGCTCCAAAGCTTCCAAAGTCACTATCCAAGGTGAAATATGTGAGGCAAAATTCTTCGCCAAAAAAGGGCCCAGTGGAACATACTCCCATTTTTGAATGTCACGTGCAGACCAATCATTTAGCAACACCATACCAAAAATGTAATCCTCAGCATCTTGGGTTGAAATAGATTCTCCTACAGCTGTGCTTTTCCCAGTGATAAAGCCCATTTCCAACTCAAAATCCAAACGTGCTGAAGCTTGAAAGACAGGAGTTGTAGCATCTTTTGGTAAAACCTGTCCCTTAGGCCTATGGATGGACTCCCCACTTACAATTATGGATGAGGCCCTACCGTGATAGCCCACCGGAATATGTTTCCAATTGGGCATTAGGGCATTTTTTGGGTCGCGGAACATGGTCCCTACATTGGTGGCGTGTTCTATACTGGAATAAAAATCCGTATAGTCCCCAATGGAGACGGGCATGTGCATGCTTGCTTCAGATTGTAAGACAAAAAGCTCAGGTTTGTCTGCCAAAGCTGAATCTTCCTGTTGTAACCAATGCTGAATATTAGTTCTTACCCTTTTGGTAATTGATTTTCCTAAGGAGATAAAATCATTGAGCGTATCTTTTTCAAGAACTGCAGTATTAAAATCAAAAACGTCTAATTCTGCAACAGCAGCTAAATCCAAAATATGTTCTCCAATGGCAACGCCAGCTCTAGGGCTTCTATCTGCTGTTGAAAAAATCCCAAATGGAATATTATGGATTGAGAAATCGGAGTTTTCGGGAATATTTATAATCATGAAAATTAAAATTGAATTGTCAGTTCGAGCGCAGTCGAGAATTATTTATGCCTTATGTGTTCTCGACTGCGCTCGAACTGACATAAGGCCATCTATTTATTCTACCCAAGATTTGTAATACGTACCGTCATCAATCTTCAAGGCATTTTCTGTGACCTGAAGTGGTTTGAACGTATCGATCATAACGGCTAATTCTTCAGTTTTGGTTTTGCCTATACTAGCCTCATATGTTCCAGGGTGTGGCCCGTGTGGAATCCCTGCGGGATGCAAGGAGATGTAACCAGGGCCAATGCCTGTTCTGCTCATAAAATCCCCATCCACATAATACAATACTTCATCGGAATCTATATTGGAGTGATTATATGGTGCTGGAATTGCCTTTGGATGGTAATCGTACAATCTTGGGCAAAAAGAGCAAATTACGAAAGCACTGGTCTCAAAGGTTTGGTGCACTGGTGGTGGCTGGTGCACACGACCGGTAATGGGCTCAAAATTATGAATGGAAAATCCGTAGGGAAAATTGTACCCATCCCAACCCACAACGTCAAAAGGGTGCGAAGCATATACGAGCGTATGCAACATACCCTGTTTCTTTATTTTCATTACAAACTCGCCTTTCTCATCATGGGTTTGCAAATCTTGAGGCAATTTGTAGTCACGTTCGCAGAATGGAGAATGTTCTAACAATTGCCCAAACCAGTTTCTATATCGTTTGGGTGTATAGATGGGATGAAAGGATTCTGCATATAGTATGCGGTTATCCTCAGTGTCAAACTCAATTTGATAAATCATCCCACGGGGAATAATTAGGTAATCACCATATTCAAATGGAATATTACCTAAAAATGTTTTTAGAGTACCCGTTCCTTTATGGATAAAAAGCATCTCATCGGCATCCGAGTTTTTATAAAAATACTCGGTCATTGATTTTTTTGGAGCTGCCAAACCCACATGCACATCGCTATTTACAAGCATTGGTTCTCGTGAGTCCAAAAAGTCATCTTTGGGAGCGACATCAAAACCTATAAGCTTACGAGAGGCAATATTTTTTTCAACAGCAATTTTTGGACTTAGGTCAACCGCTTTGCCAATTGCAGAGACCTGTGTGGGTCTGTGCATGTGGTAAAGTAGAGAAGACATGCCATCAAAACCTATGGTGCCAAATAATTGTTCATAATATAGACTCCCATCTGGTTTCGTAAATTGGGTGTGTCTTTTCTGCGGAATCTTTCCGAGTTTATGATAGATTGGCATACTAGAATGTTTTAATTAATGCAAAGTTCCCCTAAGTTCCTGTTCTCTCTCAATAGCTTCAAACAGTGCTTTAAAGTTACCTTTTCCAAATGATTGTGCACCTTTTCTTTGAATGATTTCAAAAAACATGGTTGGTCTTGGTTCCACCGGACGGGTAAAAATCTGTAATAAATAGCCTTCATCATCCCGGTCAACCAAAATACCCAGTTCTTTTAAAGGGGCAATATCCTCATCAATTTCGCCAACACGGTCCAACACGGCATCATAATAGGTATCAGGTACTTTTAGAAACTCAACCCCTCTACTTTTAAGCTGCCTAACTGTAGCAATTACGTCATCTGTGGCCACTGCAATGTGTTGAACACCTTCACCTTCATAAAAATCAAGATATTCTTCTACTTGGGATTTTTTCTTTCCAGCTGCAGGTTCGTTTATTGGAAATTTAATACGACCGTTACCATTACTCATTACTTTGCTCATAAGAGCAGTGAAATCTGTAGAGATATCTTTATCATCAAAAGAAAGTATTTGGGTGAAACCCATGACGTTTTCGTAAAAATTCACCCACTCGTTCATTTGGTTCCATCCAACATTTCCAACCATATGGTCTACAAATTTTAATCCAACGGGAGATGGATTGTAGTCCGGAGTCTCCCATTTTCTAAACCCAGGCATAAATGTTCCGTTGTAATCTTTTCTTTCTACAAAAATGTGAACAGTCTCACCGTAGGTATAAATACCGGAACGAACAATTTTTCCTGTGTTGTCTTCTTCAACTTGCGGTTCCATGTAGGATTTTGCACCACGTTCCATAGCTGTATTGTATGCATAGGTGGCATCATCTACCCATAGGGCCACCACCTTGATTCCATCTCCATGTTGGTCTATATGACGGCCGATATCGGTACCGCTTTTTAAAGGAGAGGTAAGCACAAGCCTAATTTTATCTTGAACCACCACATAACTTTCCCTATCTTTTAACCCGGTTTCCAACCCTGCATAAGCTAATGATTGAAAGCCAAAGGCGGTTTTATAAAAGTGAGCTGCCTGTTTTGAATTGCTCACATAAAGTTCCAAATAATCTGTGCCGTTTATGGGCATAAAATCTTTGGCGGCATCATGTAATTTTGGTAACGTAGAGGTGCTCATATCAGCTATATTTTAAATTATTGTTGTTGATGCAACAAAAATAGTAATTTTGAAACTACTTTAGCTCAGTTTAGGTCAAATAATTGTTAAAATCTGAAGTAATTTCGGGTAGATAACTGGAATAGCGGATAAAAGGATAGGCATGCTTCATCAAATAGACGAAATATCAGGTATTGGATTGCATTTGGATTTGGTTTTGCGCAAAGTGCAGGACGCCTACCTTAGAAAGTTCAAAGAATTGGGAGTGGAACTTACCATTGAGCAATGGGTAATTCTATACCGTATTTATCAGTTGGGCAAAGATGTATCCCAATCTGATATTGTAAAGTCCAATTTTAGGAACAGAGCCACTACTTCCCGGGTTATTGGGGGACTTGAACGAAAAGGTTGGATTACCAAGACTCGTTTTAAAGGTGATTTAAAACGTTTTAAATTAGAGTTGACCCTAAAAGGGCAGGATATTATCTCCAAAATAGAACCTCATGCCAACCTTTTGCGTAAACAAGCTGTAAAAGCCCTGGATAATGAAGAGTTTGAAACTTTTTTAAGGGTTTTGGATAAAATTGGGGATAACTATGAAAATTTCTGATTTTTTATCCCATGTTAGGATTTTTACTTCCCAAAAGTAATAATAGGGATAAAATAGCATAGAAATAGGAAAATCATGTTGTTTTGAAACGATAGTAATAGGTGGAATTTTGCTTTGTATTAATTGAAAATTATTTCACTATGAAAAAGTTAAAGCATTATCCAAATGTTTGGCAAGCTTCACCGTTTTCAATGGAAATGTTCGCGCATTTTGAGCAGGACGCACGTCTTAGGAATCATGAAGCGGAAGTAGAACAACAAAAAGTTAAAAAGAAAACTAAATCAAAATTTAAACTGGCTTTTGGCTGGTAAACAAAAACGAATAATACGATAAGAAAAGGCACCCATTGGGTGCCTTTTTAGGTTTTAGTTTGTTTCTAACAGGTTCTATCTATTTTATTTTTCCATCATGAAATGCGGCGCGTTTCCATACACCAGAAACATTTGCCCAAATATTGGTGATGCGGTATTGATTTTCTTTTAACAGTACACTATCTTGAGTTACAACAGAAATTTTACCAGTTACAATGGCATTGTCTTGGTATATTTCAATATGCTGTTCGTCTAAAGTATAGGATATTACTTTAAGATTTCCAGATTGAATTTGGGCGGTTCTTTTTTCTAGATACTTAAACCACTCAGATTTTCCAATTGCCTTTGAATTTCCGGTGGTGTGAATATAGTTCTCGGTTGTCAATGAGTTCAGAGTAGCCAAGTCGCCTTTTGAAAAAGCGGTGTTGAATGTTTCTATGGTTTGTAATAAACTATTCTTTTTGTCGCTATCATCTTTGTTGGATTTAACCGTTTCCTGGCAAGCTATTGTTGTCAAAATTATTAGGTATAGGGGGAGTAATTGAATTGGTTTCATTTTTCTGAATTATTATGTCCAAGCTAAAAAAAAATTGACAAAATGGATGAATTTATCAACTCCAAGTATTTTTGGAATACCCTCGCAACTATTTTAACATCTCATGTTAAAGAAGTCATATGAAAAGAGCTAGAAAGGTAGTTTTTCTATAACAACATTATTCCGTTTAAGACAATCATAATAGGTCTGTGCTTATTTTTTAAAGAAAGGTCTTTAAAGCACAGGTGTTCGTCTAGAAGGATGACCCACAAATTAACAAATGGGTGATGTTTTATACTAGTTGACCGATGTTTTCAACATTGCACATAAGAATACAGCTACATTAGTCGCTTTGTTTTATATAATTCCAGTCAATGTCCAATAATGTAAGTTTTATAATAATTGTATTTAGTGCATATTGTTTTCTTTTATCGGGTTGTACGGAACCTGTAGAACCGGAATTTGAATTTAGAAGTAATCTTGTTACCATAGAGTCGATCGTGACAACCTCGATAGGGGTATCCTTTGTAACGATCAAGGAGTCTGTGGTTGAGCGGAATCGCTATTCCAATATACCGGTCAACGAAGCGGTAGTGTCCTTGCTCAATTCAAATACAGGGACGGTGGTAATGTTTTCCGAAGAAGATGGTTCTGGGGTTTATGTTCCTCCGATGGATTTTGTTGCCTCCGTTGGGGATACTTGGGAACTGGATGTTTTGCTTTCGGATGGTAGAAATTACAAATCGCTACCGGAAACTATAGTGGAGCCCGTATACATAAATTCCATAAGTGCCACATATGACCCAGAACTTGTTTTTGATATTGGGTTTGATCGGTTTTTACCGGGACATTCCATTGAGGTTGGCTTTAATGATCCCCTTGGTCAGGAAAATTTTTATTATTGGAGTTTCCGCTCTTTTGAGTTGAAAGATCTCTGTGCGATATGTTCCAACTCCCATATTTATAGGGATGGTACCTGTATACCGGTGGATCCATATCCTAATTTTCCTGAGTCTATAGTTCCCTATTATTCATATCGATGTGAAAATGAATGTTGGCGTATTCGCTATAATGAAAACATTAATATTTGGTCAGATGAATTTACCAACGGAAATTCCACACAACTGGCCATAGCTGATGTTCTTCTGTACAATAAAAAGGACATATTGGTGGAGGTTCAGCAAGTTTCACTTTCTGCAGAAGCATTTCGGTATTTCCAGACCTTAAAAGATTTAGTGGATAATAATGGCGGTTTTAATTCGCCTCCTCCCGCGGCCTTGATTGGAAACATGTTTAATCCGGCAGACAGTGAGGAGTTCGTCTTGGGTAGGTTTACGGCCGCCCCGACCGATATAGCTCGAATTTTTATCGAACGGGATCAAATAGTTGGACCTGAGATTGAAGCGGAAATAGAGGAAGTAACGGAAGAAGATAGACCTCCACCAGGAGTAGCGCCGGAGGACTGGGTGTTTTACGTATCCTGCCCGGAGGAAAATCGCTATAATACCAGCTTTCGCCCTGTAGGTTGGCCAAATTAATTTAGAAGTTTTTCATCACATAGGAATACAACATGAAAAAAAACAATTATCTCTTTTGGGTTTTCTTACTACTTGGAATTTCGGCCGTCCAAGGTCAAGAATACAAATTGTCCATACGAATAACAGATGGTAGTTTGGGAGATGCAATGGAGAATGTAGGTATTTCCATAACACCATGCCAGTGTGGTGGTATTACGGATGACAAAGGACAATTCACTATTGATCTCCCTGCAAACAGCTATCGCATTAAGGCGACCCATATTGGTTTTTATGCCTATGAAAGGAATGTTTCCCTTGATAAGGATATTTCTCTGAACATAGTGCTGGATGAGAGTCAGGAAAGATTGTCAGAGGTAGTGGTGCGGGCAAAGAGAAATAATGACAATGTGGAATCTCCCCAAATGGGAGTCTTGCAACTAAAGACCCAGGAACTGAAAAAAATCCCGGCCGCAATCGGGGAGTTTGATGTTTTACGTGGCATGACTCTGTTGGCGGGAGTCAATAATTCAGGAGAAATCAGTAACGGTCTATCCGTTCGGGGAGGCTCTTTGGATCAAAATTTATTGTTATACGATTATGCCCCAGTTTTTAATCCAACACATTTGTTCGGACTTTTTTCTGTATTTACCCCAGATGTCATCGCTTTCGTGGATTTATACAGAGCCAATATTCCGGCTCGGTACGGCGGAAGGACGACTTCCGTAATGGATGTTAAGGTAAAAAATCCATATACAGACAAATTTAAAATTAGAGGGGGTATCGGGTTGGTATCCAGTAGGGTCGCCATAGAGACACCGATAATTAAAGATAAGCTGATGCTCATTGCTGGAGGTAGGGCCGGTCTTACAGATTTTCTGCTTCCCTTGTTTTCGGACAGACTTGAAAACACCAAAGCAAGATTTTATGATAGTACTGTGAAATTATTGTACCTCCCCAGTGAAAAGGACCAGATTAGTCTTACCGGTTTTTATAGTAAGGATTTTTACCAGTTGGATTTGATAACACAGATAGAGAACATCAATGCTGAAAACAACCAATACGACTTTCAAACCTTGAACGGAACATTGAATTGGCTTCATACTTTCAACGATAATTCCAATCTAAGAGCCATATTGGTAGGAAGCAATTATACTCCAAAGAATATTTTTCCTGAATTGGATAGTTCCAACGAAATAGAGTATGTTTCTGGAATCAATTACACCAGTTTGCTTTCTGAGTTTTCCAAAAAAGAATCTGACAAGTTGGATTATTATGCGGGAGTACAGGTAAATCGATACAAAATTGACCCAGGGGAACTTAATCCAGGAACATCTGTAAATGTTTTTCCAGTATCACTTCCCTCGGAGACCAGCTATGAGTTTTCAGGATTCACAAGTGTGAATTGGCATCCTTTGGAGAATTTAACGCTTTCGGGTGGGTTAAGATTCAACCACTTTTTGTTCCAGGGGCCCTATACCCTCAATGCTTATGACGATGCAGGTAATCTAGTGGATGCTGAATTTTTTGAAAAGGGAGAAAAAGTACAAGCCTTTTCCAATCTAGAACCTCGAATTGGAGTTAGCTTATTGTTGGATGAAAACACCTCGCTCAAGGCAAGTTATGCCAACGTAAACCAGTATTTGCAAAATATTTATAATAGTACTACGCCCATACCAACATCCCGTTGGAAAACAGCTGACCCCTTTATTAAACCTCAAATCAGTAATTCCTTTGGACTTGGGATTTTCAAAAACTTTAAGAACGATGTGGAAATGGGCATTGAGGGATATTATAGGGATACTGAAAATAATCTTACCTATAGACCTGGCGCGAGGTTCTTTTTAGAAGATGCCATAGAGCAAGATGTGGTCCAAGTTTTGGGTAAAGCCTATGGTGTGGAGTTTAGTCTAAAGAAACCTACAGGAAAGGTGAACGGATGGATAAATTATACCTGGTCCAAGAGTTTGCTCCGATCAGATGATGAAGGTTTAACAACAAGTATTAATAGGAACAAATGGTATAATTCTGATTTCGATAGGCCTCATGTGGTCAACGCTACCCTAAATCTCGAGGGTGACAAATTCAATACGTTCAGTTTTAATTTTACGGGTCAATCAGGAAGGCCTTATACCATTGCCAACGGCATATTTGAACTTGAGGATATTGATGTGCCCATATTTTTGGAACGAAACAATGCTCGACTACCGGTATACCATCGTTTGGACTTTTCATGGAAGATAAAATATACCAAAAAGAAGAACCCCAGATGGGTAGGGGACTGGACCTTTACCGTCTATAACGTTTATGGAAGAAAAAATCCGTTCAATGTATTCTATGGCTCACGCGATGCAGGAAAGTATTCCTATATTTTTGCAGGTCAACCTGTGGGAGCCTATGAACTCTCAGTTGCCAATAGTCCCATATTTGCATTGACCTATAATTTTACTTTTCAATAAAATTAGTGCGCCTCCAACCAATTGTCACCAATACCTATTTCCACATCCAAAGGCACGGCTAAAGTATAAGCATTTTCCATTTCGGATTTAATAAGTGCCTTCATTTCTTCCAACTCTGGTTTGTAACAATCAAAAACCAGTTCATCGTGCACCTGCAATAGCATTTTGGTTTTGTATCTACCCTCGGAGAGTTTTTTATGGATGTTGATCATCGCTATTTTAATAATGTCGGCTGCACTTCCTTGAATTGGGGCATTTACGGCATTACGCTCTGCAGCACCGCGAACCACTTGATTACCGGCATTTATATCTTTTAGGTAGCGTCTGCGACCCAAAACGGTTTGCACATAACCGTTATCGCGAGCAAAATCTATTTGCTCACCCATATAATTGCGCAATTTGGGATAGGTCTTGTAATAGGTCTCTATCAATTCTTTGGCTTCGGAACGACTTAAATCTGTCTGGTTGCTTAATCCAAAGGCAGAAACACCATATATAATTCCAAAGTTGACTGTTTTGGCATTGCCACGCTGTTCGCGTGTTACTTCTTCAATGGGAACATTAAAAACACGGGATGCTGTTGAGGCATGGATATCTTCCCCATTTTTAAAAGCTTCAATCATGGTATCTTCTTCGCTCAAAGCGGCAATGATACGAAGCTCTATTTGAGAATAATCCGCAGCCAGTAAAACGTAATTTTCATCTCTTGGAACAAAGGCCTTCCGTACCTGTCTTCCGCGTTCCGTGCGAATAGGAATGTTTTGTAGATTAGGATTATTACTGCTCAATCGCCCAGTGGCTGCAACAGTTTGCATATAATCGGTGTGTACCCGACCACTATGTTGTTGGACTTCATTGGGCAAAGCATCCACATAAGTGCTTTTCAGTTTGGCAAGGCCTCGGTAATCTAACACATTTTGAATAATTTCATGATCTTTGGCTAAATAGGAAAGCACATCTTCTGCAGTGGAATACTGACCAGTTTTGGTCTTTTTTGGTTTATCTACCAATTTTAATTTGTCAAAAAGAATTTCACCCAATTGTTTTGGCGATGCAATATTGAATTCTTGGCCCGCGGCATCATAAATTTTTTGTTCTAAATTTTTAATGTCAGTGTCAAGTTCGGAAGAGAGATCGTTTAGAAAGTTTTCATTTAAATTGATGCCCTCAATTTCCATATCGGCCAAAACTCGCAGTAAGGGCACTTCAATATTTTCGAAAAGCTCTTCTGTTTTGGCAGCTGCCAGTTCCGGTCTAAAATGCTGTGCCAATTGTAAGGTAATGTCAGCATCTTCAGATGCATATTCGGTTTGTTTTTCTACAGGGACCTGACGCATACTTAGCTGATTTTTCCCTTTTTTCCCAATGAGTTCTGTAATGGAAACCGGAGTGTAATTTAAATAGGTTTCTGCCAATACATCCATATTGTGGCGCATATCAGGGTTGATGAGATAATGTGCCAACATAGTATCGAACAACTTTCCTTTTACTTCAACACCGTAGTTTTTCATCACTTTGATGTCGTATTTGAGGTTTTGTCCAATTTTTTCTATGGATTCAGATTCAAAGAAAGGTCGAAGCTGTTCCAAAATTTCCATACAGGCTTGCTTTTCCTCAGGAATAGGTATATAAAAGCCTTTTTTTGCTTCCCAACTAAACGCAATTCCAACTAGTTCGGCCTGTAAAGGATTAATGGAAGTAGTCTCCGTATCAAAACAAACCGAAGTCTGCTTCATTAACTTATCCAAAAAGAGTTTCATTCCCAATCCTGGGACAATACTTTGATATATATGGAAAACGTTGGTAACCGTATTTCTACTGTTTTCATCCTTTATTGTTGCGGGAGCATCCACAGGGCTTCCTCCAAATAAACTAAATTGCCCACTTCCGGCTACCTGGGATTTTCCAACAGCTTTTGGAGCGTTTGAAGCGGGACTTGCTTCTACAGATTCCTCCGAGAAAATCTTAATGAACTGGTCTTTAAGTCTTCTAAACTCCAGTTCTTCAAAAATCTGTTGGACCTTGGGACTGTCCGGTTCAGACATTTCATAATCTGCAGCATTAAAAGTAACATCACAATTAAGATTTATTTCAGCTAATTTTCGTGAAAGCCTACCCAGTTCAGCATTTTCTTCAACTTTCTCTTTCATTTTGCCTTTCAGCTTATCCGTGTTGGCCAAAAGTCCTTCCATATCCCCAAAATCAGCAATGAATTTTTTGGCCGTTTTGTCTCCTACTCCTGGGAGTCCAGGAATATTGTCACTGGCATCTCCCATCATCCCCAAATAATCTATGACCTGCTCTGGGCGTTCCACGCCAAATCGTTTTTGAACTTCAGGGATACCCCAAATCTCTATACCATTTCCCATTCTTGCAGGACGGTACATGAAAATGTTTTCAGAGACCAATTGACCAAAATCTTTATCTGGGGTGACCATAAAAACTTTATAATCTTCCTTTTCCGCCTGTTTGGCAAGAGTCCCAATAATATCATCAGCTTCAAAACCTTCCAATTCTACAACAGGAATTTGCATGGCCTTTAAAATATTCTGAATGTAGGGAACTGCAATACGGATGGCATCCGGGGTTTCATCGCGATTGGCTTTATAATCTTCAAAGAGTTCTGTACGTTCAACACTGCCGCCTTTATCAAAGCATACGGCAAGATGGTCCGGCTTTTCCCGTTTGATCACATCAAAAAGAGAATTTACAAAGCCCATGATGGCTGAAGTGTCCATCCCTTTGGAATTGATTCTTGGGTTCTTGATTAGAGCGTAGTATCCTCTAAAAATCAGGGCGTAGGCATCAAGGAGAAAAAGACGTTTTTGGTCGGACATTTTATTAGTAGTTGTCTGTTAACAATGATTGATTGACGAACTTTAAAAGTAGAAAAAAGTGCTAAGAAACAGGCATTGTGGCCTACCCTTTTTGATAAAAACTGCTCACTTGCCTATTCTCATGCCCATCTTCGGAGTATTCCCTAAAGGTAAACCCAGGATGAACACAGTAACCGCCTGTTTCACCTTGCTTGTTTATGGCCAAAAAGCCTATTTGGAAGTCCTTTCGACCTTTGTTCTTTTTCATGATGCGCTTCACACCTTCCTCGCAGGCTTCTTGTGGACTCTTTCCTTGCCGCATCAATTCCACAATTAAAAAGCTGCCCACAGTTCTAATCACCTCTTCGCCAACACCTGTGGCCGTTGCGCCGCCCACTTCGTTGTCCACATAAAGTCCAGCTCCAATAATAGGAGAATCCCCAACCCGTCCAGCAACTTTATATGCCATTCCACTGGTAGTACAGGCCCCAGCAATGTCTCCATTTTCATCAATTGCCAGCATACCAATGGTGTCATGGTTTTCTATGTTGATGATGGTTTCATACTTGGATTTTTTTTTCCACTCCTCATATTGCTTTCGAGTACTTTCGGTAAGCAAGTCGGTTTTTTCGAACCCCTTTTCATAGGCAAATTGTTCAGCGCCTTTGCCGGCCAATATAATATGTGGAGTGTCTTCCATTACCTTACGGGCCACAGATACAGGGTGTGCTATGTTTTGCAGATACACAACGGAGCCACAATTTCCATCTTTGTCCATAATGCATGCATCTAAGGTTACATTCCCATCTCTATCGGGCCTCCCACCTATACCAACAGTCTTGTTATTGATATTGGCTTCTTCTACCATAACACCCTGTTCTACAGCGTCCAAAGCACTACCTTTATTACTTAAAACTTCCCATGCTTTTGCAGTGGCATTTGCAAAGTTCCAAGTGCAAATAGCAATTGGTTTCCTGGCTTCGGTCAACACAGGTGCATTTTCTCCTCTATTTTCCGTTTTGGAGGATGCAAGAATTGGAGCGGACAACAATCCCGCAGTAGTAAGGCTTGATTTTTTTAAAAACTTACGTCTTTGCATGATTTGGATGTTTATTTTTAATCTTGATAAATATAGCAATATGCTTATAGAAGTTTGCGTGAATTCTTTGGAATCTGGTCTAAATGCACAACGTGCAGGAGCAGATAGAATTGAACTTTGTTCTGAACTTGGAGTAGGGGGGATTACCCCTTCTTACGGTTTGATTAAAATGGTAAAGGAACAAACCAACATTCCGATTCATGTATTGATCCGTCCGAGAAGCGGTCATTTCACATATTCTAAACACGAGTTTGAAGTGATGAAAAAAGATATTGAATTTTGCAATGGAATAGGAATTGATGGTGTAGTTTCCGGTATTCTAAAATCTGATTTCACTTTGGATATTGAAAGAACAAAACAGCTTATTGCCGTATCAAAACCAATGAAATTCACTTTCCATCGCGCTTTTGATTGGATTCCGAATCCAAAGGCGGCTTTGTCGCAACTTGAAGAGGCTGGAGTTGATTTTTTATTAAGCTCAGGGCAACAAACTTCCGCTGAAAAAGGGTTAGATCTTCTTTTAGATCTTAAAACTACTTCAAAAACATGCAACATTATGCCAGGAGGGGGAATAGGAATGGAAAATGTTGAAAAATTCAAGAATGCAGGTTTCATGGCCATTCACTTATCTGGAACTTCTTTTGAAAGTGAGATTTCTGTTGAAGACAAAATCTCCATGAACTCTGAAAGGCATTTAAAAGAAGGTCAAGTTGCTGTAACAAACCTGGAAACTATTCGTCAAATCGTACGGAGCGTTAAATAATTCTCAAATAATTTGGTTCCAGAACTAAAGAAATATCTTTACAAAAATTTAGCATGCCACGATTTCTTATCATCCTCTCCATAGTATATATCATTTTGGCCATTTATGGCTTCCAAGGATTTAAAACGATAGTTAAAAACCCCTGGGCACAGATTATTTATGGCTTGGTTTTTTTTGGTGCTTGGCTCAATCTTATGATTAGGGTATACTATTATGCACCTGGAGATGGTATACGCGGGAAAATTTCCGTTGCTGGAGGTGTGTTTTTTTCTTTTTTATTATTGGGGTTGGTTTTTGGTATATTTTTATTGTTGGAGGATGTGGTGCGATTGGTCGTCTTTGGATACAATAAATTTACCGGACTTACGGAAACACAAACTACGTTTTTTCCCTCCCGAAGGAAATTTGTTAGCGGCATTGCCATGGGTATTGCTGCTTTGCCATTTGGAGCTTTGCTATATGGAATGTACAAAGGCAAATACAATTATAAGGTCCTTAAATATGAATTGGAGTTCGATGATTTGCCCGATGCTTTTGATGGATATCAAATCACACAGATTTCAGATGTGCATAGTGGCAGTTTTGACAATAGGGACAAGGTGGCTTATGGTATTGATTTGATCAACAAACAAAAGAGTGATGTTATCCTTTTTACAGGAGATATGGTCAATGATAAAACAATTGAGATGGAACCTTGGGCAGACCTTTTTGCCACGCTACAAGCAAAAGACGGAAAATTTTCCATTTTAGGCAATCATGATTATGGGGATTATACATCTTGGCCCTCGGATGAAGCAAAAACTAAAAACCTTGAAGATTTAAAAAATCTTCAGAAAAATATCGGGTTTGATTTGTTGTTGGATTCACATCGATATTTAGAAAAAGACGGGGAGAAAATAGCTCTGTTAGGTGTCGAAAATTGGGGTAGGGGTGGATTTAAAAAAGCTGGAGATTTAGAAAAAGCAAAACAAGGAATCGCCAAAGAGGATTTTAAGATTTTGATGAGCCATGATCCTTCACATTGGGAAGACGTGGTGATTAATGATGAATACCATTTTCATTTGACATTGAGTGGCCATACCCATGGTATGCAGTTTGGTGTTGAAATCCCTGGATGGATAAAATGGAGTCCCGTAAAATGGCGTTATAAATATTGGGCCGGTATCTACGAAGAACTTGGTCAGTTCATTAATGTTAACCGTGGTTTTGGTTTTATTGGATACCCGGGAAGAGTGGGTATTTGGCCTGAAATCTCTGTGATTACCCTTAAAAAGAAAGGTTTAACGTGAATTTAACGCTCTTCTTTCCCTGTTAAATTCTACCCGGATTAAAATTTTAACAAATTTTCTTACTTTTGGATTGTAAACCTTAGAATTACACATGTCCAAATTTGGTGAACTTATAGATTTAAAAGTACCGGTGCTACTGGACTTTTATGCAGAATGGAACGATCAATCCATATCCATGCACCCCGTGTTGCGCGATGTTGCAGCAGCACTAGGTGATAAAGGAAAAGTAATAAAGATTGATGTTGACAAAAACAAAGAACTTTCACAAGCTTTACGAATTAAAGGATTGCCAACATTGATGATTTATAAGAAAGGAGAAATGGTTTGGCGACAGAGTGGTGAACAAGATGCCAATACCCTTATTGGAATATTGAACGAATATATTTAAAAGCGAGGTTTTACCCTCGCTTTTTTTATTGTTCCAGCCCAACAGAATCTGGCACGGATTCAATGCTATCCAAAGGAATTGAGTCTCCTAAATCTGGGTCAAGTAAAGGTTCTTCAAACATGTCTTCCTCTTCTCCCATAAATTGTGAGAATTTATCAATGTATTCGTTGAAGATCATGGTTTCTGATTCGGCAAGTTCTCGATCCTGATTTTCTATTAGGATATCTATATTTCTGCGATAGGCTTGCATATCCGCCAAAATATCATCAAGCTTTCCATACTGTTCATCAAGAGGAATACCTGAGTAATATTCCAAACGTTCTTGATATACTTTTTTCAATTTTCCGAAAAGCAATCTGGCTTTTTCGGTTTCACCAACTTTATAATATCCATCAACAAAAGGCTCTACAAAGGCATAGAAGCTAAAATGCTCAACGGGCATATTGGTCATGGCAATATCTATGACATCCTTGGCTTTTTCTATTTTACCTTCATCAATCAAGGTTTCTGTAAGTCGTGCTAAATTGCTTCTAAAAGAGAGTCCTTGGGATCGTGTTTGTGTATCATGGTAAATTTCATTGCTTCCAGAATTTCCCCATTCCCATTTCTTGACAATATCATACATTAAATCAGTATCAATGCGTCCCATTTCAAATGAGCTTCTATTCTTGGTTTTTATGGGCACCAATTTGTATACTAGACCATCCAATTGCAAATAGTCCTTCATCCAAATGTATTCCGCACTATCAAAACTTCCCCCAGAAAAATAGATGGGTCTTTTCCAATCGTTGTTGGCAATTATATCCAACATTAATATTCTGTTTTTGGGCATGGCACTCTGTGGAAGATTAATATCGATATAATCCACTATCAAAGCTGAATCCTTTTCTTTGACCAAGCCACTTTCCAACACATTTTGTTTGTTGACTGGAATTCTAATCTTATTGGTGGGGTAATATATGATGTCCAGATTGCTCTCATCATAGTTATTAAGGTCTTCTCCTCGTTTTTCTAAAAGATACCTGAATCTGGTTTGGGGTTTATCACTTCCAATCCAATTTATCAAATCTTTTATATTCCAACGATTTTCTGTGATTCCCTCAAAATGGTACACCGCATCCCGTGAACCATATCTGTATTTTTCATGCGTAAGTTGCGATGGAATGGGGTCGCTCTCATAGGCCTTTCGTTTCATTTGGTCAATGTACCAATCAGTAGCAAAAAGACTGGTGTTTACAACCCGTACGTCTGTGCGATATTCTTCAATTTCTTGGGCGTACCACAGCGGAAAGGTATCATTGTCACCAATAGTGAACAATATGGCTCCAGCATCTTCCTGACATGAGTCCAAATAAGCTTTGGCCGTGGAGTTTGCGGTATATCGATCAGATCTATCGTGGTCATCCCAATTTTGAAATGCCATTAATAATGGTACTGCCAAAAGACAGAGTACCGTAACTGCGGGTGCGGCTATTTTTGCCGACAACAGCTTTTTGAACTCTTCAAAAAGGCCATAAACCCCAATACCAATCCAAATACAGAAAATATAGAATGATCCCACGAGCGAATAATCCCTTTCCCGTGGTTGGAAGATATAGGGATTGGTGTAGAACTGAATTGCCAACCCGGTAAACAGGAAAAAGACAAAGAGTGCCCAAAAGTGTTTTGGATTTTTTGAGATTTGAAAAACAAGTCCAATAATACCTAGAAACAATGGCAAAAAGAAATAGGTGTTTCTTCCCTTATTGTTTTTCCAATCACTTGGAAGGTTATTCTGACTTCCTAATCGAATACTATCTATAAAACCAATACCACTAAGCCAATTACCATTTTCATCATACCTACCTTGAAGGTCATTCTGTCTACCTACAAAATTCCACATAAAGTAGCGCATATACATATAGCCAAATTGAAACTCAAAAAGATAGCGCAGGTTTTGGCCTAAAGTAGGTGGTTCAACCTCAATATACTCCCCAAACTCCTGTAAAAACCGAATATATTGATCGGCTTCCAGTTCGCCTCGTGCATAGGCACTTTTAAATTGACTTACGGCTTGTCTAAGATCATTGTTGGAAATATATTCAGATTTGATTCGAAATCCCAACTCGCCAAAATAGCGGATGTAGTTTTCTGCGTGCTGATCGCTCCAAAGCCTCGGAAGAATGCCTACATGCTTTTCATTAGGCCCTTGGATAGCATTCTTGTAATTGTTTACGATAACATATTTGCCCAATTTTCTGTCCTTTTCATATTTGGGACGGTCATCTTTATTTTCTCCGGCAGGCGCAAAAGCATCAGAGTAATAAGCTCCGTAGAAAGGACTTTCAACACCGGGGTATTGTTCTCTGTTATAATAGGCCAAAAGAGATCGCGCATCTGAAGGGTCATTCTCATTTACAACAGTCTTTGCATTGGCTCTTATAGGAAGCATTAACCAAGAAGAAAATCCAAAAATCAAAAACATTAGACAAAGGACAATGGTATTCCCAGTATGAAAATTGTTTTTTCGGGTATATTTCAGACCAAAATAAAAGGCGGCAATAAAGAGTAGGCCCATGATAATGGTTCCAGAGTTGAAAGGAAGCCCAATGCTGTTAATGAAAAATACCTCGCTCCAGCCAAATAGTTTTAAAACATAGGTCAAAGAGAATTTATATACGAGCATTAAAAGGGCAATCACTATACTATTGGCCAAAAAGAAATTCTTGATAGTAGTGGTCTTGTATTTTTTGAAGTAATACAAAAGTCCAATGGTAGGGATGGCCAAAAATCCCATGAATTGGATACCAAATGTTAGGCCAATTAGAAAACAGATGAGCAATAACCAACGGTTACCTCTAGGGTCATCTAGATTATCGGTCCATTTTAATCCTAACCAAAGTAACAAGGACATAATGAAGCTTGCCATGGCGTAAACTTCTGTTTCCACTGCATTGAACCAAAAACTATCGGAAAAAGTAAAGGCCAAAGCCCCTACCAGTCCACTCCCTAGAACAGCAATGGACCTGCTATTGGTCAAAGCCTTCTTTTGAGGAATCAGTTTACGGGTCATATTGGTAATGGTCCAAAAAGTGAACAATACCGCAAAGGCACTGGAAACTACTGAAACTGCATTTACCATCAAGGCTATTTTGGAAGAATCTCCAAAAGCAAATATGGAAAAGAATGCACCGATCATTTGTAAAAGTGGAGCTCCAGGGGGGTGGCCTACCTGTAATTTGGCCGAGGTGGTTATATATTCCCCAGCATCCCAGAAACTTCCCGTAGGTTCAACGGTTAAGGCATATACGATAAATGCTATAGCAAAGGAAACCCATCCTAAGATGGTATCCCATTTTTTGAAGTCTTTTGCAAACATAAAGATTGGTGTTTACCAAGTTGGGGCGAATTTAGTAAATATAGTAGAGAAGACTGTTTAATTTTGGAAAAGCTTTAACAAGTAGGCATCTGTAAAAATAGCTTGGAATCTTGTCAAAATATTTGTTGAAACCAAAGTTTGTTTTAAATTTGCACGCTCAAATGCGGTACTGGCCTATGGTGTAATTGGTAACACAGCTGGTTTTGGTCCAGTCGTTCAAGGTTCGAGTCCTTGTAGGCCAACAAAAAACCTCCTTATATTACAACTATACAGGAGGTTTTTTATTTACAGACAATGTCTTTGTTTACTTCAAAAATTTTCCGGTACGAACAATTTTAGCAACCTCTTTGATTTTTATATTTCTACAGTTTCGAGTTTGTTAGGGATTATTGATTTTCGCTCATTTAGATATGGTGTATGCCTTTCATTGGAATCAAGAGCCTAATAATAACTCGCAAACAGTAACTTTGTTGAATATGAAATTTGAACTGAATAAAGCGACTCCCATTTTGGAAAGGACTCCTTTGGCCCTAAGGACGCTGTTACAGGATTTACCTTTGGAATGGATTCTGGAAAACGAAGGCAAAGATACGTGGAGTCCGTTCGATGTTATTGGGCATCTTATCCATGGTGAAAAAACGGATTGGATGGTTCGGACAGAACTTATTTTGGAAGATGGTCCCCTAAAGACTTTTCAACCTTTTGATAGATTTGCACAATTTGAAAACTCCAAGGACAAAAACCTCGAAGACTTGCTTGATGAGTTTGAAGAATTACGAAAAAACAATCTAACAACTTTAAAATCAAAAAACCTTACATCCAAAGATTTGGATCGTATTGGTATTCATCCAGAACTTGGCGATGTTACCTTGGCCCAACTTCTATCTGCCTGGGTGGTTCATGATCTGGGGCACATTGCTCAAATCTCTAGAGTAATGGCCAAACAGTATAAGTCTGAGGTAGGGCCATGGCCAAAATACCTTACCATTTTAAACCATATTCCAAAGGAATGACCAAAGCTGCATTGTAATTTAAAGAACGCAACTTTCTGTGTTTCTAGCTTGTTTTAAACATTAAATTTATTGTATATTTGCACCACTGAACGGATAAAAAGTTATTCATGAGGGGACTTCTAGTCCCCTCTTTTATTACTTATTTTTATGTTTAAGGAAAAAGTAGCATCATTATTAAATAAGGCTTTGGAGGAAAACCCTTCCTTGTTTTTGATTGATTTTACTGTGGGTGGAGACAACACGATTCGTGTGGTTTTGGATGGCGATAACGGAATCAATCTACAGGATTGTATGAATGTGAGCAGAGCCATTGAGCATAACCTTGATCGGGAAGAAGAAGATTTCTCATTGGAAGTTACTTCTGCTGGAGCTACATCATCGTTGGAGTTACCCCGCCAGTATAAAAAAAACATAGGTAGAAAATTAATGGTCAGGATAGGTGGAGAAGAGTTGGAAGGAAACCTGACAAATGCCACTGAAGATACGATTACCTTAGAGTGGAAGGCTCGTGAGCCCAAACCAGTTGGTAAAGGAAAAATAACGGTTCAGAAAAAGCGGGATATTGCATTTTCTGATATCCATGAAGCAAAAGTTATTATAAAATTTTAATTGTAGTATAAAAATGGAAAACCTAGCGCTCATCGAATCCTTTTCAGAATTTAAGGACGATAAGTTTATTGATAGGGTAACCCTTATGGCAATTTTGGAAGATGTTTTCCGAAACGCCCTTAAAAAGAAATTTGGTTCCGATGAAAATTTTGACATCATTATCAACCCTGATAAAGGTGATTTGGAAATTTGGAGAAACCGTATTGTGGTTGAGGATGGTGAAGTGGAAGAGCCCAATGAGGAAATTTCTTTGACCGAGGCTAGAAAAATAGAGCCGGATTTCGAGGTTGGTGAGGACGTATCTGAAGAAGTGAAATTAATAGATTTGGGACGACGGGCTATTTTGGCCTTGCGTCAAAACTTGATTTCCAAAATCCATGAACATGATAACACTACAATTTACAAGCAGTTCAAGGATTTAGAAGGAGAGATTTATACCGCAGAGGTGCATCATATTCGTCATAAAGCAATTATTTTGTTGGATGACGAAGGAAATGAAATTATACTTCCAAAGGAAAAACAGATTCCATCAGATTTTTTCAGAAAAGGTGATAATGTTCGTGGTGTAATTGAAAGTGTTGAGCTGAAAGGGAACAAACCTGCAATTATCATGTCTAGGACTTCCCCATCTTTCTTGGAGCAATTATTTTTCCAAGAAATTCCTGAAGTGTTCGACGGACTAATTACAATTAAGAAGGCAGTCCGAATCCCTGGGGAAAAGGCAAAGGTTGCTGTAGATTCATATGATGATAGAATTGATCCAGTAGGGGCTTGTGTGGGAATGAAAGGTTCACGGATTCATGGTATTGTACGTGAATTGGGCAATGAAAATATTGATGTTATCAACTGGACAAATAATTCACAGTTAATGGTGACAAGGGCATTGAGTCCGGCTAGAGTATCATCTGTGAAATTAAATGACGAGAAGAAAACAGCTCAAGTCTACCTTAAGCCAGAGGAGGTTTCCAAAGCTATTGGTAGAGGTGGACATAATATTCGATTGGCAGGTCAATTAACTGGTTATGAGATAGATGTATTTAGAGAAGGTGTGGAAGAAGATGTTGAGTTGACCGAGTTTTCGGATGAAATAGAAGCATGGGTTATTGATGAATTCAAGAAGATTGGATTAGATACTGCACGAAGTGTCTTGGAACAAGATGTCAATGACTTGATAAAGCGAACTGATTTAGAAGAAGAAACTGTTCAGGATGTAGTGCGCATCCTTAAAGAAGAGTTTGAAGATTAAGCTATATATTAGCGGCAAATTTTTAGGGTAAGGAAATACAATTTATGGCAGGAAACCCAACAATAAGACTTAATAAGGTTCTCAGGGAATTGAACATTTCACTGGATAGGGCTGTAGAACACCTTTCTTCCATGGGTCATGATGTGGAAGCAAGACCTACAACAAAAATTTCAGATGAGGTGTATCAGGTGCTGTTGGATGAATTCCAGACGGATAAAAGCAAAAAGGTAGCCTCGAAAGAAGTTGGTGAGGAAAAGCGTAAAGAGAAAGAAGCTCTTAGAGTTCAAATTGAACAAGAGCAGGAAGAGCGCAGACTTGCCAGAGAGCGAAGGAATGCGGAACATGTTATAAAAGCCAAAGTAGAATTGTCTGGCCCTAAAAAGGTTGGCAAAATTGATTTAGATAAAAAACCAGAGAAGCCAAAGGCGGAAAAGGCACCAGAGGTTGTAGAGGAACCAAAGGTAGTAGAACCTGTTAAAGAAGAGGTTAAACCAGCGCCAGAAGTTATTGCCGAAGTAGAAACAAAACCAGAGGCAGAACCAAAGAAAGAAACGGCTAAACCAGTTGAAAAAGCTGTTGAATCCAAAAAAGAAGTTGAAGAGGAGCCTAAAGAACCAGAGGCTATCCAGACACAATATAAAAAACTTAGTGGGCCTAAGATTACTGGAGATAAAATAGATCTTGCCCAATTCAACAAGCCAAAGAAAAAGAAAGAAGAACCTAAAAAGGCCGCTTCATCAAATTCTGATTCAAGTGCTGATAGGAGAAAGCGTAGAAAACGCATTATCAGTAAAAACCCATCTCAATCAGCAGGTGGAAACCGACCTCCAAATAGGGGTGGAGCCAGTGGACCAGGTAGAAGAGGAAGTCAGCGTCCTGGTGCCCCAAAAGTTGAGCCAACAGAAGAAGAAGTACAAAAACAGGTACGGGAAACCCTTGAAAAACTTCAAGGTAAGTCCAACAAAGGTAAAGGCGCCAAATATAGAAGGGAGAAAAGAGATCAGCACCGTCAGCAGACAGAGAAAGATCTTGAACAACAAGAGCTTGAAAGTAAAATCCTAAAAGTAACCGAATTCGTTACGGTGAATGAGGTTGCTACATTGATGGAAGTTTCTACTACCCAGATTATATCTGCCTGTATGTCCTTGGGTATCATGGTAACCATGAACCAGCGTTTGGATGCAGAAACACTTTCCATTGTTGCAGAAGAATTTGGATATGAGGTTGAGTTCATTACTGCGGAAATAGAAGAATCTATTGAAGAAGAAGTAGATGCTCCTGAAGATTTAAAACCAAGAGCTCCCATTGTTACCGTTATGGGGCATGTGGATCACGGTAAAACTTCTTTACTGGATCATATACGGGAAGAAAATGTAATTGCAGGTGAAAGCGGGGGCATTACCCAGCATATCGGTGCGTATGGCGTTACATTAAAGGATGGACAGAAAATAGCATTTTTAGATACACCGGGTCACGAAGCCTTTACGGCGATGCGTGCTCGTGGTGCCCAAGTAACGGACATAGCCATAATTGTTGTTGCGGCAGATGATGATATCATGCCTCAAACAAAGGAAGCAATCAGTCATGCCCAAGCAGCGAGCGTTCCAATTGTGTTCGCTATTAATAAGATCGATAGGCCAGCGGCCAATCCTGAGAAGATTAAGGAAGGTCTTGCAGCTATGAACTTGTTGGTGGAAGATTGGGGAGGTAAAATCCAATCCCATGATATTTCTGCAAAAACAGGAGAAGGGGTAAACGAGCTATTGGAAAAAGTGCTTTTGGAAGCTGAACTATTGGAATTGAAAGCAAATCCAGATAGATTGGCTTCAGGTACGGTCGTAGAAGCTTTCTTGGACAAGGGTAGAGGATATGTGTCTACTATCTTGGTGCAATCCGGAACCCTTCAAATAGGCGATTATGTGTTGGCGGGAACGTGCAGTGGTAAAGTAAAAGCCATGCAAGATGAACGTGGCAATGATATTAAGAAAGCCGGTCCTGCTACTCCAATTTCAATTTTAGGTTTGGATGGAGCTCCGCAGGCAGGTGATAAGTTCAGTGTGTTGGATGATGAGCGTGAAGCAAAACAAATTGCAACCAAGCGTTCGCAATTGCAACGTGAGCAATCTGTCCGTACACAACGACACATTACTTTGGATGAAATAGGTAGACGTATTGCTTTAGGTGACTTCCAAGAATTGAACATTATCCTTAAGGGTGATGTTGATGGTTCCGTTGAGGCATTGACAGATTCGTTCCAAAAGTTGTCCACAGATGAAATTCAGGTCAACATTATTCATAAAGGCGTAGGTGCAATTACTGAATCTGATGTGCTATTGGCCAGTGCTTCCGATGCAATCATCATTGGATTTAACGTAAGGCCGATGGGCAATGCGCGTATGGTTGCTGATAAGGAGGAGATTGATATTAGAATGTATTCCATTATCTATGATGCCATCAATGACCTTAAGGATGCTATGGAAGGTATGCTCTCTCCAGTGATGAAAGAAGAGATTACCGGTAATGCAGAGATTAGGGAAACCTTCAAGATTTCCAAGATTGGAACCATTGCAGGTTGTATGGTGACCAGTGGTAAAATCTTTAGAAACTCGCAAATTCGTTTGATAAGAGATGGTGTTGTAATCTACACTGGAGAATTGGCATCGCTTAAACGATTTAAGGATGATGCTAAAGAAGTGTCTAAAGGATACGATTGTGGTCTACAGATTAAAAACTACAATGATATCAAGGAAGGGGATATTGTAGAAGCCTTCCAAGAAGTAGCTGTCAAGAAAAAACTATAAGAGGAATAATAGATTAGAAATAAAAAATCCCGCTCAAGCGGGATTTTTTATTTTATCTAGAATTGGTTTCGGGTTTCAAGAGCATTGCATCCGGATATTTTTTGCGTACTTCCAAATACTTTCGCTCCGCTTCCAACTTCGTTTTAAACTTGCCCAAACGTACTCTATATGTAGGAGATTCAAACTCAATTTTGGAATACCATGTGGGAAAATCAATGTCTATTTGGGATTTTAGGTTTTGAGCTTTTTGATAACTCCCAAAACCTACCTGTATTTGATAAAAATCTGCCTTCGAATTAACTTCTGAATATACCTTCATCAGTTCATCAATCCGTGGGTCTTGTTCAACAGTAATACTACCTTCCTGAGCGGAAAGTTGAACCGTGAAACCTATCAAGAATGTTATAATTACTAGGGTTTTCATGAGATATGACTGCTTTTCCATTCTTTGCTACTACAAATGTAAATTTTTATGGTTTAAACAAGGTGCTCACAGCTTATTTAGAATCCGTATAAATTAGTTATTATAGATCCCTTAACATTTTAAAAAATCACTCTATGTCGTATTTTTGTGACCGATTTTAGCATGGTGAAAGGCTATAACACTCAATATCAGTAGTAATAACCGTGCCAAAGATTTCGACAGAAATTTCGTTAATATGAAAAAGGTTTTATACCGCCATCTATTTTCTAAAGTCTTAGGTTTATCCCTCCTATTTTTTTCCACTTCATTTTATGCGCAAGAAGAAGCTGTTGTCTCAGAAGTTGTAGCTGAAGACGCAAATGCCTCGGGAGGTGATGTCGCTAAGGGTAAGCAGTTGTTCAATCAAAATTGTGCTGCCTGTCATGCACTAAATCGTAAAATGACGGGTCCTGCGTTGGCCAATGTGGAGTCCAGATTATTGGAAGAAGAAGGTTTGGATAAAGAGTGGCTTTATGCATGGATTAAGAACAGTCCAGGGATGATTAAGTCTGGTGATGCATACGCCAATAAAATTTATGCGGAGTACAATCAAGCGGCAATGACTGCCTTTCCTACATTGTCAAATGCTGATATTGATGATATACTGGCTTATACGGCTGCTCCACCACCAACACCGGTTACTGCTGTGGCTGTTGCTTCTGAAGGTGGGGAAACAGGTTCTGGAAGTGGTATATCAAATGAAATTATTCTAGGTGCCTTGGCACTTGTTTTTGGTCTTTTGGTTATCATGCTGATTTTGGTAAACAATACGTTAAGACGTATTGCCGAAGCCAATGGTGTGGTATTGGAAAAAGAAAAGGTTGAAAAGCGAACACCAATCTGGAAAGCTTTTGCCCAAAATCAATTTTTGGTTTTGGTAAGCGCAATCTTCTTGTTATTGGGAAGTGCGTACTTTGCCTATGGTTGGATGATGCAGGTAGGTGTTGATCAAGGATATGCGCCGGTGCAACCTATTCATTATTCACACAAAATACATGCAGGAGACAATAAAATTGAATGTAAATATTGTCACTCTTCGGCACGAGTTTCAAAACACTCTGGAATACCAGCATTAAATGTTTGTATGAACTGTCATAAATCTATTTATGAGTACAAAGGGAATCCTGAAGGACCGAGTGCAGAAGATATGGCAAATGGCTACACCAATGAATTTTATACTGGAGAGATCAAGAAATTATACAAAGCCGTTGGATGGGACGAGGAGAATCAAAAATATACTGGTGAAAGTCAACCTGTAGAATGGGTTAGAATCCATAACCTACCAGACTTTGCCTATTTTAATCATTCACAGCACGTTTCTGTTGGAGGTATTGAATGTCAAACATGTCATGGTCCGGTTGAGGAAATGGAAGTGATGTATCAATTTGCACCATTAACAATGGGATGGTGTATCAACTGTCACAGAGAGACGGAAGTTAAGGTTGAGGACAATGAGTACTATGCAGCTATTCATGAAGAACTTTCAAAGAAGTATGGAGTTGAGAACCTGACAGTAGCTATGATGGGTGGTTTGGAATGTGGTAAGTGTCACTATTAAGAATTAAAAGAAGATAATCTCAGATATATCGTATGGCATCAAACAAAAAATATTGGAAAAGTGAAGCGGAGTTAAATCCGAACGATTCCATTGTTGAGGCGCTAAGACAAAACGAATTTACAGAACAGATTCCCGTTGATGAGTTTTTGGGCGACAAGGAAAATTTGTCAGCCTCCAGTACCAATAGGAGGGACTTCTTAAAGTATGTAGGCTTTAGCACGGCCGCGGCAACTGTTGCTGCCTGTGAAGGACCTGTTCGTAAATCTATTCCCTATGTGGTGCAACCGGATAGTATTGTCCCGGGAGTTGCCAACTACTACGCCACCACAATTGCTGATGGATATGATTTTGCCAGCATTTTGGTAAAAACTAGGGAAGGAAGACCTATTAAGATTGAAAATAATACAGATGCCAAAGTGAATGGAAGTGCGAATGCACGTGTTCAAGCTTCGGTATTATCCTTATATGATAGCACAAGGGTTCAAGGACCATCCGCAAATGGGGAAGCCATTGAATGGAAAGATTTGGATAACAGAATTAAAGGTGGTCTTGCGGCTGCAAAAAATTCTGGTAAGCAAATAGTGTTGTTGACCCAAACCTATGCAAGTCCATCAACAGATAGATTAATTGCTGATTTTAAGGCAGCCTATGGTGAAAATGTAAGCCATGTAGTGTATGATGCCATCTCTGAAGATGCCTCACTAAATGCTTTTAATGCTGCTTATGGGGAAAGAGCTCTTGCAGATTATGATTTTGAAAAAGCAGATTTGATTGTCTCTTTTGGTGCTGATTTCTTAGGAGATTGGCAAGGTGGGGGATATGATGGTGGATATGCCAAAGGACGTGTTCCAAAACATGGAAAGATGTCCAAGCATATTCAGATGGAATCCAATATGTCCTTGACAGGGGCAAATGCTGACAAGCGCTATCCAATGACGCCTACACAACAAAAAATTGCCTTGGCAAAGTTGTACGGCAAATTAAATGGCAGCAATGTTGGTGGAGGAACTTCAGATGTTGATGAAGCTGTTGATGCCGTAGCTGCTCAAATTAGAAAGGCTGGAAGCAAAGCTGTTGTTGTTACAGGGTTAAATGATATTAACGCACAAACCGTAGTGCTTGCTATCAATCAATTGTTGGCTAGTGAAGCATTTGACACGGAGAATCCAAAATATGTGCGCCAAGGTAGCATTGCAAAAGTGAACAAGTTGGTTGCAGATATGAATGCTGGTCGTGTTGGAGCTTTGATTATTGATGGTGTGAATCCAGCGTATTCATTGCCAAATGCTGCTGACTTTATCTCTGGTCTTGAAAAAGTAGATGTTTCTATAGACTTCGCTTTTAATAATGATGAAACTGCACAAGCAGTGAAGTATGTAGCGGCAGCTTCCCACTATCTAGAATCTTGGGGTGATGCAGAATTGAAAAAAGGACAATACAGTTTAATGCAGCCTGCCATTCGTGAGCTGTTTGACACACGGCAATTTCAGTCAGCTTTGTTGACTTGGATGGGCAGTGAGCAAACCTATTACGAATATATTAAGGACACTTGGGGCACGAATGTGTTGCAAGGTTCAGATTGGAATAAGGCATTACAAGATGGAGTGTTTGCTGCTCCAGTTGTTGAGGGATCAGCTGAACAACCTTTGGTTGCTGCTGGTGAGGACGAAGAAGAGGCACAGCCTAGCATCGCTCCTATTGCTTCGGCGATACGTTCCTTAGTAAATACTACAAGTTCCGGAATAGAGATGGTTCTTTATTCTAAAATTGGAATGGGGGATGGTAGACAAGCCAGTAATCCATGGTTGCAAGAATTCCCGGATCCAGTTTCTAGGGTTTCTTGGGATAACTATGTTACTGTTGCCAAAGCTGATGCGGAAAGATTGGAACTTGAGAACTTCAATGTTGCAAACGGAGGCTTAAACGGAAGCTATGTTAATTTAACAGTTAACGGAGTTACTGTGAATAACGTTCCTGTTATCATCCAGCCTGGACAAGCTATCGGTACGGTTGGACTTTCCTTTGGATATGGAAAGAAAGCTGGTATGAAGGCCGAAATGGCCACTGGCGTAAATGCTTTCGCACTTTATAATAATTTTTCCGATGTACAATCGGTTAGTATAGAAAAAGCTGAAGGAGTGCATGAGTTTGCATGTGTTCAGCTACAAAAAACATTGATGGGTAGAGGGGATATCATCAAGGAGACCACCTTGGAAATCTTCAATACAAAGGATGTTCATGAATGGAATGCAATTCCACAGGTATCCAAAGACCATCAAGAAATTCCTGTTACATCGCCAGATGCAGATTTATGGCAAGAGTTTGACCGCTCAATCGGTCATCACTTTAACTTGTCTATTGATTTGAATGCTTGTACAGGTTGTGGAGCTTGTGTTATTGCATGTCATGCAGAGAATAACGTTCCTGTTGTTGGAAAGGAAGAGATTAGAAAGTCTAGGGATATGCACTGGTTACGTATTGACAGATACTATTCCTCTGAAGAGACTTTTGAGCAGGATAACGACAAGAAAGAGAACATGGATGGCCTATGGGGCGATAATGGTTCCTTAGGTGGATTTAGAGAGATGGAAGATCCTTCCGTGAATCCACAAGTGGCATTTCAACCTGTCATGTGCCAACATTGTAACCACGCTCCTTGTGAAACAGTTTGTCCGGTTGCGGCAACGTCACACGGAAGACAAGGTCAAAATCAAATGGCATATAACCGTTGTGTAGGTACTCGATATTGTGCCAACAACTGTCCATACAAAGTAAGAAGGTTCAATTGGTTCTTGTATAGTGATAATGACGAGTTCAACTTCAACATGAACAATGACCTTGGTAAAATGGTTATCAATCCGGACGTTAATGTGCGTTCTAGAGGGGTAATGGAAAAATGTTCTATGTGTATTCAAATGACACAGAAGACCATTTTAGATGCTAAGAGGGATGGACGTGCAATTAAAGATGGCGAATTCCAAACAGCCTGTTCGGCCGCATGTAGCAGTAGAGCAATGGTCTTTGGAGATATCAATGATGATCACAGTAAGATTGCTGAGTTGAAGGAAGATGATAGAATGTATCACTTATTAGAACATGTGGGAACAAAACCAAATGTGTTCTACCATGTTAAAGTGAGAAACACCAACGAGGCTTAATCAATAAATAAGAAGTAACTAGAAGATAAATTATGGCGTCGCATTACGAAGCACCTATTCGAAAGCCCTTAGTACTTGGAGACAAAGGATACCATGATGTTACCGTGGATATCGCTGCTCCTGTAGAGGGAAAGGCCAACAAACATTGGTGGATTGTATTTACCATTGCTTTAGTTGCATTCCTTTGGGGTCTAGGATGTATCATTTATACTATTTCTACAGGTATTGGAGTTTGGGGTCTTAACAAGACGGTAAACTGGGCCTGGGATATTACAAATTTTGTTTGGTGGGTAGGTATTGGTCACGCAGGAACCCTGATTTCTGCAGTATTGTTGCTGTTCAGACAAAAATGGAGGATGGCAATTAACCGTTCTGCAGAAGCGATGACCATATTTTCGGTAATTCAAGCGGGATTGTTCCCTATCATTCACATGGGACGTCCTTGGTTGGCTTATTGGGTATTGCCAATTCCTAACCAATTTGGTTCGTTATGGGTAAACTTTAACTCGCCATTGCTTTGGGATGTATTTGCGATTTCAACCTATCTATCCGTTTCCTTGGTATTCTGGTGGACAGGATTATTGCCAGATTTCGCCATGATTCGCGATAGGGCGGTAAAACCGTTCCAGAAGAAAATATATAGCTTGTTAAGCTTCGGTTGGACAGGTAGGGCCAAAGATTGGCAACGTTTTGAAGAAGTATCTTTGGTTTTGGCTGGTTTAGCAACACCACTTGTACTTTCAGTACACACCATTGTATCGTTTGACTTTGCCACTTCGGTCATTCCAGGTTGGCATACAACTATATTCCCACCGTATTTTGTTGCAGGTGCAATTTTCTCAGGATTCGCCATGGTGAACACACTTCTTATTATAATGAGAAAAGTGTGTAGCCTTGAAGCATACATAACCGTACAGCATATTGAATTGATGAACATTGTAATCATGATTACAGGTTCAATTGTTGGATGTGCATATATCACCGAGTTGTTTATTGCTTGGTATTCTGGAGTTGAATACGAACAGTATGCATTTTTAAATAGGGCAACAGGACCTTACTGGTGGGCTTATTGGTCTATGATGACTTGTAATGTGTTTTCACCACAGTTTATGTGGTTCAAAAAATTGCGTACAAGTATCATGTTCTCATTCTTCATTTCAATTGTGGTAAACATAGGAATGTGGTTTGAACGATTTGTAATCATTGTAACTTCATTACATAGAGATTACTTGCCTTCATCTTGGACAATGTTCTCTCCAACATTTGTGGATATTGGAATATTTATAGGGACCATAGGTTTCTTCTTTGTATTGTTCCTATTATATTCAAGAACATTCCCAGTAATTGCGCAGGCGGAGGTTAAATCAATATTGAAAGCTTCAGGGGAGAAGTACAAAAAGCTAAGGGATGCAGGAAAACCTTTATATGAAATGCCAGCAAAAGCCGGTGCTAAAAAGGAAAAAGCTCCTAAGGCAGAAAAACCTAAATCGGATGAGAAGCAAGTTTCCTCGCTACTGGATGCCATTGGTTCCTTTGATGCAGATACGGAAACTGCCGATGATTTGAAAAAAGTTAAGGGAATAGGACCTCAAATGGAGCAAACCTTGAACCAAATAGGAATTTTTACGTTCGCGCAAGTAAGTAAAATGACTAAAAAAGAATATGACTTGTTAGACTCCATCACTGGTTCGTTCCCTGGAAGGGCGCAACGTGATGATTGGGCAGGACAGGCAAAAAAATTAAACGCTAAAAAATAATTATGGCATCAAAAGTTATACAGGCACTTTATACCGATGATGATATCTTGATGCATGCCGTAAAGAAGGTTAGGGCAGAGCACCATCATATTGAAGAAGTGTATACCCCTTTCCCTGTGCATGGTTTAGACAAGGCAATGGGCTTGGAAGATACCCGAATAGCAATTACTTCCTTTATGTATGGATGTTTGGGACTTACCGTGGCCATTGTTATGATGAACTATATCATGATTGAGGATTGGCCCCAGGATATTGGCGGTAAACCAAGTTTTAGTTATTTGGAAAATATGCCGGCCTTTGTTCCTATTATGTTTGAATTGACGGTTTTCTTTGCAGCGCATTTAATGGTAATCACATTTTATTTAAGAAGTAGAATGTGGCCATTTAAAAAAGCGGAAAATCCTGATGTTAGAACAACGGATGACCATTTTTTAATGGAATTGGGCATTCATGATAATGAAAAGGAACTTACAGCATTGTTGTGGGATACTGGAGCTGTGGAAATAAATGTTACAGAAAAGGATTCTTAAAAATATGAAGCATTTAGGTAAAATAAGTGTTGTCTTGGTTTTGGTTCTGTCTATGGCGGCTTGTGCTGACAAGAACAGTCCAAACTATCAGTATATGCCAAACATGTACGAGCCCGTAGGTTATGAAACCTATCAGGGAGTAGATAATGGATTGTTCCCCAATGGAACAGAAGCTATGCTTCCTGCGGAAAATACGATCTCAAGAGGCTATATGCCATACAAGTTTGAAAATACTCCAGAAGGCAAAGAATTGGCAAGATTAAATGTGAGTCCTTTGGATTCATTGCAAAGTGAAGCTAATTTAGCGACTGGGGAAGAGCTCTATGATATTTATTGCGCCATTTGTCACGGACCAAAAGGTAAAGGACAAGGTACTTTGGTAAAAAGAGAAAAAATATTGGGTGTTCCCAGTTATGATGATGTTGCACGTAACATTACCGTGGGAACCACATACCATACCATTTATTACGGTTTAAATTCCATGGGTTCTTATGCGGCTCAGTTTGCCAATGAAGAAGAGATGTGGCAAGTGTCGGAATACGTAATGAAATTAAAGGAAGACCTAACAAAATAATTGGATAAGAGGATACTATGTACACGTTTTCAAACAGACTAAGAATAGGATCTTTCATTGCAATGGCAGTTGGATTGATTTGTTTAGCAACAGGTTTTTTATCTGCTCCCAGTACTGTGGAAGAAGCCAAGGCAATGGTGGCTTCAGCACATGGTGATGGTCACGGAGGTGGACATGGCGAAGAAGCCTCAAGCCATGCTGCGGAAGGAAATCATGCAGAAAAGGATACACATGGTGAAGCTGCAGCACATGGAGAGGAGCATGATGCTTCGCATGACGAACATTTATTGCATCAATTACAGAATAGACCTTGGTCTGCATTATACGTTGCGGCCTTTTTCTTCTTTATGATATCATTGGGTGTTTTAGCTTTTTATGCTATTCAACGTGCTGCACAGGCAGGTTGGTCACCCCTGTTATTTCGTGTAATGGAAGGAATTACGGCTTATATCGTACCAGGCGGAATTATAGTATTTGTGATTTTGTTACTTTCTGTATTGCATATGAATCACATGTTTGTATGGATGGATGCCGATGTAGTTGCCCATGACAAACTATTACAAGGAAAAGCAGGATACTTAAATCCTACTTTCTTTTTGGTTCGTGCAGCCATTTTCTTGGCCGGTTGGATTTTCTATCGTGAGTATTCCAGAAAACTTTCATTGGCACAAGATGAGTCTGATGATAATTCAAACTTTAAGCTGAATTTCAGAATTTCCGCTGCTTTCTTGGTGTTCTATTTGATTACGGAATCTATAATGTCTTGGGATTGGATCATGAGTGTAGATCCCCACTGGTTCAGTACCCTATTTGGATGGTACGTATTCGCTAGTATGTTCGTTTCAGGAATTACCGTAATCGCAATGGTTACCATTTACCTGAAATCAAAAGGACATTTAGAGGATGTAAACAATAGCCATATTCATGATTTGGCAAAATTCATGTTTGGAATCAGTATTTTCTGGACCTATCTATGGTTTTCCCAATTTATGTTGATTTGGTATGCCAACATCCCAGAAGAAGTAACCTATTTTATTACAAGAATAGAAGATTATAAATTACCATTCTTTGGAATGCTTGCCATGAACTTTATATTCCCATTGTTGGTATTGATGAACAGTGATTACAAAAGGGTAAACTGGTTTGTTATCATGGCCGGTATTGTAGTGCTTTTTGGTCACTATATGGATGTGTTCAATATGATTATGCCAGCAACGGTTGGAGATCAATGGTATATAGGATTACCTGAAATTGGAGGAATATTGTTCTTTGGAGGATTGTTTGTGTATTGGGTGTTCAACACGCTTACAAAACAGCCATTACAACCAAAACGCAATCCATTTATTGAAGAGAGTAGACAATTTCATTATTAATACGATTAAGTCTTAGAAAGATATACAATGACTGCATTATTAACATTGAGTGTTTTAGTACTGGTAGCAATCGCAATCTGGCAGATGACCAAGATTTTTGAATTGTCTCAACTCAAAGCAGAAAGTACGGAGGTAGCCACGGATTCAGATAATAATTACAATGGTTATTTATTGTTTGGATTCCTGATTTTTATCTACGGGATAACCATATTTAGCTTTGCTAAGTACAACAAAATGCTTTTACCAGAAGCATCTTCAGCACATGGTGGGGAATACGATCAATTAATGTGGGTATCCTTTGCCATTATCTTTTTTGTGCAGACAATTACACAGGCATTGTTGCATTATTTTGGATATAAGTACCGAGGAGAAGAAGGTAAAAAAGCACTTTTCTTTGCGGATAACGACCGTTTGGAATTCATTTGGACCATTATTCCCGTTATTGTTTTGGCAGGTTTAATTCTATGGGGATTGTATTCGTGGACTAATATTATGGACATTAATGATGAAGATGATCCGTTGATTGTTGAATTATATGCACAACAATTTAATTGGTCTGCTCGCTACGGAGGAGAAGACAATGTTCTAGGTGATGCCAGCGTAAGGTTAATTGATATTGACAGAGCAAACGTTCTTGGTTTGGATGAAGCTGACCCAAATGGAGCAGACGATATTATAGTAAAAGAATTGCATCTTCCAGTTGGACGAAAAGTTAACTTTATGATGCGTTCACAAGATGTATTGCATTCTGCATATATGCCACACTTTAGAGCGCAGATGAACTGTGTTCCCGGCATGATAACACAATTTTCATTCACACCGACAATAACAACAGAAGAGATTAGATTAAATCCTGATGTAATTGAGAAGGTAAAAAGGACCAATGCCATTAGAGCAAAGCGTGCTGCGGCTGGAGAACCAAATTCGGATCCATGGGAATATGATTACATTTTACTTTGTAACAAAATCTGTGGAAAATCACACTATAACATGCAAATGAAAATTATAGTGGAAACAGAAGAAGAATATAATAAATGGATTGCCGAGCAAGCTACTTTTAAAGAAACGCTTGCAACAGTTGAATAAGTTAGGCTAGGAAAAGAACTATAATAAAATTTAAAAAGATTATGTCAGCTACTGAACACGGACACGAGGATCACGGACATCATCATAAAGAAACCTTCGTTACCAAATACATCTTCAGTCAAGACCATAAGATGATTGCTAAGCAATATCTTATTACGGGTGTTTTGATTATGGGCTTTATTGGAATTGCAATGTCATTGCTATTTAGAATGCAATTGGCATGGCCTGGGGAATCTTTTTCCGTTTTTGAAGCGTTTCTAGGTAAATGGGCTCCTGGTGGAGTTATGGATGCCGACATTTACCTTGCATTGGTTACCATGCACGGTACTATTATGGTCTTCTTTGTGCTTACTGCTGGATTGAGTGGTACTTTTAGTAATTTATTGATTCCATTGCAGATTGGCGCTCGTGACATGGCCTCAGGCTTTCTGAATATGCTTTCTTTTTGGATGTTCTTTGTGTCTGCCGTTATCATGGTAATTTCATTGTTTGTTGAGGCAGGTCCTGCTGCAGCTGGATGGACTATTTACCCTCCACTTAGTGCATTGCCAATGGCGCAACCGGGCTCCGGAGCAGGGATGACACTCTGGTTGGTTTCTATGGCCATATTTATTGCATCATCCCTATTGGGTTCATTGAACTATATAGTTACTGTCCTTAACCTAAGAACAAAGGGAATGTCTATGACACGTTTACCTTTGACCATTTGGGCATTTTTTGTGACAGCTGTAATTGGGGTGATTTCCTTCCCAGTGCTACTTTCTGCAGCATTGCTGTTGATTATGGACAGAAGTTTTGGAACATCATTTTTCCTATCAGATATTTTCATTCAAGGAGAGGTATTACACTATCAAGGAGGATCGCCAGTATTGTTTGAACACTTATTTTGGTTCTTGGGTCATCCAGAAGTATACATTGTTATTCTTCCGGCCATGGGGATAGTATCCGAAGTAATGGCTGTTAACGCTCGTAAACCTATCTTTGGATATAGGGCAATGATTGCGTCTATTTTGGCCATTGCATTCTTATCGACTATTGTTTGGGGACACCACATGTTCATTTCAGGGATGAACCCGTTTTTGGGGTCTGTCTTTACATTTACAACATTATTGATTGCTATTCCATCAGCAGTAAAAGCATTCAACTGGATTACCACCTTATGGAAAGGAAATCTGCAACTAAACCCTGGAATGCTCTTTTCAATAGGAATGGTATCAACCTTTATCACAGGTGGTCTTACTGGAATAATATTGGGTGATAGTACATTGGACATTAATGTACATGATACGTATTTTGTGGTGGCTCACTTCCACTTGGTGATGGGTATATCAGCATTGTACGGACTTTTTGCAGGGGTTTATCATTGGTTCCCTAAAATGTTCGAAGGTAAAATGATGAACAAGAACTTAGGCTATGTCCACTTTTGGATTACAGCCATTGGATCATATGGAATATTCTTCCCAATGCATTTTGTGGGTATGGCCGGTGTACCTCGAAGATATTATGAGAATACCGCATTCCCAATGTTTGATGAGCTTACCAATGTACAGGTGTTGATGACGGTTTTCGCAATAATAACTGCTGGAGCACAATTGGTATTTGCCTTCAATTTTATTAGAAGTATTTTCTACGGAAAAAAAGGACCTTTAAATCCATGGAAAGCTACTACTTTAGAATGGACAGCACCACAGGAACATATACATGGTAACTGGCCAGGTGCAATCCCACATGTACACCGTTGGGCATATGACTACAGTAAAACACATGAAAATGGTGAGTATATTCTTCCGGGTCAGGATTTTGTTCCACAGACCGTTCCGCTTCAGGACAACGAAGAAGAACTGAATCATTAAAGCTTTACATAAAGAAAACCCATCCCACTCGGATGGGTTTTTTGTTTGATGAGTTTGGTACGGCAATTGTTATTTGTAATATCTTTAAGAACCTTAAATCAAACACTTGTGAAAAATCTTATAGTATTACTTCTATTGTTGTGCCAAGTAACGGTGCTGGCACAGCGCAAACCCAAAATAAAAGGAAGTCGAATTGTTTCCGAGGTGAACGAGGAACTACCTGCTTTTAATGCAATTCAACTTAACGACAATCTAGATATCAAATTGAAAAAATCCTTTGGACCCGGCTATGAGATTATTGCCGATGATAATTTGATAGACATTTTGAAATTTAGGGTAGAGGACAATACGTTGGTAATAAGTGCTTTCTATGATGTAACCGCCAAAAAGCAATTTGATATTACGATAAATTACACAGAACTAAGAGCAATCACTGTTAAAGAGGGTAGTATTGTTTCGGAGGATATCATAAATAGCGATGAGTTGTTTGTTGATGCCTTTGCAGATGCCAGACTGAATTTAAAGGCAAGCGCTGCGGTAATGGATATTAATTTGGAAGATAATAGCAAAGGAGACTTTAACGTAGATGTTGACTC
Organism: uncultured Allomuricauda sp.; assembly: GCF_947495325.1. Taxonomy (GTDB): domain Bacteria; phylum Bacteroidota; class Bacteroidia; order Flavobacteriales; family Flavobacteriaceae; genus Flagellimonas. The sequence goes on along the minus strand of NZ_CANLYK010000004.1, from coordinate 61,642 downwards.
ACTGAATGTTGGATTGACCAATAGAGCTGAAGCTTATATCTATTCCGTAAATGAAGTGAGTGTGGTTGATTTGGATGGAAATGGGTCTTTGACCTACGAAGGGACCTCAGATAGAATAGCAATTGACCTAACTGGAAATTCAAAATACAAAGGTGAGAAAATGGAAGCGGGAACAATTAGTGCTAAACTTGAAAATGATGCAAACGCCCGTTTGTACGCGTACCGGGATTTAGAACTCTCCGCCAAAGGAAATTCCAGGGTTTACCTATATGGGAACCCTAAAATTACTATTCTTGAGTTTTTGGATACTTCCCAGCTCATTAAGAAGGTAGAGTAACTTTTCTACTTGGCTATTGGAGCGCTGATGCAGTGCTCCGGAATTCCAAACCCATCTACCAAAACTTCAACGTGCGGGCGAAGCTCGGTAGATAAACGTTCCACGCGCAGCCGAATTGCTTTGGATTTAGTTCCGCTAAAATACCCTTGCTCTAAAAACCAACCCGTATCGTCATGAAGTTGATGCAACGCATAAAGTGTTCCCAACTTATCCAATAAAACCTTGTGCTTTTCATCAGTAACTGAAGCACAAAATTCATTGTATATCTCGTAGGCCAATTCTACACTATAAGCCTTTCCCAAAGCCAGCAAATGCGTCTGGACTTTTAAAAATGCTTGGTAGGATGGAATTCCTTTTTTGATATAACTTCGTATACGCATGGCCAATGTATAGGTAAGTCTGCGGGTTCTATAATTAAATGCATGCCGGTGAAATTTTGGGTTATACAGATGTTCCTTGTCCACTTTATTTGAATAAATAGGATTGATGGTACTCAATTTATCTGCAAGTTGGCTTCGCAATAATTTTAAAACCGAAGCAAAACCAGCACTATTGAACTCCGCTTTGAAATCTGATAAAACTCCTTTGGCCGCCAATTGCAGTAAAACATTGTTGTCCCCTTCAAAAGTGGTAAATATATCCACATCCCCTTTTAGATCTGCAATTCTATTTTCCAATAAATATCCTTTCCCACCACAAGCTTCCCTACACTCTTGAATGGTATCATTTGCAAACCAGGTGATGATAGATTTAAGTCCGGCAACTTGAGTTTCTATTTTTCTTTTATCAGGTTGTGAATCATCGCTATATCGTTTCATCATCTCTTCCAAAGTAACATGATAAACATATGCACTGGCTATTGCAGGAGTTAGTCGTAATTGATGCGAAGGGTAATCCATAATAAGATCTTCCTGCACCTTTACACTGTCATTGAATTGCCTTCTGTTCAAGGCATGCTTAACCGCAATGGTCAATGCCATTTTTGCACCACCGACGCCTCCTTTGGCCACGCATATACGCCCACCAACTAAAGTGCCGAGCATGGTAAAAAATCGTTTATTGGGATTCTTGATTGCTGAAAAGTAGGTTCCATCATCCCTGATTTCGCCGTATTTGTTCAATAAATTTTCACGAGGAACACTAACTTGGTTAAACCAAACCTTACCATTATCAACACCGTTTAAACCAAGTTTATACCCATTGTCTTCAATGGTGATACCATTCAATACAGCATTGTTTTTATCCCGTACAGGAACCAAAATGGCATGGACTCCTTCATTTTTTCCATCTACGATCAACTGTGCAAAAACGGATGCCATGGTTGAGTGCAGCGCGTTTCCTATATATTCCTTATTGTCATTTTTGCCTGGCGTATGAATTATGATTGAATCGGTTTTTTTGTCATAAGTGGCTGTGGTTTTAATACCTCTAACATTGGAACCGTGTCCAGTTTCGGTCATTGCAAAACAACCCAACAGTTTTGCTTTCCCTGTATCCATCAAGTATTGGTCGTGATGTTTTTTAGTGCCCAATTTTTGAATGCTACCCCCAAAAAGTCCAAATTGAACCCCAAATTTTATCGCTAGGCTGCCATCAACGAACATAAGGTGTTCAAAAATTGCTGCATAAGCTGGCATATTTCCGGTTCCGCCATATTCTGGACTGAACGCCATGGCACCATAACCCTTATTGCCCAACAGCTGAACCTGCTGCAATACTTTTCCTCTAAAATCTTCTTTGTTTCTGAGAACATCCCACTGAAAAATAGGTTGATTCAGAATATCACGAAAATCATCAACCGCCTTAGAATGTGGCCCTTTTAAAATAGTATCAAGTGCGTTGGGATCATAAAAATTTGATGATTTATGATGTATGACTTCAACATCGAATAAATGGTTGTAATGGTTGGGTTGTATCCCTAAATTAATTTCAATATGTTTTAAATGGTCGTTGAAATCGCAATTATCACATTGTAAATTCCCCAAGCGTTGACTTAGTGATGTTAGTGGATAGGTATCACTTTCAATCAATTTAACATTGGAATTTGATATGGTGTGTTTCCAACTTTTCAATACGTTATCAGCAGGCGGGTTCTCCCGGTCCAACCAACGTGAAAGTTGATTTTTTTCATCAGCATTAAGTGCCGAGTCCAACTCAATTGTTTTTTTGACTACTGATATTTCAGAGGCCGAAAGTAAATCATCGGACCAGATGACATAAAAAAAAGGGATGTATTGCAGAATGCCTAAGGAGTAATCGGATTTAACCATAAAATGCTAAGTTGAAGAAATAGTATTTTTTTTGACGTATCTAATTTAAGGTATAGAATTTTAAGATGGATACTTCAATTCCTATACTTCAGCATTTTAGAGAAAATGGCTTCTAGCACATCTGGTTTTCAACTATATTTGTTAGGATATGAATGAAAATCTAGATCCTACACCTGAGAATTTCTCTCAAGAAGAGCTTGACATTGAAAGAGCATTAAGGCCCATTACCTTTGATGATTTTACGGGTCAGGAGCAGGTGTTGGAAAATTTGAAGATTTTTGTTCAAGCGGCTAATCTTCGCGATGAAGCTCTTGACCATACGTTGTTTCATGGTCCGCCAGGTTTGGGAAAAACCACACTTGCGCATATTCTGGCCAATGAATTGGGAGTGGGTATAAAGATTACTTCTGGTCCTGTTTTGGACAAACCGGGTGATTTGGCGGGACTATTGACCAATCTTGAAGAACGGGATGTTCTGTTCATAGATGAAATTCATCGCTTGAGTCCTATTGTGGAAGAATATTTATACTCAGCAATGGAGGATTATAAGATTGATATCATGATAGAGACAGGGCCAAATGCCAGAACGGTTCAAATCAATTTAAGTCCATTTACTTTAGTGGGTGCTACCACGCGGTCAGGGTTACTGACAGCCCCAATGCGAGCACGATTTGGTATCCAAAGCCGATTACAATATTACAATACAGAACTTTTGTCCACCATTGTTGAACGAAGTGCTGAGATTCTAAAAGTTCCCATTACAAATGATGCGGCAATAGAAATTGCCGGACGAAGCAGAGGAACCCCAAGAATTTGCAATGCACTTTTGCGGAGGGTTCGGGATTTTGCCCAAATAAAAGGCAATGGAAATATAGATATGGATATTTCAAGGTTCAGTTTAAAAGCACTAAATGTAGATGCCCATGGACTGGATGAAATGGATAATAAAATACTGACCACTATTATCGATAAGTTCAAAGGAGGCCCTGTTGGGATTACAACATTGGCAACCGCGGTTTCGGAAAGTGCCGAAACCATTGAAGAAGTTTACGAGCCTTTTCTGATACAGCAAGGATTTATCATGCGAACTCCAAGAGGTCGTGAAGTGACCGAACTGGCCTATAAACATTTAGGCAGAATCAAAGGGGCAACGCAAGGAGGGTTATTTTAATTTGAATTCAAGAACTACCCATACAAAACGTATCAAAACCGAAGCCAAGCGCCTCGGTTTTTTGTCTTGTGGTGTTTCCCAAGCTGGATTTTTGGAAGAAGAAGCACCAAGATTGGAAAAATGGCTTAACCAAAATAGGCATGGTGAGATGCAGTACATGGAAAACCATTTTGACAAACGGTTGGACCCTACCAAACTAGTGGAAGGCTCAAAATCTGTAATTTCCTTACTCCTAAATTACCATCCTTCCGAAGAACAAAACCTGGATTCCTATAAGATTTCGAAATACGCTTATGGTACGGACTATCACTTTGTAATAAAGGACAAATTAAAAAGTCTCCTTAATTTTATCCAGCAAGATATTGGAGAAGTTCATGGTCGTGCTTTTGTTGATTCAGCTCCAGTTTTAGATAAAGCATGGGCAGCAAAAAGTGGATTGGGATGGATAGGTAAGCATAGCAATCTGCTTACCCAACAAGTAGGATCTTTTTATTTTATTGCTGAATTGATTGTTGATTTAGAGTTGGATTATGATACTCCTGTCACTGATCATTGTGGTACATGTACCGCCTGCATTGATGCCTGCCCAACCGAAGCCATTGTGGAACCTTATGTTGTAGATGGCAGTAAATGTATTTCTTATTTTACCATTGAGTTGAAAAATGAAATTCCTAATGAGTTCCAAGGAAAATTTGATGATTGGATGTTTGGTTGTGATGTCTGCCAAGATGTTTGTCCGTGGAACCGTTTTTCAAAATCGCATAATGAACCACTCTTTAATCCAAATCCAGAATTACTATCCATGACCAAAAAGGATTGGGAGGAAATCACCGAAGATGTCTTTAAAAAAGTGTTTAAAAAGTCAGCAGTAAAGCGAACAAAATTCTCTGGTTTACAACGAAATATCAAGTTTTTGAAATCTACATAACCAACTACATCGATTTCGTTCAATCTACTAAAGTATTTGGTGTTAAGTTTTTTTTAAGAAAAAATTAAAAATACTATATTGGTAGTTGTTCATACTGTGATTTTCTCAAAAATAGACTATCAAATTTATCATAATCTAATTTTTTTTGATTTTTCCTTATTGAGATTTTGAACCATTTAAACCAAAACTAACTAAATTAAGAAAACCATGAGTGGATTACAGACCCTAGATATTATTGTGATTCTTGTATATCTGGTAGGAATAATTATTTACGGAATATCAAAATCAAAAAGAAGCAGTTCAGAAGATTATTTTTTAGGTGGTAGAACAATGACATGGCCCATTGTGGGGATAGCGTTGTTTTCTGCAAACATTTCAAGTTCTACCTTGGTAGGCTTGGCCTCTGATGGTTTTCAGACAAATGTTAATGTATACAACTACGAGTGGTATGCCGTTGTAATCCTGATTTTCTTCTCTATATTTTTCTTGCCTTTTTACTTGAAATCTGGAGTGTACACTATGCCAGAATTTATGCAAAGGCGTTATGATAAAAGATCCAGATATTACTTTTCTTTAATTACAATTGTAGGTAATGTATTGGTAGATACTGCTGCAGGGCTTTATGTAGGGAGCATTGTGTTGAAACTATTATTTCCGGATGTCGATTCCACATATATTATAATAGGTTTGGCAGTTGCCGCGGCAGCATATACCATCCCAGGAGGGTTAAACTCGGTTATTCAAACGGAAGTAATTCAAGCCGTATTGTTGATTATAGGTTCGTGTTTGCTTACTTATTTTGCATTTGATGAACTTGGCGGCGGATGGAGCGGTATGATGTCCAAGTTGGATGCAGCTTTGGCTTCGGGTGATGTTAATTTTGGTGATCGAGCTGCCGAAGGGAAATTCATCCCCTCAAATTCGGACGAAGTATTTAGTTTGGTACGTCCCAATAACGATGAGTTTATGCCTTGGTGGGGGCTTTTGACAGGGGTTCCACTTTTGGGCTTTTATTTTTGGGCCAATAACCAATTCATGGTCCAGCGTGTATTAGGGGCAAAAGACCTAAACCATGGTCGTTGGGGTGCTTTGTTCGCTGGGTTGTTAAAACTTCCTGTAATCTTTATAATGGTAGTGCCTGGGGTGCTGGCTCTTTTGCTTTTCAGTACTTTAGATATTTCAGGCTTAAACTATCCCTTGGCAGATGGAGGTATGTGTGAAAACCTTGTGGATTGTCCTAACCTTACCTATCCGGTATTGTTGTTCCAACTTTTGCCCACAGGTATTTTAGGTTTGGTAGTGGCAGGATTGTTAGCAGCAATGATGTCTTCCGTTTCCGCAACATTTAACTCGGCATCAACACTTATTACAATGGATTTTGTAAAACAATTACGTCCAGAAATGACCAGCAAGCAATTGGTAAGAGCCGGACAAATTGCTACATTAGTATTAGTTGTCCTTGCTTCTGCTTGGGTGCCCTTCATAGAACGAGTAAGTGATTCGCTCTGGGGTTACCTTCAACTGGTAATTGCTTTTACCAGTCCACCGGTTGTTTCAGCATTTATATTGGGGCTTTTCTGGAAAAGGGCCAATGCGAACGGGGCATTTGTGAGTTTACTTGTTGGTGGTGCCGCTGCGGTGTTTATGATTTTATCTGCAAGCTATGATATTTCACCTTATATAAATGAATTTCATTTTCTCGCAAAAGCAAATCTATTATTTGTGATTAGCATTCTAACCCATGTGGCGGTTAGTTTATCAACGGGACAACCTGATGCTCAAAAAGTAGCGGAATACACCTATAAGAAGGAAATGTTTGCTGAGGAAACCGAAGAATTAAAGGGATTGCCATGGTATAAAAACTACAGATATTTGGCAATTATATTGCTTGTAGTTACCTCAATTATTGTAGGTTACTTTTGGTAGACAGAGATAAGAATTATATAATTGGGCGCCACTTACTATTGGCGTCTTTTTATTTGGGATTATTGTAACCTTAATCCAAAGAATAAGGTATAAATTTACACCTTCAATCTGTATAAATGAACAAAGAACAACAACGTCGGGAAGCACTCTTATACCATGCTAAACCCCAGCCGGGAAAAATAAAAATTGTTCCTACCAAGCCTTATGCCACGCAGCGAGATTTGGCATTGGCTTACTCACCGGGAGTTGCAATCCCTTGTTTGGAAATTGAAAAGAACAAGGAAGATGTCTATAAGTATACCGCAAAAGGAAATATTGTTGCTGTAATTTCAAACGGTACGGCAGTTTTGGGACTGGGAAATATAGGCCCGGAAGCTTCCAAACCGGTTATGGAAGGTAAATGCCTTCTCTTTAAGATTTTTGCGGATATTGATGGTATTGATATTGAATTGGATGCCACGGATGTAGATAAATTTGTAGAAACGGTAAAGGCTATAGCCCCAACATTTGGAGGTATCAACCTTGAGGATATCAAGGCTCCTGAAGCATTTGAGATTGAGCGAAGACTCAAGGAAGAACTGGATATTCCAGTAATGCATGATGATCAACATGGTACAGCAATAATTTCTGCCGCTGCATTATTAAATGCTTTGGAAATTACCCATAGGAAAATTAGCGAAGCCAAAATTGTAGTAAGTGGAGCTGGTGCAGCTGCAGTGTCCTGCACTAAATTATATAAAGCGTTTGGTGCAAAGGCTGAAAACATTGTTATGCTGGATAGTAAGGGCGTTATTCGGAGTGATCGAGAAAACCTTTCCACAGAAAAAATGGAATTTGCTTCTGATAGAAAGATTGATACTTTGGAAGAAGCTATGCAGGATGCAGATGTATTTATTGGATTGTCAATAGCCAATATACTTTCTCCAGAAATGCTCAAATCCATGGCCAAAGAGCCTATTGTTTTTGCAATGGCCAACCCTGATCCGGAAATTGAATATAATCTTGCCTGTAAGACAAGGGATGATATCATTATGGCAACCGGCCGTTCCGATCACCCCAATCAGGTGAATAATGTTTTGGGATTCCCTTTTATTTTTAGAGGGGCATTGGATGTTAGAGCAACAAAAATTAATGAAGCAATGAAGATGGCCGCGGTTAGGGCGTTGGCGGATCTAACGCGGGAACCTGTCCCAGAACAGGTAAATATTGCTTACGATACAACACGATTGACTTTTGGTAAAGATTATATAATCCCAAAACCTTTTGATCCCAGGTTGATCACTAAGATTCCACCAGCAGTTGCAAAAGCAGCCATTGAGAGCGGGGTGGCAAAGGCTCCAATTCAGGATTGGAAAAAATATGAGGACGAATTATACCTAAGGTCTGGAAATGACAATAAAGTTGTGCGTCTTATGCACAATAGGGCGAAGCAGAACCCTAAGAGAATCGTTTTTGCGGAGGCAGAATTGCTAGATGTGATGAAAGCTGCGCAAATTGTGCATGATGAAGGCATAGCAATACCTATTTTGCTGGGCGATAGGGAAACCATTGAAAGCCTAAAAAAGGAATTGGATTTTGATGCCGAAGTACCAATCATAGATCCACGTTCGGACGAATCAAAGGATATCAGGACAAAATATGCCATTAAATTGTGGGAGTCTAGAAAACGCAAAGGCGAAACAAAATATAGCGCCAATGTTAATATGGGCAAGCGCAATTATTTTGGTGCAATGATGCTTCTGGAAGGAGATGCTGATGGTATGATTTCAGGATATTCCAGGTCGTACCCAAAAGTGTTGAAACCTGTTTTTGAAATTTTAGGACGAGCCAAGGGAGTGAAAAATGCGTCTACGGTAAATATTATGATTACCGAAAGAGGACCTTTGTTCTTGGCAGATACCTCAATCAATATAGATCCAAGTGCTGAAGATTTGGCCGAAATAGCCCAAATGACGGCAAATGTTGCCAGTAATTTTGGATTTAATCCTGTAATGGCCATGTTGTCCTATGCCAACTATGGGTCTTCGGGTCATCCAAATGCGCAAAAAGTGAGGGATGCCGTTAAAATTTTGCACGAACGCAATCCAGATTTGGTGGTTGACGGAGAAATCCAAACAGATTTTGCACTGAGTCAAGAATTGTGTCATAACAATTTTCCTTTTTCAAAGTTGGCGGGAAAAAAGGTGAATACGTTGATATTCCCTAACTTGGATTCAGCAAATATTACCTATAAGCTCCTAAAGGGACTGAACAATGCGGATTCTATTGGCCCAATTATGGTAGGTCTACGCAGATCTGCACATATTTTGCAGTTGGGGGCAAGCGTTGATGAAATGGTCAATATGGCTGCGGTTGCCGTTATAGATGCCCAGGAACGTGAGAAACGAAAAAAAGCAAGAATGGGAGAAAACAATTAGTTCCGCAGTACCAATACCTAATAAACAAACTTCTAAATGATTACCCATTTAAACGGAAAATTAGTTGAGAAAAATCCAACATATGTCATCATCGAATGTGGTGGCATAGGGTACTTTCTAAATATTTCATTACACACTTTTTCAAAATTAAAAGATGAGGAGAACATCAGACTTTTTACACATCTACAGGTAAAAGAAGACTCCCATACGTTGTTTGGATTTGTGGAAAAATCGGAACGGGAAATATTTCGATTATTGATTTCAGTTTCGGGCATTGGATCAAGTATAGCCCGGACCATGTTGTCCTCATTATCACCTACACAAGTTCGGGATGCAATTGCCAACGGAGATGTCCCTTCCATACAGGCAATCAAGGGGATAGGGGCCAAGACGGCTCAACGGGTAATCTTAGACTTAAAGGATAAGATTTTAAAAGTCTATGATATGGGTGAAGTTTCCCTTCAATCAAACAATACAAGCAAAGAAGAAGCGTTATCTGCTTTAGAGGTTCTTGGTTTTGTCCGAAGGCAATCTGAAAAGGTTGTGGACAAGGTATTATCCCAAGATTCATCATTAAGCGTTGAGGACATTATAAAATTGGCGCTGAAAAATTTGTAACTAGTTTGAAAAGAGGGGCAAAACCAATACTTAAATCATTAAGATTTAGGTACTTTTTCTTTTTTGTATGTTTTCTGATAGCCACTAACCTAATGGGGCAAGAAACCAATGAACAAGTTCAGGATTCGGTAAAAACGGGTGTTGCACTTGGGCGGTTGATATTGGAAAATCCTGATAGCATTATTGCTAAATACACGTATGACCCTAAACTTGACCGCTATATCTACACGGAAAGCGTTGGGGATTTTGATGTAAACCATCCTGTAATACTTACTCCTGATCAATATTACGAGCTCGTCCGAAAAGAACGGATGAAATCTTATTTTAAAGATAAAATAGATGCCTTTACAGGTAAAAAAGAGGGAAGTGAAGAAGCTAGAAAGAATCTCTTGCCTAATTTTTACGTGAACAGCAGTTTTTTTGAGTCCATTTTTGGAGGGAATACGATTGAAGTAATTCCACAAGGTTCCGTAGCAATGGATTTGGGAGTTTTATGGCAGAAAAATGACAATCCGGCACTTTCACCTAGAAATAGAACTAATCTTTCTTTTGATTTTGATCAGCGAATTAGTTTAAGTCTACAGGGAAAAGTTGGAGAGCGTTTGCTGGTGACGGCTAATTATGACACGGAGGCAACTTTCGATTTCCAAAATTTGGTCAAAATAGATTATACGCCAACGGAAGACGATATTCTAAGAAAAATAGAGATAGGGAATGTAAACATGCCCTTGAACAGTTCTCTTATTACGGGAGCACAAAGCCTTTTCGGTGTAAAAACACAATTACAGTTTGGAAAGACCACAGTAACCGCTGTTTTCTCGGAACAACAATCACAAAATAACACTGTGGTGGCACAAGGGGGTGGAACCGTAAATGAATTTACTCGTACTGCCTTGGATTATGATGAGGACAAACACTTTTTCTTGGCCCAATATTTTAGGGACAATTACGATGCTGCGTTAACAAATTATCCCTTCATCCAAAGTCAAGTACAAATTACCCGTTTGGAAGTATGGATCACCAATCGTAACCAGCAAACGCTAAACGTTAGGAACGTTGTTGCGCTTCAGGATTTGGGAGAAGTTGAGTTAGGTGTCGATGGAAGGGAAGTTACCAGGATTGGAAAAGAAGGCAATGCCCCTGCAGGGTTCTTCAACGTTTTTGAAATGGGAGCTTTGCCCCGTAACGGAGCCAATGATTTTGATCCAGCCTTAATTGGTAATGGAGGGCAGTTAACGTCATCCATTCGGGATATTGCTACCGTAGAATCCGGATTTGGGGTAACGGCAAATCAAGGTTTTGATTATGCTATTTTAGAAAATGCCCGAAAACTGGAACAGAACAGAGACTATCAATTTGATGCACAATTGGGATATATTTCCCTAAACCAAAGGCTGAGCAATGATGAGGTTTTGGGGGTTGCGTTCCAATATACCTTCAATGGTGAAGTTTTTCAGGTGGGTGAATTTGCCAATGGCAGCGTAGATGCCACTACCGTTTCAGGAGGGGTAAATCCCATTGTTGAGAACAATACCTTGATTTTGAAATTACTGAAAAGTAACATCACCAACGTAGAAGATCCTATTTGGGATTTGATGATGAAAAATATTTACGCAACTGGAGCCTTTCAATTAAGCCAAGATGACTTTAAGTTAAACATTCTTTATACTGACCCCACACCTAGAAACTACATTACACCAGTAGATCCCAATGCAGGTTGGCCTGTAGGTTTTGAAGAACGTATTCTGATAGACATATTCAATTTAGACCGACTCAATGTGTACAATGATGTGCAACCGGGCGGTGATGGTTTTTTTGATTATGTACCTGGTATAACTATCGACACCCAATCCGGACGTATTATTTTCACCAAGGTTGAACCTTTCGGAGAGTACTTGTTCAATGAACTGGGAGGGGGAACCTATGATGTTGATAATGATCAGGGATACAATGAAAACCAACAGAAATATGTATTCCGTAATATGTATGCCAAGACAAAGGCGGCTTCGCTACAGGATGCAGAGAAGAATAGGTTTCAGTTAAAAGGGCGTTATAAATCTGAGGGAAGCAATGGTATTCCAATTGGTGCCTTTAATGTACCACAAGGTTCGGTAAGGGTTACTGCTGGTGGTCGTCAGTTGCAGGAAGGGATAGACTATACGGTGAATTATCTGGCAGGTACAGTGCAAATTTTGGATCCAAGTCTGGAAGCATCCGATATACCTATCAATATTTCCGTAGAAAATAATGCGGTTTTTGGACAGCAGACAAGAAGATTTACGGGAATCAATGTGGAACATCAATTCAATGAAAACTTTGTGTTGGGAGGAACCTTGTTGAACCTCAATGAAAGACCCTTAACGCAAAAGTCCAATTATGGTGTAGAACCAGTTAACAATACCATTTTTGGCCTCAATGGAAATTTCAGTACGGAAATTCCCTTTTTAACACGATTGGCCAATAAGTTGCCAAACATAGATACTGATGTTCCCTCGAATCTTTCCATTCGGGGTGAAGTGGCTTTTTTAAAACCCAATTCGCCAAAGAATGCTGATTTTCAAGGGGAAACCACAACTTATATAGACGATTTTGAAGGAGCACAGGCCCTAATAGATATACGGTCATCCTTGGGGTGGTTTTTGGCAAGTCCCCCGGTTGAATTTTTGGAAGACCGAACTGATATAGATGTAGGCTATGAACGTGCAAAAATGTCTTGGTACACCATTGATCCTATTTTTTACACCAACCAAAGGCCTTCAAGCATGTCAGATAATGATATTTCTTTAAATACTACTCGAAGGGTTTTTATAGATGAGGTCTTTTCGGAAACCGATATTGCCCAAGGGCAAACAACCGTTCAGGGAACTTTGGATTTGGTGTATTACCCAAACCAAAAAGGGCCCTACAATGCCAATCCTGATTTTGCAACGGAAACTCCGGATGATAAATGGGCTGGTATTATGCGTCCATTGAGCAGTACCAACTTTGAACAATCCAATGTGGAATTTGTCCAGTTTTGGGTGTTGGATCCATATATAGATGGACAAACCAATGGTGTCAATGATGGTGAGTTGGTATTTAATCTAGGGAATATTTCCGAAGATATACTGAAAGACGGCCGTAAACAATATGAAAACGGACTGCCTGCAAGCACCAATAGTGAAACTCCCAGAGAGACAATCTGGGGGCAAGTGCCCTCAACCCAATCTCTGGTATATGCCTTTGATGCCGATGAAACAAACAGGACATTGCAAGATGTTGGTTTAGATGGATTGGACGATATTGCTGAGCAAGCTATTTATGGTCCTGGAGATGACCCCGCCCTTGATAATTATGAATATTATTTGAACAGGGAAGGTGGTATCCTAGAGCGTTATTTGGATTTTAATAACCCAGATGGAAATTCACCTGTTGCCGTAACCAACACAAATAGGGGATCAACTACTTTACCAGATGTGGAGGATATTGATAGGGATTTAACCATGAACACGGTGAATAGCTATTATGAATATCGAATCCAAATAAAGCCAAATACAACCATTAATGATCAGTATGTAACTGATATTCGTGAAGGTTTGACATCAACACTTCCTAATGGCACCCAGTTGAACAGGAGATGGATTCAATATAAAATCCCATTAAGTGATTTTACAGATGCTGTAGGCGGAATAACAGATTTTCGTTCCATGAGTTTTATGCGAATGTACCTCACTGGATTCACGGATGATGTTGTACTTCGGTTTGCTACTTTGGATTTGGTACGGGGAGATTGGAGAACATATACGAACTCGTTACAACCCGATGTGGACAACGATCCATCTGATGATGGTACCGTAACCGATGTGAATACGGTAAATATTGAGGAAAATTTTGGGCGGCAGCCCATTCCGTATGTTCTGCCTCCAGGAGTTGTCAGGGAACAACTGAACAATAACAATACTATAATTCGACAAAACGAGCAGTCGCTTTCCTTTGTGGTCGAAAATTTAGAATCCCAAGACTCACGTGGTGTTTTTAAAAATGTAAATATTGATGTGCGCCAGTATGAACGTATTAAAATGTTTATGCACGCCGAGAAAATTTTAAATAGCGATTATTCGGATGACGATACTCCGCTGGTCGGTTTCCTAAGAATTGGAACAGATTTTTCAGAGAACTTTTATCAAATAGAACTGCCACTTCAACTTACATCTTTCAGTGCAACATCTGAAGATGAAATTTGGCCCGATGTCAACGAAATTGATATTGCTTTGAGCGATTTGAATAAAGTAAAATCTCAAGGAATAGCATCCCAGACGCTAAGTCAAATCAACTATTACGAGGTAATTGATGGAGAGGTAGTTTCGGTAGATGAATTTGCCCCCAGAACTTTGGGAAGGCTTCGGATAGGAATACGCGGTAACCCATCTTTAGGTAGTATTAGAGGTATGATGGTGGGTATTAAAAATATTGATGATCTACCAGCAAGAGGGGAGGTTTGGTTCAACGAACTACGATTGGCCGGTTTGGACAACAATGGAGGTTGGGCCGCAGTTGCCGCTTTGGACGCAAACATGGCAGATTTTGCAAATGTTACCGCAACAGGAAGCAGAAGTACATCTGGTTTTGGTTCCATTGATCAAATGCCCAATGAACGTTCACGGGAAGATGCCATATCTTATGATGTGGTAACCAATATAAATGTGGGGCAATTGTTTCCAAAGAAATGGGGACTTGAGCTACCGTTCAATTATGGCATTTCTGAAAGTTTGATAACTCCAGAGTTTGATCCAGTATACGATGATTTAAAATTGGAGGACCGTATTGCAGCAGCCGAAACTCCAGAAGATGCCGAGACCATAAGGACACAGGCAGAAGACTATACCAAAAGAAGAAGCATCAACCTTATTGGGGTTAGAAAAAATAGAGGTGAGGAAGCAAAAGAGAACTTTTTTGACGTTGAAAACTTTACTTTCAATTATTCCTATAATGAAACCAATCATAGGGATTTTGAGGTTGCAGATCTACGGGATCAAAATGTGACCACCGGTTTTGTGTACAATCATAATTTTAAACCAGCCCCTGTAGCTCCATTTGCCAAAAAGGATTCCCTGTTCACTGGAAAATATTGGCAATGGTTAAAGGAATTGAACTTTAATGTATTGCCTACAAGTTTATCGGTCAATGCAAATTACAATAGATCTTTTAATCAACAGCGTTTTAGGGATGTTCTGGAACCGGGGGTAGAAGCCTTGGAATTGCCCTTGTTGCAACAACGTAATTACCTGTTTAATTGGCAGTATACGTTAAATTACAGTATTTCAAAGTCATTGCGGTTAAATCTAACAGGATCCAATAATAATATCGTAAGGAATTATTTTAATGTGGATGATGATTCGGATTCTGGTATAAATGCGGATTTGAACTTATGGGATGGCTTTTTTGATGTTGGAGAACCCAACCGACATTCGCAACGTATGGAATTGAACTATGAACTGCCCTTCAATAAGTTTCCGTTTTTGGATTTTATGAATGCGCAGTACACCTATACCAGTAATTTTGACTGGCAACGTGGCGGAGATGCTTTGATTGAGGTTTCAGGAGAGAATATAAATACAGTTCAAAATGCCAATACCCATACCATAACAGCAAACTTGACAATGCAACGCTTTTATGACTTTTTGGGATTGAAAAAGCGAGACGGCAAAGTCACGGCCAATCAAGTTCAGGTACGAAGGGATAAAGCAGGAAATCCTGCATCAACCGAAACGGACGAAAAACCACCAAAGAAGACGAGCAAAGCCTTTAATACTTTGGTGGACATTGTAACCATGGTAAAACGGGTGAATGTAAACTACAGTGAAAATAATGGTACTGTACTTCCAGGATATACACAATCTGTAGGTTTTATTGGTTCGGCGCGGCCAACATTGGGATTTGTTTTTGGTAGCCAAGCCGATGTGCGTTTTGAAGCTGCACGTAATGGTTGGTTGACCACATTTACTGAATTTAATTCCCAGTATATGCAAAACACAAACAAGCAGTTAAATCTTGCAGCAACTGCTAATCCCACCCAAGATTTAACCATTGATTTTACAGCCGACAGGCAATTTTCAAGCAGTACTCAAGAAAATTATAGCCCGCAAGAATGGATAAACAATCAGAATGGACTGGTAAATGAGTTGGGGAATTTTAGCATCTCAACTGTTATGATCGGGACAGTTTTCAATAAAAGTGATGAATTTGATTCGGAAACGTTTGAAACATTTAAACAGAATAGAATCACCATTGCCAACAGATTGGTTTCGGACAGGGGGCAGTCACCGGGCACTTTGGATGAAGATGGCTTTCCAGAGTTATATGGAAAGACGCAACAAGAAGTATTGTTGCCGGCTTTCTTTGCTGCCTATACGGGTCAAGATGTTGACCGTGTAAATTTGGATGCCTTCAGGGAAATTCCAATTCCAAATTGGAACATTAAGTATACTGGATTGATGAAGAATAGATGGTTCAAGAAGAAATTCAAACGTTTTTCATTAAGTCACGGGTATCGTGCCGCTTACAGTATCAACTCATTTCAAACCAATTTAGAAAGAGAGAATACCACAACCGATCCAGACACTGGTGATTTATTGCCTGAGAACATAATTAACAATGTAGTGCTCAATGATGATTTTAATCCCTTAATGCGTGTGGATTTTGAGATGAAGAATTCCTTTAGCTTTGTAGCTGAGGTAAGTTCAAGTCGGGTACTTTCTCTAAGCTTTGACAATAACCTCCTTACAGAAATCAACGGAAAGGAATATACCCTTGGATTGGGCTACCGTTTTAAAGATGTAAAGTTTGTGACCAACATAGGTGGTGAAAAAACGCGCTTAAAAGGCGATTTAAACTTAAAGGCAGATTTATCCCTTAGGGATAATATTACGATTATAAGAAACTTGGACATAGATAACAATCAAATTACTTCCGGTCAACAATTAATGTCCATTAAGTTCACTGCGGATTATGCATTGAGCAAAAGCTTGAATGCGCTGTTCTTTTATGATCATTCCTTTTCCCAGTTTGCGGTCTCCACGGCATTCCCACAGACAACCATTAATGCCGGTTTTACCATAAGGTATAATTTTGGGAACTAGTTTTTCAAACTGAATATTTTGTTATAAAATTTACTTGAATAGCTATATCCAATCCGTTACATTTGTCTTATGACTAATACAAAATAAGACAATGAACATTCCAGCAGAATTAAAGTATACCAAAGATCACGAGTGGGTTAAAATAGACGGAGATACAGCTACCGTTGGCATTACCGATTTTGCCCAAGGAGAATTGGGGGATATCGTTTATGTTGAAGTAGAGACTTTGGATGAAACTTTGGACAAAGATGAGGTATTTGGCACTGTGGAGGCCGTAAAGACGGTTTCCGATTTGTTTTTACCCTTAACTGGCGAAATTATTGCGTTTAACGAAACCTTGGAAGATGAGCCAGAGAAGGTGAATACGGACCCCTATGGTGATGGCTGGATGATCAAGATTAAAATAAGTGATGCTTCGGAAGTTGAAGGTTTAATGAGTGATGAAGCGTATAAGGCATTGGTAGGTGCTTAAAAAAAATATTTTTTTAATATCATTTGTAAGCTGGGTGTTGGTGATAACCATACTCAGCTTATTTTCTTTTTCAGGTTTGGATACAGGGCAAGTGAACATTCCCTATGCAGATAAGATTACACACTTTATATTTTATTTTGTTTTTGCACTATTGGGATGTCTTTTTTTAAGGGAACGCACAAGAGGTAAAATAAAATTGTCCAAAGCAGTGGGTATAATCTTGCTTCTGGCGATAGGATATGGCATATTTATTGAGGTGTTACAATATGCGATTACAACAGATCGCATGGCTGAAATAGGCGATGTTTTGGCCAATTCAATCGGCGCATTTCTTGGGATAAGCTTGATTAAGTGGTATTTTTCTATAGAAAGGCCGTTAAAATGGAAAATTTAATTGCTTATTTAACCAATTAATATTTAAATTAGCAAACACTAAAATCAAAACGATGGAACTAAAAAAGAATCCAAAAGCAGATGTAGGAAAAAACAGTTCACTCTATTTCGTAATAGGGCTGGCCGCTGTTTTGGGGTTGGTTTATGGAGCCATGGAGTGGAAAAAATACGATAATAGCGGTGATTATGACATTTCAATGAATGTTGAGGACCAGCTGGATGAAGAGGTGCCAATGACGGAGCAGATAAAAACTCCACCACCACCACCACCACCAGCAGCACCAGAAATTATTGAGGTTGTTGAAGATGAGGAAGAAGTGGAAGAAACTGTAATTGAATCTACGGAAACCAGTCAGGATGAGGAAGTAATGGAAATTGAAGATGTTGAGGTAGAAGAGGTTGATTTGGACGAATCTATTCCTTTTGCTGTAATTGAAGACGTACCTGTATTTCCAGGTTGCGAAAGGGCATCCAATAAAAAACAATGCTTCCAGGAGATGATGCAAAAGCATATCCGTAAAAATTTCCGTTACCCAGAGATTGCCCAAGAAATGGGTGTTCAAGGAAGGGTAAATGTTGTTTTTGTTATCCAAAGAGATGGTAGCATTGGAAATATTAGAATGCGAGGACCGGATAAAAATTTGGAAAAAGAAGCGTTGCGTATTATCAACAAGCTTCCTAAAATGACACCAGGCAAGCAAAGAGGCAGAGCTGTAAAAGTACCTTTTAGTATTCCAATTACGTTTAAACTTCAATAAAATATATTATTTCTGCCGAGGCAGAAATGGAAAAGCCCTAACGGAAACGTTAGGGCTTTTTTTGTTTAGTTTTGATTTAAGTTATTACTGGCCCTTTTAGTACCATAAGATGCAATCTTGCGGCAAGAAGGGCCACCAGCAATTGTATTAGTCTACCTTTGGTAGAAACTGGCGGCAGAGGGGAGTTGAACTTAGATTTTAAAATTGGAGTATAAAAAAATCCAGAATAATTCAATTATTCCGGATTTTACTTAAGTCAAAAAATGCTTTTGACTAACTCTCCCATATTTCTTGCCAAATAATGTTACCATTTGGATCTAGTTCTACAATAAAGTTATACGTTGTAAAACCAGAAGTTATACTTCCTTCGTACATATCTGAACTTCCTGGAATAGACCATATTAGATCTAATGGCTCGCTAATCCCTGAAAAATGAGCAATTGGCGTGCCATTAGAGTCAAGTGTAACAGATTGAGCTGACGCCGTTGTTGTTAATCCAATTGCAAATAATGCGATTAAAAATAATTTTTTCATTATTAAATTTATTTAAAGTTAATATTTGATAAATGTATTTTTTTTTAGTATTGAATACTATAAATTATAAATCAAAATGTAAGAATTATAGTTCTTTTTGCGTATGTTTTTATTTATATAATTGATTTTGTCTAACTATTATTCGTTCATAAATTATCTTGCACTGTATTATTTAAAAAGAATGAAAAGAGATAAGATTGTCTATCATATTTTCTCAAGTATTTTTAATATGTAGTTTATGTTAGCATGTAATTTTGCAAGACATAGTTAAAGTTGATTTTTAAAGTTTTGGTTATCTCCCGATTTCCGTGATAAAATAATAGGCAGCGGCTTTCCCATAGGGCCGCTGTCTTTTTATCACTGCGCACACCCTATGTACAAGCTTGTTCCGGATATTGTTGACGACCAACATTTTGGATTTTCCCTTCGCTCCCGCTAGTCTTTGACTAGTGGCGGCAAGAGTGAGAAATATATTAAAAAGCTATAGCAATACTGTCGTGAATTTTGGTGTTTAAGTTAAGGACAGGAATGGTATAGATTTCTCCCTTCGCTCGAAATGACGGCACTGCCCGAACCCAGTCATTTCGAAATGGGATGCGAAGCATTGATTGAGAAATCTAGAAAACCCATACTGAGATTTCTCCCTCGGGTCTAAATGACAAAAATACTCTTTAGAATCTTTTCGAGCGAGTACAATGACTTGAAATCTAATGGAATACCTTATCAAGTCTAATCGATGTAATTTGTTAAAAATAACACTGGATTAATTTATTGTTAATTTTTTTTTAGAATTCAACTTAAAGGCTTCAATTCAATAAATAGAGATAAACCTTTAGTTTCTAATTTTTTAATAAATGAAAAAAGATATTTTGTCTGTTTTTGTATAAATTTACTTAATAAAAAGTAGTTAAAAACTTACAATATTATTTATACTTTCATGTGAGTAAATGTTTCTTCATTATATCAACCACACATGAAAACAATTCTAAGATTTCTATCAATTTTTTGTATTCACCTTTTTAGTTATGCCCAGACCAATATCTTTCCCTCTTCAGGAGATGTAGGTATGGGAACAACAACTCCTGATGGAAAGCTCCATATATATGGAGCTAGTTCCAATACTACCAATTTGATTCTTTCGGCCAATTATGAGGACAAATTTCGATGGAGGTTTAATACAATTGACAGGGGATATGACATAGACTTGGATATCACTGCTTCGAATTCAGGGGATAATCAAGAAGCTGTGTTAAAGTTATCAAGATCAACCTCCACTAGGCCAGAGTTCCAACTGTACAACAATGCCATAGTGGCCAACGATGGTAAGGTTGGTATAGGTACCGCTTCCCCTACTGAGAAATTGGATGTTACCGGTAATATAGCAGCCAACACCATATTGTTACGCGACCCTATAAACACCTCCGATTGGAATACTGTCTGGCAGAGTGGTTTTTATCAAAGCTACAATGCGACAAATGCCCCTGAAACCGGCCAATGGTTTTGGGGAGTGAATCTTAACCATAGCTCAAATAATACAACATACAGGTATAACGGGCAGATAGCGATTAAGAATTCCAGTACAATTCCTACGATGTATTTCAGAAGTACCAATGCGGATGGTATCGGAACCTGGGCAAGGGTAGTCCACAGTGAAGGGGATCAGTTCATCAATGGAAATGTTGGTATTGGGACAACAAGTCCCGGGTCCTACAAATTGGCTGTGAATGGAAACATCAGGGCCAAAGAAATTAAAGTGGAAACGGGTTGGGCGGATTACGTTTTTCAAGAGGGCTATGGTCTCCCAACGCTTGAAGAAGTAGAAAAACACATTCAAGAAAAAGGGCATCTCATCAATATTCCCTCTGCCAAGGAAGTCGCGGAAAACGGCATCCAACTGGGCAAAATGAACAAACTGCTCTTGGAGAAGATTGAAGAGTTGACGCTTTATGTAATTGAATTAAAAGATGAGAACAGTAGGATGAAGTCATTAGAAAAAGAATTGAGAATACAAAAAGAAGATATTGAAAAACTAAAGAGAACAATCAAAAATATCTCAAAATGAAAAAACAATTAGCGAACCTTTTATTTTTCCTTCCAATAATCCTTTTCTCCCAGACAAATACATTTCCAAATTCTGGCAATGTAGGTGTTGGAACCAATGTTCCACTGACCAAGCTACATGTTTATAATGGTAGTTCCGGCAACTCGCCCCATGGTTTTTCTGATTTTTCCGTAGAGGATGATGAGAATGTCTTGATGACCTTAATGACACAAAATACAAAATACGCTTACTATGGATTTGCAGATAGTGATGATGATTTTGTTGGAGGTATTCAATACAACCATGCCAATGATATGATGTACTTCCGGGTCAATGATCGTAATGCGGATATGGTCATAACCAACAATGGTAGAGTAGGGATAGGAAAGACTAGTCCTGCTTCCGATTTAGATGTTGAAGGGGGTATAAGGAGTTCAGATGGTAATGATAATGTTACTATAAGAAGCGTGAACGCCAATAATTACTCTGAGATAATATGGGGAGATGATACTAATGATAGATTTCGCTTTTATTACAATTATTGGAACGGGACTTCACTTGACAAAGAAGTAATGTCGCTATTACCAAATGGAGATGTTGGCATAGGTACAACGACCCCAGACGCCAAACTCACCGTAAAAGGAGATATCCATGCCGAGGAAGTAAAAGTAGATCTTTCTGTACCTGGGCCTGATTATGTCTTTAAGGAAGATTATGATCTCAAACCCTTGGAGGAAGTCCAGAACTACATTAAAGCCAATGGGCACTTGCCCAATATTCCCTCCGCTAAAGAAATGGAAGAGAATGGCATTCAACTGGGCGAAATGAATATGAAACTCTTGGAGAAGATAGAGGAGTTGACGCTCTATGTAATAGAACTTAAAAACGAAATAAATCTACTAAAAGAAGATGAGAAATGAAAAAATCGAGCTTACTATCAATTTTAGCAATATTTGTAGCCACAAACATTTACTGCCAAATAACACATGATGAAACGGTTACAATCCAACCTAGCACTTACGGACCAAAACTTATTTTAAATGATGTAAATACAGCTAACAAAGTTCCAATTGAGTTTCGTTCAAACAATATAGTTAAATGGGAGTTGGGCACCAGAAACGCAAGTGAACAATATGACCTTGCCTTATGGCGATTCTATCAGGGCTCTTATTCTCCAGTAATGTGGTTTAATCAGGATAACGGAAATATTGGCGTTGGCACTGACAATCCAAATTCTAAATTGGAAATTGAGTCATTGGGAGCTCATTACACTTCTAACGCGTCTTTATATGTTAAAGACTTAACAAATAGGGGTACAATTATTTTAGAATCTGTTTTAGATCAGCCGACAGATTTTGTTCTTAAAAATAACAATAGGTTTTCATGGGTAATGTCAACCAGAACCTCTTCCGATAACTATGCACTTAGATTTTATCCGTCTCAAAATGGGACTTCGTGGTTAAGTCCAGTATTATCACTTGAAACAGATGGTAATGTCGGCATCGGCACCACTTCTCCTGACTCCAAACTCACCGTAAAGGGGGACATCCATGCAGAGGAAGTAAAGGTAGATCTTTCCGTTCCGGGGCCTGATTATGTCTTCAAAAAGGACTATGACCTTAAGCCTTTGGAGGAAGTCCAAAACTATATTAAAGCGCATGGGCATTTGCCCAATATTCCCTCTGCCCCAGAAATGGAGAAAAACGGTATTCAACTGGGCGAAATGAACATGAAACTCTTGGAGAAGATAGAGGAGTTGACCCTTTATGTAATTGAATTAAAGAAAGAGAACGAACTAATCAAAAAACTAATAAGCGTTAAAAATGAAAACTAAAATATTGCTAATCGCATTTATAATTTTTCATTCATGGGCATTTGCCCAGTTGGATGATACACAATCTACCGACAATGGAGCAATGACATTGGGAACTGGCAGTGGAACGTTATATCAGTTTGCAGGTGATCAACGGGGAACGGATGGAACAAATCAATCTCAGGGAGGATTTGGAATTTTAAGCGGATCGAACCAGATATCACCTATCATATGGATGTACGGCTATGGTGGGAAAAACGCTTTTCAGGTTAGAAAAAAAGGGTATGCTGCAAACGTACAAAATGGAACAACGCTGTTTCATGTAGGAGTTGATGGTAATGTTGGAATTGGCACTACTTCTCCACAGTATATGGTCCATGCAAAGAGATTAACTGGAATCTCAGAAGTTAGAACCGAAAGTTATGACCACTATGCTAGGATGGGCACAAACGATGGTGGTGGTTATTTGGGAGCTTCAAATGGAAATGGAGAACTTACTATAAATATTCGAGGATATGGTGATGCTTATTTTAATGCAGGCAATGTTGGCATCGGCACCACCATCCCAGACGCCAAACTCACCGTAAAGGGAAATATCCATGCGGAGGAAGTAAAAGTAGATCTTTCGGTTCCAGGGCCGGATTACGTGTTTAAGGAAGATTATGACCTCAAATCCTTGGAGGAAGTCCAAAACTACATCAAAACCAATGGGCACTTGCCCAATATTCCCTCCGCCCAAGAAATGGAAGAAAACGGCATTCAACTGGGCGAAATGAATATGAAACTCTTGGAGAAGATAGAGGAGTTGACGCTTTATACTTTGGAGCAAGAAGAAAAAATCCAAGATTACAAAGTGGAGCTGGCAGTTGAAAGAAGGGTAAATAAAGAACAAGAAAGGCGATTATCAAAACTTGAAGAACTATTAATCGAAAAATAAGATAAGAATGAATAAAACTATAATTGCAATTTGTCTGCTAATATTTTTGACAGGACACTCCCAAACTACAGGAAACCCCAATACAGGCGATGCCTATTTGCTTTTTGGCCCAAATACAAGTTGGGGACAGTATCTTAAAGTTGGAGGCAATGGTAGGGGAACAACCAATGCATCTGTGGTCGCTACAAATGGTAATTTACATTTGGATTCCAGGGATGGATCTTCGTATAAAACGTACATTAATCACTATAGTTTAGGACATACAATATTAAATGCTCAAGGTGGCAATGTTGGTATTGGAACAACCGCGCCGGTTGATAAACTTCATATAATGGATGGAAACCTAAGGCTTTCGAATGGGAATGATAGAATGTATCTAAGGGTTGACAATACTAACTCAAAGTCGCAAATCGCATTTGGAGATGACCTAAATGATAGGTTGGATTTCTTTTTTGACTACTGGAATGGCACTTCCAGTGACAAGGAAGTCATGTCACTATTGGCAAATGGGCGGGTAGGCATCGGCACCACCACCCCTGATGCCAAACTCACCGTAAAAGGAGACATCCATGCGGAGGAAGTAAAAGTAGACCTTTCTGTACCTGGGCCAGATTACGTGTTTAAGGAAGGTTATGACCTCAAATCTTTGGAGGAAGTCCAGAACTTCATCAAAGAAAATGGGCACTTGCCCAACATTCCCTCCGCCTTGGAAATGGAGGAAAACGGTATCCAACTGGGCGAAATGAACATGAAACTGTTGGAGAAGATTGAGGAGTTGACGCTTTACGCATTTGAGCAGGAAGCTATGTACAAAGAAAAAGACAAGGAGATTACAAACCTAAAAAATCGTCTCACTAAAATAGAACAACTTTTAAACAAAAATTGATGAATAAATTACAATTAATAGTAGCGATTTCGCTTGTGTCATTTTTGACTATTAATGCCCAAGTCACCAATTCGTTTCCTGATGATGGGAATGCTGGGATAGGTACTACCTCACCATCTGAAAAGTTACATGTTAAAGGCCTGATCCGAATTGACAGGGCTACAGATACTAACGATAACTCCCCTGGAATTGTGTTAGTCGGTAATGACGATTTTCTATATGATGGACAATATCTTAATCACTATGGGCTCGGGTTTCATGGTTACAATGATGGAACCAGTGGTTATGTGGAACCCCCAAATTCTTATTTATCTGGGTATTGGGGAATTGATTTTTTTACCTCCGGGCTCAACAGATTCAGAATCAGTAAAGATGGAATTGTGACCATAGGTACAGTAGAAAGGCAATCCGGGTACAAATTAGCGGTAAACGGTAAGATTTTAGCCAAGGAAATTAAAGTAGAGACAGGCTGGGCCGACTATGTTTTTAAAGAAGGGTACAACCTTCCCACACTGGAGGAAGTGGAAAAACATATCCAAGAAAATGGACACCTCATCAATATTCCCTCTGCCAAGGAAGTAGAGGAAAACGGCATTCAACTCGGGGAGATGAACAAACTGCTCTTAGAGAAGATTGAGGAGTTGACGCTTTATTTGATTGAGCTTAAAAAAGAAAATCAAGAAATAAAAAAACAACTAAAAACATACCGTAAATAATTGTAAATATGAAAAATATAGTATTAGTATTTCTATTTTTTGGATTGCAGGGAATCGCACAGGATTTGCCGGAAATAGTATATCCTTCACCAACTGCTTCCGCGTTGGGTGAATATGGTAACACCCCGATATCCCTATCTACAGGTACTCCAAATATAAATATTCCCTTATGGGAGGTAAAAGGGAAAAAACTAACTGTGCCAATATCTCTTTCCTATAGAGCATCGGGTATAAAAGTTGAGGAGCATGGCTCACATGTAGGTCTAGGGTGGACACTAAATGCTGGTGGAATGATTACCAGAATCGTTAAGGATAAGGATGACCTTTTGTCCCTGAGTGCGTTTCGTGCACCAATTATAGATAGAACCTTTTTTGATAGTAACCTATATAGAAATGGCTATGACTCAGCTGGCCGTACGGACCTTGTTAAAACGCTGATTAATACTAATGATACTGAAGATAAACGGCCGGACATGTTTTATTATAATTTTTTGAACTATTCTGGCAAATTTATTTTCGATGATGCGGATAATCCGATGGTGGCACCAGATATAAATTTTAAGGTTGTCAAAGGGACAACTATGAAAATAACGGATGCCAATGGAGTAATCTACACTTTTGGTGTTTCCGAAAGAGATCAGTATAGCTCTGCTTTGACGGGATGGTACTTAACGAAGATTGAAAGTGCGGACCTGAGCGAGTGGATCAACTTTGAATATGTAACTGAAACAAATCAAATGTTGAGTAACAAAAGAGATGCTCTAATGATAAACTATTTAGGCCAATGGAGTGCCAATTCTATTGAATGGTATAAAAGCCATACCAATATTGGTTACAGAATAAATAGAATTACGACCAGTTTTGGTGAAACAATAACTTTTAGTTCGGGACAGGACCGAATAGATCTCCATAATACAAATAATATAGAGGCATCTAAAAAGCCAAAAACAATTAGTAGTATTGAAATTAGTGCCTCTGGTATCTGTATTAAAAAACTGGAATTGGAATATGAGTTTATTGAGTCCAATAACCCAGGTTATGTAGATGATTGGTGGGACGACACTAGTTTTGATTTGAGCTATGCAGACACACGTCTTTACCTTAAAACATTAAACGAGGCGACTTGCGCAGATCAAAATATTAAAACACATGAGTTCAGCTATTACGGCAGAACCTCTTCTAACAAAGATTTGTTGCCCAGTAAACTCTCCTATGCGCAAGATCATTGGGGGTATTATAACGGAAAAACAGCCAACCAAAGTTTAAGGCCTACTTTTAGTGGCAACATTCCTGATTTTAATGGGGCTAACCACTTTAGAACTGTTAATGGAGCCAATAGATCCCCATCCTATCCCCATATGCAATATGGTACCTTGCAATCAATTACCTACCCTACAGGGGGCGAAACCGAATTCGTCTTTGAGCAACATCAAAATATTTATAGTTCTAATTTGCCAAATGCAACAGATCCTGATGCCGGAGGTCTTAGGATAGCAACTATAAATGACAAGATAGATGGTAATATTATAAAAAGCAGGGATTTTGAGTATTTATCCGGTCAGTATGCCGATTATCCTACCTACGGTGAGACCGATTTAGTCTATGTTACTGAATCATATGATGGCTATTCCGAACAATTACATCATTTTATACACCCAGGAGTTTTTGCCCCAGATATTGATGAGGCAGACAATAAGCCTTATTATAAGATAGGATCAGGCAATCCGATTGCTCTAGGTACGACCAACGGATATCACTTAAACTATGGTTTGGTTATTGAGTCACAATCTGGAAACGGTGAAATCAGACATGGCTTTATTACTTCGGGCGGAGCTTTGGGAACCACTACATATGATGATGTTGATGTTATAGTCGATTGGGTGAGAAAACCTATAGGGTTCCCAAATTGGCAGGAAAATGGTTCATGGGGAACTTACAGTTATAAGTGGCCTTTCGTTGCCAGAACGGATTTTAGTTGGAAAAGAGGGTTGCCCCTTGGGAGATCCTATTATTCTGAAGACGGTTCTCTTGTTAAGTCCGTTAGTTACGAATATGATTTTATAGAACTGAAAGGTGTCAAGAGGAAAATACAATATAATACATCCGATGAGTTGGAAGAGTATTTGGATTATGCGAACCCCTCCCCAATGTATGAATCTACAATGGCTTTCACAGATCTTGAAGGAATTTGTAATACAGGTAATTTCTGTTATAACATTGAATCAACAATTTACTACCAACAATCCAAAATCGGTCTTGGCGTCTCTTTGTTGAATAAGGAGACCAGTGTGGAAAATGGGGTTACTACTATAAAAGACTATACTTATAATGATGAGAACCAACTAGCAACCACCACTTTTACTAATAGTAAATCAGAAACAATAGTTTCAGAAAATAAATATCCCCAAGACTTTGCTGCGTCAAATAATGTGTATTCAGAAATGGTGGATGCCAATGTGCTGAATCCAGTTATTGAAAGTGAAACTAAAAATGGCACAAATACGCTATCAGTATTAAAAAATAATTTTTATGACTGGGGAACTAATTTATTTGCCCCACAAACAGTACAAGTATCTAAAGGCACCAATGCCTTAGACAATCGTATCCAATTTCACGATTATTATTCCAATGGCAATGTAAAAGAGGTTTCCAAACAAGATGGTTCACATATCTACTACGTTTGGGGCTACAACGAACGATATCCCATAGCGAAGCTGGAGAATTTTGAAAGTTCGCAGATTACCACAACGGTCCAAAATTTGATCAATGCGGCAGTCACGGCCTCGGACAACGATGATTCCGTTTCGGATGAGAATACGCTGCGCACCGCGCTTTCCAACCTAAGGAATACCTCCGCCCTGGCCAGCGCCCTGGTCACCACCTATACCTATGACCCCTTGGTGGGGGTAACGAGCATGACCGATCCACGTGGTTATACAATATACTACGAGTATGATGAGTTCAACCGACTGGAATTTGTCAAGGACGCCGACGACAACCTGGTGAGCGAGAACAAGTACAACTATAAAAACTAAGGACCATGAAAAAGATATCCATATACATCGCAGCAGTTTTCATGGCCACGACCGCCATGGCGCAGACCCCAACGACCGTAGAAAAGCCGGAACAGGGGCAGAGCACGTATATCGTCTCCGGCAGTGCTACATTGGAGGCCACCACGAGCATCACCTTGGGCCCGGGCACCCATATCCAGAGCGGGGCCACCTTTACCGCCACAATAGTGGAGCAGACCACGGCCACGGATCCTTATACCACTTTTACGTTCAGTGATGAGAACTACGTGTTCACCCGAAGTTACCAAGAGGAAATGTCCAGTTTTAATGCAGGGACGGCCAAGGAAGGCGATGTAATCGAGTCCATCACCTATTTTGACGGACTGGGCAGGCCCATGCAGCAGATCGGTATCAAAGGGGCCCCGGACAAGGAGGACATCATTGTCCATATGGAATACGATGATTATGGCCGCATGGACGAGGACTGGCTGCCCTATCACGAGCCCACGGGAACTCTTGGCACCTACCGAGGGGACAAGGCATCCGCCACGAGGAGCTATTACAAGACCAATTATGGAGCGGATTTCCCCACCTTTAGCAGCACCGTGGCCAATGCCTATTCGAAGAAGGAATTTGAGGCATCGCCCTTGAACCGGTTACTCAAACAGGGCGCTCCTGGGGAGGATTGGGCACTTGGAGAGGACCATGAGATAGAGTTTGGGTATGGGACCAATGTGGCCAGCGAGGTACGCCTCTTTGAGGTGACGACCAGTCTTTCCAATAATACCTATACCCCCACTTTGGTACAGAATGGTTACTATACGGCTGGGGAGCTCTATAAGACCGTGACCAAGGATGAGAACTGGACCAGTGGCACGAACCATACCACGGAAGAGTTCACCGACAAGCAGGGCAGGGTGGTGCTCAAGCGCACCCACAACAGTGGGGAGCATGACACCTATTATGTATATGACGACTTTGGGAACCTTACCTATGTGATCCCCCCCAAGGTCACCACCGCGAGTGTGAGCACAACGGAGCTCAATGAGCTCTGCTACCAGTACAAATACGACCACAGGAACCGCTTGGTGGAAAAGAAACTACCGGGCAAGGGAACAAGCACCACATGGGAGTCCATTGTATACAACGGACTGGACCAGCCCATCATGACCCAGGACCCCAACCAGGATACGGCGAATGAATGGCTCTTTACCAAGTACGATGCCTTTGGGCGGGTGGCCTATACCGGATTGGATACCGGCAATTCCAGTGCCAGGACCTCGGTACAGTCCTTGGCGGACAGTGAGACCGACCAGTACGAGTCCCGGAGTGGTGCAAGTACCTATGGTGGCACCACGGTATACTATACCAATACGGCCTATCCCTCAAGTTTTGACCAGGTATACACGATCAACTATTACGATGACTATGTGGACACGGACGGACTCAGTGTTCCAAGTACGGTACTCGGACAGACAACGGCAACCAATGTAAAAGGTCTGGCCACGGTTTCCAAGGTACGGGTGCTCACCACCAATGACTGGATCACAACCATCACCGGTTATGATCAAAAGGGCAGGGCGATTTATACCGCTAGCAGGAACGATTATCTGGGTATTACGGATATTGTAGAGACCGAGCTGGACTTTGGTGGCAAGGTGGTACAGACCAAGACGACCCATACCAAGGACGGTAACAGTGCCATTGTAACGGTGGACGACTTTACCTATGACCATGAGGGCAGGTTGCTGCGCCAAAAACAGACCATAGGCAGCCAATCCCAGGAGACCCTGGTGGACAATACCTATGACGATCTGGGCCAACTTGTCCAGAAAGAAGTGGGCGGTGGGCTACAGACGGTGGACTATGAATATAACATCAGGGGTTGGCTCAAGAGTATTAACAACGGCGTTGCAACAGTTGGAGATCTTTGGGGAATGAAGATTGCCTACAACGACCCGACGAACTTTGGTGCAAATGAGGACCCGCCAGCTCTTTTTAACGGGAACATCTCGCAGGTAGAGTGGAATACGGCAACCAACAATAATACCACCCATTCAGTTAGTGAAAGATACTCGTATACCTACGATGCCCTAAATAGGATTAAAAGTGCCTTTGATAATACGGGCAACTATAATCTTGTTAATGTGGATTATGACCCTAACGGTAACATTACGGACCTGGAGCGAAAAGGGCACACTGCTTTGGATGGCAACGGAATTGTGACCTCATTCTTGGGTACCATGGATAACCTGGTATACACCTATGACAGTGGCAACAAGCTGACAAAGGTGCTGGACAATGGGAATGATACCTATGGTTTTGTGGATGGCATCAATACCACCACGGAGTACACCTATGACACCAACGGCAATATGCTGCGCGACCTGAACAAGGGCATGACCGCGGACATGGGCTATAACCATTTGAACCTGCCCACCTCGGTAAGCATGCCGGGCGGTACAATTTCGTATATTTACGATGCCGTGGGGACCAAATTAAAGAAGACTGCGGGAAGTTCTGTGACAGAATATGCGGGCAATTATATCTATGAAGGGGGTACGCTCCAATTTTTCAACCACCCAGAAGGGTATGTGACACCTGATGGAAGCGGGGGCTATGACTATGTCTACCAGTACAAAGACCATTTGGGCAACATTCGCTTAAGTTATGAAGATGGTAATGGTAATGGCAGTGTGGACCAAAGCGAGATTATAGAAGAGAATAATTACTACCCCTTTGGACTTGAACATAAAGGGTATAACTCCAGTGTAAGCTCCTTAGGAAATTCTGTTGCGCAACGATGGAAATTTGGAGGAAAAGAGTTTAATGAAGAGTTGGATCTGGATTGGTATGATGTAAGTGCACGGAACTATGACCCTGCACTCGGGAGATGGATGAACCTTGACCCTTTGGCAGAGAAAATGCGAAGGCACAGTCCGTATAATTATGCGTTTAACAATCCGATTTATTTCTTTGATCCGGATGGGATGATGCCATGTCCTAATGGTGATTGCCCTGAAAGTGGTTTTTTCTCCAT
The DNA here is from genome assembly GCF_947495325.1 of uncultured Allomuricauda sp. Lineage (GTDB taxonomy): Bacteria > Bacteroidota > Bacteroidia > Flavobacteriales > Flavobacteriaceae > Flagellimonas. The sequence goes on along the minus strand of NZ_CANLYK010000004.1, from coordinate 30,253 downwards.
TCTTAAGAGTTATTATAATAGCACAAAGAATACCATCCAAAACCGGATTGATGGAGTTGTAAATTTAATTACTAAGCCAGGAGAAACTATTAATGCAATTGTGCAAAATACTCCTAAAAGTGTTGAAGAAGCAGTTGGGGCGACAATTGACCGGACTATTGAGAACTCTACATCAGGAAAACTTGCCATAACTGTTTTAGAAACAATTGATGGAGCACAACAGAATGGCGTTGAAGGAGCTGTTGAGGCTGTTACAGAAAGAATGACTAATACTTCCATTGATGCTGCAACAAGTTTAATAGGCCTTGGGGCAGCTGATGATGCTTTAAGCGGAGCAAATAAGGCAACTAAAGCGGCAAGCGGTCTAGCTGATGATGTTCCGGTTGTACGAGGAGGATCTAATATTCCAGATAGATTTGATGGTGGAAGTGGAGTGTTTTCAAGATTGTCAGACAGACATTTAGATGGAATTTCTGTTAATAGTAGGGCTGGAGCAACGGTTGAAGAGCTATCTTCGGGTATTCCACACAATAGAGTTGGTGTAACCACAGTGGGTGATATACGAAAAGCCGGAGGTGATGTAGTTCCATCTCCAACACGTAATAATCCATTACATGCGACAATGTCAATACCAAATTCTAGAATAGCCTCAATGTTAATGAGAATAATAAAGAACCCAAATAAAAGCAATTAAGAATGTTATCGGAACAACAACTAGTCGAAATTGAAAAAAGATGTAACTCAGGTACTAAAGGACCTTGGAAGGCATATATCGAAGGAGAGAACCACACAAGTGGTAGTCATTTTATCATGACAGGGATTGACAATGAAAGGGGAGAAGATTTAGAAATTGATGGAGCATTGATTGAAGATTATATTTTTATAGCTAATGCAAAACAGGATGTCATACAATTGATTCAAGAGATAAGAAGACTAAAGGCTTTGGTTGGAGAATGACAAAGGTTAAACTAGTTATTTTTTCACTACTTCATTCCCCCGCTCCCGCTAGTCTGTGACTAGTGGCGGCAAGAGTAAGCAAAACTAAATAGGACTAAAAGCCATGGCAATACTGTTATGGCTTTTGGTTTTTAAATTAAGGACAGGAACAGTATAGATTTCTCGCTTCGCTCGAAAAGACAGCACTGCCCAAACCAGTCATTTCGAAATGAAATGCAAAGCATTGATTGAGAAATCTAGAGAAGAGTAGAAAGATTCCTCACACTCATTCCCCCCCGCTCCCGCTAGTTTGTAACTAGTGGCGTCAAGAGTAAGCAAAACTAAATAGGACTAAAAGCCATGGCAATACTGTTATGGCTTTTGGTTTTTAAGTTAAGGACAGGAACGGTATAGATTTCTCGCTTCGCTCGAAATGACAGCACTACCCAAACCAGTCATTTCGAAATGAAATGCAGAGCATTGATTGAGAAATCTGGAGACTCCATACTGGGATTTCCCCCGCTCCCGCTAGTTTGTAACTAGTGGCGTCAAGAGTAAGCAAAACTAAATAGGACTAAAAGTTATGGCAATATTGTCGTGGCTTTTGGTTTTTAAGTTAAGGACAGGAACGGTATAGATTTCTCGCTTCGCTCGAAAAGACAGCACTGCCCGAACCCAGTCATTTCGAAATGAAATGCAAAGCATTGATTGAGAAATCTAGAGAAGAGTAGAAAGATTCCTCACACTCATTCCCCCCCCCGCTCCCGCTAGTCTTTGACTAGTGGCGGCAAGAGTGAGAAATATATTAAAAAGCTATAGCAATACTGTCGTGAATTTTGGTGTTTAAGTTAAGGACAGGAATGGTATAGATTTCTCCCTTCGCTCAAAATGACAGCACTGCCCAAACCAGTCATTTCGAAATGAAATGCAGAGCATTGATTGAGAAATCTGGAGACTCCATACTGGGATTTCCCCCGCTCCCGCTAGTTTGTAACTAGTGGCGTCAAAAGTAAGCAAAACTAAATAGGACTAAAAGTTATGGCAATATTGTCGTGGCTTTTGGTTTTTAAGTTAAGGACAGTAACAGTATAGATTTCTCGCTTCGCTCGAAATGACGGTGCTGTTCAAACCAGTCATTTCGAAATGAAATACAGAGCATTGATTGAGAAATCTGGAAACTCCATACTGGGATTTCTCCCTCTGATCGAAATGACATCGAGTCCAATTTGTCCTTTCGAGTGAACAAAGCGATGAGAAATCTCAAAAACCATTATATTTATTTATGCTCTATACCTACTTTGTCTACATTACTACCAATGAAAATAAAACGACACTTTATATTGGTGTTACCAATAACATCCAAAGAAGATTATCGCAACACTATTTTGATAGTCAAAACTTAAAAAAATCATTTGCGGGAAAGTACAATTGTTATCATTTGATTTATTATGAGGGTTTTGAAAATATAGAAACAGCGATTCAAAGAGAGAAAGAACTCAAAAAGTGGCGCAGGGAGAAAAAAGATAAGTTAATTGCTTCTTTTAATCCAGATTGGGATTTTTTGAACCATCAGGTTGTTTAGATTTCTCCTTTCAGTCGAAATGACACGGACCAACCCCATCATTTTGAAATGAGATGCAGAGCATTGATTGAGAAATCTGAAAACCCGTATTGGGATTTCTCCTCCTGGTCGAAATGACATCGCAACCAATTTGTCATTTCGAGTGAGCGTAGCGACGAGAAATCTAAAGAAAGTTTATGTGAGAGTTCAGATTCCTCACACTCATTCCCTTCGGTTCGGAATGACAAAAAAGCAAGGAATGTCATTTCGAGTGAGCGCTGCGACGAGAAATCTTAAGAGGCTGATGAGATTCCTTACTTTGTTCGGAATGACATCAACACTAACATTTATAGAAACCATGCCAACCGGTTGGAAAACAATATTTCTGGGAGTATCTTTGCCCGTCAATACAAATGTGGATGAAATCTGCCGTAGGTTCCGTAAAAACTACATCCTGGTCCTTGCTATTTACTGATTTTAAGGAAATCACCAAAGCCAGACTGGCTGTAAGTGTGGTATTTTCATCCATTGCGGGATATTTTTTGGGAGCATATCAATTGGATTTGGTCTCTGTACTATTGCTTGCCTTTGGCGGGTATTCTATGGTTGGCGCTTCCAATGCATACAATCAGGTTATTGAAAAAGACTTGGATGCCTTAATGAACCGCACCAAAAACCGACCAATTCCTTCGGGACGTATGTCGGTGAATACAGCCATGGCAGTTGCCATACTATTGACCATTCTTGGCGTGGTGGCGTTGTATGTTTTAAGCCCAAAAACGGCGATGTTCGGGGCAATTTCTATTTTTTTGTACACCAGTGTGTATACCCCATTAAAAACAAAGACACCACTTTCCGTTTTTGTAGGTGCCTTTCCGGGGGCAATCCCTTTTATGTTGGGATGGGTTGCGGCTACGGATGATTTTGGAATAGAGCCAGGAACTCTTTTTATGATTCAGTTTTTTTGGCAATTCCCGCATTTTTGGGCCCTGGGTTGGATGTTGGATGAAGATTATAAAAGAGGTGGCTTTAAAATGTTGCCCACAGGAAAAAAAGATACAGGTACAGCACTTCAAATTATATTGTACACCATTTGGATGATCGTAATCTCCATAATGCCTGCATTTGGTTTTACGGGTCGATTGCATTTATCCATTCCCGCGGCAGTACTCGTACTCATTTCGGGTTTGGTAATGCTCATTTTTGCGTTCAAGTTATATGAAAAACGGGATAATGTGGCTGCAAGAAGATTAATGCTGGCCAGTGTCACCTATATTTCATTGATTCAGATTATTTACGTAATAGATAAGTTTATTAGTTAGCAAATGGATTTAACCGAGGGAACAGCACAGGAGAAAAACAGTCGAGCCAAAAAGATGATGCTATGGTTTGGCATTGCCAGCCTTATTATGGGTTTTGCAGGATGGACCAGTGCTTATATTGTAAGTAGAAATCGAGAAGACTGGATTAGCGATTTGGATTTACCACAGGCTTTTTTCATAAGCACCGCTATAATTTTGCTGAGTAGTTTGACGTACCTTTTGGCAAAACAGGCGGTTAAAAAGAATGATCAAAAGCAAGGAACCCTCTTTTTGTTGGTTACATTGGCCTTGGGCATTACATTTATTGTAATTCAGTTTTCTGGATTTTCACAAATGTTGGAAAACGGATATTACTTTACAGGACCGACAAGCAGTATAAAAATGTCCTATGTATTTTTAATCGCTGCAGTACATATAGTGCATGTTGTAGCTGGCTTAATTTCCTTGTTAGTGGTTCTGGTTCAGCAACTAAGGGGCAAATATATGCCGTACAATATGCTCGGATTGGAATTGGGAGCCACGTTTTGGCATTTTTTGGATTTTTTATGGGTGTATTTAATACTGTTCATGTATTTCGTGAAATAAATTCATATGGATGAAGTTTTCCTTTATGAATCGCTTTTGAAATACACCAAAAGATGTATTTTTGCTAAAGTTTTATTAAAACGACCTTTTTTATGGATACAACGGTAACAACCGGTTCAGAAGACAGCGTTTGGGGAGGTGGAAATCAACCACTGAACGCAAGTTATGGAAAAATGATGATGTGGTTTTTTATTGTCTCGGATGCCTTGACCTTTTCTGGCTTCTTGGTGTCTTATGGCTTTTCCAGGTTCAAGTTTATAGAAACTTGGCCTATTGCCGATGAGGTTTTTACCCACGTTCCCTTTTTCCACGGCAATTATCCAATGTATTATGTGGCCTTTATGACGTTTATTCTGATCATGTCTTCTGTGACCATGGTACTCGCTGTGGATGCAGGTCATAAGATGATGCAAAAAAAGGTAGTCTTTTATATGTTCCTAACCATAATTGGAGGTGCCATATTCGTTGGTTCACAGGCTTGGGAATGGGCAACTTTTATAAAAGGGGATTACGGAGCTTTGGAAACCAAGGGTGGTAGAATACTTCAGTTTGTAAATGCTGATACCGGTGAGCGTGCTGCCTTAAGGGATTTCTCCAAGGATTTGCCTGAGGATAGGATAGTTCATGAAAGCAGTGCAGGGGTCTGGTATCAAAAAGACGGATATACAACTTCGTTTTCATTGAATGAAGTGATTGAAGGATTTAAGGCGAACCCGAATATTTTGATTCGTACCGAGACCATAAATGAAGAAGGCGAGAAAACATTGTTGAATCGACAAGAATCATTGGCTAAACTTAAGAATGCTACCCAAGTTGTTGAAGGTGCTAACCTTATTCACAACGAATACGGAAGTAGACTTTTTGCAGATTTTTTCTTCTTTATTACAGGATTTCACGGATTCCACGTTTTTTCAGGAGTGTTGATAAACATCATTATATTTTTTAATGTGATTTTAGGCACTTATGAAAAAAGAGGGCACTATGAAATGGTAGAGAAGGTTGGTCTATACTGGCACTTTGTAGATTTAGTTTGGGTATTTGTATTCACATTCTTCTATTTGGTATAAAAAAATAATATGTCATTCCTGTTAAGGCAGGAACCTTTCAAAATAAATATATGGCACACGAGCATAAACTGGAAATTTTTAGAGGACTTGTAAAATTCAAGTCCAACATCCAAAAAATTTGGGGTGTACTTATTTTTCTAACTATAGTAACAGCGGTAGAAGTAGCTCTAGGTATTACAAAACCAGAATTATTTACTAAAAACTACTTTTTGGGGATGAAGTTGCTTAACTGGATTTTTATCATCCTAACCTTGGTGAAAGCCTATTACATTGCATGGGACTTTATGCACTTGCGCGATGAAAAGAGTTCTTTGCGAAGAGCAATTGTTTGGACACCAATATTTTTAGTTTGTTATTTGATTTTCATTCTGCTTTTTGAAGCGGATTACATTTATAATGTATTTAAGGAAGGGTTTCTGGCCTGGAACTTCTAAGAAAGTATTAACAGTGATAAAAGGCGGTTTTTCAAACCGTCTTTTTTATTTTTGTACCAGTAAGAATACAATGAAAAAAGCCTTTGTTTTAGTCGTTCTGTTCATTTTTCCACTAGTGGCTTACTTATTCTTTGCATCAGGAGTCAATAATTTTGGAAAGCTGCCCATTCTCACAGAAAATATCCCCAGTTTAGAAGCAATTGATACTAAGGTCACCCTTGATGATAAGATTACGATTTTAGGGTTTATTGGGAATGACGTAAAGGGAAGAAAGGGAAACGCCTTTAACCTCAACCAGAAAATTTACAAACGGTTTAGTAAGTTTAAAGACTTTCAGATGGTCATATTGGTTTCCAAAGGTAGTGAGGCCGAAGTTCAGTCCCTAAAGAAAGAACTGGGAACGCTATCCGATGTGGAAAAATGGAACTTTGCCTTTGCCTCAGATGCAGAAATAGCATCCTTCTTTGAAGCTTTGGATGTAAACGTTGATTTGGATAAAAACCTAAGCACTCCCTATGTATTCATTATAGATAAAGACCGTAACCTTAGAGGTAGGAACGATGACGAGGATGAGGGGGTTAAATACGGGTTTAATACAAGCTCGGTTGCTGAACTCAACAATAAAATGGAAGACGATGTCAAGATAATTTTGGCGGAATACCGTCTCGCCCTAAAGAAAAACAATGCCAACAGGAGCAACTAACAAGAGAAAGTATACCTATGTTTGGGTATCTACAATTATTCTGGTTTTCGGAATCTTTGCCGTTTATGAGATTACCAAAAAACTTAAGGGCGGAACCATAGTTGAGAAAGACCGAATGAGCATTGGGTCAATACAAAGTGATTTAGGCTTTATTTTGACCAACGGAAAGAAAAGACGTGTCCCACCTTTTTCATTTTTAGATCAGGATAGTGTATTGGTTTCTGATAAAGACTACTTGGGAAAAGTCTATGTGGTTGAATTTTTCTTTACTACCTGTCCCACTATTTGTCCCATCATGACCCAGAATTTGGTAGAGCTTCAGGACACATTTGACGAATTTGAAGATTTTGGGGTGGCCTCCTTTACCATCAACCCAAGATATGATACACCTACGATACTAAAAAAGTATGCTAAAAAATACGGCATTACGGACAAGGATTGGCACCTAATGACCGGAGATCAGGATGAAATCTATAAGTTGGCCCAAGAAGGGTTTTATATTGTTGCCAATGAAGTTGATGATGCTCCCGGAGGTTTTGAGCATTCGGGAATGTTTGCATTAGTGGATAAACAGGGATTTATTCGCTCTAGATACGATGAAAACGGTAACCCATTGATTTATTATCGTGGAACCATTACCGAAAAACAAGGCGTGAGCAAAGAAGGGGAACCCCAACAGATTACCATGCTCAAGGAAGATATTAAGAAGTTATTATTGGAAGAACGATGAAAGAAACTTTAGTAAGAGAAAAGAATTTTAATAAATGGATTACAGTTGTATCCATAGCAATTCCTGTTGTGGTTGCATTGCTATTTGGCTATAAAATTCCAAATGCAAAACCTTTGTCGTTTTTGCCCCCAATCTATGCTTCAATAAATGGAATCACGGCAGTTTTATTGGTTGCTGCTGTCATTGCCATAAAGAATGGGAAAAGAGGCGTTCACCAAAACCTAATGACCACTTGTATTGTACTTTCCTTATTGTTTCTTGTTATGTACGTGGCCTATCACATGACTTCGAAGAGTACCGCATATGGAGGTGAGGGTGCTATCAAATACTTGTATTATTTTATATTGATATCCCATATTGTACTTTCCATAGCGGTTATTCCATTGGTGCTTAGAACGTATGCAAAAGCCTATTTGAACGATTTTGCAGCACATAGGAAATGGGCCAAATACACATTCCCCATCTGGTTGTATGTTGCCGTTACTGGTGTCGTTGTTTATCTTATGATTTCACCCTACTATCAATAGTAATACACTAAATGAAGTTTAGATTTTCCATATTGCTGCTATTGTTTTTTGTGCTTCCCGAAATGGTAGAGGCACAGTGTGCCATGTGCAGGGCCGTTGTGGAAAGTGATGCCAGTGGGAAAACTGCTGAAGGAATTAACAATGGGATTGTCTATCTAATGGCTATACCCTATATTTTGGTGGCTGGACTGTTCTTTTTTGTCTACAAAAAGATGCGAAACTAAAGGAGTTTAAAAATTTAACATTTTTTTTAACGTCAAGGTGTAACAATATGATGTAGATTATGTCATATAGAAGTACGCTCGCGTATTTCATCAATCATCAAACACCAACCACTATGTTCGACATTGAAAGGTGGCAAGAAATATTTGACACCATACGGAAGAACAAATTACGTACTTTTTTAACCGGGCTTTCCGTGGCTTCCGGTATTTTCATCCTTGTAATTTTACTGGGTTTTGGTCAAGGTATGCAAAATGGTATTGAGCATGAATTCAAACAAGATGCAACTACCAGTATTTGGGCATGGCCAGAAGCAACATCAAAGGCATATAAAGGACTCAACCCAGGAAGAAGAATTCGGTTTAAGAACAATGATTTTGAAACCGCTGGGCGGTTGTTCAAGGAAGATATTGAATATGAATCTCCCAGAGTCTTTGTTCGTAATGTTGATATCAACTATGGAAATGAAGCATTGGTCTATAGCATACAAGGCGTATCCTCAGAATTTCAATTTATTGAAGGTTTTGGAACTGTTGAAGGTCGTTTTATCAATTATAAAGATGAAATCTCGTTGGGCAAGGTGGCCGTCATTGGTAAAAAAATCAAAAACGATGTTTTTAATAAGGTAGAATCTCCAATAGGTGAGCTTATTGATATTTCCGGCATACGATTTACTGTAATTGGAGTGTTCAAAGAACAAAATGACCGTGAAGAAGAACGCATCTACATTCCTATAACCACGGCCCAAAGGGTGTTCAGTGGAGATGATAAATTGAATACCCTCTCCTACACGTTACCTCCTGTAGAAAATTTTGAGGAAGCTGTAGCACAAGCGGTTAGTTTTAAGGATAATCTAAGGGAATTTTTAAAAGAGGAACATATGGTAGCGCCTGATGATGAATCTGGTGTTAGGGTTTGGAGTGCCATGGAAGAAGCAAAGCGTTATTATGGCATTACCGGAAGCATGAAGTTGTTTTTCTGGTTTGTGGGTATCTGTACCATTATTGCAGGTGTTGTGGGTGTAAGTAATATAATGTTGATCGTTGTAAAGGAGCGGACGAGGGAAATTGGTATTCGCAAAGCACTGGGTGCCAAACCTTGGTCCATTGTGGGAATGATTTTGCACGAATCCATTTTTGTGACCGCTATTTCTGGTTTTACGGGATTGATTTTTAGCATGGCTTTGTTGGAAATTGTGGGTCCCCATGTTCAAATTGAATATGTGATGAATCCCTCCGTCAATTTTAATGTGGCATTTTCAACAGTGTTGGTCCTAATATTTGCAGGAACGCTTGCGGGGTTTGTTCCCGCATGGAGGGCGGCAAAGGTACAAGTGATAGAGTCATTGAGAGATGAATAAGGACTCATTCATAATATAAATAAGTATGTTTAACTCAGACAGATGGCGTGAAATTTTGGAGGTGCTCACCAGCAATGTGGGGCGTACCATCCTAACAGCTTTTGGTGTGTGCTGGGGTATATTTATTTTGATTGTGCTCTTGGCTGCTGGAAAGGGATTTGAGAACGGGATACGACAGGATTTTGGAGATATTGCCACCAACACTATGTTCATGTGGACCCGAAGCACTACAAAAGCGTATGAGGGATTGCCAAAAGGAAGAAGTTTTGAGTTTAAGGTAAACGATGTTCAGGCTATTAAGGACAACGTACCCAATCTTAGATTTATCTCTCCAAGAAATCAATTGGGTGGATTTCGAGGAGGAGGTAATGTAATCAGAGGTATTCGTGTTGGAGCCTATAATGTATATGGAGATTATCCTGAAATCATCAACCAGGATCCCATGACAGTGACCTCAGGCAGATTTCTTAATCATAACGATATTAATGAAAAAAGAAAAGTTGCTGTAATTGGCCAAGGTGTAAAATCAGAACTTTATGATAAGGGAGAGGAAGTCTTGGGGAGTTATATTAAGATTAGCGGGGTCAATTTTATGGTCATTGGCACCTACAAGAAAAATAATAATGATGGAGATGGAGAAGAGGCCCAAAAGGAAATATTTGTTCCGTTTACGTCATTTTCACAGGCCTTTAATAGAGGGGAAGATGTAGGTTGGATGGCCATAACGGCACATGATGGCAGTTCCATTTCGCAACTTAAGGAGAATATAATAGGGGTCATGCGGGAACGCCATAAAATACACCCAGAGGATAATAGGGCCATTGGCTACTTTGACCTATATGAACAGTTCAATAGGGTAGAGAGCTTGTTTGTTGGGCTTAAGGCCATAGCCTATATCGTTGGAATTATGGTACTGCTTTCTGGAATTATTGGAGTGAGCAATATCATGCTTATTGTGGTGAAAGAACGCACCAAAGAAATTGGAATACGAAGGGCCTTGGGAGAACAACCTTGGTCCATTAAATTACAAATATTGATGGAGTCCATTTTCCTGACCATAATTTCTGGAATGACAGGCATTATTTTTGGCTCTTTGGTAATTTATGGTATTAATTCCCTTTTGGACAGTGTTGGCCCAGTGGATATGTTCATTAACCCAAGTGTAAGTGTTGGGGTTGTGAGCGGGGCATTGGTCATTTTAATAATATCAGGGCTGTTGGCAGGATTTATTCCAGCAAATAGTGCCATTAAGGTGCGCCCTATAGAGGCATTGCGGAACGAATAAAAACAAAACATCAATCAAATCAAACTATATAAAGAAGAATGAAAAAGTCAGTAACCATTATCATCCTATTGCTCATCGTAGTAGTTTTCGGTGGCTCTATGTATTACCTCTATCAAAAAAATTCTGAGGATCCAATAGTTTATGAAACCGAGAAACCCTCTAAACAGAATATTGTCAAAAAAGCAGTCGCTACAGGAAGTATATTGCCATTGGAGGAAGTATTGATCAAACCGAATATTTCAGGAGTTATTGAAGAGATTTATGTGGAAGGTGGGGATTATGTAAAATCTGGAGATTTATTGGCAAAAATAAAAGTAGTTCCCAATCTGAATGCATTGAACGATGCCCGAAATACCATAGATGAGGCTAAAATAAATTTGGATGACCAAAAAAGAAACTATGAAAGACAACTTTCCTTGTTTAATAAAGGAGTTATTTCCCAGGCCGATCTAGATCGGGCGCAAGTTACCTTTGATCAGGCAAAGCAATCCTATGGGGCCGCAAACAAACGTTATGATATTGTAAAAACAGGAACCACAAGTGGTTTTGGAAACGCGGCAAATACCTTGATAAAGGCTACGGTGAGCGGCATGGTCCTTGAAGTGCCGGTTGAGGTGGGAAATCAGGTAATTGAAAGCAACAACTTTAACGAAGGAACAACGATTGCCGCTATTGCAGATGTGGAAAAAATGATTTTTGAAGGTAAGGTAGATGAATCTGAAGTGGGTAAAATAAAGGAGGACTTACCATTGGAAATCACAGTGGGAGCCATAGAAAACCAGGTTTTTGATGCTGTTTTGGATTATATCGCCCCAAAAGGTAAAGAAGAAAACGGAGCGATTCAGTTTGAAATCAAAGGAACATTGAAAAAACAGGATACCACGTTTATTAGAGCAGGCTTGAGTGCAAATGCGTCCATTATTTTGGCAAGGGCAGATAGTGTTTTGGCCTTAAAGGAAGCATTGGTTCAATTTGATAGTGAAACCAAGGAACCCTATGTGGAAATTGAAACTTCCGAGCAACAATTTGAGCGAAAAGATATAGAATTGGGCATTAGCGATGGTATTTATGTTGAGGTGAAATCCGGTCTAAAAGCGGAAGATAAAATCAAAGTCTGGAACGCTATTGAAGAAGACGAAAATTCCAATTGATTATTTAACAAAAAATTTCAATAATTCTTGTAACATTTTAACAACTTGTAAGTCCTATTACTGGAGTTGGAATCCAGATAGCTAATATCACCAATCATGATAGAAATCAAAGACCTTCACAAATCCTATAAAATGGGGAGTAATTCCCTTCATGTTTTAAAGGGAATCAATTTTACGGCAGAGGCAGGGGAACTTGTCGCAATCATGGGGTCTTCAGGATCTGGAAAATCTACCTTACTCAATATCTTGGGAATGTTGGATGGAGCAGATAGTGGAGAATACATTTTAGACGGTGTTCCCATTAAAGACCTTACAGAGACCAAGGCTGCCCAATATCGAAACAAATTCCTAGGATTTATCTTTCAATCCTTCAACCTTATCAATTATAAGTCCGCTTTGGAGAATGTGGCACTACCTCTATATTATCAAAAGGTAGGAAGAAAAGAGCGTCAAGTTAAGGCATTGAGTTACTTGGAGCGAGTGGGTCTAAAAGAATGGGCAACGCATTTACCAAGTGAATTGTCCGGGGGACAAAAACAACGGGTCGCTATTGCGCGTGCCATGGCAGCTGAACCTAAGGTTCTTTTAGCTGATGAACCAACAGGTGCGTTGGACAGTACTACTTCTTATGAGGTTATGGATTTGATTCAAAAAATCAACGATGAAGGCAATACTATTTTGGTGGTAACGCACGAAGAGGATATTGCCCATATGTGCAAGAGAATTGTGCACTTAAAAGATGGGGTTATTGTTGAGGATAAGAAAATAAAACAAGTTAGGGCAGAACAATATGTTTGATAGGGATATTTGGCAAGAGATATTTCATACGCTTAAGAACAATAAGCTAAGGACTTTTTTAACAGGTTTTTCTGTTGGATGGGCCATATTTATTCTTGTCATGTTGCTAGCTTCTGTCAACGGTATGCAAAATGGTTTTACCAATCAGTTTAATGATGATGCCACTAATACCATTTTTATAAGGCCCGGTACTACTTCAAAGGCCTACGCCGGTTTTGAGAAAGGGCGCCGTGTTCAATTTAAGAACGATGATATTGACTATATCAGGAAAAGCTTTCCAGAGGACATTGAATATTTAAGTGCACGCTATTTTAACGGAACCTCCGCAAGATATAAAAGTGAAACAGGATCATATAGGGTGCAGGCGGTGCATCCGGAATTCCAGATGATTGAAAAAATCCTTGTTACCAACGGTAGGTTTTTTAATGATGCAGACCTTACAAACAAATCCAAAGTGGCCATTATCGGCCGAAAAGTCAAGGAAGACTTATTCAAAAAAGAAGATGCTCTAGGAAAGTTTGTTGAGCTCAATGGATCCCTGTTCAGGGTTATCGGGATATTTATTGATGAGGGAGATGACAATGCGGAGCGAAGGATATATATGCCCATTAGTACCTATCAAAGGACTTACGGGAACACCAATGATATTAGCGCTATTGCCTTGACGTACAATCCTTCTTATGACCTGACCAAGGCACTTGAATTTTCTGGGCGTTTGGAGGATATCATGAAAAGAAGGCATAAGGTTTCACCAGAAGACCAATCTGGTGTAAATGTTTGGAACTATGCCGAAGCGTTTGATGACATTAGCAGTTTTTCAGCCGTGTTGAATACCATAAGTATAGGAGTTGGTTTTCTAATTTTAATAGCCGGTATTGTTGGTATTGGTAATATTATGGTCTTTACCATTAAAGAGAGAACTAAGGAAATAGGAGTTAGAAAAGCTTTGGGTGCCATGCCCAAACAGATTATCAATCTAGTGCTTTTGGAATCGACCTTTATAACAACATTATCAGGTTTTATAGGGTTGATTTTTGCGTGGATCATATTATCCTTAATAGGACCAAACATTAATACTCCGGCATTTAGTAATCCATCGGTCAGTTTGTCTACCGTGGTTACCGCAACCATTATTCTAATTGTTGCAGGTGTGTTGGCAGGGTTGATTCCCGCAATAAAGGCAGCTAATGTTAAACCGATTGTTGCACTCAGTGATAAATAATTATGTGGTTGTTCGATAAAGACTTATGGGTTGAGATTTTCCACACTTTGGGAAAGAATATGTTCCGTACATTTTTGACCATGCTGGGGGTTATTTTCGCTATGATTATTCTCATTTTGCTTTTGGGCTCCGCCAATGGCATGAGCAATGGCTTTAACAAGGTTTTTGCAGGAACGGCATCAAATAGCCTGTTTGTTTGGGGGCAATCTACTTCTGAACCCTATAAAGGTTTTGAAAGAGGTAGAAGAATACGTTATAAGATTGAGGATGCCGAAATATTGAAAAGACAAATACCGGAAATTGAAGTATTGGCACCCAGAATAGAATTAGGTAGCCATAGGACAACAGTTACGGTTTATAGAGAGGGCAGAACAAGTGGTTCTTCTGTTTATGGAGATTATCCTGAAATTGACAACATCACCAAAAAGAAATTGATTGAGGGAAGATTTTTGAATAAAACCGATATAGCAGATTCCAAAAAAATATGCGTAATAGGAGAGGAGACCTATAAATTATTATTTGATAAAGGTGAAAATGCCATAGGAAAAGATATCCGTATCAATGGGGTGTTCTTTTCTGTTGTGGGAATCTATAAGCCAAACAATAACATAAATATTGATGGTGAAAATGCGGTTTTTATCCCATTCACCACTTTTCAAAAAGCATTTAATACAGGAGACCGAATGGGGTGGATGGCCATCTCTGTGGAACCAAACACAAAAGTCCCAGTAGTTGAGAATAAGATTAAGGAAATATTAAAGAACAAATACGATATCCATCCAGATGACCAAAGAGCTATAGGCAGTTTCGATATGTCTGAAATTTTCAATAATATTTCATCATTTACCGATGTTTTAAAAGGCTTTTCCTTTTTCGTAGGGATTTTTACCCTACTTGCTGGAGTCATTGCCATAAGTAATATCCTTTTGATTACCGTGAAAGAGCGTACCAAAGAGATTGGGGTACGGAGAGCTCTGGGAGCAACACCAAGAACGGTTAAACGACAAATAGTTGTTGAAGCTATTGTGTTGACGGCTTTTGCCGGACTTATAGGGTTTGCGATTTCCGTAGGTATATTGGCATTTTTAAATTCCATGTGGGGTAGTGGTGAAGATTTTCCATTTGTAAACCCAATGGTAAGTATACCCCAGTTTTTAATATCATTCCTGTTGATGGTGAGCCTAAGTGTTCTCATAGGATTGATTCCGGCCAACAAAGCGGTCAAAGTAAGACCAATAGAGGCATTAAGAGAAGAATAACCAAATACGTATAATTAGATAACAATCAAAAAAAATATAATGAACAAGTATGTAAAGTATGGGTTAATTGGAGTTTTGAGTATAGGAATTTTATACGCAATCGTATATTTTCTGAAGCAAAATAGTACTCCAGCTCAATTATATAAAACAGAATCTTTAGAGAAAAAGGACATTGTAAACAAAGTGATTGTCACCGGAAAAGTAATCCCTGAAGATGAGATTAATATTAAACCACAAATTTCTGGAATAATAGATAAGATTTATTTGGAAGAAGGGGTCAGTGTAAAAGCAGGAGACTTGATCGCGTCCATAAAAGTTGTTCCCAATGAGCAATCTTTGAATCAGGCCGCGGGTCGTGTACGAAATGCAGAGTTGGCTTTGAACAATGCAAAGATTGAGTATAATAGAAATAAGGCTTTGTTTGATAAAGGCGTTATTGCCAGTCAAGACTTCAATACCCAGCAATTAACCTATGATCAAGCGCAACAAGAATTAAAAAATGCCCGTGCAGATTATCAAATCATACGGAAAGGTTCAGCCGGAGGATCATCTAGTGCCAACACCAATATAAGGGCCACTGTATCTGGTACAATTTTAGAAATTCCAGTTAAAGAAGGGGATCAGGTTATCCAGAGTAATAACTTTAATGACGGAACCACAATTGCCACAATAGCGGATATGCAACAAATGATTTTTGAAGGTGAGGTTGATGAAGCTGAGGTTGGTAAATTACATGTTGGGATGCCATTGGAAATCAACCTTGGAGCATTGGAAAAGAACAAATTTGATGCAAAACTTAAATTCATTGCTCCTAAAGGAGTGGAAACTGAAGGAGCTGTGCAGTTTAAGATTGAAGGTGACCTGGTAGTCAATGACAGCATCTATGTGCGAGCTGGATATAGTGCAAATGCATCAATAGTCTTGGAGGAGAAAAAGGACGTTCTAACGCTCAAGGAAGCGCTATTGCAATTTGATAAGGAAACAGAGAAACCCTTTGTTGAAATTGAAATAGGGGAAAATGAATTTGAACGCAAAGACATAGAATTAGGAGTTAGTGATGGAATAGATGTTGAAATAGTCTCTGGGCTTGAGGAAGATGACAAAATCAAGGTTTGGAACAAATTGGAGAAGAAGGACAATGCCGATGATTAATCAATCAACCAATTAATATCAATCAAAAAATCAAAAAAAGAATGAAGACAAGAATAACAATCATACTATTACTGTGTTCAGTATGTATCTCCAGTGCTCAAATGCGAAAATGGACATTGCAGGAGTGTGTAGAATATGCCGTAGAAAACAACTTGACCATTGAACAGTTTGAGCTGGACTTGGAAAATGCCAAGATAGATGAGTCAGATGCAATCGGGGCACTTATTCCTAATTTGAATGGTTCATCGACCATATCATCGAATACCGGTTTATCCTTTAACCCTGCAACCAATGAACCAACCACAAATACGATTTTGAATGTCAGTGCTAACCTGTCATCCAATATAGTTTTGTTTGACGGACTTCGAAACTTTAAGAGAATTCAAAGGGCAAGATTGAATGGGATTGCAAATCAATACCGGGTTGATGATATTAAAGATGATATTAGATTAAATGTCGCCAATGCATATCTTCAAGTTTTGTCCAATAAGGAAACATTAAAAACATTCAGAGCGCAGCTTGCTGTTACTGAGCAAGATTTAATGAGAACGAAGGAACTTGTGGAATCCGGTGTTTCTCCTCGTGGAGATTTATTGGAAATCGAAGCCACGGCCGCCAATCAAGAACAGCAAGTTGTCAATGGAGAGAGCTTGGTATTGATTTCTAAGATAAACCTTGCACAATTGTTGCAAATCACGGATTACGAAAATTTTGATATTGCAGAAGAGTCTTTTGAAATACCTGTTTCCGATATTCTCAACAACTCGCCCAAAGTGATTTTCGATAAGGCGTTGACTTTTAGAAATGATATTAAGTTTTCTGAAAGCAGTGTTGAACTTTCTGAGAAAGATTTAGAAATAGCAAAAGGTGCCAGGTATCCGACGCTAACCGGTTTTTTCAACTATAATACGAGATATTCTGATCAAAATTCTGTTTTTGGCAACTTTTTTGACCAATTGTACATTTTTGATGGAATCTCCTATGGAGCACAACTAAATGTCCCCATTTTTAATGGTTGGAGTACTAGAAACAATGTAAAACGAGCAAAAATCAATGTGGATATCTCCAAAGTTCAACTAGAGCAACAAAAACTTGAATTGGAGACCAATATCAATCAAGCCTATGTAGATGTAACCTCTTTCTTTAAAGCATACGAAGCTGCTGAAAAGACGTTGGATGCACGAAGATTGGCTTATGATTACGCCAGAGAGCGCTTTGATGTTGGATTGATGAATGCATTTGATTTTAGCCAGGCCCAATCAAGATTGGACAACGCTGAGGCCGATGTAATCCGAACCAAATACGACTATATTTTCAGGCTGAAAATATTGGAGTTCTACTTTGGTATTCCTATTTCCTTAAACTAGTATCTTTGTGGCCGCTATGGCCAGAATACTCAATTTAGAAACAGCTACAACCAATTGTTCCGTTGGTATTTCCAATGAGGATAATATTATTTGTCTTAAAGAGAACAATGCGGTCAACTATTCACATTCCGAACAATTACATGTATTTATAAAAGAAGCCTTGGAAGAGGCTTCTTTATCTTTTTCAGATTTGGATGCAATTGCTATTAGCAAAGGGCCAGGTTCGTACACAGGATTGCGCATTGGGGTCTCCGCTGCAAAGGGATTGTGTTTTTCTTTGGATCTGCCTCTAATCTCTGTACCTACTCTTGAAAGTATGGCCAACCAAATTGAAGTATCGAAAGGAGAGCTGGTCATTCCTGTTCTTGATGCAAGGCGCATGGAAGTGTATTCGGTAGTTTACGATTCAGGCTATGTTGAGATTCGGGATACGAGGGCAGAAATTATTGATGATAACTCGTTCAATGAATTTAGTTCATATTCCAAGGTTTATGTTGTTGGTAGCGGAGCGGAAAAATGTAAAAAAATCTTGAAGTCTACTAATTTCCATTTTAATACCTCCGTTGTTCCATCAGCAAAGGAAATGGCACGAATTGCCTTCAAAAAATACCAAGAAGGTACTTTTGAGGATGTGGCTTATTTTGAACCTTATTATTTAAAGGATTTTGTTCTTCAGGGAAAGAAAAAGAACTAATCCGCTTCATGAACAACCCTTTGCGGGAACGGAATTTCAATTCCTGCTTGGTCAAAACGCAGTTTGGTTTCTTCAATTACATGAAAGTGGGCTGCCCAAAAAACTTCATTTTTAGCCCAAAAGCGTAGCGTAAGGTTCACAGAACTATCGCCTAGCTCTCCTACATAAACCTCAGGTGCGGGCTCTTTAAGAATATCTTCAGTATCTGAACAAATCTGTAACAGAATTTCCTTAGCTTGTTTTATGTTGGAGCCATAACCAATTCCTACATCAAATTTATCTCTCCGTGTGTCCTCCATATTGTAGTTTATGATACTCCCGTTAGAAAGTTGCCCATTGGGTATAATGGCAACCTGATTTCCAAACGTATTCAGTTTGGTGCTAAAAATGGTGATTTGCTTAACGCTACCGTCAATACCTTGAGCAGAAATCCAATCGCCAACTTTAAAAGGTTTAAAAAGCAGAATCAAAACCCCACCTGCAAAATTTGCCAAAGAGCCTTGTAGCGCCAGACCAATGGCCAAGCCAGCGGCACCTACCATTGCCACAAGGGAAGAGGATTTTACCCCTAGTTGGGTTACAACCACGACAAAAAGAAGAACTTTGAGTGCAATACTAATAAAGCTCTGTAAAAAACTTTCCAACGTAAGATCATAGTCTTTTCGTTCAAAAAACTTACGAACCATTTTATTTATAAAACGGATAACCCATAATCCAGCAATTGATATAACAATTGCCAGTATTAGATTAGGCATAAAATCCCAAAACCAATCTATGGCCTTTTCCAAATGCTGTTCAAAGTTTTTAAGTTGTTCCATGATTACTTCAATAAAGACAAGGCAAAGTTAAATCCTGTTTTTCAACAAGACATTGATTTTAAGTTTTTATTAATCTTTTAATTGTTTTAAAACTTCTTCGCTTGATGTGACTGGCAGTTTACAAGCTCCTTCAATACAAACATAGATTAAAGTCTGTCCTTCATTATACCTGTTTTTCAATAGGTCGATGCTTCCTTCTTTTTCTGAGCCTACCAAAATACTGTTTGGTAAATAGTTACTACTAATTTCTCTCCCCAGATCTTTATGATTTTTGCCAACGACGGCTATCTCATAAAAGTTTTGATTTTCATATAAAACCAAATGCATCCAATTGGCATATCCCTGTGCACTTTCATCAAAATTATCTTGGACGTTTTTAAGCATTTGTTTCGCAATTTCCCCATAGCCCTCTTCAGGAAAGAGTTTATGGAACTTCAATAGGTTTTTAGCCATAATGGAATTTGAAGCCGAGATTACATTATCGCTGGTTTCAATGCTTCTTCTGATAAGCGAATCATCTTCATCTGAAGTAAAAAAGAACATACTGGATTCCTTGTCTAAAAAATGCAGTTTGGTATAGTCCAACATTCTTTTAGAGTGATTCAACCACGTTTCATCAAAAGTTATCTCATAAAGCGCAAGAAAAGCTTCAATTGTGGAGGCATAGTCCTCCAAAAACGCATTTATAGTGCTGTTTCCTTCCTTGTGGTTTCGGAAAAGGGAGTGATCCTCTTTGATCATTTCTTTTTCAATAAAACTGGCATTTTTCAGTGCCAAGGTAAGATAAGCTTCATCGCCTAAATATCTATAGGCGTCTACCAGACCTTTTAACATTAATCCGTTCCAAGATGTGAGTATCTTGTCATCTAATCTGGGTTTAGGGCGTACCGTTCTTTTTTCTTTTAGGGTGTTCAGTGAATTTTTTAATTGCTCTTTTAAGATAGAAACGGTGACATCGTGCTTTTTTGCAATCTCATCATCAGTTTTGTCCCGAATCAAAACATAATTCCCTTTTTCCCAAAGCCCATAGGAATTGATATTGTAATAATCCGCAAAGATTTTATAATCATCACCAAGTAAATTAGACAATTCTTCCTTTGTCCAGACGTAATACGCCCCTTCTTCCAATTCGCCATGTTCGTCCAAACTATCTGCATCCAACGAAGAATAAAAGCCTCCTTTTTCATCAAGCAGCTCTTCTTCAACAAAACCAATTGTTTGTTCCACAACATCTTTATATAGGTTGTTTTTTGTAACGGCGTAGGCCTTGGCATATAAACTCACAAGTTGGCCGTTATCGTAAAGCATTTTTTCAAAGTGGGGCACATGCCATTTAGTGTCAACGGCATATCTGGAAAAGCCTCCGCCAACATGGTCATAAATTCCACCGTAGGCCATACGTGTGAGCGTGGTATTCACGTAATCCATTATTTCTGGATTAGAACTAGCGGTGGCGTAGTGAAGTAAAAAATTCCAATTATTGGGCATCATGAACTTCGGCGCACGTTTATAGCCTCCAAGAAAATCATCAAAGTATTTAGACCAATTTGTTACAGCGGTATTCAACTGGTCAAGAGTGTAAATTCCTGATTCACTTTTGTTTTCAACTAAATTAATGGCATTGATTCCATTTGCCAGATCACTTGCGTATTGTACTATTTTAGATTTATCGTTTTTATACAAATCCGTAAGTTGTTTCAGGGATTTAATCCAGTTTTCTTTGGGAACATATGTAGCTCCCCAAAAGGGTCTTCCGTCTGGGAGGGCAACCATGTTAAGGGGCCATCCACCGTTTCCTGACATCATTTGAATGGCATCCATATAAATTTGATCAACATCGGGTCGTTCTTCCCTATCAATTTTAATATTGATGAAGTTTTCGTTCATCATTTGGGCTACTTCCTCGTCTTCAAAACATTCTTTTTCCATTACATGGCACCAATGACAGGCGGCATAACCTATGCTTATTAGAAGTGGTTTGTCCTCTTTTTTTGCACGCTCTAAAACTTCAGGACTCCAAGCTTCCCAGTTTACAGGATTGTGAGCATGCTGTAATAAATAGGGGCTGGTTTCATGAACAAGGGCATTAGTGTGTTTGTACTCCACTTTTTTTGATTTTTGGGTGCAACCATAGTTTAGGAAGAGTAATACAGATAAAAGGGTAATTCTTTTGAGCATTAAAATAGTTTTGAATATAAAAAATGCGCCCTTCAAGGGCGCATTTTTTTCTGTACTCCCTTTTTGATTATTTAACTTCAAAGGTGATTTTCACATTGACTCTGTAATCATCAATTTTACCATCCTTTACAGAGGCACTTTGTTCATTAATATAAACTGAACGAATATTTTTAACAGATTTAGAGGCTTGTTCAAGGGCATTTTTTGCTGCTTGCTCCCAACTCTCATCTGAATTTGCTAATACTTCGATTACTTTTAATACTGACATAGTTAATGATTTTTAAATTTATTCAAGTTAGCAAAAATTGGCTACAAAATAAATTTCGAAAACTGAAAATTAACCGTTAAGCGCAACCACCTGATTTATTTTATCACCCATCATGTTTTTTAACATGGTTTCAATACCGTTTTTTAGGGTGAATGTGGAAGATGGACAGCCGCTGCAGGCTCCTTGTAAAATTACATTGACCGTTTTGCTGTCTTCTTCATAGGATTGAAAAAGGATATTTCCCCCATCGCTGGCAACCGCAGGTTTGACGTACTCTTCCAAAATATCAATTATTTGTTGGGAGGTGTCATCATAATTGGTTTCAGCAACACTTTGCTCTACGGTTTCTTTTGTTTTTTGGACTGTTTCTGGGGAAACCACTTCTTTTCCATCTGCCAAAAAATTACGAATAAATTCCCGCAGCTCCATTGTGATATCGTTCCAATCCGCCACTTCATATTTAGAAACAGAAACGTAGTTTTCATCAAAAAAAACCTCTTTTACAAACGGAAAGTGGAAAAGTTCCCTTGCCAATTGGGAATCTTTGGCATCATCAATATTTTTAAATTCGTAAGTGTACGGAACTATCTTTTTATTAGATACAAATTTCATAGCTGCCGGATTTGGTGTAACCTCGGCATAAACGGTAATCGGCTGCTTCTTTTGGGTTGTTTCCTCGTTAACAATAGGTTCTCCTGCATTTAAATAGTCAACCAATTGCTGGGCCACTTCATCCTTTACATCATCCCATTCAACAATGTCAAACCGTTCAAGAGCTATAAAGTTTCCGGAGATATATACGGTTTTGATAAAAGGGAGGTAAAATAGTTGTTGCGCCAAAGGAGAATCCTTGGCTTCGTCTATATTTTTAAGCTCATAATTACCCTTTACCAAAAAGTGGTTTACTTCAAATTTTAGTATTTTGGGGTTGTTGGTATCAACAACCGTAATATTAAATTCTTTCATAGCTTATATTTAATGCAAAAATACAAAGTAAACATGAGTGGTAAAATATATAATAATGTAAGGCTTCAATCGTTATCTAAATGTTTGATTACCTTTAAATATCAACTTTAGCCCCATAATCACTACATGAGACACTGTCTAACCCTACTAATCATCTCCCTAGTTTTTGGGCTATCTTCTAAAGCTCAAGAGGGAATTCCTGTTTACTTTGACTATCTGGCGGACAACTATTACCTTGTTTACCCTTCCATGGCCGGTATTAGTGAAGGAGGAAAAATACGCCTTACAGCTAGAAAGCAATGGTTTAATGTGGATGAAGCGCCTAGTTTACAGACTTTAAATGCCAATTTTAGGGCAGGTGAGCGAAGCGGAGTGGGTGTTATTTTATTTAATGATTCCAACGGATACCACTCTCAAACCGGTTTTAAGGCGACCTATGCCCACCATTTACAGTTGGCTGGGGATTTTAGAACCTTGAATCAATTGTCCTTTGGTCTTAGTGCAGGTGCTATTTTAAGTAGTTTGGACGAGACCGAGTTCAGGTCCGTAATACCCGACCCAATAGTTTCAGGGACCAAAAACACCACAAGCTATTTTAATGTGGATTTAGGAGTGTCCTATAATATTTTTGAGTTCTACGCGCATGCCGCGGTGTTAAACCTTTTAGGAAGTGGGCGTGATTTATATACGTTGGCAGAGTTTGATAATTTAAGAAGATATTTGCTTTCCGCGGGATATGTTTTTGGAAAGAGAACCAGAATTGAACCTTCTATTTTGTTTCAAATGACTGATTTTACTAAAGAAAAAACGGTTGATTTAAATGCCAAGGTATACAAGGATGTTAGTTTTGGAACAGTTTGGGCAGGATTATCGTATAGAAGAAGTTTTGATGGGGCCCAATTCCAGACCAATGGTGGTTTTGGGGAGCAGCGATTACAGTTATTTACACCAATTGTTGGCGTAAATGTCAATAACTTCATGTTTTCATATAACTACTCGTACCAATCTGGGGATATTCGTTTTGATAATGGAGGATTCCATCAAATTACTTTAGGATATGACTTTGGGCAAAGTGATGACGGCAAACGTTACGATTGCTATTGTCCTGCAGCTCAATAATAAAAATGGCCCATCATTTCTGATGGACCACTTTTTTCATTTCACCTAATAATTTAATCCCATTTATAATTTTTCTTGGCAGCCTGATTTTTAATGGCCGATAGTAATGCATTTTCTAATTCTCCAGTTTCTTCTTTCTGGTTTTTGGCAATGTAAGCTTCACGTTTTTTATTTAATTCCTGAATCTGTTTTTGGATTTTCTCACGCTCCACTTTCTTGTCCGCAACATATTGCTTGATCTCTTTTTCGGATTTTCCCTTTAGTTCGGCAGGTAAGTCTTTGTCCTTTAAATCAGAAATGGAAACTTCATCGTCTTCAACGGCATCAACCAAATCCCATTTAGAATTTTTATAGAGTCTAGAGCTTTTGCTTACTGCCCGTTTTACAACAACTGCCTCTTCCAATTCAGCTGCGTTGGAATCTTGTACAGATTGAAGCGCTTTCTTTTCCCGTCCCAAATAACCGTAAGATATATAGGTATTGTTTAATTGTGAATTAAGTCGAATAATTACGTCATCATAAGGTGTATCAATATGCACCACCTGTCTGTTATGGTCAATGGCCATATACTCTCCGCCGGTCAAAGTTGCACCACTTTTCCACTTGGTGGAAATCCCCTGCTCATAATTCCCACAAAAAATAGTATTTACAATTACATCTTTTTCCTTGGCATTGGATGTGGCATCCCTATAATTAAGTCTACCCTGTGTAAAGGGCTCGTTGCCAGCAATGAAAATCATTTTAAGGTCGTCTGCATTTTTACCCCAATCCAACTGCTTCAAAGAAGTGTGGATTACCTGTCCACAATATTCTTCCCCTCCATTAGTGGTCAAGGAAAATAGTTTTTCCGAGATTTCATCAAGGTCACCACTAAAACCTATTACCTGTCTAATATAGCCTTCATTGGAGTCTAAATTGTCGTTTCCATACTCATAAAGTGCTATTTGAAGCGAAGGTCTAACTTCGTTTCCACATTTGGCATGTGTAAATTCATTTACAATATCCCATAGTTGTGCTTTAGCTTGGTTAATAAGTCCGTCCATGCTATTGCTTGTGTCCAACAACAAGGCGATTTTCACATATTGTTTTGCCGGTTTTTCATTGATGGTTGAGGCTGTCAGCAGCGTAGTGTTTTTTTGTGCTGGGGTTTTAAGATTACATGCGTACGTTGCACCCACCATTAGCGAAAATATTGTTATTCCTAATACGTTTTTTAAATGTTTCATTGTTTAATGTTTTAAAAAGATAGGCTAAAAGTATTTCCATCTTTTTTTAATAAAAATCAGGAATGAGTGAACGGGTGTTTAGAATGAGTGAGCAATGCAAATGATTTTGTAAAGTGGTAAAATGATACTGTTTTTAGAGGTTTTTGGCGAAAATGTCATTTTTTAATACGCTCTAGATGAATTAAGTTTACCTAAGTTTTTAGGAATAAATGATAAAAGGAAAACACATAGTATTCTTCTTTTTAATTGTGTTTTACTCGGGATTTTCCCAGGTAAACAATGAATCTTCGCGGGTTGAAATCAAAGGCTCGGTTCAAGGAAAGGAAAATTCCATTCCAATTTCTGGAGTTGGAGTATCCACTGATAGGGGAGAGTATACAATTACCGATGGATTGGGTGAATTTAGAATCAAAGCATCTATTGGGGACATGCTCATTTTTGAAAGCCCGGAAATAGAAACGGTCAAACATCGGATAACATCTGATGAGGATGTGGATGTTTTGGTTGAGGGTTATACCGTAAAACGAAGTAATAAGAAGGAGAAAAGTATAAGCTCCAGAAGCATTTCAAACCATCAACGGTTCATAGATTCAGCTAACGTATACAAGAGCACGGATTTGGAAAAGAGCATAGACTTTATTGCTCAATCAATGTCTCAATTGGGCAAGCGCGGAAATAAAAATGAATTCGCTTCTTCCTTAACCGCATTAGGCGAAATATACCTATTTCATTCGCAATATGATCTTGCAATCACCAATTTTGAGGATGCGCTTGAACATAGGGAATCTTCCAGAACTAAATTATTGCTGGGCAAAGCGTATATATTGAACAAGGAGTTTGAAAAAGCAAAATCCATACTTACACCTTTGTTGGATGTTAAGAATATAGTTCCTTTTCAAAAAGTTGAACTCTATGAAAGTTTGGGAGATGCCCATAGTGCTTCATCCAACTTAAAAGAGGCGCATGAATTTTATCAGGCAGGGCTTCAAGTCGCCCAGAAAAACCAGATTTCCCCAAAGATCATCGATTTAAACTCCAAGATTGCAGATTCCTATGCCAAGGAAAATCGTTTGGTAGAAGCAGAAGGATTTTACAACAATTCATTGAATCTTTCTAAAAAAGTGGCGCCAGAAAGAGTAATACAGGAAAATGAAAAGATTGCCGATTTTTACAATCAAGAAAATAGATATGAAGATGAAATCCAGTTGCGTAAACAAAGTTTAAGTGGATTGGAACAATTGCCCCAGCAGGCGGTTGCTGACGGAAATAAGAACTTACTTAGTCCAGATTCAATCACTTCACAACGAATCAACTACAAAATTGCCAATGCATATGTTGCCCAGGATAAATTGGATGAAGCTATTCCATATTTACAAAGAAGTATTGTTGAGGCAGATAGTGAGGATGACCTGGTGGTACAAAAGGACGCTACCCGAAAACTTTCTGAAGTGTACCGTTACAAAGGAGATTTTTCAAAGGCATTGGAAACGTATCAAGAGTATGTTGCGGTGGTTGATAGTTTATACGTTCGAAAGGAACAGGAAATTTCGAGAGCGGCCAGATTTAATCGTGAAATCGTAAGCAAACAAAATCGTATATCGACTTTGGAACAAGATCGCCAATTGTCACAAAGCAAGTACAGTCTTGCGGTAACAGAACAACAATTGTTTGAAGAGACAAGTAAAAGGCAAAAATGGATTATTTACTCTCTAATTTTCGGGTTGATATTAATGGCGCTTACCACCTTTTTATACTATCGGAATAGTAAACAACAGAAATTGGCGAATAACCTGCTCGCATTAAAATCCTTGCGTACGCAGATGAATCCCCATTTTATTTTTAATGCATTGAATTCCGTCAATAATTATATTGCAAAAAGTGATGAGCGGAGCGCTAATCGGTTTCTGAGTGATTTTTCAGTTTTGATGCGAAGCGTATTGGAAAATTCCGAAGAAGATTTTATACCCCTCTCCAGAGAATTGGAACTTTTGGAGTTGTATGTGAAGTTGGAACATTCCCGTTTTGCAGATAAGTTCGATTATGAAATCAATATTGATAAAAAGATAGATATTGAAGCTTTTGAAATTCCTCCGATGCTTCTTCAACCCTATATTGAAAATGCCATTTGGCATGGACTTCGCTATAAAGAAGAAAAGGGTTTTTTAAAAATTGAGGTGAATCAAATCAATAAAGAACTACTGGAAATTACAATTGCGGATAACGGAATCGGAAGAAAGAAGTCGGCGGCATTAAAGACGGATAATCAGAAGAAACAAAAATCAAAAGGTATGGGGAATATCAAAAAACGTATCCAAATTCTTAACGATATGTACAAGAACAAAGTAGATGTTGCCATTTCCGATTTAGAAGAAGACCAAACTGGAACAAAAGTATCTCTAAAGCTTAAAAAGGATTGATGGAATTACGGACTATACTAGTAGAAGATGAGGCAAATAGTAGGGAGATACTAAGAAATTATATAGCCAAATATTGTGATGGGGTCAAACTTTTGGGAGAGGCTTCCAATATTGATGAAGGATTGACCCTGATTCAAAAACATCAGCCAGATTTGGTTTTTTTGGATGTAGAAATGCCCTTTGGAAACGCTTTTGATCTTTTGGATAAAATTCCTGACCGCACTTTTGAAACAGTTTTTGTAACGGCCTATAACCAATATGCCATGGACGCATTGAATAACCACGCCGCATATTACTTAATGAAGCCAATAAATATTGATGAGTTGATAACGGCGGTGGATTACGTAAAGGAAATCAAAGCAAAAGAAAATGCTTTGGATGGTCAAGTTTTAAAGGCCAAATCAATTAAAGCAGAAGGAAAGATTACCTTGCCACAACAGGATGGTTTTCAAGTTTTGGAAGTCGGTGATGTTTTCTTTTGTAAGGCTGATGACAACTATACGGAAATATACCTGGAGCATAAAAAAATAGTAGTGAGCAAAACGCTCAAATATTTTGAAGATGCCCTTAACGAATATGGCTTTGCAAGGATTCATAAATCATATTTGGTCAATGTGGGCGAAGTAGTAAAATATAAAAGAGGAAAAGGGGGTAGTGTTGTACTTTCAAATGGGAAAGAACTATCCGTTTCCGCATCAAAAAAAGCTGCGTTATTAGCTTATTTTCAATAAAATCAACTAAAGAATATGATACTTAAATCTGTGAGGGGAAAATCTCCAGAAATTGGAAAGGACTGTTTTATTGCTGAGAATGCCACAATCGTTGGAGAGGTTTCCATGGGGGATCAATGCAGTGTTTGGTTTAATGCCGTAATTAGGGGGGATGTACATTTTATTAAAATGGGCAACAAGGTCAATGTGCAAGACGGAGCTGTTGTTCATTGTACCTATCAAAAATCACCTACAACAATTGGAAATAATGTGTCCATTGGGCATAATGCATTGGTGCATGGCTGCACCGTGAAAGACAATGTACTGATTGGTATGGGAAGTATCATTATGGACGATTGTATTGTGGAGAGCAATTCCATAATTGCTGCCGGAGCAGTACTTACAAAGGGAACCCACGTTGAAGAGGGGAGCATTTATGCAGGAGTTCCGGCTAAGAAAATTAAAAGTGTAAGTCCAGAATTGAGCTCAGGAGAAATTAATCGTATTGCAAATAACTATGTTACCTATGCAAGTTGGTACAAGTAGTGGTAATTCAAAATATCCCTATTTTAGCACCCTCAAAACTAAACTAAATGATTGCATATATTTTTCCAGGACAAGGAGCTCAATTTGTAGGAATGGGCTTGGATCTTTACGAGAATCACAACCTAGCACAAGAGTTGTTTGAACAAGCCAATGATATATTGGGCTTTTCCATCACTGATACCATGTTCGAAGGAACTCCTGAAGATTTAAAACAGACCAAGGTAACCCAGCCTGCAATTTTTTTGCACTCAGTTATTTTGAGCAAGGTTATGGGGGATGATTTTAAACCCGATATGGTTGCTGGTCATTCGTTGGGAGAGTTTTCGGCATTGGTGGCCAATGGTGCACTCAATTTTGCTGATGGATTAAAGTTGGTTTCGCAAAGGGCTACAGCAATGCAAAAAGCATGCGAAATGCAATCGAGTACCATGGCGGCCGTTTTGGGATTGGAAGATGCAGTTGTCGAAAAAATTTGTAGCGAAACGGAAGGAATTGTGGTTCCTGCCAATTATAATTGTCCTGGACAGCTAGTAATTTCAGGTGAGGTGGAAGCTATAAATAATGCCTGTGAAAAACTAAAAGAGGCAGGGGCCCGGAGAGCTTTACTACTTCCTGTTGGTGGGGCATTTCATTCACCATTGATGGAGCCGGCTAAGGAAGAATTGGCAGCGGCCATTGAAGCAACAAATTTTAATACTCCTATCTGCCCAATTTATCAAAATGTACCGACTACTGCGGTAACAAGTGCTGACGAAATTAAAGAAAATTTAATTTCACAATTGACTGCTCCGGTAAAATGGACGCAAAGTGTGCAACAGATGATTAAAGATGGAGGAAAATCCTTTGTAGAAGTTGGTCCGGGAAAAGTGTTACAAGGGTTGGTGAAAAAAATAAATTCTGATACTGAAACTGCATCCGCTGTCATTTAAATAAAGATTTTTCCGACCCAAAAGGCATTTCACCCAAGAAACCTAGATTTAATCTACAAAGTTGTGGTGTTCCTCCTTATTTTTAGTAATATTGATTCTCCCCAAATCACCAACCAGACCAAAATGTGAACTGTACTGAAAATCGTTAAATAGGTGATGTTACCCTTCTTTAAAAAAGCTTCTTTTTTATTTTTCTCTAACTATAGGAAAGAGAGAATACTTTTAATAGCATTTGTATTATTTGGTTTTAGTCTTGGGTTTGGGCAGACAATATCGATTGACGATCCTGCGCCAGAGGCCGAGGGCGATGCGCTTACCAGCACGATAGACTTTACCGTTACGATAGACGCCTCGGACCCGGGCGCTGACATCACGGTGGATTACGATATAGTTGGCGGCAACGAGGACGGGACGGGCGGCACGCTGACCTTTTTGACCGGTACGGCGACATTGAGCCAGACCGTTAGCGTCACCACGAACGGGGACACCGTTGTTGAGGCCGATGAGGCGGTCAGCGTCACGTTGAGCAATGCGAGCGCGAACGCTTCGATAGGCACGGCGGTCGGTAACAGTAGCTTCACCGACGACGACACTTCGGGTATCAGCATAGACAGTCCGGCTTCGGAGGCCGAGGGCGATGCGCTTACCAGCACGATAGACTTTACCGTTACGATAGACGCCTCGGACCCGGGCGCTGACAT
>NZ_CANLYK010000003.1 GCF_947495325.1 uncultured Allomuricauda sp. | reverse complement strand
AGCGTCACGTTGAGCAATGCGAGCGCGAACGCTTCGATAGGCACGGCGGTCGGTAACAGTAGCTTCACCGACGACGATAATGCAGCCGTAACCATTGCAGATACTAGTGGAACAGAAGATGCTGGGGCAATAACAGTTACTGCAACTTTAGATAATGCAGTAGCCGGAGGTTTTACTGTACAAGTTTCTTCCGGAGATGGTTCAGCAACTTTAGCTGACAGTGATTATACTGGAATTCTAGAGACACTAACCTTTGATGGGACTGTCGGAGAAACAGAAAATTTTACAATAATACCAACTGTAGATGCTATTATAGAGCCGAATGAAACAGTAAATATTTCAATGGGTGTTCTGGGTGGTACGTCATTAACCGTTGATATATCGGATACTGCAACGGTGACTATCAACAATGATGATAACTGTTCAGCCGGTAATAGTGCGCCAGTTCTGGACGGTTTGGTCTTGACAACTTTTTGTGATGCATTTATTCAAGATTTAGATGACTATACAAATAGTCCAATACCGGTAGGGTCAGACTTGAGATGGAGTACCAATTCTGATACAGATATCATTGGAGATTACTTGTCGACCAGTACTGCGCCTGGCCCAGGAACATATTATGGATTTTTCTATGATGCTTTGAACGATTGTGCCAGTCCAACCCTTAGTGTTACCTTAATACAAAATTCAACACCTTCTGCAGGTACAGCAACGAATGTTTCCACATGTGACAATTCAGGGGAAGGGGATAGTGTGGTAGATTTGGACGATCAATTGACCGGAGCGGATGCCGGTAGTTGGTTATTGACCAGTGATCCAGGAGGAGCATCCATAACCATCAATGCCAGTAATATTGTAAATTTTAATGGACAACCTTTAGGGGATTATGTATTTACTTATACAACCTCTGTTGCGGACCTTCCGTGTGTTGATCAAATGGTTGACTTGACCATTACGGTAATAGATTGTGCAATACCATGTGATGCAGGTACCACAGCACCTAGCTTGGATGCCACTGAACCCACGGAATTTTGTGATACTATCACTGCCGATTTAAATGATTATGTGACCGATATGGCCCCGGCGGGAAGTGTGCTTACATGGAGCACTAATCCTGACCCATTGGAAACAATTGCGCATAGGAGTAATATAATAACTGGACCAGGGTCTTATTTTGGTTTCTTTTACGACGAAACCAATAATTGTGCAAGCCCTACTCTTGAGGTAACTATAACCTTGAATAGAACTCCCACAATTGATAGTGCCACTGGAGATTTCCGTTGTGGAGAAGGTGTTTTGACTTTAACAGCAACGGTAAGTGATGGAGGAACCCTAAATTGGTATAATAGCGCTAATGGAGGATCTATTTTAGGAACAGGAGAATCTTTTGATACCCCTTCTATTACTGATACAACCTCATTTTTTGTTGAATCCACTGCAAATAGCTGTGCTTCAGAAAGAGTAGAAGTTGTTGCAACAATAAATGATGAGCCCTCACCCGGGGTTCCAACTAATACGGTAGCCTGCAATGTAGCAGGCAATGGAGGACCTACTCTTGTTGATTTGGATACTACGCTGACAGGTGCAGATTCTGGAATCTGGGCAATAATTACAGACCCAAGCAACGGAACATTAGTTATAGGTTCCGATAACAATGTTGATTTTGAAGGTCTACCGGATGGTAGTTATGTGTTTGAATATACTACCAATGGGGCTACACTGCCTTGTGTGAATAGTTCAGTACAAGTTACTATTTCAGTAAGTGATTGTTTTAGTGATTCTGATGGTGATGGTCTTTCCGATAGTGAGGAAAATATTTTAGGAACAGATCCAAATGATATCGATACAGATGGTGATGGTTTAACAGATGGTGAAGAAGTTCTTGGGCAGGATAATCCAAATACAACCGCAATCCCGGATGGATCTACCAATCCTTTAGATAGTTGTGATCCTTTCTTGACGATTGCCTGCAATCCAGAAGATATAGATTTGGCTGTTACCAAAGAGGTGGATAACAGTGCACCTTTATTGGAAAGTAACATCACATTTACAATTACCTTGGAAAATACAACCATGGACAGGGTTTTGGATATTATTGTCAATGATTTAATAGGAGCTGGATTTGAATATGTTACTCATACGGCTTCAAAAGGGATATATGACCAAACCACAGGCGTATGGTCTATTTCAGAACTAATAGCCCAAGAAATCATTACTCTTAATATCACCGTGACGGTTTTGGTTTCAGGAGAACTTCAGAATACAGCAACAATTGTAAGTTCATTTCCAAATGACGGAGTTGAATCTAATAATACGGCATCGGCCTCTGTTCAGGTAAGCGAGAGCCCTTGCAAGGACCCTGGAACCATTTGTAATATCTTTTCCCCGAATGGGGATGGCATAAACGATACTTTGGTGTTTATCGATCCGAATAATGAGTATTCAAATAATAATTTCCAAGTGTTTGATCGCTATGGGAATAGCGTATTTGAAATGCAAGGCTATGATAGTACCTGGGATGGTACTGGAAGCAATGGTGATTTACCAAAAGGGACATACTTTTATATTATGGATCTTAACGGAGATGGTTCTGAAATTGTAAAAGGTTGGATTCAAATTATAAGATAAATTGAGTATGCCAAATAAAATTGGTTTAAAGTTATATAGGACATTTACACTGCTATTTTTGGGTATTGTGGGAATTTGTAGTGCCCAAAAAGAACCGCAGTATACCCAATACATGTATAATATTGGAAGTTTTAACCCCGCTTATGTAGGGACTGTGGAAAGTCCGGAAATAGCAGGTCTTTATAGGGCACAATGGATAGACATTCCCGGTGCACCAAGAACCATGCGTTTTGGCGCGAACATTCCTTTTTCGAACGAAAAAATGGGTCTTGGGTTTAATGTAGTCCATGATGAGTTGGGACCATCAAGGCAAACATATATTGATATTTCGTATTCCTATCAAATTAATCTTTCCGATATTACCAAACTCTCCTTTGGAATGGTTGCAGGGGGTTCGCTCTTAAATTTGGATTATTCTGAAGGTACCGTTGTAAATCCATCTGATCCGATAATAATAGGTGAAAATCTAAGTAATTTTTATCCCACTGTAGGTGCTGGAATTTTTCTTTATGAAGATGATTGGTATATGGGACTTTCAATCCCCAATTTTTTAACCAATGGTCTTTATAATGATGAAGTGGCAACTGTGGTTGAAGACAATATACAGTTCAATGCAATAGGGGGATACGTTTTTGAACTGTCAGAAAGAACAAAATTTAAGCCTGCATTTTTAATCAATTACCTTCAAGGTTCGCCGGTCAATGTAAATTTATCTGCTAATTTTCAATTTATCGATGCGCTTACAATAGGTGCTTCATACCGAATTGACAATGCAATTAGTGGTTTGGCAGGGGTACAGGTATCCAATGCATTGTTTTTAGGATATTCATATGATTACAATACAAATGGACTGGGGGAGTTTAGCGGAGGCTCACACGAGGCAATATTGAAATTTTACATTGGACGAGGTGGTTTTGGAAGCGGAGGCTCCAAAACAAAAAATAAGGACAAGAATTTAAAAGGTAAACCAAAACAGATAGATTCTCCAAGATTTTTCTAATATGGCAAAGGCAAATAGAATAGGCATTACGGTATTGGTTTCCTTTTTTGGCATGTTCATTTGTTTTGCCCAAAACAAAAAGTCAAAAGGAGACGATTACTTTTTTCAATACGATTATCAGAAGGCGATAAGTGCTTATGAACTGGATTTGACAGAGGGCGCAATTTCCAAACAGCAATTTGTGAATTTAGCTGACGCCTATTTTCATATAAATAATTTTGAAAAAGCTTCGGAAATTTATCTTTCAGTATATAACAAGGATACTGTAATGAGCAACCATCGGCTTAATAAGATGCTACAGAGCTTATCAAAAACAGCCAATAAAGAGCGACTGGGAGAATTTTTACAAAACATGTCTCCAAGGTTTCAAAGAGAGTTTTTGGAAAATTTTGAGTTCAATACCCAGTTATTGGAAGGGAGTAATGTAAGTGAGGAGATGGATTTTCAAATCTTTAATTTAAATGGAAACAGTGCACAATCAGATTTTTCGCCTTCGTTTTATGGGGGTAAGTTGCTGTTTTCAAGTGGTAGGTTGCCAGATACCAAGAAGAGGTATGCTCCAGCTGGTGAGGGATATTTGAACATTTATGAAGCAGGTTTGCAGAGTGATGGTCAAATATTGACCGCACAACCTTTTTCTGAAATTGCTAACTCTGATTTTCATAAAGCAACACCGTACTATTCAAAGGAATTGAGAAGTGTTTTTTACGTGTTGTCAAATACAGAGGATGGCGAATTGTCCTTTGATGACAACGGAAAAAATGCATTGGCTATAGGAATGCAGGTCAAGGATGGAAGATTTCAATTGTTGCTCAAAGACCTTAGCACCTCCTTTTACTACCCATTTTATGACGAAAAAACCGAAAGACTTTATTTTTCAGCCAATTTTGATGAGGGTTTTGGTGGTACGGATATTTACTTTGTCCATACCAACAGAGGTCAGATTATGTCTGCTCCAATTAACTT
Organism: uncultured Allomuricauda sp.; assembly: GCF_947495325.1. GTDB lineage: Bacteria > Bacteroidota > Bacteroidia > Flavobacteriales > Flavobacteriaceae > Flagellimonas. The sequence continues at coordinate 378,256 of NZ_CANLYK010000003.1, read as the reverse complement.
AGGACCTCGAATAAATTCGGCAGGGAATGAAATTGCCCCATATATTTTTGAGAATAGCTTTTACTTTTCTTCGGATGTTTTTTATGGACTTGGTGGAATGGATGTTTATAGGTCCAATATTGATGGAGATACGTTTAGTATACCCATTAACCTTGGAAGAGGTATAAATTCTTCAGATGATGATTTTGGTCTGATTATGCGAAATGAAGGAGATGGCCTATTAGGATATTTTTCTTCAAATAGAGCAGAAGGGAAGGGCAAAGATGACCTGTATGGATTTAAAGTGGATAAAAAACCTGGTCTTAAAACCATTACAATAAAGGGAACAGTAGTTAAAAATAAGAGAAAATCTGGGTTTGTTGATAAAGCGGCTGTTAGATTATGGAATGTGAATGGGGAAATGTTGACTGAAACTTTTTCTGATAATGAAGGGAATTATAGATTGGAAGTACCGTGGGAAAAGGAATTAGTATTGGAATCTTCAAAGGAACGGTATTCTATGTTTACAAAGCGATTTACGCAGGAAGAACTAGAGGGTGTGGAAAACATAGATTACGATATTGAAGTTTCTGCTTATGACGATCTGGTAGAAAAGAAAGAAGGGCAGGCTGTGGTAAAACTCAAAAAGTTCTTTTTTGGAAGAAATGGTACACAGCTCACCCCAGAAATAGAAACTGAACTTGATAAAGTAGTTGCTTTTGTAAAAAATTTTCCATCAGTGCAGCTTCGCATAGAAACCTATACAGATAGCAGAGGGGGTAACAGTACTAATTTTAGGTTAACCCAAGACCGTTCGAATGCGATTAAAAAATACTTGGTCCAGCAAGGAGTTCCATCTTCCAATATTATATATTCCATTGGATATGGAGAGGATAAAATTTTGAACAATTGCACAAACGGGGTTTTTTGTTTGGAAATGTTGCACCAGCAAAACCAAAGATCATTGATTGTCGTTCTCAATGATAATGTTCTTTTTGAGTAAATCAATTCAAAAAATAATCCAGCAATAGTATAAGGCAAAAAGGGACAGAAAGACTATTCCCAAATACGTCAATATTCGTAAACCTACTTTTGGCCTATGTTCCTCAGGTATATCATTACTAAGTACTGTTTTTAAATTCATCCATCCTATAAGCGGAGCCATTACAAAGGAAACAAAGGTAGCCAAAGCAACAAGGGTGCCCATATTTGCGCTGAATTGCAGGATTACGAACCAATTCAATACAGCCATAAGTATAACAACAATAGCAAAGAAATTCTTGTTTTGAAATGCTATTTTCTGTGGAAAAAGTTTTTTTAGGACATCAATACTAACCCTTGAAACTGCATCATGGGCAGTCATACATGTACTGAACATTGTGGCGAAAGCAGCCACGGCTATAAGTACGTAAGCCCATTTGCCAATATTGACGGTAAAAAGGTTTACGACTTGATCGGCAAAAACAACAGCATTGCCACTAAGTTCTGTGCCGGTTCCGTATAAGGTCATCCACCCAATAATCAAAAAGAAAACAGCGAGAAGAGCGGTAAGAAAGTAGCCAAGATTGAACTCTTGAAGTGCTAGCTTTAACGATGGTTTTTCCTTCATGGTTTTAGTGTTTTCAATACTCCAAAGACTAACCCATCCAGATGCTTCAACCGCTGTAGGCATCCAACCCATAAGGCCTATTAAGAAAAGCACTCCGACCTCGTTAAAAATTTCAGGACGTTGAAAAGAATCTGCGCCCGGAACCTGTCCCTTTTGTAGAACCACCACAGTAGTTATTATTAAGCTTACGAATAAAATGGAAATAACGGCTTTTAATGAGTTTTCCAAGAACTTATATCTGCCGATTATAAGTATCGAACCTATAAAAATAAAAAGACCAAGAGCAACAGTGCTCAGACCAATACTTGAAATTTGAAATAAATTCATCAAGAGTCCAGCAGTCACCACATAGAGGGCTGCCAAAAGGGTGAATATGGACACAATGGTCACCATGGCATAGATCCAAAGGTATTTTTTTCCCAAGTTTAAATACCCTTGTATAAGGCTTTTTTCTGTAACAGCTGTGTAACGAATTCCAAATTCAAAAAATGGATATTTTAAAATGTTTGCAAGCAGTATGGGAATAATCATTACCCACCCGTATTGAGCTCCAGCTTTTGTTGAAAGCACCAAATGGGAGGTGCCAATGGCCATGCAGGCAAACAACAATCCAGGGCCTAAGTTTTTAAAAAGAATTTTGAGTTTTGACATAAAAGCTAAAAGTACAGCTGACTAAAATAGTATATTTATAGTATTTCTTAAGAAATTATGTTTTAAACAAAATTTACGTTAAAATATTTCATTGAAGAAACGCTCTAAAATTGGAAAAGGACTGTTGGCATCAATTCTTGTAATTGTGCTGATTTATTTCCTTGGCCCCAAAGTGGATAAGCCACATTTAAGTGCAGAACAGCCAAAAGTTCCTTCTGATTTGGTTCAATTGCAAGAATGGGTCAATACCAAGGAAACTGCAGTTGCCAATATAAAACCGAATAATGAGTCACAGATAATTTGGTTTGATAGTATCCCGACAAAAACGGAATACAGCATTGTTTATTTACATGGGTGGTCTGCAAGTAAAATGGAAGGCAATCCAATTCATATTGAAACTGCAAAGCGTTTTGGCTGTAATTTGTATTTACCTCGGTTGGCTGGCCATGGTTTGGACGAGGAAGAGACCATGCTAAATTTAACTGCGGACCAGGTTTTGAATTCTGCGACAGAAGCCATAGCAGTTGCAAAACAGCTGGGTGATAAAGTGGTTATAATGGCAACATCAACAGGGGGAACATTGGCATTGTACCTTGCTGGTGGTGATGCGGATATTGCTTCAATTTTATTGTATTCGCCCAACATTGAGATATATGATAAAAACGCCAAGCTTCTAACAGGCCCATGGGGTTTACAATTGGCAAAAGCGGTTAAAAAGAGTGACTATCATGAATTTGAAGCCAGTGCGGAAAAGAAGAAATATTGGACCACCAAGTATAGAGTGGAAGCCTTGACTCACTTACAGGCTTTGGTTGATAATACGATGATTTCGGAGACTTTTCAAAAAGTGGACCAACCCGTTTTTCTGGGGTATTTTTATAAAAATGATTCTATTCAGGATAATGTGGTTTCGGTAACGGCAATGCTCAAAATGTACAATGAACTGGGAACAGATGCTTCATTAAAGCGAAAAAAAGCTTTTTCAAATGTTGGAGATCATGTGATGACTTCTTCAATAACATCAAAAGATTTAGAATCCGTACAGCAAGAAACAAATCGTTTTTTAGAAGAAGTTTTAAAACTTAAAAGCTCCGAACGCGTTTTTAATTAAATCAGGTCTTTAGGAAACATAGCATGTTTCACATGTAAATAGTGTCTATAAAAGCCCATCTTTTTACTTCTTATAATAAGTATACTCAAATACTGATTTGTAAAAGATGAAATTTCCATATAGTTTGGATTGGCAAAGCAAACGATTTTTAAAACTTGTTTTGATTTTAGTATTTCTTTCGGGATGTTCAGAAAGTCCCAACGACCCTGCAAATATTGACCCTGAAGTTATTATTGAAGAAGAGGAGGAAGAGGGCTATTCTACAATAGAACTGAATCTAAGGGTTCATTTAATGCAAGATATAACCATGGTTCACCCTACGGGATGGATAATGGAGAGTTGGGTTACTCCAGAAGATGTTACAAAAACTATTATGCCCGAATTAAATTCTATTTGGGAGAAGGCTGGGGTTCATTGGAATGTGGAATCCATTATTGAAGAGAATGTAGTTAAGGGCGAAACCTATCAAGAATCTTTGGTTTTTATAGTCAATGCGGTTAGGAATTCCAATGGAAATTCCGATCCGGAGCGTTTGCCACACCTATACTCATTAATGCGGCCAGAGCATAGGAGCACGGAAGAGCAATTGGAAAAGAACTTATTTCATATCTATTTATTTCCATTTATTGGAAATACTTCCCAAGGGAATGCAATGTCAGGTTTTGGTTACCATAGTGTTGTGGGGACCTATACAAATAAGCATAATGGTGGCGGTGTTCCTGAAAAAACATTATTGACCGAAAGTCAAAGCTCTTTCAATAGAGGGTCCTTATCCAGAACTATAGCACATGAAATTGGCCATGTGTTGAATTTGAACCATAATGAATGTAATGATAGATGCCTTATGGGAGGTTTAAATTCAGATGGTTATTTGCTTACGGAGGGTCAAATAATCACTTCACGGATAGAGGCCGTAGGACGCTCGTTCGATTAAAAGTTCTTTGTGTTGTAGATTTTTAGAAAATCTACAAAATCCGTAAGAATTTAGCCTTTTTATTTTGATTTAAAAATCGCACAAAAATTAAATCTATATTATCATATGTTTAATATAAAGTATTTTTTTATGTACATATTTTTAGATATAACGATTTTTCATGTGTATTTTAACGAAAAACATATTTTTCATTGAAAATATAATAATCTTGTCTACAAAACATAGAAATTTTACTTAAAATATATAGAAACTAGCTACAATTATTAACCCTTTTAATTCTAATTTATGCAAAAAGATAGTGAACTGGCACTTGCCTCAGATACTAATTTTAGCATTCCTGAAAAATTAGATGAGCTAGTATCAGAAATAGGCAAGAACAAGATGTTTGTTGTAAAAAGTTCGGAAACAATTCTATGGGAAAATTTAAAAAATGGAGATGAGACCGCACTTGGAGAACTTTACAAGCTACATATAGAGGCATTGTTTTCCTATGGAATAGTTCATTCGCAAGATAGGGGTTATGTCATGGATTGTATTCATGATTTATTTGTGGATTTATACAAGTATAGAAAGAGTCTGTCAAAAACAGATAATGTAAAATATTACCTGTTCAAGTCGCTTAAACGAAAAATCAATAAAAAATATCACCGAAAAATTATTCCAGTTTCCACGGAATATGATTTTCTTATAAATGATACGCTGAAGAATTATACCAAGTCACATGAAGAAGAGATAATTAACGACGAACGTATTTCTGAAAAGAGTGCAATGCTTTCAAATGCACTGAACACCTTAACAAAAAAGCAAAGAAAAGGGCTATATCTCAGATTTAATCAGCAAAGAACTTATGAGGAAATATCTGAGATAATGGGAGTTTCCGTACAGAGCGCAAGAACTACAATCTACAGGGCTTTAAAAACCCTAAGGTAATTGCATCTATGGTGTTCATTGTTACAAAACGCAAAATATTTGTCTATATAATCCCCAATTCCCCCTTACTGTTTATGATGCTGAATTTGAAGTTAAAATCTAAAAAGCATCAAATTATTCAACATAAAATATGAAAGAAAAAAATCCTAATAAAATAAAGTTTTTACCGATTACGGAGGAGGAAAAAAAGGATTTGGAGGATAAAATTTTCGTTTCAATACAAAAACGAAAATCAATAAAGAGAAAAACCCGATACCTCATCGGAGTAGCCGCTTCAATAGCTTTGGTTGTTGGTGTTGGATTTCTTTTTTATGAAGCACCTTCAAAAGCCCCCTCAATTATAGATTTTGTGAATGCGTCCAGTGGGGTAGAATCTAAATCTGATAAGGTGGTTTTAATGTTTGGGAAACAAGATAGTTTAAAAATAGACGAAGAAATTACCACGATACATTATTCCAGTACGGGTCAGAATGTAACTATTGGATCTACCAAAACGATAAATCAAGAGATAATCGAGAATGCTGAGATGGTATACAATACATTGTTTGTACCCTATGGAAAGAGATCGAAAATTGAACTTTCGGATGGCAGTATGGTATGGCTAAACTCAGGGTCAAAAATGGTGTATCCAGCAGTTTTTAATGGAGATAAAAGAGAGGTATATATTGAGGGAGAAGCGATTTTTGAGGTTGCACATAGGAAGAGCCAACCCTTTATCGTAATATCCCAAGATCAAGAAATTGAGGTTTTGGGTACTGTGTTTGGTGTCACCAATTACTTAGATGAGAACTCAATAAATACTGTGCTTAAGAGTGGTAGTGTACAGATTAGCTATCACAATAATTCATCTTCATCAATAGAGACGGATAAAATGAAGATATCACCCGGAACAAAGGCCAGTTACAACAAGAATACTAAAAGCATTATTTCTGAAAAGGTGAATGTGGATACTTATTTCTCATGGAGAGAAGGGTTTCTGGTATTTAATAAAAATGATCTTGAATTTATAATGAAAAGAATTTCAAGATACTATAATGTTGAAGTTAACATTGAAGATGAGGTCTTGACCAAAGAAACCTTTTCGGGTTATTTGGATTTGAACGAGGATATAGAAAAAGTAATAGAGAGCATAAAACAGAGCACAAACATGGATTATGAGCTCAAGGAAAATGAAATAATAATCAATTAAACCCAATAAAGTCTATGAAGTAAATTATTTGAGTTAGTAGTTAGTGAAAAGCCAGAAGATGCTCCAACATCTTCTGGCAATTAAAATCAACATTGCTGTATTGTACAGCAACATTAAATAACCAAAACAAAAATATGAAAAATACCTTACGCGTCGGAATTCTAACGATTATGAGAATATTTCTATTGTTTATCGGTGTTGGACTTTCATCAGTTTATGCAAACTCTGTATTGGCACAAAACAAAATACAGATAGATGTAAAAGACATCTCTGTGCAGGAATTTTTTGAAGAAATTCAAAGCAAGAGTGACTTTGTCTTTTTTTACAAGGACGATGTTTTAAATACCAATAAGAAAATCTCATTGAAACTTAAAAATGCAAAAATGGCAACTGTATTGAACAGGGCATTTTTAAACACGGATCTAAGCTACAAGATTATTGGTAAGCAAGTAGTCGTAAAAAAAACACCGGATGAATCTTCCATTGAATCTTTAGAGGAAAATGAAATGGCCCTCCAGCAAACTGTAAGTGGAAAAATCAGTGACTCCAATGGAGAGCCCTTGCCTGGAGTAAATGTACTCGTTAAAGGAACCACTACCGGTACGCAGGCAGATTTTGATGGTAATTATAGTATCAATGCTTCAGATGGAGCCGTATTGGTTTTTTCTTATCTAGGAATGTTGTCCCAAGAAATTGTGGTTGGTAATCAAACCACAATAAATGTAATACTTAAAGAAGATGTAGCTTCTTTAGAAGAAGTTGTTGTTGTGGCATATGGTACCACAACCAAAGAATCAATCACAGGTTCTGTAGGCGTTGTAAAAAGCGAAACTTTTGAACAAGCTCCTGTTTCAACTTTTGAACAAGCCTTAAGAGGAAGCACGGCGGGTTTGCAGGCAACTGCAGTAGATGGCGCACCCGGAGGAAATACCCAAGTAAGAATAAGGGGTATAGGTTCGATTAATGCATCCAGCGAACCTTTGTATGTTATCGATGGGATTCCAATCCAAGCAGGAAGTATTGGAACCATTGATAATGATGGGAACAGTACAAACGTAATGGCTGCAATTAACCCTAACGATATTGAATCCATATCCGTGCTAAAAGATGCAGCTTCCACTGCAATTTATGGTTCAAGAGGGGCGAACGGTGTTATTTTGATTACTACAAAATCAGGGAAATCCGGAAAACCAAAAATCACTTTTAAGGCACTGACTGGTTTTAATTCACAGGCATATAATAATATCCTAAAGCCTTTAAATGCAGCGCAGTACACAGAGTTGTATTTAGAAGGATATATTAATAGGGGGGATACACCTGCAGAGGCACAAGCTAGATTTGATGCAACCTTTCAGCAATTGATAGATCCTACTACTGGGGAGCCAACGGATACCAATTGGTTGGATGCCATTACAAGAACAGGAATAACCCAGAGTTATGACCTAAGTGCAAGTGGAGGAACAGACAAATTGAAGTACTTCTTTTCAGGAGCATATTTTGATCAAGAAAACTATATTATAGGGTCAGGATTCAAAAGACTAAGTGCACGTAGCAATGTAGAATTTAAGGCAACGGACTATTTAACAGTATCTAATAATATATCCGTATCCAACCTTACATCAAATACCTTTTTTGATGGAGGGTCTTTTAACAATCCTTTTAAAAATTCATTGGAACTTTCCCCACTCATTCCCATTTATGATGAACAGGGTAGGTTCAACGGAGATCATGCCAATTATTTTCCCCTTGGTGGAGCAAACCCAGTGGGTAGTTTAAGTGGAGATGATTTATGGGAAAACAAACAAATACGTGTTATTGACAATTTTGCAATATCAATAAATCCAATAAAAGATTTAACCTTTCGTTCGCAATGGAATTTTGATTTGTTATCGTTAAACGAATCTAGATACCAAAACCCAAGATATGGAGGAGGTAGAAATGCGGGTGGATCTGCGTATGAAGCACAAACAGCAATTAGAACATGGGTAGGTACCCAAACCTTAAATTACAATTTAACATTTGGGTCTGCACATAACCTAAGCTTATTGGCAGGTTATGAGGCGCAAAAAACGACAAGTGAACGGTTTAGTGCTTCTGGGACACAGTTTCCCAACGAAAGCTTAAGAACTTTGAACAGTGCATCGGCAGAATTTGCTATTAGTGGTTCAAAATCTGAATATACTTTCGCGTCTGTATTTTCAAGGGCAAATTATAACTATGATAACAAATATTTTCTTTCTGCCAGCATTAGACGTGATGGGTCATCAAGATTTGCGCCTGATAATAGATGGGGAACATTTTATTCCGTAGGGGGAAGTTGGGTAGCATCAAATGAAGATTTCTTAAATGATATTTCTTTTTTGGATTTACTTAAAGTAAGAAGTTCCTGGGGTGTTATTGGAAACGCGGGAATTGGCAATAATGCATATCAAGGTTTTTATAATTATGGACAAGATTATGACGGAAACCCTGGTGGGTTTCCCGCTCAGATAGAAAGTGAACAGTTAGGATGGGAGACTCAAGAAAACTTTAATGTAGGTCTGGATTTTAGCGTTTTCTCTAAAGTAAGTGGTACAGTGGAATATTTTAAGCGGACTTCTTCCGATTTGATATTGAATGTGCCTATCTCACGTACAACAGGATTTACAAATCTCACCCAAAATTTTGGTGATATGACCAATTCTGGTCTAGAACTGAGTTTAAATGTAGATGTTATCAATAATGAAGATTTTTCATGGAATGTTGGTTTCAATACCACATTTCTGAAAAATGAAATCACAAAACTTGAATCAGACTTTAACTCAGGAGCATATCGAAGGGAAGTAGGTCAAGATTTTCAATCGTTTTATTTATTTAATTGGGCGGGCGTAAATCCAGATAATGGAGACCCACAGTGGTATACCGATGCTACCAAAACAACAATTACGAACGATTTGAGCGAAGCTGAACGTTTTTTTGATGGTAAGACGGCAACTCCAGACTTTTTTGGAGGTTTCAATACACTGCTTACCTATAAAGGAATTAGCTTAAGCGCTAATTTTATTTACTCTTACGGAAATCACATATTTGATGCAAGAGCTCGTGGTAGCTTGGCAGATGGTAGGTTAACACCAAGAAGTACGGCAACATTTATTTACGACAATAGATGGGTGCCCGGTAAAACGGATGCATTGGCTCCAAAATTCATTTGGGGTGGTAGCCCTGGTAGTGGAGAATCCAATAACTCCAGGTGGCTATATGATGGCAGTTATCTAAGATTAAGAGATTTGACTGTGGCCTATGATTTCCCAGAAGAAATTACCTCAAAATTAAATCTAAGTTCTATAAGGATTTTTGCTAGGGGAACCAATATACTGACATTCGTAAAAGAGGATATCCTTTACATTGATCCTGAGCAAGCCATTAATGGTAGCTATACTGGCCAAACACCAGCGCTGAAGACAATAGCTCTTGGTTTAGATATTCAACTTTAAAATTTGAAAGAAATGAAAAAATATATAATAGCACTATTGACAGTAGTTTCATTCACTATTTTGTCTTGCTCAGAATCGTTTTTAGAACTTCCACTGCAGCAAGCTGTAGAGAATTCCGAGGCTTTAACAAATCTTGAAGATTTTGAGTCTTCCATAACAGGTTTGTACAATGAAATTTCTGGTTCGGAGTATTATGGACGCTACATGCTTTTAATTCCAGATGTCATGGCGGATGATGTTAAACAAAATGCGCAGGCCAACAGAATTGAGGATTACGCAGAGCATATTGTTAGAGTTTCAGATGGTGATGCAAATAGTTTGTGGACCACAATGTATGCAGGAATAAATGGGGCAAATGCAATTATCAATTCTGAAGTAGTTGTACCAGATGCAGTACAAGATGAACAGAATCATATTATAGGTGAAGCTTACGCATTAAGAGGTTTAATTTATTTCGATATGGTTCGATTTTTTGCGCAGCACTACACATTTACTGCCGATGCCAGTCATTTGGGAGTTCCAATTGTATTGGAATTTGATTCAACTGGGGAACCATCCAGAAATTCTGTCAACGAAGTTTATAATCAGGTGATTTCAGATATGACCATGGCAATTTCATTAATGGATAGCGATTCCAGAAGTGGAAATTCCAACACATTGTCTTCAACATCTGTAAAAGCATTATTGGCAAGGGTATACTTGTACAAGGAAGATTGGAGCAATGCCGAAGCTATGGCAACAGATGTAATAGGTTCAGGTGAATATAACTTGGTTTCAAACGCTAATTATTATGATTTGTGGACCAATGATAACAGTTCGGAATCCATTTTTGAAATATCGATGACCGAAGCTGATAATGTTGGAGGTGGAGGTCTGGCTGGATTATATCTGCCCGAAATATTTGGAGATTACTTGCCTTCTAACGATGTAGTTTCTTTATATGAAACTGAAGATGCAAGATTAAGCACTTTTGAAGAAGATCCCCTACTCATAGGCGAATTTGCCCCATATAGGATGATTAAATACCCAGATATCAATGGTTTTGACAATGTTAAGGTTATTCGTTTGGCTGAAGTGTATCTCATAAGAGCAGAAGCTAGAGCGGAATTAGGAACAAATGTTGCCGGAGCCCAAGATGATTTAGATGCGGTACACCAGCGCGCAGTTGCGGCAGCAGCGGATAATGCGGATACTGGAGATGCTCTGGATGATGCCATTTTTCTGGAAAGAAGATTGGAACTTGCATTTGAAGGGCAGAGACTGTGGGATTTAATGCGGAAGAAAATGGATGTTGTGCGTACCAATTGTACATCTCAAACATGTTTGATTCCATATGCAAGCGACACGGTTATATTGCCAATACCACAAAATGAAACGGATGTTAATCCGAATATCGAACAAAATCCTGGATATTAATTTCCATGGATAGAAGTGTTGATAAGCCAACGTTGAAGAAGCTTATGAAAGTTTCTTCAACGTATTTTAAAAGCATTTATTTATACGTAAATTCAAGGAATGAATACTTGGATTTTCGTTTAAAAGAAAAGAGTAGTCCTAACGATAACTTCGCATAGATTTGGAAAAAAATCGTAGAAACCTTACAAAATTATTGTCCCTAGGACTTTTGTTTCCAGGGCAGATTGCCTATTCTCTAACTTCAATTTTGGAATCAATACCCACGGATGGCGACGAAAGCTTATTGGAAACATCATTATCCAAACTTCAGGATAGTACTATTGATGAGCTTTATAAAAAGGCTATAGTAATAGATGGATTGATCATTCCAAGAGGTTGGAACAAAGAATCTTTCGAGGCCCTGGCGCTGTCTGGTTATACCGGCTTTAGTGCCTCTTTGCCATCAAGCAATCTAAAGGTTGCTATGGAAGCTTTGGCAGATTGGAGGAATCGGATAGAGGAGCACGAGGATAAGTTGATATATGCGAACGAAGCGGAAGATTTTGTTCAGGCAAAGAAGGAAAATAAGACAGCTGTTTTGTTGGGATTTCAAAATGCTACCATGGTGGAGAAATCTGTGGAGAATGTTGATACACTGTACAATGCTGGAACACGTTGGATACAATTGAGTTACAATCAACGGAATCTTTTGGGAGACGGATGCACCGAACGCACCAATGCTGGGTTGTCAGATTTTGGTGTTGAGGTAGTTGAACGTATGAATAAATTGGGCATAATTGTAGATTTATCCCATTGCGGAAGACAAACTACCAATGATGGTATAAAATTTAGCAAAGCAGGAGTTTCTTTCAACCATACCATGTGCGAAGCCCTTTATAAAAATCATCCGCGTTCCAAAACCGATGAACAGATCAGGGCTATGGCGGACAAGGGTGGTATGATGGGTATTATTTGTCTTGGTTATATGATTGGGCCTGATCCGGGAGGTAAAACAACCCTAGAAACGTATGTGGACCATATTGATCATGCAGTTAAGATTGCAGGAATTGATCACGTGGGTGTAGCGGCAGATTTTGCAATTCAGGGATTGGAAGCTACCGGTGCTACCCGAGAAAATTGGTATGTACCACGTTTAACCCGATTTAAACCCTCGTATCAAGTACGTTGGAAACCGTGGATTCCGGAATTGGAGAGTCCGAAACGGTATTTGCATGTTGCACGGGTCTTGGACAAAAGAGGATATAGTACTGGGGATATTGAAAAAATATTGGGTCAGAACTGGCTGCGATATTATCGGGAAACCCTAAAATCCTAATGCTCCCACATTAGATATCGGTATACAAGTTAAGAACACTTTTATTTGATTATGAAAAACGGTATTATCAGTTCATTTTTGGTTGTGATTTTTGCCATTGGTTGCAAAAAGGCATATAAGTCTGAGGTAAACAGCTCTGAAAAAGTCCTGTATGAGGTTGTTTTTCGAGAAAATCTGGCTGGGAAATATGAAAAATGGCCAACTGGGGAGAACAGTTTTGAATTTTACTACACTTATACTGATAGAGGCCGTGGCCCGGAGTATTCGGAGAAAATTACGTTGAACGACCAAAACTTTATTTCAAAACAGACTATAAAAGGTGTCAATTACCGAAAAGTACCTGTTGATGAGAAATTTTCCACTGGAAACAGTGCTGCAACCTGGTCCAATCCGAAAGAATCCACCCAAGGAGATTTTTATGGTAGCGAACTCTATTTTCGGTATGATGGCTCCCCTGCGGTCTATGAAATTCTTGCCCGCTTGTTGATTACCTCGCCCGACAAAAAAGTGGAGCTATATCCAAGAGGTTTAGCAGAACTTGTTGAGATATTCCCCCAAACACTTTCGGACAGTATATCACTTGATTTATTGATGATTAAAGGGTTGGACATGAACCCTACGTATTTGTGGATGGATGGCAATGAAATGATTGCCAGCATTTCTGGAAATCTGCATGTGATTCGTGAAGATTACAAGGAAAAACGAACAGCACTCAAAAAACTACAGGACAGTGTTGAGGATGCCTATTTGATGGACATCACCCAAAAACTAACCGTACCCATCGAAAAGGTCGTTATTCAAAACGTAAATGTTTTTACCCCAGAAGGAAAGCTATTGCCCAACCAAGACGTCTTTGTTGACGGGGAAACCATTGAGGCCGTACGTCCGTCAGCACAAAAAAAGATAACTGAGAATACCCGAATCATTAATGGTGAAGGCAAGACCTTAATGCCCGGCATGTTTGATATGCATACGCATAACAGCAAGTTCAGGGGCTTGTTGCACGTGGCTGGTGGTATAACCTCCGTTCGCGACTTGGCAAACAACAAGCAGCTCAAAGCACTGAGTGCCCAGTTCAATTCCAACGAGATTATCGGCCCGCGTATCGTGACCTTCTGTGGCATCATTGATGGGCCGGGGCCCTATGCCAACCAGCGCAATGTAGTCGACAATCTTGAAGAAGGCCTTGCTGAAATCCAAGTGTATAAAGATTTGGGCTATGACCAAATCAAACTGTACAGCTCAATCAAGCCAGAATGGGTCAAGCCAATGGCTGATAAGGCACATGAACTGGGCATGCGGGTATGTGGACACATTCCATCTTTCATGACCGCCTCACAGGCCATTGACCAGGGGTATGATGAAATTCAGCACATGAATATGTTGTTCCTTAATTTTCTGTCGGATACCATCGATACCCGAACGCCCTTGCGGTTTACCATGGTGGCCCAACATGGGGCCAATCTCGATTTAACTTCCAAGGAATATCTTGATTTTGTCGATTTACTCAAAAAAAATGACATTTTGATAGATCCTACAATCTCTATATTCGAGAACATGTTCGTTTCCCAAAAAGGACAACCCAGCCCTACCTATAATACAATTATGAATAGGTTACCGATTATCAACCAACGTGCATTTTATGCAGGCGGACTTCCCAAAAACGAGGAGACCACCCCTTTGTACAAAAGGAGTCATGATAATATGCTAAACGTGGTCCATGACCTTTTCCAAAAAGGGGTTGATATTGTTCCAGGCACCGACGGCCTTCCTGGGTTTTTGTACCACAGGGAACTGGAGCTCTACGAGAAATCGGGTATTCCTGCGTCAGAAGTTCTAAAACTGGCCACAATAACATCTGCGAAGCTTACGGGTGTATCGGAAGAATATGGCTCCATTGTGGCAGGTAAAAAAGCGGATCTCGTTCTAATTGATGGAAATCCAGTGGATACTATTAGCGATATAAGAAATGTAGAATGGACAATGAAGGGTGGAAACCTTTATTATGCCAAGGAATTGTACGAATCAATGGGAATTCGACACTTTAATTGATGTAAATAGACACTATGAAACTTAAGATATTTTTCCTGTTTTCATTTTCAATGCTTATTGCTAACAGTCAGACCAAAGACTTTTTTGCCAGTGGCAGGTTGATTTTGGGAACCTATAAGGAACGCACCGCTTCCATTGGATTGGGTGATATTGACAACGACGGGGATATAGATGTTTTAGTGGCCAACGGAAGGCACTGGCCGGGTCAAAACCGTATTTTTTTAAATGATGGAAGAGGAATTTTTACAGTTTCAAAAATTTTGGGTGATGAACAAGAAACCAGTTATTCAACAGAACTAGCCGATTTTGATAATGATGGCGATCTGGACGTGGCTGTTGGAAATGATATGGCTCCCAATTACATTTTTATAAATGATGGAAAAGGTAATTTTACTAAAGCTTCTAGTTTTGGAAAAAAGTATGACCACACAAGAAATATTGTAACTGCCGACCTTGACAACGATGGCGACATAGACATTTTGATTACAAACCGAAGTAGTGAGAACGAAATATGTTTGAATGATGGTACTGGAACATTTTCTACTTCCATTGGTTTTGGAAATAAGGAAGACTCAACCATTGACGTAGAAGTAGCGGATATGGATGGTGATGGTGACCTCGATCTTGTTTTGGCCAATAGAGATGACCAACCCAACTTTGTATACTTCAATGATGGGAATTTGAAATTCACCAAAAAAGTATCCTACGGGACAGGTACCGATATTACAAGGTCTGTTGCCATAGCGGATATGGACAAAGATGGATTCTTGGATATCGTTACCGCAAACATTGGAGAGCCCAATGTCATTTATTTTGGCAATAAGGACAAAACCTACGAAAGGAAAGTAACGTTCGATTCTAGTTCCGATAAATCATATTCCATAAGTGTAGGTGATTTGAACATGGATGGCAATACAGATATTGTAATAGGGAATTTCGCCGCTCCCAACACGGTTTTTATAAATACAGACAATGGTGGCAAATGGGAAAAAAATACATTGAGCAATAAAGAATTCAATACTTATGACATAACGATTCATGATTTAAATGGGGATAAAAAGCCTGATATTATGGAAAGTAATTCAGATGAACTAAATCTCTTTTATTTTAACCGGTATACACCTAAGTTTCCTTGAAAAATCAAATGAAAAACATGAAAATGAATAGTATATATTCTCGATTTATCATTTTTGGAATTGTAGCATTGTCACTTTTTAGTTCCTGTATTTCAGAGTCTTCGCGATGGGATGATATTAATGAAGAAGGAGCATTTTTGGTTTTCAGACGACAATCAAACATTGGAGAGGAGACCTATAGTATTACATCCACTAAAGATTCCATCATTGTAAAATCACTACAAGGAGAAAACGAAAGAGGTCGAATTACCGGCGTGGTATCCGAATTACGTTTGTCCAAGGATTTGATTCCTTTTTATTACAATAATCAACGAATAGCGAATGATGACACTACCAATATTTTGAAAGTGGAACGTTCTGCAGATAAGATTTCGGTTTGGGAAAAAAACTTCGATGTTGTAACCAAGGAAATTACAACAGATTACTTTCCATTGCATAGCAATATTCCTGCAGGTATTGAAATCATGCTTTATCACTATTATTTTGAGCATGGCGAGAAAAACATACCTACACTTCCAAGAGGCGAGGTATCCATTACACATACAGGTAAGGATACTGTACTGATCAAAAACGAACAAATAGTTCTGGATCGGTATGTTACAGAAGGTATAAACTGGGGAGGAAGAACCGTTTGGTTAGATGAATCAAAGAACCTCATTGCCCTGGTAAAGGCCAATACACAAATTCGTGAAATGATCAGAAAGGGGTATGAGGAAGCCTTGCCCACTTTTATTGCCGGAAATGTTACGGAACAAATAGATCAGCTGTCCGATTATACCGAAGCACTAAAAGGCCCTGATTATCCGGTAATAGCTTTGGTTGGGGGAAATATACTTGATGGCTTAAGTGAGCATATCAAAAAAGATATGATTCTTATTGTTGAGGATGGTAGGATAAAAGAAATAGGGAAAAGAGAAGTCATAAAAATACCCGATGGAGCTAAAATAATCGATGTTAAAGGGAAAACTTTGATGCCTGGCCTTTGGGATATGCATGCACATTCCAATCAAGTGCAATGGGCTCCAGCTTATTTAGCAGGTGGAGTTACAACAATTAGAGACAATGGCAACGAGTTAGAATTTGCAACAGCCTTTAGGGATGCCATTGCAAAAGATGGAGCAATGGGTCCCGATATTCTTCTGGCAGGTATGACAGACGGGCCTGGTATAAGAGGAAATGGTGTTATTAGGGCTAGGTCTGTTGAAGAGGCCAAAAAGGTGGTAGAACTATACCATAAAAATGGATACAAACAAATTAAAATATATTCTTCCGTAGAATCAGAAATAGTCCCTGTACTTGCTGATGAAGCCCACAAGAGGGGAATGACCGTGACAGGACATGTTCCCAGGGCCATGGGAAATGCAAAGATAGCTATTGAAGGTGGTATGGATATGTTAAGTCATCGTTCTTTGATTTTGTCCATACTTTTTCCGGATGTAGATAAAATAGCTCAAAGCAGACTGTATTTGGGGAACCATGATGTAAGCCAAGAACGGATAGATAAAGCCATCAAATTTCTTCTAAAACATAAAACAGTATTGGACCCAACTGTTGCTTTGGAAGTTGTGAGGTACCTTCCAAAGGATACACCTGGGGAAGTGGTAGAACCTGATATAGGAAGAATTGCTTATGAGTTATTTGAGGGAAAACGATTTAGAAGCGGAGTTTCTCCTGAAAGGGCAGAAAGCGCTAAGGCTGATTATACCAAAGGCATGGATATATTAGGTCAGTTCTATAAAGCTGGAATACCAATAGTGGCTGGAACGGATAATATTGTTCCTGTGTTTGGATTGTATCTAGAGATAGAAACCTATCAAAAGTTGGGCGGACTTACTCCTTTGGAAGCTATTAAAACAGCTACAATTATTCCTGCAAAGGCAATGGGAATGGATTCGGAAACAGGAACTTTGGAAATAGGAAAAGAAGCTGACATTGCAATTTTAGAGAAAAACCCTCTTGAAGATATCACTAATTTAAGAACAGTATCAGCAGTTATTACAAATGGAAACTATTATGAAAGTGAGCCATTATGGAAAGCTGCAGACTTTAAACCAAATCGACCTTAAAAATGAGCGATAAAAATTACGACCCTGAAGCCCGATTAAAAGCATTGAATATTGTACTTCCTGATGCACCTAATCCCGTGGCCAATTATGTGAATGGAGTACAAACAGGAAACCTTATATTCTTGGCCGGAAAAGGACCGAGATACGCAAACGGGGTAGAGATTACCGGAAAATTGGGAGATGATATTTCAATAGAAAAAGGGTATGAAGGAGCTCGATTGACCGCCATTAACCAGATAGCTGTGCTTAAAGAAATGCTAGGTGATTTAAAAAAAGTAAAACGTATAGTTAAAGTACTGGCTTTTGTTAACTCAACCCCTGATTTTATAGAGCAACCCAAGGTTATCAATGGCTTTTCAGATTTAATGGTTGAGGTTTTTGGTGAAAAAGGAATACACGCTAGGGCTGCTATTGGTGTGGCCACATTGCCAAGAGCGCAGGCAGTTGAAGTAGAATGTGTTGTAGAGGTAGAAGATTGATAAAGTTAACTCAACCTATTGAACAAGGGCAATGAAGCACTATTTTCTTTTATTGATTTTTCTGGGGCTTTTTCCCACCAATTCTATTGCTCAAGAGGATACGTTATTTCCCAGTCCGAATATTGTTTTGAACGTTAAACCTTCAAAAACGGATTCAAGGATTAAAAATGCCGATACGCCCCATTTTATAGCCTATAATCCAACTATTAAACAAGGAAAACTACTGCTTTTTTTACCAGGAACGAATGGTATTGCTTTAAAAGGGCCAAAGCAATTGTTTTACACGGCTATTCAACAAGGGTATTCCGTAATCAATCTTTCGTACATAAACACTCCGGCAATAGCACGAATATGCAAGGAGGGTAATTTAGTGCAAAATTCCAATTGTGCCGAAGAATTTAGAAATAGGAGGGTATATGGGGATACAATTTTTTCACTCATTGATGATAAACCGTATGATGCTATAGTAAACCGTCTTACCAAGCTTTTAATATATCTTTCTAAGAATGATAAAGAAGGAAATTGGGGCAGTTATTTAGAAAATGGTAAGCCAAAGTGGCAAGAAATCGCACTTGCAGGCCAGTCCCAAGGTGGTGGAATGTCAGCATTTATTGCAAAGACCCATCTTGTTGCCAGAGTCATTGATTTTTCTGGCGGATGGGATTATTCGGCAAAAAATAAAATAGCAGACTGGTATTCAAAAAGTAGCGTGACACCCATAGGTCGTTGGTATGGTACCTACCACGTAAGAGAACCAATGGCGGCAACAATACTCAAAACATATAAGGCAATGAATATTCCAGATAAGAATATTTATGCTTTAGATTTGGAGGTGCCTGTTGGAAAAAGAGCACATTCAAATGGGGTTAGAAATATAGGGTATGCTAATGAATGGATTGAACTGCTTGGGAAAGGCAATTGATGTCTTGACTATTTCAGTTTTAATTAGGTAACCATCGTTAAAGAATTATAACGCCATTTTTAGAATATCGGTTTATGAAAAAATACTTTTTTTGCCTTTTGATTTTAGGCTATGTATCATGTAAACAGTCAATGACCAACACAACGGAAAAAAAGGTAGATTCAGAGACGGATAATGAAAAAATGAACGTATTAGGGTTGATCGGCGGAACGTCCTGGCATTCAACAATAGATTATTACAGTATGATAAACCAATCTGTAAATGATCATTTTGGAAATAATACAAACCCTCCTTTGTTGGTTTATACACTTAATCAAGCTGAAGTCCATCGGTTCCAAAAAGAAAATAAATGGGATTCCATTGCACATATGCTGGTGAATGCAGGTCTAAACCTGAATAAAGCAGGCGCAAATGCAGTACTTTTTTGTGCCAATACCCCGCACAAGGTGTTTGATGCCGTTCAACAAAACCTCGATGTCCTTGTAATCCATATAGCAGATGCCACGGCAAATGAGATTCGTGAAAAGGGACTGAAGAAGGTATTTTTTATTGGAACCAAGTATAGTATGGAAGAAACTTTTATCACCAAACGCATTGAAGAAAATGGCATTGAAATTATAGTTCCCAAAGAGCAAGAGGTTATTGGTGAATTGCACAGAATTATCCATGAGGAGCTTACCTACGGTAAAATAGTTGAACAATCAAAGGAATATGTGCTGAACATTATCAAAAGCTCAATTGACCAAGGAGCAGAGGGTGTAGTTTTGGGATGTACGGAATTTCCTCTAATGATTTTTCCAGAAGACCTAGATGTACCTATTTTTAATACGACGGAAATTCATTCGAAAGCGGGGGTGGATTTCATTTTAAAAAATTAACTATGCAAATTTCAAAACAGTTTATAGGTCGAATTCTTGGACCTCTTTCTTTTTTTTATATTCTGTTTTTTTTTCATCCCGAAGGGCTAAATACTTCTTCAAATGCTGTGTTGGCAACTGTTGCATGGGTGGCAATTTGGTGGGTTACCGAAGCTGTTTCTATTTATGTGACCGCTTTACTGCCGCTAATACTTTTTCCATTGACTGGTGGATTGGACCTCACCACAACGGCGACTTCTTACGGTCATAAATATATTTTCCTGTACATGGGTGGATTCGTTTTGGCCATCGCCATTGAAAAATGGAACCTTCACAAAAGGATTGCGTTATCGATCATCAATGTTATCGGTACAAATGTTATCAATATCATTCTTGGTTTTATGCTAGCCACGGCCTTTTTGTCCATGTGGATTTCCAATACGGCGGCTACCGTAATAATTTTACCAATAGCTATGGCGATTGTCTCCCAACTGAACGATAATCCTGCAACCGTTGAAAATGAAAATAGAATTTTTGGAAAAGCTTTAATGTTGTCCATAGCCTATAGTGCATCTATCGGGGGTATAGCAACATTAATAGGAACACCGACCAACCTAGTTTTGGCTGGGGTGGTGGAAACAACTTTTGGAAAAGAAATAACCTTTTCCGAATGGTTTGGTTTGGGCTTTCCAATTGCTGCCCTGTTATTGTTTTTGTGTTGGTACTATTTAACACGCTTTGCTTTTAAATTTAAACAAAAGGAATTTCCGGGTGGGAGAGATGAGATTTCCAAAAGGCTGAAAGCGTTGGGTAAAATGACTTTTGAGGAAAAAATGGTGTCAGCGGTGTTTGCGCTTACCGCCTTTGCATGGATATCAAGGTCCTTTTTGCTCAAAAAGTTCATCCCAGCCATTGACGATACCATCATTGCCATGTGTTCCGTAATTATACTTTTTTTACTTCCTTCAGGTGAGAAAAATAAAAAACTGATTCTATGGAAAGATGCAGTGAAATTACCTTGGGGAATTTTACTCTTGTTTGGTGGAGGATTGGCTTTAGCCCTAGGATTTGAATCCAGTGGATTGGCCGAGTGGATTGGAGGGAAATTAACAGCACTGGAGACATTGCCATTTGTATTGCTGTTACTTATTTTGATAGCCATTGTAAATTTCTTGACGGAACTTACCTCAAATATTGCAACTACTGCAATATTACTTCCGGTATTGGTTTCGTTGGCTCCAGTGCTTGGTGTGCACCCCTATTATTTAATGATCGGGGCAACCCTGGCAGCATCTTGTGCCTTTATGTTACCTGTGGCAACACCGCCCAATGCAGTTGTTTTTGGTTCGGGCTATTTGGAGATGGATGATATGGTCAAAAAAGGGTTTTGGTTGAATATTATATCTATCCTAATTTTAACTGTAGTGGTATATTTAGTGCTTCCATTGGTTTGGGATTTGGAAGCGCCGCTATAATAACATAGTGAGTCCCTATCTTTATTCTATAGTCTTTGTTTTAAAATAAACTAGAAGACCTTCAGATTATGCATAAAAAAGACCTTATCAAAACTCACAAAAGAATTGGGCCCTACATTCATAAGACCCCGGTCCTTAGTTCCAAGTTGATCAATGAAATTGCTGAGACCTCCCTTTTCTTTAAATGCGAGAATTTTCAAAAGATGGGAGCATTTAAAATGAGAGGGGCAACAAATGCAATCATGCAGTTGTCGGAGGAGCAGAGAAGCAAAGGGGTCGTAACGCATTCTTCAGGCAATTTTGCCCAAGCACTTTCATTGGCGGCCCAAAGTTTGGGGGTAAAAGCATACATTGTTATGCCATCCAGTGCACCACAGGTCAAAAAAGATGCGGTAAAGGGTTATGGTGGAGAAATAATTATATGCGAACCAACGCTCCAAGCCAGAGAAGCTGCGGCGTTGGAAATTGAGCAAAGCAAAGGAGCTACCTTTTTGCACCCTTCCAACGATATGGATGTTATTTTAGGGCAGGGAACAGCGGCTAAAGAACTATTGGAGGAGTATCCAGATTTGGACAATATTTTTACACCCGTAGGTGGAGGTGGTTTAATAGCAGGTACTGCTTTAGCAGCAAAATATTTTGGGAATGGTTGTAAAGTAATTGGCGGAGAGCCATTTGAAGTGGATGATGCATACAGGTCTTTGCAAAGTGGCGTTATCGAATCAAATAAGGGGATGAATACAATTGCCGATGGACTTAAAACCCAGTTGGGAGATATAAATTTCCCGATTATTCAGGAAGATGTTGAAAGAATAATTCGCGTAACGGAAAAAGAAATTGTTGAGTCCATGCGACTGATTTGGGAGCGTATGAAAATTGTTTGCGAGCCTTCCTCAGCGGTTGCCTTGGCCGCTTTGTTAAAGGAAAAAGAATTCTTTAAGAACAAAAAGATAGGAATTATTATCTCTGGAGGAAATGTGGATTTGGGTAACCTTCCTTTCTTCTTATGACCAAAAATCAGCTACGTATAAATTGGAGAACTACTTGACCCCCCGGTTTAAGGATTCTTTTTTCTTTCTCAATTTCAAAACTGGCAGATAAAATGGAAATTGCTTTGTCCCCAATGTTGGATATCGTCAAACCATTGCTTTTAATATTAATGTAGACATCACCGATCTCATTGAATTCAATCTGCAATTCGTCCTTGGTAATTTTTGAAATATTAAAGCAATATGCGGCGTTAGCCTTAGAAAGTGTGATTGGATTTTTTCCTTCTAGTTCCCAATTTTTGGAATTGACGCTCCAGTCACCGACGCTTAAATTTTCATTGGTTTCATCTATTCGATTGCTATATCCTCTATAGGGATAAATGACCGTGACAAAGCTGAAATTTTTCTGATTTTCTTTGGATACTACAGACCACTGCTTGCCCCGTGCTCCTGAGCTTTCCACTTTATCCGCTGGGTTTAGTTGAAGAATGTCACTACCGCTGGCATCATTAAAAGTGGAACGGATAAGATTTGGGCCTTCTTCTGCGGTATAATGCCCTTGCCATACTTGTTTGTAGGTATGCAATGAGTCAGATTCAAAGTTATCTTTGACAATCCATAAATCATCTTTAACGAAAATCACATGCCTGGAGTAAGAGACACCCACATTTTCAAATCCGTCATGACTGCCAACAAAAAGGTCAAAATCAGTAGTGCTCTTCCAAGTTATTGTTTTTGGGTTTGGTAGTTCTGCGAATTTTCCAAAGCCACTTCCCCCTTTGTTAGAGGTCCATTGTTTTCCTTGGAGTTCATTGTCTACTAAGGCCACATTTTTGACCATTGAGTTCTTAAAAAGCTCAAAATCCTTTAAGGAGTAGCGCACTTGATAATTAGGTAAAATTACCTGTCCATTTGCAACAGCTTGTATGCCCAGCATATCACCATGCTGATGATCGGGTTTATCTGGATCCAGTCCGGCGCTTATGGTCATGACCTTATCATTTTTGTTCCACCCTTGCCGCATTATATAATAATGCGTCTTTGGGAAAACCAAGGAGCCGTATTCTGGTTTTTTTGTAGCAATATTTTCCAACAGATCCAATTGCTTTTTTTGTAAAAACCAGTACATGCTATCATCTACATGATTATCTGCGAAGTAGCCCAGTTCAGCATCTTCAAAGAGCAAGTAGCCCAATGTCATCACACCGGCAATTTCATTCTTTTCTCCCCATGGTATTTCGGTATCGTCCTGAAGCACCGGAGCAGTTTTATCGGGATATGCAATTTTAACCAATGTGGTGAACAGTGATTGTAATTTTTCTTCCCAAACAGGGCCAACCTCAATCCCACTAATTTTAGCTAGTTGATAGACATAAAAATAATTGTTGATATCACTCATATGGTAATGCACAGAGCGTTCAAATTGAAAACCATCGTCATTGATTTCTCTTAAAAGATGCTCCTCC
This sequence comes from uncultured Allomuricauda sp., assembly GCF_947495325.1. Classification (GTDB taxonomy): domain Bacteria; phylum Bacteroidota; class Bacteroidia; order Flavobacteriales; family Flavobacteriaceae; genus Flagellimonas. Next base: position 354,207 of record NZ_CANLYK010000003.1, on the reverse strand, counting down.
AGCCGTGTCATGGCTCTTTCAAACCATTTGTCCGTTCCTTTGAAATCCTTAAGTAAAATGGATAGCATAGCGAGTGCGGACATGCCCCTTGTTTGGTGATTTCCGGAGTTGAACTTAGCATTACGCTCGTACAAATGTTCCCCGTGCTGTAGCAAAGTAGCTATGGTATATAACTGATCTTGGTCTGAATACTCCTGTTCCCCCAAAAACATAGTATGGATTCGGAGCCAATTTAGAATACGGTATCCAGACCGGAATACTTCATAGACCCCATTTCCATCTTTAATTTTTTCGTAAGCACCAATGGAAAGGGCGTGGTTCAGGGAGCGCATCTGCTTTTCAAAATATGAAATATACTTTGGGTCTTTTCCATCATTAAAATACAGAAATGCGATATCCACCATTTTATGTTGCCTTGCCAAATGGCGCAAAGCATAGGCATTTACCGCTTCCCCATTTAGATAATTAAAAGGCAGGGCCCATTGTGTGGAATCTTGGTATTTACCCATGTGATCCAAGGCTCTATTTTTATGGCTATTTTGATTTTTATAGATTCCATTGTACAAAACAAATCGGTCATCAACGGTTTGCCAATCATAAAAAAAACGCTCTGAAAACTTCGCTCTTAGGTATAGCGCTAGTTTTTCGGGAGTGATTTCACCTTGTTTTACCAGCTGACTTTTTACATCATCCTTTAAATAATGGGATAGTTTTTCAATCGAGACCACTTTATCACTGGGAAAGTCCTGGGCAAGAACGGTTGTTTGGGCCATTGCTCCAAGAAGCAAGTATACCAGCATGGACCTTAAAGAATAAGGTCGTTTAATCTTATTTTTTGAAAGCATATGAATATGTGACTTTTGATTTCTGATTGAAATTTGAATCAATACATCAATTTCAACTTTAAGTTTTCCTCAACAACCAATTTTCCTGAATTACGGATTTCATTATCCGAATGTGTATTGTTTTTGGCGCCCCATAAAAGTGCAACCAGTTTAACAGGATTATTGGTAAAGGTGTTTTTTGAAATATCAACATTAATTATTCCATAAGTGTTCAATAAAATGCCATTGTCTTCCTTGGCACCACAATTAGTGAAAGTACTATTGCTTACCATTAATGTTCCACCAACCGTAGACTCGTCATACCCGCCTCGGTAATAGTCTATAACATTTTTACGAATGTTATCAAATTGGCAATTCTCAATGGTTAGGTTTTCTGCATTGTAATCCCCTTTATCATCGGTTTCGGCAGATAGTTCTATTCCATTTTCGCAGTTTTTCAGTGTAGAGTCAACAAATGAAATATATTCTGAAAATGATAATTTATAGCCCTTCAGGATATAATCAAAATTACTTATTTCACAATTTGATACCTTAAGATTGTATAGGCTCGACATATTTTTCTTGAGGCTTGCAAAGGCATATTGGGTGTCTTTCCCTTTCAATGCAAGATTGCTCAGAGTCAGTTCTCCTTTCGGATTCATTTCAAAGGCGGGGGTTTCCGCTCCACCAGAATAAATGATGGTGGCCTTGTTGTTTTCATCTTTGGATTGAATCGTTATCTTTTTATCAATAGGAATAGATTTTTCAATCTGATATGTTCCTGCTTCCAAGGATATGATACTTCCTTCATCAGCCTCAGCTATTTTGGAAGCTAAATCATCATTTTGTGATACCATGGATAAGGTCTTTGTATCAGTTGTATTGTTAGTAGAATACCAATCAGTTCCATATTTTGATTTGTCTAGGATTTTAGGATTGATCACATCTTTATTTACAACTGCTCCAATAGCATTTTTGTCCGCTCTTGAATTTCCAAATAGATCTTTATCAATAGTCTCAAATTCAAAACCAACAAATACATCTTCCTGAATATCATTCGATGGAACCATGATATTTTCGGTTAAGGAGTTCATTTCAAAAGAACTGGGTTTTAGCCCATCCAATGTATTAAATGTTGTTCCCTGGTTATTTATGATGTTGTTCTGGAAGTTGATTCCCTCAATCTTATCATGTGCAACCACGGGGCTTTCATCGCCAATTGTATTATAGATAAGGTTGTTGGCTACAGTACTTCGTATGGGTACCGCAGAACGGATTTCAGAAGCGGGAAGCACATCTTTTTGACTAAGATTAGATCCTACTCCAAACTGTAATGGGGATTTGCAATTAATCCAAGAATTATGGGCTACCACAACATCTGTTACTTGTTTGTATCTATTTAAAGAAGATTTTGGTATGCCGTTCATTACGGCCAACGGACTTCTGAAATTTTGTCCTTTTAGATTTAGCAGATAGTTATTTGTAATCCAATGTCCAGTGCCAATAATTCTAATACCGCCTATGTTCTCATTGTCTTCATCGCCTATAAAATAGTTGCCATCGATAGTGCAATAGTTACCATGTCTTGTCACTAAAGAGCCTTCAGATTTGTAAAAAACATTACCTCTGAATTCATTGTAATTGGCCTTGCTAGAGATGATTTCAACCTCTCCGTTACAGTGCTCAAAAAGATTGTTGGCCACCAAAGTGTGACTTGGAGTCATTGAAGTGGAACTTGTACCAATTTGTATGGTTTCTGCGCTCGCTCCGCCTTTTGGAGGTCTTGGACCAAAATGGTTATTAACTATTTGATGATAATTTTTGATGCTTTCATTTCCGTCAAGGTCCACTCTAACAGTCGGCCCACGATTGGATTTTCCGGCAATATAGCAATGATCTAGTGTATTGTTCCTTCCATGAAATAGAACCCATAAATCGGTTTGGTTCCGTTGTAATTTATTAAAACCCTCAATGACGCAGTTTGTGACTTGACAATTATTGGCTTTGTTTTCATCGATTTTGAACTCTATTACCGCAAAGGAAGGTGAATAACCGTTTTTGAAATGTAGACCGTCTACTATCAGATGTTCACCACCAAACTTTAAGTCTGATTTTCCTTGAATAATTACTTCACCGGGAGTTTCTGCCTTTAAAGTTATTGGATTATTAGAAGTTCCTTTTCCAACAAATCGGATTTGCAAATCATTCCATACACCATTTGCCATAACAATTTTGCTGCCAGGACTGGCATTTGCAATTGCTTGTTCCAATTCTGCTGGAGTACTGACCTTTACTGAGTTATTGTTAATAGGCTCTTTACAGGCAATAAACAAATAAGCGAGTAGTGCAAAAATTAAATATTTTTTCATAAAGCGGTATAGTGTTTTTTGATTGAGTTAATATTAGTTATCAAGACAGTTAGGCCTGTTCCCATAAAGTTTGAACGGCGTTAAGGTCTTTCTTCATGGCATCAAATACTACTTTTTTATCTACAGTAATTTTTGACAATCCCTTTTCGGCACCACCTAACGGATATTCAAGATGTAGGGAAACAGGTGGTTGTAGACCATATTTTTTCAGTAACCTAAAATAGGTGATAAAATCTACCATACCCTCTCCAATAGGGGTGTTTAAGGCTTTCCATTTTCCATTGACTTTCCCCCATTTAAAATCCTTTAGAACAATCACTTTAATATGAGGCTGCAAAAGTTTTAAACCGTTTTGCCATGAATAACCACCTTCGGCCATTGCATGTCTAATATCATATTGAGTCCCAAAATGGTTAGAATCTGCTGTTTCCAATATTTTTTTTATCTCCCAAAAAGCAGACCCAACATCTGTACCAGCATGGTTTTGATAACAACCAATAATATTGTTTTGCTTATTGAATTCGCCAAGTTTTTTTATTTCCTCTTGATAAAACTCTAAAGAGGCATCCATGGTTTTGCCTTCTTGATATTTGAACCAATGTGATCGGTAAAATTCCACTCCTGAATTAGCCGCGGTTTCAATGATATCCACATCCAAAGGATTGTCCACACTTTCAATGCTAGTAGTAATCATTTTACAGGCAGAACCACCAGTTTTTATATCATTTATGGCTTTTGGCAAGTCGGTTTTCACCAATTCTGGAAGCACGTGTCCTTTGGGGCGTACGGTTAAATCAACTCCAGAAAATCCCATTTCAGCAGCCATCTCTCCAGTAGTTTTATAGCCCAAAAACTGAAGGTGTTTGGAAAAAATACTCACATCCAGAGATGCACTATTTCCTCCCATTGCCCAAGAACTAAAAGGAGCTGTAATGAAAGGAGCAAAGCTGGCAGTTGCTGCCATTTTTTTAACAAAATCTCTTCTCGTTGACTTCATGAAATGATTGTTTAAAATTGGTTAACCAATTTATGGATTCACGAATATATGTATTATGTGGGAGAATATTAAGGACTTTACGTTAACCCTTTTAAGCATTAGGTTACCAAAAGAGGTTTTAGGCAATTAGAAAAAATACTCTAATGAAAATTAAAGACTCACCATTTTTGTATCAAAAACCAAAAAAAGGATTGTGTCATATTTATCTCCCAATTTATTCCGGAGTACGCTGAAAGCTTTAGTGATTTGGGCTTCAACCGTTTTAATAGAGATATTGAGGTAATCTGAAATTTCTATATTGGTCAAACCATCCTTTCTACTAAGAATAAATACCTCACGACATTTGGGAGGTAAATTTTGAATCTCTTTACCAATTCTTTCAATAATCCTTACGAAAGAGTTTTCATCATAAGATTCAGTGACTTTGTTGAGAGTCTCAAAGTATTTTTTCTCAAGTGCCACTGTCGACTTATTCTTTTTATATTGATTTAAAAACTCATTATAAATTGATCGGAACAGATAGTTCTGTAGTGAAGAAGCAATAGTGATTTTTTTTCGGTTTTCCCATGTCCTTAAAAATACATTCTGAAGAATATCTTGTGCCATAGCTTGATCGTTGGTCAACGTTAAAGCGTAGGCAAATAGTCTTTGACCATAATGATCGACTAAATATATAAATGCTTTTTCATCACCATTTTTCAGGTGATTGGTCAATACGTCCTGTTTTTGATAATTCAACAAAAAACTATATTAAATGTAATTTTAAGTGTAATAATATACAAATATGAAAAAAAAATGATTAAAAAGTTAGGGTATTGTAAAATTACAATGTCATACTATTAAGAATCACATCAAAATGATTTCCAGAGATATTAAAAAACGTATTGTCAAGTACCTAACCAATGAAGCAAATTCTGCAGAGCTGGATTTTTTATCCAAATGGATTGAAAATAGTGATAACGAAAAACTTTTTGAGACCTACGTTAAAACACATTACGAAGTCAGACTAGCTATGAGCAAACCCGATATGGATAGTATTAAGAGAAAATTATCTCAAAAGATTAAAAAAGATAAAAATCCATTTTATAAATACAAAATCGGGCCGATACTTAAATATGCCGCAGTGATTGCCCTAATTTTTGGGATTGGATATTTATATCAAAAAATAGATGTAAGTAATGATCAAGAAAGCTTACAAGAGAATTTATTGATTCCAAAAGAAGAAGCGATTACCATACAATTGGATAATGGGTCCCTTCAAACCATTGATTTGGATGAAGAAAAGAAAATAAAGGATTCGAAAGGGAACCTTATTGGGGTACAAAATAAAGCCCAATTAAAATATGATAAATCTCCTTATAGGAAAGAGTTGGTCTATAATACATTGAACGTGCCAAACGGCAAAAGGGTTGATGTGATTTTATCAGATGGGACACATGTTTTTCTGAATTCAGGAACTTCTTTAAGATATCCAATAAATTTTGTCAAGGGTATACAGAGGACTGTTTATTTAACAGGAGAAGCATATTTTGATGTTACGGAAGATAAGGATCATCCCTTTGTTGTACACGCAGATGAGATGAGGCTTAAAGTACTGGGGACTAAATTTAATATATCGCATTATTCTGAGGATCAAAATGTCAATACAGTTTTGGTCACTGGTTCCGTGGAATTATATCATAATGAAAGTACAAATGGAAATCCGGTAAATACAACTGTTCTTAAACCTGGGTTTAAGGCAGAATGGGGTAAATCAAATAAGGAGATTACCATAGAAAATGTTGATACCCGAATTTATACTGCCTGGACAGAGGGCAAACTCATTTTTCGGAACGCTTCGTTTCTGAAGATCAGAAATACCTTGGAAAGACATTATAATGTTGTCATAAACAATACCAATGAAGACCTAGATGCACAATTGTTCGATGCCACATTTGACATTGAGACCATTACGGAAGTATTGCAGGCCTTTAGTAAAAGTTATGCAATTGAATATAGTATTGTAAACAACGAAGTCTTTATTAACTAACCTTTAAATTAAAACTATATGGATATAAACTGATTTGACCGAACGTACATCTCATGTTTGAAAAAAATCGGAAAATGCGGACACATTTCCCGATTTAGTAAGATGTGATTTAAATTATTTTAAACCAATAAATAGAACACTAAATTATGAAAAAAATCATTATTTCATGGGACGCCAATGGTGTTCCCTTGAAGTTTGACCTAAAGATGAAGCTAACTATTTTTTTTGCCGTCGTCTGCTTGTTCCAATTAAAGGCAAACACGTCCTATTCCCAGACCACCAAATTATCATTGGACATGGAACAGGTAACTGTGAACGACGTTATAAGAGAAATAGAATCAATCTCTGAATTCAAGTTTTTATACAATCGGAAAGACGTTGATTTAAATAAGATGGTTTCCGTTAAAGCTAAAAAGAAACGGATAAGAGTAATTCTATTGGATGTTCTTTCAGATTCCAATATTGAATTTGAAGTGTTGAACAAGCAAATCGTTTTAAGAAAGAAGAAAATAAAATTTGTAACGCCCGTTCCAATAATTGAGGAAGTCGCAGAACAGCAAAATGTTTCAGGAACTATTACTGATGGGCAAGGACAACCACTTCCAGGTGCGAATATCGTTGAGAAAGGAACCACAAATGGAGTGCAATCAGATTTTGATGGTAATTTTTCCATCACTCTTGAAAATGATGACGCGGTATTGATTGTCTCCTATATTGGCTTTACAACAAGAGAAGTAGTAGTAGTAGACGGGCAGACGAGTTTAAATATTGCTTTACAAGAAAGTGCATCAGGTTTAGAAGAAGTAGTGGTAATCGGTTATGGGTCAGTAAGAAAATCTGATTTAACTGGCTCCGTGTCTTCGGTAACCAATGAAGAAATAATACAGGTTCCCGTTACCAGTGTGTCAAGCACTTTACAGGGCCGTGCTGCAGGTGTAAACGTCAACCAAGCCTCAGGCCAACCAGGTCAAGGTGTAATTATCCGTGTACGTGGAAACAATTCAATTAGTGGTGGTAACAACCCATTGTATGTAGTAGACGGTTTCCCGCTGGATGATTTTGGGTCTGACATTAATCCAGAAGACATAAAATCAATAGAAATATTAAAAGATGCATCATCTACAGCTATTTATGGAGCTAGAGGTGCCAATGGTGTCATTCTGATAACCACAAAACGGGGATCGGATGGAAAAGCAAAAGTTTCATACCATGGATTTCATGGGTTTCAAAACCTCAGAAAAAAAATTGATCTTTTAGATAGGGATACCTATGTTGAAATGGCCAATACAATTGCAGCTGAAGAAGGTGACCCGCCTGTATTTGATACGAGTGATATTGGTAGCTTACCCAATAATGATTGGCAAGACCTAGTCTACAGAACTGCGATGATGCAGAATCATCAAATATCCGTTTCGGGAGGTAATGAAACTTCAAAGTATTATACATCCTTCAATTATTTGGATCAAGAAGGGATTATTAAAAACTCAGGGTTCAATAGATATAGTATAAGGGTAAATGGCGACATAAAAATAAGTGAGAGATTTTCCTTGAGGAACAGTTTGGCCATTACTTGGTCAGAATTTAACCAAACCTTTGACGAATTTGCAGATGGCTTTGGGGCGATTCCTTTTACAGCTCTTGTCATGCCCCCAACGGATCCTATTCGCGAAAGTGATGGTGATTACTCCGTATTTTCAGGAGTACCTTGGGGAGGAACCAATCCTGTAGGATTTGCGGAAAGCGACAAATTTCAAAGGCTGAATACAAGGATTATTGGGAACATTGACTTGACGTATAAAATTTTAGAAGGCTTAAGTTTTAGAACTAGCTTGGGCATCAGCTCTTTGAATACCACGACAAATACCTACCGGCCTATTGGAATTCTAAGCAACGGTGCATCGGATGGGCAAGCTTCAAAATCCTTCAATAAAAGTACAAGCTTGGTCAATGAAAATATTCTGAACTACTCAAAGGAAATAGATAAACATACCATCAATGTTATGGGAGGGATTACCTATCAGAAAGATAAGTCAGATGGTTTGTCGGCAAGTGGCACCGGTTTTTTAACAGATGCTTTTGAAAATAATGTTATTCAATCGGCCAATGTCATTGGAACACCTACCACTAGTTACAGTGATGCAACTTTGATTTCTTATCTAGGTAGGGCCAATTATAGTTTTAATGATAAATACTTGGTCACTGTAACAGGTAGGTATGATGGTTCCTCAAAATTTGGAAAAAACAATAAATATGCTTTTTTCCCTTCCGCAGCCCTAGCTTGGAAAATTTCAAATGAGGATTTTCTGGATGGATCTGAAAGCATCAGTGATTTAAAACTGAGACTTAGTCATGGAAAATCCGGAAATCAGGCCATTTCCCCCTATCAAACATTGGCAAGACTGTCAAGCACTACACCGGTCTTTGGAAATGGTCAAGATGTTGGTTTTGTTCTAAGTGCATTTGAAAATCCTGATTTAAAATGGGAGACCACAACGGCTACCAATATTGGGTTTGATTTAGGACTCCTCAACAATAGGGTCACCTTAGTGGCCGATTACTATGTCAAAAAAACGGAGGATTTATTGTTCAATGCCATACTGCCTACCTCATCTGGTTTTACCAATTCTGTAAGAAATGTTGGTGAGATGGAAAACAAAGGTTTTGAGTTTGAGTTGACCACCAAAAATTTTATGGGGGATTTCAATTGGATTACTAGTTTGAATATGAACTTTAACCGTAATAAAGTAACCAGCCTTGGCAATGACGGTCTTGGTAACCCAATAGAGCGAATAGATGCTCCTGGATCAGGAGGTAATTGGTTCCCTTTGTTTTTGGGAGAGGCCGGTCAACAGCTCTTTGGCTTTGTATCAGAAGGAATCTATGAAACTGATGCTGAAGCTGTTCAAAATGGCGAGCCCAATAAAAGCGCAGGTGATTACAGGTATAAAGATGTAGACGGAAATGGTATTGTAAATGCTGATGATAGGCAAATATTGACCAATTTACAGCCAGATTTCACCTTTGGGTTTAACAACGAATTTTCGTATAAGAATTTTGAGCTTTCCATATTGATGGTTGGATCCGTTGGCAATGATATTGTAAACGAATTTGCAAAATACTATACCGCGCTAACCGGTGATTGGAACGTGACCAGGGAAGCTTGGGAAAACAGATGGACTGGCCCAGGATCTGGAGGCACTTTTGCAAGGGCGTCTTCAAACGCGATTAACACAGTTACTTTTTCTGCCCCAAATACGCTTTGGGTTGAAGATGGTTCTTATTTAAAGTTTCGTGATATAAAATTGGGCTACAATTTACCTAGGGAGATTACAGATAAAATAGGTATGGAAAGGATAAAGTTATATGTAAGTGGCCAAAATTTAATCACATTCACCAAGTACTCGCACTATGATCCCGAGGCTGCATGGGAACGAGCCACGGTAAATGGATGGGACCGAGGAGTTTACCCTTCTACTAAGTCTGTTACTTTAGGAGTAATGGTTGATTTTTAACAATTAAAGATTAAGAGATGAAATCAAGAATTTTAATATATAGCATACTTTTTTTCTGTTTTTTAAGTATCATATCCTGTGAAGATATATTGGATGAAGATCCAAAGACCATTATATCCCCGGCTAATTTTTTTACCAGTGCAAATGATTTTGATGCGGCTATAAAAGGTGCATATGGTATAATCCATGAAGATTTGATAGGTGGAAGACAGACAGAAATAAAAGAATTGTTTGGAGATTATTATGATGAACCGGAATCAGCGGAACAAGGTAGGGACATGTGGAGGAATAATCCAGGAAATAACTACTGGTCCATCCGTCATGGCTGGTCTGTACCTTATTCTGTAATAAGCAATGCCAATCAAGTACTGGAGGCCATTGAGACATCTTCGGTTCTTACAACTGCACAGAGTACCAGTTTTGCTGCAGAGGCAAAGTTTTTAAGGGCCTATGCCTATTTTCAACTGGTTCAACTCTATGGAGATGTTCCGTTACGCACTGCTCCGGTAGCCGGGGTTAATGATGTGCAAATAGATAAGTCGCCTCAAGCCCAAGTATATGATTTGATTATTCAAGATCTTTTGGATGCAGAAGCCGGACTTCCCAATGCTTCTTCTCAAGAGGGAAGGGTAAATTCTAATGTGGCCAAGGCACTCTTGGCAAGGGTATATCTTACAACTGCTGGAAATCCCATGAACATTACAGGGAATTATAACCTGGCTCTGGCCAAGGCTAATGAGGTCATTAATGGTCCCTATGCCTTATTGGATAATTTTGGAGAGGTGTTTAAAAATACTTCTTATACTTCTGAGTCCATTTGGGAAATTCTTTATTTGGAAGGGATTACAAGCAATGGTATGCACAATCAGACGGCCCCAACTGGAAACCAGACAGCGCTCTTATTACCCACGGATACCTTTATAAATAGTTTTCCAGTAGGTGATAGCAGACAGGAATGGGGTATTCAAGACAATTTTGTGACTTCTGGGGGAAACGAATTTGTTGCTAGAACCTATTTTAATAAGTTTATTGATGAAAGTAAACTTGAACAGGAATTAACACCATCAGCAACACAAACGGACTATACTTTCCCTTTAATTCGATTAGCAGAGATGTATCTTATTGCCGCAGAGGCAGAGAATGAAATTAATGGACCCACAAATGCCTATGCATATATCAATGAAGTTAGGAGAAGGGCAAGAATAGATGAAAATGACCCAACACATGTTCCAGACTTAGCGGGCCTCTCCCAAGAACAGTTTAGGACAGCAGTGATTTGGGAACGTAAATGGGAACTTTTTACAGAGGGTCATGCTTGGTACGATTTGAAGAGAACCAATACTTTTGATGCTGTGCAGACAGCTAGGGGAGGTGAACTTATAGTACCAATAGGGGCATATAATCAGACATGGATTTTACCCGATTTTGAGATATTGAACAATGATATAGAAGATAATCCATCTTATGGTGGTTGAGTTTTTTAGTTAGGTTCTTGGGAACGGAGAATTGATTTCAAATTCTTCGTTCCTTTTTTAATATACAAAACAATAAGTGTAAGTAGATTTTGAATTTCTTTTTATTCAAAAAACAATAATAAGAAAAGAAGTTGGTGACTGACTTTACTGTTCTTCGGATCCCTTTAATATATTGTCACTTGTAACTCAACTATCAAATGTGGGTGTGCCTCAATCTTTTTCTGTAATAACTAAACTGGCCATTTATTCAAATCGATGTTAATTATAGATATTAAAATTTGATAATCAATTGTTTAACTCTTTTCACAACAATTGCATTGTTAAATTTTTATAAAATACCATGTATATTCTTGTTGTTATAGACGACTGGTCATATCTTTGACAACAGATGGAAGTCAAAACTGTTAAAGGTGAATTAAAATGTGACACCCTTTTGGAAAAAGGAATGCAAATTCTTTGGTCTAAAGGGTATAACGCTACCAGTGTTAATGATATAGTACAGGCAGCGGGTGTTCCAAAGGGTTCGTTTTATTTCTACTTTAAGAGTAAGGAAGATTTTGTGGTAAAAGCTATCGGTAAGTATTTTGAAACGATGTGTCCACCGGCTTTGGAAATTCTTGATGACAAATCGGTTTCTGCCAAACAAAGAATCTTGAATTTTTATGAGTACCGAACTAAAGTTGTAAAGGAACATTTTAAGTGTAAAATGGGATGTTTGGCATCCAATCTGTCAAATGAAATGGCCGAGCATAATGAGGAGATTAGGAAAGCGATCCAAAAGAAGACTGAAGCATTGAATATGCATATAGCTTTGGTAATCCGAGAGGCTCAGGAAGATGGCGAAATTGACGATAAGATTAACGCAAATGATTTGGTTGCGTTTATTGAAGATGCTGGTAGGGGTGCTATGGTATCAATGAAGGAACAAAATAGTTCTTACCCGGTTGATAATTTTACAGCCATGATAAGAAGGCTTATTGTAAAATAATTTTTTTAATGAAATTAATAGATGACTGGTCATCTATTAAATAGCCAATATTTAGAATATAAAATAATATTTCATGTGAAAATAAATAGTTGACCGGACAATTAGTGAAAATAATAAAAAGAATCTTGTCCAATTAGAACAATACAAATCGTCTAAAAAAAGAAACCTATTAATAAACCTTAAATAAATGAACGCAATCCAAAAGACAAAGAATGCAACAAATGCATTTGCCAGAAACTGGGCCAATTTTGTAATTAAATACAAATGGCCTGTTCTATTATTGACCATTTTATTGGCCGTGGGACTTGGCTCCCAAGGGAAAATGGAATTTGATGGTGATTATCATGTTTTTTTCAGTGAATCCAATCCAGAACTTGAGGCATTTGATGCACTACAAGAAAAATATACCAAGGATGATAATATCATTTTAGTCCTAGCTCCTAAAAACGGCAATGTTTTTACTAGGGAAAACCTCATTGCCATAGAAGAATTGACAGCAGATGCATGGAATACTCCTTATTCGTCTCGAGTAGATGCCGTAACAAATTTTCAGCACACAAGCGCAAATGCGGATGATCTTTACGTTGACGACCTTTCCTATGATTCAGCAAATAAAACAGATGCAGAAATTTTGGAAATCCGTGAAAAAGCACTTAAAGAACCCCTCTTGGTTCATAGGATTATAAATGAGGAAGGAAGTGTAACAGCAATAAATGTTACCGTTCGCCTACCAGGTGAAAATAGTGCAGCGGAAATTCCTGAGGTAACGATAGCTACTAGGGAAATGATATCCAAATTTAAGGAAAGCCACCCTCAGTTCGATGTCTATACAACAGGATTGGTTCCGCTGAACACTGCTTTTTTTGAAGCATCACAGCGAGATTTAATGCTTACACTATTAATGCTGTTAATCGTTGTGGTCGTAACATTTGTATTAACTCGTAATATTTTTGCCACCATTGCAACCTTGATTGTGGTACTATTCTCGATTATGAGTGCGGTAGGATTTATTGGCTTGAATGGAATTAAGTTAACACCACCATCAGCCGTTTTTCCAACAATGATATTAACGTTGGCGGTAGCGGACAGTATCCATATACTTATCACTTACCTGCAAAAGGTTCGTAAGGATGGATTAGAAAAAAAGGAGGCGTTGGTTGAATCCATGCGATTGAACTTTATGCCCGTATTCATTACCAGCTTAACAACCGTAATTGGATTTTTGACCCTGAATTATGGGGATGTACCACCGTTTTGGGATTTAGGAAATATCGTTGCATTTGGTATGTGTATGGCTTTTTTATTTTCCACTACCACCTTACCAGCCTTGATGGCCATTTTTCCAATTTGGAAATCCAAAAAAGTGCGTGAACAAAAAGAAGAAAAGATGGGGTGGTATACCAAGTTGGGAATGTACGTTGTAAAACAACCGGTTAGGCTTACCATAATTTCAATTGTAGTTATTGCAGTATTGACCTTTTTGGCAGGGAAAAATGTGTTTAACGATGAATTTGTGGAATATTTTGATACAACGGTTCAATTTAGACAAGACAGTGATTTTATAAACGAAAACCTAACCGGGTTTTACAATGTTGAATTATCAGTTGGAAGTGGAGAAAGTGGAGGAATCAATAATCCAGAATACCTACAAAAACTTACCGAATTTGAAGATTGGCTGGAAGGTCAACCAGAAGTGGTGCATGTCAATGCATTTAGTGAAGTTGCCCGGAGGGTAAATAGATCTATGCATGGAGATGATGAAACTTTTTACAGGGTTCCTAAGAATAGGGAAGAGGCTGCGCAATATCTTTTATTGTATGAACTTTCGCTTCCCTTTGGTTTGGATTTGAACAACCAGATAAATGTGGACAAATCAGAATCCAGAGTTACCGTAACCCTTGAAAACAATTCTAGTGCGGAAATGATAGCATTTGCCGAAAGATCGGAAAAATGGTTGAAAGACAATGCGCCAGAATCCATGCATGCCCTTGCGGTAAGCCCTACCCTAATGTTTTCCAAACTGGGTTTTAGACAGGCTGATAGCATGGTAAAGGGAAATATTATTGCACTTATCCTTATTTCACTAGTACTGATGATAGCCTTAAAGAATTTGAAGTTGGGATTATTGAGTATTATTCCAAATGTTACCCCTGTCCTAGTTGGATTTGGTCTTTGGTACCTGCTTAAGGGAACCATCAATACTGGGATGGTAATTGTTTTTGGAATGACTTTGGGAATTATTGTGGACGACACCGTTCACTTTATGAGCAAATTTTTAAGAGCACGAAGAGAGATGGGATACGATGCGAAGGCAGCAATCATTTATGCCTTTGAAACCGTGGGCAAAGCCTTAGTAACAACAACGGTAGTGCTATTGGCAGGTTTTACCGTATTGTCCACTTCCTCTTTTGCCCTAAATAGCTATATGGCACGAATAACTGTAATCATTATTATAGCTGCATTAATTATTGATTTTATCCTCTTGCCTTCATTATTGATTTTGGTCAGCAAGGAAAAAGAGAAGGCTGTGAAAATATCCAAAGCTCAGGTGCAATTGGACAAATAAAAATTATAAACACAAACAATTATACAAAATGAAAAGAATAAAGTTTTTTACCCCAATAACAGCTTTAATGTTAGCAATTACAGGTGTTAACGCACAATCAAATGAAGAAAGGGGATTGCAGATCGCAAAAGCGGCTGAAAAAGCAGATGAAGGATTTGGAAGCTCGATAGTGGATTTAAAAATGACACTCAAAAATAAGAATGGACAAACAAGTGAGCGTTTTTTAACCAATCGCACATTGGAATTGATAGAGGATGGTGACAAGTCTCTGATTGTTTTTGAAAGTCCAAAAGATGTAAAAGGAACCGCAACCTTAACCTATACGCATAAAATAGGTGCAGATGACCAGTGGCTATACCTACCCTCTATTAAAAGGGTAAAAAGGATATCATCAAACAACAAATCGGGACCTTTTGTGGGAAGTGAGTTTGCCTACGAAGATCTGTCTTCCCAAGAGATAGAGAAATATGCGTATAAGTTTATTAAAGATGATGGAGGTTTGTTACAAGTTGAGCAAGATCCCGTGGACCCTAAATCCGGCTACACAAGAAGGATTGTAACGTATAACAAGAACAAAGGATACCGTTTAGAGAAAATTGAGTTTTATGACAGAAAGAACGCATTGTTAAAAACGTTGACGTATAGTGATTACAAGCTGTATAAAGACAAATTTTGGAGAGCTGCGACATTTAAAATGGTCAACCATCAAAGTAATAAAGAAACCCTGTTAAAGTTTGGGGAATATAATTTTGGTGCGGAATTGGCGGAAGAGGATTTTACCGAAGTAGCATTAAAAAGGGCAGGGAGTTAGCCTGCATCATATTGTCATGTAATATCAAAGCCGGGGTATATCTATTGTAAGCTTTTAGGTGTGATAGTGTAAAGCTTGCACATACCTTGGCCTTGATTTTCAACCATACTTCAATTGATTAAGAATGAGTAAAAGACCACATATTTTTTTGGTTATATTTTGCATGTTGGCAGTCTTGTTGCGGGCTCAAAATAAAGAAAAACCCAAGGTCATCCATGAACTTGAGTTCGAATTGGAAGCAGAATACCGCTATTATATGAGCGAAGCACAGTTTGCTGGACAACTAGATCATTATCCTTCCTTCGCCATACGTCCAGAATATGAAGTAGCATGGAATGAGGGTTATGAAAGTATAAATTTTACAGGGTTTTTAAGAGTGGACCGTGATGATGAACGCACCCATTGGGATATTCGTGAACTGTATTACCAAAAGGCCAAAAACAACTGGGAGTTCAGCGTTGGGTTAAAGAAAGTATACTGGGGTGTTGCAGAAAGTAACCATTTGGTAGATATTATAAATCAGACTGATGCCGTTGAAACCTTTGATGGTGAGGAAAAATTGGGACAACCAATGGTGCAATACAGTTACATCACCAATAAAATCGGAACTTTTGATTTTTTCTATTTGCCCTTTAATCGAAAGCGAACTTTTCCAGGGGAGAAGGGAAGATTGCGTTTTGGAACCGTTATTGATGCGGATGATATTGGTTATCAAAGTGGTGCTGAAGAATGGAGACAAGATATAGCCATTCGCTGGAAGCATTATTTTGGGGTTTTTGATGTGGGTCTTTCACATTTTTATGGTACTGGGCGTGAACCACTTTTCATTTTTGACCAGTTTGGAAATATTGAGTCATTTTATCCGGTAATTCATCAGACTGGATTGGATGTACAGATAACACACAGCGCTTTTCTGTGGAAATTGGAAAGCATCTATAGAAATGCCGATGCCCAAGATTTTATGGCCCTTGTTGCTGGATTGGAATATACTTTTAGCAATATTGATGGGAACGGATTGGATATTGGTTTTTTAACCGAATATCTGTATGATGAAAGGGATGAACTTTCCTTAAATGCTTTGCAGAACGATATTTTCTTCGGGAGTAGATTGGCTTTTAACGATATTCAGGATACCTCTATATTAATTGGGGGAGTGGCCGATTTGGAATCCAGTAGTAAGATTTTTAGCTTGGAAGCGTCAAGACGCTTTGGATCCAATTGGCGGGCCGAGATAGAAACAAGGATATTTAGCGCTATTGGGGATGAAGAATTAATTCTGGGAAATTTTAGAGAGGATAGTTTTTTACGGCTAACTATTTCCCGTTTTTTTTAGCTGCTCTAGGGACAAAGATAAATTCATAAAGAGGCCAGATTCAAACCTGGCCTCTTATAAAAGATTATAGTATACTTACCCTAATTATTTGCGAGTATTTATCTCAGTTGCTTTGCAAAGGCCTTAGGAAGTTTATCCACCTTGGCTATTTTTAAGTTTTTATAAAACACCTCTGCAGCTTCAGACTGAATTTGTATTTTTCCCTTTGTCAGGGAAGTTGGAGTACCTTCTTCATCAAATTGAACTGAATTTTCCAAGACCATAACTACTTTGCCATTTACAATATGGTAGGCTTTGTCTCCAATACAAATGAGTTCCAATAAGTTCCATTCATCATTTGGTTTTTCGTAATTGATGCTTTTTTTACATCTACCGCCTGGGCCACTTTTAAAGGTCTTGATTTCGCCATTTGGGTCATAGGCCCACAATTCTTTTCCATTTTCAATGACCTTAGAGGCTTTAATGTCCATGGCAACACCTGCCAAAGGATGAAAATCGCCACAATCACCCTCTTGAACCTGCATTTCTGGAGCTTTCATCCATACGTTCCAAAACTGACCATGGGGTTCTTGGCAGTGGTACAAAATGCCACTATCCCTTTTGTCTTCCAATCGGGGCTCCCACTGTTTGGTACCCCATTTGAATTCAGTGCTAAAATGATAATTTTCAAACTCTGATTTAGTGCTCAATCCAGCATAAATTTGACCTGTAATATGGAGTACCTGTTCTCCGTCCATTTCTTTAACGGAAAATACATTTAAAGGGTCTTTGCCCAATCCAATAGGTGTACCTTTCATTCCATTTCCTTTCTCATATCCTTCCAACTCTACAGAGTAATGCGGAACTCCCATAAAGATGTCCCATTTGCTCAAATCCTTATCCAATAATAATTCCCAATCGGTTTCCATTGATTTGTTAACGGATTCCGTTTTAAGTGCTGTACATGCCAAAAGGATTACTCCCAAAGCAGAAAAAATGTATTTGGTTTTCATATTTTATTAATTTTTGTTGATTATTCTTTGCATCCATTTTTGGGCCAAAATGGGCCATGTTTCAGCGGCAAGCTTTCCTTTGCGCAACCCGTATCCATGACCGCCATCTGTTAGCATGTGCAGTTCAACCGATTTGTTATGGTCCCGAAGGGCCTTTGTCATTACGAGCGCGCTGTTTCCATGACGATCATCAATTGTTCCGAATATAAAAAATGGAGGGGTATCAATATCCAAGTTTAATTCTGGGGAGATACTCTTGTTTTCGCCTAGATCTAAATAGGCAGGATAGATGAGCATTGAAAAATCCGGTTTGGAGGACACATTGTCAATTTCATCTATTTTGTCATAGGAATCCTTGGTATAATTGGTAGAAGCCCTTGCACATAAGCTTCCTCCTGCGGAAAAACCGATGACCCCTATTTTTTTCTGGTCAATATGATATTTTTCAGAGTTATTACGTACAATTCGTATGGCTCTTTGAATATCGTTCAAGGCACCCTTTTCATTATTTGGAACACGATAGGATAGAACAAATGCCGTATACCCTAATTCGGCCAACCATTCGGCAACCTCGTATCCTTCCTTGTCAATTGCCAAAATAGTATAACCTCCACCAGGGCAAACGATTATTCCAACCCCTAAGTTATTTGCAGTTTTTGGCTTGTAAACGAGCAACTCTGGGTTAGTGACATCGGTAATCCGTATTACATTTCCAGAAGTGTTGTCCACTTGTTTTGGTGCATGTTTTGCCTCTTCTTCATTGGGTACTGCATCAGGCCATAGATAAATTTTTTCTGTGGTCTGTGAAGATATCATCTGTGAAAACGAGAAAAGAAAAGCAAACAAAAACAGCTTCATGATTTTTTTCTCTATTAGGATTGAATTCATCATTTTAATCAATTATAATTGCTCTATCATTCTTAAATGCTTTTTGTTTTTATTGATAAACCCTGTTGCAATCGTATCGACTAACTCATGATGGTCACTCCAAGACTGATATACTTCCAAAGCCCATTTTTCAATCATTCGTTGACATTCAATTTCGCTTTTTGAGTTGTTCAAAACATCCGTTGTCGTAATTTTTCCCCGTTGTAAAATTGGTGGGGGCTTTAAGAATTCATTAGTTCTATTGATTTTATATTCGTTCAAGTAATTACTTAGTATTGGTGATAAATCATAATTCCAGATAATCTTGTAATTAAGTATTAAATGTTGTCTTGTTAGATGAAAATGATTGTTCCATCTCCCATGAATTTCCGAATGCTGAAGTGTATGGGCATCTACACTCAAAAATCTATACAAATGATTTTCAATCTGGGTATAGTTTATTAATTGAAACCCCAGATTGAAAATCTCAATACACTCATGTACTCCACGAGTTGTTCCTGCTCCACAAAACTGACATGCCCCTCGTTCCTTGAGGCTAATGCCATTTTTCTCCGCCATGTCTATATAATCTTTCATTGTCATTCCAAAATAAAAGATTTTTCTTTATGATGTACTGGGTTTAAACAAACATGGCCACTTGTTGCTAAATCTTAATTGATCAAATAATTAATATTCAAGCTTGCCCAAACTTTACAGTTTATTAATTTCTAATGGGTTGTTTATTTTTTTTGCAAAATTGGACAAATAGGCATTCCACTCAGATTTTGTAGTGAATTGGTCACTTTCTTTCCAGCTAAAACCTGAATAATACACTACTTTGCCATTAGTGGTATTTAGATGGGCGTAAAGATTGCTTAAATCGTTGATGTTGGTTTCATATTTTTCAAACCCAACAACTGCGCCTTCATCAATTACAATACCCTGTCCCAATTCAGAGCCTTCATGTGGCTCCCAGTAGCTTGCCCATCCTTGTTCCATGTCTACGCTGGTCGTTCCATCTTTTTCATGCAAGGTCAATCCAACAGAAATGGTATCTGTTCCCGCCAATTCAATCTCAAACCTTGAAAGATTACTTCCATAATCCAAAGAAATGTGCTTTGTTTCAGATATGGTATTTCCGTTAGCATCCCAATCTGCATAATCAAGAACAAAACTAGTTCTAATTGGGCCGGTGGAAATTGTTTTCCAGCTAGTAAAGTTTTTGGAAAAATAGTATGACGTATCAACTTTAACAGCAATGCCTCCTACACCGCGACTTGCTCCAACATGAAAGTTGTCAAGCCCTTCACCATTATCTTCATGATAACTGCCGCTGGTTTCCAATTCTTTTTTGTACCATTTGTTAATAATGGGATAATCCACCTTTTTGAGCCAGGCATCCACACCGCTGGAAAGTGTTCCTCCAGGAATACTATCCTCTATCATTTTTTGGGCGGTTGGTCCGAACATTCTAAATGCAACCCGATTGTTTTCCCATGCGTAATCATCGGTTCGTTCTGGAACAAATCTTGAATAACAATGTGGATCCGTATCCGTATCCAAAATTTTCTCCTTTAAAACAACTTCAAATATCTTTTCCGAATTTGCTTCGATACTGGGTTGAAACAATAATACATCATCAATACCATCACCATCACTATCACTAATTTGCGAAATCACTTCTTTCTTTGTTGCGGCATCTAAGACAGCAAAAGTTTTTGAGGCCTCAACCATTGGGTCACTATCTTCAATAAGTTCTTTTAAATCAATTTCAACGGTCTCAAAAGAGCGGTCCATGTCCAAGCTATTTTTTACCACAAATTGTGGGGGAGTCTTTTCGGAACATCCTACTGTTAAAAGTGCTAAGACTGTTAAAAGCGATAATTTTGGATAGTGTATCATGGTTTCTTATTTTTCGTTTGATGGTTTTCCTATGGTTGCTAAAATTCCTCCGTCAACATATAAAATATGTCCGTTTACAAAATCACTTGCTCTTGAAGCTAAAAATATGGCAGCTCCTCCCAAGTCATTTGGGTCACCCCATTTTGCTGCTGGGGTTCTATTTACAATAAATTCATTGAACGGATGTCCGTCTACCCGGATAGGAGCGGTTTGCGATGTGGCAAAATAACCTGGACCTATCCCATTTACCTGAATATTGTGTTTTGCCCACTCCGTTGCCATGTTTTGGGTAAGCATCTTTAAACCACCTTTGGCGGCAGCATAGGCACCAACAGTGTTTCTGCCCAACTCACTCATCATGGAACAAATGTTGATGATTTTTCCTTGTTTTCTGGCAATCATGCTTTTTACAACATGTTTGGAAACAATGAAAGGACTCACCAAATCTACATCGATGACTTCCTTAAAATCCGCAACTTCCATTTCTTCCAAGGGAGTTCTCTTAATAATCCCAGCATTGTTTACCAGAATATCTATTGCCCCAACTTCAGATTGTATTTTTTGAATGGCTTCTGCCACTTCTTCTTCCTTGGTTACATTGAATTTGTATCCATGGGCTGTGATGCCTTCAGCTTGGTAATACTTTAATGCATCATCAATTTTTTGCTGTGATGAATTACCGTTTACAATAATGGTTGCTCCTGCCTGTCCAAGTCCTTTGGCCATTGCCATTCCCAATCCATGGGTGCTACCGGTGACCAATGCAACTTTTCCACTAAGATTGAATAGTTCAATTCCCATACTATTACCTTAAATCGGTTATTTTGGCTGTATCCATATCTCCATAATCCATGTTTTCGCCTGCCATTCCCCAAATAAAGGTATAGTTTGATGTTCCAGAACCACAGTGAATAGACCACGGAGGTGAAATAACGGCCTGATGGTTCTGCATCCAGATATGTCTGGTTTCCTGGGGTTGTCCCATAAAATGGCAAACGGACTGTCCTTCTGGAACATCCAAATAAAAGTAAACTTCCATTCTACGATCATGCACATGGGCCGGCATGGTATTCCAAACACTTCCGGTTTTTAGTTCTGTCATTCCCATCTGTAACTGGCATGTGGTAACAATGCCACCAATGATCATTTGACTTACGGTTCTATCGTTTGAAGTTTCCAAAGAACCTAATTCCAATTTATTGGCCTCCGCAAGACTCACTTTTTTTGTTGGGTAAGAAGTATGTGCAGGTGCAGAGTTGATATAGTATTTTGCCGGTTTTGCCGGGTCATCACTTTTAAAAATCACTTCTTTGCAACCCATACCAATGTATAGGGCATCTTTATGACCAATTTGATGAGTTGTGCCGTCAATTTCTATACTTCCGCTATCTCCCACATTTATAATTCCCATTTCTCTACGTTCCAAGAAAAAATCAGCTTTTAAAGGATCAATAGTTTCTAATTTTAGAGGTTTTTCAGGTACTGCCGACCCAGCAATGTAACGGTCATAATGGGTGTACGTAAATGTAATGGCTCCAACGGTCATTAAATCATCAATCAAAAATTCCTCTCTAAGCGCAGTAGTGTCATATTTTTTTACGGCTTCAGGACTTGAAGCGTAGCGTGTCTGATATGTTGTTGACATTGTAATTTGTTTATGTTTGTTGTTTGTATTAATTCTTGGTAATCAATTCAGATACTTTGAAATTATCTATGGTCATGTGATTGTTCACAGTTCTAAAACCAAAATACCCAGATGTATATGGACTCTCATCATCATAATCAACCATTAAAATACCGTTTCTGTAGTATTGAATAATATTATTGAAGGCAATTATTTTAATATGATAAACTTGATTGGGGGTCAATAAAAAATCAGGATTTGTAAAATCATGTTCTGGAAGCAATGGTCTTTCTCCGTTGCCAACGTATCTTCTAAAGCGGGTTTTTGAATTATTGTGTCCACCAACTCCCATGTAGTAGAGCCTAAGACTATCGTAATTTGAGAATTTGCCACCTCGCTCCAAAGAATTTTCGAATAAATTCTCTGGATGCTCCATATCTTTTGCCATCCAGAAGCAGTTCATATCGGAAACACGGTCATTTGGGCCACCATTTTTTATGATGAAGGTGTCATATTCAATCATTATGGCCCCGTTTAATTTTTTGTTGAACCAAATCGTGCAACCGGATGCATCATCAATCTCCAATTTTTCATTTTTGATTTCTGCTTTTCCACCTTCCCTTTGTTCAATGACCCAATTATCCAAATCACTGCCAAAATCATCCTGATGAATCAATATTGAACTTACCTTAACCGTATCGTTTATTTGGATGACATTCTTGTGTTGAGCACATGAAGGAAACAACGTCATCCCAAAAAATAATAGCGGAAATACGGAAATATGAACTTGTGTTAAACGTGTTTTCATTTTAAATGAATGGATTTTAACTCCTATATGCAATTTTATAAATAGTCTGTAATACGACTATAAATCATAGCTCTTATTTGATAAACGATGATTCATTAAAGTGGGATTATTTCATAATCTCAAATTTATCGGTTAGATGGATGTTTTCCGAAGAACTTCCGACCAATACTTTGAAGGTTCCTGGTTCAACAGTCCAGTTCATATTTTTATCCAACAAAACCAAATCCTCAGGATGCAAGTTAAAGCGTATTGTTTTTGTCTCCTTGGATAAAAGATGAACGCGTTCAAATCCACGCAGTTGAGATTCATAAGTGGTTACGCTACTTACTTCATCTTTTATGTAAAGTTGCACGATTTCATCGCCTTCATGTTTCCCCGTGTTCGTTATATTAAATGAAACTTGAATCCCTGCCTGTGAATTTAACTTTTTTGGAGTTACCACCAGATTAGAATATTCAAAAGTTGTATAACTGAGGCCATGACCAAAAGGGTATAATGAGCCCATGACCCGAGTAGTGATGTTTGCATTGGGGCCAGACTTTGGTTGCCCCCCATGAGAACCGGGCTTAAAAGGGAAATTTAACGGGATCTGCCCTACAGTTTTTGGAAAGGTCACAGAAAGTTTTCCTCCGGGGTTATAGTCCCCAAATAGGGTTTCAGCAATAATGTCACCAGCCGTTGGACTCGGAAACCAAGCATCTAAAATGGCTGGTACAAATTTGTTTTCCCAGTTTAAAGTCAGGGGACGTCCATTTATAAGAACCAGGACCACGGGTTTTCCTGTTGCATATAAGGCTTGTAAAAGTTGTAGTTGCCTCCCCGGAAGCCCTAAACTTGTGCGCGACATGGTTTCCCCAACCCGCTTATCATCCTCTCCCATCACTGCAACAATGATATCGGACTGTTTTGCTTTTTCAACGGCAGCATCAATATCGTCTTGTTCTTTTTTGGACAGTGGGTAGGGGATAATTTCGGATTCCGGCCAGTTTGAATCTATTATATCACATCCTTTTTCATAGGATACCTGAATCTTTTCAGCTCCATAATTCTTTATTCCCTCATAAATGGAAACAGCAGGATTTTCCGCAGGACCATATCTGCTAAACATAAAGCTGACTTCCTTTGCCAATGGACCCGTAACCAAAATATTTTTGGTCTTGGAGATATCCAATGGCAGCAAGTTGTTCTCATTTTTCAAGAGCACCAATGATTCGCGGTTGATCTGTCGTTCAAAATCCTTGTCCGCATCTGTATGGACCAATTTGTCCGCTGCTGAAGTATCTTCTACATAAGGATGATCAAACAAGCCCAATTTGAACTTTACCCTTAAAATATCCTCCACACGCGAATCAATGGTTTTTATGGACAATTTACCTTCCTGTACCAGTTCGCGTAAAGGTTCGATATAGGATTCAGGAGTCCTAAAGGTTGTTCTAATATTTAGTCCAGCTTCAACAACTTGTCTCACGGCTTCCTTATAATCTTCTGCAACATTGTGTTTTGATTCTAAATATTCAACCGCCTCACTATCTGAAACCACATAACCATCAAAACCATACTGTTCCCTTAATAATTCAGTTAAAAAATACCGACTTCCCGTAACCGGAACACCGTCATAATCATTGTAGCTGCTCATAATTCCGAGAGGTTTGGCTTCTTGAATAACCCGTTTGAAAGGGTAGAGGTGGAGTTGGTGCATTTCTCTTGGTGCTACATGTGGGTCGGTTCTGGCCTCACCATCACGTGCTCCTTTTGGTACGCTATACACAGCAAAATGCTTTAAGGTCGAGGCCACTCCTTGAGATTGTATGCCCAAGGTCATCTGTTTTCCCATTTCCGCAATATGAAAGGGATCTTCACCATAGCATTCAACTGTTCTTCCCCAACGCGGGTCTCTTGCAATATCCAAAATTGGTGCATATACATTAGTATACCCCAAAGCTTTTGCTTCCCTGCCCACAATCTGACCTGCTTTATAAACCAACTCCTTGTTCCAAGTATTTCCAATACCAATGGGAGCAGGGAGGGGAGTGGCTTTTTTGTGACAAAGGCCATGTATTCCTTCATTGGTAAAATCCACCGGAATACCGAGACGCGTTTCTTCAATAAACCATTTTTGAACGGTATTTATAGCTTCAGCATGTGTACTAAAGGGATATGAATATTCGGTGTGTGTGTTTTTTTGGTTCCATATGGTATTTAAGTGTTCATCTATATTACCGATACCATCTTTCCAAATTTTTGATTTCCAAGCTGCCGTGGGCAATTCATCCTCCAGTACCCTGGCATACCCATAAAGGGTGGCCATTTGACAGGTTTTTTCATTTAGGGTCATTTGGGATATAAGATCCGCAACACGGGATTCTATAGTTTGTGATGGATCTTCATAAATGTCCTTTTCTCCATTTTTATTAAAATCGATCCAGTCTTTATGATAGATTTTAGTAGGTTTCTTTTGTGCTGTTACCGATGACAAAAGAAATAGGCTTACAAAGAAAAGTAGGGATATTTTAAATTTCATATAATCTCTTCTAGTTTATTTGCTCAATTAACACCAAGCTCCATGGGGAAATTTCGTGTGTAATTGAAAGATTGCCATTATCATCAACTTTTACAAACTCAGTTTTCATTTTATTTGCATAGTCTTTCATCACTTTTATTTCCTCTCTGGTGGGAGGCTCTGGTTTTCCCATTGATTCCCAAAAATTATGAATATTGCCATGATCTTTATCCAAAATTTCAATCTTGAATGTAACTCCTGTTTTTAAACCTGTAAGGGATAAATCAAGTTTTTTTTTGGTTCCGTTTTCACGCTTATCTGTTCCTGAAGGTACGGCCCCTTCATATTCTTCTGGATAGTTATACGCAAATGCTATAATTTTACCAGTACTTGATTTTTTACTCACAAAAAGAAAGTCGTCTTTGTACAATTTTTCATCTCCCAATTGGTGCAACATGCGATAGGCATGATAGGATGGTTTTACAAGCCCTTGAAAGTTGACCAACCCAAAACCACCATGAAAAATGCTGGCGGCTCCACCCTTTTCTTCAAATATATCGGTGAATGTCCAAAATGCCAGGGAATTTGTCAAACCAATACCATCAAGATTTGTTTTTACAATATAAGCGGCGGCAGGTAAACGATCATGCATTGCATCACGACTGCTTGGACTGGTATTCCATTCAGTAAGATGTATTTCTACATTGGGAAAAGCACTCGTAGCTATTGTTGTGTTCAACCATTCAAGGTCAAGCCTGGTTGATTGAGCGAAACGCGTGAGCCCTCTTCCTTTTCCTGTTTCTGGATTGAATGCATAATCCGTTGGATAGGGATGTGTGCTAACAAAATCGACCGGTAATTTTTCCTTTTTACAATAGGTGAGGAAATCTTCAATCCAGACCCCATGCCACTCCAGAGTATTGATGTCCTTTGTTGAAAAGACAGCTTCGGAAGCTTTCTCATTGGTTGTTTCACCATCAAAACGGCTATCTGGAACAAAATTACTTGTTGATGGTCCACCAATTTTAAGACGATTGTCTACAGATTTAATTGCCAGTGCGGATTGTTTGTACAATTCAAAATACTGTGATTTTGTACCATCCCAAAACAGGGGATATAGATTGGGCTCGTTCCAAACCTCAAAATACCAGGTTAGTACTTCATCGATTCCGTACCTGTCTACACAATGTTGCGTAAACGATTTTACCAAATCATGCCATTTCTGAAAAGTACCATCTGTGGGAGTTATGTTTGCTTTCCACCAAAAAACCGTTTTTGAGTTTTCAGCAGCCATGCTATTGGGTAGAAAAGCGAGCTCTACAAAAGGGCGGACCTTTAAATCCAACATTCTATCAAAAACATCATCGATATATTGCCAGTTGTATAGAGTTTCCCCGTTATGCTCAATTATTGGAAACATATCTTCATGAAAAATTCCATGAAAACGAACATATTCAAAACCGCAGTTTTGTTGAACTAGCTGTAACTGTTCTAGCCAACCAGCTCTTAAAGCTTCATTTGCCCTACCAGCACCCACACATTTGCTCCAAAAATGTTCGAATTTTTCTCCTGGTCGATGAGTGTCAACTGTTACCTTTTGCGCATGTAATGTTATTGTGGAACATAGAAACAGACCTAAAAATGCTATTTTAAATTTTCCCATTTTCTGACTTCCTTTATTTAAATTTTATTTTCTGATATTTTCTCAACATTCACAAAGTATGAACCTATTTCGATTGAATCATCTAGGGTGAACCATGTCTGAAGATTGGTATTTCCCGCTTTAAGTTTGACTGTAAATTCAACAAATTCTGCATTTGGGTCTACAATTTTGGAAAGCCTAATGTCCTGAATTTCAATTCTGGCTTGTTGAATATGCAATGCTTTACTTTTTTTACTTTTGCCAACACTGGTGCCAGGAATTGCAGGGCGTACAGGGGCTTTTGCATTCAGGGCCAAATGCGTTTCTTCTGGCCAGCGACGCAGTTTAATGGTATACGCTCCACTTTCAGCAACTTTCAACATCCAATAACCGTTGTCTTTATATCCTTGACGTATATGTCGCTGATGCCAGGGACTTGCCTCCGCATCTGTATGCCAATCATGACAGTACAGTTTTGTCGGGTTTTCGGCTTCATGACCTATAATTATGTAGGGCTGATCTTTATAACTTGGGGATATCTCTTCCCACCATTGATTATATGCATTTTTGAATTCTTTTATTTTATCTGGATGCTTCTCCGCAATATTGGTTCGTTGCTCTGGATCTGTTTTTAGATTATATAGTTCCACACCATCAATTAGCCGCCAATTTCCCTGCATGAGGGATGTTCTTCTCCAGGGTTCTGGGACTTCTGTTCTTTGCGAATTGGTAATAACAATTCGATCCTTAAAATACTGATTGTCTCCATTGATTAATGGAACCAAACTTTTACCATCAAACTTTGTTTGTGGTTCAATATTTATATTGCACAAATCAACCAAGGTTGGAAGAATATCATAATGTGCTGTCAATTCATCAATGTCTTTTCCTGTTGTAATATTCCCATTTTTCCAATGTATAAATAGAGGAACACGATGTCCTCCTTCATATTTACTTGCCTTTATTCCTCGCATTCCGGCATTAAATCCCTTAGAAACAAAACCATCCAATCGATGTCCCTCTACCTTTGCTCCCTGTGCGGTTCCATTGTCCGTTGTAAAAATTAGGACGGTGTTGTCCATGAGGCCAACCTTGTTTAAATAAGCTTCCAACTGACCAAGGTTTTCATCAATATTGGCAATCATTCCATAAAATGCGGGGTGATGTATTTTTTTATTATTTCTGTAGGGGTCTGTGTACTTGTCTTCCACAAAATAGGGTGAGTGGGCAGTATTTGTGGAAAGGTAGCAAAAGAACGGTTTTTCTTTATTTCCCTCAATAAATTTGATTGCTTCTGAAAACCAAATATCCGTGCAGTACCCCTTGAATTTTTCCAGCTTGCCATTGTGTAAGTAGGTGTCATCAAAGTAATCATTGTCAAAAAAGTCCATGGTTTGTTCAATACCACCGCCTCCATGTACCAATACTTCATCAAACCCTTTATCTTGGGGTCTAAATGGATAGTTGTCGCCCAAATGCCATTTTCCGAAGATTCCGGTAGCATAGCCATTTTCTTTAAAGATGTCTGCCATTGTGGTTTCACGTTCCAATAGTAGGGAACGGCCATTTACCGTATGCCAGACGCCCGTTCTATTGGAATGATGTCCGGTAAGCAAAGCGGCCCGGGTGGGAGCGCACGTTGGGCTTACATGGTAATCAGTGAACCGGGCACTTTTGGCATGTAGGGCATCTATGTTTGGCGTTTTTATATTGGGATTGCCCAAGGCCGCAATATCTCCATATCCTTGATCATCTACCAAGATTAAAATGACGTTGGGTTTGCCATCATTCCTTGCCGTTTTTTCTTCTTTGCAAGCACCTAGGACGATGAGCGAAAAAATCACACAAACGTTAACCTTCATAGCATATTTTTTCATTTCTAAAGTATTCGTGGTTTTTGGTGAAGGGTTTCATATCCCAGTTCATTTTTCATGGGCTGTATTATTGTTTTATAGGGTTTACGGATTGAATTTTTTTCTTTTTGTACTTGGATTTATAAATGTCAAACGCCTTTAGCAGATAGTGAATTTAGGTTGTGAAATTTATAGGCTTTCATCATTGACTTACTTCTAAATTATGGGTTACTTGATTTCAATCTTATTCACAAATTCGTTAATCGTTACTTGCTCTTTTATCACCTTTTTGCCATCCAATACAACATTGTCAAAAACTATTCCCTCTACAGTGTGCGTTTCATCATATCCGGTCAACTCCATGCTTGCATGATTCCTAATGATGTATGGTTTCCAATCAGACCCATCTTGAAATCCGGTAAGAGTGGTATCAATGGGTGCAGAAACGGCCGTTATATCTTTGAAAGTTACATTTCGAACGTTGCCACGCTCTTCAGTTTCTGTCCAACGGGTTTTACCTATCCAAACAGAAATTAATCTACGAGCTTCCTCTATTCTAATGTTTTGAAAAGTTATATCGCTAATAACGGCATCATCGCAATGGTAAACACGCAGTGCCGTTTCACGTCCCACATCATGGATTACATCACAATCCTCAAATAAAACGTTACTAACATTCTCCCGAACTTCAGCGCCAATACTCAGCGAATGTGCCAATTCGTTCCAAATTACACACTTGCGGGCATGAATATTTTTTACTTCTCCGCGACCTTCAAATGATTTTACAACCACAGCATCATCCAATGTCCTGAAAAAGCAATTTTCAACCAGTACATCTCGACTGTTAGAAATATCCACGCCATCAGAATTTCCTCGCCAACCCAGTATTTTAATATTATCAACATGTATGTTATCAGAGGCTTGCAACGGTATTGTCCAATGGCTAGGGTCCCTTATAATTACCCCTTCAAGGTTTACATCATTGGATTTCTGGGCAAATATGGTGTATCGCCTTTTTGGTCTAGGTATGGCAGATTGATCAATAATTCCCCTACCTCGGATGGTAATATGGTTTCCTTCTATAAAAAAAGTTGGTGGGTTTCTTTTTCTACCCCGTAATTCAACTTCTTTTTCTTCAGCTTCCATTCCAGCTCTTATATAAGCTCCACCTGCTATATAAACCGTGGTGCTATCTTCAACCTTTACACTTTTAACATCATGGACTCCAGGCCCAAAATATATAATGTTGGGGTCATTGGGATCTGGAACATTTTCTTCAAAAGGATTTGCGAAAATGTGTAGGGATTCATACCAATCACCATTTACTTCTAGGGTTAAATTACCTGGGTTTTCTACTGTAAATGAAATTGTATTGCCTTCAATAGTTGGTTCTATTCCAAACGAAGTTGGTAATATTTTCACCGAATTTACGACTTCGGGATAGGTTACTTTCACCTCTGTTCTCTCGTTCATATCAAATGAGGCAAATGAGGCCAGTCCAAATTCGCTTCGTGAATGGTTGAGACGTGGAATTGGTTCACGTGCTGGAATTTTGAAGTTGTAAACCGGTACTTCTTTGCCCTCAACCGCTACTTTAAAGTCTTGTGAAAGTTCTATACCGTCAGGAGCAGGATATACTTTAACATGATGTGAAGTATCTCCTTTTTGTGTTTCTTCCTTACATGAAAACAGAATACATATTCCTGTAACTAAAGTTACTATTACTTTACTTAGATTAGGTTTTGGAATGAGATCCATAAGACTTTCATTTTTTTAGTTAGAACCTATTTAGTTTAATATGATTTCCCTGATTGCCCCGGCATCATATTTCTTTTCATGATTTTTATTCGAAACAAATACGGGAACCTGATTATGCAATAAAATTTTATCCCCCTTTTTCTCCAAAACAACATTGCCCTTTTTCTCTGTAGATATTGAAATCCCATTAGCTTCAAGCTGAGTCCCATTTCCTAAAAACAGAACAAAATCACCATTTTTTTCATTCCCTATCAATACATAAGCCCCATTGGCGGACATGTTTTCAAAACTTGCTGTTTTATCCCCCTCTGATGAAAAGATAAAATCTTCCCTTCCGGATTTGTGAGTAATGTGTAGTCCAGCAAAAGCTTTATTGCCATTATCATCATCAAACCCTTCGATAGATAAAATACTTTTTCCCTCGCTGGAGGTAAAAGGTTCATACACAGAAATGAAGGGATGCTCCCAAGCCTCTCCATGTTGACGGGCAGTAAATGTTAGGTAGGGTTGTTTGTCTACCTCATAAGGTAACCCATGATTACCTCGAAACGCTTTATTTGGTGGTGACTTAATGGAGAATACCTCACGCCCTTCGGTGCCTTTCATCCATAGGTTCATAAACACATCCTCTTTTCCTTCAGGGAAATCTATTTTCCACTCCACTTGATAATCTTGAGAGGTACGTTTCGATTTTTTGTCCCACATATAATCCAAGGCATACAAATGCCCCCCTGCAAAGCCCATTTCTTCAGTTGGGGATAACATTAAAGGACTTCCGCTAGCGTCCATAACCTTCATGGATTGCCCTAAATTGTGGTAGTAGTAATCGTGAAATTTATCTCCTTTTCGTTTTTTACGGGAACGAAATACATCAATATAGTAACCTGAGGTTTCACCAGTCCTTATTGTGCTGACCAATCGATTTTGGTCACTTTGTGTCTCGGGTTCTAAAAAATAGACATCTGAATAGGTGATATTCGGATAGTAGCCTTTCTTTTGCCCGGATTTTGGGTATTCCGCTATTAAATCAAAGGCATGATAACTTAACATTTCGGTATAGGAAGAGGCACCATCTACCATAACCGTATTGTGCGCTGGGAATTGCGAATAGTACTCGAGATAAATTGGCTGAAGGTAACCTGCTCCTTTTCCAGGGTCAGCTCCTTGTACAAAACCTTTTCCATACAATTCCATATTGATGCCATTAGCGTGCATGTGATTACCAAGCGAGCCATTCAATGAAACCATCATACCGTCTTTACCTTCACCCATGCGCTGCACATGCCAACTCACATTTCGGGCATAGAAGGTCTGCGTGATATAATCACTTAAATTCCCTTTTCCATACTTAGCGTTGAGCTCCAATGGTTTACTTGCAAAAAATGAACCTATATCAGATTTAGGCTTTTTATTACGATTTGCTTGTTGAGCACCTTGATTAAATAAATGGTATAGCCCAGTAAACTCTTTTTCCAATGCTTGGTCATCATTCTTTTGCGCTGTACGAATCATATCGCTTATGGCTCCCGTACTTAGCGATCCATAATTGCTGTCTCCAAAAGCAACGGTCTGTCCATTAGGAAAGAGATATTGAGGTAATACGCTAACGGCCTTTTTCATTACTGGCATGTATGGCAGAATATTATGATCAAACGTATTGTCAAAATCATTGATAAAGTGGGTCAAATCTCTTGTTACCCCAAATGAATACCCCGGACACTCTGCCCAAACCCCATTGCTTTTATCATATCCATAGTCCATGAACTTGGTCATTGACCACTGTCTTGGTGATGTGACATTCAAAATATAATTGATATAATACTCGCGTCCTTTTTCATCTTCATAGAATTTGTCGTCCCTTAAGACCATGGCTGCTTTTAGAATGATTTTTGCCTGATGCAGATTCCAATTATTTTGAGGGACTCCATTTTTAATAATCTGATCGGTCCACTTTTTTATGGTTATATCATAAGTTTCAATTTTATCAGGGTGGTTTTGTTCGATGTATTGATGCAAAAAGTCATAAAGTTCAGATGCATGAACTAAGGTGCTTTCGTGAATAACCTGAAAACACTCCAACCCAACCAATGTTTGAATATGCCCATTGAGCAAATCAATGGGCTCATTTCGATAGTACATGCCCATCATGTAGGTATCAAAAATATCGAAGGCAAACTTTGCAAAACGTTCATCTTCTTCAAGCCAATACAGAAAAGCCGCGTCGCGGGCCAACCCCATAATCTTTTGGTTATGCCGATGAATTTGCCCTCCGGTTTTAGACTGGTCTACCCACTCCAACGGATTTCCTTCCCTGGCCTTGTTACGAAGATAAAGTCCCCGCTCGTCATCCATGTATGGAAGAATGTCTTCTAAATCTGGCATGGCATAATTAGTGGTATAATCGCGAGACCCTGTAAAGCGAACTGTAGGAACAGGTGCTTCACCGTCGGCATGCGAATAATTAATACCATTAATGTAAACATTGGTGGCTTTTGTTTTCCAGTACATCATAAGACGGGAGACCATCCACTCCGGATCGGCTACATGACGCTCTACATGTTCATCAATACGCTTGTGAATTCCAGAAAGAACCTCCTGTGCCCAGGCTTCTTTTTTTATGGTTTTTTGAAGTTCCTTTTTCTTGGATTGGGTAATATACAAACGGGGGTATCCCTGCTCAAGATTTTTTGGTAATGGGATAGTATTGCTTTTTTGCGCATAAGATGCACTTCCTATAAAAATAAAAATGGTGATTGCTATAAGTTTTTTCATCATACCGTGCGTTTATTTTAAATTACCTAGGGCCTCCTTGATTTCTTCAATCCTCCGGTGATTTCTTCCAATTTGTCAAAAAAAGCCTCTTTTCGAGGAGAACTTATTCCCCAATTAACCGGAACCGATTGAAAACCATGATTATACACTTCACCTTTCATACGGTAATCAAAATAGCCCCAAGAAGCATACGCTTTTACTGCTTCCACAAAATTGTTTGATGCTTTATCAAAATTGAAGTGATCATCTTCGTTGAACAGTATTGGCATTGGTCTGTACCCTCTAACCGCTTTTGTTTTGCTTACCATTTCAGTAATTGCGGAAGGGTCATGAACTCCATTACCATGTATGAGCAGAAAGTCTGAAGCCCTTACTACATTTTCCTGTGGAATCACTCCCCCACTATAGCTTGTCCCTGCCAAAAAACGATATCCGTTTTGAGTTTTTGATTGTATCCTTTCAATTAATTCATGTACGCGATCGGGCTGAAGGATGGCATGACTGTATTTGAGATTACATTCGTTATTGATTTCAATGATGATGTTCCTGTAATTTTTTTGAAAAAGCCAATCGATTACGTTGTCAACCCCTTTAATAACGGCCGCTTCATCTTTCAACAAATCTTCCTGGTCATTATAAAAAAGACCCAAAATAGGTACCATTCCAATTTCATTGGCTTTATCCAAGATTCTTTCTAAACGTGCCATGTACTTGGGCCGCAATTCTCCGTCGGTATCAATAGCAGAATTAATCCACCCTTTGTTTCCATACCCTAGCGGACTTCCTCCTTGTAAATTAATGGTAAACCCTAGTAGGCCTTTGGCGTACCAAGACTTCATGGACCTGATAAATTCTTTGGTATTACGGTCAGCATCCCATTTTTGCGTATCATCATATTTCCAACGACCTGAAGTTTCGGGATTAAGATCATCAAATATTCCTTGGACCATTCTTGAATTCATTAATAGCCCTTCAATAGGGTATCCCTTCCAATTGCGTCCTTGATATGTTGGAATACCGTTAATCAAAAATTTTTCACCTTGAATACTTACAATAGTTTGTTTCGTATTGCTTGTTTGGGCCTTCAGAATTTTGGGTATAGCTCCAAGCCAAATAATCAATAAAGTGAGTAAAAGAGTTTTATGTTTCATCTTAAAAATTTTATTTAATGAAATTGTTCAATATACTTTTATCAATTTTTGACACAGGAATATATTTTATTATTAATTTTTTGATATGGTGAAACTTCAATCATCTTGAAAAATGTTCTAATATCAACCCATAAAGAATCGAGGGATAATTTTTAGCTTCTGCTGTAATTTCTCCGTTAATACCACCTCCGTTGGTTATGGAATCCCCAAAACACACAATTTTCTTTCCTGCTTTCAATAATTTGTTTTCTTTTAAATAATGAAATACCAATTCCCCAATAAACTGATAGCCTAAAGCTGTAAGGTGCACCCCATCCCGAACTTTACTGTTTTTTGGGTTTCTGAAAAACAAATCTTCATTGTGTTTGGGGAGATTCATTTCACTGAAAACCTGATATAGATCTAGATGTTTCAATTTGTGTTCTTTCGCAATCCGGACAGTTATTTGCCGCACGGTATCCAATTTTACATTGGGCACTTCAGTAAACAGTTTCCTATCATGTCTTTCAAAGAGGTAAACCGAATCTACTG
Source organism: uncultured Allomuricauda sp. (assembly GCF_947495325.1). Taxonomy (GTDB): domain Bacteria; phylum Bacteroidota; class Bacteroidia; order Flavobacteriales; family Flavobacteriaceae; genus Flagellimonas. The sequence goes on along the minus strand of NZ_CANLYK010000003.1, from coordinate 318,903 downwards.
GCGGTGATGACATCAACAATATTGCAGCCCCTTTATCTCTTATTTTTTGAACCAGTTTTCTAAGGTTTTTTTCATATTGTCCGTAGGAAATCATCTTTTTGGAATTCAACATATCATTGGTACCCACCATTAAAATGACCAAATCAGGGGCTTGTTGTAAAACATCAGTGTCTAAACGTTCCAATAGATTTACTGTACTATTGCCACTTACACCAGCGTTCACAACTTGCGCATGTATGTTTAAAATGCCTAGGAAACCTACAAAAAAAAGAAGAATGCATGTTTTCTGTTTCATTCCGAAATTTTTTCTAACTGTGGCTCGTATTCTAAAATTTGACCATCTTCCCGGAGTTGCTTGCTCAATGCTTCAAAAGGAATATCATACATGCTCTTATCTTCCTCAAGCGCCATTCCTGCCAAGGTTCCGGCACTTTGACCAAGAATCATAAAAACAGGCTCCATACGGATTGAACCATAAGCTATATGGGAACTTGAAACGGCAACGGGAACAATTAGATTTTTACATTCTTCCTTTTTTGGAAGTATGGTACCTAAATGGATTTGATAAGGGGCGTCTGCGTCAACACCCAAATCTCCTTCGTTTTGAACGTACCCCTCTTTAGTAATATAACGTTGTACATTGTGGGAGTCCATGGTATATGAACCCATGCCAATTGGTTTAGTTACTTCCTTTTTTCCTAGGATTTCATTTTCGGTCATTACAAAATCACCAATCATACGCCTAGCTTCGCGAACATAAATCTGATAAGGCCAATGGCCATTATCCATAAATTCATCTTTGGCAAGCCCCCACTTTTTGATATTGACCCTTAATCGTTCTGGAACACTTTCATCATGTCCCCAGAAATAGAGTAATCCTTTATGATAACTTATATGTTCATCTAGGATTTCTTTTCTTTTTTCATAGGATGCTTCTGGGTATTCATAATTCATCCCAATATTATCTGAACTAAAGGGACCTACATTATTTACATCCCTTTTTTTATTGGGTATTTTTCCTCCACCGAACATGGATGTTCTTCCCCCTCTAAAAATACGTCTCAACAGCTCATATTGTGCAGGGTCGTAATTTTCCGGTTTTTCAAAGGGAACAATATTTCCTTCAGCATTGGTAGTGCATAAGCGATAATTATAGGCCTGTACACGATGGTCTCCAGTTCCATTTTCGCCGGGATTTTCAGTTGAGATTCTAGGAAGTACCCCACTAGTGGAATCTCCAGGAATTACATACGGACTGATATTTAGTTGTTGAAAATTGTGACTGTGGTGATACTCGCCTTTTTGAACCCCATTCCATTGTTCGTCATAAACACTATTTGCTTCACGACCCACATGATAATTTACTTTGGCGGCAGCCATCAAATCGCCCTCGTAAGTGGCATCAATAAAGACCTTTCCCTTATATTTTTCACCATCCAGCATGGTGATGGATACAATTTTACCATCTTTTAGTTCAACTCCTGATTCTCTATTGAGCCATTTGTTGCGAAGTATCTTGATTTTATTCTCTTTGACCATATTTTCAAAGATTTTTTCCGCAACATGTGGTTCAAAAGTCCACATGGTTTTTAAACTATCATCAATAGCGGTAGTTCCTTGACCTTCATTACCATATTCATTCCTTGGTTGCCAATTCCAGGCGCTTTCATCCTGATAATGCCCATAGACACGTTGATAAAATTCTTTTGAAATTCCTCCAATAACACTTTTGTTACCCAAATCCGTAAATCCAAGTCCGCTTGCTGACAGACCTCCAATATGCTTTTCAGGACAAACAATTAAAACCGATTTGTCCATTCGTTTTAATTGTACTGCAGTAGCAATTGCTGCTGAAGTTCCGCCGTAAATTATTACATCTGCATCAAAGGACTCTTTTTTTTCAGATGGAGCGCATCCTAATTGCAATAAAAATGAGAACAAAACAAATACTATTATTTGATTGAGTTTAATTTTCACAATATGTATGGGTATTTTCATATCTATATAGTATGTAAGTTCTAGAAAAATTATCGAGGCCCTGTTTGACCCAATGGAAATGGTTTAAAGCCTATTTTCAATGCAGGACTGTCATCCGGTAGACTAAAATCCCCAGTAGCTGGGTCATTAAAGCCTGGATCAGCAATTATAGAATTTTGGTCATTACCAAGTGTTTTCCACTCTTCCCAACTCATAACCGCTTCGTTAGGTTCGTAAATTCGGCTTGGAAAACGGTTCTGTGCACCCAAAACCTTACCAGTTGTGGACCATACCAAATTGCTATCGGCCACAAAACCATCTTTTTGTTCCACCATATACTCATAACCCCCAGCATAAATAGGTGTGCCATCACTGAGCAAAATATTATTCTTTAATATATAGCCTGTATGTGGTTGAATTTTTGCCATCATGATCACACTGGTATCGGCAAAAGCGAAAATATTATTACTAACAATATTATCCTTACCATAGTGCTGATTAAAACAGGCATGGCGACAACGATAGGCCAGATTATTTTCAACTAGTATGTTGGTTGTGCCCTCGTCACAATAAATGGCCCAACCTCCATATTTTCCGGCCCATATATCATGAAATTCATTGTTACGAATAATGGTTCCTGTTTGATTTCCTAAAGTATAAATACCTCCTAAATCACTAAGTATAGAACCATCACCATTAGTTAGTTTACCAATATGATGAATATGATTGTATTCAAAAATATTGCCAGTAGCTAAGGCTGGTCCATAGCCCCAAGTCCATCCGGTGGAAATTCCAGAATAATAAAAATCATAGATTTCGTTATGATGGATATGGTTATCTGGGCTTTGTCCTATCCAAATACCAACGGCGCAATGAAAGTATTTACCACCATCGTAAATACGACAATCTGCTATTTCATTATTACTGGTTGCATCGGTTGGTTTTTCCAATACAGGAGGCAATTCTCCTCCAATGTCATCAGCTGAGACTTTTCCCTTTGGACGTATTTTAGGACCGATTAAAAACCCACCAGCACCCAAATCGTGAATGTCACATCCCAGAATTCTGTTATTTGAACATCCAAGTGAAATTTCAATTCCATAGTTGCCAATAGCTGTAACTTCACATTCTTCAAAAAGACAATTTTTTGCACCCGTTAAAAACACTGCCCCATCCATTCTAATGTCCGCTTGCCCATAACCGGATTCTTCAACATCTCTGGGTAAAACCCATGTGGTATGACTAAAAGTCAATCCTTTAAACTGAACATGTTCAACCAATTTATTGGTAGCTGCATCACCTTCTAAACGAAGCACATTTATCAATGAAGGAATTGTTGCCACAATGTCCGTTTCTCCCTCCAACGGAAAATAGTACAGTTTTTTATCCTGTCTGTCAAGATACCACTCACCCGGCTTATCCAGCATAACACGACCTCCCTCTAGATAGTAATCGTCATCTGCCTCAATGGCCCTACCACTTTTTTTTGTTGAGACAATTTTTTTGTTTTGTCTATCAATCCTGTCGATGGGCATATGATACTCCAACCATTTATTGAATACCACGGCCACTCCATCATTTACCCCTTCTAAATAATGTTCATCTTCTTCAGTATATAAAAAATCATAGGTACTACGTCGCCTTACTTCCTTAGTGTCCGCTCCCTGATTCATTGGTACCTTTAAATAACCACTATTTGGAGTTCTTGCCTGAATTGCACGATGGCTGTTTACCCATAATTGTTCAAATGGAGCATATCCTTTAATTTTGGAAACATCTGAAACCAGCACACTATGGCCATTAAGTTCGGCTTTTGTCCATTCACTAACCTGTAGTCCACCACTAAGTATTGGCTTTTCATTTTCATGAGCACGGTAAGTAATCGGAAATTCCTCAGTTCCAGAATCTTCAGCGCTTAGAACGAAAGGTTTAGCAAGTTGGTAAGTACCTCCTTGAAGGTATACGTTCACAGGTTTATTAAGTTTTCCTTTCTGCTTGATTTCCCTTATAGTGTTACGCACTTTTTCTAAAGTGGCAAATGGACTTTGAATACTTGTTCCGTTTTGGGAGTCGCTACCATCCGGTGAGACGTAGAAAGCTATTTCATTGGATGGATACCTATCATTATCGCAAGACGATACTATAAAGGCCAATCCGGCGATCAACATTAATATGTATTTCATAGGTTTTTGGTTTTTATAATTATTAAAAAATCAATCTTTTACCACTTTATGTGTATTTATGTACTGTGGATCAATAGTAATCCCTAGACCTGATCCTGTGAGCATGTCGATTTCGCCATTGGTACTGTTGAATGGCTCGGTTTTACTTTCAATTGGCACGGTAGTTCCATTCGCATCTTTGGTCTCAAACATTTTGAATTCATGAAACCGGGCGGTAGCTGGGCATACTGATACCATTTGTAGCAAATACACAAATCCAAGACCGCCTCTGGATATATGTGGGGTAATCTTTAAACCAGCCAACTCTGCCATACGAGCCACTTTCATAGTACGAACCATCCCTCCAAAATAGAAAAGGTCTGGTTGTTGTATCTGAAACACTTCGTTGCCAACGAGATATCGAAAAGCATGTATTCTAAATTCTTCTTCACCACCAGCCATCCGTATATCAAGGGCTTCTTCTACCTGTTTCTGTTCCTCATACCAATCCCAGGGTACGGGCTCTTCATAGAAGTAGTAATCGTACTCTTCCAATATTTTGCCGATTCGGATCGCTTCTTTGACAGAATAAGATCCATTTCCATCCATCATAAGGGTCATTTCATCTCCAAACTTTTCACGAGCCATTCGTATAAGTTTTTCAGTACGACCAGGTGCATTGTCAATATCAGATGCTAGATTGTCACCTCTTCCCGCTCGCAATTTTATTGCTTTTGCATTGGTCTCTTGTGCATCCTGATGCATCAGTTCAAGCGATTCTTCAGGCTCTAATTTTCTTAAATTGGTGAAGTGATGTCCTAAATAAATGGGTATTTTTTCATTGTGTACCTCACCTATCAATTGACCGGCAGGTTTGTCCGCAATATTTCCCAACATATCAAGTATGGCAAATTCAATTACGGCAACTTGAACGTTTAGTGGAATACCCTGATTCTTCACATTCCGCTCTGTTGCGTTAAAGATTAGCATGTCTAGGTCACGGGCATCTTTTCCAAGAAAGTGGTGCTTCAAATTGATATTGAACATTGGGAAGCTGGACTTGGCAATGAACGGATGACCAATTGCTATCCCAACCGCCCCATCTTTTGATCGTACTCTGCAAATGGTATTCTTCCTGTCTTTAAGCAACTCCAAGGTTTCAATAATGACCGGATCAGGAAACAGCGATCTCTTTAAGACTGGTTTTTTAAGTACTTCGTCCAGATTAGAATAATCCGTATGAATTTTGGACGTATCCCTTGGTTTGTTTCCCTCAACACATGATGATAATGGTATTGCAGCAACAGCGCCTCCCACCATCGCTGCAGATTTCACGAACCTCCTTCTACCTGATTTCATAATTCTGGTTTAGTCTTTGCCTGCAATAGTTATATCCAAATCGGCAAAATCAATCGCCTTCATCCAGTCCACATGTCCCACCCTGTTGGTCCAAATTGGATTGATGTTTTGAAGCATCGCCGTTTCAGCATACTTTTCCCAATAGTCTCTTGCTTTCAATAGTTGGGAGACCGCTTTATCCTGATAGTTCTTATTTTTTGTTTCCCTATATAGGGCTAACTGAGTAGCTCCATTGATTTTATAAGCATAATATTTACCCATGTATGCAATGGTTCTGATATCATGAAGTGTAGCTTGCAATTCTGTTCCGTTTTCACCGGCACTTAATTCTCCTTCAAGCTTTAAGGCGTTATCTGCATAATCGTGCAACATTTGTGAAACCTCAAACGGACTTAGTAAATTTGATGTGTCTTTTTCGATTATCATCTTCACATAATCAGGAATCGACTGAAACCCTGATAGTGAATGGGGCTTCACATTTATAAAAGAATTTACGTCATGAAATTCAGTTTCAGTTTTAGTGAATTGTTTTCGGCCTTTACAGCCCTCGATATACCACATAAAATCAAACTGTCCCCAATGAAAACCAGTAGTGGTGGGATAAACCATACTGGCGTCCTGCCATGCTGTGAATAGTTTTTGGGCATCGGTTTCTGGAAAGCGGGCCTGAAGCATACCCACAATTCTCTCATTTGATAAGTTAGGGTCATAAGCAAAACGCCCCCACAACATCCAATGATACCAATGTTTTACCAACTCGATTTGACGAGGCTCTTTTGCATTCTTCGTGGTGAACTCACGCCCCCAGACCCATTGATCCGAACCATAATAATAGCCTTGGGAAACCTCATAGGGAATGTTCTTTACAAATTGACGAACGAAATTCGGTGCTCCCCAACGGAAATAGAAAGCATCATCGTTTCGCAAGGTCCAAATGGTCTTGATATTATTGGATTTGATGTCTTCCACAAATTCGTGATGATATGGCTGCTCTAACGCACTCATCACATGGGCCTTCGCATACTTAAAACTGAAGATGAAATCAATATTTTCGTTCTCGATAAGTGGTTTGAACTTCTCTGAGATATCCTTTGCTGCAGCCATGTGCTGGCGATGAATAAATCTGAATTTTCTATTAGGCATTTCTGCTGCTGCATCCAATAAACCTTGTCCATATGTATCAAAAGCCCAGTCCTCTTTTTGCTGAAAGGTATTGCCATACATGTTTTCGCCGGTTGTTAGCCCAATACCTGCCAGGTCTGGATAGGTGACAAACATTTCTTTTACACTTTTTCTGAAATAGTCCTTGGTTATCGGGTTATCAATTTTATCGGTGATACCATATTTATCTTTTGCTCCATGAACAAAAATGTTCCATGTTACCACATAGAAATCCACATTTCGTGTCTTGGCGTAGGTCATCACTTTTCTCCAAAAAGCCATTTTCTCCTCAATGGAAATTTTCAATAAAATTTCAGGATTGGCAAGAATCTCCGGGGAACAAAATCCCCAGCCATTGGTATTGTAATGTTCATCAAACTGGTGTGTTGAGCGTTGAACATCATTCAATGCCACATCTTCATAACCCGGTACTTTAACCATGGATGGGAATGGATGCAAATTCCAAAGCGAGATATAATTGTATCTATACCGAGCTAAATTATCAATGTACTCAGTCCAAAAATCATAATTCCACATTTCTGGTATATTTTTCTGAGCTACGTCTGATACGTCTGTATAACTAGGTGTTCTAACATCCAGAGGAATATTAAATTTAGTCCCCCGCATTTCCATATAGGGATTGGTAGTTTTGGATGCAATACCCTTTATACCATGGATAGAAATCTGTTCTGCAAGCTCTAAGCCGCCATACATTGCACCAGCAGCATCGGCACCAACTACCGTAATTTTATCGCCCGATGTTGTAATTTCAAATCCTTCTGACTTTAGGGATTCATTACCAATTGAAAAGATAATATCAGCATTTGCTGAATCAGTTACTTCGACCAGTTCGAATTGATCCGTCAATACAGATTTCAGTTCACCAATGGCAAATTGAATCTGAGGTATCCCGGAAGGTGCATAGAAATTAATTGTTCTTGTGCTTTCCTTGCAGCTTAAATTCACCACTAGAATACCGATAATAAATGTAACTAAAAATGAACCTGTAAGAACTTTGATCTTTTGTTTCATTGTAACAAGTTTTATTGAACTGAAGCATTTTTTGCTATAACAATATCTTTATCTATATCTGAAAGGTGCTCTCTCCACGAAAACTCCTTGTCAAATTGATGAGGCATTACCGCTACGTTATACCTTTCAACCAACTCTACCATATTGTTCCAATACATTTTCCCATTTTCAAGAATCTGAACTGCCTTGGTTTGTCCTTCAACATCTTTGCCTGTCCTGAAATTTTCCAAGGCTACACCAGCCCGTATTTTCGAAGCAAAATAACGTCCGTAGTTAGCCCAAAATTCAAGATCTGTCAATTCAATTTCCAAGTCCGCGGAAACTTCATTTTTTCTTTTGGCCTTTAAAATTTCCAATATTCTTGCAGACTGATTTTCTGTTTTTTCAGCTAATTCCAGTGGATTAACTTGAGTTTCTTTATCATAGTTACCAACAACAAAATCACGAATATTCACATAGGTAGAATCCAGAACATTGCGAGAGATGAACTTATCAATATCAATGAACTCTCCGTTATTTGTTTTAAACCCCTCTGAATAAATGGTTGCATCCCAGGTACTTCCAAAAAAGGAGGCAAGACGGTTCGGGTTCTTTGAAGCCAGTTTCCAAGCCTCTACTAGTTCCGTACCATCATCTAAACCAAATTTATTGGCCAATGCCTTGGAGAAATAGTCATCCGAGGTTTGTCGGTCGTACAAAAGATTTCCCCATACCTTATAAAAAAGCCACTGCCTTTGAAAAGCGTAATCCCATGTACGGTATTCTTCTTTTGTTATAAAATCCTTTGCCGGAATGTAAGTTTCTGAACCAATTATGCAACCTCCAACATATTTTTGACTATTCAAATCCAAAAATTCCCTGATAAAATCTGGATCTCCCCAACGCATCACAAAGAAGTCTTCATTCCTCATAGTCCAAACCGCTTTGTACTTTTCGGAATACGGCTCCCAGTATGTGTCTGTTAGCATTCCACCATGAACGATTGACAACTTTGGAGAAGAATGGGCATGAGACCAGTTGAACTTAAATTCTATCCAGACATCATTATCCATTCCCATATTTTCCACTGCATTTCGTGTCAATTTCTCCGCTGAGGTGCTGACCGTTCCACTATTATCTTTACCAGCAGAAAGTGGTGCCCTATATATGAGCCTTGCCTTTCGGTTTGCTGCCTTTAAGCCGGCTATCATTGTTCTATCTGCCCAATCACTTCTTTCGTTGGATGTCATTCCTCCCATGCGCTCACCCAGAGTAATTCCGATACCTGTGAGGTCCTCATACGTATTGATTGTCTGGGTCACTACCTCGCGCGTGTAATCTTCTACGTCCTGATTGTTTTCTCCCTCGCCATAATGATTTTTCCCATTTTCAGAAGAGTAACTGCCAACATTATATTCTTTCGCAAAATCCTCCGGTAGGAAGATATTCCAATTGACGATGTAAGTATCAATACCTCGGTCTTTTGCCATCTTGAAAAGACGCTTCCAGAACATCTCCCATTGTGCCATTTCTTCATCACTGAAAGGTGATGCCTTTGGAAACGAAGTAGATTTAACCATATACATGTAGGGATGCATGTTCCAAAGTGTAAGGGCATTGAATTTATTTTCAACCATCATATCCAGAAACGTTTCCCAGAATTTCAAGTCTTGACAAGTCTCGGTGTGTACTGAAAGGTTTTCTCCACTGCGGTAAGAATACCATGGCAAGTTGAATTTGATAGCTCTAAAGTCATGATGTGCTGTTACGGATTTAGCTTCAAGGTTTTCCCAACTTTTCCCATTTGATAATTGCTCTTCTATATGTAATAAACCATAGAGTAGTCCTCGGTTACATTCAGATGAAATTTTGTAACCATCACCTGACTTAATCAAGTCAAATCCATCGTTTTTCTCCGAATCTAAATCTTTCTGGGGGACAATAACGAGAACGATATCAGCCTCCTTTTCATTACTGGAGAACCGAATCTTACCTTCATTTTTGGCTAGTTGAGTGTTTATCTTTTCAATGCCATAGCTTACCTCATCTTGAATATTTTGGTCGGCATAAATAGTTATATCAATTGGTTTTTCATTACAACCAAGTAAAGAAATCAGAAATAATAGGATTATTGGGTATTTCATGATTTGAATGTTTTTTTGTTTATTCCTTTGCCTTTTAATTCGGCTTTATCCAAGTAATAACCTATTTGTGATCAAGAGACCATTTTAATCATTGGTCAAACTGGTAAATTGTTTATTCCTCTAAATATTTATAAAATCGGTGTGTATTTGATCGTAATTGAACCTTCTTTGATTGGTTCTGTAAAATCAACTCCAATTCTGTATGCAGGGGCACCTTCTCTTAAATGTTTGACAGGTACAAGCTCATCCCTAATTTTTAAAGCTCCTGTGTCACTAAAAACTTCTGCTTTTAATTTTTGATTTCCCTCTGTGAATAGTATTGTATTGGTATTAACAATCTTATATTCGGATAAGGTCATTATTGCCGTTCCAAATGCAACCGGCTCTGTTGAGGAAAACTCGTCTATAATGGAAACAGCACCCACACCAGACTTATCATTTTCCATGGTTCTAATCAACTTTGTTAATGATGGAACCTCATAGGCTGATTTTATATCCATCACTACTTTGTCTATGTCTTCTGTAAACTCGGTAGCCGTTATTGTTCCCTCAAATTCCCTACCATTGGATTGGAGCGTATTATTGATTCTTGGCACAGGATGGCCCCACGAGCTTCGCGCCGGGTTATCAGGAGCAAATGCCCCGGCAATGTACGATGGGGCTCCAATATCTCCAGACATGATTTGGTCATCCAGCACAATGGTATATGTTCCCACATCGCTGTGGTTATGGTTTTCCTTGTTGTGCCCTCCCTTTATGGCTATGGATAATGGAGTGTTCTGTTTACCACGGGAAATTACCATCCCAACATCATCAAAATAGGTAAAATCCGGTAACTCGGACGTGGGTTGGGTATCATTTTTAGTTTTATCCACCAAAGCTTCATACTCCCACTCAATTAATTGAAAAGCTGCTGAAAACGAATCATGGGTTTTTCGTTTTCCAGAATCTACAGGCATACGTGCCCCAAATTTTCTTGCGGACATATTGTAAGCAAAACCACCATCATTCGAAACCTTGGAAACACCATCGGAAAATGGCGCACATATACCTGTATGAATTTGATAGGTTTCTGGGAAGTTGCCCACATTCTTCAACTTTTCAGCATTACCAGCATCAAATAGGTTAATTCTGCCATCGGTATAATCATATAAAATTTGAGCCAAATAGAGATAGTGCCCAAAACCATAATTCCAATATCCTGCCCCTTCAGAACAATAGCCATCTTCGCCAAAACCGGATAAGTAATGTTTCATACTGTTAAGTGCCGAGCCCACTGCCGCCATTCTTTCGTCCTCATCTGTGGAAGTTGCAATGGCAACAAACATAGATCCGCTTGTGCACACGGAATTCCAATTACTTGTACTCTTGATCCATCTATTGTTTATATCGTTCTTTTTACATGAAGTTAAATACGTATCCACAATGCGCCATTTTAGCTGCTCTGTAATTTTTTTATTTACATTCTTCGGTAGTTTTTCTCCCACTAAAACTTGGGCCAAAGCCAAATCGGAACCAAATCTTCTAGCGCCAAGATCTATGGAGACACGTCTGCCTTCCAAAACTCCATTTTCATCATCATCATGGTTTGGGTGCAACCATGATTTCATATCCATGATTGCATTGAGATAGGTGTTTATTTGCGATAGAAACCTTCCCTTGTTTTCAATACATTCGGCGAGAATAAAATGTTCCAGCCGTTCCATAGTTCTATAATACCTAGGTTTATAGATTCCTCTGTTTCCTTCAAGATTGGCTCTTCTGTAAATGGAATCCGCGATAGGTACCTCAAGTTTTTCATCCAATTCGGAAAGCGCAAGTTTTAGATAATTTTTGCCAGATGCCTTGCCAGCAATCTTATTCCAATATGTTCTATCTGAAATGGGCGGTGCGGGTTGAAATGCTTCTTTGGGCAGCACTGCTTTTAGCATTTCGATTTGCTCACTGGAAGGGTAAATAATATCTTTTGTGGTAGAAGCGAAATATTTATTGATATCCAGAGGATCCTTGTCTACCTGGATACAGCTTAATAGTATGGTTGCCAATATCAGGTTTCCAAGGACGATACAAAATATTTTACCCCATTTGTTCATCATGTTGCTATTTGTTGGTCAGCTGTATTAAAAGTAAATTGTTAGATGGATTGAATTGGCCATTTTTAAGAGCACCATTTACCAATGCTTTTGTATCCCCTTTTGGAGTGTGGAACCGAAATTTGGTATTGGATTGCCCTTGAAAAGTCACTTTTGGGTTTGTTCCAAAATCTTCAATTAAGGTTGTGTATTTTGAGAGCGCATGGGTTAAAACTTGATTGCCCTTTCTTAAATAACTACCATGACTAACAAATAATTCCTTGATGTTGTTAAGGTTTGTTTTATTTGCACTTTCATCAAATTTTAGCACCGTTAGGTAGGCATCAGTTTCCCAACCATTCATGGTATTGGCGCTATTTCTGTGTTTTAATCGCCCATCTGCCAATAGATTGAAGTACACTTCTGTGGTTTTACCATTTTGTGTTATGGAAACTCCTAAAAAATCTTTGCCATCAAAACGTTCTATAACTGGAAGATTGTTTTTGTTCTCCTCAGTTTCCAATATAATGGCTGAAATAAATTTTGTTCTTGCCGTTTCTTCAAAATGACTAATGGACCAATAGTTTTGTTGGTTCTCAGGATGATGGTCTTCATAGCCCAATTTTTCGGTTAAAAGCATGTGTTCGGGGAAATCATGAGGTCGTTCTCCCCCTGGAGGAAAGGTTTCCGGATACAATGGGCGGACTAGAACTTTGGCATCTTCATCTGTAATGGTGAGATCTATACCTCCTTTTAATTCGGACTCCCCGTTATAATGTAGCAACCATTCAAATTGCCCAGGTTCGTGTGCCAACAAATCATCAATAACCAGAATAACATCTCCAACCCAAATAAAACTTCGGTAATTACGAGCCAAAATTTGTGAATAAGGACCAGTTGCATTGGCCAACAAGTATTTAAAATCTTCCCCTTCAATTAGGTTGTGTAGTGAGCCAGAATTGACCACTCCAAAATAGGGGTCATTTCTATTTTGGGCTTTCCCATCAAAGAAAACTACATTATGCGCCTCACTCTGGCAATAGTATTCGGTATATAATGGATTCAAATAACTGGCATTCCCAGAATCTATGATTAGATTTTTCCCATTGTGGAATAAAATATAGGATCCTGCATCCGCATGGGCATGATTCCAAGAAAATCCTGATTTTACAGCTAACATAGTTGCATTGTCATCCCATGAATTACGCATTGTGGCCCAACCCATGTCTTGGTAAAGATGGGATTTAGGTCTATTTGGCAAATAATTGGAATCAAGAGAAGGCAAGTCTGGTCTTAACGCTAAAGCAACCGGCGAATTGGAGTTTCCTGATTCAATAGTATTTGCATGATTGATATACCATGCATATTGTTCATTTTGATAACCCAAGTTCCAGAGCAAGGTTAGTATGCGCTCACCATTTGACCTAATATTAGAATCACCAAAATTGACCGCCAAATTTCTTTTACCTTCAACATAATATGTTGTGTTCATAAAAAAGTCACCTACCTTATCTAAAATGGGAGATTTATAGATAGGTTCGTCAGGCCATACATTACTAAACCCATTTAAAAATAATAAGTATTGTGATGTTGCATAAGAAGCATAATTAATACTTTCATAAAACCCGCCATCCCTGTCAAAAGTAGATGGTTTGTTTTGTAGTACGCTCCCGGAAAAATTAATCCATTCAATTGCCGATTCCTCAATATCCTTTACCCATTTTATTGCTTCGGGTATTTCGTCCCTTACGGCCAAAGAAGCAAAGCCTGCCATATACACACAAGCACTCCACCAGTTGTGACCCATAGTATCAAATGTGTGATAACTGGTATCTGGGTTTAACCAATCTTCTCTTGCAGGATTGATTCCCAATCGGACAATATCTTTTGCAATTTGTTGTCGCTCTATTTCTGATAGATAAGTATAAATACAGTCGAAACCCATTGCAATATCATAACTGGTGTGGGATGTGCCCAATCCACCTTGCCATGGCGGGTTCCTTCCCAATAACGCCTTGCCTTCCCAAGTTTTTCTGGATGTATAATTAAGAAGAACCTCTTTTGTTTTACGTGCAAACTTTTCATCACCGGTCATTCTATAGACCAATCCTAATAGGAGACAATCCCCTGACTTTAGTTTATCTTTTTTAAGCAAGCTCTTAGCCTTTTTGTACTGTTCATTCCACTGATTTTTTATGGATTCACTGTTCTTGATTTGCTCCTTTAGGCGCGAGATATTTTCGTTAGTATATAAAAGATATTTTCGCTCTTGTGCATTTGTAACAAAGACAGAAAACACGCAAATGGTAAGTAGTATCCTCAATTTCATTTTTAAAAAAATAGTGTAGATTCATACTCCATAAATAGCTGTTCTTCAGAATATTTAGGAGGCATCTCGATTGATTGCTCAATTATAGGGCTATTTCTTAGAAAAGATTATAAACCATAATTCATTATCTATAAATTATGGTTTATTGGAAGTGATGGTGAATTGATTTCAAAATATGTGAAATATTTTTAAAGCTTTAATTGCTCCAAAAAAGGTTCTTTACATCTGAAACTACGTCTTCTATAAAGCTTTTTCAATGGCTTCTTTGACCAAAGGACCCATTACATTATAGCCTTCCGCATTAGGATGAACAGTATCTCTACCTAATTCTTTTTTTAACCCTTGTTTATCGTTAACCATTTTTGAATAATAGTCCAGATACACCAAATTATTGGCTTGGGCATAGCTTTTAATAAGTTCGTTGAGTTCAGTAATTTTTTCAACAGGCGCTATGGAAGGACTCCAAGAATAACTACTCGCTGGTAAAACCGAAGCTAAAACTACCTTAATATTATGTTTTTTTGCCATTTCTGCCATTGTGAAAATATTCTTCGCAATTTCTGGTACTGTAATCAATCCTCTATTTCCTGCAATATCATTGGTTCCTGCAAGAATAGTTACAACATCGGGATTTAAGTCAATGACATCTTGTTTAAAACGCGCTACCATTTGTGATGTAGTTTGACCGCTAATGCCTCTACCAATAAAATTATTTTGAGTAAAAAAATCTGGGTTAGCTTTTACCCATCCTTGGGTAATAGAATTTCCCATAAAAACAGCTTTTACATTTTTTGAGGATTTCATAAGCTTTTTATTGGCCTTTTCATATTTACCAAGATTAGCCCAATCTGTAGGTTCCAACTCTACCTTTATAACGGTAACAGGGTTGTCTGGTTCTAGCATTGGTAATTCCACAATGGCTCCTCTAGATGTCGCTGTTGTTTTTAATATAGCCTTGGAACCTGATAACAATGATGCTTTTTTAACCTTAAATTCTTTATTAAGTGTTAATATTCCACTTTTTGGCCAATCAAAAACATGTACATAAACCACATTACCTTTTTTAGTATAACGCCCCCATTTTGGTTTTTCAACAGGACTTGCAGATACCCCGTAAATAGCTTCTCCATTTTTTTTGGTCCACTCTCCCATGGCTTTTAAACGGCGGATGCTCTCTGCTGGAAATCTACCATAACCATCAGGGCCTATATTCAATAAAAAGTTTCCTCCTTTAGATACAATGTCTACTAATTTTTTAACTAAATCCTCACTGCTTTTCCAGTTGTTATCAGCTGGTTTGTACCCCCAAGACCCATTCATTGTCATACACGCTTCCCAATCAGAATCAATTCCGGTATCTGGAATTTCTTGCTCAGGTGTCCCAAAATCTCCTGCAAAATTGCCTTCTTTGTCCATTCCTTCCATTCCGTTTCTTCCTTTATCAACTCTGTTGTTGATAATTGTGTTTGGTTGAATATCACGAATAAAACTGTACAATTCTTTCCCCATTTCTGTGGTATAATCTGAAATCCAATCGCCATCAAACCAAACCACACCAATGTCTCCGTAATTGGTTAATAATTCCTTTACCTGAGGTTTCATATAGTTTTTAAAGTACTCTGGGAATTCTGGATTCACCACCGATGGGTCGTCATGCTGGGCGATGTTGTAATTTGGATACAAGTTTCCTTGCGCCTGCGGATGGTGCCAATCTACAATGGAATAGTAAAAACAAAACTTGATGCCTTGTTTTTTACAAGCTTCCGATAATTCTTTTATAATATCACGTTTAAAAGGAGCTGTATCCATTATATCGTAATCTGACACTTTGGAATCCCACAATCCAAAACCTTCATGGTGTTTAGAAGTAATTACTATATACTTCATGCCGGCATCCTTGGCCATAGAGACCCACGCATCGGCATCAAATAGTACTGGATTAAACATTTCAGGAAACTTTTCGTAATCCTCAACAGTATAATCTAACTTGTCCATGGCCCATTCGGCACCTCCTCCGGCAATTTTTGTTCCACGTTCACCTCCAATAATGGAGTATGCTCCCCAATGGATGAACATTCCAAACTTGGCATCCCGCCACCAAGCCATCCGTTCATCATCAGATAATTTTTCTTTTTTGGTTGATATTTGTGCTGGACTTTGGTACGAAGCCAAAAGAAATAGTAGTAGTAATGTTGTTATTTTTTTCATCAGTGCTGTGTTTAATTTGTTTGGTTTTGTCTTATTCTTTTAGCAATAACTTGGCATTGCTGTATGCTTTTGACAGCTTGATTTTCATTTGATTTGGGTTGGACCTACTAACAACAGCCTTTCTGCTTGATACTAGTTTTCCATCTTCAAACAATTGCAGTTCTGCCATTTTTCTGTTTTCTCCAATGGGAATGCCAATGGTCACAGGTTTGTCATTTTCTATTTGATATCCTTCCTCCGTTAGTTCTATGGAAACTGTAGCAGCCTCTGCGGATGTAATGATACTCCAATCGTGATATTCAAACTTTTCAATTCCTGAAAGGAACAAGAATCTTATTTTGTTACTTTCTTTGGGTTTACGAATTATGGAAACCAACCCTTTTTGATAAAAATCTTTCCGTTCGGCAATATCACTGACCGAAGCGTTCAAGGTAATGTGGTCCACCGTTTTTTTATCCTTTAGTTCTACTTCTATAAGCTGTGTGGCGGGATATTTATCTATTGTGGAAAATGTAACATTGGCAATGGCGTTTTCATTTCCTTCAATGTAAGGATTGAATACCAAAGCAAACGGATTCTCCCAAGCTGCTTTTTCTCTTTTGATGATAAACGCCGGCAAGGGCTCACTTACCAATTCTTTTGGTGCAGTACCACTTGTGATAGCTTTGGACGGCGGCCCATTTACAGAATAGATTTGCTGTTTCTCGTCTCCTTTGATCCAAACCTTCATCAAATTATCAGGTTGGTCCTTTTCGGTGATGCGGAAAAATGCCTGAACATCGTCTGAGATGACTAATCTCTTCTTGTCCTTAAAATAGTCGTACCCTTTGGCATCGCCCAGTTTACTACTTAATTGATCTGTGGGGCTTAAAAGGAGTTCTTCTCCTTTATTGTTTTTAAACGTTAATGACTGACCAAGATTATGATAGAAGTATTCGTGTTTTTGCTTACCTTCTTGTTGCCTTTTGGAACGAAATACATCCACTACATAAGGTTTTTCGGTAGGTGACTTTACGATAGCTGTAAATCGCTGTTGGTCGGAAATCGTTTTAGGCTCTAAGAAGGAAACTTTAGAAAAGGTGACTTTATCAAATATTGTATTTTCCTCGGATTTGGGAAAACTATAATCTAGTTTAAAGGGATGGTAAGACCGCATGGCATAATAATCCGAGATTCCATCCACAATTACTGTATTGTGTGCCGGGAATCTAGAAAAATATTCCCTATGATGCGGATGCCAATAGCTTGGCCCCCTGCCCATATCTGGCCCCAAAACGTAGTTGTTGGCGAACAGTTCTATAGCAATCCCATTGGCATGGGCATGGTTGCCAAAAGACCCAAAGGTAGATACCATCACAGAATTATCATTGCTACCCATTCTTTGATTGAACAGGCTCACATTTGGTGCATAGAAGGTTGGTGATGTTAGTTTTTCCAAGGTTTCGCCTTGTTTGGATAAACTGTCTTTTTCTAAAGCATCTACATAAAAAAACAATTCAAAATAATTGTTTGCTTCTCTAGTGTATTGTCCATTGGAAATTAGTTCATTCAATAGTGTTGATATGATTTTCCCTTTTTCGTTGGTACCGTACTTTCTATAATTGGCCAGTAATAGCTCAAAATTTTCAGGGGGTAGTATACTATGCTTTGAATCACCAAAACCTACTATATAACCCGAAGGGAAGAGGTATTGAAAAGCTGCGAATACGGCTTTTTCCACAATCGGATAAGTAGCAAGTTCATTGGTGTTGGTAGCATTGTCCAATAGTGTTATAATGCGCAATAGCGTCGTAATCACATGCACTGAATAGGAGGCAGATTCGGGCCAGATTCCATTTTCAGCGTCATATACCAAAAGGGATTCCTTTAATGCCAATTGCCGTTCCGTGGAAACGTCAAAAGTGTGTTTTAAAAAATATTCCCTTCCCTTTTTATTTTTATAGTTACTGTTGTCATCAAGTACCAAGGCGATATAGGTTAAGAAGCGAGCTTGGAAAAGATTCCAGTTGTTATCAGGAATACCGTTGACTATGATTTGGTCGCCCCATCGTTGAAAAACAGTAATGGTATTATCTAGATTCTTGTTTTTGGACTTAAAATAGTCATGTAGAAAATCATAACTGGTTACTAGTGAAACCACGATGCGCTCGTGAATTACTTCAAAGGTCGCCAAGCCTGAAATTCGTTGTTGGCCAGAATTTTCTATATCAATGGGAGCTTCCCTATGATACATGCCATCAATATAGGTAAAGAATACAGGTGATGCGAAATCAGCATATTTTTTCTCTCCCGTAACCCAATATAGAAAAGCTGCATCTTCCACTAATTCTAGTATTCTATCATTGATTTTTTCAATAATATTTCCTGTTTCTGATGGTGCTACCCATTCCTTTTTTTGATTGTCTTTTCTTTCGAGATATATGCCCTTGGGATTATCCGAATATGGAATTATATCTTCTAATTTGGGAGATTTGTAATCTGTTGCCCAATCACGAGAACCAGAAAAACGGACAGTGGGGACTGGTGCAGTTCCTTCAGAATGGGAGAAGTCACCTTCTTTAAGAAATACTTTATTGTGCTTGGTATTCCAATTCATTTGTAAACGTGACACTAGCCATTCTGGGTCTTCTTCCCATAGTTCGATGTATTTAGCCAATCGTTCTTTCTTCTCTTCAACAAAGACTTTTTTCCACGCGACGGTTTCAATTGATTTTAGAAAAGTACTTCTGGATTGATCCTTGATATAGATCCTAGGATGTTCTCCATGCTGGCCTAGAGCTGGATAGCATAAAACAAACGATAACAATGGAGTTAGAAATATTTTTAATGATATTTTCCTTTTTATTGGATTCATCTACAGTTTAGCTATTGGGGATTATTTGAATTGCGAAACCATTATTTGCTTTAAGGTCTAAATTCAGTATAAATGAACTATCAACATTCAGTTGTTCAATCTTTACATGGGTTCTGGTATTAATAGTTTCATCATCCGTATATAGTTTTGCACTATAGCTTTCATTGGTATCTAAAAATGAGAAGTCAATTTTCAAGGATCGGGCAGTTTCACCATTAATACCTCCAACGAACCATTGCGCTCCTTTTCTTCGTGCTGTGACCCCTATTTCTCCTATTTCGGCATGCAATACTTTTGTTTCATCCCAAGTGGTGGGTACGGCATCAAAGAATTCCAATTCTGGTTCGTTGCCAATGTGTTTTGTGTCGCCCCACAAACCATCCAATTTTTCGGGAGAAGCTGCAGGCTTATCGTACCAATACAAAAATTGTAAGGGACTGAAAAGACAAACCGTTTTTGCCAATTGTGAAGCATGAGATCCCATTTCACCTACACGGCTGCTGTAGTAACATACAGTATTGTCTGCTGCTCCCGCTAACATTCTTGTATACATGGTTATTAAGGTATGGGCATTGGGAACAGTTTCTTCATCGCCACGAATACCTTCCTGGGTCAAAAAATTAGGGTAGGTTCTAGAGAAACCGGTTGGCCTATACTCGTCATGCACGTCTATGATCATACCATGCTCAGCAGTTTTTTTAACAGCTTCGTGCAACCAGGCCGTTGCGTCTTGATCTCCAACTCGTACAAAACCATATTTAATGCCTGCTACTCCCCATTTTTTATAAAGTGGTAGCACCTCATCCAATTGTTTTTCTAAAGCTCTACGGTTTACATACAACATTACTTTTACCCCTTTTTCGCTGGCATATTTGCAAATAGCCTCAATATCAAAAGGACCTTTTGAACGTTTTGGATCTAGGGTAATGGTTGTTGCATCAGATGAATTGTCCATTTCATTTCCGTACCAACCAGCATCAAAATGTACATATTGCATATTATGGCTAGCCACAAAATCGATAGCCGCAAATCCACCATCCGTAGTTAATGTGGTTTCCCTAAGTACCTTTCCAGGTGTAACCCAAGAGGCATCTTTAATTGCTACAGGGTCGTTTAGGTTTTGGATAATGTAGTTGTTTTCGAGTAACTTACCTTCGTTTTCTGCCATCATAACCACACGCCAAGGGGACTGAAAGGGTAGTTTTTTATGAACTTTCGTGCCTTCTTTTATTCTTTCAGAAATGATAGCGCCACTTATGGTATCCTGTTTTTGTTCTCCCATTTTACCATCCAATGTGGATAAAATGCTGTATTGGGAAGATGTGCCCTTATTGAAACTTAAACGGGCATAATCGACCAGTTTTGCTTCGGCTAAAGCAACTTTTAGGCTATCTCCCATATCTATTAATAGAGGGCGTTCGCAACCTTCCTCCAATTCTGTTAATGGTATTTTTTTATATTCACCTTGGGCTGTTAGAGTCCCTTTTTCGCGTTTTGGGGTGGACCAAACCGGGTAATTATCGTTAAAGTTGTAATGAATGTTTTCATCCAAGCCAATCTCGGTGATATGGTTTTGCTCGGGAATTTCATAAGAGAAAGCAATACCTTCATTATAAGCCCTACAAATAATATTGAGCTTGGCATCTTCTATTTGTAAGTAAACTTTTAGTTGATTGTAATTATCAGGGATTATATTTAGCTCACTAAAATTGGAGTTCCAGACGTTCTCTACGCTGGAATTTTCAATCTTTAGGATAGATATATCCCCAGAAAAGGAAATTTCTTTTGAAACAAGCTCCAATGTAGAAGGCAATAACACTTCGTGGTTGTTGTATTGAACAGAAAAATCAATACCATTTTCCTTGTTGGGGAAAAGTGTGAATACTTTCTTTCCATCAGGTGATTTTACCTGAATGACTTCTAGTTTATTGCAACTAAAAAAAATCATGGAAATCAGTAAACTTCCAATAAGTGTTGCTCTACAATTCATGTTATTTGGTTTCCTGGGTAAAAAACTCTTTAAAAAACAGCATTTGATAGATAATGGAATTGCTCCAATATGGGCCATCATGTCTACCGGGCCGTTCAATATAATCGTGGGGAATCTTACGTTCGATTAATTTTTCATGCAATCTTTTATTGTCTTCATAAAAGAAATCATCCACACCACAATCGAAGAGAAATTTTAGTTTTTTGTCACCTAAAAGATGTACAAGGTTAATGACAGAGTTCTTCTCCCAATGTTCCGGATATTCTGAATAATTGCCCAATCTATCTGGAATGCCCCACTTTAAGGCATATGGCCTAATGTCTACTCCACCACTCATACTGGCTGCCACCCCCCAAACATCTGTATGCTTAAAGGCCAAGTACAAAGCGCCATGGCCACCCATACTGTAGCCTGTGATTGCTCTATTTTTATGGCTTGCAATCGTATTGTAGTTCTTGTCCACACCTGCAATCAATTCCGTTGAGATGTAAGTCTCATATTTATATGTCTCATCAATGGGACTATCAAAATACCAGCTTTTTGCCTCACCATCTGGACAAACAATTATCACATTGTGCAAATCTGCCAAAGCTTTGATGTTTGGAGCTTTTCCCAGCCAAGCTTTATAGTCACCTCCGGCGCCATGTAACAAATAGACCACTGAATGAGCTTTCCCTTCTTTTGAATAAGAATCTGGTAGTATAACCACATTCTTTATTTCTTTATTCATCGACTTGCTATGAACAACAAGGGTGTCCACTTTTGATGCGAAAATTTGCAGTGTAAAACTTAGACAAATCAATAAGCTTACTATTTTTCTCATGTGTTCTTCTTTAAGATTATACCTTCCAATTCTTCCAATGTTTTTCCTTTTGTTTCAGGCATCATAAAGGCTACAAATAACAATTGAAGTACCATCATTCCCGCGAAAACTAGAAAGACTACTCCAGCACCAATCATAGGATGATTGAACAAGGTTGGGATCAAAGAAGGAATTAAGGCGGCCAAAATCCAGTGGGTTGAGCTACCAAATGCCTGACCTGAAGCCCGTAAATGATTTGGAAATATTTCAGATATAAAAACCCAAATTACGGCACCTTGGCCAATAGCATGGGCAGCAATAAACAGAAATAAGAAAATGGGAACTGCCATTCCGGTCCAGCCTAGGAAAAAAGCGGCGGAAACTAAGCTCAAGGATATAATGTACCCAATAGAACCAATATACATCAATGTTTTTCTTCCAAATTTGTCAATTAGGAAAACTCCCAATAGCGTAAAAACAAGGTTGGTAACTCCAATACCCACGCTACTTAGCAAAGCAGTACTTTCCCCCAAACCAGCTTCCTCAAAAATACGTGGGGCATAGTATAAAAAGGCATTTATGCCAGAAAACTGGTTAAAAAAGGCTATTAAAAATGCTAATGTCAGAGGAAATCTATACTTCTTGATAAAAATGGTTTCGGAGGTATTTGACTCCGATGAATTACTTTGGAAAGCAACAATCTGTTCTTCAACAGGGATATCTGGATTAATAATGGCCATTACCTCTTTTGCCTCATCAGTTTTGGATTGTGATAACAGCCATCTGGGGCTTTTGGGCACTTTCAACGCAAATAAAATATAGAGAACTGCTGGTATAGCCTCTACACCGACCATCCATCGCCAGTCATTTTCGCCAATACCACTTAAGAGATAATTGGAAAGAAATGCAATTAAAATTCCGAATACAATATTGAATTGATATAAAGCCACGAGTCGCCCCCTATCTTTTGCAGGTGCAATTTCAGAAATGTAGGCGGGTGCTGCGATAGTTGATGCCCCAACACCAATACCACCAATGAATCGGGCAAACGCAAATACCCAAGGGTCATCTGCTAAAGCTGATCCTATTGCAGATATGGCAAACAAAACACCAATGACAATCAAAGTGTTTTTACGTCCATATTTATTTGTTGGGAATCCCCCAAAAATGGCTCCAAGTACTGTACCCCAAAGAGCAGCACCCATTACCACCCATCCATGAAAGGAATCTGAAGATCCCCAGAGGGCTTGTAATTTTTTATCGGCCCCAGAAATGACGACTACATCAAATCCAAATAAAAAGCCCGCAAGTGCTGCGGTTATGGACCATAATATTATTTTTTTACTCATTTTATAGTGGTGTTAGTTGGTTTTGGTTTTTCAACATGAAATTTATTGAAATATTAGTCCAGGCCATAAAGGGGAACATAATATTCCATTATTTCTTTTAAGTTCATGCCTTTTTTTACGCCGTAATAATTTAACGAATTTTCAGGGTGTTTTATAGGGCTGATCTGCACTTTCTCATTAATTTTTCCTGAAGAAATTGAAATAGATTCCCCTTTTTTTAAATCGATGCGAAACTCACCTTCATTGTTCTTTGTTATGTTAATCTTTTTCCCCTTGCTTATTTGAATGGCATTTTCCCAATCCAAAAGTTTCAAAGTGCATGGCTTACCTGATAAGCTTTTTATTGAAACCCATTTGGTTTCCCCGTTATCTCTAACTGCACTTACCAAAAATCCACCTTGGGCCCTTAAATCTTTGAATGCTGCATTTTCCCAAGATTCTGGCATTGCAGGAAACACTCTTATTTTACCGCCCCAACTTTGTAATTGAAGTTCTAAAATAGAGGCAGCAGTGCTTAAAGGCGTTTCTATTACAGGATTTCTACCATTACCTTCCATATAGAAGGTATTGGCTAGTAAAAGCGCTGTTCCAATATTTCCATCTAAAAAATCTTGCAATAATTCGTTCGCTTCATTTCCTCTTCCCAATGCCGCATATAATGAAGCCGCTCCAGTATAAGAATACCCCACAAGTTTACTTCCTTCTTCTATTTTATGCCAATGTACTACAGATTTATCTACTAACTCAAGGTCTTCAGGTGAATCTGGATTTAACTGAAATAATGGATACAATGCCAATAAATGCGAATAATGCCGATGAGACATATCGACAGGCTGATTGCTACCAATCATTAAACCGTTTTCATCAATTGGGTAATCAATCAAGTCTTCTAGAATTTGTTTCCATTTTACAATATCTTCCGCATGTTGATTAAATTTCTCATTAGATTCTATCAGAGCATTTAGCAGCCAACGTAAAATGGCCAAATTATAATTGGTGTTTGGAAATGCTTTGAAACCATGATATTCCGGCGACCCCATTGGAGTTAATTCTATTTTTCCATCGACATTTCGAATCATTTTAGTTTCATACTTTTTTAAAATCTCTATGGCTTTGGGAACCCATTTTTTTTGAATAGCCTCATCATCTCCTTTATATTTAAAAATGAGCCAATAGTTGTGTGTTGCCCATGCAAAATCACCTAAATTTTCTCCGCTTTTATGTTCAACCATATATTTAAAATGGTTATCAATAAGCTTAATGAAATTTTCAGCAATATCTAAATGGTTACTGGTATTAAAGGGCCAATAGGTAAGTTGTACGTTAAGATTCCACCAAAGTCCGGGCCATGATGTATTTTTAAAAAAGGGTCCCATTAAATCTAAAGCAGGACCATCAGCTCTGGAGCATGTAGCCATTTTATATATTTGAATCCAATAAAAAGATTCCATTCTTTTATCTGGCATTGTAATAAAAGACTTTTTATAATATTTATGCCACCAATTTCTATGGGTTGTTATCAATTCTTTGTTAGAAATAGACCTAGCATCGTTAATTGTTTGCAATGCAACTTTAGTTGAAACTCCAGTAGCAGGAATTTCATTAGCTATAGCTATATACATAATTGCTTTACCTCCTAATGAATCTTCACTCCAAGCAGTGGCATAATCTCCACCCGCTAATAAAGATTGCTCGCATATGGAAATCCCGCTTAATTCTCTAATAATAGGTTTTGGATTGACTTTATAACTGTCTTTTAGTTTTGGTGTTAACTTGGTTATTACTCTTGGCGAAATAGGATTTCCAGGAATCCACTCCCATTTATAATCCACTTTTTTTCCATTTTGCCTTTCAGTAGAAGTAATTTCTACAATGTTAAGCATCCTATCATATGGCGTAAATGCTTTAAATGAAATTTCACCTAAACTTGTAAAAACAGTTCCTCTTACCTCTGCATTCCATAAATCCTGACGCATAGAAACTGATTGAATTTGTCCAGCAGGACGGAGCACCATTCTACCAATGTCTAATCGAGAAAAATCGTATAAATCAGCCCCTTTAACACCCATTGAACTTTTTTTATTAGGTGCTTTTTTATGGTCTGTGACATCTTGTCTTCCTATGTGAAAGTCAAATCTGTTATCTTCCATATTGGCGTATATCATCATACCAACTTGTCCGTTACCTGTAAAAGCGCCTTCATTCCATTGTAGCGGCGTTTCTTCCCAAATCAAGTCGTGTTGCGCCATAAAACTTGACCAATCGATTTGTTCTACAACTTGTGCTTTGGCTGTTATAAACAAACTGGCAGAAATAAAAAAAGTATATATGCTAAAGGATTTAATCATTACTGTCTTTCTTTAAAGGTATGACCATATTCCAAGTTTTTGTGCCGTTTCCAAATCCTCCAGGACCATCCATAGTGGCAAAAAAGATATGTGTTGGCTTTCCATTTTCAACAAAAACAAAAGGACGTTCCAATTGCCCTTGCTTTATGGTTTTACCATTATCCCATTTTACTGTTTTGGTATAGGCTCTTGGATTTTCATCTACCTCCCAATGAATGCCATCTTTTGAATGCGCTAAAAGCCCGTCGCCTTTCCCTCCAGTTATTAATCCTCGTTGGTCTTTAGCCACTAAATGGAACCCTTCGTCGTCACTCCATAAATGTGGGTCTTCCACTTCGCCTAAATGCTCCATAGAAAATAAAGGTTTGGCGCCCACTACTGTGTATTCACCATCAAACGAAGCTGCTGTAGCTACCCCTATGCTCATATCGCTATGTTTCCCATTTTCTCTGTAACTTCTGCCTTTGAAAAGTAAAACTACTGAGCCATCTTTTTTAATCAAAGGTGAAGGGTTCGAGGTTAAAAAGCTATAATATGAATCGGGTTTTACGTCCAAAATTGGTGCGTTCAATCGTTTCCATGGTCCGTTAGGGCTTTTAGATGTAGCCACTCCAACACGTTTTCCCCATCGGCCCGCAATACACCATTTACTTTTTAAATCGAACTCTGAAATATTTTCTTGGGTTACTTCCTCAAAAGGATGGGTAGACCCCATATAGTATAAAATGTAAGTGTCCTTGTATTTTACGATTTTTGGATTGTGGCACGATCTACCATCCCAATATTGAGCCCCTCTGGCTCCTAAAGCTACATCCTTAAATTGATAGGGCCCTTCGGGTACCTTAGAAACTGCATGGACAATCTCTGAAGCAATCATCCAACCTGGATGAAAAGGTAACATTTTGGGCCAACGTGAAGCATACATATGGTATTGTCCATCATCTCCTTTTATTACCGAACTACCCCAAACCCAGTAACTTTCCATTTCTAGGCCACCATGTACGGGAGCTTCTTTTAGATTGTCAATGATGGCGTTTTGTGCTGTGCATGATACAGAAAGTCCAATGAAAAGTAGGATAGTATACGGTGTGGTATAACGAAATATATATTTTATGGAGTTTGGTATCATTACTTCGTATTGATGGGTTGTAGCGTTACTTCTCTTAAATTAAAGGAATTCCATTTTCCTGCAATGGGCATAAAAGAAATTTCATATTCACCTGCTTTATCTATGGTAAAACTTCCCATTGCCAATTTCTTGAATTTTTTTGGATTACCATCAACAGAAATCTTTAGGATTTTTGATTTGCCATTTATGGAAATGGAGACCTCTGTATCATCTTTACCGGCAACTTGTCCTATCAAATTAAAAGCTCCAGGGTTTTTGACAGTAAATTTCCAGTATACCCTAGCTGTTTCACTATCCCAATTGCCTATGCAATCTTTACGTTCATCATATTGCGCTCCCGGCCCTTGCAAATTTTCATATTGCGCCCGAAAAGCTGGTAAAGCGACTACTCCTTCTTTACCCTGTTCCAGCTGTTTTTGAGGAAGTGCATTGGGCATTTCTTTTAGTTTTAAAACAATTACAGACGCTATAGTGTCAGGAGCATTTCCAGAAAGTTGTACTTGAATTCCATCTTCAAAAGAAGTTGTTTTAAAAGCTCTGTTTTTATCGGTTAACAAATAACAAGCCTCCACATTATTTTTAAGTCTGATGGGAAGAGATGCGCCATCTGCCCAATCATATACATGTAAATATAACAGCCCTTTGCCATCAACTGTTTTCATGGTAATTCTACCCCATTTTGGTTCTTCAGTGGTTGGACTTGCTTGGGTACCATAAATAGCCTCACTGTTTTTATTCATCCATGTACCAATGGCCCTTAGACGTTCGGTTGCTTTGGATTTTAGTGTTCCTTCTGCAGTGGGGCTCACATTGAGCAAATAATTTCCGCCTTTACTACTTTGATCAATAAGATTTCGAATAAGCGTAGTAATGGATTTAAAATTATCATCATCGCTACGATATCCCCAACTTCCACTAATGGGCTGACATAATTCCCAATATTTTGCTTCCGGAGTATACCTGGGTCCATGCCGTTCAAATGTCTTATGGTCACCGGGATAGTCTTCGCCCAATCTATCATTAGTAATGATTTTGGGTTGTAATGCCGAGGTAATATGATATAAACTATCAACGACTTCCTTTGTCATTTTTCGAGGAGTATCCCACCAAAAAATTGCAATTGGACCATATTCTGTCAATAATTGTTTTACCTCTGGAAGCGCCTTTTCGTAGACGTACTCGTCACTGCTTACCCGTTGAATGGTTTTATCCCAATTGTTGCCCATACCCCCTGGATGATGCCAATCTTGAGCTTGTGAATAGTAGAACCCGAATTTTATGCCCTGTTCTTGACATTCTTTTGCTAATTCTTTCAAAATGTCACGTTTAAAAGGAGTAGCATCCACAATATTGTAATCACTGGCTTTGGAATCGAACATAGAGAATCCATCATGATGTTTTGCGGTAATAACCATATATTTCATCCCCGCCTCTTTTGCCAAATTCACAAATTCTTTAGCATTGAACTTTCTTGGATTAAATTCATCAGCCAATTTTTCATATTCGGCAATTGGTATTTTCCCTCTGTTCATTATCCACTCAGCACTATTAGGTTGTGCTTTGCCCTTATAAAACCCAGCAAGTTTGGTATAAATACCCCAATGGATGAACATACCAAATCTGGCTTCAGACCACCATTCCATACGTTCTTGTTGCGATGTGTTCTGTACTGCTGAAGCATCTTGTGCATTGGTGAAATATACCTGGGAAACAACAAAAAGTACTAAAAGTAACTTACTGTTCATGGTTAAAATAGCTTTATTATGTGTTATAGGCCGATTTTTATTTAATCTAAACTATCCTTACCAAAAAATGATTCTAATGTGTTGGATTTTCTATTAGCTTCCTTGCATCTGAAGGGTCGGTCTTTTCTTTTCCGGTAAGTAGATATACTACCATTCCAGCATCAGAAGGGTCAAAATCACCCTTTTTTACACACGTAAGAAGTCTATCATATAGCCAGTCCATTTGTTTTTTAATTTTTGGAGAAGTATCTCTTATAGCAGAGGTTTTCACCCAATTGTATTCTTGTATCGGCGCTTTCAAACCTTGATAACCATCACGACCATTTTGGTCTACAATTTTATCCATGGTAAGTCCACTTGGCGCAAAAATTTCTTTAATTTCATCCCATGTCCATCCAGAATGAGGCTTTTCCCAATCATAAGGTTTATCGGCATGTTCGTTGTTCCATTTGGAATGTGAAATAAGCCTAACATATTTTAGTTTTGATTGATCTGCATTTTCAATGGCTCTTCCAACAACATGCATTGGCCCTGCGGCTATTATGTTTATGGGATTATGTTTATCGGATTTATTAATTTCTTTGGTAATTGCGCGTATTGCCTTTGTTGAATCTGCTACTGCTTCTATAAAGTTGGAGTTTTTAAAATTGAAGATTTCCTTTCCCTCACGGGCGCTTTCCAACATTTGGGCCTTCCCGTTTTCTTTTTCGTGGTTACTGCCCCAAATATGATCACTGAATGTATACACTACAAGACTATCCTGTAATCCAGCCGAAGCTAATAATGCCAGTGTCAAGGGTGTAGCGGCCCAATCATCATGATCATGTTCATTACCATCAGAACTTACCACAATTCTTCCTTTTGTATAGGGTATAGTGGATTGTGCAATGGATGACAGGGAAATCAGTCCAATCATTAAAATTATCACCCCACTTTTAGCCGTTATATACATTATTTAGGACTTGACCAGTTCTTGATTCTTTTTGGTTTCTTCAATATTTTTTAATCGTAACAGCGCTTCCATAAAGTAATAATCGGCATAGATAATTGGAACATCTATTTCTGAATTGTTTGGATGGTGCCCCGTAGAGTGTAACAATAAGGCTTGGTTTGTATCACCGCTGTAGTACGCATCGGAAGAAAGTATTTCGACAAAACGCCTAGCCGCATCAATATACTTGTCCTTAAGGGTGTTGTCTTTAACCAATTTGGATAACTCAAGCATTCCGCAAGCTGCTATTGCTGCTGCCGAAGCATCTTTGGGGGCATTGGGAATTTTTGGATCGTCAAAATCCCAAAAAGGAATCCCATCTTCGGGTAAACGCTTTAAAAAGTGATTTGCCAATTTCATTGATGTTACCATAAAATCAGGATTCCCTGTCTCTCTATACGCCATCGCAAAACCATAGATGCCCCAAGATTGGCCTCTGGCCCACATAGAATCATCTGCATAGCCTTGATGGGTTACCCCTTTGATAAATTCTCCGGTCTCTTCATCGAAAGACCCTACATGATAGAGCGAACCATCTGGTCTTAGGAGATTTTTCATGGTTACCTTGGCATGACTTTCTGCAATTTCGTATAAATTTTTGTCACCACCGTTTTTGGAAGCCCAGAAGAGCAATTCCAGATTCATCATATTATCTATGATGGTATTGTGACGGTATTTTTTCTGCGTTGGCCAAGAAAGAATGGACCCTACTTTAGGATTGTATAGGGTAGCCAGAGTATCTGCAGCTGCCAAAAGCACATCCTTATATTCCTTATTGCCTGTTAGTCTGTAGCCATTTCCAAAACTGTTATAAATCATAAAACCGATATCGTGGTTTCTTGCAGGGCTATAGGCTATGGATTTTATAGGGGCGGTAAATCTTTCAGCCTCCTTTTTAATTGATTCATCTCCAGAATATTCATAAGTATACCATAAAAAGCCTGGCCAAAACCCGCTGCACCAATCTTTTACCCCAACAAGTTCCCAATTGGTTTTATTCTTAGGAATATTTCTTGCAAAACCATCTACATCTTTCAATTCTTTGAGTGTTTCCTTGGTCTTTGAAACATTTAGGTCCAGAACAGTTGTAGAATCAAACCCAGATACCTTTTTTTTATTGGTGCCACAGGAGTGTAGCATTAGTACTGTGATGAATATGGATAAAGCTTTTATTTTGTTGTTCATTTTAAATTATCTTAAAAAAAGGGTTCCTTTTTTGTATTGTTATTGGATCGTATTTGAAAGAATCACTTGGGTAAATTCTAACTATTTATAAATGTGATAATTGAGTATTTATGTGAGCGTAAATAAAGTTTTAACAAGTTTAAATAGAAAGGTTGCCAACTGTAATAAATTATCATTCAAAAGCTATAAACTATCATTCTTTAGGAGGGCGTTTCGATTAAAAATCCCCTTATAAATTACTTCAGCATCAACAATAACATTCTTAAAGTTCAAAATTGACCTAAGGTTTAATATGGATATCGAAAGCCATCCTTAATTATTGAAATACCTTAAAGTAAAAAAAGGTCAAGTGAGTGAGGTAAAAATCATTGAAAACTTCATTTTTCAGGAGTTGCATCATTTTATTTCCTTTGGAAACTCCTTTAAATATGGCTTTTTATCTAAAATTCTATCGATACAGGGATTGTTTATAGCTATTCAATTAAAGTTATGATTTTAGCAGGTAGGGGATAATTTATTATTGAGATTTAAAAATGGCTCAGATTGGGTTGCTGAAAAATTCATCAAAATTTAACCTTAAAATAAAATAAAATACTATAAGATTTTTCTTATATAAATCTTCTTCCCATATGATTTTATAGCGCATTTTTTATAATGAACTATAATTTATCATCATTGAATAATAATTTATCATTTGGAGTGCTAATTATCTTTAACATTGGCTTAACAATTGTCAATACGGCAATTTAAGCACTGAGATTTTTATAATACATCAGTTTAAGAACCTTTAAAATGAAATTTTATGATTAAACTACACAACCAAACAAAACTGAAAATTTTCACTAGGCTATGCTGTATAGTAGGCTGTTTAGTTTTCGGTGTTGAACAAACACATGCATCAGCAGTAGCGAATACTGCGAAAGAGTTATTTACTGTAAAGGACAATCAGGACAGAACAATAACAGGGACAATAACAAGCAGCGATGATAATAGCCCTCTTCCTGGGGTTAATGTTATAGTACAAGGAACCACAAATGGTACGGTTACCGATTTTGATGGTAATTATGCCATAACGGTTTCGTCTTCCGATAGTATATTGGAATTTTCGTCCATAGGGTTTGCAACCCAAGAAATTGCGGTAGGAGGCAATAGTACTATTAATGTATCATTGGATCCCGACCTTACCAATCTGGATGAAGTTGTGGTCGTTGGATATGGAGAAAGAAAAAGAGAGTCTTTGACTGGGGCCATTGAACAGGTATCTTCCGAAGTTTTTCAGGACAGGGCGGTAACTAATGCTGCATTGGCCCTGCAGGGGCAGACACCTGGTCTCGTTGTTAATAGGAGTTCAGCAAGACCTGGGAATGATGAGATTGCCCTAAATATCAGGGGGGCATCTTCAATTAATGGGGGTAGTCCGTTAATTGTTATTGATGGGGCTCCTGTTTTTAACAATAACGAATTCTTTCAAATGAACCCTGACGATATCGAAAATATAAGTGTCCTCAAAGATGGTTCGGCTTCAATCTATGGTTCTAGGGCCGCAAATGGAGTGATACTTGTTACCACTAAAAAAGGGAAGGGTAAAATGAAGATTGAATATAATGGTAATGTTAGATTCAACTTTTTGGGCTTACGTCCGCCAGTGATGACCATGCAGGAATATGGGCAAATATGGTTGGAAGCCGTAGAACAAGATGGTACTGGAGATTACTGGGGTTGGTCAACTGAGGAGAACGTTCAAAGAATGGCTAATGGAGAGGCTGGTTTTTACGATACCCAATTTTGGGGAACCATCTATTTGGCACCTTCAAATAGATATGATGAACTATACGGATCTAATTCAGGTCATCAACAAACCTTGAGTATATCGGGAAGTTCTGATGAAGCAAGATATCGTCTGTCCTTTGGATTGTCTGATACACAAGGCGCCCTGAAAACCGCCTACGATGGGGTAAAGCAATATAATGTTAGGTTAAATACCGATTATGACATTACGGATAAGTTGAATTTGGGTGCTGGAATAACATTCCAAAGAACAAATACTTCCGCCCCCTCCTCTCAACTTGCGCAGAGCTTGGTAAGTCAAGACGCACCTATATTTCCTTCAAAGAACCCATTTGGACAGTGGTATGCGAATTTTGGTGCATGTTGCGGGGGTACTAACTCTATAGCTGGAACCACAGATGGTGGTAGAAACGAACAGGTTGAGGATTTGGCAAAAATCACCCTTACGGCTAAATATGATATTGGTTCTGGTTTCTCTGTAAATGCAAATGCTACCTTTAATCAAGTGTCAGGAAGAACAGATCTTACGCTGTTAAATGTTCCTGTTTATGGTTGGAATGAGGATGAGCTTGCTGCTTCTAGTATTAACAGAAATCCCCGAATTGATGTTACCAATGAAAGGGAGACCTATCAAACGTATGGTGCATTTTTGAACTATAGTATTACCCAAGCTAAACATACCGTTTCTGCCATGGTGGGGCTTACGGCGGAGAAAAGAGATTATCAAAGATTGTTTGCAAGAAGATTAGGGTTAGATGACCAAGGGATATACGATTTAAATGTTGCCACAGGAACCCAAACAAATGCTGGAAACCAAGAAAATGAGGGACTTTATTCCACACTTTCCCGAATCAATTACGATTACGATGGAAAGTATCTATTGGAACTGGTGGGAAGAAGGGATGGTTCTTCCCGTTTTGCCCCTGGATTCAAATACTCCAATTTTGGAAGTGTTTCTGCAGGGTGGAATATTCATAAGGAGAACTTTATGGCTGATTTTGAAAATTTAAGTAACTTTAAATTAAGAGCAAGTTTTGGATCTAGTGGTAACCAAGTGGGTATTGGCTTGGTGGATTATGTATCCACTATTGGGAATAATACAACAACCTTGGGTGTTGCTCCTCAATTAGTAACCACTTCAGTTGTGAATGGCATCACCACTACCCTAAGAACATGGGAAAATGTTGAAATTAAAAACCTAGCATTGGAATTTGGATTTTTCAATCAGCGTTTAACCGGTACTTTCGAAGTTTTTCAGAAAAACAATTACGGAATGTTGGCACAAAAGGAACAGTCTCAGGTTTTGGGTGGTACTGCGCCAGCAACCAACATAGGACACATGCGAACAAAAGGATGGGAGGCCATTCTTAATTATAGGGGGCAGATTGGTGAGGATTTTACTTATAATGTTGGGCTCAATATGAGTGACAATAATAACGAGGTTATAAGGGTAGAGGGCCAAACTTCAGTCCAGGCTGGTTTCAATCCCATTGTTGAAGGTTTTCCGATCAACGCGTATTTTGGGTATGAAACGGATGGTCTTTTTCAAACCCAGGCCGAGGTAGATCAGTACTATACTACTTATACCGGAGGGGATGTTCCCGTGCAAGGTGGTAATACAGGACTCCGGCCAGGAGACACTAGAAGAGTGGATTTAAATGGAGATGGTGAAATCGATGATTTTGGTACAATTAGTGAAATGGGAGATATTAAATTTCTGGGAGATAATCAACTACATTACACTTTTGGGATTAATTTAGGTGCAAACTACAAAAATTTTGATTTTACGGCTTTTTTTCAAGGAGCTTTAGAGCAAAAGTTTTTCAGAGATGGTTTCCAGACTTATCCTTTCCAACGTGTCTGGTCCAACCAGACCAATGCCTATATAGGACAGTCCTGGACTCCTGAAAATACTGGTGCAGCGTACCCAAGATTAACAACCAATGGAACTAGGGCAGGCTGGAACTGGAACAATAATGATTTCTTTCTTCAGGACAATAGGTATATGCGTTTAAAGACTTTGATCCTAGGTTATACGTTGCCCTCAGATTTTACTGAGAAATTCAATATGGATAAAGTGAGGTTCTATTTCTCTGGGAACGATTTATTTGAATTTTCGGCGGTTAAGGATGGTTTTGATCCTGAGGCAGGTAACACAAGCACCAATGTTACAGGACCGAATAGAACTACTTCAAACAGAGAGATATATCCATTTCAGCGAACAATTGCTTTTGGAGTTAACTTAATATTTTAAGGCTATGAAAAAACAAATTTTAAACACCATAATAGGTAATCGTATGAAAAGAGCATTTATTTCATTATCACTAGTAACATTCTTTTTAATAGGATGCGAAGATAAGTTTCTGGACTTAGATGACTTGGATAGTTTAACGGAATCTCAGTTTTTTGATGTTCCTGAAGATTTTGAGGCCGCCACTAATCTTTTTTACAATTTTATGCAGGCTAGAGGAGACTTTCAGTATATCTGTGACTTTGGTACTGATTTCAACGCTTGGACGCAGCCTTACGGACAAGGAACAAACACGGACGATGGATCTACCGATGCTTTTTGGAGTTCAGGTTATGGGAATCTGAGAGACGTGAACATTGTGATAGAAAAGGCGGCCGAGTATGCAGGTAATGCATCTGATATTTCTGAATATGTGGCAGTAGCTTACTTTTTTAGGGCATGGGAGCATTTTACCTTGCTCCGTATGTATGGCGGGATACCTTTGGCAACTAAGGTTTTTGAGGTAGATGATGAAGATTTCAACCTTCCTAGAAACAGTAGGTATGAGGTGATCGAACAAGTGCTGGCTGATTTGGATGTGGCCATTGCCGGTTTGCCCGCTACGGCTACAGGAGATGATTTGGGAAGGATTAGCAGTTATGCCGCTGAGGCTTTTAAAGCACGTGTTCTCTTGTATGAAGGAACCTGGGAAAAATATGTAGGTACAAGTACAGATTTTGAAGGATCCGGGGGACCCATTTCCACACCTGCCTCATTTTTTGACAGGGCCGTAACCGCTGCTAAATCTGTTATTGATAATGGAGGATACGAAATATTCAATTTCAATACAGAGCTTGACAATCTAAGTTACAGGTATCTTTTTGTTTTGGAAGGTGCTGATTCCAATCCTGCAGGTTTAACAAAAGCGGATAATAAGGAATTTATTATTCAAAATATTTATGACTTTGATTTGAGACAACCAGGAAGTAATCTCCCTCATACCACGGGAGGGAGAAATGCGCCAACACAAACATTTTTGGATTTATTTTTAAGTACTGATGGTCTACCAATAGCACAGTCTCCACTGTTCCAAGGGTATTTTCTGCAATCCGATCAGTTTATTGACAGGGATTATCGAATGATTTCTTATTTCGGTGAAAACTTGCCGGAGAATGGTTCTTTGCCTCTTCCAGTTACTGGAGGAAGTGTTAGTCTTTCCAATTTGACCAATAGGAAGTATAGGGTGGATGATTATCCAAATTACCGGGAAGCAGGTTCGGAAGGTTTTAACTATCCTCAACTTCGATTGGCGGAGGTGTTGTTAACTTATGCCGAAGCACTTTATGAGCGTGACGGTTCCATTTCAGATGCAGACTTGGATATTTCCATTAACGTAGTTAGGGAAAGAGCAGGTGTTGCACCTTTGACAAATGCTTTGGCCACTGCCAATAATCTGGATATTTTGGAAGAGATTAGAAGAGAAAGATCGGTAGAGCTATATATGGAAAACAATAGGTACAATGATCTTAAGAGATGGGACATAGCAGTAGATGTATTGGGGCAGGATTTAATAGGTGCCGTTGTGGAAGGTACAGAGTACGCAACTGACCTTGACCTTTACGACCCGGCAACCATGGCTTACGGAACTACACCCTATGAATCAGGAGATGGAATTCTTGAGGCAACCATAATAGATCCTGCAGCCGTTAGATTGTTTAGCCGAAAGAACTACTTTTTTCCAATTCCTGCAACACAGTTAAATCCAGATTTGGCTCCAAACTTAGTACAGAACCCAGGTTGGTAACGATAATTATATTAAGATATATAGAGTTTAATTGTTAATTTGAGTTAGTTTGTTTAGTTTGAGGCAGCTGTAGAGAAAACTACAGCTGCTTTTTTTTGCAACGATGTTAGAGTATTTAATAAATCCCCCAAAGTAGTAAGACCCCTTTACAATCTTTTATGATTCCCCGGAGATTATCTCTTTTAAAGGTTGTACTTGTTTTAATATCCATTTAGGTATCCGTCTCTTCCTTCTAAAAAACGGGATACATTAGGTCTAATAGTTCTAAATTGGATGAAGTATTTTGGACAGATGTATAAAGACAGTTTACTTAACAGGAATTGTATTTGGTTCCTTTTTTTGATCAATAAATTCCGAAGGAGTCACACCAAATAATTCACGGAATGTTTTGCTAAAATAGGCAGAGGAATTAAAGCCTGACATATGGGTTACTTCCTTAATGGAATAACTGTTTTTCAGCAACAATTCTGAAGCATATCGTAATCGTATGGTGCGGATAAAATAACTAGGATTGTTACCCGTGAGAGAGCTTATCTTTCTGTAGAACTGAGATCGGCCTATTCCTAATTCATGCAATAAATCTTCTTGTTTAAAATCTATGTCATCAATATTATCTAGAATAATCTTGGTTGCTTTGTCCAAAAACACTTCATCCATATTGTTGGAAGTAACTTCACTTGACGGGAATAACCCTCCAATTTCAGAGAATCGTTGTCGAAGCCTTTTTTTAGCTTCCAATAAGTTTTTGATTCTGGCTTTAAGTACACTGGTTACAAAAGGTTTGGCCAAATAGGCATCCGCTCCATTATTATAGCCCTCAATACGGTCATCCTCCAAACTTCTTGCCGTTAATAGTATTGTCGGAATATGACAGGTCTCAAATTCAGTCTTTAATGATTTGCACATTTCAAATCCATCCATGACAGGCATCATCACATCACTTATAATTAAATCTGGAAAGTGCTTTTTTACCATGTGAATGCCTTCTTCACCATTTTTGGCTTCCAAAACACTATAATGATCCTGAAGGTCATTTTTTAAATGCAATCGAAGTTCTCTATTGTCCTCAACCAGTAAAATAGTTGATTTATTTATTTCACTTTCGTTAGTGCTTTTGGTTTTGGAAATGAGTTCATCATTGGCGATTGACATTTCATATTCTACGGATTTCATTGAGTTGATCAAAAACTCATCTTTAATGTTTTCAACTTCCTCAGGTTCGGCTTTGATATCTAAGGGTAATCGTACCACAAATTTGCTTCCCTTTTTATATTGACTTTCCACAAAAATTTCCCCACCATGTAGTTCAACTAAAGCTTTGGTAAAATTAAGTCCAATTCCAGTGCCGGCCTTCGTAATATCCACATTGTAAAATCGGGAAAAAATGTTTTTCATTTGCTCTTTATCCAAACCTACCCCTGAATCTTTTACGGTAATTTCAACGTAATTCTCTGATTGTTCTTTTTTAAGGAAGGGAAGGTTGGATTTATTTTTGGTCTCAGATATTTTCTTTATGGAAACCATGATTTCACCTCCAGGATTTGTGTACTTAATGGCGTTGGAAATAAGGTTGGTTATAATTTTTTCCACCTTATCAAAATCAAAAAGAGAAGTTATGTTTTCCGAAGAGGACGTAAACCTATAATCAATTTCCTTTCTAGTGGCCAAACCAATAAATAGGGAAAAAATATCTTCACTAAACTTTATGATATCTCCTTTCTCCAATCGTAAGGGGGCCATGCCCACATCCATTTTTCTGTAATCCAACAATTGATTTACCAAATGCAAAAGTCTTCTGGCACTTCTTTGGATTGATAAGGCTGAGTTTTTTACTGTTTCAGGATTCGAAGTAAGACTTGATAAGATTTTATCGACCGGATTAAGTATGAGTGTCAAAGGTGTTCTAAATTCATGTGATACATTTATAAAGAACTGGAGCTTCATTTGATCTAGCTCATGTTCTTGGGCTTCCTGTACTTTTTGCGTATAGTAACGCAGTATTATCCAGACTATCGAGAGACCCGCAATAAGATACAGTATATAGGCCCACCAAGTTTTCCATGGTGGGGAAAGAATTTGAAATTCAACCGTTGCTTTTTGTGCATTTTCCCATTGTCCATCCAATGAGGCTTTTACCTCAAAAGTATAGTCGCCTGGCACTAAATTGGAGTAGTTTACATCTCTTCCGTATCCTATGGTCTCAAAATCGTTGTCCAGTCCATTTAATTTGTACGCATATTGTACCTGCTCTGGGTTCTCAAAATGAAGGGCCAAAAACTCGAAGGCAATATAATTTTCGTGATGCTTTAATTTTAAGTTTGAGGTATTTTCCAAAGATTCACTGAGCAAGACCCTATTATTAATGGTATCCCCTACAACAACCTGTTTGTTATTCAATTTTAGAGATGTTATTTTGGGTAAAAGGGCAACAGTTGCATCCAATTTTATGTCATCGGGATGAAAAATATTAAAACCGTTGATTCCTCCCGCAAGAATTCTACCATCCTTGGTTTTTTCGATTGACTTGCTTTGGTATTCCGAGCCTTGCAGCCCATCATGGATATTAAAATTTTTGAACTGGTTTGTCTCAGGGTTCAACATGGATAATCCACTTTTGGTCGTAATCCAAAAGTTATGGTTGTGGTCTTGTTCTAAGCCAACAACCAGGTTGTTGGGAAGTCCATTTTGTGAAGAATACGATTTCACTAGGTTAAGTTCCGGGTCTAACATATAAATCCCACTATCGGCGCCTATCCAAATATTACCTAGGTGATCTTCGGTAATATGGTTAATCAAATTGCCCTCTATCCCTTTTTCCTTAATTTCAGAAAAAGGAATGTCTTTTGGAATAAATTCTGGCAATTGGTTTAAATCAACAAAGTTCAGCCCCAACGAAGTGCCCACGAAAAGACGGTTTTTAGAGTCAATAAACAGATAGAAAAGCATGTTACTGGCCAAACCATTTTCCTTTACAGAGATGTTCTTATAATTGAAAAACTTTTTGGTGTTGGGATCATATAGGCTTAGACCTTCGGTTCTTAAGCCTAGCCACAGTCTATTCTTGGAATCCTGTACTCCGCCCCAAACAGAATTTTGGCCAATTGAAAAAGGATTTTCAGGGTTGTGCAAAAATCGTTCAGAATTGCCCGTTTCTGGATCAAACTTATTCAAGCCTCCATCTAGCGTGCATACCCAGATGGCGCCATCATTGCCTTCAAACGTATATAGGATTTTGTTTGAACTTAAGCTTCTCGAATTGTTTGGGTCGTGACTAAAGTGTTGGAAAGAATATTCCTTTTCATCAAAAAGATTTAAGCCTCCATTATAGGCACTCAACCAAATTCGCTCTTCAGAATCCTGCAGAACAGATTGTATTATCTTCTCATTTAACCCATTTGGATTGTCAGGTTGATAGTAATAATGTCCAAAGGAATACTGGGAGAGATCCAGTTTACTAATACCCTTATCATAACTTCCTATCCAGAAAATCCCGTCGGACCCTTCATATATTTTTGAAGGTTTGTTGTTGGGTAACGAAAATGGATCCGAAAAATTATTGGTTAAGTTCTGTATAACGGAAACAGTATTTTTTTCCAACAAGAACAGACCATATCCATCTGTAGATGCCCAAATCAATCCATCTTTGTCCAGATATAGATCTCTAACGGCTATACTATTTTCGGTAAATGATCTGTGGGTGAAAGTATTCTCTTTTCTATCCCAGAAAATCAAGTTTGAAAGATCATTTCCAATCCAAAAATCGTTGTCGGAATCAACAAAAATATTTTTTGGAATATGGTTTAGCTCATACTCTTTTTTGCTTTCAATCTGTATTCTTTCAAAATTATCCTTCTTTGCATTGTATCGGTTTAGATACTGTCCATTAGTGCCCACCCAAATAACATTGTCATTATCTTTTACAATAAAATTTACATTATTGTTGTCCAGGGAAGACAAATTGGATTCATCATTGAAGTAATAGAAAATCTCCAGTTTTTCAGGGTCTTGCTCAAAATCTTTTAAGGCAACCTTGATGACCCCATTGTTGGTGGCAACCCATAAGGTATTTGTTACGGGATCGAACAAGAGATCATTTATAAACTTTCGTGGATTGTTGGCGAGGCTTAATTGCCTGTACAGATTGATACGTAAAAAACTATTCGTCTTTTTGTTGAAACAGTTTAGCCCATTGTTGGTACCAACCCATAAATTTCCAAGTAAATCTTCCTCAATGGCATTGATTCTGTTATTGCTGATTGAGGAGGAATCATTTAAAATAGATTTGTAAATTTCAAACTCATAACCATCATATTTGTTTAGGCCATCTATGGTCCCAAACCATAAAAAACCTTCCCTATCCTGAAATATGGTCAAGCATGTACTACTCGATAATCCATCTACCGTATCTAGATTTTCAAACTTGAAGTTATTAAATTGCCCTGTGGCTAAAAATTGCACAAAAAAACATAGGACAATGCCATATATTTTTACGTTCATTTTGGTTTAGTTATTTCTGTGAAACACGCATTTTTTGGTTTACTGAAAAGTAAAACCAATAAACTTTTAAGATAGCAAAATTTGTTGTAATGGCTGAGTAAATAATGTAAAATATACAATGCTATTTAATTATGTGCATAGCCCAACATGACTGTACTTGACTTCCTAAAATTGAATTGAAAATATGGTGTTTGAAGCGATGTTCCAAAATCAAAAAAGCCAAGATTTTAATCTTGGTTGTTGAAAATTTCAGCTTTCGAAAACCTGTTGGTCATCGCTTTATGAGTTTTCAAATTCGTCCACTATTTTTTAGAACCTATTCCAAGCTTAACATTTTATTCATTACCAAGTTTTCATAGGTATTGGATTCCATTGGGAAATCGACCTTACCTATTGAGGTATAACCTTGTCTTTGGTAAAAAGCTATTGCCCTGACATTGTTGATATAAACCTCAAGATTAAATTCCTTAAATTCATTTTTAAGCACCTCTTTTTCAGCCTCACTCATAAGTCCGAACCCAATTCCTTTTCCGTAAAACCTTTCTAAAACATATAGTTTGCTTAATTCCGGAACAGAAATATTTCTTATTGGACAGGTACTGTCATAAATTATTTCAGCAACTCCGATTGGATTCCCATTTTGATAAGCGATTATCAATCTGCTTGGATTATTCTGTATTAGATTTTCTATGTTTTCAGAAGAGAACCTTTCTGTGATAAAATTCGTAAATTCAAAGGTAACTCCGTCAACTGCGTACGTCTGAATATAGACAGTTTTAAGTAAAACAGATATTCTTAAAGCGTCCGAAAGTTTTGCTTTTCCAAATGAAATTTCGTTCATTTTTGGTTCAGATTAATATTGATTTGCAGTTTTCCCGAACAAAGCCCATTAACGGCAATAAGTAAAAAGGAGTGCGTAATCCTTAAGCGATTTTGTGTGTCAAAGGGAAATGTCCACAACGAAATCCAGCCGATTTATTTGTTTAAAAGTTTGAAGTTAACGAAAAGTGGCAATGAATAATAACCCTTCTTTGCAGTAGTATTTACTCCGCTACGAAATCATCGTTATCCTTATCCTCAATCCAATTGTATTCAATTTCCTTAGCTATTTTTCTTGCAAAATCAATCCCATGCCTATCTGCCAAGAAACCGAATGCCATGTCCATACCTGCACTTACGCCAGAGGAGGTATAGTATTTCCCGTCTATTTTCCATCTTGCTTTTTTGTCCCACTCAACCTTCATGCCTTGAGATGAAACCCATGAAAAGGCCCTTTTATTGGAAGTGGCCTCCTTACCATCTAAAAGACCGGCTTTTGCAAGAAGTGCACTTCCGGTACATACCGAAAGCACGTATTCACTTTCTTGCGCCAGTTCTTTGATTTTATGAAGAAGTCTTGAATTGTTGACTTCTTTTCTGGTGCCCATGCCACCGGGAACCAAAATTATTTCGGGATTGTTTCTCATGGTGTCTAGTTTTTCGGTCATAATTGGAACTCGGTGTCTATTGGTAATCACTCCTCCTTCAAGTGAATAAAACTTGAGCGTATATTGATTTGTTAGACGACCAAAAATTTCTGCGGGTCCAAAGACATCTAAAGTCTCATAGTCTTCGAACATTATAAAAGCAATCTCCATATTTTTTTCTGTTTCAATAGTACTATCCTGTTTCTGAGCGTTTACATAGGCTATTCCAATTAACATTTGTAGAGCAACAAATAATCGGAACAATGGAATTTTCAATTTGAGTTTTATGTTCATATATCGATGTTTTTTTTAAGCTTATAGTATTTGCCAATGGGTTTTGTTTATGGTGTTGTGGGGCGGTGTATCGAGTGCAACGATAATCTAGCCCCATAGGCATAAATATAGTTGATGGCTGTGCCTTTTGCTAGTTTTCTGTTATAAATGTAATGGAGAAGTGACATTGCCGTCAAAGGTCTTGAATATGGCAAGTAGGTCAAGACAAGGAAACGTTTTGTAACTAAAGCTTTTCTTGTTTTAATCTTTTTTATTGATTCAATATTTTCATCATTCTGTACATTCCCTTAAGTTCTTCCTTAAAATATGGTACATCCAAAGTCGTTTTGCTGTGAAATTCAAATCCAAGCTTTTCATAAAAGGCAATTGCACTTTTATTGGTGTCAATTACACATAAGAAGAGATTTTTTTTTCCACTCTCCCTAATCCTACTACTAATTTCTTTTAAGGCTAATTTTCCAATTCCCATTCCCTTGCATTCTGGAAGGACATAGATTTTTTCCAATTCCGCACTATTGCCAAAGGATAAATTTTTGGTGGGTTCCATCTTAATTTTTATAAATCCGACCACTTTTAATTTGTGTTCAATAAAATAATACTCGATGTTTTTATCGGTCAAATCCGAAGTAAGCCTTTCCATACTAAACTCATTATCCAAATACCATTCTAGTCCGCCATCGTTCCAGTGGTTATGGAAATTCAGCGAATATGCATCGATACAGATTTTTTTTAAATCGTTGATGTTTCTTATTGACGCTTTTTTTAATTTCATTTGTGAATTATAGCTTATGCTTTACGGTTTCGGCCAAAAGTATTTGCGTGGTTTAGCATTAATCTTTGCAAGTACAAACCAAACTGAAAATCCACAAGGATTTTCAGGAGAACGCGAGAACTGTGCCACTACTTATAGCCATTTATAGCCACTGTTTTTTTTATTCCTTTTTTATCTGATATACTATTTCAACCATTCCATCCTTAAAGGCCGTCACGTCCTTTAAATGCAATGAAATTTCTTTTTCAATGTAGTCAAAAAAGAGTGTTCCGCTTCCCAAAAGAGTTGGGATTATGGTTATGTTTATCTCATCCGCTAGTCCAAGACGAAGGAATTCCTTTGTCAGCATAGTTCCGCCGACCATCCATATATTCTTGTATTGAGTTTTTAACCGGTCAGATACAATTTCGTTCAAGTCGCCTGATAGGAATTGTACACTTTTTTTGTCCGTTTTTAGGTTCCTATTTGTTAATACGAAAACCGGAATCTCTCCATATGGCCAACCAAGTTCAATGGCGTGTTCGTAAGTCCGTGAACCCATAATGTAACAGTCTATTGATTCAAGGAATTTGGCAATGTATTCCTTTGTCAGCTCAACTCCTTTTTCGTAAGTATCTTTTGAGTGCATCCAAGAAACACTTCCATCTTTCTTGGCAATAAATCCATCAAGACTGGAAACCATATGGATTGTTATTCTTGAATTTTCAGTTTTCATTACTCAAATTGCAATTAATCCAACAAAAGCGAACCGAAATTTAGAAAAATCCGCAGGATTTTACGAGCCCCAGAGGTACAAACAATTAAGTATGGCTGTTGTTAGCCACTGCCTTTTCCTTGAGATTACATTCGGATTGAACAAATATAAGTCCAAACTATAAAAAGGATTTGTAAAGGAATTCTAAACCACAAATATGGAAGACCATGTCCGTCAAATGTTCCTTTTTGATAATTCACATGATGAATTGACGCATAAATGTTAGCTGGTAACATTAGCAGAAGAAAAATTAGTAGTGCCCACCCAGATATATATATAAACCTAGGAATTAGAAGTCCTATTGCAATTAAGATTTC
Organism: uncultured Allomuricauda sp.; assembly: GCF_947495325.1. Classification (GTDB taxonomy): domain Bacteria; phylum Bacteroidota; class Bacteroidia; order Flavobacteriales; family Flavobacteriaceae; genus Flagellimonas. The sequence goes on along the minus strand of NZ_CANLYK010000003.1, from coordinate 274,165 downwards.
AAATAATCCTGTCAGGTAAACAAAACTTTCTTTAAAAGGAATAAATTTAGGAATCATCATTGACATTCCTTTTGTAAATACAAAATGTCCAATAGCCGTAAATACTAGCATCGCTGACATAGCAATTCTGGCAGATATAGCAAAATCATATTCTTTTTTAAAGATTTTAACTGCAAAAATGGAGATGGTAAAACTTAATAATAGTACTAGTAGTGGTTTCATGTTTTCGGAATTATTGAAAAACAAAGATCAGAAAGCACCGAAGTAAAAACAATGAACCCAAGTTAAGTAATACGTCGTCTTATTCTACTTAATGCTTGTGGCGTAACGCCAATGTATGATGCAATATATTTTAATGGAATTTGTTGTAACAATTTTGGCCTGTCAGAGAATAAATCCAAATATCGTTCTTCTGCTGTTTTACTCAATAAGGAAAGTTCTCTCTTTGATTTTATTAGAAACATATTCTCAGCCATTTTTCGTCCGATAATATTTCCGACGGATGTTTCTTCGTAGACTTCTTTCAAGTCTTTGTGCGAAATTTTCCATAAAATAGTATCTGTTAAGGTTTCAATTTGGTATTCAGAAGGGGTTTGTGTTAAAAATGAATCATAACCTGTGACAAATTCATTTTCGAATAAAAAACCAAAAGTTAGATCGACTTCTTCTCCTGGAACATAAAAACGAACTATTCCTTTTGTTATAAAAGACAAATGGTTTTCAACCTCTCCTAATTTCAATAGGATGGAATGTTTTTTGAGCTCTACTTCCTGTAATTTTGAAGAGAAAAACTGCCAATCAGAATCGTTAATTGGAGTGATATTTTGAATAAAATTTCTGATTTCATTCATCTGCGCGGTGCTCTTATTTACTATATTGTGTTACTTACAGGCATTTAGATATTTATTTTAACCTCTAATTGTCTATTTAGTACTCCTTTTCCACCAGCCATTAAGTCTTTAATTTTTCCTTTCTCTATTCGTAGGTTAACAATAATCAAACTTGGAGAAGGTTCTTGCATAAACTTACCCTGTTGAATATGAAAAGTACTTTTTTTAATTTTTAAAACATCAAATAAATAACATGCAAGCGGTCCGGCTGCCATTCCTGTCCCTGCTTCTTCTAATATTCCATAATGCGGTCCAAACATTCTTGAGGTAGCATCATATTTAGTATTTTCCGTATTGTTAGAAAACACATAGTAACCGATTAAATCAAACTCTTCGCTAATTTCGCTTATTAGGCCAAAATCTGGAACTATATTTTTTAAAATTTCCTCGTTTTTAACAGGAATCAATATATATGAGTTTCCAGTATTTACAAGTTGAATTGGTGCTTTGGGTAGAATGTCATTCTTTTTTAATCCCAAGGATTTTAAGATTGCACTTTCTTTATTACTAACATCAACATATTTTGGAGCCAACTGCTCCATAAACGCAAGGTCCCCAATCATTTCTATTTTTCGTTTCCCATCTATGGTTTCTTTTGAAGAGCTATCATTCTTTAAAGTGCCTATTTGTTTTAAATAAGAAAATGCTGCCACTGTAGCGTGCCCACAATGCGCTATTTGTTTGTTTGGTGTGAAGAAATCCAGTTTAAAATCTTCAGTTTTGGATTTTGAAACAAAAGCGGTTTCTGATAAACCTACTTTTTTAGAAATGTCAAGCTTATTTTTATCAGATAAATTATCTGCATTTAAGACCACACCTGCTGGATTACCGCCTTTGCCGTTTTCAGCGAAAGCACTAAGAATTTGTACTGTAACTACTTTTGAATTGTCCATTTATATTATGTTTTATATCTGATGGACGTAGCTAATTTGAAAAAGACGTAGCTAATTTTAATTATTTTCGAAGTCTAGTAATTTTCCTTTGCTATCAGATTCTACATTTGGGCAATCCAAAATATTTTCCCTTAAAATCTCCTTGGCTTTTTGAACTCTTGACTTTGTGCCAGAATATGAGATTTTCAAATGTTCTGCTAGCTCTTTTTGAGAGTAGTTTTTAAAGGATGTTAAAATAATTGCTTCTTTATGAACAGCTGAAAGGTTTTCTATTTTTTGATTGATACAGTTAGTTAGGTTTGAGTAATCAAAATTATCAGCTTCCGTTTCTGGAATTTCTAAATCACTTATTGATATGTTGTTATTTACTTTTCTGAAGTAGTCAATAATGGTGTTTCTTGTAATTTGATAAACCCAAGAAGTGAGTTTGGAAGTATGCTTTAACTGATGAATTTTAGTTTGAATTTTTATGAAAACCTCTTGATGAATATCTTTTGAGGTTTGTTCATCTTTTACTTTTCCTAAAATGAACTTATAAAGTTCTTCATTTAGATCAATCCAAATAGCATTAATTTCAGTTTTCACAATTTTTGTTTTTTGCTTGCAATTAATGGGCGTTGAGCTCTTTTTAATCCCAAACTCCCAAACCTTCTAATGTTCACGAACTACCCTATGCCTTTTATTTAGTATTGTACACTGGCCTATATACCCTGTAAAATTTGTCTCACTCCATATTCAGGGCTTGAAACGATTTCTTTCTTGAAATTCAATAAAATATTCTTAGCACCAACCATGGATGCTTGAGCTAAAAATACTACATCTACCTGATCCTCCAGTGATTTAATTGAATTCGCAATTTGAGTCTCATACTCTAATTGATTTCCATTAACAAAATGAACCCAATGCTCGGAGCAATCACAGTTAATAATTTCTGTTTCCTTGTTCAGCTGCCTTGATGTTTCAACCAATAAATTTGTGCTTATTTCCTTAGTCGAAATAGCTGTATAGACCAATCCTATTTTGTGGAATTTGTTTACGATATACTGAACAATTGGTCTGTCAATTCTAAATACATTATCCAACGTATCACTTTCTTCTCCAAAAGTGGAACAAGTGCAGATTATTAACTTTGGATTGTCCTCTTTGATAAAATCAATCTGTTTTTTAAATGCATCTGAATCTGTCTTGCCATTTGTTATCGCTAATTCAAGGATTTCTTCATTTACAAAATGTTTAGTCGGAATGTTTTTGTCAATTGAGTTAACCAATTTTTCAAATCGGTCAATATGAATTTTCGAAGTGTGTAAAAATGCTATCATTTCTATTTTGTTTGTATTGAAAAATCTCTCGTATGATTAGTTGCGAGGGTTAGCATATAACCTTGCAAATGCGCACCAAACTGAAAATCTACAAGAATTTTCAGAAGCCCGTCCTGAGCGTAGTCGAAGGATAGGCGATATCAAATAATTATTTATAACCATTGTTGTGTGAAGTTATTGTTAGGATGATTTAATGAATACAATCGCTATTATAAAAATCAACTACTTGCCAAACGTTATTCAATTGTTTTAAATTAATTCCTTCTTTTAGTCTTGGACAGTTGAAAAAATAGTTCAGTAAAACTTTTTTCTTTAATCCTAATAATCCTTGGTCTGCTCTTATGAAAAATGGGTCTTCCTCTTTCTTTAGTAAAGCCATAGACCACAAGGTTGCATTTCCTTGTTCAAACCATTCTAGTTCATAGTGGCTAAGCTTTCCTTGGCTCACAATCCTTAAGAAATGTTGTTGTCCATCTTTGTTATCAATATTATATTTAGGATTAACTAACGTAATTTTTTGAGATGATTGATTCAACCAAAAACTTTTGTAATTAACGTTGTCCTTCCTAAAAGTAGAAACATCTTTTCTCTTGTATTTTTTTCTTTTTCCATCAATAGTCGTTAGTCTTATTTTTTTATGAAATTTTCGATGAACTCCTTCTTCATCTATGTATTTCACATTTCCATATAAAGTGTCTGCACTATATAGCACTATATAATCTAATTGTTGATTATCCTGTGCAAGCAAGGACGTTTGTTGAAGTAGAAACAGTGCAAATGCAGTATAGATGTATAGCTTTTTAAATTCGTTCATAATTCTATTTAATGGTGGTATTCGAACCAATTATAATAAGATTTTGCCTATTTCTAAATGCTAATAAAGAAGTATATATTCATCTAGTTATTTATTTTTTACTCTCAAGATTTAATATTTTTATCCTGATTAGCTTTAATTCAAAAGAAGCCTTAATTGCACACAACGGTTTCGGCTATGAGTAGTTGGGGATTTTACACCTAAACTTTTTGGTTTAGCACAGTCATTTGATTTATTTTTTTGTTTAATCACTTAAACCTCAATTTTTTAGCTATTGTTGGCATTAATTATTTATCATTCATAGTTGTCATTCGAAAACTATTTCATCTATATAAATAGTATGACTCATACCTTCACCAATCGTAAAAATTACAAACCCAGAACGAATACAGGTTAAATCGAGTCTTTTTGTATTAATGGTATATTTTTTCCACTTGTCCGTAAGGATTAGTTCAATAAGCTTTTTGCTAGAATCATAAAAAGGTTTATCTCCTTTTTCAATAAGTCCAAAACCTACTTTTGCTTTTAGGTTGTCATAACTTGCTTTGGCCCAAAAGCTGAAAGTTTCTGCTCCACTTATATTATGGCCGCCTAATATATCACCCCAATCGTTCGCTGGGTCTACGAATCCAAGGCCATACCATTCATTTTTTCCTTTAAAATCTATCTTAATGGCTGTTTTTCCCGATTTTACCGTTTCTGTATTGTCTAAATCTACATTAATAGTGTTGTAATCTCCCATATATGCTGATAAAACATACGGTAAATTTTCGTTGTCATTATAGACGTGAAATGGCAATTCTACTTTTGGAACTAAAAATTTCCGTTTAGCTGCGTTTTTATCAATAACTGAAATAGATGTTGTCGCTATGCCCACATTGTTAAAGGTGTCGTTCACCATTGCGTAGACTTTTATACCACCATTTTCTTGCGGAAGTTGAATCTCTAAACCATCAGAAAGGTTACCACGAAAATTAAGAGGCACTAATTGGTCACGCCTTTTCCTGCTTCCTGTCCGTTGATTGTAATAAAAGGTAACGGCTAAATCTTCTTCTTCAGTATCTAGAGCATCGAGTTTTACACCAACCCAAGTCCCACTTTTTACGTTAGTATCCAATAATTGAAATGACGTAATGAAAGGGACATTGTTTTCAGCTTTTTTTCCTGTATAAGCTTCTCGAATTGCCCAATATTGCGGACGGGTCATTCCTTTGAAATGGGTCAATAACCAAGGAGCTAGATGCCTGTCATCAGTAGCGTATTGAAATATATAGACTCCCAAACAATTCGGTTTTGGTTTGATCCATTCATTATAACCATTAACAATTACATCATATTTCTCTTTATCTGTTGGTTCTAACTTTACTCCATTTTGGTCTTCTTCTATTTCCCATTCCCCCCTAACCCCAAATTCGGTTACGACATAGGGCTTAGTTACACCTTTTTTTGATAATTCTTCTGGCAAAACATTAGCTCCTTTTCCATAAGTGTTGATTCCATAAATATCAATAGATGGAACATATTTTTCCCACCAGTCTACTCCAAAAGTCCAAGCTTCTACTGATGTTACAGGATGATTTTCATCTATTCTTTTGATTTGAGAACAGATTCTTTCCAATAGCTTTGAGTAAGCAATTTTTTCTTCGTCGGTAGCTGTATTTAGGTAAACTTCGTTGCCAACACCCCATGTAAGTATTGCCGGATGGTCTTTATAGGTTTTTACGATTTCAAGAGCGTCTTTATACATGACTTCTTTACCATCTTCATCATTGCTATAGTCGAAACTATCGTCAGCTTCCATACCCGCTCGGCCATGTCGCATCCAAATACCTAACATTACTCTTATACCGTGTTTATGGGCTGCATCCAACATTTTCATGGTGTTTTTATCTGTGCCCCATGTCCTAATTGTATTAACACCTAAAAAATTGAGTTCTTGGAAGTATTTGTCATAGTTGGCTACATCTTTATCATAACCAAAAGTAGCTCCCTTTACTTCAAATGGCTTTGTGTCTACAATAAAAGTCCATTTACCATTCACATTTTCAACAGCTATTTGTGCTTTAATTTTTATTGCAAAAACAGTTGTAAAAAGGCATAATAGCGTTGTTCTTAATAGAGTATAATTCATGTTTTTTTAATTAATGCCAGAGGTCTCGGCTATGGCAAGTAAAGAAACTTTAGTTTTTGAATATACCACTTAATGCCCTATTTACCATAGCCATTGTTCTCATCAGTTTTCTTTTCTAATACTGTATGTTTTCCTCTAATTCCTAGATTCGAAATTGGAAATAAATTAACTCCGTTTGCGATTATTGTATCTATACCGTCGGTTTTAACTTTAATTGCGGAATTCAGTTTTTCCCTCATTCCTCCGCTTCCCAATCCTGATTTGTTTTCTGTTAGGTTTATATCTATATCATCAATGTTTATGGTTTCCAATTGCCCAGCCTGAGGATTCGTTTTTGGATTATCGGTAAATATTCCATCAGTATCTGTAAATAAGATGAATTTTGAAGCGCCTATTTTTTTGCAGATTTTTGATGCCAGTTCATCATTGTTGAAGTCCTTTTGTAAAGGAATATTTTCATTTATTATTGGGACTACCTCGTTTTCTGCCAATTCCATTATTAAATCACATATCGCAGTCGTATCTATGTCTTCCTCTCTTATGGTCAATGTTGCGGTAAGCAATCCGATACGGCTAAAATTCTCTTGCCATTTATAGAGTAACTTACTTAACCCTATTGCGCCCAAGGCCCTTTTATTTTGATATATTTCATGATTGTCCGGTTGGATTTCGATTGTTTCCCGTCTGCCCGTTGCAAGTCCTCCAGAGGTAAAAATGATTACCTTGTTACCTTTTTCCTTAAGTTTTTTCACTTCTTCGCCTACAGATTTTATCCACTTCTCTTTAATCTTCATGGTATTTTTATCGCAAACCGAAGTTGTTCCAAATTTTAGTACGATTAATTCATTCTTGAAAGTTTGTTCCATTTTTTAAATTGATGAGAAGGTTAAGTATAAGAAACGTAGGGTAGATGACAGGCACTATCGTTTCGGTTTATTATTAGAAATATAATATTTTGCTTTTATCTGTTCTTCTATAAACGCCAAATTTGATATTTAGCAGATTTTGTTAATACTCACAGATCTTTCGTTTTAGCACAAACACCTTATATTTTTAATACATTGTTATGTCTTTTTTTACTTAATTAGTTCAAAATCTTTTTTTTCTAACTCTTTTCCATTTATAATAATTGATACTTGGTGCTTTCCTATATGGAATTTTCGAGTAGTAATTACTTTAAACGATTGTTTTCTATTGATTCTAGTAATTGAATTTTTAGGGTAATCTTTCTCACTTATTTTAAACACCTTTTTGGATAAAGAGCCATTCGCTTTTTGATAATACAATCCATATTCTAATCGTATTTTCGATTTGCTATTACTCTTATTTGCAATGTTAAACGAAAACTCTAAAGTATCTCCAATTATGACTTTAGATGTGAGAGTTTTAAAATCGGTTATTTCAATATTATCAATAGAACCAAACCCAAACATCCCCATTATTTCTAAATTTCCTTGCTTTAAAAGTGTTCTGCAAGCATGTTTTGTCAATGAATCTGTTTCTTTTGTTACACCTTTCCAACTTTTAACAAGTTTAAGTACGGTTTTAGGATTGTCTTTAGAGATGTCGTTTAGGTTGTTTGCTACACTTCTCCTTACATATTCAGAAACATCATTTTTAAGGTTTTCAAGAATTGATATTATTGGTTCTGGGTTTTCTTTTAAAGAAGGTATCGCCATTGCCCAAGGAAGTCTTGGTCTGCAACCTTCCGATGCAAGTCGCCTCACCATATGATGATGGTGTTTTGACCAAAGAAACATCTGGTTTAACATTGTTTCTTGGTTGTTAATAATGAATGGCCTTACAGCAAATTCGCAACTCACAAATTGTGTAATAGTTTCAAAAGCATTTACGGATGTTTCGTAATCATCTTGTCCATAGGTTTCTATGAAATCAGGGAAAAATATGAATTCCAAATTATCTGGCTTAAATCCGTTTTTTTTTAATGTGGGAATAAGTTTTAATATGGTTTCTACATTCGTCTTAAAATCTTTTGATAGATATTTTTTGAGGACATAAGTGATATGCTTCATTCTTTGCTTTAATTCCTTTTCTTTCCATTCTTCATTGTATATATCTTTCAAAAATGACTGAGTATCAAAATTTAAAACGACCTCAGTTACAGATGAAGCAAATTTATCAAAGAACGCTTGGTTGTATATGTTTTTAAATAAATCTGCCATTTATTATTTTGTCCTTACTAAAATGCTATTCTGTCTATTTTTGTAAAAAAATATTAGCCCAGGATTTATTTCTTTTTTATAGGTATCCATATTTCTTCCTCTGAAGCAGGGTCATTATTCTTATACTTTTTTCCTAAAATTTCAAAATGAGGTCTGTTGTCCAATTTATAACAAGAATTAGGTAGCCAAGTCTTAAAAATGTACTGAAAAATACTACTGTCATTACTTAAGCCCTTATAATCAAAAACTGCATATTCGCCACCATTTAGTATAAATTTTTCCAACCCTTCTGGAATATCATTGAAGTCAGATACTTCTACTGTTGCCCATTTTTCAAATTCGTTATTGAGGTTAAAGTTTACATAATACGAACTATCATAAATTTGCATTGAAATTTTATCTGTTGTAAGTCTATTTTTAATGCCCTTTATTTTAGGAGCAAAACTTCCCCAAAGTTGAACTGTCTTGTTATTGGTCAAACTCATTTTTAGTCTACTACCAATCAATTTTTTACTTTCTAGTATTTCTGTTCTAGGATGGATATTCATTTTATTTTTCTATTTTGATAGAAGCTCTGAACTGTTTTAAAGTGAGAATTTTGATTGTTATTTTCTTCCAACAATAAAGTTTATAGTATATGTGTTATTATACCCCATTTGAAATTCAAATGGGTAGGCTAAATTTTGAGTATTGAAATTAGTTATAATTCAGAGGTATAACTTTCTAATACCTTGCCTCCAAATTTTTTTATTAAATTTTGAGAAATGTCAATGTTTAGAGCTTGTTCAAAACCCATAATATTCATTTTAACTATTTCATCATTTTCAGCAGTAAAATAAGTTTCCCATTGCAAAATGGTTTGTTCCCCTTTATCTTCAAAAGTGACTATTCCTAATGATTGTTTTAAGCCAAGTATGTTTGGCTCTTCGGCTATCGAGGAAAAGCCTACGTTTGGTTCATACCATTTTATGGTTTCGCTATGAGTAGTTACTTTTCCTCCTTCTTCCATTGGAAAAAAATGACAGGTATAGTTGGTGCATTTATTATTAGAATCGTAACTGGCATCTAGTTTTTCAAGACCCGAACTATATTCTGGCATACGTTCTAATTTTCCAACCAGTGCCCAAACTTCTGCAACTGGAGCATTTAACTCTAGTCTTATTCTATTTCTCAATGGACTCTTTACGAAATCACTTGCTTTTGGAAAAATCGATGTTACTTCTTGTTGTGTTTGAGTCATTTTTTTTTCACTCATTTTCACTTTGTTTTGACCATTGCAACCAAATAAAATTAAGATTGCTGGTGCGATTAATAATTGTTTCATTTTATTTTTTTAATTGATTTTGAAACAAAAGTAAATCGAGTGAGTGACAGCCCTATGTCAACTAGGTTCAACTAATTCATTAAAATATTTTGATAGAGTAAAAAATTCTTGATAATCAAAGGATTGAGATGTGTTTTTCGATTCCAAAATTCTATCCAATCTAAATTCTCGAATCTCATTTCTTAATTTACAATGTGCGACTACAATCCAAGCCAGGTCAGTGAAATAAAGTCCTATAGGTTCTATTTCTCTTTCAGTAACTTCATCTTTGTATAATGAATGATATTTTATAGCAATAACTGTAGTATTTGTAACTGCTCTTTGAATTAGTGATAGTGAATTACTTTCAAAAGTATCTTTTGCGGTTGATGGTGTTATTCGGTTTTCAAGTTTAGAAATATTGTTTTTTTCATTTTTTTTTAATACAGCCTTTATTTTTATAAGTAGTGCATTGAAATCTTTTTTAAGCGATTTATCTCCTTGATTTAAGATTAATTTTTCTGAGATAATTAAAGCATTTGCCTCTTCTTCCGTAATCATTATTGGGGGAAGCGAATATCCGTCTACTATAAAGTATCCTATACCATTCTCTGAACCAATTGGAACTCCCGATTCTTGTAGTGTTTTAATATCTCGATAAACGGTTCGTAAACTAATTTCAAATCTATCTGCAATTTCTTTTGCCGTTACTATCTTTTTAGATTGTAAATGAATTAAAATTGAGGTGATTCGTGTTAGTCTGTTCATTTTTTGTAATTGGGCATAACGGTTTTGTGTATGGTTCGTTGTGGAAAATGTCTAACTGACTATTCCGCTGTGAACCAAAGTTAGCCAATATGCAGGATTTTCTGATACTTGCATAAAAAAACCCTGAAAATCAATTGATTTTCAGGGTCTTACGTACTCGAGGCGGGACTTGAACCCGCACGGCCATAATGGCCATTGGATTTTAAGTCCAACGTGTCTACCAATTCCACCACTCGAGCCTGATATTGGTATCAGCATAAAAAAACGCTGTCATGCAGCGTTTTGAGCGAAAAACGGGATTCGAACCCGCGACCTCCACCTTGGCAAGGTGATGCTCTACCAACTGAGCTACTTTCGCATTTTAAAGAACATCAACAAACATCAGTTTTTGCTGATGCGGATGCAAATTTAATACATTTCTATAAAATTAAAAGCATTTTAATCGAAAAGGATTACTCCTTTTTCCAATGGACAAAGCTTTAAGAACTTGCCTTTTTCTTTTTGCTTAGGAGGCGCTTAATCTCGTTAAGTTTCATCAAGGCTTCAACTGGGGTCAGGGTATCAATATCCAAATGTAAAATCTCTTCCTTGATTTCCTCGAGCAATGGGTCGTCCAAATTAAAAAAGCTCAGCTGCATTTCGTTTTGTGTGGATTCCAATGTATTGGCAACCTCGGAATTGGAATGGGTTTTTTCCAATTTTTTAAGAATTTTATTGGCTTTTTGGATTACTTGCTGGGGCATTCCGGCCATTTTGGCCACATGAATTCCAAAACTGTGTTCACTTCCTCCTGGTACCAATTTTCTAAGGAAAAGCACGTTGTTTTTCAATTCTTTTATGGAGACATTGTAATTTTTAATTCGGGCAAAAGTACCTGTCATTTCATTGAGTTCGTGATAATGTGTGGCAAAAAGTGTTTTAGCCCTTGACGGATGTTCATGAAGATATTCAGAAATGGCCCATGCAATTGAAATACCATCATAGGTGCTGGTTCCCCTTCCAATTTCATCCAAAAGCACTAAACTGCGTTCAGAGAGATTGTTGAGAATGGATGCCGTTTCGTTCATTTCCACCATAAAGGTAGATTCGCCCATTGAAATGTTATCACTTGCGCCAACCCTTGTAAAAATCTTGTCAACTGCACCTATTCTTGCAACGGTGGCAGGAACAAAACTTCCCATCTGTGCCATAAGCACAATAAGGGCGGTCTGTCTTAAAATTGCAGATTTACCACTCATATTCGGGCCAGTGATCATGATGATCTGTTGGTCGTCTCTATTTAGCAATACATCATTGGTAATATAACTTTCCCCAAGAGGTAATTGTTTTTCAATTACAGGATGCCGTCCATCCTTAATGTCAAGTACAGTGGAATCATCCATCTCGGGCATGGTGTAATTGTTCTCTTTTGCCAATTGGGCAAATCCACAAAGACAATCCAGTTGGGCAATCAGATAGGCATTGTCCTGAACAGTACCAATGTATTCTTGCATCCACATTAATAGTTGCTCAAATAACTGTTGTTCAAGGGTGTAAATGCGTTCCTCGGCACCCAATATTTTAGCCTCGTACTCTTTAAGTTCTTCTGTGATATATCGCTCCGCGTTCACCAAGGTCTGTTTGCGTATCCAAGCTTCCGGAACCTTGTCTTTGTGCGTATTTCTAACCTCAATATAATACCCAAAAACATTATTGGAAGCTATTTTTAAAGAGGTGATTCCCGTGATTTCGGTTTCGCGTTCCAACATTTTGTCCAGATAGTCCTTGCCAGAAAAAGCCAAACCTCTTAACTCGTCCAATTCCGTGGAATACCCAGTGGCAATGGTATCACCTTTTAAAAGGTTTACAGGAGCTTCTTCATTAAGAACCTCTTTGATTTTGGTTCGAAGTGCTTCGCATTCATTCAATTGTTCACCAATGCTGTTCAGGGACTTGTTGGGACTTTCCAAGGCCAATTGCTTGATGGGAACAATGGCTTCGAGCGAATTCTTTAATTGAACGACCTCTTTTGGGTTTATTTTACCAGTGGCCAATTTGGAGATTAAGCGTTCCAAATCGCCCATCTGTTTAATCCAATGCTGCGCTCTTTCTAACTTTTCTTCCTCAGTTTTTAAATAAGCAACAACTTGGTGGCGCTGCTGAATCTTTTCAATATTTTTTAGAGGAAGGGCCAGCCAACGTTTTAAAAGCCTCCCTCCCATAGGAGAAATGGTCTTGTCAATGACATCTAAAAGTGTTACCGCGTTTAGATTGGCAGAGTGGTAAAGCTCTAGATTACGGATTGTGAAGCGATCCATCCAAACATATTCCTCTTCTGCAATTCTTTGGAGCTTGTTGATGTGCTGTAATCTGCTGTGCTGTGTTTCGGATAAGTAGTGCAGAACAGCTCCAGAAGCAATTATTCCGTTTGATAAATGGTCAATACCAAAACCTTGCAGGGTATTGGTCTTAAAATGGCTGGTTAGACTTTCATTGGCATAATCTTCCTGAAAAATCCAGTCTTCTAGAAAAAAGCTGTGAAAATGGGTACCGAAAAGCTCTAAAAATGAAGTTTTGTGACTTTTGGAAACCAAAACCTCATTAGGGCTAAAATTTTGAAGTAGCTTGTCCACCTGTTCGGCAGAACCTTCCGCGGTTAAAAATTCTCCGGTGGAGATATCCAAGAAAGAGACCCCATATTTGTTTCGACCAAAATGTACGGCACACAAAAAATTATTGCTTTTCGCGGATAATATATCGTCGTTAAGGGCCACGCCTGGTGTTACCAACTCGGTAACACCTCGTTTTACAATGCTTTTGGTTTGTTTAGGGTCTTCCAATTGGTCACATATGGCCACACGCTGCCCTGCCTTTACCAGTTTTGGTAAATAGGTATTTAAAGAATGGTGCGGAAAACCGGCCAATTCGGTTTTGTCCCCTCCATTATTTCTGTGGGTAAGGATAATACCCAAAATCTTGGAGGCCTTTATGGCATCTTCACCAAAAGTTTCGTAAAAATCCCCCACCCTGAATAACAACAATGCATCAGGATGTTTGGTCTTGATAGCATTATATTGTTGCATCAGTGGGGTAACTTTCTTTGTCTTAGTATTGGCTGCCAAAGCGATATTAATCTTTTACATTTGCCCAGAATTGGGTAGAAACGAATGTACCCATTTCTCCATGTTTCAAGAATTTTTGTTGATATTTTAGGGATTATAGTTGAAAAATAATATGCGTAAACTTGAAAACAGCGAATTGGATAGATTGGATGTAGCTGGTTTTAAAAATGCCGAAAAAAATCCGATCATTATAGTTTTGGACAATATTCGAAGCTTAAATAATATTGGATCTGTATTTAGAACCGCGGATGCTTTTTTGGTAAAGAAAGTATTCCTCTGTGGAATAACAGCGACCCCGCCCCACAAGGATATCAGGAAAACCGCTTTGGGAGCCACAGAAAGTGTAGCTTGGGAGTACCGGGAAAATACTTTGGAACTGGTTACTGAACTTAAAAAACAGGGAGTGCGTTCAATTGCTGTGGAACAAGCTGAAAATGCAACAATGCTCAACGATTTTACGATAGGGAATAACGAAACAGTGGCATTAATTTTTGGAAATGAGGTGAAAGGGGTTTCACAAGAAGTGGTTTCGGCTTGTGATTTGGTCCTTGAAATTCCTCAGTTTGGAACAAAACATTCATTGAATATTTCAGTAAGTGCAGGGGTAGTTGTATGGGATATATGGGCTAAACTCAGGGCCTCTAAAACAAAAAAGCCCTGAAAATTCAGGGCTAAACATATAGTTTGAGTTAGTTAGTTTCTCTTTTAGAGAGGCGCTAATAAAATAAAACCTTTTATAATTTCCAAACATTTTGCTAAAATTCTCTTAAAAAAGTAACTGCAGAATTTTTTCTTCGAGTCGTTCCAAGACAGTTTCATAATCTGTAGAATCGTTTACAAAATCTAAGTCGCTCAAATCCAAAATCATACTATTTTGGTTTGGATGCCCTTTTATAAAATCCATATATCCGCGATTTATTTTTTCCAAATAGGAAGCATCGATGTTCTGCTCGTAATCCCGGCCGCGTTTTTTAATATTCGCCAATAGTCGTTCTGTATTTTGATAGAGGTACAGATAAATTTCTGGCTTTTTCACTTCTTTGTACATAAAATTAAAAACCTTTCTGTATAAATTAAATTCTTCTTCCTGTAATGTAATCTTTGCAAAGATCAGGGACTTGAAAATATCATAGTCACTGACCATAAAATTTTTAAAAAGATCAAACTGCGAGGTATCATCCGTAAATTGTTGATAGCGATCTGCCAGAAAAGACATCTCCAAAGGAAAAGCATATCTTGGTTGATCTTCATAAAACTTTGGTAAAAAAGGATTATCCGCAAAGCGCTCCAAAACCAATTTTGCATTAAAATCTTTTGCAATCATTTTGGATAGTGTTGTTTTTCCGGCTCCAATATTGCCTTCAATAGCAAGAAACTGAAGTTGTGAAAAAAGTTCCAAACGATTTTTAAAAAGCCTATACGAGGTTTTCTTCAGTTGACTTCGGTCTTTACATTGCTGCAATAAATTGCGAATGTCTTTATTGAGAACCGGATGGTAATATTGCGGGGCAATATCTGCCAAGGGTTTTAGAACAAAATTCCTGCTTGTCATTCTTGGGTGCGGGATGGCCAATTCCTTTGAATCGATAATTTCATTCCCATAAAGAACAATATCAATATCCAAGGTTCTGGATTGATGTTCTTTTTGTTGTGATCTTTCCCGTCCAAAATCCTTCTCAATTTCCAAAAGGATCAAAAGCAATTCCGTTGGTGGTAATTTAGTATTTACAGAAATGCAGGCATTCAAAAAATCCTCTCCTTCAAAACCTACTGCTGGATTTTCATAAATTGAGGATACAGCGGTTACCTCCCCAACTTTTTTTTGAATACGAAATACAGCTTTTTGCAGTGTGGGATATCTATTGCCCAAGTTGCTGCCCAATGAAAGATATGCTGTTTGTGTCTGACCCATAATCAAGAAAACAAAGTAAACAAAACAATACAACAATGGTTATATTTGGGCTGAAAATAAATTTGATTGCATGAAGTTTTTGAGAAATCTATTGGCTGCCATTTTAGGATGTTTGATTGCTTTTGGAGTGTTATTTGGAATGTTTGTCATTTTTGCGGCTTTGATGGGAAATGCAGATGATGGTGTTGTAGTGGGCAAGAATTCCATATTGGAGTTGAGTTTTACAGAACCTATAAGGGATTATGTGGGTAGAGATGATTCTGACCCATTTGCGGCATTGTGGGATGATGAGGTAGGTTTGGATGATATTCTTCATGCCATTAAAGTGGCCAAAGAAGATACTAATATTGAAGGTATAAGTTTCACCACAAGCTTTTTACAGGCAGGATTGGCTCAGGTTCAAGAGATAAGGAAAGCCTTATTGGATTTTAAATCAACAGGAAAATTTATTTACGCCCATTCGGATTTTTATACCCAAAAAGACTACTATTTGGCAAGCGTGGCAGATGAAATGTACCTAAACCCAGTTGGTGCAATGGATTTTAAAGGATTGGCTACCGAAATATTGTTTTTTAAGGATTTGCAGGAGAAAATGGGCGTTAAAATGGAGGTGATTCGGCATGGAAAATATAAAAGTGCAGTAGAACCCTATTTGTCAAATACGATGAGTCCCGAGAATCGGCTGCAAATAAAAGAACTTATCCAATCCCTTTGGAATAGCATGATAGCTGATATTTCGGCTTCCAGAAACATCACTGATAAGGATTTGAACATAATTGCGGATACTCTGGGTGGAAGAACGCCAAAATATGCGGTAACATCCGGTCTTATTGATGGCAATCTTCATTTTGATGAATATGAAACATTGTTGATAGATAAAATGGGGCTTGAAGAAGATGCTGAGATCAGCTATGTTGAATTTAGGGACTATATTCAGGTAGCAAGAAAAAAAAGACTGCTGACCGGAAAGGATAAAATTGCCGTGGTATATGCGCAAGGTGAAATTTATTACGGAGAAGGAGGGAAAGATTTTATTGGCCAAGGGTTGGTGGTCAGTGCCCTTCAAAAAGCGATAGAAAGTGAAAGCGTGAAAGCTATTGTTTTGCGGGTAAATTCCCCAGGAGGTAGTGCCTTGGTTTCAGATATTATTTGGAGGGAAGTAGAACTAGCAAAAGAAGTAAAACCTGTTGTAGTTTCCTTTGGAAATGTTGCGGCTTCGGGTGGCTATTATATTGGAGTAGGTGGGGATAAGATTTTTGCCGAGCCTACCACAATTACAGGCTCCATTGGTGTTTTTGGAACCATACCCAATGCCCATGAGTTGGCCGGAAAGATTGGCATCAATGCGGAGCAAGTTGGGACGAATAAAAATTCTGTGGATTATTCCTTGTTTGAACCTATGAGCGATTCATTCCGTGATGTGGTTCAAGAAGGGGTGGAAGATACCTACGAGGTATTTTTGGAAAGAGTGGCTGCAGGAAGAAATATGAGTATTGCTGCCGTAGATTCCTTGGCGCAAGGAAGAGTTTGGAGTGGAGTGGATGCCAAAGAAAATGGATTGATAGATGAACTGGGCAATTTGGATGATGCTATTGCCGCCGCTGCCGAAATGGCTGAATTGGATTCTTACGGAATACGCAAGTATCCAAAATACAAATCTGATTTTGAACGGCTTATGGAAGATTTAGGAGGTGTAAAAGCGAAAATAGGGGAGGCGCTTATTCAAGAAGAAATTGGAACTGAAGCGTATCAGTTTTTAAAGGAATTTAAGGATATTACAAAGCAAAAGGGAATCCAGGCTAAAATGCCCTTTAGTCTAAACATCAAATAAAGAATGACGGAAAAAGACAAGCGTGTTGCGTTTTCCATTTATCTATATTTAGGTGCGCTGTTCATTACCTCATTGGTGGTCTCCAATCTTATTTTCCAAAAATTCTTTTATTGGAAACCCTTTGGAGATGTCACTATTTTAGGAGCTTCACTTTTTGAAGTTTCGGTAGGTATTTTACCGTATCCACTTACCTTTTTGATTACGGACTTGATTTCTGAAATTTTTGGAAAGAAAAAAGCAAATCAAATAGTGGTGGCAGGTATTTTTGCCTCTTTCTTTTCTTTATGCATCGTCTATACCGCATCTGCAGTTTCTGCTACGGATTGGTCTCCAGTATCCAACGAAATGTTCAAATCGGTTTTTGGAAATACCATAGTAGCGGTTTTTGCATCAATGATGGCCTATTTATTGGCTCAATTTGTTGATATACAGATTTATCACTTTTGGAAAAAGCTTACAAAAGGCAAATATTTGTGGTTTCGAAACAACTTTTCTACATTTTCCTCCCAGTTCATAGATACCTTTACCGTGGTGCTTTTGCTTTGTTCCTTTGGGGAAATTCCATGGAGTTTGTTTTATGGTTTGGTCATTAGTGGATTTGTCTTTAAAATTTTTATTGCTGCCTTGGACACCCCTTTGCTCTATTTGTTCGTATATCTAATGCGAAAAAGATTTAACTTAAAAATAGGGGAGGAAATACATCTAGATTAGTAGCTTCTTCTTTATTTTGTTGGAAAACACCCAAATATGAAGAAAAAAGTCCTAAAAATTACAGGAATAACCCTACTGACCATTATTGTACTTCTTGTTGCCCTTCCGCTACTTTTGAGTGGAAAGGTATCTGAAATCATAAAAAACAAGGTCAATAATAACATCAATGCTACCTTGGATTTTGATGAAGCCTATATTAATTTGCTCAAGAACTTTCCCAATGCAAATGTGGAATTAACGAATGTTTCATTGGTAAATAAGGTGCCTTTTGTTGGAGATACCCTGTTCGCCTCTGGACAGATTGAATTGAAAATGTCCATAAAAGAACTTTTTAAAACTGCAGAGGACCCTATTACCATTAAAAGCTTAAAACTGGATGCAGCAAGACTACATGTGAAGGTGGATGAGGCAGAAAATGCCAATTATGACATTGCAAAAGAAGACGAAGAGAGTGTGGAAACTTCTACAAATGAAGCATCTACCAATTTTACCCTAGCACTGGATGCATATGAAATTACCAACACAGAGATAATATATGATGATTTTGCCACAGGGATGCACTTGGTCATATCGGAAATGAACCATTTTGGAAATGGAGACCTTTCCCTGGAAACTTCGGAACTAAAGACCACTACAGATGCGTTGGTTTCTTTTGAAATGGACAGCACTAAATATCTAAATAAGAACAAGCTGTTTTTGGATGCAATTATTGGCATCGATTTAAAAAACAGCAAATATTCTTTTCTGGAAAACAAAGCCATGATCAATCAATTGCCCTTGGTTTTTGACGGGTTTGTGCAAGTAAATGAGGGAAATCAAGAAGTGGATGTCACTTTTAAGACGCCTTCATCTGACTTCAAAAACTTTTTGGCGGTGATTCCGGAAGCCTACTCAAGAAACATTGAAGATGTCCAAACAACGGGTAATTTTGAAGTAAACGGTATGTTCAAGGGAATTGTGGATGATGAGCATATTCCAACCTTTAATATCAAAATAAACTCAGAAAATGCATCTTTTAAATATCCAGATTTACCCAAATCAGTAAGCAACGTTTTTATTGACACGGAAATCAACAATTCCACAGGGATAGTAGAAGATACGTATGTAGACATTAAAAAGCTTTCCTTCAGTATAGATAAAGACAAGTTCAATCTAAATTCTAAGATTACGGATTTATTGGGCAATACCAAGGTAAACGCCCATATGGATGGTAATATTAATCTTGCCAATCTTTCTCAGGCATATCCCGTGCCCTCAGACTATAATCTTAAAGGTTTATTGACAGCTGATGTAACCACCGCATTTGATATGGCCTCTCTGGAAAATGAACAATACCAAAATACCAAGACCAATGGTACAATGAAACTTTCTGGTTTTGAGTATGCTTCGGAAGAGCTTAAGAATCCGGTGAAAATAAGCACGGCAGCATTAACTTTTAATCCTGAAACGGTGTCTTTGAATTCGTTTGAAGGAAAAACAGGTAGTACAGATTTTAGTACTACTGGAACATTGACCAATTTATTAGGATTTATGTTCAATGATGAGAATGTTGAAGGTAATTTTAAGCTTACCTCCAATACGTTTGCGTTGAATGATTTTATGGTTGATGACATTGATGAAGAAGGTACTGGGGATACCACACCATCGGAAACAGAGGAACGAATTAGGATTCCTTCATTTTTGGATTGTACCATTGATGCCTCAGCAAATACGGTTCTTTATGACAACCTAAGCTTAAAGAATGTTACAGGCACTTTGATTATTAAGGATGAAACTGCTACTCTGAAAGATTTAAAATCAGACCTTTTTGGTGGAACATTGGGTGTAGCAGGTACGGTATCTACCAAAGATGAGGTTTCTACTTTTGACATGGATTTGGGAATGAGCAATTTCAGCATAAGCGAATCCTTTCAATCATTGGATTTGCTAAAAACTTTGGCGCCGTTGGCCAATGCGCTTCAAGGTAAAATAAATTCTGATATAAAAATTTCGGGAAATTTAAAAGAAGATATGACCCCCAATTTGGGAACTGTATCCGGAGCTTTGCTTGCCGAATTACTTTCCACTAAGGTAGATGCCACAAATGCCCCTTTGTTGTCCGCTTTGGATAGTAAACTCAGTTTTTTGAATACTGAAGATTTGGATTTGAGCGATTTAAAAACTGCTTTGAGTTTTGATAATGGTTCGGTAAACGTGAAACCCTTTACCGTAAACTATAAAGATATTGCTGTGAATATTGATGGTAGTCATACGTTTGATAAACAATTACAATATAAAGCGACACTGGATGTGCCTGCAAAATATTTGGGCAGCGAGGTGAACAAACTTATTGCACAGTTGGATGATTCGGATATGGAAAATTTGACGATACCTGTGACCGCCAATATCGGAGGTAATTATACAAGTCCTACCGTTAAAACAGATTTGAGTTCTGGTGTTTCCAAATTAACCTCCCAATTGGTGGAAATACAAAAACAAAAACTATTGAACCAAGGGAAAGACACGGCTAAAGATTTGATTTCGAATGTTTTTAAGAATGATGATGCAGATTCTACCCAAACCAAATCATCTGGAGTTAAAGACGCTTTGGGTTCCTTATTGGGCGGTTCAAAAAAAGACAGTACTTCGGCTGATTCTTCTGCGGTTAAAGAAGACCCCACCAAAAAAGCGGTAAACTCTGTTTTGGGTGGACTCTTCGGGAAAAAGAAAAAGGATACGGTAGAGTAATGTTTCTAAAGGGGCTGTCTTGTGAGTACGTTCCTAAATCATATTTTACCGCTTGTGTTCAGGGCTGTCAAATCCAGCTTTGCAACCAGCTTCCCATTCATCAGGTAAATTTCCATAAGCTGGAACACCTCCATTGTCTTTGAGCATTCTGGCCAAGTGAAGACAGTTCCACACCAAAAATGTGGTGTTTCTGTTTGTAAAATCATTATCAGGCCCTCCGGAGCCTTCATCCATATAGGAAGGGCCGGGACCTGCTTCTCCCATCCAACCGGCATCTGCCTGTGGGGGAACGGTATATCCAATATGTGAGAGTGAAAACAAAATATTCATAGCGCAGTGTTTAACACCATCTTCGTTTCCCGTTATAAGTGTAGCGCCAACTTTTCCATAATCCCTGTATTGGCCTTTATCATTAAATTGATGCGTGTACCCATACATTCTTTCCAGTGTCCTATTGCAAACAGATGATTTTTCACCTAACCAGACAGATGTGCACACAATTAAAACATCACAGGCATCGACTTCTTTTTGAATCAGGGGCCAATCATCCCTATCCCATTCTGGCGTTTTGGACATATCCAGACCCAATCCGGCAGGAATTACATAATCAACAGGCCTAATAACCTTTGTTTGGGCTCCGTTGGCTTCAAAAATATTCTGTGCCACTTTTATCAACCCTTCAGTATGCGATAATACAGGTGTTCTATTTAATGTGCAGTTAAGGAACAACACTTTAATATCATCATATTTTGCTGGAGGTGTTTCGCAATGTGATGCGGTGATTTTTTTTAATTGGTTGCTCATCTTGATTAGTTTTTTATGTTTGGTTCTGACAAAATTGCCATTGACTCTTTATTTCCAAAGTCTAAGTAATGGTCGGCATTTTTATTCAAAACTTTCGGAAGAGGTTTGATTGGAAGAATCCTCACTGTATATATTCAATTAATACCTATCCCCACATAATACCCCTCATTACCTCGGATATTGAAAACGGTATTGTCTTCAAAGATCAGGTATTGTCCTTTTAGCCCTTTTAAAACACCTGTATAGCTTGGGGTTTTGTCAAGATTTAAGCTTTTTACCTTTTCTGGGTATTCCAGTACGGGAAAGTCCAATTGGGTCTCTGTGTTTTCGCCCAAAAAGTACTCTGAAGCCTCTTCAGGAATACTGGATTGTAATTTGTTGCGCCATTCTACCAAATTCACATCTTCAACCCGGTTCGTCAACATTTTTTGCCAACTGGTCTTATCACTAACATGTTCTTTTAGGGCAACTTCAGTAATTCCTGCCAGATATCTATTGGGAACCTCCACAATTTCAATGGCCTCATGCGCACCTTGATCTATCCAACGAGTGGGCACTTGGGTTTTTCGGGTAACCCCAACCTTAACATTACTGGAGTTCGCCAAGTATACAATATGTGGTTGTAACTGTACCTTTTTCTCATACTCTAAATCTCGGTCTTCCTTATCCAGATGTGCAGTACTCAATTCCGGTTTCATGATCCAATCCCCGGCCAATGGCGTTTCGTAGAAACATGATTTACAAAATCCCATTCGGTAAATCGGTTTTTCTTTTCCACAGTTAAGACATTGGAACTTAATAAAATCAATTGTCAGTTCTTTGTTCAATAGCTGGTTCATATTTAGAAAATCGTTTTCAAAGACTAAATAATATTGAATTGGATTTCCTATTTCAGTCTGCATTTTGCGCAGTACTCCCTCGTAAAGCATAATGGAATGGATATGTTTAAAGCTTATTTGAAAATGAACGTTAGATACCCTATTTTAGCTAATGCACCTAACTAAATTCTAGGTTAAAGATACCTAAAATGCCAATACCTTTATTTAACTCCATTGCTTCTTGGCTTTTAAAAAAGCGATACCATCAAATTGAACTTTTCTTAAAGTATCCGTTGGATGTACAGGATGAGGTACTACGGCATTTGGTCGATTTTTCTAAAGATACCATGCTGGGAAAACAGTATGGATTCAGTGATATAACCACCTATGAAGATTTTGCCAATAGGGTGCCAATTGTGAACTACGAAGCTATTGCTCCACTGATAGAACGAGCTAGAAAAGGGGAGCAAAATTTATTCTGGCCAACTGCCATTAAATGGTTTGCCAAGAGCAGTGGTACTACAAACGCCAAAAGCAAATTTATTCCCGTTAGCACCGAAGCCTTGGAAGATTGTCACTACAAATCCAGCAAAGACCTACTCTGTTTATATCTGAACAACAACGAGAATTCCCAGTTGTTCAATGGCAAAAGTCTTAGGCTGGGAGGCAGCAAGGAACTTTATGAGGATAATGGTACTTTCTTTGGGGACCTTTCGGCTATTTTAATTGATAATATGCCCCTTTGGGCCGAATATAGCAGTACACCGAGCAACAAAGTCTCCTTAATGAGTGAATGGGAGTCTAAATTGGAGGCAATCATTGAGGAAAGCATTCACGAGAATGTAACAAGTTTGGCAGGAGTCCCTTCTTGGATGTTGGTCCTGCTTAACGATGTATTGGAAAAAACCGGAAAAAACCATTTGTTTGAGATTTGGGAAAATTTAGAGGTTTATTTTCATGGAGGAGTAAGTTTTGCTCCCTATAAGGATCAATATAAAAAGCTGCTTCCAAGAAGAAGCTTTAACTACTACGAAACCTATAATGCTTCCGAGGGATTTTTTGCTATTCAAGACCGCAATAACTCAGAAGACTTATTGTTGATGCTGGATTACGGTATTTTTTACGAATTCATTCCTATGGATTCTTATGGGAAAGATGAAAAAGCAATACCGCTTTGGGATGTGGAGGTAGGCATCAACTATGCGGTGGTCATTACGACCAATGCGGGTTTGTGGCGCTATAAAATTGGTGATACAGTACGATTTACCTCTAAAAATCCCTATAGAATACGAATAACAGGAAGGACGAAGCACCATATCAATGCTTTTGGAGAAGAGCTTATAATAGAAAACGCAGAGGAGGCATTACGACGCGTGTGCCAAAAGACAGATTCCAAGATTATGGACTATACAGCGGCACCGGTTTTTATGAAAGGAAGTGAAAAAGGCGCCCATGAATGGATTATTGAGTTTAGAACACCACCAAGGGATATTGACTACTTTACCGAATTTTTGGACAATGCCCTAAAATCATTAAACTCTGATTATGAGGCAAAACGTTACAATAATATCACGCTAAGAATGCCAAAAGTGCATGTGGCTCGCACCAATTTATTTCATGATTGGCTAAAATCGAAGAATAAATTAGGCGGGCAACATAAGATTCCAAGACTTTCCAATGAGCGCGCATACCTTGAAGAATTGTTGCAACTGAATATGGAAGCTAAACAAGTTTAGATAGACCCATTAGATTTCCAAGATTCACGAAAACGTTTTCGTGAAAAAGTGCCTTTTAACGAGCAATTTTTTCTTTTTAACAAATAAATATGAATTTTGGACGTTAATTACTGAAGTTTGAAACAGATATTTTAGTTCCCTTCTCTTAAAATAAACTAATCATCAAACTAAAGAATTTACTTATGGCAGAAAAATTAGTTGTCCTATCTGATATGTGGGGCGTCAAAAAAGGCCTTTGGATAACCTCTTATTTCGGATATCTTCAGCAGTACTACGATATTGCTTTTTATGATTGTCAACAGCTTGGGAACATCGATGTTCCAGTTTCTACTGAAAAAAATGTTCATAATGCATTTGTTGAAGGTGGAATTGATACTGCGGTTGCCCATTTATTAAAAAAGGAAACAGAGGCAAGTCACTATTTGGCCTTCAGTACCGGAGGAACTATTGCTTGGAAAGCTGCTTTAAAAGGATTGCCAATGAAATCCTTAACCGCAATATCCCCAACACGAATTAGATTGGATGATGCAAAGCCAAATATTCCATTGAATTTGATTTTTGGTGAACGCGATGAGTTTAAACCTGGTTCTAAATGGGCTCAAAAACTTGAAGTTGACTTAAATATTATTCCAAATTTTGGTCACCAATTGTATTCTGATGAAAAAATAATTGCGGAAGTTTGTTTAGATCTTCTGGAAAAAGTAACAAAAAAAGCAGTCTAATTTAAGAGACTGCTTTTAGTTTTTTAATGGTTTCATGGGAAAGCTTTTCCTCTGCGTAAGCTTTTGTGACCTTAAACTCTTTTTCATCACTACTTGGAAGTGAGAACATAGCATCGGTAAATACGGCTTCGCATAAAGAACGCAATCCTCTGGCGCCCAATTTATATTCTACTGCCTTTTGTACAATATAGGTCAGAGCCTGTTCGGTAATACTGAATTTTATCCCATCCATACCAAAAAGCTTTTCATATTGTTTTATGATAGCATTTTTGGGTTCTGTAAGAATGGCCCGTAATGTTTTTGTATCCAAAGGATTCATATGGGTCAGCACAGGAAGTCTACCTATTATTTCTGGAATAAGTCCAAAATCCTTTAAATCTTTTGGAATGATATATTGAAGAATATTTTCGTTATCCAATCTATCTTCTGCTTTAGATGCACTATAACCTACAGCCTGCATATTCAATCGCTTGGTGATAATACGTTCAACACCATCAAAAGCGCCACCAGCAACAAAAAGAATATTTTCAGTATTTACCTCAATGAATTTTTGATCCGGGTGTTTGCGACCTCCTTTTGGGGGAACATTTACAACAGTGCCTTCCAATAGTTTTAGAAGCCCTTGCTGCACTCCTTCACCAGAAACATCTCGGGTAATGGACGGATTATCACTTTTACGGGCTATTTTATCTATCTCATCAATAAAAACAATACCTCGTTCCGCTTTTTCCAGATTATAATCGGCAGCCTGTAACAATCTGGTCAAAATGCTTTCCACATCTTCTCCAACGTATCCAGCTTCCGTAAGTACGGTAGCATCTACAATGGCCAATGGTACATTGAGCATGCGTGCAATAGTCTTGGCAATAAGGGTTTTACCTGTCCCCGTTTGCCCAACCATTACTATATTACTTTTCTGAATTTCGATATCGTCCTCTTTGCTTTTGGATTGTAAAAGACGCTTGTAATGATTGTAAACAGCTACGGACATCACTTTCTTGGTTCGCTCTTGTCCTATGACAAATGTGTCCAAGAAGTCTCTGATTTCCATTGGTTTTTTTAAAACCAATTCTGAGGAAAGATCTTGATTTTTGGATTGTTTGGATTCTTCCGCAACAATACTATGGGCTTGTTCAATACATCTATCACAAATATGGGCATCCAGACCAGCTATTAAAAGATTGGTTTCCGGTTTTTTTCTCCCACAAAATGAACACTCCAAATTTTCCTTTGCCATATACAATCAACATATAAAGTTGAACCACTAATAACGTAAAAAAACATGATTTGGTTTGCGCCAAACCACTGTTTTTAACTTATTTGTTCGGATTTACGACTTTTCCCTTACTAAAATCTCATCAATCATCCCATATTTCTTTGCTTCTTCAGCCTTCATCCAGTAATCACGATCACTGTCTTCATAGACTTTATCGAAGGTCTGCCCAGAGTGGTTCGATATAATTTGATATAGTTCGTCTTTTATCTTAAGAACTTCTTTCGCCGCAATTTCTATATCACTTGCCTGTCCTTGCGCCCCAGAGAGCGGTTGATGGATCATGACTCTAGAGTGGGTCAATCCACTTCTTTTGCCCTCATGACCAGCACACAACAAAACAGCGGCCATTGATGCGGCAATACCTGTACAGATGGTTGCTACGTCTGGCTTAATAAATTGCATGGTATCATAAATACCCAAGCCAGCATAAACACTTCCGCCAGGGGAATTAATATAAATTTGAATGTCTTTGACAGCATCAGCACTTTCAAGAAAAAGTAGTTGTGCCTGAACAATATTGGCAACCTGATCATTTATACCAGTGCCCAAAAAAATGATACGGTCCATCATCAATCTTGAAAAAACATCCATTGCAATTGCATTAAGTTGTCTTTCTTCAATGATATTTGGTGTCATATTCATGGGGTACATACTACTCATGATCTGATCGTAGTACATGCTGTTTATTCCATGATGCTTGGTTGCGTATTTTTTGAATTCTGTTCCGTAATCCATAGGATTTTCTTCGATTTTGCTTAAAAAAAAGGTGCCGAAAATTCAACTTTCCGGCACCGTAAAGATACTTAATTTTCTTTTTAGCTTGAATTTAGCTGTAGGCTTCTTTTACAAAGTCATCATAGGTAACTTCTTTTACCTTCAGATTGGCTTTTTCCTTGTAAAAATCCAATAACTTCTGACTCATTAATTGTTCCGAAAGTCTTTTTACTTCATCTTGGTTGCTCATCACTCGCATTGCGATATTTTCCAACTCTTCTTCTTGAGGATCTAAATGACCATATTGAGCCATTTGTGATTTGATGAAACCTTTGGAAAACTCCTTTAATTCATCCATTTGGACTTGGAGGTCATTCTCTTTAATGATTTTACCCTCGATCAATTGGTAACGAAGCCCTTTTTCGGATTTTTCAAATTCTTCCTTGGCCTCATCATCAGAAAGTGGGTTCTCTCCACTGATTTGAATCCATTTTCTTAGAAAATCTGCTGGAAGGTCAAATTTTGTGTTATCAATTAGTTTCTCTGTAATATCGTTCAACAATTTTTGATCAGATTGCTGCTCAAATTGTTTTTCTGAATCTTCCTTAATTTTTTCCTTTAATTCTTTTTCAGATTTCACATTGTCCTTTCCAAACAATTTGTCGAACAATTCTTGGTCAAGGGTTGCAGGTTCGCGCTCATTTACTTCTTCAATGGTAAATGAAACTTCAATATTCAACTTTTCTGCCTTTTCCCTATCAATTCCAAGTGCACTGGAAAGCAAGTAATCTTCTTTGAACAAACCTTTTGTTTTCAAGGATACAGATTCTCCAACTTTTTTACCTACAAGTGCATCAACAGCCTTTTTGCTTTTAATTTTGTCAAGCTCAATGGTCGTTTTATGCTCTATTTCTTCAGCTTCATTGGTGAAAGTTCCTGTAACTTCATCCATTTTCCCAACTTCAGCTTTAGAGATTAATTTACCATATTGTTTTTGAATACGCTCTACCTGCTCTTCAATCATTTTCTTGTCAGCAACAATCTTATACTGGGTAATTGCCTTTTTGGTTTTCACCTGGACATCAAAACTTGGCGCCAGACCTAACTCAAATTCAAAATCAAGATTGTCACTTTCCCAATCAAAATTCTCCTGTTGTTTTGGTAATGGATTTCCCAAAACGTCCAATTTTTCCTCTGTAAGATATTTGTTGAGGTTATCCTGTAGCAACTTGTTTACTTCGTCAACCAAAACGGCCTTCCCGTATTGTTTTTTTATCAGACCCATGGGTACTTGTCCCTTGCGAAAACCGGGTATATTGGCCTGTTTTCTATAGTCCTTAAGGATATTTTCTACTTTATCCTGATAATCTTCTTTGTTTATGGCAACTTTTACAACTGCATTAAGCTCGTCAATCTGCTCTTTTGTAATATTCATCTCCTACCTAATTTGCTATTCAAAAATGGGTGGCAAAAGTAATGCATTTTCCGTTTGAGAACAACTTTTTAAAGTGCTGAATTCCAAACAAAATCATTTCTTTTTATCCTCTTTTAAAATAGAGTGTAAAATTGACTGTAAAAAGGAGAGTAACAAACTAAAAATGATGGCCCACCAAATACTTGTCACATGAAATCCTGAAATAAAATCAGCGGCTATTAAGATGATAATCGCATTGATAATTAAAAGGAAGAGCCCAAGCGTAATTATAGTAATTGGCAGTGTTAGGATTACCAAAATAGGTTTGACGACAAAGTTTAGAATACTCAGAACTAGTGCAACAATAATGGCGGTTGTGATGGAATCTACACCAACACCTGGCAGCACATAAGATAAAATAACTACTGCCAATGCATTTAAAAGGAGTCTTAAAATTAGTTTCATTAGATTAAAATGTTAAGGGATTCATTTAAGATACTGAAATAAATTTTATGTGTTGAGAAACTCAAGTGACTTTTCAAAAAACTGTTTTGGGTTTTCGGCATGAAGCCAATGTCCGGCATTGTCAATGGTTTCTATGGTAGCTTTTGGAAAATGTTTTGTTATCTCAGGATAGTCTCGAGGCAAAATATATTCCGAGCGATCACCTCGAAGAAATAAGGTTGGCCCATCATATGAGGCTATAGAGCTTATATTCTCCCCAATTTCGTCCATTTTGTCTTTTAGCACTTCAAAATTGAATCGGAGGCCCAGCTTGCCTTGTTCCACCCAGAAGAGGTTCTTTAATAAAAATTGACGTATCCCCGTTTCCCGGATATGGTTGGAAAGTTCTTCATCCGCTTCTTTTCGGGAAGAGATTTTGTTAAAATCCAATTTGGCTAAGGCGTCGATTATAGGTTGATGATGGGGAGGGTAATATTTGGGAGAAATATCTGCAACAATCAACTTGCTTACCAGCTTTTTGTTTGTTGTGGCCAATTGCATTGCCGTTTTTCCTCCCATCGAATGACCGATTAAATGTGTGTTTTCAATTTGAAAATGGTCCATGTAATTCACAATGTCCTCACTCAATATATCGTAATCAAAATCAGGTGAATGAAAACTTTTTCCATGATTGCGCTGGTCAATAAGATGTACTTGATAACCATTTTGCGCAAATTGATTCCCAAGTGTTTTCCAATTATCGGACATGCCCAAAAAGCCATGTAAAATAAACAATGGCTTTCCTTCGCCCAATACTTTTGAATGTAACAACTCCATTATTTTAAACGATGTAAGTACATATTAATCACATTTTCCAACCCAAGATATAGGGATTCGCAGATTAACGCATGCCCAATTGAAACTTCCAATAAATTGGGAATATGTTCTTTGAAGAATTTGATATTGTCCAAACTAAGATCATGGCCAGCATTTATACCTAAACCTAGTTTGTTGGCCATTTTTGCGGCATCAATAAAAGGTTGAATGCTTTCAGTTTTCTTTCCTTCAGAAAATTCTTTGGCAAAACTTTCAGTATACAATTCAATTCTGTCTGTTCCAGTTTCAGCCGCCCCTTTTACCATATCAACATCTGGATCCACAAAAATTGAAGTGCGGATTCCATAGTCTTTAAAAGTTTTTATCACTTCGATTAAAAAATCTTTGTGTTTTATGGTATTCCATCCAGCATTCGAGGTAATAGCGTCTTCGGCGTCTGGAACTAGGGTTACCTGGGTTGGTTTTATAGCAAGGACCATATCCATAAACTTTGGTATAGGATTTCCTTCAATATTATATTCTGTGGTCACTACCCCTTTTAAGTCATGGGCATCTTGATAGCGAATATGTCGTTCATCTGGTCTAGGGTGAACGGTTATGCCTTGGGCTCCAAAAGATTCAATGTCCGCAGCTGATTTCAACAAATTGGGCACATTGCCACCTCTGGAGTTTCTTAAGGTTGCCAATTTATTGATGTTGACACTTAATTTAGTCATGGAGTTGCATTTTTGATTAGCAAAAATAAGCATTAGGCACACCTTTTGCGATTTAAAATTAGTATTTTGCAACCAATAAAAAGTAATGCAAATCCAGAATCAAATAATAAGCACTGTACCTATTTTTGAGGTCTCTGAGACTTTGAAGGAAGTTATTCAATTTTTTGAGGAAACAACATTTTCACATGTTGCAATTACTGAGAATGGATTTTATATTGGGTTGTTATCTGAAAACGATTTACCCTGTTTTGAGCCCGATAAAAAGATTGAGGATTTTCGATTTGAACTGGAAACCTTTCATGTTACAAAGGAAACAGCTTGGTTAGATGTATTGGAAATGTTCTCTAGAAACGAGGCTAACATTCTCCCAGTATTGGACGAGAACAAGGTAATCGTTGGTTACTACGATTTGGAAGATGTAGTTGCTGTATTTATAGACACTCCATTTTTTAAAGAACCCGGAGGAATTCTTGTAGTGGCCACGGGAGAAAAAGATTATTCTTTCAGTGAGATTGCCCAAATAGTGGAAAGTAATAATGCGCGTTTGCTGGGGGCTTTCATTACAGATTCCCAAAATGATGTGGTGCAAATAACCCTAAAGGTGGGAACAATGAATCTCAACGAAGTGGCTCAAACTTTTAGAAGATACAACTACACCATAATCTTTGGAAATAGCGATGATCAGTTCTTGGAGGATTTAAAGCAACGATCAGATTATTTAGAGAAATACCTTAACGTTTAGCATGAAAGTCGCAATCTATGGTCAGGCCTTTCAAGAGCAGGACAAGGTTTTTGTTGCTGCACTTTTAGATGAGTTAAAGGGTATTCGCGCCTCTGTTTTTATAGAAGAAGAATTTCTTGAAATAATAGCAAAACATATTCCGGAGTGTGACCATGGAACTTTTTCCCAAACTTCAGGATTGGATAGTTCCTTTGATATGTTTGTGAGCTTTGGCGGAGATGGCACCATGTTAAGAGCGGTTACTTATATTCAAGATTTAGGAATACCAATAGTTGGCGTGAATACGGGGCGACTTGGGTTTTTATCTACCTTTAAAAAGGAAGATGTTAGGAAAGTTGTAACAGAGTTTACAGCCGGACATTATACTATTGAAGAACGAACCTTGGTTGAGGTTAGCTTAAATTCTGATTTAAATGCATTTGGAGCCCTTAACTTTGCCTTGAATGAAATTACGGTCAGTCGTAAGGATACTACTTCCATGATTGCGGTCGAAACCTATCTGAATGATGAATATTTAACATCGTATTGGTCAGATGGATTGATAGTTTCCACACCAACAGGCTCAACCGGATATTCATTGAGCTGTGGTGGTCCAGTAATTGCACCATCAGCAAAATCCTTGGTTTTAACACCAATTGCGCCCCATAATCTCAATGCAAGGCCTTTTGTGATTTCAGATGATACCACCATAAGATTAAAAGTTTCAGGTAGGGAGGAAAACCATTTGGTGTCTCTGGACTCTAGAATTGCCACAATTACCAACGGAACGGAAATCAGAATAAGAAAATCGGATTTCACTATAAAAATGATAGAATATAAATCGGAAAGTTTCTTAAAAACGCTTCGTAAAAAACTACTCTGGGGACAGGATAAACGCAATTGAACCTGTCAAAAACAATAAAATAGGTTAAAAACTGTTTATCAAAAGAGAACATACATAACATATACCTTATTGACCTTCCTTTACCTCTAACATGTATAATTTTTGGATAGTATGCGAATAGTTTTGGCTATTTTTTTATGCTGTATGATTAAGGTCAATGCTCAGACCTATGAGATTGGTTTGTTTGCCGGTGGTGCGAATAATATTGGCGATGTGGGACGCACAAACTTCATTTTACCATCAGGTCCAGCTTTTGGAGGGATTTTTAAATGGAACCAAAGCAAAAGATATGCATGGCGCGCAAGCGTAACATATGGTAGCTTTACAGCAGATGATTCAAAATCTAGCATGTCTTCTAGAAAACAGCGCGGATATGTAATGGATAATTCGGTTTTGGAAGCTTCTTTGGGTCTTGAATTTAACTTTGTTGAGTACAATTTACACAAGCTAGGACCTGCCTTTAGCCCTTATCTTTATACAGGCTTCACATATTTTAGATACGATTTTAATTATTTTGATGCTCTCCAAGTGCAGGATATTAACCAAAAAGAAGGTAGTTTTGCAATTCCAATGACGGTTGGGGCAAAGTATCGACTAAATCAATTTTTGATTCTTGGCGCTGAGATTGGAGCTCGGTATACATTTACGGACAATTTGGACGGAAGTAACCCCGAAGGTTCCAATTTTGAGCAGTTTAGGTTTGGAAATATTTTAAGCGATGACTGGTATGTCTTTTCAGGTTTTACATTAACGTATACCTTTGGACGTAAACCCTGCCAGGATTGTTTTGAATAAATGCACACTTTAGAGGACGTAGACAAAAATAAACTTCCAAAGCATGTAGCTGTTATCATGGATGGTAACGGTAGATGGGCCAAACAACGCGGTAAACTCAGGGTTTTTGGTCATCAAAATGGAGTAGAGGCGGTTAGAAAGACTGTTGAGAACTGCGCAAAACTGCAAATAGGATTCTTAACGTTATACGCTTTTTCCACAGAAAACTGGAATCGCCCCAAGATAGAGGTTGAAACTTTAATGAAACTTTTGGTTGCTTCATTACGGAAAGAATTGGACACCCTCAACAAAAATAATATCCAATTAAACGCAATTGGCAATATTAACTCCTTACCACCCAAAGCCCAAAAAGAACTTGCCGAAGTTATTTCAAAAACATCCAAAAACACGGGTATGACCCTTACGTTGGCGTTAAGCTACGGATCCAGGGAAGAGATAAAAACTGCTGTTAGGGAGATTAGTCTCAAAGTTAAAAATAATATAATTTCACCTGAAAACATTGATGAAGCCGTTATAAATACTCATCTTTACACGCATTTTTTACCAGATGTGGATTTGCTTATTCGTACCAGTGGGGAACATAGGATAAGCAATTTTTTACTTTGGCAAATAGCATACGCCGAATTATATTTTATTGATGTATTTTGGCCTGATTTTAGTGAACATCATTTGGTAGAAGCAATATTGAATTACCAAAATAGAGAACGACGATTTGGAAAAACTAGCGAACAACTCAATTAAGGAAATAAAAAATTCCACCCTATTATACTTAAAAATACTCCTCTTTACCTTTCTAACTACCGGTCAAAGTTTCGCTCAGGAGACTTCTTTTGAGAATGGAAAAACCTATATTTTAGGAGGATTAAGCGTTACAGGGCTCCAAAGTTATAATGAGCAAACTGTTAAAACATATACGGGGCTTCGTGAAGGACAGCCTATTAAGATACCGGGGGACGAAATAAGTTCTATCATTAAAAAATTATGGAGCTTGGAATTGTTCAGCGATGTTGAATTTTACTATACAAAAATAGAGGGCGACAAAATATTTTTGGAACTAAGCATTTCGGAAAGACCAACACTTTCAAATGTTACGGTCTATGGCGTTAAGAAACGAAAGGTGGAAGATATCCTTACAGATACCGACCTTAAAAAAGGAAAGAAAATAACTGAGAGTTTAATCGCCAACACTAAAAATTACCTTCAGAATAAGTATAAAAAACAAGGGTATTTAAATGCGAATGTTAATATAGCCACCGCTGCAGATACATCTGGTACCAACACCCAGAGTATGGTTATCAACGTTAAAAAAGGTGATAAGGTAAAAGTTAAGGATATAGTTTTTACCGGTAATGATAAACTTTCGGGCAAACGACTACAAAAGGCCCTAAAGAAAACCAAAAAGAAAAAGATATACCGTTTTTGGAAAAAGTCGAAATATATTGAAGCAGACTATAAGGAGGATCTCTCAAATTTGGTGGATACGTATGCGGAGCGTGGATATAGAGATGCGCGTGTCCTATCGGATACCTTTGTAAAGGTTGATGAAAACAACATTGAACTAAGAATTAATGTTGAAGAAGGGGACAAGTATTATTTTGGAGATATAAATTTTGTTGGAAACACGGTGTATACAGACCGACAGTTGGCTCAAATACTTGGTATTCGCAAGGGGTCCACATACAATGGAGTACTTCTAAAAAAGAGAGTGGCAGATGATTCAAAACCTGATGGACAGGATTTGACCAATGCTTATCAAAACAATGGGTACTTGTTTTCATCCATTAATCCTGTGGAAATTTCAGCAGCAAATGACACCATCAATTTTGAGATACGTATAATAGAAGGGAAGGAAACTTTTCTAAACCATGTTACGGTAGCAGGAAACGATAAGACCAACGACCATGTAATTTTTAGAGAATTACGCACTAGGCCCGGTCAAAAATATAGCAAGGACAATATTGTGCGAAGTATAAGGGAGTTGGGGCAGTTAGGCTTTTTTGATGCAGAACAGATTGTACCTGATATCCAAAACCCAGATCCAAATGCCGGTACAGTTGATATTGCATATAGCCTGGTTGAGTCTGGTTCAAGTCAGATTGAGCTACAAGGTGGTTTTGGTGGCGGCGGATTTATAGGAACTTTGGGACTATCCTTCAGTAATTTTTCTCTGAAAAATATTTTGAATGGAGAGGCATATAAACCAGTTCCAATGGGAGATGGGCAAACATTTGCACTTCGGCTCCAAGCAAGTAGAACCTTTCGTGTTTACAGCTTAAATTTTTCTGAACCTTGGTTAGGAGGCAGAAAACCTGTAAGATTTAATCTTTCGCTTTCAAGAACTCAACAGTTCTCCACAACATTTGGTACAGATGGAAGATTAGATGTGGATAAAGATCGCGGGTTTTCGATAACTGGGGTATCTGCTGGCCTTGCAAAACGTGTGCAGTGGCCAGATGATTTCTTTACGATTTCTCATTCGTTGAGCTATCAGTTATACGATTTTAATGATTTCAATAATGGCCTTTTCAATTTTGGGAATGGAAGTTCCAATTCATTGAGCTATACTTTTGGAATAACAAGAAGTTCGCAGGGGCCTAGTAGAATTTTCCCAATGACAGGTTCTAATTTTGAACTTACTGCAAAATTCACTCCGCCATACTCACTTTTTAGTAAAAAAGACTTCAAACAGATCAAGGAGGATATCGATACTACAACTGAAAGGCTTTTTGAGATTGGTACCAGCCCCGCCAGTGTTGAAGAACAATTAGAGTTTTCTGAAAAAAGTGATGAACTTGAGAGATTGGAAGAAGAACGCTTTAAGTTGTTGGAATTTTATAAAGTAAAATTTAAAGGGGATTGGTATACCACATTAGTAGATAAACTGGTTTTGAGAACCAATGCAGAATTTGGTTTTTTAGGAAGTTATAACAATGATATTGGAGATGTACCTTTTGAACGTTTCTTTGTCGGTGGAGATGGTTTAGGAAATTTTACTTTGGACGGAAGGGATATAGTTCAATTGCGGGGGTATGAAAACAGTTCCCTAACACCATACATAACAAATCCAATTACAGGAAGCCTGGAACAAGATGGTGGTACTATCTACAATAAATTTTCATTGGAACTGCGCTATCCACTTACGTTAAAACCATCTGCTTCTATTTATGGGCTTTCTTTTTTAGAAGCCGGTAATGCATTTAACAATTTTAATGAATATAATCCGTTTGAATTAAAAAGATCTGCCGGAGTGGGGCTACGTATATTTATGCCGGCATTTGGTCTCTTAGGTATTGATTTTGGTTACGGGTTCGATACGGACTTGGTACCTGGATCTGTTGGACCTAGTGGCTGGCAAACGCACTTCATCATCGGGCAACAGTTTTAACCAAAAGAAAATATAGCCTTTTCTCGATTTCTAAATAGCTCATTTTAAATGATTTCAGTATTTTGGCACGATATTTTCTATGTAAAAAAGCGGAGACAAAAATGAATATCAAAGTTCTTTTGTTAATAGTTGTTTTGGCGGTGTCCAATTATACGTTCTCACAAAGAGGAGTACGTATAGGTTATGTGGACATGGAGTACATTCTGGAAAATGTGGAAGAATATAGGGATGCCACAGAGCAATTGAATACCAAGGCCGAAAAATGGAAAAAGGAAATTGAGCTAAAACATAGCGTTGTTGAGCAAATGAAGAAGGATTTAATGGCGGAAAAAGTGCTATTGACTGATGAGTTGATCGCGGAACGTGAAGAAGAGATTCAGATTTTGGAAACGGAAATGATTGATTACCAACAGAATCGTTTTGGCCCGCAGGGAGATTTGGTTCTTCAAAAACAACTATTGATTCAACCTATACAGGATCAAGTGTTCAACGAAGTCCAAAAAATAGGAGGAAATAAAAGATACGATTTTATTTTTGATAAATCAGCAGATGTTGTAATGTTGTACTCCGAAAAAAGACATGACATTAGTGACTTGGTTTTAAGAGAGATAGCTCGCACTAGAAAAGTGAGTAAATCTAACAAAAATGAAAAACAACAAAGTCGCTTGGATAAATTTACTGAGGAAGAGTCTGAGGCCGATAAGGAGATAAGCGAAGCGTTAAAAGAACGACAAGCAAATGCAGAGGAAGCCAAAGAGGCCAAGACGAAAGAATTGGAAGATAAAAGAGCGGAGGCCCTAAGATTAAGGGAAGAAAGAAAGAAAGCGTACGAGGAGCGAAGAAAAAAATTATTGGAAGAGCGTGAAGCCAAGCGAAAGGCCAAATTGGAAGAGCGAGAAAAAACGCAAGAACAGGAAAAGGATTCAATACAACAATAATATTGAAACACTAACATTAACATTCAAAATAGTAACTTAGAATCATGAAAAATGTAAAGAAAATTGCTGTAGCACTAGTTTTATTTGTCGCTGCTACAAGTTTTGTAAATGCACAGAGTAAAATTGCTCACATAAACGTTCAGCAATTATTGTCTGAAATGCCGGAAATGATTGCGGCTCAATCAGAATTAAAAAAATTGGAAGAAACCTATAGTGCCGATTTAAAAGGATCTATGACCGAGTTTCAAAATAAAGCAACTCAATATCAGAATGAATCTACCTCAAAATCTAGGGAAGAGAATGAAAAGCGCGCTATAGAGTTGCAAGAAATCCAAAAAAATATTCAGAATGCAGAACAGGCAGCAATGCAAGAAATGCAGAAAAAACAGCAGGCTCTGTTTGCACCAATTTCTGAAAAGGCAAAAGCTTCCATAGAAAAAGTTGCTGCTGCCCAAGGGGTTGACTATGTAATTGATGCTAGTCCGGGACTTAGCCTTATCGTGGCCAAGGGGCAGGACCTTTTACCATTGGTAAAACAGGATTTAGGGTTCTAAAACTACATCTAAAAATATATTTTAAGCCGTTTTCCAAAATTTTGGAAAACGGTTTTTTTTGTTGCATTAATATTAGTGACTACTTTTGAGCATGCAGCAGCCTATTGGCATTTTTGATTCAGGAGTAGGTGGAACCTCCATTTGGAAAGAGATACAAAAAATGCTTCCCAATGAGGATGTAGTATATCTAGCTGATAGTTTAAATGCTCCCTACGGAACAAAGTCCAAAGAAGAAATACTTCGGTTAAGTATTAAGAATACTGAACTCCTACTTGAAAAAGGCTGTAAATTGATTGTGGTAGCGTGTAATACGGCTACAACAAACGCCATAGATTATTTAAGAACCACCTATGAAGTTCCATTTGTTGGGATAGAACCGGCAATTAAACCTGCGACTTTACAGACAAAAACCAAAAAAGTAGGTATTCTGGCAACAAAAGGCACCTTGTCCAGTAGTCTTTTCCATAATACCACTAAACTATATGCTGCGGGAATTACGGTTATAGAACAGCAGGGAAAAGGACTGGTTGAATTGATAGAGGCTGGAAGGACAGATTCTTCAGAGATGAAAGAGCTTCTTCAGTCATATGTAAATCCAATGTTGGAGAAGGATATTGACTGTCTTGTTTTGGGATGTACCCACTATCCATACCTAATACCCTTACTCAAAGAAATAGTCCCATCAGAAATTAATATCATAGATTCAGGTGAGGCTGTGGCACGGCAGACAATGGCACTATTAAAAAAGAACAAGCTGTTGAATGTATCCAATACTGCTATCGCCCATAAATTTTATACCAATTCTCCTACTAAGGTGTTACATTCTTTAGTAGCAGGGCCAAATGTAGAAATATCGTATTTAGATTTTTAGAGTCTATTTTTTCCGATAGGTACAATACGTAAAATCATAGATGTGCTTATCATCTTTAGGATGGTACTCTTCCATGACCAATTCCCAAAGGGAATCGTCTATTTCCGGGAAAAAAGTATCTGCTTCAAAGGATGAATGAACCCGTGTCAGCTCTATGTCCGTTGCAAATTCCATGGCTTGTTTATAAATTTCACCACCACCAATAATAAAAGAACGTACATCGGTAGCCACAAGTTCCAAAGCCTCGGGTAAAGAATGCACCACAGTACAAGGAAATTTTGGCACATATTCCCTATCCCTTGTAATAACAATATGCTCTCTGTTGGGCAACGCCTTTGGAAAACTTTCAAGGGTTTTTCGCCCCATAATAATTTTATGTCCAGTAGTAAGTGCCTTAAACCGCTTAAAATCGTCGGGTAGATGCCATGGAAGATCATTATTAATACCCAAAGCGTTGTTTTCGCCTGCGGCAGCTATAATTATCAGTTGACTCACAGATCTTTTTTTTTATTGATTTTGGAAAGAGGAAAATCCGTTTCTATTTCTTTTTGAATTTCGGCAATACGCTCTTTTTGTCTAGCGACCAATATTTCGCGTTGTTTCCGCTCCCAACCTTGCCCCATAAACTTATGGGTGATAAAAACATTGAATGCATGTATAACAAACAAAAAAGCCCAAAATGTAATACCCCAGATAAACCAATCATAACCCTCTCCATATTTCAGGATTTTGTTGATTAGAATCAAGAAAACACTTCCAATCAGAAAAATCACAAAATGGGAAAAAAGTCTTTTTTTCTGTTTAACCCGTTTTTGGGCATTCTCCAATAACTCGTGTTGTTCTATATCTACCGTTTTTTTTTTCTTCTTTAAGGATAACATTGAATGGCTATCTTTAACAGCAAATATAAATGAATTAGCAGCAACCTCATTTAAATGCAAAATTTGAGAAACAAATTTCCAGTCCTAAAACAATGCATCTATGCAAATACGGCCGTTACTGGACTGCTGAGTGAGGATTTGATGGAATGGAGGCAAGAGCATGATTTGGATTATTTGATTGGTGGCAGTGAAATGAAAACGAAGAGTTTTGAAGAAACTCCCCAGATCAATGCTACCGTTGGAAGGTTTTTTAATTGCAAGGCGGAAAATGTGGCTTTGGTGCCCAATTTTACGTTAGGGTTGAACATGTTATTGGAGGGATTGCCCAAAAAACAAACTATATTACTACTTAAAACGGATTATCCCTCATTGAATTGGTCATTTGAAACCAGGGGCTTCAAATTGAACTATTTGGAAATTGATGCAAACCTCGAAGCTCAGATTTATGATAAAATAAAAGCTGGAGGCATTGATGTTTTAGCACTTAGTCTTGTACAATGGATCAATGGCATCAAAATAGATCTGGATTTTTTAAAACGTTTAAAAAACGAATTCGAAGACCTTATAATTATTGTTGATGGCACTCAGTTTTGTGGAACATCGCAATTCAATTTTGAGGATTCTGGAATCGATATTTTGGGCGCAAGCGCCTACAAATGGCTTTTATCAGGTTACGGAAATGGTTTTGTTCTGGTCAAGGAAGAGGTCAAAAAGCGATTTCAACTTAAATCCATTGGGAACGGCTCGGTGAATAGGGATATTACAAAAAGGAATGCCATTCCTTTTTGTAAACATCTAGAACCGGGACATTTGGACAGTTTAAATTTTGGTAGTCTTAAGTTTTCCCTGGATTTTTTACACGATATAGGTATTGAGCATATTTCCAATCAAATACAGACACTATCTCAGAAGGCCAAAACTGGTTTTTCGGCATTGGGATTATTAGAAGATCACGTATCAAACCGAAGCATACACAGCACTATCTTTAATATTAAGGGAGACCAACAATTGTTTGAGAAATTAAGCAATGAAAATGTTGTCTGTTCGCAACGTGGAGCCGGTATACGGTTAAGCTTCCATTTCTATAATACAGAGAGTGAGATTGATACAATTTTAAGCATACTCAAAGCTTAGATGACAAATATCATTTTTTTTGAAAAATAGGCTGCTAATTTTGCAAAGATAATCCTATTGTTAGGAGCATTTTATCAATATGATAAATCGAACGTAACTTGTTGTAAGTAAGTGGTTTTATCTATTGTTTTGTAATTAATTTCAATAAGAAAAATCAAAGTGTCATGGCAATTAAAAAACAATACCTAAAAAGTAAGCCAGTTTGCAAGGTAACCTTCTCTGTACCTGCTGACGAAGCAAAAAAAGTTGCCGTTGTTGGTGATTTCAACAACTGGAACCCTAAAGGAAGTAAATTAAAGAAGCTGAAAAATGGAACATTTAAAGGTACTTTTGAGTTTCCAAATGAAAACAGTTACGAGTTCAGATATTTAGTGGACGGTAACTACATCAACGATGCCGAAGCAGATCGTTTTCAATGGAACGATTATGCAGGTACGGAAAATGCGGTACTTGAAGTATAAAGCTTAAAGGTCATCATTGAAATTCTATTTTTCAATGGTGACCCCTTTCCAAAAAGCTACTCTTCCCTTTATATTTCTGGCCAGTTCACTTGTTTCTGGATAATACCAAGCAGCGTCAATATTTTCCTTTCCATCTACATCTAGGCTATAATATGAAGCAATGCCTTTCCATGGACAAGTCGTATGTGTATCACTAGCTTTAAAATACTCTTTTTTTATACTTTCTTCGGGAAAATAATGGTTGTTCTCAACCATAACAGTTTCATTACTTTCAGCAATGACTGTATTGTTCCATATTGCTTTCATAAATTATTTTTTAAATATATAATTTTTGTATTGCTGCTCTTTATCTGAAAATACCTCAGTAATTGTAAGCCCTGCTTCCTTAGCCAACCACTCCACAGTATCGTCATCATATTTTTGAGAGATTTCCGTGTGAATTGTTTCCCAGGCATTAAAACGTATTTCAAGTTTTAAGCTTTCAATTTGAACCGTTTGTTCTTCCTTGGAAACCAAATAGCTTTTGGCAGTGCCAGTTTCTGGATCATATACCTCCCAATGCATAAATAGGTCCAAATCAAAGTTGCCGCCCATTTCTTTGTTGATACGAGTTAAAATATTCTTATTAAAAGCCTCGGTTATTCCCGTTTTGTCATTATAGGCATCCAAAATAGCTTGGGGATGTTTTTTTTGATCGAATCCCATGAAAATTAAATCCCCTGGATTAATGG
Source organism: uncultured Allomuricauda sp. (assembly GCF_947495325.1). Taxonomy (GTDB): domain Bacteria; phylum Bacteroidota; class Bacteroidia; order Flavobacteriales; family Flavobacteriaceae; genus Flagellimonas. The sequence goes on along the minus strand of NZ_CANLYK010000003.1, from coordinate 232,726 downwards.
AATCTCTCATGTCTCTTAAGAATTGAACAGCTTGGGCATGCTTTAGATTTCCAATGTTGGAACCCAAAAAAAGAATGATTTTCTTTCTGTCATTTGCATTTCCAATATCCCTTAAGGTATCAACATAGGTCCCCTGCATAGTATTGACTTCTACCTTTGGAATTTCCTCTTTTATTGATTTTTCCAATTGATTCAACGCGTTTTGACTAATATCTATTGGCCTGTAGTCAAAAGAAATATTGTTTTTCACAAAGTGACGAAGCAATACTTTTGTCTTTTTACCGTCTCCGGCTCCAAGTTCAAATAAACTAAAAGGCTCTCCCGATTTTGAAAACAATGTGGCAATGTTCTCTTTTTCCTTATCAAGGATGGCGAACTCACAATCAGTTAGGTAATATTCGGGCATTGCCATGATGTCCTGAAAGAGTTTATCACCTATTCCATCATAAAAATATTTGGAAGATAAATGTTTCGGATATGTAGTTAATCCTTCGTAGATTTCTTGCTCAAAAACTGAGGTAAAAGTTGAGATATTGGTATTTTGCATATGGTATATGTCGCGATTATTTGGCTAACCTTAATCCGGTGAATTGCCATCTTAGTTGTGGATGGAAAAAATTTCTATAGGTATGCCGCGTATGTTTTATAGGGGTAGCTACAGAGCCTCCCCTTAGCACTTTTTGACTCACCATAAATTTACCATTGTACTCTCCCAAGGCTCCATCCACTTTTTTGTAATTAGGGTAGGGGAGATAAGCACTCTCAGTCCATTCCCATCGTTTACCCCAAGGAAAGAAAGTCTGTGCAGCTTCCCATTCAAACTCTGTTGGTAGGCGATGTCCTTTCCATTGTGCATAAGCAAAAGCTTCAAAATATGAGATATGGGTTAAAGGGGCTTCTCCCTTCACTTTTTGAAGTCCTTTAGCGGTGTAATTATGCCATTCATTATCAATTTTATGCCAATATAAAGGTGCAGAAATCTGATTTTGGTTCACCCAATCCCATCCTTCCGCGTGCCAGATATCAAAACGTTGATAACCTCCTGCTTCCATAAATTCAATGTATTCCCCATTGGTCACCAATTTGTTGGAAATTTCATAGGAATGAAGATATACTTTGTGTCTTCCCAATTCATTGTCATAACAAAAATCATTGGAATTATGTCCAATTTCATAAACACCTTCATCAACCATGATCCAGTCTTTTTGATGGGTTTCAATAGGGTGGTCAATAAATGTTTCAGAATATGTGGGCAAAAGAGGATTGTTCCCAAGAATAAATTTGATGTCCGTCAATAACAGTTCCTGATGCTGTTTTTCATGATGGATGCCTATTTCCAAAAGGGCATTGATTTCTTCATTTTGATTGGTTTCAAAAAGCTCTTTGATGCCCTCAGTCACATAATTTCGATACTCGTATACCTTTTTTACGGATGGTCTAGATAGATTTCCCCTATCAGAACGGACAACTCGTTTCCCAACCGTTTCATAGTAACTATTAAAAACATAAGAGAAGTCCTCATCAAACAAAACATATTTTTTTGCATGTGGTTTTAGGATAAATTCCTCAAAAAACCAGGTAGTATGTCCCAAATGCCATTTGGGAGGACTTACATCCACTATGGGCTGTACTACATAGTCCTCAATTTCTAGGGGTTGACAGATATCTTCGGAGTGTTTTCGGGTTTCCAGAAAGAAATCAACCACGGAATCGGTAAGAATCATAAACAGGTTTTACTCCTTAAAGATAGCGAAAAATGGGCTAGTTCACTGCATATACAGGAAGGCTGAAACTAAATGAAGTGCCCTCATTGGGCTTGCTCAATACTTTGATACTACTATCATGAATCTCCATTATTTTCTTTACAATGGCCAATCCCAATCCGGTACCCTCTTTTTCTTGACCTGCTTTAGTTTGGCGATAGCGCTCAAAAATCAAAGCCTGATTGTCCTTTTTTATTCCAGGTCCAGAATCCTGGATTGTAACTTCAACATGATCGTTTTCAGCTTCAATTTTTACAATCACCTCACCACCTTCAGGAGTAAATTTTAAGGCATTGTCCATTAAGTTTTGAATAGCTCGCTCAACAAGGGAAATATCGGCAAAAACCAGAGGAATACTTTCTTTCATGGAAAGTTTTAGATCAATGTTCTTCTGTTCTGCCAGGAGCGAATAATTTCTATGGATGTCGTTTGCCAGTTCACTGATTAAAAAGGGTTCTTTTTCAGGTTGAATCTGGTTTGCCTCAAGTTTTGAATATTCAAAGAGCTGTGAAACCAGTTTGGAGAGTCGTTCACTGCTTCGGGACACCGTTTTTAAATATGCTGCGCGTTCTTCAGCAGAAAGTTCAGCATCTTTCATATGCAATGTTTCAATATAGCCCTGTATGATGGATAAAGGCGTTCTAAGGTCATGCGAAATATTGGCAATGAGTTCCTGACGCAATAATTCAATGGATTTTATTTTTTCAATATCCGATAAGATGGTATCTGCCATACTATTATACGTACTTGCAACATTGGCCAAATCTGTTTTTTCAGCATTTTCAATTCGGTATTGGAGATCTCCCTGTTGAAAACGCTTGGCTGCATAAATGATTTTCCGAAGGCTACGGGTGAGGTACCAAATGGCAAGTACTCCCAAAAGCGTTGCAAAAATTAGCGTCAATAATGAACCTCCAAGGCCCAAACGCATAAAATAACTTTGAAATAAATCGCTCCGTGTTGCCAAAAAATCTTCACCAGCCAAAACAATATATACGTAACCTTCATTACCATCTTGGTTAAAACGGGCTGCGGAAAAAATAGTCTGTTTTGTCAAATCCTTTGGGTCGTCTCCCAATGTATAGTTTGCTCCCTTCTCATCAATAAATTTCTTAATGGGTTGAAGGTTTATCTTTTTCTCCTTTGTTTCAGGGGCATCATGATCTAGCACCACTGAATATTGCACACTACCGGAGTTATCCAAAAGATAGACCTCTATGGCACGGTTTACGGCCATCATATCATGCATAATATCCCCAAAAAGAGGCTTGTTCACATTTCCCGTAGAATCAAAAGGATGCGTGTTCTTAAATTTTTCATCGATAAGATCCTGTGCAAGATTTGCATGTAACCGCTGTGTGGTCTCATAAAAATATTTGTTGGATAGATATATGGAGGTAATGGTATACCCTATGCCAGCAAGCAATAAAATGGCGAGGAAGGAGAGGGTAAGTTTAAGAATGAATCTGGTAGAAAGGATGTTGTTTTTCATTTGTTTGGTTTGTTCAAGTTTCCCTAAGCTCTTCGTTGAATTTATAGCCCACTCCCCATGTGGTCAGAATAAATTTTGGATTGCTCATGTCCGGTTCAATTTTGGATCGCAAGCGATTGATATGTGAGTTCACCGTGTGCTCATACCCTTGAAAATCATAGCCCCAGATCATGTTCAACAATTTGGTACGGTCATAGCTCTTACCAGGGTTGGAGGATAAAAGGACCAAGAGTTCAAATTCTTTAGGTGAAAGCTCAATTTTTTTGCCATCCAAAAGCACTTTGCGCATATCAATATCAATGGAAAGGATATCAAACTGCATCAATTTTGGGTTTTTTTCAGAATAGGGAGAAGCAACATCCATTTTTTGCCTTCTAAAAATCGCTTTTACCCGGGCAATAAATTCTCTAACGCTAAATGGCTTGGTCAGGTAATCATCCGCACCAACTTCCAGTCCCAATACCTTATCTATTTCTTCTGAACGCGCCGTGAGCATCATAATGGGAGACTTAATTTCTTGTGCTCGTATTTTTTGGCAGATTTCAATGCCGTCCATTTCTGGGAGCATTACATCAAGAATAATAAGATCAGGTTTTTCGCTGATGGCTTTTCTCAATCCAACATCACCTCTATTGGCCGTGATGACCTGACAACCCAAATCTTTCAGATGTATTTCTAAAAGTCGGATAATCTCAATATCGTCCTCAACAATTAGCACTCTCTTCATAATACAACGAATTAAAATGTAAAGTATCACGGAAAGTTCACCGTTTCCTATAAAATTTATAATGGATACTGCTTAAAAAGTCTGGTTTTTGGACAAATCTTTACAAAAAGACATCATTTTTAATTTAAATAATTGATTATCAGTATATAAGAAATTTTGATTTTTACGTGATACTTCTGCAACAACTTCCTTCTTCTTTTGCCCTGTAATATAAAAAACACGAAAATGAGCAACTTAAAATTATTCGCACTACTATTGGGCATGTCAGTAATATTGATCTCTTGTGATGATGATTCTGATGATGCCCCAGTGACCTTGGAAGCCGGAACCCTATCTGGCGGACCTTTTACATTTACTGTTGATGGAATTCCGGATATGGTCAGTGGAATTACCATTGACAACAGTAACCGGGTTGGGAGTAATTCAACCTATGTGATTACAGATGATTCAGGGAATATTTTGGGACTTCCGCCAAGTTTAGATGCCGTTGAAGGTGTTGATTTTGATGAGGCTGGAGCTGGAATATGCCTTATTTGGTATCTAGTTTATGAAGACGGTCTTACCGGTTTGGAAGTGGGTATGAACACCAGTGGCTTCTCTGGGGATTATGATCTTTCCAACTCCATTACTGTTACTAGAAATGGATTGAATGCTGGAATGTTATCTGGTGGTCCTTACAACTTTACAGTGGATGGTATACCCGATATGGTGAGTAGTATTGTCTTGGATGAATCATTGCTTAATGGTGATGCACAGACCTATGTAATCACGGATGACCAAAAGAATATTTTAGGCATTCCCCCAACACTGGAAGCTGTTGAGGGCGTGGATTTTGATGGTGCAGGTGTAGGTTCCTGTTATATTTATCACTTGACTTATTCAACAGGATTGGGAGGTCTTGCGATGGGAGAAAACCTTGATGACTTAACCGGAGAGTTCGCGTTATCAAATTTTGTTATGGTCAATAGAAATGCATTGGATGCTGGCGCAATTTCTGGCGGACCTTTTACATTTACTGTTGATGGAACCCCAGACATGGTCAGTGGAATTACCTTGGATGATACCAATTTGACCGGATCAAAACAAGGATGGGTAATCACGGATGACCAGAATAATATTTTAGGCTTACCTCCAACCATAGATGCCGTTGAAGGTGTGGATTTTGATGGAGCTGGAACAGGAGTTTGCTTAATATGGCACATTACCTACGAAGAAGGACTTACAGGACTGACAGGTGGTAACAACGTATCCGATTTGGTTGGTTTCTATGCGCTCTCCAATTCCATTACCGTTACTAGAGAAGGTCTTGATGCTGGGGCCATTGCAGGCGGACCTTTTACGTTTACTGTCGATGGAACTCCAGATATGGTCAGTGGAATTACCTTGGATGACACCAATTTGACAGGTTCAAAACAAGGTTGGGTAATCACAGATGACCAGAACAATATTTTAGGCTTGCCTCCAACAATAGATGCCGTTGAAGGTGTTGATTTTGATGGAGCTGGAACAGGAGTTTGCTTAATATGGCACATTACCTATGAAGAAGGACTTACAGGATTGATGGGTGGTAACAACGTATCCGATTTGGATGGTTTTTATGCCCTTTCCAATTCCATTACCGTAACTCGGGAAGGATTAAATGCCGGAGCACTTTCAGGCGGACCTTTTACTTTTACGGTTGATGGAACCCCAGATATGGTAAGTGGGATTACATTGGATGCTACCGGACTTACCGGCACTAACCAAACCTATGTAATTACTGATGATGCAAATAATATTTTAGGAGTGCCACCAACTTTGGATGCTGTTGAAGGTGTTGATTTTGATGGAGCTGGTACCGGAGTCTGTTTGATTTGGCACCTGACCTATGAAGATGGATTAACTGGTCTTGAAATGGGCAAAAATGTGTCTGATTTTGATGGATTCTACGGACTCTCTAATCCTATTACAGTGACAAGAAACTAGTTTGAAAAAGAAAATTTGTTTACTAGTCACGGGCACCCAAGCGAAAGCTTGGGTGTTTTTTATTTTTGAAACTATATTTTCAATATGGTGTGGAAGACAACCAAATTATATGGTAGTGATGGTTAACTATGATTTTTTCTAATTTCATCTATAATATTTTGCTTGAATCCTGGGTTTTCAATAAACTCCTTTTCAAATTTTTCAAATGCTTCTTCTTTTATCCCATTTTTAATTGCGGATTCTTTCCAATGCATCAATGTGAGGGTTTCACTCTTCGCAAATTCCAATAAAGATTTTAAGGTTAGATTCATTTTATTTCGGCCAAATCTGTCTTCAAAGCATTTAAGCATCAATGGAGCCAAGATATATCTGTATTTTTCATCAATCTCATCTCTATTTTCAATTTTATTTAAAGGGATAAAACTATCATTCTCAATATTCTTTATCTGCTTAAGTAAAACTTGTTTTAGGAATTCTTTTCCGCATAAATCCTCGGCTATATTGTAAGAGAGATATTCGGCAAACGATTCTAACCAAAACCAACTTAATTTACCGGACATCACATTGTTTCCAAAATAATTATGGCCAAACTCATGTCCAAAATATCTATAGTGGTCATTTAAAAATTTTCCGTTATCATCTAATAGTTTATCAAAATTCAAGCCTGTAAAAGCAAAAGTAGGGTAAGTATTAAACCCCCAGCTGCTCCCTTCTTTACGTTTATTAATGGCTTTATGATTGATTAAATAAATCTTATCTGTGAATTCTAAGCCTAGATTTTTGGAAAGGATAGACTTTATGTTTGCTGTATTTTTAAATACTTTTTCCGATGTTTCCTTTGATACATCTGTGTTAAGAATATAATCCCCGTTGCTTTCAATAAAACTATATGTACCTGCAAACAATAACAAGGGGTGTGCTTTTCTTGAAACAAACCGAGAAGTTTCTCCTTTTTTTGGAGCGTTTCCATTAACAAAAATGGTATTGCCGCCCTTAATGGTAATGGTCAAATCATAAGTGTAACTATTTAAAACCCTATCATTGGCGGCATCATAAATAACGGGGTACCATTTGGTTTGTTCACTGGCCCTAAGGGTTTGATCATTAATGGCGATTATGCCCTTATAATCAAATTTGTTAAAGTCATTCGAGTAAACCGGAAAAGCGCCTCTATATGTCACATTAAATTTTGAAGGAATAGTTGATGTTGAGTCATTTTTAAAAGTGTAGGCTATGGCCTCTCCTTTGACTTTACCATTATAATACCCTTCATAGTTGATTAACTCATTCTCACTGTCTCTAAAATATTTAACATTCATTCCCTTATTAAGTAAAATGGAATAATCACTTAACTTGGGGATGTTGGCCAGATTAAAATTGCAGCTAAATAAACCTGAATTCATATTGATTTCGACGTTTCCTTCAATATGAATCTGTGCAGGTACCTTATTAAAACATAGTAGAGCGCAAATAAAAGCGAATATGGCAAAGTTGTTTTTTTTCATAAATCAGTTGTGTTAATTACCTTTTTATATGAAGACAAATTTTTTTAAAAAAGGTTACAACTGATTTTATAAAAGTGACTTAAAATTTAGTCAGAAAATACAATGGTTACACCGCTACAACACCTTTTATGTGGGGATGCGGGTCATAATCTACTAATTCAAAATCATCAAAAATAAAGTCAAAAATATTCTTCACGGCGGGGTTAAGGTGCATTTTTGGCAAGGGTCGTGGATTGCGGCTGAGTTGTAGTTCAACCTGCTCCATGTGGTTATTATAGATGTGTGCATCACCAAAGGTGTGGATAAAATCCCCGGGCTGATAGCCACAAACTTGGGCCATCATCATGGTAAACAAAGCATAAGATGCAATATTAAATGGTACGCCCAAAAAGATATCAGCACTACGCTGGTACAATTGGCAGGAAAGTTTTCCATCTGCAACATAGAACTGAAAAAACGCATGGCAGGGTGGTAAAGCGGCTTTACCTTGGGCTACGTTTTCAGAAAAAGAAACAGAAGTATCTGGCAAAACGCTTGGGTTCCATGCAGAGACCAACATTCTTCGACTATTGGGATTATTTTTTAAGGATTCAATGACCTCTTTGATTTGATCGATTTCCTCACTGTTCCAGTTACGCCATTGATGCCCATAAACAGGACCTAAATCGCCATTGTCATCGGCCCATTCATTCCAGATGCGTACTCCATTTTCCTGTAGGTAGCCAATATTGGTATCCCCTTTTAAAAACCAGAGCAGTTCATGCACTATAGATTTTAAATGGAGTTTTTTTGTGGTTACCATTGGAAAGCCTTCGGAAAGGTCAAACCGCATTTGATAGCCAAAAACACTTAAAGTTCCTGTTCCTGTTCGGTCCCCTTTTTGGTTTCCGTGTTCCAATACATGTTTAAGTAAGTCGTGGTATTGTTTCATTCTTTCATCAAATTACCGCTTGTCATTTCGAACGAGTGCAACGAGGAGAAATCTTCAAAAGGCATCTCGACTGCGCTCGATGTGACAGAAAAATTAAATCCATCTAAATTACTTCAAGAATAAGATTTATGGCAAGAATATAATCGGACTTATAAAGATTTTATCAACGGATAATGATATTAACTACCCAAGAATCATTCCTGCAATGGTAGCTGATAGGAGTGAGGCCAGAGAACCGCCCAATACAGCTTTCATTCCAAATTGGGATAAGGTTTTACGTTGCCCCGGTGCTAAAGAACCTATTCCTCCAATTTGAATGCCAATAGAAGCGAAGTTTGCAAAACCACATAACATATAGGTAGCCATAATTACGGATTTATTATACGTAAAGTGAAGATTGCTGGTTACAGATTTAAGTTCTGCCAATTGAATATACCCTATAAATTCACTTGCGGCCAATTTAATACCTAGCAATTGTCCCATAAGCATTACATCTTCATTGGCAACACCAATTAACCACATTAAAGGTGCAAAAATGGTTCCTAAAACAGCCTCCAAAGAGAAACTTTCATAAGGGGAGTTGGTAGCAATCCAACTGTTGAATGTAGTAAAATCACCAACCCAGCCCAAAATTCCATTGATCATAGCAATAAATGCCACGAAGACCAATAGCATGGCGCCTACGTTCAAGGCCAATTTTAAACCTTCCGTGGTTCCATTAGCTATAGCATCCAGAATGTTTGCTCCAATTTTTTCCGAGGATACCTGAACCTCGGTGTTGATACTTTCGGTCTGAGGGTATAAAATTTTGGAAATAATAATTGCCCCCGGCGCTGCCATCACTGAAGCTGCCAATAAATGTTTTGCAAAAACTAAACGGAGAGCCGGGTCGTCACCACCTAAAAAACCTATATAAGCTGCTAATACTGCCCCGGCAACGGTTGCCATGCCGCCTATCATGACCAAAAGGATTTCGGATTTGTTCATTTTTTCCAAATAGGCCTTAATGAGCAAAGGTGCTTCAGTTTGTCCTAAAAAGATATTTCCCGCTATCGAGAGACTTTCTGCACCCGATATCCCTAAAGATTTTGTTAGTAACCATGCCAATGCCCTTACCACTTTTTGGATGATTCCCATATAAAATAGCACTGAGGTCAAAGCAGAAAAGAAAATTATTGTGGGCAATACCTGAAAGGCAAAGATGAATCCGAAGGTGTCCATATCTACGACGAGTCCTTCAAAAAGGAATTGACTTCCTGCCCTTGTAAAATCCAATATGCTAACAAAAACCTGTCCTATTTTTTCAAATATATATTGTACGAATGGTACTTTGAGCACACCAATAGCAATTAGGAGTTGCAAAGCGAGACCAATGCCAACGGTTCTCCAGTTGATGGCTTTTCTATTGGAACTAAAAAGAAACGAAATAAAAATCAGTACGGCCATTCCCAGCACCCCTCTCCATAATGTGGTAAAAGTAAATCCTTGATTGGGTATCAGTTGTGTTGTTTCTTGCGTTGAGACATCATCAATTATGGTTGTGTCAACCGCAATATTCAGGGAATCAGCTGGAAGTGTATTTTGTCCATATGAAAAGGCACAAATAAATAATAAAAGTATTAGGAAACTTTTGGTTTTTGTACCCATGTAAAAGGCTTATTTGCGCTTGGAGATTTCGTCCCGTAGTTTGGCAGCCTTTTCATAATCTTCATTGGCAACTGCTTTATCCAATTCCTTATAAAGTTCTTCAAGTGTAAGTTCTCTATACCCCTGTGACGAACTTCCCGATTCTATCTCCACGGTTTCCCCTTCTTGAAGAATCTCATCAACTACAATACTGTCATCATCTTCGTTCTCCTCATTTTCTTTTGATGAGAATTTTAAGAAGATTCCAGCTTTATCCAAAATGGTCTTATAGGTAAAAATAGGTGCATCAAAACGTAAAGCCAGGGCAATGGCATCACTTGTACGTGCATCTACAATCTCTTCCACTTTATCCCGTTCACAAATTACGCTCGAGTAGAACACACCATCCACAAGTTTATGGATAATAACCTGTTTAACCACAATGCCAAACCTGTCCGCAAAATTCTTGAACAGATCATGGGTCAACGGTCTAGGTGGTTTTATTTCTTTTTCTAGGGCAATTGCAATGGATTGTGCTTCAAAAGCACCAATTACAATAGGGAGTTTTCTATCTCCATCAACTTCATTTAAAATAAGGGCATATGCGCCATTTTGCGTCTGGCTATAAGATATCCCCTTGATTTTTAATCGTACTAAACTCATATTTATCTTCCTAAAACCAAAAAAGGCTGTTCAAATAGCGGCATAACCAGTTATCTGAACAGCCCCTTGTAATGGGCAAATTAACAAAAATTAAGTGTTTTGGGCTTTAAATTCCTTTAATTTTTCGATGAGTTTAGGAACAACTTCAAAGGCATCACCAACGATTCCGTAATCTGCGGCCTTAAAGAACGGAGCCTCAGGGTCGTTGTTGATTACTACTTTGGTTTTTGATGCACTCACTCCGGCCAAATGTTGAATAGCACCAGAAATACCTATGGCAATATATAGATTACTGGCTACGGGTTTTCCGGTCTGGCCGACATGTTCTCCATGTGGACGCCATCCTAAATCTGAAACTGGCTTGGAGCAGGCCGTTGCCGCGCCCAACACCTCTGCCAATTCTTCAATCATACTCCAATTTTCAGGCCCTTTGAGGCCTCTGCCACCTGAAACCACTACATCTGCATCAGCAATGGTGGCTTTACCCACAACTTTGTCCACTTCCACGGATTTGGTAGTGAAATCTGAATCACCAAGTGTTGGGTCAAAATTTTCAATAGCTACGGTCACATTGTTTTCATGAATTCCAAAGGCATTATTTGAAACTCCAATAATCTTGATTTCTGAAGTAATTTCGGTATGTGCAAAACCTTTGTTACTAAAAGCGGTTCTTTTCACTACAAAAGGTGAAATGCTATCTGGCGCAGCAACTACATTTGGTACGTAGCCCGCGTTCAATTTGGCGGTGACAATGGGAGTCAAAAACTTGGTATCTGCACTTGAACTAACTATAAGCACCTTAGCTCCCTCTGCTTCCGCCGCTTGGGTAAGTACATTTGCATAGGCTTTTGCATTAAAAGTGTCCAATTGGTCATTGGTGACTTTAAGCACTTTTGAAACTCCATAATTGCCAAGAGAAGCATCATCATCCGCATTGATAGCGATTGCTGTAACAGATTCTCCCAGTTCTTGTGCTACTTTATACGCATAGGATGCTGCTTCCTGTGCATTTTTTTTGAATTTTCCTTTGTCCGATTCGGTATATACTACTACTGACATATTTTTTTTAGATTCTGATTCTTAGATTACTTTAGCCTCATTGTGTAACAATTCGACAAGTTCTTCAACATTGCCTGCATCTACTAATTTAACGGGTCCTTTTGCTGCCGGTTTTTCAAATTTTTGGTCCTGGGTGGGTTTTGGCGCATCAACGGGTTCAACAACGTTCAAAGCCTTTTTGCGAGCCATCATAATTCCTCGCATGTTGGGAATTCTTAGGTCACTTTCTTCAACCAATCCCTTTTGACCTCCAATTACCAAGGGCAATGACGTGCTTATTTTTTCCTTTCCGCCATCGATTTCCCGCATCGCCGTTGCATTATTCCCATCAACCTCAAGTCCAATGCAAGTGTTTACAAAGTTCATGTCCAACAGTGTTGCCAAGATTCCGGGCACCATACCTCCATTATAATCTATGGACTCCCTACCAGCAATCACTAAATCATATCCACCATTTTTAACAACTTCGGCCAATTGTCTTGCAACAAAGGAACCATCAGTTGGCTCAGCATTGATTCGTATAGCTTCGTCAGCGCCTATGGCAAGTGCTTTTCGGATTGTAGGTTCGGTCTGAGGGCCGCCCACTGTCACAACATGTACTGCTGCTCCTTGTTTTTCTTTGAACCACATGGCACGGGTCAATCCAAACTCATCATTGGGATTAATTACAAATTGTACTCCGTTTGTATCAAACTTAGTATCCCCTTCGGTAAAATTAATTTTTGAAGTGGTATCCGGTACATTGCTAATGCAAACTAAAATCTTCATATACTCTTTAGGTTTAACGCTTCAAAGATAGCTATAAAAATCCTAAATTTATTATGCATGCATAATAAATTTTGTTTCTTTTTTTACTTTTTACCCCTTACTAGTTCTTATAGATTTTCCTATTTTTGCTTGCATTTTTAAGCGTATAAACTAATATTCTAGTATTACTTAATGAAAACACTACAGTTTAGAGAGGCTATCCAACAGGCGATGTCCGAGGAGATGCGAAACGATGATACCATATATTTAATGGGTGAAGAGGTTGCCGAGTATAATGGAGCCTACAAAGCCTCCAAAGGTATGCTGGACGAGTTTGGACCGGAACGTGTAATTGATACCCCTATATCTGAATTGGGCTTTTCTGGTATTGGTGTTGGTTCTGCAATGATTGGCAATAGACCTATTATTGAGTTTATGACCTTTAACTTTGCCTTAGTTGGCATAGATCAGATTATAAACAATGCTGCCAAGATAAGACAGATGTCTGCCGGACAGTTTCCTTGCCCTATTGTATTTAGAGGGCCTACTGCTTCGGCAGGACAATTGGCCGCAACCCACTCACAGGCTTTTGAAAGTTGGTATGCCAATTGCCCAGGATTAAAGGTGGTAGTGCCATCGAATCCTGCTGATGCGAAAGGATTATTAAAATCTGCCATCCGTGACAATGACCCTGTTATTTTCATGGAGTCTGAACAGATGTATGGAGATAAAGGGGAAGTGCCAGAGGGAGAATATACAATTCCAATTGGTGTTGCTGAGATAAAAAGAGAAGGAAAGGATGTTACCATTGTTTCTTTTGGGAAAATTATCAAAGAAGCCTACAAGGCTGCCGATGAACTGGAAAAAGAAGGTATAAGTTGCGAAATCATTGATTTGCGCACTGTTCGCCCAATGGACTATGAAGCAATATTAAATTCAGTAAAGAAAACCAATAGATTGGTGATTTTGGAGGAAGCATGGCCTTTTGGGAATGTTTCTACAGAAATTATTTATCATGTTCAAGATAAGGCATTCGATTATTTGGATGCACCTGTTGTAAAAATAAACACAGCAGATACACCGGCACCATATTCACCGGTATTGTTGGCAGAATGGTTGCCAAATCATACCGATGTTATCAAAGCTGTTAAGAAAGTGTTATATAAATAACTTACTTAAATTTGTAAGGTATATTAGCCTCGTCAACCAGTGTTGATGGGGCTTTTTTTAAGGAATAGTTTTTGATAAGAAATTACATTAAAACAAAATTGACCGTGCATATGTGAAATCCATTATTTGGGTTGTTCAGTATGCAATACCATCAAAACATGAAAAGACTCCTTGTTTTTTTACTTTTTCTTTCTTTTTATTCCGTTTTCTCCCAAACTAAGGTTGGCGGTATCATTTTAGATGAATTTGGTGACCCTATAGCTTTTGCGAACATCATTTTTGAAAATTCTTCCGAAGGAACCATTACAAATGACAATGGTCGTTTCTATTTGGAATCCGATAACACATATACCACAATTATAGTTTCCTTTATAGGTTATGAAACCAAGGAAATAGAACTCCAGCAAAAGGTAAACTATAATATGGAAATTACCTTGACAGAGTCTACCGAGCAACTGAAAGAGGTTGTGGTGTATACAGGTAAGCAATCTAAAAAGGACAATCCCGCAATTGATATTCTAAAAAAAATCTGGGCCAAAAAGCGAGAAAATGGAGTTCGGAAATTCAAACAATACCAATACGATAAATACGAAAAGATAGAATTTGACCTCAACACAATTGACAGTGCTCTAATAAAAAGCAAATTGTTCAAAGGATTGGAGTTTGTATTTCAGGATCTGGATACATCAAGAATAACTGGTAAAACCTATTTGCCCATATTTTTAAACGAGAGCTTTTCAAGAATTTATGGAGATAATACCATAAACGAAGAAAAAGAAGATGTTTTAGGTAACAAAAATGCTGGTTTTAGTGGAAATCAGTCAATTACTGCCTTTGTAGAAGATTTGTACTCAGACTATAATATCTATGATAATTACTTGAAATTCTTTGACAAGAGTTTTACCAGTCCGCTGGCAAAGACCGGTGTGGACACCTATAATTATGTGCTGTCAGATAGTACTTTTATTGACAACAAATGGTGTTACAATATTATTTATTACCCCAGAAGAACCAATGAGTTGACGTTTAAGGGCGATTTTTGGGTTAGCGACACCACTTACGCCATTAAGAAAATTAATCTTCAGGTAACCAAAAGTGCGAATATCAATTGGGTAAAGGAAATTTATATAGAACAGGACTTTGATGTGGTAAACGATTCGGTTTTTTTACTTACCCGGGATTATATGCTGAGTGATTTCAGTTTTTCGAAAAAAGAAAAATCGAGAGGAGTTTATGGCAAACGAACAACTGTGTATGATAATTATCAATTTGATACCAGCAGACCTGAAGAGTTCTATAAAGCAGAATCGGACCCTTATGACCCACGTGTGTTTAAGAGAGACAGTACCTTTTGGAAAAATGCACGTTTGGAAAAACTCAATGAAGATGAATCCGGAATATTTAAACTATTGGATACCCTAAAAACGGTTCCAAAGTTTAGAACTTACTACGATGTTGTGAGTATTTTGGGTTCTGGCTATGTTGAGATTGATAAATGGAATATTGATATCGGAAATATTTACAGCGTATTTGGTTTTAATGATGCTGAAGGAACGCGGGTTAGATTGGGTGCCCGAACGTATTTTGGACAGAACGATACATGGAGATTGGAAGGGTACATGGCCTATGGGTTTACAGATAAAAAAGCCAAACATGGTTTTTCTGCCAAATTTTTGTTGGATAGAAAGACTAGATTAATAGTGTCTGGGGGAAATCGCAGGGACGTTGAACAACTTGGCATAAGCCTCACAAGCACCAATGATGTATTGGGTAGGAGTATTGCTTCATCCTCCTTGGTTACAGTTGGTGCCAATGACCGTCTTACCAATATTAATCTCTCAACCCTTAATTTTGAGATGGAACCTGCGAAGAATTTTAGGATAAGGTTTGGAAGTTCATTGCGAACATTGAGTTCAGCTCTACCAAATGCATTCAGTCTGGATTATATTGATGATGATTCATCCACCGGAATTTCATCAGAAGTAAAACAATTTGATATCAATACTACATTTGTATATACTCCAGGAAAAAGAACTATAGGTTATGGTGTAGAACGTGTAGATATAAATGATGACCATAGCACGATTCTCTTTAATTATACTAAAGGAATACGTGGGTTTTTTGAAAGTGATTTTGATTATGAACGCATACAATTTTCATATAGGCAACCTTGGCAAATTGGTGGTTTTGGAAGATTGACCAGTAGTATAGAATTAGGGAAGACCTTTGGAGAAGTACCCTTGAGTCTGTTAAGCGTAGTGCCCGGAAATCAAACACTCTTTACATTATATAACACATTTCCCAATTTGGATTTTTATGAGTTTGTAACCGATACGTATGCTACAGTTCATTTAGAGCATAATTTTAATGGTCGTTTGTTTTCGAGAATTCCATTGTTGCGGAAGATGAATCTTAGGGAAATCGTTGGCCTTAGGGGCGCATGGGGACAACTTTCAGATGAAAATATAGCCTTAAACTCACCATCAAACATTCCATTAATAGCTCCGGATAAGCAGATTTATTGGGAGTATTCCTTCGGAATAGGAAATATTTTTAAAATCTTTAGAATTGACTTCAATTTTAGAGGGAATTATTTAAGTAATCCAAATGCACGTCCTTTTGGAGTCACCGGTACCTTCGGATTTAATTTTTAATTTACATAAAGAAAGCAATTTCTTTATTCTAGTACCGTTTCACTAGTTATTTTTGCAAAACAAAAACCTTATAATGTCCAAAAAACAAGAAGTAACCTTTGATGTACTTATAGAAATTCCAAAAGGTAGTAGAAACAAATATGAATACGACTTCACCCTTCATAAAATCCGATTTGATAGAACTCTTTTTTCCTCAATGATGTATCCGGGTGATTATGGTTTTGTTCCAGAAACATTGGCTTTGGACAAAGATCCTTTAGATGTATTGGTTTTGGGCACGGAACCTACATATCCAATGGTAGTGATGGAGGTAAAACCTATTGGCGTTTTTCATATGACCGATGAAAAGGGACCGGATGAAAAGATTATTTGCGTTCCTGTAAGTGACCCTGTTTGGAACAAAAAGGAAGATATCAGTGATATAAACCCACACCGTAAGAAAGAAATCGAACATTTTTTCAAAGTCTATAAAGATTTGGAAGAAAAGAAAGTAGATACCGGTGGTTGGGGAGATGCCAAGGAAGCTGTTGAAATCTATCACCAATGTGTTAAGCGATACGATGAAAGCGAACACAAGAAGAAGCGCACTTTTACAATTTAAACGAATTTAGCAGCAAAAAAATGCCCTTTTGACAATCAAAAGGGCATTTTTTTTATTAGTCGGTATTTTACTACTTTTGCTGCCATTCAAAAAGTATAAATAACTGAACAACTATGGAATTAATCGTAAACTATTTACCTGTATTTGGTGTTTTGGCACTGGTCTTTGTATTCATAAAGAATATGTGGGTAGGAAAGCAAGATGAAGGAGACGCCAAAATGGCAAGAATTGCTAAAAATATTGCAGATGGTGCTATGTCTTTCTTAAAGGCAGAGTATAAAATTCTATCAATTTTTGTAATTACTGTGGCTGTATTACTTTATTTCAAAGGGAGTAATGAAGCTGGCTCCAACGGTATGGTAGCCGTATCCTTTGTTGTAGGCGCAATTTGTTCTGCATTGGCAGGATTCATTGGTATGCGTGTTGCCACAAAAGCAAACGTAAGAACTACACAGGCAGCTAAAACGTCTTTGGGAAAAGCTTTGGAAGTTGCTTTTGCAGGAGGAGCCGTAATGGGCTTGGGTGTTGTTGGTCTTGGTGTTTTGGGACTGAGCGGATTGTTTATGATTTATCAAAGTATTTGGCCTGGTGCCGATAATCTTGGTTTGGTATTGAATGTATTATCAGGATTCTCACTAGGTGCGTCATCAATTGCACTTTTTGCGCGTGTTGGTGGTGGTATCTATACAAAAGCTGCCGATGTTGGAGCAGATTTAGTAGGTAAAGTTGAAGCGGGTATTCCTGAAGATCACCCATTAAATCCAGCTACAATTGCTGATAACGTTGGAGACAATGTTGGAGATGTTGCAGGTATGGGAGCGGATTTATTCGAATCTTATGTAGGTTCCATAATCGGTACAATGGTTTTGGGAGCATTTATTATCACTCCAGATTTTGCAGGTTTAGGCGCTGTTTACCTCCCATTGGTATTAGCTGCGGTAGGTATCATAATGTCAATTATAGGTACCTTCTTTGTAAGAGTTAAGGATGGTGGTAATCCACAGACAGCTTTAAATATTGGTGAGTTTGGATCGGCAGGTTTAATGGTAGTCGCTTCTTATTTCATCATTAATGCCTTGATTCCTGCGACGGTCGATGGATTGCCTTTTGGAGCTATGGGTATTTTTTGGGCAACCTTAGCTGGCCTGATAGCTGGTTTAGGCGTTGGTAAGATTACAGAGTATTATACGGGTACAGGTACAAAACCGGTAAATTCTATTGTAAAACAATCGGAAACTGGTGCAGCAACAAATATTATTGCAGGTTTAGGTGTTGGTATGATGTCAACAATGATTCCTATTCTTTTGATCGCTGCTGCGATTTTGGTTTCACACCATTTTGCAGGTCTTTATGGTATCGCAATCGCTGCCGTTGGTATGTTGGCAAATACAGGTATCCAGTTAGCAGTTGATGCGTACGGTCCAATTTCTGATAATGCAGGTGGTATTGCTGAAATGGCTGAACTAGATCCTGAAGTTCGTGAGCGTACCGATAAATTAGATGCAGTTGGGAATACAACAGCAGCTATTGGTAAAGGATTTGCAATAGCTTCTGCTGCCTTAACAGCCTTGGCTTTATTTTCTGCCTTTATGAAAGTTGCAAACGTTACCTCTATTGATGTTTCCAAGCCAACTGTAATGGCGGGACTCCTTGTAGGTGCAATGTTACCTTTTGTGTTCTCTGCACTTTCTATGAATGCAGTAGGTAGAGCGGCAATGGCAATGATTGAAGAGGTTCGTCGTCAATTTAGGGATATTCCACAATTAAAAGCGGCCTTAGAGGTAATGAGAGCTGTTGATTCAGATATGTCTAAAGCGACCCCTGATCAGCGTGCCACTTTTGATGCTGCCGATGGTTATGCTGAATATGATAAATGTGTTGATATTTCAACAAAAGCCTCAATAAAAGAAATGGTATTGCCGGGTCTTTTGGCAATAGCAGTTCCTGTGGCAGTAGGATTTATTGGCGGAGCGGAAATGTTAGGTGGTCTATTGGCAGGTGTTACTTCCGCAGGGGTTTTGATGGCAATTTTCCAATCTAACGCAGGTGGTGCTTGGGACAACGCTAAGAAAATGATAGAGTCTGATGGTCGTAAAGGAACAGATGCCCATAAAGCTGCTGTTGTTGGTGATACTGTTGGTGATCCATTTAAAGATACTTCTGGACCTTCATTGAACATCTTGCTGAAATTAATGTCAGTTGTAGCATTGGTTATTGCTCCAAGTATAGCAATTAGCGCTGATAAAATGATGGCATATAACGAAACTAAAATTGCTTCCGAAGTTGTTGAAAGGCAAATGGAGAAGCAAATTCGTGTTGAAATGAGCAATACCGCTGATGGACTATTTAAGGCAGTGGTAACGTCAACGGATGAAGTTTCCGGAGAAGTAAAAGAAGAAATAAAAGAGTTTACAGGAGCTACCAAGGAAGAAGTTAAGGCTCAGGTCGAGAAATATTCAAGCTCAATTAAAATTGAGTAGTTGATTAAACTTTAAATAAAAACAAAAAACCACGCTTTTGAGCGTGGTTTTTTGTTTACTGTTATTTTAGAGCAAAAGCAATTATCTGATTTCCTTTTTTGGTATTCAATTTTTCGCCACCACACGCAATCGCTATAAACTGCTTTCCATTGAGTTGATACATGGCCGGTGTTGCAAAAGCTGCAGCAGGCAACTCATATTCCCAGAGAAGTTCACCCGTTTTTTTATCAAAAGCCCTAAAATAGCCATCCTTTGTGGCTGCAATGAACAATAGCCCATTTTCTGTAACAATTGGACCACCATAATTTTCACATCCAGTTTGGGGAGATCCTTTTTCTTTTAGTTCAGGAGTATCTCCAAGTGTAATGGACCAAATAAAATCCCCAGTATTCAAATCTATGGCGTGCATGGTCCCCCATGGTGGGGAAATAGCAGGAAAACCTTTACTGTCCTGAAATCTTTTGTATCCCTTAAACTTATAAGGGAGGGGGTAAGATGTAGAAGTAGAACTTGTGTCAACTGCCGTTTCTTGATCAAATAGGAATTGTATCAAAGCTTCTTTTTCAGCTTCAGGAATTTGTGGAAAACCAGTCATCATTCCCTTACCATTAGCAATCAATTCTGCAACTTCTGTTTTGGATTTGGTGGACTTTATATTCAAAAGGGAAGGATAACTACTAGCAACATTGCCTTTTCTATCCTTTTGATGGCAGACTACGCAATACTGTCCATAAACTCGTTCACCTATGGTAACATCTTCCATCACCTCTTCATTTTCCACCATTTGAATTAACCATGGCATTTCATTGGAATTCACATAAATGATACCCTCTTCAGGGTCTGCTCCAGTTCCACCCCATTCAGCGGCGCCATCAAACCCGGGAAATATCAAATTTGGATTAAGGCTTGGTGGGTTATACTCGCGTTTATCAGAAGTTCTTAAAATTTCCTTCAACTCTTCCTGGTTTTTAGCGTAAGGACTGATATCGTCCGCTGTCAAATCCTTGGATAATCGAGCAAAGGGTTCTGGTTTTACCGGAATAGGCTGGGTTTTCCATGCTGTCTCTCCATTTAAGGTTGATGCTGGTACAGCTACTTCTTCAATATCAAAGAAGGGTTCTCCGGTAGCACGATTAAAGACGTAAACATATCCTTGTTTGGTCACTTGGGCAACTGCCTTAATTTTCTTCCCATTTCTTTCTACGGTAATAAGATTGGGGGGTGCTGGTAAATCCCTATCCCAAATATCATGATGTACGAATTGAAAGTGCCATATCCGCTTTCCGGTTTGAGCCTCTATGGCCAAAAGGCAATTTGCGTACAAATTGGAACCTTTACGAAGGCCACCATAAAAATCAGGCGAAGCGGAACCTGTTGGAATGTATAGTGTTCCAGTTTCTTCATCTACAGCCATCCCTGCCCAGTTATTGGCTGCGCCAATGATGTGACTTTTGTAGGCATCCTTGTTTTCCCATGTCTCATATCCCTCTTCTTCAGGATGCGGTATAGTATGAAAAACCCATTCAACATCACCCGTTATTACATTGAAGGCCATAATGTTGCCTGGCGCGGAACCCACATCTTCACCTAAGCGAATGGGCATTACAATAATATCCTTGTAAATGGTTCCAGGGGTATTGGATATTACAAATTTATCCCTAGCATGTTCAGGCATTCCAGAGCGTAAATCAATTTTACCATTATCACCAAAAGAGGAAATAAGCTTTCCTGTTAATGCATTAAGGGCATATAGATTAGGTCCTGCAGTGTACAGAATTCTTTTGTCATCCCTTTTGGACCAATAGGAAACTCCTCTACTAGTAGAGGTAGGTAATTTTAGGGAATCCCCAAACCTCCAAAGCTCTTTTCCAGTGCCTGCATGAAGTGCTACGGCTCTCAATGCAGCAGTAACTCCATATAGCATGGAATCCACTATTATGGGATTCATTTGCATTTGACCATAATCTGGGGCAGAGTATGACCATGCAACTTTTAGATTTTTTACATTTTCTGGTGTTATTTGAGAGAGCGTGGAATAGTGGTTGCGGTCAGGTCCACCCAAGTAAGATGACCAAGTGTTATACGCTTTTTTTTCTGGCTTATCTGAAGATTCACAAGACAAAAGTATAAAGCAGAGAACGAAAAGGTATATTGGTAATGGATGCTTTTTTTTAAGTGTCATCTTTGGAGAAATGGTTGATTCCTTCCTAAACTAGGAAAAATTGACCAATTTCTTAAACGATTTCTGAAAATCAACAGTACATGAAGCCTTTAAAAAAGGGCGCACATTAAAGCGCGCCCTTTTTTATTTACTTCTTTTATAAGTTCGAGCGGAGTCGAAAACCATTTTAGGCTTAGACATCTCGACCGTGCTCGATGTGACATTTTGGTTTTATTGAAGCTTAAAAGTAATGGGTATAGCAAATGGAACCTTTACTGGAGTGCCGCGCTGTTTTCCAGGAGTCATTTTTGGCAATTTAGAGATGATTCGTGCAGCTTCGGTTTCTAGAATTTTATGAGGTCCGCGCATTTTTACATCATTTATACTGCCGTCTTTTTGGATGGTAAATACCAAATTGACACGTCCTTGTAAACCCATTTCCTGTGCAGGTTCAGGATAGCGAAAATTCTTTCTGATGTGTTTTTGCATCATTTCCTGAAAACAGGCTCGCTTGTCATCTGCTCCTTCACAACCGGGAAAAATGGGAACATCTTCAATTACAATAAAAGAAACTTCATCTGGAATATCATTGTCGGCAACTTCGATATCATCGATAGGGATAATTTCCGTGGTATGGTCTGTTTCTGTTGATGCTATCACCGAATCTTCAATATTTGGGTCATCTTCAATAATTTCAATTACCGGGGGTGCTTGAATTTTAGGTGGCGGTGGTGGTGGAAGTTTCTGAAAAGTTAGAGGCACTTCTTCATCTAGTGTATCTGGTACGTCCAAGCTGGCTATATGTTCCGGGCTTTCATAAAATGTTTTCCACTCCAAAGCAATGTAAGTAAGTAACATTACTGCAGCTATTCCAATGGAGAAATAGAGCGCACTGTTTTTTTTCAAATCCAATTCTTGATTTTTCTTCGGTTTCATAATTTTCAAATTTTTGCCTTTCAAAAGAAAGGTGTAGTTAATACTGATGGGTGCTTGAACCCAATCTAAACTACCTTGAAAATCAGCTAAATAAAAGGCGGAATGAGTGAATCGTCCTTTTGGTTGAGTGAAAAATCCAATTATTTAATACGAAGAGTGAATCTTATTCAAACAGGCCGTGAATCTCTGCATCAATCTTATTGATTACAGCACCTAAATCTTCAGGTTCATCAACAAAATTTATGTCGTCCACATCTATAATAAGGAGTTTGCCTTTTTCATAGGTATTTGCCCAAGCTTCATACCGTTCGTTCAATCTACTTAGGTAATCAATGGAGATGCTGTTTTCATAATCCCTACCCCGTTTATGGATTTGATTCACCAAATTGGGAATGGAACTGCGCAAGTAAATCAGCAGATCCGGTGGCTGCACTAGACTTTCCATCAGTTCAAAAAGACTGGAATAGTTTTCAAAATCACGATTGGTCATTAATCCCATTGCATGCAGGTTGGGAGCAAAAATGTGGGCATCCTCATAAATGGTACGGTCTTGGATAACTTTTTTACCACCTTCCCGAATTTTTAATATCTGTCTGTACCGGCTGTTCAAAAAATAAATCTGGAGATTAAAGCTCCAACGTTCCATTTGTGTGTAGAAATCATCTAGGTATGGATTGTCAACTACATCTTCAAAATGAGCTTCCCATTTATAATGTTTTGAAAGTAAATTGGTTAAAGTTGTTTTTCCTGCTCCAATGTTTCCGGCAACGGCAATGTGCATAATGCTAATGGTTTAGTGCGAAAGGTACTAGTTTAAATAAAAATCGGAGCATGCAATATACAAAGTATATCATCTATACCGAAAACCTTTCGTCAAGATTCTCCTTTAAATTCAAAGCAATAAAATAATCGCTCTTGGATTGTGGATTTTTTTGACGTTGTACTAAACCTTTTATCAATTTTTAGGTCTAATTCAAAAATCAGAACCACAATGAGTAAACAACTGTTAATCCTCTTTTTGGGAATTTGCTGTTTTAATTTAGCCAACGCCCAAGATTTTCAGGGCAAGGCCATCTACCTAAGCAAGACCACTGTTGATATTGATTTAGATAGTCGGCAAATACCGGAAGAACAAAAACAACGCATTAGGGAACGTATTAAAAATAATTCGGAGCGTAGCTATGAGCTAGTCTTTGACCGTACCGCTTCTTTATACGTTCAGGAAGAAAAGTTGGAAGTGCCAACTACAAACGGTGGGAATAGAAGAGGCCCTCGTTTTGCCATTGGCCAAGGAACCGGGAAATACTATAAAAATGTTCAAAGTCAATCCTATGTGAATGCTTCTGAAATGCTTGGGAAGCAGTTCTTAATCAAGGATAGTTTGAGGAACTGGGCATGGAAATTAGGTTCCGAAACCAAAAAAATCGGGAATTATACGTGTTATAAGGCCACGGCCACAAAAGAGGCGGATACTCTTGATTTTAGACAGTTTCGAAGATTTGGAAGAGGTGATAGACAAGAGGATACTACGGCGGAAAAAGATACTATTCAAAAAGACAGCACCAAAAACAACTCACTTTTGGCTCGTATCGATACTCCAAAAAATGTTGAAATCGTAGCATGGTATTCACCAGAAATCCCGATTAGTCAAGGACCAGGCCCATATTGGGGCCTTCCAGGATTGATTCTGGAATTAAATGATGGTAGAACGGCAATCCTATGCAGCAAAATTGTTTTGAACGCCGAAGAAAAGGAAGAGATAAAAGCGCCTTCAAAAGGGAAAGCAATTACTCAGAAAGAATATGATGAGCTTTTTGCCGAAAAAATGAAAGAATTTTCAGAACGTTTCAGAAATGGCAATCGCGGTGGTGGTAATGGTAGAAGATTTGGTGGTTAATGCAAAATATTCATAAAGTATTCTTTGCAATACAGTTGCTGTTGGCAACTGTTGCATCAGCCCAAAATATTACAATTACCGGAACGGTTCGTGATTCTTTGCAAAATCCTTTGGATGTTGCCAATGTTGTAGCCATTAATCAAGCAAATCAAGCTCTGGATGCATTTGGAATTACAAACCCTCAAGGGCTTTACCGTTTAAAAGTAAAGGCCAATTCCAATTATATAATCAAAATAAGTTATCTGGGTTTTCAAACCAAAGAAATCCCGATCACAACCACTACCCAAGACCTAGTGCGGGATGTGATACTTTTTTCGCAAACACAAGATTTAGATGAGGTTGAGGTGGTTTACGAAATTCCGATTACTATTAAAGGAGATACCATAGTTTATAACACGGATTCTTTTGTTTCTGGAACTGAAAAGAAATTGGCAGATGTACTTGAAAAGCTTCCTGGCATTGAAATAAATGATGATGGGGAGATAGAAGTGGAAGGTAAGACGGTCAACAAGGTAATGGTGGAAGGAGAAGACTTTTTTGATGGTGATTCTAAATTGGCGGCAAACAATATTCCTGCAAATGCCCTGGATAAAATTGAAGTTTTGCGCAATTATAGCGAAGTTTCCCAATTGAGCGGTGTTACCAACAATCAAGATAATGTTGCACTCAACATTAAGTTGAAAGAAGGGAAAAAGAAATTTTGGTTTGGTGAAATTACTGGAGGTATTGGATTGGACGAGCGCTATATTGCTCACCCAAAACTATTCTATTACAGTCCAAAATATAGCATTAATATTCTAACAGATTTAAATAATATTGGAGAGTTGCCTTTTACCTCGCAGGACTTTCGTGCGTTTGTTGGGGGGCTTCGTGGAGCAACGCGTTCAAATAACGGAACAATTTTTAGTACGGGATCAAATGATTTGGGACTATCAACCTTACAGAACAATCGTGCAAAGGAAATAGATTCCAAATTTGGAGCCGTTAACTTTAGTTACAAACCATCGGAAGCTTGGCGTTTAAGCGGATTTGGTATTTATTCCTACAACAATACGCTGATGGAGACCGATGCAACCAGGACATTTATCACCACAAATCAGATTGAATCTACCGTTACAGATACCAAACAAATATCTAAATTGGGTTTGGTCAAATTTGCATCTGATTACAAACCTTCGGAAAATTTACAGTGGAATTACGATATTATCTTGAAATTATCTGATGAAGATGAGAATGTAAATATTTTGTCCGTTTCTGATGTAACCGATGATATTGAAGAGAACAAAAAGCAAAAGCCACTTGGCATAACCCAAAATTCCAATCTCTACTATACGTTGAATGAGAAGAATATCTTTGCTTTGGAAACACAATATGTACATTCCAATGAAGATCCATTTTATAATGCCATTCGTTCGGTGCAGCCGTTTGAAGACATCGTTCCTTTTGATGAGAATCAAGGCATTTTTAATGTGAATCAAGAACAGCGGGTGCTTACCAATCGTCTTGATGCCAAGTTGGATTATTTTCTGATTACAGGGCCAAAAAGCAATCTAAATTTTACACTGGGGACTACGCAAAGCAGCCAGAATTTTGATTCCAGAATTTTTCAGATTTTGGACAATGAAGCTGAACTGAACTTTCAGGAAGATGAACTCAATAATAGGGTTGGATTTAATTTTTCGGATATTTTCCTAGGGTTACATTATAAATTGATTGCAGGGAAATTAACGATAAACCCTGGATTGAGTGTACATAATTATACTGTAACCAACAATCAGCTGGGAACTGAAGTGAAAGACGAACTCTTCAATGTGGTACCCAATCTCTTTATGAACTATCAATTTAAACAATCGGAAAGCCTACGGTTGAACTATAGCGTACGGCGTAGCTTTTCGGATATCAATAATTTTGCTGAGGGGTATGTATTCAATAATTATAATGCACTTTACCAAGGTAATCGGGATTTGGAAAGTGCCCTTTTTCATAATGTCTCAATGAATTTTTTTAGCTTCAACATGTTCAATCTACAGAACATTTTTGCCAATGCCAGTTACAGTAAACGTATTGATGCGTTCAAAACAAATACAATTATAGAAGGGATCAATCAAGCGAGAACAACAATAAACTCTAATTTGGCAGATGAAACCTTGAGCGGGTCAGGTAGTTTTCAGCGTACTTTTGGTAAGATAAAAGTGAGTACTAGAGCTTCTTTATCCTATTCCAATACAAATAATATTGTGAATGATGCTCCAAGAAATTCCACATCCTTAAATCAGAATTATAGGTTTTCAATAGGGAGCAGCTTTAGAAATGCCCCAAATTTGGAACTTGGTTATCGATATAATATCAACGATTATAAAACGGATGAAACCGAATCTACTTTCTTTACCGACCAACCCTTTTTAAGGTTTGATGCCTCGTTTTTGAACGGATTTATCCTATTGGCGGAATATGACTATTATTTTTATCGTGATAAAGCGGATACGGTAGAAAACCAATATGGGTTTCTGAATGCAAGCTTATCCTATCAGAAAAAGGACAGTAAATGGGAGTATAGTATCAATTCAACCAACTTGACCAATAATGAACAGTTGAATCGTGATACCTATAATGACCTTTTCTTTAGTACGTCATCTTACATAGTACAGCCAAGATATGTCTATTTAAAGGTAAAATATGAGCTGTAGCAATACATTCATATTATGTTTTGCGAATACTGCCATTTCTCATACTTTTACACCTCGTTTAATATAGAGGATAGATTTGACTGATTGCAACCTCGCTAAAAAATGCTAAAAAGTGGTGTAAACTTCTTTAGGCTTCCTCGTCAAATCTTATCCAACTTTAAAAAAGGATAATGGCATATTTGTTTACCTCAGAATCAGTAAGTGAAGGACACCCAGATAAAATCGCTGACCAGATCAGTGATGCACTTTTAGATCATTTTTTGGCTTTTGACCCCGAAAGTAAGGTGGCTTGTGAAACTTTGGTAACCACTGGTCAGGTGGTTTTGGCTGGTGAGGTTAAAAGCCATACCTATTTGGATGTGCAGAACATAGCACGTAGCGTAATCAATAAAATTGGTTATACCAAAGGCGAATATCAGTTTAGTGGAGATTCATGTGGTGTTATTTCTTTGATTCACGAACAATCCCAAGACATTAATCAAGGTGTGGACAGGGGAAGTAAGGAAGAACAGGGAGCTGGTGATCAGGGAATGATGTTTGGATATGCAACCAAGGAAACCGAAAATTATATGCCATTGGCATTGGATATTTCCCATAAGATACTTCAAGTCCTGGCAGATTTACGAAGGGAAGGCAAAGAGATAGATTACTTAAGACCGGATGCCAAGGCACAGGTGACCATTGAATATTCAGATGATAATGTGCCTCAAAGAATAGATACCATAGTAGTGTCGACCCAACATGATGCTTTTGATGCTGATGATGAAAAAATGTTGGCCAAGATTAAATCTGATATAGTTTCCATATTAATTCCACGTGTGAAGGAGCAATTGCCATCAAAAATCCAAGAATTGTTTGATGATAAGATAACCTATCATATTAATCCAACTGGGAAGTTTGTAATTGGAGGGCCACATGGGGATACAGGACTAACAGGACGAAAAATAATTGTGGATACCTATGGTGGAAAAGGAGCCCACGGAGGTGGCGCATTCAGTGGAAAAGACCCCAGTAAAGTAGATAGAAGTGCAGCATATGCAGCCCGTCATGCTGCAAAAAATCTGGTAGCGGCAGGAATTGCAGATGAGATTCTGGTTCAGGTAAGCTATGCCATTGGAGTTGTGGAACCAACATCAATTTTTGTGGACACGTATGGCACATCCAATGTGGCTTTATCAGATGGCGAAATAGCTGAAAAAGCTTCGGAATTATTCGACATGCGTCCCTTTGCCATTGAAGAACGTTTAAAGTTGAGAAATCCAATCTATTTGGAAACAGCTGCCTATGGTCATATGGGCAAAAAACCCCAAACGTTGACCAAGGTTTTTGAATCACCATATAATGGAAGAATAGAAAAAGAAGTGGAATTGTTTACTTGGGAAAAACTGGATAGTGTGGAAAAGGTAAAAGAAGCTTTCAATTTATAAAAAATAAAAAAAGATTAGGAAATTCAATATTTCCGTCTGTATATTTGTACAACAAAGTTCAAACACGTATTGAATAGTTATCAAGAAAGGTGGAGGGAATAGACCCTATGAAGCCTTAGCAACCCTTGGCGCCCAGTGCTAAGAAGGTGCTAAATTCTATCCCAATTTGGGAATAGATAACAATATCGAATTTTACCTTCGATTTTACTTTCTTATAACTTTTTGATTTATCCTATCGGTTTTAGTACTGAAAGGGTTTGGCTTTTTAAATTGAATTTTATTGATCAATATCAATAAAAAAAACTAGCGTTCCAGCCTGTGCTGGAATCTTAAAATAAAATAGAAATTTAAAAAACTGAAAATCATGAGTGATCAAAAATTAGCAACAAACGCATTGCATGCAGGGCATGACACCACACAAACGGGTGGAACAAGGGCGGTACCTATCTATCAAACAACCTCGTACGTATTTAATGACACAGATCATGCAGCCAATCTGTTTTCATTGGCAGAATTGGGGTTCATTTATACCCGTTTAAATAATCCAACCAATCAAATATTACAAGAAAGACTGGCCGCCGTTGAAGGTGGAGTGGGAGCTGTAGTTTTTGCGTCCGGTACAGCAGCTATATCTACCGGATTATTGACACTTTTAAAAGCTGGAGACCACATCGTGGCTTCAAGTAGTTTGTATGGAGGTACATTTAATTTATTGAATGTAACATTGCCACGACTGGGTATTACTACAACCTTTGTGGATGCATCGGAGCCTTCAAACTTCAAAGAAGCAGTAAAAGAAAATACCAGAGCGTTCTTTGTGGAATCTTTGGGCAATCCAAAATTGGATGTATTGGATTTAAAGGCAATTTCCAAGGAAGCCAAAGCCGCCAAAGTGCCATTTATAGTGGATAATACTGTGGCAACACCAGGCTTGCTAAACCCAATCGAACACGGAGCAAATCTTGTTATTCATTCTCTGACAAAATATATTAATGGTAATGGGACCTCTTTGGGTGGTGCAATAATTGATGCCGGGACTTTTGACTGGGCCAATGGTAATTTCCCTGAATTTACAGAACCATCAGCAGGTTACCATGGTTTGGTTTATAGTGAAGCGTTAGGAGCGGCGGCCTTTACGTTTAAGTTAATTTTGGAAGGCTTACGTGATTTTGGAGGAGCTTTAAGTCCATTTAACGCATTTCAAATTCTTCAAGGTCTTGAAACGTTACCAATACGAATCAAACAGCATAGTGAAAATGCTTTGGAATTGGCAGAATGGTTACAGGGCAGGGATGAAGTAGCTTGGGTAAATTATCCAGGGCTAAAAGGAAACAAATATTATGAATTGGCTCAGGAATATTTGCCTAAAGGACAAAGTGGTTTGGTGACGTTTGGTGTGAAAGGTGGTTTTGAAGCTGCAAAAAAATTGACCGATGCTACCAAGGTTTTCTCATTGTTGGCAAATATTGGTGATACTAAATCTTTGATTATTCACCCGGCAAGTACAACCCATCAACAATTAACAGAGGAACAACAAGAAAGTGCCGGAGTATCCCAAGACTTAATTAGACTCTCTGTTGGTTTGGAAGATATATCAGATTTAAAAGGCGATTTGGAACAAGCATTCACTCATATTGGATAGTGCTTCGTTCATAAGTGTCCTATAGAAGAAGAAAAATGGATTTGCAAAAAAAAATGTTTGAAGAGCTAAGAGACAAAAGGATTTTTGACTTGGCTCGGTCCCATGCCTTTTCCTATTCCGATGGAATTGATAAAATGGATGTATATCCATCTGAGGAAAATTTAAAAGGCATGGAAATTTTCGATGAGCCATTTCCTGAAAATCATACGGACGCCGAAGAAATTATCCAAAAACTTCATGAATATGGTTCCCCTGCCACAATAGCCCAAACCGGAGGAAGGTATTTTGGTTTTGTAGATGGTGGGGCGGTACCAGTATCCGTAGCTACCAAATGGTTGTCAGATTTTTGGGATCAGTGTGGAGGATTGTATGTTACCTCTCCCATTAATGCAAAATTGGAAACAATTTGCGAAGCGTGGTTAAAAGAAATCTTCAACCTGCCAAAGGAAACTGTTGCTGGGTTTGTTAGTGGTACTTCTATGGCCAATTTATCAGGTTTGGCAGCTGCACGTTTTAGGCTTCTGCAAAATCAAGGATGGGACGTCAATAAAAAAGGACTAAATGGGTCTCCTAAAATTAGGATTATTGCACATGCACAAGTTCATGCCAGTATAAAAAAGACAATGGCAATTTTAGGGCTGGGTATAGAAAATGTGGAGTGGTTGCCGTCAGATGACCAAGGAAGGTTGGTACTTGAGAAACTGCCTGAACTAGATAATAGTTGTTTGGTGCTCCTACAAGCTGGAAATGCAAATACTGGCGCTTTCGACCCTTTTGAAGAAGTTTGCCATAAGGCAAACGAAGTTGGGGCATGGGTTCATATTGATGGTGCATTTGGATTATGGGCCGCAGCAACAAAATCTTTGGCACATCTTACCAAAGGAATGGAATTGGCGTCGTCTTGGTCTGTGGATGGACACAAAACCTTGAATACTCCTTACGATTCTGGAATCATTATGTGCAAGGATGAAGAGGCGTTGATTAGCTCATTACAAGCTACGGGGGAATACTTGGTTTATAGTGACCAAAAAGACCCTATACTGTATGGTCCAGAAATGTCAAAAAGATCAAGGGCGATAGAACTTTGGGCCACAATGAAATATTTAGGTAAAAATGGTATAGATAAGATGGTGACGGGTTTTCATGAACGCGCTAAACAGTTAGAAAAAGGCCTAAAGGAAAACGGGTATATTGTGTTGAACGATGTTGTATTCAATCAAGTGCTCGTATCATGTGATACGGATACAATTACCAGTCAGGCACTTGAACACATTCAAAATTCGGGAACTTGTTGGTGCGGGGGTTCAATATGGAACGGAAAATCAGCAATCAGAATAAGTGTATGTTCTTGGGCAACTACCGAAAAAGATATTGACATAACGATAGGGGTATTTAAAAAAGCAAAGGAAAAAGCGGGTCAAATTTTATCTACCAACTAAAAAGCAAGAAAACTGATGGTGCAAGACCTGAACATAGAGAAGTATACCACCCTAGGTGGAGTAACACAAAAGTTGAAACTTTCCTATCAAGTTTTTGGAAAGGAATTGCATTCTGCTCCCATAGTTTTAGTCAACCATGCGCTTACGGGAAACTCCAATGTTACAGGCGATGGCGGATGGTGGTCAGATTTGATTGGAGATGGAAAATGTATAGATACTAAAACCTATACCGTTTTGGCTTTCAATATACCCGGAAATGGATATGATGGTTTTGTGGTTGAAAATTATAAAGATTTTGTTGCTGGAGATATTGCACGGATTTTTCTATTTGGATTAGAACAACTAAAAGTTGAAAAACTATATGCGATTATTGGTGGCTCTTTGGGTGGGGGAATTGCATGGGAGATGACAGTTATAAATCCCAAAATAACAGAACATCTGATTCCTGTGGCTTCGGATTGGAAGTCGACGGATTGGTTAATTGCCAATTGTCAGATACAAGAACAGTTTTTGGTCAATTCCAAACAACCGGTTCATGATGCACGCATGCATGCCATGCTCTGTTACCGTACTCCTGAATCTTTTAAGGAGCGCTTTAAAAGGAGCACAAATGAAAAACTTCAGGTTTTTAATGTGGAAAGTTGGTTGATGCATCATGGAGAAAAACTACAAGAACGATTTCAATTGTCTGCTTATAAGTTGATGAACCAACTGCTCAAGACCATCGATATAACTAGAAATGGGAATGAAGCTTTTAATGCACTCCATAAAAGCAACACCAAGATTCATATTATTGGGGTAAACTCGGACTTATTTTTTACTGCAGAAGAAAATAAGGAGACTTTTAGGCATTTGGCCCAAGCCAATGCCAATGTTACCTATGGAGAGGTACAGTCACCACATGGACATGATGCATTTTTGATGGAATTTGAACAACTTGAAAAGCTTTTGGAGCCAATTTTCCAGAAAAATGGAAAGACGGAACGAATCAAGGTTTTAAAGTTTGGAGGAAAATCCCTTGCGAATGGAGAAGGTATTGAAAGAGTTTTAAAAATCATCTCTGAAAAAGCAAATAATAAAGAGCATTTTGCGGTGGTACTTTCAGCTCGAGGAAAGGCAACGGATGAATTGGAGACCATGCTGAAGAAAGCAGCAAAAGGCGATGATTTTGATAAAGACCTCAAGTTTTTTTCAGAATATCAAAAGAATAATTTTGCTGGGGTTGATATTACCGAAG
Source organism: uncultured Allomuricauda sp. (assembly GCF_947495325.1). Taxonomy (GTDB): domain Bacteria; phylum Bacteroidota; class Bacteroidia; order Flavobacteriales; family Flavobacteriaceae; genus Flagellimonas. The sequence continues at coordinate 199,917 of NZ_CANLYK010000003.1, read as the reverse complement.
AGCTTCAAACCATAGAAAAAATACTTAACGGAGTTTTACTGACCGGTGATTATAGTTTGAAAACCAAGGATGAACTCTTATCCCATGGAGAACTGATTTCGGGGAAAGTAGTTACGGCTATTTTGAATTCATCAGGAACCAAAGCACAATTAATTGATTCCAGGGAACTGATTAAAACGGATGATACTTTTACAGATGCAGAGGTAGATGAGGCCGCGTCAAAAGAAAATGTTATTCGATGTTTTCGAAATCTAGATCCTGAAACAATCCCAATTGTAACAGGATTTATAGCTTCAAACTGTGAAGGAATCACAACGACACTGGGAAGAAATGGAACAAATTATTCCGCAGCGCTTATTGCTAATTTTTTGGATGCCGCTGAACTTCTCAACTATACTCATGTAGACGGTATTTATACGGCAAATCCAGATTTAGTATCAGATGCCAAGCTAATAGATGCAATATCTTACGCCGAAGCCAATGAATTGGCAAATTTTGGTGCCAATATTTTGCATGCCAAGACTATAATACCTCTCATTGAAAAGAATATTCCGCTTCGGATATTAAATACGTTCAATGCGGATAACCAAGGAACATTGATCGGCCCAAGAACAGAAGATGGAGGTATTAAATCTTTATCCGTAATTGAAAATGTTGCTTTGGTTAACCTAGAGGGTAGGGGGCTTTTGGGAAAAGTAGGGATAGATGCCCGAATCTTCAAAACCTTAGGGCAGAACAATATCAATGTGGGAATTATTTCCCAGGGTTCATCAGAAAGAGGAATTGGTTTGGTAGTTGAGTCAAAAAAAGCACAAAAAGCAAAGAAGGTTTTGGATGCAGAGTTTGAAACTGACTATAGCTCATATGATATTAACCAAATTAAGGTTGTAGATGATGTTTCCGTTATTTCAATTGTGGGAATGGATTTGAGCGCGTTTCACAAACCTTTTAATGCCTTGGTGAAAAACCAGATTATTCCGCTTTTGTTCAACAACACCGTGTCTGGAAAGAATGTTAGTTTGGTGGTTAAGAAATCGGACTTGCATAAAGCCATCAATGTTGTTCATGGACAAATTTTTGGAATTGCAAAAAAAATTAACCTGGCCATTTTTGGGCATGGAAATGTTGGAGGAACACTAATAGACCAAATTTTGGATTCTGAAAAAAGCATTGTGGAGCGCAAAGGAATTGACTTGCGGATTTTTGCAGTGTCAAATTCCAGAAAATTGTTGCTTGATGCAAAGGGAATCTCAACGAATTGGCAAGATACCTTGGATGCAAAAGGAAAAGCATATCAAATAGAAGATGTTATTTCCTTTGCCAAAGAACACCATTTAGAAAACCTAATTGCGATTGACAATACGGCAAGTGAAACCTTTGTGTCCAATTACGAACTTTTCATAGAAAATGGTTTTGATTTGGTCTCGTCCAACAAAATTGCAAATACACTTGGGTTTGATTATTACAAATCGATTCGTGGCCATCTTGAGAAGAATCAAAAACAATACTTATACGAAACCAATGTTGGGGCAGGTCTTCCGCTAATCGATACTATAAAGCTACTACACCTATCAGGAGAAAATATTACTAGAATAAAGGGTGTTTTTTCAGGATCCTTAAGTTATGTTTTCAACACATTTTCGGAAGAGGAAACCTCATTCTCAAGTATTGTAAAGGATGCTATGGAAAAGGGTTTTACAGAACCAGATCCACGAGAAGATTTATCAGGAAATGATGTAGGACGAAAATTGTTGATTTTGGCTCGTGAACTAGATCTTCAGAATGAGTTTGCCGATATTATGATTGAAAACTTGATTCCAAAAGAACTACAGTCCATTGGTCTGGATGAATTTATGGGTAAGATAGTATCAATGGACAAAAGGTTTGATGAAATCAAACAAAACCAAAAGAAAGGTCATGTGTTGCGATATATTGGTGACTTGCATGGAGACCTTCAACAAGATAAAGGCATATTGGAAGCTAAACTGGTTTCAGTTCCGAAGGAAAGTCCTTTGGGACAGGTTAAGGGTTCAGATTCCATCATAGAAATTTATACAGAATCATATGGGGAAAATCCACTAGTGATTCAGGGAGCAGGAGCGGGTGCTGCGGTTACGGCCAGAGGGGTTTTTGGAGATATTTTAAGAATAGCAGAAAAAATATAATGAAGCATAAAAAGCAATTTGAAACTGAAGCCATACGTACGCAATCGGAGCGTACACAATTTTTGGAGCATTCTACCCCAATGTATCTAACTTCTAGCTTTGTTTTTGAGAATGCCGAGGATATGAGAGCCTCCTTTGCAGAAGAAAAGGAACACAATATCTATTCCAGATATTCCAACCCAAATTCTACAGAGTTTGTAGAAAAGGTTTGTAAGATGGAAGGTGCAGAAGCAGGTTTTTCCTTCGCCTCCGGAATGGCAGCTGTTTTTTCCACATTTGCAGCACTATTGGAAAGTGGTGACAATATTGTTTCCGCCAAAAGTATTTTTGGTTCTACCCACACCTTGTTCACGCAGTTTTTTCCAAAGTGGAATATTGGTACTAGCTATTTTGATATTAATGATTTAGGTGAAATTGATAAGCTAATTACACCAAAAACAAGGATTATTTATGCAGAATCACCAACAAACCCTGGTGTTGATGTGCTTGATTTGGAGGTTTTGGGAAATATAGCCAAAAAGCATAACCTTATTTTTATTGTTGATAATTGTTTCGCGTCGCCCTATTTGCAGCAGCCCATTAAGTTTGGTGCAGATTTGGTGATTCATTCAGGAACAAAATTGATGGATGGTCAGGGAAGGGTTTTGGCTGGAGTAACGGTTGGAAACAGTGACCTTGTTGATAAAATTTATCGTTTTTCAAGAATTACTGGCCCAGCACTTTCCCCATTTAATGCCTGGGTATTGTCCAAAAGTCTGGAAACTTTGGCCTTGCGAGTAGACAAGCATTGTACCAATGCATTGCGATTGGCGGAATATTTAGAAGACCATAAAAAAATTGAATGGGTGAAATATCCTTTTTTAAAATCCCATCCAAAATATGAAATTGCTAAGAAGCAGATGAAAGCAGGAGGGTGCGTGGTGGCATTTGAAGTGAAAGGTGGATTGGAAGCTGGCAGAAAATTCTTTGATGCCATTAAAATGTTATCACTTTCCGCCAATTTGGGAGATTCCAGAAGCATTGTTACACATCCTGCTTCAACTACACATAGTAAATTGACCAAAGAAGAACGAGAATCTGTTGGAATTTCAGATGGAATGGTTCGGATTTCTGTAGGATTGGAACACATTGATGATATTATAGCAGACATAAAGCAGGCATTGGAGTAATTGTGTTTTTGCCACATTATTTTGGGGATAGGAATTGTTAATTTTCCCTATATTCGTAAGATGCTCTCCAAGAAGACTAAATATGGCCTTAAAGCGCTTACTTACCTCGCTTCAGTTGATAGTAAAGAACCCATCCAAATTGCGGAAATAGCTAAACATGAAAACATTTCGCAAAAGTTTTTGGAAAGCATTTTACTCTCCTTAAGACGAAATGGATTTTTGGGTTCCAAGAAAGGAAAAGGAGGGGGATATTATCTGATCAAAGACCCTAGTGAAATTTTAATGACCACTGTCATGCGAGTCTTGGAGGGACCAATAGCAATGGTACCTTGCGTAAGTCTCAATTTTTACGAAAAGTGCGATGACTGTCCGGACGAGCATGAATGCTCAGTACATAAATTAATGCTGCAAGTACGGGATAGTGCTTTGGAAGTATATCGCAGCAACACTTTGGCAGACTTGTTAGAGTAGCTTAAGATTCTTTATTTTCTTGAAATTTAGTTGATAAATTTTTAAAAAATCCAGACATATTTATTAAAATCTATAAAAACGATAGGGTAATGGTGATTTTATACCCCCTTTAACTTTTCCATTGAAATAAAATAGGTATGTTTGTATTTCCTAGTAAATCGATAGGGTAATATTATGATAGCAGATCAATTCATACTAAACACTAAGAAAGAAAAGACTTCTTTTAGAAAAGATAAGAATTCAGAGAGGCCTATTCGAAGTATTGCAAAGGCAGTGAGTTGGAGGGTTGTTGGAACCGTTGACACTTTGATTATCTCTTATTTTTTTGTTGATGAGGTTATTTTGGCTGCATCAATAGCTTCGGCAGATTTTGTAACAAAAATGCTTCTCTATTTTTTCCATGAAAGAATTTGGAATGGAATTAATTGGGGCAAGTAGATAATTAGGATTATGGGTTTTTTGAAAGAAGAAATAGAAAGTTTAAACCGTCAATTCAAGGGAATATCGCCACAAGAAATCATTTCATGGGCGTTAGATAATGATACGAAAGCAGTTGTCACAACTAATTTTCGCCCTTACGAAGTGGCGATTCTTCATGCAGTGACCGATGTAAACAAAAACATCCCAATTATCTGGTGTGATACAGGCTATAATACACCCCAAACGTATAAGCATGCAGAAGAATTAATTTCTCGATTGGATTTAAACATCAAACTATATGTGCCCAAGCAAACTTCATCGCATAGAGATGTTATTATGGGAATTCCACAGATTGATGACCCATTGCACAAAATTTTTACAGAACAAGTGAAGTTGGAACCATTTAGAAGAGCTATGTCAGAACATAAGCCTGATGTATGGTTTACAAATTTACGCAAAGGACAAACAGCGCATCGTGATTCGTTGGATGTATTGAGTTTAGGAAATGATGGCGTACTAAAAGTAAGCCCTTTTTATTATTGGAGCGATACACAATTGGATGCCTATTTAAGGGAGCATAATTTACCGAATGAACATAAGTATTTTGATCCGACCAAGGTTTTGGAAAACCGCGAATGTGGATTGCATACCTAAATAAAATAATATGACCTCTAAAGAAAATAGGGGGTCTATAAACAATATTTGATTTGAGCACATTTATAGAAGAAATACAAAAACCAGAAATAGAAGCCTTGAGGGATAGGCCAAATGCCAATGCTTTGGAGCATGAAGCTATTTACATTATCCGCGAGGTTGCTGCCCAGTTTGAAAAGCCGGTGTTGTTGTTTTCTGGGGGAAAAGATTCAATTACCCTGGTAAGATTGGCACAAAAAGCATTTTGGCCTGCCAAAATTCCATTTCCTTTAATGCATATTGATACCGGACATAATTTTCCAGAGACTATAGAATTTCGCGATAGACTGGCAGAGGAATTGGGTGTTGAACTGATTGTCCGAAATGTACAAGACTCGATAGATCAAGGAAAAGTGGTTGAAGAGACTGGTAAATATGCCAGTAGAAACATGTTACAGACAACCACATTATTGGATGCTATTGAAGAGTTCAAATTTGATGCCTGTATTGGAGGGGCAAGAAGGGATGAAGAAAAGGCAAGGGCCAAAGAACGTATTTTTTCCGTTCGTGATGATTTTGGACAGTGGGATGAAAAAAACCAACGTCCGGAATTGTTTGATATGCTGAACGGTGAAATTGAAATAGGTCAAAATGTACGGGTATTCCCAATAAGCAACTGGACAGAATTAGACGTTTGGAGTTATATCCAAAAAGAAAATATTGAGATTCCATCCATATACTTTGCACACAAAAGAAATGTCTTTTTAAGAGATGGACTTATCTGGTCTGCAGAGGACGATGTGGTATTTAGAGCGGAAGAAGAAGCAGTAGAAGAGCAAATGGTGCGTTTTAGAACGGTAGGAGACATGTCTTGTACGGCAGCCGTTGCATCCCATGCTGATACAATTGAAAAAGTGGTAGCTGAAATCAGGGAATCAAAAATCTCCGAACGAGGAGCCAGAATTGATGATAAGCGCTCCGAAGCAGCAATGGAAAAACGTAAACAACAAGGTTATTTTTAGAAGTATGAAAGTATTGAAAATTGCTACCGCAGGTAGTGTGGATGACGGAAAAAGTACCTTGATAGGACGTTTGTTGTATGATACAAAATCGTTGACCGATGATAAGTTGGAGGCCATTGAAAAAACAAGTAAGCAAAAAGGCTATGATTATCTTGATTTTTCGTTGGCAACGGATGGTTTGGTGGCTGAACGTGAGCAAGGAATCACTATCGATGTGGCCCATATTTATTTTTCAACAGCAACAAAAAGTTACATCATTGCAGATACCCCAGGGCATGTTGAGTATACCAGAAACATGGTTACAGGCGCTTCAACATCACAAGCGGCTATTATCTTGATAGATGCCCGTAAAGGAGTAATAGAACAAACAAACAGACACTTTTTCATCAATAATCTATTGCGTGTTAAGGATGTTATTGTGGCTATAAATAAAATGGACTTGGTAGATTTTTCGGAAGAAACCTATAACAAAATCAAAGCGGACTTTGAAGAGTTGATGGGTAAAAGGGATTACCAAGAACAGAAAATTACGTTTATACCTGTTAGCGCATTAAAAGGGGACAACGTGGTCAATCATTCAGAGAATACACCTTGGTATTCAGGACAAACGCTTTTAGAGCATTTGGAAGAACTGAACTTGGATGATATTTATAATACGGGAACCCCAAGGTTTCCAGTGCAATACGTGGTTCGCCCCAAAACGGATGCATTTCATGATTTCAGAGGATTTGCAGGCAAAGTTTACGGAGGAGAATTAAGTGTTGGAGACGAAGTGGTGGTATTGCCATCAATGACACGCTCCAAGATAAAAAACATCTATTTCTATGATACCGCATACCAAACAGCTCCCAGAAGGTCATCTGTGACCATAACTTTAGAAGATGAAGTAAATGTGAGTAGAGGTGATATGCTGGTCAAAGTTGGAGATTTACCAACAATAGACAAGCAACTTACCGCAACCGTCTCATGGATGGATTCCGATAATATGACGACAGGAGGTAAATATGTAATTCAACATGGCATCAATAAGGTATTGGCCAAGGTAGATGCCATTGAGCATAAGATAAATCCGGACTATTCAGGTATTGAGGAAAATGTAACGGCCTTACAAATGAACGATATTGCCAAGGTGCACTTAAAATTGAACAGACCGCTTTTTTACGATAAGTTCAAAGATCACCGCACAAATGGTTCCTTCATTATTATTGATAGTAGAACAAATAATACGGCTGGAGTAGGGTTTATAAGTTAAGAATGCCCTTCCCGGTTGAAACAATAAAATCGATACGTTTAAAATCTATTAAGTAGATAGGAAAAGTAGATAAAATGCAAAGCTTTAGAACAGAAATAGAGAATCCCGTTGTTGAAAAAGATATTTTAGAATTGGAGAAAAAAATCCTTCAATTTAGGGGAGGAAAAATTGATGAAGAAAAGTTTAGGAGTCTTCGTTTGGCGAGAGGGGTCTATGGGCAGCGTCAACAAGGCGTACAGATGATCCGTATTAAATTACCGTACGGAAAAGTAACTTCGAATCAATTACTTCGTATTTGTGATGTTTCCGATGAATATTCCAGAGGAAGATTGCACATTACCACCCGTCAAGATATTCAAATTCATTATGTTGATTTAGATCGTACCCCAGAATTGTGGGCACAATTGGAAAAGGATGATGTTACCTTGCGCGAAGCCTGTGGAAATACAGTACGAAATGTTACGGCAAGTGAAACAGCTGGAATCGATGTTGATGAACCTTTTGATGTATCCCCATATGCCCATGCTGTTTTTCAGTATTTCCTAAGAAACCCCATAGGCCAGGAAATGGGTAGGAAATTCAAAGTGTCTTTTTCAGCAAGTGATGCTGACACTGGACTTTCCTATATGCATGATTTAGGCTTTATTGCAAAAATCAAAAATGGAGAAAGAGGCTTTAAAGTACTATTGGCGGGTGGATTGGGTTCCCAACCGCGTCACGCGGATGTGCTATATGACTTTTTACCATCGGATAAAATAATTCCATTAATGGAAGGGACTATTCGCGTTTTTGATAGATATGGAGAACGCAAGAGTCGTGCAAAAGCAAGAATGAAGTTCCTATTGAAAGATATTGGGTTGGACGGATTCAAGACACTTTTGGAAGAAGAACAATTGGCAATTCCACATCAGTCTTATCCCATAGATTTTGAAAACTACCCAAAGCCAGAAATAGTAAGTGTTGATACTCCTTCCGTTCAGATTCAGGATACTAAAAAATTTGAGCAGTGGAAATCGACCAATCTAATTCCTCAGAAACAAAATGGCTACGTTGCCATTGGAATAAAAGTTTTGTTGGGTGATTTTTATACGGACAAGGCCAGGGAACTGGCAAACTTGGTTAAAAATTATGCAGCTGGTGAGATACGATTGTCGCTTAGACAGAACATCCTAATTCCATATGTGAAGGAGGAATTGGTTCCGTTTTTCTACTTGGAACTTCAAAAATTAGGATTTGTAGAAGCTGGTTATAACAAAGCATTGGACATCACCGCATGCCCGGGTACAGATACCTGTAATTTAGGAATTGCAAGCAGTACAGGAATTGCAGAGGAGTTGGAACGTGTTATTAAGGCCGAATATCCACAGTATATCAGCAACCCAGATGTGGTTATTAAAATAAGTGGTTGCATGAATGCCTGCGGACAACATAATATGGCAAATATTGGTTTTCAGGGAATGTCCGTACGAACAAAAGATAAATTAGTGGCGCCTGCTTTGCAAGTTTTGCTGGGCGGAGGAAATTTTGGAAATGGTAAAGGAAGATTTGCGGATAAAGTCGTTAAAATTCCAAGTAAAAGAGGTCCTCAGGCGTTGCGTCTAATTTTGGATGATTTCAATGCCAACGGTAACGGGGCTTCGTTTGCAGATTACTATTGGGACAAAGGAGAACATTATTTCTATGATTTCCTAAAACCGTTAACAGATATTGAAAACCTTACCCAAGACGATTTTATTGATTGGGGGAATGCAGAAAAATATAAGAAGGAGATAGGTGTAGGAGAATGTGCTGGGGTTATTGTTGATTTAGTGGCAACTTTATTCTTGGAGAGTGAAGAAAAAATTCAAAATGCAGAAGAAGCACTTGCTCAAGAAAAATGGGCCGCAAGCATCTACTATTCGTATCAATCCATTGTGAATTCTGCCAAGGCACTATTGACATCGGAAAAAGTAAAAACAAACAATCATGCCAGTATAATTAAGGATTTTGATAGATTATATGTTGAATCTGGGAAAATAGCTTTTTCTGGGAGTTTTGAAGATATTACGCTTCAATTGAATAAAAACAAACCAGAACTGGTGTTTGCAACTAACTATTTGAAAGATGCAAAACTAGTTTTGGAGCAATTGGAAGCATACAGAAAATTGGAATTGGCTCATGCATAAGGGAAGATTGACAGTAGTTGGAGCCGGTCCAGGAGATGTGGATTTAATTACCCTAAAGGGCATTAAGGCATTACAAAAAGCAGATGTTGTGTTGTATGATGCTTTGGTAGATACAAAACTATTGGATTATGCACCCGATGCCGAAAAAATCTTTGTGGGTAAACGAAAAGGATGTTATGCCTATCAACAAGAACAAATCAATGATTTGATTGTAAATCGTGCACATTCAGACAAGCATGTAGTGCGGTTAAAAGGAGGTGACCCTTTTGTTTTTGGACGGGGAGCTGAAGAAATAGAATTCGCTGCCAAACATGGTTTGGAAGTTAATGTTGTTCCCGGTATTTCCTCTTCAGTATCTGTACCAGCCTCTCAAGACATACCTGTTACCAAAAGAGGAGCATCTGAGAGTTTTTGGGTGATTACAGGAACTACAAAAGAGCATAAGCTATCTAAAGATGTTGCCTTGGCCGCAAAGTCAAATGCAACAGTGGTGATTTTGATGGGAATGTCAAAATTGTCTGAGATTATGCAGCTTTTTAAAAGCGAGGGAAAATCAAATATACCCGTAGCTATTATACAAAATGGTACTACGGATAAAGAGAAAATAGGTATTGGTACTGTTGCTTCTATTGAGTACAAGGCAAGGGAGCAGCAGTTATCCAATCCTGCAATTATTATTATAGGTGAAGTGGTAAATCATCGACAAGAAATAGTGAATATCAAAAAAGAGTACCAGCAGAAAGAGGAAGTGTTATTAGAAAAAGAGTAAGATGATTAAAACAGATATAATTATCATAGGAGCAGGTCCAACGGGACTTTTTACCGTATTTGAAGCAGGTTTGCTAAAACTAAAGACCCATTTAATAGATGCATTGCCTCAACCAGGAGGTCAATGTTCTGAAATTTATCCAAAAAAACCAATCTATGATATTCCGGCGTATCCGGAAATTTTGGCTGGTGATTTGGTGGATAAGCTGATGGAGCAAATAAAACCCTTTGAACCCGGATTTACCTTTGGCGAGCGTGCAGAAAGTTTGGAGAAACAAGAAGATGGTTCTTTTATCGTAACCACAAACAAAGGGACTCAACACCATGCACCTGTTGTGGTTATCGCAGGTGGTTTGGGTTCTTTTGAGCCGCGGAAACCCCTTATTCCAAATATTGCCGATTATGAAGACAAAGGTGTTTCCTATATTATAAAGGACCCTGAGGTATATCGAAACAAAAAAGTGGTCATTGCAGGGGGTGGAGATTCCGCCTTGGATTGGGCTATTTACTTGGCAGATGTTGCTTCAGAAGTTTCTTTGGTTCATAGAAGGAATGAATTTAGAGGAGCCTTGGATTCTGTTGAAAAGGCTTCTGAGTTGGCAAAATTGGGTAAGATAAAACTTTTTACCGAAGCTCAGGTGAGCGAATTACATGGTGAAAATGACCTTAGCGGCGTTGTCATTGCATATAACGACAAAGAAAAAGAAACCGAGTATTTGGAAGTGGATAATTTTATTCCACTATTTGGACTTTCACCCAAATTGGGACCTATTGGAAGCTGGGGTCTGGAGATTGAAAAAAATGCAATCAAAGTAAATAACGCAAAAGATTACCAAACCAATATTCCCGGGGTTTTTGCAATTGGAGATGTGAATACGTATGAAGGCAAATTGAAATTGATATTATCTGGATTCCATGAAGCGGCTGTAATGTGCCAGTATGCCTATAAAATTATCAATCCAGATAAACGATTTGTGATGAAATATACCACGGTAGGAGGGGTTGAAGGTTTTGATGGCACTAAAAAAGAAGCCAAAAAAGAAGTGGTGCAAAGCATAGTCTAAGTTTTGTTAGATTATTTTGAGTTAGTCAGAAACCTTCCTTAGTTCCACTTTGGAAGGTTTTAACTTTACAAAAAAAGAGATTTAAGTTGTTTTTAAAGACAAAGAGTGGTTATTTTGTTGTCTAGTTCATTTAAAAATTGAAATTGTTATCAAGAAAGGTGGAGGGATTAGACCCTGTGAAACCTTAGCAACCCTTTAGCCGTAAAGAAGGTGCTACATTCTACCCATTTTGGGATGGATAACGTAATAAATACACAGCTACGTATTTCCTACACTTTTCTTGATATATCGATATAACCCTTTTAAAAGGGGAATAGTGTTATGAAAAGTATTGAAGAAATTTTACAAGAACGGATTTTGGTGTTAGATGGTGCCATGGGTACCATGTTACAACGCTATAAATTTCAGGAAGAAGATTTTAGAGGAAACCGATTTAAAGATTGGGAACATCCACTCCAAGGAAATAATGACCTGCTCTCATTAACTCAACCTGAGGCTATAGCGGAAGTACACCGAAAATATTTTGCCGCCGGAGCGGATATTGTGGAAACCAATACCTTTTCGGGTACTACAATTGCCATGGCAGATTACCATATGGAAGAGTTGGTGTATGAACTCAATTATGAATCGGCAAAGATTGCAAAAAAGGTTGCTGATGAATTCACGGCAAAAGAGCCACATAAGCCAAGATTTGTAGCTGGTAGCATTGGTCCAACAAATAAAACGGCTAGCATGTCGCCAGATGTCAATGACCCAGGGTTCAGGGCTGTATCTTTTTATGAACTTAGAATAGCTTATAAAGAACAGGTAGAAGCTCTATTGGATGGTGGCTCGGATATTCTTTTGGTTGAGACCATTTTCGATACATTGAATGCAAAAGCGGCACTCTTCGCCATCGAAGAAGTAAAGGAAGAACGAAATAGTACCGTTCCTGTCATGGTGAGCGGTACAATCACAGATGCATCCGGACGTACCTTATCCGGTCAAACAGCAGAAGCCTTTTTAATTTCCATTTCTCACATTCCTATTTTGACCGTTGGATTCAATTGTGCCTTAGGAGCCAAACAGCTTACCCCTCATTTGGAGGTTATTTCGGCAAAAACTGGGTATGGTGTTTCAGCACACCCCAATGCCGGTTTGCCCAACGCCTTTGGTGAATATGATGAAACCCCGGAACAAACGGCAGACCAAATCAAGGAATATGTAGAAAAGGGTTTGATAAATATAGTCGGTGGCTGTTGCGGTACAACACCGGAACATATTTCAGCTATTGCAGATTTGGTAAAGGAGTACAAACCAAGAAAAATTGCAATTCCAGCATAAAGAGGAATCGATTTATGACAACGAACAACGAACAACGATTTTTAAAACTCTCTGGGCTTGAACCTTTGGTAATTACGCCCGAAAGTAATTTCGTAAATGTTGGAGAACGAACTAATGTTGCAGGATCTAAAAAATTCCTTCGGTTAATTAAGGAAGAGAAATTTGATGAGGCATTGGATGTTGCCCGTCACCAAGTTGAAGGAGGTGCCCAAATAATAGACATCAATATGGACGATGGTCTAATTGATGGGAAAGAAGCCATGGTTACGTTTTTGAACTTAATTGTAGCTGAACCGGATATTGCGCGTGTACCCATAATGATTGACAGTTCCAAATGGGATATTATTGAAGCCGGACTTCAGGTGGTGCAGGGAAAATGTGTAGTTAACTCAATAAGTTTAAAGGAAGGGGAAGAACAATTCATTCATCATGCCAAATTAATAAAGCGCTATGGAGCCGCTGTTATTGTAATGGCTTTTGATGAGGTTGGACAAGCGGATAACCTGGAAAGACGTAAGGAAATTGCAGAGCGGTCGTATCGGATTTTGGTAGATAAGGTCAATTTTGCCCCAGAAGACATCATATTTGACCTTAATATCTTCCCTGTTGCTACAGGGATGGAAGAGCACAAACTAAACGCACTTGATTTTATCCAAAGTACAAAATGGGTACGTGAAAATTTACCGCATTGCAGTGTAAGCGGCGGAGTCAGTAATGTTTCATTTTCTTTTAGAGGAAACAACGGGGTTAGGGAAGCCATGCATTCCGTTTTCTTATATCATGCGATTAAAGCGGGAATGAATATGGGTATCGTAAACCCTGCTCTGCTCGAGGTTTATGATGATATACCAAAAGATTTATTGGAGCATGTAGAAGATGTTATCCTAAATAGGAGGGATGATGCCACAGAACGCTTGTTGGAATTTGCTGAAACGGTGGTTGGCAAGGCCAAAGAAAGTAAAGTGGATTTATCATGGCGTGAAGAACCATTGCAAAACCGAATTACCCGTGCCTTGGTAAAAGGTGTAGATCAATTTATTGAGGAAGATGTAGAAGAAGCGAGAGTTTCTGTTTCCAAACCAATTGAGGTAATAGAAGGACATTTAATGACCGGAATGAACGTGGTAGGCGATTTATTTGGAAGCGGAAAAATGTTTCTTCCCCAAGTGGTCAAATCTGCTCGGGTAATGAAAAAGGCCGTGGCCTATTTACTGCCTTATATCGAAGAAGAGAAATTACGAAACCCTCAAATAGGAGATACAAAAGGTGCTGGAAAAATTTTAATGGCAACAGTTAAGGGAGACGTGCACGACATTGGGAAGAACATTGTTAGCGTAGTCCTTGCTTGCAATAATTATGAAATTGTAGATATGGGGGTTATGGTGCCACCGGAAAAAATCATCAATAAGGCCAAAGAAGAGCAGGTAGATATTATTGGACTTAGCGGCTTGATCACCCCATCTTTAGATGAAATGGTCTTTTTGGCGAAAGAAATGGAGCGGCAAGAATTTAAGGTTCCGCTTTTAATCGGTGGTGCAACCACAAGCAAAGCACATACTGCCGTAAAAATTGACACACAATACAGTCAAGCTGTGGTACATGTCAATGATGCTTCCAGAGCGGTTACCGTTGTTGGAGATTTATTGCAAAAAGAAACCTCGGACACATATAAGAAATCCATCAAATTGGATTATGAAAGCTTTCGGGAAAAATTCTTAAATCGAACCAAACAGAAAGAATATCTATCACTGGAAGAAGCTAGAAAGAATAAATTAAAGATTGTTTGGAATGCCGAAGACATCAAAAAGCCAAATGAACTGGGTATTCAGGTTATTGAGGATTTTGATTTACAAAAACTGACCGATTTTATAGATTGGACACCATTTTTCAGAAGTTGGGACTTACATGGTAAATATCCCGCTATACTAAAGGATAAGGTAGTGGGAGAGCAAGCTTCAGAACTTTATGAAGACGCTCAAAAACTGTTGAAAAAGGTGTTTGCCGAAAAGCTGTTGACTGCAAAAGGAATTTTTGGGCTCTTTAAGGCGAATTCAAATGACGAAGATGATATAAACCTTGTTTCCGGCATGGACGGAAAATCAAAATTTACATTTAGAACCTTGCGCCAACAACTTAAAAAAAGAGCAGGAGTTCCAAACATTGGCCTTTCCGATTTTATAGCTCCAGAAAATACCGGAATCCAGGATTATATAGGCTGTTTTTGTGTTAGTACAGGATTTGGAACACAAGAGTTGGCTACTGAATTCGAGAAAAACCTAGATGATTATAATTCAATTATGATTAAGGCCTTGGCCGATCGTTTAGCGGAAGCCTTTGCAGAATATCTTCATAAGGAAGTGCGTATCAAACATTGGGGGTATGCATCAAGCGAAACCCTTTCCAATGATGATTTAATTGATGAAAAATATACTGGGATTAGACCCGCCCCAGGTTATCCGGCCTGCCCTGATCATTTGGAGAAAGTGACTATTTGGGAACTGCTAAATGTGGAAGAGAATATTGGGGTAAAGCTGACAGAAAGCATGGCTATGTGGCCAGCTGCCAGTGTTAGTGGATACTATTTTGGACACCCTCAGGCCAAGTACTTTGGATTGGGAAAAATAAAGCAAGATCAAGTGGCAGACTTTTCCAGAAGAAAGAATATCAAATTAGAGGAAGCAGAAAAATGGCTTGCTCCAAATATTGTTGAAGCATAAATTATGAAGGTTACCGACCATATTAAAAACGCAAAAGGGAAGACTCTTTTTAGCTTTGAAATAATTCCTCCGGTTAAAGGCAGAAATATTCAGGAACTCTATGATAATATCGACCCTTTAATGGAATTTAACCCACCATTTATTGATGTAACTACCTCAAGGGAGGAATATGTGTACATTGATCGTGATGGATTATTGGATAAGAAATTGACCAGAATGCGTCCTGGGACCTTGGGTATTTGTGCTTCAATTACACATAAATATAATGTGGATACGGTTCCTCATGTACTTTGTGGTGGATTTACTCGAGAAGAGACTGAATATCTTCTGGTGGATTGTCACTATTTGGGTATTGACAATGTTATGGCATTACGAGGTGACGCCATGCGGGAAGAGAAGTATTTTGAACCTACCAACGGAGGGCACAAATTTGCTTCTGATCTAGTGCATCAAATTCAAGAAATAAACTGTGGGAATTATTTGCATGATGTGATTGAAACAGATAATTGTGCCAACTTCTGTATTGGCGTAGCAGGTTATCCTGAAAAACATATGGAAGCGCCATCCTTAAAATCTGATTTGAAACGATTGAAGCAAAAAGTAGAATTGGGAGCTGATTATGTGGTTACACAAATGTTTTTTGATAACCAGAAATATTTTGAATTTGTGGACGAAGCACGAAAAATGGGTATTGATGTCCCCATTATTCCAGGAATAAAGCCAATAGCTGTAAAACGACATTTACAATTGCTTCCACAAGTATTCCGAGTGGATATTCCTCAAGATTTGGTGGATGCTGTAGAGTCCTGTAAAACCAACAAAGAAGTGCGTCAAGTAGGTGTAGAATGGTGCATTGAACAATCCAAAGAGCTAAAGGAAGCTGGAGTACCTGTGTTACATTATTATTCCATGGGGAAATCAGATAATATTAAAGCTATTGCCAAGCAGGTGTTTTAATTTCCTACTTTTGCGCCTCATGAAGCGCCTACTTTATTTATGTGTCTTTTTATACGGTTGCTATGGGTTTTCCCAAGAATGGGAAGTCCCTAAAAAGTATGTCTTGGATGCAAATCAGTTTTATGGGTCAATTTTATTGCATAACCCAGCAATCTCGCATTTAATTACAGATCACCCAGGGGGATTTATTTTAGGATTGAGTAGAAAAAGGTTCGGACATGAAGAATGGGAATCTTTGTATGGATACCCAGATACCGGAATTTCCTTTGTTTATCAAAATACAAATAGTTCTATTTTGGGAGACCATTATGGATTATATGCCCATTATAATTTTTACTTTTTAAAGCGCAATCTGCAACTTCGTGTAGGTCAAGGGGTGTCCTATAATACCAATCCGTACGATAAGAATGAAAACTTTAGGAACAATGCCTATGGTACGCACATATTGAGTTCCACAATGTTGATGTTAAATTACCATAAGGAAAACCTTGTTGCAGGATTTGGCGTAAAAGCAGGAATTTCACTATTACATTATTCCAATGCCAATTTTAAGGCCCCAAATACATCAACAAATACAATGGCATTTAATATAGGGGTGACCTACGACTTGGATGCTGAAAAATCTTTTGAATTTATTCAACCAGAAACCACAGAAAAAGTTGTCGAACCCATTCGGTACAATTTTGCTTTGCGAAGCGGGGCAAATGAAAGTGACATCATTAATTCTGGGCGTTATGGTTTTTTGATTTTCTCCGCTTATGCTGATAAAAGACTCGGAAGAAAAAGTGCAATACAATTTGGAACTGATGTGTTCTTTTCCAATTTTTTAAAGGAATTGATTCGCTACCAATCCATTTCATTTCCAGAGCTCAACGTGGCAGCTGATACGGATTATAAACGTGTAGGGCTTTTTGTGGGTCATGAACTTTTTGTGAACAAAATGAGTGTCATTGCGCAATTGGGCTATTATGTATACTATCCTTTTGATTTTGAAGGGCAGGTTTACAATAGAATTGGACTCAAACGCTATTTTGGGGATAAACTCTTTGGAGCTATCACACTAAAATCGCATGGAGCAAAGGCAGAAACCCTTGAATTTGGAATAGGTGTACGTTTATGAAAAAGTGGACAATTACATATTTGGTCTTTCTTTTAATTGCTTGTAACGGGGATAATGTCCCCGATTGCTTTCAAAATGCAGGAGATTTGATTCGAGAAGCAGTAGAGTTGCCGGAATTTACCAAAATCACCGCCTTTGAAAATGTTAGCGTGGTTGTGAAACAGGGACCTGACCAATTAGTGGAAATTGAAACTGGGGAGTTTCTTAGGAACGAGGTATCGGCAAAAGTAGAAGAAGGTAGACTTATATTGAGAAATGAGAATGACTGTAATTTTGTGAGAGATTATGGGATTACAACAATTTATATTACTTCCCCTGAAATTACTGAAATAAGAAGCGGCTCAGGACTTTCCATTTCCAGTGATGGAGTGTTGAATTACCCCAACCTTACTTTGTTATCCGAAAGTTTTAGTGAACCTGAAGCAGAAACCACAGATGGTTCTTTTGATCTAAACGTTGCATCAGAGAACATTAGCATTGTTGTGAATGGGATTGCCTTTTTTCAACTTCAGGGAACAACTTCTAATTTGAGCATTTTTATTGCTGCAGGTGACCCTCGGATTGAAGCAGAAGAACTGGTTTCGGAGAATGTGAGCATAAATCACAGAGGCTCTAATGACGTACTGGTGAATCCGCAACAACGAATTAGTGGAGTTATTCGAGGAACGGGAGATGTTATCAGTAGCAATAGACCGCCAGAAATTGAAGTGGAAGAACTTTTTAATGGCAGGTTGATTTTTATAGACTGAAGTCTATGGATTTCTCATTACATTCGGAATGACAAATCTCTCAAATTGAATTCACTGCTATCATACCTCAAAAGTCTATTCGATACCAATCCAGTTATACCCCTTGATAATCTTCAAGGATTTAAAAGGTATGATGCAATACTCCATAACCTAGCAGTAGAGAGCAAAGTTCCGGGAATGTCTGTGACTATTCTAAGGCAAAGAAAGATTATACTTGAAAAAGGATATGGATACGCAGACTTGGAGAGAAAAACCAGAGTAGATTCCAAAAGCACAGTATTCCGCATTGCCAGTATATCCAAATGCATTACGGGGATTGCATTGGCAAAAATGGTTGAGGAAGGAATTGTTAATCTGAATACATCATTTTATGAATACGTTCCTTACTATCCAAAAAAGAAATATGATTTTACTTTACGACAATTGGCTGGTCACTCAGCAGGTATTAGAGGATATCATGGTAAGGAATATGCTTTAAATAAATCCTATTCAATTAAAGATAGTATTGAAATTTTTAAAGATGACCCTTTGGTTTTTGAGCCGGATAAAGGCTATTTATACAATAGCTTTGATTTTGTACTGCTTTCTCTGGCAATGCAAGAGGCTAGTGGAATTCCTTTTGAAAACTACGTAAAAGAAAAAGTTCTTGATCCTTTAGGGATGTCAAATACTTTTCATCCGCTTCAGGTCGAGCGCAGTCGAGACTATCATCAGAAAACAGCTGAATTTTACACAAAAGCTGCATTAGGATTTAAAAAAGCAACGCAAGTCAACAATTTTTATAAGTTGGCAGGGGGTGGATATTTATCCACAAGCAGTGATATTGCCAAACTTGGGCAGGCAATTTTGGAGCAAAAACTACTAAAACTGAATACATATAAAAGTCTTTTGACACCGCAAACGGTAAATGGAAAATCGACCTATTACGGATTGGGTTTTCAGGTCAGTACGGATAATTTGGGAAGAAGTTTTGTTGGACATGTTGGAAATAGTATTGGAGCCTATTCCAATTTTTTTGTGTATCCAAAAGAAGAGTTGGTAGTTTCAGTTTTAATAAACTGTACTGACCCAAAAGTACAAGATATTCTTGATGAATTGCCTCTTACTTTTTAATTTGCATAAGAACTAAATAATAAGGAATTTTAGAAAAACGTACTTTCTTGAAAATCATATATGCTTTTATTTTTGTAATTACGTTGGTTGGGGCATCTCCCAAGTCGGACTATTATGATGAACCGGCACAGTCAACCCATGAGCGTTTTGATGACCTGAGTTTAAAGGAATGGAAAAAATTCAAGCATTTTGAAAGTCAGTTGGAAAATTCAAATACTCCGCGGGCACAGCAGTTTAGACAACTAAAGAGTTATACTCGCGATTCACTCCAAATATTGACCGTAAAATTGGTAGCCATAAAATTTTTGTACGAAAAAAACCTTTTGGAGCGCGATATCCAGGAAAATACAGAATACTATAAGGATTTGCTTGTTGAATTAAAGGCAAGCACCATAGCACGTGCGGATTATCTTTTTTTAGAGGATAAGGTGAACGGTATAATTACAGAAAGTCTTGAGCAAAAAGTACAAGACCTTAAATGGTTCTTGTATGCAGGTGTTTTTTTAATTGTGGGTTTAAGCTTCGCCCTTTTACAATCGCGAAAACCAAAAGATCGACATTATCAAGGGTTGAGTAGACAAGAAACCACCATACGAAATCTTATACTTCAGGGAAAGAGCAATAAGGAAATTGCAAATGAGCTTTTTATTAGCCTCAGCACGGTTAAAAGCCATATTACCAATATCTACAGTAAATTAAATGTTGCCAATAGGCAAGAATTGTTACAAAAGAGTACGGGTACTAGTACCTAAATCAGACCTCTAATTCTTTATATCAATACTTTTCGGTCCTTATTTTGTTTCAAAATCTATGCGTTTTGAAATGTTTGTGTCCTGTATTGCTTTGTTTTACAATTTCATCGGTTTGTGGTCAAAACAACTATTCTTTATCTGGTTATGTTGCTGATGAAAATGGTTATGCCATAGCTATAGGTGATGTTTTGTTATATGATGCAACCCAGGAGAACTTAATAAAATATACCCAACTAATTGATGGGGATTTCCATTTGGATGATCTCAAAAAAAACAATTATCATTTAAGGATTTCGGCTCTGGGATATCAGAGTTTTGAAAAGGCAATCCCTCTCAATGAAACCAACAAACTGCAAATCACTTTGAAGGAAAGTGTTACTGAACTTGAAGAAGTTGAAATTGTTGCCGCTAAAAACCCTATTACAAACAAGAATGGCAATTTAAAAATTGATATTACGAACCCGGTGTTTTCTGCAATACCAGACCCTTTGAATGTTTTGTCCATGCTACCAAATGTCCAAGTAGCTGCAAATAGAGAATCAATTTCAGTCATTGGTAGGGGAAACCCCTTGATTTACTTGGGAGGTCAGCGAATCGATTTTGAGGAATTTAAGGCACTTTCTGTAGATGCAATTGATAACATCGAGTTGATTTCCAATCCATCAGCAAAATATGAAGCGGAGGGCAGAGCTGTATTGTTGATTACAAGAAAGAAAAACGTAAAAAAGGGAATGAAAATGAATGTTAGTGAGACGGCTTCCTTCAGACGAAACTTCAATAATTATTTGGTTTCAAATGGAAGTTACTCTAATGGAAAATGGACAGTTCAAGGAAATTTTGCTTACAATGATTTAGGACAATGGGAAAGTCATACGTTTGCATTTAGAATTCCTGAGGAAGATATTTTTTCAGATTATTTGGTATTGGTACCACATAATAAGCGTGAAGAAGTAAATGGGGGACTGGGTTTGTTTTATCCTTTAAAAAATGACGATTATATTTCAATTAATTCAACCTACAAATTACAGACCAACAATGCTCCCATAGAAACGGAAACTTTTATACAAAGTGAAGGTGTGGAAGACAACGTTTTAACCGATACGGAAAATGATAACAGGAAGGAATATTTTAGCGGTAATTTTAACTATAATAAGGAAATTGCCAAGGATCTAAATCTTTTTTCGGGATTCCAATACTCTTCATTTAAACAAACTTTAAAATCAGAAATATCAAATAATTTTAACGAGAATGGATTTAGTTTGGATGAAACCAGAGATCAATTCTATAAAATAAATTCCTTGGCATTTAGATTGGATTTGGAGTACATTATTTTGAATGATTTAAAATGGGAATTTGGTACAAATTGGAATCAAGCAAATGCTGATGCTTTTACGGAAATACAGGAAATAGTAATCCCTGAAGAAAGTATAATAGATTTTGACTACAAAGAGCGACTCTATTCAGGATATTCCACTTTTTTAGGAAATTTTAAAAAACATATAAGCTATAACTTTGGGCTAAGAGTTGAGTATAACCAGGTAAAGGGAGAAGTTGAAAATGAGGCTTCCCCACTTGTTGAGCGAGAAAACACCAATTTTTTTCCTAAAGTTGGACTAAACATTGAACTTGATAGTACTAAAACACTTTCCTTGAATTATGCCAAAAGTATTTCCCGTCCAAAATTTAGCAGGACAAGCTCGGTAAGAACATTTATAAATCCTTTTTTGGAAGCTGAAAACAACGTGAATCTTTTACCAACGTTGACCAATGAACTCACGGCCAATTATCAATGGAAGAATAAATCTATCAACGCTTCTTTTTATAGAAAGACAAATCCGGTAAATTATACAATACGTTTTGATGAGGTTGCAAATAGAGCGATTTTTTCACCAGTTAATTTGGACAGAGAATCTGGTTTCAATATTGGATTGACTCTTCCGTTTTCCTATAAAAAATGGACTTCAACGAATACAATAAGTCTTAACTATAACAAAATAGAAGATGATACGGCAGATGTTGGTACTACAAACCCATACATATATGCCTATTCAAATCAGCAGTTTAACATTGGTAAAGACACTACAGTTGCTTTGGGAGGTTGGCTTTTAACAAGAAGACAGGAAGGTATTTTTAAACGCAACGGCATGCTTGTTTTAAATGCGACTATTTCAAAGATCTTGTTTGAAAAACTACAATGTGCAATTCGATTGAATGATATTACGCAGGCTATGAATTTTGAAGAGAGCTATGCCATTAATGGCGTAGAAGCTGAAGGTGTCTATTTTGTAGATGCTCAAGAGGTTGCTTTTTCTGTAAAGTATAATTTTGGGAACACCAAGAAATCCAAATTCAAAAACAAGGATGTTGATGAGAACCTGAATCGGATAAACTAGCTTGTCAACTCAGTAAACAAACTCTCAAGATTTTTATTCTTTTTACTCAATTGCAATGTTTTGAGTTGATTGTCATGTGCAAAATCAAAAACAGCAGGCCTCATGTCTTTTGATGTGTTAAAGGTGATTTCATAAACAAAGCCTCCCGTATTTTTTACTTGGGATACGTTGGGTAGTTTCTTCAATAAAACTTCTTCAACCCTATAATCAAACTCTACCTCTATAATCTGTTGTTCAACCTCACGAAGGTCTTCCAACTTTTTATCCGCAACCAATTCCCCTTTATTGATTATAATGACGCGATCACATACAGCTTCAACTTCCTTCATAATGTGTGTAGAAAGTAGTATCGTCTTCTCTTTGCCAATTTTCCTTATGAGTTTTCTAATCTCCACTAATTGATTTGGGTCAAGTCCCGTTGTAGGCTCATCAAGAATCAAAACCTCGGGATCGTGCAACAAGGCAGCGGCCAAACCAACCCTCTGGCGGTAGCCTTTGGAAAGCTGTCCAATTTTTTTGTGAGCTTCAGGTGTAAGCCCTGTTTGTTCTATTACTTCAATAATTCGTTTGTTTGAAACTTTATAAACATCGGCATTAAATGCCAAATATTCCTTTACGTACATTTCCAAGTACAGTGGATTATGTTCAGGTAAATAACCAATACTTTGTTGAACTTGGCGCTTGGTTTTTTCCACATCAAATCCGTTTACTGCTGCGTTTCCTTCATCTGCCTTGTAATATGTTGTCAAAACACGCATCATTGTAGACTTTCCTGCTCCATTTGGACCTAAAAAACCAACAATTTCCCCTTTTTCTATAGAAAAGGAGACATTGTTCAGTGCCTTCTGGTTTCCAAAACTTTTGGTGATGTTGTTGACGGTAATGGACATAATTTAAAGTTTCAACCTCAAAAATACGGTTTTAGAACAATGAAAAAACTTAAAATATAGTTCCATTGGCGAAAGTCTCAATATTTTAAATCCTTAAAAAAAAGCCACTTCTTCAAAGTAATATGCAATAGATTTTAAAAATTCGCTAAAAATCAAAAAAATTCAAAGATTAGCTTTTGTTTTTCAATTGAATACCTATCTTAGCCACGATTTATAACAAAATGACAAAAACGTATTTCTGGAACGGTTTTTATTTTTACTTCTTTTTTAAGGGAGGTACGGGACTGTTCTAGATATGCATGAAGTATATAAAACAACGAAAGTCCCGATAAAAATCGGGACTTTTTTTTTGCGATGAGTTTAAAAGTAGCCATACAAGGAATTAAGGGATCTAACCATCACCAAGTAGCAAAGGATTTTTACGGTGATGATATAGACTTGCTCGAGTGCCTCTCTTTTGATGCCATCATAGATCATTTATCAAATGGTAAGGCAGATAAAGGAATCATGGCTATTGAAAATTCTATTGCAGGATCTATAATTCCCAATTACAATCTTGTATATCACAATAATATGCACATTATTGGGGAGCACTATCTTAGTATCCACCATAATTTAATGGTGCTAAAAGGAAACTCACTTGAGAATATTAAAGAGGTACATTCCCATCCCATGGCGTTGTTGCAATGTAAAGAGTTCTTTAAGAAGCACCCTGGCATTAAACTGGTGGAAGATGTGGATACCGCTGAAACGGCTAAACGTATTAAAGATGGTCAGTTAACTAAGATTGCTGCAATTGCTCCTAAAGTTGCGGCAGATTTGTATAATTTGGATATTATTGCTTCTGATATTCAAACTATAAAGAATAATTCGACACGTTTTATCATTTTAAAAAAACAGAACAAAGTCCTACCGGAGGAAGAAATTAATAAGGCCTCTTTACGATTTATCACAGATCATAAGCGAGGAAGTTTGGCAACAGTATTGAATGTTATGAGCGATTGTAATTTGAGTTTGACAAAGATTCAGTCACTTCCCGTAATTGAAACACCATGGAAGTATGCCTTTTTTGTGGATGTAACTTTTGATATATATGGGCATTTTAAAAAAGCAAAGTCACTTTTGGAAATCATGGCAGAAGATTTTAGGGTTTTAGGGGAATATAAAAATGCACTTAGGTAATGATTGCTGCAGACAGATTACAGTCGGTTCAAGAATACTACTTCTCAAAAAAACTAAGGGAAGTACGTAGCCTTATGGATGAAGGTAGACCCATTATCAATATGGGCATTGGTAGTCCTGACTTGCCACCATCAAAAGAGGCAATCAGTACTTTGCAGAATGTATTGGAAGATAGTAAGGCGCACCAATACCAAAGTTATCAGGGCTTGCCTGAACTTCGTAAAGCGATGGCAGATTTTTATGCATCACGTTTTAATGTGCATGTGAATCCTACCAATGAACTTCTGCCACTTATGGGTTCAAAGGAAGGCATTATGCACATAAGTTTGGCTTTTTTAAATGTTGGTGATGAGGTTTTGATACCCAATCCTGGCTATCCCACATATACCTCGGTAACAAATTTAGTAGGTGCAAAACCGGTAATGTATGATTTAACTGCAGAGAACGGCTGGCTTCCAGATATGAACGCATTGAAGCAAATGGATCTATCAAGGGTAAAACTAATGTGGATAAGTTATCCCAACATGCCTACCGGAGCCAGAATCAATGAAACCAAAATGCAGGAGCTCATTGCATTTGCAAAAGCCAATGACGTACTGATAATCAATGATAACCCATATAGTTTTGTTTTGAACGATAATCCAACCAGTATTTTGCAAGTGGAAGGAGCAAAAGAAGTGGCGTTGGAGTTGAATTCGTTGAGCAAAACCTTTAATATGGCAGGGTGGCGCGTAGGAATGGTATTGGGCAGTGCAGAGCATATTACAGCAGTTTTGAAGATAAAGAGCAATATGGATTCCGGTATGTTTTACGGAATCCAGAAAGGAGCAATAACTGCCTTACAAAGCGGTTCGGATTGGTTCAATGATTTAGATGAGGTTTATGAACGCAGGAGAGAACTTATGTTTGAACTGGTTGATAAAATTGGAGCAACCTATGATGACAATACTGCAGGTATGTTTGTTTGGGCAAAATTGCCAAAAGGGGCCAGAACCTCAGAGGAATTTATTGATGAATTGTTATATGAGAAGAACATTTTCATAGCGCCTGGAACCATTTTTGGAAGTAATGGGGAAGGGTATATCCGCTTTTCACTCTGTGTAAAAGAAGAAAAAATTAAAGAGGCCATCCAAAGATTTTAAAAAATGAAAGTAGTTGTCATTGGTGTTGGGTTGATAGGGGGGTCCTTTGCAAAGGATGTCAAACGATTGTATGGTGAGGTATCTGTTTTGGGAATAGATAAAAATACTTCCCATTTGGATGAAGCTATAAAGTTGGGGATTATTGATGAAAAAGGTGACCAAGAATCTTTGGCCAATGCGGATATCGTAATCGTAAGTATTCCTGTTGATGTTTTAGTTCAAGAATTGCCCAATATTCTAAATAAAGTTGGAGATGAGACTGTAGTGATTGATGCGGGCTCCACAAAAAGATTCATTTGCCAAGCTGTTGCAAATCATCCAAAACGTAGAAACTTTTTAGCATGCCACCCAATATCAGGGACAGAATTTTCAGGTCCATCCGCAGCAATCAATGGATTGTATGAAGGAAAGACCAATATTATTTGTGAGGTAGAGGAAACTGCTTTTAAGCTCCAGGAAAAGGCATTGGAATTATTTCAAAAAATAGGTATGCGAATCCGTTATATGAAACCAGATGCACATGATAAGCATATAGCCTACGTATCGCATTTATCACATATCAGTTCATTTATGTTGGGAAAGACAGTAATTGAGAAAGAAAAAAATGAGCGTGATATTTTTGACATGGCGGGGAGTGGTTTTGAGAGTACCGTGCGGTTGGCAAAAAGCTCTCCTGATATGTGGACGCCTATTTTTGAGCAGAATAAAGAGAATGTAGTGGAGACATTGCAGGAGTACATCCAAAATTTGGAGTCCTTCAAAAAAATGATAGAAGCAAATGATTTTGAAGGAATCTATAACGAAATGAATAATACCAATAAAATAAAACAAATATTAAACGGAATACCACTTACGAAAAATTAGAGCATATCTATGGAAAATTCAAAAGAAATGAGAACATGGTTAGATGATATGGCTTTGCCACATCCTTTGGTAATAGCAGGACCATGTAGTGCGGAGACAGAAGACCAAGTATTAAAAATTGCCCATGAATTAAAGGATACCGATGTTAATTATTACCGTGCGGGTATATGGAAACCAAGAACCCGCCCAGGTAATTTTGAGGGAGTCGGTGCACTTGGTCTAAAATGGTTACAGCGGGTCAAAGAAGAAACTGGTTTAAAAACAGCCACGGAAGTGGCAAATAAAGCCCATGTTGATTTGGCATTGGAGCATGATATAGATTTGTTATGGATTGGGGCACGCTCCACGGTTAGTCCTTTTATAATGCAGGAATTGGCAGATGCTTTGGAAGGAACAGATAAAATAGTATTGGTAAAGAACCCTGTTAATCCCGATTTATCGTTATGGTTGGGAGGGATAGAGCGTCTTCATACGGCTGGAATTAAAAAATTGGGAGCTATTCATAGAGGGTTTTCCACCTATGAAAAAACCAAGTATCGTAACATTCCGGAATGGCAGTTGGCTATTGAATTTCAAAACAGATTTCCAGATTTACCACTGATTAACGACCCTTCACATATTACCGGTAAACGTGATATGATTTTTGATGTTTCGCAAACGGCCTTGGATTTGAATTTTGATGGCCTAATGATAGAAACACATTTTGATCCTGACAATGCGTGGAGTGATGCGGCACAGCAGGTAACTCCAAAAAGACTGATTCAAATCATGGAAGATTTAAAAATTCGTAAAGAAACGGACGAAGAAGCTGAATACAATGCTAAGCTAAGTAACCTAAGGGCTCAAATTGATGTGATTGATAGTCAATTAATTGATACCTTGGGAAAACGGATGAAAATTTCCGATAGTATTGGAGCGCTTAAAAAGCAGAAAAATGTCGCGGTGCTTCAATCAAATAGGTGGAATCAAATATTGGGAGCTATGATTCTTGAAGGTGAATCCAAAGGGTTAAGTGAGGAATTTGTTTTGCGTATGTTCAAAGCGGTTCATCAAGAATCCATTAATCACCAAGAGAAGATTATCAACGCATAATTCGCAGTTAAATAACTAAGATTAACCTTTTGTGCAATTTGATGAAAATTCGTCAATTCGAGTAATTTTGCTTGGCAAGACCAAGAAAAATAGTATCGAGAATAGAATTTTCAATGACAAAAAACCTTGTTTTCGATACTTTTTCCTTTGGAAAAAACTCTAACTGACGGTTTTTTGAAATAACCCAACTCAAAATGTATAACGGGTTAAGACGAATGTCATTTTAACTTGGAGATAAAACTTCATGATTAAAATGACATTTTTCGTTTATAAGTGTAACAATTTTACAAAAGTGCCATCTTTAAGGAGTAAAAAATACTATCATGAAAAAAATATTTACACTAGGCCTTTTTTTGATTTCAACAGCTATATTTTCCCAACGCATAATTGATACTGAAGTTGGTGACTTTTATGAAATCAAAGTTTTTGATTTGATCGAAGTGAATTTAATTCAGTCAGATGAAGATAAAATTTTAATTAAGGGGAGAAATGTTGATGATATTCAGTGGGCAAATAAGGATGGGGTTTTAAAATTGCGTATGCAATTGGATAAAAAATTTACGGGGGAGGATACATTTATCGAGGTGTATTATACCTCTCTTGATGTTATAGATGCAAATGAAGGTGCAAGAATAACATGTAATGAAATGGTGAAGAAAAACAAAATTAAACTAAGGGCGCAGGAAGGTGCAAAAATTCATATCGGAATGGATGTGGATTTTGCTGATATTAGAGCGGTCACTGGAGGAATAGTTGAGGCCCAAGGATTGGCCAAAAACCAAACCATAGTTTTGAATACGGGTGGAATTTTTGAAGGCAGGGACTTAAGAACAGCAAATACCGATGTTAAAATATCTGCAGGTGGGGAAGCTGATGTTTTTGCATCGGAACAGATAGATATCAATGTAAAAGCGGGAGGAGATGTCCATGTTTATGGTAGGCCTAAAAAGGTAAATAAAAACACTTTTGTGGGTGGCAGGGTATACATGGTTGATTAAGCACTATTTTTTTCAATAAAATAAAAAGCCCTTTGATGATTCAAAGGGCTTTTGTATTTAAAAATAAGGAGTTTACTTTTTAAAGATATATCGGGTAATAAAGATTCCCTTACCATCACCTTTACCGCCTTCACTTTCTACGGCGCTGTTTACAAAAGCTAGTTCCCATCCGTTGGCTACCATATTATTGATCATAGAAGTAATCAAAGCATCGTTGGCAGCAATATTTTGAAAACGGATACCACCAATATTGTAAAAGTTCAATAATTTGGTTTCCTCAAAATTCTTAACACGGATTTCACCTCTGTTGGATTTGTTTCTAGTGTTGTCTTCGTCAGTTTGCACACTGGTATATTCCCTGTAATCTTTTTCCTCCAGAGCGTTTACAATTCTGGAACGTCCAAGTCCGTTAGGAACAATGGATTCTACACTGGTAACAACCTTAAACTGTTGTGCATTCATTTCAAATGTTGCAGCTAGGGCTATTACTGCGATAAAAAAGATTTTTCTCATAATGATTGTGATTGGTTAATAATTAAACTGTTTAACAGTATAATACGAATCAATTATAGGATTATTGTTTCTTTGCAGTGAAAATATTAACAAATTGTGAAAGGAACTGTTTATAAATCTACTGGAAGCTGGTACACCGTTAAGTCGGAAGAAGGTAGTTTTTATGAATGCCGTATAAAGGGAAAGTTCCGCATTAAAGGAATCAAAAGCACCAATCCGGTATCTGTTGGAGATAATGTAGTTTTTGAACTTGAGGAGATTGGAGATGAAACAGTAGCCGTAATTTCCGGGATAGAAGAAAGAAAGAATTATATCATTCGTAAATCAGTAAACCTATCCAAACAGACCCATATCATTGCAGCCAATTTAGATCAGGTCTTTTTATTGGTTACTTTAAATAATCCGCCCACTTTCACAAGTTTTATAGATCGTTTTTTGGTTACGGCCGAAGCCTATGAAATCCCAGTAGTGCTTTTGTTCAATAAGATGGATGTATATGATCCGGAAGAAATGGTTGAAGTAAATTACTTGGTTCAATTGTATCAAGAAATTGGATATGCTTGTATTGAGATTGCTGCAAAGGAGGGAGACAATGTCCATTTGGTGAAGGAAATGATGATGAACAAAACAAGCATGTTTGCAGGGCATTCAGGTGTGGGAAAATCTACTTTGGTCAACGCCCTGGAACCCGGACTAAAATTAAAAACAGCCCAAATTTCCGATCAACATTTGCAAGGTCAGCACACAACCACCTTTGCAGAAATGTATGACTTGTCCTTTGATGCACGGATTATTGATACTCCTGGAATAAAAGGTTTTGGAATTGTAGACATAGAAAAAGAGGAAATAGGGGATTATTTTCCGGAATTCTTTCGATTAAAACCCAATTGTAAATTCAATAATTGTTTACACTTGGATGAGCCCAAATGTGCCATTAAAGATGCTTTGGAGAATAATGAAATCTCATGGAGCAGATATCGCAGTTATGTGCAAATGATAACTGGGGAAGAAGAGAACTATAGGATGGATATTTACAAAGAAAGATAGTTGAGAGCTGTAATACAAAGAGTTTCCAGGGCAAGTGTAACGGTAGACCATGAAATTATTTCAAGTATAGAAAAAGGCCTGCTTGTATTTTTGGGAATAGAAGATGCCGATACCAAGGAAGATATTGAATGGTTGTCTAACAAGATAGTCAACCTTCGTATTTTTAATGACGAAGAAGGAGTTATGAATCGGTCCATCTTAGATATTGATGGAAATCTCATTGTAGTAAGTCAGTTTACATTGCATGCCCAAACCAAAAAGGGTAACCGACCTTCCTACATAAAAGCGGCAAAACCTGATGTAGCCATTCCTTCATATGAAAAATTCATCCTACAAATTGAAAATGATTTAAAGAAAAAAGTAGGAACAGGGATTTTTGGTGCAGATATGAAAGTTGACCTATTAAATGATGGGCCGGTTACTATATTGATAGATACTAAAAATAAAGAATAATGAAAATACAAAACGCCCAAAAAGCTGTTGACGATTGGATTAAAAATCATGGAGTTCGCTACTTTAACGAACTTACCAATATGGCACAACTTACCGAAGAAGTGGGTGAGGTGGCCAGAATAATTGCTAGACGGTACGGAGAACAAAGCGAAAAAGAATCGGATAAAGCCAAGGATTTAGGTGAAGAGCTGGCAGATGTACTTTTTGTTGTACTCTGTTTGGCCAATCAGACAGGAATAGATTTACAACAGGCATTCGACAAAAAGTTAGATTTGAAAACCAAGCGGGATCATGACCGCCATCAGAACAACGAAAAGCTCAAATAAGGTTATATTTGAGCTTTTATTTTTTGTTCAAATCAACAAAAGAATCTAACATTTGAAACTACAACTTTCGTACCCACAAAGGAAGAAAATAAACAAGGCAATACAGATAACGGGTTCTAAGAGTGAAACCAACCGTTCATTATTGCTTCAAGCGCTTTTTCCAAATATAAAAATTGAGAATCTTTCCAATTCCGATGACGGAGAGGTAATGCAAAAAGGATTGGAAAAATCGACTGGAGTTGTGGATATTCATCACGCAGGAACGGCAATGCGTTTTTTAACAGCATATTTTGCCTCACAAGAAGGAAAAGAAGTTGTTTTAACAGGCTCTAAACGAATGAAAGAACGCCCCATTAAAGTACTTGTGGAGGCGCTCTGTGAGCTAGGGGCAGAAATTAAATATGAGAATAAAGAGGGTTATCCACCAATTAAAATAACTGGGAAAAAGTTAGAACAAAACAAGGTCTCGCTGCCGGCCAACATAAGCAGTCAATACATTTCGGCTCTTTTGTTGATTGCCCCAAGTTTAGAAAATGGACTTGAATTGGAACTTATTGGAAAAATAACCTCGGTTCCATATATAAAAATGACCTTGGCACTGCTAGAACAAATCGGTGTGGATGCTTCTTTTAAAGGAAACACCATAAAAGTTAATCCAAAAAGCAAGGTTGAGGATTTGACCTTGGTCGTGGAATCAGATTGGAGTTCAGCAAGTTATTTCTTTAGTATAGCTGCATTATGTGAAGTGGGTACAGAGATCCAATTATCCGCGTATAAAAAGAATTCATTGCAAGGCGATAGTGTTCTTGCAGAAATCTATCAGGATTTTGGGGTGGAAACCTCGTTCTCAGATAATGAAATTATAATTGCCAAAACAGCAGAGTGCAAATTATCAACCGTAAATTATGACCTTTCCAATGCTCCGGACATTGCGCAGACAATTTCCGTGACCTGTTTAGGATTGGGTATCGGCTGTCATCTTACCGGATTGCATACATTACCTATAAAAGAAACGGATCGTTTAGCCGCCTTAAAAACAGAACTATCAAAATTGGGTGGAAAAGTTGATATTGATACCGAAAGTTTGACCTTGCAGCCATGTGATAGAATTATTTCCGGAGTCGAAATTGATACTTACAATGATCATAGGATGGGGATGGCCTTTGGTCCTATGGGAATCAAGACAGATGTATTCATCAATGATGCTGGGGTAGTTTCCAAATCATATCCAGATTTTTGGAAAGACCTTAGGACATTGGGTTTTTCTGCTGAGGAAGTCTAATTAACATTTAATCACCAAATTACTTGACATCCCCTATGTCAAGATTGTATATTTGCCATCTTTGAAAAAAACCTAAACAAGTCACATGAAATTATCAAACTTCAATTTTGAATTGCCCACTGAATTATTGGCGGAATATCCAGCGGAAAATCGGGATGAATCCAAACTAATGGTAATTCACAAGGAAACTGGAAAAATTGAACATAAAATGTTCAAGGACTTAATTAATTATTTTGATGAAGGAGACGTAATGGTCTTGAACAATACCAAGGTTTTTCCAGCGAGACTCTTTGGGAATAAAGAAAAGACTGGTGCTAGAATTGAAGTCTTTCTGCTACGCGAACTAAACCAAGAACAACGTCTTTGGGATGTATTGGTGGATCCAGCGAGAAAAATCAGGATAGGGAACAAGCTTTATTTTGGTGATGATGAGAGTGTGGTTGCTGAAGTTATAGATAATACAACCTCTAGAGGTAGAACATTACGCTTTCTATATGATGGTTCCTATATTGATTTTAGAAGGAAACTACGGGAATTGGGCGAAACACCATTGCCAAAATATATTAAGCGAGGCGTAGAACCGGAAGATGAAGAACGGTATCAAACCATATACGCCAAGTACGAAGGTGCCGTGGCAGCTCCAACGGCTGGTTTACATTTTTCGAAGCACTTATTGAAGCGATTGGAAATAAAAGGTGTCGATTTTGCAGAGGTAACACTACATGTTGGTTTAGGTACTTTTAATCCAGTTGAAGTTGAGGATTTGTCCAAACACAAAATGGATAGCGAAGAACTGGTGATTGATGAAAAAGCTACTGAGATTGTAAACAATGCCCAAAAGGAAAAAAAGAAAATCTGCGCAGTGGGAACAACTGTGATGAGAGGACTTGAAAGTGCAGTGTCATCTGGACATACGCTGAATACGTTTGAAGGATGGACAAACAAATTTGTTTTCCCTCCCTATGATTTTAGCATTGCTAATTGCATGATAACAAATTTTCATTTACCAAAATCTACCCTTTTGATGATGGTATCGGCATTTATGGGACATGATTTGATGAAAAAAGCTTACAAGCAAGCTATTTTGGAGGGTTATCGTTTTTACTCTTACGGAGATGCTATGTTGATTATTTAAAACATAAATATTTAAACAATATTAGATCCCGCTGATTAATAAATTAAATCAGCGGGATTTTTTCTTGACTATCTTTAGCTTGTGGAAATCAAAAAAAAGGACATAAGAGCACTTACCAAAGAGCAGCTGCGCAACTTTTTTGTAGAGCAGAAGGATAAGGCCTTTAGAGGGAATCAGGTGTATGAATGGTTGTGGCAGAAATCCGCATATTCTTTTGATGTTATGACCAATCTTTCCAAAGAAACCCGAAACATGTTGGAGGATAACTTTGTAATCAACCACATTAAGGTGGACCAAATGCAGCGCAGTAGCGACGGTACCATTAAAAATGCGGTAAGACTTCATGATGGATTGGTAGTTGAATCTGTTTTGATTCCTACTGCATCAAGGACCACGGCCTGTGTCTCTAGTCAAGTTGGGTGTAGTTTGGATTGTAAATTTTGTGCCACTTCAAGGTTAAAACGAATGCGGAATTTAAATCCGGATGAAATTTATGATCAAGTGGTCGCAATTGACAATGAAAGTCGATTGTATTTTGATAGACCTCTGAGCAATATTGTTTTTATGGGGATGGGAGAGCCTTTAATGAACTACAACAATGTGCTAAAAGCGATTGATAAGATTACGTCACCGGAAGGATTGGGAATGTCTCCCAAGAGAATCGTGGTTTCTACATCTGGAGTCCCTAAAATGATCAGAAAGATGGCTGATGAAGAGGTGAAATTTGGATTGGCAGTTTCACTACATTCAGCTATTGATGAGGTAAGAACATCCATAATGCCATTTAATGCTACATTCCCGTTAAAAGATTTAAGGGAGGCATTGGAATATTGGTACAGCAAGACCAAAAACAGGATTACCTATGAATATGTGGTATGGGAGGGAATAAATGACACTCGGGAAGCAGTTGATGCATTGGTCAAGTTTTGCAAGTTTGCTCCCTCAAAAGTTAATATAATAGAGTATAATCCCATTGATGATGGTGAATTTCAACAGGCATCCCATACAGCAGTTGACATGTATAAAAATATCTTGGAAAAAAACGGAATAACGGTCACCGTGAGGCGTTCCAGAGGAAAAGACATAGATGCTGCATGTGGACAATTGGCCAATAAGGATGCTTAATGGATATTTTGACATACTTAGTCGAAATCAAGAAACAAACCCCGTATTTTTCCCTACTTTTAACCTTCAAAACCAAATTAAGTAAAGGCTGATTTTCATTGAAGGTAGTTTCGCAAATTAGAGAGCCCATTGAGCACGAAATGGAACTTTTTGAAGAAAAGTTCCTGACGTCCATGTCTTCCAAAGTGGCGCTTTTTAACAGAATTACATATTACATCATCAATAGAAAGGGCAAACAGATGCGCCCCATGTTCGTTTTTCTTACTGCCAAATTGATTAATAAGGGCGTTGTAAATGACAGGACATACTGTGGAGCTTCCATAATTGAATTAATCCATACGGCCAGCTTGGTCCATGATGATGTGGTTGACGATAGTCATAAACGAAGGGGCTTTTTCTCAATAAATGCACTCTGGAAGAATAAAATAGCCGTTCTGGTTGGCGATTTTCTTTTTTCAAAAGGGGTTTTGGTGGCTTTGGAAAATAAAGATTACGATTTGTTGCATATCATTTCCAACGCGGTACGGGACATGAGTGAAGGAGAATTGCTTCAAATTGAAAAAGCACGCCTTTTAGACATTACCGAAGATGTTTACTATGATATTATCCGACAAAAAACCGCTACTTTGATTGCAGCTTGTTGTAGCATGGGAGCTTGTTCCGTAAAACCAGATTCCGAAGAAGTGGAGACCTTTAGAAAATTTGGGGAACTTTGTGGAATGGCCTTTCAAATTAAAGATGACCTTTTCGATTATGGGTCAGAAAAAATTGGAAAACCTACGGGTATCGATATCAAAGAGCAAAAAATGACCCTTCCGTTGATTTATGCTTTAAACCAAAGTGACAAGGAAAAAAAGCGCTGGTTGATCAATTCAATTAAAAATCATAATAAGGACAAAAAAAGGGTAAAGGAGGTTATTGCCTACGTTAAAGAAAAAGGTGGGCTAGAGTACGCCGTTGCCAAAATGCTTTCCTTTAAAGATGAGGCTCTAGGGCTTTTAGACAACTATCCGGATTCAGAGTATAAAAGTGCCCTTTCGCTTATGGTCAACTATGTGGTTGATCGTAAAAAATAATGGATTAAGACACCATTCTTCCCTTATTCCAATGCTGGTTAAAAGTTTTGGAAGAAAAAAATCTTTTCAACAGACAACCTTTTTGATAATTACCGCGTCTATCTTTATAACAAGTAAACCGAGAACCACTTTTGAAGATTATCTCTTTGTATACCAATGAGAAGCTTTTAATTAAAAAAGCAATAGCTGGAGATCAGCAAGCGCAAAAATTGTTGTACGAAAAATTTGCGCCCAAAATGTTAAGCGTTTGTAGACAATATATTAAAGACCTTCAGTTTGCGGAAGATGTAATGGTAAATGGTTTCGTAAAGGTTTTTCAAAATTTGAAATCGTTTCAGCACAAGGGGAGTTTTGAAGGGTGGATTAGAAAAATTATGGTGCATGAAAGTATTTCGTATCTACGCAAAAAACAATTTGTTGTATATGATGATGAACTGTGTGAATTAAAGGTAAAAGAAGAAGATATCAAAACCACTTTGTTGGATGTGGAGTATGTACAACAATTGATAGATAAGCTTCCCGAAGGATATAAAATGGTTTTTTTACTGTATGCCATTGAAGGTTATAAGCATAATGAGATTTCCAAAATGCTCAAAATTTCAGAAGGAACCTCAAAATCACAATTGTTCAAGGCAAGAAAAATGCTCCAAGAAAATTTGACCCTGAAAGGAATGTCACCTAGAGTTAAATCTCGGGATTAAAGAAAATTGATATGGAAAAATTGGAAAAACATATTAAAGAAAGGTTGGAAGAGCGTAAAATTATACCCTCTCCAAAGGCGTGGGATAAGATTGCATCACAAGTGGCGGTAGATGAAAAACCAAAACAAAAAGGGTGGTATGTTTATGCGATTGCGGCAAGTTTAATTGGTATTCTTCTGTTTTCAGTGGTGTTTTTTATGTCTGAGCAGCCTAATAATACAACCATTCAAGTTGTGGAAGAGAAAAAATCACAAGGGATGGAAACTCAGCAGAAGGTAGATGATTTTAACTCTCAAAATGTTGGGCCGGAAAAGCTGGTCAGTACCAAAACTGATGCGAAGTTGAGTATCGAAGAAAATCTCGAAATTATAAAGTCAGATGTTTTACCTGTTCAAATTGAAGTAGTTGAGGAAACAACAAAACAGTCTTTGCAGGACGGTTTTCTTGAAGAGCCAGACAATTTAATAGCACAAAAAGTAAATGAAATTGTAACCCAGGTTGAACTTTTGGAAGCCCAAAAATCTGAGGTGACGGATGTGGAAATAGATTCTCTTTTACGAGCTGCGCAAAGACAAATTCTATCGGAACAATTATTTGCAAAGGAAGGCCCTGTGGATGCCATGGCATTGCTGACGGAAGTTGAGGATGAGTTGGACGGCTCATTTAGGGATCAAATTTTTGATGCCCTTAAAGATGGCTACTTCGCGGTAGCCAATCGAAACAATTAGAATATTCATCAATCAAAAAAGCTTTTTAATCCCTTGTGCCTCTCAATTAGTATGAGAGGTAAGGGGTGAAAAGTGATAAAAATCAAAAAGCAAAATGAGAACAATTACATTGTATTTAGCGGCATTTTTTTTATTTCTACTTTCCAATCATGTTGTTGGTCAGGAGAAATATGAGAAAAAAATAGAAGCATTAAAATATCGGAAAGAAAAAATAACAGAACAAGAAAAAGAAGCACTCAAGTTTGAAGTAGAGGAAATTAACAAACGATATAAAGATGGTGATATTACAAGTGAAGAGGTCAAAACATTAAAAGAAGCTGCCGCAAAAAAACGGGCGTTGAACATTGAAAACCGAATTACCATTGTGAATAACCAAATTTCACTTTTGGAACGAAATGAAGGTAATACACTTGTTGAAATTGGAATGGATTCCATTTATGGAGATCGCGTGGGGTTTTCAATAAACATAGACGGGGAGCCCGTATTTTTTTCTAGCTCCAAAAGGTGGAAAAGAGATATTAAGTATGATAGGCGCACCTATTCAGATTTTGTTTTTGCCATTGGATTAAATAATGCTTTGATAGAAGGACAATCTTTGGATGATTCGCCCTATAAGATTGGAGGAAGTCGATTTTTTGAAATGGGGTGGCAATGGAGAACACGGGTTTTTGAAAAATCCAATTGGTTACGGTTTCATTACGGTTTTTCATTTCAATTTAATGGTTTAAAACCGGATAACAACCAGATTTTTGTTCAAAACGGTGATCAGACAGTATTGGAAGAATTCGAGTTCGAGTTGGATAAATCCAAACTTCGTATGGACAATCTTGTCTTTCCGGTGCATTTGGAGTTTGGGCCCTCAAAATTTAAAGAAACAGAGAAAAGTATTCGCTACTCTATTCAAAATCAACTAAGAATTGGGATAGGGGGCTATGGTGGATTTAATTTGGGTACAAGGCAAAAATTAAAGTATACCAGGGATGGAGAAAAAGTAAAAGATAAATTTAAAAGGGATTACAACACTAGCGATTTAATTTATGGACTAAGTGCTTATGTAGGTTTTGATGGTATGCAGCTCTATGCCAAATATGATTTAAATCCCATATTTAAAGATGCTGTGGTAGAACAAAATAATATTTCCTTGGGCCTTCGATTCGATTTATAGCCGACCAATTTTATTTATTAGTCAGAGCGTAAGCAAAACATGGTTTTAGCTTACGCTCTTTTTCATGGATCAATGAAATTATTTTAAGGGACTGAGTTGGTTGAAATAAGTATTTGTAAGATTTTATTTCCAATGCCAAAAGGTATTTCGGTAATTGGTATTAAATACAATGTAGCCCAACAACGATTTGTAAACTAAAAACACCCATACATGAATTAAAAGCAACTATGTTCTACTTTTCATCTTAAATATGGCTTAAAATTTTATTTGATAGTGTTCTATCAAACAAAAACCATCAAGTCATTCACCAATGAACATAAAATGTATTCCTATATTTCTTTTTTTTCATTGTGCTTTTGCAACAGATGTTGATTTTACTGCAGTTGGAATGGATGGCATGACCGTGCAGTTTTTGGATGCTTCGATTTATGAGAATAACAATGCAGAACATTCTTATGTATGGGATTTTGGAGATGGTACTATTTCCGAAGACCAAAACCCTATTCACACATATACGGCTGAAGGAGTTTATGCCATATGTCTATCCGTAAATGGTATGTCTTCGGTATGTAAAAAGGATACGTTTTTTGTCTCCAAAAATGGTCTTGTGGTCAAATATGATGATACTATTTGGCCCAATGGTGAAATATCTACTGTGTCATCCCCATTTGGTCCAAGATGGAAACAATCCGATTCTCGATATGACTTTCACAGAGGAATCGATATTCCTGGAAACTCGGGCGACCCTATTATGAGTATTGCAGACGGAGTTGTCTATGCTGCCTATGTTGAAAATGACCCGAATAACACCTTTAGTTCTACTGTGGTGGTGGTCCAACATACAATGGAGACCCCATTCTTTTTCCATGGAAAGTTCATAAAGAACTATTTTTCTGTTTCATTGCATTTAACCAGTATTGCAAATGGAATACAAAAAGGAACAACGGTCAAAAAGGGAGACTTAATTGGAACAGTAGGCCAGACAGGGGATACGAACTTTGACCACAATCATTTTGAAATTCGGGTTGGCGTATTATGTTCCAGAGAGTCTCAGCGAAAAGGAAGTTGTTCAACCTCAAATCCTTTTGACGGAATAGTTGACCCGCATGTCAATCCACTTTTATTTCTTGATTATCAAAAGTTTAATACCAATTCTCTACGGTTTGATGTACTTCAAGAAAATCCACTTGTTGTGAAGATAATTTCCAATAGACCTGAATTGGATTTTAACCGTATAGAAATAGTAAAAGGTTCAGAACGTAAATCATTGGATATAAACCTAAGGCAAGGAATTGATCCTGAAAACATAGATGGAAATCCATATGACGAAATAGCTATAGACCCTGGATTTTATACCAGTAATGGAAATGAAGATTATGAATTGACCTTGACCTTTGAGGAATTTAGCTCAGTTGATGAAATTGTTGTGAGCGATATATGGGGAAGTACCTCAAACCTTTTAAATGATGAAGGAGAAGAGGATGTGGAGGAAGAAGAAGGAGGAGAAGAAGATATGGAAGAAGAAGAAGAAGAGGGTGCGGAGGAAGAAGATGTAGAAGAAGATATGGAAGAAGAAGGAGAAGAGGGTGCAGAGGAAGAAGATGTAGAAGGAGGTATAGAAAGAGAAGAAGGGGTTGAGGAAGTTGCTGAAATATTTCCATACCCGAACCCATTTTCAGAAACAGTATACTTTGCTCAATTACCAGAAGAAGGTCAGTACTATTATCAGTTGTTCGATGTTCTAGGATCTCTGGTCAAACAAGGTAAGATAGAGAACTCCATATCTTTTCAAAATTTAGCCAACGGACTTTATTATCTAAAACTGGTAAGCATTACTAATCAAGAAAGGTTGCTTTACAAAATCCTTAAAAAATAGTGAGGCACTTTAAATGGCCTTTTCCATTTCAGGAGAGAACTCTTCTTTATAAAAACTTCGTTTGCAATGCGAGCATTCTGCAAATTGTAAGACCTTCAATTTAAAGACAGGAATCCAAAATAAATGCACATAATTGGGTTGGGAAACCGCGGTCAATGTTCCTGTTTGTGAGCAATGAGGACAAGAAACATGATGTAATGTCCTGGTTTCCTTTTTTCCAAGTCTAGTGCCGAAGAAGAGAAACATGATAAAATTAAGGTTACTATTTTGTGTTTCTAAGGTACTAAATAGTATGAGTAGTTTTAGAAAACGTGCTATTGAAAGTTTGGATGTCAATCCAGTACTCTTATCCTTATTTTCGGGTTTAACGATTTGAGTCTTTTTATCTGTTCGCCTGGTACATCTGAACTTAATTCAATTCTCTTTAATTTTTTGCAATTGAATAGGGGTGAAATATCTTTAATTTGTGTTTTCGATATTTTAATGGAACTGAGGTTTGAACAGTTTTTTAGAAAGGAAATATTCTTAATCCTAGTTTTTGATATATCAATATTGGTAAGTGTGGTTATGCCCATCAACATATCCAGATTTTCCAACTGGGTAGATCTAAGGAATAAAATTTTCAGTTTTTTCATGTTTGTCAATGCCGAGAAATCATTTAGGCCAGTACACCAAGAAGCATGAATCTCTTCCATATTGGAGTTGTTCTCCAAAAAATCCAGTGAAGTCAAATTTGGATTATCCGACATTTTAATCTGTCTAAGATTGCTAAGGGATTTCAAAAAAACTAGTTTCTGATCAATAGCTTGCTCGTTCATACAAATATTCAATGATTTCAATTCTTTTAGGTTTGCCACTGGTTGATAATCTTCAAACGTATGTTCAAAACCATAAAGGGAGAGTTGCCTAATTTCCGGTGTATTTTCGAGGAACGAAATGGAATTGATTGCACTTTTATAAAAGCTTATATTTTGTAACCTATTAAGACTGCCCAATGCCTCGGTATTTGTAACATGGGTTCCATAAAAATCAAGTGTGGATAATAAAGAAAGATTCTGCAGAGGCCCAAGGTCAATGGGAGATTCTTTAGAGGCTTTAGAGGTGTTTATTTTGAGTCTTTGAAGTGATTTTAAGTTTGAGATTGCCGAAATGTTTTTAATCTGCTCGTTATGTCTGGCGATTTCCAATTCGCGTATCCAACTCAATTCTTTACAAATCATGTCAAAATCCGATTGACCAATCATCTTGCCGACCACCACTTTTTTACTTTGTTTGTTCGGCATGCTGCTGATGGCCTTAATGGCATCTGGATTTATATGGTTGATTATAAAAGAGTGGGAACTTATTTTAACATCGATTCCGTCCTTCTGGGCATGTATGGTAAATTGAACTAGAATAAATAGAAATCCTAAAGAAACTATTTTTCGCATCTTCTTCTTTTTGGAAAATTACCTGTAGGTCTAGTTCGTTGAAAACAATACATTTTGTCAAATTCTTGATGATGGTGCTCTTATGGGCAAAATGCACCATCAACCTATATTAATTAGCAAACCCAATATGAAATGACACATAAAAAAGCCTTAGAAAGTGAATCCGTTGGCGTTTACATGTTTACACGAATCCAAAATATGCGAATCTTTATGGGTAACCATTATTCGATTGATGGATGTTAGTTTTGATTTGATTAAAACTGGTTTCTGGAAAAATTCATTTTTTAACTACCTTTAAAGGCTCGTTACCTTACAATATTGATTTCAAAGACCACTATAGACCAAGTATATGAAACCGCCCGTTTAGAGGAGGTTATTGGTGATTTTGTACAATTGAAAAAATCAGGCTCAAATTTTAAAGGCTTAAGCCCTTTTTCAGATGAGCGCACCCCAAGTTTTATGGTTTCGCCGGTAAAACAGATTTGGAAGGATTTTAGTAGTGGAAAGGGTGGCAATGTGGTTGCATTTTTGATGGAACACGAGCATTTCACCTATCCTGAAGCCATTCGGTATTTGGCAAAAAAGTACAATATAGAGATTGAGGAGACAGAGCAATCCGATGAACAAAAGGAGCAGGCCAACGAAAGGGAAAGCATGTATCTCGTCTCGGAGTATGCCCGAAAATATTTTTCAGAAACATTGTGGGAATCCGAACCTGGAAAGGCCATAGGACTAACATATTTTAAAGAACGTGGTTTTACAGATGATACCATAAAAAAGTTTGGATTGGGATATGGTCTGGACCAATGGGATGCATTTACCCAAACGGCACTGGACAATGGATACCAACTGGAGTTTTTGGAAAAAACAGGCTTGACAATTGTTAAGGAACAGACCACGGGTGAGCCGAGAAAATTTGACCGATTCAAAGGAAGGGTAATGTTCCCTATCCATTCCATGAGTGGTAGGGTTCTTGGTTTTGGTGGCCGTATTTTGACAAATGACAAGAAGGCTGCCAAATATTTAAATTCCCCCGAAAGCGAAATTTATCATAAGAGCAAAGTTCTTTATGGCATTTATTTTGCAAAACAGGCCATTGCCAAAGAAGATAATTGCTACTTGGTTGAAGGCTATACTGATGTCATTCAAATGTATCAGCGAGGAGTTGAAAATGTTGTAGCATCTAGTGGAACCGCCTTGACTCCCGAACAGATTAGATTAATCAATAGGCTAACAAAAAACATTACTGTACTTTTTGATGGTGATGCAGCTGGCCTACGTGCATCACTTCGTGGTATTGATCTTATTTTGGAACAGGGGATGAACGTGAAGGTATGCACTTTCCCCGAAGGGGAAGACCCTGATAGTTTTTCCAAAAACAATAGCTATGAGGATTTAGTGCTCTATTTGGATGAAAATGCCAAAGACTTCATTCAATTTAAGACATCCTTATTAGCACAGGAAGCTGCCAACGACCCAATAAAACGAGCAGATACCGTTAGGGATATTGTCAATAGCATCAGTAAGATTCCCGATCGTATTAAAAAGGAAATTTATATTCAGGAATGCGCCAAAATAATGGAGATTTCTGAAGAGGTTCTATATGATACCTTGGCCCAAATTGACAAGAAGGGCTTTGCCGAGGCGAGTAAAAAACTAAAACAAGAACAAAAGGCCTTCGAAGTTGTAAAAAATGACCAGGTTGTAGAAAAGGTTGATGTACAATATGAGTTGGAGCGAAAGATTATTGAAATGCTCCTTTTGTACGGAAATCAAAAACAGGAATTTGAAGATTTGGTGCTAAAGGAGAATGAAGAGGGGGAATTAGTGCTGGAACCTGAAAAGATTGAAGCCAAGGTCTATGAAAAAGTATATTTAGATCTTCAGGAAGATGAAATTGAACTTACCAATACCCAATTTAGGACCATTTACTATAAACTTATCGAAGATTTAAATGAACGGGAAGAATTTACAGTAAACACGTTTATAGCAAACCTGAATCAAGAAATGGTGAGTGAGGTATCTTCCATTTTAATGGAAGAAGAACGTTATGTGCTGCATGATTGGGAAAGAAAGGAGATTTATCCAAAGGAAAAGGGACAAGGCATTGCACAGTTGGTGGGAGAAACCATATTGACCCTACGTTGCAATCTAATTAAAACTCGAATTCAAAAACTACAAAAGGGTACGGAAGGAAACAATGGGGATAATTCAGAGGTTTTGGAGGAAATTGTCAACTACCTACAGTTAAACAAGTTATTGAACGCTAAATTGAACAGGGTACTTTCCTAAAACAAAAATCCCGAACAAAGTGTCCGGGATTTTCAAAAGTTTGTAATGGTTATTTTAATATAACTCTAAAG
Source organism: uncultured Allomuricauda sp. (assembly GCF_947495325.1). GTDB lineage: Bacteria > Bacteroidota > Bacteroidia > Flavobacteriales > Flavobacteriaceae > Flagellimonas. Next base: position 156,276 of record NZ_CANLYK010000003.1, on the reverse strand, counting down.
CTTTGGCCTGTTGTAATAAATCAACCAAATTATCTACATTCAATTTTTTCATTAGTCGCGCTTTGTAGGTACTAACCGTTTTTTCATTCAGGTTTAGTCCTTCCGCAACTTCTTTGTTACGTTTTCCGCTAGCAAGAAGCTTTAATACTTCCACTTCTCTAGAAGATAGTTTTCTAAAGAACCTTCTTGGTTTTTGGGTACCCTCATCAAAGGCCAGACGCTGTGCAAGTTCATTGGTTATAAACATATTGCCTTCGCTTACTTTTCTAACTGCTGAGATAATGTAATCAAGATCCGCTGTTTTGGAAAGGTAACCAAATGCTCCAGCACGTATGGTGCTCAAGGCATATACGTCTTCAGACTGTCCGCTGTACATTAAGGATTTAACGTTAGGGAACTCTTGTTTTAGTTTTCTAAGGGCGGCAATACCATTCATTTCTGGTATATCCATTTCCAACATTACCACATCAGGAGAAATTTTTTCCAATGTTTCGAAAAGCTCCGAAGTTGTGGAAACATCGGCAATGACCTCAATATCTGAGCTAGCTTCAAGGACTTGTTTGATTCCAAGTCGGACTATTGGGTGGTTGTCAGCTATTAATACTTTTATCATTTGGTTTGAGTTTTGTTCTTAATCTTGTTTAGTACTTAATTACTTACGTTGCGTAGCAGGCAAGTTAACAAATTGAGAATGTAAAACTGTAATTTTTTTCTTAAAACCTTAGAATTTATGGGTTTTTTTTCGTCTTAGACTGGGTTTTTTGCGTTGAATGGTCATTTTAGGCGCATTGGGATTTCACAAATTGGTATAGGAATCATCTTATGCTTGTTAGAAGTATTAAACTTTTTGAATATACCGAATACTTCTTTTTTTCTGTCAGAAAAATCATCAATTATTTTTCCTTCATCATCCATTTTCATGGCCCATTCCAATTCGGGGTATGAGGCACCGATCTGATCTTCATCAGTTCTGCTATCGCCCCAAAGACCATCTGTGGGAGCTGCCTCCATAATATCTTGGTTAACACCCAGTACCCGTCCAATCTCATATACTTCCGTCTTCAGTAGGTCGGCAATTGGGCTCAAATCCACGCCACCATCTCCATATTTGGTATAAAAACCTATTCCAAAATCCTCAACTTTGTTCCCGGTACCGGCAACGAGGTATCCTTTTAGGGCCGCAAAATAATATAAGCTTGTCATACGGAGCCTAGCCCTTGTATTGGCAAGGGACATAAACCGATGCTCTTCATCTTCAACTTTGGGAAAGGCTGCAACAAGACTATCAAAAACTGGGGTGAGATTCACAGATTGGCGATTTACTTTCGGAAAGTGCTCCATTAACCAATCAATATGTCTATCCGCTCGCGTTACTTGGTTCTCTCCCTGATGAATGGGCATTTCAAGACATAAGAGGTCAAGCCCAGTCTTTGCACACAGGGTTGAGGTAACGGCCGAGTCTATTCCGCCAGAAACACCAATTACAAATCCCTTACAATTAGCATTTGTTGCATAATCTTTTAACCAGTCTACAATATGGTCTATAACCTTTTCAGTTTGCATGTCTTACTTTTTAGATTCAATAAATTACCTTTGTGCCCTGTAAATTTAAACGCTGGAGTGTTAAAAATGAAAAGCTTGGTGAAATACTTTGATTTGTCCTTATTTGGCTATTCAATTTTGCTAACAGTATTGTTGCTATCAGGGTGTAAAAAGAAGGATAAAACAGCGGAACAAATTTCCAAAGTTCCGATAGATCTTTCCATTCACAGATTTGACAGGGAGTTCGCCTCCGCAACCCAAGAAAGCATACCAAATCTAAAATCAAAATACCCATACCTTTTTCCGGAGCAATTTGCGGACAGTATATGGATTGCTAAATTGACGGATACCATTCAAATTGAACTATCCGAAGAGGTAGAAAAAGTATTTGGCTCTTTTGATAAAGAAACTGAAGATTTAGAATCGTTGTTTCAACATGTATCCTACTACTTTCCGGGCTTTAAAATCCCAAAAGTGGTAACCCTCACTTCAGATGTACGATATAACGACCGTGTAATTTATGCGGATACACTTCTATTGTTGGGTTTGGATAATTATTTAGGGGAAGACCATCATTTTTATAGGGATATTCAAAGGTATATTGCAAAGGATTTGGACAAACAGTTTTTAACTTCGGATGTGGCCAGTGCCGTCGCCAAGGAAGTGCTCAAATACCCAAGGGACCGTTCCTTCTTATCGCGAATGGTATATTATGGTAAAGAATTGTACCTAAAAGACAAACTGCTTCCAACTCTATCCGATGCCCAGAAAATAGGATATACATCAGAAGAGATTGAATGGGCCAATATGAACGAAGAGCAGATTTGGCGCTATTTTATTGAGCGAGAACTTTTGTACGGCTCAGACCCCAATCTGGATAGGCGTTTTTTGGACCCGGCGCCCTTTTCAAAATTTCAATTGGAGTTGGACAATGAATCGCCAGGTAGGCTGGGAAGGTATGTGGGATGGCAAATAGTCCGTGCCTTTATGGATAAGAACGATATTACCTTGCATCAGTTATTGAGTTTACCTGCTGATGAAATTTTTAAAAAATCAAATTACAAACCAAAGAAATAATGGCGGTAGAGCATACTTCTGAAATAAAACTGATTGTGGGCCTGGATGAAAATAGGGTTCCTGAAGAATTAAACTGGTCTGCCCAGGATGGTGGTATAGCTAATGAGGAAGCCAAGGCCATGATGCTTTCGGTTTGGGATAGCAAGAACCGGGAATCTTTAAAGATTGATTTATGGACCAAGGATATGCCAGTAGATGAGATGAAAATCTTTTTTCATCAAACACTGGTTACCATGGCAGATACTTTTATGAAGGCCACGCAAGATGAAAAGATGACCGCTACCATGAAGGATTTTTGCGATTATTTTGCGGAAAAACTCGAATTGAAAAAGTAATTCACTACAGAATTGTTTGGTCCAAGTTGTTGAATAGGTCTTTTTCCTTACCTCTAAGTTTCAATCCCCGCTCTATTTTATCTTTTGTTGGTCGCAATATTAGTAGGTAAAGAATCCCAATCCCGGAAAATAATAGAAAAATTGAGTTTTTTTTCATAAGAAATACAACAATCCCGAAATAAATAACCGCTTCCACTAAAACAAACCTTATTATCGATATAGTTTGATACTGAACTAATCTTTGTTTTAGACTATACTTTCTGGAAATATTTTTTACAATCTTGATAAAAATAATGTTCCCCAAAATAATACCAACTAATGTAAAAGTGCAGACTAAAATAAGGTATAGGTTGTCGATTTCCCGAAAATTAAAATATATGGGCTCAGTTTCACGATAGGCGGTTATTCCAAAAGAAAATGCTCCTGCGATCAAGACCAAATGTAAAGTGGATAAGTTCCTGATAAATTCACATACTATTTTTTGGTTGGAATGACTTTTCATAGAATGATTTGGTTTTTCTTTAATCTATAAAGGACATCATAAATAAGTGGTATTTCCTTATTAATTGACAATGGAATTGTTTGAAGCAAAGGATATATAGTTTGACTTGATATTTATATAATCCATAATGGAGTTGTTGGGTTCTTATTGTCAATTTTGACTATGCTTGGTGACTAATCCATATATTTTTGTACTATGCAAATTCAGGAAAGCAAAAAACTATTGTGGATAGTATGCATAAAGTATTTGGTTGCTCAACCTACGGAAAGTAAACTTTGCAATATCGCCTTTGAGGTATTGACAGAAAAACTCGAATTTAAAAAGTAATTCGTTACGGAATTGGTTGGTCCAAGTTGTTGAATTGGTCTTTTTCATTGCCCTTAAGTTCCAATCCCCGCTCTATTTTGTCCTTTGTGGGTCTAAGTAGGTATAAAAACAGTATCAATACACCGGCAATATATAAATAGGTCAGGTTTTCTGTAAGTTGGAATGCGATAACCCCAAGAAATGCAGGTCCTTCAATAAATGCATATCGAATTAAGGAAGCCGTTTGGAAACCTGCTAATTTAGCTTTTAGCCCTTCTGCTTTACTAGCCGATTTTACAAGCTTGTTAAAAAGCAAATTCCCCATAAAAATTCCAGATAAGGCCATAATTGGGACTATAATAAAGAATACATCTTCCGTGTTGGAAAAATCTTGAATGGCATTTACGGATTGGGAATAAGCCACAAAACCAAATAGAACCGGGCCCATCATTAACGCCAAATGGATGATGGATAAGGTTTTGATGAATTTATTTGGGGTTATTTGGTAGGTGTTGTTTTTCATGGTTTAGGATGCTTTTGTTTAATGTGCCACTGCCGCAATGAATTATAGTCATTGCTACTCAAAGTTTTTTATTTCCAAGTCCGTATGATATTTCAAAATTTCAGGTAACGTTTTGGATAAACTATGTTTTATTGCAGTTTAGGAGTTTCTATTTTTTTTCTTCACGCAAAATTTTCTCCATTTTACGACCTTTTGCCAATTCATCAATCAACTTTTCCATACGTCTACATTGTTTATACAATTCAAATTCATCGGCTATTTCTTCAATTCGATAACCACAAACCACTCCTTTGATTAGGTGTGCGTTTGGATGTATTTTAGCTTTTTGAAAAAATGTTCTAAAGGTTGCTTTTTCATCAATAAGTGCTTGTAAAGCATCTTGATCAAAACCAGTGAACCATTCAATTACTTGATTGAGCTCTTCTTTTGTTCTTCCATTTTTCTCCAACCTATTCAGGTAATGTGGATAAATGGATGCAAATATCATAGTGGCAACTTTTTCATTTTTTTCGGCTGTAACTTTCATATTGATTAATACTTTTATTTTAAATCCACCTCTAATAGTTCAAACTTGAAGTCAGTTACGGACTTGGAGTTTTCATGTATAACCTCGATAACGAAATTATTGTTCAATTTTGGCCCGTAATTTCTGAAACCCCAAATTGCCGATTTCGGTCCATTTAGTCTAGAGCTTATAAAACGTTTTTTTGCTTTGTTTGGGTCATCTATGAAAATTGATACGACCTTGAAATTATCGTTTTCAATATAGAAAAGTATATAATCGGAAATATTCTTAAGGAATTTGGATTTTCTGTTTTGCTCAAGGTATTCATGCAAAGTTTTTAATAGTAAAACTTCATTCAATTGGTTTTGACTTACAATTCCTTGAACATACTCCCTAAACTTCCTCTTTTTCCATTTTAGGCTATGAAGCAAAAACCCATCAATTGGAACAACTTTGATATTAGTTGATTTTTGGGTTATAATATTTGAATTAAAAGTCGAGCTGTCATTTGAAACCCTAATTATGGAGTTTTTTTCTTTGCTCGGATTGAATAATCGAAGTGTACCATTTATTTTTTCAAATCGGTTGACTTCATTTGGTATTGAGTCAAAAACTATGGTATAATGATTATCGTAATTGTCCAAATAATCATCACTATAAAACCAATCTGAAATATACTTTTTTGAGTCTTCTGTAAGCGCAGATGCATTTCCAAGAAGTTTCACTCGGTTTAAAGAATCCAATTTTATACCATCTATGGCTATTTTGACGTTAATCATTTTGATTATTGAGTCCGATTCAACCCTAACTTCGTTTAAAGCCACTTTCTGACTCCAAACCTCAGATTGTATGGATAGAGCAATTAAAACAAATAATAGATGTTTCATATTCAAATTGCGCACAACTTGTTTATATCCATGTAAAATAAATCATTATCCATCCATTCTGGCAGAAAACCGATGTATTTTTATAAAATGAAAGAGAAAATCACCCAAAAACTTATTTTCATATACAATGCAAATTCGGGAAAGCGAAACGCCCTAATGGACAGTATGCACAAAGTATTTAGTCCATCAACCTATGATTGTAAACTTTGCGATATCACCTTTGGTGTGATTACGGAAAACAGCACTTGGAAACAATTCAGACAAGAGAGTGAGCTTCAAATGGATTTTTTGCATAAGGATGAGTTTGCAAAAAAATATGCCAGTAAGTTTGGGTATAAATTCAAATTTCCCATTGTATTGATTGAAGGGAAGCAGGGTTTGGAAGTATTGATTTCCAAAGAAGAACTTGATCAGTTGGAAACAGCCAATGGATTGGTTGATTTGGTGAAGGAGCGGGTAAAGTAAAATCCGGTTACATGGTTAAGAAGCAAAGTGCTCCTTATTTATAGCGTCAATATAACCCAACAGTTCCACACGCCCAGCACGGTTGGAAGATGATGTTACAAAATGAGGAGGGGCTTCTTCCCAAACCCCATCCAATAATTTCTGTAGATAGGCCTGTGCCTGTTTTTCTACAACAGCGGGCTTAAGCTTGTCCGCTTTGGTAAAGATTATCGCAAATGGAATGCCATTGGTTCCCAACCACTCCATAAATTCCAAATCTACCGGTTGCGGATCATGCCTAATATCAACCAAAACAAAAGCAGAAACCAGTTGTTCACGTTTTTCAAAATACTCCGTAATGTACTTTTGAAAAACCTTTTTATCTTTTTTAGAAACACGGGCATACCCATAACCGGGTAAATCTACCAAGAACCAATTTTCATTTACCTTAAAATGATTAATGAGTTGGGTCTTTCCAGGTCTACCAGAAGTTTTGGCCAAACTTTTGCGCTCCATGAGCATATTGATCAAAGAAGATTTTCCAACATTGGACCGCCCAATAAAGGCGTATTCCGGTAAGGGTTCGTTTGGGCATTTGGCCACATTGGAATTGCTCATTACAAATTCGGCCGAAGTAATTTTCATGGCTTTAGAAATTTCGCTTGTTAAGCCAAGCTTCCAGAATTTTATTAAAATCCTCGGGATGCTCCATCATGGGTGCGTGACCACATTTTTCTATCCAGAACAAATCTGAATCTGGGAGCAATTCATGAAACTCTTTGGCAACCTCAGGAGGGGTTACCGTATCATTCTCGCCCCAGATAATACAAGTTGGGGTGTTCATATGGGGAAGGTCTTTGGACATATTGTGCCGAATCGCACTCTTTGCAATAGATAAGGTCTTCACCAATTTCATACGGTCGTTGATGGTGGCAAATACCTCGTCCACAATTTCTTTTGTGGCAACTTCTGGATCGTAAAAAACGTCCTCGGCCTTCTTTTTTATAAACTCATAGTCACCACGTCTGGGATAACCATCGCCCATTGCTTTTTCATAAAGACCGGAGCTTCCAGTAATGACCAAGGCCTTTACCATTTTAGGAAACATCTTGGTATGTAAAAGACCAATGTGTCCACCAAGTGAATTGCCCAAAAGAATTACATCTTTTAGTCCCTTGAACTCTATGAAATCCTCCAAAAACTTTGCAAAATTCTTAACGGTGGTTTTAAGCATTGGCATATCATAGATTGGGAGTTCTGGTATTAAGATCTGATATCCCTTTGAGGGGAAATATTCAGATACCCCCTGGAAGTTGCTCAATCCACCCATGAGTCCATGCAGTATAATCATAGGAGTACCTTCTCCTATTTCAATATATCTGTATTTACCTTCCTCGATAATTTGCTCTTCCATCTAAAATTAGTTGGTCCTAAGTGGGCAAATATAGGCAATTCAACTCACACATATTCCAGGTTTTTAATACCCTAAAATATCACTTTTACTATCCGTGATAAAATTTTTAAAAATCCCAATTGTAGACAGAACAATCAATTTTTAAGTGGAAATAGCACTTTTTGGATGAAAAGTGGAATATTTATTAACAAATGTGTCTTTATGTGGAGAAATGTGGAAATAAAATCTATATATTTGAGTTATAGTTACTAACCAATTGATTTCTAGTGACCCATATCATAGGACAACATGACTGTAAAGCTGATACCAAAGGAAGGGTAATATTGCCTATTTCCTTAAAGAATCAGTTGCTGCCCGTTTTAAACGATGGCTTTATAATAAAGCGGTCCGTTTTTCAGCAGTGTCTTGAGTTGTATCCTAAGACTGAATTTGATGAGTTGATGCAGAAGGTACTGAAGAAAAGCAAGATCAATAGAAAGTATGATGCCTTTGTGAGAAACTTTGTGGCGGGAATGAAAGAGGTCTCGATTGATGGGGATACCGGAAGGTTGCAGATACCAAAAAATTTGGTTGCCTATGCCGAAATTGGAAAGGAAGTGGTGCTAAATGCTGTTTTTGATAAGATAGAGATTTGGAACAAGGACAAGTATGAGGAGATTTTGGCTGAGAGTGAAAAAGACTACGCGGACTTAGCGGAGGAGATTTTTGCTGACGATGATTAGTCCGTACCATAATCCAGTGCTACTGAAAGAATCAGTGGACGGATTGGATATAAAAAAAAATGGAGTTTATGTAGATGTCACTTTTGGTGGCGGAGGGCACTCCAAGGAGATATTGAAAAGATTGGGTGGTGAAGGAAGGTTGTTTGCATTTGACCAAGATGAGGATGCCTTGGCAAATACTATAGATGATGACCGATTTCAACTGATCAATCAGAATTTTCAATTTCTAAAACAGTTTTTAAAGTTCTATGGCATTCGGAAAGTTGATGGAATCTTAGGAGATTTTGGAGTTTCTTCCCACCAGTTTGATGAAGCGGAACGTGGTTTTTCAATTCGTTTTGACGCTGATTTGGACATGCGGATGAACAGAAACAATGAATTATCGGCCCATCAAGTGGTCAATTCATATTCCCAAGAAAATTTAGCATCGGTTTTATTTCAATATGGTGAATTACGCAATGCAAATGCCATTGCGAAAACCATTGTTGAATCAAGATTGGAAACTCCTATTAAAACAACGGAGCAGTTGAAATTGGTTTTGAAGCGATTTCTGCCCAAAATGAAGGAGAACAAGATTTTGGCGCAGATTTATCAGGCAATACGGATTGAGGTGAATCAAGAGATAGCCGTGCTCAAGGAGTTTTTGCAACAAACTCCAGAGGTTTTAAAAGAAGGTGGGCGATTAAGTTTGATCAGTTACCATTCTCTAGAAGATAGATTGGTGAAACGTTTTATCCGGGATGGGAAATTTGAAGGAGAAGCGGAAAAGGATTTCTACGGAAATATAAATGTTCCGCTAAAAAAAGTAGGAGGATTGATTACGCCATCAGCCAATGAAATAGCATTGAACAACCGAGCACGAAGTGCAAAACTTCGCATAGCGGAACGGATTTAGAATATAGAGAACAAAATGAAAAAAGGATTACTGGACATATTAAAAGGAAAATTTTTGGTAAGTGGAGATGCGCCAAAAAATTGGATGTTCCTGTTTTTTGCCTCCTTTTTGGCTGCTATGATGATTTCCAGTAGCCACAAAGCGGATAAAAAAGTCCATGAGATTGCCGCCTTAAGTGAAGAGGTCCGAAAACTTAAAAGTGAGTTTTTTGAACATAGATCTACTGTCCAACAATTAAAATTGGAATCAACATTACGGGAATCAGTAGTGGCTGAAGGGTTGATTCCATCAGTGAATCCTCCGCAGAAAATAAAAGTTAAATCAGATAAGTAGTGGCAATAACAGAAAAAAATATCATGAATAGGCTGTACCTGGTTGCAGGCTGTCTTGTTGTTTTTTCCATTTGCGTAGTGGTGAAGTTGGTGGATATCCAAATGATAAAGGGCGAGGATTACAAGGAGCTTGCCCTGAACAATACGGAGAAGATGTTCACTATCGAACCCAATAGAGGTAACCTGTATTCTGATGACGGTAGCCTATTGGCGGCTTCCGTACCAAAATATGAAATCCGTTTTGACGCCAAAACCGTTTCCAAAGAGAACTTTCAGGATAATATTGCCGCACTTTCAGATTCCTTGGGAAATCTTTTCGGTAAACGTTCATCTTATTACAGACAGCTTTTTAGAAAGGCCAGGGCAAATGACAACCGTTATAAATTGGTTGCCAGAAATGTGGACTATCTGGATTATGTGCGCATAAAACAGTTTCCATTGTTTGAGTTGGGCCCTTACAAGGGTGGGTTTATTGAAAAACATAGAGTTGTACGTGAATACCCTTTGGGTAAAATGGCAGCCAGAAGTATTGGCTATGAAAAAGTTGATGAGAACGGCTATTATACCAGAGTTGGTTTAGATGGAGCTTTTGGTGAACAGTATTTAAGAGGCAAGGAAGGAAAGCGATTAAAGCAAAAAATAGCCAAGGGGCAATGGAAACCTGTGGGTCTGGACAATATAGTGGAGCCCCGAGATGGGTTGGATGTAGTTTCCACTATAGATATTAATATTCAAGACATTGCTCATCATGAACTTTTGGGCCAATTGGAAAAATATCAAGCAGATCATGGGTGTGTTGTGGTCATGGAGACTGCTACGGGGGAGATAAAAGCAATCTCAAACTTGGGAAGAACCTCCGAAGGAAAGTATTATGAAAAATTGAACTACGCGGTGGGGGAATCCCACGAACCTGGATCTACTTTTAAGTTGATGTCGATGATTGCGGCATTGGAGGATAAGGTCATTGACACAAGTACGGTCATTGATACCGAAAAAGGAAGATATCGAATCTATGACAGAGTAGTTAAAGATTCAAAATGGGGTGGATATGGAAAGATTTCTGCAGCAAAGGCCTTTGCGGTTTCGTCCAATACGGCTTTTGCAAAAATCATCCATGAAAACTATAAGGAAAAACCAGGAAAGTTCGTAAACCGTCTAATGAATATGGGACTTCACAAGAAACTGAACCTATCTATAATAGGAGAGGGAAAACCGGTTATAAGATACCCTGGCGATAAGGGATGGTCAGGAATTTCTTTAGGATGGATGTCACACGGCTATGAAGTGTCCATGACCCCAATGCAGACTCTGGCATTTTATAATGCCATTGCGAACGATGGTGAATTTGTAAAACCCAGATTGATAAAAGCGGTAAGAGAAGGTAGTAAGGTCATTGAAAAATTTGACAAAGAGGTGACCAACCAATCAATTTGTTCCGAAGAAACGGTATTAAAAGTACAGCAACTATTAAAAGATGTGGTGACAAAGGAATATGGAACTGGACATGGACTTTATTCCAAAAACTTTTCAATGGCTGGAAAAACGGGAACCTGTCAGAAGAACTACGTGGCCAAAGACCCAGATAAACTTGCGTATATCTCATCCTTTGTGGGTTACTTTCCCGCAGATAATCCAAAATATTCCTGCATCGTGGTAATTCACGAACCAGACAAAAGTGTGGGGTATTATGGAGCAGATGTATCCGGACCCGTGTTTAAGTCCATGGCGCAAAAAATTTATGCAACATCACCTATAGTTGATGAAGTAATGGGAAAAGCTGCCAATGAAGAAATATTGGAGGACGATTATAAAAAATACTATGCTGAAGCCCAAAAAAAGTACACCAAGGTGCCAAATGTAAAAGGGATGAGCGGTATGGATGCAGTTTCTCTTCTAGAAAACATGGGATTACAGGTTGAGGTGCGGGGAAATGGTAAAGTGAGAAAGCAATCCATTGAGCAAGGAGCGGATATTAATCAAGTTAGAAAAATAGTACTGGAACTTTCATGAAGTTATTGAAAGACATATTATATGGGGTTAGCCTTTCCGCTGTTAGTGGAAATACCAATGTAATGGTAAACCATCTTCATTTCGATTCGCGAAAAGTTGAAATGGATGATGTTTTTGTGGCTATCCGAGGCTTGGTCACTGATGGTCATAAGTACATTCAGAAAGCAGTGGAATTGGGTGCCAAAGCCATCATTTGTGAGGAGTTGCCGGAATTGCTGGTTAATGGCGTTACCTATTTAAAAGTTGTGGATTGCAACAGTGCTCTTGCCATCATGGCAGCCAACTATTTTGACAATCCTTCCAAAAATTTAAAACTGGTGGGAATTACTGGAACAAATGGTAAAACCACAGTGAGTACTTTACTTTACAATTTGTTTAAAAAAGCAGGTTTTAAAGTAGGGTTGATTTCTACCATCAAAGTTTTAGTGGATAACAAAGGATACCCTACCAGTCATACTACTCCGGATGTGTTGACCATAAATGGACATCTGAACCAAATGAATGAAGAAGGGGTAGAGTATTGTTTTATGGAGGTGAGCTCTCATGGTATCCATCAAAAAAGAACAGAAGGATTGCATTTTGAAGGAGCAATTTTCACCAATCTTTCCCATGATCATTTAGATTATCACAAAACTTTTGCGGAGTATAGGGATACCAAGAAAAAACTGTTTGACAATTTGTCAAAAAATGCCTTTGCATTAAGCAATATTGATGATAAAAATGGTTTGGTGATGCTCCAGAACACAAAGGCCAAAAAATATACCTATGCGCTCAAGTCTTATGCGGACTATCGGGCGCAAATATTGGAAAAACAATTCAACGGCCAATTATTGAAGATTGATGAAAATGAATTGTGGTCCAAATTAATAGGAGATTTTAATGCCTACAATTTACTGGCCATATATGCCACTGCAGATATTTTAGGCCTTGAAAAATTAGAAACCTTGAAACTTATCAGCGAACTGGAAAATGTGGATGGTAGGTTTCAATATTTTATATCAAAAGAAAAGATAACAGCAATAGTTGATTATGCCCATACGCCGGATGCACTAAAAAATGTATTGATTACAATCAATGCATTGAGGACTGGAAATGAAAACGTCATCACCGTAGTGGGGTGTGGTGGTGACCGTGATAAGTCTAAGCGTCCGGTTATGGGTCATATCGCTTCAGAAATGAGCAATCAGGCAATTTTTACATCAGATAATCCTAGAACTGAATCCCCTACTGAGATTATTGAGGAAATGGAAAAAGGCGTAGAGCCCCAAAATACCAGAAAAGTATTATCCATAGAAAATAGAAAGCAAGCAATAAAAGCGGCCTGTAAATTGGCTTTGTCCAATGATATCATTTTAGTGGCGGGAAAAGGGCATGAAACTTATCAAGAAACGAATGGTAAGCGAGTGGACTTTGATGATTTTAAAGAAGTGAAAGCGGCTTTGGCCAGTTTAAATAAATAATGTAGTCCATGTTATACTACTTGTTCGAGTATTTAGAGAATCAGTACCAGTTGCCCGGAGCGTCCCTGTTCCAATTTCAGACGTTTAGGGCGGCAATGGCGGTATTGCTTTCACTGTTGATTGCCATGGTCTATGGAAGGCGCATTATCCTGTTTTTACAGAAAAAGCAAATAGGGGAAAGCATCCGGGATTTAGGGCTGGAAGGTCAAAAACAAAAGGCCGGAACGCCAACTATGGGTGGGTTGATTATCATCGTATCAACCTTATTGCCTGTAGTGTTGTTTGCCGATATCAACAATATTTATATCATCCTATTGATTATCACAACAATATGGATGGGAGTTATTGGATTTATAGATGACTACATTAAAATCTTCAGAAAAAATAAAAAGGGTCTAAAAGGAAGGTTCAAAATTTTGGGCCAAGTAGGTTTAGGGCTTATTGTTGGTTCGGTACTTTATTTTCATCCAGAGGTCACTATTAAAGAAAAGGATAGCACAAGAATTACGGAGAATTTTAAGGTTGAAAAGGTTTTTGGACAAGACACAAAATCAGTGCGCACCAATGTTCCCTTTTTCAAGGATAATGAGTTTGATTATGCCGATTTCATTTCATGGGCCGGAGAGGGCATGGAAGACTATGCATGGTTGATTTTTATCCCAGCTGTTATCTTGATTGTAACCGCTGTTTCAAACGGAGCAAACCTCACGGATGGAATTGATGGCTTGGCAGCAGGTTCCTCTGCTATAATTGTGTTGACCTTGGGCATTTTTGCCTTGGTATCTGGTAATATAGAATTCTCTGATTACCTCGATATTTTTTATATCCCAAGAGTTGGTGAATTGTTGGTTTTTATAGCGGCATTTGTTGGGGCCTTAGTAGGGTTTTTATGGTACAATGCCTATCCAGCACAGGTGTTCATGGGAGATACTGGGAGCTTAACAATCGGAGGTGTAATTGCGGTAATAGCCATTATTGTACGGAAGGAATTGTTGATTCCATTATTATGCGGAATTTTCTTTGCAGAGACAGTTTCTGTGATGCTTCAAGTAAGCTACTTTAAACGGACTAAAAAGAAGTATGGTGAGGGGAAGCGATTGTTTTTAATGGCGCCATTGCATCATCATTATCAAAAGAAATTATATCACGAGAGTAAAATAGTCACCCGATTTTGGATTATTGGAATTTTATTGGCGATTGTCAGTATTGTGACATTGAAAATTAGGTAGATGGCTCGTTTGGTAATTCTTGGAGGTGGAGAAAGTGGCGTTGGAACAGCGATACTTGGGAAGAAAAAAGGATTTGATGTCTTTGTATCCGATAAAGGAGAAATAAAAAAGGAGTACAAAAAAGTTCTTGAACATTTTGAGATTGAATTGGAATCAGGATTTCATACAGAATCTAAGATTCTTAATGCCGATGTGGTTATGAAAAGTCCGGGCATTCCGGACAACGTCCCTTTGGTGAAAAAGTTGGTTGAAAATGGAGTTTCTGTTGTTTCAGAGATTGAATTTGCATCAAAATACACCAGTGCAACCCTGATCGGTATTACAGGAAGCAATGGAAAGACCACTACAACAATGCTAACACACCACCTGCTTAAAACCGATGGACTGGATGTAGGTATGGCAGGCAATATAGGCGATAGCTATGCTAAAATGGTTGCAGAGCAGGATTTTGGCCATTATGTATTGGAAATAAGCAGTTTTCAATTAGATGGAATCATAGATTTTAAACCCTATGTGGCCATCCTTACCAATATTACCCCAGATCATTTAGATCGCTATGAGTATAAGTTTGAGAACTACATCGCTTCAAAGTTTCGAATTGCGATGAATCAAGATGAAAACGATTATCTGATTTATGATGCGGATGATGAAGTGATTAAGGATTGGTTAAAAAAACATCCGGTTCAATCCAAATTAGTTCCCTTTTCATTAAGGGAAAAACCAAAAGAAGGAGCTTGGCTCGAAAATGAAACTATTAAAATGAATATTGAACATAAAACCTTGGAAATGAGTACAGATATTTTAGCTCTAGATGGCCAGCACAATGTAAAGAATACTATGGCCGCAGGACTTGCTGCCTTATTGGTAAATGTTAGAAAGGAAAGTATCCGGCAGAGTATCCAAACCTTTCAAGGAGTTCCTCATCGGTTGGAGAAAGTTTTAAAAATCAACCATGTGGAATACATAAATGACTCCAAGGCAACAAATGTTAATGCAACCTATTACGCTCTGGATGGAATTAAAAAACCGATAGTCTGGATAGTTGGTGGTGTGGACAAGGGCAATGATTATAGAGAGTTGATGCCAATGGTACGAGAAAAAGTAAAAGCTATAATCTGCTTGGGAATGGATAATTCCAAATTAAAAGATGTTTTTGGAAATGTTATCGATTTAATGGTAGAAACCTATTCAATGGAAGAGGCCGTAAAAGTGGCCTACAAAATTTCGGAGCGTGGAGATTCAGTTTTATTGTCTCCAGCATGTGCAAGTTTTGACCTTTTTGAAAATTATGAGGATAGGGGAAATCAATTTAAATCGGCAATAAAAAATTTATAGTCAATGTTAGCAGTGTTTAAAAATTTGAAAGGTGATAAAGCCATTTGGGGCGTAGTGGCCCTATTGGCGCTTTTCTCATTTTTACCAGTGTATAGCGCAAGTACCAATCTGGTATATGTAAATGATGATGGCACAACTATTGGGCATTTGGTAAAGCATGCAGTGCTATTGTTCTTGGGATTTGGAATCATCTATGCCATTCATCGTATACCAACCCATTATTTTAAGGGACTTTCCATTATAGCATTACCTATTGTTTTAATTCTATTGGCGTATACGCTTACGGTGGAGACCAAAATTGGAGGAGTTACGGCAAACAGATGGATCAAGTTGCCATTCGTGGGTGTGAATTTTCAAACATCGACCTTGGCATCAGTTGTTCTGATGATTTGGATTGCACGGTATTTGACCAAGATAAAGGATGTGGCAATTACATTTAAAGAAAGCATTTTACCACTTTGGTTGCCAACCGTTTTGGTTGTATTGTTGATTTTACCTGAGAATTTTTCCACTGCTGCCATTATTTGTTTTTTGGTTTTGGTTCTCTGTTTTTTGGGAGGATACCCACTAAAGTATTTGTTTGCAATTGTTGGGACAGGGATAGTGCTTTCCGGAATGTTTTTGTTTGTGCTGTTCAAAACCCCGGAGGTATTGCCACAAAGAGCGGGAACATGGAAATCTAGAATAGAAACGTTTTGGAGTCCGGAAAAAGCTGGAAAGGATGATTTACATCAACTTACACTTGCAAAAATAGCAATTGCTGAAGGCGGGGTAGTTGGCAAAGGAGCTGGAAAAAGTGTAATGAAGAATATGCTTTCGCAAAGTACTTCCGATTTCATTTTTGCGATAATCATTGAAGAATATGGACTGTTGGGAGGAGGAGCCTTACTGTTTTTCTATTTGCTGTTGTTGTTTCGGATTGTGGTGGTCGCAAACTCGGCCAAAACCATTTTTTCAAAGTTATTGGTAATCGGGGTTGGTTTGCCCATCGTTTTTCAGGCATTTATAAATATGGCCGTAGTAGTTCAATTATTTCCTGTAACAGGTCAGCCTTTGCCATTGATCAGTATGGGGGGCACATCTATTTGGATGACCTGTATGGCCATTGGCATAATATTGAGCGCAAGCAACAAAAAAGAGAATTTAGAGGAGGAATCCTATGATATAAATGAAAGCAATCCTTTAGAAGTATTAAGTGGGCAACTATAGGTTTATACTTTCTGGAGGAGGTACGGGAGGACATATTTATCCGGCGATAGCCATAGCCAATGAATTAAAAAGGAGGCATCCCAAAGCTGAGTTTTTGTTTGTTGGAGCTAAGGATAAAATGGAAATGGAAAAAGTACCTCAAGCAGGATACAGAATAGAAGGTTTGTGGATAAGTGGATTACAACGGAAACTGACACTTAAAAATTTAATGTTTCCATTAAAACTAGTGAGTAGTTTGTTTAGAGCACACAAAATAGTCAAACAGTTTAAACCCAACGTCGCTATCGGTACGGGTGGATTTGCCAGTGGACCATTGCTTAAAATGGCGGCAAGTTCTAAGATTCCTTGTGTGCTTCAGGAACAAAATTCCTATGCGGGAATCACGAACAAATTATTGGCAAATAAAGCGAAACGTATTTGTGTTGCGTATGATGGAATGGAGCAGTTCTTTCCAAAGGAAAAAATTAGTAAGACGGGAAACCCTGTCCGTTCTGATTTAGTGGATTTAAAGGTTGATAAAAGAGAAGCAACCGACTTTTTTGGATTGGACGCGGATAAGAAAACAATATTGATTATAGGAGGCAGTTTGGGTGCAAGAAGGGTAAATCAGTTAATTGAGAAGGAGCTTAATTTTTTCAAAGACCTGAAGGTGCAATTGATATGGCAATGTGGTAAACTCTACTATGAGGACTATAAGCAATACGGTTCCAGTTCGGTAAAGGTTTTAGCCTTTTTAAATAGAATGGATTATGCTTATGCAGCTGCAGATATCATCATATCTAGAGCAGGAGCAGGGTCGGTATCAGAATTATGTTTGGTAGGAAAGCCTGTATTTTTTATTCCATCGCCCAATGTTGCAGAAGACCATCAAACTAAAAACGCAAAAGCGCTGGTATCAAAAGATGCTGCATTAATGCTAAAGGAAAGTGAATTGGATACAGAATTCGAAAACAGGTTTACCGATCTCATGAATTCTGTTAGTATCCAAAAAAAGTTGAGTGCAAACATCAAGGAATTGGCCATGCCAAAAGCAACTGGGCACATCGTTGATGAAATTGAAAAATTATTAAAATGAATGTAAAGGACATCCATAATGTTTTCTTTATCGGTATCGGAGGTATTGGTATGTCCGCTTTGGCTCGCTATTTTAAGTATATAAACAAGAATGTTGTGGGTTATGACAAGACCCGGACCCCAATAACCGACGAGTTGGTAAATCATGGTATTGCAGTTCATTTTGAAGATGAGATAAGTCAAATTCCCGAGTCCTATAAACAGAAAGATAATACGTTGGTCGTGTATACGCCAGCCGTGCCTTCCACACATTCACAATTGCAGTTTTTCAGAAATACCGGTTTTGAAATAAAAAAACGATCCGAAGTACTTGGTATTATAACACGAGATACCTTCTGCTTTGCGGTGGCAGGTACTCATGGAAAAACCACTACCTCTTGTATTCTTGCCCATTTGTTAAAAGAAGTCAATACTCCGTTGATAGCTTTTTTAGGCGGAATTTCAGAAGATTTCAATAGCAATTTTGTGTTGGAGGGAACCGAATACTCTGTTGTTGAAGCTGATGAGTTTGATCGGTCTTTTTTACAGCTCTCTCCAAATATTGCTTGTGTTACTTCCATGGATGCTGATCACTTGGATATCTATGGAACCAGTGAAGAATTGCAGCAATCGTTTCATGATTTTGTACAAAAAATAAAACCTAACGGAATGCTTTTCATTAGAAATGGACTTCCATTAAAAGGCATTACCTACGGAATTGAGGATGGGTCAGATTACTGCATTGAAAATATTTTAATTGAACATGGTACCTACATATTTGATTTAAAAACGCCAACCGAGATACTGAAACAAGTTCGTTTCAATAAACCTGGTAGGCACAATTTGCTTAATGGATTAGCTGCTTTTGCAATGGCGGTACAAGCCGGTTCCCCACCGTACCGCCTCGCCAAGGCATTAGGAACTTTTAAGGGGGTTCAAAGAAGGTTTTCCTATCAAATAAAGGATTCTGATTTTGTTTTTATTGATGATTATGCACATCATCCCACAGAGATTGCTGCTGTATATAACGCAATAAAAGAAATGCATCCAGATGAGGAAATAACAGCTGTTTTTCAACCCCATTTGTTTTCAAGAACAAAGGATTTTGCAGACGATTTTGCAAATAACCTTTCAAAATTTGATATGATCCTATTATTGGAAATCTATCCGGCCAGAGAAGAACCCATTGAAGGAATTACTTCTGCTTGGCTATTGAACAAGATAGACAACCCAAGGAAAAAGTTGGTTTCTAAGTCAAACCTCATAAATGAAGTAAAGAATTGTAAATCAGGAGTTTTAGTGACAATGGGTGCTGGAGATATTGGATTGGAAGTACCAAAGATAAAAAGAGAATTGGCATATGCGAGTTAATTGGAATTACATAAAATTGACGTTTTTGTCCATTGCAATAATTGGACTTTACGGCTTTGCGGAACACCGTAGCAAGAAAAAAAGAGTGAGTGATATCTCTATTAATTTTTTGGGAGACAGTGACTTATATCTTACTGAGGCCTCAGTTAATAAATTGTTAATACAAAATTATGGCGTGGTAAAAAATAGGGCTAAAGAAGAATTAGTTTTGAATACCATAGAGGATGTTATTAGGTCCAATGATATGGTGAAAAATGCCCAAGTCTATCTTACTGTAAATGGAGAACTTATATCTAAGATTGTTCAGCGTAAGCCAGTTGGAAGAGTTGAGGGAGTCTCTAAATTTTATTTAGATGATTTGGGAGAGCGTATGCCCTTGTCCAGTCATCATTCGGCTAGAGTGCCAATAATAACAGGTAAAATCACGGGCAAAAGCCTTGAAGATGCCTACACGATTTTAAATTATATAAACGAGGATGATTTTCTTAGGAAAAATGTTATCGGGATACATGTTGAGGAAGAAGGTAAGTACCAATTGAAGTTTCGTTTGGAAAACTTTGTTGTGAATTTGGGAGGAGTTGAAAACCTTAACGAGAAGTTCAAAAATTTTATGGCATTTTATGCAAAAGCCGCCAAAGACAATTCTTTGGAAAAATATGCAACAGTAAGTCTAGAATTCAATAATCAAGTGGTTTGCACCAAAATATAAAGTATGGAACAGGGTAATTATTCAGTTGGTTTGGATATTGGAACTACCAAGATCGTAGCGATTATTGGTAGGGAAAATGAGTACGGTAAAATTGAGATTTTAGGCACGGGTAAGTCAAAAAGCTTAGGTGTGCATAGAGGTGTGGTCAATAATATTACACAGACCATTTCATCTATTCAACAAGCAGTGGAACAAGCAGAAGTGAATTCTGGATTAAAAATTGGTTCCGTTGTTGTTGGTATTGCAGGGCAACATATTAGAAGCCTTCAGCATAGCGATTACATTACAAGGCCAAATTCTGAAGAAGTCATTGACGATGATGACTTGGAGAAACTTTGTAATCAGGTATATAAATTGGTCATGCTTCCGGGTGAAGAGATTATCCATGTTTTGCCACAAGAGTATAGGGTAGATGGTCAACCAGAAATAAAAGAACCCAAAGGAATGTATGGAGGGCGCCTGGAGGCTAATTTCCATGTTGTGGTTGGACAGGTTTCATCCATCAAAAACATTGGTAGATGCATTAAGAGCGCAGGATTGGACTTGGCTAATATCACCTTGGAACCATTGGCATCAGCAGAAGCTGTGTTAAGTCAAGAAGAGAAAGAAGCTGGCGTAGCACTGATTGATATAGGTGGTGGTACTACGGATCTTGCAATTTTTAAAGATGGAATTATCCGTCACACCTCAGTAATCCCATTTGGGGGTAACGTAATAACTGAGGACATAAAAGAAGGTTGCTCAATTATTGAGAAACAAGCTGAATTGTTGAAGATAAAATTTGGTTCTGCCTGGCCAGGTGAAAACAAGGATAACGAGATTGTATCCATTCCTGGATTAAGAGGACGGGAACCAAAAGAAATTACCCTTAAAAACCTCTCTAAGATTATACATGCCAGAGTTGTGGAGATCATAGAGCAAGTGTATGTGGAAATCAAGAACTACGGACACGAGGATCAGAAGAAAAAGTTGATTGCGGGAATTGTCCTTACAGGAGGTGGAAGTCAACTAAAGCATTTAAAACAATTGGTTGAATATATTACTGGTATGGATACGCGTATTGGATACCCCAATGAGCACTTGGCTGGAGATTCTGATGAAGAGATTGCAAGTCCGTTATATGCAACTGCGGTTGGTCTTTTAATGAATGCCTTGGAAACAAAATCCATGGAAGCCGTTTTAGAAGAAGAGATTCAAAATGAAGAGCAGGTTTTGGTTGGGCAAGAACATACATCTGCTCAACCCAAAAACATATCGACCAGAGAAAGAAAATCCATTTTTGACAAATGGTCTGAGAAGTTGAAAGACTTTTTGGACAACGCAGAATAATAACCCTATAAAGCATACCCTAATAAGTAACAAAAAGCATCATGAGTAAGAACACTGAATTTGACAACATAGCTTTTGATCTTCCAAAGAACAAGAGCAACGTAATAAAAGTAATTGGCGTTGGTGGAGGTGGTGGTAATGCCATCAATCACATGTTCCAGGCCGGAATCAATGGAGTGGATTTTGTAATCTGTAACACTGATGCGCAGGCATTACAGAATAGCCCGGTTCCCAACAAAATTCAGTTGGGGGTGTCATTAACGGAAGGATTGGGTGCTGGTGCCAATCCAGAGGTGGGAGAGCAGGCCGCTTTGGAGAGTATGGAAGATGTAAAGGCTATGTTGGAGCATACCACAAAAATGGTTTTTATCACTGCCGGTATGGGCGGTGGAACGGGAACCGGTGCAGCTCCAATTATTGCTAAAGCAGCTAGAGAGTTGGATGTTCTAACTGTGGGTATTGTTACTATACCCTTTCAGTTTGAAGGCGCCATGCGTAACAAACAGGCACAGGCAGGTATTGAAAAATTACGGGCCAACGTAGACTCTTTAATAGTAATCAATAATAATAAGCTACGTGAGGTTTATGGAAATTTGGGTTTCAAAGCCGGTTTTTCAAAGGCAGATGAAGTATTGGCAACTGCAGCTAAGGGTATCGCAGAAGTAATTACGCATCACTACACTCAAAATATTGACCTTAGAGATGCTAAAACGGTCCTTTCCAATAGTGGAACGGCAATAATGGGTTCATCTACCGCTTCAGGATCTGCCAGAGCGGGTGAAGCCATCATGAAAGCCTTGGATTCTCCATTATTGAATGATAATAAAATTAGTGGGGCCAAGAACGTATTGTTACTTATAGTTTCTGGTTCACAAGAGATTACTATTGATGAGATAGGGGAAATAAATGATCATATCCAAGTTGAAGCGGGACATGGAGCAAACATCATTATGGGTGTTGGTGAAGATGAGAACTTGGGAGATGCCATTGCTGTAACCGTTATTGCTACGGGGTTTAATACAGATCAGCAAGATGATATCGTAAACACAGAAACAAAGAAGGTTTTTTACACCCTTGAAGACGAGCAAATTGCTGAACAAGAACTAACACCTGATACTACATCCATTCAAGAAGTGAAAATTGAAGCCCCTGTTGAATTGGAACCTGTGATTGTCAAGCACACCTTGGAAATGGAAGATGAGGAAAAAGTTGAAGAGGTGAAATTGCCTCAAGAGACAATACATGAAGTTGAACTTATTCCAACAACCAACTACATCAGAAATTTTAATGTTTTTTACGAAGAAGTTGTTCCTGAAGGCATTGAAGAAGATTTTGTTATCATTGAAGCCAAGAGCATATTGGAAGATATAGAGGTTGTAGATCCAGAAGTTGTTTCCGCAAAAGAAGAGGAAGACCAGTTTGCATTGACTTTTGATATGCCTTTGAGTGCGGTAAAAGAGGAAGAGGAAGAAAAAGAGCATACAATTACTTTTGATTTGGACGAGAACGTTCGGGATATCAATGTTAATGAATATGTTGAGGTAGACCCGGTTTTGGAATACAACAAGGAAGGGGAAACACGCTACAACTTGGAAGAATATATGGAGTTGGAAACCAAACTTACCGGAGCTAAATCCGTTGCGGAAACCCATGAGCCTAAATTGATGGAAGATGAGTTGGTATTCGAGAAGAAAACAATTAATACCGAAGCTTCGACAGGAGGGGAACATAATCAAAATGTGGACCCTTTCAACAGTTCTATAAATGATTTATTGAAAGACCGTGCGGACGAACGAAGAAAAAAACTTAAAAACTTCAACTATAAATTCCAGAACAATAGGAATAGTATAGATGAAATTGAAAAGCAACCCGCATACAAAAGACAAGGTGTGGATTTAAATGACGTTCCACAGGAACAAAAAGTTTCAAGAACAACACTGAGCGAAGATAGTAATGATGAAATACAATTACGTTCAAATAACTCCTTCTTGCACGATAATGTTGATTAGTAGTGTTTAAATTGACTCCATTTTTTATGGAAAGCTTAAACCCGTAAGTTAAGAGACTTTCGGGTTTATTTTTTATCTTCGCAGCCCAAAATAAGTATAAGATGAGTTTGCAAGATCAGGTAATGTCAGAGATGAAAACGGCAATGAAAGCTAAGGATACAGTTGCGCTGGAATCATTGCGAGCAATTAAATCTGGAATTCTTTTGGCAAAGACGGATAAAGGTGGTGGAGGAGAACTTTCTGAAGAAGATGAGGTAAGACTAGTTCAAAAGTTGGTGAAACAACGAAAAGACAGTGCTGCAATTTTCACTGAACAAGGAAGAGATGACTTGGCAGCACCAGAGTTGGCACAGGTAGCCATAATTGAAAAGTTTTTACCTGAACAACTTACTGAAGAAGAAATAGAAAAAGTAGTAGTAATGACCATTGACTCTATTGGTGCATCGGGAATGCAAGATATGGGAAAGGTAATGGGGATTGTTTCCAAAGAATTGGCAGGACAAGCTGATGGGAAAACAATTTCGACAATAGTAAAAGCCAAGTTAGGCTCATAAAATAATGGCCACGTAGCTCAGCTGAATAGAGCACTGGATTTCGGCTCCAGCGGTCGTAGGTTTGAATCCTACCGTGGTCACGAATAAACCAAAAGGCTTCACGTCAAATCAAGCTTGCTTGAATTTGTAAGTGGGGCTTTTTGGTTTTCAGAGCGGAGTGCTGTGAGGAAGGCCTAGGCCAATCCTACCGTGGTCACAAAATATTTCACAGCATTTAACTCCCTAAAATCATTGATTTTGGGGAGTTTTCTTTTTATGACCTATTGATTTGCTTCTAAAAGCATCTAGGATTTCAGGTTTTTAAAACTTTTGCGGAACCTGAAATGATATGTGGTTTGATTTTAATGGAAGTTAATGGCAAAAGAGAGTAATAAAACAAAAAAAATGTGCTCTTGACATTAAAAATATGGGTTAAGAATAATTTTATACACATAAAAGAATAAAATTCGGGGTTTAGTAAATGTGAATTTCAAAATGTGAATTTTTAGAATAACATTTAAATGATAGGACCAATTTTAGGAATGTCATAAGAACTTGAATAAGTCGAGGTTAATTATTATCGGGGTTTACTTTTTAGAATATTAACTATTTAATTGGTATGCTTTTAAAGCATGAATTGGTATGTATCATTTATGTTAAATTAACCTTAATTTAGAATTGAATAGCTAATTCAAAACCTCAAAATCATGCTGAACCCCGCAAGATTTCTATCTCCTAAGCTCGCAATATTTCTTGTTGTCTTGTGTTCTTCATGCTCGGGTCTGCGAACCGTTAAGTTCCCAAATAAGATTGATACCCAAGATAAGCCAATAACCCTCCAGAATAGGCAAACTGAGTTTATACCTGACATGGGAGTATATGTGAGCAATGATTTTCCAAGCGCTAGATTAAATGATATAAGCGTCAAGAATGATAGCACTATAATTGTACAAGTTCAGCCAGAAAATCAGCCCATAAACAATAGTGCATATTTTGCATTTAAAGCTTGGGGTGCTAAGAAAAAACAAATTAATTTCCAATTTGAGTATCCAAACGGTTACCAGCATAGATACGTTCCAAAATACAAGGTTGCCAATGGATCATGGCAGCAGGCCGACTCTACCATGTTCTCATACATGGATAGTGTAGCCATCCTTAAGATTAAAATTTCTCCAGATACTGTACTTATAGCCGCTCAGGAACTTCAAACAATACAAAATGTCAAGAGTTGGTATACTGAACTTCAAACCAAAACTTCTTCTAGAATACGAATTAATATAGTGGGGAAAAGCCATCTGGGGAATGATATCCCCATGCTTGATATTTATGATGGTTCTCCGGAGGGTAAGGATATTATTGTACTGTTAACGAGACAGCATCCACCAGAGGTTACAGGTTATTTGGCATTTCAAAGTTTTTTGGAGACTGTGGTAAAGCCTACGGATCTTAACACTGCTTTTTTTAAAAAGTATCGTGTTTTAGCGTTTCCACTAATGAATCCAGATGGTGTGGATTTAGGGCATTGGAGGCATAATGCAGGAGGGGTTGACCTTAATAGGGATTGGAGCAAATACAGACAACCAGAGATAGCTGCGGTAGTTAGCAGAATAGAGCAAGTTGTAAAAGAGTACAAGGTGAAAGTACTATTGGGATTGGATTTTCACTCCACATGGCACGATGTTTTTTACACCAATGTTCAGCGGGAAAATACCAATCTTCCCAGTTTTGTTTCGGACTGGTTTGCTAGCCTGGAAGCCAACATTCCAAATTATAAGGTAAATGAAAAAAGTGCCACCAGTACAAGACCCGTATCTAAAGGCTGGTTCTTAAAACGCTTCAATGCTGTTGGGATAACGTATGAAATAGGGGATGAGACCCCAAGGGATTTTATAACATTAAAAGGAAAAATATCAGCTAATGAAATGATGAAATTATTAACAACTAACTAAAAATTAACACTCAAAAACAATTTACTTTATGAGAAAATCAACCTTAACACTCTTGCTATTTTTTCTAGTGGCAGGAATTGGGTATTCCCAAATTTCGATTTCTGGAATAGTCTCCGATGAGACAGGCCCCTTGCCTGGGGCTTCAGTTTTTGTAAAAGGGACTACCAATGGAACTACGACCGATTTTGATGGAAATTATACCATTGAAGCAAACTCAGGAGAAACACTTGTGGTATCCTTTATTGGATACAAAACTGAAGAACGGACTATAGGTTCGGAAACTACTATGAATTTTGCACTGGAATCGGATGCAGAAAATTTATCTGAAGTTGTGGTAACCGCACTTGGTTTTGTGGAACAACGAGATAAGATGGCATCTACCTATTCAAAGATTGATGCGGACAAACTTGTTCAGCCGGTGGAAAACAAGATTATTGATGGAATGGCAGGTAAAGCGGCCGGTGTGAGTATTAATGCAACTTCTGGTGACCCGGGAGCAGGTTCCAATATTCAGATTAGGGGAACAAGTTCACTAAGTGGTTCAAGCCAACCTTTGATTGTTGTAGATGGTATTCCACTAAACAATGACAATATTTCTGGGTCAGGAGATAGTGATGAATCCGCTGGTGTATCTCAACAATCACGTTTAAATGATATCAATCCAGACGATATTGAATCATTTCAGGTTTTTAAAGGAGCTTCAGCAGGTGCACTATATGGTTCAAGAGCCTTGAATGGTGTAATTGTAATTACCACAAAGAAAGGTAAAGCTGGAAAATTTGATGTTTCATTTTCTTCGGGTATTGCAATAGACAAGATTTCATACAAACATCCATTGCAGACTACCTTTGGACAAGGTAATGGCGGAAGTTTTAGTCCTACCGCGCAACGATCTTGGGGTGATATTATAGCAGATCGGTCTGGTGGTGCAGATGATGTAGATACTTCAGGTGAGTTTTTCGAATCCTTGGTTTCCGATAATATTATATACCCAATAACGCAAAAGAATTCAAGAGAAGTTTTCACCGACAGGAACTTTGATCAGGTTTTTGGAACGGGTATTACCTATGATAATCGAGTTTCTGTAAGTAGCGGTACTGACAAAGGAACATATTTTATAAGCGCTGGTAACGTAAATCAAGAAGGAATCGTTAATAGTAGTACTTATAAGAAAACTAATTTTTCAATTAACATGACCCAAAACTTGACGGACAAGTTAAGAACCAATTTTAAGGCCAATTATGTGCATACAGGGTCAAATAGAACGCAGCAAGGTTCAAATACCGCAGGTTTATATTTAGGTCTTCTGCGTACACCCGCAGATTTTGATCAATCTGATTATATTGGTAATTATCACAGTGATACAGGATCTATTACACCAAATAGACACCGTGCTTACCGAAGGTATTTGGCTAACACTGATAACGCAATCTATAATAATCCATTGTGGACCATTAACGAGCAGCAAAGTACGGCCAAAGTAAATAGGTTAATTGGTACAGGTGAAGTTACGTATCAATGGAATGACAACATAAGTACCATTGTAAGAGGAGGTGTGGATTTCTATGTTGATACAAGAGTTTACTTTTTCCCATATTATACGGCAGGTGCCGCTAGACGATATGGTCTGTTAAATGATGAAACCATTAATAATGAGGAATATAACGGGGATTTATTGACAAATTTTAATTACGAGTTGACCGAAAAATTAAACACAAACATAATAGTTGGGTTTGGTATTAATGATAGAAGGCGTAAACGAATTTTTACCGCTGCGGACAATTTCATTGCTAACTTTAGAAGCCCATTGGATGCCGCAGAACTCTCAGCAATTGAAAACATAACCTCTGAAACTACCAGAACTTCTAGAAAAAACATCCGTTTTTATGGTACTGCGAATTTTGATTATGCAGATCAGTTGGTTTTACAACTGGGTGGTGCTTATGAAAAACATTCTGTTTTGCCAAAATCCAATAATGGTTTCTTTTATCCCAGTGCCGAATTGGGTTGGACGTTTACAAAGGCATTAAAAGATACCGGACCCTTGTCTTTTGGTAAAATACGGTTGGCTTATGGTCAGGTAGCAAACGTTCCTATTGCACACAGGGAACAGACAGTGTTTGAAGTTGGAACATTTTCATCATTTTCTGATGAAATTACCCTGGAAAATTTTGGAGGAGGTTTCCAATTGGATGAGCGTTTAGGAAATGCGGAGCTAAAACCTGAAATCAAAACAGAATATGAAGTAGGTCTAGATCTTCGATTCCTAAGAAACAGGTTAGCATTGTCCACGACATATTATACCAATACCACGGAAGACGTTTTGTTGGACCTTGCTTTGGTTCCATCACTTGGTTTTGATGAAATATATGCCAATGGAGCTTCGATAGAAAATGATGGTATTGAGATTGAATTCCGATATGATTTTCTCAGAAATCAAGATTGGAGAGGTTCCATTGCATTAAACTATAGCAAAAACGAAAACATAGTACGAGGAGTACAAGGTAATGGAGAATTTATCCAAGAGTTTTCAGAAGGGACCTCAATTCAGTCCGTTGCTATAGATGGCCAACCTTTAGGTGTTCTATATACGCAAGGAGCTTTGAGAAATGATGATGGAAGTTTTGTTTTGGACGCCAATGGTTTTCCACAGATAGATACAGGAGGAAATCTTATTGTTGGAGACCCAAACCCAGATTGGAGAGGTGGTTTTCAATTTGATTTGTCTTACAAGAATCTATCTTTAGCAGCATCGTTCGATACTAGTCAAGGAAATGATTTGGCACAGCGAACCCGGTTTATTTTATCTTTCTTTGGTACACATGCAGATGTAGGCAATACAATCACGCTTAGTGAAGACCTTGTGAACTATGATGGCGATGTGATTCCTGCTGGTTCAGTAGTTAGGGGAAACATAGGAAATTTTGGTGGTGGAAATGTGCTGTTGGATGAAGATTATTACACCTCCCTATATGGTTTTGGAGATGGAGTACTAAATGAGTTTGCAGTTGAAGATGGCAGCTGGACCCGACTTAGGGAGCTATCACTTTCCTATACGGTCAACTCAGATAGTTTTAGAAAAGCTACAGGTTTGGATTCAGTGGAGTTTACGGCTTCAGGTCGTAATTTGATTATCTGGACAGATGTTGTAGGTATTGATCCCGATATCAATCAATTTGGTGTTGGTAGGGCTCGTGGTTTGGATTATTTCTCTAATCCTGGGGCAAGGACTTATGCTTTTGGAATCAATTTTAATTTTTAATCAGTAGGAAGTTATGAAATCTAGATACAAAATAATTTTATCGTTGATTTTTCTGACATCTGCATCCGGTTGTGATGATTATTTAGATGTAAATGAAAATCCAAATCAGTTAGTAGAGGTTCCTTCCGGAGATTTACTGCTTAGAGGAACACTATTGGCAAATGCCCAAGTACAACAGGGACAGCTGGCAAGAACAAGTATGTATTATACAGGAGGGTTGATTGGATTGCAATTGGTGCAACAAACACTGTATAATTATGATTACACCCCTGGGGATTCCGATGCTGTCTGGGGGCATCTATACAATGGTATTTTGGTTCAGAATAAGGAAATACGAAGACTTTCTCCCGATGTTGGTTTACTACAGGGTATTGTTGATGTAAATGAGGCATTGGCGGTAGGTACAGCAGCATCACTTTTTGGGGATATACCTTACTCCACAGCTGTACCAGATAATCCAGGAATAGCTTCAGAAGACCCAACTTTGGATGGGCAGGCTGATGTGTATGCCGCGTTACAGACCTTACTGGACAATGCAATCCCTAAATTGCAAGATGGTTCAACCACAAGCAATACGGATGATCAGGATAACTATTTCGGAGGAGATGGAGATAGTTGGGTTGCAGCTGCATATACATTAAAAGCACGATACTATTTACAAACAAAACAGTATGCCCAAGCATTGGCAAATGTTGTTAATGGCATCAGTAGTAGCGCGGGCACTATGTCTTATAATCCTATTGGAGACGTTAATGGGAATAGTAACCTTTTATTCAATTTCGTTAATAGCTCAAGAGCTGGAGATATGACAGGTGATGGTACATTTTATAGAGATTTAATAGAACCAGCTGGCACAAGTAGCAGAAGTAATGCTAAAACAGATGAAACAGCCAGAGCAAGCTATTCGTATATCAGCGGAGATGGAGAGCAAACAGGGGGTATTGATGACGCTACTACACCAATGAAGTTGGTTAGTTACGAGGAGAATCTACTTATTTGGGCAGAATGCTTGATAAGGGCCAATGATGATGTACAAGGTGCCATTGATAAATTGAATGAACTTAGGGCTTATTTGGACACAGGCGCAGCCTTTAATCTTATAGCTGGCGATGAGACCTTTAACTATGATCCCTACGTGCTTGCTGACTTTGAAGCTGGTGGTATGGAAAATGCGGATAACATTGCTACGGATAGAGCGGTACTGCGAGAAATCATTGAAGAGCGATATGTTACTGGTTTCAGTACGTATATGCCTTTTAATGATGTTAGAAGATTACGTGCGGAAACGGATATTTTAGTGCCATTTCCTTTGAACAGTGCCACTGTAACCGTAAACCCGCAACGCTTTTTATATGCTCAGGAAGAAATTAATAATAATAGTAACATTCCTAACCCAATACCGGATTTGTTTACGCCAACACCTGTTAATCAATAAAATGGTTAGCAGTTAATTTGAGTTAGCTTAGTTTCTCACTTTAAAAAGGGATGCAATTTGCATCCCTTTTTTTATTGGTTGACAAGAAAATCTGTTTTATGCTATTTTGAAGCATTTTTTCGCAATACCCTCCCCGCTTTCAAGCCCTTGAATTTTGATTCATCAATGGAAATTTGCCCATTGATCAAAACATAATGAATTCCCTCTGAATACTGATGGGGCTCCTCAAATGTTGATTTATCAATAATAGTATTGGAATCAAAAATGACAATATCCGCCATCATATCTTTTTTAATCGCCCCTCTATTTGCTAGTCCAAGTGAGGTGGCTGGTAGCGAGGTCATTTTATAGATTGCTTCAGGAAGGGTAATAGTTGATTTTTCCCTAACATAATGCCCCAGTACCCTTGGGAATGTACCGTACCATCTAGGATGGGGATGTCCTTGTCCTGGTTTCACGAGCCGGCCATCAGATGCAATCATGGTTTGGGGATGTTTCATGATACGTTCTACATCCTCTTCATGCATAGCATGATAGATACAAGAGGCACCTCCATTGACTTGAGCTTCTATAACTAAATCGGCACCATTCTCTAGAGTGGGTTCAAGTCCTCTTAATTCGCACCAGTATTTTAGTGTTTTACCTTCCAACTCCTTCATCCATTTTACTTTGGCAAATTGAATACGGGTTAAATCGTTTCCACCTCTATCATTTAGAATATTATAAATTATTCCCGCTTTAATACTATCTCTAAGTTGTACATTTTTCACTCTTTCCTTAAAAGCTTCAGTTCCACCAGCCCTTGCCCAACTCGGAATTAGAACGGAAATTCCTGTATGGCTTGCACTATAAGGATACTGGTCCATTTTAATATCTAAACCTGAGGCTCTGGCTGAATCTACCATTGCCAATGTAACTGTACTTTTCCCCCACATTGGTTTTCCTATGGCTTTATGATGGGTGAGTATCACAGGAATATCCGCCTTTTTGGAGATGCTAATCGCTTCCGCCACAGCATCGAAAAGTCCAAGACCTTCATCTCTTAGATGCGAGGTGTAAATACCATCCATTTTAGAGGCTACCTTTGAAAGGTCTATAACCTCTTCCACCTTGGAAAAAGCTCCGGGCAAATATTTGAGACCTGTAGATATGCCATATGCTCCATCTTCCATGGCTTGTTGTACCTGTGCTTTCATTTCCTCCAATTCCTGCGCTGTAGGCGCTCTGTTATCGAGGTTCATCACATTTTTCCGAACGGTATTATGTCCGATTAAATAGGCCACATTCATTCCAATTCCTATCTGCTTAAGCGTATCCATATACGACTTCATGGGCCAAGGACTGGAACCATCTGGACCTCCTAACGCAGTGGTAACCCCCTGTCTTATATGGCTTTCACAGTCTGAAAGCTCCAAAAGTGGGTCCAAATGGGCATGCATGTCTATGAAACCTGGGGCAACTGAAAGACCTTTGGCATCGATTGTTCTAACGGCCTTAAATTCGGATAGGTCTCCAATGTTTACAATAACAGAATCTTTGATTGCGATATCGGCACTAAAAGGAGCATTGCCAGAGCCATCATAAACTTCTCCATTCAAAATAAGAATGTCATATGGTTGTTTGCCACAACCAAAAAGACAAATCGCTACTAAAACCAATTGAAAGATTACTTTATTCTTCATGTATTCCCGATTTATTTTGATATTCCTGCTTCGGCCAAGGTAAGTAGCAGAGCCAGTTTTATTGCTTCAGCACCATTGTCGTTCATCCACCATTCACCTAAAGAATGAGCCGAACCTCCTTTTCCTCCACGGCCGATGGTTATAGCGGGAATGCCCATTGATATCGGGATATTGGCATTTGTGGACCCAATGGTTAGTTTTGGTTCTGCATTAAAGTAGTTGGAAACTGCAATTGCCCGTTGTACCAGGGCATTCTCAATTGGAGTTTCTCCGGAGGGTCTATCCCCAATTTTAACCAGTTCTAATTTTATCGAATCTTTCACTCCAGATTCGTTGTATTCATCTACAGCTTTTCGCATTGATATTTTAAATATGCTATCTATTTGTTTGAGTCTTTCCGCACTGATAGATCTCATGTCTACTTCCATCCAAGATTCAAAAGGAATGGAATTTACTGAGGTGCCACCTCCAATACGGCCAATATTAAAACTTGTTTTTGCGCCTTTTGAAGTAAATTCCGATGCTTGTAAAGTAAACTCTTTAATGGAGGCTCCTAAGGCATGATGCGGATTGGCCAAGCCAAATGCGCCCCAAGAATGCCCTCCTTTTCCAGAAAAAACGGCTTTGTACCGTACAGAACCCAAAGCAGCGTTGTTAACCCTTCCCATTTTTCCACCATCTATGGAAATCCAAGAGTCAATTTTAGTTTTACCTTTTTTAAATAGATGTTTTACACCTCTAAGATCACCTAAACCTTCCTCACCAACAGATCCGATGAATAAAATATCGGATTTTGTTCTTATTTCTGCTTTTTTGATTGCTTTTACAGTTGCAATGATCATTGCGAGCCCTCTTGTATCATCTCCAATTCCAGGGGCATAGAGGGTATCTCCTTTTTGTTTGACAGTAACATCTGTGTCTTCAGGAAAAACCGTGTCCAAGTGAGCGTCCAAAACAACTACTTTACCTTCTTCCGAACCTTTTTTTAACCCAATTACGTTTCCTATTTCATCAATCCATACTTTATCTGCTCCAGCATCTTCAACCATGGATTTAAACTTTTCCGCTCTCACACTTTCCTTAAACGGTGGGGCAGGAATTTCCGTTAATACGATAAGATCCTTATTGGTTTCGTTCTCAATATCATCCACAATGGCAAAAGCTTCTTTTACAGCTTTTCTTTCGCCAAGCTTTTTAATCTCCTTTATATAAGATTTTTCAGGTTGAGGTATTTCTTGGCCAAGGACAAAATGAATATTGGTTATCAATACAATTAGGATACTCGCAAGGTTGATTATTTTCATTGAATTTAGTTTTGGTTCATAAACATATTAGAGCTTCCCATTCATAAAAGTAGTGCTAAATGGTTATGGATTTTCTGTTCAGATTTTGTTTTAATCCTAAAAAAGCATTTTGAAGTCTTTGTGTGATGGGGCCAATAGTTCCATCAGAAGTATAAAAATGACCGTCAATACTACCAATGGATGCTATTTGCGTAGCGGTGCCCGTTAGAAAAGCCTCATCCATTTTACTGATATTTTCCGCTGGAATTGCATCTTCTTTAATCTCTATTTCAAGCTTTTCACATAACTGTATAACAATCTGTCTCGTAATACCATTCAATATGTATGCGTTGGCAGGGTGGGTATAAACAACCCTGTCTTTCACAAAAAAAACATTGCTATGGGATGCTTCTGTTACACTTCCATTTCGTATAAAAATTGATTCGTACATTTCTTGCTCAGCTGCCAGATTGTTTGCCATTACATTTCCCAGTAGGGAAGTGGTTTTAATATCGCATCGGTGCCATCTATTGTCAACAGTAGTAACCGTGGCAATACTCTTTTGGTTAATGTCTGGCAATGTGAATGGAACTGCATACATTACAATTGTTGGTTGTGGAGCTTTTGGAAATGCATGTGACCTAATGGCAATTCCTCTTGTAATTTGAATGTATACCATGCAACTTTTATCATCTAATTTTGATGCAAGCAATAAATTTTCAATTTCTTTAAGTAGTGTAGAGACATTAAAATCCAAACCTATTTTTTTAAGACACCCCGCAAGTCTATCCAGATGTTCTTCGCCATAAAAAAAGTTTTTGCCAATTTGAACCATTACTTCATATACACCATCTCCAAATAAAAAACCTCTATCAAAAATGGAGATTTTAGCTTCTTCATGAGGAACTATTTTTCCATTTATGTATACGTTTTCAGGATAATTATTCATAGTAAGAATGAAAGTATATGTTGCATTTGCAATGGGTATCCGGGTGCATTGTGACCAACATAGGCAGGTAAGGGTTTTAGAGTCTTTTTTCTAAAAGTTAAGCCTCTATTTTATTGTCAAAAGGAATTCAATCGATTTGGGTTATTTGAATCATTATTTTCAATTAAATATTTAATATTTAGTTATTTAAATGACCAAATCAATATTATGAAATGTTTTTCTACCTTTCCCATACCAATTTTATTTTTTACAGCGTTTCAATTTTGAAGACCAAACTTAACAGCTTACTTATTTCACATGGCTTTAGTTCAACGGAAGGGGGACAAAGTCTCTATGTGAAACTGTCAAACTCCTTCATAAACGCCATCAACAAAAAAAAACTGGTGCAAGGATATCAGTTACCCCCAACCCGATTGCTCGCCCAGGATATGGGCTTATCGCGAAGCACGGTAGTGAAGGCCTATGAAATATTGTGTTTGGAAAATTACGTTTATTCAGTGCAGGGTTCTGGATTTTATGTAAATGATATAAGGAACAAGAAAATAAAGTATAGTCTAAGAACCCAAAAGGAAGTAACGAAGTACCCCGATATTTCAGAAAGGGCAACTCAATTTAGTGCCAATGTCACCTTAATGAACAGAGGGCATGAGCGGGGCATTGCTTTTAGACCAGGTTTGCCACCTTTAGATGTCTTTCCGGTAAGACAATGGCAAAAGTTGACCAATAACTATTGGAGGGATATCAAATATTCCGATATGTCCTATAAGCATACACTTGGTTTAGACTGTTTAAGAAAAAATATAGCGGATTATTTAAAACTCTACAGGAATATACAATGCGATTATTCCCAGATTATCATAGTTACGGGCTCATTACATTCCCTATCCATTATAGGGGATTTACTTATAAATGCAGACGATGAAGTAGTTGTTGAAAACCCTACATATGCAAATGCGCTTGCTGTTTTTAAAAGTTTGAAAGCTAGGGTTATTCCAACTCAAATCGATTCAGAAGGACTATCAATATCAAGCTTGGATAAAGTTAAACTTAAGAAAGGGAAGTTGATTTATACTACCCCTTCAAATCAATATCCCACGGGTGTTCAAATGAGTTTAAAAAGGAGATTGGAACTTTTGGATTGGGCCAAGGAAAATAAGATGATGATTATTGAAGACGATTATGATAATGAATTTAGCAACTGGGAAAGTCCAATTACCTCCATATTTGGTTTGGATAAGGGGCATCGGGTTTTTTATCAGGGAACGTTTAATAAAATCTTGCATCCTTCAATAAGATTGGGGTATTTAATTGCACCTCCACATTTTGTGGATAGCATTAAAGCCATGTTTGAACAATCCTTTCGATTTATCTCTCCGGTTACCCAAAAGGTCATGTCAGATTTTATTGAGAAGGACTATATTAATCAGCATTTAAGAAAAGTCATTCAAGTTGTTAATGAGCGTAAGCTATTTTTTGTAGATCAGTTTCAAAATCTTTTTGACAAAAACATAAAAATTCAACCTGCCAACCAAGGCCTTCATCTTATGGCCAGACTTCCGGCTGAAATGAATGATATTGAGATTACCAAGGTATTGATGGATGCGGGAATTGTATCTTTTCCATATAGCAAGTACTTTTTGAGAAACGAAAAGGAAAAAGGATTGGTAATGGGTTTTTCATCTGTCAGTAAACCAGTAATCAAGCAAAAACTGGAAAAAATGTCCAGAACTTTTTATGACTACCAAAGATCATAAATGGTATTAAATTGGACTTTTTATAAGGTTGAATTGATGTACAAAAAGTTGGTGGTTTGTGTAGTTCCGATTGGAGAACGGAGAATGAATTTTGATAAAAAGAGTTTACCTTCTAAATGAAAAAAAAATTTCAGTATTTAAAAATTCATAAATTTAACTGCAGGAAAACGAAATCAGGTGAACAAAGAATCAGCTGATTTGAAGCCAATAAGGCCAACCAAGCATTTCTCAAAAATGAATTTTGACTCCAGACAGCTATATAAGGTATCATTGGTACATCACATTACCTTTTGGTCCGTATATTTTCTGTTCAATGTTTTTAGATGGGGAAGCTATTTTGATGATTATGGATATTCCTTTAAGACCAATTTATTGGGTTTCCCTATCCATATGGCTCTGTGTTACTTCAATATTTATTTTTTGATGCCAAAATTGGTGTTCAAGAAAAGGTATTTGTCTTACATCATATCCATTTTGTCCGCTATATTTTTAATGGTATTGGTCAAGTTTAATCTTACGTACTTTTTGGTAAGTCAAGATGTATGGCCAGAAGGACCGGCAACGATTAATAAGATAACACTGAATTATACCATTGACATGATGATTGGGGAATTATACGTGGTGACCTTTGTTACGGCAATTAAAATAACACTGGATTTTTTAGCAGAGCATAAAAGGGTCACGGATCTTGAAAAAGCACAATTGGAAACGGAATTATTGTTTTTAAAAACGCAGATTTCACCACACTTCTTTTTTAATACGTTGAACAACATTTATTCTTTAGCTGTTGAAAAATCAAAAAACACACCTAAAATCATCCTTAAACTCTCTGAGTTGATGCGTTATTTGCTTTACGAAACAAAAAATAGAAAGCAAACGTTGGAAAATGAAATCCTATGCATTCAAAATTATTTGGATTTGGAAAAAGTTCGCCATAATGAACTGTTGGAAATTGACATGTCCATTTCTGGAGATATCCAGGATAAAAAGATTGCACCCATATTGTTGCTGTCTTTTGTAGAAAACGCTTTCAAACATGGAGTGAACAAGAATATAGGAAAAGTTAAAATTGATATTGACCTAGCTGTTAAAAATGATTTTCTGTATTTTAAAATTTCCAATCCCATGCCGGCTCCGGTTAAGGATGAAAAACGCTTTGGTCAATCTAATGGGATAGGTTTGGAAAACGTTAAAAAAAGACTTGCTTTAGGATACAAACGAAGTGATTATAAATTAACCATTAACAATGCGGACAATATGTTTGTGGTTAACCTTAAAATTAAGGTTTAAAAATGTTCAAAGAACAGCTTAAGGTTGGTCTTGGAAAAAGAAAATTTAGATTGATGAAAATAAAGTGCTTAATTATTGATGATGAACCGTTGGCCATCAGCATTATTAAAAAGTATTTGGAACAAATTGAAGATTTTGAGGTCACAGAAACATTTAGCAATGGAATTGACGGACTAAATTTTCTTAAGAGTAATGAAGTAGATGTTATTTTTTTGGATATCAACATGCCAGTTTTGGATGGTATCAATTTTATTAAAAGCCTAGAGTCTCCACCCTTATTGATTATTACTAGCGCATATGATGAATTTGCAATTGAGACCTACGAACTCGATGTGTTGGACTATTTGATCAAGCCAATTGAGTTTCCCAGGTTCATGAAAGCATTGAACAAGATAAACCGAAGACTGGATGGTTCCAAAACCTCTGTTGAAAGTAACAAAGATCGTCCATATCTTTTTGTCAAGATTGACAAAAAGAAGATGAAAAAGATTTTTTTGGATGAAATATTGGTAGTTGAATCCTTAAAGGATTATTTACGGATCAACACCACTACCGGTAAATACATAATTCACAGTACCCTGTCGGATTTCACCAATTTGTTGCCGGAGCGGGATTTTATCCGAATTCATAGATCGTATACCATAGCTCTGGATAAAATAGATGCGGTTGAAGGAAATAGTGTTGAAATTGAAGGCCTAAGATATGTGATAGGTAGATCTTATCTGGATGAGGCTAAACAAAAAATCCTGAATTCTTCCATATAGTTTAAGGAATAATAGTCTTTTAAAAATCACAAAGGATTACTTTCAGAAGGCTTTGCGAATACTCCTTATTTTTCTTTTAAAAGGAATAAAAAGGCATGTTGATCCAAACAGACGGTATTACGAAAACGTAAAAAAATCAATTCGCTCTAGAGTTGTAAGAATTACGCCTCAACATTCTTTTTAAGAAAAAATTTTCATAAAATTCTCACAATTTTGGTCGATTGAGAAAAGTTGTTGGTCGAAATTTTAAGATGCAGGAAAATCAAATATCTAAGTTTAACTTATCATTAAGAGTAGTGAAAAAAATTGTAAGGCTACCATTTGAAATTGGTTCTGCTTTACAATTTTATAACTAAGCACTTTTGACAATTTAGATTGACATATTGCTAAAGCCTAATGGGAAATTGTGTTAAAGAGGTTTCAGAGGCTTTAACAAAGATAGAATAGTCCAAACATCTGAAGTTTTAGTAAGACCTAGGCTATTATAATGAGAGGATTTAATTCCTAAAAAACTTAACTAATTTATTACCAATTGTTAACTAGACAAGTTTATGAGAACCAAACCAAACAGCGCTCTTCCTTATCTTAGAAGAAGAGTATTGATTTTTACGAAAGTCTTTGTTTTTCTCAGCTTTACAACGGTATTTGGGTTTACACCCAATGATGTTGAAGGTGGGAAAATGTTGAACAAAGCTAAAACAGTTCAACAGCAAGTTACAGGTGTTGTAACAGATGCGGATGGCAATCCACTTCCGGGAGCCAGTATTGTTGAAAAAGGTACTGTTAATGGTACCCAAACAGATTTTGATGGTAACTATACCATTTCGGTACCGGACGGAGCTACTCTGGTATTTACCTATATAGGTTTTGCTACCAAGGAAATAGCAATAAGCAATCAAACAAACTTAAACGTAACGCTTGAAGAAGATACATCCATACTGGATGAAGTTGTGGTTGTAGGATACGGTACACAGAAGAAGGTAAATTTAACTGCAGCCGTATCTCAAGTGGGAGCTGAGGTTTTTCAAAACAGACCTACAGCTAACGCTTTTAGGTCGTTACAAGGTACTGTACCTGGTCTACAGATCACCAACTCTTCGTCTGGAGGTGAACCTGGTGCACCATCAAACATTAATATTCGTGGTTTTATAACTACGGACCTTACTGAAAACAGTGGTATCAGTAATGCTGGTCCATTGGTACTTATTGATGGTATTGAACAAAGCTTAAATGATATTGACCCAGAGGATATAGAATCTGTTTCTGTTCTTAAAGATGCCGCGGCAGCTTCTATATATGGTTCCCGTGCTGCAGGTGGAGCCGTATTGGTGATTACCAAAAGTGGTAAGAACAGTAATGGAAAAATGAGAGTAAATTACAGTACAAGTGTTTCATTTACCAAACCCACAAGATGGCCAAAAAATGCAAGTCCAATCAACTTTGCCTATGCAGTAAATGATGCTCGAATAAACAATAACCAAAATCCATATCATGATGAAACAGATTTGGCAAATATTCTGGCCAACATGGAAAACCCAGGAAGTGCTCCTAGTATTACGGCAAATGCGGCTAATACGAACTGGAGTTATACCTCTATTGGTATTGATGCTACCGGTGCCACGGACTGGGAGGAAGTTATTCTAAAGAAATGGGCACAACGTACCAAGCATAATCTAAGTCTTAGTGGAGGAACCGAAGAATTGAATTATTACTTGTCTGTTGGTGCCTATGATGAAGATGGGCTCTTAAAGGTTGGTGATGAGTCTTTCGAGAGATATAATGTAGACGCCAAAATTTCAGCCAAACCTAAAGATTGGTTAACCTTGGAGCTTTTTACGAAATTAAGAAAGAGTAATTCCGATTTTCCTATAGCATCGGCTGGAGATACGAATGCAAGAAATAAATCTAGGGCTTTGGATTTGATTTCAAAATTAAAACCAGGTATTCCTTTAGTAGACCCCATATACGGTTCGGGTCAATTACAACATAATTATTTCATGTTTTGGGATACACAACGTTCTACAACAGATAACGATCAACTTGTTTTATTGCCTCGTATTATTATTGAACCTATTAAAAATTTAAAGTTCAATGCCAACTTAAATTATAGAAGAGACAATAATACTCTGGAGTCAAGCATCCTATCAAATCAGGTTATAAGACCACAGGGTCTTATAACTGCACCTGTTCAAGCCAGCACCTTTTATGGTGTAACGCTTCAAGACCAAGAATATTTTTCGCCAAACCTCTTTGCTACGTACAACACTTCATTTGGAAATCATAACATAGATGTACTTGCGGGTTATCAAAGTGAGGTAAATAAATTCCATTCCCTAAACGGACAAACGGATTTTTTGATAACTAATAACATAGTCTCATTAAATGCTTCATTAGATGATCTTCAAGAAGTAAATGAAACTAGAACACATTGGGCTACCCAAAGTGTTTTTAGCAGGTTCAGATATAATTACAAAGAAAAGTATTTGTTGGAATTTAGTTATCGAAGGGATGGTTCATCAAGATTTGAACCAGATAACAGATGGTCTGGCTTCCCTAGTTATTCTGCTGGATACAATGTTGCAAGAGAGGATTTTTGGCCTATTGATGCCATACAAACCTTTAAGTTGAGGGGGTCCTATGGTACCTTGGGGAATCAAAATGTTCCTCTTAACCAATATTTATCTACCATAGATATAAATTCACCGGGAGGGTCTTTCTTATTTAATGGGCAGCAAGAAGTATCCTCTGATACGCCAGATTTAGTTACCCAAAATTTAACATGGGAGACAGTCAAAACCACTGACATTGGCTTTGACCTTCAAGCGTTCAATAAACTCGATGTAGCCTTTTC
The DNA here is from genome assembly GCF_947495325.1 of uncultured Allomuricauda sp. Taxonomy (GTDB): domain Bacteria; phylum Bacteroidota; class Bacteroidia; order Flavobacteriales; family Flavobacteriaceae; genus Flagellimonas. Next base: position 115,326 of record NZ_CANLYK010000003.1, on the reverse strand, counting down.
TTGGTATAGAACGGATATTGAGGGTATAGCGGCACAAGGGTTGGATTTACCTTCTCAGCTAGGTACCTCTGCTGCTTTGACAAATATAGGAACATCGCGAGTTGAAGGATGGGAAGTGGAAGCCTCTTGGAGACAGCAATTCGGGGATTTTGGTTTTAGCATAAGAGGGGTATTATCGGATTACCAAAGAACAATGGTAGAATATCCAAACGAAACAGGCTCTTTGGCGCAACCTTTTTATGAAGGTCAAGATCTTGGAGAAATTTGGGGATTACAGTGGGATGGTTGGTTCCAAACCGATGATGAGTATGCTACGTATCCCGTAGACCAGTCTTTTGTAGCAGGTAATTTTTGGGCCGGGGATACCAAATACAAAGACCTTAATGGTGATGGTGTAATTGACAGAGGGGAATTTGTTGAGGGTGATACTGGGGATTGGGATATTATCGGAAACTCTACTCCTCGCTATCAATATTCTGCAACCTTGGCTATGAATTACAAAAATTTTGATTTTAATATGTTGGTTCAAGGTGTGGGAAAACGCGATGTATTGCTGTCAAACCACCAGCGGTTTAGAGGCCCTGGACAAGGTCCTTTTCACATCAATGTCTGGGAAGAGCATCTGGATTATTTTAGAGCCGCGGATACTGAAAGTCCGTTAGGGCCAAATACGGATGCCTATTTTCCAGCGCCATATACCGCAAATCCAGGAAATAATAACAGAAACTACCGGTATGCTGTAGATAGATACATACAAAATGGAGCTTATGCACGGTTAAAGAGTTTGCAAATAGGATATACTATCCCTAGAGAAACTACGGAAAAGTTTGGAATTAACACGATTAGGTTATTTGCAACGGGTGAAAACCTTATCACTATTGATGATCTCTTGTTTTTTGACCCTGAAATAGTTACAGCAGGTACATTTGGTAGTGCACAGTCCTACCCATTGTCCAAGATTGTCTCACTAGGTCTAAACGTATCATTTTAAAAAAAAAATCATGAAAAATATATTTAAGACATTCGTTTTGTGTTCACTGATTTGTCTTTCGTCTTGCGATGACGACTTCTTGGAAAGAACACCTTTAGATACTATAACGGAAGCTTCCTTCTATAAAACGCCTCAAGATTTAAGAACTGCCGCTAATGCCTTTTATGCCGATCTTCCTGGATGGCAGTCCACAAGTGTTGGCTTCAATGTACTGCCAGATATGAGTGAGGACATGGGTACTACTGAAAATCCCAGTAATAGACTCAGTGGTATAAGTTTAGATGTCCCTACGTCAGCTAGCAATACAGTATGGAGTTTTGATGAGGTTCGAGAGACCAACTTTTTTTTAGACCGTTCATTACAAGCTGAAGGGGATGAAGTACTGATTAATCAATACAGAGGGGAAGGTTTTTTCTTTAGAGCTTATCACTATGTTAATTTATTGGAACGCTATGGTGCAGTACCAATTTTTGACCAATATTTTACGGATCAAGATGAAGAATTTGTTTTTGCACCAAGAAACCCTCGAAATGAAGTGGCGGATTTCATCATTGCTGATTTGGACATGGCCATATCTATGCTACAATCTTTTCCAGAAATCGATGGGAACCCCCGCATAAGTAAGGAAGCTGCGCAACTGCTAAAAGCCAGGGTAGCCCTTTATGAAGGTACTTGGGAAAAGTATCATAATGGAACTGATTTCGGCGTTGCCGGCTCCGATGGCACCTCTTATTTACAAATTGCCGCTGAAACTGCAGAAGATATAATGGATAGTGGTGTGTTTTCATTGCATAGTGACTATGGTTCGCTTTTTAATCAAATTGGATTGAGTGGCAACAGTGAGGTAATGCTTTGGAGGGATTATGATGATCTAAACTTGGGCATTAATAATGTTCTTCAACTGTCTTGGCCAAACAGATGTGGCTATACAAGATTTGCTGTTCGTAGTTACTTGTGTACCGATGGTGATCCTATTTCGGTAAGTCCTCTTTATCAAGGAGATCAAGACCTATCAACCATAGAGGACAATAGAGATCCAAGACTTGCGGCCACTATTATGGTGCCTGGTGATGTTTTGGTGAAAGATACCGATGACAGTGAAATTCTTTGGGCTAATCCAGATTTTAGTACAGCCAACGCAGGTCTTACTGGATATGAGTCCCAAAAATACAGGGATGTGAATATTGATGCTGATCGTAGCAACTTTACTAGAGAGACTTCTAGAATAATAATGCGTTATGCTGAGGTCCTATTAATTTTTGCAGAAGCCAAGGCAGAATTAGGATCAATCACCCAGGGAGATTTGGATAAATCTATAAATCTATTACGAGCCCGTGTAAGTATGCCAAGCATGACTTTGGGAGCAATTACCACGGATCCAGATTGGCCTAACTATGGCTATACTTTATCGGATGTTCTTTATGAGATAAGAAGAGAACGTTCTGTTGAACTTATGGCAGAAGGGTTTAGGGCCAATGACATATATAGATGGAGAGCGCATGCGCTTATTGATGGTGATCAACCTAGAGGAGCCTTTTATGACGATGGCATTGTGAATGTTGAATTGGCTCCAACAAGTGTAACGCTGGATACGGATGGTTATATTTTACCTTTCGCAGCAACAGGAAATTTCAATTTTGACGAAACTAGAGTTTATTTATTGCCAATACCATTAGATGAATTGATCCTTAATCCAAACTTGGAACAAAACCCAGGTTGGTAATAAATAGTGCTCTTTGCAATGTTTGTTGTTTGATTAAAAGAAATAGTTAGAGTTAGTTTAGTTTAGAGCAGTTCAAGCAAGGGCTCCGGCGGTGTTACCTCGGAGCTCTTTATTCTAATTCTTCTATGTAATATTTTATAATCCAATGGAAGCTTCTCCCAATTAGTGTATGACAATAATAATAAGTGCATAACAGATTGATTTTATGAAATACACTTCGTTATTCTGTTTATTGATATTGGTTCTTTTCTTTTTGGGCTGTAACGAAAAAACGGCACAAAAAAATCGCAATCAAAAATCTTTGGTTGATTTTGTGGATCCTTTTATTGGAACAGGTGGACATGGACATACGTATCCAGGGGCAACCGTTCCTTTTGGAATGCTTCAGGTTAGTCCGGTAAATGGAATAAGTGGTTGGGACTGGTGTTCGGGATATCATTATTCAGATTCTATTGCAATTGGTTTTAGTCATTTAAGTTTAAGTGGAACAGGTATTGGGGATTTGGCGGATGTATTGTTTATGCCCATAAACAAAAAAGTGGATTTGTCAACAATGCCCATTTCTCGCGATTCACTGCCCTATAAATCATCTTACAGTCACACAAACGAAGAAGCACAACCTGGCTATTATCAAGTCTTTCTTGAAGACCATAGTATAAATGTTGAATTAACAACATCCAAGCGAACGGCAATACATAAATATTCATATCAACCAAAAGATATACAATCAGTTGTTGTGGATTTGGGTTTTGGCATCAATTGGGATAAGGCAACCAAAACTTCATTTCAAGTTGAAAATGATTCTACCATAAGTGGTTACCGATTTAGTACTGGATGGGCAAAGAATCAGAAAGTGTTTTTTGTTGCCAAGTTTTCCAAAGCTATTGCTGAACACAAAGTGTATGTAGATAAAAGAGCTGTAAATGCCAATATGGGCATGGGTACAAAAACAGCCGTACAGTTATTCTTTGATGAAAAAGAGGACAATGAACTCTTTGTGAAAGTGGCCCTTTCCTCAGTAAGTATTGATAATGCAAAAGAGAATTTGGATGGAGGAGGTTTCAATTTTGAAAAAGTAAAAGCACAGGCAGAAAATACCTGGAAAAGCGCGCTATCAAAAATTGAGGTGGAAACTCCAGTGGATTCCCTCAAAACTATCTTTTATACATCGCTGTACCATTCTCAATTGGCACCAGTGACATTTAGTGATAAAAATGGGCAATTCAGAAAAGAAGATGACAGCATCGTTACAGCAGAAAATTATACAGCATATTCAACCTTATCCCTTTGGGATACATTTAGAGCAGAGCACCCATTACTCACATTGGTTGCGCCAGATAGGGTTTCAGATATGGTGAATACTATGCTCTCTTATTATGAGACAAAAAAGATACTTCCTGTTTGGACACTTTATGCCAATGAAACAAATACAATGACAGGCTATCATTCCATTCCAGTGATTGTTGAGGCATATCTAAAAGGAATTAAGGGTTTTGATGCTGAAAAAGCCTATGAAGCGATGAAAACGACCATGATGCAAGATGAGCGGGGATTAGAGTATTATAAAAAATACGGTTATATCCCGTATACTACAATAGACGAGTCAGTCACGATTACTTTGGAATACGCCTATGATGATTGGTGTATTGCACAAATGGCAAAAGCTTTGGGAAAAGAGGAAGATTATAAGTTCTTTTTAAACCGTTCCAGGGCGTATCAACATTTATTTGATGAAGAGACCGGATTTATGAGAGGTAAATCGGTTGATGGAAATTCGTGGAACGAACCTTTTGATCCAAAATATTCAAACCATAGAGAACATACGGATTATACAGAAGGTAATGCATGGCAACATAGCTGGTTTGTGCCACATGACCCTAAAGATTTTGTGTCCCTCCATGGAAACAATGAAATTTTTGCGGAACGTTTAGAACAACTTTTTACTCAGAGTTCTGAGATAACAGGAAACAATGCTTCAGTGGATATCTCAGGTTTAATTGGCCAGTATGCACATGGTAATGAACCAAGTCACCATATCGCTTATTTATTTAATCATGCCAACAAACCATGGCGCACGCAATATTGGGCGCATCATATTTTGAATACCCAATACAATACCACTCCCAATGGTTTGAGTGGTAATGAGGATTGCGGTCAAATGAGTGCATGGTACGTTATGAGTTCAATTGGTCTGTATCCTATGAACCCGGCTTCAACGGAATATGAAATTGGAAGCCCAATTTTTGAAAAAGCAACAATCAATATTTCTGAGGACAAAAAATTTACAATTGAAGCTGAAAATGTTTCCAAGGAGAATATTTACATACAATCGGCAACACTCAGTGGAAACCCGTTTAATCAAACAACAATTTCACACCAACAAATAACAGAGGGAGGGACGCTTCATTTTGTTATGGGAAATATCCCCAATGAAAATTGGGGACTTACTAAATAGCCAAACCAAGAATGCATCATATAGATATTTTAATAATAGCACTTTATATTGTATTGACACTTGGTGTTGGTATTTGGGTTTCCAAACGGGCTTCAAAAGGGCTAAACTCCTATTTCTTAGGAGGGAAAAGTATAAAGTGGTATTATTTGGGATTGAGTAATGGCTCGGGTATGTTCGATATATCCGGTACGGCCTGGATGGTGGGCATATTGTTTCTTTATGGGACAAAGAGTTTTATGTTCATGTGGATGTGGCCGGTTTTTAACCAGATTTTCATCATGGTTTTTTTGGCTGCCTGGATCAGACGTTCGAATATAATGACTGGTTCTGAGTGGATTTTGACCCGATTTGGAGACGACAAATCGGGTAGGGCCTCCCATCTTATCGTGGCTATTTTTGCAATTGTGGCAACCATTGGTTTCATCGCTTATTTTTTTGAAGGAGTAGGGAAATTTATGACCATAATTTTACCATGGGATTTGGCATTTGCCATCAATGGAGAGGTATTGCTTAGTTCTGACCAGAGCTATGCATTTCTTATTATATTCCTAACAACGCTGTATACGATTAAGGGGGGGATGTTCTCGGTAGTGGCAACAGAAGTTTTGCAGTACTTGATTATGGTGGTTGCAGGAATTTTGGTGGCCATATATGCATTTGTTTCCGTGACAGATGTTGAAATAAATAATGTTATTTCGACAGAATGGACCAATATTTTCTTTTCCAATCAGCTTAACGGTTCATGGGGCGAAAAATATGAGGCCTTTAATGGTCTCATTGATTCCCACGGTTATAAAATGTTCGGTGCTTTTATTGGAATGTCGCTCTTTAAGGGATTTTTTGCGAGCGTAGCCGGTCCTATTCCAAGTTTCGATATGCAACGAATCCTATCAACCAGGTCCGTAAAGGAAGCTGCTTACATGAGTGGATTTACCAATTTAATTTTGTTTATTCCCCGTTACCTACTTATTTCAGGGATTGTTGTTTTGGCACTTGTATATCTTGCTCCCTCAATGGCAATGTCATCAGAACTCTCCTTGGGAGACTTAGAGATAATACTGCCCAAGGTCATAAATCATCATATTCCAGTTGGTATAAAGGGATTGCTCCTGGCAGGACTTCTTGCTGCATTTATGTCCACTTTTTCCGCTTTCGTAAATTCTGGACCCGCCTATATCGTCAATGATATTTACAAGAAATACTTTAAACCGATCGCGGAACCAAAGCATTATATCAGGGCCAGTCATATTGCATCTTTTACTGTGGTCCTCTTTGGGGTCACCATGGGCTTTTTTGCCGATTCCATAAACTCCATTACGCTTTGGATTACCAGCGCACTTTATGGTGGGTATGTTGCTGCCAATTTTTTAAAATGGATTTGGTGGCGCTTCAATGGTTGGGGCTATTTCTGGGGAATGACCTCTGGATTGGTTATTGCGACCATCCAATTTTTGCTACATCAAAACAAAGCCAATTTTGAGATAGATTCCAACCTTTTTTATTTTTCTCAAATTCCCGACATCTACTTATTTCCCATTATTTTTACTGTATCACTTCTAGGCTCTTTTTTAGGAACTTTGCTTACCCCTGCAACCAAAATGGAAACATTAAAAAACTTTTATGCTAGCGTAAGGCCTTGGGGATGGTGGCATCCAGTCTATGTTGTACTAAAAAAGGAAGACAAGAATTTTAAAAAGAATAGAGATTTTACAAAGGATATGCTCAATTGTGCAATTGGCATTATTTGGCAATCCAGTATGATATTGTTGCCAATTTATTTTATGATTAGGGATTATCCAAAGACATGGATAGCTTTAGGGGTATTTATTATAAGCTCAGTTATTTTAAAATATACGTGGTTGGATAAAGTAAGAAAGTATAGCAATTAAGAACACATATGAATTTGATTCCTTGGCAGGATAAGCCCAATAATTGCAAAGATGTTTTATGGCGCTACAATGCCAACCCAATAATAGATAGATATGCAATTCCTTCATCCAATAGCATTTTCAACAGTGCTGTTGTAAGATATAAAGATAGTTTTGCAGGTGTTTTTAGATGCGACAACAAAGCTGTTCAGATGAACATTTTTGCTGGTTTCAGTAAGGATGGTATCCATTGGGATATAAACCATGACCCCATACAAATGAAAGCTGGTAATACCCAAATGATAGATTCCGATTATAAATACGATCCACGGGTTGTTTTTATAGAGGATAGGTATTGGATTACCTGGTGCAACGGTTATCATGGTCCTACCATTGGAATTGGCTATACCTTTGATTTCAAGGAATTTTTTCAGTGTGAAAATGCTTTTCTACCTTTCAATAGAAATGGAGTATTGTTTCCCAAAAAAATCAATGGCAAATATGCCATGTTGAGCCGACCAAGTGATAATGGGCACACTCCATTTGGAGATATCTATATAAGTTACAGCCCAGATATGAAATATTGGGGGGAGCATCGCTGTGTGATGAAGGCAACGAATTTTGAGGATAGCGCTTGGCAATGCACAAAAGTAGGAGCGGGGCCAATTCCTATTCTCACAAACGATGGCTGGTTAATGTTGTATCACGGAGTTATAAATACGTGTAACGGATTCCGATATGCTATGGGAGCTGCCATTTTGGATGAACATCAACCAGATATGGTGAAATATAGAACACAACCTTACTTGTTGGGTCCATCAGAATTATATGAGCAAGTTGGGGATGTACCCAACGTAGTTTTTCCGTGTGCTGCGCTTCACGATACTGAGGATGACAAACTTGCAATCTATTATGGAGCGGCAGATACGGTTGTTGCCCTTGCTTTTGGAAGATTGAGCGAGGTAATTCAGTTTACCAAGGAAAATAGTCTTTAGTAATTGAACGAAAAATGTAAAGATTCCAATATGAAAAGTTTATGGCAATCAATCCTAGAAAAACCCTTCATCATTTTATGTTTTGCCTTGACCTTTATGTCTTGCAAAACGGTTAAAGAGGAAAAAACGCCAAGACCCAATATTGTGTTTATTATGAGTGATGACCATGCCTATCAAGCCATTAGCGCTTATGGACATGGATTGAACAATACTCCCAATATTGATAGAATTGCAAAAGAGGGAGCTATTTTTAACAAAGGGTTTGTTACGAATTCCATTTGTGCGCCAAGTAGGGCAGTGATGCTTACGGGTAAACATAGTTATGTGAATGGAAAGGTGGACAATATCAATGCATTTAATTGGGATCAAGAAAACTTTGCAAAAACATTGCAAGCGTCTGGTTATCAAACTGCTTTGATAGGAAAAATCCATTTAAAGGGATTGCCCCAAGGATTTGATTACAGCAATGTATTACCGGGACAAGGACAATACTACTCTCCAGATTTTATCGAAAACGGCGTAAAAAAGAATTACCCAGGCTATGTAACCAAGGTAACCACGGACATTGCATTGGATTGGTTAGAGACCAAAAGAGAAAAAGATAAACCCTTTCTATTGTTATATCACCAAAAAGCACCACACAGAACATGGATGCCCGAGGAAAAATACTTTCACTTATTTGATGATAAGACTTTTGAGCCCCCAGCTAATTTTTTTGACAATTATGAAGGTAGGCCTGCCGCTGCAGCCCACGAAATGGGAATTTACAGAGACATGGATTTAGTGTATGACCTTAAGATGTTGGACAAAGAAGGAGAGATTCAGACCAAATACCGAAATTCTTTTCAGGGAAGGTATAACAGAATGACTGATGGGCAGAAAGAGTCTTGGGATGCCTATTACGACCCTGTTATTGCCGACTTTAAATCGAGAAACCTAGAAGGAAAAGAGTTGGCTCTCTGGAAGTACAACAGATACATGCAAGATTATTTGCGTACAATTCAATCTGTGGATGATGGAGTTGGAGAGGTTCTGGATTATCTAAAAGAAAATGGATTGGAGGAAAACACCATCGTGGTGTACACTTCGGACCAAGGTTTCTATTTGGGGGAACATGGGTGGTTCGATAAACGATTTATGTATGAAGAATCCTTTCGAACACCCTTGCTCATGAAATATCCCAAAGAAATAAAACCTGGAACTGTTGTTGATGAAATGGTTCAAAACTTGGATTTTGCCCCAACATTTTTGGATTATGCAGGAGCAGAAATTTCGGAGGAGATTCAAGGAGAATCGTTTAGACAATTGGTCAATGGCAAAGCAAGTGAATGGAGGGATGCCATTTATTATACTTACTATGAGTTTCCGGCAGAACACCACGTGAAACGTCATTATGGGGTTAGGACAGATCGCTACAAATTGATTCATTTTTATTATGACATAGACCATTGGGAATTGTATGACCTTGAAAAGGACCCTTCAGAAATGACCAATGTTTATAATGATGTATCCTATTCAGATGTCCAGAAAGTTATGCACGAACGTCTGAAAGAAATGCGAACAAAATACGGCGATAGCGACGAGTTGGATGAAATGCATTTGGAGAAATTCTTAAAATCAAAAAACTTAAAAAAATAAGGAACAATGCAATACGTAATGAAATTCTTGGCTTTGTCGATTTTCATTTTACTTGTTGGGTGCAAAGAACAAAGGGTTCCGGAAATAGCAAAAAAACCAAATATCCTGTTTCTATTTACAGATGATCAACGTGCGGGCACTATTGGAGCCATGAATAAGTACAATGTTCTAACTCCAAATATGGATACATTGGTTGAAAACGGAACATCATTTACCAATGCTTATATTCTAGGGGCTACAACGGCTGCAGTCTGTTCTCCAAGTAGGGCCATGTTAATGACAGGGAGGCACTATTTTAATATAGAACCAAATGTATATGCCCAATTTGCTTTCCCGTTGAAGGATAGGGGAAAAAGTAACAAGCTTACCTTTCCTGAGTATTTCAAGGCTAACGGATATACCACATTTGCTACGGGTAAACAACATAATGGTATGGAATGGGTAGAACGCGGTTTTCATCATGTGAAATCAGCTTTTTTAGGAGGTATGACGACACATTTTGGGACAAAAGTGAAGGATTATGCACCAGAAACAGGTTGGTCAGAACCGTATCAACAAAAGGAAAAGTTTAGTAGTGAGGTTTTTGCTGATGCTGCTGTCGATTTTCTTGAGGATTATTCGGAGGGAAATCCTTTTTTAATGTATGTCTCCTTTACTACTCCCCATGACCCTAGAACTGCCCCTCAAGAATATCATGAACTGTACCCTACCGACTCCATTGAGCTGCCAAAAAACTTTATGCCGGAACATCCTTTTGAAATTGCAGATGAAAAAATTAGAGATGAACGTTTAGCACCTTTTCCACGAACAGACTCTATTGTTAAAAGAGAAATCTCAGATTATTATGCTATGATTACAGCTACCGATGCTCAAATTGGACGCATAGTAAAAGCATTGGAAGATTCAGGACAAAGTAAAAATACTATCATTGTTTTCTCTGGAGATAATGGACTGGCAGTTGGCCAGCATGGGTTATTGGGCAAACAAAATGTATATGAGCATAGTGTGGGTGTTCCATTGGTTTTCTGTGGTCCCAATATACCGCAAAACACAAAGGTCGATGCCTTGGCTTATCTACACGATGTTTTCCCAACACTTTGCGGTTTAACGGGATTGGAAATACCAGAGTCCGTTCAAACCAAAGATTTAACACCGGTAATCAAGGACGAGACCAAGACCGTAAGAAACAGTATGATGTATGCGTATAATTCATGGCCCGGTGATTTGTTAAATAAAAAAGCAAAACATAATCCTGGCGGCGGACATAGGGCCGTTAGAAAAGGAGACTATAAATTGATAGTAAGCGCAAAGCATGATGTATATACCTATCAGTTGTTCGATTTAAGAAATGACCCTTGGGAATTATCTAACTTAATTGAAGATGAAAATTATGCTGCTGTAAAAGATGATTTAATGAATGAGTTGAAAAAGCTAATCGTAGAAACAGGAGATCCAGCTGACCTGACGAAAAAGGAGTTTGGACTTTTTGAGAATCCTGAAGCTTATAGGTTTAGATAATTGATGTTTGGCATGAAGTATTTTGGTGTTTTAAGTTTTCTTCTGTTTGTGTCTGTTGCAAATATTGTTTTTGCGCAACAGCAAGAATTAACATGGGATGAACTTGCAGCGCAGTACGAATGCCCAGAATGGTTCAGGGATGCCAAGTTTGGAATTTGGTTTCATTGGGGACCACAAAGTGTTCCAGAGCAAGGCGGAGGGTGGTATGCGCGCCATATGTACATGAAGGATGTCGGGAAACAAAAATTCGGAAAAATGGCAAATCCCTATCATTTGCAGACCTACGGACACCCTTCAGAATTTGGTTTTAAGGATGTCATTAATTTATGGAAGGCTGAAAAATTTGATGCTGATGCCTTGATTAAATTTTCCAAGGAAAATGGTGCCAAATATATAGTTGCTTTGGCAAACCATCATGACCATTTTGACCTTTTTGATTCTTCGTACCACCCTTGGAACTCGGTAAACGTTGGGCCAAAAAGAGATATTATCGGTGAATTTGAGGCGGCAACCCGTAAAGCCAATCTGAAATTTGGGGTAACGAGCCACGATGATCGTTTCCTGAATTGGTGGAAACCGGCCTTTGGTGCTGATAAAACAGGAGAAAAAGCAGGTGTGCCTTACGATGGAAGACTCACCAAAGAAGATGGAAAAGGAAAATGGTGGGAAGGTCTGGATCCTGCGGATTTGTATGGACCCATTCCAGAAAGCAGAACTCCTGAGCGCATTGAAGCAATAAAAAGGAATTGGCAGGAACGCCATTTGGAGCTGGTAAATAAGTACAAACCAGATTTGTTGTATAACGATGGGTTTAATTTTACCTATGGTGAATATGGCAAGGAAGTAAGCCGTAAACTATATAACAATAGCCTTAAGCAGTATGGGTCCATTGAAGCGGTTATGCTGTTAAAAAGAAAGGCTAAGGGTACTGTGAATGAAGTGGAGTCTGGCGGTAGCAATACGTTGCGGGAATATCCATGGCAATCCGAAATTACATTTACGGATTGGTTCTACAAAAAAGATCGCCATCTGACCCACAACGCTCGAACTATTTTAGAAATGCTAATTGAAGCTACCAGTAAAAATGGGAACCTATTACTAAACATCGAATTGCATCCAGATGGGTCTATTCCGCCTGAACAAAAGATAATTATAGAAACCGTTGGGGATTGGCTAAAGATAAACGGAGAAGCTATTTATGGGACCAGGCCTTGGAAAGTATATGGTGATGGCGAAAGTGTACGAGGGGAAAATGAACAAAACGGGCAGGGGGAAGTCAGAAATGCAGGTGATGATATTGCGGCCAAGAAAAAAACTGGTGAGCACTATAACCAAAGAACCACAGCTTCGGATGCTTACGCATCTGATGAAGTGAGATTTACCAAAAAGGGTGATAATTTATACATTATGATTATGAACCCTAAAAAGGGGGAAATTAAAATATCGACATTTGGGCTAGATAATACATTGAACCCGGGAAGACTAAAGAAATTATCAAGGTTGGATAGTGGCAATAAAGTAAGGTTCAAACAGACAAAAACAGCTTTGACCCTTACCGTTCCGACTATTAATGGAAGAAGTTATCCCATGGTTCTAAAAGCAATTTTTTAACCTGATTATTCTAATTAAAGAAAAATGAAAACAAAATTTTACTTTATTGTTCTTCTTTCAGTCTTGTTTCTGACAAATTTCAGCTGTAAAAATAAGGTAGAGGGAAAGACAGAAGTGGCTGAACCGGAAAGACCAAACATTCTTTACATCATGTCCGATGACCATACTTCGCAAGCCTGGGGAATCTATGGCGGTATCTTGGAAGATTATGTGCATACACCAAATATTAAACGGTTGGCCAAAGAGGGCACGGTACTGGACAATTGCTTGGTATCGAACTCCATTTGTACTCCGAGTAGGGCAACGGTGCTCACAGGTCAGTATAGCCATATTAATGGTGTTATCACCTTGGGAGCAGGACTATCACCAAAGCACCCGACCATTGCTGGTGTATTGCAAAGAGGCGGCTACCAAACCTCGGTAATAGGAAAGTGGCACTTAAAACAGGAACCTACGGACGATTTCGATTATTACTGTGTATTGCCGGGACAAGGAAGATATTGGGACCCGATAATGAAAACTAAAGATAATTGGAAAGATTATACTGAAGGGGGGATGCCATACAAAGGCTTTAGCACAGATGTCATTGCTGATAAAACCATAGATTGGATAGAAAATAGGGATACATCCAAGCCTTTTATGGCCATGTGTCATTTTAAGGCCACCCACGAGCCATTTGATTATCCGGAAAGATTCAGTCATTTATATAGAGATGGGGATATCCCAATTCCCGATACATTTTATGATGAAGGACCTAAAACAACGGGAAGGTCTTTCCGTGGACAATCAATAGACAGTTTAAAAGCAAGGTATCTAAGGGCTTCCAAAGACCCAGAAAATGTGCCTGGTTATATGAAATATCCAGAATTACCATTGACTGTTGATGGGTTAACCAAAATGGAAGCACGTTACAAAACTTATCAAAAGTACGTAAAGGATTTTATGCGTTGCGGGGCTGCGATTGATGATAACATAGGAAAACTTTTAAAGTATCTAGATGAATCAGGGCTAGCAGAAAATACTATAGTTATCTATACGGCGGATCAAGGGTATTTCTTGGGGGAACATGGTTGGTTCGATAAGCGATTAATTTATGAAGAGTCTATCCACATGCCATTCGTTATCCGATATCCAAAGGAAATACCAGCAGGTCAGCGAAATTCAGATTTAATTGAAAATGCTGATTTCTCTGCCTTGTTTGTAGATTATGCTGGATTGGAATATCCAAAAACCATGCAAGGACATAGCTTTCGAGAAAACTTGAAAGGAAATACACCAGCCGACTGGCGCGAGTATGGTTATTATCGCTATTGGGACCATTCAAGTGATCGTCCAGGGCATTTTGGAATACGGGGTCAACGATTCAAGTTGGCATTCTATTATGGAAATGCATTAAAAGTTAACAGGTACACGAAAGAAAATCAACCCACAAAATTTTGGGACTTCTTCGATTTGGAAAAAGATCCCAACGAAACACACAATGCTTATAATGATGAAGAATATCAAGATGTCATCAAAGAAATGAAAGCTGAAATTTTAAGGCAACGTGAAACACTTGGTGATACCGATAAGGACAATCCTGAAGTGTTGCAAATTATGGAAGATCATTGGAATAGTTAAAGGTAAATAATGAAGTTTTTACAACACACGACAGTAATGAAGTTAATAATAATAAGCCTATTTATTATAGGTTTAAGTATGATGTCTTGTGCTGAAAAAGTTGATAAAACCCAAGAAAAACCAAATATAATTTTAATTATAACGGATGACCAAGGTTTTGGAGATTTGGGATATTATGGAAACCCCAATATTAAGACCCCTGTTTTAGATAGTCTAGCAGAACGCAGTGTACGTTTTGATGAATTTTTGGTAAACCCGGTTTGTGCTCCCACTCGATCTGCATTAATGACTGGTAAATACCCCATGAGCACGGGCGTACACGACACCTATAGGGGAGGTGCCATGATGGCAACTGAAGAGGTCACCATAGCTGAGCTGCTTAAGGAAGCTAACTACAAAACAGGAATGATAGGTAAATGGCACTTAGGTGATAATTACCCAATGCGTCCGCAAGACCAAGGTTTTGAATATACATTAAATCATCTTTCAGGAGGAATTGGACAATATGGAGACTGGCCAAATACATTAAAAAGGGACAGCAGCTACTTTGACCCTATTCTTTGGAGTAATGGGAAACAGGTTCAAACCAAAGGATATTGTACAGATGTATTCACAAAAGCTGCGATGGAATACGTGGAAGAAAACAAAGACGATCCATTTTTTCTATACCTGTCTTTTAATGCCCCTCACGGTCCTTTGCAACTTCCACAGGAATACTATGATATGTATAAGGATACGGATTCAGATGAAGGACTAATAGATCAGGGTAATCCGTATCCAAAAGTGACCAAGCATAGTAGGGAGAATGCCAGAAAGGTATATGGTATGGTGACCAACATTGATGACAACCTAAGATTACTTTTCAATAAACTGGAAAGTTTGGGTATAGAGGAAAACACCTTGGTTATTTTCATGACGGACAATGGCCCGCAGCATCCAAGATATATTGCTGGTATGCGGGGAAGAAAAGGTTCCGTATTTCAAGGAGGCGTAAGAGTACCCAGTTTTTGGTATTATCCCAAGATGTTTAAAGAAGCCCGGGATATTAAAGCTCCCGCCGCCCATTACGATATCTTACCAACATTGGCAGAACTTGCAGGAGCAAAAATACCTGTAGGCCTGGAAATTGAAGGAGAAAGTTTAATGCCCCTGTTGACCAAGGCGGAAGACAATTTTCCTAATCGAATAATAAATCGATACTGGTCAAGAACCGCTCCCGTGAGGTACAGAAATGTATCTACCCGAAAAGGAAACCTAAAACTTGTGGGCGTAGGTCAGGATGATGAAGGAAATGATAAGTTCGAGTTATTTGATTTGAGCAAAGATTATTTTGAACAAAATGATATTTCAGGTGAGAATGAAGCCATCGTAAAAGAATTGAAGTCTGAAATGGACATTTGGCTTACTACAATGGAATCATCCAAACATATTGTGGAATCTCCTAAACCGATTATCGGAACAACTTTTGAAAACCCGGTTATGCTTAATCAGAACGATGCTCATTTTGAAAAAGTAGTGGGTATCAAGAAGGATTTTATTTATTGGGATGCCAAAATTGATGAAACAAAGTCTTTTGATATAACTGTACACCTTGACAAAGGACTAAACCATAACGGCAATTTAGAATTGGTTATTGGAGATGACAGTAGAAAAATGGAGTTTGAAGGAAAGGGGCAAACCCAGCTCAGTTTTAAAAATATACTGTTGAACAAAGGGGATGTTAGAATCATGCCCAAGCTATATGTTGAAAGAAACGGAACATTGGTATACGTGTATCCATTTTATTTAGAAATAAAAGGTTGAATAGAAAGATGAAATTACCCTACATGAAAATGACAAAATTGATTGGTATCGCTGCATTACTTTTCTTGGTCCAATATGATTTGTTGTCACAGGAAGGTATGAAGCTTGCTTATGATGTTCCCGCGAAAAAATGGACTGAGGCACTACCCATTGGAAATGGAAATTTGGGTGCGATGGTCTATGGTGGTGTGGAACAAGAACATATTCAGTTTAATGAAGAAACCTTATGGAGGGGGCAACCACATGATTATTCCAATAAAGGTGCAGGAAATTATCTAGCGGAAATAAGACAATTGTTAACCGATGGTAAACAGCGGGAAGCTCAAGACCTGGCTACAAAAGAGTTTATGAGCGAACCGCTAAAACAAATTCATTATCAGCCTTTTGGAGACATTTACATCAATTTTGATGGACATGAAAAGTATTCAAATTATTCAAGGACTTTAGATATAGAAAATGCGGTTAGCAACGTATCATACAAAGTAAATGATGTTGTTTTTGAACGTGAAGTGTTCTCTAGTTTTCCGGACAAGGTCATGGTTGTACACCTAACCTCAAGCAAATCAAAAGCATTAAGTTTTAAAATTTGGTTAGATGCTATTCATGAAGATAAACAACTGAAAACAAGTGGTAAATCCCAAACACTTGAAGTAAAAATAAAAGACGGTGTTTTAAAGGGTGTTTCAACAATAAAAGTAGATACTGATGGTATTGTAGAAGTTGAAGATGGTAAGCTAAAAATAGTTGATGCATCCAAAGCCACTATCTATATGTCGGCAGCAACTAATTATATCAATTTTAAAGATGTATCGGGCAATCCTTATCAACAGGTAAGTGAAACCTTAAAAGGTATTGAATCCAAAAAATTTGAGAAAATAAAGAAAAGGCATAGTAAAGATTATCAATCTTTATATAATCGTTTTCAGTTGGACTTTGGGGATAATGGAAAATCGAAAGTGACTACCAATAAAAGGATTTATGACTTTTGGAAAGACCCCAATGATCCCCAATTAATTGCTTTATATGTGCAATACGCACGGTACTTGATGATTGCCTCAAGTCGACCTGGAAGCAAACCACCTACACTTCAAGGGCTTTGGAACGATAAGATAAAACCACCATGGTTCAGTAGTTATACGACCAATATAAATCTGGAAATGAACTATTGGCCTGTGGAAGTGACCAACTTGAGTGAATGCCACGAACCCTTGTTTGATTTTATCGAGGATATTTCAAAAACGGGAAGCATCGTGGCCAAGGAACATTATAATGCAGAGGGGTGGATCGTTCATCACAATGTGGATATTTGGAGAGGGGCGGCTCCGGTAAATGCATCCAACCACGGAATATGGCTTTCAGGCGGCGCATGGCTTTGTTCACATATCTGGGAGCACTATTTGTTTACCAAGGACAAAGAATTCTTAAAAGAAAATTATCCACTCATGCGTGATGCGGCATTGTTTTATTCTCAATTTTTATATAAGGACCCCAACACAGGCTACCTGATAAGTTCACCATCAAATTCTCCTGAAATTGGAGGCTTGGTTGCGGGCCCAACCATGGACCATCAAATCATACGCGCCTTATTTAAAACGATTGTGGAAGCGTCAGCTATTCTGGAGACGGACCATGATTTTTCAGAAAAGCTAAAAACAATGCTTCCACAAATTGCTCCAAATAAAATAGGAAAGCACGGGCAATTACAGGAGTGGATGGAAGATAGGGATGACCCTGAAAATCATCACAGGCACGTATCGCATTTATGGGCCGTCTATCCCGGAAAAGGAATTAATTATGAAGAAACGCCAGAATTGATGAAAGCTGCGAAGCAATCATTGGAATACCGAGGGGATAATGGTACGGGTTGGAGTTTGGCTTGGAAAATAAATTTTTGGTCACGATTTAACGATGGAAATAGAGCGTATAAGCTATTGAATATTTTATTGAGTCCGGCTGAGGTTCCCGAACGTAAAATTAGGGGAGGGTCTTACCCAAACCTTTTTGATGCACATCCACCATTTCAAATCGATGGAAATTTTGGAGGGGCTTCGGGAATTGTTGAAATGCTACTACAAAGCCATTTGGACAAGATAGAATTATTGCCCGCCTTACCCAATGCATTGGCAGATGGTACTGTTTCAGGTGTTTGTGCAAGAGGTGGTTTTGAGCTGTCCTTTACCTGGAAAAATTCAGTTTTACAAGAGGTTGAGGTGCTTTCAAAAAGTGGGGAAAACTGCACTTTGGTTTATAATAACAAAACGATTGAATTTAATACAAAGCCTGGAAAAAAGTACAGGTTTGATGGTTTTTTAAATAAACAGAAATGACGAGAAAATTAATTGCAATAATCTTTCTTTTGAGTTCTAATACCGTTATGGTTGCACAAAATAAGAGTTCTATGCCCAATGTAATTATCATCTTTACAGATGACCAGGGTTATCAGGATGTGGGTGTTTTTGGTTCTCCGCTTATAAAAACACCAAATCTTGACCAAATGGCCGCAGACGGTATACGCTTTACTGATTTTTATTCTGCTTCACCGGTATGTTCCCCATCACGTGCAGCCTTGCTGACGGGTTCGTATCCTACAAGAGTTGGAGTACCCAAGGTGCTATGGCCAAATAGGCCTGGAGGATTGTCCAACCAGGAATGGACTATAGCGGATATGCTCAAAGCCCAGCAATATGCCACGGCTTGCATAGGTAAATGGCATTTAGGAGATGAGCTGCACTATTTGCCAACAAAACAGGGTTTCGACTCATATTTTGGAATCCCCTTCAGCAATGATATGTCGGTTAACCCAAATTGCAAGGTAGCGGAAAACATTGTTTTTAGGGAAGGAATGACTTTAGATAGTCTTCGTGAGAAAAAGTGGCGTAAAAGTAAAGTTCCGCTAATGAAGCAAGATGCAGTAGTAGAATATCCAGTAGACCAAACCACACTGACAAAGCGTTACACGGAAAGTGCGGTTGATTTTATAACAGAAAACAAAGATGCCCCCTTCTTTTTATACTTGGCCCATACAATGCCCCACATTCCACTATATGCCTCCGAAGGTTTTAAGGGAAAAAGTAAAAGAGGTCTATATGGTGATGTTATTGAAGAAATAGATTGGAGCGTAGGTAAAATTTTAAGGACTTTGGAAACTTTGGGCATTGATGACACTACGCTGGTCATCTATACTTCGGATAATGGTCCATGGAAATTGGACAACGGTCGTGGTGGTAGTGCTTTGCCATTAAGAGGGTTTAAATTTCAAACGTATGAAGGTGGTATGCGTGTACCTATGATTGCTCAATGGAAAGGAAAAATAGCAGCAGGGAGTGTGTGCAATCAAGTTGCTTCTACCATAGATTTTCTGCCTACCATAGCTCATTTAACCGATGGTGAAATGTCGGATAAACCCATAGATGGAAAGAATATTTGGAAATTATTATCAGGTAAGAAAACAAAATCACCACATATAAAAGAAGGCTTTTTCTATTATAAGGACACAATTGCCGAAGCTATACGATATAAAGACTGGAAGCTACGCGTAGTAAAAGATAAAATAGAATTATACAATCTGGCCAAAGATGTTTCAGAAAAAAATAACGTTGCGGAAGGCAATCCTAAAGTAGTAAGAAAGTTACGTGAAAAACTCAAGGCTTTTGATACCGATTTAAAACAAAATACACATCGATTTTAATTGATTAAAAAATTGGAATACATAAAAAAGATAGTGATACTCACCTTTTCGGGCTTGTGCATATGGGCATGTTCCAAGAAATCGAACGATGAAAATCCAGGGTATAAAAACCCAAAACTTTCGGTACAGGAACGTGTAGACGATCTTATGGGAAGAATGACTCTGGAAGAAAAATTCTGGCAAATGTTTATGATTCCCGGCGATTTAAGCATTGGCAAGGACAAGCTCAAACACGGTATTTTCGGGTTTCAAATATCATCTAAAGGAAAGAATGACAATGCCGCAGAACAAATCATGGATTATGGTTCCACGGGAAGTGCCGAACAAATGGCTCAGGATATCAACGAAATTCAACGTTATTTTTTGGAGGAATCCCGTTTGGGTATACCCATAATCCCATTTAATGAAGCCTTACATGGTTTGGCACGTGATGGGGCAACGGCGTACCCACAAGCCATAGCCCTGGCAGCAACCTGGGACACCACTTTAGTGAGCAAGGTAGCCAATGCCATTACCAAAGAGACTAAAACAAGAGGGATACGTCAAATTCTATCACCAGTATTAAACATTGCACGTGATGTACGTTGGGGGCGTACCGAAGAAACTTATGGGGAAGACCCGTATTTGACCACGCAAATGGCATCGGCATTTATTGGAGCTTTTGAACGGGAGGATGTTATCACCACACCAAAACATTTTGTGGCCAATGTGGGAGCAGGCGGTAGGGACAGTTACCCCATTAGTTTTAATGAGCGTTTGTTGGAGGAAATCTATTTTCCAGCCTTTAAAACTGTATTCCAAAAAACAGGGGCGCGGTCTGTAATGACCTCCTATAATTCTGTGGATGGAACACCATGTACTTCCAACGAATGGTTGTTGCATAGAAAACTGAAAGAAGAATGGGGTTTTGATGGTTTTGTGATTTCCGATGCGGGAGCAACAGGAGGCGCCAATGTATTACATTTTACAGCTAAAGATTATGCCGAAGCTACTGAGGATGCCGTGGAAGCGGGATTGGATGTCATGTTTCAAACCAATTACAATCATAAACCATTGTTTTGGGAAGCCTTTGAAAATGGAATGGTCGATGAAAAAGCTATTGATGAGGCCGTTAGGCGTATTTTAAAAGTGAAGTTTGAATTGGGCCTATTTGAAAATCCGTATGTAGACGCTAAGGAAGCAACGCTTTGGAACGGACATAAAGACCACCGAGAATTGGCAAGAACAGCAGCAGCAAAAGCGATGGTTTTATTGAAGAACGAAAATGAGGTATTACCATTAAAAAAATCAACTAAAGTGGCGCTTATAGGTTACGATGCCAAAGCAGCACGTTTAGGAGGTTATAGCGGACCTGGAAATGATAAAGTGTCTATGTACGATGGTATAATTAATAAGATTGGAGAAGCAAATGTATTCTATACAGAAGGTGTACCATTTAAAGAACAGACTTATAAAGTTATTGCTTCAGAATATTTGTCAACAACTAAAGAAGGAAAAGAAACTAAAGGTTTAAAAGCGGAGTATTTTGATAACATTAAACTAAGCGGAACACCAAAAGTAGAACGCACCGATAAAAAAATTAAATTTGGTTGGACCCTCTTTTCTCCACATAAAGATTTGCCGTATGACTGGTTTTCAGTACGATGGACAGGAAAATTAAAAGCACCAAAATCTGGAGTTTTTAATATTGGTATAGAAGGCAATGATGGTTACCGATTGTATTTAGATGGCGAGTTGATTATTGACAATTGGCAGAAACAATCTTACAACACCATAGTAAAACCATTGACTTTTAAAACAGGACAAACGTATGACATAAAACTAGAATATTTTGAATCGGCAGGAAATGCAAAATTTAAAATGATTTGGGATTATGGAGTAGAAGATAAGGTTGATAAACAAATTGACAACGCAGTTGCAATCGCGAAACAAAGTGATATTGCCGTAGTGGTAGCAGGAATTCACGAAGGCGAATTTCAAGATAGGGCCTTATTAGACCTTCCAGGACATCAAGAAGCCTTAATTAAAGCAGTTGCTAAAACAGGCAAACCAACAGTTGTCGTATTAGTTGGTGGAAGCGCCATAACGATGGCTAATTGGAAGCCTGATGTAGATGGTATAGTAATGTCTTGGTATTCTGGTGAAAATGGAGGAAACGGATTGGCAGATATACTGTTTGGGGATGAAAATCCTGCAGGACGTTTACCCATTACATTTCCAGTTGATGCAGCACAATGTCCGTTGTATTATAACAACAAGCCCACAGGACGGGGTGATAATTACCATAATCTTACTGGGCAACCGTTGTTCCCATTTGGTTTTGGGTTGAGTTATACCACTTTCGAATATTCCAATTTAGAATTCAGTAAAAATAATATCGCAAATAGCGAAACGGTCCAAGTTTCGTGTATGGTAAAGAATACTGGAGAAATTGATGGTGATGAGGTCATTCAACTATACATTCGGGATGAATTGGCTTCAGTAGTACGTCCCATTAAAGAACTTAAAGGCTTTCAAAGAATTTCGCTAAAAGCAGGAGAACAAAAACAAGTAACTTTTCAAATAGGACCAGAAGAACTCTCTATGTTAGATAAAGATTTAAATCGAGTTGTAGAATCTGGAGATTTTAGAATCATGATTGGTGCATCATCAAAGGATATTCGTTTAAGGGGAGTATTAAAAGTGGAATAATTAATTATGGGGATACACAAATTAAATTTAGAATTTTGGACTACCATGTGCTGTGTGGTAGTTTTTGTGAATTCATGTACTCCGACTCCCCAACAAAAACAACCTGTGGATTATATCAATCCTATTATTGGAGCGGTTACCTATGGTAAAAAAACAAAAGATGCACATGGTTTTGGAAAAACCTTTCCTGGAACGGCCACGCCTTTTGGTTTGGTACAACTAAGCCCAGATACATTTACAGGTGGGGATAATGGTTCAGGTTATTCCTATGAACACGAAACTTTGGAAGGTTTTAGCTTTACACATATGAGTGGTGTGGGATGGTTTGGAGATTTAGGAAACTTTTTAGTTACACCAACAACAGGGAAGTTAAAAACAAATAGAGGTGTTCCCAAGAATCCCGAAGGCGGGTATCGTTCCCGATTTTCACACAAGACAGAAGTCACAAAAGCCGGTTATTACGCTGTAACGCTGGATGATTATCATGTGAAAGTAGAACTGACAGCTGCACCTAGGGCAGGAATCCTAAGATTTACCTTCCCTGAAAATGATAGTTCCAGGATTCAGATAGATTTATCACGCCGGGTAGGAGGAACGTCCACAGAGCAGTATATTAAAGTTGTAAATGAAAATACCATTTCTGGCTGGATGAAATGTCCACCCGAAGGAGGAGGCTGGGGTGCTGGGGCCGGAAACGCCGATTACACAGTCTATTTTTATTGCCAGTTCAGTAAACCACTTAAGGATTATGGATTTTGGAGTGCCAATATTCCTGATGTGCCCCGAAAAATGCGCTTTATAAGGCAAGATGACTATCAACTAGCTGTAGAAAATGCCCAAATTTTTGAAGGCAAAAAGGAACTTCAAGGAAAACATTTAGGGTTTTATACCAATTTCAGTACCACGGCAGGGGAACAGGTTTTGGTAAAAAGCGGTATTTCATTTGTAAATATAGAAGGAGCAAAGGCAAACTTGGAGCACGACATTGACCATTGGGATTTTGACAAAGTCAGTGACGATGCGCGTATTTTGTGGAATGACGCTATAAAAGATGTCTCTGTTTCAGGTGCAAAAGAGATAGAAAAAACTATTTTTTATACTGCCCTGTACCATACCATGATAGATCCACGTACATTTTCAGATGTTAATGGGAAGTATATCGGTGCTGATAAAAAAGTACATCAAACCAAAGACTTTACCTATAGAACCATTTTTAGTGGTTGGGATGTATTTCGGTCGCAATTCCCCTTACAGACAATAATCAACCCAAAATTGGTAAATGATGAGGTGAATTCCTTATTGCAGATGGCTGAGCTAAGTGGACGTGAATACCTGCCTAGATGGGAAATGTTGAATTCCTATTCGGGGTGTATGCTGGGGAATCCCGCCGTTTCCGTAATCAATGATGCCTATCAAAAGGGAATTCGGAATTATGATATAGAGAAGGCTTTTCAATATTCTTTAAATACGGTCAACAATACTGGAAATGGCGAATTGGGATATGCCCATAAGCACATTTCCAAAACCTTGGAATACGCGTATTCGGATTGGGCATTGGCAACATTTGCAAAATCTCTGGGTAAAAAAGAAATTGCAGAGGAGTACTTTAAGAAAAGTAAGAACTATGCTAATATTTGGAATGATGAAGTGAATTGGTTCAGAGCTAAGGACAGTACTGGAAATTGGTTGGAATGGAAAGGAAAAACGGTTCATGGACAGGGATGTATCGAAAGCAACCCCTACCAACAAGGATGGTTTGTACCCCATGATATTGAAGGTTTAAAAACTTTGATGGGAGGTGAGGAAGCCTTTAAAAATGAACTTATTTCTTTCTTTGAAAATACTCCGGAAGATTTCCTTTGGAATAACTATTACAATCATCCAAACGAACCAGTGCACCATGTTCCATTTATGCTAAATACCGCTGGAGTTTCACATTTGACCCAAAAATGGACACGAAAAATATGCGAATCTGCTTATGGAACGGACGCGTACGGTTTATGTGGCAATGAAGATGTGGGGCAAATGTCCGCATGGTACGTATTGGCTGCAATGGGAATTCACCCTATAAACCCTGGGGATAATGTCTATCAAATTACAAGTCCTGTTTTTAATGAAATCGAAATAAAATTGGACCAGGACTATTATTCAGGAAAGAAATTTAAAATCCAAGCAAATAACAATTCCAAAGACAACATCTATATCCAATCGATGAAACTGAACGGAAAAACTTTGGACCGCTATTGGATAACCCATCAAGAAATTGTTGAGGGTGGAATTTTGGAAATGGAGATGGGCCCAGAACCTGTCATAAATTAAAAATATGAACTACTACAGACATATGATTTTAAAACGGTTGGTTCCAGTACTTTTTTTGGCCGTTACCGTGATTTCATGTGCACAGAAAAAAACGGTTGAACCCAAAGTGGAGCCAGTAAAAACTGCACCCAATATCGTCTATATTCTTTGCGATGATTTAGGGTATGGAGATGTGCAGGTGTTAAATCCTGAAAGAGGCAAGATTCCAACACCCAATATTGATGGTCTGGCTCGGGAAGGTATGACTTTTACCGATGCACATTCAGGTTCCTCGGTATGCACGCCCACTCGCTATGGCATTCTAACCGGACGCTACGCATGGCGTAGTCGTCTACAAGAAGGTGTTTTGGCAGGTGGTGCCGAACGGGAACCATTGATTGACAAGGACAGATTGACTGTTCCATCCTTATTAAAAAAACAAGGATATAACACGGCCATTATTGGGAAATGGCATTTGGGATTTGATTTTGTGGACGATAGTGGAAAGGCCGTCAAATTATACGATGGAAAAAAAGCGCTTTTGGCACCTGTGGGTTCCACGGTCCCCAATGGACCAATTAGCAGGGGATTTGATTCTTATTTCGGGTTTCATCATTCCCGAGTCATGAAAACCGTGATTCAAAATGATAAGGTTGTAGACCATATGCCAGAAGTGGAAATGTTGCCCCTTTTGGCTAAGAATACTGCAGAATATATTGAAGAACAATCAAAAAAAGATACTCCTTTCTTTCTGTATTTGGCATTGAACTCTCCCCATAGTCCAGTTGTTCCCTCGGCAGAATGGAAAGGGAAAAGCGGTATGGGACCGTATGCAGATTTTGTGATGCAGACTGATGATTTAGTTGGGCAAGTGATGAAAGCTTTGGAGGAAAATAAGATTGCAGATAACACCTTGGTTTTTTTTACGAGCGATAATGGCTGTTCTTATCCAGCAGCTAACGGAAAGCAGTTGGAAGAACAGGGTCATTTTCCAAGTGCACAGTTTAGAGGTTCCAAATCGGATATATGGGAGGGAGGTCATCGCATTCCCTTTATAGTCAAATGGCCTGGCAAGGTGCTACCCAATTCTGAAAGCGATGAATTGGTTTGTCTGACCAGTTTGATGGCAACGGTTGCGGAGATAACAGGATCAGGGATTCCCGATACCGCGGGTGAGGATTCCTTTAGCATTTTACCCTTACTTACCGATGCTACAGCTACTACCAATCATGATGTTGTAGTACACCATTCGATTCATGGAAAATTTTCCATACGAAAGGGAAAGTGGAAACTGGAACTTACTCCAGGTTCTGGCGGATGGTCCAATATAAAAGGCCCCAAGGCCCGAAAAATGGGAATGCCAGAAGTGCAATTATACGATATGATGGCAGATGAAGAAGAGCAACATAATGTGCACGACAAATATCCTGAACTAGTAAAAGAACTTACAGATGAATTGGTAGCGGTGGTGAATAAAGGACGTTCTACCCAAGGGGAAGCACAGTCCAATGATGTGTCCATCGATATTTATAAAACAGACAGATAACAGCAAAAATTAAGTATACCAAATTAATGAGACAATGAAGAAAGCGATTTTGATTTTGATGTGTTTTTGGGCAACACTTACAGTAAATGCACAAAAATTTTACGATCACCCAATGCCAGAGTATACACCAACCCAAGCTAATTTAGAAGCACGGGCTACTTTTCAGGATATGAAATTTGGTATGTTTATTCACTGGGGTGTTTACAGTGTTTTAGGAGATGGTGAATGGGTAATGCATCAACAAAAAATACCATTGGAGACCTATAAAAAGTTACCGAAATTTTTTGACCCTGAAGATTTCAATGCCGAGGAGTGGGTTAAAATAGCCAAATCTGCAGGCATGAAGTATATTACAATTACCTCTCGACACCATGATAGCTTTAGTATGTTCGATACCAATGCTACAGATTATGATATTATCGATGCTACACGGTTTGATAGAGATCCTTTGAAGGAATTGGCTGAAGCCTGTAAAAAAGGAGGAATACAACTAAATTTCTATTACTCACTTTTGGATTGGGCAAGAGAGGACTATAAAAATGGTAGAAAAGGAGATGAAGCCGCTTGGAATGAGTATATAAAATTCATGAAAACCCAACTCACCGAACTTCTTACAAATTATGGCAAAATAGGATGTATTTGGTTTGATGGACATTGGGACAGAAAACAAGCCAATTGGCATTATGATGAGATTTATGCTTTAATCCACGAGCTGAGCCCAAATACTTTAATCGCAAATAATCATCACATTCAACCCATACCGGGAGAGGATATTCAAACTTTTGAGCGCGATTTGCCGGGAGAAAATCAAGGAGGATATAGTGCAGGAGTTCAGGTAAGTCAGCTGCCATTGGAATCTTGCGCTACCATGGGAAAAGCATGGGGGTTTAATTTAAACGACAAAAAGTATAAAACTACAAAGCAACTCATTCACTTTCTTGTAAATGCGGCAGGTAAAAATGGCAACTTATTACTAAATGTAGGCCCAATGCCAAATGGAGAAATTCAGCCAGAGTTTGTTGATACTTTAGGTGAAATAGGTGAGTGGATCAGTACTTACGGAGAAAGTATTTATGGTACACGTGGCAATGTTATTAAAAGCCAAGAATGGGGTACAATGACCCGAAAAGGGAAAACGCTGTTTATGCATATTTTAAAGCCTTCATCAAAACCCTATCTCTTTATTCCAGAATTAAACGAAAAGATAGTTTCGGTAAAAACTTTTGACGGAAAAAGAGTGAAATTCAAACAAATAAAAGAAGGTGTTTTTATTTACATGGACAGTAAAAAAATAGATGGGATAGATGAGGTTCTAAAATTGAAAATAAAATGAAAAAGCATAGCCTATTTTTAATTTTTATTTTGATTTTTTCGGTTTCATGCTCAAAGTCCAATCCGTCATTTAAAAAAGAGGATATATCCATAATTCCAAAGCCTTTAAATTTTAAGCTCAATGAAGGTTCCTTTGAAATAAAAGAAAATACAGCGATTATCCTTGATAACGAAAATCAAGAAAAAGCAGCAGACTTTTTGGTAAGCATGTTTGAAAAGGCGGCAGACTTCAATTTGGAATTGAAAAATACATTGGCAGAGGGAGCAATTTTTTTTAAAAATGTAGAAGGCTTAAAACAAGGCGCATATACATTAGAAGTTAATACTACTTCTATAGTGATAGAAGCATCGGATGAAGGTGGTTTTTTTAATGCAGTTCAAACTATTCGTCAGCTTTTACCAGTAGCCATAGAAAGTTCGAAAAAAACAGCTACAGATTGGTTTGTGCCTGCAGTGAGTATTGAAGATGAGCCACGTTTTTCCTGGCGAGGGATGCATATGGATTTTAGCCGTCATTTCTTCAATATTGATGAAGTAAAGACCTTTTTGGATTATATGGCACTTTATAAATTGAATACCTATCACATGCATCTCACAGATGACCAAGGATGGCGTATCGAGATAAAAAAATACCCGCTATTAACGGAAAAAGGTGCCTGGCGAATCCCTAACAACCAAGACACCATTTGTAACACCAGAGCTGTTGAAAATGAATTGTACAAAATAGACGAATCCAATTTTAAGGAAATGGATGGGGAACGAAAGTACGGGGGATTTTTTACCCAAGAACAAATCAAGGAAATTATAAGCTATGCGGATGAACGCAATATTACTGTAATTCCTGAGATTGATATGCCTGGTCATTTTATGTCCGCAATTGATAATTATCCCTTTTTATTGTGCGAAGGAGAAGAATCCGGTTTTGATACCGTATTTACCAAACCCGCTTGTTTGGCGGAGGACACTACTTACGAGTTTATGGAGAACATATTGACGGAGGTGGCTGAACTGTTTCCAAGTAAATATATCCATATTGGAGGTGATGAGGTCAATATAAGGACTTGGAAAAAATGTCCCAATTGTCAGGCTATGATTAAGAAGCATCACTTGGAAGACGAACATGAATTACAATCACATTTCAATAGACATATAGAGAAGTTTTTGCAATCCAAAGGAAAACAGTTAATGGGCTGGGATGAGATTGTTACAGGCGGCCTAACAAAAGATGCCTCTATCATGTGGTGGCGGGGTTGGAGACCCGAAGCACCTGGAATTGCAGCAGACAATGGAAACGATATTGTAATTACAACCACGGATGCCTATTATTTTGACTATTTAAATGAAGGTAATCCAGTAGAAAAAATATACAACTACGAACCGGTACCAGATTATTTTACGCCTCAGCAAACAGAACGGGTTCTTGGATTGCAGGCAAATTTGTGGTCGGAGTGGATTCCGAGTTTTAAACGATTGCAGTATCAGGCCTTTCCCAGAATGTTGGCCGTATCCGAAAATGGATGGGCAACGCAAGAAAAAGATTTTGGGGAGTTCAATTCGAGATTGGAAAAACAGTATAGTAGGTTGGATGCCCTTGATGTGTACTATTACATTCCTGCGGTCAAAGGTCTTGAAAAGGACATTGCTTATGTGGACAGCATCAAAGTGGCTTTGGAACTGGCATACCCTCTTAAGGACGTGGAAATTTATTATTCTTTGGATGGAAGCAATCCAACAAAAGAAGCCATAAAATATGAGGCCCCTTTTATGGTGAACGATACAATTGAAATCAAGGCCCGTGCCTATCGTGATGAAAAATTCAATGATTTAAAAAAAGCAAAGGTAATTCAGAAAACCTATAAAGAGGCATCCGGCAAAACCCCAAAAGAAAGCGGTTTAAAAAGATGGATCACTCGAGGGAAATTTAAAAAAGTGGAAGATATTAAAACACTTACTGATGCCAATTATACAAAAGTGGACAGCATTGCTCTAGGTAATTTTAAGGATGACAAAAACTTCTCTATGATCTATCAGGGATATTTCAAAGCAGAAAAAGATGCCGTTTACGAATTTGAGACGCGTTCCGATGGAGGCAATTTGTTGTTTATCGGAGATGAAATAGTTGTTGACAATGGGGGGTATCACGGTCCTCGTAAACGTCATGGGAAAGTAGCACTTAAAAAAGGATGGCATCCCATCTCAATACGATACAAGCCCAGTCAAAACCCTCGGATGATAAATGTTTGGTACACCGTACAAGGAGAACAATTAATACCAATAGACAGCGAGGTAACTGGTCACTAAACGAACAACGGGAAAATGAAAAAATACATATTTATAGCTTTCATTTTACTGCTTGGCCATTGGTCATGTAAAGAAAAAGATGTGGTTCCTGAAAAGGAAAAATTAACAGGCTACGTGAACACATTCACGGGTACGGACGGTCCTGGAAACACCTATCCAGGTGCAGTTTTGCCCTTTGGAATGGTACAATTGAGCCCGGATAATGGACTTCCAGGATGGGATAGGATTGCGGGCTATTATTGGCCGGATTCAACCATAGCCGGATTTAGCCATACCCACTTGTCCGGAACTGGTGCAGGGGATATGTATGATTTATTATTGATGCCCTTAAACAGTAGGTTTACCGAAAGCTTGACCCAAGAAGGAAGATACCGGCCATATTCAAAATTTTCACACAATCAAGAAGAAGCAGCCCCAGGGTATTATGCCGTGGATTTGTTGAGTTCAGGAATAAAAGCAGAACTTACCACCACTTCTAGGGTAGGATTCCATCAATATACATTCCCCGAAGATGAAAAAAGCCAATTGATTCTTGATTTAGGGTATAGTCTAAACTGGGATGCCCCTGTAGATACTAAAATCACTGTTGAAGATTCCCAAACCATTTCTGGGTATCGAAAGTCAAAAGGTTGGGCCAGGGACCAACGGGTGTATTTTGTGGCTAAGTTTTCGAAGCCGTTTAAAAAAACAGATTTGTATGAAAATTCAGAAGAAAAGAATACCAGTACGGTAAACGGAAAATTTACGCGATTTGTGGCAAATTATAGCACGGAAACTGGTGAAGAAATATTGGTCAAAGTTGCTTTGTCCTCCGCAAGTATTGAAGGTGCCCGTAAAAACTTGAAAACCGAATTGCCACATTGGGATTTTGAAAAAACTAAGGAGGAGGCCCAAAACATATGGGAAAAACAGTTGTCCAAAATAAAAATAACGGCAACAAAGGCGCAAAAAGAACTCTTTTACACCAATTTATACCACTGCTTTTTGACACCTTCAGCACATAGTGATGTGGACGGGGCTTATAAGGGAGCGGATGGTGAAGTCCATGTGACAAATGGCTATACCAAATATGATACTTTTTCGCTTTGGGATACGTTTAGAGCTACCCATCCTTTATACACGATTTTAAATCCGAAGGAAACAGGCGATGTGATCAAATCGTTTTTATCCCATTATGATGAAACCGGCTTGCTTCCCGTTTGGTCCATGGCCGGAAATGAGACCAATATGATGATCGGTTACCATGCCGTTCCAGTCATTGTGGATGCCTATTTTAAGGGAATCCCTATGGATGCCGAAAAAGCTCTGAAAGCTTGTGTGGCTTCGGCAACGGAGAAGGGAAGGCAGATAGATAGGTATATGGAACTAGGATATGTTCCCACAGGTGAAGACCACGAAAATTGGTCAGTATCCAAGACCTTGGAATATGCCTATGACGACTGGTGTATAGCCCAGTTTGCCAAAGCGCTTGGCGATAATGAAACAGAAAAAGTATTTTTAAAAAGAGCGGATAATTGGAAGAACCTATATGATGGTTCATCGACTTTTTTTCGACCCAAGGATGAAAATGGAAATTTTAGTTTCCCATTTTCTCCAAAAGCATATACTAAAGAGTTTTGTGAAAGTAATGCATGGCAATATTTCTGGTTTGTACCCCATGACATGAATGGCTTGATAGATACTTTAGGCAAGAAACGTTTTGAACAGAAACTCGACTCCATGTTTACCTATTACCCATCAGCTGGAGATAAATTGCCCATTTTCAGTACGGGAATGATTGGGCAGTATGCACATGGAAACGAGCCTAGTCATCACGTATCGTATCTATACAATGCTATTGGCAAACCTTGGAAAACCCAAGAAATGGTTCGCAAAATTATTGAGACCCAGTATAGCACGGAACCTGACGGGTATTGTGGTAACGAGGATTGTGGACAAATGTCGGCCTGGTTGGTATTTTCATCATTGGGCATGTATCCAATAAACCCGGCAGATGGCATCTATAGTTTGACATCACCGTTTTTTGAAGAAGCCGTGATTGACCTGGAAAATGGAAAGCAATTCACGATAAGTGCGGAAAATCAATCCAAAACCAATAGTTATATACAAGAGATTACCTTAAACGGGAAACCTTATCAGCAATTGACCATAACCCATCAGCAAATTATGGATGGTGGAGAGCTCCATTTCGTTCTGGGAGCTGAACCTAATAGGGAGTTAATAAATACGGGATTATGAAAATGCGATTAGCGTTGGGACTTATTGGATTAGTATGGGTTGCATCATGCGGCAAGAAAGATCTTCAACTTGGTGAAATTTCCATAACCCCTTTACCAGCTGATTTAATAGAGGGCCACGGATATTTTGAAATCAATGCAAATACTATTGTTGCTGTTGAAAACGAAGAGCAACAAAAAATAGTTGCTAGGTTTTTCAACCAATTTGAAACCGTATCCGGATGGGTTCCGGAAATTCAACTAGGAACAGGCAAGGGGACTATTTCTTTAAGCACTGATGCCTCCATGGAAAATGAGGCGTACAAGCTCCAAGTGGATACAGCCAAAATACAGATAAAAGCTGCTTCGGGAGCAGGCTTTTTCTATGCTTTGCAGAGTTTAAAACAACTACTTCCCACATCATTCTATTCAACAAAAGAAAAGCCCAATGTTGTTTGGGGCGTCCCTGTGGTTACAATTATGGATAAGCCCGCTTTTGGATGGAGAGGTTATATGCTGGATGTTTCCCGGCATTTTTTTGATAAGGAACAGATCAAGGACGTAATTGACTTTATGGCCGAGATTAAACTGAATCGCTTTCATTGGCATTTGTCAGATGACCAAGGATGGCGTTTGGAAATTAAGAAGTATCCCAAGTTAACAGAAATTGGAGCTTGGAGGGTGGATTACAATGTAACTGATGAAAGTGTTTCCAATTGGTGGGGCAGACCTGTTCAAAAAGATGGAGATAAAGCCACTTACGGCGGTTTTTATACCCAAGAGGATATAAAGGAGATCGTGGCCTATGCCAAAGAACGCTATGTTGAAATAATTCCGGAGATTGATATGCCCGGACATTCTTTGGCCGCTATTGCATCCTATCCAGAAATATCCTGCACGGGAGGTCCTTTTTATGTGGGGACCGGTGGTGTTTCAAGAGATAATACCTATTGTCCTGGGAAAGAGACCACTTTTGAGTTTGTGGAAGATGTTCTGGGCGAGGTTATGGAACTTTTCCCATTTGAATATGTCCATATTGGCGGAGATGAATGTAATAAGCAAGCGTGGAAAGCTGACCCAGATTGCCAAAAACGGATTAAAGAAGAAAACTTGGCTGATGAAGATGAACTGCAGAGCTATTTTATTAAGCGTGTGGAAAAGATGGTCAATGCCCGCAATAAAAAAATGATCGGTTGGGATGAGATTTTGGAAGGCGGTCTAGCGCCGAATGCAACAGTGATGTCCTGGCGTGGTGAAAAAGGAGGTATTGCCGCTGCAAGAGCAGGTCACGATGTAATTATGACGCCCTTTAAGTATTGTTATCTGGATTTAAAACAAGGGGATGACGACCTAGAACCTAATTTGGGATATGCCTACAGTTTTCTGAAAGATGCCTATCATTATAATATTGTATCAGACAGTTTAACGGAAGTACAAGGAAAACATGTTTTAGGAGTGCAAGGAAATTTATGGACGGAGTCCATCAGCGATTGGGGCAAGCTTACCTATATGACATTTCCGCGCTTGTATGCCATTGCAGAAAATGGTTGGACGCAGGAGAAACATAAAAACTGGGAAGGGTTTACGTCACGTTTACTTTATCAATTTAAACGCTTTGATGAACAAGGCACACGATATGCCACAAGTGCCTTTAATGTAAAAATTGACCATGAGGGTACTGGGACAGGAGCTGTTGATATCTCCTTAAAAACTGAGGTGGAAGATTTGGAGATATATTACACTCTGGATGGTAATGAACCAACCTTAAGTTCAACCAAATATGAAGGGGAATTTAGTATTGATAGCACCGCCACCTTAAAGGCGACCAGTTTTTTAAATGGGAAACAGGTAGGAAATATATCGGAAAAACATTTTCCCATACACAAGGCTTTTGGTGCCAAAGTAGTGTATCATTCAGAGGCCGTGAATCCTAAAGAAAAAGATGAAATTGATAAACTGGTGGATTTAAACTATGGAAAACTACATAGATGGGATTCCAATTGGCAAACGATAAAAGGGGATTTGGAAGTGGATTTGATTTTTGCAGAACCCTCAAAGATTGAGAAAATGGAAATGACTTGTCTACGGTTTACCATCGGAGGCCTTTATATTCCAGAATATGTAGAGGTTTATGGTTCGGAAGATGGGGAATCTTACTCAAAATTGGGAGAAATCCATAAAACGGAACAGAGCATCATTCAAGGACGTAATAAAGTTACATACACAGTGGATTTTGACAAAACAGTAGCGAAATCCATAAAAATAAAAGCAAAAAGTGTAAACCCAATACCGGAAGGACACCACCAAGCTGGAGTTCCTTCAAAAATAGCGGTGGATGAGATTGTGGTCTATTAAATATTTTGAATGTGAGAGGATAATAGGGAGTCTATGAATTTAAAATTTGAGTTTTTGATTTTGTTGTGTGCCGGGTTTTCAATGTTTGGCTGTGCCCAGTCAAAAAAGGAACCAACGCCCAAAAGTTATATAGCCTATAAAACACTTGAAAGAATAAAAATTGATGGTGATGGTTCAGATAGTTCTTGGAGTAAATCAGAATGGTCAGAAGCTTTTATCGATATAGAAGGTGTAAAGCAACCGAAGTACAAAACACAGGTGAAGATGCTTTGGGACAACACCTATTTCTATATGTTGGCCAAATTGGAAGAACCCCACGTTTGGGCAAGTCTTAAAAAAAGGGATACTATTATTTTCCACAACAATGATTTTGAAGTGTTTATAGATCCCGATGGTGATACGCACAATTATTATGAGCTGGAGGTAAATGCCCTAAACACTGTTTGGGACTTGTTTGTGACAAAACCATACCGGAATGAGAATGTGGTTTTAAATGATTGGAATGCTACCGGATTAAAGTCTGCGGTTAAAGTAAATGGAACACTGAACAATCCAAATGATACAGATACGGGTTGGGTTTTGGAAATGGCAATTCCGTGGGCGGTTTATAAAAAAGGGTATTTTGACAAGAATGTGCCAACGGATAAATTCTGGAGAGTCAATTTTTCCAGGGTGAATTGGGATTTTCAAATTTCTGATGGTAATTATGAAAGAAAGCAGGATGCACGGGGAAAGCCATTACATGAATACAATTGGGTATGGTCTCCCATGGGGGTTGTCAATATGCATGAACCGGAAAAATGGGGTTATGTATATTTTTCATCAAATGAAGTAGGGCAACCAGATAATTTCAGTATTCCCCAAGATGAAAAAATAAAATGGGAACTGTATAAGATGTACCGTGTTCAAAATGCACATTTCAAAGAACATGAAGCCTATTTTACTTCAATAGACAGTTTGATGGCTACAGAAATAGAGGTAGAAAGTAAGGTTTTAGAACCCATATTGGAAAACCACAGTACGGGTTGGAACCTTAGCATTAAAAGTCCGTTCACGGATAAAATATTGATAGTAAAAGAAGATGGAAAGTTTATATCAAAATAAGTTGGATATGAAAATTATGCGAATAGGTGTTTGTTGTTTTTTGCTAGGCTTGATGTCTTGCAACACTCAGGAAAAGTCAAAGGAAACTACTGGGGTGGAAGATGTAACCATAAAAGAACCAAAATTTAAGTATTGGAACTGGATTACGGTGGGGCATAAAAAGTCGGATTCGGCGTATACGGCCCATTTCAAAAAATTGAAGGGATATGGTATTGACGCCGTGCTTATAAATTCTGGTGCCAATCCAAAATTGTTGGCACGGGTAGCACCTTTGGCAACTGAGGAGGGTCTGGAAGTACATGCTTGGATGTTTACCACCAACCGGCCCGGGGATTCCATTGCTTTGCAACATCCAGATTGGTATATGGTCAGTAGGAGTGGGAAGTCTTGTTTTGATGAACGTCCGTATGTAAATTATTACCAATGGCTTTCACCCAGTCATCCCGATGCAAGAAAACACATTTTAAGCTTGGTTGAAGGTCTTGCCAAGGTTGAGGGCATTGCTAGTGTGCATCTGGATTACATACGCTATCCAGATGTCTATTTGCCTATCGGCCTGCTTCCAAAGTATAATTTAAAACAAGAGGAGGAACTACCGGATTTTGATTTCGATTATTCCGATGCCAGTGTGGAGAAATTTATGGCACTTCATCATAAAGACCCGAGAAAAATGGAAAATCCGGCCATAGACATTGAGTGGAAGAATTTTCGCTTGAACGAGATAAAATCCCTGGTAAATGAAGCCTATAACCTAGTTCATAAATACGATAAAAAACTAAGTGCAGCTGTTTTTCCATATCCTGAAATGGCTGATCATATGGTACGTCAACGTTGGGATAAATGGAATATTGATATTGTATTGCCAATGATTTATTATAATTTTTACAATGAGGAATTGGACTGGATAGGCTACGCAACAGCGCAAGGGGTAGAAGATTTGGAAGGAAGACCAACTGATTTACACACAGGATTATATACTCCTAAACTCAGTCCTGAGGACCTAAAATTGGCAATACAATACGCAAAAGACAACGGAGCTTCCGGAGTTGCATTCTTCGATGATTATACCCTTACCGATGAGCAGTTCGAGGTCATAAAAACATCAAAAGAATAGTAGTTTAATACGGCAAATTTATGTCAAAAAGTATACTTAAAACCTTAAAATCAATATCAGGAGTAAAAACAGGAACTATTATCTGTTTGCTATTTTGTAGTACAGGATTAAGGGGGCAAGAAGTTTCAGATTACGTAAACCCTTTTATTGGTACATCCAATTTTGGTGCAACATACCCAGGGCCGGTAGCGCCAAGGGGTATGGTAAGTATAGCACCTTTTAATGTGGCTGGCAAGCAAAATGTTTTAGAAAAAGATAGTAGATGGCTTTCCAATCCATATGTTTATGAAAATACCTTTTTAACAGGATTTAGTCAAGTAAACCTTAGTGGCGTAGGCTGTCCTGACCTAGGCGTAATTTTGGTCATGCCAACTACTGGTGATGTACAAACTAACCATTTAAAGTATGGCTCGACCTACTCTAATGAGGTGGCAAAAGCAGGCTATTACAGCAATACATTGGATAAATACAATATTAAAACCGAATTCACGACCTCAAAACGTGTTGGGGTGAACAGGTTTACGTTTCCTGCTGGGGAATCCAATATTCTTTTGAATTTGGGATTGGGCCTTACCAATGAAGAAGGCGCCATGGTCAAAGTCGTATCATCTTCAGAAATTGAAGGTATGCGAACTGTAGGTGCATTTTGTTACAACAATCCAGAGTCGGCATATCCAGTATATTTTGTGGCTAAATTTTCAAAGCCTGCGGACAGTTTTGGAGTTTGGAAGAAACCCAGAAAGTACGAAGGGGAAGAAGCTCAATGGATGACTTACAATGGAAAAACACGAATGATGGACAATGCTACAAGAATGATTGTTGGCGATAGCATCGGAACGTATTTCAAGTATACTTTCAGTAAACAGGAAACTGTTGAAGTAAAAATTGGCGTATCCTACGTCAGTATCGAAAATGCAAGGGAAAATCTAGAGGAAGAAACATCCAATGAATCATTTGAAACCGTTTATGAAGAAACCCTTGGGGAATGGAATCAAATACTATCAAAAGTAAAAGTGGAAGGTGGTTCGGAAGAGGATAAGATTAACTTTTATACGGGACTGTACCACACATTGATTCACCCCAATACCTTGAACGATTTTAATGGTGATTACCCTGAAATAAATACAGGGAAAATAGGGAATACTACTGGAACTAGATATACGGTGTTTTCACTATGGGATACCTATAGGAACTTACATCAATTCATGTCCTTGGTATATCCCAGACAACAATCAAATATGGTAAAAAGTATGTTGGCTATGTACGATGAAAATGGATGGTTGCCCAAGTGGGAACTAAATTCAACAGAAACATTTACCATGGTTGGTGATCCCGCAAGCATTGTCATTGTTGACACCTATTTAAAAGGTATTCAGGATTTTGATGTTCAAAAAGCATATTCGGCCATGTTGAAAAGTGCAAATCAAATTGAGGGTAATCCATTACGTCCCGGGCTCAAAAATTATTTGGAAAAAGGATATTTGACCACTGAGGATGTGGGCTCGGTCTCAACAACACAGGAATACAATGCAGCTGATTATTCCATTGCCGTCTTGGCAAAAGCATTGGGAAAAACAGAAGATTATAAAACCTATGGAAAACGTTCATTATCTTATAAAAAACTATTTGATAAGGAGTATAATCTACTAAGACCCCGAAATTCTGATGGAACTTTTTATGGACCTTTTGATCCATTGGCAGGGGCCAATTTTGAAAAAAATGTGGGTTATATAGAGGGTAACGCTTGGCAATATGCCTTTATGGTGCCCCATGATATAAAAGGGCTTAAAAAATTGATGGGAGGTAATAAAAACTTCACAATCCAATTACAAAAAGTGTTTGACGACAATCAATTTGATATGGCCAATGAACCCGATATTGCATATCCGTATTGGTTTAACTATGTCGCCGGTGAAGAATGGCGCACCCAAAAAACAGTAGAGGAATTAGTGACCAAGTATTTTCAGAACAAGCCTGATGGACTTCCTGGGAATGATGATACGGGGACCATGTCTGCTTGGTTGGTATATTCTATGATGGGAATTTATCCAGCCTCAATAGGGGATAATAAATATCAGATTACAAGCCCAGTATTTGATCAGGTAGAAATAGGTCTGGATTCTAAGTACTATTCTGGAAAAAAATTCACCATAATTACCAAGAATAATTCCAAAGAAAATAGCTACATAAAATCAATTAAACTTAATGGAGAGCCATTGAAACGGTATTGGATAACCCATGATGAGATTGTAAAGGGAGGCGTTTTAGAGTTGGAACTGAGTCCGAATCCAAAAAAATAAAATCAGTTTTTCTTTGAAATTTTCCAGGCTTCAAACTCAGTTTTGAATGTATCGTTGGTTAACGGATATAATCCAATGATTGCGGTTCCATTTTCAACTTTTTCCATCACAAATTCCTCGTACAATGTCATTTGAAGGCATTCATTGGCAACAACTTCTGCAATGTTTTGAGGAATTACCATTACCCCATCATTGTCTCCTACAATATAATCTCCAGGAAAAACAGCAACATCACCACAACCAATGGGTTCGTTAATGGAAATGGCTTGGTGAAGTGTTAAATTAGTGGGAGCGGATGGTGTAACATGATAGGATGCAAAATCGAGTTCTGCAATTTCTGCTGAATCCCTAAAACCACCATCGGTTACAATACCTGCCGCACCCCTTTTCATAAGTCGGGTCACTAAAATGGAGCCTGCAGATGCCGCTCTCGAATTCTTCCTACTATCAATGACCATTACATGGTTTTCCGGACATTCCTCCACGGCAACTCTTTGCAGGTGTTTGGGATCTCTAAAAACTTCAATCGGATTCAAATCCTCACGGGCCGGAATATAACGCAAGGTATAGGCGAGTCCTACCATGGTTTTGTTTCGGGATTTTAATGGACGGACTTTTTGTATAAACTGATTTTTTAACCCTTTTTTAAACAGACATGTTGCGATGGTAGCTGTGCTTACCTGGGTTAATTTTTCAATAATGGATTCTTGGTAATTTTTCATGCCGATATATGTTATTTTGGTCGTTTGTCAGTGATATTTTTGTGAATGTCGTAAATATACATATATTTGGTAAACCAATTTGGTAAACCAATTTTTAAATGAACATTTCAAGGAAGCTTTTTTTATGCCTTTTTTTCATTCTATTAGCGTCTTGCAATCAGTCCAATACATCTTCGAGACTAATTAATTCCGTTGATGAATTTAACGAGGCAGTTTCTAATGCGCAACCTGGAGATGTAATTAAGCTGGCAAATGGTGTATGGGAAAATGCAGAGCTTCTATTTGAAGGAAATGGTACTGAGGATAATCCCATTACACTTACTGTTGAGGAAAAAGGTAAAGTGACATTGCAAGGAAATTCTAATTTAAGATTGGCTGGAAGTTATTTGGTTGTCGAGGGATTGGTTTTTAAAAATGGTTTTACACCTACCACAGAAGTAATTTCCTTTAAAAAAGATAAGAATACATTGGCAAACCATAGTAGGGTTACTGAATGTGTAATTGATCGCTACAATAATCCCGAACGTCATGAACCTGACACTTGGGTAGCCATTTACGGGAATAATAATCGTGTGGACCATAACCATTTGGTAGGCAAGGGCAATAGGGGGGTAACCATGATTGTTAGGTTAAATACCAAGGAAAGTGAGGAGAACAACAATAGAATAGATTATAATTATTTTGGACATAGGCCCAATTTGGGTTCAAATGGGGGCGAAACACTTCGGATAGGAACAAGTCACTATTCGTTGGTGAATTCCATGACTGTCGTAGAATCTAATTACTTTGACCGATGTAACGGAGAGCACGAGATTATTTCCAATAAATCGTATAATAATGTATATCGAAACAATGTTTTCTATGAATGTACGGGAACATTGACTATGAGACATGGAAATGAAACCTTGGTTGAAGGCAATGTTTTTATAGGTAACAATAAACCCAGTACAGGAGGCATTCGGGTTATTAACGGCCATCAAACAGTTAGGAATAACTACGGAATTGGTTTGAAGGGATATCGTTTCCGTGGGGCTTTTGTGGTGATGAACGGTGTGCCAAATTCGCCATTAAACAGGTATTTTCAGGTTGAGGATGCCGAAATCCACAACAATACATTTATAGATTGTGACCATATTCAATTATGTGCAGGAAGCGATTCCGAAAGAAGTGCTGTTCCCATCAACTCATCTATGACCAACAATATTTTTTACAATCAGGACAAAAATGATGTTTTTACGGTATATGATGATATAAGTGGTATCAATTTTAAGGATAATCTTTTAAGTTCAAATATTAACCCAATTACGGAAAGTGGTTTTTCGTCCAAAACCATTGAATTTGCCAAAAATGAATACGGATTGCCCATCCCTCAAAATTTGGAAGGTAATCAAGGAGCGGTACTGAGCGATAAGTTGGCAACAAAAGAAAATACAGGAGTAAGTTGGTATCCAAAGGACGATATTGATGTGGAACTATCATCCGGAAAAACCATAGTAGTATCCCCAGGCTTGAATACCTTGTTCGATGCGGCAAAAAACTCAAAACCAGGAGATATCTTGGAATTGGAAAACGGAACATACACTCAGACCAAAACCCTAGCGGTTGGTCATCCATTAACTATAAAATCCAAAAACACCGAAAAACCCACTATCCTTTTTGAAAAGAAATCACTGTTTGAAATTAGCAATGGAGGTAGCCTATCATTAGAAGATCTTATTTTTGATGGTGCAGAATCTCCGGATAGAACAGGTAATTCTGTGATTACAACAAGCAAGTACTCTATGAACAAAAATTACAAATTGTTCATAGAGGATTGTGAGTTTACTAATTTGGATGTGAACCACTCCTATGATGCGATTCGGGTCTACAAAAACACTTTTGCGGACACCATCAGTATCAAAAACTCAAAATTCAAAATGATTTCTGGAAATGTAATCGCCTTGGACAAGGAAACTGATGATATAGGAATTTATAATGCAGAATATGTTATTATGAAGAACAATATTTTTTCAGATGTGGGGGGAGCTGCTTTACGATTACATAGAGGAGGAAAGGATGAAAGTACTTTTGGACCATTTTTGGAAATGGATCATTGTGTATTCGATAATGTTGGGCATGACAAAAGAAACAAGTACAATGCATCTGTTTCACTTTATGGGGTTCAGGTAATCGATATAAAAAATAATATTTTCAATGTGAGTAAAGGTGTTGGAATGCATTTGGTTGTGGGGGAACCCATTGTCAATATATTGAACAACAATTTCTTTAATGGCGCCAGTATCAATGTAACAGGAGATGAAAAGTACACGGTCAGGAATTCCTGGTCTTTACCTCCGGCATTTGATTCTGAGGCCAGCTATACCTTAAAATCGAATTCAGCTTTGATAGGTAAGGCAACAGATGGGAGTAACTTAGGGGTGATCTCTAATTAAATGGATGCGCTAATTATGAATCGAAAGACCTATCATTTTTTCTGTTTGCTTTTTGTTTTTTGTTTTCACACCCTGATTCAGGCGCAGGAACATCCCAAATTAATACTTACAAAACAAGGAGTTGAAGCTATTAGATCCAAACTAGGGACTGTTCCTTTGTTTGATGCATCATTGTCTAAAATAAAAGATGAAGTTGATGCCGAAATTGCGACTGGGATTCATATGCCCATTCCCAAGGATTATTCTGGAGGGTATACGCATGAACGGCATAAAAAAAACTTTTTAATACTTCAAAAAGCGGGAGTGCTCTTTCAAATATTGGATGACGAAAAGTATGCAGTCTATGTTAGGGATGTGTTGATGTCCTATGCAGAAATGTACCCCACACTTCCAGTGCACCCAAAAGAGCGGTCTTATGCGCGGGGCAAATTGTTTTGGCAGTGCTTGAATGATTCCAATTGGTTGGTGTACACAA
The DNA here is from genome assembly GCF_947495325.1 of uncultured Allomuricauda sp. Taxonomy (GTDB): domain Bacteria; phylum Bacteroidota; class Bacteroidia; order Flavobacteriales; family Flavobacteriaceae; genus Flagellimonas. Next base: position 72,530 of record NZ_CANLYK010000003.1, on the reverse strand, counting down.
GTCAAGCTTACGATTGCATCTATGATTGGCTCTCAAAAAATGAGCGAAAGAAATTGGAAAAAGACTTGTTCAAACCTTTTGCAGATTTCATTTCAAAAGGCAATCCACAGTTTTTTAATCGTGTTCATAATCATAGTACTTGGGGCAATGTGGCAGTAGGTATGATTGCCTTGGTGATGGATGATGACCAATTGTTGAACCGCGCCTTATATGGTTTAAAAGTGGATAACCTTTCAGAGGACATGAAAGACAATGATGGGGGCTTTATTAAGACTAAGGATCAGAAGATTGGTTTTTTTGGCAATTTGGATGAACCATTCTCTCCTGATGGATACTATACAGAGGGGCCTTATTATCAACGCTACGCTATGTATCCCTTTTTAATTTTTGGACAGGCATTGCACAATGCTAAGCCAGAATTGAAAATATTTGAATATAATGATGGGGTTTTATTAAAGAGTGTAGAGACCTTACTCAACCTTACTGATGCCAATGGTGAATTCTTTCCAATAAATGATGGCCAAAAAGGAATGTCCTATTATTCTAGGGAATTGGTCACGGCGGTTGATATTGCATATCATTTTGGAGGTGAAAATGCTCAATTATTGAGTATTGCAGAAAAGCAAGATAGAGTAGTATTGAATGATGCAGGCTTGTCCATCGCTATAGGAATAAAAGAAGGCAAGTCAGAGCCATTTCTCAAAAAAACAGTCAATTTATTGGATGGTTCTGATGGGACAGAAGGTGGAATAGGTATTTTGAGAAAAAATGATATGGAGTTGGTCTTTAAATATGCTGCACAGGGATTGAGCCATGGTCACTATGACAAACTCTCATTTTCTGTATTTGAAAAAGGAGATGAAGTCCTTCAAGATTATGGATTGGCCAGATTTGTCAATATTGAACAGAAAGGTGGTGGAAATTATCTAAAGGAGAATACCACTTGGGCAAAGCAGACAATAGCCCATAATACTTTGGTTCAAAATGAGACCTCACATTTTCAAGGAAAGTATGAAATAGGAAGTAAGAACCATTCAGTTTTACATTTTTTTGATGCCTCAGATAAAAATCTACAACTTATTAGCGCAAAGGAAAAGAATGCTTATCCAGGGACTGAACTGCACAGAACATTTGCCTTAATCACGGATAGCGACTATGAGAAACCTTATATATTGGATATATTGAAGGTGAGTTCCGAAACCAGTAATCAATATGACCTTCCCTTTTATTTTCTGGGACAGGTTATGGAAGTGAACTTTGATTACGAGGCACCCAAAACCTTGGGTCAAATAGGGGCAGCAAATGGATATCAACATTTATGGCTGGAAGGAAAGGGGCAACCAAAATCAAAGAACACAAAGTTGTCCTGGCTCAACAATCAAAAGTTTTATAGTCTAACCGTAGCCGCAAATCTTCAGGATGAATTACTATTCGCCAGAATTGGGGCAAATGACCCCAGCTTTAATTTAAGAAGGGATCCTGCCTTGATTGTGAGAAGAAAGGACATATCAAATACTGTTTTTGTATCCATTATCGAGTCCCATGGGTCATATAGTCCGGTTTCGGAGTTTGCCGTAAATGCCTCTAGCAGTGTTGCAGCGCTTCAGGTTGTAATTGATACTATGGATTTTACAGCTGTGGAAATCGAAAGTGAGAAAGGAAATACAAAATTACTTATTGTATCAAACGTAAATACTTTAAAAGAACAGAAGCACGAATTGGAAATTGAAAATAACATATATAATTGGACAGGGCCATACTATTTTGGCCAACTAAAAAAATAATTTTATGGAAAGTTTTGGATCAAGTAAGGAGTTTTTAATAGGAAGTGAAATCCCATGGGAAACAGTAGGTGAAGGTCTTGAAAGACAAATTATGGGATATGATGACAAGATAATGTTGGTAAATGTAAAATTTGCCAAAGGGGCAATTGGTGTTATGCACGAACACCATCATTCCCAAGTAACTTATGTGGTAAGTGGTTCCTTTAAACTGACTATTGGGGACGAAACCAAAATACTTAATGCTGGGGATTCTTTCTACATACCTCCGCATGTAATGCACGGTGCTCTATGCCTTGAAGCTGGGTTTTTAATTGATGTTTTTAGCCCAATCCGCGAAGACTTCATGCAAAACCGATAAAAAAGCACCTATAAAAATAAATACTTGGTGTTTTTTGGGCACAAAACTGTGTCTAGTCTTAAAATTTTAACATTTAAATCCAAATTAAGTTTTTATTTAACTTTTAGATAACATATATTTGGTAAACCAAATTGGTAAACCAGATTGGATTACCAAAAAAGAAATTAACAAACTAAAACTATGGAACCATGATTAAATGAAAAGAGGATAAGTTTACTATTGTCCTCTTAAAATTTACTTCTTTTTGAAGTAAGCACTAACCTTAACATTTTTATTATGTTTTTAAGAGATTTAAAAAGTGGAAGGCAAATTTTAGATTGTGTTTTAAGAATCCTAATGAAAATGTAGAACAGTAAAGAAAATTATTCTTGCCGGAATGCTCAACAGTAAGGATTAATTAACTCAACTTTTTTTGAAATTAACTAAATATCTAATGAATTTAAAATTAAAACTAATTTTAATTGCAATATTGTCGATCAATATTCAATTATTTGCCCAGGACAACTATAGTCTGTCGGGTAATGTATCAGATGAGAACAATGTCCCGATTCCCGGGGCGAACGTGGTTGTTTTTGACACAACCAGGGGAACTCAAACAGATTTTGATGGTAACTACACGATTCAGGTAAGCAATGGAGACGTTTTGGTTTTCTCCTACATTGGTTATGCTACACAACAAGTTATCGTAAACGGCCAGACCACGGTAAACATTGTTATGGCTGAAGATCTTAGCGAACTGGATGAAGTGGTTGTCGTTGGGTATGGTACCCAGAAAAAATCGACGGTTACTGGGTCTATTTCCAAGGTAGTGAATGAAACTTTAGATCAGATTGCAGTATCTAGGGTGGATGACGCCCTTATCGGACAGGTATCCGGTGTAAACATTCAAGCTACCAATGCTGAAGCAGGTGGGGCACCCACTATTACCATTAGAGGTGTTGGGTCAATTGCAGCGGATTCAGGTCCGGCATTAGTGGTTGACGGTATTGTTGTAAGTTCAGATTTTCTAGGAAATCTTGATATGAACGATGTAGAGTCTTTTGAAGTTTTAAAGGATGCTGCCTCGGCTGCTATTTATGGTAGTGAAGGTGCAAATGGGGTTATTTTAATTACTACTAAAAGTGGTAAAGCAGGGAAAACAAAATTTAGCTACCAAACCTACACAGGATTTAAGCAAGCACATGGCAGTGAGGATTACAAAAAAAATATTGATGAATGGTTGGCGTTGGAGCAATCAGTTACGGGGACACTCTCGGAAGAATCGGAATATATAAAGCTTTTAGTAGCGACAACAGGAGTAAATAGAGATTGGCAAGATGTTTTCTTTGATGGAGGTAATGTTACCAGTCACTCACTTTCAGCAAGAGGGGGAACAGAGGATACAAGTTTCAGTACATCTTTGAGATACCTGCATGATGAAGGTGTTGTAATTACTGACGATTATAAATTGTATACAGGTAATTTAAAGGTCAATTCAAAAATTGGCGAAAAAATTAAGTTTGGTGTTAGTGTGACTCCTTCTTACACAAAGCAAAGACGTTTGCCAACGTCGATTCATAATCCAATTCGTCAATCACCTTGGTTGCCTATTTACCATACAGAAGAATCATTGCAGTTTATTAATCGAGATGTATACCCAAATGTTGGTGTCGGAGATTACTTTTGGGAAGATCATTTGGTTGAACTGGATTTAGATGGGAATGGAAGTGATGCCAGACCTCGTACATCAGGTGACTCAAACCCGTACCAACAATATGTGGAGAGAGAGCATTACGATTTTAATACCAAACTATATGGTTCCACATACTTAAGTTATGAAATTATCGATGGTCTAACGGCAAAAACATCTTTGGGTGTAACTATAGATCAAAGAAAACAAACAAGATGGGATGGTACAAATTATCATCAATCTGGTGATAGTAGGTCACAGTATACTTTAAATAATAGATATCGAACAAGATTAATCAGTGATAACACTTTAAATTATAGTAAGAATTTTGGGAAGCATGACCTTAATTTATTGGCAGGTGCAACAATTCAGAAAAGAAGATCTGAGTTTAGCACAATCACAGGTAGTGGATTTACGGATGATAGGCTTAAGAACATGAATGGGGCCGATCCAGAAAATACTATTGTAACTGAATTTAACACAAATCGTAGCAAACTAGGTTTTTTTGCACGAGTTAATTATGCCTTTGCAGATAAGTACTTATTCAATGCATCTTTTAGACGAGATGGTAGTTCGGTTTTTGGTGTTGATTCAAAGTGGGGTAATTTCCCTGCAGTATCAGTTGGTTGGAATGTTGCCAAAGAAAATTTCTTGGTTAATACCGATTGGATAAGCAATTTAAAGTTTAGAGCTAGTTATGGACTTACAGGTTCGGAGAACTTTAACGTTGGAAATGCGCTAACAAATGCATGGCCTTACCTGGCCTTAAATCAAAATACCAACTATGGTGTAACTCAAGGTGCTTCTCCACTTAATATTGCGAATCCCGATCTACAATGGGAGGCTTCCAAAGAACTAACCATAGGTTTGGACTATGGATTTGCAGGGAATAGAATTTCAGGTTCAATTGATTATTATCAAAGAAACAGTGATGAGCTGCTTTTGAACAATCCTGTTTCATATCTAACTGGATTTAACCAGGGTATTGTAAACTTAGGAGAAGTTCAGAACCGAGGTTTGGAATTTGAATTAAGAACTAGGAACATTGTTACTGAAAATTTCAGATGGAATTCTACATTCATAGCTTCTACTAACCAAAATGAATTGTTGAGTTTTGGTGATTCTAACAATGCTTTGATCTCAGATACTTATGGTAGAAATTCACAATGGATAAACCGAATAGGTGAACCTATCTCATCTTACTGGGGTTTTGTTGTTGATGAAGAGCTTTTTGATGAAACTTCTTTTAGAACAACGTATGTTGACAGTCCCTGGAACAGAATAAATGGAGAGTCAAGGGCAACAATTGTAAAAGATTTAAATGGTGACGGCTTAATTACTGAAGAGGATAAAACCATTTTAGGAGATCCTTATCCTGATTTGATCTACAGTTTCACGAACGAATTTAAAATTGGCGACTTCGACATTTCTTTTATGGTACAAGGTCAGTTAGGTGGTCAAGTAAATAATATTGGAGATGAGTATTTCTTTAACTGGTTTGGTAATACGACTAGAGGCACAGGTGCTGAGGAGGCTGTAGCAGCTGGTCTTGTCCCCGATGTGTCCTTCATTCAAAGAAAAGTTGTGACCAGTGATGTAATAGCAAGCTCAGACTATTTTTCTCTACGTAACGTAAACGTAGGGTATAACTTTTCAAAAGATGTCGTATCACGTATTGGATTGAATGGAGTAAGACTTTATGTTACTGGCCAGAATTTGATTTACATCACTGCTGATGATTATCACGGTTTTAATCCAGAGCATGATGATAATGGTAATGTAAGGGCTTTTGGATCCCAAAGAGCGGGTACACCAATATTTAGAACGGTTACACTTGGTTTGAACATTGACTTTTAATTTTAGTAAAGAAAATATATTATGAAAAATATAAAATATCTAATTTTTGCTTTCACAGGGTCTCTTTTTCTCTCCTGTGATACAGAAGAATTTTTAAACCCAGTTCCAGACTCTGTAGTTACTGTAGATTCATTCTTTCAAACGGATGCTGACGTGTTTTCTGGACTTATGGGGATTTATGATGCCATTCAAGGTGTAAATGATGCTACAAATTCAAATGAAGCAACGACAAATAGGGGAGTGCAATTTGAGCACCTTCTAACAGAACATAGAACCGATAATACAAGAAACGCTACCACAGAAGGCTCAAAGGCTGATTTTCACCGTTATCTTGTTAATGCTAACAACGTAGAAGTTGAGGATTACTACGCTTCTATGTACGAGGTTATTTTTAGAGCAAACAATGTTTTGAACTTTATTGATATTGCAGATACTGGTAATCAAGCAAGATATACTGCAGAAGCTAAATTTTTAAGAGCTTATGCGTACTTCAAACTGGTTCGCTTATTTAGTGATGTGCCTCTGGTTACAGAAGTAGTATCACCAGATGATAAAGAGACACCATTTATTAGAACGCCCGAGTCAGAGATTTATGCTCAAATCATTGCAGATTTGCAAGAGGCAATAAGTGTTTTGGATAATTCAAATGTAATAAGAGCTTCTAGAGCGGCTGCACAAGGTATTTTGGCAAAGGTATATCTTACTCAGGATAATCCTAACTATACCGGTGCACGGCAGTTATGCGAAGACATAGTTAATAGTGGAAATTTCTCTTTAGAGCCTGATTTTAATGACGTATTTTATTCAGGGACCGAGGAGGAATATGATGCATCTGCAAATAGTGAAGTCATATTTGCTATTCAATATATTTCCGGTAACCAGTTGGAAAGCCAAGGTTTTTCAGCTGAATTTACTTCATCCACACGTGTTGGTGCAGAAGATGGTCAAAATATAGTTAATGATAATCTTATTGTAGATTTTGCAGCAGCAGGTGGAGATAGAACAGCGCTTTCTTATGTTACCTTTGGTTTGTCAAATGAGGTAATTAAGTTTTTGCCAGAAGGATCCGATATAACCACGGTACCGCCAACATATGGGGCGGGACGTGATGCAGGTAACGATTACATTGCTTTACGATATGCCGATGTATTGTTAATGCATGTCGAGGCCATTATGGCTGGGGGAGCGTCTACCAATGATACTGCAGCACTAGCTTCTTTTCAAATGGTAAGAGACAGAGCTGGTTTAACTGATACTGTAACTTCAATTACTCAAGATGATCTTTTGTTGGAAAGAAGAGTAGAACTTGCTTTTGAAAACCAACGTTGGTTTGACCTGTTAAGGTTTGGCGTTGCAGATGCAGTACTAAGTGCACACGCAATCGAAATGGATTATGTCTTTGATGCCAGAAAATTATTGTTACCAATACCTGCCAGTGAAATTAACATTAGTGGAGGCCTTCTAACTCAAAATCCAGGATATTAATACTCAAAAATTTAAACTATGAAAAATCAAGTAAAATTTTTCCGAAAAATAACGTTGGTGCTCATGATAGCTATTTTTGCTGTTAGTTGTGTTGGCACTGATCTTTTTAGAGATGATTTGCCGGATACAGGTTCTAAAGCAGATACTGTATTTCCGGAGGCAAATTTTGATTATACTGCCGATCAAGATGATTTCACAATACTATACTTCACTGATCTTTCTTCGGAAGCCAATACTTATCTATGGGATTTTGGAGGAGGAGTTACTTCAACAGAAAGAGATCCATCACACACTTTTGAAGGTGAAGGTATTTTCCCTGTTACCTTAACAGCCTCTGATAGTAATGGTGAAATATCTACAATTACCCTAGACGTTGAAGTTGTTGATGAATTAGTAGCTGCTTTTGAATGTCCAGACTTTTTATGCGATCCAAGAACACCATGGGGTGGTGGTAGAGGTACAAGTACGTATTCAGGTAGTTCTGATCCATCACCACCAGAAGGTAATGGAGGAGCTAAAATTAGTAGCTCTTCCCAATTTCTTGATCAAACTATTCGTGTGGTAGCTGATGCGCAGTATGAGATAGTTTTTTGGTATGTGAGTAAAAGCACGGGTAGTTCTGCTGGACAACTCTTAATTGAAGATGGGGATACAGGTGAAGACTTTTTAAGTGAAGACATCCCACTATCCTCCTCTGCCTCAGCATATGAAGAGTATTCGGTTAGGTTTGCAACTGGAGAAAATACGGAGAACATGCGATTCAATATTGAATACGATGGTACTGAATGTAGATATTCTAAGATAAGTATAGAAAGAATTGATTAATCTCTAGTAACATATCTGATAAGTATAATGTTTATGCTTTATAAAGTAAAACAGACTTTGACAGAGATAAACAAACAAATAAATAAGATTATGAATTTAATAAAAAAAGGAATAGGAGCTCTTTTGGTAATTGGGCTTATAATAGCATGTGATGAAGAGGATGAGTTTACACGAGTGGCTCCAGAGGTTTCGTCAGGTGCAGACAGTTCTACAACCGCTGTGTTTTCCAGTTTTTCAGCGGAGGCAAGTGGAGATGGTACAATTATAACTGTATCACCTCTAACGGTTGGTGTTGATACCTATGTTGTGGATTTTGGTGACGGAAGTAATCCCGTTACCACAGTACAAGGAGAGAGTACTATCCATGATTATTCTAACGTGGAAGAGTCGGCAGACTATACGATAACGGTAACAACAAAGGCCGATGGTTATGCGGATATCGTTAAAACGCAAGATATAACCGTAGATCATACAGTAGAATCTATAGAAACGGCCGCAGATTCGCCAACAGCTAAGCAGTATAATATTTTTAATATTTATACCGATTCCAGTTTTCCGATTGGTGCAGATGGATCAGGGGGTAAGGAAGTAATACAAGATTCTGGAAATACCTTACTGGAATTTTCACGACTACATAGTGAAACAGGAGTAGTTGAATTGAGTGATGAAGTGGTTGTTGCTGATGCATTTTACAGTGGTGTTGGAGCTGAGGTTATTCATTTTGATGTTTATTCGGATTTTGCAACGGGTATCGATAAATTGAAAATAACATTGGTAGACGGAACTAATACGGTAAACCATGAAATCGACGATTTAGATTTAACAGATGGAGAATGGACTAGCTTTGATCTTGATTTAGCCTCTGATTTCTCATCTCCAGTTTCTCAGTTTGATTCAATTATCTTTGAATTGGGTGCTACTGGAACTGCAAATGATCATGCTACTATAACAGTTGATAATATTTACATGCCTAGAACTACTGGTTCAACCATTATAAATGGTGATTTTGAGGATAATCAGGATTTCTGGAAATGGCAAACATTTACAGATGGTGACACTAATCCTTTTGGATCAAGTTCTGATGGTTCTGATTTTGATATCGATGGAAATGATACTGGAGGCAAAACAAGAGGGGCCAAGTGGTCTTCAAGTCAATCTGGAGGAGAATTAAGATCTTCAAGTTCCAGATATGCATATCAAGAACTTATTCTAACTCCTGGCGCTAATTATGTCTTAGAGTATCAATATGCTATCAAAGATGATAGCGGAACCGATCCAATAGGAGGAAGAAATGTAGTAGGTTTAATACTAGGCGAACATTATGATGATGGGGCAGATGCCGTTGATAATATTGGAGATAATTTAGGTTTTCATGAAGGGTTTATTGCAGAAGGTAAATTCTCGGATACTACAGATGATTTTGGAACATTGGTTCAAATACCATTTACCGCTCCTGATAGTGGTGAGGTTGCCGTAATGTTTTATGCGGTTACGCCAAAAGATGCCTATATAGATAATGTAAAGGTTATTGCCCAATAATTTTAATTTTAATGAAAAAACTTCGAAAAGACTTATTGGTATTTGCTATACTAATTTTTCTATCTGTTAACGCTACTTCTCAAAAAAAGAAAAGTAGCGTTGCAGAGTCGAAGACAAAAATTGAAAAACACAAAAAGAAGAAGAAGTTAAGGCTTCCTGACATTGATTTATCCCACTGGAAAGTTACCATTCCTGAAGGAAAAGGAAAAGGTGGAGCTGTGAGTGTGGAACCACCGGAGATTTTGGATTATGCAACGAATGAAACATTGAAGCCATTTATGTACAATGACTCTGTTTCTGGAGCATTGGTTTTTTATGCCTATCCAAGTGACGCCACAACGGCTAATACAAAATATTCTAGGTCAGAATTGCGGGAGCAGATGGTTCCAGGAGATGATAATGTAAACTGGACATTTGCCCAAGGTGGTGTTTTAAAAGCCAAAATGGCCATGGATGAAGTGTCTAGGGACAAGAATGGAAAATATCATAAAGTTATTATTTTGCAGATTCATGGTAGACTGACCAATGAGCAACGAGACTTGATAGGGCAAAAGGACAATAATGCACCTCCAATTTTGAAAATTTACTGGGATAAGGGCAAAATTCGGGTCAAGACAAAAGTACTTAAATCTCTAGCGGCCACCCAAGAAGGAATATTACATGAGGAAGCATGGGGTGATGATAAGGGTCATACGTTTGAGGAGGAAGTAGGATTTGGAAAATTTTATATAGAAGTTAAGGTTACCAATGGCAAAATGGTAGTGTCTTTGAATAAAAATGAATTCGCTGTATACGACGATGCAAGTATTAGAAGATGGGGTGTGTTTGAAAATTACTTCAAAGCAGGAAACTATTTTCAGACAAGGGATGAAGGAGCATTTGCCAAGGTGAAAATTTATGAATTACAGGTTGAACATTGATGATCTTTTTTTGAGTTAGTTTGGTTAAAATGGGGACTATTGTCCATAAAAAGGTAGTCAATAGTCCTCTAACAACTAAATATGTAGAATAAAAAAGAACAATCAGTGAATTGTTAATGTAATTTGTTAAATTTAAAATACAAATCTGGTTAACCAATTTAAACTTAAAGAGATTTATGCGAGTTGAAATACTTACTAAAAGTGAAAATGAAGACGTTCAGAAGAATATAATCTCCAAGCTTAGGGATTTGGTAAATTATAAAAATCTGGAGCCTGGAGATAAGTTGCCATCAGAGAGAATGCTGTCAGAAAAGTTTGGGGTCAGTAGAAATAATGTGCGCGAAGCCATTCAGAAACTGGAGTTTTTTGGTATTTTGAAATCAAGACCACAAAGCGGAACTTTCATAGCAAATATTGGCACAGTGGCTATGAATGGGATGTTCGATGATATTTTACGTCTGGAAGATCCAGATTTTAAATCATTGGTTGAAACTCGAATTTTACTCGAGTTAAAAACAGTCAGATTGGCATCGTTGAGAAGAACAGATGAAGATTTGAAGGGATTAAGGGCAGCATTGGATGCATACAATAAAAAAGTGTTGGATGGGAAGGATGCTGTTGAGGAGGATTTGCTGTTTCATTTGGCAATAGCAAAAGCAAGTAAGAACAGTACCATGAATACCTTTATGTTGATAATTACACCTGAGATTATTACAAATTTTGAAAAATATCACGTGTGCGATGCAAATCAATCTTTTATTGGCATTCAAGAGCATGAAGATATTTATGAAGCTATAAAAAATCAAGATCCACAATCAGCAAAAGAGAAAATGAAGGTTCATTTTAAAATGTTGTACCAATACTGTTACAATTCTGGAGGGGAAGAAGATAAATAGGAAATAATATCAAGTAAAGCTAATACCCAAGCTTAATCAATAAATAATCAAATACTAAAGGATTTTCTTTTAAAGTCGTGTCGTAAACTGTAATCAGATGTCTCCAAGAGTTTCTTTTGGGGTCACTGGTGGGATTTTTGTGCTAAAAACATATTAGAATTATGAAAGTAAAGGGATTAAGGTGGTGGATAATAATGCTTATTTTTTTAGCCACTGTTATAAATTACATAGACAGAACGGCTTTCGCGTTATTGTGGCCTGAGATGGGCAAGGACTTGGGTATGGACAACTCGGACTATGCCTTTATGCTCAACCTGTTCATGGCGGCATATGCAATAGGTAAGTTTGCTTCCGGAAAATTATATGATGAAATAGGCACACGATTGGGTTTTACAGTTTCCATAGTTGTCTGGTCCGTAGCATGTGTCTTTCATGCATTTGCAAGAGGTCTAGGGTCACTTTCTCTTTTTAGGGTGTTACTTGGACTTGGAGAGGCAGGGAATTGGCCAGGTGCCGTAAAAAGCAATGGAGAATGGTTTCCAGTTAAAGAACGTGCAACAGCTCAGGGTATTTTTAATTCGGGAGCTTCTATAGGAAATGTAATAGCTCCATTCATTATTATCTTTTTATATACTGGATACGGATGGAAAATGACCTATGTAATCTTGGGTGTAGTTGGCTTATTGTGGGTAATACCATGGCTTTTTATAAACAAGGCTAAACCTGAAAACCATAAGTGGCTAACCGATGCTGAAAAAGAACTTATTCTTAAAGACAGAATTGAGAAGGTAAAAGAGAATGACGAAAAAAAACAAAAAGGACTGAGTGTATTTAAAATTCTTAGTTATAGAGAATCTTGGGGAGTTTTGTCCTGTAGATTTTTTATAGAACCCATTTGGTGGTTTTTTGTTGGTTGGATGCCCATTTATTTGGGGGATAGGTTTGGCTTGAATATTAAGGAAACCCAAACCATTTGGATTTCATATTTAATGGCCGCTGCTGGAAGTATAATTGGTGGAATGTTTACTGGGGCATTGATGAAAAAACTTTCCGTGGATGCTTCTAGAAAAATTGCAATTGCAATTGGGGGGCTATTGATTTTAATTGCCTTTGTCAGCATAATAACGTACGTGAAAGAAGATAATTTCATGGCATTTATATACCTAGCGGGATTAGCCTTATTTGGATTTCAATTTGCAATAGGTAATATTCAAACTATTTCAAGTGATCTCTTTAGAGGTCCATCAGTTGGCACCCTTGCTGGTTTGGCAGGAACGATTGCAGCGGTGTCGCCAATGATCATGAATTGGTTCGTTGGTCAAATCACAACAAACTCTTACACACCTGCATTTATAGCCATATGTGTATCAGTTGTGTTGGGTGTTTTATCAATATTTATATTAATAAAAAATATTGGTCCAGTTAGAAAAAAGATAATTTAAACATAGAATAAATAGTACAAATAATGAATTTAAACGGAAAAATAGCTTTGATTACAGGAGCAACAGGTGGTATTGGCTTTCAAGTGGCTAAAAGACTTGGAAAAGATGGATATACTGTAATCTTAAACGGAATAGAGGATGAAGAAGGGGCTAAGAGAGTTGAGGAGCTCACCTCCGAAGGGATTACCTCTGAATATTATGGGTTCGATGTTACTAAAGAAGAAGAGGTAACTTCAAATATCAATACGATTGGAGAGAAGTATGGTAAAATAGACGTGCTCGTAAACAATGCCGGAGGATTAGGTGGAAGATCGAGGTTCGAGGATATGACAACTGAATTTTACAGATTCGTTATGGCCTTAAATCTTGACTCAACATTTTTTGCTTCAAGAGCTGCGATTCCTTTCCTTAAAAAAGGAGAGAATCCTTCCATAATCAACTATACATCAATTGCTGGTTGGAATGCTGGTGGTCCTGGCGCTGGTATTTATGGAACATCTAAGGCTGGAGTACATGCAATAACACGGGCACTGGCAAAAGATCTTGCTGAATACGGAATTCGTGTGAATGCTGTATCTCCGGGTACAATAGACACTCCCTTTCATGCTCAAATTAAATCTACAAAACCAGAGGTGTTCCAGTCATGGAAGAACAATATCTTACTTGGAAGATTGGGGCAACCAGAAGACGTAGCTTCAGTAATTTCATTTTTGGTGAGTGATGATGCTTCTTTTATGACTGCTGAAACCATTCAAGTTGGTGGAGGACAAGGGTTAGGAATATAGCGTTAAGGATAAGATGCAAAGATTTAAAGGAAAGGTGGCGGTGGTTACCGGTGGAGCTAGGGATATAGGACGGGCAATATCGGTAAAACTTGCAAAAGAAGGCGCCAAGGTAGTTGTAAACTATTACAGTTCCGAATCTGGAGCCTATGAGACAGTTGATGAGATAAAAGCTGCCGGAGGTGAAGCTATTGCTGTTAAAGCTGATGTATCAAAACTGAGTGATATAGAGAACTTAAAAGCAAAAACGGTTGAATCTTTTGGAAATAAAGTAGACGTTTTAGTGAGTAATGCCGGAGGGCTTTTTGCCCGTAAAACATTACAGGAATTTGATGAGCCATTTTATGACTTAGTCATGAACGTAAACTTTAAATCTGCTGTTTTCGTTATGAAAACTTTTGAGCCTTTAATGGGTAAAGGAGCCTCCATTGTTAACCTTTCTTCACAAGCAGCCAGAGATGGAGGAGGAGGAGGGTCTTCTTTATATAGTTCCTCCAAGGGAGCTGTGACTACATTTACCAGGGCAATGGCAAAAGAACTCGGGCCTAAGGGAATTCGAGTAAATGCAGTCTGTCCAGGTTTAATTGGCACAAAGTTCCATGACGATTTCACAAAAGATGAAGTCCGTACTAAAGTTGCTGCTGGAACCCCTTTAAGAAGGGAGGGCTCGGCATCAGAAGTAGCTGATTTGGTAGTTTATTTAGCAGGTGATGAATCGTCATTTATTACCGGAGCAAATTATGATATCAATGGAGGTTTAGCCTTCAGTTGATGCTATCGAAATAACACAAACTTTCAAAAGCCTCTTTTAAAAGGGGCTTTTGTTTTTATGGATTTAGTCGTCCTTTCTATTAGAAGAATCCCTAACAATAAGTTCAGCATCAAGAATTATCTTGTTCAAGGTTTGTTTTAAAATAGGTTCCTTTATGCGATTTAAAAATGTTTTTGCTGCCAACTTTCCAATCTCAGAGCTATGTTGCTCAACACTTGTAATTGCAGGGGAAATTAATGAGGTAAAAGGTTCATTGCCAAAACCTACCAATGCAATTTCGGAGGGGACCTTTATTTTGTTTTCCTTTAATACTTGCAGTGCTCCAAGAGCTGCATAGTCCCCTGCGACGTAAACAGCATCTGGCCGCTCATCCAACGACAACAATTGCATCATTTTGGCCCTTCCATCTTCTTTGGTAAGACTACTTTCTATTAAAAGTTTATCATCCAAAGGCAAGTTGTTCTTTTTGATTGCATCTACATATCCCCTTATTCTATTGTTGAAAATCCTAGTATGCTTATAACCACCAATGTGGGCAATTCTTTTGCAACCTTGTGCTATAAGATGTTCAACGATCATATGGCTACTGGCATAATCATCAATACCGATATAATCCACATTCAAATCATTTTCACCGCGATCAAATAAGATTAGTGGGATTCCTTTAGATTTAATTTTTTCATAAAAATCCAAGCTAATGGTTTCATTGGCCATAGAAGCAATAATGCCATCAACCTGAGTAAATAAAAGGGTATCTATATTATTGCATTCTTTTTTAAAGGATTCATTGGATTGGGTCATGATGATGTTGTACCCCTCTTTGTTTAAAACCTCCTCCATATTCTGTATTACCGAAGAAAAGAAGTTGCTGTTTGTTCTTGGAACAATAACACCAACCAGATTGCTTTTTCCCCTCCGCAAAGCACTTGCCAAATGATTAGGTTGATAATTCAGTTCTTTGGCAACCTTTCGTACTGCCTCTTTCGTTTTTGAACTAATACGTGGATCATCATGCAATGCCTTGGAAACTGCCGCAGCAGATATTTTTAAAATATCGGCGATGTCTTTTATAGTAGTTCTTTTTTTATTTGTCAAATTTTAATATATTTGCTTAAACGTTTAAGCAAATATAGATTTTTTAGTTATGACAATCAAAATGACTCCATTTTGATTTATTTTTTAAGATAAGGTTAAACGTTTAACCATTTTATAGAAAACAGTAGTAAATAATATAATTTTAGATGAAAAAAGTAGTAACTTTTGGTGAGATAATGCTGCGTTTGGCACCTCAAGGATTTTTAAGGTTTTCACAAGCATCGAGTTTTGATGTTGTATACGGAGGAGGTGAATCTAATGTAGCCGTCTCTTTGGCTAATTATGGCGTTCCAGTTGACTTTGTCACGCGGTTACCAAAAAATGACATTGGTGAATGTGCAATGATGGAGATGCGAAAAAGGGGAGTTGGCGTAGACAAGATTGTTTATGGTGGTGATCGTTTGGGAATTTATTTTCTTGAAACCGGTGCAGTAAGTCGGGGAAGTAAAGTTGTTTATGACAGGGCCCATTCTGCAATTGCGGAAATTGAAAAGGGAATGATTGACTGGAAGTCAGTTTTTGAAGGAGTGGAATGGTTCCATTGGACCGGTATTACTCCAGCTATTTCCCAAGGTGCCGCAGATGAATGTTTAGAAGCGGTAAAAGTTGCTAGTGAAATGGGAGTTACGATTTCTACAGACCTTAATTATAGGGCTAAACTTTGGAATTATGGTGGAGATCGTGAAGCAATTATGACCGAATTAACCTCATATTGCGATATTATATTGGGTAATGAAGAAGATGCAGAAAAGCATTTTGGAATCAAACCAGAAGGATTGGATATTACAACTCAAGGAGAACATGTAAAGGCAGAGGCATTTTTATCGGTTTGTAAGCAGATGATGAAAAAATTCCCTCGCGCCAAAAAAGTGATAACAACCTTACGAGGTTCCATTTCAGCATCCCATAATACATGGGCGGGAGTTTTATATGATGGTGAAACTATGTTCAAATCAGCAGAATACCAGATTACGGATATAGTTGACCGTGTTGGAGGTGGAGATTCTTTTATGGGTGGATTGATCTATGGATTGCTAAAATATCCTGAAGATGATCAAAATGCATTGAACTTTGCGGTCGCCGCTTCCTGTTTAAAGCATACCATAAAAGGAGATGCCAATTTGGCAACGGTATCAGAAGTAGAAAAATTAATGGGTGGAGATGCTTCCGGAAGGGTAGCTAGATAAATTTTATGGCACAATATTCAAGAATAGAAGTAGTAAAAGTGATGCAGGAAACAGGTATGGTTCCTTTGTTTTATCACTCAGACATAGAATTGGGCAAAAAAGTACTAAAAGCCTGTTATGATGGTGGCGCACGATTAATGGAATTTACGGCTAGGGGCGATTTTGCTTTTGAAGTATTCTCCGAGTTGAACAAATTTGCCATAAAAGAACTCCCCGGAATGATTATGGGAGTAGGCTCAATTACTGATGCAGGGGCAGCTTCAATGTTTATGCAGATGGGAGCTAATTTTATTGTTACCCCTTCACTTAGGGAAGATATTGCGATTGTCTGTAATCGGAGAAAGGTATTGTGGTCTCCAGGTTGTGGATCACTTACAGAAATCAATAAGGCAGAAGAACTGGGTTGTGAAGTTGTAAAATTGTTTCCGGGATCCACATATGGACCAGGCTTTGTTAAGGCAATTAGAGGACCACAGCCATGGACAAGTGTTATGCCTACAGGTGGTGTTAGCACTGAGGAAAGTAATTTAAAAGGGTGGTTCGATGCCGGGGTAACCTGTGTTGGAATGGGCTCAAAGTTAATCTCCAAGACAATCTTGGAAAAGAAAGACTACAAAGGTCTGGAAGAATTGGTTAAAAATACATTGGAAATAATACAAAGACTAAAAGCTTAATTGTTTCTATTATTTTTTCACCGCTATTGTTTACTTATTTGATTTAATTATGGAGGTGAAAAAATCCCTATTAAAAAAAATACTTGGTCTAATATTAGGTTTTGGGCCAGGTATTTTTGCTATTGGATATACCATTGGCACCGGAAGCGTAACATCAATGATTGTTGCAGGAAGCACCTATGGCATGCAATTGCTATGGGTACTCTTACTAAGCTGTCTTTTTTCTGGAGTTTTAATGTACGTTTATGGCAATTATGCCCTGATTTCAGGCGATACAGCCCTCTATGGTTTTAAAAAACACATAAAAGGCGGGAAACTCATTGCTATTCTAATAATAATAGGAATATCTTTTGGGCAATGGAACTCCCTGATGGGTATTTTAGGGATTTCCGCCAATATTATATTTGAAATATTTGCCATCTACTTTCCCGGGTTAAGAGGGTCTGAGTATGAAATGGTTTTAGGTATTGCCATTGTTGTAATTGCTATAATGTATGGTTTATTGCTTATTGGTAAGTATACGTTTTTCGAAAAAATTCTAGTGATTTTTGTGTCTATAATGGGATTGTCCTTTTTAATATCCCTTTTTATGGTATATCCATTGCCTATTGAAGTTGCAAAAGGACTCATTCCATCAATACCAGAAGTAAAAGGCGGTAAAATGCTGGTGGCCGCTTTTGTGGGCACCACTATGGCTGCAGCCACATTTCTTTCAAGACCGTTATTTGTTCAAGGTAAAGGTTGGACCAAAGCGAACCTTGGACAACAAAAAAAGGATGCAATTTTAGCGGCAATTTTGGTCTTCACCATAAGTGCTTCCATTATGGCAGTGGCATGTGGCGCTTTGTTCCATCAAGGTAAGCCGGTCACACATGTTTTGGATATGGTTTCAACTCTGGAACCAGTTGCAGGTAAATTTGCATTGACATTATTTTTCTTTGGAACCCTCAGTGCTGGATTATCTTCAATTTTCCCATGTTTATTGATTGCTCCCATATTAGTTGCAGATTATCAATCCGGAAAATTGGATACCAATTCCAAGCAGTTTAGAATAATCACTGCAATAGCATGTTTATTTGCTTTGATTGTTCCAATCTTTGGAGCCAATCCAATAGAAATGCAAATTCTGTCTCAGGTATTTAATGTCTTTGTATTGCCTTTGGTCATTATTGGAATTATGCTGCTTATCAATAATAAGAAAATTATGGGTCAGCATAAGGCGAGCATCTGGATAAATATTGTATTGGTACTTTCCCTATTGTTTGCCTGTATTATTTCATACAATGGGGTAACGGCACTGACCAACTACTTTTAGGGCCAATGACTTTTATATTTAAAAGTTTATCAAGAACGTAATTTCATAAAATAGTACTTTTAGTAATTAATCTATTGTCCGTCATATTATGATTAGTGGAAAGAATAGTATTGGGTACAATTTTTCAGCCATGGGAACCCATGTTTTTTATGCAAAGAATCCTTCTTCTGGCGAACAATTGAAAACGAAATACCATGAAGCTACCGTTTCAGAAGTAAATGAAGCCATTGTACTTGCAGAAAAGGCATTTGTTCAATATCGTGAGAAGACAGGATTGGAAAAAGCATCGTTTTTGGATGCTATTGCTGATGAATTAGTGCAGATTGAAAATGATGTGGTTGATTTATGTGGACAAGAAACTGGACTTCCTGAAGGTAGGTTGAAAGGTGAACTTGGACGAACAACGAATCAGTTAAAGTTGTTTGCTTCCCTTTTGAGAGATGGGTCTTGGGTTGATGCCAGAATAGACTTTGCAGACTCAGATAGAAAACCCTTACCCAAACCAGATATTAGACAAATGCAGATTGCTCTTGGTCCCGTGGGCATTTTTGGGGCAAGTAATTTTCCGTTGGCATTTTCTGTGGCGGGTGGAGACACTGCATCGGCTTTGGCTGCTGGTTGTACAATTGTAGTTAAATCACACCCTCTGCACCCTGGAACATCAGAATTGGTTGGGCAGGCAATATTAAAAGCTGCGAAAACCTGCAATATGCCTAATGGTGTATTTTCTTTGGTTCAAGGAGCTTCTAATGATGTTGGATTGGCAATGGTTCGAAACCCATTGATAAAAGCTATTGGCTTTACGGGATCCTATGGAGGAGGAAAGGCTCTATTTGATGAGGCCACAAAACGAGAAGAACCTATACCGGTATATGCAGAAATGGGAAGTAGTAATCCCGTTTTCATACTTCCAAAAGCTCTAGAAGAAAATCAAGAAGCTTTGGCAGAAGGCTTGTCAAATTCGGTTCAATTAGGAGTTGGTCAATTCTGTACCAACCCGGGCTTAACAATTTTGCAGGATTCAGAAAAGGTTCGAGATTTTGAACAAAAGCTTCAAAATTCAATCTCCTTGTCGCAATCGGCAACAATGCTATCGGAATCTATACATAAAAACTATACCAAAGGTCTTGAGAAACTCAAATCCAAGGATTCCGTGACTTTAGTTTCCTCGGGAAAACAACAAGAGATGCCCACTCAAGGAGTAGCCGAAGTTCTTTCAGTTACCGCGGCTAATTTTTTAAAGGACATGGAATTAGAGGAAGAGGTTTTTGGACCTTCAACCTTGCTGGTTCATGCAAAAGACAAAATAGAAGTACTTGCGATCGCCAAGAATTTGACAGGACATTTAACCGCCACGGTTCATGGAACAGAGGAGGATCTTCGAGAGTATTCGGATTTATTGAAAATCTTGGAAAGAAAAGTTGGAAGATTATTGATAAATGGTTTTCCCACGGGTGTCGAAGTGTGCCATAGCATGGTGCATGGGGGACCTTTTCCGGCTACTACTGATGCACGAATGACCTCCGTGGGTACTGCTGCAATTACAAGGTTTACTAGACCTTTTTGTTTTCAAAACTTTCCAGATTCCCTCCTTCCGGATGAATTAAAAACGGAAAATCCCTTAAAAATCTTTAGGGTTGAAAATGGAAAAACTGTAGTTCCTTAAAAGAATAATTTTAGGTTAACTCCCATTTTCCTCTTTCTTTAGAGCTTTAATATCTATAATCAGCTGCGTCATTGACGCCCTGTTCAGACCATTATAAATGCCTCTGATATGACTGTTTTTATCAATCAGTAAAAAGTTTTCTGTGTGTAGAAAATCATCAATTCCCTTAGGCTCTCCCAAATCATTCTCAACAAAGTAATGATTCCTACCTAAATTGTATATTTCGGTCTTGTTTCCAGTAACCAAGTGCCATTTATTGTCCAGTATGCCATAGCCATCTGCATATTCCTTTAAAACGGAAACTGAATCAATTGATGGGGTTACGGAATGTGAGAGGAGTAGAATTTCAGAGTCGTTCCTAAATTCCTCCTGTATTTTAATCATATTGCTGGTCATTTTGGGGCAAATGCCAGGACAGCTTGTAAAAAAGAAGTCGGTGATATATATTTTATTATCAAATGTTTTTTTAGTGATGGTATCCCCTAGTTGATTTATGAACTCAAAATCTGGTATTTTATGAAAGTTTTTTTGTTCATCGCTACCAGGTTTTATCCATTTTGGGGTAAAGGATTCGTTATCGTAGTAGGGTAAGTTTTCAACTCGGCTGGTTTCAACGATTTTGATGCTTTTTTTCTTGATTTCCTTCTTACAGCTTATAAAACCTATCAACATGACAAGACAGAAACAAGTAAGTGCGCTAATTTTTTGTATAAACAACTTTTTCATCTGCTAATTGATAACATAGGTTGGCACGTCTCATGCCAAAAATTCTTCCGTTTTTTGCTTCGTAATTTACATACAATGTTCCATTTCTAAGCCAAGCCTGTTGCAAGCCCTGTTCCTTTCCATTCACCAAATTTCTTACTTTGGACAATTGACCTGTTTCATACCATTTTGTCTCAATACCATTGAGTTTACCATTCTCATAATTGGCATCGGAAGCTAAGACACCATTGTTCCACCAGGCTTTGTAACTGCCAACAAGCTTGTTTTTATTGTAATGGGATTCAACTTTTAAACCCCCATTGGGAAACCATACTTTCGCAACTCCCATTTTTTTTCCATTATAAAAACCAACTTTTTGCCGTAGCGAATCATTCTTATGGTATTTTACCGCATAACCGGTAAAAAGTTGGTCTTTGTAATACCAATTACCTTCATTTCCGTTTAGTACAAGACTGTCTTTTAGAACCTCAATGTTTGCAATAACGATATTTTCATTTACAATATCCTCTTTTTTAAGCTGCGATTTTTTTTCACAGCAACACAGAACAATACTAGTAATCAGCAATAAAGATATTTTGGCAACTTTCTTCATTTGATATTCCCTTGATAGGGTCCGGCAAAAATAACATAAGAACCAGTGGTGGAATAAACTTCATTGATAATATGGTAATGGTATTGTTCCTCTTCATCGGTATGCTGGGTTGTTGATGTATGCCCTCCTGAAGCATCCAGATCATCCGGATAGGTTCCTGTTGAATTACATTTTCTACCATAAATAAATACACCATCCAATAAAATACCAACTAGGTTTTCATCGTCATTGGAAAAGGCTATAGGCTCAAGGTGGTAGTGGTATACACTTGGTCCAATATGGGCCCCAGTCCAATCCAAACTTACAGCGGCAGCATCCAAAGCACCATTTCCTTCTTGATCATTGAACAAGGAAGAACCGCTTACTGCTATTCCAATTGTATTCAATTGTGTTTGTGTACTGCTGCCATCCAAATTAGGGACCGCGTCAACTGTAATGGTAATGGCATTGTTGTTAGTGGACATTATAGAGGGAGTAAGCTGAACATCTGGTTCTTCAATATAACCATCATTGTTTTCACCCCAGTAGACTGTATCATGGTTGGGCAAACCTGTTGTTTCTATAGTAATAGTTGTACCATTGTCCGAGAGGTAAACATCTACTGCATCACTATTAAACTCTGCAAAAGCTGCAGGCAGTTCAGTTAATGCTATATCGTCCGTATCTCCTGTTTCCTCCTCATTCAAATCATCGGCATCATCTGAACATGATGCAAATACAGTGAAAAACGCCAGAGCTATTATTAAAATTGGATTCGTTTTCATCTAATTAAGGGGTTTTAGTTATTAATTTCTGTTGGGGCCACCTCGTCTTTCAGGTTTTGGAGCCTTTTCAAGTTCTTCTTCAGAGATAAATCCATCTTCATTAAGGTCTATTTTGTCAAAATCATCTTTTAATGGACCCTTGACTTCCTTTTTAGAAAGTTTTCCATCTTCATTTTCATCCATCATTTCAATGAGCTCTTCAAAGGATGGGGGTTGTTTTCTTTCGGAGTTTCTATCTTGTTGCTGGGCCTTAATCTGGCATGAAGCCAGTAATGCAATTACACCCAAGTATATACTTAATTTAAAAGTTCTGTTTTTCATGATAAATTGTTTTTGCTTTTAAGTTTAGATGTACGTTTTTCAAAAAACTTGCGTAAGAGTTATTTTTTTATGGAAACACAATTTCAGGGAATGTCTAAAATTCCTGCTAAATTGCACTTGCATTAACCAAATAGATTTTTGGAGGATAAACAATTTTTATCAGACCTTAAGCAGCAAAAACAGCTTGCCTATAATAGGTTGTTGGATGAGTATCAATCGAGGGTTTTCAATACTTGCCTATCGTTTGTGCCCAATATGGAAGATGCCGAAGATGTTGCCCAAGAGGTTTTCATAGAAATATATAATTCCATTGATAAGTTTAAGGGCAATTCAAAGCTATCCACATGGATTTATAGGATATCTGTAAATAAAAGCTTGGAATTTATCCGAAAAAAGAATACAAAAAAACGTTTTGGTTTTATGCAGTCCATAACAGGGAATGCAATTCCGGTTGATAAATCTTCGTACTTCACAGAGTATAATCATCCGGGTGTTCAATTGGAGAACAAAGAAAGAAATGAGACACTGTATAGAGCAATAAATGAGCTTCCAGAATCTCAAAAAGTGGTTTTTACCTTACATAAAATAGATGGACTGAGCTATAAGGAAATAAGTGAAATTACCAAGAAAAGTGTTTCCTCAATTGAATCCTTATTATTTAGGGCAAAAAAGAACTTAAAAGATATTTTAACAAAATTTTACAAAAAAGAGGGTTGGTAGCGCAAGTTTTAATTTTTGATAGCATCTAAGCACATATCATACTAAAAGTCATGAATGATAAAAAATTTACACCTGAATTAATTGATGAACTTATTGACTCGGCTTCTAAAATTGAAGCTGTCAATACGCCTCCTTTTTTTAAGGATAAGGTTTTGAATAAGCTTTCTCAAGTTACTGTTGAAAAACAGCGACCTGATGTTTTAAGTTGGTTTACTCCAAAATACCAGATTGCCATGTTATTGCTTTTTGCTATTGTGAACATAGTGGCAGTATATTCATATCGTTCGTCCAATAAGCAACAGGAGTTGCAGACATTTGCGGAGGCCTATGGCTTTTCACAATCCGAAAGCGAATCAATCCTAAATTAAACGGCAATGAAGAAAAATCTACCCATTATTATTTTGTTGATTTTCTTAGTGGTCATGAACGGTATTTTATTGTTCCTACTTTTAGATAAACCAGATAGGCAAAGCAGACCTCCCCGGGTTTTTATAACCCAACAGCTTGGCTTTGATGAAAATCAAAAAAAGGAATTTAAGGATATAGATGAGCGACACCATAGAAAGATGAAAAATATAGACAACCGTTCAATGGGCTTAAAGAAATATCTTTTTAACAAATTGGGGGAAAGTGATTTTACGGATAAAGAGTTGGATTCCGTTACTGTTTTAATTGGAGAATTGAGTAGAAGAAGGGAAAAAGAGATTTTTAATTACTTCAAAGAAATTGAAAAGGTTTGTAACAAAGAACAAAAGAGTAAACTTGAAGCTATTTTGTCCGGAGCTTTAAATCATGGTCGAAATGGAATGGGGCCGGCGCGCAATGGACCCGACCCAATGCGGCCTGAGCGTGATGGACATGAACCAATGGGGCCCGAGCGCGATGGGCGAGACCCAATGAGGCCACCTCCTCCACGCCAATAACAAATATTGTCCGACTATAAAAGTTGGTGGATAGTTACATAAATTTTATTCAAAGGTCTGGTTGCCAAGCTTCCAGACTTTTTTTATTTCGCGCGCAAGTTTTTTTTTAATACCACATCTAATATATATGGGATTGCCTAAAAAAGAGTGGGCATGAACTGTTTTTTGATTGATGATTAGGTTTTTTAGTTGTATTGAGCCCAAGTTTACTCATAAGACTTGGGCTCTTTCATTTATTGTCGTCACAATTTTATTTCTTGAAAAGCTTCGCTAAAAAATTGAACGGCAATTTCTTCATTTGCTTTTGAAGCTGGTAAAATAGCACCTTTAAAGCCTTCATTCAGCCATTTTCCATGCGTTAGGTTTTCAAAAGTTGAGGTGTCCAAACTATCATGTCCTTTGTATCCACTGATATAAAAATAGTGCTCATTAACCATAGAATCGGGAATAGCCATCCCCATGCCAACAGATTTCTCTGAGTTATCCAATGCCGAAAATGCACCAGAATCAAAATGATGCGGCCAAATGCGAATATCTGAAGTCAATTGTTCTTTTTTAATAAATGACTTTAATGCATTTTGAGCCAGTGTTCGTAACCCAACCAACTCTTTTACATCAGACTTTTCAAATTTATCGGTTAGATTCATACTATAGGGCATTTCGTAATGTAAGTCAAATTGGTATGGCTTTTCAAACCCAAGTATTTTGGAAGTCTGACTTAACCAGTTTACTATTTCTGCATCCGTTTTTCCATCTAGTAAAATGGAATTGCCTTCGTGGGATTTCCACTCCAGTGAAAACTGCTCATAGTTTAGGCAAAGTTTTGTGTCCGCCTCATCCAATGGCCAAGTTTGAATACTTTTTTCTTCAACAGAAAACCCTAGATTAGTATGGCTATCATCTGCTTTAGCTTCTAAAAAGCTTTTTGCCACAGTAGCCAAGTATTGGGCCGCTAAATGTAGTTGCTTGGTCATTTTCTCGTTTTTGATGCCTTATATAGTAGAAGTAGGGTTTTTATCATTAACCTTACTCCTAAAAGCGTATTTAATACAAGGGAAGACCTTTTGTTATAATGCTTTGGCTTTAATGGACTTCATGATGATAGGGGCATGGATTCTTGAGTTTTCAATAAACCATTTATGCGTTTCCATCCCTCCACAGATAACTCCGGCTAGGTAGAGTCCTTCAATATTGGATTCCATTGTTTTTGGATCATAACTGGGCAACCGCTTTTCATCTTGCGAAAGTTGTATGCCCAGTTTTTCCAAGAATTGAAAGTTGGGCATATAACCTGTAAGTGCCAGAACAAAGTCGTTTTCTAAGGTCAACGGGCCATCTGGAGTAGCAATGAGCAGTTGGGTAGGCTTAATTTCCTTTACTTGGGTATTGTAATAGGCCTTTATGCTTCCTTCCTCAATCCGGTTTATAATATCTGGACGTACCCAATATTTTACACGTTGGCCTACTTCAGGCCCTCTAATAATCAAGCAGACATCCGCTCCCTTACGATAGCATTCCAAAGCGGCATCAATAGCGGAATTACTCGCCCCAATTACGGCCAATTTCTGACTCGCATAAAAATGCGGGTCTTTGTAGTAATGGGAGACTTTAGGCAAATCCTCACCAGGAACACCTAGAGTGTTGGGTATATCATAGAAGCCAGTGGCAACTACAATATTTTTTGATACATATTGATTTTTATCTGTTGTTATGGAAAAAGAGCCGTCACTTTTTACAACCTCCGTCACTTTTTCAAATAGCTGTATGTTTAGTTGATTGGAAGTAACAATTCTCCTGTAATATTCCAAAGCCTCATTACGCTTGGGTTTGGCTTCCTTACTGATAAAGGGGATGTCATCAATTTCCAGTTTTTCAGAAGAAGAAAAAAACTGCATGTTTATAGGGTAGTTGAAAAGTGAATTTACAATAGGTCCTTTTTCTATAATTAAAAAAGAAAGCCCTTGTTTTTTTGCTTCCAAACCACAGGCAATACCAATGGGACCCCCTCCAACAATAATAACATCAAATTTCTGCATTAAGCAATCTGTTCTTTAAGTTTTTTGATGGTCTCTGTTGGATTTTCACTTTTAAAGACAAAACTACCCGCCACTAAGACATCGGCTCCGGCATCCACTAATTTTTTGGCATTAGTTGCGTTTACCCCGCCATCAATTTCAATAAGGGTATTTGATTTTTTCTTTTCGATTAGATTTTTTAGTTCACTTACTTTCTGATAGGTATTCTCAATGAAGGATTGACCGCCAAAACCCGGATTCACGCTCATCACGCAGACCAAATCTATATCTTGGATAGTGTCTTCCAGCAAGCTAACGGAAGTATGTGGGTTTAACGCGACCCCTGCTTTCATTCCCTGATTCTTTATGGCTTGCAAGGTTCTGTGCAAATGGGTACAGGCTTCATAATGTACCGTGAGATAATTGGCACCTAAATCCGCAAATGCTTTTATATATCTATCCGGATCAACAATCATTAGGTGTACATCCAATATTTTTGTCGCATGTTGGGCAATGGATTTTATCACTGGCATTCCAAAAGAAATGTTGGGAACAAAAACACCATCCATAACATCAATATGGTGCCAATCCGCATCACTTTGGTTGACCATTTCAACATCTTGTTGTAAGTTCCCGAAATCAGCAGCTAATAGGGAAGGGGCTACCAGTTTTGTGCTCATAGTTTTCTTTTGTGAAGTATTCTACAAAAGTAGCGAAATGAAACGGTTCATCCAGAATGAGCGCCAATTACCAAAAGAGATTTAGAGTATAATCAACACTAAATCTTTCTAAATTGAAGATTTTGGATACCAACTGTATGAATGGAAAATCCTATGATGACATTATCGGAATCTCTATGGTATCTTATGCCCCCAAAAGACCCTCGATTTCCTCTAAAAACATCTTTGGTGACGGGATCAAACCTAATTACAGTGCCATCTGGTCTTTTTGTTTGAAGTTTTCCGTCCTCAATGTCAAAATGGTAAACAATACTTAGGTCTTTGGCATAAAAGTATCCGGTATACAACTTGAGGTTTTCCTCTGAATATACTATTGGCTCATATTTTATATAGGGGTATGGGTCACTTTCCCCCAATATAATATCATAAGCTGTTTGCCCTTCTATCTCTTTAAAGGAAAAGTATATTTTGTCATCACTCTCTACTTGTAACTGGAACTTTTCCTTAGTTTTTAGCGGAATCATTCTTGCCCCCTGATTTTGCTCCAAACGTGCATAATAAAGTGTATCATTACGTGTAAAGATTTTTCGTGCTATTCCACGGTCCGAATTCCAATAATGCCCCTCATAGTTTTTAAGCTGGGACCTGGATATTTTTCTTGATTTTATCGTGTTGATATCAATTTCCCTAGGTTCTGGAAATTTATTTTCTAAAAAATGATAAGCCATTGACATAGCTGGCATTCCATTATATCGGTTATTGTTCCCCAATACGAAGGAGATAAGTTGTTGTTCAGGAAAGCGGAAAACGTTTGCGGCATAGCCTCCTGAAAGTCCATACTGCCAGTAGGCCGGAAGCCCACGTTCTTTATGAAAAAACCCCCTCCCCAATGTCATTATTCCCCATGAAGAATTACATGTGTTCCCGTTTTCCAGTTTGACAGGTTGGTCCAATTGTTTTATAAGTTCTGTGAATGTGCTGTTGGATGGACTGTTGAATATTTTATACCAGATGAACAAATCATCTACGGAGGTATACAAATTGGTGGGGCCAGCATTACTCTGATTGATGACTTTCAATTTCGTTTTTTCATCTTCTACTTGATAGGATTTTGCAAAATCTGAAATAATGGCATTATAATCTTCAACAAAATGGGTGTTTTGCATCTGTAGTGGCCCAAAAATGTGCTCCTTTGTGAATGCTGAAAGAGTTTGTTCAGAGGCTTTTGCAACAACCTCTGCCAACAGGGAAAGCTCGGTTAGCGAAACGATATAAGAAAAAGCTGTTCCTGGTATAAAGTTTAGTTCTTTCTGGGTTTTGATTAAATCAAGGGCATCCTCATGGGTAAATACATCATCTTCGTGCTTGCGTAAAATGACCTTGGTCATTCCGTAATCGTTTAGACCACTGGAATGATTTATTAGATGTGAAATGGTTAAAAGATGTTCATATTCTGGGAGTTCCGGGATATATTTTCGGACAGGGTCGGAGAATGATAGTTTTCCCTGTTGCTCCAAAATAAGAATTGCCAAAACAGTAAATTGCCTGGATAAATGATCAATCTGGAATTTGGTTTGTGTGGTTATTCGTTGTTCACTTTCAAGTTGGGCAAGACCGAATCCCTTCTTATAGATGATGTCATTGCCGAATATTAAGCCAGCTGCAACACCTGGACCATTGTTTTTGCTCCATTCACTAAAAATACTATCAATACGTTGTTCCTCTACATTGGATAACTGTGAGAATACAATTGTGCTTATTGATAGAAAGAGCAAGGTTAAAAAACTTTTTTGGGACATCTTGTTTTCTGCAGGAATTGATGAAATGAACACAGATAGAAATCTGCTCTTTGGCTTTTGAATTTTCATTCGGGGTAGTTTTTAAAGGTGAACGACTTATGTATAATTTTCCAATTACCATCTATCTTTAACAGCATTAAATAATCTGTATAGATACGTTTTCTGCCCGGCGTTAAAATTTCAATCTTTGCTATTGCAGCGTTTCCTTCAAAGTCAATTGAAAGAACTTTACCAATACGGTTACTTTTTCTACCAGGCTTAAAGTTGGCTATGTATTGCTTCCCTGACCATGCCTTTAGGGAATCATTTTGAACAAAATAGAGATTGAAATCTTCATGAAAAGCTCGTTTTAATCGTTCCGGTTCGCCATTGGCCGTACCCTCGATATAATCATAGAGCGTTTTGTTTATATTTTCAATATCGGATTGCGAATACGTTAAATATGTTCCCACGAACAGCAGGATTAAAGTCAATGTTTTTTTCATTTTTTATTGTTTTCTAAAGCTTTTATTATTTTTTCCGCTACTGAAACTGCAGCTGTTGGGTCTTGTCCTGTAATTAATCTTCCATCTACTACAGAATAATTATCCCAACCTTCTTTGGAATAGCTAAAATCTCCTCCTCGTGCTTTTATGATTTGCTCAATGGAGAAAGGAAATTGTTTATAATACTCTGCCTCCATGTTTTCAAACAAATCAGGAAACCCATTTACCTTTTTTCCTTCATATAGAAAATTTCCATCGGAGGTTTTGAGGTTTACAAGTCCAGCTGTACCATGACATATGGCGGAAACAATGCCATCGTTTTTTTCATAAATCTCCATTACAATTCTTTGGATGTTTTCATTTTCAGGAACCCCAAACATTGCTGCACCTCCACCACTATAGTAGACCGCTTTATATTTGGAGGGATCTATCTGTTCTGGTTTTAGGGTGTTTTTGAGCTTCCCCATAAACTCAAAATCGTATAGGTATTGTTTTTCTATGGAATCAGATGTATTTAGGTAGCCAATAGGGATGGCACCACCTTCAGGACTTACAAAATCAATGGCGTATTCTTTCCGCTTTAAAACATCATAAGCAAGAACTATTTCTGCAAAATGGTTGGCCGCATTGATTTTGGTGCTTCCATAAGTATGCTGATTGGAAACAATAAATAGGATTCTATCTTTTTTGGTATAAAGGTTAATCTCCAATCCTTTATCCTCTGTTTTATCCTTATTAATGCAACTGTAGGACAATATAAAAGCAAGTACATAAAAAAGGGTAATTCTCATTTGCCAATAATTATATCAGCAATATGAGATTTACTTGTCGTTTGAAGATTTTA
Organism: uncultured Allomuricauda sp.; assembly: GCF_947495325.1. Classification (GTDB taxonomy): domain Bacteria; phylum Bacteroidota; class Bacteroidia; order Flavobacteriales; family Flavobacteriaceae; genus Flagellimonas. Next base: position 42,395 of record NZ_CANLYK010000003.1, on the reverse strand, counting down.
GGTTATAAAATAGAAGTTCGGATTTATAAATATGAACTTCTTAGCTTTTCTTTATACTTAGCCGGTGTAGTACCGGAAAGTTTTTTAAAAGCTGTGTAAAATGTTGATTTTGAATTAAATCCGCATTCATATCCAATGGTTTCCAAGGTGATATTGGAATGGGTTTCAATCATTTGCTGTGCCTTTCCTATTCTATGTTCATTTATGTAAACGGGAAAACTTTTGCCTAGATTATCATTTAATAATTGTGATAATTGATGAACCGTAATATGTAGTTTTTTTGCCAGATCCGAAGATTTTATGTTGGCATTTTTAAATGGTTCATCCATTTTCATAAGATGGTTTAAACGTTCTATGAGCTTGCGCGCTTCATCATCACTTATTCTCTTATCGGCATATTTTTGACTGGAAACAAAGAGGTTGACATTCTTTCTTTTATTTATAAAGAGTAGCATCAACAGAATATAAAAAAGAAAGGAAAAAGTTAGTGCACCTAAAATGTAAGAAGTATAATTGGTGAAGTAGTATGCCGCGCAAATTATTAAGTTTCCAAGTAGGATACTTAAAAGCCATATGTTTTGTATACCCAACTTTTTTGGATTTCCAAACAGCTTTTTTAACTCTCTGCGGAGAACCCAACCGGTAGCTATTATGTAGAGAAACCACTGTAGATAAATTCCATAGATAATATATGGTCGCCAAAGTTGAATATTGGTCTCAAAAGGATATAGGAATCCTACAACTAAGATTAGGGGTAGCAATAAAAGAATATGATACTTCCAATTGCTGTGGATGTTACTTTGGGGCTCAATTACTGATTTAATATAGAAATAAAGAAAAGGACCAATAAAAAAACACGCAGTAAGCCCAATTTGTAAGTAGATGAAAGCGAGGTCTGGTTTAAAATAAAAGATGACAGATTTTCCAATACGAAAACTCATCATCAATAATAAAGCCCCAAAAAACTTGTTGGAAATGTGGTTAGGTTTTGCAAGAAATAGAAAATGAATTCCCAAACACAAACCGTTGAACGCACCCAGGGCACTAAAAAAGAACAAAAGTGTTTGATTCAACTCCATAAACTATGAAAAGGTTCTTAAACCTAAAAATAAGCATTTTAGAAGAGGTTTGTTTCCTCTACAATGGTATGTATTTCTTTAAAGTATTAAAGGATTTTTAATCCAGTTATCTTGTTAACCAAGATAAGCAGATTCTGGAAGTATAATAGGGTCACATCTAAGTATTCTTCTATTGCACATTTTACATTGATTGTTTTCTTTTAACTCTTTCAATGCCATTTTTGTTGGATCTGGTAGTGAGTATGCCTCTGCTGCACTATATTCTACTTGATATCCCATATCTTCAAAAGCAGCAATGGACAGCCTGCTTATTGGATTATCCCCATCATCAATAAACCCGGTCATTAATTCATTATCGAATGTGAGTTCACGCCAATGTCCATCGCGAGTACCTGCTCCACCAGTATTGGCCAAAGGAACGGAGTCCAAGCTTTCATTATAGTTTAGGGTATTATATTCTCGTATTGCACTTTCACCAACGAAAAAGGGATTTTCAGAACCCTCTCCAGAAATCAAATTCAAAAATTGCGGAGACCAAAGGGTGCCAAATCCTAAAACATGTCCCATTTCATGGATAATTACATCTATAAGACTGTTTTCAGCTTCTAATCGCACTAAATCTGCACTGTCAAAGCGCATGATTCCCGTAGCGGGTAAAAAACTTCCAGCTCTAAGTTGCGTAGGCCCAGCTTGGCCCAGAATTCCAGAAGTACCATCGATAGCAGCACCTTGGGCATCAATCCTAACATTATCAATAATATCTCCATTTGCCAGTTGTACACTAGGCAATTCACCCGTAATAATCTCTTGCCATCTACGCGCTGCATCGTCAAAAATTGTTTGTTGACTTTGTGTCAGTCCGCCTAAAAACCTAATTTCTATACTAAAACTCATCTTCTTCAATTTTAAGTTAATATTCAGCCCTTAATATTTACGATGAAAAATAGGATATGGATAGCCGTTTGAGAAACTTTAACAGGCAGTTCTGAAAATAGGTGTCCAATTTTTGGACAGGGTATAAATGAAAAAACTCCGGTAATCAGCCGGAGTTTATTCATCAATCAAAAAACGAACAGTCATGATAAACTGTTGTAGGATTACAAATTACAACTTTCTTGCCAAAAAACAAATTTAAGGTTTGTTTAACTGTAATTTGTGACGATAATCGTATCGATTACCCTAAATATGTCTTCAAAATTTTACTTCTTGAAGTATGTTTGAGTCTTCTAATTGCTTTTTCCTTTATTTGACGAACACGTTCCCTGGTCAAATCAAAAGTTTCACCAATTTCTTCCAAGGTCATGGAATGTTGCCCTGCCAAACCAAAGTAAAGACGGATAACATCCGCTTCTCTTGGTGTTAATGTCTCCAAAGCTCGCTCAATTTCCGTACGTAAAGATTCGTGCAACAAATCCTTATCTGGATTTGGAGATTCTCCACTTCGCAATACATCATACAAATTGGAATCCTCACCATCAATCAACGGTGCATCCATGGATACATGACGACCTGAGTTTTTCAGGGATTGCTTAACATCTTCAACGGTCATGTCCAATTCCTTGGCAATTTCCTCTGCAGATGGAATACGTTCGTGTGCTTGCTCTAGAAAGGCAAAAGTTTTATTGATTTTATTTATGGAACCAATTTTATTCAAAGGCAAACGTACAATACGCGATTGTTCTGCCAATGCCTGAAGAATGGATTGACGAATCCACCAAACGGCATATGAAATAAATTTAAATCCACGGGTTTCATCAAAACGTTGTGCTGCCTTGATAAGTCCCAAGTTTCCTTCATTTATCAAATCAGGAAGGGTTAATCCCTGGTTTTGGTACTGCTTGGCAACAGAAACCACGAATCTGAGGTTGGCTTTAGTTAATTTCTCTAAGGCTATTTGGTCTCCTGCCTTGATACGCTGTGCCAATTCTACTTCTTCATCGGCAGTAATTAAATCAACTTTACCGATTTCCTGTAAGTATTTGTCCAACGAAGCAGTTTCCCTATTGGTAACCTGTTTTGTAATTTTTAACTGTCTCATTTAATTTCCCTTCTATTAAGTTTGTGAACCGAAGCTCATTAGGTTATACGTAGGAAAATTCAAAAAGTTACAATTTGATAAAATTTATTTGCTTTTTTTTTCATAAAAGCAAAAACCCCAAGAAAAAATCTTGGGGTTTGTTCATATTGTTTAGACTAACTTTTTAGTCCCTTCTTGGCTTTCTATCTCTATCGCCACCTCTTCTACGGTCACCGCCTCTTCTATCTCCACCTCTATCATTACGTGGTGGTCTTTCTACGTAACCTTCAGGTTTTGGTAATAGTGCTTTTCTGGAAACCTTCTCTTTTCTAGTTCTTGGATCAAGACCAAAGTATTTCACATCAAAGACATCTCCCATGTTTACCACATCGGAAACATTTTCTGTGCGTTCCCATGCCAACTCAGATACGTGAAGCAAGACTTCATTCCCTGGAGCATCGACATATTCGACAACGGCGCCAAAGTCTAGCATCTTGATAACTTTTACTTCGTAAACGCTACCAACTTCAGGTTTGAACATCAATGCCTCAATTTTTGCGATAACGGCATCGATACCTTCTTGACCTGTACCAAGGATTTCAACAATACCCTCTTCAGTATCCGGGTCTTCATTGATAACGATAGTAGTATTGGTTTCTTTTTGTAGCTCTTGAATCACTTTTCCTCCAGAACCAATAACGGCACCAATGTATTCTCCAGGAATAATTTTGGTAACAATTTTTGGAGCATATGATTTCACTTCTGCATTAGGGGCAGAGATAGTATCGGTCAATTTTTCAAGGATATGAAGTCTACCTTCTTTGGCCTGCATCAATGCTTTCACCAAAATTTCATAGGAAAGTCCTTTTACTTTGATGTCCATCTGGCATGCAGTGATACCATCAGCAGTTCCAGTTACCTTGAAATCCATATCTCCTAAATGATCTTCATCACCAAGGATATCGGATAAAACTGCATAGTTTCCTGAATCGGCATCAGAAATTAATCCCATTGCAATACCCGAAACCGGTTTTTTCAATTGAACACCAGCATCCATCAAGGCCATGGTGCCTGAACAAACGGTTGCCATAGAAGATGAACCATTAGATTCCAATACTTCAGAGACAACTCTTACGGTATATGGGCAATCTTCAGGAATCATTCCCTTTAATGCGCGTTGCGCCAAGTTTCCGTGACCTACTTCTCTTCGGGATGTACCACGTATTGGTCTTGCTTCCCCAGTTGAAAAAGGAGGGAAGTTATAGTGTAGGTAGAATGTTTCTTCGCCTTCGTATGATGGCATGTCTATCTTATTGGCTTCCCTAGAAGTTCCTAGAGTTACAGTTGCCAATGCTTGGGTTTCTCCTCTTGTAAAAATGGAAGAACCGTGTACAGATGGCAAATAATCAATCTCACACCAGATTGGTCTAATCTCATCAGTTTTTCTACCATCCAATCGTAAACCGTCGTTAAGGGTCAAATCCCTTACAGCTGCTTTTTCAGCTTTGTAGAAATATTTTGAGACTAAATCACCAAAATCCTCCAATTCTTCTTCAGAAAAAGTTGCTTTTACTTCCTCTTTTATGGCATCAAAAGCGGCACTACGCTCGTGCTTTGCAGAACCTGCTTTAGCAACAGCATAAACCTTATCATACGTAAGGTCATGTACTTTTTTGGCCAAATCCTCATCTTCTCTTTCTGGTTCGTACTCCCGTACTTCTTTCTTTCCGAAAGCTTCGGCCAATCTTATTTGCGCTGCACATTGAACTTTAATTGCTTCGTGTGCAAATTTGATGGCTTCGGTCATTTCTTCTTCAGAAATCTCTTCCATTTCTCCTTCTACCATCATTACAGAATCTGCAGAAGCACCAATCATCATGTCAATATCAGACTCTTTTAATTGTTCTCTGGTTGGATTAATGATAAATTCACCATTAACACGACCAACCCTTGCTTCTGAGATAGCACATTCAAATGGAAAATCCGAAAGTTGAATAGCTGCTGAAGCGGCTAGTCCAGCCATTGCATCTGGCATTACATCTTCGTCGTGAGACATTAATTGAATCATCACCTGCGTTTCAGCGTGATAATCTTTTGGGAATAGGGGACGTAAAACCCTATCTACTAAGCGCATGGTCAAAACTTCGCCATCACTTGGGCGAGCCTCACGTTTAAAAAAACCACCTGGGTAACGCCCAGCGGCAGCAAATTTTTCGCGATAATCTACCGTAAGTGGTAAAAAGTCAACATCGCTTTGTTTGTAATTGGATACAACTGTACATAGTAACATACACTTGCCTGATTGTACAACAACAGAACCATGGGCCTGTTTTGCCAATTTTCCAGTTTCGATAGAAATTTCTCTACCGTCACCAAGGTCTATGACCTCTTTAAAAGTTTTTGGAATCATAAAATTGTGTCTTGCCTTCATAAAAAGAAGGACTTGTTAAACATTTGGTCTGCCGTCTTCCTGACGGTCGGGTTGTGTTGTTGTGTTGACCAATGAAAAACTAAAATGTAGCTTTTTGTGTTGCCTCTGTAGAGGACTTTGCAAAAGTAAGGGGAAGCAAAAGCTTCCCCCAATAAATTATTATTTTCTAATATTTAGCTCTTTAATAAGCTCACGATATTTTACAACATCTTTCTTTTTAAGATAATCTAAAAGACTACGTCTTTTACCTACCAATTTCACCAAAGAACGTTCAGTATTATAATCTTTGTGGTTCTTTTTTAGGTGTTGTGTTAAATGGTTGATACGATGTGTGAACAAGGCAACTTGTCCTTCCGTAGAGCCAGTATTGCTCTCAGAGCCGCCATGTTTTTTAAAGATGTCGGCTTTTACTTCTTTTGTTAAATACATTCCAATATTTATTTAAATGATTTTTATGTATATGATTGTCTATCAATCAGCGCGCAAAGATAACTTCTTTTTTTAGAACTAAAAATTTTAACGTTTTATTAAACCTTTTGTTTTTCCAAAGGTCAAAGAAACAAACTATAAAATTTGATTATTATGAAAAAGAATTTTGAACGATTGAACTTTATGAGAATTGCCCCAATGCTAATTGGGGGTTTACTTTTGACCGCTGTTTCGTGTAGTGATAAAGGAGATGATACCGAAGAATTGTTAGGTACTGAAGTAATATCATCCACGGAACTACAGTTTAGTGATGAAGCTGAAATGATTTCTGAAGAGGTTACCACAGTTGCCGAGGATGTATATGCTGTCGACGAAATTTCGCTTACTTCAAAAGGAGATTATACATCTGATTATCTTCCAGATTGTGTTACTATTACTACGGTAGTGACAGATACTACAAGAGAGAAAACAATTGATTTTGGAGAAGGTTGTGAACTTCCCAACGGCAATGTGTTGAGTGGAATCATCAATTTAAGTTATGCAAAAGATATGGAAGCGGCATCTAAAAGTATTGCCCTCAACTTGGAGAATTTTACATTTAATGGTGTAGCTGTAGAAGGGTCTGCTGATATTTTACGTGTACGTTCCAATGAGAACGAAAACCCTCAAGCTACCGCAAATGCATCTTTCAGTGCTACATGGCCCGAAGGTGATACAGCATCATTCACTGGAACCCGAACCCGTGAATGGATTGAAGGATATGGTTCAGGTTTTTGGGGAGATAATGTATTCTTGATCACGGGCAAAAGAACGTATACCGGAAGAGCAGGAAATGTTTTTGTTAAAGAGATTACCGAACCGCTGCGAAGGGAATTGTCTTGTAGGTTTATTGTTAGTGGAATTTTGGAAATTTCAAGAAATGATAATATAGCTAGTTTGGATTTTGGCGATGGAAGTTGTGATGCAATAGGCATTCTTACACAGCCTGATGGTACGGAGGAAGAGGTGTTTTTAAGACGTTTTCTGAAGAAATAAAGAGGTCAGAAAATAAAAAAAGCCTGCAATTGCAGGCTTTTTTTATGCTCTAACAGGTTGATTCTGTATTAAATCAAGGTATAGATTAACTTTTTGTTTTAAGTCCCTTCGGTGGGAAATAAAATCCAAAAAGCCATTTTCCTTTAAAAACTCAGCGGTTTGGAAACCTTCTGGTAAATCTTTTCCCGTTGTATCTTTTACAACTCTAGGTCCTGCGAAACCGATCAAAGCACCAGGTTCAGAAATATTAATGTCTCCCAACATGGCATAGGAAGCAGTAGTTCCGCCTGTAGTAGGATCCGTGCATAGAGAAATATAGGGAACCTTTGCTTCTGCCAATTGTGCCAATTTTGCAGATGTTTTTGCCAATTGCATTAAAGATAAAGCGGCTTCCATCATTCGGGCACCACCAGATTTGGAGATCATTAAAAATGGAATTTTTTTCCTTTTGGCAACATCAATGGCCCTAGCAATTTTTTCACCTACAACACTTCCCATGGAACCACCAATGAAACTGAAATCCATACAGGCTATTACAATTTCCTTTCCCATAGATTTCCCTACAGCAGTTCTAATAGCATCTTTAAGACCAGTTTTTTGTTGGGCCACTTTTAATCTCTCCGAGTATTTTTTGGTATCCACAAATTTCAAAGGATCCTTGGAAGATAGCTTTTCATCAAGTTCACGGAATTTATTGTTGTCAAAAAGAATTTCAAAGTATTCTTTACTACCTATTCTAACATGATAGTCGTCCTCTGGACTCACATAGAAATTTTTTGCCAGATCCTCGGACTCAACAATTTTTCCTGTTGGAGACTTATACCAAAGTCCCTTGGGGGTGTCTTTCTTCTCCTCAGTAGCTGTTTGTATTCCTTTTTCTTTTCTTTTAAACCAAGACGACATAAAATCAAATTTAAGTTAAAACGGCTTTTTTTGGATATTTATAAGGTGTTGATATTGTTTAAATCTTCAAAAGCTTTTTTCAAGCGCCCGACAAAAGTTTTTTCTCCTTCACGAAGCCAAACTCTTGGGTCATAGAATTTTTTGTTTGGTTTATCGTCACCATCAGGATTTCCTATTTGCCCTTGAAGGTAAGATGATTTGTCTTGAATATAATTCCTGACCCCTTCAAGAAAAGCATATTGCAAATCTGTATCAATATTCATTTTAATGACTCCATAACCAATTGCTTCCCTAATCTCTTCAACGGTAGAACCTGACCCCCCGTGAAAAACAAAATCAATATCATTATGTTCAACACCATATTTTTCCGAAATAAATTCTTGGGAATTTTTCAAGATTTTCGGAGTCAAGGTAACATTACCAGGCTTGTAAACCCCATGCACATTACCAAAAGCTGCTGCTACAGTGAATTTTGGGCTCACTTTTGAAAGTTCTTCATAAGCATATGCCACTTCTTCAGGTTGGGTATATAGTTTGGAACTATCTACATCTGTGTTGTCCACACCATCTTCTTCCCCTCCGGTTACACCTAATTCAATCTCTAAGGTCATCCCCATTTTGCTCATACGAGCCAAGTAGCCTTTGCAGATTTCTATATTTTCTTCAATAGGCTCTTCAGATAAATCGATCATGTGTGAGCTGAACAATGATTTTCCAGTTGCAGCAAAGTGTTCTTCGCTTGCATCTAAAAGGCCATCTATCCAAGGCAATAATTTTTTGGCACAGTGATCTGTATGTAATATAACTGTAGCACCATAGGCTTCTGCCATTTGATGTACGTGTTTGGCTCCTGCAACAGCTCCTAATATGGCCGCTTTTTGATTTTCATTTGACAGTCCTTTTCCGGCATTGAACTGCGCTCCACCATTTGAAAATTGGATTATTACTGGGGAATTTAGTTCAGCAGCAGTCTCCATGACGGCATTTGTGGTATTTGACCCTATAACGTTTACCGCAGGTAAGGCATAACCATTTTCCTTGGCATGATTAAAGATTGCTTGTACTTCGTCGCCAGTAGCAACACCCGGTTTTATATTGTGGGACATAATTTTAGTTGGTTTTGGATTAAAACAAGCTACAAAAGTAATAAAATATTTGCTCTAGAATGGATAATTGATACCGATATTAAATACTGAATTTCTAAAGTTATAATCACGAAACCAGCGATTTTGAGGCTCTTCTGCTGGATTATAGGTTTTAAAGCCAACATCTAACCGGAAAACAAAATAGGTAAAATCATATCTAAGGCCAAAACCAGTGCCTAGGGCTATATCTCCAAGAGAATCAAATCCACTGAAAATTGCATCTGGATTATCTTCATTGTCAAAGACATTCCAAATGTTGCCTACATCAGCAAAAAATGCCCCTTTTACATCTCCCGCTATTGGGAAACGGTATTCCAGATTGAAGGCAAGCTTTAAATTGGCTTCGTTGAAGTCATTTACATTATTGGTTCTCCCTGGCCCAAGTTCATAGGCATTCCATGCTCTATTGTCGTTGGAACCACCCGCAAAATAACTCCTTACAAATGGAATGTTTTCCGAGTTCCCGTAGGGTATGGCGAGTCCAAAAAAGCTTCTAAAAGCCAATACTTTTGAATCAGCCACTTCCCAATGTCTGATAAAATCAAATTCTGTTTTTAAATATTGTGAGAATGGAACACCAAATACCAAGAGTTGCTCATTATCATTTTTGTTATAGGGAACCACCCCCTCCAATAATGAGAGTAAATTACCGGCACTTTCCAGTTTTACCCTCAATTGGTAGAAATCATTATCAGTAATATCTGTTTTACTATTTTTGGTAAAAGTGTAATTACTGGCAAAAATGAGGTTGTTTTCGGTAAGTCGGTCTCTTCTTTCCATAATGCTTCTTACGTCTGAGAAGTCATCATCGGATTGTTCATTGCCCGCCAGTACATAATCAATAAATCCATCCGCACCATCTGGAATGGTTAAATCTAGTTCATCGTCAAAAAATGTCTCGACCCCGGTTTCGTCTTCGTAAGCATCGGCTATTTCATTCAAATTGCTGTAGGTGTTTTGGTATACATTGAAGAAATTATCTGGATTTACATTCCGTACAAACTCGACATTCAACAATTCTATATTATGCTTCTTACTATCGGAAGGCGACCAATTGTAGGAAAGAATAGTGTTGAAAGTCTGTTTATCCAAACCAATGTTCCGTTGAAAGTTGGTACCCACCAAAAATCTGCTTTGGGGAAGCATATAATAAGGAATTATTTTTTCAGTATTCAAGGGAAACCAAATCCTAGGAAAAGTGATATTTATGTCGCCTCCCAATTCAGATGTAAATGTTTCGTCCGATAGTGTGGCATCACTCAAAAGACCAATGGACCCCCTTGCTGAAATATTTAAGGTTTCGGCTCCGCCGAAGACATTCCGGGTAATTAGGGTAGTGCTAAATGCCGTTCCCACTCGTTGAATATTGGAATGGGTAAGGTCAAAATCCATATTCAATGAAAATTTAGGTCTTGGTGCCAAATAGATATTGGAAATAAGTTGGGCCTGTGTAGTATCTGGAATGAATTCGATATTAGGATATTTGAACGTATTTAAATTAGTTATCTGCCTGTAGGTCCTAATTCTATCCAAATCCCTATAGATACTATCTTTTTCAAAGAAAACGGCATCGGTCAATGCCTTTGGTTTATACTTTAGTTTGTTGGTATAAAAAATGGTATAATTTTCATGGTTTACCGACTTTACAGAATCCGTCTGATTCCGACCAAAATAATCGGTGTAAATATTGATTTTTTTTAGACGGTGAACTCGATAAGTACTGTTTGTGCTGTCATTTACGTTTCTAGGTTTTTCAATATTTAACTGCACGTCCATTAATTGATCATCTGACACTTGTGAGGTGTCTCTTTGAATATTATAGTTTATAGAGCTTTCCTGAAAATTATAAACTCCAGAATTTCTGAACAAGGTCGTTAACCGTTCTCGTTCTTGGTTAAAATTGGCCAAATCAAATTGTTCTCCATCTTTTACAAATGAAAGGTCCATGGATACATCATAAATTGAGTCCAGCTCCGGAGAAGTTATGTTTTTTACTATGGTATCAATAAGAAAAGGTTTCTCCAAGGAAATTTTATAGTCAATTTCAGCTCTTTTTTTTCTTTTCCCCTCAACAATCGTGTATGTGCCTGAATTATTAAAATAGCCCTTACTGTTGTAATAGGCTTTTAGACGGTCGGTAGACTTTTGGGCTAATGAAGAATCTATAGTTACCGGTGATTCCCCAACCCTTTTTAAAAAATCACTTGCCCCTTTTACAACAAAGGATTCCTTCAAGCGATCGACCTGTTTTTTGGAAAGCAGGCGATTTAATCGTTTCTCCCTTTTTTCTTTTCGATGTAACCAATCCTGGAAGGATGAATCAGGATTTTTTTTCGCAAGATTGTACAAGTTTAAACGCAGGGGATAACCCAAAAGATTGCTGTTGGGTTTTTGAATGATGAGGCTTTTTATGTCATCATTGGATACCTTAATATCATCTGCATAAATGGAGTTTTTGGTGAGCAATAGTTCATCATCATCTACCCTTTTAAGCGTATTGCAGCCAATTATGGTAAACATAAGCAACAATAATCCTATTTTTGCTTGGCTACGCATTAGGCCTAAAAAAAAACTCATAGACATCAAAAATACACGATTTAGATGGTTACAAAAAACCAAATTAAATTAGTTGCAAGTTTACAGCAAAAAAAGTACCGAACTAAACATGGGCTGTTTGTTGTAGAGGGTAAAAAAGTGATTAAAGAGCTTTTGGAGTCTGGGTTTGAGCATTTCAAATTATTTGTTGACAATGCTCAAGAGAAAGATGATTTCCATGATGCAGAGCTAGTTTCAAAGTCAGAATTGAAACAAATGAGCAGTTTGAGCAATGCGAACGGGGTTTTGGGTGTGTTCCGGGTATTGGATACTAAAAAGATTGAAAATACGGATTGGGTGGTCGCTTTGGATTCAGTTCGTGATCCAGGTAACTTGGGAACAATTATAAGGTTATGCGATTGGTTTGGGGTAAAACACCTCATTTGTTCATTGGATACTGTTGATTGTTATAATCCTAAGGTATTACAGGCTACCATGGGCTCTATTGCAAGGGTCAATATTGTATATGTCAATTTGGAAGAGTTTTTAGCCAATACTGAGAATCCCATATATGGCGCATTTATGGATGGTGATGTGGTTTATCATAAAGAATTGCCCAAATTTGGAATTTTGGTATTGGGCAATGAGGCCAATGGAATTTCTGCTGAAATCAATTCAAAAATTAAAAATCGAATTGCAATACCCCAGTTTGGTTCTACTTCCGCCGAGAGTTTAAATGTGGCTACTGCTACAGGTATTCTTTTGAACGAACTACGAAGAACAGATTAAAGCAATATTGAAGTTTGGCCCTTTTTAGGGTTTGGGATTCTATGGTAAAGGGTTGGATTTTGAGTCCCGACATCTGACACCTGATTTCTGAGGTTGGTTACTCAAAAGTAAAGTTGATAAAAATCCCCCTAGTGCGCATGGCATTTATATTTCCCGTCCAAGGGCTATTTGGGTCATCATCGGGGACAAGTTCATCGGTCAAGGCAAAAACTCCCCTGATTGAAGGTGAAAATTTAAAATACTCGGTATAAATGTCAATGCCAAAACCTAGTTCATAGCCGTAAACATTTTTTTTCATCCTAAATTCGCCACTACTGTTGTCATCAAGACTATCTTCCTTACTTCCCAAATTCATGGCGGTATAAACTCCTCCTGTAATATAAGGTTTCCAATTACCGAACCTTTTTGCACTAGCCTTTAAGAGTAGTGGAAATCGAATATATGTTGATTTTACTTCCCGTATTGCATCAGCTTCCGATGTGAAACCTGGAAAACCCAAATTTCTGGACGTATAAAGTAAACCTGGCTCAAATCGAACATCTAAAAATTCATTGATTCGCATTTCGCCAATCAAACCTACATTGAACCCCAAGCTTTTATCTACCAAAACATCTTGCCCTAAATCATTCTCATATTCAAATTGAAAATCATATTGATTGAATCCGAGGTAATATCCCCAGTTCAAAGGTCTTTTATCCTCGGTCTGTAGATTCAGAATAGGGTCTTTTGTAAACTGTGCAGAAGAATTTGGACATACTAAAATCAGTAGGCCAAATAGAAGAAGGACGTTTTTCATCAAATTATTTTGTCGCAACATATATAGATGCTACCCCAAATGTCTGAGGCATGTTCTCTATACCTATAAACCCAATTTTGGCCAAAATATTGTTGAATTCTAGACCATGAGGAAAAACAGAGGCAGATTCACTTAAGTAGGCATAGGCCGATTTGTCTTTGGATAGTATCCTGCCCATACCCGTAAGAATGTATTTTGTGTATAATCTGTATCCTTGTTTAAATGGTGTTTTTGTAGGAACGGAGGTTTCAAGGATTACCAAACTTCCTTTTGGTTTTAAGACTCTGTAAATTTCCTTAAGTCCCTTTTCCAGGTTTTCAAAGTTCCGCACCCCAAAAGCTACCGTAACGGCATCAAATGTGTTATCATCAAAAGAAAGGTTTTCACTGTCCCCAACCACCATTTGAATGGTATCCTGAAGATTTTTATCCTGAATCTTGGTCTTTCCAACCTCCAACATCCCAGGAGAAATATCCAAACCAATAATTTTTTTGGCTCCGGTTGCCTTCATCGCAATGGCAAGATCTCCAGTTCCAGTGGCAATATCAAGAATGGTTTTTGGGGATTTCTTTTTAAGAAGGGAAACTACCCGCTTTCTCCATTTTAAATCAATGCCAAAAGAAATAACCCTATTCAACCCATCGTAATCTTTGGAAATTGTATCGAACATTTGTCTTACCTGCTCTTTCTTTCCAAGGTCAGAATCTTTATAAGGTTTTACTTTTTGGGCCATGTATAAAATTTGCAGGCAAATATACAACTTAGGTATATGGGAGGCGTACAAAAATAATTATGTAATTTTGCACTCAACAAAGGAAAACTTTTCCGTATTATGTTAGGTATTCGTCTTTTAGGCTGTGGCCACTATTCTTTTTTTACCAATACAAATTGAACTTATTTAAGAACATCTTATTTTAATCAATGAAGATTATAATTGCGGGGGCAGGTGAGGTTGGTTTTCATTTGGCAAAACTTTTGTCATATGAGGCACAGGAAATTACATTGATTGATACAGACAAAGAAAGTTTGTCGTACGCCGATAGCCATTTAGACATTAGGGTTCTGCGTGGTGATGCCACATCTATAGAGGTTCTACAGGATGCCAAGGTTGCTTCCAGTAGTTTGGTTATAGGAGTAACGGCATCGGAAACAACCAATTTGACGCTCTGTATGCTAGCCAAACAATTGGGGTGTAAAAGAACCATTGCCCGAATATCCAATACGGAGTTTATGGATAATAGGGAGCTTATCAAGTTTGATGAACTTGGTATTGATGAACTTATTTCTCCAGAAGAACTTGCCGCCACTGAAATTCAATTGTTATTGAACCAATCGGCCTTTAACGATACTTATGAATTTGAAGGCGGTTTGTTGACAATGATTGGCGTTTTCTTGCCAAAATCCGCTCCATTTGTGGGGAAAATGGTGAAAGAAGCTGCTAAAGTTTTCCCGGAACTTCACTTTATGCCCATAGCGTTGCAACGTATGGGAACCCAATATACCCTCATTCCTAGGGGGGACACTGTCTTTAAAGAAGGGGACCAGGTTTATTTCATTACTTCGGCTGAAGGCGTTGAGGAGCTTTATAAGCTCACGGGCATGCAGAAAAAAGAGATTAAGAATGTAATGATTCTTGGAGGTAGTAAGGTTGGTTTTAAAACTGCTCGCGACCTTTGCAACAAGAAGTTTAATGTTAAACTCATTGAACGAAACAAGGAAAAAGCCTTTGATATTGCAGATGATTTACCACATGCGCTGGTCATTAATGGAGATGGAAGAAATGTGGAGCTTTTGGATGAAGAAAGTTTGGAGTCCATGGATGCATTTATAGCTGTTACTGGTAATTCTGAGACCAATATCATGTCGTGTTTGGTTGCAAAATCAAAAAAAATTAAAAAGACCATTGCGTTAGTGGAAAATATGGATTATTTCCAGCTTTCCCATTCCATTGGAGTCGATACTTTAATCAACAAAAAACTTTTGGCAGCCAATAATATCTTTAGATATATACGAAGAGGGGAGGTATTGGCACTAACACGTTTAAATAATCTAAACGCCGAGATTTTAGAGTTTGAAGTAAAAGCTACCTCCTTGGTAAATGGTGAAATCATAAGAGAATTAAATTTTCCAAGAGAAGCAAGTATAGGTGGTGTTATTAGAGATGGAAAAGGTATTATCGCCCTAGGAGATTTTAAAATTCTGGAAGGTGACCGTGTGGTGGTCTGTTGCTTGCCTAAAGCTATCCCAAGAATAGAAAAGTTGTTCTTATAATGGGACTTAATACGCGAATTATTGTTCACATTATGGGGCTATTGCTACTTTGCAATGGCTCTTTTATGCTTATTGCAGCATTTGTAAGTGGTGTTTATAAAGATGGAGCTACTTTAGACATTACCCTTGCAGCCATTGTTACGATGCTTTTTGGGGTAATGGCAATGTTTTATACAAGAGGCCATAAAAAAGAAGTTAAGCGGAAGGAAGGCTACATTGTTGTAACCTTTGGATGGGTAATTATGTCCATTTCAGGAACACTTCCTTATCTTTTTTCAGGGGCAATACCTGAAGTTACCAATGCTTTTTTTGAAACGATATCTGGTTATACGACAACCGGTGCTTCTATCATGGATGATATTGAATCCATGCCCGAAGGAATTCTTTTTTGGCGAAGTTTAACACATTGGATCGGTGGAATGGGGATTATTGTACTGGCGATTGCCATTCTTCCGCTTTTGGGCATTGGTGGAATGCAATTGTTCGCTGCAGAAGCACCCGGACCGGCAGGAGATAAATTGCATCCCAGAATTACAGATACTGCAAAACGATTGTGGTTAATTTATTTTGGATATACAGTTGCTGAAACCATTCTTTTGAAACTAGCTGGCATGTCACTTTTTGATGCAATGAACCATTCCTTGGCAACCCTTTCTACTGGAGGTTTTTCAACAAAAAATGCAAGTCTGGCCTATTGGAACAATCAACCCTTGATTCAATATATTACTATTCTATTTATGTTTTTGGCAGGAAGTAATTTTGTGTTGAGTTATTTTGCTTTTACGGGTAAAGTGCAACGAATACTGAAGGATGAAGAGTTTAAATACTATACCATTTTTTTAGCCCTTTTTACTATTGTAGCAGTATTGGTGGTGTATTTTAATGCGAACGTTCCCGTATCTGATTTTCATCCCATGGTTTTAGGGAAAGCCGAGAGCGCATTTAGGCACGCACTTTTTCAGGTTGTGGCAATTGTAACAACAACTGGTTTTGTTACTGCTGATTTTACCGGTTGGACTCCTTTTTTAACTATTTTCTTTTTTGGATTGATGTTCTTGGGGGGTTCTGCCGGGTCAACCGCTGGGGGAATAAAGGTGATGCGTCATTTATTGATTATCAAGAATGGTATTTTGGAGTTTAAAAGAACTCTGCATACCAATGCAATTATTCCGGTGCGCTACAATAATAAAACAGTTTCAGAACATATCGTATATAACATCATTGCATTTTTTGTGCTCTATATGTTGTTCTTCATTGTGGGATCCCTGGTTTTAGGTTTTCTGGGTCTGGATTTTGTGTCCGCAATTGGTGGTTCAGCGTCGTCCTTGGGTAATGTGGGGCCGGCTTTGGGAAGTCTTAATCCGGTTAGCAACTACAATAGTTTACCGGACGCAGGTAAATGGTGGTGTGGATTTTTAATGCTGTTGGGGAGATTGGAACTCTTTACAGTGCTTATTATTTTAACCCCGTATTTTTGGAAGCGTACCTAAAAAGGGAAAACCCTTCAATTCAGATAAATCAAAGGGCTTCTATTCTTTTAAGATTTTGGATTATTGCCCTACTGCTTCGGCAATTCTAGAAATAGCTTCTCTAATTTCTTCCTCGCTTGCAGCATACGAAATTCGAATACTATTACCATTTCCAAAGGCATCACCTGTAACAGTGGCTACATTGGCTTCTTCCAATAAATACATGGCAAAATCCGATGCATTATTGATGGTTTTCCCATTCAATGTTTTTCCAAAAAAGGTTGTCACATCAGGATACACATAAAAAGCCCCTTCGGGTTCATTGCATTTAAATCCATCAATATCATTTAATAGTCCTAAAATCAGTTTTCTGCGATTTTTAAACTCATCAACCATGTATTGAATACGACTTGGAGATTCGAGTAAAGCAGTAATTACTGCACGCTGGGCAATACAATTGGCGCCGCTGGTAACTTGCCCTTGAAGTTTATTGCAAGCTCTCGCTATATACGCAGGAGCTCCAATATATCCAATTCGCCATCCGGTCATGGCAAAAGCTTTGGCAACACCATTTACGGTAACGGTTCGTTCATACATATCTTCAAACGCCCCCATTGAGGCATGGGCAGTTACACCGTAGTTGATGTGCTCATAGATTTCATCACTTACAACAACTATTTGAGGATATCTTTGAAGAACATCAGCCAATCCTCTTAATTCTTCTTTACTATAAATAGATCCACTTGGATTGCATGGTGAGCTGTACCACAACATTTTGGTTTTTGGAGTGATTGCAGCTTCCAACTGCTCTGGAGTCATTTTAAAATCAGTATCAATAGAAGTGGCAACCTCTACAGGAACCCCATCAGCAAGTTTTACAATATCACTGTAACTTACCCAATATGGGCAAGGAAGAATAACTTCATCACCTTTGTTCAAACAAGCTTGCGCCACATTGTAAAGTGCTTGCTTTGCTCCAGTTGAAACAACAATTTGGGAATGATCGTATGAAATATCATTATCCCTTTTAAACTTGGTGATAATGGCATCTTTGAGTTCCACATACCCATCTACCGGAGTATACGAGTTATATCCGTCGTTTATGGCTTGTATAGCGGCTTCTTTTATGTAATCTGGTGTATTAAAGTCAGGTTCACCTAAACTTAGACCAATAATATCTTTTCCTGAGGCTCTAAGCTCTCTGGCTTTTGCAGCCATTGCTAGAGTAGCTGAAGGAACTAAATTGTTAATCCTTTCAGAAAGTTGGTTACTCATTATTTGAAATTTAGCTAGTATTGAAGAACTGGCTCTTTACCCAATTCCTTCAAATGTTTGAAGTGCGAAATTATGGCTTTTCTTGTAGTTTTATATTCGTTGTAGGGTAAATTAAACTCCTTTGCGGTCTGTTTCACAATTTTGGAAATTTTTGTATAATGAACATGACTGATGTTAGGAAAAATATGATGCTCTACTTGATGGTTTAATCCACCAGTAAACCAGTTTACAATTCTGTTTTTGGTACCAAAATTTACTGTTGTGGCAAGTTGATGAATGGCCCAGGTATTTTTCATTGTTCCATTTTCATCGGGAAGAGGAGTGTCAGCATCGTCAACAATATGTGCCAATTGGAATACTACGCTTAAAATTACTCCTGCCACATAGTGCATAATAAAGAAACCAAGCAGTATTTGCCACCATGGGATATCAACAAGAAGCAGGGGCAAAACAATCCAAATGGTAATATATATTGTCTTTGTGATGACCAATGTACTCCAATTTATTACCGGATTTGGCAGTTTTCCATAGGATAACTTACGCTTCATATAACGGTACATCTGTTGAAAATCTGTAGTTATGGCCCAATTAAAAGTCAACAATCCATAAAGAAAAATGGAATAAAAATGTTGAAATTTATGATGCTTTCTCCATTCGGAATGCCTAGAAAAACGTAGTACCCTACCAGCTTCCATGTCTTCGTCATGGTCTTGAATATTTGTATAGGTATGATGTAATACATTATGCTGTACCTGCCAGTTGTAGACATTTCCTGCAAGAATATAAATACTGCCTCCCATTAATTTGTTCACCCATTTTTTATTGGAATATGAACCATGATTGCCATCATGCATAACATTCATTCCAACTCCAGCCATTCCAACACCCATTGTTATGGATAAAAGGATATAGCCCCAAAAGGGCAAGTTTAGCGTAAGCATTAAAAAATAGGGGGTAAGAAAAACGGCAAACATTACCACAGTTTTTAAATGAAGTTTCCAATTCCCGGTCTTCTTTATCTTATTTTCACTAAAATATTGGTTTACCCTTTTATTTAGTGTTTTAAAAAATTGTGCTGAGTCTTTTCTTGAAAATCGGATGATATCCTTTTCCATAAATAAATTTTTTACAAAGGTAAGTAAATTGAATTCCCAAGTTCCTTACTTTATATGAAAACGATGTTAAGGTGTCTAAAAGTATTAATTTTGGCCAAATTAACAGATTGAGGATGAATATAGACCTAATATCTAAGTATTTTACGACACTCACCGATGTCCAAACACAACATTTTAAGGATTTGGAGGTGCTGTATCAGGATTGGAACCAAAAGATCAATGTGGTTTCCAGAAAGGATATAAATGAGTTGTATTTGCGCCATGTACTTCATTCTCTTGGAATCGCAAAAATTCAAAAATTCAATGAAGGTTCTTCAATTTTAGACGTTGGAACTGGTGGTGGATTTCCTGGTATTCCGTTGGCCATTTTGTTTCCCGAGGTACAATTTACCCTGGTAGATGCCATTGGTAAAAAAATCAAAGTTGTTCAGGAAGTAGTGGATGGGCTTCAATTAGAAAATGTAAAGACCTTGCACTCTAGAGTGGAAGATTTGGATGAACAGTTCGATTTTATTGTTAGTCGCGCAGTAGCGGCAATGCCAACTTTTGTGCATTGGACAAAAGGCAAAGTAAAAAAAGACTCCGCTCATGAGCGAAAAAATGGTATTCTATATCTTAAAGGTGGGGATTTGACCGAAGAGTTAAAAGAATACAGAACCGCTCAGGTCTTTGAACTAAAAGATTATTTTGAAGAAGATTTCTTTGAGACCAAAAAGGTTGTGTATCTACCTCAGAAGTTCAAAAGCTAGGCGTATTACAGGCTAAGCATGCTGTAGTATGCATTTCTATACTTTACCATATATTCTCTAACAAAAACTTTTATCCTTACCCTAAGGCAGAACAGTTTTATACGCTTTTTTGTGTAAAATTTGCTCCAATTCATCTGCTGCTACATTAATTCTTAGACTGTAAAGTAATAATTTTTCCATTTAATTTACAATTACTTAACGTTAAGTTTACAAATAATATTGTTTAAAGATTGATTTGGAGATCGAGAATCCCTGTTTTTATGGGTAAAACAACGGAAGGAAAATGGAATTGGGTTTATATAAAAAAACCGTTATCCAAAATAAAGTCTGAATAACGGCTATGAATCTTATGGTTTTAACAACTTACCCCAAAAACGGATAACGATAATCTTCTGGAGTCACAAAAGTCTCTTTTATCAATCTAGGTGATACCCAACGCAGTAAGTTTTGAGGAGAGCCAGCTTTATCATTTGTACCTGACGCTCTCGCCCCTCCAAAAGGTTGCTGGCCTACAACAGCTCCGGTAGGTTTATCATTGATGTAAAAATTACCTGCGGAGTTTTGCAAAGCTTTAGTGGCTTCATCAATGGCATACCTATCGGTGGACAAAACAGCACCTGTTAAAGCGTATTCTGATGTGCCATCCACTAATTCCAGGGTTTTTGCCCAATCATCATCTTCATACACATATATGGTAACCACAGGACCAAAAAGTTCCGTGCACATTGTAGTATATTTAGGATCCTGGGTTAAAATGACCGTAGGTTCTATAAAATAACCCACTGATTTGTCATAACCACCCCCAGCAATAACCTCTGCATTCTTATCCTCTTTTGCTTGATCAATATATTTGGCCAGTTTGTCAAAAGAACCTTCATGAATGACAGCTGTAATGAAATTACCCATATCTGCCGGAGAACCTGGTTTTTTAAAGGAATCAATATCAGCTTTGACCAAATCCAAAATTTCGTCAGCTGACGATTTTGGGAGATAAACCCTGGAAGCGGCACTACACTTCTGTCCTTGAAATTCAAATGCGCCCCGTATTATAGCGGTAGCCACTTGTGCTGGTTTTGCTGATGGATGTGCAATAATGAAATCTTTTCCACCGGTCTCTCCAACAATTCTTGGATATGTTTTATACGTATGAATATTATTGCCGATTTGTTTCCAAAGTTCTTTAAAAACAAAAGTTGAGCCCGTAAAGTGCAGTCCAGAAAAATCAGGATTGGAGAGAATGGTCTCAGTAATCATTACCGGATCTCCAAATACTACATTTATAACTCCATCTGGAAGACCTGCTTCTTTAAAAACGTCAATAATTACTTTGGCTGAAAAAACCTGACTGTCACTAGGTTTCCAAACAACCACATTTCCCATCATTGCTGCACTGGCAGGTAAGTTTCCAGCAATTGCCGTAAAGTTAAAAGGGGTTATGGCATAGACAAAACCTTCAAGAGGCCTATATTCCAACCGATTCCAAATTCCATCTGAAGACTCTGGTTGCTCGGTGTAGATTTTAGACATAAATTCTACATTGAACCTGAGAAAGTCAATAAATTCACAAGCGGCATCAATTTCTGCTTGGTGTATGGTCTTGGATTGCGCCATCATTGTAGCGGCATTGATTTTTGCTCGATACGGTCCCGCAATCAATTCCGCAGCTTTTAAAAATATGGATGCACGTTGTTCCCAAGTTAGTGCGGCCCATGCTTCCCTAGATTCCAAACAATTGGAGATGGCTTCTTCTATATGTTTTTTTTCTGCTTGATGAAAATGTCCCACGATATGTTTGTGCTCATGGGGAGGAGACATTGGTTTGGTATTTCCAGTCTTGATTTCCTTAGTTCCTATGTATAATGGAACTTCAACTTGACTGTTATAATATTCGTCGTATTGTTTGAGTACTTCTTCACGCTCCGCGGTGCCTGGAGCGTAACTTTTTATAGGTTCATTATATGCTGTTGGAACTTGAAAAAAACCTTTGCCCATGATGATAAATTATGTGAGTTAGTAATCCATCAAAGGTAGTAAAAGGAAAATCCATTCTAAAGAGAATCTGCTCTAGTTTATGGCGAAAGGGGCAGCAAATTTAAATGTGGGGATATCAACCTCAAATTCTTCAGATGATGTAAAATTGACCATATGGTAATGTCCTCGCATAGCCCCAATTGGCGAAGCCAAAAGACAGCCGGAGCTGTAGGTGTGGGACTTTCCGGGTTTAATTACAGGTTTATTGCCGATAACACCTTCACCATCTACAGTTTCCATCTCTTTTAATGCATCAAAAATATCCCAATGCCTCGCCGTCAACTGTACAACATCGTTGCCTTGATTTTCTATGGTGATGGTATATCCAAAAGCATAGTGCATTTTGTAATTTTTAAAGAATGTACCTTCAAAAGTTGTTTGCACGGATACTTTAATTCCTTTTGTGATCTGAGTGAACATAGTCTTAATAGGTAAAGACACTTCCTGTAAACAATATTGTTATTACCACTAATGCCAAAAAGACAAATATTGTATTCAAAAAGATATATTTAATAATCGTTTTAAATCTTCCCTGTCCATAGAATTTTCTCATAGACTTGTAAAGGTAAAAGCTGAAAATCAGCAAAAAAATACCAGAACTAGACATTTTGAAAATAGTATCTATTATCAAGCTAAGGATGAGCAAGATAAATAATAATGATTGGTTGTGAAAACTAAATATAAGATGATCGGTGTAGGTGTATTTTTTCCTGATATAAATCAACCAAATGAATACGGTGAACAAAGGCAAAAAGAAAAAAATCACAAATGGAAGTCTAGAAATGGTTGAGTTAATGAAACTGCCTGGTTGCTGTATTACCTTTAAAAGACTGTTTGTAGAATTAAACGCCATTATAGTACCACTGGTATTTTCAATATTGTATTTGGTGCTGGCCTCATCAAAACTGTTAATGGAGTCATTTTTAATTATGCTGGCAAAGAATTCCATTTTAAGCATAAATGAGTTGATTCCGGTACTGTCCTTTATTCGTTTATAATAGGTTTTAGGGTCAGCAAGCATAAAAGAATCTTTGTCAATGCCTTTCTTTTTTGAGGTAAATAGCCCAATCGAGTCAAACTGAATTAACTGCTCAGCAACTGGAACATTGGTTATTCCCATGGAGTCTAGTTGTTTTAGGCCTTTTTCGGTTTGCTCTCTTAGCTCTGTGCTGTCTGTAGACATTTGGCCAGAATTTAGGTCGAATGAAAAGGGGCTTGATGAGGTGATTTTTCCATCAAAATTTTTAGCTGCTTTGTCCAATCCCGCAAACCTATTATTGTAGGTAACCAGCAAAAAATACAGGAAAGCCAGGCTTAGTAGGAAACGAAAAGGATTGGTATATGAAATGCGTTTTCCCTTAACGTAATCTTTCGTTATTGTTCCAGGTCTTATTAGTAGGGTATATAGGGTTTTTAGGAGCTTGGAATCATAATTTATAAGACTGGAGAAAAATTCATCCCAAAAATCTTTGAGTACTAATTTTTTTGTGCTGTTGGCTTGGGAGCAATTGGGGCAATACTTATCACTTATATCTAGTATATGACCGCAGTTAAGACATTCTGTGCCCCTAAATTTGAGTTCATACCTACCTTTACTGACTACTTTTGGTTTATTACCCATTCCTTTTGAAGGATTTGGGGCTAAAGATAATTAATTGCTAATATTTCGCGAACTCACAGAGCCAATGCCAATAATACTGTCATACATATCTCCAAAATCCCTGTAATAGACTAAAATAAGGTAGTTGTTTTCTGTAAAGTGGAAGTTTCCACTTATATAATTGAGGTCAATAGTGCCATCTTCGCGCTCAACAATATACTTGTAATTGTAAAAGCCTTGTTTCATTGATAGCGCAAGCTCCATGTTCCCACTTTCCGTATTGAAGGTCATCCTGTTCTCTTCCTCAAGTGCATAGTTATTGAACTTTCCAAAAACATAAACATTGTCCAATCCAATATCGTTGGAGTAGGGCAAACTAAAATGTACTTTGGAATATTCGGCTTCGCGGGATACATCATCCCCTTGCAACGTACGAATCAAAAAATCTCCATTAATGTCAGGAAAGTAGGTGTAAGCTAAATCATTCCGATAAACATTAGCAAACAAATAGTGATGGTATAATTCTTTAAAATCCACTTTGGAAATTGCAAATGTAGGTGACCGTAAGTCTTTAGTATCGAAATTTAAGAACTCGTTTCCGCCATAAAAACTGGTTTCTTGGTCATATTTATACACAAGTTCTGTTCCAAGGGTAAATTGTGGCTTGATATTGTACAAGGCAGTTGGCCAAAAGTGATTTTGAATAATGGCTACTTTGACTTCTTTTTTAGGATTTATAACCGGAAATCCTGCAGTGTTGATATTAAACTGAACTACCTGTTTCTCATTGAGAAAATTAAAGTCCCTGGAGCGTTTTACAATACCACCAACCGTTACCAAATCCTTGTAAACAACAAATCTTCTTGAAAATTGGAGCTCATCAAGGTTGTTGAATATCTTAATGAGATAATTGCCACTTGCCTTTAAGCTTACATTTTGATTGGGAATGGTCAATCTATAGTTTGAATAGGGTTGAAGGGTGTTGTAACTGTTCTCATAATCAATGATACGTTGATTATCTGAACCCGCAAGATATTGCGATTTTAGAAGCTGCGAAGGCGTCCAATCGTAATCGCAATGAATTATCCTATAATAATAATCTTGTTCACTCGCAGTAAGGTCATCAAACTCCAAGGTCATGGATTCACCCAATTTAATAACTGGGAATTGATCTTCCGTTGGACCGGTAAAAACAATGGTTTTTATGTTCGATGGGGGGTTTACTTCTTCCTGTATTTGGGCAAATACACTGGAAACGCAAAGACAAAAGAAAATCTGTTTGATCAAAAAGCGCATTTAGGGCCTAATTTTTGGGTAAAGGTAAACAAAAAGCGTGCCTAGCAAATTTAGCTCGATGTAATCCCATTTTTATGGTTAATAATTATGAAAACAATCCTTTTAGTGCTAAATTTGCGACCAATTTTGATAACGTAAGGTCTACAACAATATGTCTAAAGACATCCGGATTAAAAAAGGGTTAAACATCAACCTTATCGGGGCAGCAGAACAGACTACTTCCAAAGCCGTTTTAAGTAACGTTTATGCCCTAAACCTAGATGATTTTCATGGAATAACACCAAAAATGTTTGTGAAACAGGGCGCCGAAGTAAAAGCGGGAGAACCTCTTTTTTTCAACAAAAATCGAGAAGATATGCTTTTCGTATCTCCAGTAAGTGGAGAATTGGTGGAGATTGTTCGTGGAGCTAGAAGAAAAATTTTAACGTTAAAAATCCTTGCGGACAAGACGCAGGAATACGTAAACCATAAAATAGTTGATGTTGAAAAATCTGATGCCGAGAGTATCAGGTCTTTCTTGCTTCAGTCAGGTGGTTGGCCATTTATAAAGCAACGTCCTTATGACATTATAGCCAATCCTGAAGCTACGCCAAAAGCAATATTTATCTCTGGATATACCACGGCACCTTTAGCCGCAGACGCAAATTATGTTTTGAACGGTAAAGAAGCGGAACTACAAGCTGCCATTACCGCCTTGGGCAAATTGACCCCAGGTAAAGTTCATGTTTCAGTTGGAAGTGAGAGTAATTCCCCACTTGAAAAATTGGATGGAATCACACTTCATAAAGTATCTGGACCACATCCTGCTGGATTGGTTGGAACGCAGATCAATAAAATTGACCCTATTAATAAGGGAGAAGTTGCCTGGACAATAACTCCGCAAGATTTGGTAATACTTGGAGAACTGTTTTTAACTGGTAAGTTTAACGCAGAACGCACCATAGCACTGGGAGGATCTATAGTTAAAGCTCCAAAATATTACACAACAAAAATAGGAGCAGAGATTTCTACCTTTTTGTATGCAAGTGGAGTTAATGAAGATAAGTTTAGGTTGATCAATGGAGATGTGCTCACAGGTTCAAAAACACATCCAGAAGGATACCTCGGATTTTATAACAACACGGTAACGGCTATTCCGGAAGGCGATGATTATGAATTCTTTGGATGGAACAAACCAATTTTTAATAAAATTTCTTCCACTAGAGCATTGACTTTTTCATGGATGCAGCCCAACAAAAAATATGATTTGGACACCAATACCAATGGTGAACATCGGGCGTTTGTGGTAACGGGTCGTTATGAAGATGTTTTTCCGTTGGATATTTACCCACTACAATTGCTTAAAGCATGTATGGTAAAGGATTTGGATGAGATGGAGCAATTAGGATTATATGAAGTGGCACCTGAAGATTTCTCACTAACAGAATTCATTTGTATTTCTAAACAACCGCACCAACAAATAATCAGGGAAGGATTGGATTTGTTGCATCAAGAAATTGGATAATATGGGTATGAAAGAAAAATTACATCAGATAAAAGAAAAATACAAGGGCAAAAAAATGGCTCCAGCATTTAATGCCATACATACTTTTCTGTATTCGCCAAATGAAACTACGCATTCTGGTAGTCATGTTCGTTCAGCTGACGATTTAAAGCGTACGATGAATACGGTGATTATGGCTTTGGTTCCATGTCTTTTATTTGGAATATTCAATGCGGGTTATCAACATTATTCCGCAATT
This sequence comes from uncultured Allomuricauda sp., assembly GCF_947495325.1. Lineage (GTDB taxonomy): Bacteria > Bacteroidota > Bacteroidia > Flavobacteriales > Flavobacteriaceae > Flagellimonas. The sequence continues at coordinate 15,688 of NZ_CANLYK010000003.1, read as the reverse complement.
AATGGTTTTCCTGCAGAATTTTCACTTTTCGAACACTTTCTAACATGGGAGAACTTTTGGTTAGGAGCAATAACAGTGTTACCAATTGTTATAGTTTCTTATGGAGTTGGATTGGCAATTGAATTCATTTTTGCCGTAATAAAAGGTCATGAAGTAGAAGAAGGATATTTGGTGACTGGAATGTTGGTTCCTCTTATTGTTCCTGTGGACACACCACTATGGATGTTGGCTGTTGCAGTTGCCTTTGGTGTTGTCATTGGGAAAGAAGTTTTTGGGGGAACAGGGATGAACATCTTAAATCCCGCTCTGACCATACGTGCGTTCTTGTTTTTCGCTTATCCCACATGGATGAGTGGCGATAAAGTTTGGGTGCATGGCGCAAAAGATGGTATAACACAAGCAGGTTCTGCCGACGCTATTTCTGGAGAAACGGTTTTAGGATATTTGGCACAGGGGAATACTGAGTTTACCTATTCGCTTTCAGATATGTTTTATGGGTTTATACCCGGTTCAGTAGGAGAAACATCTACTTTATTGATTCTTTTAGGAGGTTTGTTCTTGATTTTTTCAAAGATAGCCTCATGGCGAATCATGTTAAGTGCAGTAATTGGATCCCTTGCAATGGGCTTGATTTTTAACGGGATTGTTGCTGCAGAATGGATTCCTGAGTATAGTAAGTTCTATGGATTAATGAATTTTGAATACTGGCAACATTTGTTGGTGGGAGGTCTAGCCTTTGGTATTGTCTTTATGGCAACTGACCCTGTGACTGGATCCCAGACCAATAGGGGTAAATGGATCTATGGATTCTTGATTGGATTTATGTCCGTTATGATTCGTGTATTCAACCCAGGTTATCCAGAAGGTGTTTTCTTGGCAATCTTGTTGATGAATGTTTTTGCACCTACCATTGACCATTATGTGGTAAGAGGTAATATCAAAAGAAGAATGAAACGATTAAAGACGGCTACCATACATCCTAAGGTTACTGATGGTGTTGAAGCGTTAAAAACGGAAACAGTATAATAATGGGAATTAACACAGATAAAAACTCATATACCGTAATCTTTGCAATCATAATGGTTGTAATTGTAGGTTCTGTCCTTGCTTTTTTGGCATCTGGCCTAAATGACAGAATCAAGGAAAATGAACGTTTTGAGAAACAACAGAATATCCTTTACGCCATGGGTGTAAATGAGAATACCGAAGATAGTGGGGTAAATTTTATTCCTACAGATGTAGTTGAGGGTGAGTTTTCAAAATACATTAAAGAACAATATGTTTTTGTGGATGGTGAGGTTCAAAAAGATGATCAAGCCTTTTTGATTGATATGAAAAAGCAGTTGGCTGCCTTTAAAAGTGGAGGTGAAGCACGGCTGCCTATTTTTATCGGTGAAAAAGATGGCAAGAAATCATATATCCTACCAATGTACGGTAAAGGATTATGGGATGCCATTTGGGGTTTTATTTCGGTTGATGACAATATGATTGTTCAGGGAGTTTATTTTGATCATAAAGCGGAAACCCCCGGTCTTGGCGCAAATATAAAAATGCGCTTTTTCATGGATGATTTTATAGGTGAATCTTTGTTGGAAGGTAAAAGTTATGCTGGGGTAAGTGTAGCGAAAGGAAACAATGATCCATTGAACAACGATAAAGAGGATAATGAAGTGGATGCACTTGCAGGTGCAACAATCACTGGAAATGGAGTTTCAGCGATGATAAAAGAAACCTTAAAGGTTTACAAACCTTACTTAGAAACCATTAGAACGAATTAATATGGCATTGCTTTCAAAAAAAGATGCAAATCTAATTTTAGACCCATTAGCGGATAATAACCCAATAACCATTCAGGTTTTGGGAATCTGTTCAGCATTGGCAATTACAGCGGAACTTAAAGCCTCTTTGGTAATGGCAATCTCGGTAATTTTTGTACTGGGAGTGGGTAACGTGGTCATCTCATTGATGCGTAACGTGATTCCTTCAAAAATCAGGATTATTGTCCAACTTATTGTTGTGGCAACCTTGGTAATTATTGTAGATCAGGTTTTAAAGGCATTTGCATATGAGTTGAGTAAAACCCTTTCGGTTTTTGTTGGGTTGATTATTACCAACTGTATTATCATGGGGCGTTTTGAGGCCTTTGCTTTGGGTAATGGCCCATGGAAATCCTTTTTAGATGGCATTGGTAATGCGCTTGGCTATGGAGTAATACTGATCATTGTTGGGTTTTTCCGTGAGCTTTTTGGTTCAGGGACCTTATTTGGAATTCCTGTATTGGGAGATCCAATAGCAAAGACTGGGCTATATGCAACAGGATATGAGAACAACGGATTTATGATTATACCACCAGCAGCATTGATAGTTGTGGGTATTATCATTTGGGTGCAGCGTTCAAGAAATAAAGCATTAATAGAAGAAGCATAAATAAGAGAATATGTTAGAGCATTTAGAATTGTTTTTTAAGTCCATCTTCATAGACAACATGGTTTTTGCGGTCTTTTTAGGAATGTGTTCCTATTTGGCCGTATCCAAAAAAGTTGCAACCGCTGTAGGATTAGGAGCTGCTGTTATATTCGTTTTGGCCGTTACGGTACCTTTAAACTGGTTGCTAGACCAATACTTGCTAAGAGATGGTGCGTTGGTTTGGTTAGGTCCAGAGTATGCGGATTACAATCTTAGCTTCCTATCATTTATTTTGTTCATCGCTACCATTGCAACGATGGTACAATTGGTAGAGATTGTGGTGGAAAAGTTCTCTCCCTCACTATACAACTCTTTGGGTATTTTCTTGCCCTTGATAGCAGTAAACTGTGCTATTTTGGGAGGTTCCCTGTTTATGCAGGCAAGAGAGATTCCAAGTTTGGGATTGGCGTTCAATTATGGAGTTAGCTCTGGTATTGGATGGTTCTTGGCTATTTTGGCCATTGCAGCGATTCGGGAAAAAATTAGATACTCAAATGTACCGGCTCCGCTTCGTGGATTGGGTATAACCTTTATCATTACAGGCTTGATGGGAATTGGGTTCCAAAGTTTTGGTGGAATGTTAACGGGTGACAATGAACCACCTGAGGGAACAGAACCAATTACAGCGGAAAAAATTGAAGAAAAAGAAATTAAAAAAGAGATTGAAGACGAGGAAAAAGCAGTCTCTTATAACGAAGTCATAAATAAATAAATATGATTTTAGCTACCAGTACAGGAGGTACTATTTTAATTACAGTTGTTGCTTTTCTAATTTTGTTGTTGCTATTGGTTGCACTATTGTTGTTTACCAAAGAAAAATTATCACCTTCAGGTCCAGTAACATTGACCATCAACGGTGAAAAACAAATAGAAGTGGCTTCTGGAGGTACTTTACTATCTACTTTAGGAAACCAGAAAGTGTTTTTACCTTCCGCTTGTGGTGGTGGTGGAACTTGTATCCAGTGTGAATGCCATGTACTCTCTGGAGGTGGCGAAGCGCTTCCTACGGAAACACCGCACTTTTCCAAAAAAGAATTGACCCATGGTGCTCGCTTGGCATGTCAAGTTAAAGTGAAGCAAGACATGGAAATTACAATTCCTGAGGAGGTTTTCGGAATTAAAAAATGGCCGGCAAAAGTTGTTCGAAATTACAATGTTGCTTCGTTTATCAAGGAATTTGTTGTTGAAATTCCTGAGGATATGAATTATAAAGCAGGTGGATATATTCAAATTGAAATTCCTCCATGCGAAGTAAAGTATTCGGATATTGATATTACGGCTCACCCAGAAGAACATGAAACTCCAGATAAGTTTAAAGCAGAGTGGGATAAGTTCAACTTGTGGCCCTTGGTCATGAAAAACCCAGAAACGGTTGAACGTGCCTATTCAATGGCTTCATATCCTGCAGAAGGACGCGAAATCATGTTGAATGTTCGTATTGCGACACCACCATGGGATCGTTCCAAAAATGGATGGATGGATGTTAACCCTGGTGTTGCCTCATCCTATATTTTCGGATTAAAAGAAGGTGACCCTGTTACAATTTCAGGACCATTTGGAGAGTTTTTTATTAATGAATCGGAAGCAGAAATGCTTTACGTTGGTGGTGGTGCAGGTATGGCTCCAATGCGTTCTCACTTGTATCACTTGTTCAGAACCTTAAAAACCAATAGAAAAGTTACGTATTGGTACGGAGGTCGCTCTAAAAGGGAGTTGTTCTACATTGATCACTTTAAAAAATTGGAAAAGGACTTTCCTAATTTTAAATTCTATATGGCACTTTCAGAACCTATGGAAGAAGACAATTGGAAAGTAAAAGAAGATATTGATGCTGAAGGAGATGGTTTTGTTGGATTTATCCATAACTGTGTTATAGATAATTACCTGAATCATCATGAGTCTCCTGAAGATATAGAGCTGTATTTCTGTGGTCCGCCATTAATGAACAAAGCCGTTCAGAAAATGGGTGAAGACTTTGGTATTCCTGATGAGAATATCAGGTTTGATGACTTTGGAGGATAGCTTTAAGAATATATATTACCTCGAGCGCAGTCGAGAGGTCATTATTAAACCTAGCCGACGTGAAAGCGTCGGTTTTTTTTATGGAAGAACGAAGACAACTTACGGAACAAGAACTTCATAATCTAGCCATGAATATTGTTGGAAAACAATTGGAGGAGGATGGTTTTGAATTTATGGGCATCAACAGCAAACCAAAAAAGAATCCCCAGTACGTTTGCCTTAAAGATAAAATTCTACATTTTATTGTGGTAAGGAATGTAAAATACCCGAAAAGCACAACAATGTTTGATAATGAATTAATGGGAAAGATGAAAGATCATGCAAATAAGTTTGAAGCCAAGACCTATTATGCGGGTGTGGGACTTTCCAACGCATCCAACCAAGAGCTTCCAGTATATTTAAATGAAGATTACATTGTTGATTATCAAGGTTTAATTGAGATTTAAATGATACAACGAATACTTTTTACAGTTGGGCTTGCATTATTTTTTGGATGTAATTCCAATACATTGATAAAAAATCAAAATGCTGGTAATGCACTGGGCACTACCTATTCCATTATCTACATTTCAGACGTAGAACTGGATTATCAACAAGAGATAGATTCTGTTTTTCAAGTGATCAATCAATCACTTTCAACTTATATCCCTACATCAGATATTTCAAAAATTAATAATGGTGATTCAACTATAACAGTAGATTATATGTTCCAAGAGGTTTTTAAGACGTCCAGCTTGGTATTTGAAGCCTCCAATGGCTATTTTGACCCCACTATTGGTGTCTTGGCAAATGCTTGGGGCTTTGGCCCAGGAGAACAGCTAGAACTGGATAGTCTTAAAGTAGACAGTTTATTGAATTATGTTGGTTGGGACAAGGTAAAGTTGAACCATGATGGTACCATAACTAAAAATCACTCGGAATTACGGTTTGATTTTAATGCTGTTGCCAAGGGATATACCATTGACCGTTTAGGAGCTTTATTGGATGCCAAGGGTTTGGAAAATTATTTGGTTGAATTAGGTGGTGAGGTCATCACCAAGGGCCAAAATAGGATTTCAGGTAAACAATGGAGTGTGGGGATAGACGACCCCCAAGTTGAGGTTGGACGACAGCTGAAACAGATAATTGTTCTAGAGGATAAGGCCATGGCATCTTCTGGAAATTATAGGAAGTTTAGAATAGACCCAGAAACAGGAAAAAAGTATGTTCATACCATCAACCCTAAAACTGGATACACTAAAAACACCAATGTTTTAGCAACTAGTGTGGTTGCAGGTTCCTGTGCCGAAGCGGATGCCTATGCAACAGCTTTTATGGCCATGGACCTGGAAGATTCCAAGAACTTGTTGACTAATCAAGCTAGTTTGGAAGCGTATATCATTTATTTGGATGAAAGGGGAGAAACGCAAGAATTTATGACTCCTGGATTTAAAAGCTTGATAAAACAATAATCATTTCCTGACAAAGGGAATGATTTCGCCTTTTGCCAATCTATATTGTTCAACCTCTTTTTCGGACAATTTTTGAGTGTAATCCACTTCTTCAACGGTAAAGCCAATGCTTCTTAATTTGTCAAAGTAATCCCTGCCATAGATACGTACATGGTCATATTGACCAAAAATCTTGGCTCTTTCCTTTCTATCAGTTATGGAATCGTCTTCAAATGTTTCTTCTCTTTTTAAATCCTGCGGAATTTGAAAAATGCCCCAACCCTCTGGTTTTAGAATACGAAACAACTCTTGCATCGCTTTGGTGTCATCTGGGATATGTTCCAAAACATGATTACAAAGAATAACATCAAAAGAACCATCCTTAAAAGGAAGATTGCATATATCCGCTTTTACCTCGGCCAGAGGAGAGTTTAAATCGGTTGTGGTGTAATCAATGTTATTCAGCTGTTTAAAACGTTTGTGAAAGGCCTGTTCCGGTGCAAAATGAAGTACTTTTTGGTCTTTGGCAAAAAAGTCGGTTTCATTTTTTAGATACAACCAAAGCAATCTATGCCGCTCTAAAGATAGGGTAGAGGGGGAGAGCACATTTTCCCTGGGATTTTCATAACCATAAGGTAGAAATGCTCTAAAACTTTTTCCGTCAATAGGGTCAGTGTAGTTTTTTCCTTTTAGCGAAAAGGCGACCAAAGGCCTTACCCAATAGCTCAGTTTAATAAGAACTGGTCTTGGGATAAGATTCAAGAAAAATTTAAAGAGCCGTTTCATTCTGTTGTTCCACAAGATGTGGAACCAAATCTAAAGTTGTAGTTTTTTACTTCGGAATTCTTCTTCCTCATCAGTACTTACGCCCAAGGCATCATAAATATATTGAAAGGTAGAGAGCAGTTCGGGTTTTCCATCGATTAAAGCAACATCGTGCTCAAAATGGGCACTGGGCTTTCCATCAGCGGTTAAAATAGTCCAGCCGTCCTTTAGTTGTTTTATTCTTCGGGTTCCCATATTGACCATGGGTTCAATGGCAACGACCATTCCATCTACAAATTTCTTGCCCCGTCCTCTTTTCCCATAGTTGGGCATTTGTGGGTCTTCATGAAGCTCGGTTCCAAGCCCATGACCTACTAACTCGCGAACAATTCCATAACCATGAGTCTCGCAATGGTTTTGAATGGCATAACCAACATCCCCAACACGGTTTCCAAGCTTAAATTCACGGATTCCCATGTATAAGGATTCCTTTGTGACCCTGAGTAATTTTTTGGTGTCTTCTGCAACCTCGCCTACTTCAAAAGTATAAGCGTGATCACCATAAAAACCATTTTTTACCGCTCCACAATCAACAGAGATAATATCACCTTCTTTAAGAAGTTCATTGTTTGGAATACCGTGTACAACTTGCGTATTTGGACTCCAGTTTAGGGTGTTGGGAAAGTCGTACATACCCAGAAAACCAGGTTCTGCTCCTTGTTCTCGAATAAAGTCTTCAGCTAGTTTATCCAGTTGCAATGGATTAGCTCCAGGTTTGATTTCTGATGCCAACATTCCCAAAGTTTTGGATACCACCAATGCGCTTTCACGCATTAACTCAATTTCCTCTGCAGTCTTAATCTTTATCATGTGCGCAAAGATAAGCGGAAATCAATTAATCATGATTGCCAGATTAACTCTAAACCAACGATTCCTGAGTCATTAATGAAGGTTTTTCAACCCCAATTAGCTTTAAAATTGTTGGAGCTATATTTCCGAGAACACCATCTTTGATTTCTGAAATGGTTTCATCCACTAAAATTAAAGGTACGGGATTAGTGGTATGCGCTGTGTTTGGACTACCATCTGGATTAACCATGGTATCACAGTTGCCGTGATCCGCAATAACAATAGTTGAGTAACCATTTTCCAATGCGCTTGTAATAACGTCTTTTGCACATTCATCTACGGTTTCGCAGGCTTTTATTGCAGCTTCCATAATACCAGTATGCCCAACCATATCTGGATTTGCAAAGTTTAGGCACACAAAGCTTGCCTCTCCTTTTTGCAACTCGGGGATAATGGCGTCCCTAATTTCATAGGCACTCATTTCTGGCTTTAAATCGTAGGTTGCCACCTTTGGTGAGGGACATAAAATTCGTTTTTCTCTTTCAAATGGTTCTTCTCTTCCTCCGTTGAAAAAGAAAGTAACGTGTGGATATTTCTCAGTTTCAGCAATACGGATCTGTTTTTTTCCTTGATTGGCCAATATTTCTCCCAGCGTATCTTTAATATTTTCCTTGTCATACACAACCTTCGTGCCTTTAAAGGAATCATCATAATTGGTCAAGGTAACATAGTACAATTCCAATTTTGCCATGTCAAGTTCTGGAAAATCTTCTTGGCTAAGAACCTGGGTCAACTCTCTACCTCTATCCGTTCTAAAGTTGAAGAAAACGATAACATCCCCTTCTTTTATGGTTCCTTCGGGTTCTAAAACCAGGGGTTCAATAAACTCATCTGTTATTCCAGCATCATAGTTTTTTTGAATAGCCTCCGAAATATCTTCAAAAGTTCCTCCCTTGCCATTTACCATTACATCATATGCTTTCTTTACCCTTTCCCATCGTTTATCACGATCCATGGCGTAATATCTACCAACTACGGTGGCGAGTTTAGCATTTTTATCCGAGCAAAAATTGGTCAAGTCTTCTAAAAAACCTTTTCCGCTTTTTGGATCAACATCCCTACCATCGGTAAAGGCATGGATATAAGATGTTTTCACTCCATTTTTATCACTCGCCTCAATTAAGGCTTTTAAATGATCTATATGACTATGGACCCCCCCATTGCTTACCAGGCCTAAAAAATGAACAGGCTTATTATTGGTTTTGGCGTATTCAAAAGCATTTTTGAGAACGGATTCGTCTTTAAGGGTATCTTCTTTTACCGCTTTATTGATTTTAGCCAAATCTTGATAGACTATTCTGCCTGCGCCCAAATTCATATGACCTACTTCACTATTTCCCATTTGACCCTCAGGGAGACCAACGTTCATTCCGTCTGTAAGCAGGTTTGAATTGGGATAGTTGTTATAGAGTGAATCAATAAACGGAGTGTTTGCTTGCGCTATTGCTGAAACTTTTGGGTCTGGAGATTTTCCCCAGCCGTCTAAAATCATTAGGATTACCTTCTTGTTCATGATATGGAATTCAACACCAAAAATAGAATCATTTGGCTTCTTGCCCTAGTTTTTTCCAAGTTTTCTATTTACGATTTTGTTAATTATTTATGTTAAAAAAAATGGACTTGTTAAAGTTTAGTTATTTAAGTGTTAATGCTGTAACATTTAGAAATAGATGGAGTCTATTTTTATATAAGTTAAATCTATAATCAAAAATTATTCATCATGAAAAAAACAATCCTAACAGTAGCTGGGGCATTTATGCTTGCAGTTACAGGCGTTTGCGCCAACGAATCTTCAACGACTTTTAATGACAACGTGAATTTATCCACTGTTTCATTTGAGCTAAGTTCTTTTTGCAAAGCAATTGTGAAAGGGGACTTTGATACGGTTAAAAAGCTGATTGAACTTGGAGAAGATGTAAACCAAAAATCACTTGGTATGGCCCCCATTCATTTTGCAGCACGGTACAATAAAACAGATATTTTAGAGCTGCTAATCGCGAATGGCGCTGATGTTAAGAAGCGTTGTGACAAGGGATATACTGCAAAAAAATATGCAGAACTGTCTAATGCTACGGAAGCATTGAAAATATTGAAATTAGCTATGAAGAAATAAGGAAACGAGTTTATTCATCCAAAAAAGCCCGTCCAATTGGACGGGCTTTTCTATTCCATTTACTTTTATAGTGTTCAAGTAAAAGAGTAAATGTTTTGTTTATTAAAAATCAAAACCCGTAAACACCCTATACAGGAATGCGTACAATGCCATTGATAGCAATATGCCACAAAATATGGTGTACGCTTTTAGCAAGGTGACAACAAAACCAGGTTTGCAATCGTCAAATGCTTCCGTGTAGATGTTCTTAAAATGCAATAGTATTCCCATGTGTTCTACTTGTTAGCTAGCACAATGGAGGTTAAAGAAAGAGGTTATTGATTTGGGGTTACTCAAAGGTAGTCAAAACTGACGAATACAAATTTTTAATCGATGAACGTGTCAAATCTATCGACCGGAATATTTTTCAATGGCTTCCTTGATTTTTTCAATTCTGTTTTCGGGGTCTGGATGAGTACTCTGAAATTCAGGAACTCTATTCGGGCCAGCTGCAGTTTTTAGAATTTCCATAACCTTGATCATTTCGTAAGGGTCATAACCAGATTGAATCATAAATAAAACTCCAAGTTCATCGCTTTCAAGTTCATCACCTCTTCCATTTTTCAACAATGTATTCTGTCCTATACCACTTACCAAACCACCCATATCACCTCCTACAGATGCTCCCATGGTCAAAGTTTCCCAAAAACTACTTTCGGCAATACGCTCTGCAGAATGTCTTCCAATCACATGTCCAATTTCATGTCCCAAAACACCTGCTAACTGTTCTTCATTTAATTGTGAAAACAAAGCATATGTAATAAAACATTGTCCGCCAGGCAGCGCAAAAGCATTTATGGTTTGGTCGTCGGCCAGAAGATGAAAATCATATTCATATGGAGTTTCTCTGGCAACGCTGTTATTCACCAGTTTATTTCCTACGGCATCGACAAATGCTTGCAAACGTTCATCTGGGTACAGCCCTCCATGTTGTTGTGCCATTTCAGGCGCGCTCTGCAAACCTATGGAAATCTCTTGGTCTGCAGTCATGTTAATGGTTTGAACTCGCCCTGTGTAGGGGTTCTCTTCTTTATTATTGCATCGTTGTATAAATGCAAAGGCTACAATGGCAAGCCCAATAAGGATACGGATTTTCCAACTACCTCTTCTCATAATGTTAGTGTTCTTGAAAATTCAAGATACAAAAATGAGTTATAACAGTTCTTGGTTAATGTCCAAAATATTATCTTGAATGTATGCTTTTAAGAATCCAGTGGTAAAATGCTCAGAACCCATAAAGTCTTCATTTAGAATCAATTTTAAGATATTTTTCTTTCTGAATGCAGTTAGCATGGGGATGGATATTGGGGCATAGCTGTAATGCCATGGTTCATATTTAAAACCCCTTCTTCTTGGTTCTTTAGTGTAAACAAGGTAAAACCCAAATTTTTCTGAATTTTCATCGAGCCAGAGTTTAAATCCTTCAAAAGGTCCACCTTCCTCAAATTTTTCAGGAACCAAAATATCTCCAGATGTTTTGGCATAACCATCAACAATATCAATATCGGTTCCCCAATGGTGTCTGCTGGTTCCAGGAATTGTGGAGTATTCTATAATTTTATCTATTGCATCCAAAGGTTGCATTCCTTGATCTTCGGTATAGCGCAAAAATTTTCGCTCCCATATACTTTCCTGTCTGTAAAAATCTCTGTAGCTAGATACCATTTTAATATCGAAACCGGCTGTGTATGCAGCTTTTTTCATTTTCACAAAGGCGCCATGGGCTTCTTCCCTTAGGTTAATGCCCTCTCCAAAAAGTTCAATATCAGCTTTTCCCATTAATTCTGTAACGGAATATTCATCTGGGTCACTATTTGGACTGAAAAATGGGGGAATGGAACAGACTAGGCCAGTTGCGGCCGTATTTTTAATAAAAGTCCTTCTTTTCATGGGACAAAATTGATTTTAGGGCAAGTTAAGAAGTATTTTCTATCAATTTGAAAGCAAGCACAGACTATTTGATGTTCCAGGCTTTAATCTGAAATATAAAGATACCCTTGAAATTTCTCTTTGGTGTCATTTACGGTAAGCATATAAAAGTAGATTCCTGAAGAGAGTCCTGAATCCCTACTAATAACAGAGTTACTGTTCGATATGCCATTGAACTCATTGGCATAATTCAATTTAGAATAGACTAAAATTCCATAACGATTGTAAATATTCAGAAGATTGTTTGGAACATTTTCAATGCCATCAATCAACAAAAAGTCATTTACACCATCACCATTGGGTGTTAAAAAATAGTTGTCCAATTCTAAAACTGTAAAGGGTTCCAACAAATCATCCGTCCCTCCCAATGTTATAATTTCATACTCATTGGGGGTAAATCTGTCTGAGGTAATACTACCATTTTGAAGGTTCCCCGAAACTGATGAATTACCAAGTCTTTCCCATCTATTTTGTGAGTTGCTCCATCCAACAACCAACAGATTCTCCGTAGATTCGGCCAATAGGTTTGCATTACTGTTTACATCCCAAGTAATGTTGATTACAGAAGGTTGATTGGATTCCAATCGCCAAAATTCAAGTTCACTTATCTGAAGATCATCAAAATCCTTGTTATCAGTACTGAATTGCCCCGATAGTGAAAGGGGGTTATTGGGGTCTTCGAAGAAATAAGCACATTTGGTCAAGTCATTTATTCCATTGGATGTCAACGTAAGAGGTCTTATTCGTTCCCCATCTCCCACTGGAAATGTAATTAATTCCTTGTTTGTTCCAGCAGCATACCCATCAACATGGGTTAGGTTTCCACTTCCAATGTAAAACGAAGAATCAATAAAATTAAGGTAGTTATTTGAGTTGTTTCTTGAAGTCACTACATCGCCCATAACAAAATTGGCATTATTCCTAATACCTACCCATGTCTCCAAAAACAATCCATTTTGGACAACAACCTCCAAATCTTCAAAAACTGGATTCGAAGTTCCCGAAATGGTCATCCGATTGGTGCCATAAAAGCCTGTCAACCCTGAGTTTTGGTCAAAAACACCATCATCAATAACATCAATATGAAAGCCAACAGCAGCAGTTCCATGAAACTGAAGATTTCCAAAATTATGAACCGCATCTTGAGAGTTGGAAATAGCGGATGTAATTAGGAACAAACCCAATAAAAATAGCTTTATGTATCCGTTTGATTTTTTCATTAATTATCTAAATGCTTGATATATTACTACAATTCCATCGGCAAAACTGTCCGTATTGATGGTAAAACCATCTGTATTAAACCTTGTAACGGTTGCCGATGTCACCCCAAGATTGTTTCCGTTTTGATTTCCGTATCGTAGACCTATGCAATGGGAATTTGATGCATACCGTGAGATGTCATTGATGGAGTTTCCACTTCCGCCTACATAAATCACTTGCTCTACGATAGTATTGCCATCGTTTCTTGCAAACCCGTTCATAGTGCCAAAAGAATTGGCAATACCGGTATTATTGTTGCCAACGGCATTGTCGGAGTTTAAATTATAGCTTTCAACATTTGCATGTGCCGAAAATGTAATACTACTTGGCTCAAAGGGAAGCCCTATTATATTTTGATTTCCCAAACCAGTAATTTGAAAGGCACCTACATACGAATTAGCTACATTAGGAATTTCTACCCACGCTGAATCGCTGTAAAAGTGAATACTTTTTGTTGTTGTATTGAATACCATGGAACCTTCAATTGGGTTTGCTATGGAGTTCATTTCAGTAGTTGTAACATTATGTATGCCCACTAAGTCTCCTGCGGTCGGTGTTTGTGCGTTGAGTTCTATAAATGAAAAGAATAGAACAAGTACTATAACTTTTTTCATTCTATTCTATATTAAAGATCTAAGATGGTAAACATAAACTCGGAGTTAAATCGATTTCTATCCGAACCACCATTATCATTATCGCCAATAATTACTTCAAAACCAGTGCTTAGTTGATTTCGATATGAAATTCCTGGGTCATCATTACCTGCACCGTCCCTACTTGGTTGTGCTAATTGAATTATATAATTACCATCACTGACCATGCCTGCAGGAAGGTTCACTCTATAATACCCGTTTCCAGCCAGTTTTGTGACAGTAATTCCAGCTGTGGCTCTAGTTACATCACCATTTGAGGCAATTTTACCAAAAGCTTTTATAAAATTGTTGCCAGATGGTCCCTGGTCTCCCACCGGCCCCTGGTCACCTATCGGTCCTTGCGGTCCCTGGTCTCCAACCGGACCTTGGTCTCCGACTGGCCCTTGGTCTCCGATTGGTCCCTGGTCACCTACTGGTCCCTGATCTCCAACTATTCCTTGTGGTCCTTGGTCACCGATTGGTCCTTGATCTCCAACTGGACCCTGGTCTCCGACTGGCCCTTGGTCACCGATTGGTCCTTGGTCTCCAACTATTCCTTGTGGTCCTTGGTCCCCGATTGGTCCCTGGTCCCCGATTGGCCCTTGGTCTCCGATTGGCCCTTGGTCACCGACTGGTCCTTGGTCGCCTATGGGTCCCTGATCTCCAACTGGGCCTTGATCACCGACTGGTCCCTGGTCTCCAACCGGACCCTGATCTCCAACTATTCCTTGTGGTCCTTGGTCCCCGATGGGCCCTTGATCTCCAACTGGACCTTGGTCACCCACTGGTCCTTGGTCTCCAACTGGTCCTTGATTACCTACGGGTCCCTGATCTCCAACTGGTCCCTGATCTCCAACTGGTCCCTGATTTCCAATGGGTCCTTGGTCCCCGATGGGTCCCTGATCTCCAACCGGCCCTTGGTCTCCAACCGGCCCTTGGTCACCCACTGGTCCTTGGTCACCCACTGGTCCTTGGTCTCCAACTGGTCCTTGGTCTCCAACTGGTCCTTGATCACCTACGGGTCCCTGATTTCCAATGGGTCCTTGGTCCCCGATGGGTCCCTGATCTCCAACCGGCCCTTGGTCGCCTATGGGTCCTTGATCCCCTACGGGTCCCTGGTCTCCAACTGGCCCCTGGTCCCCGATAGGTCCTTGGTCCCCGATGGGTCCCTGATCTCCAACTGGCCCTTGGTCGCCTATGGGTCCTTGATCCCCTACGGGTCCCTGGTCTCCAACTGGCCCCTGGTCACCGATAGGTCCTTGGTCTCCAACCGGCCCTTGGTCTCCAACTGGTCCTTGATCACCTACGGGTCCCTGATCTCCAACTGGTCCCTGATTTCCAATGGGTCCTTGGTCCCCGATGGGTCCCTGATCTCCAACCGGCCCTTGGTCTCCAACCGGCCCTTGGTCGCCTATGGGTCCTTGATCTCCGACTGGTCCTTGGTCTCCAATCGGACCTTGGTCACCGATGAGTCCTTGATCTCCGACTGGTCCCTGATCTCCAATCGGTCCTTGGTCACCTACTGGCCCTTGGTTCCCTATAGGTCCCTGGTCGCCTATTGGTCCTTGATCTCCGATAGGTCCTTGATCCCCTACGGGTCCCTGATCTCCAATGGGTCCCTGATCTCCAACTGGTCCCTGATTTCCAATGGGTCCTTGGTCCCCGATGGGTCCTTGGTCTCCAACCGGCCCTTGGTCGCCTATGGGTCCTTGGTCACCGATGGGTCCTTGGTCACCGATGGGTCCCTGATCTCCGACTATTCCTTGTGGTCCTTGGTCTCCAATCGGACCCTGATCTCCAACTGGACCCTGATCTCCAACTGGACCTTGATCACCTACTGGTCCTTGATCACCTATCGGTCCCTGATCTCCAACTGGACCCTGGTCTCCGACTGGTCCTTGGTCGCCAATTGGACCCTGGTCCCCGATGGGTCCCTGATCTCCAACTGGACCTTGATCACCTACTGGTCCTTGATCACCTATCGGTCCCTGATCTCCAACCGGCCCTTGGTCGCCTATGGGTCCTTGATTACCGATTGGCCCTTGGTCACCTATCGGTCCTTGATCTCCAACCGGCCCTTGATCTCCAACTGGACCTTGGTCACCCACTGGTCCTTGATTACC
>NZ_CANLYK010000002.1 GCF_947495325.1 uncultured Allomuricauda sp. | reverse complement strand
GGTTCTTTGTTATTCTCTTTTACGCTGTCTATACAATATGTCAAATGAACTTCTTCCTATTCAAAAAGAAAAAAAACCGACCCGAAAAAGACCTTTTTTATCCCCTTTTAAAACCCAGCCTTATCAGCTAAGCGGGTGCAAATATAGTCAGCTTATTTTTTCTCCGCAAATAGTTTCCACCTATTTTTCCATAAAAAAATCAATAAATTTCTAAAGTGCTGTTTTTCAGCCAGCAATTAATGGAATATTATAGTAACTTTAAGAAAAGAAATTCCACACCAATCCAAAACGAATAACAAAGTCCCTGTATGGATAATTTGGTGCAGCATAGAAATTGGGTTCTGCGAAAAGAGAATTGAAGTGTTCTGCTTTTAAATAGATTCTTGTCTGTCTAACTTTGGCATTGATAAAAAAGTCCATTAATGGATATCCTCCAAACTCTTCCCTGTTTTGAATATAAAATTCCCCCAACAAAGGATTATAGGCATTCATATTATATGAGGTGAAATATTTAAATGTAACCCCCGTTTGGATGAACATTGCCCTTTTAAAGATATCCTTTGAGAAATACAATGTATTTCTAGTTACCAGTTGCGGCACATTCAATACTTGATTATCTTGAGTAACATTTTGGTATAGAATCGTGTTGTTGATTGCCCATCTTCTCCATTTAAATTCCTTGGCATATTTTACACGTAAATGATTTATGGTTGCGGTCTCTTGAAAAGGCTGCACAAAAGCGGTTTCTTGAGCGGCTTCTATTTCTTCTTCTGTAGCTATTGATTCAAAATAGGCGTAATTGTCTATATTACTATACTCGGCATCTATCCTTCCAATTTTTTTAGAATCGAATGCAAATCTGATACTTTGTATTTGTTGGTTTTCAAAAGTATCCGTGTTCTGCCAATTAAAATTCCTATAATCGCTTTGATACAGCAAATAGTTAAAGTCCGGCATTCTTGAGGAAGCATGAATACCACCTGAAATCACATTATTCTCATTCACTCGATAATCCAATCCTGCATTGAACGAGTTTCCGGTAAGCTCTCCCGATACAGTATAATTTACATTTCCAGTTAAACTCAAACGGCCAAAATCATTATAGTACCTTCCACCTGCTATTATTTCTTCTCCTTTTAATTGATTTTGTATTGTACCTGATTCCGTTATCAACAAACTATTAAAAAAATAATTGTAATTGTAAAGACCCAAAGTACCTGTAATACTTCCTAAAAATTTATTTGAGAATTCAGCAGATACGGTGTTGGACATTGTCTTTAATCTAGCCCTGTCTTCAATTGGGGTTATAAACGGATCATCTCCAAAAGCATCATTCTGAGATGACTGTACAAAATCATAAAGCTTTGACTCATAATTAAATTCATGTCCAATAGTCAATGTTGTAGGTTCTGTAGTTGTTGAATCCTTTTTATAATTAATCAACTTAAACTTGTGATCTAGATAGTATCTTTTACCTACTAATCTATTTGTTGCGTTTGTATACAAGACATCAATCCTTGACCTATCCGTAAAATCACCTTCCGGATCGTTTTCAAATTGCTCAAGGTTTGACAGCCCTCCATTTTCCTCAGCTTCAAGTTTCTGACCAGCAAAATGACCCCTTAGGGCATACGTATTCTTTTTATTTGTATAATTAAACGATGTTCTAAAATTACCCGACTTGGCCTCATCATATTGGTATTTTCCCAAAGACCTAAATCCTTTAAAGGCAATTGAAACATTTAATCTTTTAGATGTATTAAACGTTAACAAGGCATCCAACAATTGTCCTTGTTCCAATGTGGTCTTAAACATCAATTCCGTAATAGGGGTAGGTACATTGTAATACGTAATGTCCTCAACTTCAAAATAGTTGTAGTGCTTTGTGGTTGCACCCAATTGCGGATAGAATGTATTGTTTGAAAATGTTCGCCCCAGAACATTGTACGGACGACCTATGTTTGAAAAGGGCATCAGTTCAAAATCATCTTTTCTAAGGTAATTGTATTTGTATTCCTTTTTAATTGTTAAAGTAGTGTCCAAGAAAATAGTATCCCGTGCATGGGTTACTATTTTATAGTCTTTGATGGATACAGAATCGACTTCTATTTTTTGTTTTTTTGGTCCTTTAAAAAAAAGAGAGTCTTTAGCAGTAGAATCTTTCCTTTTTTCCATGGGTATTGAATCCTGGCTAATGGAATCTACTTTTTTTACCTTGGGGATAGAATCCTGCTGGGGAATAGAGTCCTGTTGTGTATATGCTTTTAGACCTAGAAAAAAAATCAGGGTAAAAAATAAAAATCTCATTCCATATTATTGGTCAAGCAAAGGTATATGTTTTGTTTCTAAAGAAATGTGAAAGTTTATGCCCTACAGCACCGCTTCACTATATTTACGTTTACATTAACATAGTTCAAGAAAAAAACTTGCTTAAGAGTATTTATAAATATCAGAATGAAGCTGGAACCGATGAAGCTGGAAGGGGCTGTTTGGCGGGTCCAGTTACGGCAGCAGCCATTATATTACCACCTGATTTTGAGAATACGTTGTTAAATGATTCCAAACAATTATCAGAAAAGAAAAGAGAATTTTTAAAACCTCTTTTAGAAAAGGAGGCTTTATCATTTTCCGTACGTCATGTTTTTCAAGAAGAAATTGACACCATTAATATTTTGAATGCTTCCATTTTGGCAATGCACAAAGCTCTTGATGGATTATTAAATACCCCAAGTTTTATTCTTGTTGATGGCAACCGCTTTAAACCATACCCTTCCATTTCACATGAATGCATAATAAAGGGAGATGGGAAGTTTATGAGCATTGCAGCAGCTTCTGTATTGGCCAAAACGTATAGAGATGAATATATGGCAAGAATCCATGAAGAATTTCCCATGTACAACTGGAAAAAAAATAAAGGATACCCTACCAAAGAGCACCGCGAAGCAATTAGAACCTATGGACTTACCAAATACCATAGAAAAAGCTTTAGACAACTTCCTGAGCAATTATCACTGGATATTTAAAAACCCTAAATTTGTTTAAACTTTGAAAATGAAAACTAAGGCGCTCTTCACCTTATTAACCCTTTTTCTTCTTTCTTGTCAAACCGAAGTAAAAACTACAGATTCTTTGTTGGATTACCTTCCTGCAAACTCTTCAGTAGTCATTAAAATAAATAATCTGTCAAATTTTAAAAGCGAGCTAAAGAACAGTTCGGTCCTTGAAAAGACAGATGATTTTCTGCTTAGTAAAGAGCTAGTAAAAAAACTAAAAGGCCTAAAACATGTTGAAACAGAAACACGCTGCGTTGTGAGTCTTTATGAGGTTGGAAAGGACAATTATGAATTTATTCTTATTTCCGAGAATACTCCCAACTTGGTGAATGTGGAGGACATCTCAAACAAAAGTGTTGAAAGGTTGACTTATCAAAATAAAAGCATAGAAAAATATGGATTAGACGATTATGAGGTATATAGTATCTCTTTAGATAAAACCACGATACTAAGCTCGTCTTTAATGCTTATTGAAAATATGGCGCGAGCAAAGCCCAATGCCATAAATAACACTCTGAAAAAACTCTACCACACTGCCAATCAGAACAAATCTGCTACATTATTTTTGAATTTGGATGAGCCATCATCATTGGTCGCCTCTCAATTAAATAAGGATGGTAATGGTATTGAATCTTTCTCCGATTGGATTTCCATGGATTTTTCAGCCAATTCTGACAATATTAATTTGAATGGGGTTGCCATAGCCTCGGATTCGACCAAAAATTTCATCAATTTGTTCAAAGGAACAACCCCATTGGCTACTAGAACCCCACTTTTTGCGCCCTTGAATGCACAGGCCATTGCTTCTTATACTTTTGATGATTATCAAGTTTTTGCTAAAAATCAAAATACATTTTTGGATAGGATAAAGCCTGTCGACTCCCTTTTTAACACCATTGAAGAACTGGGTATCATTTATGCCAACAACAAAAAGGTGGTTCTTTTAAATTCCTTTGGAGCGGAAAGCTTATCAGAATTTATAAATGAAGACAAAAGCGCTTCAACCACCTATCAAGGAAGTGAAATCATTACGCTAAAAAGCACTGACCTGTTGACAGAAAACTTCACCGCTTTGTTGGCAGATTTCAAATCCAGTTATTGCACAATTCTTGAAAATACCTTTGTTTTTTCAGAGAGCAAAGAACCCATCCAGACCATAATAAGCAATTATAAAAGTACATCGGCATTTACCAATGCTCCCGTTTATAAAACTGCCATAACGCCGCTTGCAACGGAGTCCAGTATGCTTTTTGTTTCCAATGCATCAGGAATTGAATTTTTTTCAGAACAAGAACTTGCTCCCAATCTTTTCAATTCAGTAAAGAAAGCTGATTTTTCTGGATATTCCTTCGCTTCCCAAGTAGTGGCTGACAATAATTTTGTCCATTTCAATACTTCCATATCCAAAATAGAGAAAACGGTCAAGAACAATACCGTAACGCCGCAGTTCACTTTGGAACTTGACACGGATTTAGCAATTGACCCACAATTTGTCAAAAACCATAGAACCAACAAGCAAGAGATTGTGGTGCAAGACCAGAACAACTTTTTGTATCTAATTTCCACTGAAGGAAAGGTACTCTGGAAGAAACAATTGGATGGACGGATACAAGGTCCAATTCAACAAGTGGATATCTATAAAAATGGTCGTTTGCAATTGGCTTTTTGCACAAATAACCAGTTTTTAATCATTGATAGAAATGGGAAGGATGTCCCTCCTTTCACAAAGACTTTTGAAGGTGGCAATCTAAACCCATTGGCCGTTTTTGATTATGAAGGCAAAAAGGACTATCGCTTTATAGTTACTCAAGGCGAAAAGGTCTTTATGTACAACAATAAGTTGGAAATTGTGAGTGGATTTATCTATACCAGAGCCCAAAGTCCAATACTTAGAACTCCCAAACATTTCCGTATTGCCAATAAAGATTATTTGGTATTTCAACTGGAGGACAAAAGCCTTAAAATACTCCATAGATCAGGAGGAGACCGCATAAAAGTATCCACAAAAATTGATTTTTCCGACAGTGAGGTTTTCTTGTACAAAAACAAGTTTTCAGTAACCAATAAGAAAGGGGTCCTACACCAAATTGATACTAAAGGAAAGCTTACAAGTACCAATTTCAACCTTAGCAATGATCACGGCGTGTATGCTACAAGTAAGACTTTGGTCTTTATGGACGACAATATTTTAAGTATTAGGGGAAAGAAAGTGGAATTGGATTTAGGGGTTTATTCCAAACCTAAGATCTTTTATATCTATGATAAAATTTATGTGAGTGTCACTGACATACAGAACCAAAAAATATATTTATTTGATAGCCAAGCAGTATCGATTCCAAATTTTCCAGTTTTTGGAAATTCCTTGATTGATTTAACGGACATGAACAATGATAAAAAATTGGAGTTGGTAGCCAAGGACCAAGACAATTCGCTCATTGTCTACAACATGAACTAATGGGCCTTTTCATGCAGCTTATACATAAGTTTTAACAAGTTACACATCTGCCACTTAAACTCATCCACATTTTTGTAGTTTACTTAAAATCTAGTATCTTAAGTAACACACAATCAAAACACTATAAATGAAAACCTCTTTTGTAAGCAAAGCCCTATTGGTTTTTGCCATGGCCTTCTATTCGAATGGTAATGCACAATTCTTTAAAAAATTAGCAAAAAAAGCAGAGCAGGCGGCAGAACGTACCGTAGAGCGCCGCGTAGAAACTGAAACCACAAAAAAAACGGATCAAGCACTGGACAGTATCCTTGAACCAGGTTCGGGTGGGCAAAAAGCCCCAAAATCTCCTGAAAATACCGGTTCCGGCAATCAGGGCAACACTGGAAATGGGAACCAAGATGCTCCTAGCCCTGAAACATCAGAAACCAGTGGCCCAAAAAACATTCAGGTATACAGCAAGTTTGACTATGTTCCCGGTGACAAACCTATGTTCTTTGATGACTTTGTAAACGATTTTGTTGGTGACTTTCCATCTAAATGGAACACCAACGGTGGTGGTGAAGTAGTTACCTTGGGAGATTCTCCAGAAAAATGGCTGGAATTGATTTCAGGATATTCGCTTTATTATATTCCAGATGTGCCCCAGCTTCCTGAAGAATACACCATTGAATTTGATTTAATGACCGTAGGAACAGATAGCAAGACCTCGTCCAATGCAATTCTTCGTATTGATCTAAGCGACGATGATAAGTTTAAAGATGGTAGCAACTTTGTTCATGCCCAGATTTCCGCATGCGAATATGCTCCTATAGGAATTACCATGTCTAATCGCATCAACAATAAAAGAGAAATTTACAGTGTGGTAAAAGCTGATCTCAGGGATGAATTTCAAGACAGACCCCATATTTCCATTGCCGTGAACAAACAACGTTTTCGCCTATGGGTAAATGAAGAAAAACATATTGACATTCCACGTATTGTCCCAACCGGAGCGGCACTTACTACCCTAAAGTTTCATGCAAACGGATTCAAGGATGGTAAGGAACGTCTTTTTATTACGAATTTAAAAGTGGCCGAAGGAGGAGTAGATCTTCGCCGAAAACTTATTTCCGAAGGAAAAGTTTCAACTAATGGAATTCTTTTTGACGTCGGTTCTGCCAATATTCAACCTCAATCTATGGGGATTATCCGCCAAATTTCTCAGGTGCTGAAACAAGAAACTTCAATAGGTCTTAAAATAGTTGGACATACAGATGCCGATGGTTCTGATGGGAACAACCAAACATTATCTAAAAACAGGGCTGAAGCTGTAAAAAATGCACTGGTATCTGTTTATGGCATAGGTTCAGATAGATTGATTTCCGAAGGCAAAGGAGAGTCCGAACCTGTTGGGGATAATAGCACAGCAGAGGGTAAAGCCCAAAACAGAAGAGTAGAATTTATAAAAATGTAACCCATGTATAGAAAATTAGGATTATTGGCAATTTGTCTTTTTTCATTCCAACTGATAACAGCCCAATCGGCATGCAGTAAATACTATCCCTTAGAAGAAGGAGCCTCCTTTCAATACGCAAATTATAATGGCAAAGGAAAATTAGAGGGAAAAGTGGATTATACGGTAACCGAAGTTTCCAATTCTGGAGATATCACTTCCGCTACCATGAACATGAAATATCAAGATCATAAGGGTAAGGAGATAATGGCTTCAGATTATGGTTTTAGCTGTGAAGGTGAGGTTGTAAGAATAGATTTTCAATCGTTGATGAACCAACAAATGATGCAACAATTTGCTGCCGTAGAAGTTGAAGTAACCGGTACCGACATTGAACTCCCAAACGACCTTAGTGTTGGGCAGGAACTTGCCGATGCAAGTGTCAACGTTGCCGCCGACATGGGAGGCATGACCATGAACATAAATGTTGAAACCATTAATAGAAAGGTTGAAAAAATGGAAAAAGTATCAACACCGGCAGGAGACTTTGATTGCGTTGTTATCTATAGTGAGAATAAAACCAAAATGTCAATGATGGGGAATAAAATATTTCCCTCTAGAGTTTGGTTGGCAGAGGGCATCGGAATGGTTAAACAGGAAAGTTTTAACCAAAAGGGAAAATTAATGACTAGTACTATGCTTACCCAACTCAGTAAATAAGCACAAGGAATTGAAGGAAAAAAAACCGAGGTTTAAACCTCGGTTTTTTGTTTTGTAAGTTCAGCTTCAAAAAGTGTGGCAAAATGGTATTGTAGTTTTTGTTTCACTTCATCCATATCGACTTCTTTCTTTCCTAATTCCATATTCAAGGATGTTACGGATTTCCCTCGAATTCCACATGGAATCATCAGATCAAAATAGCCTAAATCAGCATTTACATTTAAAGCAAATCCGTGCATGGTTACCCATCTACTGGCTCGAACACCCATAGCACATATTTTTCGGGCAAAAGGTGTACCCACATCCAACCAAACCCCTGTTTCACCGTCAGAGCGCTCAGCCTTCAATCCATATTCTGCCAAGGTTAAAATGACCATTTCCTCCAAAAAGCGTAGGTATTTGTGAATATCCGTAAAGAAATTGTCCAAATCCAAAATAGGATAGCCCACAATCTGTCCAGGACCATGATAGGTGATATCCCCTCCCCGATTGATCTTATAGAATTTTGCTCCCTTTTTCTGAAGCATTTTTTCATCCACCAACAAATTATCCATGTCTCCACTTTTGCCAAGGGTATAGACGTGCGGATGTTCTACAAAAAGAAAATGATTAGGTGTTTCAAGGTTGGCTGCTTCTCTCCTATTCCTGATTTTTAAGTCAACAATTTCCTTGAAGAGTGTTTCTTGAAAGTCCCAGGTCTCCTTGTAATCCTTAAATCCCAAATCCTGTAGAATAACCTTTTTATTCATCCTACAAAGATACAAAGACGTTTACCTGTAACCTAGTTCTCCAACTCTACCTCTAGGTCTAACGAAGACGGATCTTTCATCAAATCCATAAACCCAACTTCATAGAAAAGTGTCTTACCATCTGCGCTAAAAGTGGCACCTTCTATATTGGTGGATTTTACTTTTCTGGGAAAATGATATTTTAAGGTGTAGGTAGATCCCGAAAGAAACATTTCAGCACCTGCCAGACTATCCAAACCTTTTTTAAATAGTTCCTCGTCAAGAATTTTAGCTTTTCTTGAAAAGGTATTTTTAGAAAAAGCATATTTCACCTCGCTAGTAGGGTCCTGCATACTCATTGGAGAAGGTTTTCCCTCTCCACCATTTGGACCCAATGCAGAGGCGCCCTGAAAAGCATTAAATGCATCGTTAACCTCATTTACATTTTTGAATTCGCTGAAAAGGTCAAACTTCATCAACTTTTCTTCAGGGTTCATCACCATATGCATTTTAAAAGGTTCCAGTCTTTTTAATTTGGCCTGGTCCTCTGGAGATAAACTTGCAATACTATCCTTTTTCTCTTCCAACATATCTTTAAAAGAAATCAAGGAGTCAATAGCTTTTTCATTGCTTTTCATCATTTCTTCGCCAGCCATTTCCATAAGTTCTGACCCATCAAAATTGATGGATAATTTGCCTGAACCATCTTCTTCCAAAAAAATTTCTTCCGTAAAATTGCATGACAACGTAAAGGCAGTTGCTAGGAACAATGCCAAGATTTGGGCTTTTTTCATAATACTACTTTTAGTTTGTGTTATTTAGAATGACAAGTGCCCCTATTATACCCGGCACCCATCCACAGAGGGTTAAAAGTAATACAATAACAAAAGAACCACAACCTTTTCCGATAACCGATAAGGGCGGAAAAATAATTGCCAATAAAACTCTCCAAAAACTCATTGATTTGATTTTGATTGATGTACTTATATGTATCTTTTTAATATAATTTGTTACATAAAACCTGTACTTTTATTTCTGCTGAAAATAATTTTTCTAAACAACAGTAGATGAAGAGGTTTGTTACCATTACACTTTTTTTGATTTCATGCAGCATCGTTCTAGGCCAAGACCAGAATTTTGATAAAAAAAAGCTGGATAGTCTGCTGACATACATCGATGTAAACCAAAAAGGAATGCATAGCATTTCAATTTTTGAAAACGGGAAAGAGGTCTATCAAAATTCTATTGGTTTTGCTGATGTAAGCAATAAAATAATGGCCAATGGGCATACCAAATACAGAATTGGTTCCATTTCAAAGACGTTCACTGCTGTATTGATTATGAAACTTATTGAGAACGGGAAGTTGGATTTGAACACCAAACTCTCAGACTTTTTTCCAAGCATTCAAAATTCAGACAAAATAACCATTGAACATTTATTAAGGCACAGAAGCGGAATATTCAATTTTACCAATGCTAAAGATTATAGCTCCTGGATGGAAAAACCGATATCCCATGAAGCATTGATTGAAAAGATAAAAGAAAACGGAATTGTCTTTGAGCCTGATTCCAAGGCAGAATATTCAAACTCAAATTATGTTTTATTGTCGCAGATTTCTGAAAAAGTAACGCGAAAAAAGTTCGCAGATCTAATTCAGGATGTTATCTGCAAACCTTGTGGACTTACCAGCACGGGCTATGGAGGAAAAATAGACCCTAAACACAATGAAGCACTATCCTATAAATGGTCTGGAAATTGGGAATTGGCCTCGGAAACAGATATGAGCGTACCCGCTGGTGCAGGCGCCATTACTTCCACCCCTTCGGAACTGAATAAATTTTTAACCTGTCTCTTCGGAAACCATATTCTACCCGAACCCACACTTGAAACGATGATGAAAATCGTTGACGGCTATGGCATTGGAATGTTTCAAGTACCGTTTAATGAAAAAAAAGGGTATGGTCACACAGGTGGTATTGATGGGTTTCAATCCAATGCTTTTTTCTTCCCAAAAGAAAAAATGTCGGTCGCATTTACAGGTAATGGCCAAATTATGTCCATGAATGATATTTTGATAGGGGCACTCAGTATTTACTTTAACAAAGAATATAAATTTCCTGAATTCAAAGAGGTTTTGGTTTTGGAAGCGGACGAATTGAACACCTACCTTGGCACCTATGGAAGCGAATCATTCCCACTAAAAATAAAAATATTCAAAAAAGAAAATATCCTATATGGCCAAGCAACAGGGCAACCAGAATTTCCTATGGATGCATTGGGAGAACATCAGTTTAGATTTGAACCAGCAGGTTTAAAAATTACATTTGCTCCCAACGAAAACACTTTAGTATTGTACCAAGGCGGTGGAGAGTTTAAACTCCAAAGAGAAGAAAAAAATTGACTTATTTATGTTTTCCGCCAAACCAAAATATCTAGTACTAAGACTTGGGTGCTTTCTTTTATTGGCAGTAACAAGTGGGTCTCTCTTTGGGCAATACAACTTTTCTGGGCAAGTTTCAGAAGACAACAAAGGAAAAGCCATATACCTGTCTTTGGTGGAGGATTATAGAAAATCTTCTAGAATCTATTTGGAACAAATCATCCGAAAAACTTTAATAGACTCTCTGGGTCATTTTCAATTTGAGGGAAATAATCTATTGAATGATAACCGGGTTTACAGAATTCATTTGGATGGTTGTTCAGATGAATCTGATGAAAAACACTTTTTAGGACAGTGCAATAGCAGCAAGAGTGTGCTTTTTATTGCCAATAATAGGGATACTGTTCAATTTCCCACCTCATTTGAAGATCAGGCTTTATGTTCCATCACCTCCACCAATCCAAAATCATCTGCTTTTTTGGAAATAAATAGCCTTAAAGAAGAAATGATCTTCGACTTTACAGATTACAGAAGTGAAACAAATAGAAAATTGAATTCTGGGAAATGGTTTGAGAAATTTCAAGATTTTGGTGTTTCGCTAAATGAGCCACTGGCTGAACTTTATATTTTTGATTTTTTATCAGACAAAAGGAATGAAACATTTGATTTTTATCTAAAGGATATTTCAACCAAAAACTACTACAGTGACCTTCTGAAACGATTACAAACAGCGTATCCCAATACTAGTTTCACCCAACAGTACGAAGCTGAAATAACAACGGATAAACAATTGGCAACTTTCAACAAACCCATGAGTTGGGATTGGAAATGGATAGTATTAGCCCTGTTTTTATTTTCTTTAAGTCTAAATGTGTACCTCCTGATTTCCAATCGAGCAAAAGTACGGTCAAAAACCAATACGCTTTTACAGAAGCTTACTGCGCAAGAACAAAAAATAGTCCATCAAATCCTTCAAGACAAGAGCAATAAAGAAATAGCCACTGAACTTTTTGTGAGCCATAGCACCATTAAAACGCACATCAACAATCTATATAAAAAATTAGACGTTTCTTCCCGAGAGGAAATTATCACACTCTTTAAAAAATAATTCCACCCCAGGTCTAGTACCCATTTCCATCCACATACAGCCTAACAAAACCATGTTTTAGTTGAATTTTCGGTTCAAATTTTAAACTGAAAAATCATGAAATTAATTGTTGCAACTTTTTTATTGGTCAGTAGTTCTTTGCTTGCCCAAGATTTCAACAAAGAAATTATACCGGAAAATGGAAAAAAGTATATGTTGGGAAAAATCAACAAAGAAGGTTTAACCTCAGAGCCATACAATGCATGGTTCAAAAAAGGGCATGATGCCTATGCCGTAGATAAGTCTATGGTAAATCTATTTAAAAAGAAGCTGGGCAAGCACCATATCAAACTGTTTTTGGGGACATGGTGCGGAGATAGTAAAAGAGAAGTCCCCAGATTCATTAAAATTCTGGAAACAGCCAAATTTCCAATGGAACAACTAGAAATTGTGGCACTGGACAGAAGAAAGGAATTTTACAAATCCAGCCCTACCGGCGAAGAAATAGGACTTAATATTGTTAAGGTACCCACGTTCATTTTTATGGAAAACGGGAAAGAGGTAAATCGAATTATAGAACGCCCCATTGAAAGCTTGGAAGAAGACATAGAAACCATCGTAAATAGAAAAAAATATACACCAAACTATACCGATGTCAAAAGAACTTGGTGAGAGAACTTCATCAATCAAAAAGTGGTTCTAATATTAAAGCGCAAAAGTGTAATTTTGCGCTTTAATTTTTATAGACTATGCAACTATCGGAACAGGAAATCGTTCGAAGGGAAAAATTAACCAAACTCAGGGAAATGGGAATCAACCCATATCCTGCGGCATTGTATCCAGTTGATGCTACCTCAAAGAGCATCAAAAACGATTTTAAAGAAGGCAAACAGGTGGTGATTTCCGGTAGATTAATGTCCAGAAGAATTCAGGGCAAGGCATCTTTTGCAGAGCTTCAGGATAGTGAAGGACGTATTCAGGTATATTTTAACAGGGATGAAATCTGCCCAGATGAAGATAAGACGCTCTATAATGAGGTGTACAAAAAACTATTGGACATTGGGGATATTATCGGCATAGAAGGTGAACTTTTTACCACTCAAGTTGGTGAGAAAACAGTCATGGTAAAGAACTTTACTATTCTTTGTAAAACACTTCGCCCGCTTCCATTACCAAAACAAGACGCAGACGGAAACGTTTATGATGAATTTAATGATCCTGAAATGCGTTACCGACAACGCTATGTGGATTTGGTTGTAAATCCGTCCGTAAAAGAAACCTTTATCAAGCGCACAAAAATCACGAACAGTATTCGTGAGTTTTATAATGAAAAAGGGTATTTGGAAGTAGAAACCCCCATTTTGCAACCGATTCCCGGAGGTGCAGCGGCACGACCTTTTTTAACTCATCACAATGCATTGAACATTCCATTGTATTTACGAATTGCAAATGAATTGTATCTAAAACGGTTGATTGTTGGTGGTTTTGATGGCGTTTATGAGTTTTCAAAGGATTTCAGAAATGAGGGTATGGATCGCACCCATAACCCGGAGTTCACAGTTATGGAACTCTATGTCGCCTATAAGGACTACCATTGGATGATGGATACGACTGAGCAATTATTGGAAAAAATCGCGATTGATGCCACTGGAGACACAAAGGTTACTGTAGGAGAAAATGAAATAGAATTCAAAGCTCCTTATGCCCGCGTTCCAATTTTGGAAGCTATTAAAATACATACTGGTCATGATGTTGCTGGAATGGAAGAGAATGAACTAAGAGCAGTTGCCAAAAGTCTTGGAATTGAGGTTGACGACACCATGGGCGTTGGCAAATTGATAGATGAAATTTTTGGTGAAAAATGTGAGCATCATTATGTGCAGCCTACCTTTATAACGGACTACCCAAAAGAAATGAGTCCACTTACAAAAGAGCATCGCGATAACCCGGCATTGACCGAACGTTTTGAGTTGATGGTGAACGGTAAAGAGTTGGCAAATTGTTATTCGGAATTAAATGACCCCATTGACCAACGCGAACGTTTTGAAGAGCAATTGCGACTTTCAGAAAAAGGCGACGATGAAGCCATGTTCATTGATCAAGATTTTCTACGCGCTTTAGAATATGGAATGCCTCCGACTTCTGGTATCGGAATTGGAATTGATCGTTTGGTGATGTTAATGACCAACAATTCATCTATTCAAGAAGTGTTGTTTTTTCCACAAATGCGACCAGAGAAAAAAGCTGTAGAACTTACCGAAGAAGAAAAAACAATCATGGACATCTTGAAACCTCTCGGAGAAATTCCTTTGGCCGAACTTAAGCAGCAGGCTGGCCTCAGTGGCAAAAAATGGGATAAAAGCACCAAGAATTTAGCAAAATTGGGCTTATTCGAGGTAGAAAAAACAGAAACCGCACTTTTAGCGAAATTAAAAGGATAAAACCTCCCTAAGATTTGTGCAAATTTTGGCAAGTATTTAACGCCTTTTGTTTTCTACAATAGGCTATCTTGTCCTTAGCTATTATCAAATTTATGGAAGAGGTTTATATCAATGCCTTAGGTACATACTTACCCAATGACCCCATTTCTAACGAGGAGATGGAAGAATATCTAGGTAAAATAAATGGTAAGGAAAGTAGGGCCAAATCGAAGATTCTTAGCCAGAATGGAATCAAAAACCGGCACTATGCACTGGATAAAAACCAGAAAAGTACCCATACCAATGCACAATTAGCAGCCAACGCCTCAAAAGCTGCGCTTAAAAGAAGTGGCCTTTTAGAGAATAATCTGCAATTGATCAGTACAGGCACTACCCAAGGAGATCTGCCCGTACCTGGTTTTGCAAGTCTAGTGCATGCGGAACTTGATGCCAATCATTGCGAACTTGCCAATTTTCAAAGCGTTTGCACCAGTGGAATTATGGCCGTTAAAAATGCCTACCTCCAAATTAAAGCAAAGGAAAAACAGAATGCGCTCTGTGTAGGGAGCGAATTTGCCAGTAGACTTTTCAAAGCATCAAGATTTGAGGCCCAAAAACAGAAATCCATCCCTTTTGACACCGAATTTCTAAGATGGATGTTGTCCGATGGTGCCGGGGCCATGGTCCTAGAAAATAAACCCAATACAAACGGATTTTCGCTTAAGATAGAATGGGTGGACATAAAATCGCATGCTCACGAACAACCCTTGTGCATGTATGTTGGACAAATGGACAGTGCAGATGATTCCGTAACAGGTTGGCTGGACTATCCAGATTATGAAACAGCTTCCAGTGCGGGAGCTATCAACCTAAAACAAAATACCCGCCTTTTAAACAAGGTGGTAGAGGTTGGCGTAGGGCATTATTTTGAACTTATTGATCAAGAAAAAATAGTTACTGAAGATATTGATTGGCTCTGTTGCCATTATTCTTCGCTCTACTTTAAAGAACCCATTCAGGAGTTATTAAAAAAAGGCGGTGCTCATATCCCAGAGGAAAAATGGTTCAGTAATCTTACGAGCAAGGGAAATACGGGTGCAGCTTCAATTTTTATAATGTTGGAAGAGTTGATGTATTCGGAGAAATTAAAGGAGAATGACACCATTATTTGCATGGTTCCGGAAAGTGGCCGGTTTATTACCTCTTTTATGAAACTCACTGTTGTAGGGAATTCCAAAAATACTGCGTCAAAATATGCCATTAGAAAAGTAGAGGCCCCGGATTTGAATATTGATAGCAATCCAACTTCGGAATGGTTGGTGCGGCAATTGACGCAAATTTGGATTGATTTTGAAAATAAACTGTTGGAAGTTCCTATTGTAAAACAAATCCATCAAGGCACCCTTGGTCTTGAAAACTATAAATTACTCTTATTTGACTTAAGACAGCAAGTAATTGATGGTTCGCAATGGATTTCCAGGGCTGCATCAAATATTGATATTGGTCTATTTGAATTACGATCAGCTTTTATAAAACATACCGCCACTGAACACAAAGATTATCAGCTACTGGAAAAAAACTATGTGGCCCTTGGTGAAGCTTTGGAAAAAATACAAATGGGACAAAAAAACGTTGGAAGCACCGCTTTATCTGCCTTTATGTTTCAACAAGCCAGTAAACCTAACCCTATTGATTTGTTAGGTGCCATGTTTATTATTGAAGGTATTGGAAAACGGCTTGCCGGGTATTGGGGAAATCTTATCCAAGATCAACTTGAGCTAGAGGATAATCAGGTTTCATTTTTAACCTACCATGGGGTAGCTGATGAGAATCATTTTCACCGATTGGAAGAAGCACTAAACCATCCGTTAATGAACATGGAGCTAGCGAAGCAAATAGTAAAAACGGCAAAAACCACAGCTCTGTTATATCATTTGCAACTAAAAGAGTTGGGAAATTATTAATTTACGACCATGGATCAACAATTTGACATAAAAAATCACGATACCAGAGACCCTAATCCGTGGTTGGCCATGTATTTGGACAGCAGCATCCCCATAAACACGTTGACTAAGCAGGCCTTAATGCGGGATAACAATAGTAGGTCTACACGATATTTTCTTCCATTTATCAAGTTTTGGTCAAAAATATCGATGTTCTTTATTCACATTTTCAAGTTTTTCTTTCCCAAATTTTTCAATTCTTCCAAAGCACTTCACAGAATATTAGCTTGGGGATTAAAGCATTTTGTCAGCCCGGATGCCAACTTGCTGATTTTCCGTCATTTTCATGCGGGAAGCGAAATTTTGGAATTCATTGCCAAAAATGTAGATGGTATTCAAGTAACTACAAGCCCTTTAAAACCGTACGATTTTGATGGTGTTAAAGATGATCTTTTCTTAAATCATGATTTAAATCTGTACAATTTTGTAATAAAACTGAACAGCGAGCTTAAAGAAAAGGGGCTGGGAATACGCAAACAAGACAGCTTGAATCTGGATATGATTTCCGAAAATCAGTTCGACCATATCCAATTTCCAAAGAAATGGACAAACGTTTTGGACCTTAGATCTGCAATTGAATTGTTCACTCCTTTTTATCAATTGTTTCTTACTGCAAATGACTTTGTAAGGGCTTCAAACTCGTTACAATTGGATGAAACTGTTGCCATTTACACCACACAAATATTAGGAACGCCTGGTCATCTAGGTTTGGTGAACAACAAACATCCCATGGTGCCAACTTCCACCTATACTGCTGCTTATCGACTGGTTTTGCATGGCTTGGCGACCGAAACTTTACATGAAATCTTGGTCAACATTAAGCTTGGTAAGTCCAAAGACGGTGTGGTGACTCCAGCCTAAATATCCATTGCAAAGGTTATAACATTAGCATGGAAGCGTTCTCTCTAATTATGCGGAGCGCCTTTGACATTTGATTTTCGACAGTTTTAATGGATATACCCATATCTTCAGCTATTTCCCGGTATTTGCGACGCTCTAACTTGTGCATAATGAAAATCTCCTTGCATTTAGGGGGAAGTTTGTCAAGCAATTCGTCAAGTTTTAAGCGAGCTGTTTTAGGATAAACATCATCTTCCTGTTTTTCAAAATAACTATTGTAGATGGTATCCCAACGGATTTTATCCAAAAGATCTGGTTGCTTCTTCTCTCTTCTTACATGCATTAAAAATTGATTGTGGCAAGATTTAAAGAGGTAGCTCTTTATAGAGCTCTTAATATTGATTTGATTTCTTTTCTCCCAAATCCTCACCATCACATCTTGCACTATATCCTTCGAAAGATTCCTGTTCCCTGAAAGTTTAAAAATATAGTTACAAAGCCAATCATAGTAATGATCAAAAAGATATTCATAAGCGTGAATATCTCCCTGCTTCAATTTCCCAATAAGTATTGGATCCTCCATAGGGCAGTAAAAACTGATTAAAAGTAAAAAAATAAAATTAATAGGGGTTTTTTAATTATTCTGCATCATTAGGTTATAACAATTGCCAAAAATGCATGATATAAATTTTTTAATTGAAAAGTTCCTAGCGCGGACCATTTCAATAAATGAGCGAAAAATACTCAAAAAATGGGTGCTCCAAAACAAAGAAAATTTGGAGTTTTTTAAAGGTGAAATTCGAAAACGCTCCGAAGGAACCTTGTACCACCATTTTGATGAGAGCCAAGCTTTTGAATCGTTTTTGACAACAATCAATAAGAAGCAGTCCCATAAAATGAGGTACAATGCTATACTTAAGTACGCAGCGATCTTTATTGGATTAATGTCCTTGGGGTATTTGGCATTTCAAATAAATAATTCTCCTTCATCTCAAATAGATACGATCACCAGCACAGGAAATCCAGAAAAAGAAAATAACATTATCATCTCACTCGCGGATGGCACCCAACAAATCATTTCTTCCACTGGTGAAACCTTGCTCACAGATAAAAATGGAAAGACCGTGGCCAGAAAAAAAGGTCAAGGTCTTGATTTTAGACAACAGGATCCACAGAATTCACAAAATCTGGTTTTTAACGAGATTTATGTGCCCTATGGCCAAACCTTTACGATTACCCTATCTGACGGAACCAAAGTATGGTTGAATGCAGGTACCCGTCTACGGTTTCCACAAAACTTAAACACGATCTCCCAAAACAGAGTGGTTTATTTGGATGGAGAAGCTTATTTTGATGTTACCAAGGATGAGAAAAGACCATTTATTGTAAATGCACAGAACATAGATATAAAAGTACTTGGCACCCAGTTCAATGTTACCGCCTACGAATCGGATGACAATATTGCCACCACTTTGGTTGAAGGTTCTGTAAATGTTTACGAAAACTCCAACCCTGATGCAAAAGTTCTACTCCGACCCAATTACCAGACAGCCTTTATTAGAAGTAGTGGCGCCTTTTCAACCCAAAAGGTAGATACCAGACTATTCACCAGTTGGATGGAGCATAAACTAATCATTGACAATTTGACCTTTGACCAGATTCTTAAAAAGCTGGAAAGAGCACATAATGTCATCATCATCAACAACGCTTTGCATTTAAAAAACGAAGTGTATAAGGGAGAGTTTGACAACGAACGTATTGAGAACATTCTCAATATCATTGCATCGAGTACACCATTTAACTATACAATCGAAAACAATGTAATCACAATTTCAAAATAGAAAGGGAAGGTGTTGCTGCACCTCCCCTTATATCAGATCGCTAACAAGGATAATTACTAACAATCAAACATGTAAAATTATGAAAAAAAGCATGGTTTCAGGGTCGTTTCGTTTTCAAATGCCCCACATTAAACCCAATTGGAAAATGAAATTAAGTTTTTTACTTACTTTCTTTATTATTTGCCAGCTTACTGCGAACACTATGTATTCGCAGAAAAAGGTACGCTTTGATTTTGAGAATGTACCTATGAAACGAATCTTGAACGAAATCAAAAATCAGTCAGGATTTAAATTCTTCTATAACGTTAAGGAGATTGACGATAACAAAAAAATCTCTTTAAAAGCCACTGATGAGCAGATTTTCAAGGTTTTGGATAGACTTGCTCTTCAAGAAAGATTACAATACGCAATCAATGGAAATCAAATTGTCCTCAAAAAAAGTATTACTAAAAATGTTGAGGACTCAAAAGAAAAAGAACAGCAAGAAATTCGCGGTTCTGTAAAGGACGAAGATGGAAATCCATTGCCCGGAACCAACATTCTGGTAAAAGGCACCACAAATGGAACCCAGGTAGATTTTGATGGAAATTTCATCCTTGAGGTTGCGGACAACAATGCAATTCTTGTGGTTTCCTATCTCGGTTTCAAAACCGCTGAAATATCTGTCAACGGACAAACAGTTATTGACATAGTTCTTGCTGACGATGCCGCAAGATTGGAAGATGTTGTGGTTGTGGGGTCAAGAAATCCCAATCGAACCGCAACGGAAACTACAGTTCCCGTGGATGTGATTGATGTTGAGACAATAGCAAATCAAGGTCCGCAGGTTAGTGTAACCCAAATTTTGAACTACGTTGCCCCTTCTTTCACATCACAATCACAGACAGTCTCCGATGGAACAGATCATATTGACCCAGCTTCACTTCGTGGATTAGGGCCAGATCAAGTGCTTGTATTAATTAACGGAAAAAGAAGACATACTACAGCATTAATCAATGTAAACGGTACAGTGGGTGCCGGAAGCGTAGGGACGGACATGAATTCCATTCCAGCTGCAGCCATTCAGCGTATTGAAGTTCTAAGGGATGGAGCGGCTGCCCAATATGGTTCCGATGCCATTGCCGGGGTCATCAATATAGTGTTGAAAAAATCTACCGGTAAATTGGACCTCTCATTGACCACAGGTGCTAATTTCAGCGAAAATAGCAATCAATTTGAAGGAGGAAGTGATGGAGAAAAATTTCAATTGGATGCCAACTACGGGCTGCCAATTGGAGATGGCGGGTATATTAATTTTACCGGTTCACTTTCTACGCGGGAACCAGCATTACGAAACAAGGATTATGCTGGAGATATTTTTCAGGGATTTCATGGTGCTGAGCGGATTTTTGCTGCCGGAGGCGGTGTTGTAGCCGATATGACGCTTCAAGATTATGCCAATGCCGCACAAAGTATAAGCTATTTGGATCAAGGCACTAAAGATGACATAGCTGGTCTTAACCTCAATGATGCAACTGATATTGACACTTTTCGCGGTTTGCTGGGCTTTGATGCAGATGAGGATGAACTTGCAGCGAGAGGACTCACCCGAGAAGATTTTAGGTTTAAGGTAGGAACCTCGCGACTCAGGGAAGGGAAGTTTTTTGCTAATATGTCCATTCCGGTTTCCGAAACAACAGAAATTTACGGTTTTGGTGGGATAAGCTATCGCCAAGGATTGGCTTCTGGTTTCTATCGCAGACCCGCGCAGGGTGATGGGCGAGCCAATACACCTGCATTTCCAAATGGTTTTTTACCTAACATTGGAACCGATATTTTGGATCAGTCGTTAGCAATTGGAATACGGGGTAAGGTCAATGAATGGGATGTTGATTTTTCCAATACCTACGGTAGAAACACCTTTGATATTACCGTGGGCAATTCAAGCAACGGAACCTTAGGTGTAGCCACCCCACGTTCATTCGATGCTGGTGGTCTGGGGTTTTCCCAAAACACCACCAATCTGGATTTCAACAGGTTCTATGAGGACATTTTTGAAGGTTTCAATGCTGCCTTTGGTGCAGAGTACAAGGTTGAAAAATATGAGATTATCGCAGGAGAAGAATCATCATATACCAGTTACGATATTAATGGAAATCCTGTTACCAGTGTTACTCCAGATGATCAATTGGTTGTGAATAATTTCACTGGTGCTCCTTTAGGTGGGGGTGCACAAGTTTTTAGAGGGTATGATCCAGGAAATGCCACTGAAAAATTCAGAAATAACATTTCACTTTATGCGGATTTTGAGGCAGATTTTACTAAAAACTGGCTATTGAGCCTAGCGGGAAGATATGAGAACTATTCAGATTTTGGGAGCACGTTCAATTATAAACTTGCCACACGAATAAAGTTATCAGAGAATCTTGCTTTGAGGGCTGCAAGTAGTTCTGGTTTCAGGGCACCTTCCCTTCATCAACAATTTTTTAGCCGGACCAGTACCGTATTTGTGGACAATGTTCCTTTTGAACAAGGAACCTTTACCAATGACAGTAGGGCGGCTTCGTTAATAGGGATAGACAAGCTACGGGAAGAAACTTCAAACAGTTTCAGTGCCGGTCTTACTGGGAAGTTTGGGGATTTTACCATTACTGTTGATGGCTATCTTATCAATATAGATGACCGAATTGTATACAGTGGGAGTTTTGGCAACGGTGGTGACCCCGAACTCACTGGAATTTTTGAGTCGGCGGGTGCAACAAGTGCACGTTTCTTTGTTAACGCCATAGACACCAAGTCCTCAGGCTTGGACATTGTGCTTTCCCATAAGGCCAACTTGGGAGATGTTATTTTAAAAAATGATTTTGCAGCCACATTCAACAAAACAGAGGTAGAGAATATATTTGTTCCTGAATTAATTGACAATGCTGGATTGAGTGGTTCGTTCTTTGATGGACAGGAAGAGGCTTTTTTAACGCTGGCCCAACCTAGGACAAAACTCAACCTTACCAATTTGGTTTCTTATAATTCTTGGGACTTTATGTTGAGAAATGTATATTTTGGTGAAGTAACGGATCCAGATGATTTTAATGGAGATGCACGCGTAGAAGGAACTACCATTAGCGATGATGCCATTTATGCTGGTAAATTGGTTACGGACCTTACGGTAACCAAAACTTTTACTGAAAATCTTTCACTAACGGTTGGCGCAAATAATCTTTTAGATGTATATCCAGATGAAAACCGGGAAGGTGGAACCTCTGGAGACCAGTTTGTGTACTCCAGGAGAACCTCACAATTTGGGTATAGTGGAAGATACCTATTCGCAAGATTACGATTTAGTTTGTAGTTCGCTCATTAATGCTTTGAATTAAGTGAGTTATGTTTATTGTGAAAACCTTCCTATAGTGGGAAGGTTTTTTCATTTGTGCAAAGACGCTATCTTTAACTTTTTTGAACGTTAATTTTGCGAATGGAAAAATCCAAAATTGCTGGACTCATTCTAGGTCCAATTGCCTTTTTAATACTATCCAATCTACCATTTGAATTAGTTTCCCAAAAAGGAGACCCTGTTATAGCCGTAGCAATATGGATGCTTATCTGGTGGATTACTGAAGCTGTTTCTATTTCCGTAACCGCACTTTTACCTCTATTACTTTTTCCACTACTTAAAATATTGCCCATTGCAGAAGTAGGAGCCAATTATGGCAGCCCAATTGTTTTTTTGTTTTTTGGGGGATTTGTTATGGCCTTGGCCCTTGAAAAAGTAAACTTGCACAAGCGTATAGCGTTAAATATAATACGCCTCACAGGCACTACACCAAACAAGGTAATCCTTGGTTTTATGATTGCCACGGCATCCCTCAGCATGTGGATTAGCAATACGGCGAGTACCGTAGTTATGCTGCCTATTGCGCTGTCTGTTATCAATTTATTGATAAACGATGAAGATGGTTTTACAAAAAATGATAAGAATTTTGCACTGAGCGTCATGCTTGGTATAGCATTTTCCGCAAATGCAGGTGGAATAGCAACGGTTATAGGCACCCCACCAAACTCGGTTTTGATCGGCCTGCTTGAAAGTCAATATAACACCGAAATCTCTTTTTTAAAATGGATGACTCTTGGGCTGCCATTTTCAATAGTTATGGTCGGCATTTGTTACTTGGTATTGGTAAAATGGATGTTTCCCAATAGGGATTTACAATTTAATGCTTCAAAAGAAATCATTCAAACAGAGCTTCAGAAACTTGGGCCTACCTCGGGAAAGGAAAAAATGGTTTTGGCTATTTTTGGGGTTACCGTATTTCTCTGGATTTTTAGGACCCTGATCAATGGCATATTCCCTAATCTTGGACTTTCAGATACCATGATCAGTATATTTGCCGCCATTGCATTTTTTGCCATTCCCTACAACTTAAAAAAGGGGGATTTCATTATTAAATGGAAGGATACGTCAAAGTTAGCCTGGGGTATTCTGATTCTTTTTGGTGGCGGACTCGCCCTTGCCAAGGGAATGTCTACCAGTGGAATTGTGGATATAGTCGCTAATGCTATAGCCGCAAGTGAGATTAGTATTTTACTCACAGCTTCTTTATTGATATTGTTGATGTTGTTTATGACAGAACTCATGAGCAATGTGGCACTGGTTGCCGTTTTAGCTCCGGTAGTTGCTGGTATTGCCATTGGACTTGATATTCCAATACTTCATTTATTGATTCCTGTGACCATTGCAAGTAGCTGTGCTTTTATGCTTCCTATGGCAACCCCTCCCAATGCCATTGTATTTGCTAGTGGCTATGTGAAGATTCCTCAAATGGCCAGAGTTGGCATTATTTTAAACCTTATTGCAGTAGGGCTGTTGATCTTGGTATTCCAATTTGTTCTTCCCTTTCTATTCTAAAACTAAATAGCCCCTCCAAAAGGAGAGGCTATTGACAAACTAACTAACTCAAAAAATAGTATAAAACTAAACTAACTACTGTATGTAAGGATCAAAATCTTCTGGCAAATAGCCAACTGTTTCAAATCCTAAATCAATCTCATCACAAACATCAACAAAGTTGACAGATTCAATGGAGATTATGGTGCTATATGGATCAAAATTCTCTGGTAGATATATTGCTGTATCAAACCCTAATTCCAAATCTTGGTCTTCTTCTATAAATACAATATTATTTATGTCAAAATCCATTTTCGGCATATTTGGTTTTGATGCATTTATCGTTGCAGATATCAATACCATTCCTAGTGTTGTCAACAAATAATTCCTGTACTTCATAATTGTTGTTTTTTAATTTATAACAAAGATAAAACCCGAAAATGAGGGGATTATTGCAATTAATTTTTTATTAACTAATATGAAAAAACTGAGTGAAAAAGAATCTTCAAATCTGTCATTTAATCATTGACAAACCATCAATCAATAGTGGTTTAACTTGTCAGATTGATAGTGTTAAAACGGTTTTATTGCCATTTACACTTAGT
This sequence comes from uncultured Allomuricauda sp., assembly GCF_947495325.1. Classification (GTDB taxonomy): domain Bacteria; phylum Bacteroidota; class Bacteroidia; order Flavobacteriales; family Flavobacteriaceae; genus Flagellimonas. The sequence goes on along the minus strand of NZ_CANLYK010000002.1, from coordinate 1,125,636 downwards.
CGATTTTTGTATTATTTTTTTGTTAATCCCCTTTATCCGATGAATTTACTAGACAAAATAGATTTCTGGGCATTGGAAAAGCCCTCGAAAGGAGGGCTTTTCATAACTAACTAACTCAAAAATTTGTAAAATGAAAACTAAAACATCCTACTAGTTTGTCCCTGAATAAGGGTCAAAATTTTCAGGCAGATACTTCGTGGTATCAAAACCTATATTTATTTCTTCATCCTCTATAAAATTAATCGAGGCTATTCCCAAAACATCAGAGTAAGGATCAAATCCTTCCGGAAGGGAATAGGTAGTATTTAAACCTAATTCCAACTCTACGTCCTCTATATAAGGAATGGTATTTAGGTCCACATACATTTCATAAGGAGAAAATCCTTCAGGAAGATAATCCGATGTGTCGAATCCCAAATCTAGATCCTCTTCGTCCATGTAGTTAATGGAATGTACATCCACAATCTCGCTATACGGGTCAAAATGACTCGGCAAGTAGGGTTTGGTTTCAAAACCTAGGCCAGATTCAACTTCGTCTTCGATATATATAATGGAATTCAAATCAAAATACATTTTATAAGGATTAAAATCCTCTGGAAGATAATCGGATGTGTTAAAACCCAAATCTATCACAGAGTCTTCCTCTATAAATTCTATTTCGTTCAAATTTAACTCGTAGAGCCCTTCATTTATGTCTCTGGACAAATTTGAAGTTGCTTCATTCACCTCAGCATTGATGTTCAATACTGTAAAACTGTTCTCAAACGTATCGGCAGTTTCCTTTTGGGTTTCTACAACAGTTGTTGCCGTACTTTGTTGGTCTTCTACTACGGCGGGACTACCTAAAAGTACCCATCCGTAAATCATTAATAACTTGTTCATTTTTGATTGAATTTTTTGATTGATGTAATATGCTTATAAGACTATCCTAATTTTAAATTGTTACAGCTTTTTTGATTTTTTTTAGAAAAATTCATTAGCGCTCAGCCCAACCATAGGTGGGATTTCAGCGGAAAGTACTAGTAAAACGCAATACTCCCAAAGATTAGTCTTCGTTAGAAAAAAATGAAGAGTTAGTATTTATTTAACAGTCGATTTTCCCGTTTTTTAGGTTCTTTGAATCCATCGATTGAATCAAATTGACTTAAAATGACTCAAAAATTACTACTCAAAACTTGCGTTATTCTATTTTTATTGGGCTCTTTTCAAAATACTGAAGCCCAACTTTTCAAAAAAAAGGAGAAAAAAACTGATCAGGAAAAAGATTCCAAACCTAAGAAAGGAGATATTCAACCTTATGGTAAGGTAATTACCAAAGAAGCCAAAACTGATGAAGGTCTATTCAAAGTTCATAAGGTAGATGACAAGTATTATTATGAAATTTCGGATTCCCTGTTGAATCGGGAAATGTTAATGGTGAGCAGGATTTCCAAAACGGCAACAGGAATTGGTTTTGGAGGCGGAAAAATCAACACCCAAGTATTGCGCTGGGAGAAAAAACAAAAGAAAATATTGCTTCGGGTAGTTTCCTATGGTAATGTTGCCGCAGATTCCTTACCTGTTCACGAAGCGGTGGTCAATTCAAATTTTGAACCGGTTCTTTTTGCATTCGATATAAAGGCATTCAATAAAAAAGATTCCTTAAACCCAGCTACTGTTATTGAAATTGATCCAATGTTCACCAAAGATGTAAATGCAATCGGCATGCCCGAGTTTTATCGTAAAAGATATAAGGTAAGTAGGTTGGATGCAGATCGTAGTTATATTGAATCCATAAAAAGTTATCCTTTAAACATAGAGGCACGTCATGTAAAAACCTATGTTGCAAAAGAGCCTCCAAGTAATCAAAGTTTGGGATCCATTTCAATAGAAATCAATAATTCCATGATTCTTTTGCCCAAGGAACCCATGAAACGCCGCTACTTTGATGAGCGTGTGGGCTGGTTTGCAAGAGGACAAGTAGATTATGGCCTGGATGCACAGGAAAGCAAAACTGTTCGGTATTTGGATCGCTGGAGATTGGAAGTTAAAGAGGAAGATGTTGAAAAGTACAATGCTGGTGAATTGGTGGAGCCAAAAAAACCTATTATCTATTATGTAGACCGTGCCACACCAAAAAAGTGGCTTCCTTTTATAAAACAAGGTATTGAAGATTGGCAAGTAGCCTTTGAGGCAGCTGGGTTTAAAAACGCAATTTTGGCCAAAGATCCCCCAACAAAAGAAGAAGATCCAGAATGGTCTCCGGAAGATGTACGCTATTCCGTTGTTCGCTATTTGGCCTCCCCTATTCCCAATGCCAATGGTCCTCATGTAAGTGACCCCCGTAGTGGTGAAATTTTAGAATCCGATATTAACTGGTACCATAATGTTATGACCTTGTTGCGCAACTGGTACTTTGTGCAAACCGCTGCCATAAACCCTGAAGCCCGTGGTGTAGCTTTTAAAGATGAAATCATGGGGCGCTTGATTCGATTTGTTTCCGCACACGAAGTTGGGCATACTCTTGGGTTACCCCATAATATGGGAAGCAGTGTTGCCTATCCTGTAGACTCCCTTCGTTCCAAGGAATTTACCCAAAAATATGGCACGGCACCTTCCATAATGGATTATGCAAGATTCAACTATGTGGCGCAACCCGGTGACGAAGGTGTTGCCTTAATGCCAGATATTGGTGTTTATGACAAACATGCCATACGATGGGGGTATAAACCTATTTTAAATGTATCTGCCAAAGATGAGAAGCCTATTTTGAACGATTGGATCCGTGCCCATGAAAATGACCCAATGTATCGTTTTGGGCATCAACAAGTAGGTGATATCCACGACCCAAGTTCCCAGACAGAGGATTTAGGAGATGATGCAATTAAAGCAAGCCTTTATGGTATTGAAAATTTAAAAAGAATAGTTCCTAGTTTAAATGAATGGACCACGGAGGACGGGAAGAACTACGATGATCTAAAAACTTTATACGGACAAGTAATAGCTCAGTATAGAAGGTATATGGGGCATGTGTCCAATAATATAGGTGGTGTTTACGAACATCATAAAACCGCTGACCAAGAAGGTGCCGTCTACACCCATGTGGATAAAGACCATCAAAAAAAATGCATGGCATTTATAAATGAACAGCTTTTTAAAACACCTGAATGGCTCATTGATCAAGAAATTTTTAATAAAATCCAATACTCGGGTTCAATAGAACAAATTCGAGCTACGCAGGAAAATTATTTAAAAACTATTCTACAATTGGGCAAATTGGCCAGAATTATAGAAAATGAAACCATCAATGGAGATAAAGCATACGGTCTATTGGAAATGACAGGTGATTTACGCAAAGGTATCTGGTCTGAAACCCGCACTGGAAAACCAATTGATACCTATAGAAGAAATCTTCAAAAAGCCCATATAGATCGTTTGGAATATTTAATGACCGCTGAAAACCAGAAAAAACTACTCAGCTTTGGAGGTTATCGTAAATCAACGGCAATCAATACCAGTCAGTCTGATATTCGTTCCGTAGCCAGGGCCGAGCTCAACAACCTTAAAAGGGACATTAGAAATGGATTGGGTAGAATTTCGGATCAAATGAGCAGGTATCATCTTCAAGATGCTTTGGAGCGTATTGATTTGATTTTGAATCCTAAATAAGAGTTCTGAAATTGTAGGAATTTACCATGTTAATTGGGGGTTTTTGGACAAACCATGTATTTTGTCGATTACACCTCGTTTTTAAGAGGATATACATCTAAAAAGAGATGTTACACAACATATCGCGGAGATTGCAAGATGGTTTCTTTACATTAGTAGTCCCAAATTTTAGTAACATGACCTACAAAATCAAAAGTCTTATCTATTTGTCCTGTTTTGTAGTTGCCTCCTTTATCTATTATGGCATTGAACAGGAAGACAAATTCCAAAACCAAATTTTGTCCGAAGAACTAGTCGAAACAGAATTTGAAGATGATTTGGAATCAGAAAAACTTCAAGAGGAAATATTGAACCAACAAGAGTAGGCTTACTAATCGTATTGTTAAAGACTTCACAAATGATTTATTGGTTTTAAACCATTGGACATTCCCCATGTCCAAATGTTAAATCATTAAAAGTTTAAACATATGAAACGAGTAGTAGTAGTATTGGTCTTATTGGCCACAGTTGAAGCCATAGCTCAAAAAAGAGATAATCAAAGAATTGGTAAAGGGCAAAAAGCTGACTTGTCAGTAGAACAGCTTGCCACATTGCAAACAAAAAAACTGACACTTGTATTGGATTTAACTTCCGAACAGCAAAGACAGGTCATGGAAATCAATTTGGAGGAAGCCGAAATGCGAAAAGAAAAACTTGCTGAAAGAAAGGCTAAAAAAGAAAGCGGTGAAGCAAAAAAACCAACCGCTGATGAACGATTTGAAATGCAGAGTGCAAGATTGGACCATCAAATTGCACAACAACAAAAGATGAAAGAGGTATTGAGTGAAGAACAGTACCAGATCTGGAAAAAGTTAAAGCTGAGAAAAGCTGAAAACGGTAAAAAGAAAATGCAGGAGAAAGGAAGAAGAGGATAATGTTTTTTGTTGATTTTAGAAGCCACGCCGGCCATGGACGTGGCTTCTTCTTTTTTAATTTATCCTAAAAACGGCACCCTCACTTAAAATCATCATCTTGTCATCATATACTTCCTAAGTGTATTGCGGTAAACCATTTTGCTATTTTATACCGTATATACCTTAACCTCCCTAAGAACTGTCTTAATCCTAAAATCAATACAGATGAAAGCAGTTTTTTATATCACGATCCTATTCACTCTATTTTCCATTACCTCTAACCTTGCCCAACGTTTACATTGTCCGGGTGATGAATGTTCTTTTCAACCTGGAGATCAGGTCTATTTATTTGGCAATGATGTCAAGTTAAGAGCTACACCCAATACAGAATCCAAAGTTCTGGAACTCCTTAAAATTGGGGAATGGGTCGAAATCATTGAAAAAACAGATTTCTCATGGCCCTATAATGGTTTTGACTCCCCTTTTTACAAAGTAAAATACGATACTTTGACCGGGTATATTTTAGGTGGATTACTTTCCTTGGAAAGGAAAACCATGGATGGAACCAATTACTTTTTTGCCTATTCCAAAGATAACGATGTCCATTTTTTGAACATTAGAAATATTAAGGATGGGCAATATCTTGAACAAAAAATTCCTTTAGACAATTCAAACATCAGTATTAAAACTCATTCCGGAAAAGGACTCCCCAATCTAGATGGAATTTTGTTAATTGATTATTTTGGAGAAGCCTGTGGTGTTGAAAGCGGTGGGGTTTACCTTTTTTCATATAAAAACCAATTGCAGAAGGTTGCTGAATTTTCTCAAATTTCTGATGCAGGTATCTTCTATCGGTACGAAAAATTTATATTTCCTGATGATGACGGAGGCATTCCAGAAAAAATACTCTTAAAAAAAGAGCAAAAGCAGTATTTGGATGAAGAAACACTTTGGACACAAACTACTATGGAAACCAGACAGCTAACTTGGGCAAATGGACAATTGACACCTGATTATAGAGATAAATCCTCAGATTAAGTATTCGCTTTTATTGGAAAACTAAAAATATACGTCATTTTACCGATATTCTTAATTATCGGCTATTTTACCGATATTTTGAATTATCGGCTATTTTACCGATATTTGTGCTTATGGATAGAACTATAGCTATCATAACTGGAGACATTATCAATTCTAGAAAGGCAACACCAGAGGTTTGGCTGCACTATCTAAAAAAGGCATTGAACACCTATGGCAAGGAGCCTTTACAATGGGAGATCTATCGTGGCGATAGTTTTCAATTGGAAACTTCCCCAGAAAAAGCACTGGAAGCGGCTATCCATATCAAATCGTGCCTAAAGCAAAAAAAAGGGATAGATGTAAGAATGGGCATAGGCCTTGGAGAAAAAGAATATCGCTCAGAAAAAATAACCGAATCCAATGGTTCGGCATTCATTCGCTCAGGAGAATGCTTTGAAAACTTAAAAAAACAGACCCTGGCATTAAAATCCGGTTCAGAAAGTTTTGATACTCCCATCAATCTCATGTTACAACTTGCATCACTGAGCATGGACAATTGGTTGCCTGCTACTTCTCGAATTGTAAAAACTGCCTTGGAACATCCCAAAGCCAATCAAAAAGAGCTAGCCGCATCTTTGGAAAAATCGCAAAGCAATATTAGCGAAGCATTGATAAGAGCTGGATTTGACGAAGTCCAAAAATTAATTCAATTTTACAAAACCCAACTCAAACAATTATGACGCTACTTGCCCTAAAACTAATATTGGCTCATTTTATTGGCGATTTTGTATTGCAACCCGGTCATTGGGTAGACGACAAACTTGAAAAAAAGTGGAAATCAAAATACCTTTACTGGCATATTGGCGTCCATTTAATAGCCCTTTTGGTTCTACTGCAATTTCAACACTTTGGACTCATTGCAATTATCATTGTAACACATTATTTGATTGACTTGGGAAAACTGGCTTTTAGCACCAAAAAAAATTACCGGTGGTTATTTGTGGTAGATCAAATACTGCATTTATCTGTAATTGCAGCAATTGTTTATTGGATAACTCCTTTTGAACTGGACTTCCAAAACCTATTTGGACAAGAAAATCTCTTGCTGATTACCTTTCTGGTATTTGTCACCTACGTTTCAGGAATTATCATGCGAATGCTATTGGCTCCTTACATTGAAGAGATTGTAAAGGACGATGACCCAAAAGAAGGGGGATCTTTGAAAAATGCCGGAAAGTATATTGGCATGTTGGAGCGACTTTTTGTGTTTGGATTTATTATGATTGGCCAATGGGCAGCTATTGGGCTATTGATTGCTGCAAAATCTGTCTTTCGGTTCGGAGATTTAAACAAGGGCAAGAATAGAAAGCTTACTGAATATGTTCTTATTGGTACTTTACTAAGCTTTGGATTAGCCATTTTAGCCGGTCTTACTTATGATTATCTAGCTGAAATTTCATAAAAAAAAGGCAGACCAGCTATATGGTCTGCCCTAAAGTTCCAAACATTTGGTTTGGATTTATGCATGAACTTTTTGATTCCATATTCCCGTTGCAGCAGTTTCTCTAACATAATCAGAAAAATCTTTGGGTTTTCTTCCCAAGACCTCTTCAATACCATGTGTAATCACCTGATTATTATCATTCCCCAAAACTTCAGTAAATAAGTAATTAATCAACCAAATATAATCTGAAGGAATTCCATGTTCTTCCATCATTTTGGTATATGCTGGCAAGGAAATAGCGGTAAATTGGATATTCCTTCCAGTGGCCTCTGCTATCTCATTTACCACATCTTTAAAAGTCAAGAACCTAGAACCTGTCAATTCATAAATTCTTCCATTATGCCTCTCGTTCAACAAGACATCCACAGCTACATCCGCAATATCATCTGCATCTACATAAGGTACTTTCACTTTGTCCTGTGGAAGGGCCACATGACCTGCTAAAATAGGGTCTAGAAAAAAGCTTTCACTAAAATTTTGATTAAACCAACTGGCACGTATAACGGTATAGTCTAAACCAGAATTTATCACCAATTGCTCGCAACGTTCCGCTTCAATTTCCCCTTTACCCGACAGAAGGACCAATTTTTGAATTCCCTGCTCTTTGGCAACTTTTACAAATGCTTCAACGGCTTCTTTGGCTCCGGGGACCGCCAAATCTGGTTGATAGGTAATGTACACCCTTTCAATACCCTCTAATACTGCAGGCCAACCTGCTGGTTTGTCCCAATCAAAGGATGGGTTTTCCGATCGTGAACCAATGCGTACATTGTGCCCTTTTTGAGTCAATCGTTCCACAACACGTCTTCCCGTTTTTCCTTTTCCACCCAATACTAAAATGTTTTTTTTCATAATGCTTATTTTTGATATTTATATTATTGTTTACTTGTTTATTCCAGCGATGATCAACATCGCAAATGAGATAATCGCACTTATAATTCGAATTGTATGAAAACGATTCCAAGGGTTTTCAAATCTTCTGCGGAGTATTTTCAATTCCTCAAGACTACTTCCCACCAAATCTGTTTTGTCCAATAACTGATTGAGAGGTATATTTCCTATTATAGTTACCAGAATCACACCAAAAAAGTAGATGCTAACTGCTATCAAGACCAGCCAAAAATGAGCAGGCGAAATAGCTCTATTTGTAACTATGCTAGCGATTCCTATAAAAAATGACCCGATGAAAATCACAAAAAACAAAGGGTTTTCTATGCTACGATTCATTTTCTGAAAAGATTGTAAATAGCCAAGATTATCCAATTGTCCAATGCCAGGAGTTACAGCGTTTCCCCATGTAAAACATAGTCCTGCAACCAACCCAAAACAAAAGGTGGTAGCGAAAAGTGTAAGATTGCCCATTGAAATTTCCATGGTGTATAGTTTTAATCGGTTATACTATTTTTTGTTTTTTACGTAGACCTTGACGTACCAATACAATATGGCCACAGCAATGAACTCAAAGGCTATCGCCCAGAACCCCATATCAGTGTAAAAGCCATAGTAGCTGCCTCCATTTGGTATAATCAGAAAAGGAACAGTGATAATAGCATCTAAAACTGCACTGGTTAAAAACAGTGCTAGTCCAACACTATATCCATTGGTATTCCTATCCTCTTTATAGTATAGCCGACACCCTGCCCAGACCAGCGGTAGTACCGCTATGAATAAAACCATATTGGCTTGTTGTTCCGGATCTTCTATAATCGGAACATAAAATGACAGGGTATATAGACTTACCCCTAGAATCCAAATCAATGTGCCAATAATAATTACCCTAAAAATTTTCATGACTGTTCGTTTTTAATTACAGAGCAAAACTAGAACAGCCCGTATGGGAAGATTTGTTCAAGAAGGAGGAAAATTTGTTCGAAAAGTATTATGATTTGATTTCGCTGGGGCGAAAACCAAATTTTTTGGCGAAAGCATTGGAAAAAGAGCTCAAACTATCGTATCCAACATGCCATGCCGCTTCTTGTACGGTGGCATCTTTATTCCGAATGAGATTATGGGCCATTGTCATACGCTCATTTTGTAAGTATTTGAAAACTGGCACCCCAAAGAGCTCTTTGAAATCCTTTTTGAGTTTAAAGGTATTAAGTCCAATTTTACGGGAAAGCTCTGTGAGTGAAGGAGGTGTGTCCAGATTCTGGGAAAGTATTTCTTTGGCTTTATACAATTTTTCCCGTTCAACACTTTTGATTCCTTGATCTTTCAACGTGGATAATTGCCAAAAAAAATGAGATAACAATGCTGTTATTTGACTTCGAAAAAACATCATTTTCGCCTTCCCTTCATAGGAATTGTTAAAAATGCCATCGACAATATGTTGCATCTCCGGTGTCATAAAAAATCGGGGGCCTTCCACATAATGGTCGGAAGGGTTCACCAGTTGCTCCAGCAGTTCAGTAAAAAGTTCTCCCTCATCATTTGGTAATTTTTGCAAGTTCTTTGGAGAAGTGGCAATCACTATACATTGCAAAGGTTTTTTTGAGGAAACGGTATGTACGCATTCAACGGTTTCATCGGCGTAAAAAGAAAGCGCGAGTCCCTTCGTATTTTCATATTCCTTCTTTTTGCCCGCATACTTCATAGCTAAATGGACATTGCCGGAACCATATAGTGCTACCGCAATCAATGGCTCATCAAAACTGCACGAATCAACAATGACAGTCTTTGAATTTGCTTCCTCTACCAAAATGGTAAAATCATTAATGTCCAATATATCCCTAACCATATGTATCTTATCGATATGAATAAAAGTACTTATTTTGTGCTAATTCTTTATGTTTTCAATTGTAGCTCATGAAACCACCATTCAACACCTATAAACCAGACGGATTTCATACAGTAAATGCCTACTTGTTTGTATCCGAACCTCAGAAGCTAATCGATTTTTTACAAAAGGCTTTCTATGCCGAAGAACAAAACCGCTCTATAGATGAAGAGACCGGAGACATTGGAAATGTTATTCTAAAAATTGGAGATAGTTGTTTTATGATCAGTCAGGCCAGAGGTGAGTTCGAAAACATGCGAACCGCTTTTTATCTTTATGTTGAAGATGTTGATACAATCTATCAAAATGCTTTGAAATATGGAGCAATCAGTGTTTTTGAACCTGCAGACATGGATTATGAAGATCGTCAAGGTGGTATTACCGACCCTGCGGGAAATTATTGGTGGATTTCAAAACGATTGCTAGAAAAAGGATACAAGGACTAATTAAAATTTTCCCGTTCTTTGATTGCTTTTAAGGACTCTATTTTACAAAATTCCTTCAGACTGCAATATTCCAACACTTTTGAGCACATCATTCACCGCCTTGGTCATTGATTTGGCGGAAATTGTTGCCCCAGCAATGGCATCAACATCCTCTCCATAGCGTATTACCTTATCAACCCCCATACCAATAAACTGCTTTAACCATCGCTGACTTCCTATTTGTCTACCATGGTTTTCACGATATATCAATACTTTGGATTTCTTTATGCTTAAATCTGTATTGAACAGCACCACATAATCAAAAACATCTTTCATACTAGGAGCCTCTCCCAGATAGGCGTAACCGATTAGCTTTTCATTTTGAACGACCTTAAAAAAATTCTCATTACCAAGTTCAATAGCAGTTTTGCTGTTCAAGCTAGAACTAATGGAAACTAAATCCAACGAAAATTCTTCAACTTCAAAGGTGGTTTGAACCGCCGCATTTAGTTTCTCCTGAAGGCGCGGAGAAATCTTATTTACGGAAAAACTAAAAAACAAAAGGGCCATGCAACACACAGCCCCAATGTAAATTCCATTTTTACTTTCCTTCTGAAGCATCGGAAGTTTCTTTGGTTAATACAAACTTTGAAATAACCTCGTTTATTTTGGCATTATCGGCACCCGCTTTCTCTAACGGATAAAAATGCATGAATAATGGTTTTTCATCCACTTTTTTGGCAAGTGTCAAATCCCCTTCACGATTATATACCTCATCCCATGCAGTTCTAACATTTGCCCAAAAATCATTATGGGATGCCCACCAATCTTTAGCCAATTTACATTTTTCATCAGCTACTTTTGTATACGTGTTCATCCCTTTTTCTTGAGCTAAAAGAATATCTTCTTCTCCATCTGCGCGAACTACTTTATCATTATCCTGCTCATGGAGCCAGCCGTATTCCGTAATTTCCTGACGATTACCACGAAGCATAACATTGTAGTCCTTTCTCTTGGTATATTCCCTTCGCGGTAGGGGTGAATCCGTTTTGTTCTCCCAGTAATGTTTCCCATCAGCATGAATCCAAGTTGCAGAACCGGAATAACGCGGACTATCATCTACTTGAAACACCTTCTGGGTCCATTGGCCCTTTACTTCTTCTGCCGGTAAAGTTTTAAATACCCAATTATTGTCTTTGTCATAATGAAACACTTTTTGGTTTTCATATTCCCAGTCCTGCCGCCAATGCTTAATCACCATACTATCATTGACCACCAACAAATGTTGAATAGAAATTTTATTCTCTTCATCTATTATTGGTAAAGCCAATTCTAGAGCACCCGCTGTATAATCCATCTTTTTTTCGTAATCAATTTCAGGAGCAAAGGTCTCAGTGTACTTAAATGTAATGTCATAACAGCCACACATATCTTTTATGGCCTGTCTGTCAAGTTCTTTTTTTTCTTGCGCGCCCAACAAGGCAAATACAAAACTAAAGGAGATTAAAAGTGCTACGTTCTTCATTTTAAAAAGTATTGTTTTCTGGATTTAAAAAAATTAAAAAATTACTTATTATTATTTAGACTGATTTAAAATAAGATATATATTTGCGACAAATTTAATTGGAATGAGTCTAAATAAAAATTATTTGAGAACTTTTTTTCTTATTTTTTTCTGCTTCTCCATGAAAGGCCAGCATATGGAAAGTAAAGACTCTATTCTTGTTGAAAACTTGGATGAAGTTGTAGTGACTGCAACGCGAACCATACGCCAACTTTCTTCCTTACCATTACCTGTCACCTTAATTCCAAAAAAACAGTTGCAACGTACTGGGGTAACACGCTTAAATGAAATATTGAATGAACAAACCGGTATTGTAATGACTCCCGATGGTACCATTGGTGGAGGGGAAGGTGTTCAGATTCAAGGTATCTCCTCAGATTACGTGTTGGTTTTAATTGATGGCGTTCCAGTTGTTGGGCGAAGCTCGGGAAATTTGGACTTAAGTCGATTTGCCATTGGAAATATCAAGCAAATAGAAGTTGTTAAAGGGCCTTCCTCAAGTTTATTTGGCTCAGAAGCTCTAGGAGGCGTAATCAATATTATAACCGAAAAACCAACATCAGACAACATAAGTGGTCAGATATCACACCGCGCGGCAACATTTAATAACCAAAATTCGAATATTAGTCTTAACCAAAGAGTCAATAAAATTGGATACTCGGTCTTTGCGGACAGGTTAAGCACGGATGGGTACGATTTAACGCCGCAAGATGATGGGCAGACCATCAACCCATTCTACAATTATACTTTTAATGGTCGTGTTTTTTATGATGCATCAGACAACCTTAGCATATTTGGTTCAGGACGCTACTTTTTTCAGGAATTTGATGTGCCATCAGGAACAAGCGAAGAAAAAGATGCCAATGCCCACCTACGGATTGACCATAAAATCACCAAAAAAGCACAGTTTGAATATGAAGTATATTTTACCAATTATAACACCAACGAGCAGACCATAGATGCCACAACTGGTGATACCTTGTTTGAGAATGATTTTGACCAGAATCTGTTTCGACCCGAAATACGGTTTAATTATAATATTAAACCACAAAACACTTTAACCGTAGGTGCAGGATACAACTTTGAGAACCTGACCCGTTCGCTCTTTGCTGATAAAGTAACTTTTGATTCACAATACGCATATGTCCAATACGATTTCGCTCCAGTCGAAAAACTTAATGTCATAGTAGGTGCACGCTTTGACAATCATAGCGAATATAACTCTCAATTGAGTCCAAAGATATCGGCGCGCTATCAACTCACAGAGTATCTAGCTCTAAAAGGTTCTGTTGGAAGTGGTTTTAAGGCTCCAGATTTTAGACAGTTGTATCTTGATTTTACGAATGCCTCAGGAGGAGGGTATTCGGTTTTTGGGAAGGAAGTTGAAGCAGCAGGTATAGAACGGTTACAGGAAAACAATGAGATTGCAACACTTCAGGTTAATTCTACGGAACTTGGAGAAACACTGGACGCGGAAAGTTCCATAGGTTATAATCTAGGCTTGGGCTTTATCAAGGGAAAAATACATACAGATATCAACTTTTTTCGCAATGATTTCAAAAACCTGATTGATACCCGAATTTTAGCATCAAAGACCAATGGTCAAAATGTATTCGGCTATATCAACAGAGAATCTGTCTATACTCAAGGCCTTGAGTTGAATCTAAATTACAAGGCGATGGAAAACTTGAATCTTTCAACGGGTTATCAGTTGCTATACGCTTTTGACAAAGACAAAAAAGAAGCCATTGAAAATGGAGAGGTCTTTGCTCGCGACCCCGAAACACTCCAGACCTTTGTACTTGAGCAATCGGATTATTTTGGATTGGAAAACCGCTCGAGGCATACCCTAAATTTCAAAGCCTTTTATGAAATCCCTAAATGGAAAGCCAATGGCAATTTAAGGGTCGTCTACCGCAGTAAATTTGGTTTAGCAGATAGAAACGGAAACGACCTCCTAGATAATTTTGAGGACTCCTTTGTAAGCGGCTATGCCCTTGTCAATTTGACTTTTGGAAAAACTTTTTTTAAACATTACAGTCTGCAACTGGGGGTAAACAACCTGCTCGATTTTAAAGGGAATAACCCCCTTGCAGCACAAGATAGCGAGGTGCTTATTAATCCGGGAATTCAATTATTCACAAAACTTAACATTCAATTTTAATATTTAGATACGTATGAAAACCACTTTTAAACTTTTTAGTTTACTATTTATGTTAGTTGCCTTTGTAGCATGTAGCGATGATGAAGATGACACTCCAGACCTTGCTGCTGTTGAAAGCAGCACCGCAAGTAATATTGAAGCTCCGCAAACTGGCGGACAAGGTGAGCCCGTAGGCGGACCCTTTACCAAATTCAGCTTTGAAACCGGCGCAGTGACCGATAGTGAAACTGATTGGGACATTGCCTTTAGAGGATTGACAATACTAGTTAACGGAGGCGCAGTTACAGGAACAGCCGAAGAACCTACTCGCAATGGTAATGGGGGTGTCGCGATTGAAACGGGTACTTTTACCAGTGTTACTAGCGCGGACGGTCTTGCGTTTGACCAAGACGCTGACGGTGCGCTTGCCATTCCAGGAGGAAGTGATAATGGCTGGTACAACTACAACCCCGCAACATTTACCGTCACCCCAATTCCAGGTAAAATTTTTGTTGTCCGCACCCATGATGGCAAATACGCAAAAATGGAAATCTTGAGCTATTATAAAGATGCTCCTTCAGAGATTACCGAAGAAATAGCAAGCAACGATTTTAGGTACTATACCTTTAACTATGTATACAATCCCAACGAGGGCGAAACCACATTAACAACAGAATAAATGAAGCCTATCTCTATTCTATGGATTGCCCTTCGACTTTTTTTGGGCGGTTTTATGATTTATGGTGGAATCCAAAAATTCCAAAAACCAATTCCAGCTCCCATTGAAGTGGTTGAAAAAGCGGAGAAGTTCAAGGCACCTGAAAAGGAAAGCACGCTCCAGAAGATTTTGTACATAAGTGGAGCAAAACAGACCGGGTATTTTTGGCAATTGTTGGGTATTTGCGAACTGCTTTTCGGATTGCTGATATTACTACAGGGAAGCAGTTTTGTTGGGGCGGTTTTCTTGTTGCCCATAACCCTTCACATTTTTTTGTTCCATCTGTTTTTAGAGGCTGATGAACTTGGTGAGCTTATTCAAACGGGAGGTTTATTTATTACTAACATCGCCTTAGTACTAAAAGAAAAATCCAAGTGGAAACACTTGCTTTGGATAAAACCGATTTAGTTTGGTTTAGTTGCAGTTAGTTTGGTAGGAAATCGGGGCATTGCCCCGATTTCTATTTTTTTAGCCTAATTTCTTCAAAAAGGATACCTTTAAAGAGTGATTACTTTCGTATCCAAATTACTTAATAAACGTAGGTGGCGCATCATCCGATTTTATATTGTTGGATGGTCCTTGGCCTTTGTTTTTTTGGCAATTGTTCGCGGTGTCGGTACTGAAGAACAGGGTCAGTTAAAATTCGATTTCAAATCAAGCATGATCATTGGTCTTACAATGGGACCAATCTTAGGGGTTATTTCAGGAATCGCTTCCATTTGGGTAGAGAAAAATATATATCGAAAGCTTAGTATTGGTAGACTATTGTTGCTTAGGACCATATATGCCTTCCTATTCATCATTGCGATGACTTTTGTAGCATATGGGGTGTACCAGTTTTATTTTGGTACGGAAATAAGCCTGCTCACCTTTGCTTTTGATGCCGGCAGTGGTGCCATATACTTCTACATATGGATAACTGACTTTTTTCTGACCATACTCCGACAAGTAAACCTAATGTTGGGAGAGGGGAACCTTTTAAAATTGATACGTGGTAAATTCTATACTCCGCGGGAAGAAGCTCGAATTTTTATGTTTTTGGACTTACAATCTTCCACAGAATTGGCAGAACGTCTTGGGCATGTAAATTATAGCATGTTGGTACAAGATTGTTTTAATGATTTAGGTATTGTTGTTGAAAATGATGCTGAAATATACCAATACGTAGGTGATGAAGCCGTACTCACCTGGAAATTAAAAGAAGGACTCCAAAATGAAAATTGCCTTAAGGCCTACTATAACTTTGCTCAATTGCTCCTGAAAAAACGAGATCACTATCAAAAAAAATACAATTGTATGCCTTTTTTTAAGGCAGGCCTGCATGCAGGAACAGTCACCGTTACAGAAGTGGGGAAATACAAAAAGGAAATCGCCTACCATGGCGATACCATAAATACTGCTGCAAGAATTCAAGGCCAATGCAATAGTTTAAAGAGTGAGTTATTGATATCTGAAAGCCTTAAAAACCAATTGTCCTCTTCTAATTTTACGTATAACACCATGGGAAGTATTCCCCTTAAAGGGAAAAAAGATAATGTGGCGGTTTGTGCGGTTTCTCAACTAACAGAATAACACTATCCGTCGAGACTTTCTGGAGAAAAAATGGAAACAAAATTTTCCTGTCAGAGATTTCTAAATATCATTTCCCTGCTCACCTCAAAATGACTATTTTTCAACTTGAAATTATAGTGTGAATCCACCAAAACATATTCTTCCAAGTATTGTAATTGCACAATTTTTTTGCACATCCTTATGGTTTGCAGGCAACGGGGTTATGGTAGATTTGATAATCAATTTTGGGCTAAAACCAAATGCCTTGGGGCATCTTACCTCAGCTGTACAATTTGGGTTTATTGCCGGCACACTGCTTTTTGCTGTTTTTACTCTCACAGATCGCTATTCTCCTTCCAAAGTTTTTTTAGTGAGTGCTTTGCTTGGAGCTTTGTGCAATGCTGGGGTTATTTGGCAAGGCAATACATTAATCAGTATTTTAGGGCTTCGCTTTTTAACTGGGTTCTTTTTAGCAGGGATTTACCCCGTAGGTATGAAAATAGCAGCAGACTATTATGATAAGGGTTTGGGCAAATCCCTGAGCTATTTGGTGGGAGCTTTAGTGTTAGGGACGGCTCTGCCTCATCTTTTAAAAGGGTTCACAACCATTTTTTCATGGCAATCCGTTTTATTGACTACTTCTACCCTTGCCGTTTTAGGTGGTGTATTGATCGTAGCCCTAGTACCTAATGGTCCCTATAGAAAAGCCAGCGCGCATCTAAACTTTACAGCCTGTTTTACCATCTTCAGAAAACCAAGTTTCAGGGCCGCGGCATTGGGGTATTTTGGCCATATGTGGGAATTATATGTTTTTTGGGCCTTTGTCCCGGTGATGCTTCAAACCCATTCCCTTGTCCACGGAAATATAGGCCTAAACATCCCGATTTTATCATTTATAATTATTGCCTTGGGAGGTTTGGCCTGTGTGATTGGGGGATATGTTTCCCAGAAAATAGGAGTAAAAAAAACAGCGGCTACCGCATTATTGCTATCGGGAATTTGTTGTTTTGCATCACCCCTATTTTTTATGGCATCTTCTGAAGTCGTATTTCTTGGTTTCCTAGTTTTTTGGGGTATGGTTGTTGTCGCAGATTCCCCGCTTTTTTCCACCCTGGTTGCCCAAAATGCCCCAGTAGAGATTAAGGGTACTGCATTGACGATTGTCAACTGCATTGGTTTTGCCATTACTATACTAAGTCTTCAGTTGGTTACAGCACTTCAACCAGTTCTACAATTCAATTATTTGTATTTGATTTTGGTTATTGGACCCATTTTAGGGTTATTGGGATTGTTTAGGAAATAATTCAACTATCTAGCCCTTTGGACACTTTCCCTTTCCAAGAGAAGGAGCAAATATGTGTTTAGAATATTGTTTTAACCGCTTCTACGGTCTTATCCAAATCGGCATAGCTGATGGCATCGTTTAAAAAATAGCTTTCAAAGGCCGAAGGGGGTAAATAAACGCCTTGATCCAACATTCCATGAAAATACTTTTTAAAGGTATCATTGTTCCCTTTTGCAGAGGAAGCAAAATCAACTACGGGTTCCTCGCAAAAATGTACTGAAATCATACTGCCGTATCGGTTAATTTGATGTGCTATACTCTTTTCTGTCAATACTCCGGCGATGCCTTTGTGCAAGTATTCGGTTTTCTTGGCCAAGCTGGTAAAAACTTCCTGCTTATTATTAAGTTCTGTAAGCATAGCAAGTCCAGCGCTCATGGCCAAAGGGTTCCCACTTAAGGTTCCTGCTTGATAAACGGGCCCATCGGGAGCCAAATAACCCATAATTTCAGCTTTTGCGGCAAACGCACCTACGGGAAGTCCACCTCCAATCACCTTTCCAAACATCACAATATCAGCATCTATTCCTAAGGATTCCTGTGCGCCCCCTTTCCCCAAACGAAAACCGGTCATCACTTCATCAAACAACAACAAAATACCTTCTTCAGTACACAATTTTCGTAATCCGTGGATAAATTCATCCGAAGGAATTATGCAACCCATGTTTCCTGCCACGGGCTCTAAAATTATCGCCGCAATTTCACCTTTATTGGCTGTTGCAAGTGCTTTTACACCTTCCAAATCGTTATAATCGGCCAAAAGGGTATCCTTAGCCGTGCCTTGGGTCACCCCAGGACTATTTGGGCTTCCAAAGGTTACCGCACCACTCCCAGCTTGTATCAAAAAAGAATCTGAATGACCGTGATAACATCCGGCAAATTTGATGATCTTATCTTTTCCTGTATAGCCCCGGGCCAATCGAACCGCACTCATGCAAGCTTCGGTACCACTATTTACAAAGCGAATCTTATCTATATTGGGAACCATGGAAACGGCCAATTTTGCCAGTTCCGTCTCAATTTCAGTGGGCATTCCAAAGGAAGTTCCTTTTTTGGCCTTTTCCACCACAGCATTGATTACAGGTTCGTAGGCATGACCCAAAATCAAGGGACCCCACGAAGCGATGTAGTCTATAAATCGATTTCCATCTTCATCATAGAGATAAGCACCTTTTGCCTCTTTTACAAAAATGGGGTCTCCTCCTACCGCCTTAAAAGCTCGTACAGGTGAATTTACCCCTCCGGGAATGTATTTTTTTGCCTCAGCAAATAAGGCACTGCTTCGTTGGTATAGCATGTACTATTTGGTGTTTAATTGTCAGTTCGAGCGCAGTCGAGAACGATTTAATAATGTAAGACATCTCGATTATTTTACAATTCTTTCCTTTCGGATGTTAATGACCTGTCCAATAGATAAAGTAGTACCCTCCAAATTATTAATGCGCATTATTTCATCTACCGAGATGGAATATTTTCTTGAAATGCCGTATAAGGTATCTCCTTTTTCAACTTCGTGGGTAAACACATCATAGTTTTTGGGTTCACGAACCGTATCCAATCCACCACGAACTACTTCTTCATCAAAATCATCCAAACTGTAGCGTTCAATTAGGGCAATGAGTTTCTGCGGATATTTCTTATCGGTGGCATATCCAGCTTGTCTTAATCCGTAGGCCCATTTTTTGAAGTCGTTTCGCCGATAATTGAACAGGAATTTATAACGGGAACGGGAAGAAAGAAAAATACTATGGTCCCGGAATGAGTACATGGGGTGATTGTATTTTCTAAAGCATTCACCTTTGGCGTCATCATCATGAAAATCGAACTCGCCATCCCAACCGGTATGACATTTAATTCCGAAGTGATTGTTGGTTTTCTGTGTAAGTTCCCCTTTGCCCGACCCACTCTCTAAAATACCCTGTGCCAAGGTAATGCTGGCCGGAATACCAAAAGCCCGCATTTCGTATTGTGCCATCTGCGCAAAGGTTTCTATATATTCTTGGGTATTGGTGATGGGAAATTTCACAAATCTGCCGGGATTGACAGGCAAGGGATATAATTCAGATTCCTTGGGGCCGTCTGTGGGAATTCCAGCATTCGGATTCCTATGTTTCCTAGCTTCGGTTACAGCTTTTTGTTCTTTGGTTACTGTTCTTTTTTTTGCCCCACAGCTAACCAACATCAATGTTAGCATCACAATACATCCTATTCGCCTGATCATATGTCCAATAACGGTAATTTTTTCTTTTTCAATACAAGGTTCATGCCTTTTATGCCTTGCAATCCTCCACTATGGATTGCCAAAATACGAGTGCCTGGTTTAAAAAAGCCTTGTTTTACTTTTTCCAATATCCCAAAAAGCATTTTCCCTGTATAAATAGGATCCAATGGAATCTCTGTCTCTTTTTTAAAGATGTTGATGAAATCTATCAGACTTTCATCGACCTTGGCATATCCTCCAAAATGGTAATCGGGAACAAGCTCCCAATTTTCATTACGGGCAAATTTAAGAATATCTTGCTTTAGAAAATCACCTTTTAACGCCGGGAATCCCAAAACGGTTTGATGCGGCTTTGCCGAATTGATGAGTCCCGCGACTGTACCACCCGTTCCCACACAACTGCAAATAAAATTGAATTCAACATCTGAATCTGTTAAAATTTCTTCACACCCCTTTACGGCCAGCGCATTTGTTCCTCCTTCTGGCAATTCATAAAAATCACCAAAAAGAGTCTTCATTTTTTTATTGAAAGCCAAGCTATCTTTTTGCTTATAAACGCTTCGCGATACAAAATGGAATTCCATTCCATGTTCTGCTGCCAACAGCAAAGTGGGATTTTCTCTCCAGTTTTCTTTTAATTCTTCTCCACGGATAACCCCAATTGTTTTTATACCAGATTTCTTGCCCGCATAGGCCGTTGCAGCAATATGATTGGAAAAAGCACCTCCAAAGGTGAGGAGTTTGGTCTGGTTTTCCTTTTTGACTTCCAGTAGATTATACTTTAGTTTTCGGTATTTATTTCCTGAAATAAAAGGGTGAATGGTATCTTCTCTTTTGATGTAAAGAGTTACATCTTTTTCCTCAAGAAGAGCTAAGTGTACTTTTTGATTGGGGATTAACAAATTTTGAATTTATCGCGTCAAATAGTCCAAAAAACCAAAGGTTTTTCGATGCGAAAGATAACCCATATTATTCTCATTTGCATATGCCTCTCTTTCAAAACTAATGTTTTGATAGGCCCGATAACTGTTCAAGTACAGTATCGTTCTTAAAATCCATTCCAAAATGTAAAGGATATAAAAAGGAACAATCAACAATTCTTGTTGTTGTTTTAGGTGTATACGTTCATGGTTGATCAGAACCTCATCTTTTTTGAGTGATCCCTCTTTTAAAAAGATGAACGGCCATAAAGATAGACCTACATAATTTCGATAAAAGAAATGTTTAAAAACTAATATCAAACTAAAATATAATAAGATTCCTACAAATATAATGGCTAGGGAAATACAAATTTGATTGTTTCGATAATACCATTAACAATTTCGTTGAACTACTTAGGTTCTTACAAATCATAAAATTCTAGCGGTATTCATGGGAATATCTTAATTTTAGGGGAAACGAAATTGGTTTCGTAGTATATGAAAGAGATTATTCCCTTGGAAGAGGGTGATTTTTATCTCTCTGAAGAGGGATATAAAGTATTCACTGAAAAATACCACTTAAAACGAGGGTACTGTTGTGAAAGTGGTTGTCGACATTGTCCGTATGGATTCGACAAAAAAACAAACGCCAGGCGTTGAAAGCAAATGTTCGGCATAATATTTGTGACTAAAAAATAGTCATTTTAATGAACTCAAAAAAAAGATTACTATGAAGAATTTAAAACTATTTTCCTTGACTGCCCTGGCAGTTGTTTTCTTGACGTCTTGCAGTTCCGTTAGGGTTATTGCGGACTATGATAAAGAAGCTAATTTTAAAACCTATAAAACGTACGCCTTTTATAAAACCGGAATTGACAAGGCCCAAATCTCTGATTTGGATAAAAAACGAATTTTGAAGGCAATTGATGCTGAAATGAGTTCGCGAGGCTTTGTAAAATCCGAACAACCCGATGTTTTGGTAAGCATCTTCACCAAAGAACGTGAACGTGTTGATGTCTACAACAACAACTTTGGCTGGGGCTGGGGTTGGGGAGGCTTCTACAATCCATGGCTTTGGGGTCCAGGCTGGGGTGGTGGCTGGGGTGGCAACAACGTCAGTACCAGAACTGAAGGTTCCTTATATATTGACCTTATAGACACCCAAAACAGGGAACTCGTATGGCAAGGGCGCGGAGTTGGCACTTTGAACAATACTAAAAATATTGAAAAGAAAGAGGAACGAATTAGAGAATTCGTCGCGCAAATTCTACAAGAATATCCACCGACAATAGCTGTTGCCGTCAATTAAAATATTCCTATTCAAAATTGAGCGAAGAATCTACAACAACCAAAATGGAAGTGTTTATCCTAGTTGGAAAAATAAGTTAGATTCTTCGTTCTATTTTAATTTAAAGTTCTACAATAGCGGGAAAGTATTTTCGTTCTTTGCTTCCTTTAAAACAAAAGCACTTTTCACTGCCCCTATATTGGGCAGCGATGCAATTTTGGTCTTGGCAAAATCGTAGTAAGCATCTAGGTTTTTAACAATTACCTTCAACAGAAAATCAAATTCACCCCCCACTACAAAGCACTCCGTTATCTCTGAAAATTGTTTTACCTGATTCAAAAAATCATCCATCAGATGACCCTTTTGGGCTTCAAGGGAAACAAAACTAAATACTGTAATGCTACTTTCAATTTTTTCTTTGTTGATAACGGCCGTATAGTTTCGAATAAAACCCTCATTTTCCAACCTTCTAATCCGTTCATACACCGGCGTCTTGGTTAAACCTAGTTTTTCCGCAATAGTTTTTGCCACGGTTTTGGCATCCTTTTCCAATATTTTTAAAATTTCACGGTCAATGCTGTCCAGTTGTTGCTGCATACTTTTTCCTGTTTGATCAAGATTGATATATTAAAAATAGTATTTATTACTATAATATATTATAATAACAGTGTTTTTTCCTTATAAAATATATATAATCAACTTTTAATTCTTTTAATACTATATTTATAGGGAATTATATAGTATTATCCCATGAACTCTAATACCACTTAAGTGATTAATCCCAAATACGAAAGCAATCCTATTTTAGATAAACTGCCCATACATTTAAAGCAGTTTATAAAACCGCAAAATTATGATGACTATTCAGCAATAGACCAAGCGGTATGGCGCTATGTAATGCGAAAAAATGTGGATTATTTAAGTAGGGTAGCACACAAATCATATGTAGATGGCTTATTAAAAACAGGGATTTCAATTGACCATATCCCCAATATGTATGGGATGAACCGTATTCTAAAAGAGATTGGATGGGCTGCGGTTGCCGTAGATGGTTTTATTCCACCATCGGCATTTATGGAGTTTCAAGCTTACAATGTGTTGGTTATCGCATCAGATATTAGACAACTTGAAAATATTGAATACACCCCTGCACCGGACATTATTCATGAAGGAGCGGGACACGCTCCCATAATTGCAAATCCAGAGTATGCCGAATATTTAAGACGATTTGGGGAAATTGGAAGTAAGGCTATTTCCAGTGCCAAAGACTATGAACTGTACCAGGCCGTAAGACACCTTTCCATTATAAAAGAGGCCACAGAAACCCCAAAAGAGGAAATTGACAAAGCCGAAAAACAAATAGAAGAACTACAGAAAAATATGGGAATTCCCAGTGAAATGGCACTTATTCGCAACTTACATTGGTGGACTGTGGAATATGGTTTGATTGGCACTCTGGATAATCCAAAAATTTATGGAGCGGGGTTGCTTTCATCTATTGGGGAAAGCAAATGGTGCATGCAAAGCGATGTTGTTAAAGAGCAGTATACCATCGATGCCGCGCAAAAAGCATTTGATATTACCAAACCGCAACCGCAACTTTTTGTAACTCCAAATTTTGCCCATTTGAGTCAAGTTTTGGAAGATTTTGCAAATACCATGGCGTTACGAACAGGAGGCCTATCTGGCATACAAAAATTGATAGATTCCAAGGCTCTTGGAAGTATTGAGCTAAGTACAGGAATTCAAATATCTGGACATTTTCATACTATAATTGACCATGACGGCAAACCCATTTATATGCGAACAGTTGGTCCTACGGCATTGGCCTATCGTGAAAAAGAGCTCGTTGGGCATAGTACTTTGGACCATTCTGAAGGTTTTGGTTCTCCAATTGGTAAACTAAAAGGCATTAACTTGGCTATTGAGGATATGGGACCTCGTGATTTAATGGCCTATAAAATTTTTGAAGGGGAACAGGTTTCTTTAGAATTTGAAGGAGGAGTGAAAATAGAGGGCACCATTGTTACCGGAACCCGAAACTTACAAGGTAAAATCATTTTGATTACGTTTAAAGATTGTAAGGTTACCCACGACGGTACAATTTTATTTCTGCCCAATTGGGGACTGTATCATATGGCTGTGGGTCAAAAAGTGGTTTCAGCATTCAATGGCCCGGCCGACCTGAACAGTTTTGATCTTATCTCGCACGAGATTACGGAAACTACAATTAAACCAAAAACAGACGGCAAAAAAAAGCAATTGGAATTGTATTATGCACAAATTAGAGATTTTAGAGCTGGTATAAATACAACCATTTCCAGGAACAAGGTTTTCCAAGAACTCAAAAAGGATTATCCAGACGATTGGTTATTGCCCACAGAGCTTTACGAACTGGCCAAGGTGAGTAATGACCAAGATTTTCAAACCGATATTCTAAAGCATTTGGAAACTGTTAAGTTGAATAATCCAAAAGTAGGACATCTTATTGACGATGGAATTTCATTGGTGGATGCCACTTTAGTTGATTAAAATCCAAGTCTTTGCATATTTGCATCGGACACTAGTATTTGGGGCACTTCAGCCATTTTTACAGGATAAAAGTCAATAGCAACTTTGTTTCCTTCTTTGAGCACTCCTAATTCTACTTTTTTAGAAACATTGCCATACCATATACTTCTTGAATATAATCTATCACCACTTCTAAGGCCAGCTTTCCATGCTTTACTATCCTTATTAACACTATTTATCTGCGTTCCATCTTCAGAAAGTTCAAAACCAAGTTCAAAAAGCTGGGTGGTTGGTTCGTATTCCAATTTCATTTCATTATAAAAATCTGCTAAAGGAAGTAATTTCCCTTCCAGAATAAATTCTTTAAAAACCGTATCGGTTCGATCGGGAAAATACTTTTTCAATACCCTTTTAAACACGGTATGGTCCAACTTTTCATTTTCATCCGTTGCCACTTTCAACAAATCCTTCATGACATTATCCAAACTATACTTTCCATTTGAATCCTTTTGAATTGAATAATCCAAGTAAAACGCAAACAAGGTCCCTCTATAATAGGGCAATTTTCGATACTCATAGTCGGACCAAAAGTTTTCATAGTTCATTTCTGAATTTGGCACTTCTTTTATTGAAAGTGAATGCAAATTCTTAGCATTTTCATTTATAGAGTTTATGAAAAAAGCTCCATCTAGCTCCTTAATTTCATTTTTGGCTACATTTTTATAGGTGTAATATTCCGTAAAACCCTCACTAAACCAATATTGTTCTTCCTCATTTTCATTTTCAATAGTGTTGCCAATCCAATTGTGCATCAATTCATGATTGAACAAGTACACCATCTGATCAATATCGGTAAAATCATTATTGGAAACTGAGGTCGCGAATGAGTTGGTCAATCCCGTTCCTTGAAAGCTGCTCCCTGTTTCTTGGAAAAAAGGCTGCATCGTGACGGTAAAATATTCTTGTGAATGATCCTCCCAAAAATCGCGCTGACACATTAAGGTCTGTTTTAAAACTTGCATTACCTCTTTTTCTTCAAACGGAACCCATTCTCCCCTAGTGGCCAAGCTTATTGCATTTCCATTAATCTCATCTTCCAATATCCTAAAATCCCCTCCAACAAAAATGGCACTCTCAAATAACTCCACATCCATATTCTCTAGAAATTGATGTCTTTTTTCACTTCCAAAACTATTGTGAATCGTATACTGCTCTGGAAAATCAATCCAATCCAGAGTGATGTCAAAATTGGTTTTTGAAGTTTTAGGAAGCATGAACAAATTATGGGAAAACACATGAAAGTAATCCTCCGTTATAACAGGCCGATAGGCCTTGCCCGTTGTTAAATTAGCACCAAAATCCTGCTTTAAGTCATACTCAAATTCCAGCATTTTAAGATTTTTGGAGTGCTTTAGAATTATCCAACCACTGTCCAAATCCTTTTCAATATGACCAACAACATCTATCAATTGTACATTGTGAAGGGTATTAAAAAGGTCTTTTTGGCCCCAAGCTTCATTGTTGAATTCCAATATTGTCGTTCCTGATGAATCTGCAGGAAATTTCATGCTTATTTTAAGTAGTGAAAGACTATCCTCAGTTACATGGGATATCGAAAAAACAATGTTGGACTGTGATTTTTCTTGGCAGGAGAAAGCCAAAATTATAGCAAAAAGTAAAACTGTTCTTTTAAACATGGCACATGAATTAATCATCTAACAGACGAAAAGAAAGATAAAATGTGACAGATTTAAGGCAGAATTTCTTTCAAATTTTTAGAATCATCAATAGAATTCCCTTCATAAAGCAAAGTCCAACCCAGTGTCTTTGTAACAACAAATATCTTGGAAAGTTCACTGATCAAACGATTTTCCGCATTGGATTTTAAGGATGAAGCTTTCACCTTTTTCAATAGTGAAGTGGTTACTTCTTGTTTTATGGTATTGTAATCTTCCGCTTTAAATGGATTAAAATAATCTGCCGTAACATCATAATATTCAAAATCTGGATTAATCTTGATTTCAGCTTCCGGAATAGCGTTGATATGGATTATTTTTTGCTCCTCATCCATTTCATAAACAACCTTAGAAAGGTCATAGGCAATTGTGGCCTCTGCATTTACAACAACCAAGGCTTTCTTATCCGCTGTGACCAATGTGCCAAACAATTCTTTTGAATCGGCATAATTGTATACCTCAACAAAATGTCCTTCGGTCACAATGAGTTTGGACACATTTTGCAATTCTTGCTGAATGAGTAATGAATTTTCTTTTAAAATGGACTGCTGCTCCCTATCATCTGCACAAGATTTATAAATCAAAACTGATGCCAAGGCAATGATTGCTCCAACAAGTACTTTTTTCATTTAGTCAAATTTCATAAAAGGATACCTTTCCTTAAGATACGCAATTTTCGTCTGGAGCGACTTCTTAAACTTTTGATGTTCTTCGGAGTCTGGATTGAAGGGTCGATGCTGTAATCCTTTTTGTATTGCCTCAACTTTTTCCATGCTAACATTAGATTCAGGGGCAATCCAAACCCATTTGAATTTCTCCCAAATGTAATCTATGGCCAATGCATTGGGATGCACCATATCTGTTCCATAAAAACGATAGTCCCGTAATTCATCCATCATAATTTCATACGATGGAAAATAGGATACATCATCTTCCTTTTTCAATTGATGGACTGCAGTAATGAGGTTTGCTTTGCTTCTTTGATTTTCGACAAAACCATCTTTTAGATGGCGCACTGGGGAAATTGTAAAAACAAGTTGTGCTTTTGGATTGATTGATTCAAACAAACCGATCAGCCTTTTCAAACTTGCCTGAATCAATTCTGCTGACAATAACTCTTTGGCAAATTCTTTTTGAGGGACTTTATGACAATTGGCAACTATCGCTTTTGTATCTGTGTGGCGATACCCCCAAGCTGTGCCCAATGTTATAATAAGGTGAGTAGCTTGTTCTATTTGTTGTGTGGTTTCTTTAAGTGCATTGTTCAGATTCTGGAGCAATTCTTCTGAAGTATTGGCACTTAAATCTGAATGAGCATCAAAGCAATGCCATCTTCCATTTTGTTCAAAAACCTCATTTTCCTGATAAAAATGGCCTTCAATAGCACGTTCCACCAAATTTTCAATAGCCAAAGGATGAAACAATATTCCAAAAGGATTTTGTACTTGCTGAAACTTATAGTACCCAAGCTTATCTCCTATATTTTCAACAAAACAGGATCCCAAAAGCAAAAGTTTGCTTTGATAATCAATTGGATTATCTGCTTTTTCAATAGGGATTTTGGTTTGAAGTTTCATCTCTTTTTTAAAGAATTGATATGTCAGTTCGAGCGCAGTCGAGAACTCCCTAAGATTATTACATTAAACATCTCGACTGCGCTCGATGTGACAAAAAGCACTATTCAATATATGTTCTAACCGCAGCTAGCGCATCCTGAATACCTGATGGATTTTTACCCCCTGCAGTAGCGAAAAATGGTTGTCCACCACCCCCACCTTGAATATGTTTTCCCAATTCGCGAACAATTGTTCCCGCATTCAAGTCCTTTTCTGAAACAAGTTCTTTGGAAATATAACAAGACAGCAAGGCCTTTCCATCCTTTTCGGCGGCAAGCAATAAAAATAAGTTTGAATACTGTCCTCCTATCTCAAACGCCAAATCTTTGATTCCAGCTGCATCTAAATCCACTTTTTTGGATAAAAACCGCACCCCGTTGATTTCTTCAAGCTCGGATATCAACTCATTTTTAAGTCCCTTCGCCTTATCCTTAAGCAGCTGTTCCACCTGCTTTTTTAAGGTTGAATTTTCTTCTTGTAATCCAACAACTGCCTTTACCGGATCCTGCGCATTGTTCAACAGATCCTTGATTTCAAAAAGCATTCTATTGTTTTTGAAGTAGAATTCTTTGACTGCATCTGAGGTAATAGCCTCAATTCTTCGAATTCCTGCTGCAACCGCACCTTCGGATACAATCTTAAAATGCCAAATATCCGCCGTATTTTTCACGTGTGTCCCTCCGCAAAGTTCAATGGATTGTCCAAAACGAACCGTGCGCACTGTATCACCATATTTTTCTCCAAACAGCGCCATTGCACCTTGGTCCATTGCCTCTTTGATGGGGATGTTTCTACTTTCCTCAAACGGTAGCTGACCTTCAATACGGGCATTCACGAAGTTCTCTACATCCCTTAATTCCTCAACACTCAACTTGGAAAAGTGTGAAAAATCAAAACGGAGGTATTTGGAATGTACTGCCGAACCCTTCTGTTCTACATGGGTGCCCAAAATTTCCCGTAATGCCTGATGTAATAAATGCGTTGCCGTGTGGTTGCTAGCGGTTCGCCAGCGTTGTTTTTTGTCTACAACAGCTTTGAATGTGCCTGAGGTGTCTTTCGGTAAATTCTCAGAAAAATGAACTATTTCATTGTTCTCCTTCTTGGTATCAATAATGTAGATTACATCTCCATTTGTAGCCTCTAAATATCCTTTATCGCCTACTTGACCACCACCTTCTGCATAAAACGGGGTAAGGTTAAAGACCAGATGATACTGATCTCCTCCTTTTTTACTGGTTACTTTTCGATATTTTACCAATTTTACATTAGCTTCCAAAGTATCGTAACCTATAAATTCTTGCTCCGCATCTTCAAGTAAAACTATCCAATCTTCTTTAGATACTTCGGAAGCAGCCCTAGAACGGTCCTTTTGAGCTTTTAACGCCTTTTCAAACCCTTCCACGTCAAGATTATATCCTTTTTCCTCTAGTATTAAAGTAGTAAGGTCAATAGGAAACCCAAAAGTATCGTAGAGTTCAAAAGCTTTTTGCCCATCAATGGTTTTATTTTTTGACGATTTAATCACGGAATCCAACAATACCAATCCTTGCTCTAAAGTGCTCAAAAATGAATTTTCCTCTTCTTTGACCACATTTTCTATCAATTGATACTGCTCACGAAGTTCGGGAAATGCTTTCCCCATGGTCTCGCCCAGGACCTTTACCAATCTATAGATAAATGGTTTATTGGTTCCTAAAAACGTAAATCCATAACGGATGGCACGTCTCAAAATCCTACGGATTACATAACCAGCTCCTGTATTACTTGGCAATTGTCCATCTGCTATGGAAAATGCAACGGCTCTAATATGATCAGAAACAACCCGTATGGCAATGTCCGTCTCCTCATCTTTACCATATTTACGGCCGGTGATGGTTTCTATTTCGCGAATCAATGGGGTAAATACATCCGTGTCATAGTTGGATTTTACGTCCTGTAAAACCATACACAAACGCTCAAAGCCCATTCCAGTATCAACATGTTTTTCAGGTAGGTTTTCAAGCTGTCCATTGGCTTTTCTATTGTACTGCATAAAAACCAAGTTCCAAATCTCCACAACTTGCGGATGATCTTGGTTTACCAACGAAGCTCCAGTTACTTTAGCCTTTTCTTCCTTTGATCTAATATCCACATGAATCTCAGAACATGGCCCACAAGGACCTTGATCTCCCATCTCCCAAAAATTATCCTTTTTGTCCCCCATGATAATTCGATCTTCAGGAACAATGGCTTTCCATAAATCAAAGGCCTCCTTATCCATTTTCAAATTATCCGTATCATCGCTACCTTCAAAAACAGAAACATAAAGACTATCCTTATCAATTTTGTAGACATCGGTCAACAATTCCCAAGCCCATTGAATAGCCTCCTTTTTAAAATAATCCCCAAAACTCCAGTTCCCCAACATCTCAAACATGGTATGGTGATAAGTGTCCTTACCAACTTCCTCCAAATCATTATGCTTGCCGCTAACTCTAAGACATTTCTGGGTATCGGAAATCCGTTCCGATTTTGGGATGGAATTCCCCAAAAAGAATTCCTTGAATTGGTTCATTCCTGCATTGGTGAACATCAAAGTGGGGTCATCTTTCATGACTATTGGCGCCGAAGGAACTATTTTATGCTTTTTCCCTTTAAAAAAGTCTAAAAACTGGGCTCTAACCTCTTGGGATGTCATTGGAATTGCTAGGGTTTTATTAAATTTAACATTTAAAGCAAAACAATTTTTATATTTGTTTGTTTTCTTTAAAAGAATGCGCAAAAATAGGATAAAATCCCTTCATGTCTAAAGTTAAGTACTATTACGATCCTGATACACTTTCATATCGAAAGATTGAACCTAAGAAATCCAAAAGGTATCGGAATCTCTTCTTTTTCATTGTTGGTGCCGCATTGTTCGGATTTCTAGGTCTTATTGTATTATTGAACACCAACTTGTTGAACACTCCCAAGGAACTTTCTTTGGAACGTGAGGTGCGTAATTATGAACTTCAATATGAGATTCTTGGAAAGAAGATGGAGCAAATAGAACAGGTTCTCGGTAACATTGAAGACCGTGACAATAATATTTACAGACTATATTTTGAAGCAAACCCAATTCCAGAAGAGCAACGTAAAGCTGGTTTTGGTGGTGTAAATCGATATAAATCTTTAGAAGGTTTCAACAATTCAGAAATCATTATCAATGCTACGCAACGTTTGGACATCATTCAGAAACAAATGGTAATCCAATCAAAATCATTGGATGAGATTGCCAAATTGGCTGAAGAAAAAGAAAAGCTTTTAGCGGCCATCCCTGCCATACAACCCGTTAGAAATGAAGATCTAACAAGAATGGCATCAGGTTATGGGTGGCGCTCCGATCCTTTTACGAAGGCTCGGAAGATGCATTGGGGCATGGATTTTACAGCACCAAGAGGCGTTCCCATTTATGCTACTGGAGATGGAACTGTTAAAAGAGCCGATAACCGATCATCCGGTTATGGCAAACACATTAGAATAGACCATGGTTATGGCTATATGTCCCTGTATGCACATTTAAGCAAGTACAACGTTAGCAAAGGCCAAAAGGTAAAACGTGGCGATTTGATTGGCTTTGTGGGAAACACTGGTCGTTCTGAAGCTCCTCATCTTCATTATGAAGTCTTTAAGGACGAAGAACGCATCAACCCCATTAACTTCTATTATGGAAGTTTGACGGCGGAAGAGTTTGAAAATATGCTCAAATTCGCCAACCAAGAAAACCAATCCCTGGATTAATGCACGTAGATCTTCCTGAAAAACGATATTACGGCATAGGAGAAGTAGCCAAGGCATTTGGCGTAAACACATCTTTAATTCGATTTTGGGAAAGGGAGTTCGATGTACTTCAACCAAAAAAAAATGCAAAGGGAAATCGAAAATTTACCCCACAGGATATAACAAACCTGCAACTGATCTACCACTTGGTAAAAGAACGTGGGTTTACCTTGGAAGGGGCCAAAACACATCTAAAGGAAGAAAAGCAAAAAACCCTCTCAACTTTTGAGGTAGTACAAAAACTACAAAAAGTACGTGCTGAACTTCTGAAAATAAAAGAACAATTATAATAACACTATAAACACTAAAACCGAGAACATGAAAAAGGGTATTCTTGCCATAATCGCACTTGTTGTGCTAGCCATTTTACTTGGGGGCTGGTACGTAAAAACCAACAACACTTTGGTTGATATGAAGGGGCAGGCCACAAAACAATGGGCCAATGTTGAAAGTTCCTATCAAAGAAGGAGCGATTTAATAGGCAACTTGGTAAAAACAGTACAAGGAGCTGCAGATTTTGAAAGAGGCACCTTAAAAGATGTCATTGAAGCTCGTGCCAACGCAACTTCCACGACCATAGATGCCAATAATATTACCCCAGAACAATTGTCGCAATTTCAACAGGCCCAAACCGGGCTTTCTTCGGCACTTTCAAGGCTTTTGGTCACTGTGGAACGCTACCCAGATCTTAAATCCAATCAAAACTTCCTGGAATTACAGTCACAGTTAGAGGGTACGGAAAATAGAATTAATGTAGAGCGCAACAGGTTCAATGATATAGCTGGAGAATACAATATTACGATTGAGAAAATCCCAACCAATATAATTGCCAGCATTGCCAATTTTGACCCAGTTGCATTATTTAGCTCCAATCCAGGTTCTGAAAATGCACCAGATGTGAACTTCGATTTTAATTAAGTATGTCGCACGTAGAGAAATTTTTAACTGCTGAAGAGGAACAGGAGATTGTTGAAGCCATTCTCGAAGCCGAAAAAAACACTTCAGGAGAAATTAGGGTCCATATTGAAGCTACAGCCAAAATAGATCACTTTAGCAGGGCCCAACAACTATTTCATTTTCTTAAAATGGATAATACCAAAGAGGAAAATGGTGTTTTGCTATATGTGGCCGTTGATGACAAAAAATTTGTCATTTATGGAGATAGCGGCATTGACAGGGCCGTTCCAAAGGGTTTTTGGGATACTACAAAAGACCTGATTTCATCGTATTTTAAAAATGGTGCTTTTAAACAAGGTATTGTTGAGGGCGTATTAAAAACTGGAAAGGAACTAGAGGCTCATTTTCCATGGAACCACAATGACACCAATGAATTGAGCGATGCCATATCCAAAGGTTAATCTTCTTATTGCCTTATGCTGTATTTCCATAGGATGGGGACAGTTTGCCATCCCGGAAAAGCCAAAAAAACAAACAAGTATTTATGATTATGTAAATCTACTGCCCGCTTCTCAAAGCAAGGCCTTGGAACAAAAATTAATTCGATATTCCGATAGTACCTCTACACAAATTGTTGTTGCAATAATAAGTTCTACTGAAGGAGAAAATATTAATTATTTAGGCGCACAATGGGGTCAAAAATGGGGAATTGGGCAAGCGGAAAAAGACAATGGCATACTTGTTCTGTTGGCCAAAGATGATAGAAAAATAGCCATTAATACCGGGTATGGGGTAGAAGGCGCCCTAACAGATTTTATGTCCAAGCGGATTATAGAATCCATTATTATCCCAGAATTTAAAAAAGGTGATTATTATGGTGGATTGGATAAGGGTTCGGATGCTATTTTCCAAGTATTGAACGGCGAATTCAAGGAAGAACGCTCTTTTGGCAATGATCAAGGGTTTAAATTTGAATCATTGCTTCCGTTTATCATCTTCATTATTATCATCATTATTCTTTCCAGAAGAAACAAAAACAATCGTGGAGGTCGCGGCGGAGGTCGAAAAACAGGAATGGACATCTGGGATATGATTATCTTAAGTAATATGGGCCGTAGTTCAAGATCTTCTGGAGGAGGATTTGGAGGGGGTGGTTTCGGTTCTGGTGGATTTGGTGGAGGCTTCGGTGGAGGCGGTTTTGGAGGCGGTGGTGCTTCAGGTGGTTGGTGATATGTATTGGATTCATAAGAACGGTTATAAACTTCCAGCGCAACCTTTCACTTTACCAAACATCTTCAAACAAATCAAGTAAATGTTTCTAAAGAAATGTTTTTTTGCCTCAATGCTCTTGGCGGCCACATTATGTAGTGATGAAGAAATTGAAATAAATTGTGCTGCAGTAACCTGCCTAAGCGTTGATAATTCAATATCGATAAAATTCATTGATCAGGAAACAGATGACAACTTAATTTCCAATGGGGTCTATTCTCCTTCCCAAATTACAATTACTGACTTGCAGGATACCGCAACGAATTTTAAAATTCAAAAAGATTTTGAGGATGAGGATGTTTTGGTACTGGATTTAGAAAACCAAAGTTTTGGTGAAATTGGATATGAAGTTAGGATTACCGACGGAGTTGTTTTTAATTTCACTCTAAACACTTCCTATGGAGAAGGTAGTGAATGCTGTGGCCCATACACAAACATTGATGGTGTATCCGTACATAATGTTGTCAATGAGTTTAGCCAGTATGGTACTTTACCATTAAGACTCACTATATTTATTTCAGATTAAAAGGTTAAAAACTTTATTTTTAATTACTGTTTTGTTATTC
The DNA here is from genome assembly GCF_947495325.1 of uncultured Allomuricauda sp. Taxonomy (GTDB): domain Bacteria; phylum Bacteroidota; class Bacteroidia; order Flavobacteriales; family Flavobacteriaceae; genus Flagellimonas. The sequence continues at coordinate 1,091,230 of NZ_CANLYK010000002.1, read as the reverse complement.
TATAATTCAAAATAAATCACTCATGATCCTTAAACGACTTCTATTACTTTGTTTACCACTATGTTTATTTATTTCCTGTTTGGATACAACAACCGATAGCTGTTCCAATGTATTGTGCGCCGGACTCCCCGTTTTGGGTTTTGAGGTACTACAGGATGGAGAAAATGTTTTTGATTTTGGCTCTTACAATGGAGATGATGTGGTTATAGATGATGACAATGCGCAAACCGCTGTTGAATTCCTATCAAGCATAAATGACCGTCCAGCTCTTTTGATTCAGGATTCAGATTGGACTGCAGGCAATTATAATTATGTTGTAGCGCTTGGAGATGATGACTCATTCACAATACGCACAATTTTTGAGCTTTCCGATGAGAGCGAGTGCTGTGGCGGCATTCCTTTTCTAACCGCAATTGAAATAAATGATGTAGAAATCAATCTGGGAGAAGTAAGCGGAGGAGTATTTACGGTTAACCTTTAGATTCTAACATGAATACAGTCAATCTGTAACTAGATAAAGAAGTACTGGCCCCAAAACCAACACCATCCTCATATCACTCAAGTTATTTTTGAGCAATAGTCCTCTTGGTTAAAATCATAAATCTTTCCTAACGCTCAATCCATCCCATAACAGCCATCCGTAAATACTAACGCACCACCTATAAACTTTAAAGCCCCTCTATCTATTTTTGAGCTATCTTGTCTTTGGCTAAACACATTGTGTAATTAATTCCTTTTTAGATGGTACGCTTTTTTCGTTTTTTTTTGATTTCCGCACTTATTCTATCCGTTTCCTGTAAAAAAAAGAAAGACTCTGCTGATACGGATAACCTATTTAAATTCAAGGATTATATTAGTTATCACACCAATGGAAATCAAAGTATTTCAACCACCATCACTATTGTCTTAGCCCAACAACTGGATCAGTTTGAGCTTGCTCAAGAACTCCCATCAGAATACTTGAAAATAACACCAAAAGTTGAAGGGAAATTGGCTATTGAAAACGGAAGAGAACTAACTTTTCAACCTTCAGAATATTTAAAACCGAATACGGAATACGTTATTGATCTTTCACTGGGTAAGCTTTTTGAGAATATTAAAAGTGATTTCAAAAACTATACGTTTAGTTTTAAAACGATTACTCCAAATTTTAAAATCAATTTAGGGAATCTACAGTCCTATAGTAAAAATTGGCAATACCTAACAGGTACTTTAGAAGCCTCTGATATTCTGAGTGCTGAAAAAATAGACCATGTGCTTTCCGCTATTCAAAACGATAAAAAAATTCCTGTAAAATGGGACAATAGTAGCGAAGACGCTAGGTATTTCACCTTCAAAATTGATAGTATTCCGCGTAAAACAGATGATACTGAGCTAATCATTAATTGGAACGGAAAAGATATTGGTGCAGATAATAATGGCTCTGAAAAATATGTAATCCCTGGATTAAACAAATTTATTGTCATAGATGCCAAAACCTCAACGGCTCCCAACGCTGCTTTGACCCTTAATTTTTCAGATCCCTTGAAACAGAATCAAAACCTGAATGGGTTGGTCACCATTGAAAATGCCCAAAGTTTACGATATGAAATCAACGGAAATGTTTTGAAGGTCTACCCTTCAAACCGAATAATGGGTCAAGTACGTGTTAATGCATTTGAAGGCATTAAAAGTGAATATGGTTACGCACTTAAAAAATCATTTTCAGAATTGGTCTCTTTTGAACAGTTAAAACCAAACATACGGCTAATTTCCAAAGGAACCATTTTACCCAATGCCACATCAACACCCATCTATTTTGAAACCGTTAACCTTTCTGCTGTCGAAGTACGGGTGATACAGGTTTTTGAGAACAATATGCTGCAATACCTTCAAAACAACAATCTAACGCAAGAATACAGCTCAGACCTTAGACCTGTGGGACGCAGAGTAGCTTACAAAGTAATTCCTCTTAAAGAAACCAAGGATGATGACACGAGTTTTTGGAAGGCGCATGCTCTTGATTTATCAGAATTAATGAAAGTCAATCCCGGGTCTTTATATCGAATAGAGTTCAGTTTTAAAAAAGAACATACTTCCTATGAATGTGCAGCTTCAGAAAGTTCCGAAGATGAAACAGAAAATTATGCATCAAATAATACTGATTCCCAAGATCTAAGTGATGAAGCTTTAGAAGAACGCTATTGGGACAATGAGATTTATTATTGGAGAAACTACAATTATAACTGGGAAGAAGAAGATAACCCTTGCCACCAAGCTTATTATAATGCAAACAGAATTGCAACAACAAATCTTTTAGGAAGTGATTTGGGGTTTATTGTAAAAAAAGGAAATAATCGTTCTTACCATTTTGCTACAACGAATCTTTTGACCACAAACCCCGAAGCAAATACAAATATCAAATTATATAATTTTCAGCAGCAACTTCTGGCTGAAGTAACAACAGATGCTTCTGGATTTGGAGTTTACGATGGAGAAGCATCTATTGCTTTTGCGGTTGCCGAAAAGAACAACAATTTTGCCTATGCAAAACTTGCGGACGGCAATGCACTTTCATTAAGTAAGTTTGATGTTTCCGGAGAAGAATTACAAAGTGGACTGCAAGGTTTTATCTATACGGAAAGAGGTGTGCACCGACCTGGCGACCCTGTCCATCTTACCTTTGTCCTTGATGATAAAGCAAATCCATTACCTGCAAGCCACCCCGTAACCATAGAAGTTAATGATGCCCGAGGAAAATTAGTGCAACGAAATGTACTTAAAGATGGTACCATACCTGTTGCTGATGGATTGTATGCCAAAAAAGAAGGTGATTTTTATTACTTCCCCATCCCTACAAAAGCTACTTCGCCCACAGGAACTTGGAACGCCAAAATCATTGTTGGTGGAGCACAATTCAACAAAAGCCTAAAAATTGCTACCGTTAAACCCAATAGGTTGAAGGTTGATTTTGCTTTTGAAGATGAAGTTTTAAAAGCTAACCAAAATAACAAAGGGAAAGCTATAGTACAGTGGCTACATGGAGCACCTGCTAGAAATTTAAAAATTGATATCAACGCTAAATTACAGCAAGCTTCCAATGCTTTTCCTGGCCATAAGGGATATGTTTTTCAAGATCCTGTTCGAACCTTTAATGAGACTGAGCTTCAATTTATTTCTTCAAAATTGGATGGAGAGGGGCTACTCAATATTGATAAAAAAATCAATGCCAACAATAATGCTCCAGGCATGTTGCAAGCCACTTTTACCACAAAAGTATTTGAAGGCGGAGGAGATTTTTCCATCGATGTTTTCTCCAAAAAATTAGCGCCTTTTTCACATTTTGTTGGGTTACGTTCCCCAAAAGCAAGGCAATACGGTTCGTTTTTAACCGATGAAGACACAACGTTTGATGTAGTTTCGGTTAATGCAGATGGAAAACAAGCTGGTAATAGAAAGCTCAAAGTCAAAGTATATAAAATAGAATGGCGTTGGTGGTGGAACCGTGGTTATGACAATCTTTCCCGTTATGAAAATGCAACAGTGCATCGTTCATTTAAGGAAATGTCGGTAACAACTGGAGCCGATGGAAAAGCGAATTTTAAAGTAAACATTCCTGATGACGATGGCGGGCGTTTTCTGATTCGGGTTATTGATGAAGATTCTGGACATGCCACTGGGCGGACAGCTTATTTTTATAGAAACTGGTGGAGAAGACCGGCGTCTGGTGATACTGAAAGTTCGAAAATTTTAATTTTTTCAGCTGACAAGGAAAAGTATACGCTTGGAGATCAAGCTGTGGTAACTTTTCCATCAGATTTAGGGAGCAGGGCTTTGGTAAGTATTGAAAACGGTTCTGAAGTTTTATCACAACAATGGATTGAAACCTCTGCAAAAGAGACAAAAGCTACCATTCCAATCACAGCTGATATGGCTCCCAATGCCTACATCAACATATCCTTGCTACAACCTCATGGACAAGTAGCAAACGATCTGCCCATTCGTTTGTATGGCGTGGTTCCTTTACTCGTTGAAAATCCAGCCACCTTTCTAAAACCAGAACTCAAAATGCCAGAAGTTTTGGAACCGAAAAAATCCTTTAAGGTGACCGTCTCGGAGGCCAATGAAAAGTCAATGACCTATTCCTTGGCAGTTGTTGATGAAGGTCTATTGGATTTAACCCGATTTAAAACCCCAGATATTCATGCTTCATTCTATGCCAGACAAGCTTTAGGCGTAAAGACTTTTGATATTTTTGACGATGTCATGGGTGCCTACTCCATCAGTGTAGATAATATTTATGCCATCGGTGGTGGTGGAATTGGTGAGGGAGCTAAAAATAGAAAAGCACAACGGTTTAAGCCTGTTGTTACCTATCTAGGGCCGTTCACCTTAAAAGCAGGTGAAAAAGCGTCTCACACTGTTGAAATGCCCAATTATGTAGGCTCTGTACGAACAATGGTTGTTGCAGGAAATAAGAACAGTGCCTATGGCAATACGGAAAAGACTACTCCAGTGCGGAAACCGTTAATGGTATTGACCTCAATACCTCGAAAATTATCTCCTGGAGAAAAAGTGACCATTCCCGTTACCGTTTTCGCGATGGAAAAAAAGGTCAAAAATGTAAAGGTTTCAATTGATGCAGGAAAAGCTCTGGAAGCAATCGGGCCTACATCAAAAAATATCACCTTCAATTCAGTTGGCGAGCAAATTGTAAATTTTGATTTTAAGGTAAATCCAACAAAATCATTTCAAACCATAAAAGTCACAGCATCTGGGAATGGAGAAAGCGCAAGCAACGAAACTGAAATCGACGTAGAAAATCCTAATCCAATAACTACTAAAAGTACATTGTACACGATAGCCGAAAATCAATCAAAGACCATTTCTTTTGAAACCTTTGGAACGTCAGGAACCAATACAGCATTTGTTGAATTTTCAACCCTTCCACCTATGGACTTTTCAAAAAGAATGGAGTACTTGCTTCAGTACCCCCATGGTTGTGTAGAACAAACTACATCTGCAGCTTTCCCACAATTGTTTTTAGCAGAAGTACTTGATATCACTTTTGACAAGAAAAAGGAAATTGAAAAAAATGTAAAAGCTGCCATTAAGAGGCTTAACGATTTTCAAGTACCAAATGGTGGTTTGAGCTATTGGTCCGGTTATGGAAGTGCAGATGATTGGGGAACATCCTATGCAGGTCATTTTATGTTGGAGGCCAAACAAAAAGGGTATCAGCTACCGTTGACATTTTTGAGCAATTGGCTACGCTATCAAAAAAATACGGCCCGTCAATGGAGCAATCAAAGTACTCGTTACAATAATGATATTGCCCAAGCATATCGTCTGTACACCTTGGCTTTAGCACAGCAGCCAGAATTGGCAGCTATGAACAGATTGCGTGAATCCAAAAATCTAAGTAATGAAGCTAAATGGAGATTAGCAGCTGCTTATGCATTGGTGGGTAAAAAAGATGTTGCCAAAGAACTTGCCCAAACTGCAAACATCAATTTTACACCTAATTCTTATAATTACCGAACTTATGGTTCAGTATTCAGGAATAGGGCGATGGCTTTGGAAACTATGGTCATACTTGGAGACTCCCAACAACGGGAATTGGCTGTTTCATTGGCAAAAAACCTATCCTCACAAAGATGGTATAGCACGCAAGAGACCGCATTTGCTTTATTGTCCATGTCCAAAATGGTTGCAAAAAATGGGGGTAAATCCCTTGATTTGACTTTCACAAATAATGGAAAAGAAGTAGCGGTAAAAACAGATAGGGCTATTGCGCAACGAAGTATTTCAATCTCCTCAGCAAAAGGTGAAATACTTATCAAAAATAATCAAGGCAATACCATTTATGCTACGCTTACCCAAACTGGAAAACTACCCGTGGGTCAAGAATTGGCGCAACAGCAAAATCTAACGTTATCTGTAAAGTATCTTGATGCTGTTGGAAATTCTATTAATGTAACTGAGCTTCGTCAAGGAACTGAGTTACAAGCACAGTTGACCGTTTTCAACTCCACCAATGATTATTATGATAACTTGGCATTGACACAGATTGTTCCAAGCGGATGGGAAATTGTGAATACATCCTATGCAGGTGGAGGTGACCCAAATTCTAGCAAGGCCGATTATATTGATACTCGTGATGATAGGACTAACTTCTATTTTGATTTAGGTGCAAAGAAGGCCAAAACTTTTACCATAAAACTGAATGCTTCCTTTTTGGGTGACTATTATTTACCTGGCTCCCAGGTTGAAGCTATGTACGACAATACCGCTTATGCTCGGAATAAGGGCAAATGGATTAAAGTATCACGATGATGTTGTAAATGAAGGCTTTTTTATTGGCTTTAAAGAGAATTGTGTTGAAGCACCGAATTAAACTTTTGGTTGTTCTTACACTTTTCTTGTTTTGGTTTTTCTGCTTACCCAAACAGCTTTTTAAGGACCCAACCTCAACTGTGGTCACCAGTTCTGATAATGTATTGATTGGTGCTCGAATTGCTCATGATGGACAGTGGCGTTTTCCCCAGATTGATTCCATTCCAGAGCGTTTTAAACAAAGCGTACTCTTATTTGAAGATGAATATTTCTACAAACACCCCGGTTTTAATCCAATCTCTATTTTTAATGCCATAAAACACAATCTTACCAAGGATACACGCAGAGGAGGAAGTACGATAACCCAACAGGTCATTCGTATGAGCAGAAAAAATAAGAGGCGTACTTATTTTGAAAAATGCATTGAAATCTTCATGGCCACTCGGTTGGAGTTACGCTATTCCAAAGAAGATATTTTAAAATTGTACGCCACATATACTCCATATGGCGGCAATGTAGTTGGTTTAGAAACTGCTTCATGGCGTTATTTTGGAATTCCCGCACAAGAATTAAGTTGGGGACAATCAGCTACCCTAGCCGTCTTGCCCAATGCACCATCGCTTATTTTTCCAGGTAGAAACGAACAATTGCTCTTAAAGAAACGCAATCGCCTCCTTAAAAAATTATGGGAAGAAAATCATATCGATGAAACTACCTATGAACTGGCCATTTCCGAACCTTTACCACAAAAGCCAATTGCTCTTCCCAATATAACGCCTCATCTTACGGAGCGCATTAAAAAAGAGCACCAGGGTAAACGAATACAAACTTCTATTGACAGACATTTACAATATCAAGCAAATATTGTGGCAGAACATCATTACCAGCGATTAAAAAGTAACGAAATCCATAACCTTGCCATTTTAATATTGGATGTGGAAACCCGGAAAGTTTTAAGTTATGTGGGTAATTCCCCTTCTGGAAAAACTCATGGTAACTATGTAGATATTATTACTAAAAATCGAAGCACTGGTAGCACATTAAAACCTTTTCTTTTTGCTTCACTTATGCATGAAGGTCAATTATTGCCAAATACTTTGGTAAAAGATATTCCAACGGTGATCAATGGTTACAATCCAAAAAATTTCAATAAAAAGCACTCAGGGGCCGTACCTGCGGGCAGAGCTCTTTCCCGTTCCTTAAATGTGCCCGCAGTTCGGTTATTGCGACAGTACGGGCTGCAAAAGTTTTATAACAAACTTCATAAAATGAACTTGAAATCCATAAATAAACCAGCTGGACATTATGGGCTGGCCTTAATTTTGGGTGGAGCTGAAAGCTCACTCTGGGATCTTACCAAAACGTATGCATCAGTTGCTTCAACATTAAACTATTTTGAATCCAATTCCAGTACGTATCGTACCAATGAATTTGTGGAGCCTAGTTACTTGCTGAACACTAAAATCGATTTTGGGGAGCAGCAATTTGAAGCTCCTGTTATAAATGCAGGAGCGATTTACCATACCTTCAAATCACTACAAGAAGTAAATAGACCAGAAGGTGATGAAAATTGGCAATTTTTTGATTCTTCAAAACGTATTGCATGGAAAACGGGAACTAGTTTTGGTTTTAAAGATGCTTGGGCCGTTGGAGTGACTCCAAAATATGCCATTGGTGTTTGGGCAGGAAATGCAGACGGTGAAGGAAGACCTGGATTAACAGGAATTACTGCCGCTGCACCCATTCTTTTTGATATACTGGATGTATTACCCAATAGCGGTTGGTTTCAGCAACCGTTTGATGATCTGACTGAAATGGAAATCTGCGCGCAAAGTGGACATCTCGCTTCCACTTTCTGCGATAATATCAAGAAAGAGCTGCTCCCAAATAATGGAACAAAAAGCAAGCAATGTCCTTACCATAAACAAGTTTTTTTGGATGCTTCAAAAGCGTTTAGGGTAAATTCTGAGTGTTATCCACTAGAGGATATGATAGCAAAAAATTGGTTTACCCTTCCTCCTGTAATTGAATATTATTATGCTACTTCAAATCCAAATTACAGACCCTTGCCTACTTATCTGCAAGGATGTTCCATTTCAGAAGTACAGTTCATGGAATTTATCTATCCCAAGAAAAATGAGGAAGTTTTACTTCCAAAAGACTTGGGCAACAACACAACTGAAATCATATTCAAACTGGCTCATCAACAAGGAGAAAGTAGTGTGTATTGGTATTTGGATGAGACTTACATCGGCACTACCGAAAATTTTCATGAACTGATTTATCAAATTAAACCTGGAGAATATGTATTGACCGTAGTTGACGATGAAGGCAATCGCATTCAACAAAAGTTAGCTGTAAAATTAGCTTCGGAGAACTAGGTCTCTATTTCTTACGCATAAAAACAGTAATGGGCACTCCACTAAAGTCAAAGTTCTCACGCAATTGGTTTTCTAAAAAACGTTTGTAAGGTTCTCGAACGTACTGCGGTAGATTACAGAAAAAAGCAAATTGCGGATAAGGTGTTGGCAGTTGGGTACAGAACTTTATTTTTACAAATTTTCCTTTGTATGCAGGTGGTGATGTTTTCTCAATTATGGGCAACATGATGTCGTTCAATTTTCGGGTAACCACTTTTTTTGAACGATTTTTATAGACATCCACAGCGGTCTCAATGGCTTTAAAAATGCGCTGTTTTGTCAACACGGAAATGAAAAGAATCGGCACATCATCAAAAGGTTCTATGGCCTTTTTAATTTTTTGGGTGTATTCCTTAACGGAATTGGTTTCTTTTTCAACCAAATCCCATTTGTTCACCAAAATTACCACTCCCTTGTGATTCCGCTGTGCCAACCAAAAGATGTTCTGTACTTGTCCATCAAACCCACGAGTGGCATCAACCAATAATATACAGACGTCGCAGTGCTCAATTGCTCTTACGGACCGCATCACGGAGTAAAACTCTAAATCTTCCTTTACCTTGGCCTTTCTTCGGATTCCCGCGGTATCCACTAGATTGAACTCAAATCCAAACCTGTTGTATTTTGTATCGATACTATCGCGAGTTGTTCCCGCAATATCAGTAACAATGTATCTATCCTCTCCTATCAAGGCATTTATAAATGATGATTTTCCAGCATTGGGTCTTCCCACAACTGCAAACCTTGGCAGGTCGCTTTCTTTTTCTTCAACTTCTGGAAGTTCTTTGACCAGTGCGTCCAACAACTCCCCTGTTCCGCTTCCATTTATACTGGATAAAGTATAGTAATCCCCAAGTCCCAGAGCGTAAAACTCCACTGCATCCGTCTCTCGTTGGGCGTTGTCAACCTTATTAACAGCAAGGAAAATGGGTTTATCCACTCTACGGAGCAACTTGGATACATCTTCATCCATCCCTGTAACCCCAGACTCCACATCAACCATAAAAATAATGGCATCGGCTTCATCAATAGCAAGTTCTACCTGTTTGTCAATTTCTTGCTCAAAGATATCATCACTCCCAACAACATATCCACCAGTATCTATAACTGAGAATTCTCTCCCGTTCCAATCACTTTTTCCATAGTGACGATCACGCGTAACACCACTCACGGCGTCCACGATAGCTTCGCGACGTTGAATCAATCGATTAAATAAAGTAGACTTTCCAACATTTGGTCTTCCAACAATGGCTACAATAGCACTCATCCTCATTAAATTTTGGCAAAAATACCACTATTTATGAAGAAAAAATGATACCTTTTTTAATCAATTTCAATTAGTTATGAGTGATTTCGCCAGTGAAATTGTTTTACGTCCACGTTTTGAAGTTTCTTTAAAAGAAGATATTGAACAATTAAAGTTACTTTTTGACAAAAGTGCCAAGGAACCTTTTTTGATAAAACGATTGGATGAGCACATTTACATCAGGTTTAAAAAGTCGGTTACCACCTTTTGGACCCCACAGCTTCATTTGGAACTTACATCGTTTGAAGATGGAATAAGTAAAATACATGGTGTTTTTGGGCCCAACCCAACACTATGGAGCTTTTTTATGTTCTTACATTTTGGGGTTGGAACCCTCTTTATTATTCTGGCAGTTTTTGCATACTCCAACTACTCTCTTGGCCATGACATTACATTTTGGGCCGTTGGAATGGTCTTTTTGATACTTATCTGGTTTAGCTTATACGCTTTTGGGCGATTGGGAAAATCAAAAGGAAAACCTCAAATGGAACAATTAAAAGGCTATATGAGGGATTTAATTTCAACTTTAAAAAAGACTGACTAGCTATTGTAGCCAAAACGTTTGAGTTGTCTTGAATTACTGCGCCAGTTTTTATTCACCTTAACGTAGAGTTCTATATGAACTTGCTTATCGAAGAATTTTTCAAGGTCTTTTCTGGATTCCACTCCTACCCTTTTTAGCGCACTACCTTTATGTCCTATAATTATGCCCTTTTGTGTATCACGTTCAACCATTATTACAGAACGGATTCTAATGATTTTTTCATCTTCAAAAAATTCCTCCGTTTCCACCTCAACGGCATAGGGAATTTCCTTTTTGTAGTGCATCAATATTTTCTCCCGAATGGTTTCGTTCACAAAAAAACGCTCTGGCTTATCTGTTAATTGGTCCTTGGGATAGTATGGCGGTGCTTCTGGAAGCAATTGCAGAATCCTATCAAAAACTTCCTTTACATTAAAGTTTTCTAGGGCGGAAATGGGATGCAGTTCTGCCTTTGGAAGGACATCTTGCCAGTGCTGAATTTGCTCTTCCAAAACCGATTGTTCAGAAGTGTCTATTTTATTTAGAAGCAGCAAGACCGGAATATTGCTGTTTTGAATTTTTTTGAAGAAGGCCTCATCTTTTAATGCTTTTTCTCCAATTTCAACCATGTACAACAAAACATCTGCATCTTCAAAGGCCGATTTCACAAAGTCCATCATGGAGCTTTGTAGCTCATAGGCAGGTTTGATGATTCCTGGGGTATCGGACAGAATTACCTGAAAATCATCCCCATTGACAATTCCCAAAATCCGATGTCTTGTGGTTTGTGCCTTGGACGTGATAATAGATAGTTTTTCGCCCACAAAAGCATTCATCAAAGTGGATTTCCCCACATTTGGGTTTCCGATAATATTTACAAAACCTGATCTATGCTTTTTCATTCTTCAATTTTGAAAAATACGTTTTAGCCGCCGCATTTACTTTAGGGGCAAGCAAAAGTACGGCTATCATATTTGGAATAACCATTAAAGCGTATGAAAGGTCTATGAGATTTTTTACCAATTCCAAGGATGCAACTGCTGCGAACACGATCATAATAACAAAATAGTGGTTGTAATACTTCCCAATTTTGGCATTGGTCAAAAAAGAAAGGCATTTTACCCCGTAATACGAATAAGTAAATAAAGTAGAAAGAGCGAACGCGGAAACGATGACCATCAATAATACGCCACCCCAATTTCCAAGAGATGTATTAAATGCGTTTAAGGTCATTACAATTCCACTTCCATCCTCTAAATAAGCGCCGCTCAAAATTAAGACCACCGCCGTAAAGGTGCATACCAAAATGGTATCTATGAATGGACCTAGCATCGCCACTAAACCTTCACGAATGGGTTCTTCGTTTTTAGACTGGCCATGGTACATAGGGGCGCTACCTAAACCCGCTTCGTTTGAAAACATGGCCCTGCGAACACCGATGATGACCAATCCCCAAAATCCACCAGTTACCACAGTATTAAAATTCCATGCTTCGGCTATTATCAATTTTAAAGAGGGTAATACTTGTGATGCATTCATAACCATTACCACAATTACAGCCACCAAATACACCATCACCATAAACGGGACAATGGTAGTAGCCACCTTGGCTATTTTGGACAATCCGCCAAAAATGACAAATGAGGTAATGATGGCGAGCAAGAAACCTACAGTTAATTTCCAATTAAAATCGCTCATGGTAAACAAAGAGTCTGAAGGTTGAATCACACTCATAAAAGTCTCCGTAAATTGATTGGCGGTAAAAACCCCCAAGAATCCAAATATTCCCGCGACACAAAAGAAAATTGCCAATGGTTTGTACTTTTTTCCCAAACCTTGTGTAATATAGAACATGGGGCCTCCTTGTAATTTTCCTTCGGAATCCTGTCCCCTAAACATAATGGACAAACTACAGGAATAGAACTTAATGCCCATTCCTATAAGAGCCGTCATCCAAATCCAAAAAACAACTCCGGGACCTCCATCGTGAATGGCAATTGCCACCCCGGAAATGTTTCCTAAGCCAACGGTTGCCGCAACAGCAGCGGATAATGCCTGAAACGAACTGACATCGCCTTTGGCATTCTTATCATCATATTTACCCCTAGCTATAGAAATGGCGTGTCCAAAATAGCGATAAGGCAAAAATTTGGAATACAAAACCAGTAATAATCCTCCACCTATAAGTAAGATGAACATAGGCCATTCCGTACCTGAAATTGCCTTTACTAAAAAGTCATTGAGTTGCTCCATGGTTTCGAAGGTAGCTATTTCGATTAAAACTTACCATTGAGACGAAAATTTACATCCCCTGTTTATCACATCCTCAATTTCAGCAGTGAATTATGGACGATATGAAACCGAGGGACGCTCCAAGTGAATCTGATAGAATGTGCTTCATTTTTCAAATCAAGAAGATATTCAAGGTAAACCAGTAAAGATGCTTCAACGGGCTCAGCATTAGTTCGACCATTTGATTTGAATTCACTACGTTTTTCAAATCAAGGTCTCTCTAATTTGGAAATAATAGGAAAACGGTTGTATATTTGCCGTCCACATCGCGGGATAGAGCAGTAGGTAGCTCGTCGGGCTCATAACCCGAAGGTCACTGGTTCGAGTCCAGTTCCCGCTACTAGCAAAGACAAGCCTTTACAGAAATGTAAGGGCTTTTTTTATATCCTTCCTAAAACATACCTAAAACAAATTGTCGTTTTAAAAACATCCTGTTTTTATTTTAATACTCACTTCATGAGATATTGATTGAACTTTTATATCTTAGTCAGCTTAATATAATATGCAAAATGAACCGTATTAAAGAGGTTTTAGAAGAAAAAGGCATAAAACAAAAATGGTTGGCTGAACAACTTGGCAAGAGTTACAACATGGTAAACTCTTATGCACAAAACAGGCGACAACCTAGCCTAGAGGATTTATACAAGATTGCAGATATACTAAATATAGAAGCGCAAGAATTACTGACTAAAAGAAAAGATTGCTAAAAATATGGACGGAACTAGCCTAACACCACAACAACAAAAACTTAATGCGCTGCGTGAAGTATTACCCGAAGCTTTTGCAGAAGGAAAAATAGATTGGGAAAAATTAAAAGCTGCTCTTGGGGAAGATATAAATTTCACAAATGAACGTTATGTACTGAATTGGGCAGGAAAAAGCGAAGCATTTAAAGTTTTACAAGCCCCTACTTCTAGCACTCTTGTTCCTGAAAAAGATGAATCCATAAAATTTGATGAAACCGAAAATATATTTATTGAGGGTGAGAACTTAGAAGTGCTTAAGGTGCTTCAAAGAAGTTATTTCGGAAAAGTAAAGATGATTTATATAGACCCTCCTTACAATACAGGTAACGATTCTTTTATTTATCCTGACAAGTTTGCAGAAAGCAAAAAAGACTACGCTAAACGCGTGGGTGATAAAGATGAAGAAGGTAACATGACCAAAGATGCGAAGTTTAAGAAAAACAGCAAGGAAAACGGTCAATATCATAGTAATTGGATGAATATGATATACCCTCGCTTGTTTCTAGCTAAGAATTTATTAAAGAATGACGGGGTTATTTTTGTTTCTATTGGTGAGGAAGAAGTGTCCAACCTGAAACTAATAATGAACGAAATTTTTGGTGAAGAAAATTTTAGAAATTCTTTTATTATCAGAAGATATGACAAAAACCTAAATGCCCAATTTATTAAGAAAGGTCTTAAGACTTTTAATGTCGGCTTTGAATATGTTTTGTGTTATTCAAAATCCAATGAATTTAGTTTTAATGCTTTGTATAAAGAAAGTTCATCAGAAAGAAAAACTAAAGGTTATTGGAAAGGGTTTTGGAATGATGCAGATAGACCTACCATGCGATATGATATCTTGGGGTTCACTCCTGAAAGTGGACAATGGAAATGGAGTCAAAAAGTATCGGATGAAGCTGTAAAAAACTATGAAACATACATTAATGAATTTTCGAAGAAGGAAACTTTAGAAGAATACTGGGAAAGAACGGGCAAAAAACTAAGATTTATAAGAAGAAACCCAAATGGTAAAGGGAAAAATTTGGGTGTTGAAAACTGGATTGCTCCGTCAGAAGGGATTTTAAGAAATAGTAATTGGACTGACTTACTTGCTTCAAAAAATGAAGAAATAATCAAAGGGTTATTCGATTTTCCAAAGAATGTAGAAGTAATAAAGGAACTCATTAAATCATCTACTGATAGTGATGATATAATTTTAGATTTTTTCTGTGGTTCTGGAACAACGGGACACGCAGTTTTTGAACTGAATGAGGAAGAAAAATCTAACAGGAAATTTATATGTATTCAGTTAGCGGAAAAAACAGATGAAGATAGCGAAGCATATAGCAAAGGATATAAATCCATTGCAGACATTTCTCGTTTACGACTGAGAAAAGTAGCAGAAAATATGAATAGTGGTGCCGATTTAGGTTTTAAGTCTTTTAAACTTACCGATACAAATTTTAAACAATGGCAGCAGGTTAAAGACAAGGATGCAAAAGCCTTGGAAGAACAAATGAAATTATTCGTAGACCCCGTTAAATCATCAACTATTATTCAAAATATGGTATATGAGTTTATATTGAAAAATGGAAAAAGCTTGAATAGCAAAGTCCAGCATAAGGATGGTTATTTTTCAATAAATAAGGATGAATTGATATTAATATTAGAAAAAGCTTCGGAATCTATTGTTGGGAAAGTTTTAAATGAGAAACCAAGAAAAGTTATAGCCTTGGATAAATTGTTTAAGGGGAATGACCAATTAAAAACTAACACAGTTTTGCAGTTTAAAGACCAAAAAATTGAATTACGTACTATATAATGAATGTTGATATTTTAAAAATAGATTGCAAAAAGGATATTCCTCTTACCAAAAGGAAAACTGACTTCTATTGCTGTAAATTTTCTTTTAATCCTGAAACAAATAAATACGATAAGTTCATTTTAAATGAATTGAAAAAAAAGGGTAAAGAATTAGCAGATTTAGTAAATCATGGCGCAGCAAATGATTCAGCTAAAAATCGAAATTACACTAGAGTACTGACTAATTCTGTTGCAGGAATGATAGCGGAATATCTATGGAAAACATACCTGAACCTTAGTAATATAGACCATTTGGTTACTGAAACAGAACTTGATGATTTAGCTAATCAAATTGATTTAAAAACTATCAAAAATGAAGTAACGATTGAGGTTAGGTCTTCATTTCCTAGAAATGGGTTAGTTTTTGCTATTTGTAATCCTGAATATCAGTTTGATATTATTGGACCATATTCCAATAATTATAAAAGTGGTGAACAAACGAAAGACATTTACTGTAGAACGCTATTCCCTTTTGACTTTAATGAATTTAACCAAAGAATAGATAAAAATAATTTCGAAGTTTTTCTAACTGGTGGTGCAACCAAAGAAATGTTTTTGAATGATAAAATAACGAAGGAAAAATCATTTATACCTGATGATGAAGTTTCAATTGAAAGATTATCAAGCAAGTCCGATTATTTAGTAATTCCTTTTGAGTATGCTTTAGATTCTATCGAAATTTTCAAGAAAATAAAAGAAGCCAATAATGAAGATTGAATTTGAACCAAACTTAAAATTTCAGCAAGATGCTATTAAATCAATAACTGATTTATTTGAGGGTCAACCTTCTGACGATTCTTTAATGGAATATGATTTAAATGTTGATGGTGAACTACATTCTATTGTTGGTGTAGGCAATAAATTGATACTTTCCGAAAGTCAAATATTATCCAATTTACAAAGCATTCAAGAAGATAATGAAATTGAAAAGTCTTCTGAATTAGATGGGATGAATTTCTCTATTGAAATGGAAACGGGAACGGGAAAAACATACGTTTACCTTCGAACAATTTATGAACTTAATAAGCTTTACGGCTTTAAAAAGTTTGTCATCGTTGTACCTTCAATTGCTATTCGTGAGGGTGTTTTGAAAAATCTGCAAATAACCTATGAACATTTTCAAAATCTATATGATAATGTGCCTGTCAATTTTCAGGTCTATGATAGTGGAAAACCTTCTACTTTAAGAGGCTTTGCTACCACCAATACGATTGAGGTTTTAGTTATCAATATTGATTCCTTTGCCAAGGATGAAAATATCATCAATAAGCCAAACGATAAACTGAACGGGCGCAAGCCTGTGCAATTTATCCAAGCGGTAAACCCTTTTGTTATAGTAGATGAACCGCAAAACATGGAAACGGAAAAAAGAACCGCAGCCATTGAAAACCTAAAAGGGCTTTGTACGCTTCGCTATTCCGCCACGCATAAAAACCAGTATAATTTAACCTATAGCCTCAACCCCGTAAAAGCCTATGATTTAGGTTTGGTAAAACAAATTGAAGTGGATTCCATTGTTGAGGAAAACGCCTTTAATGATGCTTTTATAGCCGTTGACAGTATTACGGCGACAAAAACCAAAGTAACTGCAAAACTATTCATCAATGCCAACGATAATGGCGGTGTGAAAAAGAAAAAAGTTTCTGTAGAAGTTGGTAAAGATTTATACGCCCTATCAAACGAACGGGAAATATATGCGGATGGTTATATTGTTGAGGAAATAGATGCATCGAACGAGTGTATATCTCTTTCTAATGGTACAGTTTTATACCAAGGGGATAGCCAAGGTGGTCTTTCCGATGAAATTATGAAATTTCAAATACGAAAAACTGTAGAAGAACACCTAAAAAAAGAAAAAAGGCTTAGTAAAAAAGGCATTAAAGTACTCTCTTTATTTTTCATTGATAGGGTTGCAAATTACAGGCAATACGATAGCAATGGTAATCCTTTAGACGGCAAATATGCCCAATGGTTCGAGGAAATCTATACGGAATATGCGGCGCAAAAAGCCTTCAAAGAATTAGATAAATTCCCGATTGATAAAATACACAATGGTTATTTCTCCCAAGATAAAAAAGGGAAAATAAAAGATACGAGCGGTGTTACCAAAGCCGATGATGATACATATAGCTTGATAATGAAGGACAAGGAAAAGCTATTGAATATAGATAATCCTTTACGATTTATCTTTTCGCATTCTGCACTTCGTGAGGGTTGGGATAACCCTAATGTATTTCAGATTTGTACCTTAAACGAAACGAAATCAGAAATTAAAAAACGTCAGGAAATAGGAAGGGGCTTGCGCTTGGCAGTTGACCAAAAAGGAAAACGAACCTATGACCAAAACATTAACCGCTTAACTGTCATTGCTAATGAATCCTATGATGATTTTGCTAAGACATTACAAAAAGAAATCGAAGATGATTGCGGTGTTTCTTTCCAAGGACGTATCAAAAACAAAAGAGAACGCACGCCGATTAAATATCGGAAGGGCTTTGAAGCTGACCCAAAATTTTTAGAAATATGGGAAAAGCTGAAACAAAAAACGACCTATCGGGTAGATTATAATACAAGTGATTTGATTGTTTCGGCTGCTAAAGTTATCAGCGAACTACCTAAAATCAAAGCCCCTGCCCTGCGCTCCATAAAAACGGCTGTAACAATGGATGAAACCGAAGGCGTTGGCGGTCAGTACAAGGGCGAACGTTTAGAAAGCTATGAAGGGCATACGTGGCAGATTCCCGATGTGTTGGGTTATATCCAAAGTAAAACAGAGTTAACACGTTCTACCATTCAGGAAATTTTGAGCAAGTCGGGGCGTATTGGCGATATACTGGTAAACCCGCAATTATTCCTAGACCTTGCTGCACAGGCTATCAAAAGAGCCTTGTATGCAATTATGATAGACGGAATCAAATATGAACATATTGGCAGTTCTGAATATGAAATGGCGTTGTTTGAAGCACAAGAATTAGAAGTGTATTTGAATGATTTTACGTTTAATGTTTCAGATACGACTAAAACCATATATGAGGAATTTATCCCCTTGGATTCAGGTGTTGAAAGTAGATTTGCAGCCGATTGTGAAACAAGCGACCAAATAAAGTTCTATTTCAAATTGCCGAATTGGTTTAAGATTCCTACGCCTATTGGAAATTATAATCCAGATTGGGCTTTGGTATTTCAGGACGACAATAAAATTTATTTCGTTGCCGAAACTAAAGATACAGGAACGCCCGAAGTTGATTTATCAAAACTTAGTGGCGATGAACAATTAAAAATCAAATGTGGTAAAGCCCATTTCAAAGAATTTGAAAAACTGGAATACAAAGTAGTAAACAAGGTTGGGCAGCTTGTAGAAAAATAAGGAAACGTTGAAGTGAACTGCGAACAAGCCAATAAAATACCTTTAGAAACGGTGCTAAAAAGCATGGGTTATAAGGCTTTAGGTAAACATTCGGGCGGTTCGGAACAATGGTTTGAGAACCCTTTGCGAACGGAACGCACCCCTAGTTTTTCCGTTAATCATCAAAAGAATGTTTGGCAAGACCTTGGTACGGATAAAGGCGGTTCGGTCATAGACCTTGTAATGGAATACGGCAACACAAGCGTATCAGGTGCGCTCACATGGCTATCCGACCATATTGGCGGTAGTTCCCTGCCCCAAATAGAACGAACGCATTCCACGGGTGAATATGAGCAAAAGAAACCCCGTTATGAAGTTAGAAAATCAGGGGTCATTATGAACCCCGCTTTAATGAGCTATGTTGAACAACGTGGCATTTCCCAAAAGGTCGCACGAAAACATTTAAAAGAGGTTCGTTATTTTGATACCGAAACGGAAAAGGAATTTTTCGGGCTTGGTATGCAAAACGTTTCGGGCGGTTGGTCAATTCGTAACAAATACATGAAAACGGTTATCGCTCCCAATGGGTTCGCTAACGTTCGAGGAAACGGTGAAGCGGCGAACACGGTAAACGTTTTTGAAGGAATGTTTGATTATCTAAGCTACTTAATGATGACCGAACAAACGGATGCCAGAATGCGTTGCATTGTCTTAAATTCAACCAAAATGGCGAAGCAAGCTGCGGATTTCTTGCGAAAAGATATAACGGTTCAAAATGTAGTCTTGTGGCTCGATAATGAACCCGAAGGTTCAAAGGCTTCCGAAGCGGTAGAACAAGCAACGGCGCATTTTACCGCCCTGCCCTTTGCCGTGTATGATGCTCGTGATACCTTTTATGGTTTTGAGGATTTGAACGCTTCTTGGGTCGCTACAAAAGAAATGCACCGTATCGAAATGCGCCCTATTAAATATCACGACCATGACCAAAACGACAATTTACAAATGGAACTATAATTCCATTCTATTTACCAAATAACCGTCCGAAAAACCCCTTTTTAACAGGGGTTTCTTTTCGTTCGTGTGTAAGCTGTGCGAACAGTTTCCACCGTTCTTCACTTTCCTTATCCAATCGGGATTTATAATCTTCTTTATCCGCTTCTAAGGCATTTACTTTTTCATTTGCTGCTTCAAGTTGCACCTCTAACACTTTGATTTTGTGTTGTGTTTCGATGTTCCCTTTTGGGGTTTCCGATTGTTCGTTTGCAACGTTTCGTTGTTCGCTTTTAGGGTACACCCTAAACAATTCGGCAGGGTCTATCTTATAGGCATTACCTTCTTTACCGATATGCGATATTTTACCTGATTTCAAGGCTTTGGATATGGTAGATTTACTTTTTCCTGTTGCTTTGGCTGCCTGTCCAATTGAAAAATACATGGGGTTTTCCTGTTCTTTTAGGGGGTTGCCAATCGTTCTTTAAAACGTTTATGAAACAGTTTACCGAACGAATAGGATAAATACATCTATACTTCAAGCTTCATCCACAAAATTCTTGTTCTTTTTCTTTTAGCTAGTCAAAACAAAGTTCTTTCGCTTATGCGAAAGTCAATTTTACGCTAAAAATGAACCTAGTTATTCAATCAGGATGTAAAACAATACCGTTTCTAGTCGCCATTAAATTCAGTTTATCTAAAAAATCTTGTTCTTGGGGCGTGTTTTCCCTTTTATATATATAATTACTATTAGTGTCGGGCTTATATGTCTTACCCTGTTTTTTGCGCTTTTTCGGCTTGGAAGGTTTAAGGGCAAAGAAATTCAGGTGTATTTTAATTCCTGTATAATAGCCCCAACGGTTTTTAGTGCGGCTATAAAACAAATAACCTTCCTCTATTGCATCCTTTAGATAGCGTTGTACTTGGCGAACGCTGCGCCCTAGCTTCTTGGCAATAATTCCCATAGTGGTTTCCAAAGGCTGTTCTTGTCCTGCCCATCCTAAAAGCATAAGCACCATACAACGGGTCATAGGCATTAAACGGGGGTTTCGCACAAAGTCCTGTTGTACGGGTTTCACAAAACCAAAATTAGGTGATTGCAGCTCCAAGGATTTTCGCTTTGGCGCATCAGGCTTTTGTTTTTGTGAGTAGGGGGCATTTAGTAATCGGATGTTTCCGATGTTCGCAAGGTGTTTCATTGGGTGTTTCCTTTCCAAAAAGGGAAGAAAATTGCACCGTTGCATTAAGGTCGCAAAAAACTGTTACAAGAAATCATTTTTTTCTTGCATCGCTCTTTATATTAGGCGATGCTGTGAGTGTTCAGTTCAGGTTGCATTGCCTAGATAAAGATTTTTTAAAGACCGCTTCGGCGGTTTTTTTCTTGCCTGTTATTTCGTTGTGTTTCTCCAAAAATTTGAATCGTTATTCAGTTTTCCCGTTTTCATCCCCTAAAGCAATCACAAATTATGGGGATAACTTAGTTATGGACAGGAAAACGGTTGATATACTAGCTATTGAAAAAATTATAAATGTTCTTTTACAAGCAAACCACACCCCTTATCTGAAAACTTGGTGCAAAGAGTATAGTAGATTATTGAATCCAACTTTTTGCTACATCTATTTTTCATCTTGATTGTAAGGTGTTGACCGCTGACTACATAAACCAATTTTGATTCCGTACAATTATTATTTAAAATCTCTTTTAATCCATCTAGTTTTCTTTCCAGTTCTATTCGGTCTGGGTCATTTAAATCATCACTATAATTTCTGCCAAGCTGATAGGATTTGATAGACACACAACTAGTAAAAAATAAAAAAAGAACGATTAAGGAAATATATATTTTCATTAGCCTTTATTTTGCTTCTTAAAATTGTCATATGCAGAGTTAATAGTTTCAGAAGTCATGGGCGCATAATAATCTTTGTTAAAATCATTTTCCCAATTAAATCTTCTTACTCTCGCTCCTAAAATTCTTATTGTTGTATTGCTATCTTCCAAACTGAACCCCTGTTCTTCTTTTCGATAGTTCATATATTTTTCATCTCTACTATAACCCGCACTACCTCCAAAAAAAGAACCAAAACCGAAAGAGCCTCCACCTTTAATAAATTTCTCAAGCACTTTTTTATATTCTTCACTTGTTTTTACTGTGATTTTAGTTCCACGAGCCATAACCATAGAATACGGAATTGCTCCTAAAATCCCATTTGGACCCCAATATTGCGGAAATTCTTTTCCTATACTTGAAAAAAGTGAGTCTTGAAACCAACGGTCTCTATAAATTTCGACCTCCTCGAATCTTTCAAAAGAAACATTAAATTCAAAATGTTCTTTTTCTGTCAATTCTTCTAGTTTTCTCTTTTCAACACTTCCGCCACCAGAGAACAAACCCCATCTAGCTTTACCTTTCACTTTCCATTTTGTTTCTACTCGTGAATAGTCTTCTGATTCTGTTTTAAAGCTTCTTTCTATTTTCGAAGAATTAGTCAAAAACTCATCTATATCTAGTATTGGGAATTGCATTTTAAATTTCCTCCAATATTGCCTACTTGAATTATTGTCAAACACAGATGAAGGGGGTAAAAGCACCGAATAATTAGAATCGTCAAAATAAGCTTTAGCATCTACAAGCCGCCATAAAGAACGAGATGTGTTTGATTTTAGAAATGCATTTATACGAACATTTATTCTCTTGATTTCTTCTTTATATCTATCTACTTGCATAGAATAGCCAAATTCTCTTTCAAAAATAATTTTTTCAGATTCCCATCTATCTTGCGGAATATTTGTTCTTGTTCTATGTTTATTCCATTCATCATTTACATAAACTAAATAATCTCTTAGTTCATTTTGTTCTATCTTCAACTCATCCCGCATTACATCGTAATTTCTCCTTAAATCACTACTAAGCGAGCGTAATAACAAATCATTGAATTCATCCAAAAAATTTGCATAACCGTCCTCAAGTTTTGAAGGGTGTGTTAAAACTTGCTCATCAACATTTTCATTACTGTAAGATGGTTCTGTAGGTGCGATGTAGTTAGAAAGATTATAAAGCAAGAAGTTGTTATAATTTTTTGCATTTGCGTTGTAGGGTAGCAAATTGGCAAAATTAAAAGGTTGAAAAACACCTGTTTTTGGTGTCCCTTTATCTATTAAGTTTTGAAGTAACGTTGTGTAATGACCCCATGCTCTTTCAAATAATTTTTCAGACATAATTAATTGGTTTTAAGATTGATGTGTAATTTAACATTTTTTTTTGAGATAGGATAAAAGACAATTTCACATAACTTATTTCTTATATTTTGGGTTACAGGAATAGTTGTTTTCACAATTTTAGTACTTACAAATTGGTTCAATCCGCAACCGTACCCGTTGCAGCCAAAAAGAAAATACGGAAAAGTGCGCTACGTACATGATGGCGATACGTTGTATTTATACGGTTTAAAACCCGCTATTCGTTTGTGGGGTGTAGATGCTCCAGAAGTAGGGCAAAAAGGCGCACAAGCTGCTACCAATGCCCTAATAAAGCTATCTAAAGAAAAAAGAATATCCTATATCCCAATTGATACCGATAAATACGGGCGTATTGTTGCTCGTTTATTTCTATCAGACGGTAAGGAAATCAATTGCATACTGATAGGGCAGGGTGTTGTAAAACAGTATAATAAATATTCAAAAGGCTTTTATGATAGTTGCGAACCTTAATTGGGCTTAGTGAAATGAGACAAGCAAAGATTTAAGTTAAGCCCCCGAAGGGATCTTAACGTAATTTTGCGTAGTCCGAATGAGATAAGAACGATTAAGGTTTACCCATGAAACAATGTAATTAGCTTGAAAATTGACATACCCCATTAGTACGGGTTATGCTGCTAATTATGGGAAAACATGAAGAACAGTTAAAATTATCATCTAAATTTTTAAACTTGGTGCAAGACCGTAACGGCGTTGTATGTGCTAAAATGGAATTCAATGGTAATATAGCATTGGAAGGCGAAGTAACTTTAGCTAATTCCATAGGTAAGTTTCGTGAACACCTTGAAAAATATCCTGCTGACCATGTGCGAACTGTTGCATCAATTGTTGAAGAAGAATATGCCCTTAGTGAAGTACAACGTATTAAGGCTAGTGCTAATATACCTTTAGACACTCCTAAGTACGAAACTGCTCCCGCACTAGTGGAAACACTTCAAAGTCTTGATATTGATTTTTAAGCAATTGTAAGAGCCAATACTCTATAATTCTCTTTCATTCCTTTAGGTAAAACAAAGTTGTCGTTATCAGCTTTGATAAAGGCTGCATCTAGGTCTTTAACAGTAAAAGGACTTTTTAGCCCATACTGTTCAAATTGTTGCAAGGCATTTTCTTTAGCCTCTTGGTTTGCATTGCTTGCGACATCTTCGGACTGCTCTAAAATTTTATTATTCTTTACATCGAACAAAACAAGTCTTTGAAAATTCTTTTTACCTGAAAGGATAATAAGCTTTGAAAAGGGTTCTTCTAATTCTTCCAAACGTCTATGAGAACGAAGATGTTTAAGTTCTTCTTTTTCGCGCCCTTGTGCCAAATCTAATTCAGTCCATAATGCCATGAATGCATATCTGGCTGTATAATATGTGGAACTAAAAGGAATGCTTTTGATAATAGAAACATAGGCAGTTTCTAGTTTTTCGATAGTTAGCTTTTCTTTTAGTGATAAGTTCAAAAAGCGTTTAGCAAGCTGTTCGTGATATTTTGACCATTTAATTGTTGGACTAGTCAGGCTAAAACTTCTTGGTTCGATAAGAGTGTTAAAAGCTGTTACTACTTCTGAATACTCGAAGCTGTTCATGTCAAATTGTGAACGAAGTGCGTCAAAACGTTCCAGTAGTTCTTTAATTGTGGGTTCACTAGTTTCCTCAAAACCCATGAATTTCAAAGAAATCTTTCGATATTCTATTATATTGAACTCTATGTAAGCCGCATGGTCATCGAGAGAAATGGTATCGCTATTGGCAAGTATATGAAATGCGCTTTGTAGTTTTCGTTTTGATTCTGTACCCATAACATTAAATTTTGGTACTTCCAAAGGTACAAAAATGGCTGAACAAGTCATTTTGATATGATGATAATATCCATTACGGAAAATGTTTTGAAGTAGTCATTAAATATTTAAGAGCAATAAAAAGAGGGCTGTTAATACAGACCATTTTTTTATTTCAAAATCATAATATTCATTTATGTTTTTTAGCCTGTGAATACTGTTCGTATCGAAAGGGTGTGCGGTGGCAAAAAAGAACTGTTGAAACGATTTTATTTTTCTTAAAATCGCTTTCATCTGTTCGCGCGCGTTTGGAATTTTGGTTGATTTAACCATGCGCTTTTTCGCGCCTGGTTAAATCAATCCTGAATGAAAAAATGGCTTTAATATTCACTAGCCAACATTACAGTTAAAACCCTTCTTGTTTGTTTTAGGTCATGTGGTTGTTCAGAACCATAGGTGTAGTTCGTATCGTAAAGGTCTATTTTCCAAAATATTTTCTGGCCGTTATATTCAAACGCTCCGAAATCATGCTCCCCATAAGGGTCATTGTTTTCGTTAAAAATATTGAAATCCTGAACCTTCTTATAAATCTCTAATTGGTCTTGATATGACATTGCAGCAATACCTTGAGTCATAACCGCTTTTCCTTTTATCCCTTCCAATCCCGCACTAAATGCGTTTTTTCTAAATGTATCGTTTTGTTGTTGTACTAATTTGTTTTCATCTTCCATTTTCTTTTCCTTTCAGAAGTGTTTTTTAAGCTCTTTTGCTTTAAAACCTGACTTACTGGCGAAGTATGGGGGTAACAAGTGCAATGAAAATCTGTATCGTTTAGGTGCGGGCAGGGGCATTTTGCCACAACACGGCTATACTTATTTTTATTGTGGGCGTGAGGGGCAAAGCCCCTTAGTAAATTCTTCTATTTTTTGAGATATTACCTAAATAAGAATCCGTACATTTATTTTATGATTAGAATGAAGGTAAAAGACGGTTTTTTTATTTCAATATCAGGAAGGAATCTTGATAAACTAGATTTATCCTCTTTTGGTGTAAAGCATAGCAAAATCCCTAATTCTGAACGTCTTGATTTTACAAAAGTATTATTAAATCAAAAGAAAGTATGAAACAGGACAGCCCAAACAATTCCGAATTACGCCCGTTACCTTGGCATATCCGTACTGAAAAAACTTCCAATTCAGAAGAACGTAAAGGACGTTTAATTCATGTTGAAGAACCAAAATTTGAATGCCGTTTCTATATTGGAAATGAGCAAATAGAAACTAAAGGGCTTTCAACTCTAAATACTGAAACAGGCGTATTATTGTACGATGTCGTTTTACCTAAAGACCAAAATATTGCATCTAATTTTAAAGAAATTAATGGATGCATGAAAAAAGGGTCTAGGGTTTTGTATGATATGCTATACTTACCTTATTTTAGAAAGTAACCACTAAGGAAAAAAGATGAATCCTTTAAAAGAACTTGAAAACGAAATTTTAGAACTATTTCAAGAAAAAGGGTCGGATGCCAAGAAAGAGTTGCAAAAGTTTTTATCTCCTAGTGCTTCTCTGAAAAAACGTGCTGCGATTAGAAATATATTGTCTCGTCTGGAAGTAATGAATGACGGCACTTATTTTCTGAAATAAAAAAGCTACATAACTTTATGTTATGCAGCTTCCCGTTTTCATGTGTGGCGAAAACTAATTACTACTATAAGTACTAAATCGTAAAAAGAAAAGAATTTTCATTTTAGTGTAATGTAAAATTAATTCGCACTAAAAACGTTGTATTTGCTTTTAGCTATAAATGCCCAAAAGTTTTTACAAGTTACTTCTGTGCTTAAATCAGGGTTAAATATTTCAGCAAGCAAAACCCAATTTTTTACAAATCCTTTTCCGTAAGGGTCATAGCGTTCGCATGTTACCCGTTTGTCTCGGTAGTTGTGCCTTAAACGAACTGCGAACCCTTGAGTTATGAAATATTGAAAATCTTTACGATTTAATGAGGGGTCAATACTTAACTTAACCTGTTCGTAATTATTTGTCGCAATATTTGCCCAAAAATGAATGGCGTTTACTTCTTTAAAATGTTCTTTTTCCATAAACTTTAGCATTCGCCAATCAGAAATAAAATCCTGTTTCGCAATGTCGTAACGTTCTACATCATTTGTTTTGCCTTGTCTGTCAAGTTCCACCCTTACCGAATGGACTCCTTGAATATAATATAGATACCCCATAGCAGATTTGTTTTTACATAGATTTATAGATTTAATTAATAAGTGTTCTTTCCGTATTTGCTGCGTTTAAATAATTTAAAAAACGGTACTGTTCTTAGTTTTAGTGGATGCCCTTCTCTTGGTATGACTATTTGATTTTTAGTACCAATATCGAGAAAGGTCGCTACCTCTATGGCTTCCATAAGTTTATATGTTTTCTCTCCTTCATTGGTTTTTCTTGTATAGCTGCCAAGAATTTCCGAAATAAAATTGGCAGTATGATTGTCTTTCTTGTCTAAAGAAAAAACTTGCAAATCGCTACTTCCTAAGAAATCAGCAGAATTATTATACTTCTTTGTTAGCTGTTCAATGTTTTGTAAAATAAACCAAAATTTTATGTAACTCCCTGCTGCAATTGTTATTTTTTGTGCTGCGGGCGCAAAATATCCTAGCTTGCTAAATTCTTCCATTAAAAACAATACACGGCGTTTTGAACCCTTTGGTTGTGGCGTAACATGATTGCTGCATTTATTTAATCCAGTAGTAAAAAAGCTTGCAGTAAGACGGCTAAATTTCTCTAAGTGTTCTTCAGGTAATATTAAAAAAATACTGGCTTCTTTTGCTTTGGCATCCTGCAATGTAAAATCCCCTTTATGACAGATAACCGATTGTATGGATTCCGAATTTATCCAGTCGATTCCCCTCGTCAGGGTTGTTAGTATTGCCCCTCTTTCTCCTTTAACCCCTGCCGTGGCTAAAACGCTTGCAGCTTCTTTTGCAGCACCATTTGCAGCGTTGTTTGTTGTTAAAGCTGTTTTTACAAATGCATCAATCTTTAAAGGACTAAATTCTGTAACTTCTGCCTCTCCATATTTTAAAAAATTAAATACAGTACCTAAATGGCGTTGGTCGTCCGTTAAAAACGGGTCAGATAAAACATATGCAATCACTCCACGTAAAACTATTACAGCCGTTTCCCTAAAGTGCGCCGTGTTCCCTTTTTCATTATCCGATTTTTCAATACAGGATTCCGCTAGGGTCTGCATATGCTCTCTAGCTTCACTATGGTTTATATCAATTTCATCAAGTGGATTCCAATGTGAGTTCTTTAAGTTAACTCCCGATTCGGGCTTTCCCACTACGACTTTAAAAGGGTCTATAACGTGAAATGGTCTTTGTTTACTTCTTCTTTTCCAAACGACCTGTGTTATTTCTCCTTTTGGGTCTAAGGCAATTATACCGCCTGCGTAGTTCAATACATTGGTATAAATAACATCTACGGATTTACCGCCCCTTGTTCCTGCAACCAAGATATGATGCCATTCGTTTGTTGCACCTATATTTCTCCCCCCTAATTGGAAATCATTTTCCCAAAATGTTTTACCGTAAAAAATGGTGCTTTTTTTAGAAAACCATATGACATTTCTGTTTTTTAAAAACCACGAACCGATATCATATTTGATATAGCCATAGATACTTGCCCACCTTGCAGATACACCTTTGCGCCCTATGATGAATAAGCGAGCATACCAATGGGTTTCCTTGACGTACTCTATGGTCATTAAAATGAGGTTTTTGAAGTAGAGAATGATTACAGGAACGACAAACATCCAAATGATGTTCCAAAAGTACGGACTTGGATAAAGGTATTGAACTACGGCAAATAACACGAAAACGTTTATAGCGTTCACGGTGAAAATTTTTCTGCTAGGTAGTTTATTAATGCTTGTAAGATAGACACTTACTAAATGAATTAAAATGATTGCACTAGCTGCAATAACAAGGGCTATTTGTTCAATAACTTGAAACCTTTTAAAATAGATAATGTAAAACCAAAAGAGATAAAAGAGACAAAATATTGGTATAAAATACTTGATATTTTTAAACAGACGTAACCGTATTACGGCAAGTTTAGATGCAAATATTAACCATAAAATAGAGGTTAGAAACACCCCTGTTAACAAAATAAAAAATAGTAATTCGCCATCGTTGTTAAACAATATATCTATTACGCCATAACGTTTGAACGTAAATGTATTTCGATTAAATTCCGACCAATTAGGTAAATTTCTCCATAAATTTCGACTTACTATCAGAACGTATATACCAATCAATACGAGTGCTATTGCGTAATTAATACGTGCAGTAATTCCATTTTTTCGATTTGCTGCGGGTTCGTGCTGTTTTTTCATATTGATTTGGTATTAATTAATCTAAAAACAAGTCTAAACCCTCGTCTTGGTCTTCCGCTTTTTCTTGCCCATCCATTTGCTTTATTTCCGCAATTGTAATTTCTATCTGTTTAATCTGTTCAAATAACTGATTACGCTGTGCTTCTGCTTCTGGACTGCCTGTAACATCTTTAAGCGTTTCAAACTGTTCTTGCTTGCTTTTTAATAACTCCGTGTAGTGTTCAATTTGTTCTTCACTACTATTTTCTTCTGATAACCAGCCCATATTTTTTGGTTTTAAGATTAAATGTCCAATCCTTCGTCTTGGTCTATATCGTTGTTGTTCTCTTGTTCAATTTCGTTAAATTCCATCCATATTCGGCGTTCTTCTTCATTTTTAAATTCAGGAATTTCTTTATCAGGTGTTGCCAATTCTTCATCTAACTTTTGTTTTTCCAAAGCTTCAAATTCTCGTGCAATACGCTCTTGTTCAGCTTTCTGTTCCAAAGCTTTTTCGTTGGCTTTAAAATCTTCTGCAATCCTTTTAATTCTTCCGACTTTTTTACGCTGCCTTGGTGTTTTACCAGTTACGCTATTTCCTAAACGTGCTGCTGCTTCGGGGCTTGCTTCCGCTTCTTTAATAATATCCCCTTCATCCTCCATTTTCTGCTGCGCTGCTTCGATGGTTTCTTTGCTCTGGTCGGTCTTACCTTCCAAGGTTTCCAATTCAGCGAAGCCCTGTTTTTCAAGCTCTTTTTTAATCTGCCATTCCCGCCCTTTATATATTGCTTCAATATCAATTTTGAAACGACGCATTTGCTCGTCCAATTGCTTTTCGCGGTTTTGTAGATTGTCGTGTGCTTCTTCAAAAAGTTCACGTTTGAATAATCGAGAGCCAACACCGTGAACTTTCGCATATTCTTCTTTTGCATCTTTTAAACGTTCTCGACTTCCTTCAATATCATGACGTTCTTTTGCTTCATTTATGCGTTTGCCAAAATAATCATTGAAGCTTTTCGCCTTTTCCTGCTTAGCGATACGCTTGCGTTTTGCTTCAAGTGCCTCCTCTTTTTCCGCCTTTTGCCTTCCTGATATATTGGCAGCTTCTTCTAATTTTTGCTGTTGTTCGGCTTCTGCTGCATCACGGTCAAAAGGTTCATTTTCCTTTTTAATACGTTCTGCAAGGTCGTCAACATTTGGCAATGCATCACGGTCTATATCCGCAAATTTATTTTTCATGTCTCTAGTGGTATGACCATCTATGACTTTGGCGATATTGACCATATTACCTTTATCATCAACCGCTAAAAGAAAACGGCGACCACGGGCAAGCTGTAAACCTTCTAGTTCCAAAGCATTCTTAAAACTCTTTCCATCGTCGGAAGCATTATAGGCACGTGTTACTTTAATACCGTGTCGTGCTTTTTGGGTTTCGGTGTAATAACGTGAACCATCCTGTTCCCTTAATTGGGCATTCAATACTCGATTTTCGCAATGTATACCGTGTTCTTGTTCATATTCCAAAGCCCATGCTTGCAAGGCTTTTCTATCCAATCCTATATGGGTACGCTTACCCGTTTCAGGGTTGGTTAAATTGGCAACAATATGAACATGGGCATGTTCAGTATCATTATGACCTACCAAGTAATATTCATTTTCAGATAAGCCCAAATGCCCCAAGGTTGCCAAGGCCATTTCTCTTTGGTGTTCTTCATTTGGGGTTTCCCGATGCGCCCATGATAGCGAATAATGATAAACGCTCCCCGTTTCCGTTTTTCGCCCTGCGGTACTGCTCCCATTTTCTATTTTAAGCTGCTGGGCGTTCATGTCTGTCCATGCCATAACCTTCGCAGCTTTAAAAATATCATCGGTGTACATATTGCCCGTTTCAGTCCATGCCACGCGCTCGTCCGTATCGGCTTTCTTATCGTGCATAAGATAATCCGTAACGCCTTTAAAGCTATATCCCTGACTATTGACCCTCGGTATCATGTAGCAATCTATTAAGAACGGTTTCTAATTTTTCGATAGTGCCAAAAAGCAAGTCATGCTCTTGGGCAGTAAGCCCCCCGATATGGGTGCGCTTAACATATTGGTTTAAGTTATTTCCGATACCCAAAAGCTGACGAACCACACCAGTATCGGCTTTGCTTTCTTTCACGACTATTTTGCCCCTTGTACCCATACGGCGCATATATTCCGAAAGTGTAAAACCTGCTTGCGCTGCTCGTGCATCGATTGCAGCCCGTTCCGATTTTGTGCATCGGGTACGGGGCAAATGTGCATCGAAAACTATCTTTTTTTGCGCTTTGGGTTTGGGCATTTCTTTACTTTTTTTTAAAGCCTTTCGGCTATCTTCTTAGGGGATGCAACGGGGATTACTCCCCTTGCCAAGATTGGGAAATATAAGTAGCAAAAATTGCAAATTTGTAGCTACATTTCCCCATCTTGCTACGCTGCACTTTTGCTAAATTACTGAATTACCCAAACACTAGCAATTTTATTAGCATTATTCATCCACAGGCATCCCGATAGGATTGCCCTTATGGGCAACATTTTTGATTGCTTGCTATCTAAAAAAAGAATAAAAAAAAGCCCCGTTACCAATGTAACGAGACTTAACTATTTCAAGATTTGAACTCGATTATATTATTCGGTTCTTGGCTTTGGTCTTTCCCAATTTGCCGTGTAAAAGTTCACGGATTCCTCAAATAGATTTATATATGTGGGGTTTGGAAAACTAGGACAATCTAGCACCAATTGAACATATACGTTATCCTTCTTGGATGTCTTTTCCCAAGCTGCTCCAATTTCATATCTATCAGTATCATCGGTTTCGACATATACCCTATGCGTTGGTGCATTTTGATTTGAACTATCATTTGGCTCTAAGAGAATTGGAAATCTCCCGATACCCAAAGTATATATATCGCCTTGGAAAGTGTTATCCTTATGCTTTGTGAATGTTCCTATTTTCATGTTGTAGTCCTTTCGGTAAATGGTAAGGCTGCTTAATTGCCGCCTTTGATGAAAAGCGTTAAAAATTCAGGACTAAAAAAAATCAACTTAAAAATTTATATTCCATCCCTTGCCCAACTATAAGCCAATCGGATTTTTCCGTCTAATTTTTGGGTTTATTTTTTTTCGGCTTGGATTTAGTGTTCATCAAAAAAAGGTGGTAATTTTTTTAGCGGTCTTTTCATTTACCGAAAGGACGGTAAAGCTAGGTACTGGTTGAAAATAGAAATCGCTGCTTTCTAAAAGAAAAATTAAAAAGGCAAATCGTCTGTATCATTTGGGTTCTTAGGCTTAACATATGGCTTGTCTTTCTTCATAGCCTTATTAGGCTCATCTTTAATCATAACATCTACAATGCTCTGCATAAATTCAAGGTCAATGCCGTCTCTAGCGCAACCTCTTATCAAATGTGAAATAGATGTTTGAATACTTCCGAAAAAGTTATCTGAATGGTCGCAAAGTCCCTTTAAAAACTCATATTCTCGTTTTTCAATTGTTATGAGTAATTGAACTGGGTTATCTAAAATATATTCCGCCTCTTTTTCATATGGATAGATTCCGCGCTTCCATAGTTCATTTAAAAGTTCTTTATCTGTCATAGTTAAAAGGGTTCTTTTGCCCAATCGCTAAAAATCGGGTGTTCTGAATTACGGTGTTCGTCTTGTCGTAAAGGTGGTAAAATTTCTATGCTTTGTTCATCTTCGTAATTAATCAGGTAAGATGTATTGAAATTCTGTTTTTGCCAAAATGCAGAACTGGAACGAAATGGTAAGCTAAAGAACTCTTTGCAATACCAAGTAAATATTTGCGGGTCGTCATATCCTGTTTCAAAAGGGAATTCCTGACCGTAAAATTTAAGAGAAGGGCAGACCGAACGAGCTTTGACTAAAAGGCTATATAATTCCTCTGAAAACGCACTACTATCCATAACATCTATAAAGCCAAGATAGGTGTAATATGCTGTATGTAATTTGTGTAACTGCTTAGGGTCAATTTTAAAAACTTTTAATTCTGATTCACTCGTATAAAATTGGCTCGTATCTTCATTAAGGTATGAATGATTTTTGATAATGGGGTTAGGGTATTTAATTGCCCATTGCTCCACCATATCAGCAAGCAATAAACACAACTGTACTTGTTCGTCTTTTCTCATACTCTAAAGTTTTTATCGAAAAAACTAATATTCCATGCCCATATCCGCATCCTCGTCCAATCCATTTTCTCGCTCTATTTGTATAAATTCATCCCGAATTCTATCGCGGTCATATTGTAATTCTCCATCCCCAAATCCTATTACATAATCTTCGGGTAAATCTTTTGCACTTAAAATTGTGTCTTTCATTTCAGGGTTATCCCTACTAATTTCATAGCCATGATTAAAGCCTTTCATGAAATCTTCTGATGGTTCAATTATTCCGTCCATTTTAAAAAGTGTTTTTTGCGTGTTTCTCTAAATACTCGTTGATGCTATCCGTATCATACAAAATGATTTTTTTTCGGGGTTGGCTAAATCGTATATCTCCGTTATTCCTCAATTGTGAAATTGTAGTTTTGGAAGTTACACGAAGTAAACGCATGGCTTCTTTTTCAGATACCCATTTATCTTGTATGTTACTGCCTTCAACTCCCTTCATCTGCTTCACAACCTTATCTACAAGGTCATAAAAGGCTTTGGTTTCTAAACATATTACTTCCATATGGCTAATCTATGAATTTAGTACTGCATCGAGGGCATCATCTGCATCTTTATGGATGAAGTTAGCCTGATAATTAATTGTCGTTTTTAAATCGCTATGGCGATATAATTTTTGAAGCATTATTGGCGATATTGAATCCCCTGCTACGTTCCCAAAAGAATGCCTTGCTATGTGATTTGATAGGTTTTTATCAATCTCACAAATTGCAGCAATTCGTTTCAAATATTTATTAAGTAACGTAGATGCGTTTCGTGTTTTAACGAAAATATCTCGTTTGTTCTTAGGGTCTGCTTTTTTCAAGTAAGGAAAAATATAATCTGAATTATCCTGCTTTTCGTTTTCATAAAATTCAAGGATAGCTTTTGCTTTGTCAGGCACTTTTAAACTTACGGGTTTTTCATTCTTATTCATTGTATAAAACAAACGTCCATCCATAAAATCTGACCATTTCATTTCTAAGACATCGGATATCCGTATTCCTGCGAAGTAATAAGCGAATAGCCAAATATTCCTAGTGTGCCAAATGGTTTCGCCTTCTTCTAAATCTGCATTTTCAATACTGGCTATTTCATCCCTTGTTAAACCAATTTTATGTCCTGATTTTACCCGTATGCGTTCTTTCTCCCCCGCAAATGGATAGTGTTTAAAATCAACAATGCCTTCTTTTATTGCTGCGTTAAAAAGGGTTCTAATGAAAATTAATTGATTGGTTACGGTTCTTGTTTTTTGTTCTAAATATGAAATACAGAAAATTTTATAATTGCTTAAAAAAGCTTCGTTTATATCTTCAAAATAAAGGGATGTATCTTTTTCAAACTCGTTTTTTACCTCGTTCAAAAAAGAATACCCTGCCTTTCTTGATTTTCCGATACGTGCTTTTCTACTCTGTTTAATTCTATCTATAATGATTTGTCGTTCTTCAAACTTGTTCCAGTTTAAAAACTCACGGATATTGAACAAAATGGACAATTCGGGTTTAGCTACTGAATACGTTCCAGATTGGAATTTTTGTTTTACCCTTTGCGCTCCAAACTGAAAAAATGAAACGCTTTTGCCCTTTCTTTGAACCTTCTTTTTTATATCCTTGCTTGTAATGTTTTCTTTAGATACGTCTGCATCAAGCGCAATACTGTCGGCTTCTGTTAGCTTCTTTAAGAGATAATTATTTAGGCGTACAGAATTAGGATGTGATTTTTTGACTTTGCTTAGAGTTTTGTTCCATTCATTTTCAAGAATATACTTACCAGTAAAGACATAACGTGTTTTTCGATTATGAGTAATGCGAATAGCTAACGGAAAAGTGCCGTCTTTTTTTTGGTCATGCTTCCAAAGTATTATCTTTACCGATGCCATAATGTACTGGTTTTATTGGGCTAAGATACGAAAATATAAAAACCTTACCTAAAACATACCTAAAACATTTTGCGGTTTTACGTGGTTTTATCTATTTTTATATAAATCGTAAAATACTGAATATTAGATATATGAAATCATATTGAACCATATGAAACCAATAACTGTTAGGCTCATAACCCGAAGGTCACTGGTTCGAGTCCAGTTCCCGCTACTAAGTTAGCCCATTGATTATCAGGTACATAATCCTTTATCAATGGGCTTTTTTTATGAAAAACTACTTGCCGAATACGCCACCGAATACAAAATTGGATTGAAGAAAAAAAATTACACAGAACCCAAGATATACCACGGGGGAAAGAATTTTGACCTTTCCAAGCGGTGGTATGTCTATTATTCCTTCGCCAGTCCAGACCTAAAGGATAAACACGGTAATCCCGTTATGGTCCGGCAATCACCAGCATACATGAGCATAAATAAAAACTATCATACGAAGGCTGAAAGGTTGCACCACCTTGGGGTAGTTAAAGAAGTGCTCCATGAAATGTTGAAGGAGGGCTATTCCCCATATAGGGATAAGTTTGACTTTAACTCTGAATCAACGGAATATACCGTGGAAGCCGCACTCAACTATGCATATTCACTTAAAGTAGCTGGCCTATCCGAGACATCGATCCCCGATTATCGCAGTAGGTTCAACCGATTCAAGAAATATCTTGGGACAAAGAACCTACTTAAAAAAAGTATCCTTAGTATCAGCAAACAGACGGTAAATGAATACCTGAACGAAATCACCAAAGCTTCCAGTGCCCGGAACAGAAACAATACACGAATTGTCCTGAGTTCCCTGTTCAGTGAGTTGGAACACAATGAGATCATTCCAAAAAACTTTGTAGAGGGCATAAAGGTAAGTGATACCAATTCCATTAGATATCAAACATACCCCTTGGAAGTATTGGAGGGCCTGTTCGCATACATGAAAGAAAATGACCCATTGTTATTATTGTTCATCAAATTTGTCTCTTACAATTTTTTGCGCCCAATAGAGGTCTGTCGTTTAAAGGTAAAAGACGTTTCCTTGACGCACAAACAGATATATTTCAAGGCAAAGAACAAAACCCTAAAAACCAAGATTATACCCGATATAGTAATCAAGGAAATAAAGCACCTGGACTTTTCAATCCATGATAATTTTTTGTTCACCCCCAACGGTGTGGGTCCTTGGGATACGAAAGAGACCTATAGACGCGGATATTTCACCGATAGGTTCAAAAAATTAAAAGGAAAGTACAATAAATACCTTATAGATAAAGGAGAAACACTTCAACTGGGTGGTGAGTACACCATCTATTCATTCAGGCACACTTTTATCACACTGCTCTTTAGAAAGTTCCGGAAGGAATATGCCTATACCGAAACATGTGACAGATTAATGCTCATAACAGGTCATTCCACCTTGGACGCATTAAAGTCTTATTTGAAGGATATCGATGCAGAACTTCCCGAGGATTACAGCGGATTGCTGACACTTGACATTTAATGTTTTTGTTCCATTGCAAATAGTTTTCACAAAGAGTGGGTTTAATAGGGTACTGGATTGTTTGGGTCGAAGTATAAAATCTTATGCGCTCCAATAGGCGCTATTGTAAAGAAAAAGATTGCTTGAGCAGAAGTGCCCTGTAATGATTCTTCAATTTCTCTTCTTCAGTGAGTTTATACCTTGCAGACGTGTTTGATTGTTTTTGCACCAAAATCGCTTCAACTTCCTCAACGGTCAAAGCTTCTACAATGACATGCATAATTTTACTCGCCGTCAAACCTATTTCCATCTTGTATTTCAGTTTTATTTTTGAAACAACTGAACCACATCGATAGGGAATTTAAATCAAAATACACTTCGGTAGGGTTCAGTATCAAGTTTCTATTTTGAATATTATTTCATTCGAACAAAAGCCAATGACCTGCAACTGGATAAAAACATCTGTTTGCGATAAGAGTGTAAAGTGAGCCAGAAGGGCGTTTCTTTGCTACGGTTTATTTGAAGTTTTGTTTGATTTCACGATCGATCATTTTTTTACCTGCTTGTCTTTCTGAACTCCAGAATAACTTTTTATAGAACGGCCGTAAATGTTTAGCCCATCCATCGCTTACTGTCAACATTCTTTTTTTACCTCTTCTCATGGTTTATTTGAACTTTAACCTAAACAACTTAATTATAAATTGGAATTTAAAGAAACAGTTCCTTCTTTCAAATTCCAGATTCTAATTTCATCTAGTAAATTCTCAATCTTTTTTCTACCCGTAGGGTAATATTTTCTTAATCTATAATCAAGATATTCAAGATGATATTGATAAGGATAATATTCTTCTTTTGCGCTATTACTATTTCTTAATCCATAAATTGTTGGTTTTACAAATCTCCAAAAATCCATTACACTTTTTCCAAACGTTTCGTACAAGGATTCTATATCAACATAGTCGTGTAGCCTTCCCTAAAAATGTAGGGAAGGCTACACTCACTTATCCTTTATTTGAACTTTAGCAATTCATTTATTTTTTCAGGATCATCAAAATTCCCCCAGAAGTATTCAATCTCGATTGTGTCATCCAATATTCGATAAAACATTGTGGTATGCTTGGTAATAAATGCTTCTCGGCTGATGTTATCATATTGAGAAACCTTAAACATTTTCGGATTCGTGACTATCAATTTAATAGTATGGTCTACTATATCAACAAAATTAGTTGCGATTTCAACATTCCAAATATCCAGTAGGTAATCGACTATTCCGTTGAATGATTTGTCTGCCTCTCTGGTCCACTTCACATTCATGCACGCAGTTTTTTACGTACATCTTCCATAACATCTTTATGGTCTCTTGTTCTTCCATTCTTGCTGTCCTCACGGCTAGCCCTCAGAGCTTCTTTGATTTCGAAAGCCTTGGCCTCCTCAGGAAAAAGAATATTACTTAGAATTACCATTTCGTCAATGGTAAAATTCTTCTTTTTGACCTTATTGTAGAATGTAGCACGGGAGACCCCAAGTCGCTCGATCAAATACTCTTTCTTGAATTTACTGCCATCGATATAACTATCTATGTTTTCTAGTAAATTCTGATATCCGTATACAATGTCTAACATTTCGGTATATTTTATTGAATTATATTAGACTAATATAATAAATTAATTGGACTTTTCTTTAAATAACCTTTGAAAAACAATCGTTTTATTGAACTTTTTTAGCTCAATTTTTTGCTGTGGTTAGTTTTTTAATTCGTAATTGTACATTTCGCTGGTCATATAAAATCGATAGTTCCAAAATTTAAACGGATTTCTTTTAAAGGTTCTATAGAGTATGGTGTCATTGGTTTTAGGGTTTTCCTTTAAAAAATTTTGAAAATGATAATCCATGTATTCTACGCCCGTGCCTTTATTTGGGTATGCAGTAATTTTAAATTCGGCATTCTTGGTTTCAAATTCAAATGGAATTACGATACCCTCAATAAATACCCTTACTGGAAGTAAGTTGCTTAAAACAACCACTACTACAAATACAAGAAGTCCCAATAGTTTTCTGCGAATCATAAATTCAAATTAACCAAAACCTTGGAATAAATAGAACTGTTTTAAATTTTATTCGAATAAAACTCATTCGTTAATGGTTTTGTTATGATTTAAATGTAATTGGTGGGGGTCATAAAAAGTCAATTAACGAAACTACTAAAAGAGACCATGAACGGGACTATTAAAGAAATGCTTTTCTGCCTTTTGAATCTGTCCTATTAAATGGCCGTTTATTTGAATGATTAAGGTGTATGTAGTCCATAATCATGGTAAAATCCTGTGGTAAATTTCAAATCCTTCTTATTAGAATTTTCAGCAATTTTAAAACGCCCATTAATCTTTGTTATATATTTATTTGCTCCAATATAAATTCTACAACATGAAAATATTCAATAAGTACTTCAGTTTTGTACTAATTTCCCAACTTCTTTTAGCCTGTTCTTCAACCAAACTTTCAAATTCTTATAAGTCCGAAAATATTAGCTCAATTAGGAATGCGAAAATTTTAGTAGTTTCTCGAACCCCTCAAAACAATGTTCGAAAGAGTTATGAGAATCAGATTGCTAGAAGTTTAAAGTCCAAAGGGCTTGAAGCTATGGCAAGCCATAATATTTTTCCGGATTTGAAACCTTTGACAAATAAAACTGTTGAAAGAATAGCAAATACAATTGCTATGTTCAGAGATGAGGGTTTTGATATCCTATTACTGACTTCTCTTAAAGATGTACAGGAACAGGAAGTGCTTAGAAGACAAGAAGGGTATAATACTATGTTGGATTATTATGGCAACAAATACATAACGCTAAAAGGGTATTATGATGATGTTAATGCTCCACCTAAGCTAGATCCTATACAAACAGAATTGGAACCTATTACTCAAAAGGAAGTGACTTTTATTTTGGAAGCTGTAACCTATAACCTTTCTTTGCCTGAAGAGCAAAGATTGCTCTCTGTTATAACCACTGAAATAACCAATCCAAATTCAGCTTCTTCGGTTCGAAACGGGTTTGCAAAAACGGTTGCAACGGAATTTAAATAATTCCCCAACGAAATCATAGTCGAGACTGTTTTACTTCACTAAAAACCTTTAGAAACCTCAAAATATAATTATGACGACCAAACACTTAAAAACAATGCTACTATTTCTTTTGTTGGGCGTAACCGCTTTTGCACAGGAATCGAATACAAATGCGTATCCGCTTCAAGCCGATGTGCAAACCCTCGATGGTATTCTAAAAGCGTATTATGATGTTATTTCCGGTCCGGCAGGACAGCCAAGGGATTGGGAAAGAGATACGTCATTACATCACCCTGATGCCTTAATAACAATTACGGGAAAGGATAAAAACAAGAATCCCTATATCAGCACACAGAAGCTATCGGAATATCATAAAAGTTTTGGGATTCCAAAGAGGGGGTTTTGGGAGTATGAAATTAGCAGGGAAACACAAACCTTTGGTAATATCACCCACGTTTGGAGTACCTATGAAACCAAGGAAGAAAAAGATGGTCCTGTTACGCAAAGAGGGATAAACAGTATTCAATTATATGATGATGGAACCAGATGGTGGATTCTTTCTTGGATGTTCGATAGTGAGCGAACCGATAATCCTATTCCAAAAAAATACCAATAAACGGTTGCTATCAAGGGCTGAATCATTGCTTTAAATTATGCTAATTACCCAAAAACACCCAATAAAAATTTAATGATCAAAGCGTTGGAGAGGTCTATAAAAAATGCCCCCACCAAGGGCACCACAATAAACGCCTTGGGAGAGCCCCCAAACTTTTTGGTAACCGCCGTCATATTGGCAATTGCCGTAGGTGTCGCTCCAAGAGCCAAGCCCGCATAACCAGAGCTCATAACGGCTGCATCGTAATCCTTGCCCATCACCCTAAACACAATTACAATTACAAATAATGAAATCACTACCAATTGTGCCAGTACGATTAACAGCAATGGTCCGGCCAAATCGGCTAGGGTCCATAATTGAAGGCTCATTAATGACATGGCCAGGAAAAGCCCCAAGGACAAATCCGAGGCCATGGCCAAGGCTTTTGAATTTTCTGGTTCCCAATAAAAGTTTTTAGAAAAGACTGGAATCAGGTTGGTAATTAGAATCCCTGCGAACAATGCCGTTACAAAAGACGGAAGGGCAAGTCCCATCCAAACCAACACCTCATTTATACCTATACCAAGGCCGGCCGTTGAGAAGATGAAATAGATCATCTGCAACACATTATTGTAATTCATTTCTACGGAATCGCCCCTACCATGTCGAACACCTACGGAAATAGGTTTGTCTTCCGTTGGTTTTAGGTTGTATTTTTTGATTAAAAACTTGGCAATTGGACCCCCGATAAAGCCGCCGAGCACCAACCCGATGGTTGCGCAGGCTATTCCCATTTCCATGGCATTGGAAATTCCAAAATCATTCTGAAAGGTGGGCACCCAGGCAATGGTGGTTCCATGACCTCCGCTAAAGGAAACCGATCCGCCCAAAACGCCGGTTACATTGGGTAGGTCGGTGAGATAGGCAATACCCACACCGGTAAGGTTTTGGATAAAAAGATAGCCCACGGCCAATACCAAAAGCAACAGTAATGATTTGCCCCCTTTTAGCAGGGTTTTTAATCTGGAGGAAAGCCCAATAGTAATAAAGAAAATGATAAGAAGCGCATCCCTCAACTCTAGCGCAAAGCTTACCTCAATACCGGTTATCGCATATATAATGCCAAAAAATATAGAGAAGATTACTCCACCAGTTACGGGTTCGGGAATGTTATACGCTCTAAAGAAGGAGATTTTTTTGTTTAAGTACTTTCCTAAAAATAATACCAAACATGCAATCATGACGGTATCGCGAGGTCCTATATCCATATCTTATTTTGCCATAATCACCATATCGGTGATGAGTTGGTTCACCATTCGTTTTGTAAAAGTATCTGAGGCCGACTTTAAGGAAGAAGGTTCAAGTAAGGAGGACTGTCCTGTCCACACCATGGTTTCCTTTCCTTCAAATAACTCTCCTTTCACATTATATAGTACAGCTTCGATGAGATATGATTTCTGATTGGTATAATAACCAGGTGCACTATAGGTTCGATAACCTCGATAGATGTATTTTCCAACGCGATAATATGATGGGATATAGACCATCTCCCCAGGTTGGTAGCGTTCTTTCTCGTTTGAATCGACCAAGGCCATGGTAAGAACACCATCCAAGTTGTTTTCCTTGATTATTTTGATATAGTCTTTGGGCCCACGTATTTCTACTTTTCCGCCGGGGGGAAACATATGGATCCCTACAACTGCATTGATTCCTTGAGCTCTTAAAAGTTCAACCGCATCTTGTTCAAAAGTATTGCGGGCAGCCAAATCTTTTCCTATTCCAACTACAGCTATTTTAGAATATTCCCTATCGGGATAATCATTGCTGGTCCAAGTAGATTCCATTTTCGTCACTCCACAACTTAGAAATAACATCACAATGGAAAGCGTAATCATAGTGGGTAAACAGTTGTGGTTTCCCTTTTTCATAGTAAATACTCATTTTTAGATTAAAACTTCTTGACCTTCCCTGGCAAAAAAGCAATCTTTAAATCTGGCTTGGCATTTTTTTTCTTCTGCACGAATAAAGTCATCATTATGTTCGGGGTCATGATGTGTTAAATATAATTTCTTCACTCCGGCCCTTTCTGCTACTTCAATGGCCTGTTCCCAACTACTGTGTCCCCATCCTTTGAAGTTTGAAAGCTCATCAGGAGTATACTGCGCTTCATGTATTAAAACATCAGCATCTTTTGCAAAGTTTATTACGTTTTGATCCAAGGTTTCACCATGTTCCACATCTGTGCAATATACGAAGACCTTACCCTCAACCTCAAGTCTATATCCATAGGCTCCACCGGGATGATTATGTTTGTTGGAGAATAAGCTACCTGACTTTCCAGTACTAAAATATTGGCTATTGGCTTCTTTAGTCAAGAAATTGAATTGGGCTCCCATATTGTCTAGACTTACGGGAAAATATGTGCTCTCCATTTGGTTTGCGAAAACTGCTTTTAAATTGGGAGAAGATAAATCTTGACCCATCGCAATAATATCTATTTTCTTAGAAACATCGTAAGCAGGGGCGAAAAAGGGAAATCCTTGTAAGTGATCCCAATGAAAGTGGGAAAATGCCATAACGATTCTATCGTTTGCCTCAAAGTCACGTCTCATTAACTCCTTTCCCAAATTTCGTATTCCTGTGCCTGCATCAAATACTAAAACACTGCCCTTTTTGCTTTCATCCATAACCGTTACACAACTGGTGTTTCCTCCAAATTCCTGAAAACCGCTATCACAAATCGGAATCGAACCCCGTGTACCGAAAAATTTTATAAGCATAATAAGATTTTTACTTACTAATATAATAAACTTAAATGTACGGTTAATCCCTAATTTTATATGGTTATATTAGAGCATTAAATGATTGCCGGCTTAAAATGAAAAACCATCTCAAAGATTGTAAACCTCTTTTCTTTCTTTCTTTCCTGCTGTTGTTACCGATTTCAATCCTATCTCAACAAGCCAAATCTCAAGATTCATTGAACACTCCTTTCAGAAAAGGCCGCTGGCTAACAGGACTTTCGGGAAGTATTAGTTCAAATATCAGCGAAGTACGTGGTTTAAATGAAAAAACCATTACCAATGAATTTGGCCTCAATATATCCACGGGTCAATTTATTAAAGACCGATGGCTTTTTGGTGGCAACCTTAATGCTGACCGGGCAAGTTCTGGCGGTAATGTTGACAGTACCCGAGAAACTTTGTTCATTGGCCCATTCATAGCCTATTATCTATCTCAGAATCATCGTGGCTCACTGTTTACAAAATTATCCCCAGGTTATGTCCGCTATAATGAAGATATTCAACTGAACTCAATCGCATCGCCAAACGAAATATTATCAGAAGGCGGTGGTTTTGGTACATTGATTGGACTCGGGTATTCCTATG
This sequence comes from uncultured Allomuricauda sp., assembly GCF_947495325.1. Taxonomy (GTDB): domain Bacteria; phylum Bacteroidota; class Bacteroidia; order Flavobacteriales; family Flavobacteriaceae; genus Flagellimonas. Next base: position 1,047,403 of record NZ_CANLYK010000002.1, on the reverse strand, counting down.
TGATACATGACAAAATTGCTTTTGATATCGGTTTTGACCTTAATTTGTTTTGGATAGGCATCGACCAAGAAGAACAACCTTTGGGAACAGTTACTTCTCAAAATATATCCATCAGCAACACAGCTTTTACCTTTGGCTTTAATGTTATTTTAGACGATTTCTTTTTCTAATGAAAAAAATACTGATACTATTTTTTGTTGCAATGGTTCCACTTTCTCTACTTGGGCAAGGAAGGGAAGAAGGGTTTGTTCGTACAGATACGCTAGGGAAGACAAAAAAAATCAAGTTTATTGGATTGCCCATTGCTTTTTACACTCCTGAGACACAGTTTGGTGTTGGTGGTGGCGGTCAAATGTTCCTATTAAACAACACTAACAAATACAATCAACGATTGTCCAATATTTTATTTAGTGGAATTTATACTACTGCTGGACAAATAATGTTCAATGTAACGCCTCAAATCTATTTAGGAAAAGGAGATTATTTTATCGATGCGGATTATCTATTTGAAATCTATCCCAATTCTTTTTGGGGAATAGGTCCAGAGACTCCTGAAGAAAATGAAGAACTCTATGATCAAACTACCCACAAGCTCAAATTAAGTTTCTTGAAGCGATTACCTCCTGACCTAAATTTCGGTTTTACTTATAATTTTGCCAATCATCAGGTTACAGAAGTGGAAGAAGGTGGCCAGTTGGATTCAGGAACTATTTTAGGTGCAGATAGAACCGTTATCAGTGGTCTCGGAGCTGAATTCAATTTGGATACCAGAAACGACACTAATTCCCCAACTGATGGACAATTGTTTGGAATTGGCGCTCATTTTTCAAGCCCTATATTAGGAGCAACACATGGCTTTAATAAGTTTACGTTGGATTTAAGGAACTATGAGCCTTTAGGGGCTAAGAGCACCCTTGCCACTCAAATATATATTGAAAACAATTATGGTGATGTACCTTTTCAAGGCATGGCTTTTTTTGGAGGAAGTAGTAGTGCAAGAGGCTATTTCTATGGTAGATTTCTCGATAAGAATATGTATGTGGCCCAAGCTGAATATCGTTATCGTTTAAAACCTAGATGGACCTTAGCAGCATTTGGTTTAATCGGCAGCGTTGCTGGAGATGCTTCCGATTTGTTAAAGTTCAATTCCGTTAAACCCGGTTATGGTGCCGGAGTCAGATTCAAACTATTAAAGGACCAAGGAACTTGGTTACGATTGGACATTGGTAACGGGAAAGATGGCCAAAGTGGAATCTATTTTGGAGTGAACGAAGCTTTCTAATATTTATGCAGCTATTGACTTTGATTTTGCATCTTTTGTGTATGTAATATCTCACATGAAATATGTATATTTAACTAGGTATGAGTGTGTTTGGGTTTATTAAAAAAATACTTCCTGGAAAAAATTCAAAATGGAGGGTAACTGCCACTGTATTGATTGGCAGTATCATTGGTTTGGGATTATTCTTGATGAAAGAAGGTGAGGTGGTTTCATACATGTCGGATAATCCGCAAGCCTGTGTCAACTGTCACGTTATGACCCCTGTCTATAATAGCTGGATGCACAGTTCACATCGTGAATGGGTTTCTTGCAACGGTTGCCATGTACCCCAAGACAATATGTTGAATGCCTACTACTTCAAAGCTATGGATGGGCTTTACCATGCCTCAATTTTCACTGCAAGGGCAGAACCAGAGGTTATTTTTATGCGCGAAGGTTCACAAAAAGTAGTACAAAACAATTGTATACGCTGCCACGTACAGCAGGTAACCCAAACAAAATACAACGGCTTCATAGAAAATCATGAGCAGAATCGGACATCCCGTCAATGCTGGAGTTGCCATAAAGAGGTGCCTCATGGTCGTATTCATGGAATGTCCACAATCAAGTATAACATTGCTCCTTTACCTACGGATCAGGAAGAAATGGTAATTCCGGACTGGTTACAAAAAGAAATGGAAACACGATAATCCGAACAGTATGAAAAATAAAATCTTGTTTGTTGTTACAATAATAGTGGTCTTTCTATTGGGCTTGCTTGCTTCAAGCGTGATCAATAGGAAGAGTGAGGCCAAATACCAATATGTACCTCAAGTAGATATTGGTGAGAATGAACCTCGAAATGAAGAGTGGGGAAAAAACTACCCAAGGGAATACCAATCATGGTTGCAAACATCTGAAACTTCCTTTGCCTCCTTCCAAGGGGGTTCTGCCATGCGCGATGTTCTTGAAGAAGACCCGCGACTTGTGGTATTATTTGCTGGATATGGTTTTTCTAAAGACTATAATCAAGGGCGTGGTCACTACTACGCCATAGATGATATCCGAAATACATTGCGCACAGGAGGACCAAAAGGCCCAGGAGATGGACCAATGCCAGCTACTTGTTGGACTTGCAAAAGTCCTGATGTTCCCCGTTTGATGAACGAAAAAGGTATTGCAGAATTCTATGAAGGGAAATGGGCAGATAAGGGAGCAGAAATTGTAAACCCAATTGGCTGTGCCGATTGCCATGACCCCAATAGTATGAAGTTACGTATTACAAGACCTGCACTTGTAGAGGCTTTTGATTCAATGGGCAAGGATATTAATAAGGCCACCCACCAAGAAATGCGTTCTTTGGTCTGTGCTCAATGTCATGTAGAGTATTATTTCGATAAGAAAAAACCTGGAGAGGAAGGCACACCATACCTAACTTTCCCCTGGAAGAATGGGATGAACGTGGAGGCCATGGAAGAATATTATGATGAAATGGAATTTTCGGATTGGACACATAAAATTAGTAAAGCTCCAATGTTGAAAGCACAACATCCAGGTTACGAAACCTATCTTACCGGTGTACACGCTGACCGCGGCGTTTCTTGTGCCGATTGCCATATGCCCTATAAAAGCGAAGGCGGACAGAAGTTTACCGACCATCATTTGCAATCGCCACTAAACAATATTGCGAATTCCTGCCAAGTGTGTCACAGGCAAGAAGCAGATAAATTAAGAGCCAATGTTTACGAAAGACAACAAAAAGCAACTGAGAATAGATTGAAATTGGAAGATCTTTTGGTAAAGTCCCATATTGAAGCGGCAAAAGCATGGGAATTAGGTGCAACAGACGAACAAATGAAAGATATTCTCACAGATATTCGTCACGCGCAATGGCGTTGGGACTATGCTGCCGCAGCTCATGGAGCATCATTCCATTCTCCCGTAGAAACGGCAAGAGTCTTGGGTGGTGGACTCAACATAGCGCAAGAAGCTAGAGTCAAGTTAGCGCGCTTATTGGCGACCTTAGGTTTTAATCAAGAAGTGCCAATGCCGGATATTGCATCTAAAGAAAAGGCTCAGGAATTCATCGGTTTGGATATGGAAAAACTCATCGAAGAAAAAGAGGAGTTCAAAACCAATTTACTACCCAAGTGGCTAGAGGAAGCCAAAGCCCGTGAGGATAAAATGGATTCCAAAGCAGTAAGCATGACCAATAAGTAGTCGATTTTAAACCTTTCTTTAAAGGCTTTTAAGCCGAACACTTTTCATGAAAATAGTCTATCGTATTTTTTCTTCGCCCGTATTGGCACTTGTTTTATTGTTGGTTTTCGCCATAGCCATGGGCACTGCTACTTTTATTGAGAATGACTTTGGTACCGCTACAGCGTGGATAAAAGTATATGACTCAACTTGGTTTGAGCTGGTCATGCTGGGTTTAGGGCTTTGTTTTGCTGCCAATATTTATAAATACAAACTTTGGCGTAAGGAAAAATGGGCCATCCTTCTTTTTCACATAGCCTTTATCATCATCCTTATAGGTGCCGGTATTACAAGGTATAATTCCTACGGTGGTATCATGCGTATCAGGGAAGGAGCTTCCTCAAATACTATTATTTCGGATAAGAATTATTTGCAAGTCCATCTATCCAGCGGGAGGAAAACCAAACATTTGGAACGGGAACTTTACTTTTCTCCTTTGACGGATAATAATTTTTCTATTCAAGCCAATTTAGAATCCATCCCAATTACCATTTCGCATAAGCAATTTGTAGCCGATGCTATCCCCGAAATTGTCGATGACCCTGAAAATGGAGTTCCCTTATTGCAAATGGTGGTTACCTCAGGAAATGGCAGGGAAACATTATTCCTGAAAAAAGGAGAAATTGAAGAAATAGGAAGCCATAAGCATAAAATAGGTTTTGAGGCAGAAGGAGAAGATGTTATAAATCTTATAGAAAATGATGGCCAATTCCAGATGTTGACGCCACATCAGCTCGACTTTTTTATCATGGCCGACCAAACTGCAGGTATTATCAAAGGTGATACTTTGCAGCCGATGACTTTAAGAACCTTGTATCGTTCAGGTGATTTGTCTTTTGTGCCGCTATCCTTTCATGAATCTGGAAAAATTGACATCGTAAGCTCGGCTGAAAAACCAAAAGACAATGATAAGGTTAAGGACGATGCTTTAGTTCTGAATGTAGGCGTAGATAACGAGATAGAAGAAGTAACCTTACTCTATCGTGACGGCTTTTTACCTACTACACATGAAGTTATGGTAAATGGCACTAACGTGAGTTTATCGTATGGAGCCAAACCTCTTGAAACACCTTTTTCGGTACAGTTGAATGATTTTCAATTGGAACGATACCCAGGTTCTGAGAGTCCATCCGCCTATGCCAGCGAGGTTACCGTTTTGGATGGAGATACCGAAATGCCTTTCCGAATTTTCATGAACAATGTTTTGGATTATGGCGGATTTCGTTTCTACCAAGCCAGCTACGACACCGACGAAAAAGGAACGGTTTTATCTGTTAACCATGATGTTTTGGGCACCAACGTGACCTATGCCGGTTATTTTCTAATGATGATTGGAATGTTCTTTACGCTATTTGGAAAGAGTTCCCATTTTATGGCTATCAACAAAAAGCTCAAAAAATTAAAGACGAAAAAAGGGGTTACCGCCTTATTCCTGATTGGAATGATGAGCATAAATCTTCAGGCGCAACAAAAAAATGATACTATTTCGATTTCTGAGTTAGTCGCACATCAAGTCATTGAGAAACAGCATGCGGCGCTCTTTGGCCGATTGATGGTACAAGATTTAGATGGAAGGATAAAACCAATCAATACTTTGGCCTCGGAATTTTTACGCAAAGTTTCCCGTAAACCCTATTTCAAATTCAAAAGTGATGGCGAAGAAGTTCGTTTAGATGCCAATCAGGTATTCCTTGCTATGCATGTTTCCCCAGGAGCTTGGCAACAGATTCCCATTATAAAAATAGATAAAAAAAAAGGTGGAAGTTTTTTCGAAGCCCTAAAAATTACTGATGAAGGCTTAATTGCCTTTGATGATTTAATCAATCCTAGCGGTGATTATGTATTGACAAAAGTAGCTGAAGAAGCCAACGCAAAAAAACCGGCAGAGCATAACGAGTTTGATAAGGAAGTACTCAAGGTTGACGAGCGCTTTAATATTTTATTCAACATTTTTTCGGGCAACTATTTAAAAATTTATCCCAACAGTCTAGATGAAAAGGATACGTGGTATAGTTATACCCATCATTTTAAGGACTTTCCTGCTGAGGATGCGCGTTTTGTACAAACCATAACCCCATATTATTTTAATGATTTGGCTGCCAAAAAATGGGCAACGGCAACAGAGAAGTTGTCCTATATTCATACCTATCAAAGCACCTTGGGCAAGGATATTATTCCTAACGATCAGCGAGTGGAAGCCGAGTTGTGGTATAATGAAATGAATCTCAATTTTTGGTTGTTCCAAGTCTTTTTTACATTGGGATTTGTACTGCTGGTATTGGCCTTGGCCAAAATATTTGTACAAAAACGTTTTATGGACGTACTATGGAATGTGCTGGTTATCCTTTCCTTAATTAGCTTTCTCGTATTTACAGGAAACATATTACTGCGTTGGTATGTAGCGCAACACGCACCATGGAGTAATGGTTACGAAATGTTGGTCTTTGTGGCTTGGGTTTTAATGCTATGCGGATTGATGACCTTTCGAAAATCTGATTTTTCCCTGCCTTTGGCAACGTTGTTTACAGGCTCTTTGCTATTTGTTAGCTATTTGGATTGGTTGAGTCCGGAGATTACAAACTTAATGCCTGTATTAAAATCCTTCTGGCTCAAAGTACATGTTGCCACTATTGTTAGTAGTTATGCTCCTTTAGCATTATCTGCGGTTTTGGGTTTTATGGTCTTGATTTTGATGATTATTGAAACTAAAAAATCCAAGGAAGCGATAGCAATCCGTATTAAAGAACTGACTTATATTAACGAAATATCCATGACTATTGGTTTGTTTGTGTTGGCTGTCGGTACTTTTTTGGGTGGTATTTGGGCCAACGAATCATGGGGTCGTTATTGGGCTTGGGACCCGAAAGAGACTTGGGCCTTGATTTCTATTATTGTTTATGCGGTGGTTTTGCACCTCCGTTTTGTTCCTGCTTTAAAAAGCAGGTATGTCTTAAATGTAGCTAGTGTTTTTGCATTTGGATCTATCATTATGACCTCTTTTGGAGTAAATTATTATTTATCTGGATTGCACAGTTACGCAGCTGGAGACCCTGTCCCTGTTCCTAAATTTGTTTATGTGCTTATAGTAATTGTGGTTATTACAAGTATTCTAGCATACCTTAAACAAAGGAAGTCATATTCTGTAAGTACCTAAAACCGATACCCTAATTGCGCAGTAAGTTGCTCCCTTCCCCCAATACCTAACTGCACCATCAAATCCCAATGCTTTCCAAACCCTTTGTTAACACCCATAATGGCGTTCCAGATAGTTGGGGTGAAGTTTACATTGTACCTTAAAATATCTTCAGAATCCAATTCAAAGAAACCGGCAACATCAGAATCATAATATTGCCCCATACTACCGGCAAAAATGTTGAGGTTATTGGGAAAGCGATATCCCGCCATCAAGACATATGCATTGGCATTGGTTGTGGTATTGGCTTCTTCGACACTTGCCCTGATATACTGATACGTTCCACTAAAAAAGACATCGCCAAATCCCCCACCAAGCGTTACTGAACCACCAATGATATTAGCTGATACATCAATATTAAGAGGGAGCGCCTGAGGAATATCACTAGGGTCCAATCCTAAAAACGGAGCCAAGTCCACTATCCCTTGCCGAAACTCGTCATCAAGTATAAAGTCTCCAGCGACAGTATTGTCTGCCCGACCAAATATACCTGCTACATTTAAGAATGGGAATATCCACACGTCAGGTCGAACAAAATATGTGGTTGTGGTTTGAACAATATTAGAATTCTGCAAATCAAACAGGGAACTCAAATCGGCTAAATCCCCATCTCCAAAACCAACACTGATTCCTTCAAAATCCAAATCATCATCTTGGGAATGAAGGATGACATTAAGACCAACAGGTCTGGGTAGTCCATATCCAAGTTTAGTAGCGGGTTTTCCAAAGATTGGTAGTCCCCAACCTAAAGTTACATTTACAGTATCCACTGGGAATTCTTTTGTGAAGAATGGACTGGAGGATTTACTTTCCCAAGCAATTTTTGTTCCATCTGGGGCGGCATAGTCCGCTGTGGTGTACGTTAATGTATGTGCCCCATTTTTAGTGTCGAAAGACTCTTTAATTCCTGAAACGATATACCCTTTTCGGTTATCGGCTTTTTTAAAATGTACGGTTCGTTTAAAATTTTCCTTGCCTCCAGAAAGTCTTGAATCGCTTGTCAGTTCCACCTTATCCAAAACTCCATTGGCCAAAAAGAGTTTGCCCTCATACTTTTTGATGTCCTTTAATTCAGGTTCTATATCATTCTTGGAATAACGGAAACCAAAGACAGTTTGATCTTGATTGGAGCTAAGTAACTTTAAAGAGGATTCATCATATAGATTGCTTCTTGAGAGCCTACTCAATTTATGGCTCTTTTCAATGGCCTTTTTCAAAGCTTTTAAATCTGATTTTGAGAATTGTCCTTGTTCTACCACAAAACGAATATCTTTACCATCTTTATAAAATGGGTCATAAATGATTTGGGTTTTATAGACCCCTTTTCCTTGCGCACTCTCTATTTCGATTTCTAAATTTTGCACAAAGCTACCTTCTTGTAACAGTACACTTGCCGCTGCATCCAGAATTTTTGGAGAAATCCCATATTCTGCAAGATAGGAGCTATTTAAAGGTGTTTCTTCTTGGGCCCTAGCATTCCAACAAAAAGCGAGGGTTAGGCTTACAAAAAAGAGGTGTATTTTCATTTTCGTATGTTTAATAGTTTAATTTTTCGAGTTGGTTTTATTTTGATTGATAAACTTTCCCACAACTACTGCGGTCACAATTACAAGATAGAACTGTCCTACAAGTCCAATCAAAATACTTGCTTTTTGTGCCAAAGGGGTAATAGGTACAATATCTCCGTAACCAATGGTTAACAGAGTTATAAAACTGAAATACATCAATTGTTCAGTCAATGTGTTGGGATATGTTTCCTGCATATGCAAAAGTCCTCCGTCAAAGGAGTTTGGATTGGTCAATTCAATGGCCATGTAAACATAAAACCCTATTAAACCAAGGCATATAAATCCACTTGCCATACCCAAGATTACTTTTTTATCCACTGCAGGGGAATACCATACCTGTTTAATAATCTCATAAGTAATCAATAAATAAAAAGCAAAATAGATTCCAAATTGCATATAACTAATATCCAAGGTCATTTCACCATGTGCTTGGGCAAGGCCGAAAATAATGCTGCTGGCAATTAACAAAATCAAAAAGAACCAGAAAAACTCCTTTCGCTTAGAAATTAAAAGGATACCCGCAATGAGATTAAGCAAGAATAAGATGGGTGCAATACTTTTATCGAAAATTTCCCCAGGAATAAACAGAGACCCGAACAGTACTGCCAACTGCGTAATAAAGAAAAAATCAAATCGTATGTTATAAAGTCTATCTTTCATATACTAGAATGAGTAACCAATTTTGATTCCATATCGAAAAGCTATAAGCTTCAATTCTGTCTTCTGATTCCCATTTATTTCAAAATCGGGATCTATCAGGTCAATAATCCCGAGACGCTTTAAGGATTCTGTAAGATCATCGTAAAAAGCTTGTGGTACCGGAGTTACTTCATTTAGTTCCAAGGTATTAAAACTAAGCCCGGGACCTGCAATAATGAAATCGATAAAGAATCCTTTGTTTAAGTTGAGTTTATAGCCTATCTCCAATCCGGGATTGAAGGTTTTTAAGTTGGCATCGATAAGTATTTCGCTTACTTGATTATCCACAGCAGTATATGTTCCAGCTATATCTCCTTTCCGCTTTTGGAATCGAAAATATGCCCCTGCATAAAAACCCGTAAGCCCATTATGGGATTTTTGAAAGTACCACCGGAATTCAGGAATCAATTTGAGTCCTTTAAAATCAAACTCGTTTGTCACGAATCTATCAAAATCAATAGAAGAAACATCCAAGTTGCCAGATGAGAATTTATAGCCTGTCGATATGCTTAGTGAAAAACGATGTCCTATAGCACGTTCATATTGAATCTGATACGTACCTGCCCAAGGCAACAAGGGATCAACATTAATATAATTTTTATCTGTTGCCTGTTGTGCATTACTTGAAGCCATTTGCAAAAGGAGTAACAATATCAGAATATGAATCGGTGTTCCCATTTCACATAAGCTTTTAGATTATTCCAAAAGAGCCTTATTAAACTCATACCCCTTATAGTCCACCTTGTACAGAACACTATAAAATGCAGGGATGAAAAGTAGGGTAATTACAGTCCCAAATAACAATCCAACCATAATGGTAACTGCCATAGGTTCCCATGTTTCCCCACCACCTAAATAAAGTGGTATTAGGCCTAATACTGTGGTAAAGGTTGCCAACAATATAGGTCGGAAACGCTGCAAACAAGCTGCGATAATAGCATCTTGTGGTTTACGTTTGATTTCGTTCTCTTCAATTTCTATCCGATCAACTAGTACAATCGCATTGTTGATGACAATCCCCGCAAGGGAAATAACACCTAAAAAGGCCATAAATCCGAAAGGAACGTTAAAAATCAGAAGTCCCAGCACCATCCCGATAACCCCCAAAGGAATAGTACAGACAATCATTACCATTTTGCGGAAAGAGTTGAACTGAATAATCAATAACATCACAATAATAAAGGCGGATAATGGCAGGTAACTGGCCACCGCTCCCATATTTTCGGCTGTGGTCTCGGCATCTCCTCCTAAATTATAACTATAGCCATTGCCCCAAGTCGCAGCCTGCTCTTCTAGCCAAGGGGTAATTTCTGCAGTAATTGCCGAGGCATTCCCTCCTTCGGCCAACTCACTCGAAACATTGATGGTCCGCGTTAAATTCAATCGTTTGACACGGGTATATTGCCACTGTGGAACAATAGAGGCCACTTGGAGTAAGGGTACGCTTTTTCCAGAACTTTGGGCATAGATATTCAAGGTTTCCAAAGATGCCAATGACTGTTGTTTACTTTGATCACTTAGCATTACAATAGGAATCGATTTATCATTTTCGCGATATTCCCCCGTGCTAAAACCATCCAATACGGTCTGTAATGAAGTGGCGATGTCTTGATTGGTCACTCCTGCTAGTTGCGCTTTATTTTGGTCAATGTCGATAATGAATTTCTTGCCTTTTGGGCCCCAATCATCTTTGATATTTTTGGTGCCTGAAATTCCGAACAATCGGGTTTTTATGGTTTGTGATATTTCGGCCAATTTATCAGGGTCATTCCCAGAAACTTTTATTTCTATGGGTGTTCCACCGCCACCGGAACCCAAAAGACCTACTTTGATATCGGCATTAGGGAAGGATGCATAGCTGAATGAATCCAATTTTCTTACCATTTCATTGTTGACCAAGAAATCGGACGTATTTATGAGGATGTGGGCATAGTTGGAATTCGCCTCGTCAGGATTGTATCCTAAATCATACGTGGATGGCCCTTCACCAATATAGGCCGACCAGTCCACAATACCATCGGCATTATTATCATCGACTTTAAGCTCACTCGTCATAAAAGCTTCAATCGCAGCGACCATCTCTTGTGTCCGTTCAATTTTGGTTCCCTCGGGAAGGTTGATATCAGCAGTTATCATATTACGATCACTATCGGGAAAGAATACGAAAGCCAACAATCCAAATCCTAAAATAGATAAAAAGAACATTCCTACAATAGCAAAAAGAACGGTTCGTTTCCAGTTAAGTGCAACCAATATCAAATCTTTGTATTTGGATTTTAAGCCATTGATCAAACGATCCAAAAAACTTACTTTTCCTTCTTCTTGTTTTTTCACTTTTAGGAAGAAAACGCAGAACAGCGTAATAATACTTAAGGCGATAATCCATGAGGATAATAAGGCTATGGTAATGACCACAAAAATGGGCCCCATAATGTCACCCATAACGGATTCAGCCATATAAAAAGACAAGAATGCCGCAGAAGTGGTCAAAGTTGAAATCAATAAGGGCGTAAAAAGTTCCGAGCATGAATCTATGGCTGCTTTTTTGACATTCACCCCATTTTCCATTTTTACCATGACGGACTCCGCTACCACAATGCCATTATCCACCATCATTCCCAAAGCCATGATTAACGCCGCCAAAGTAATTTGATTTAATCCAACACCAATTAAACCCATTACAAATAGGGTGGTAATGGTAACTATGGGTATTAAACTAGCAATGACCAAGCCTGTTCTCAATCCTAAGAAAAACAACATGACAAATAATACGATGGTAATGGATTGCAGCAGGTTACCGACAAAATCACTGATTTTTGTGTCAATATACCCGTCTATGGAAGCCAATCTGTTTGCTTCTAGGCCCACGGGAAGTTTTTCCCGCCACTCGTCGAGTACAACATCAAGTTCTTCTCCCAATTTGATGATGTTAGCTCCCTCTTTGAGAGAAACATGAAGCGATAGTGCATCTTTACCATTGATCCGTACAATTTGGGTCGGTGGATCAATATATCCTTTTCGAACATTGGTGATATCCTCTAAGGGAACCACTTGGCCACCATCTCCAACAGGAATCAACATCTCCTGTATATCCGAAACATTGTTAAAGTTTCCTGTGGGCTCTAAAATAATACGTTCATCCTCAACATTTATTTGTCCTCCAGAACTCAAAATATTTGTATTGCTTATCAGACTTTGTAGACGGCTAGAGGTTAAACCATAACTCTTCAGTTTTGTATTATCAAACTCAACAAATACACGTTCTGCTTGGTCACCGTTGATTTCAACCTTTGCCGCATCGGATAGCTTAATTAAATCATCACGCATGTCATCGGCATACGTTTTCATGTCGGCAAAAGAATATCCATCGCTGGTTAGGCCAACGGCAATTCCAAAAACCTCACCTATACCATCATCTTTTAAGTCTGGTACCACACCAGTGGGCAATCCTTGAATACTACTCAATTTTCTTCGAAGCCTATCCCAAACCGGTTGTAATTCTTCAGGCTTTACCTGCATTACCAATTCTACCTGAACAACTGACAGTCCTGTTCTTGATGTACTGGTAACCTTCTTTAGTTCGGGCAGTTCTTGGGCTACTTTTTCAATTTTATCAGTGACCAATTCCTCAACACGCTCTGGACTGGCGCCTGGGAACGAAGAAACTATGGAAGCCACTCTAATGGTATATGGTGGCATACTATCGCGAGAAAGACCTTGGTATCCCACTAGCCCCATAAGCATCACTACCGCGAGTATACTTAAAACAACACGATTATTATTTATTGAAAACTGCGTAAGATTCATAATTCGTTTCGTTAAGGTTGGTTACTGTAATCTTACTTTTTGACCATCAAGAAGTGTTTGTAAGCCTGCTGTAGCAATCTTTTCCCCACCATTAAGTCCGCTCTTTATCTTAAACCCACTAGATGTAAGTTCACCAACTTCAATACTTTGTTTTTTGACCGTGCCCGTTTCCCCATCTTCAGATTCAATAATGAAAACATAATTACCATCGCCATCTTCACCAACCGCTTTTAGTGGAACAATAAGAGTATTACTTTCTTCCTCTTGTCCAGATTCAAAATTGAATGTAACAGATGCTGCCATCCCCGGTTTAATTTCTGATGAAGGTTCTACAATGCCTATTGCTGTTATATATGTTGAAGAGTTTTCATCAATAGCGGGTGATACCTCAATCACCGTGCCTTTGAAAGCGCCTGGTTGGATTGCAGAAAACTCCAAATCGGTCTCCATACCAACACTTACCCTATTCACAAGGGATTCTGGTAATCCAACTTCAATCTTCAAATCATCTCCCGCGTTTAAAACGGCAAACACATGCCCTGCGCCCACACGCTCATTAACGCCTCCATCGGTACTTGCAATTACCCCGTCCTTGGGAGCTTTAATAATACCATAGCTCAATTGGGTAGCTTGTATGCCCCTGTTTCGTTTTGCGGATTCGTACTGATCCAAAGCGCTTTGATACGAGTTCTTTGCCTGTTCATATTCGCTTAAGGATTGACTTCCTTTTTCATAGAGGTTCTTTACTCTATCCATCGCTGACTTAGCTGTTTTCATCGCTGAGTTAGCACTATTCAATGCGGAAACAGATTGTTCATAAGCTAAATTGGCCTCTACATTGTCCAATCTGGCTATTACATCGCCCTTTTTGACTTTTGCTCCCTTCCAGTGGTTCACCTTGGTTATAATACCGCCACTTCTAAAACTTAAATCGATGGCATCACTGGCCTTGGCCGTTCCACTAAAAGAACGCACTTTACTAGCATCTGAAGTACCTACCACTTGAAAACTAACGGGTCGAAGTACTTCTTCTTTCTTTTTCTCCTCTTTTTTACAGGAACTAATTGCCAAAATTGTTGTGATCAACAACAGGCTATGACGGAAATATTTCATGGTCAGTATCTTTTAATTGTTAGTTTCTACTTAAGATAAATGCTCGTGCTCTTTGGATAAAACCTTGGTTGTTATCCTCTGAATTTGTGAGGAAGAAATAACCAATGGCACGCTCCAATTGCATGGATGCCAATAAATAATTATAGTTGGCGTTTGCACTTGCTATTTGCGATTGCAAATAGTTGGTTTGTGCATCGATTAATTGAATCAACGGAACAGCCCCTTGGCTGTAGGCATTTTGGGTCAAATCCAAACTTTCCTTAGCCGCCTCTTCTGCTATCTTTGAAATTTCGATGTTGGCAATTTCATTGGTCAAATCCAGAACTAGCGAGTTGATATTGTTCTCAATGCTCAAATCAACATTTGCTTTCTGTATATTTAGTTGGTCTTCTTGAATCTTGGCAGTTTGTTTATTGATATTCCTAGTGTTCTGATTAAAAATTGGCATTGAAATATTTAAAGCAGCATAATAATACCCATCGGGAATATCAGGCGTGCCTTCTGGATAACTGGCTCCTATCCCAGATTGTGAGATATCCAAATCATATCCCCCTGCAAGCGCTACAGTAGGCACGAATCTGCCAGCGGCATTTAATCTGTAATTACGCCGGGTCGCTTCCAAATTATAACCAATATTCTTAAGCTCTGGAGCATTCTTTTTTCCTTCTTCTATTAAAAAATCAACTAGGTGCGGTCTTAGTTTTGGGTTGTCTAAAATTTCTTTAAAATCATCATAACTGTAATTAACGAAAAGGCCTTCAGAGATAGTGGCATCTTCCACATCTATTTCCATCTCAATAGGATTGTTCATTAATTGATTAATTGTATAGTATGCCTGACTCAATTGGTTACCCGCTTCAATCAAAGTTTGCATGTTTTGTGCAAGTTCACTTCTGAAGCGAAGTACGTCTGATTTGCCAGAGGCACCTGCCTGAAAATTCTGTTCGGAAATTTGAAGGTTCTTTTTTGTAACCTCTAAGTTCTGTGCTTGGATTTGAGCGTTGGTTTTTAAAATTAAAGCATTGAAATAGGCCACTGAGCCATTCAAAATTGCATCTAACTCCACAGCATTATAGGTCTCTTGCTGTGCTTTTTGAATATTATCTTGTATGGTCACTCCAGCGGCGGCGGCCTCTGAATAGATAAGTTGTTCCAAAACAATGCTACCTTCCGTAGAAAACTCAGGAGCTTCGCCAAAAGAAATCTCAGCTAAATTAGGGTCAGTATAAGTACCCGTAGCGCTGGCCGAAATGTCCGGGAGAAAATTACTTTTAGCCGTTTTTACATCCTGTGAGCTTAAATCAACATTCTTTCGTTCGGCTTCAAGATCTAAATTGCGACCTATTACTCCACTCACAATATCTAATAAGGAATAGGCATTTTCAGAAATGTAATTATTCTCTCCCCCAACAATATCAACAGTACCCAGCATGCTATATCGTAATGGGAACTTAATTTCTTTGGCAGTATTGAAATTTAACGACAACCTGTTTTTGTACTCCAACAACATTGGAAGCTCAGAAGGATTGGTCCCGTTTACTATCGATTCCACATCCAAGGCAATACGTCTAAAAAGTTGATCAATATTTGTTTCCGGTTGATTGGTGGCAAGAATACCTTTTTCCACATCTAGTTTTCTATTGGCGGAAAAGGAGGGCAGTTGATTTTTATTAATAGTAGAAACCAACTTTCTAAAGGCTACTTCGGATAAATCAAAGCCTCCAGCCAAATATATGGCGTCAATATCGCCGATTACATTTGAAATATCTCCATTTTCTGGAAGGGAAATTAATTCATATGTTGATTCTTTATCCGTAAAATAAGTGTCAAAGAGTTCTTTTATGGGCAGGGCTTCGGGAAGATAGTCATCAACTAAAATACCCACCTTTTTATATTCGTAAATGGAGTTAAAGGCGTCCAAATCCCTAGAATAAGAGAGGGGAGCAATAATGTAGGCAATATTATTGATTCCAGATGTCTTTTGGTCTTCAGGCAAATCTATAAAGTCACTATTTACGGAGCCAAAAACGATTACCGGCTTGGCATATACTTTTTGTTGATACAACGCTATGTTATTGATAACCCCAAAGGCGAGGATGATATCAACGTCGCTAGCTTCCATGTTTTGATAATTTGATTTTGCAGTATCCAAATCAAATCCGTTTTCAATAGGATCTTTGAAAACTACCTTGGCATCTTGCCCCACAACGGCAGTAATCTCATTTTGAAGTTTTTCGAGCAAAGGAGCGTTTTCAACTGAAGTTTCATCTGCCAAAATTCCAATAGTAACCGTTTTGGTATTTTGTGCAAAGGAAATTGCCACTCCCATAAGGAGCAAGACTACTAGTAATCGTTTTTTCATAGTTTTAGATTATTCCCAACCTTTTCTTTCGAAAATACTTTTCAATAGCTTTTCGTATGTGTTAAGGTAATACGTATATTCTTTATCATCTAAAATGGCCTTTATTTCTTTATGTTGCTTTTGCAATAGGCCATCAAACTTTGTACGAATCTCTTCAGGGGTGTAGCCTTTATCTTTTTTTTCCAAACCCTTCATCTTATAGCTGTGATAAAGAATAATATTGTAGTACTCATCCCTTATTTCATTTGATAACCCCATTGCAGTAGCACGATTGTAGAACCACACTTGCATACTATCTCTTTCTTTAGAGGTGAACAAAGTTGATTTAGGATCAACATTCTCCTTATTATCTGTTTGTGCAAGAGCAACACTACTTGATAATACAGATATCGCCAAACAAAAGGTTAAACAAATTTTCATGATATTGTTTTGCCCTAAAATATGAAATTAATTGTTAATATTTTAGTGTTTTTTTTGAATCCAAAAGCAATGATTTCATCTTAAATAATTAATAATCAATGATTTATATATAAAAAGAATGATTCCTTCAATAATAGAAGCACACTTAACTAATATTCAATAGGCAAAGGAAGGGAAATAGTAAGGTGACGAATTGATTTTGTTTAAGCTTTGATCTTCGAACTGTTTTTTGACTAGATCCTTGAACAAATCATTATCTCGGTTTTGGGAGAATCCCATAAAACAGATGGAAAGTTAATAGAAGAAGTAAGTTTTTCATTTTCAAAACTTTGGTAAATGAATATAGTGTAAGTGCAGGTTTTCCTAAACTAATAGGATTTTTTTAGTAAAACAAAACGATTCAAATCATAAGAATAGCCAATTTTTGTATAGGCGATAGTATGGTGAAGGATGTATGATCAATAACAAAAATCTGAAAAAAAATATGGATAATGATGTCCGGAGAAATGAAAGTTTTTTGGGATACCTTTCAATTCAACATCGTGTAATTAATCCCAGGTTTATTTGAACTTCGTACAATATGCCTTCCTGTTTAATTGACAATTTGAATTATCCATATTAAGCACCATCAATTTAGTTTTCAAATACTTATGAACTGTTCTAAGTTTTCTACTAAGTATTGACGAATCAACGGCCTTTCTTTTTCCGCCTTTAATTCTGCTTGGTCGCTTTCTTCTATTTGTTTCTGGGTTATATTGGAATTTCGGGACCAATTTTTATCCTCGTAAACAAAAATCATGTCCCTCAACTTTTCTCTCACTATTTTCAGTTTGGGGTTTTCCTTGGCCATTACCCGTAACAGCCTGTCCGCAATAAAAGCTCTTTCAAGATCGAGCTCATTCCGGATTCCTCCAGGAAGAAGAGCCTTGTTTAAATCAAATACAGTTTCCATAATCAGTAAGTTCAATTCCATTAAACTATTCCCAAAAATATAACTAAGTATTCGATAATTCTCCCAGCATAGGACACAGGTTAGCATTTTAAGTTGGGAACAATACCTTTTAAGCCGTTCGGGTTATGGAATTATCTTAAAATGATCGCTAATAAATTGATTATCAATTTATTATAAACAAAACAAGTAAGCTCGCCGGGCTCATAACCCGAAGGTCACTGGTTCGAGTCCAGTTCCCGCTAATTTCAGAACCCATTGATCAACAGCGAATTAAAACTGTTTTCAATGGGTTTTTTATTGATAAATTGCGCACTGAATACAAATACGGTTTGAAGAAGAAACTATATACGGAACCAAAGATATATCATGGTGGTCTAACCTTTAATCTCAAAGACATGCATAATTTTACTCGCCGTCAAACCAATTTCCATCTTGTATTTCAGTTTTTTAGAATTTTTCTAATATAAATTATCTAAATCTGTGCTATGTATCGTTTTTTTTGAACTTTCGATTGAGCTTTTAAATTAAGGATAATTGAATCGGTTTCGAAAAAGATTTTTTGCAAAGTACCTGTTCATCCCAAAAAGATTTAACCCCTTTTTTCCCTTCCTATTGGGGGCAAAATTCCGTTTGGAAAATCATTTGATAATCTATGGAAACGATGCTGTTCTATTTTTCGGGTTATCTAAGGGAAGTTATTGGTCAGCAACTCACAAATGTTAAACAAGCCACCCACCGAGGTACGATCCCGGGGAAATGAATTCTTAACGTTTCCGGTTACGATGGGTGTGCTGATTTTCATTTAAGGATGAAGTGTCAATTCTTGGATTTAACTCTTCTTTATCTCAGCTATTAAGACACCATCAAATTGATAAAGTCACAAAATTCTTTAAAAAAAATCAACGCTTTCAATTATACTATTTAACCTGGGTTTTGAGCTAGTAAAGTTTAGTCTTATTTCATTAGAATTGATGGATATACATTATGATAGAATTTGAGGTATTGGATATCGCTTTTTTAAGCTTTATCTCTTTCTTGAATATTCATTTTATTCTTTTTTGAACTTTAGTTATTGACGGATGAAAGAGATGATTATAAACGGTGTTCTCACTTTTGGCTTTTTTATTGTCCCAATTCCCTAGCTTCAAAGCGCAACAATTCTTGATTCCCAAACATTGAAACTGCTTCAATGGGGTTGCAACATACTTCGCAATCTTCTATATAGGTTTGGTTTGATACCGAAGTATCCAAAAGAAAAGAAATCTCTTCCCAACAATACGGGCATTGAAAAAAGTGTTCGAGCATTTACGATAGGATTAAAAATCCACATTCAATAGTTGTCCGCTTATCTGCAGCATTTGAAGTTCTGCTAATTTTGCGCTGTACTTTGCTTGGCTTTGTGCCAGTTCTGCATTCAATAAATTCAATTGTGCTTGTCTAAACTCAATAGAAGTTATTTGTCCCAATTTGTAATTTTCGTCTGTACGTTTAAAGTTATTCTGATTAGTCTGTAAATTCTTTTCTTGAACCTCAAGAACATAGAGTGCATTGGTATAACTATCCCATGCATTTCTAATATCACGCTCTACTTCCAACTCTATCTGTTTTTTGATGAGTTCTTGGTTCTCATATCCAATTTTAACGTTCTTGATATTGGTTATTCCGCTTCCTCCATCAAAGAGATTCCAAGAAAGATTGACTGTACCCGTATAGCCAGTAGATGTATTTTGTAATAGGAACGCTAAAGGACTATTGTTGGTAGATTCATTCCATCCATATGTGCCTGTTAAGCCAATAGTAGGTAAAAAAACACTTTTTGTTGCCTTTTCATTATATCTACTTATGCTTATGTCCTTCTCTGCCAATTGTAATTGAATATTGTTTGTCTTGGCCTCATTGTATATATCTTCCATTTGAAGTCCAGGAACAAACACCACTGCAGTATCTGCAATAAATAGTGTATTAAGCTCTTGATTCATCACCAGGTTTAAATCTCGCATTGTGTTTCGCAGCTGTTGTCTGGAATTTAATAGATTGATACTGTCCGTATTTATATCGACCTCGGCATTTAACACATCCAAACCTGTATTCTGGCCATATTCAAATTGATACTGTGCCCGTGTTAATCTATCTTTCGAAATTTGGAGTGCTTCTTCCAAGTTTTTGGTATTCTCCGTCAACCTTGCAACCTCATAGTACACCGTAAAAAGTTGTAAAATCGTAGTTTCTATGGTCTGTCTTACCTCAAGTTCTGATTGTTGTGAACGTTCTTTAAAGCTTTTGTAGGTGTAATATCTATTCAATCCATCGAACAATGTATAGTTTACATCTATGGAAGCGTTGTAGCGCCTGGTTTCTGCACCGTCTGCCCTGCGTGTTTCCCCGCTGGCTAATTCCCCTTCTGTATTTTGTACGTCTATAGTTCCTCCCCCATTGGCTGAAACGGTAGGAAGGTATCCAGAGTTTAAAATACTTGCATTGTTATCATCAATCCTTTTGGTATTTCTTGCTACTTGGATTCCTAAGTTGTTTTCCAGAACCAAATCTATAGCTTCTTCCTTGGAAAGGATTTTTTCCTGGGCATGTGTAACATTAAATACAAATAAAAAAAAGGGCAGTAAAAAAAATATATATTTCATTATGTTGTTCCTTCTAAAACTTTTGAAGTGTTTTCATTGGACTCATTCTTATTTGCAGCTCCGTTTAGGTTTTGCATTGCTTCCTCTAACGAATGTTGCTCATCATTATGTTCTTTAATGGCACGCTCAACTTCTTCTTTTGTAACCTTATTTCCAGTCCATAACCTTTTGAAACCAACTTTTGTACTATTGCTAAATGAAAGAAAAATGGGTAACATAATCAAGGTCAATACCGTGGCAAATCCTATTCCATAGGCTATTGAAATTGCCATTGGTTTTAGGAACTGTGCCTGTCTGCTTTTTTCAAAAAGTAGTGGTGCCAAACCGGCAATTGTAGTAATTGAAGTAAGAAATATTGCTCTAAAGCGTGACCGCCCAGCTTCATAAATAGCTTCATCAAAGCTCATACCATTACGTAAATTTCCATTGAATTTTCCTATCAGGACCAAACCATCATTGACCATAATTCCAATTAAGGCAATAATCCCAAGCATGGAGAGAATATTAATTGAAAAATCCTGAATCCAATGCCCCCAGGCAACCGCTGTTAAACTAAATGGAACCAAAAGTAGTAACAATAAAGGCTGACTAAAGCTCCTAAAGGTGAAAGCAATGGTAATGTAGATTAGAAACAAAACCGTAAGTCCCACAAAATTTAGCGAATCCATTAGCTTTTTTCGCTCTCTATTCTGTCCTTCATAGGAAGCTGTAACCGTTGGATATTTTGATTGAATCTCCGGCATAACCTCATTCTGTATCCATGCCATAATATCTGGAGCACTTGTGGTCTTGGCATCCTTGAGATCAGAGCTTACCTGAATTTCACGTTGACCATCCAAATGGTTTATGGCAACATCTCCTCTGGCAATGCTATAGCTTGCTATTTCCCTAAGTGGAACGCGCTCTCCAGATGGGGTTACAATGCGCATTTCATCCAAATCCAAAATAGATGATCTATTCTCACGATCATATCGAACCCAAACCCGAATCTCATCCTGTCCCCGTTGAAAACGCTGTGCCTGTGCACCAAAGAAACCTGCCCTTACCTGATTCATAACGGTTCTTAACTCTAAGCCTAACGAATAGGCACTTTCCTTAAGCTCCAACTGAATTTCTTTAATGCCTGCAGGGTCGTTATCCGATACATCTTTTAAAAGTGCATTGTTTACCATAGCCTCCTTCAACTCAGTTTTGGCCGCTTTTAACTCCGTGATATTGTTCCCCAGCAAAGAAACAGATACAGGGTCTCCTCCAAAATTCCCCCCAGATCCATAGATTAGGCTCTCCACGCCAATAACGGGTCCAACCGCTTCCCTAAGCCTAGTGGTAACAATATCTGCCCTTACAGCATCCGGACGTTCTTCCCCTGGCAACAAGTTTATGACAAGAGTGGCAGCTGACGAACCAGGGCCTACATTCTTTATCATATTAACGAACAACTCTTTATCATAGGCATCGCCTAGATATTGTTGGGTTAATTCCTCGTTTACCAAGATTGCCTTTTCCTGGATCATACTTATTATGGAATCCGTTACTTTTTCATTGGTTCCGTTAGGCATTAAAAGTTCAATAGAAAGACGATCACTGGCAATTCTAGGAAAGAAGGCCGTTCTTATAATTCCACCACCAATGGAACCAAAAGTTAGTAGAAGGGCCATTACAAAAAAGGAGAATGTAAGCAGTTTGTACTCAAGAGCAAACTTTAACGAGGGGCCATAAAGTTTGTCGCGCATCCATGTCATTATATTATCACCCAGTTTATTGATAACCCTCAGTTTTGAAAATAGTCGCGCTATTACAGTTTTTGGAGCATCG
Source organism: uncultured Allomuricauda sp. (assembly GCF_947495325.1). Taxonomy (GTDB): domain Bacteria; phylum Bacteroidota; class Bacteroidia; order Flavobacteriales; family Flavobacteriaceae; genus Flagellimonas. Next base: position 1,025,315 of record NZ_CANLYK010000002.1, on the reverse strand, counting down.
CTTTGCTTTTTCAATGCCTTTGAATGGGCCAAATGTGCCGGCAGGATAATAAGTGCTTCCACCAGGGAAACAACCAACGTTAGAATTACAATTACAGAAACCTCACTAAAGAAATCCCCTATTCTACCATCAAGGAAAAGAAAAATGGAAAAGGCCAGAATTGTTGTTATTATTGCCGAAACAATGGGTGGAATCACCTCCATAGTACCATCAACGGCAGCCTGAATTGGATTTTTGCCCTTCTCATAATGCTGATAAATATTCTCAGCAATCACAATTCCATCGTCTACCAAAATACCAATTACAATAATCATCCCAAACAAGGAAAGTACATTTATTGTAACATTCAGCATAGGTGCAAAAACGAACATTCCCAAAAATGCAATGGGCAGACCAAATGCCACCCAAAAGGCCAATCTTGTGTTCAGGAACAGGGAAAGGAAAACAAGCACCAAAATCATCCCAATAATTGCATTCTCTGTTAACAAATCGGTTCGCTGGGTCAAAGCAACAGATCTGTCATTTACAACACTCAACTGAACGTTGTTGTATTTTTGATTAAATTCCTCAATATAGTCTCTGACCTTTTCTGCAGAACCTATTAAGTCCTCTGTATTGGTACTCGTGATTCTAACGCTTACAGCAAGATTGCCATTGTAATAGCCCGTATTGGGTGTTTCAGAAAATCGGTCCCTAATTTGAGCTACATCTTTTAACCGAATGGCTCTTCCAGAAGCATCTCCTCTTACAACAATATTTAAAAGTTCACTTCCATAATAGGAGCGATTGTTGGCCCTAATCAGATATTCTTCGGAATTGGTCTTAATATTACCTCCCGTTACAAGAATATTGGCATTGGAAACCGCTTGGGCAACCTCATTGAAGGAAACATCAAAGGCAAGCAAACTATTTTCATTGACCGCTATTTCAATTTCCTCTTCAGGATAACCAGATATTTCGATCTGGGAAATACCATCAATGGCACGCAAATCGTTTTCGACCTGCCTACCAATTTGTTTTAGAGTTGCCAAAGAAATAGCATCTCCGCTTACCACAAAATCAATGGTTTCCCTCACTGCTTCCAATTTGGAAACCACCAAGGGTTCCATTTCTGTTGGGAAACTGGGAACCCGATCTACTGCATTTTTCACCTCCAACAGCATAAAGTCAATATCCTGCCCTTTTTCTATCTCAACGTTAATGGTTCCAGAATTCTCGCTCGACGTGGAGGTCACCCTATCCACTCCCTGAAGCCCCTTTAGGTTATCTTCAATTTTTAGCACAATCCCCTCCTCAATCTCCTGAGGTGAAGCTCCTGGATATGTAATATTAATTAAAACGTTTTTGGAATCGGCAAGCGGAAAGTATGACGATTTTAGGGAAAGGGCGCCTACAATACCAAAAACTACAAAGGCCAATATTATCACATTTACTGCGACATGGTACTTGATAAAGTATTCTATTACCTTTCTCATTTGACAGTTTGATTATTCTTTTGCCCAGATACCTTCACAAGCATTCCTGTATAGGCACCCGCAACTGGTTTTGAGACAATGGTTTCTCCATCCGGAATATTTTTGAGCACAACCGTTTTGTTAGAAAAGTGGATAGGGTCTACATCAATAGCATCTAAAACGGAATCCCTTACCACATAGATTTGGTTATCATCAGTTAGCAACGAACGGTCCACCTCAAATGCATTTGCCTCACTCCTTGCATTGAGCTCCGCTTCTAAATACTGTCCCTCCTTCAGCTCATCTCCAACTACTTCAATAAAGGCAGTAACTGTTTGCGAAGCCTGATCAACCCTTCCATTGATACGGACAACCTTTCCCATATAGTTTTTGGATTTGTCCAGATTTGTGAGCGCTACCTGTTTTCCAACCCTTAAAAAGTCGGCGTATGTCTTGTTTATTGCAACCTCCAATTCATAAACACCTATTTTAATATACTCTCCCAATTTTTGACCTGTTCTCACCAACGTACCTTCAGTAACCAAGGTTTCGGTAAGAACACCATCAAATGGCGCAGAAATTGTATATTTTGAAAGGCGTTGCTCCAAATTCTTAATATTGTAGTAGCTACTATAAATTCCACGACCAGTGATAAAATATTTTTCCTGTTCAGAATTTACCTCTGGAAGCCTTGGAGTAGCTTTCTCTAAATCGAAATTGGTCAGGTACTCCTTCCATTTGGAAAAATGTTCAGGATAGTCCAACTGGATATCCGGCATTATAGAAGTAATCAAATTGTAGAATTCGCTTTTTGCAGATTGGACGGTTGCGTAATACTCCGAAGCATCAATTCTAATAAGTGTCTGTCCTGTTTTGTATTCCTGTCCCGTTTTAAAAAGCCTGCTTCCAGTTCTAAAAACTCCTTGGACTTCAGCATAAAGCTCCACACGGTTCTTGGCAATTAAATTGCCGTTTGCAGGAACTTTTATGGCAACGTCCCCATTCTTTACTGTATCCACGAAAATTGTCTTTACAACTTTTTTCGCACGGGGTCTTCTATTTTCCTTACTATTTATGATGTATTTAGCCAAAAAAACAGAAACTACAATAACAAGTACCCCTGTAATTGTAGAGATAAGAACTTTTCGCATTAAGGTTTTGAATTAGTTTACCACAAAGCTATTGCCTCACCACGTTGTTTTTGGTTAAAGATTTCATAAATTGATGTCTTACAGGGCATTTTTTATGCATAAAAAAAGGGGATACACGCCTGCATCCCCAAACCAAACAAACTAAAGTATAACTAACTACTCATTTTCGTCAACATCTTCAAATTTTGTATCCGCCATTCGTGTGCGTTGTAATTGAATATCATTGAACTTTGGATTTAATGTTTTTTCATCAGTATCAAAGACTAGAAATTGTTTTGTATTCATTTCTTGAAGTCCTTTATATGAATTGAATCTATTATTTTGAATCTGAAGTATTTTTAAGCTCGCCAATTGCCCAAATTCCGTTGGGATTTCTCCACCCAGCTGGTTATTGGCAAGAACTAATTCCCGAAGTTGGCCCAATTTTCCCATTTCTTGGGGAATGGTTCCTTCCAAATTATTCTCAAAAAGCCCCAAAGCTTCCAATTTTGATAAATTTCCAATAGTATTGGGAATAATACCTTTTAAGTTATTACTGGAAAGATTGAGTTCTATCAGATTCTCCAATTCCCCAAAAGTTGGCGGAATTGACCCACTCAAAAAATTATTGAACATGGAGAACACCTGCAATTCCTTTAAATGTCCAATACCTATTGGCAAGGATCCTTTAATTCTATTCATCTCCAACCTAAGAACCTTTAGGCTTTCCAACTTAACTATATCCTTGGGTAAGACCCCTGTAATATTGTTGAAGGCAAGGTTTAGATGCGTTAGGCGTCTTAACCTACCCAAGCTTTCCGGCAAGGTTCCCTCTAAATTGTTTCTAAAAAGGTTTATCCCTACAACATGATTATCTTCTAACTTAATACCTTTCCAAGTATGCACTGGTGATTCCAAATCCCATGGCGTAGTCCATTTTTCACCATTGGTACTTTTAAAAAGGTCGATAAGCACATTCTTTTCCTTTTGCGATACACCTAACTCATTAGCTAGTGTCGTATAAAAGGAAAGAGATAATAATAAACAGAATGTTATTAGCCTTATCATAGGTAGAAACTTCAATTTATAAGAATTTACCTACAAATTAACATGCGAAATGTAAGTCCCACAAATAAAATGGGTAAATGGATGGAATTTTGTTGTAAAGGTGTCTAAAAGTGTGGTAAAGCAATCTTTTGGAATACTACTTTAATGATTCAAGCTCATTTGATATCTTCTCCCAGTCTTCCATTAATGACTCCAAAAGGTTCTTTTTTCCTTGATATTCATCAAAGAAACCTGATTTGGTAATGGTTTTATCGTAATCCAAAAGCAAGTCATGGTCTATGGATGCAATTACCTTCTCCAATTGGGAAATCTTCTTCTCTACACTGCTCAATTTATTCTTTAAAGACTTTAGCTTCTTCTGGGTTTGGTAGTCGTTTTCCTTGACTTGTACTTTTTCTACCTGAACTTTTTTATCTCCTTTTTCAATCTTTCTAAAATCCTCAGCTTTTCGTTGTTCCAGATAAAAATCAATATCCCCTAAATACTCTTTGATATTACCATCCTTGAATTCATAAACCTTATTGGTCAACCCTTGCAGAAAATCACGGTCGTGGGATACAAGAATCAGGGTTCCCTCAAAATTTTGCAATGCCTGTTTCAGTACATTTTTGGATTTTATATCCAGGTGATTGGTAGGTTCATCCATCACCAAGACATTGAAGGGCTGCAACAACAATTTGGCCAATGCCAAACGGTTACGCTCGCCCCCGGATAAGACTTTTACGTATTTATCCACTTCCTCTCCCCGAAACAAAAATGACCCTAAAATATCTCTTACCTTACTTCTGTTACGTTCATTGGCTGCATCAATCATGGTATCCAAAACTGTTTTGCTACCATCCAAATACTCGGCCTGATTTTGGGCAAAATAGCCTATTTGCACATTGTGTCCTATTTTAAGGTGCCCATCAAACTCAAGCTCTCCCACCATAACTTTGGCTAAAGTGGTCTTGCCTTGACCATTTTGCCCAACAAACGCCGTTTTACTGCTTCGTTCCACCAAAAGGTCTATCCCTTCCAAAACCTTCTTTTCCCCATAGTTTTTGGAAAGGTTTTCAAGTTCTGCAACCACCTTTCCCGGGGTTATGGAAACCGGAAAGCGTACGTTCATTACACTGTTGTCATCTTCATCTACCTCTATACGTTCAATCTTATCCAATTTTTTGATAAGCGATTGTGCCATGGATGCCTTAGTGGCTTTTGCCCTGAACTTTTCTATCAGTTTTTCTGTTTGCTGTATTTGTTTTTCTTGATTTTTTTGGGCGTTTAATTGTTGTTCCTTGATTTCACCCCTTAACTCCAAAAATTTTGAGTAAGGCTTATTGTAATCATAAATACGGCCCAACGAAATCTCTATGGTTCTATTGGTAACATTGTCCAGAAACATTTTATCATGGGAAACGATGACCACCGCCCCCGCATAATTCCTTAAAAACTGTTCCAACCAAATAATGGATTCAATATCCAAATGGTTTGTAGGTTCATCCAATAGCAAAACATCATTGTTCTGAAGTAATAGTTTTGCCAGCTCAATCCGCATGCGCCAACCACCTGAAAAAGTATCCGTAACCTTATCAAAATCATTTCGTTTGAATCCAAGTCCTAAAAGAACTTTTTCGGTATCTCCTTGATAGTTATAGCCCCCTAAAATTTCATAGCGGTGGGTAACATCGGTCAAGTCAATCATCAATTGGTTATAGCTTTCACTTTCGTAGTCGGTGCGCTCTGCCAATTCTTGATTTATTCTATCAAGCTGCGATTCCAAAGATTTGAGTTCATAGAATGCTTGATAGGATTCTTCCAGGACCGTCCTTCCCAGTTCAAAATCGATATCTTGTTTAAGAAAACCAATTTTAATATCCTTCTCCATGGCTATGGTACCAGAATCTGCAGCCATTTCTTTTGAAAGTAGTTTGAGCAAGGTCGATTTTCCCGCTCCATTTTTACCAATAAGTCCAACCCGATCTCCGGCATTTAAACGAAAGGCGATTTCTTCAAAAAGGTATTCACCCCCAAAAGCGACTGAAAGGTTATGGATATTAAGCATATTTATAATAAAAATTCATTATCTTAAAATCAGCTTTTGATATTGATTTTCGGTGGTAACAATGGCTACAATTCCTACCTTTGATAAAAGCCTTGCAAATGTTAAAAAAAGGAAGCAAACTCTACAGTATTTTAACAGGAAGTTGTCCTAAATGTCATGAGGAGAGCATGTATGTCAATAACAATCCTTATAGATTATCACAGATTTTTAAAATGCATGAACGCTGCTCCAATTGCCGTACCAAATATAAAATTGAACCCTCCTTTTTTTATGGGGCTATGTACGTGAGCTATGGTGTTGGAATTGCCTTTGCCGTGGCAGCATTTGTTATTTCTTTTCTTATAATTGGGACTTCTTTGACTAGCGCCTTTATTGCAATAGTGGTAACCATGATTCTGTTTATGCCCGTTATTATTCGTTTGTCAAGAAATATTTGGATCAATTTTTTTATCAAGTATGAACCAACGCAAATAAAAGGTCAGTTGGAATAGTACCTTTTTGTAAATCTTTGGATATTGATTTCCTGGTTCAATTCTGAACCTTTTTCAACAGTATTAAATAGTTGTCCGGAAACATCAGGAGCAATGAGGACTCCTCTAGAACCAAAACCATTTAGAACGTACATGTTTTTATACTCAGGATGTTGACCTACCAGAGGTCTTCTATCTACAACCGTTGGACGAATTCCGGCAACATGATCAATAACTTCAAAATCGCACTTTAGGAAGGTTTTTAATTTGCCCAAAAGCTCCTCTTTTGCTTCTTCCGTAGGTATGTTGGTTTTGTCTTTCCATTTGTATGTTGCTCCAATACGATATAAATCGTTTCCTAAGGGAATGCTAAAAACCGAAGATTTGATAACTCTATCTTCCCTTAAATCGGGCGCTTTTATTGTAAGCAGTTCCCCTTTTGTTCCATTTAGTGGGAGATAGTTGAAAAAAGGATTGTCTTTAAGGCCATAGCCTTCGGCAAAAACAATTTGCTTGGCTTTTGTTGATTTATAGGAAATATGCCCTTCAAAAGCCTCAAAACAGGAAAAATCGAACTTTTCTGCAGTAAAGCATCCTCTTTTTTCCAAATATCCGGCATATGAGTTGAGTAATGTCTTTGTGTCAATTCTGCCAGTATACTTTACTTCACCATAACCAAAGGGAGCATCAATGCTCGGGTTTTTATTTTCGATGATGGCTGTGGATAAAAAATAATCAAGACCCGGGCGATCTGCGGCTTCAAACCAGCTGTTTTGTTCTTGGGTCGATGCAAATCTTCGCAAAACCTGAAGTTTATAATCCAACTTTACATGTAGTTTTCGCTCTAAATCTGCATAAAAGGGAATGGCCAACTCCATTTGTTCTTTGGCATTCCAGGCCATCGTAAACCGTTTTAATATTACCGGATTATAGAGGCCTCCGGCCACAAGGGATGCTTTTTGCGAGTTATCTGAAATTACTGTGAATGTTTTACCCTCTTTTTCCAATATTTCGCAAAAGGAAATTCCGGCCAAACCCAAACCAACAACTATATAATCCAACATTTGGCAAAAGTAAACATCCTTGCTCGGATTTATCAACTGCCCTGAAATGACAATTGGGGCAATTAAAAAACGCCGCACAAATGTGCGGCGTCTATATGAATTGAATTGGAAATTTTAATCACTTAAGACTTAATAAGCCCACATGTCCTGCTCCCTATCTCGGATAACCTCTTTAATTCTTTTGGCTTCCAATAACTGGAACAGTGCATTATCAAAAACGTAGTCGTCAATTTCACGGTCACCGTGAACATTGTCCTCTTTATAGATCACTGCGTTAAAACGCCTTGCGTTCAACAGCATATCAAAAGTAATGGGACGTGCCGAGTTACGTTGATTATAGACCTTGGCTTCATGAAGAACTTGTCTTGCTGCTGGATACCAGACCCAAAACAGTTCTACTTTATTTTCTCCAGGATCTACAGACTCATCGTCTACAAAGTTTACATCTGGAGCTACAGGAGCGATACCCAATAAACGGTATTTTAATTCTCCTTGGCGCTTGTCAAAATACCAAATGCCTTTTATACGGTACTCCTCAATATCAGCAGCGGTTAAATCTCTCTGGTTGATAAACTCAGCAGAAATTTGTTCACCTGCATTGATTTGCTCGTATCCAAGATCTGTGGTATCCACCTTGCTCAATGTAGCAGCTAAATCTTCAAACTTTCGCTTTTCAGTGAAGTATGAATCCGTATATACCTCGGTCAGATTGCCATTTTTGATGTTTTTCATCAATACATGGTACAAAGACCTTCTGTCCGCTCCAATACCAATGGTATCGGTTGGGTAGTATAATGGAAAGTTAACACGCTCATCTAGGTCAATTACCTCCCATATGGTTTTGGACCAAAGGATATCTCTATCATCTGTATATCCATATTCCAATGGGGCATCGTTATCCTGTTCTATTTGAGCTTCGGTTTTCTTACCTACATCATCAGGTAGCTTGGCATTCAAAATGTTTGCCTGAGCCATGATCGACATGGGCACTAAGGTTAAAGCTCCAATTAAAAATGCGTTTTTCCAATTCATGATTATCTGTATACTTTTTTAGTTTGTAAGCTCTACAACAACTGGCGAAACCTTTTTCAACTTATAGGTTTTGTTGTTTGAAATGTAGGCTTTGATATCGAATATCTGTACGGCTTCACCTCTTTTAGCTCTTTGTAAAGCTGATTTGGCTCTTGCATTCAATTTGTTTCCGTTCACTACGATGGTAGGTTGACCTGGCACTTTAAATTTAAATCCGCTTACAGCAAGATTCAAATCAAAATCAAAGTCTTCCAACATAGCTCCTATAGTAGATATCTCTAGGTTCTTTCTAGGCATTTTAGCACTTCCAGCTTCTCCACGAACAGTACCTCCTGGTCTTGGAATATCCTTGATACGGAATGTAGCTGGTGTACTGATTCTTTGCCCATCAGGCAAAATACCAGAAGCACTAATAGTGACTTCCCTACCTTTTCCAGGATTCATAACATACTTGCTTCCACTTCTCTTGGAAAGTCCAGGAGCAGATGCAGAAACTTTGTTATCTGGAATACCAGGAATGGATATGGTCATTGGGTTAGCAACCCCACGGTATACCACATTCATCTTATCTGCAGCAATTACAGCAGCATTAGGCTTGGAAATTGTAGCAAAAGAATTTTTAACTTCCACAGGAATTTCCTCTCCATCTTGCATAAAGAACATTGTACCAACTATTTCATGATCACCAGGGCTACCGGCACCAATCAACATTTGAACACCACCAGCTTCCAACTTATAGTCTTTACCTTCAGTCAGTTTTCTACCGTCTAAAGTTAACTCAGCCTTAACTGGAGTAGATGTTTTATCTGTTTTACTGATGATAATCTTACCATCATACTTATCTCCGTTATAGAAAGCCGATTTAGAGGCCAACAAAGAAGTAGCAAAGTTTGTCAATGAAACTTGATTTGTAAGCTCACCTTCCAACATAGATTTTAAAGCATCTTCTTCCGTAGCTTTAACATCCGCCTGAAGCGCTGTTAGTTTAGCCAAAGAAGCTACCAATGGATACCCTTCATAGTGATAGTTAATCCAATCTTGCTTTGTACCATCTCTTTTTTCTACTTTACCGTTTGCATCTCCCGTTTGAAAGCGTGTATTAACAGCTTCCTTTAAGGCTGTAGGTGCAATAGCACCAACTTGCGTCTTATAGTCATTGATTCTTTTCATGAATTCTTTACCTTCTGCAGATAAATTATCCCCTTGAAAAAGAGTCTGATCTAAATAATCGGAATTGTCCATTCTTGCATAATCCTTAGGATCTTCAAGTTTTTCGGTCATTCCCTTTTTAAGAGTTTCCAAGTAATCATAGTACTCTTGTGACAAGCCCTTGATCTTCTGAGCATTCTGGTATAATTTACCATATTTCTCAGCATCTTCTGAAGCTTTTGTTTCAAGACTTGCCAAAAAGTTATCGTTACTTTCTGTAGTCTTTATATTGGAAGTCTCAAGCTTTTCGTTCATTATCCCGAACGCCGCAAGAACTTCTTTGCTCATATTTAAGGCCAACATCGCGATGAAGATCAAATACATAAGGTTGATCATCTTCTGACGTGGTGTTTGTTTTCCTCCTGCCATGTTTTTTTCTAATTAGAATTAATAATTAATTTGATCTGGGTTTGGTATATCAATTAACAGACCCTAATTAGTTTTTTGCCATTGCAGACAACATTCCACCATAAACTCCATTCAATGAAGAAAGGTTAGTTGCCAAAGATTCCATTTGGTCTTTCAATGCACCAGCATTCTGTACAACTTCTTCGTTGATAGAAGCTTGTCTGCTAGCACTTTCCAACTGAACTTTGTACAAGCTGTTCAAAGATTCCATTTGAGCGGCAGCATGAGACAATTCTTCAGAATACTTTTTAGTATGCTGAATTGCATCTGTAGTTGGAGCAATACCTTTAGCAGCTCCTTCAAAATTCTTGATGCTATCCCCTAAACTTGTGAAAAGTTCAGAATCAATATTGGCTTCTTTTAAAAGATCATCCAATTTTCTTGAAAGAAGACCTTCAGCTTCTTTAGCTTGCTTAGCGTCATTTTTGTTTCCTTTAGCTTGACCATTGTTCAATTCAGGATACACCAAAGACCAATCGTATTCATCGTCTACTGGTTCAAATGCACTAATAGCAAAGATCAATGCTTCTGTAATAAGTCCAACAGCAAGAAGCAATCCACCGGTAAGTGGTCCAAATTCCCAGTGAAGGATTTTAAATAGTGCACCAATAATTACTACCGATGCTCCAAGCCCGTAGGCCATGTTAAATAGTTTTTTTGTTGATTTTGACTGTGCCATAATTCTAATTTTAATTAAGTTATATAAATAAGTATTTGGTTACTGGTTTATATAATGCTCTCTCGTTTTTATTATTTTAATTTGGAAGCCCTTGCCCCTTTGTGGAATCCTCTTCACCCATATAATCCTGAACGGTTCGGAAACCTATGTAACTCCTTGCTGAATCTTGGTATTCATAATCTCTTGTACTTACTTGCAAGAAGTAGGCAACATCTTTCCAAGATCCACCACGGATTACTTTTCTTTTATTCTGCCCTGATCCAATATTGGGGTTCATGGTAGAAAGATATTCGTAGGCGCCTTGATCAAAGCTAGAGCTTGTCCATTCAGATACGTTACCCGCCATATTGTATAAATTATAATCGTTTGGCTCGTATGATTTTGCCTCAACGGTATATAATGCGGCATCTGCGGCATAATCTCCACGCTGTGGCTTAAAGTTGGCCATAAAACATCCTGTATCACTTATTACATAAGGTCCACCCCATGGGTATGTACCTCCGTCAATACCTCCTCTTGCTGCATATTCCCATTCAGCTTCCGTAGGTAATCTAAACTGGTTTACAAATTGTCTTCCACGACTTTTTTGATCATCGTTCTTGAACTTGCTTCTCCAAGAGCAAAACGCTTTTGCCTGCTGCCAGTTTACACCAACAACGGGATACTCACTGTATGCATCATGCCAAAAATAGTCATTGTGCATAGGTTCGTTATAGGAATATTCAAAATCACGGATCCAAACGGTGGTATCCGGATAAATTTCCAATTCCTCTTTTTTGATGAAATCTTTTCTCCTCCCACTTTTAGAGCGGGCAGCAGCTTCGATATCCATCCAATTGTACTTATATTTTAATTGAGTCACATCAACGGTTCTTAATCCATTATAGCTTTCCTCTTCAGGAATATATAATGAATCCATTACCTCAGCATAATATTCATCTGGGTATTCTGATGTATCCCATACCAAATCAACATCGGTATTCAATGCTCTTCCTTCATATCCGGTTTCACCTAAACCGGCATAATTATCGAGCATATATCTATCGTAAACTGAGATTTTGGTAGTATCTGTATCCTTAAAGGCATACTCTCCTATACCTTCATCTTCAGGACCAATTCCCAATTCATCTGCAAGAATGGCTAATTTGGTTCTGGTTATAGAATCTTTGACCCACTCCACAAACTGACGGTACTCACTGTTCGTGATTTCCGTGTCATCCATATAAAAAGAACGTACGGTAACTGTTCTTGTGGGAGCGTTCAATACTTTTGCCTGATCCTCTTCAGCCTTACCCATTACAAAGGAGCCGCGGGGAATCAGTTCCATTCCGTAGGGTTTCTCAGGATACCACTTTTTTCCTTGGGCTCCAACGAGTTCACCTTTTGACTTTGATTTTGAACCACAACTTGTGAGTAAAAAAACAAATGCTATAGATGAAAAGAATAGCTTTCTCATACTTTAGGTTAAATTTTCGATTTAAGATTATAAACTGTGTTGCACAAATTCATTATTCTCAAAACTGTTTTTTGAATAAATTATTGTGTGAAACCAATTAATGCTTAAAAATTTAGTTTGTTAATTAAAGCCCTTTCTATAGGCCTTGAACCACCTTTCTGGAATATTCTGGTTGCAAGCATCCAGATAGTCCTCTTCGGTGCAAGGTAATAACGCCACCGAATTTGTTTTAGTATGTTCAGGTAAAATTGATGGAACCTCTACCCACCAGCGCTCGGTAACGTGACTCTTGTAGAATATGAGTTCTTCAGTATCCGTAGGTACGGTGAACTTTGTAAAATCTTCGCTTTTAGAGCTTGGGAACTCCTTTATCCTAAAACTGATGCCTTCTATAAAGTACCAAATAATCTGGGCTATCATTTGAAAAGCTTGCAAGGAATTTTCTCCTTCGTAGATACCAAAAAGTGATACTTTGTCACTTATACCCGCATATCTTGCAATGGCGCAGATTTCCCTCCCGGTAAAACCATTGGGAGAAAAGTTTTTGTACAATCCCATTTCGCTGGCGCGAATCGCCCTTAGATCTAAACTCACAATATGGGCACTTCTCAATACTGGTTCTGCCAATCCAATATTAGCTGTTATATCTCCCAATCGATATGCATCAAAGAAAAGACGCTCCATTAAATCCATCTCCTCTTGGGCATTAAAATAACTTTGATACCCAATATTTGAAAAATTAAAAAGGTTATTGGGTTTATCTGTTATGATTCTACTCATATAGGAATGGGAAGAAATTAATTCTTCATCTTCCCCAAAGTCAAAACGGCTATCTATGGAAACCAAATTGACCATGTTTCTAATTTTGTCAAATGCCCTGTAGGTTGGAAAGGTAATATCTTGGGTGCCCCCTATTATAATAGGTATAATATTTTCTTCCAAAAGACCGGCCACAATTTCCTTAACCACAAAATAGGTGTCTTCAACGGTATCTCCCTCTTCAACATCACCTATATCCAAAATCGTAGAGTTCCAATTACCTGTCATTAAGCGATACAATTGAATACGAATTTCATCGATATCCAATTTTTCCGGTTTTTTTTCAAATGCATTTCTTGATTCCAACACGCCAAAAATGGCAACGGTGGCATTGGCAAATACGGGCAATCCTTTTTTTTCGGTATGCTTAAAAACATTTTTGCCCAATGCTTGTGGTGGGAGTAATTCTGAAAATGCTAAGACTTTGTCCTTTATAGGGACCAAAAAATCGAATGCCATATTACTTTTTAGCCTTAGGTTTGGCTTTGGTTTTTTTCTTGGGTGATTTTTTTTCGATAAGGGCCTGCGCTTCTTCCAAGGATATCTTGGTTGCATCAACATCTTTGGAAAGCTCAACTTTTATTCTTCCTTTTATGATGTTGTGCCTGCCCCATCTGGCCTTTTCAATACGAATTTTTTCTGCCGGCCATTCTTGAATCAATTTTTCCGCTTCTTTTACTTTTTTGGCTTCAATGAGTTCAACAATATCGGTTTTGGAAAGGTTGTCAAAATCGTATTTCTTGTTCACATTAATGAACATGCCATCCCACTTAATAAAAGGACCAAAACGACCCACACCTTTGGTCACCTCTTTATCTTCGTAATGTGCAATTGGCGCATCGGCCAATTGTTTTGCTTTGATTAGTTCAATTGCCCTATCCATATTCACATCAAAGGCACTTTCTCCTTTATCCAACGAGATGAATTTTTTCCCAAATCTTACATAGGGACCAAAACGACCTACACTCGCCTCAATCTCTTCTCCTTCGTAAACTCCCAATTTTCTTGGCAATTCAAAAAGCTCCATGGCCTCATCAAAGGTTATTGTGGTAATGGATTGCTCTGGCAGCAAACTTGCGAACAATGGTTTTTCTTCTTCATCTACGGTACCTATTTGCACCATTGGGCCAAAACGACCTAATCTTGCCGCTACCTGTCTTCCAGATTTTGGATCTTTTCCCAATACCCGTTCTCCACTTGCACGTTCAGCATTTTCTTCTACATCCAACACTTTGGGATGGAAATTTTTGTAGAATTCCTTCATCATCTTCTGCCAATCTTCATCTCCCGAGGCAATTTCATCAAAGTTTTCTTCAACCTTCGCCGTAAAATTATAATCTAGGATAGTGGTGAAATGACTGACGAGAAAATCGTTCACGATCATTCCAATATCAGTGGGAACCAATTTCCCTTTGTCCGAGCCTATCATTTCAGATAATTTCTTTTCGGCAACTGCACCGGCTTCCAAAACCAACTGTATGTAATTACGTTGTGTTCCTTCCACTGTCCCCTTTTCCACATATCCTCTATTCTGAATTGTAGAAATTGTTGGTGCATATGTTGATGGTCTCCCTATACCAAGCTCTTCCAGTTTTTTAACAAGGGAAGCTTCTGTATAGCGATATGGTGGTCTTGAAAAACGCTCGGTAGCTGAAATAAAATTATTTTGCAATGTCTCGCCCACACTCATTGCTGGGAGCATTCCTTCCTGCTCTTCAGTTTTGTCCTCTTCATCTGTTCCTTCTAAATATACTTTCAGGAATCCATCAAACTTCACAACTTCACCATTTGCAGAAAACTCCTCTTTATGTGAACTCGCCTTTATTTTAACATTAGTACGTTCCAATTCAGCATCACTCATCTGAGAAGCCAACGTACGTTTCCATATCAACTCATACAGTTTGGACTGATCTCTTTCCAGTGATGGTCCACTTAATTTCATATCGGTAGGACGAATCGCTTCGTGAGCTTCTTGTGCACCTTTGGATTTTCCCGTATAGTTCCTAATCTTGCTGTACGACTCACCATAATTTTGCACAATAGCATCTTTCGCCGCATTCAATGCTTCTTTGGACAGGTTTACGCTATCCGTTCTCATATAAGTTATAAGTCCAGCTTCATACAAACGTTGGGCAACTTGCATGGTTCTACCAACGGAAAAGTATAATTTTCTCGATGCCTCTTGCTGAAGCGTGGAAGTTGTAAATGGTGCTGCAGGGGATTTCTTTGCCGGTTTTTTATCTAGGTTTCCAACAGAAAAATCCGCTCCAATATTTTGCTTTAAAAATTCCTCAGCCGCTGCTTTGGTCGGAAAGGTCTTGTTTAGTTTTGCCGCAAACACATTTCCTTTTGCGGTCTTAAACTCTGCTTGAATCCTAAAGGAGGCTTCTGGTTTAAAAACCTCAATATCCCGTTCTCTTTCTACGATTAACCGTACTGCAACGGATTGTACCCGTCCTGCCGAAAGTCCTGGTTTTATTTTTTTCCACAATACCGGGGAAAGTTCATACCCCACCAATCTATCCAGAACCCTTCTAGCCTGCTGGGCATTTACCAAATCATAATTGATTTCCCTTGGGTTCTCAATGGCTTTTTGGATAGCGGATTTTGTAATGGAATTGAATACAATACGTTTGGTCCTGCTTTTATCCAATCCTAATTCTTCTGACAAATGCCAAGAAATAGCTTCTCCCTCTCGATCTTCATCACTTGCCAACCATATTGTATCTGCTTTTTTGGCCAAATCTTTCAGTTTTTTGACCAAGGCTTTTTTCTCCTTGTCAACAGTATATTTGGGCTTAAAATCATTTTCCACGTCTACCCCCAGTTCTTTGGACGGAAGATCTGCAATATGACCAAAACTAGATTCAACTTGGAAATCTTTTCCTAAAAAACGTTCTATGGTTTTTGCTTTTGCTGGGGACTCAACAATAACTAAATTCTTCGGCATGCAATTGGTTTTGAAGTGACAAAAGTATATGAATTTTTCGATTTTGGTTTTTTGAAAAATTCATTCCAAAAAAATATCCCGCTAAAAACGGGATATTTCATTCGATTATTGTGTTTTTTAATTGAGACCTATCTGACTTATAAGTTTGATTTTATTGTCTAAATATTCATATTGGTAGAGCACTTCGTCTCCTACCATTATTAAATGACTCTCCAGCGGAATTACATCAAACGTAACAATATCTTTAAAATGGTTTAACGTTTTTAAATCCTCAATATCTGTCTTATCGTATACTTTAAGACCGGAGCTACCATCGCATATAAATAGTTTTTCATCTTTAATACCTAAGCCATATGGTTCATCCATTGGATACGAAGTGGCCAATTTTGGTTCTGTTATTTCAGAAATATCTACAATGAACAGACCACTCTCCAAAGCTCCACATCCATTGCCTCCGCGCAACGTCACATAGGCGTAATCTCCATCAACCACAACGGGATCACAGGCAGTACCATGTTGAAAATCCGAAACAAATGTTGGTGTGGCCGGTGAGGAGATGTCATAAATGTACATACCACTCATACTTCCCAAAAACAGGTGATTATCCCTATTGAATATCGTCTCAATGTCAAACCCTGCATAGACGTCTTCCAGATTTTGTGGGTTCTCCAAATCTGAGATATCAAATACATTGATATTATGGCTGTCCACAGCATACAAATAATCATCAACTATTTTAAAGCGCGCCAGAGAGCCGCCTTGCCCTGTACCTCCATCTGCACTATTCGCTAAGGCCATATCTTCAAAAAAGATACCGCCCCCACCATTTTGCTGAACCTGCTCGATCAATCTTCTTTCTGTAACTGTTTCCCAACCTACCAGAATCTCATTCTCATAATCATATCCATCGTATTCTATTATGTCTGCTTCAAAAGGCCAGAAAACATTACCATAAAGTACATTCTCCAATCTACTAACCTGTTTTATATTGTTCAAATCAGATATATCCAATACCACTAAATCCATCAGACTATCAGCAAACAAGAAATCATCCTTTACAGAAATATCAACATTGCCGGGAATCTTTATGAACGATATCTTTTTTGGCTGCTGGGGATTGCTGTTATCTATTACATGAATTCCCTGACTCTTGTCATTAATGAAAATATAATCTTTATAGGAATACACCTTACCGGATTCATCTATAGGTCGTGGTGCAATTATGTCTACACTTGCTGCAAATTCAGCCTTGCTAACGACCAAAGGCCTTGCTACTAAATAATCTGCGTAGTCACTGTCATCTTTATCATCACAGGATACAAAAACCAGCGTGACAAGGGATAGAATTACTAAAACTTTCTTTTTCATATTGTTTAATTTTTTGGATAGCATAACAAACAATAGATAGAAAGTCTTAAACAAAGTTGCGTAATTAGACAAAAAAAGTCAAATCTGTATAGGATAAAATCATACATTTATCCTAATTCCTTGAAAGTTGAGAGCGCTTTTCTTATTATTTGTACACTGTATTTGTTTCAATGCTATTGCCCAAAAATCTTTTGAGCCCTATGCACAAAAAATTTCTGGAACTAGCATCCATATTTCCATGGTCCCAATTCAAGGAGGCAATTTTACCATGGGCAGTACTGAAAGTGAAATTGGCAGATCTTTAGATGAAGGGCCAACCCATAATGTAGAAGTAGCTCCTTTTTGGATGGCTCAATTTGAAGTTACCTGGGATCTCTATAATTTGTTTATTGATCGGGAAATTGACAGACAAAGAGACACAAATAATCTTGGAAACGAAGTTTTACTTGCTGTTGATGCCGTTTCTGGTGCCACCATCCCTTACATAGATATGGATCATGGAATGGGTATTGAGGGTTTTCCCGCAATAAACATGACACAGTTAGCTGCTTCAAAATTCTGCGAATGGCTTTCTGCCATGACCGGAAATTTCTATCGACTTCCCACCGAAGCGGAATGGGAATATGCCTGTAGGGCAGGAACACAAACAGCTTATTCTTTTGGTAACGACCCAACGGCACTGGAAGATTACGCGTGGTCAAAAAAAAATAGTGATAGCACCTCCCACAAAGTGGGGCTAAAAAAACCAAATCCTTGGGGGTTGTACGATATGCATGGTAACGTAGCAGAGTGGACATTGGATCAATATGAAGAAAAAGCATACTTTAATAGAAGGCAACACCCTGTTTCAAATCCATTCATAAAACCAATCAAAACCTACCCGCGTAGTTTACGCGGTGGATCATGGATAGATCAAGCAAAACAGCTAAGAAGTGCTTCTAGGAAACCTTCTACCAAAAAATGGAAACTTAGAGACCCACAAATCCCAAAAAGTAAATGGTGGCACACTGATGCACCTTTTATTGGATTTCGTATTGTACGACCTTATAAAACTCCCACTGCAGAGGAACAACAAATCTATTGGAAAGAAAAACATACAAACTAAAGGCTATGTCACAAAATCACAAAAAGAAAGAAATCAAAAAACTGAACAGAAGGTCGTTTGTGAAAACAACTGGACTTGCTACTGGAGCCCTTATGGCAAGCAGTACCTCTATGAATGCAATGGGTTATGTTACCGGAAACAAAAAATTAAAACTTGCGCTGGTAGGTTGCGGAGGGAGGGGCACAGGTGCTGCAGTACAAGCCTTGACTGCTGACCCAGATGTGGAATTGGTTGCCATGGCTGATGCCTTTCAGGATCGATTGGATCAAAGCTTAACAGGAATCATAGAACATTTTGAGGGAGAACGAAAAATAGACGTCAAAGAAAAAAATCGCTTTGTTGGTTTTGACGCCTATTCAAAAGCAATAGACTTAGCTGATGTAGTCATTCTTACAACCCCTCCCGGCTTTCGGCCGCAGCATTTTGAATATGCCATTTCGCAGGACAAGCATGTTTTTATGGAAAAACCTGTGGCAACAGATCCAGCCGGAGTTCGAAAAGTGCTGAAAAATGCGAAAATAGCGAAGGAGAAAAAGTTGAATGTTGTAGTAGGACTCCAACGGCGCTATGAAAAAAAATACCTAGCACTCCATAAACAGATCCAAGAAGGAACAATTGGAAAAATAATCTCTGGACAAGTGTACTGGAACAGCGCTGGAGTATGGGTGCGAGCAAGACAGCCCCAGCAGACAGAAATGGAATACCAAATGCGAAACTGGTACTATTTTAACTGGTTATGCGGTGATCATATTTTAGAGCAACACATCCACAATATTGATGTGGCCAATTGGTTTATTGGGGAATATCCAGCTTCGGCCCAGGGAATGGGTGGTAGACAAACTAGAAATGGGTTAGATCACGGAGAAATTTTTGACCACCATTTTGTTGAATTCACGTATCCTAGTGGAGCGGTAGTCGCAAGCCAGTGCAGGCACCAAAAAGGTTGTTTTAGGCGAGTTGATGAAGCCTTTCAAGGCACCAAAGGTTCCATTTTGGCCAGAAAAGGTTTGGTAACGGATCTGGAGGGGGAAACACTACTCAATGCAGGCAAAGAACATGACCCCAATCCTTATCAAGTTGAGCATGACCTCCTTTTTGCTTCAATACGAAATAAGGGAGTTATTGCCGATGCTGAGAATGGTGCCAAAGCAACACTTACTGCCATTATGGGAAGAATGGCAACCTATTCCGGTCAAACTATAACTTGGGAACAAGCTTTGAACTCGGATTTAAGCCTGGTGCCGGAAAACCCAACTTGGGATTCCAAACCTCCAACGATTCCTAATGAAAATGGCAAATATCCCATTCCTATGCCAGGCGTAACTAAATTTTCCTAATCTTAAAATCATTAAATAGAGTTGGGCCTAGCCTTCTTAAAATGAAATTTAGAAATTTTGATAGTATGTGGTTACTATTAAAGCCTTCCTGTATTTAATGCGCAACAATTCTGTAGATCTTTCAGGATTCATATTAAATGGTGGTTCTGTTAAAACCACACCACTATTATTTGACAATCGAATACCTGCCCCAGTAGATTTTTCAGCGTTTGCCACAAATTCTCCTTTAGGGATGTGTTCAGTAACTATAATATGTTTGAATGTTTGAATTTTTTTAACCACCTTTTTTATCTCTTCGTTGGATAAGTGCTGAAACACCTGCCTAACTAGAATACAATCTCCTTTAGGCAAATTGTCCGTAACTATATTCAGACAATGAAATTCTAATTTTTCACTTACAAAAAGTTTCTTATTTCTTTCAATTAAATCGTCCACAATATCAATTCCCATATATCTCTTGGAATAGGGAACTAAATTTTTGCCTACGTTAAAATCACCACACCCTAAGTCACAGACAATCAAACCATCTTCATAATCTTTAAGGAATGAAGAAATAGTCTTGATATAAGGTTGCACTACTTTTCGGGAATGCGAACCGGAACCAGAATAAAAATCTTTTTGTCTACCACCCCATCTTTTCTTTTCATATATATCGCTCATCACTTTCTTGGTCGACCTTGTCAACTCATCAATAGCTCTACCTTCTGTAGTCTTGCTTTCTTTTGAAAAAAGATTCTTGAATTTATTCCACCTCATTCACATTATTTGTTTCTGTTAAAGGACTAGTCCATTGATGAAAAACCAACAGCATCCTTATAAATAAAATAAACAGGTATTTTACCGAACATTGCAGTAAAAAGAACACCTACAACGCATAGTAAAAACCCAAGTTGGGCAATGATACCGGTCACAATAATCAACCCGAATATCACCAACCAATTTTTATTCCCCAAGGCAAAACTTGCCTTTGTAATTTCCATGGCCTTTAACTCTTTATCAAAAGCCAAAAAAGCCGGAAATAATGACATTGGAACCATTAAATATATAATTCCCAAACCACAAGCAAGTGTACCAAGTATTGAAAGCCCCAACATGATAAGTGAAAGCAACAAAGCCTTTCCTAAGTAGTCTCTTTTAAAGTAGAAAAAATAACTTTCTTCACCCGGTTCATTTAAATCTTTTAATCTACATATTCTTAAAAAAGCCGCATTCAAACATAGAACAATGGTCATCAATCCTAAAAAGAAGATGGGCATGAACAAAACCATAAATAGGATTACAGCGGGGGGCAGTTCCTGACTGTTCATGGCTTCGGGGTCTGAAATCCCAAAAGCAATCATTGGTGCGTATAGTAAAACATAAAACGGGATGAGGGCCAAAAAAGTAAAAAGCAGCGTAATAAAACCCTGCACCCAGACTTTTTTGAACAATTCTATACTATTATTGAAAATGCTTCCAAAATCCAATGGTATGCTTTCATTAATTCTTTGTGTCAAATCACTTAAACTCATAATTCGGTGGTCATAATTTAAATTGGAGCGTACAATAACAGAATATTATCTAAATATAGTATTAAAACGTACTGCCAAATTGTCACTAAAATGGAATATGCACTATCTTTGCAGACCATTGTAAAGAAATGATCAAAAGCGAAGGTATAGAGAAAATTATAGATGAAAGCCAACAGGGTTCTACCTTGGCTTTGAAGAAAAACGATTCGAACGGCCGAAAACTTTATATAGAAAGTTACGGTTGTCAAATGAATTTTTCAGATAGTGAGATTGTAGCATCAATTCTGGCCAAAGAGGGGTTTAATACCACTCAGAAACTTGAAGAAGCTGATTTAGTCTTGGTCAATACCTGTTCCATCAGAGAAAAGGCTGAACTGACGGTGAGAAAACGCTTGGAAAAATTCAATGCCGTTAAGAAAACCAATCCAGGAATGAAGGTTGGTGTATTGGGTTGCATGGCAGAACGCTTAAAGAGCAAATTTCTTGAAGAGGAAAAAATTGTGGATATGGTCGTTGGGCCAGATGCCTATAAAGACCTCCCTAACCTTATCCAAGAAATTGATGAAGGTAGAAATGCCGTTAACGTAATTCTTTCCAAAGATGAAACCTATGGTGATATTGCCCCGGTTAGACTAAATTCCAATGGAGTAAGTGCATTTGTATCCATAACAAGGGGATGCGACAATATGTGTACTTTTTGCGTGGTGCCGTTTACCAGAGGGCGGGAACGTAGCCGCGATCCCCAATCCATATTGGAAGAAGTAAATGATCTTTGGGAAAAAGGATTTAAGGAAATTACCTTGTTGGGTCAAAACGTGGACAGTTATCTGTGGTACGGTGGAGGGTTAAAAAAAGACTTTGAAAAAGCTTCAGAAATACAAAAGGCAACCTCGGTAAACTTTGCCAGATTATTGGAACTGACCGCCAAAGCACAACCTAAAATGCGGATTCGGTTTTCCACTTCCAATCCACAGGATATGACCTTGGACGTTATTGAAGCTATGGTCAAGTATGAAAACATCTGCAATTACATTCATTTACCTGTCCAAAGTGGGAGCAATCGTATTTTAAAAGCGATGAATCGACTTCACACAAGAGAAGAGTATTTTGAATTGATCGATAATATCAAAAAAATCATCCCAGATTGTGCCATTAGTCAAGATATGATAACCGGATTCCCTACTGAAACCGAGGAAGATCATAAAGACACCTTGAGCTTAATGGAATATGTAAAGTATGATTTTGGGTTTATGTTCGCTTATTCTGAACGCCCGGGAACAATGGCGGCGAGAAAATTGGAGGATGACATTCCCGAAGAAACCAAAAAGAGAAGACTTACGGAAATTATAGATCTCCAACAGCAACATAGTTTATACAGAACCCAACTGCATTTGAATAAAACGCAAGAGGTTTTAATAGAAGGTCCTTCTAAAAAATCTGATGCGCATTGGAAAGGCAGAAATTCTCAAAATACCGTTGTGGTTTTTCCAAAGGAAAATTATAAGGTAGGTGATTTTGTCAATGTAAAAATAAATGAATGTACCTCCGCCACCTTAATTGGTGAAGCGGTTGGATATTCAAAGAACAACTAAGAAGTATGGAAAATGTTCAATCCATAAAACAACGCTTTGAACTCATAGGCAATGATGTAAAACTGAATCGTGCCATAGAGAAAGCTATACAGGTTTCCCCAACTGATATTTCAGTTTTGGTAACCGGTGAAAGTGGTGTTGGTAAAGAAGCTATTCCAAAAATAATACATTCGCTATCCCATCGCAAACACGCAAAATATATTGCCGTAAACTGTGGAGCCATTCCTGAAGGCACTATTGACAGTGAGCTTTTTGGGCATGAAAAAGGCGCATTTACAGGGGCTACGCAAACTAGAAATGGATATTTTGAAGTAGCAGACGGGGGAACCATTTTCTTGGATGAAGTTGGAGAATTGCCCCTTACCACCCAAGTAAGATTGCTCCGGGTTTTGGAAAATGGAGAGTTTTTAAAAGTAGGATCCTCACAAGTACAAAAAACAGATGTCCGTATTGTGGCCGCTACCAACATCAACATGTTTGAGGCCATTAAAAAAGAAAAGTTTAGGGAAGACCTTTACTATAGATTGAGCACTGTGGAAATTGCCATTCCACCCTTGCGTGAGCGTCAAGGAGATATTCATTTGCTTTTTAGAAAATTTGCTTCGGATTTTGGGCAGAAATATAAAATGCCCACAATTCGTCTGGAAGACCAGGCCGTACAATTGCTATTAAAATATAGATGGCCAGGAAATATCAGGCAGTTGCGAAACATTGCGGAACAAATCTCCGTTTTGGAAGAAAACAGGTCTATTTCCGCAATTACCTTGAACGGCTATTTGCCAAATTCCAGTAATACCAACCTGCCTGCGGTGGTGGACCAAGGCAAAAAAGAAAGTGATTTTAGTAATGAAAGGGAAATTCTTTACAAGGTTTTGTTTGATATGAAAGGGGATCTAAACGATCTTAAAAAACTTACCATGGAACTTTTGAAGAACAATGACTCTGAAAAAGTACAGGAAGAAAATGAGACATTGATACGTAAAATCTATGGAAAAAAAGAGGAAGAAATTCCCCAACAAAAAAGCAATATAGCAGAAGTTTTACACTTACCAGAACCTGTTGTGGAAAGTACGACGACTATTACCCAACCACAGGAAGATCGTTATCATTTTGCTGAAGAAATTGAAGAAGAGGAAACTTTATCTTTACAGGAAAAAGAAATCGAGTTGATTAAAAAATCCTTGGAGCGCAATAGGGGAAAACGAAAAGCAGCAGCCTCCGAATTGGGAATTTCGGAACGAACTTTGTACAGAAAAATAAAACAATACGACTTATAGGAATTTAGCGAGAAAACCAATGAAAAAACACTTTTTAAAAATAGGCCTCTTTAGCTTTATTCTTAGTTTATATGGTTGCGGTGCGTACAACTTTTCCGGTGCAGATATCGGCACAGCCCAAAGCTTTCAGGTAAATTTCTTCCAGAATTACGCAGGTCAAAGTCCGGGTTCCACTATTGAACCTGGGTTGGACAGGGATTTTACCTTGGCACTTCAAGATTTGATCAATAATTTGACAAGTCTATCGCTTACTGGCAGTAATGGAGACTTGCTTTACGAAGGAGAAATTATAGAGTATAGAGTAACTCCAATGACTGCAACCTCAGATCAATTGACGGCCCAAAACCGGCTTACCATGAGCGTTAATGTGCGGTTTTTCAATAAAACAAAGGAGGATGCAGATTTTGAACAACGTTTTTCTTTCTTTTTTGATTTTGATGCTGCAGCATCATTAACTTCCATACAGAGTGCTGCACATGAGGAAATTTTTGATCGTATTACCCAAGATATTTTTAATGCATCGTTAGGTAACTGGTAGCAACTATGAACGTATCGGATTTTATACATATCCTTCAAAAATCAAATACCATCCTTTCCCCAAAACAAACACGGGAATTGGAAGATATAATTGAAGAATACCCCTATTTTCAAGCAGCAAGGGCACTGCATTTAAAAGGGCTAAAAAATCTTGATAGCTACAAATACAATAATGCATTAAAAGTAACCGCGGCCCATACTGCGGATAGAGATGTATTGTTCGATTATATTACTTCACAAGAGTTTGTTCAAAACAATATAGCGGACACTCTTGCGGGAAGAGCTCCAAAACTTGAGGATAAAAAAGCTGTTTCCGAAGAAATCGAACCCAATTCAGCTATTGAAACCATTTTAGTGGAATCTGAAGAAGTGGCACTACCCCAAAACATTCAGGATGCCGAGCAGATACTGAATCCTGCACTTTTCAAATCAAAAAATACAGAAAAGTTACCAAAAAAAGTGGTTCCCGAAGAGTCTACTCCGGAAACCGAATTAGATTTGGGCAAGCCCATTCCTTTCACTAAAAAAGAGAAACATTCTTTTACAGAGTGGTTACAATTGGCATCAAAAAACACTTCTGGGGATTCTGAAAACGTTTTGACCGATGAGTTGGACAAAAAGAAAAAATTCGACTTGTTGGACAAGTTCATTGAAAATAAACCCAAAATAGTACCCAATGAAGGATTAAAGTCAAAAGTCAATATAAAAGAGTCCACTAAAATGGACAAAAATGAACTGATGACAGAAACTTTGGCCAAAGTTTACCTGGAACAAAAAAAGTATAAAAAAGCCATTCAGGCCTTCAAAATATTGAGTTTGAAATATCCAGAAAAAAATGGTTTCTTTGCAGACCAAATTCGGGCGGTGAAGAAGCTTCAGAAGGAAAACGAATAAGATAAAGAACATGAGTACGTTTGCAATTTTTTTAATATTAATTATAGTGGTATGCCTTTTATTGGTTTTGGTCATTATGGTCCAAAATCCTAAAGGAGGCGGATTGTCATCCTCTTTTGGAGGAGGTGGAAATCAAGTTGTTGGTGGAGTAAAGAAAACAGGGGATTTTTTAGATAAAAGTACCTGGACCCTTGCCACGCTATTGATTGTTTTGATACTGCTTTCCAATGTTTCCCTTAAAGGAAGTTACAGTCAAGCAGATTCTAAATTATTGCAAGGCGACGATATTGAGACCACAGTTCCTGAAACGGTGCCGGAACAAGTTCCTGAACAGGTTCCAGCTACTGACAACAGCAACCCAGCAGACACTATTAATTAATAGTAATGACAAAACAATTACAAAATGCCAGCTTGAATGACAAGCTGGCATTTTTGTTTTCTAATAATGTCAGTTTTTTTGTAATGGCATAATTTCTGTCCAAAGTTTCCAGAATTTTTAAAACAAATACCTAAAAATTAATAATATGGCTAAAGTTAACATTAAACCATTAGCGGACAGAGTTCTTATCGAACCTGTTGAAGCTGAGACAAAAACGGCTTCCGGTATCATAATTCCAGATACTGCAAAAGAAAAACCACAAAAAGGAAAAGTAGTAGCTGTAGGCCCAGGAACCAAAGATGAGGCAATCACCGTAAAAGTTGGCGATACCGTTCTTTACGGTAAGTATGCCGGCACAGAATTAAAATTGGATGGCTCTGACTATTTGATGATGCGTGAAAGTGACATTTTAGCAATTGTTTAATAAAAAAATCAACTAAAGAAAATGGCAAAAGATATTAAGTTCGATATAGATGCGCGTGATGGCCTAAAAAAAGGTGTAGATGCCTTGGCCAATGCAGTAAAAGTAACCTTAGGTCCTAAGGGAAGGAATGTTATCATTAGTAAATCATTTGGTGCTCCACAAGTAACCAAAGATGGTGTTACTGTTGCAAAAGAGATTGAATTGGAGAACGCCCTTGAAAACATGGGTGCCCAAATGGTAAAGGAAGTTGCTTCAAAAACCAACGATTTGGCTGGTGATGGAACAACAACTGCAACCGTTCTTGCACAGGCAATCGTAAAAGAAGGTCTTAAAAATGTTGCGGCAGGTGCAAACCCCATGGATTTGAAAAGAGGGATAGACAAGGCGGTTGAGGCAATCGTTGAAAACCTATCCAAACAATCTAAAAAAGTTGGGGATTCATCAGAAAAAATTAAGCAAGTAGCCGCTATTTCTGCAAACAACGATGGAACAATCGGCGATTTGATTGCCCAAGCTTTTGGAAAAGTTGGAAAAGAAGGCGTTATCACTGTAGAAGAAGCAAAAGGAACAGATACTTACGTTGATGTTGTAGAAGGAATGCAGTTTGATAGAGGTTACCTTTCTCCTTACTTCGTAACCGATTCTGAAAAGATGATCGCTGACTTGGACAATCCTTATATCCTATTGTTCGACAAGAAAATATCTTCAATGAAGGATTTGCTTCCTGTATTGGAGCCAGTGGCACAATCAGGAAAGCCATTATTGATCATTGCTGAAGATGTTGATGGCGAAGCTTTGGCTACTTTGGTTGTGAACAAATTAAGAGGTTCATTAAAAATAGCAGCGGTAAAAGCTCCTGGTTTTGGAGATAGAAGAAAAGCCATGTTGGAAGACATTGCTATTTTGACCAATGGTACCGTTATCTCAGAAGAAAGAGGATTCTCTTTGGAAACTGCAACAATAGATATGTTGGGCACAACGGAAAGAGTAACAATCGACAAAGACAATACTACAATTGTTAATGGCGGGGGTATTGCTAAAAACATTAAGACTCGTGTTAACCAAATTAAAGCACAGATAGAAACAACCACTTCAGATTACGACAAAGAAAAACTACAAGAGCGTTTAGCCAAATTGGCCGGAGGTGTTGCGGTGCTTTATGTTGGTGCTGCCTCAGAGGTTGAAATGAAAGAAAAGAAAGACCGTGTTGATGATGCATTGCATGCTACAAGAGCTGCTGTTGAAGAAGGTATTGTTGCTGGTGGTGGCGTTGCATTGGTAAGAGCAAAATCTGTTCTTTCTAAAGTTGATGCGCTTAATGCAGACGAAGAAACTGGATTACAAATCGTTGCCAGAGCTATTGAATCTCCATTGCGTACGATAGTTGAAAATGCAGGTGGCGAAGGTTCGGTTGTTGTTGCCAAAGTTATGGAAGGTAAAGGAGATTTTGGTTTTGATGCCAAATCCGATAAATATGTTGAAATGATGAAGGCAGGTATCATAGATCCAACTAAAGTAACTCGTGTTGCTTTGGAAAATGCCGCTTCTGTTGCTGGAATGATTTTAACCACAGAATGTGCGTTAACAGATATTAAAGAAGATGCTCCAGCCATGCCTCCAATGGGTGGTGGCGGAATGCCAGGTATGATGTAGTCTCCTTGGAGAACCAACAAATATTAAAAATCCGCTCTTAAGTTAAGAGCGGATTTTTTATTGGAAGGTGCTTAAAATAACATCCAAAATGCCATGACCAACATAATGGCATTTTCAATAAAGGTCGCCTCGGTCATAGGCAACTTTAGAGCAGTTCCAAGACATGCACACCTTATGCTCTTTTTATCGAGCAGAGTTTTGGTTACACCAAAAGTGGTAATTCCAAGAATAACTACGGTTATTATCAAGGCCGCCGTCACTTGAACACGCATTAAGAATAGTAGGCCTAATCCCAATTCCAGAAAGGGGTATATCCAACCATATACAGGAATTGTCTTTGCCAAAGGGTCGTACATTCTAAAACTCTCTAGGAAACCTTTTAAGTCCAAAAACTTGAAAAAGCTAAAAACAATATAGAATAGCCCCATAAAGTCGAGCATGGCCTCTCCTAAATTCCAATCTTTAAAGTTCAGCAAGATTGATGCAGTGAATAGATATGCAAAAATCAAAAACAATGGGCGCAATTGCACCCATTTAGATTTTTCTCCCATCATTTCTCCCACAGTGGATACAACCTCACTTTGGCTTTCTTGAATTGCATATTTATTAGGCAACACCGCACTAAACTCTCTTAAAGAAATATGCCGTTCCATCGTAATATGTGCCGAAGAAGTTTCTAAATCCACACTAACATTGGTAACACCATCAAGTCCTGAAAGTTTCTCCTGCACAGATGCTACGCACCCTTCGCAGGTCATTCCAGTTACGGTATATGTATGCTTCATTTCCTTATTTAATGCTTTTCGCTATCGTCAGTATTGTCTTCGCGGTATTTGCAACACGGATGAATGTCATCATAGGCTTCTTGGGTCGCTTTTAACTCCTTGGTATCATGCCCAGCAGCAACTAAAGCTGTCTTAATTTTCATGGGATCCGTCTTTCTTTCATCGACCACTAACGACAATTGATGCGAAGGAATATCCCAAATGGCATACTTGACCCCAGGAACATCCAATGCAGCTTTCTCAATACGCATTTTACACATTTCACATTTACCATCTACCTCAAATGCAACTTTTTTATTCTTTTCCTGAGCAAAACCAATGGTCGATACCAATAGGCACATTATTATTAAAACTCTATTTTTCATCTTTATCTGTATTTAGTTATTAGGATTTAAATCTAAAACCTGCATACACCATCCGTCCAAAAATTGGGGCATATACAATGGTAGTGTCAAAGTTTGTTCCAAAAGGGTCATTTGACCCTAAAACCGGATTATCTTGTCTAAAATTAGTCAAATTCTCCCCACCCACATAGACTTCAAACTTCTTTGAAAAGACTTTAGTCACTTGGGCGTTCATTAAACTATATCCTTCAGAAAAATCCCCCAATTGAAAATTAACAGGGTTCGAAGTGGTGTTGGGCAGTCGTTGTTCGCCAAGTGCATGCAATGTGTAATCAAAGCGCCATTGCGACCCATTTTCTGTTGGGGTTGTATTGTAACCAACGTTTGCAAAGTAACGGTGTCTGGCCTGTAACGGTTTTTGTAAAAGCCCCGTTTGATAGTCCGTTTTCACATCATAAAATTTATAGGCAGTACGTACCTCAACATTGGGTAAAACTTCGTGGTTCAATTCCACCTGCAGACTATTGGCATAACTTTTTCCATCTAAATTGGAAAATACAATGGCATCCGGATTTTCCCAGTCCACCACAATTTGATTGTCGAAATCAGTTCGGTAAAAATCAACAGAAAAATTTCCAGGTCTTTCAAATAATGAAAAACCTTGAATAAAGCTGATACCATAATTCAAGGCCTTTTCTGGGTCAAAACCGTAAACTTCACCTCCATTGGTCTGTAACTGAATGGTTCTAGAAGAAGCAAAAAGTCGCTGGTTCTCAGCAAAAATATTGGCAGCTCTTCGTCCCACACCAAACGACCCCCTAAGACTGCCTTTTTCCCATGGCGTATAACGGATATGAAATCTAGGGGTAAAGAATGTCCCCAATCGATTGTGCGTATCCAACCGAAGACCAGCGGTAAAGCTCAACTTTTCCAAATTGGTATAGCTGTATTCGAAAAATGCTCCTGCTGAAGTATCGTTACGACTAAATTCTTGACTGTTTACCAATTCATCGTATCCATCATAAGCGAATGTCAATCCCGTTTTAAACTTGCTTTTGGTGTTTCCAATTATGGAACTGAACAATAGATTGGTATAAATACTCTCATGATCAATGTTATATATATTGAATCCATAATACGAATCTTGTTTATGACTGCTATATGATGTTTGAAAACCAAAACTTTGATAGGGCAGTTCTGGAAAAACGTATCCCAGTTTTACCGAACCATCAAATCTTTCAGTATCAATTTCACTTCCCCAAGCATTGGTGGTGAACTTATCAGCGTCTGGATTAAAATCGGTTTGCCCAATCTGTTTTTCATCATTCAGATAGCGAACATTTAAAAAACTTACCCACCCCGTTTTAGGGTTCTGATATTGCCATCTGTTCATGATGTTGATTTGATTGGCCAAAGGATTGTCCAAAAACCCATCATCATTATTATCCACTTCAACATCTCTTCGGTTACCATGCAAGTACAATCCCGTACTCCATTTGTCCGACAGTTTTGTATTGAGATGGGTATTCAGTTCCAACCTACCGTTCAGGTTTACATATCCGTTCACAAACACTGGAGTATCCGTCAAGGGCTTTTGTAATTCCGTATTGATTTGACCCGAAATACTTTCATACCCATTTACTACGCTACCCGCACCTTTGGTAATCTGAATGCTCTCTACCCAAGTACCTGGAGTAAAGGTCAAACCATAGGTTTGTGAAGCCCCACGCACCATAGGGATATTCTCTTGGGTTATCAACAAATAGGGACTGGTAAGTCCCAACATCTCAATTTGTTTTGTCCCCGTAAGCGCATCGTTAAAGTTGACATCGATGGCCGGATTTGTTTCAAAACTTTCAGAAAGGTTACAGCAAGCCGCCTTTAAGAGTTCAGCACTATTCACCGTTATTACATTTTGAGTGGAAAAAAAGGACTTTTGCACCGCATCGCGTTCTTTTTCAACTACAACCTCATCCAATTGGTTGGATGGCACCAACCAATGATGTACCATCTTCGGTTCATTGATGGTTAACGTGTCTGTCCTAAAACCAACAAAGCTTATGACCAACTGGTTGTAATCTTTGGAATAGGGAATGCTAAAGGTTCCATTTTCTTTGGTAATCGTCCCTATTTGGGAATTTAACCAGTATACATTGGCACCAGCTAGTCCAATATGTTTGTTTTCTGCACTGGCCTCCATAACCATACCCTCAATTTTATCTTGAGCAGATATAAGCATGGGAAGCCAAAAAAGTACTATTAAAATATGTTTCATTGTTATGTATTGAATAATCATTGAAATAAAAAATCGCTCCCGAATCAAATGAAACGGAAAACTCATTGCTATTCAATACATCAAATCAAGAAGACTTGGTCCAGCACTTGAATGTCCTTGACCAAAATGGGGGGTGGGTATTTTTCGTGGGGAACAGGTAGTTCCGCAACAGGGATGAACAAATCAAGATAAGACTGGGCAAAGGCCACCAAAAAGGTTTGGTGCTCCAATTCCAAATCATTCCAAGAAAGTTTTAGGTCATCCTGTCCTTTCACTGTAAAAGTTTCATCATCGCAACAATGGTTTTCACCAGCATCCGTTCCCATGGCCTTCATTGCCTCTTCCATGCCACAGTCATCAGCATGGGCAAAGAACGAAACGTCCATTACTCTTCCCATGCACAAATGTTTATCTACCGTCCACGAAACCGTAGACAGTAACACCATAAGTGCCAAGAAAATAGAACCGATATTGCGAAAAATCTCTTTCACGCCACAAAATTACAATTTATTTGTCTTTGTCGTTATTTCCAGATGATTCCTTAACTAAATTTTAGGCTATCAGAGTAGTAATTTTTCTTCTTTCGCATAGACTAAAAAGTCCATTTTAAAATACATTTGCAAAAAACAATTCAATGTTTACATCTCTAAAACCAAAGGTAACCACCATTCTATCTAATAACGTGGAAAGTGTGGAAAATCGTCTAACCAAGATTTGCAAACTGCTTAGTGATTCTGTGGAGCATTATGATTGGGTTGGTTTTTATTTTAAAAATGGGGATAAAGAAGAGCTAAAATTGGGGCCTTATGTTGGTGAGCCCACTGATCATACCATTATTCCCTTTGGGAAAGGTATCTGCGGACAGGTCGCCGTAAGCAATGAAAACTTTGTAGTTCCAGATGTTGCCGCTCAAGACAATTACATTGCATGCAGTATTACAGTGAAGTCGGAAATTGTGGTTCCCTTGTTTAAAAATGGCGAGAACATCGGTCAAATTGATATAGATTCCAATACCCCAGACCCCTTTACGGAAGCAGATGAACGCTTTTTAGAATTTGTAAACCAAGAAGTATCACAAATTCTTTAAAACTAGTTCCATATTGTTGATAACCCATCATTTTTTTTAGTAGCAAAAAAATTACTTTTGTGTGCTTAATAAATTGATTTTTAAGACAAAAAATGAGCACCACCAAAAAAGCTTCCGCTGCACTTATATCGGTATTTCACAAAGATGGATTGGAACCCATTGTTAAAAAATTGGATGAACTTGGCGTAACCCTATACTCTACAGGAGGAACCGAGAAATTTATTCGCGATTTGGGAATCAATGTTGTTCCTGTTGAAGATGTAACCAGTTATCCTTCCATTTTGGGCGGACGCGTAAAAACATTGCACCCGAAAGTTTTTGGCGGAATTCTTAACCGTCAGGACAACGATAGTGATGTTGCGCAAATGGCTGAATTTGAAATTCCGCAGTTGGACATTGTTATTGTGGATCTGTATCCTTTTGAAAAAACTGTGGCAAGTGGAGCTTCGGAACAGGATATTATTGAAAAAATCGATATTGGTGGAATCTCTTTAATTCGGGCAGCTGCAAAGAACTTCAAAGATGTGCTTTGTGTTTCATCAATGGAAGATTACGAAGACTTTCTAAATGTGATTTCTGAAGGAAACGGTTCAACTACGATGGAAGATCGCAAGCGGTTTGCCTCCAAAGCTTTTAATATTTCCTCACATTACGATTCGGCCATTTTCAACTATTTCAATGCAAATGGTGAAGAAACTGCGCTTAAAATCAGTGAGCAAAATGGAAAAGTGCTTCGTTATGGTGAAAATCCGCATCAAAAAGGGTATTTCTATGGTGATTTTGAAGCCATGTTCTCCAAATTACATGGAAAAGAACTTTCTTATAACAACCTATTAGATGTTGACGCCGCTGTAAATCTTATGGGGGAGTTTAAAAATGACGACCCCACTTTTGCCATTCTAAAACACAACAATGCTTGTGGCTTGGCCCAGCGTAAAACTATACACCAAGCTTATGTGGATGCCTTGGCTGGAGACCCAGTTTCTGCTTTTGGTGGAATTTTGATTTCCAACGTTGAAATCGATGCACCAACAGCGGAGGAAATACACAAACTGTTCTGCGAAGTGGTCATTGCCCCATCCTATTCCGATGAAGCTTTGGAAATTCTAAAAGGCAAAAAGAACCGAATTATCCTTATTCAAAATGAAGTAGCGCTTCCGGAAACTTTGCTTAGAACATGCTTGAATGGTGTTTTGGTCCAGGATAAAGATTTTAAAACGGATACCGCCGAAGAATTGCAACCGGCAACGGATAAAAAACCATCTTCGGAGGAAATCGAAGATTTGATTTTTGCTTCCAAATTATGTAAGCATACCAAGAGTAATACCATAGTTTTGGCTAAGAACAAACAACTTTGCGCTAGTGGAACTGGTCAAACTTCAAGAGTTGATGCTCTAAACCAAGCGATACATAAAGCGAATTCCTTCAATTTTGAGTTGGAAGGCGCAGTTATGGCTAGTGATGCCTTTTTCCCATTCCCCGATTGTGTTGAGATTGCGGATAAAGCAGGAATAAAAAGTGTTATTCAACCTGGAGGATCTATAAAAGATCAGTTGAGCATAGATTATTGCAATGAAAATGGGCTGTCAATGGTAATGACGGGGACTCGACATTTTAAACATTAATTTTAGTACATTAGCCGATAAAATTTACCGTTAATCCGAAAAACCAATACTTTTTATGGGATTTTTTGATTTCATGACTGAGGAAATTGCAATTGACCTTGGTACTGCAAACACCCTGATCATTCATTTAGATAAAGTAGTAGTTGACAGTCCGTCAATTGTTGCTAGGGATCGCATCTCTGGAAAAATAATTGCTGTAGGCAGGGAAGCCAACATGATGCAGGGAAAAACCCACGAAAATATTAAGACCATACGACCTTTGAAGGATGGTGTAATTGCAGATTTTGATGCTTCTGAAAAGATGATCAATATGTTCATCAAGAACATACCTGCTTTAAAGAAAAAATGGTTTCCACCAGCATTACGAATGGTCATCTGTATTCCTTCCGGGATTACTGAAGTTGAGATGCGTGCGGTACGTGAATCCGCAGAACGTGTTAATGGTAAAGAAGTGTATTTGATTCATGAACCTATGGCTGCTGCAATTGGTATCGGTTTGGATATTATGCAGCCCAAAGGAAATATGATTGTTGATATAGGTGGTGGAACAACAGAGATTGCTGTGATAGCGCTGGGCGGAATTGTTTGTGATAAATCCGTCAAGATTGCAGGTGATGTATTTACCAATGATATTATTTATTACATGCGCACGCAACACAACCTTTATGTTGGGGAAAGTACGGCAGAGGCGATAAAGATTGAAATAGGTTCCGCTACCGAAGATTTAAAATCCCCTCCGGATGATAAGTCAATTCAAGGAAGGGATTTATTGACTGGAAAACCAAAACAAGTTCAAGTTTCCTATAGAGAAATAGCAAAAGCACTTGATAAAAGTATTCTAAGGGTAGAAGATGCCGTAATGGAAACCCTTTCCCAAACCCCACCAGAATTGGCAGCTGATATATATAATACCGGTATCTATTTAGCCGGAGGAGGTTCAATGCTAAGAGGACTGGACAGAAGGCTTTCCCAAAAAACGGATTTACCCGTTTACATTGCCGAAGATCCATTGAGAGCGGTTGTGCGAGGTACGGGTATTGCTCTTAAAAATTTGGAGCGCTATAAAAGTATATTGATAAAATAATTCGGTGACCTAATTATTGGAACCGTTCGAAAGTTTTAAAACTTTCCTAATGATACGATTGCATGCAGCGCATCATCAATTTTATTTTAAATTATAGAAATGCATTTCTCTATGGGTTTCTTATGGTCGTTTGCTTGACACTTACCGTAAGATCACATTCATATCATCAATCCAAATTTTTTAATTCCTCTAAATGGCTAACAGGAAATGTTTATGGATCGGCCGCAAATATTTCATCTTATTTTGAGCTCAAAGATGAAAACAAAAGGTTGGTAAGGGAAAATGAGGAATTGCGCAAACTACTTTTCAATCCCAATACGAATGCTATCCAGCAATTTGATACTACCTCGATAAATTATGAAATAATAAGCGGCAGTATTATCAAAAATAGCTTTGCTTCCCCACGAAACTATATTACTATTGATAAGGGAGAAAATCAAGGTATTACACAAGACATGGGTGTAATCACAACCAAAGGTATTCTGGGAATTGTGGAAAACACCTCTTCAAATTTTGCAACCGTACAAAGTGTCTTGAACACAAAGTCAAACATTAATGCCAAAATAAAGAATACCAACTATTTTGGCTCACTTACTTGGAATGTTGAAGATTATAATGTTGTGCAGCTCATAGATATACCAAGACTCGTTCCCTTGGTTGTGGGAGACACCATCGTTACCGGAGCAATGTCAAGTATTTTTCCGGAAGATATTCCAATAGGGGTTATTAAGAAATACGACCTTAACGCATCAAGGAGCTTTTACAATATCGATGTTGAATTGTTCAATGATATGGCCAATGTTAAAAACATTTACATAATACAAAACAAAAACAAAGAAGAAATTGAAGCTCTAGAGACAAGGACAACGGATGAATAGCACTTTAATTTTAAACGGTTTACGATTCATATTGCTCATCCTAATACAGGTTCTGATATTTAACACCCTAAACTTTCTTGGATTTATAAATCCACTGGTTTACGTCATATTTTTATACTGGTATCCGATTAAAGGAAATAGGGCTCTGTTTATGGTCACCTCTTTTTTCCTAGGATTCATTATTGATATTTTTTCGGACACAATGGCACTGCACGCCACCGCTACGCTTACCGTGGCCTACATTAGACCCGTACTTATGCGGTTTTGCTTTGGGGTGAACTATGAATTTCAAAATTTCAGCTTTAAGAATACCACCAAAGTACAACGCTTGACTTTTTTGGGCCTTTTAATTTTAATCCATCAGATTGTTTTCTTTTCTCTGGAAATTATAAGTCTATCCCATGTGCTTTTAATTTTTAAAAGGGTTTTAGCTACAGGTATTGTAACTTTGATTTTATGTGCACTCTTTAGTTCACTTTTTAGTCCGCATAGCGAATAAAAAAGTTACTATTTCGTTGAAGTAAATATGCTGGACTGACAAATTTTGATTCGCCATGAAAAAACTGTTGTTATCATCTATAATTGTTATCATTGGATTTACCTTCATAGGAAGGCTTTCTTATTTACAGCTTTTTCGTTTTTCACCTGATCAAATCTTGGACGATCCAGCCATTAAAAAAATCTATGATTATCCGGAGAGGGGTTATGTATACGATAGGCATGGAGAGCTTATGGTAGGTAACCAGCCTGCATATGATGTTATGGTTATCCCCAGAGACGTAAAACCTTTGGACACTTTAGAGTTTTGTCAACTGTTAAGTATAGATAAAACGTCTTTTATCAACAAAATGGCAAGAGCAAGAAGGTACTCCCCAAGGCTACCTTCGGTTTTAGTGCCACAACTATCCAAAGAGGATTATGCCCGCCTTCAAGAAAAGATGAGGCATTATACAGGATTTTATATACAAAAAAGGTCACTGCGCTACTATACCACCAATAGCGCTGCCAACGTGTTGGGATATATTAGTGAGGTAAACGAAAGAGACCTTCAAAACAATCCATATTATGTTGCGGGAGAATTAAAAGGCCGTACCGGCATTGAAAAACAATATGAAGAAGTGCTTCGGGGGCGTAAAGGAGTATTACATATTCAAAAAGACCGTTTTAACAGGGATATTGGACCCTATAAAAATGGAAAACTTGACACACTTCCTGAGCAGGGAAAAGAAATACATATAACCATTGACAAAAAGCTACAGGAATATGGTGAAAAATTAATGCATGGAAAAAGAGGTGGCATTGTAGCAATTGATCCTAAATCTGGTGAGATTTTGGCCATGATTTCAGGGCCTACATACGACCCTGCCCTTTTGGTAGGTAGAGATCGCTCAAAAAACTATAGCAAATTGCATTATGACACTATTTCCAAACCTACCTGGGATAGATCTATTTTGGCGCAACCTTCGCCAGGGTCACCGTTTAAAACATTAAATGCACTTGTTGCCCTTCAAGAAGGAGTAATAGACCCTAGCACAAAGTTTAGATGTTATAATGGTTTTTATGTGGGAAACACAAAAAGGGGCTGCCATTGTGGTGGTGGAGTTCGGGATATGAATTCAGGTATTTATCAATCATGTAATGCTTACTTTGCCGGAACTTTCAGAAAAATATATGGAAAATATCCAACCACGGACGAGGGAATGGATGCTTGGGAAAAGCATATGAAAAGTTTTGGTCTGGGTCAATATTTAGGTACTGATTTACCCACAGGAAGCCCAGGTAGAATTCCAAACAGAGCATATTATGACAGAGCATATGGTGACAATAGATGGGCATCTTCCTTTATTATTTCAAACTCGATCGGGCAGGGAGAAGTTGCCGCCACACCCTTGCAGCTTGCCAATATGACGGCAGCCATTGCCAATAGAGGCTACTTCTACACACCCCATATTATAAAACGTATTGGTAGGAATACCGGAGCAATAGACCCAAAATACACAGAGCCACGATATACTACCATTGACAGAGAACATTTTGAGCCTGTAATTGAAGGAATGGCAAATGTATATAAATACGGCACCGGAAGATGGGTTCAAATTCCAGAAATTAATATTGCAGGGAAAACCGGAACTGTTGAAAATTTTGTTAGGGTCAATGGAGAACGCATGCAGCTCACGGACCACTCCGTTTTTGTGGCTTTTGCCCCAGTTGAAAATCCTAAGATTGCCTTGGCTGTTTATATAGAAAATGGTTATTATGGCTCACGCTATGCTGGGCATATTGCTTCGTTGTTGATTGAGAAATATATAAAAGGAGAAATCACAAGAAAGGATTTGGAAAAGCGTATGTTGGAAAAAACATTGGAGCATGAATACGCCAAACCCTATAGCGGAGAACCTTTCAAGATAAATGAATATGTCTGGTAAAGGACTTTTTGGAAGAATAGACTGGCTTACCGTATTTCTTTACGCTTTTTTGGTTTTTATTGGATGGATCAACATCTATTCTACAACCTTGAGTGATCAAAATGCCTCAATTTTTGACTTTTCCACCCTCTACGGAAAACAGTTGTTTTTCATTGGTCTGGCCTTTGCAGGAATCATTTTGGTCCTCTTTATCGAGACAAGTTTTTTTGAACGATTTGCATCGGTGTTTTACATTGCTTCCTTAGTATTATTGCTAGGACTTTTTCTCTTTGGAAAGACCATTGCCGGAGCAACATCTTGGTATGATTTGGGCTTCTTTAACCTACAACCATCAGAATTGGCAAAGGTTGCAACCGCACTGGCATTGGCAAAATATTTAAGTGATATTCAAACGGACATTAAAAATAGAAAGCACCAACTATATGCTTTGATCATCATTCTATTGCCAGCACTTCTTATACTTCCTCAACCAGACCCAGGTAGTTCGTTGATTTACTTTTCACTTTTCTTTGTACTCTTTAGGGAAGGTTTTCCTATATATTATCTTGGAATTTTATTGTTTATTGTTGTTCTGTTCGCAACCACCTTGATGTTCGGCACAGTTTGGATTGCAATAGGACTCGGTGTCTTGACTGTTCTCATCTTTACCTTTAAACGAAAATCAACAAAAGTTCCATTACTACCTTTAGGTATTACAATTACTTTATCCATTCTTTTTTCCCTATCCGTTGGCTTTGTCTATGAGAATGTTTTTGAACAAAGGCATCGCGACCGTTTTGCCCTATGGTTGAGTTTGGAAAAAGATGAGAAAAAGCTGGAGGGAATTAGAAAAACCATTGGTTATAATACCTATCAATCTGAAAAAGCCATTGAGTCAGGTGGTTTTTTTGGCAAAGGGTTTTTAGAGGGCACCCGTACCAAGGGAGATTTTGTGCCGGAACAACACACTGATTATATTTTTAGCTCTGTTGGTGAAGAATGGGGTTTTATGGGAACATTTACTGTAATTCTCCTCTTTTCTTTTTTGTTTTTACGGTTGATTTTTATTGCTGAAAGACAGAAGAACGATTTTAGCCGAATGTATGGTTATGGGGTAATCTCCATCCTGCTTATCCATTATTTTGTAAATATTGGTATGGTGATTGGACTGTTACCGACCATTGGGGTTCCACTTCCGTTTTTTAGTTATGGAGGCTCTGGATTGATTTTCTTTACCATGTTGCTTTTTATTTTTCTAAAGCTGGATTCCAACCGTCTAAAGGATGGTATCTAAAATTTCCAGCCCGAAGCATTTACTTTTCGCTCTACTTTTTCTTGCCATTCTTGGGATTGCCCTTCAAAAAAGTTGATGTTGGTCAATGCCTCCAATTCATCAACAGAAATTAGAAAACTCTCCAACTTCGCTTGGCTTTCCTTACCGGGTATCAAAAAACAAAGCAAATCAACGGTAGCTTCATTTTTTCGAAATACAATTTTGTAAAATGCGTTGGGAACATCCACATCTTCCTCCCCTATTTCTTCCAATCCATCTTCCAAAACCCCTCCGGTAATCACAACCAAATCCCCATATCTTTTGCACCATTGACGCACTTGTTGTTCCAATCGGTTCCAAACACCAGCGTTAAAATCACGGTCTTGGGGACTAATATTGCTGGTATAAAATGTTTCATTGTAGGCATACTCCGAAAACCGGCGATCACCTGCGGGGCACAAATGCCCCCTATCATACCCGGAGCCTCTATAATTTCTCCAATCCGCAGATTTGGTCTTTACCTTGGGGTCTTCAATAAAATAGGGGCGTTTTCTATCGTCTTGGGTTAAATGACTCTTCTTTAACTCATAGGCCACCCACTCTGCTTGTTCGTAAGGCTCATTGTACGAAAGCACAAAATGTTCATGCTGAACAATAGCTCCGGTGGTTGAGTTTGGTAACAAACCTGAATCCTGTAATGCTGAAACTGCTGTACCATCAGGATTTGAATACGTATCTGGGGTATAAAAATTTTCGAACACCCAAAAGCCTATCACACAAACAATAAAAAGTAAGGTATAGATGGTTCTGTTTTTCATTGGTCGCTACTTTCTTTTTCAAGTTTAGGGAAATCCTATGGAATATAGGATCATTGTTCATATATTCTTATATTGGTTGGTAACTATATATACTTGTTGTGCATAATGTCTAAAAAACAAAATCCGAAAAAAAAAGAAATATTTTGGCTGATTGGAACGATAATGCTTGTATTGATTTTGAATACGCTGATTTTTGGAATTGATGGGCTGAAATCTGACTCAACTCTTGACATAAATGTTCACGACACTTATTTTGTGATTGCCAATTTTCACTTTATCATTTTGCTCGGAGTTTTAGTATTTTTTGGAATTTACCTTATCCGAACATTACGCGGGAATTTTAAAAATCTGACTGCTAATCTGATTTTAATAATTTCAACAACTTTACTGATAATAATCCTGAATGGAATTAGTACAATTGTGGAGAACTTTGTTCAACAAACTTCTGGTTGGACTATTTATCCACCATTGAGTGCTGGCGAAGGATTAGAGCAAATTGAACAGGAAATAGAATCAAAGGATAATAATTTTGGAATTTTATCAAGCATTCTTTTTTACATGCAAATATTACTATTGATTTTCCTAACTTTTTGTGGATTTAAAACCGGACTGAATTACAAACGAACTGAATAAAAAAACTACTCACAATAAAGGCTATAATTCCGGGTTCTCCTAAATTTACTCTTCCCCAACTTTAACCTCCTTTTAACGATTCGCACCTACTTATTGTCATAATTTGAGGGTGCATCATTCTATGAACCATGAAAAAAATTATCGCACTATCAATTTGTATACTATTCCTATTTAGTGCTTGCCAAAAAAAAAGCAAAATTGAGGATACTACTACAAGTGATTCAGTGGAAGAAATCAGCTTTGTTACCTCAGATGGCATTAAGATATATGGCGACTTGTATGAAATAGATAAAACCAGCACAGTTATTTTACTCTTCCATCAAGGTGGGTCAAATGCAAGGGCCGAATATGGGTCCATTATTCCAAAACTTGTTGACAAAGGGTTCAATATCTTAGCAATTGACCAAAGAATGGGTGGACAAATCTATGGTAATTACAATAGAACCCTCACCACTATTTCTGACCATAGTTTTGGTAATCCATATACGTATTGTGATGCATACAACAATCTTGAAAGCGCATTGGATTTCATTATCGGTTCAGAGTTCACTGGAAATAAAATTGTTTGGGGAAGCAGTTACAGTGCTTCTTTGGCTATTCAGCTAGCCAGTCAAAATCAGGATAAAATAAATGCCGTATTGGCTTTTTCCCCAGCTTCCGGAGGTTCTATGAAAAATTGCTTGCCAGACCCTTACTTTGAAACTTTAAAAGTTCCATTGTTGCTGTTAAGGCCACCAAATGAAATGGAAAATGAAAATGTGCAAGCCCAATTTGAATTGGCCAAGGTGAATGGACATCAAACTTATGCCGCAAAATATGGAGTGCATGGTTCTTCCATGCTTGTAAGTGAGCGCGTTGGAAATGACGTTAGTGAAACTTGGGAAGTGGTCACAACATTTCTTGAGGAGATTAGATGATATAAAATAACCATTGTGAATACCCTAATTGAACATAAAAGTTGGTTTAAGCGAAATTGGAAATGGTTTCTTCCATCAATAATCGTTTTATTCTTGGTATTAGGTCTACTGTTTTCTACTAAACTGGGCGGGAATATTATGGGAATGGCCAAAGTCTATTCGGAATCATCGGTTTGCGAAAATGCACTGGAAATTGCTAAAAAGAACGAAAAAGTAATACAGCTCCTGGGAGAATTGCAACCGCTGGACAAATTGGCAATCCTAGAGGGCGCACACAACTATTCAAACGATTACAACACACTGGACATTACCGTTAGGGTTACTGGTTCAGAAAAGAAAATAAAGAGCAAAATGGATATTTCTGCAGATAGAAATGGTGATGAGTGGGTTTACAAAACCATAAATATCCGGATTAAAAGTCCTGAGCATTTAAAACAGACCATTGAAGTTATTGAAAAGTTCGAATGAAAATTATTGGGACCAGCTAGCATAGTTAGTGCTCCTTTGTATGCTTAGCCTTAAGTTTGCAGCTTTCAAAGAAGCCTCTCAAACTTTTTATAATCCGTTGAACAAAATGACATTCGAAGATTTAAAATTGATTCCCTCCATCCTCAAAGCCTTGAAGGATAAAAACTATACGGAGCCAACTTCTATTCAGGCTAAATCAATTCCATTGATTTTAAATAGGGAAGATGTTTTGGGCAGCGCACAGACTGGAACAGGAAAAAGTGCG
Source organism: uncultured Allomuricauda sp. (assembly GCF_947495325.1). Taxonomy (GTDB): domain Bacteria; phylum Bacteroidota; class Bacteroidia; order Flavobacteriales; family Flavobacteriaceae; genus Flagellimonas. Next base: position 982,595 of record NZ_CANLYK010000002.1, on the reverse strand, counting down.
GCCTTTGCCATTCCCATTATTCAACATTTGGCGAATGACAAACAAAAACAAAGTGGTAAGCGAAGGATTTCGGCACTGGTGATAACTCCAACGCGGGAGCTTGCCATCCAAATTGGGGAAAACTTTGCAGCTTATGGGAAATACACTACTATCACAAATACGGTAATTTTCGGAGGTGTAAATCAAAGGCCCCAAGTAAATATATTGAAGAAAGGTATTGATGTTTTAATTGCCACTCCCGGACGTTTGTTGGATTTGATGAATCAAAGGTATATTTCCTTATGGGATGTTGACTATTTTGTATTGGATGAGGCAGATCGTATGTTGGATATGGGTTTTATTCATGATATAAAGAAGATTCTTTCCAAATTGCCCAAAAAAAGACAGTCCTTGTTTTTCTCCGCAACAATGCCAAAAAATATTTTGGCCCTGTCCCAACAAATTTTAATCAATCCAAAAAAGGTAGCTGTAAATCCTGTTTCTTCCACGGCAGAAACAATTCAACAGTTTTTATATACCACCAACAAACAAGACAAAGGCAAACTGCTTTTACATATTTTAGAGAACCCTGAACTTAAGCAAGTGCTACTTTTTTCAAGGACAAAACATGGAGCAAATCGTATTGTGCGCAATCTCCAAAAGAAAAAAATTGAATGTGCGGCCATTCATGGTGACAAGTCTCAAAATCAGCGACAAAAGGCACTAAAAGGGTTTAAAGCCGAAAACATTAGAGTATTGGTGGCTACGGATATTGCTGCACGCGGTATAGACATTGACAGACTTCGCTATGTAATTAATTATGAAATCCCCAATGAGCCTGAAACGTATGTGCATAGAATTGGCCGTTGTGGGCGTGCCGGTGAAGAGGGCACTTCCATTTCAATATGCGAACCGGAGGAGAGCGTGTACATAAGGGATATTGAAAGACTTATTAAGCAAAAGATTGAAGTTGTAAGTGAAAATCCATTTCCGCAGACCGACAGACCCATGAATACTACAGAAAAAAAGGCAATGGAAAAGGAAAAACAGCGGAAAAAACAGGAGTTTTTTGCCAATCGTAATAAAAAAAGAGGTTCACAAAATCCTGGGTTTAAAAGAAAGAAAAGATAATTGCAAAAACTACATTTAGTAGGGCGTTATAACTAATTTAAATGGCATCCTTATGAAAATTCGACTCATTCTAATCGCAATTACACTAGTGTGTTGCAAAACACAAAAAACTGTTGTAGAGGATACAATCAGCAAACCTTTAGAGGTAAGCTGTATTCTTAAAAACCTCAGGAAAACAACTAATTACAAAAATGAAATTACAAAGTACACTTCTATCTATCGAGACACAATTATTGAATTAGAGTCAGTTAAAACCGATTCAACTGAATATAAAACAATGTTGGACCTACAAAAATCTGAACGCTTTTTGTGGATATTGGCAATTAGGGACAATGAGATAGATTCTCTTTTAATTGATTGTGTTTCTAAAACCAAATGGGTAGATTCCAACTTCTTATTGGACCAATGCGAAATAGAGGTGGCAATAACAGCATACGACAACCAAGGAATGGCAATTTCTGGAGGAACCAAAAAAATAAAATATAAAAACTAGCCGGTTGGTTTGTCCTTTGGGTGAATCACAGCAATAAAAAAAACCGACTTGGTTGAAGTCGGTTTTTTTTATAATTTTTCGTGACAGGTTTTAACCTTTTACACTGGCCAATTTTCTTTCGGCTCCTTTAATGTTGTTCAATTTCAAGTCTTTTAGCACATTTACTGCTTCTTCAACATAAATGTCTTTTGCCAAATTTTTGTGCCAGCGGTTTCTTTTTTCCCGCAGCACAGAGTCTTTGGTAAACAATTCCGTTTCATATTTTAATGATCCAAACGTAAGTTTGGAATCATACTCCCTTAAACTCTTAAATTGTTCTGCGCGTTTTTTAGCCTGTTGCTCCTTGCTTTTATAGGAATCATAGCTTAAGGAAACAATAGTTTCATCTTGCTGCTCTTTTAACCATTTGGCATTGTCCTCAATCAACTTTAACTGTTGGTTGCCTTCCATTCGTTTTTTACTATTGGCAATGGTAGTTTCAAAATCGATATAACCATCCCATATCTCATAATCGGCAGGTGTGATTTTATCCCAACCCAATGGGTTTTCTTGATCTCGTTCTCCAAGATCTATGTAACTATATCGGTCTGGTACCACAATATCACTTTTAACTCCTTCCAACTGTGTAGAGCCTCCATTGATCCTATAGAATTTTTGGGTGGTAAGTTTAATAGCACCCAAATCCCCGTGTTCATTGCTTCGTACTATATTATCCAAAGGAATTACATTCTGAACAGTCCCTTTTCCAAAGGTTTGCTTGCTTCCAATAACAACCGCTCTTTTATAGTCCTGCATGGCAGCTGCCAAAATTTCGGAAGCCGAAGCGGATAACTCGTTCACCAAAATAACCAATGGGCCATCCCACTGAATGCGCTCATCCTTATCTTCATGCACTTCTTTTCGCTGTCCTGAAGAGCGTACCTGTACAATTGGGCCATCTTTAATGAAAAGACCTGCCATTTCCACAACAGTTTTTAACGAACCGCCTCCATTGTCCCTTAAATCCAGAACAATCCCTTCAACGCCTTCTTCCTTTAGTCGCTCAACTTCTTTGGCAACATCTGAAGCCGCGTTTCTTTCGGTATAATCTTCAAAATCCACATAAAACTTAGGTAAATTGATAAGGCCATATTTATGATCATCCCCTTTTACGGTAGCGGACTTTGCATAGGATTCCTCCAACATGACCACATCCCTGGTTATGGAAACTTCTTCAATAGTACCATCTACTCTTCTAACGGTAAGGTCAACAACGGTTCCTTTTTGTCCTTTTATCAATTTGATGGCATCATCCAAACGCATTCCAACAATGTCAATAGGTTCTTCGCCATCTTGTCCTACTTTCAAAATTTCATCACCAACTTCCAAACTTTGTTCCCTCCATACCGGGCCTCCGGAAATAATTTCCATAATCCGGGCTCCTTCTGGTTTCTTTTGCAGTCTGGCTCCTATTCCTTCAAACTTACCGGACATTCCAATATCAAATTTCTCCTTATCATCCGGAGCAAAATAAAAGGTATGTGGATCAAATTCGTCAACAATAGTATTGATGTATTGAACAAACCAATCCTTACGCTCCAAGTCTTCTATAAAATCAAAGAATTCATCCAAAGTGTTCTTGGTATTCTCTCTGGAAGCAATTTCAATTTCAGTAATGGTAACATCCTTTAAAACTGAATTGGCCTCTTTTAAGTTTACAACGGTACTTGCATAGGCAATGTCTCCTCCTTCGCCTGCCATACCACCCTTCATCTCTGCTATCTTGTTATCCACCTTATTGTCAAAAACGCCAAGGGTATTATATTTAAGCTGTTTTCTCCAACGTTCTTTAAGTTGTTTTTTGTTTGATGCGAATTCTTGATCACGATAATCAATATTGATATCTTCCTCCATTGTATAATCAAACGGGTTGGAAAGTACCTCTGCATAAATTCCCTTTGCTTCATCCATACGTTTCATTAAACGCTGGTACACTACATTGAAAAAAGTGATATCTGTATTTCGTATTTCATCATCAATTTGAAACCTATATTTTTCAAATTCTTTGATATCGCTGGCTAAAAAATACCTTTTTGTAGGATCTAGAATATCGACAAAATCATCAAAGACATTTGATGAAAAATTATCGTTCAAGTCTTTGGGCTCATAATGTCCCCGTTCCAATACGTAGGTAATCAAGTCCAACAGCAACTTATCCTTGTCATCATTCTCAAATGATTTATTTGTAAAACTGCAGGAAGCTACTGCAACAAGAATTACTAAAAGCGCAAAGGCGAAATTCTTCTTCATAAATATGGTTTTATTGGGAGCTAGATTATTTGACTTTTTATTGTCAAATCCACATTACATCATTCTCCGTTTCTATTCGTATGAATTCCCTAAGATACTGAAAAAACCGTGCCAGTTTAGAGCAGGGACTGTAATTTTTTGTTAAACACTTGGGACATCATATACTTATGAAAAACGTATTTTTACAGCATTAATTATACAAAATGAGAAAACCACTCATCTTAGTTACCAATGATGATGGAATTACTGCCCCAGGTCTTAGAACTTTAATCCGGTTAATGAAGGAGATAGGCGAGGTTATTGTTGTAGCCCCAGACAGTCCCCAATCTGGTATGGGACACGCCATAACCATAGACAGTACACTGTATTCAAAGAAAGTGACCATTGATCAAGAAGATGGTGCTCCCCATGAATATAGTTGCAGTGGTACGCCTGCCGATTGTGTAAAGTTGGCACTGCAGGAAATATTGGACAGAAAACCGGATATCTGCGTAAGCGGAATCAATCATGGCTCAAATGCTTCAATAAACGTAATTTACTCGGGAACCATGAGTGCCGCCATTGAGGCTGGTATTGAAGGCATTCCCGCCATTGGTTTTTCCTTATGTGACTATTCTTGGGAAGCGGATTTTAGCTTTGTGGGAAAATCGATAAAAAGTATTGTTTCTGAAGCATTGGCACACGGAATCCCAAAAGGTACTGTCCTCAATGTCAATATTCCAAAAACCGATGCTGAACCCAAGGGAATAAAGGTTTGCAGACAGGCCAAGGCCAACTGGAAAGAACAATTTGATAAACGAACCAGCCCTACGGGAAAAGACTATTATTGGTTAACAGGTGAATTTGAACTGCTTGACAAAGGTGAGGATACCGATATTTGGGCACTGGGGCAAGGCTATGTTTCTGTTGTCCCCACCCAATTTGACCTTACCGCACATCATGTTATTTCCCAAGTAAACAATTGGAACTTAAATGAACACTAGGAAAGAAATTATAATAGGTTTTGTCGTAGGGGTAATTGCAAATACCATTGGCACTTTGCTTTATATCTTGATTTTTTCTGATTTAGGAATCGCTGAAACCTTTGATGCAGCAATAGTTCAAGGACATATAGGAAGCCTGTTGGCACTTGGTGCCATATTGAACCTAGTTGCTTTTTTTGGTTTTCTGCGCTTAAAACGGGATTACAGAGCACGAGGAGTTATGATTGCCACCTTGCTAACAGCTTTGGTAATTTTATACTATAAGTTTTTTAGTTGATTAAAGGTGATGTTTTGAATTTGAACTTTTTTAATGAAGTACTACATTATAGCAGGTGAAGCTTCTGGAGACCTTCACGGCTCCAATCTTATCAAGGCCCTTAAAATAGAGGATGAGAAGGCTCAAATCCGTTGTTGGGGTGGCGATTTAATGCAAAAGGCAGGCGGGGAATTGGCCAAACATTACAAGGACATGGCCTTTATGGGGTTTCTGGAAGTTCTTAAAAATATCCCCACCATCTTCAAGAACATTGCTTTTTGCAAGGAAGACATTCAGAAATTTGCACCTGACCTCATTATTTTTATCGATTTTTCCGGTTTTAACCTGCGTATCGCAAAATGGGCGAAGAAAAATAATTTTACTACCAACTATTACATTTCACCACAAATTTGGGCTTCACGGGAAGGGAGAATTGAAAAAATTAAACGGGATATTGATGCTATGTATGTGATACTTCCGTTTGAAAAGGAGTTTTACGAAAAAAAACATAATTATCCTGTACACTTTGTTGGTCACCCATTGATTGATGCCATTGAAAATACCAAAATTGTTGATGAACCCACTTTCAGAAAAGAACACGGGCTGGATTTCAAAAAACCCCTTATTGCACTATTACCTGGAAGTAGAAAACAAGAAGTTCAAAAGATGTTGCATATAATGCTATCTATTTGCGACGATTTTCCAAATTATCAATTTGTTATAGCCGGTGCCCCCAGCTTACCAAATGACTTTTACGCCTCCTTTCTAAAAGAAAATGATATAGGTTACGTCTCCAATCAAACCTATTCCCTATTAAATCATTCCCATGCCGCATTGGTTACCAGCGGCACCGCGACCCTGGAAACCGCTCTTTTTGGCATTCCTCAAGTGGTGTGCTATAAAGGAAATTGGATTTCCTATCAAATTGCAAAACGAATCATCACCTTGGATTTTATTTCGCTGGTGAATCTGATTATGGATAGAGAAGTTGTCAAAGAACTGATTCAAAGCGATTTAACTACTGCTAAACTCAAAGCTGAGCTTTCAAAAATTATAGAAGGGAAAGATAGAGACCGTATTTTGGAAGACTATAAATTGCTGAAAAACAAATTGGGCGGAAAAGGTGCGAGTCAATTGGCGGCCAAATTAATCATCGAAAATGCTTAGATTTAGCAACCAAGAATGAAATAGTATCTTGGATGTTACGGAAAACACTCTATTTTCTAGCTCTTTTAACCATTATTGGCTGTGGGTCGGCCAAGAAAAAAAGAACCTACAGCACTCCCCGAACCGTTACTGTTGAGGGTACTGCTGAAAACACCACGCTCCCCGAAAAAAGCAAAAAAGAAGAACGAAAGGACAAAAAAGCCGAAAATATTATCGCTACGGCGATGACCTTTTCCGGCACACGATACAAATTTGGAGGCACTACACGAAAGGGAATGGATTGTTCTGGTTTAGTCTATGTTGCCTTAAAAGAAAATAATATTGTTTTTCCTCGGGTTTCCTACCAAATGGCAGAGGAGGGAAAACGCATAAAAGTAGGTCAAGTACAGAAGGGGGACCTTCTTTTCTTTAAAACCAGTAAAAGCGGAAAACGTATAAACCATGTAGGTTTAGTTGTTGATGTTAAAGGAAACGACATAAAATTTATTCACGCCTCAACCTCGAGAGGTGTAATCGTATCTTCCTTACGGGAAGGCTATTGGAATTATGCTTTTGTAAAGGCCATGCGAATTCTATAATGCAACTTTTTAATTTTGTATCTATAAAATTGACGTTATGTCTAATTATAGGCATTGTCATAGGTTTTAATATTCAGGTTGATTGGCAAGTTTCTGCCTATTGTATTTTAACCCTGCTTCTGTTATTGTTTTGGGCCAAAAGGAAACAAACTCGTAACGGATTTCCTTATTTCGAATTAATTTTTGTTTTTGCCACATCACTTTTGGGAATTTTCATTGTTACCATAGCTCAATCCAAAAGTCTTCCAACTCATTATTCAAAGAAAAACTTAGCTGAACAAAAACTGTGGGAACTTAAGGTTAGGGAAGTTCTTAAACCCAATCCATTTACCCAGCGCTATGTGGCGAATGTAATTTCCCTGGAAAATGAACATAGTTCCGGAAACTTGATTTTGAGTTTTCCGATAGATTCCATGGTAAAAAAACTTAAAGTTGATGATGAGATAATTCTGTTTTCAAAAGCAGAAACCATCAAACCGTCTTTAAATCCGCACCAGTTTGATTATAAGGATTATTTGAAAAAACTGGGGATTTACCATCAGATCAGGGTCAATTCAAAAGACTATGTTTTCAAAGAAAGTGCTTCCACAACAATTTATGGACTAGCCTCCAATTTCCGGGAGCACATCATATCAAAATTAAAAACCAAAGACTTTGGAAAAGATGAACTAGCCGTAATTCAAGCTTTATTACTGGGCCAACGTAGCGACATTTCGGAAAGTACCTATAATAACTACAAAAATGCCGGAGCCGTTCATATTTTGGCCGTTTCCGGGCTTCACGTTGGTATTCTCCTGTTGTTACTTCAATTTTTGCTAAATCCCATAGAGCGATTCCCTAAAGGGAAAGGCATAAAATTGGTGTTGATTGTCTTTTTACTTTGGGCTTACGCTTTTATAGCAGGACTTTCCCCTTCCATTGTGAGAGCTGTGACCATGTTCTCCTTTTTAGCATATGCAATGTATCTGAATAGACCCACCAATGCTTTTAATAGTATTGCCTTATCCATGTTCTTCATCTTGCTAATAAAACCCTTGTTTTTATTCCAGGTAGGGTTTCAAATGAGCTACGCGGCAGTTTTTGCCATTGTTTGGATTTATCCGAAACTCCAGCAATTCTGGTTTCCTGAAAATTATCTAATTCAAAAAATATGGCAATTGTTTTCCGTAAGCGTTGCGGCACAATTGGGTGTTTTACCCATCAGTCTTTTTTACTTCCATCAATTTCCGGCTTTGTTCTTTGTATCCAATCTTCTGATCATTCCATTTTTAGGTTTTATTCTTGGGATGGGCGTTTTGGTTATTCTGTTATCCATTTTTAATAGTCTACCCAATGTTATGGTTTACGCTTACAACCAAGTGATCAAATCCATGAATGCTATAGTAGACTGGGTTGCCCAACAAGAAGGGTTTATAATTAAGGATATTCCTTTTGATAACGTACAAATGGTTTTAGCGTATCTGATCATCATTGCCTTGATCGTATTTCTTTCCAAACCAAGATTTAAAAACGCCATTGCACTTTTACTTGGAATTGTAGCATTACAGGGCTGGACTATTTGGACTCAGGTAAAAGTGCAGAACAAGGAAGCTTTTATCCTATTGCATAAATCCAAGAATACAATACTGCTGCATCAAACCGGAAGAATCCTTATAATTTATGCGCATGATACCATCAATATAAACAGCTCCATAAATGATTATAAAATTGCGGAACGAATTCAATCCATTTTTTTTCATGAACTAAAAAATAGTTACGATAGTAATGGGAAAAGTATTTATGTGATGGATAGTATAGGTGTTTATCCAAAAATGGAGGCCCAAGATTTTTTGTTGCTCACTCAATCCCCAAAGGTAAATCTGGAACGCGTAATCGATTCAATCCAACCAAAAATTGTTATTGCAGATGGCAGTAACTACCCAAGCTATATGGAACGTTGGAAGCGGACGTGTAATAAAAAAAGTATCCCCTTCCACAGTACTGGTGAAAAGGGATTTTATGTTTTTGATTTGGATTAATCAGTGAACGTTGCCCATTAACTTTTTCATGAGCGGACCAAACACCAATACCACAATTCCTGCAACCAAGGCATATATTGCAATTAAGCGGAAACCGTCTAAATATACATCAAGCGTATCCAAACCACCCACATTGCTATCTGTGCTTTCAATAGCCAGTTGTTTCGAAATAAAACCAACCACTTGAAAAGCAAAAGCAGAGGAAAGAAACCAAACTCCCATCATAAATGCCACAATTCTTTTTGGTGATAAATCAGTAATTTTTGAAAGTCCCACAGGTGACATAAATAATTCTCCGACTGATAATATAAAATATAGCCAGAGTAAATAAGAAAATGGCACCATTCCATTTTCATCCGCCGCTCCGCCGCTTAGGGAAACCACGTAAAAACTTAACCCAGCCAAAACCAGACCCAAACCAAATTTATAGGGTGTTCTTGGATTTAATTTCTTTTTCGCTAAATACGTCCAAACCAATGAAATTGGAATCGCCAAAATAAAGATGAACATGGAATTCAAGGCGTTGGTCTGACTTGCATTAATGAGGGACAAGTTCACATTTCTGGCTGCAAAAAGTGTAATTACACTACCATGTAACTCATGAAAACCCCAAAATATGGTCATGAAAAAGGTAATCAATAAAGCCATAAAGAGCTTTTTTCGCTCATCTAAGGTAGATTTAATCATTATCATACCCATGTAAACTAAAATTGCCACTCCAATCAATTTGAACAATACATTTACAATGTTTTGATCCTCAAAAAAACTTCCTTCACCTCCTAAAGATTTATAGGAATGCAATAAATACGCAATCAAAGGAGCTGATAAAAATGCTAAAATTGGAATAAGGTGTTTTTGAGGAATTCCTATCACTTTTTTCTCATACACCTCAACACTTGGTGGTTTGCCCCCTTCACCAAAAACGTTCTTTTTTATCCCGCTCCAAAAGAAAAGTAATCCTGTAAGCATTCCTATTCCCGCCAAACCAAAACCATAATGCCATCCATACGTTTCTCCCAGCCATCCGCAGAGTAGAGGTGATATGAAGCCACCAATATTGATGCCCATATAAAAAATGGTGAATCCAGAATCTTTTCTGGTATCCCCATCTTTGTACAAGGTTCCTACAAATGTTGATATGTTAGGTTTAAAAAATCCATTCCCAACTATAATAAATGCCAAGGCCAAAAAGAATGCCGTATTATGTTCAATGGCCAATACAAAATGCCCCAACGCCATTAAAATACCACCCAAAAAAATTGAAGAACGCATACCTAGAATAGAATCCGATATTTTTCCTCCAATTACTGTTGATGCATAGACCAAAGAACCATAAGAAGCATATACTGCAGCTGCAGCATAATCTCTTGTTGATAAGGCCTCGAATATAACATTGACCATATACAGGGTGAGCAAGGCCCGCATCCCATAGAAACTGAAACGCTCCCATAATTCGGCAAAGAACAAATAGAAAAGACCTTGTGGATGCCCAAAAAGCTCCTTTTCACTGGCTGGTTTTACAATATCTGACATATATTAGGTGGTTTGATTATAAATTTTCTTTAATGAAATTGGTCATTTTGGTGAACAGGTGAAGTCTAGTATTACCTCCATAAATTCCGTGGTTTTTGTCTGGGTAAATGGCCCATTCAAAATCTTTGTTCGCTTGCACTAGAGCCTCAATCATACGCATAGAATTCTGCACATGTACATTATCATCACCAGAACCGTGCACCAAAAGATATTTTCCCTTTAAAAGCTCGGGATAGTTAAACGGTGAATTATCATCATACCCCCCAGGGTTTTCCTGCGGTGTTCGCATAAAGCGTTCGGTATAGATGGTATCGTAAAAACGCCAAGAGGTTACCGGAGCAACGGCAATGGCCATTTCAAAAGTATCGTTCCCCCTTAAAAGGCAATTTGTGCTCATATGGCCTCCATAACTCCATCCCCAAATACCTGTGCGGTTTTCATCAATATAAGGAAGTTCGCTCAGCTTTTTGGCTGCTGCAATTTGATCCTCGGTCTCATACTTTACAAGATTCATATACGTGACTTTCTTGAAATCGCGCCCTTTTAAACCGGTTCCCCTTCCATCCACACAGGCCACAATATATCCTTCAGATGCGAGCATTTGATGCCAATAATCATTGCTCCCAAACCATCTGTTCGCAACTTGTTGGGAGCCTGGCCCGCTGTATTGGAACATGAGGAGCGGGTATTTTTTGCTTTCATCAAAGTCTACGGGTTTGATCATGTACATGTTCAAATCATTCCCATTGATATTTATGGTCGAAAACTCTTTTGGAGTCAATTCATAACCTTCCAATGCACTATCCAGAATAGCATTGTTTTTTATATCCTTCAGTTTTTTCCCGTTGGATGCTTTGTGCAATGTAAATTCATAAGGCATCACGGCACTTGAATAGGTATTGATAAAATAGCTGTAATCTGCGCTAAAATCGGCAGAATTGGTTCCTTCTTTTTCAGTCAACCGTTTTTTGTTCTTTCCGGAACTTCCAATACTATATACATCTCGATTGATAGAGCCATTCTCCACGGACTGGTAATATATCTTATCCCCTTTTTCGTCATAACCATAGTAATTGGTCACTTCCCACTCTCCCTTGGTAACTTGGTTTTTCAGTTTACCTCCTTTGTCATATAAATAAATGTGATTATAACCATCCCTTTCACTTGTCCATATAAAACTGTCATCAGCCAAAAAGGTCAGGTTGTCCGTAATATCCACATAAGCATCATCCTTTTCTTCGAGCAATACTGAAACTGTATTATCCTTCGCATTTACAGAATGTAGTTTCAAATGATTTTGATGTCGGTTTATGGTTTGTACACTCAAAAAATCAGGATTGTTCATCCATTGTATTCGAGGGATGTATTCTACCTTGCCCAAATCCACTTTTGATGTCTTGTCGGATGTCACATCATACATGTGCAAGGATACCATTGCATTTTCCTCTCCTGCTTTCGGGTATTTAAATTCATATTGAAACGGATATAAATTCTGTCCATAGACATCCATTGCGTAAAGTGGCACATTGGTCTCATTAAACTTTAGAAAAGCAATTTTGGTTCCATTGCTATTCCACTCAAATGCACGTACAAAGGCAAATTCCTCCTCATATACCCAATCGGTTATACCATTTATGATACTTCCCTTAACACCATCCGTAGTAATCTGTTTGGTTGTCCCGGAAGCCATGTTCATTATATAAATGTTATTCTCCATTACGTAGGCAACTTTTGAACCATCCGGAGATAACAAAGGTTCCTGAATTTTAGCATCAGAAACCTTAACAATATTCTTGGTTGCAACATCATATACATAGTAAATGCCTAAACGTGAACGCCTAAAAATGGGCTCAATTTCCGTAGCCAGTACTATTTTTGACTCATCATCACTAAAGGCATAGGAACTGAAAAAAGGAATCTCATCTGAGGAGGCCACAAGGGTTTCCACTTTTTCCAAAGTTTCATAATTGTATTTATCCAAACTACTGGAACGTGGTGATCGATTAAAATTCAGAATGGTATATTGCTTTCCATTTTTCATGGAACGTAGCACATCCATGTTTTCAGTTCTAAATGTGCCTCCCCAAATTTCTTCAAGGGTTATTTTTTTCTTTTGGGCTATTGATGTGGTTAAAAATCCTAAAACAATCAGGAATAAGGGAAGCTGTTTTCGCATTGAAGTTATAAATTGATTAAAATCTACCAAGTTTACTAATATTTATCGAAAATCTAAACTTTAATGTTACAATTGCAACAGAAAACACATCCCAACACTATTGAAAAATGACTTAAATACAATGAAAAACAGCATTATCTTTATATTTGAACCCTTTAACCAAGCTCTATGACCACTCCTGTTGAAGGATTTTCCAAACTATCCAAAAGCGAAAAAATTAATTGGGTCGCCTCCAACTTTACCAAAAATCCAGAGGAAACCAAGCAACTATTGAAGCGTTATTGGAACGACGATATAGAACTACAAAAACTGCATGACGAGTTTATAGAAAATACGGTTACCAACTATTACCTCCCTTTTGCGATTGCCCCTAATTTTCTGATAAATGATACGCTCTATGCCATTCCTATGGCCATTGAAGAAAGTTCCGTGGTGGCCGCCGCAAGTAAGGCCGCCAAATTTTGGTTAAATCGTGGTGGGTTTAAAACTGAGATTCTAGGAACTGAAAAAGTAGGGCAGGTTCATTTTATATTTAAAGGAAGTTCCGAAAAATTAAATACTTTTTTTGAGGAGATAAAACCTGATTTTTACAAAGATACCGCTGCTATCACCAAAAATATGGAAAAACGTGGTGGTGGAATCAGTACTATACAACTTCGGAATTTAAGTGATAAGATTGATGGGTATTACCAATTGCACTGCACTTTTGAAACACTGGATGCGATGGGGGCCAATTTTATCAATTCATGTTTGGAACAATTTGCCAAAACATTGCAGGAAAAGGCAAATGGATATCACAATTTTACGGATGCCGAGAAGGAGATAGAAATTATAATGAGTATCCTATCCAATTATGTGCCCAATTGTTTGGTGAAGGCAGAAGTGAACTGTCCAGTTCATGAACTAAATGAAGACAATATTCCACCAGAAGAATTTGCTAAAAAAATAATACAGGCAATTTCTATTGCCAAGGCAGAACCGTATAGAGCCGTAACCCACAATAAGGGCATAATGAACGGTATTGACTCAGTGGTTTTGGCAACAGGGAATGATTTTAGGGCCGTTGAAGCAGGGGTTCATGCTTATGCGTCCAAAAATGGTAGTTACTCAAGTCTAACCCATGCAAGCATTGAAGGCGATATCTTTAAGTTCTGGATTGAAGTTCCACTAGCTCTAGGCACTGTGGGTGGATTGACTTCGCTTCACCCCTTGGTAAAACTGGCGATGGAGATCCTTCAAAATCCGAACGCAAAAGAATTGATGCAGATTGTTGCCGTAGCCGGATTGGCACAAAATTTTGCAGCGGTCCGTTCTTTGGTAACTACGGGAATTCAAAAAGGGCATATGAAAATGCATTTGCTGAACATGCTGAACCAAATAGGAGCTACCGAAAGCGAAAAACTGCAACTTGTGGATTATTTTAAAGACCATGCCGTTACCAATGCCTCTGTAAAAGAAGCTTTGGAAAAGATTAGATCTAACTAATGCAAAAGGAGTTTTATAGCAACGGTAAATTATTGCTCTCTGGAGAGTATGCCATTTTGGATGGAGCCCTTGGGTTGGCCGTACCGACCAAATATGGACAATCTTTAAACGTGACCCAGACCACATCCATGGGCTTGTTGGAATGGAAAAGTTTTGACGAAAAAAAAAGCATATGGTTTAACGGAAGCTTTGACCTGGATGGTTTGAGCATAGTTTCCACAACGGATAGATCAATTTCAAAAACATTGATAGATTTACTGTCCGAAGCCAAATCACAAAACCCGGAATTTTTACAAAATTCAGCTGGACTTACTGTTGAAACCTATCTTAATTTTCCGCGAAATTGGGGCTTAGGTACTTCATCAACATTAATAAATAACATTGCCCAATGGGCAAAAATTGATCCCTATAAATTGCTTTGGAACGCGTTTGGTGGGAGCGGTTATGATATTGCCTGTGCGCAACATGATAGTCCTATTTTATATCGATTGGAAAATGGCAGTCCTAAAGTTGAGGAAGTGGCTTTTAGTCCTTCCTTTAAAGATTCTATTTACTTTGTCCATCTCAACCAAAAACAAAGCAGTAAAGAAGCGATTACCAACTATCGAAAACAACGATTTAGTAAGAACAGTTTAATTTCCAAAGTCTCTTCAATTACCAAAAAAGTGATTGCCTCCTCTTCACTTTCAGAATTTGAAACCTTAATTCAAGAACATGAAGAAACGTTATCCAAAGTATTGGGCTTACCAACCATAAAATCCAAGCTTTTTAAAGATTTTTCCGGAGCTGTAAAAAGTCTTGGCGCATGGGGCGGAGACTTTGTCATGGTTACTGGAGACGAAAATGTTCCATCCTATTTTTCATCCAAAGGATTTAACACCTGTTATCCATTTCGTGAAATGGTTTTGTAACTGAACCAAGATTGATGTATCAACGTATCAATTCAAAAAAGAGAGTTATCAATCATCAAACTATAACTCCAATGATTTTTGCTATATTCATCTAGAATCAAAATTGTTATGGGTTTTGTTTGACCCATCATTACGTCAATTTGAAATGAAAAAATGAGTATTCTCAAGGATTTACAAGACCTTATCGAGGCCGATGTCATTACACAGGAAACTGCAGAGAAAATCAAGAATCACTACAAAGACAAAGGAGATTCTTCCATAAATCGCCTTTTTGTAGTATTCGGAATCTTGGGAGCTATTTTAGTAGGGCTTGGAATTATTTTGATCATAGCACATAATTGGGATGAACTTTCAAAAACCATAAAAACCATTTTTGCCTTTTTACCTCTTGTAATAGGACAGCTGCTCTGCGGTTACACGTTAATCAAAAAAAATGAAAGTATAGCTTGGAAGGAGAGTGCTTCCTCATTCCTGTTTTTTGGCGTTGGTGCAAGTATATCCCTGGTAAGTCAAGTTTATAACATCCCTGGCAATTTAAGCACATTTATATTAACATGGATGTTAATCTGTCTTCCAATAGTATATGTAATGAATTCTTCATTGACTTCCCTATTCTTTATTGTTGGAATAACCTATTATGCAACTGAAACAAGCTATTGGTCAAGCCCTTCAAAAGAATCATATCTCTATTGGCCGCTGCTTTTGAGTATACTTCCCCATTATTATCAATTATTCAAGAAAAGACCGAAGAGCAATTTTATGGTGCTACATAATTGGTTTGTTCCCTTATCCGTTCTTATTGTATTAGGCACTCTTGCCGACAAAGAAGGAGAACTTATGATGGTGGCCTATTTCAGTCTTTTTGGGCTTTTCTACCTAATCGGAAATCTAGACTTTTTTACGAAACAAAAAGCAAGGAGCAATGGTTATGGTTTTTTTGGCAGCCTTGGTATAATCATTTTGCTACTAACATTAAGTTTTTCTGAGATTTGGGAGGATTTAAGAAAACATGAATACGTATTCGAAGAGCTGATAATAACACCTGAATTTATAGTGTCTGTAATTTTAACCGCATTGGCGAGCTGGATGTTTTATGTATATCAAAAGAATAAATCTATCGAAGATATAAAGCCACTTGCACCCATGTTTATAGTATTTGCCATTACTTTCATTATTGGACACTACTTTTCATTTGCAGTAGTCCTAATCAATCTATTGGTTTTGGCAATAGGTATCCTTACCATTAGAAATGGTGCCGAAAAAAATCATTTGGGGATATTGAACTATGGTTTGGCCATAATTACCATATTAATAACATGTAGGTTCTTTGACACTGACCTGAGCTTTGTTGTAAGAGGAATTCTATTTGTATTGGTAGGAGTCGGTTTTTTTGCCACAAACTATTGGATGCTCAGAAAAAGAAAGAAAAATGAACATTAAAAAATTTGTGCTACCCGTATTTGTTCTTGTGTGCTTAATGCAACTATCAGTCCCTGCTAAAATGATATTGGATAAAGAAGATGTATTGGCCAGTGGGAAAGAATACAAATTCAAAACTGCACCTGTAGACCCCAATGACCCATTTAGAGGGAAGTATATTACGCTACGTTATGATGAAAATACAATAGAAATTCCAAAAGAACATGATTGGGTACGAGGTGATGATATTTTTATTTCCCTAACCGAAGACGATGATGGCTTTGCGAAAATCAAATCAGTTTCAAAAGAAAAATTGAGTGAAAAAGAGGGTTTTGTAAAAGCTGAAGTTGGCTATATTACTTCTTATACCACTACAGAATTAATAATTGATTATCCTTTTGACCGATTCTATATGGAGGAATCCAAAGCGCATGATGCGGAATTAACGTATACTGAATCCCAGTTGGATACTACCAGTGTTACCTATGCTTTGGTCAATATAAAAAATGGTGATGCTGTACTTAAGGATGTTTTGATTGATGGGCAGTCCATAAGAGAGATTGTAAAAGCCAAACAGCAGAAATAAACTAAAAAAGCCTCCAAGTTGGAGGCTTTTAAAATCAAATTATATTTTCTTCCTAATAAAAGATTGCTCGTTTATCTTCAATCTCCGCTCCTTCTTTTAGCGCATTGTACACTGCACTATTTACGCGATTGGATGCATTGGTTTTTAAGGTATTGGCATACGTGCTAAAGTTTTCTAAAGTAGGTGCCTCTTCTTTCTTCGTCACCTTCACTAAAAATACTCCTGTTTCACCCTTAATAAGTTTAGATGTAGCATCTTGCGCTAAACCAAAAGCAGTACCTATCACCAATGGTTCTCTACCAGCACCTGGAATAGTGGGTGATTTCATTGTAACTGCAGTGGCATTGGAAGTTGTTACATTGTTATCTTTTGCAAGAACATCCATGGCCTTTCCCTGATTGGCAGCGATGATTTGTTCTGCTTTACGTTCTTTTCTGATTTTAGGCAATGCGGTTGCAGAAGCATCTTCGGGAGACATTAGACCTTCTTCATGTTTTTTAGTCAATTGTACAACGGCATATCCATTGTTTATACTAAAACGTTTAATCTCCCCTACCTTGGTATCATCATTAAATGCCCACTGAACTATACTTCTTTGGGCTGAAAGACCTGGAAGATTCTCATCCATCTCTTTTATTTTGTTTACGGGTCTTACCGAATAACTACTTTCCTTAGCGATATCTGAAAAAGATTCAGCTTCTCCATCTATAGTGGCCATCTCAAACTTGGTTGCATCGGTAAACAATGTATTGATGGTTTCCTCTGATGGTTCAATCTCTCTGGATAGGGTCGCTATTTGAAGAATGTCTTGTTTATCGTCAACCTTTATGATATGGAAACCAAAAGGGGTTTCTACTAGGCCAATTTCTCCTAAATCGTGCGAAAATAAGTAATTTCTATATGCTTCGGCCAAACCTAGGTTGGACTCCTGGAAATATCCGATATCACCTGAGCGTTGAGTTGCAGTGGGATCGTCGGAATTTTCCCTTGCAAGGTTAGCAAAATTAGCATCCGCCTTTTTGGCCTCAACCAACATCTTTTTTGCTTCTTCCTCTGCTTCTTCCTTTGTTCTTGTGATATCAGGGTTAGCTCTTTCGGAACCTGCGTAAGCATAAAGAATATGACTTGATTTAACCGAGCCTTCAGGTTTTACATCCATTATTCTAGAAATTTTAAAGAAATCGCCATCACGATAAGGTCCATAAGTTTCACCGATTTTTAGTGTCATTAAAGTATCTGCCGCAACAGCTGGCAAATCCTTTTTGGCCTTATAGATGGTATCAAACTTGGTATCTGAATTTCTATCAAGAAAAGCGGCCATATCAGTGGTAGTACTGAAACCGGCAATAGTATCGGTAGCATCTCTTTCTTCTGAATATTCAACCGTATCATTAAGAAGTGCAGTAATTGCATCTTTTACTGATTTCTCATCATCCGCAGAAGCCTTTTCTTCAAAATAAACAAATCGGATATCACGGGCTTCTTCTTGCTGAAAATCATCTTTGTGATCATCGATATACGTTTGAATCTCTTTTTTGGAAACCTGAATACTACTATCCGCTATTGAAGCATAAGGAACTCTCACATACTGTATATCCACTTTTTCGTTGGCCATTTTATAATCAAATTCCCCTTCGGAAAGCGTAGCGCCAACTCCACCTTTAATCAAATTAAAGTACAAACGTTCTTTGGCAGCTTGTATAATGGATTGTTCATCTTGCAACCAAGCATCGTATCGCAGAGGATCATTTACCTTCCAATCAGCAATGGCACTTTTGAAGACTTCTGGATTAAAAATTCCGTTTTCATCTTGAAAATCTGGAATTTGCGCGTACCCCGAAGTTTTTACAAATTCTATTATTTGATCACTTTCCACATCAATACCCAAATCTTGAAACTGTTGTCCCAAAATGGATTTTCTCACTTCTTGATCGTAAACACGGTTTACCAATTGGGTTGAAGAAAGACTTGAGCCAAATCTTCTGGATGCATTTTCTACCTCTTTTCTAAAGTCATCAATGGAAATATTTTCTCCATTTACTTCTGCCACAGAGGAGCTTACTTTTGTGCCTGCAAAATCATTGCTGCTAAACACTCCTGATATTACAAATGCGAACAATGCCAAACCAATAATCAAAATCAGTACGGTTGTTCGTTTTCTAATATTCTCTAATATTGCCATTTTAGTGCTGGTTTACTTTAATTTCAGTGGGCGAAAATACCATTTTCTTTTCAATTAAGAAAGCCCAAAACATTGTGGAAATTGTTAATCTTCAGCTAGAACGTGCACGCTGACCAAATCTATTTTTGTGTTGGATACTTCTAAAATCTGAAATAAGAAATTATCTATTTTTATTTCTGTGTCCTGCTCGGGGATTTCCCCAATATCATTCATGATCAATCCTCCCAAAGTTTCATATTCATCGCTTTCTGGAAGTTCCAATTTATAGTTTTCATTGATATAGTCCACTTCTAAACGGGCAGAAAACTTGTATACATTTTCACTTAATTGTTCTTCAACCAAATCAGTGGAATCGTGCTCGTCTTCTATTTCTCCAAATAACTCTTCAATAATATCCTCTACGGTCATAATCCCAGAAGTACCACCGTACTCGTCCAAAACCACTGCCATGCTCTTTCTTTTTTTGGTCAAAACATTCAGAATGTCTTGAATGAGCATTGTCTCCGGAACAAATTCAACCGGTAATAAAATACTTTTAATGGTTTTCGGCTTTTTGAAGAGTTCATAGGAATGCACATAACCAATAATCTCATCAACGCTTTCCTTATAAACCAATATTTTGGAATAGCCTGTTTCCGTAAATAATTTGGTAAGGTTTTTAGGGGTCTCATCAATTTCTACGGCCATAATCTCCGTTCTGGGAACCATTACCTCTCGTGCCTTTTGAGCGGAAAATTCCAATGCATTCTGGAATATTTGAATTTCTGAATCTACCTCATCTTCTTCTTCTACTGTTTCCATTTGCTCCGTAATATAGTCGCCAAGCTCCAATTTTGTAAACGCCAATTGTACTTCATCCCCTTCGGTCTTAAAAAAAACACGCAGTATAAAATCTGATACTTTGATCACGAACCATGAAATAAAGGAGAACAGGATGTAAAAAAAGTAAGCGGGAATGGCAAAAACCTTTAAAAGTGTATTGGAATATATCTGGAACAGCACTTTGGGCAAAAACTCCGCTGTCATCAGGATTATTAAGGTTGAAATAATTGTTTGGGAAAGGAGGCTGAAATCGGTAAGCAATGAATTTAAAAATTCTGAAGATGTGGGAACTAGGTTCTGGAACCAATCCATTAGCACATCTCCCATGAAAAACCCATAAATGACTAATGCAATATTGTTTCCAATGAGCATGGTCGCAATAAACTTGGATGGTTTTTCTGTAAGCCATGTAAGGACCTTAGCAAAAAAGCCCTCTTGTTTCTTTTCTATTTCAATGTGAATTCTATTTGCAGAAACAAAAGCGATTTCCATTCCTGAGAAAAAAGCTGAGAACAGCAAGGAAAGGATAATAATGATTAACGAAGTGTCCAATTTTACTGTTGATTATCTTTTTTACGTTCTTCAAAACGTTTACGATACCTCCTTCTAAAGAGGAACATACCTACTGAGACCACTGCAAAGAAAATAAAGATATAGGTTTCCTTTGGGTCAACACTCCATAAAACCGCAATTTTATATATGGAGATTATGGCAACGGCCAGATACAAATACTCTGTATATCTTAAAAACTTGATCATACTATTCTGTTTCTTTTATGGTCATTAGACCAAAGGTTTTGTGCGCTTTAAAAAGACTGAAATCTCTATTAAAATCCATTCCCTCGCCATCCATTACAGTGCCATCTTCCGGATTTGTATACGTAAAAACTTCCTCGGTAAATATCCAATTGTTTGATCTATCGTAAAACAATTGCGGGGTTTCCAGCTTTTTGCCATCATGACTCTCTATAACCACATTTCCCTGAAGGTCAATTAAGTTTGTCTGGGAATATACGATTCCATAATCTGCAACTATAACACTCTTCTGGTTTTTCTCATCAAAAAAATCCACTTTAAGTCCTTTGGGAAACGTGCGATACTTAAAATTTTGATTGTCAAAATCCTCTGTAATTGGGCTGGTCAGTATGGCAATCACTTTGGTATTGGATGAATCTTCTGTACTCATCTCCTCTATGGTCTCCGTGTAGGTCAGAACAAAATTCTGGGCTACCCCTTGTGGAAAAACAGGTTTTACCGCTTCTTCACCTACCCGCTCATAGTTATCCTTACAGGATATAAAAAGGATTGCCACGGTAAAAACCGTGGCAACACACTTTAAATTATTTTTTATATTCTGTTTCACACTAGAGATTGGGCACCTTAACGCTACCACCAACCCAACAACTGAAGGTAACGGTTTTTCCTGCCATAGCGGCACTAAATATCATCTCTTTGGTAGGCGCCTTGGCAGCATAACTAGCTGCTGATTTGCTTGCTCTTCCACTTAAAGATGGATCAACCCTACCTGCTTTTCTCGCCATATCTGCAGCTTTCCAGTAAATGGCTCTCTTCTCAAATGCCGTACTTCCACACTGATTTGCACTACTTGCATACAAATTGGCAATCAATAAATATGCTTTTCCGTTTGCCGAATTGGCGTCTATTGCCTTTAAGGCATAGCTTCTTGCCTGTGATTTGCTGCTTCTTCTTACAGTTGTAGCAATCTTATATAGGATATTTGATTTTCTAAAGTTATCCGTTTCCAGTTCAACTGCCTTGTTAAAGTCAGCGATAGCACCTTTGCTATCCCCAGATTTTTGCTTAAGGGTTCCTCCATAAAGATAGGCATCCGCAGAAGGATCTAAAGCCAATTGTGCTTCAAACAACTTTCTGAACATTGGATCGTCCGTACATTCTTTAGAGAACATTCTTCCCACTGCACGCTTTACCCAATTTACATCACCTTTTTTAGACTCGTAGCTTTTCTCATATAAAGGAATCAAGTTATCACACTCTGCCAGTGCACCTAGTTTGGCATCAACACTCGTGGCTACCTTACCATAAGATTTTGAATTTGTTGTAGCTGCACTGAGTTGTTTCTTTTCTTTGGATGTAAGTGTCCCCGCTTCTTCTTTTGGCAACAACTTTGTTATGATGGCGGTCAACTTTTTATTCTCATCCTCTATTTTTTCCGTAACGTCATCATAAACGTCGAATACCTCTTGCAATTCTTTTTTACCCGCTCCGTGTAAATCTACCAGCGCGGAGAAATACAAATAAAGTGCCTTTGGATTCTTAAAGTTTTTCTTGTCACCTTTAAAGGCAGCATCCAACATACCGTATAATTCTTCATCCGACGCCATTTTATTGTCATATAGCAAAAGGGCTTTATCAATGGCAACTCCCGCCATACTAAATTTTGCTGGAAAATATTTCAAACTGTTATCAAACAAAGACATTAAGTCTTGTATGTATCCATCTTTATCTGCGCCAGAAGAATTTTTAATTTTGTGTGATAGAATTTTTTCTCCATATGAAAAATTGGCCTTGTTAATGTCCGGACAACTTTCATAAACCATTTTCCATGGCTCATAAGCCGCATCATAATTTCTAACTTTGGCGTGTTCTGCGTAAATGGAAAGATTGGTCATGCACTCTGGGTTTTGTGCTTGAGCCATACTTAATCCCATCGACATAATAATCGCTATCATCGTTAAGTAGCATTTCGTCTTCATCTTACTAATTTTAAAGTGGTTAATGTACAAATTTTAATGAAAAAAATCATCTTAATGGTACAGATATCGGTGGTTATTTATTGATTCTTAAAAAAATCTATTAATTTATTTTTCTTTTCTGAAACCATCTATCATTTAATGAGAGACCTATATTTATATTAAAATAGTTTTCTTCTATAAGATTTTGGTCTGTTGTTCCTCTTCTTCCCAACTCAAACCCTAGATTTAGATTGGAGAACGAGTTGCCCAACGGTAGTCCAAATCCAAAAGTTATGCCAAAGTCGTTTATTTCTTTATTGTTTACCTCAAGACCTGTCACATCATAGCGTAATCCTGCTCTATATGTTATCCTTTTATAATATCCAGAAAGCGAGCTATAGTCTGGTATAAAATACCCGCCAAATGCGAAGCTAGTTGCATCTCCATAGGTTACATTATCCAGTCCTAAAAAGTCATTTTGGAAATCGCTAAATTTCTGAAAGCTATATTCGCCTCCCAAAAACCATTTTCTATTTTCTCCAAATCCTAATCCAAGTGTAGTTGTGGTAGGTATTTTAAGCTCAGTACGTTTTAGGTTTACCGCATCCAAATTAACTTCTATGACTTCAATATCCTGTCCATTCACCAAAGAAAAAGACCCTATGTTTTGAGTATTGGTCGAGGTTAGATTTCCTTGCGTATTTATTAGAACTGATGTGTACAGGGTATATTTATCTTTTAATATTGGATTATAATTTAAAGCGTAATTGATGTCATATCCGCTTATTCGCGATTCACGTCTATCAACCGTACCAAATTGCACATCCTCAACACTTTGAATCCTTTGGTATTCCAGAGTTCCAAAATTAAAATTTACCGTGGCACCAATGCTCAGGTTTTTTATGGGCTCAAAACCTGCAGAAAGATAGACCCTATTTAAACCTCCCTCCCCTGCAAATACATTAGTAATGGTTGGATCACCATTGGAAGGGACCTGTTCATCGGTCAAATTGTATCCAACCGAAGAAAAAGGCATTATTCCAAAACCAATCCCAGCGTTTTTAGCGATTGGAAAGCCTATGGATAGGTATTCCAAATTGGTTACCGATGTCTTCTGTGTTTCGGTAAAATCTTTTAGAGTTAACTCCGAATGGGAAATACCTGCGGTGTAGGTCGTCAATTTTAATTTTGAATAGGCCGCTGGATTGCTTAAATTAATATGGATGCTATCTCCATACATACTAATGCCTCCCATCATCCTGTTATCCACTGTACCCTTATCTCTAAAGTCTCCTATACCAAAATATGAATATGGTGATACGGTACCGTTTTGCGCAAAAATACCATGTGCAGCTACGCAAAAAAAAGCAATCAAAAATTTCTTAACCATCTAGCGTTTATTGTATTCCAGCAAGTAATTTAGCCCCTCCAAGAGAAATTTAGAATTGGCAAATATGGTATTTTTTAGTCGTTTGGCAAAAAAATGGGAGTCACCGCCTGTTAAAATAACTGTTAAATCTTGAAAGCGATCATGGTACTGGCTTATTATCCCATCTACTTCTTGACAAACCCCGTTGATAACCCCACTATGCATGCAGGCCTGTGTTGAGTTCCCAATAACATCTAAAATGTCCTTGGGCTCAAGGAGTGGTAAATTGGCCGTTTGATTATGCATTGCCTTATAGCGCATTGGAATACCCGGTGAAATTGCCCCTCCAATATACTCCCCCGCATTATTGACCATATCATAGGTAATACAGGTTCCAACATCAATGACAAGCGTGTTTCCTCTTGGGTTGTTATAAAATGCAGCTGTTGCCAAAGCCACACGATCCATTCCCAATGTTTGCGGACTAGCGTAACTATTTTTAAATGGGACTTTGGAGGAACTGCTAAGCACATCCACCTTACAAAAAAGTGAAATAATATCTTGTTCTTTTCTTTCTAAAACACCAACCGATGAAATAAGGGCGTATTCAATTTTTGGATAAACTTCAAAAAGCTCCTTGACCTTTGATAAAAAAAGTCCTGATTCCGAAGTTTGGGTATAAATAATACTCCTATTTTCAAAAACTGCGTATTTAATAAGCGTATTGCCAATATCGACCACCAAGTTCATACTACAAAGATGGAGAATTATAAAAAACCAATACCTTTTTTTACGTTTTTGTTTGTATATCCTATTTTTGAAATTATATTTGCACCCGCCTTTGTAAAAGGTAACAAAGGTACCTTAGCTCAGTTGGTAGAGCAACGGACTGAAAATCCGTGTGTCCCTGGTTCGATTCCTGGAGGTACCACAAAAAAACCGGCAAATTTGCCGGTTTTTTTGTACAGCATGCTTAGTTTGGTATCTTAATAATTTCATAAATATGAAAATAGAATACCCAGATAGATATAAAATATCAAACTAACCCTTATATTTAGCCGATCTAGATTAATTTTAAATAAAAATGACTGAAGACTTATTAGAAAAGGCAGAAGAGTTTCAGAACAGAACTTTGAGTCATATGTCCACCAGCGACCGTGTTGCAGCTTCAAGAGAGGCTAAACAGCTTATACTTTCCATCAACGAAATATATAAAGAAACCCAAGATTCTAACTTAATGGACGTAATGAAACGTCTAACGGAAAAGAAAAAGAAGATAGAAAAGCGTTTAAAGGGTACTCCACTAGTTTAAAGATATCTTTGTTTGTGACCAAGCACATTATTCGTGTTTTTTAGATTTATAAAATGTCCCTCCAACAATAAGAGCCGCCGAGATAACCAATACATTCTTTATAATGTATTGCCCCTCTAGTGTGGGCAATAAATAATTTCCATTTTGAAATGTTACCTCTGGTAAAAATACCAAAGGCATAAAGGTCCCAACCATTTGAAGGAACAAGAGTGCTATAGCAATTCTTGTAGTTCGTTTAAATAGGAATGTAAGTCCTATTACCACTTCCCACCAACCAATAACAATTAACCAAGTATCTGGACTTCCAAATGGCAACCAAGCCACTGTGGACTTTAAAAGACCGGTTGCGGCAGAAAGACCAAAAGGTTTTAGAATTCCGAACCAGAAAAAGATAATGGCAAAAGAGACTCTAACGGCAGGAATTCCCCATTTTCGCATTCTTCCTGATATCTGTTGATCAATCCTGTTATAGTCCATCAAACCTTAGATTACGACTAAGTTAATATCAAATACGGACACACTCCTTTAAAATAGCAGATTTAGATGGTTTCTAAATTTTAATCCGACTTGGAGTATATAATCCGTTTATATCTCAATTTGCAATTCATAATATATTTTCAACCAATTATATCTTTTTGAATGCAAGTGGTATATATGTAAAATTTTGTGTGATTCATTTCAGTACTTTCGAAATGTAAATCAAAAATCTCAACTAAAAAACACACTAAAATGAACGCTGTAGAAGAAAAATTAGGCTACATATTCTGGTACTTTGTAATTATGTGTTCCATATGTTCCCTTATAAACAGCCTTTATCACTATATCAATTAAAAAAACAATTCCTTCTAATTATTTTTAAAACAGGAATTCTTCTATTATTTGATTGATAACATCAATTGCAATCAATCATTCCTGGTCCGAATCAAAGTTCTAAAAAAATGTTCACCAGACCGATTCCACTTTTTTAATAAACCCATCTGAAATCTGAGATTGGGCATCATAATTTTCAATAATCAATCGATCGTAAGGTTCTGTAGGGAAGATTTGTTCGGTCATCACGTACAATCCATGACCTATAAATAGTTCTATGGAGGACCAATCCAAAAGTATAGTAACTTCAAACTCTTCGTTTAGGCCGCCAATGGGCATGATGTGTTTTTTATGCCCAGAATCAGATTGAAAATCAACTTTACCTGAATGTGTTCGGTCTAATAAGAACATATTACTCTCTGAATCCAAAGCAAGTTCCAAAGTTTCGTTTAAGCTATTTTTAAAAGTAATCTTAAAATCTTTGGAAGAAGTTTTAAAGCAAATTTGAGATTGATTCAAACCATCAAAATAAAAAGTTTCCGAAGTACTGGGTGGAACGATTATTTCCTTAGGTGTACTTGACTTTGTTAGTTCAAAAACTTGTTTTAACGGGTAATTCGTTAAAAAAACTTCTTCGCCTATTTTTCTCAAAGATAAGTTTCTAGGTGTCGTCATTGCGCTACGCCATTTCTTTGTCGGTGTATCTCTGGCATAGTCCCAATTGCTCATCCATCCAATAAAAATCCGTTCATTGCTAGGTATGTTGTTGTAGGTGACACCGGCATAATTATCAGTACCCCAATCTAACCATTTTGGCTCTTTTTGGTCCGATGTAAATTGAACACCATCAAAATCACCTATAAAGTATTGCGTTCCGCTACCCCCATTTGGAGCACCTGGATTAATACTTATAATCAAAACCCATTTTTCTTCATCGGTTCCTTCAACTTTTAACGAAAAAAGGTCAGGGCATTCCCATACACCACCGTGTGCCCCCATTGTTTTTCCAAAATCGCTCAAATAATCCCAATCCTTGAGATTTTTAGAGGTATAAAACTTTGCATGATCTCCCGCGACCAAGGCCAAAATCCAACTTTCAGAATCGTCATGCCAAAAAACTTTTGGGTCTCTAAAATCTTTGATTCCATTATTCCCGATTACTGGATTCCCTTCAAATTTTTCCCATGTATCGCCATTATCCAAACTATACGCAATTCCCTGGGTCTGAAAATCATTTCTTCCAGCTTTCTCACCTTCCTCGGAATGATAGGTGAAAATAGCCACTAAGGGAATTTTTCCATCAGTACCAAATCCTGATGTATTCTTCTTATCCACGACTGCGCTCCCCGAAAAAATCAATCCATGTTCATCTGGATATAGTGCTATGGGTTTATGCTCCCAGCGCACCATATCTTTGCTAATGGCATGTCCCCAATGCATGGGCCCCCACACAATATCTTCAGGATAATATTGATAGAACAAATGATATATACCCCCATTATAGACTAATCCGTTGGGGTCGTTCATCCACTTTTCCGATGGCGAAAAATGAAATTGGGGTCTATAGTCTTCTGTATACATTCTTGGTTCTGTTTTTTCAATGGCTTTTTCCGTCTTTCCCTTGCAGGCAAACAGCAATATTACTATTAAATAAGAAAAGGTTTTTTTCTTCATTCAATTTCTAATCAAATCAAGGTATTAATATAGTGATTATTACATTCAAAATTTCTAAAACGGTATCTTTAACCTCTATTTTCTTAGGCTGAAATATTTTCATTTTTTTGTAAGTGTTGATATCACTAGCTGACCAATATATTTAAATAATTGTTGACCAAATCGGATACTATTGAACGCAAAAAAGAACCTACTCCTAATAATATTTACAAGAAATCCAGAACTGGGAAAATGTAAGACTAGATTGGCTTCTAAAATTGGTGATGAGGCTGCATTGAAAATCTATATATTTTTATTGAAACATACGGTTTCCATAACCCAAAACCTTAACGTTCAAAAACGTTTATACTATTCTGAGGAAGTTTGGGATACTGATATTTGGGGCAATACTATTTATCAAAAAAAACTCCAAAAAGGCGGAGATTTAGGATTGCGCATGCTAGATGCTTTTCAAGATGGTTTTAAATCTGGTTATGAAAAAATCATTATTATTGGCAGTGATATGTACGATTTATCCCAAAGAGATTTGGAAACTGCTTTTTTAAAGCTAGACAACCATGATTATGTTCTTGGCCCAGCTGAAGATGGTGGTTATTACCTCTTGGGAATGACATCCTTAAAAGAAGAACTTTTTCAAGATAAGTTATGGGGGACAGAAGCTGTACTACCTTCAACATTGGATAATTTGAAAGGAGAAAATCTTTTTGAACTTCCTCTAAAAAATGATATTGACCACTATGAGGACATTAAGGAAATCAAAGCTTTCAGTCCCTACTTAAAACATATAAAAGAATGACCAAAAAACAACTTGACGAATCTGTAGATTACTTAAAAAAGAAAGGGTTTGACAATCCTGAAATTGGGATTGTTTTGGGTACTGGATTAGGGCAACTGGTCGATGAGATTCAGGACCCTATTGAAGCGCACTACAATCATATTCCCTACTTTCCCTTAGCAACGGTGGAGTTTCATACCGGGAAACTAATTTATGGAACCATTGCCGGTAAGAAGGTGGTAGTTATGCAAGGGCGATTTCATCTGTACGAAGGGTACGACTTTTTGGATATAACCTATCCCATAAGGGTAATGCACCAATTGGGAATTAAAAAACTATTTGTCTCCAATGCCGCGGGCGCTATTAACCTCAGCTATAAAAAAGGGGATATTATGCTTATTGAAGATCATATCAATCTGCAAGGGGGGTCGCCTTTGGCTTTTAAAAATGTTGCTGAATTTGGAGATCGTTTTGCGGATATGAGTGAACCCTATGATTTGGATATGCGCACCAAAATTGAAGCTATTGCCCAAAAAGAGGACATCTCATTACAAAAAGGTGTGTATGTCTCGGTTGTTGGACCACAACTGGAAACGAAAGCGGAGTACCGAATGTTAAAAATTTTAGGGGCAGATGCTGTGGGTATGAGCACCGTTCCTGAAGTTATTGTTGCCAATCATTTACGACTCCCAATCTTGGCAGTTTCGGTCTTAACAGATGAATGTGACCCTGACAACCTGCAACCTGTTAATATTCAGGAAATTATTGAAATTGCAGGCAACACCGAGCCAAAAATGATACAATTGTTTAAAGAACTAATCAAGGTTATTTAAACTACAACCAAAATTTTCCATAGCACTTTTTTGCCAAAAAAAATTTCAGGCTTTGAAAGGTTAGCGTCGTTTTTATGACTGTTATACCAGTAATATAATTAGCTTCTATTTTACCTATTTATGAATTTTATCCTGTATTTCTTTTTTGGAACACTACTAGCCACCTGTAATGGAAATGTAAATCCTGATGAAAAAAAAGGAGATAAAACAGTAAATGCGGCCCAGACTGAAGTTTTAAAACCACAAAATTCCATACCCGATCATACACCATGGAATGATTTGCTCAAAAAACATGTGGACAGTGAAGGTAATGTGAACTATTTGGGTTTTAATAATGATAGTGACTCCTTACAAGAGTACCTGAATCATCTTTCTGAAAATTCACCTAAAGATTCTTGGGACAACAATGAAAAAATGGCTTTTTATATCAATCTATACAATGCCGCCACGGTTAAATTGATCGTGGACAATTATCCAACAAAAAGCATAAAGGATATTCCAAACCGATGGAAGAAAAAATGGATTTCAATTGGGAAAAATGTAACCTCCTTGAATGATATTGAGCATGAGGTTCTGCGTAAAATGAACGAACCTCGAATTCACTTTGCTATAAATTGCGCATCATATTCATGTCCAAAACTGCTCAATACGGCTTTTACTTCCAAAAACATGGAACGGTTGCTTTCCAAGGCAACTGTCGATTTCATAAATGATAAAAAACAGAATCGATTTCAAAAAAACAAAGCAGAACTTTCCAGAATATTTAAATGGTATAAAAGTGATTTCACCGAGCAAACTTCACTCTTGGAATATATCAATATGTATTTGGATAATCCAGTTTCTAAAAATGCCAAAATAGAATATTTGGAGTATGATTGGAGATTAAATGAGTCAGAATAAATTAAAAATAAGCATCCTTATTCCGGTCTTAAATGAGGAAAATTGTATTGGGGACCTACTTTCCCATATAAACAATAACAGTGTTTCAAGTTCAATTCAAGAAATCATTTGTATTGATGGTGGCAGTATGGATAAAACTGTTGTAATTGCAACAGCACATAAAGCTGAAGTAATACAGTCAAAAAAAGGCAGGGCCAGACAGATGAATACGGGAGCAAGACATGCTAGTGGAGATCTTCTCTATTTTCTGCATGCAGATACCCTTCCCCCTAAAGGATTTGATCAAATGATTTTAGAATCGGTTGCTCAGGGATATGAATCTGGATGTTTTAGAATGAGGTTTGATACCAATAACCCTATTTTGCGTTTTTTTGCCTGGCTTTCAAGAATAAACCACAGCTTATGTAGAGGAGGAGATCAATCGCTTTTTATAAAAAAAGAACTTTTTGAGAAGAACAAGGGTTTCAATGAAGGGTACTTAATTTATGAGGACACCGAATTCATTCGAAGATTATACCAGCATACAAAATTCAAAGTTCTTCCAGACTATGTGATTACCTCTGCACGAAAGTACCGGGAGAAAGGGTGGTTTAAGGTTCAGTACCATTTTGGTATGATTCATCTAAAAAACTATTTAGGTGCCGGGCCAGATGAACTCTACCAATACTATTCAAAAAACATTCTTAACTAATTGGATTTGGTCTCATAATCCAATAAAATGCCTTCGGAAATCCATTTTGCCAAAGCTTGCCGATTATCCGGGTCTAAAATTCTACGCTGGTCTTTTTTACTTTTAATATTTCCAATCTCTATATAGGCAATCGCTGGTAAAGTGTTTTTAATCAAATAAAGACTGCTTCTATCCATAAAGGTGCCGGTATATTTTCTGTTGGGTTGAAATTCTTTGTATTTTTTCTCAAAGGTCTTATGAATACTTTCAGCAAGGCGTTTTCCGTTTTTACTTTTATGGTGATGGTAAAAGAATACATCTATATTAGTTCCTTTACTCCGGCTATCTACATGGGTAACAATTAGTCTTTGATATTTTCCAGTATTCTTCAAGTATAGGTCGTTCACAATTTTCACCCGTTGTTCCAAACGCTTTAATTGTCCCAATGGAATTGTCTTATTGGGGTAGGCTACCTCATCCGTATCCAACTCTAGGGTTCGTGCTTGTCTAATTCCGTCATTCTCATCGCGTATTATAATATGAACTTCGGCACCATGGGATATAAGTTCATGGGCCAAACGCAAGGTTACATCGTAGGCATATTCATCTTCCGCAATCATTTTACCATTGTAATTGGCCACTGCCCCGGGATCAGGGCCTCCATGTCCAGAAATCAAGTAATACACTGTATTCTTTAACCTATTGCTAAGCGAATCAACAACAGAAAAGTCAGCTCCAAAAATGGGATATTCTGTTCGGGGAATCGATTCAATTTTAATCTTTTTATCCTTAAGTACAATGGTATCCGGTATTTGATACATACTTCCCACAAAAAGCTTATCACCTTCTGTCAAGTTTTCTTTGTTCATATTGATAAAGGACTGATAGTACTCAACCGGATCCAGCCCATTTCTTCTCAATAACGAATAGACCCCATCACCTTCAATAGCCTCAACTTTCAAGATAGAATCTTGGGCAATAATATTGGTGTTACAACAGAAAATAATTAGGCTAAAAGCGCCTATAAAATGGTTTGTGAAATTATTCTTCGATTGAAAGGTCTGCATAATCCTTTAAAATACCACTTGTAACCCAATTGGTAAAGGATTTTTTATCAGAACGCACAGGAATCCCATCTTTTTTTGAAATTTTTGAACCGCTATCAATCGTTAAAAGAGTAATGGCTGGCAATGTGTTCTTTGCCAAATATAAGCTGTTCTTATCTTGAAAAATTGTGTTTATGTCTTTATAAGATCGGTTTGAGATACTGTTTCTTTTGAAGACACTTTGGATATTCTCTGCGAAACGCTGTCCTTTTTCACTTTTATTATGATGGTATACCGCCACATCCATATTACCATTTTTAATCAATCCATTCGCTCTTATAATCAATAATCTTTGATATTTTCCATTGTTTTGAAGGTAGCGCTTATTAATGGTCTCAACATAAGCGCCCATTTTTTCAACCTCTGACAGGGGTTTTCCCTCTACTACTTTTTCATCACCACTTTCAATTACAAAAACCGTGGCTCCATGCACCATAAGCTCCGCTGCAAGACTCTTTATAATATCGTCTGTAAATTTATTTTCCGCCTCAATCTTATTTTCAGCTATCAGATAATAAACCGCATTCTTGAGGGAATTGCTCTTGCGAGACATAGTAGCAAGTTCAGCATCAAAAATAGGGTTCACAGTTCCATTGGACATTTGTACCCTAACCCCGGTTTCCTTGAATGAATCTTTGGCCTTTGGAATTATGTATTCCCTACCCACATGAAGCATACTGCCATCCTTGATGTTTTCTATGTTTAGGGTGATAAACTTTTCGTAGTACTTTGCAGGGTCAAGTCCTTGCTTTCTAAGTATGGAAAAGATTCCATCTCCTTGTTCTGCAATGACCTTATGCTCATTTTCCTGTGCAAGAAGCATGGTAGACATGCCTACCCACAACAAAAGGGTTGGTATTAATTTCATTTTTATATTTTGTTGCTGGGATGCGCTACAAATATGGTAAAAATTCGATGAAATGCAAAAATCATCGATGAAATACTTTAAAAATATTGTCCTATACCAAAAACTATTCCTTTTGATGCATCATTGGTAATGCCATGTCCATAGTCAATTCTAAAGATAGCATTAAAAATCCTTTTGTGAATCAACCTCAAACCCACACCTGGGTAAATTCTTATATTTTGATCGTCTCCAAAGTCGCTAAAATCACCCCCAGGGTTTCGCCATGTCCCACCATCAACAAAAATATTGCTCTGGAGTACAAACCAATTTTTGTCTATCAAGGTGTGTCTGTATTCGGTATTAAAAACAATAGCTCCGGTCCCTCGATCTATGGTATTTCCCACACCTCTAATATTCAGATTATTGTCTACTGCAAAGGGAGCAAATGGTGTATCTAAATTACTGGAAAGGCCCAAACGCAGTCTACTTGCCCAGTTTCCCCGTTCACTAATCCTTGTATAGTACACAAAATCATTAAACCCAATTAAAAATTCCGGGAGTTGAGTATTTGAGCTATTTACATACTGAAAGTTGAGCGTACTCTTAAATCCAGATAAATATTGATAATAATATTGAATTGCATCATAATTGTAGATCAGTTTATACAGATACTTATCTACATTAAGCGATTGAGGAACATTTGGATCAGTAGTTCCAAATAGATATTCATAATCTTCAGTAAAAAAATTGATTCCGAGCTCAAATCTGTGTTTATAGTTTATTTCATAAAGCCCCAAGATCTCGAAGGATTCGTTATTGTATTTATAATCTGCCGTTCCAGAGTCAAGAAAAACAGGTTCTTGGGTGGTAAGATCTTGATAACTTAGGGCAAGCCCCAATTTCTTTCCAAATAGATATGGAGCTCTCATCTGGGCTCCGATGGAATTGAAAATGTCCTTTTGGTAAAATCCACCAAGGGTAATATTGCTCCCCAAAAAATTAAATTCCTGCAACCCAATCCTGAACGCAAACTCATCATTGTTGGAGGTGTATACATTTACAAACGGAATCAATGTAAAGTTTTCCTCAATTCCATAAACGACAGTATACTCCCCTTCTCCGACTGAAGGAGACACCTGAAAGTAAGCATGGGTTACAGAAGGTAATCGTTTTAGCCTATAAATATCTTCTTCAATTAGGACGGAATCCAATTCCATACCCGCTTTTAGCTTGGTGATTTTCTTTATGAAATTTGTTTTGGTCCTTTTATTTCCTTGAACCTTGATATCAACAACCGTGTTTTGCCCGTACGCTGCTTTGCTCAATAGTACCGAAAGAAAACAAGCAAGGGCAATGCGAATCATTAGTTGTGCGCTAGATTATGGTTTAGGGTACTTAAAGCTTACGAAATGTTTTTGAATTATAGATTCTGCAGGCTTATTTTGGGGCGTAAACCTATTGTCTTTTTCACCTCCTGACTTGGTATGGTGTATAAACCACTTCCAAACAAAGCCTCCCGCGAACCATTTTTCTTTCCAAAATTCATCAAATATAGCTTGTGTTGCATTTGCTTGCGCTTCAAGATTTACATCCATCTCATTACGGTCTACCAGCCATGGTTTTTTTGCCGTATAATCCATACTTCTGTAGCCAAACTCAGTAAAAAGAATGGGTTTGTCCTTAGCCTCAGAAAGTGCCAACAACTTTGATTTCCAGGGCTGCCAACCCAACTTCATTTGCTCCAAGGATGGATGGCTTTCTTCAGACAAAGGAAAATAGGCATCAACCCCTATATAATCCAATTTTTCCCAAAAAGGGGTTCTTGTGTATTCGTCCCAATTTGCCGCATATGTAAGCTTTCCGCTAAAAACATTCCTCACTTTATCTACCAAATCTTGCCAATACTGCGGTCTGTTCTTTACAAACTCCTCCAGTTCAGTGCCAATACAATAGATATCGACCTTGGTTTCCTCCGCAAGTTTTGCGTAGGTTAAAATGAAATCACTGTAAGTTTCCTCCAAAGTTTTCCAATCTTCTTCAGATTCCATGGTCATATCACCGGTAAACTCTCCTTTCCAAATCCAAATTTGGGGTTTCAACATGATTTTAACCCCATTCTTTTGTAAAAGTTCAATGTATTGTTTGGCACCACGTCTAGTTTCTCCATACCATTGCCTATCGGTATTGAAAATAACGTTAGGCGAATTCAATGTTCTAGCAAATCCGAAGGGCATTACGGCAGCATAATTTGCCGCAACATTCAAAACGGGATCTACATGGGCCTGGGTCACCTCTTCTCGTGAGCCAACAAAGCTCACCCCATTTATTTTTTCAGCCTTTTGGCTGTTGCACGAAATCTGGAGTAGACATAAAAAAAAGAGCCCTAATCCTTTCATAGTTAAAAAATTAAGACTCCTAAAATAGTTTTTTATGTTGTTAGAACTACAATACCGCCCGCAATCCTATGTTAAAAGTTTCACCAAGTCCCGTATTATCACCCCTAACGAAGTTTGTGTAAAGCACTTCCACGTTCAATTCATTGGTAAGTTGATATTTGGCACCGCCACCCAATGCCGTGAAGTTTTGCGTAAAATTGTTCCCTAAATCTAACCGTTGGTTATGTTGCGCCAAAACTAAAACTGTAAATTTTGAACTTGGAAAATAACTCAGGAACACTCCTGGAACAAGATTTAAACTATTATTGGCAAAACTTTCTTCCTTATCCCCAAAATTCAATTCTGTATTTAGTTCAGTAAATAATTGCCATTTTTTACCCGGAAAAGTATAATCATAAAAGAAACGATTTTGCCAGGTGAATCCTTTTTGGTCCAAGAATACTCCTGTATCTTCATCATTTTCATTACTGACCAAGGGAATGGATAGAGAACTTAAGATTGAAAAATTACCTACATTCTCAAAGGGAACAAATTTAATGGATGGTGCAATTGAAGTTAGTCCTGAAGTGTTTCTTCGTTCAAAGCTTCCATCATCCTGAAGAAAATCCCTGCCGTTTGCCCGATACTCTGCGATTAGGCCCACATTAACTCTTCGTGTATCCGATACTCCCGTAAAAACCTCCAAAGTTGACGTAAAGAAATTTTGTCGAATCCCTTTATCAGACTCAAAAGTACTATCATCTTGGGTATACAGGTTATTAAATAATTTAACATCCCATTGGCCCTTACCAATTAATTTAGAAGGTGTTAGATTCTGGATATTACTTCCTCCTTGGTCGTCATCTTGTGCGTATAAAGTAATTGAAGTAAAGAATAAAGTTGCAATTACTATGGTATTCATAAATTGTTTCATGATAGTTGAGTTGTTTCTTAAAATATTTTTATTTGGTTTCGTTTAAAGTCCAATCGTATGGGTAAAACCCAACCTTAGTTTTAACATCAATTTTTTCTGTCCTGTATTGGTTCACAAAATCCACTAAACTCTTTCCACCTTGCGTGAAATCATTCGTATACCACTCAAAAATTTGGGATAGGTTTACTCTTTTTCCCTTAATCTGAATAAAATTGGTATCGTTAAGGGCTAATTCCGTCTGCCTCTGTAATTGCG
This sequence comes from uncultured Allomuricauda sp., assembly GCF_947495325.1. Taxonomy (GTDB): domain Bacteria; phylum Bacteroidota; class Bacteroidia; order Flavobacteriales; family Flavobacteriaceae; genus Flagellimonas. The sequence continues at coordinate 946,014 of NZ_CANLYK010000002.1, read as the reverse complement.
ACTCCAAAGTGTCTGGCAGATAAGCATTATCGATTATGGGGGGACAGCCAAGACCTGCGCAAACCAAAACAAAATGAAATCTAGCTTCTTCGGGAAAGTTTGCTCTTAGTAATTTGTTTTCAATATCGTTTAGGGTAATTTTTTTGCCACCAATTTCATATGTGATCTTGTCAAAAAAACCGGCTTTATCCAATGGGGATTTTATGGGATAGCTTTCAATAATTCCCTTGATGACCGACAAATTGTAACCATTGATCCAAAATGCCTGATAGGTTTTGGCATCGTTAACAGAGACTGAAATTCCTTTTGCCATTTCCAATAGCTCATTTAAGCTTGCTGGATTATTCTTAATATCCTTATACACCACTCTGCCATCCTTAACATAGGTAGAAAGGAATGTATCTGTTTTGGCAAAAAATGTTGAAACGCTTTGCGCAAATCCTAAACCAGAAATGCTAAGGCATAAAAATGTGATCAGTGTTTTTCTATAATTCATGTTTTGAATCTTTAAGTTGATTAAAACTGGAACTTATGTCGAAGTCAATTTTAACAACATACACGCTTTGTGTTTTTTTATGATTTATTTAAGATTTTAAAAATCAATGCATTAGCGGTTCGAGTTTCAGCCCAATACCTTACAGAGTCTTGGGAATTTAAATTCTTTCTAAATTATGGGTCACCGTTAAGTTCTTATATTTAAGGACGACACACCTCTAACAACCAATAAAATTCTATGGAAAACATTGTAATTATCGGAAATGGAATTGCAGGCATCTCGGCAGCAAGACATATTCGAAAACTTTCCGACAAAAGAATCATTATTGTTTCCGCAGAAACTGATTATTTCTTTTCACGTACTGCTCTCATGTATGTATATATGGGGCATATGAAATTTGACCATATTCAACCCTATGAAAATTGGTTTTGGGAGAAAAACAATATTGAACTTGTGCGAGCCTATGTAAACCATGTGGATACCGAAAAAAAGCAACTTCTTTTAGATGGATCTAGGGCACTACAATATGATAAATTGATATTAGCTACAGGATCAAAGCCTAACAAATTTGGATGGCCCGGTCAAGATTTACATGGAGTACAAGGACTATACTCAAAGCAAGATCTAGATTTATTGGAAGTTAATGCACCCAATAAAGATGTTTGTAAAAGAGCTGTAATTGTTGGAGGTGGGCTTATTGGCATAGAGCTGGCAGAAATGTTACGAAGCAGGGATATTCCAGTAACATTTTTGGTTAGAGAAAATAGTTTTTGGAACGGGGTTCTTCCAAGCGGAGAATCAAAAATGATCAATGAACATATTTTAGAGCACCATATTGATTTACGTCTGGGAACCAATTTAAAAGAAATTGTCTCTGATGAAAACGGTAGTGTTAAATCGGTTATCATTGCCGAAACTGGGGAAGAACTTCCTTGTGATATGGTTGGACTAACCGCGGGTGTAACTCCCAATATTGATTTCCTTAAGGATTCTGGGATTGAGTTGGGCCGTGGTGTTAAGGTGAACCGATTTTTAGAAACAAACATCAAAGACATCTATGCCATTGGCGATTGTGCAGAACAGCATGAGGCCATTGGAAATAGAAGACCCATTGAAGCCGTTTGGTATACCGGACGAATGATGGGCGAAACAGTAGCTCAAACCATTTGTGGAAACAAACTAGAATACAAACCAGGTCACTGGTTCAATTCGGCAAAATTCTTGGATATAGAATACCAAACCTATGGTTGGGTATTTTCAGAAAGAGGGAAAAAAGACTACGAGGAGCATTTTCACTGGAGGCATTCCAGTGAAAAAATATGCATCACTGTAGCGTTCAACAAAGAAAACAATCGATTCTTGGGCATTAACACTTTTGGTATTCGGATGCGCCATGAAATTTTTGATAGATGGCTGACCGAAGAACGCGACGTTGATTATGTTATTGAACATCTATCAGATGCAAATTTTGACCCCGAATTCTATAAGCATTATGAGCAAGAGGTTGTCTCAAAATACAATTCGGACTTTGGTAAATCCATTGCACTGAAAAAGAAAAGTTTAAAAAGAATCTTTCAAATTAACTAGACCAAAATGAGCACTTACGATAGAAGCATGGCCTTAACGGGTCAGCCACCAAAGGAATTAAGTAGAAATCAGAAAATAGCAACCCTAATTGGTTTGTTCGGTCTAGCAATAATCTTGTTAACAGCTTTCAACGTCGACTTTCCAAACAAATCACTGTGGCTAAGCATTTCACTGGCTTCCATAACAATAGGAATTCTGTGGTTTTCTTGGGATATGTATTCACAAAAAGAGCCGGGAATTAAAAACGATGGTGTTTGGTTTAAATCTATTTCAAGTAAAGGTTTTTGGGGATGGATAGCCGGTATTTCGCTTACTTCATTTTATATTATCCTTTATTTTTTCCCAGAATATCTGGGACTTGTTCAAAAAGGGAACAACACTGGAGTTATTGGGCTTTTTGACCCTTTGAGTAGGGCTTTAAGTGGAAATCCTGCCAGCCAATGGTTTGTTTATGGAACGCTTTATACGGTTGCTATACTTGCTTTTGGGATTAAGTTTATCTGGAAGTATCGTCATAATAGATATGAAAGAATACGCACCATGAGTGTGATGTTTTTTCAAACCGCGTTTGCATTTATAATCCCCGAACTCATGGCCAGATTGAATGGAAGTTCAGTCTTAAATGGTGGTAGCTTGCCTTATTATGACCTTAAAAATATGTGGCCTTTGAATTATTACAATTTTGAAGGATACCGCATTAAAGGCTTTTTAAGCTCTGGAGATATTGGCTTTGCTCTATTGATTTTTGGAATTCTTTCCGTTTTTGTAATCAGTCCAATCTTAACGTACAAATACGGTAAACGCTGGTACTGTTCTTGGGTTTGTGGTTGTGGTGGCTTGGCTGAAACTGCGGGCGATTCTTTTAGACAACTTAGCGATAAAACGGTAAAAGCATGGAAAATTGAACGTTGGGTGGTTCATAGTGTTGTAGTCTTTGTAACCTTGATGACCACCGCGGTAATTTATTCCTATTTAGGCAATGATACCAGTAAATATTGGTTGACCAAGAGCACTTTCTTAATTGGGGTAGGCGTTCTATTGACCTCCGTTTTTGCCCTGGTAATGATTTTTAAAAGAGAACAGTTTCAAAAAGATGCAAAATATGGAGCCATTGGTTATTTGGTTATTATCCTTGCTTTAATTAGTTTCCATTTTTTTAGTGGTGAAGGCCAAGTATTTTTGTTCAAATCAGAAACACTTCGCAAATCATATTCTTTTTTAATCGGAAGTATTTTCTCAGGTGTTATAGGCACAGGTTTCTATCCCATTTTTGGAAACCGTGTTTGGTGCCGTTTTGGTTGTCCAATGGCGGCTATTTTAGGTTTTCAACAACGCTTGTTTTCAAAATTCAGGATTACCACAAACGGAGGGCAATGTATCTCATGCGGTAACTGCTCCACATATTGTGAAATGGGTATTGATGTTCGTGCATATGCCCAAAAAGGCGAGAACATAGTTCGTTCCAGCTGTGTTGGTTGCGGTATTTGTTCTGCTGTATGCCCAAGAGGAGTATTGAAACTGGAAAATGGCCCACTACAAGGTAGAATAGATAGCAATCAAGTACTGTTGGGCAATGATGTGGATTTAATGACCTTAGTGAACAAAAAATAATATGCTTCGTTTCTGCCTATTGTTTCTGCTACTTTTTCTTGTTGATACCGATAAAACATATCATCGAGAATATTATGATGGTGGCGCCTTAAAAGCCCAAGGCTGGAAGGTGGGCGATTCCAAGGAAGAGTTCTGGAAATATTACTTCCCAAATAAAAATATTAAGGAACAAGGGCATTATAAAATGAATAATCGTACGGGGTATTGGTATTTTCATACGGAAACAGGAAAGTTGAAAATGGAAGGTCATTTTGAAAACGGAAAAAAAGTAAACTGGTGGCTTTTCTACGATGAAAATGAAAAAATAAACCACAAATGTCAATTGGAGAATGGCGTAAAAAATGGGTATTGCCTTAAATACATGGATGAAGAGTTAACATCTGCCGAAAAATATAAAAATGGGAAAAAAATAAAAGAATGGTTTAGCTTTAGCGGTTTTAAAAAGGAAAACAAACTGTCCGATTTGAAATAATGCCAATGCCAGATATTAAAGTCATCATTCCCGCAGTAAATGAAGCAGATTCCATTGGAAAAGTGGTATCGGAACTCCCCAAGTCTGTTTCAGAAATTATTGTGGTCAACAATGGGTCAACAGACAATACTTTAGAGAATGCAGAAAAAGCTGGCGCAACAGTTTTAACCGAAAATCAACGTGGCTATGGGTTTGCCTGCCTCAAGGGAATAGATTATGTGGCCAAACAATCCAAAGCACCGGATATTATCGTATTTATTGACGGAGACTATTCAGACTATCCAGAGGAATTGGATAAGATAGTAGCCCCAATTTTAGAAAATGACATTGATTTTGTGGTCGGAGCACGAAAAAAATCGTTTCGAGAACCCGGTTCCATGACTCCACAACAAGTTTTTGGAAACCAATTGGCAACATTTTTAATGCGTTTATTTTTTAGGGCAAAATTTACGGATTTAGGTCCTTTTAGGGCCATTAAATACGAAAAGCTCAAAGAATTGGAAATGCAGGATAAAACTTATGGATGGACTGTGGAAATGCAGCTTAAAGTTTTGCGAAAAAAAATGACATATGCCGAAGTACCAGTACGTTATAAAAGGCGAATTGGCATTTCAAAAGTCTCTGGTACACTAAAAGGTACTATATTTGCAGGCATAAAAATCTTAGGTTGGATTTTTAAATACAGTATAAAATAATATGGGACTAACTATTGCTTTTATCATCATCGCTATTTACACTACAGCCTTAATTTTAATATTCTGCTATAGCTTGGCCCAATTAAATCTTTTGATAAATTATCTGGGCTACAAAAAACGAAATGAAGAAGCTCCAAAGTTCAATCTATTAGATCCCAAAGAAATCCCTTTCGTCACTATTCAACTTCCCATTTACAATGAGGAATATGTAATGGAACGCCTTTTGGAAAATATTTCCAAGATAGAATATCCCAAAAGTAAACTGGAAATTCAGGTTTTGGACGATTCCACGGACGATACTGTTATTGAAACAGCGGAAAGGATAAAAGAACTTCAAAAAACCGGACTGGATATAACGCATATCCGACGGGAAAACAGACAAGGATATAAAGCCGGTGCTCTTAAAGAAGGCCTGGAAATAGCAAAAGGAGAATTTGTAGCCATTTTTGATGCAGATTTCCTTCCTGAAAGCGATTGGTTAAAAAAGACGGTTCCATATTTCAAGGATCAAGAAATAGGTGTTGTCCAAACCCGATGGGGACATATTAATAGAGATTACTCCACACTTACAAGAATTCAAGCATTCGCTTTGGATGCGCATTTTACCTTGGAACAGGTAGGAAGAAACTCAAAGGGTCACTTTATCAACTTTAATGGTACTGCAGGTATCTGGAGAAAAGAATGTATTCTGGATGCAGGCAACTGGGAAGGTGACACACTTACCGAAGATTTGGATTTAAGCTATAGGGCTCAATTGAAAAATTGGAAATTCAAATATTTGGAAGATGTAGAAACTCCTGCAGAACTTCCTGTAGTAATCAGTGCTGCACGTTCACAGCAATTCCGTTGGAATAAGGGCGGTGCGGAAAACTTTCGGAAAACCGTTTGGAGTGTAATCACTGCAAAAAACATTCCATTCAAAACAAAATTTCATGGCGTAATGCATTTGTTGAACAGTTCAATGTTCTTATGTGTTTTTATTGTTGCGCTACTTAGTATTCCCATGCTATATATTAAGAATATGTACGGCCATTTAGGTTGGATTTTTGAGGTTACCAGTTTCTTTATAGTCAGTACCATTATTCTCTTTGTTTGTTACTGGTTCACCTATAAAAGCATACAGGGTAGTGGTTTTGATAATTTTGTGGATTACATCAAACTCTTTTTTACCTTTTTCTCCGTTGCCCTAGGATTTTCACTTCATAATACGGTTGCTGTATTGGAAGGCCATATGGGTAAAAGAAGTGAGTTTGTACGTACACCTAAATTCAACATCAACAATCTTACAGATAGTTGGAAGGGCAATAAATACCTGGCCAAAAAACTATCTCCAAATATGATTTTGGAATTTGCACTTATGGTCTATTTCTTGTTTGGAATGTACAGTGCAGTGCCTTTAAATGATTATGGGCTTTTTCCTTTTCATTTGATGTTATTCTTGGGCTTTGGATTTGTATTCTTTAAATCCTTGACGGCAAAAGCCTAATTCTATTTTCTCCTTTTATTAGTTTTGTTTTTTAAAACGCTCGGATTTTTGGAGTAAAACATTCCTTATGGAGGAAAAACCACGACTTGCAAGACTTACCGCCATCCTTACCCAATTACAATCCTCGAGAATTGTAACGGCCACACAACTTGCAAACAAACATAGTGTAAGCATAAGAACCATATACAGGGATATTCGCACGCTTGAAAAATCCGGGGTCCCAATCGTTACGGAAGAAGGCAAGGGATATTCCATGATGGAAGGTTACAAACTACCCCCCGTAATGTTTACGGAAGATGAAGCCAATGCGCTGATCACAGCAGAACAATTGATTCTTAAAAACAAGGATGCCTCTTTTGTACAGAACTATTCTGAAGCCATCGTAAAAATAAAGGCACTTTTAAAAGGTTCACAAAAAGAAAAAGCCAGTTTGCTTACGGAACGCATCTACTTTAGTAACAACTATTCCAATCAAAAGACCAGTAATTACCTCATGCGTATCCAAGCTGCCATTACCAATTTTGAGGTTTTGCATATGGAGTACCTATCTATCGACAATAAACATAGTATAAGAAATATAGAGCCCTTTGCATTGTACAGTACCCAGGAAAACTGGTTATTGATTGCCTACTGCCGTCTTCGAAAAGCTTTTAGGGTATTTAGAATAGATCATATCCAAAAAATAACCGCAACATCGAAACATTTTGAATCCCACAACATGACCTTGGAAGAATATTATAAATCTTACGAGAGAGACCATTAGAATATCCCAGAGATACACTCATCCAAAGCCCTAAATTTGCGGAAGTCTAAAACTCGCCTAATACAGCACATAAAATAAATATATGGCGGTATGTCTCATCCTAAATTAAAGTTACTAAGTGGTTAAAGAAAAATACAATGGCACTTATCGGTCTTGTATATGATTTGTTACGGACTTTTCCGGTGGAAAATGTCCGCCTGTTCCGAAGATAGTTAATTACAAGGATTTCCATTTTGGGAAATCCGCCCGCAATTAGTTATACACCGTGTTAGCAAAAGTTTTTACAAACGTTTTTTTATTCCGATTGCAATCCAGAAAGAGAGGTTAAATAGACTTTCGTTTTGAGCTCTTATTATTTTACTCCATCCCCTATCCACTCCACCAAGAAGTTCGATGGAAAAATTGTTGTTGAATTCCTGATTTAGTCCAATTCCAAAAATTGAACTTATTTCAAATCTGCTTCTTAAGTCATTTATTATGTCAAATTCCAATTGCTTTGCTGAAATGATATAACTAATGCCTGGGCCGAAAGTGAGAAATGGTTTCAGGTTACTTTCCTTTTTTAAATAATACCGAATTAAGATAGTAATAGTCGCATAGTCTAAAGTGGTTTTGAAGTCATCAATTCCTGTATAGAGTTTATCTCCTTCTTCAAAATCCCCACCTCCCTTTCCGGCAAAGCCGAGTGTCCCATCTAATGACCAGCGTGGAGATAAATGGTATTCAGCGTTCATAGCTATTATTGGTCTTACCAAACTTGTCGTGTTGGAAGAAGCGTAATTTAGTTTGGTAATGTTTGCTCCGGTCCTACCACCGATTTCAAAATTTTGAGAACAGACACTGACCGAAATTAAAAATAAAACTAGGGTAGAGAGAATTCTTATCATAGAGTTGAATGAAATTTTTGCTAACGTTTAAGATATCGTTCGTTTTAATGAACTATATCGTCCGATAAGTGAAGTTCGGAAATTTCACCCAAAAAATCCACTCCTAATTGATGGAATTATCTGATGAGTTTGCGGAGTACATTTTTTATGAATCCAATCCCCGATTCATTTTCTTTTGTATCTGTTCCAAACATAAATTCCCCAAACTTCCTTCATGGGTATGTTCAATATCCCGTTTGGGTGTAAAGGTGCCTGCTTCAATTTCCGTTCCCATTTTTTTATAGGCATCCCTAAAGGGCATTCCGTTTTTGACCAGCTCATTTAAGGTATCCACACTAAACAGATAATCGTATTTGGGGTCATCCAGAATCGTAGTATTTACCTTGATTTCCTTAAGACTGAAATGCATTAACTCCAAACAAGCCTTTATATCTTGAATAGCTGGAACAATAACTTCCTTCACCAATTGTAAATCCCGGTGATAGCCGCTGGGCAGATTGGTGGTAATCAAAGTCAATTGGTTGGGTACGGCTTGAATCTTATTGCATTTTCCCCGTATCAGTTCAAAAACATCAGGGTTTTTCTTGTGGGGCATAATACTACTGCCCGTGGTCAATTCATCAGGAAATGAGATAAAATCAAAATTTTGGCTCATATACAAGCAAATATCCATGGCCAATTTAGAAAGTGTCCCAGCAACACTCGAAATTCCAAATGCCGTAGCTTTTTCAACCTTTCCCCTACCCATTTGGGCAGCCACCACATTGTACTTTAAGGTTTCAAAACCCATTTCCTTTGTGGTAAAACTTCGATCTACAGGGAAAGAACTACCGTAACCAGCGGCACTCCCCAACGGATTTTGGTCAGCTATTTTATAAGCGGCATCCACAAAATAAAGATCATCTATCAAACTTTCGGCATAAGCAGAAAACCAGAGACCAAATGAAGAGGGCATGGCAATCTGCAAATGTGTATACCCTGGAAGTAGAACGGCCTGGTGTTTTTCCGCTAAATTCAACAACAAATCAAATAGCGTTTTAACCTCGCTTTTAATTTCTGAAAGCTCATTTTTAAGGTACAGCTGCATGGCCACTAACACCTGATCATTTCGGGATCTGGCCGTATGGATTTTCTTTCCAATATCACCCAACTTTTCAATAAGCAGAAATTCAATTTTTGAGTGCATGTCCTCAAAAGCGTCTTCAATGGTAAAATTTCCAGCTTCTATGGTTTCGGTGATAGCATCTAACTCCTTTACCAAAACATCCGATTCGTCCGCGCTGATCAACCCAACCTTGCCCAGCATTTTTGCATGTGCTTTGGAGGCAATTACATCATATTTAGCCAAGAGCAAATCCAATTCCCTGTCATTGCCAACGGTAAAATGGTCTATTTTTTTATCTGTGCTGAAGCCTTTGTCCCAGAGTTTCATAAGTCTATATTAATTCGTTCTTGACAATTGTTCTAATACCTCAATCGCCCTTTTATCATTTTGTTTATCCACAAAAATATGGTCGTGATAATAAGCCGCCACAACATTGCAGCTAATTTTATTTTCCGCCAACACCTTTGAAACGGCAGCGGTAAGCCCCACAGCTTCCAATGACGAATGTACGTTAAGGGTTATCCACGAGGCAACATAATGGTACTTCAAGGACAATTCATCTGCCTTTTGCTTTTCCAACACAAGTGTAACACCTTCCTGTTCCCTAAAACTTGCCAACACATCATGCAAATTGATGGAAAATGAATCACTTACAGAAACAAAAACATAATCGCCTTCATGTAATTGCGGATTCATTTCTGAGAGCAGTTCCGATAAGTTCGTTTTTCCAGACATTTTAACGCGTTAAAAATCCTTTTAAAATTTTTGTGTATAAATCAATTCCTTCCTCTATTTCATGTACATGAATAAATTCATTGGCAGAATGGGAACGGGTACTGTCACCTGGCCCCAATTTTACGGATTGACAGCTTAATGCCGCCTGATCCGAAAGTGTTGGGGAACCGTATGTTTTTCGACCCAATACTAGTCCACTTTTTACCAAATCATGATTTGGATCAATGGATGACGAATTTAACCGCAAGGAACGTGGTGTTAGTTTACAAGGTGCTTCCTTTTGCAAAATATCCGCAATTTCCTGATTGGAATAGCAATCGTTCACCCGAACATCCACAACTAGATCTACCTGTGCGGGAACCACATTATGCTGATTTCCGGCAGAAATTTGGGTTACCGTCAATTTTACCTCACCCAAAGCATCTGAAACCTTTTCAAAAGAATAATCTTTAAACCAGTTCAGTACTTCAATACTATTATAAATGGAGTTGTTATTATTTGGATGCGCGGCATGCGAAGGGGTTCCCTCCACAACGGCATCAAAAACCACCAAGCCTTTTTCTGCAATGGCTAAATCCAATAGCGTGGGTTCGCCTACAATCGCCACATCAATATTAGGGAGAATGGGTAAGAGTGCCCGTATACTTTTTTCTCCGGCGTCTTCTTCTTCGGCGGTAGCGGCCATAATAATATTATGGTTTAGGTCTTCTCGCTCGTAAAAATGGACAAAAGTTGCCAAAAGGGAAACCAAACAGCCTCCTGCATCGTTGCTGCCCAAGCCATATAGCTTTCCATCTTCAATATGTGGATTAAAAGGGTCTTTGGTGTAGGCCGAATTTGGTTTTACCGTGTCATGATGAGAGTTTAACAGTAATGTTGGCTTACTTTCATCAAAATATTTGTTGAAGGCGTAAATGTTGTTGTATTGCCTTTCTGTTTTTACGCCAAAATCATTTAGCCATTTTTGGATTGCATCTCCTGTTTTGTCTTCTTCCCCGGAAAAAGATGGAATCGAAATCAATTGTTGCAGCAGTTCAATCGCTTTTTGGGTCAATATATCTTGATGTATTGTCATAGCGTCAGGGTGGTAAAATTTGATGATGCATTTTCAAGCATGGTACTGTCTCCAATACATACTTGTCTTACATTGTTGTTAAGTGCATGGAAGCAATTGTGCATTTTCGGAAGCATTCCATCAGCAATAACGCCTTGCTCTAAAAGCTGATTGTATTTTTTGGAATCGATATGTGGAATAACCGAGTTTTCATCTGCTACACTCCGCAAGACTCCTTTCTTTTCAAAACAATAATAGAGGGTGGTCTCAAATTCAGTTGACATGCCAATTGCCAATTCAGCAGCAATGGTATCTGCATTGGTATTGAACAACTGTCCTTTTCCATCATGCGTCAAGGAGCAAAAAACTGGAGTGAAATGGGCATTTAGCAGGTTTGAAATATTTTTTGCGTTTACAGCTTCAACATCACCAACAAAACCAAAATCAACCTCTTTTACGGGTCTTTTGTACGCTTTTATGGCATTGCCATCGGCTCCGCTCATCCCTATCGCGTTGCAATCAAAGGATTGAAGTTTGGCCACAATGTTTTTGTTCACCAGTCCACCGTAAACCATTATGGCCACATCCAGACTTTCAGCATCTGTAATTCTTCGCCCATTGGTCATCTTGGCTTCTATGCCTAATTTTTTGCTGAATTCCGTGGCTTTTTTACCACCTCCGTGCACCAATAGTTTATGCCCTTCCACCTTTGAGAATAATTCCATCATATGGGAAAGCTGCTGTTCATCCTCTATGATGTTTCCTCCAATTTTTACTATGGATAATCTCTGTTTCATTTTGTGTGTGATCATTTCGAATCTGCATGGATGAGATATCTCACCTACGTTCGATATGACATAATTATTTAATAGTCTCCAATATTTTTTTCAATACAATTTGCGCCGAAAACGTCCTGTTATTGGCTTGTTCTATAACCAAGGACTGGTTTCCATCCAGAACGGCATCTTCCACCACCATATTTCTTCGTACGGGCAGACAATGCATAAACTTGGCCTTGTCCAATTTTTCCGCCGTCATCATCCAATCCGTATTCTGATGTATCACTTCCCCATAATCCGAATAACTGCTCCAGTTTTTCACATAAACAAAATCGGCATTTTCCAATGCTTTTTTCTGATTGTGTTCAATGGTACAACCTTCTGTGATTCGTGAATCAAGCTCATAGCCCTCTGGGTGGGTAATGACAAATTCCGCATTTTGGAGCTTCATCATTTTCACAAAGGAATTGGCAACAGCATGTGGCAAAGCTTTTGGATGTGGCGCCCAAGACAGCACAACCTTTGGTTTTGGTTTAGTATTGTTTTCTTCCAATGTGATGGCATCTGCAAGAGCCTGAAGTGGATGTGCAACGGAACTTTCCATATTCACAACAGGGATGGATGCATATTGGGTAAATCCTTCCAGTACTTCCTCGGCTTCATCCTTTATTTTGTCTTGCAATTTGGCGAATGCCCTGATGGCCACAATATCGCAATATTGGGAAACTACCTGTGCCGCTTCCTTGATATGTTCCGATTTTCCCTCACCCATAATGGTTCCATCACCATATTCCAAGGCCCAGCCTTCGTTCCCGAAATTCATGACCATAACATCCATTCCCAAATTCATGGCCGCCTTTTGGGTACTTAAACGGGTCCTAAGGGAGTTATTGAAGAAGAACAAACATATGGTTCTGTCAGCTCCCAAGGATTTGTATTTTTTTGGTTCTTTCTTCAAGGCTATTGCCTCATCTACCCATTGGGTCAAATCATCGGCATCGTATATGGAGAGATAGTGTTTCATTATTTGATTTTGGTGTAGTTTACGGAATTTTGCAGGGCGTCCTGGATAAAGTTTTCCTTTAGTCCATTTACAATCCAGGTCTCAATACCTGCCGCCTTGGCAATAGTGGCAGCCTCTATTTTTGATTGCATTCCACCTGTTCCATGTGAAGATTTGCCATTGCTTATTTCGCTGGATAGATTTTTTAAATCATCTACAGAGTCAATCGTCTCAGGTTGATTTTTAAGCAATGATTCCTTGGTATAGATTCCATTGGTATTGGTGGCAATCAAAAGTAGATCAACCTCTAAAAGCGCCGCGGTCAAAGCCGCTAATTTATCGTTATCGCCAAACTGGATTTCATCGGTGGCCACCGTATCATTTTCATTGATTATGGGAATGAAATCATTCGCCACAAGCACATTGATGGTATTCTTGATATTCGCTTTGGCGTCGGAATTCTCAAAATCGGAATACGACAACAAACATTGGGACGTAAGTAAGCCCAGTTCCCTAAAATTTTCCTGGAAAATGCGCATAAGGTGGGGTTGACCAATTGCGGCCAATGCCTGTTTTACATTGATTTCTGGACCGGGATGTTCCAGTTTTACAAACTGTTTGGCAGCGGCAATAGCCCCAGAACTTACAATGATAAACTCATAGTCAGAGGACAGGTGGGCAATCTGCCTACCGATATCCTCAACCTTTCCCCTTGAAATATGATTGGTCTCTTTGGTAAGGGTATTGGAACCGATTTTTAATAAGATTCGTTTCTTTTTCATATCATCTAGTTTGGCCATTACCCATTACGTACCATTTATTGCTCACCAAATGCTGCAACCCAATGGGCCCTCTTTGGTGTAATTTGTCCGTGCTTATGGCGAGCTCACCACCAAGCCCAAATTGACCTCCATCTGTAAATCGGGTTGAGGCATTGTGATACACTGCAGCAGAATCCACCGATTGCATAAAGGTTGATGCCTTTTCATCACTTGAGGTGATTATTGCTGCCGAATGCCCTCCGCTGTATTTGTTTATTTTGGTTATGGCCTCGGTCAGATCAGTAACCTGCCCAAGAACGATTTTATAATCCAAAAACTCTTCATACCAAACTGATTCATCCCTAATTTCAGAGGTTTTCTCCAAACTGGAAAGCGATGTGTCCGTAAGGATTTCAACCTTACTTTTTTGAAGTTCTTGGATCAACTGTTGAAGAAATTGCTGTTTTCTTGGCAAATCTGCTGCAATCAACACCTTGTCTAAGGCATTGCAGGCCGATATTTTTGTTGTTTTGGCGTTGTTGATGATCGCCAAGGCCATTTCCAAATCCGCTTCGGTATCCACATACACAAAATTATTGCCCCTACCGCTTACAATTACCGGACAGGTAGCATGTTGTTTTACAAAAGCAATTAGTTTTTCACCACCTCTGGGAACTATCAAATCAATTTTTTGGGTTGGGTTTTCCAAAAAGTTTTGGGTTTGCATCCTATCAAATTGTAAATAGGTTACCCAATCCTTTGAGCAGTCATGAGTTTCCAAAGCTTGATGCCACAAATCAACCAATATGAGATTGCTGTTCAAGGATTCTTTCCCGCCTTTTAATAAAATCTTGTTTCCTGATTTGAATGCGATTCCGGCCGCTTCAATGGTCACATCGGGTCTGGATTCATAAATAATCAGGATCGTGCCAAAAGGAGCTGTCTTATTGCTGACCTTGATGCCATTGTCATGGGTAAATTGAAATCGCTCAATACCTAAAGGGTCTTGCTCCGCTTCAAGTTGATTTAGGGAAAGTATCATCCCCTCAATTTTGGAAACATCAACTTTTAAGCGATCACGCATGGCCAAATCCTCTCCATTGTATGCTTCCAAATCTTTTTGGTTGGCTTCAAGAATCTTGGATTGTTCCAACTTTACCAATTGAGACATGGTAGCCAAAACCGCATTTCTTTTTTCTGTAGATAATACCAAACTCATTCCAATTCCGCTTTTAGTGCTTCAAAAAATAGATCAATATGATCTTTCGTAATGTTCAAGGCAGGTAAAATCCGAAGGACATATTTATCCTTTGCTCCGCCTGTAAACAATTTCTGGTTGAAAATCATTTTTTTTCGCAATTCGGCAACTTCAAAATCAAATTCCAATCCCAGCATTAAGCCTCTTCCCTTAATTTTTTTCACTTGTGGAATCTCAGCTGCTTTTGCTTTGAAATAAACACCAAGTTCATCTGCATTTTGAATTAGATTTTCCTTTTCTATAACCTCCAAAACAGCCAAGGTGGCCACACAGGCCAAATGATTGCCACCAAAGGTGGTGCCCAAAAGTCCGAAGGAAGCCTTTATGGATTCGTGGATTAAAATTCCGCCTACTGGAAAACCATTGCCCATTCCCTTTGCTATTGAAATGATATCCGGCTGAATGCCATGGTGCTGGAAAGCAAAGAATTTACCACTTCTACCAAAACCGCATTGCACCTCATCCGCAATCAATACCACCTTATTCAACTTGCATTTTTCAGCAACAAATTGGTAAAATTCGGTGGCGGGTTCATCCAAACCACCTACTCCTTGAATGCTCTCTAAAATAACGGCACAATAGTCATCTGAACTGATGGTTTTTTCAAAAGCTTCAAGATCGTTTAAGGGCAAAAAGTTTACCTCCTGTTGCTTGTTGATGGGGGCATTGATCTTTGGATTGTCCGTTGTAGCCACGGCAGCGGATGTACGCCCATGAAATCCGTTGCTGAATGCTATAACTTTAGATTTTCCTGTATGAAAGGATGCCATCTTCAAGGCATTTTCATTGGCTTCGGCCCCGGAATTACAGAGAAAAAGATTGTAATCGGGGCAATCCGAAAGAGTGCTCAATTTCTTGGCCAGTTGGTGTTGCAAGGGATTTTGAACGGAGTTGCTATAAAATCCAATTTGCTCCAACTGATTTTTAAGTCGATTTACATAATGTGGGTGCGAATGACCAATCGAAATAACGGCATGGCCCCCATAAAAATCGAGGTATTTTTCACCTTTATCATCCAAAACCTCTATGCCCTTGGCCGAGACTGGTGTAACGTCGTATAATGGATACACATCAAATAGTTTCATAATTTTTTTATCCTTTTCGAATCGCACTTATCTTTTCAAACGAAGCGACAATTCCCTGAATCAAGGAAGAGCTCAACCCTTGATGTTCCATCTCATTCAATCCTTCAATGGTACAGCCCTTGGGTGTTGTAACACGATCAATTTCTTCTTCAGGATGGCTACCGGAATCAATCAGCAAACTGGCAGCTCCATTACAAGTGTGCATGGCCAACTCTTGGGCTTCCTTGGCATCAAAACCCAGTTGGATGGCTCCCTGCGTGGTGGCGCGAATCAAACGCATCCAAAAGGCAATGCCACTGGCACAAATTACCGTGGCAGCTTGCATTTGTTCTTCGGGAATTTCCATAGTGTGCCCCATTCGGTTAAAAATGGCTTTGGCCAGATCAACTCGTTTTTTGCCCAGCTCATTGCTGCACATACAGGTCATTGAATTCCCAACAGAAATGGCCGTATTGGGCATACTTCGGATAATGTATTTGTCGTGACCAATAATATCTTCAATTTTCGAAATGCTAAAACCGGTTATGGCACTGATAATCACATGATTTTCTGTCAATAAGTCCTTGACTTGTTCCAAAATCGAAGCGAAATGACCTGGTTGCACCGCAAAAATCAAGGTATCCGACTTTTGCACCGCTTCACGATTGTCCGTGGTTACGGTAACGTTGCCATACTTTTCAAAATCTTTGATTTCAGACGTATTCCTTTTGGTCAGGTACATGGTGGTGGCTCCATTACTATGCAAGACGCCTTTAGCTATTGCCAATCCCAAATTTCCTGCTCCTATGATTGCTATCTTCATAATTTATTTATTTAGGTCTCGATTGCGCTCGAACAAACGCTATATGTTTTAAAATACTCCTGCTTTTAATTGTAACCCTTGATTCTCGATAAAACCAAACATCAAATTCATGTTTTGAACAGCTTGCCCTGATGCCCCTTTGATTAAATTGTCAATTGCCGAAGTGACTAAAAGCACATCTTCATGTTTGTGTAAATGGATGTGACAATTGTTGGTGTTCACTACTTGCTTCAAATGGATTGGTTCTTCTGAAACATGCGTAAAGACAGCATCGGCATAAAAATCTTTAAACAGGTTTTGGGCATCTTCCACCG
Organism: uncultured Allomuricauda sp.; assembly: GCF_947495325.1. Taxonomy (GTDB): domain Bacteria; phylum Bacteroidota; class Bacteroidia; order Flavobacteriales; family Flavobacteriaceae; genus Flagellimonas. The sequence continues at coordinate 929,121 of NZ_CANLYK010000002.1, read as the reverse complement.
AGCCTTCAAATTTTGTGTATGCCGTGGCCAATATTCCTCTAGTAAAATTCCCCCTAGTAGGCAAAAAGAACAGTTTTCCCGTTTTATTTCCGAAGGAATCCAGACTTTCACCTATCTCACCCAAATGTTGGTGTGTAAAAGGTTTATACCACGAAACATTATTGTTTCGCCAGCTAAAATGGGATGTTGCAGATGGACTAACACCTGCTCCCGTACTTCCTGTAATGGCATTTATATGGACTTCATTTTTCAGCAAACCTGCTTTGGCCAGGGGTAATAATGCCAATTGAATTGCAGTCGCAAAGCAGCCCGGATTTGCAATTTCAGTTGCCGTTTTTATGTTTTCCCTACTTAGCTCTGGTAGCCCATAAACGAAAGTTTTTCCATTTAGAACCACATCTTGATTCAATCTAAAATCGTTGCTTAAATCAATAATCTTAGTACTATTGGAAAAGGTGTTTTCCTCCAGAAATTTAGTGGAGTTTCCATGCCCAAGACATAGAAAAACAACATCCACATTTGGATTTATGGTGCCTGTGAACTCCAAATTTGTTAGCCCCAACAAGTCTTGGTGGGCAGTAGTTACTTGTTTTCCTGCCCTAGTGGTACTGAATACAAAATCAATAGTTGTTTCAGGATGATTCAATAATAACCGAATCAATTCTCCACCGGTATAGCCCGACCCACCTATAATACCTGCTTTAATCATGATTTTGGTTTACATGGGTTGCAATTTTACCGGAATTGGAAAGGATTTTTATGAATCCTTTGGCATCATCAGCTGTCCAGCCTTTGTTCATTTCGCCATAACTTCCAAAGGAAGCATTCATAAGATCATACGGCGAGTCTATTCCATCCAATCGAAACTGAAAAGGATACAGACTCACAAAAACATCGCCTGAAACATTCTTCTGGGTGTCCGTCAAAAAGGCCTCAATGTTTCTCATGACCTCATCCAGATAGTTCCCCTCATGCAATAGCATACCATAGAAATTACCCAATTGCTCTTTTTGGTATTGTTGCCATTTACTCAAAGTGTGCTTCTCCAACAAATGATGTGCTTTAATGATAATCAGTGGAGCGGAAGCTTCAAAACCAACCCTTCCTTTAATTCCAATTATGGTGTCACCAACATGAATATCCCTGCCGATTGCATATTTTGAGGCAATGGCCTCCAGTTTTTCAATAGTTGCCACAGGAGTATCTTTTTCGCCGTCAATTGCTATAAGTTCCCCTTTTTCAAAAGTCAATTTAACTTGCTTTGGCTCTTTTTCCTGTAATTGACTTGGATAGGCCGAGTCTGGAAGGGGTAAATTGGAGGTCAAGGTTTCCTCTCCTCCAACGGAAGTTCCCCATAATCCTCTGTTGACCGAATATTTGGCTTTTTCCCAGGAGTAATCCACTCCATTTTTCTGTAAATAATCGATCTCCGCTTCCCTAGATAATTTATTATCCCTAATTGGGGTTATGATTTCGATTTCTGGCGCCATGATTTGGAAAATCATATCAAATCTAACCTGATCGTTTCCTGCCCCGGTACTGCCATGGGCAATATGGGTTGCGCCAATTTTTTTGGCGTGGGATACAATTTCCATGGCTTGCACAATCCTTTCGGCACTTACAGAGAGTGGATAGGTATTGTTTCGAAGTACATTTCCGAAAATGAGATACTTTACCACCTTTTCATAGAAGTTGGAAACCGCATCAATAGAAGTATAGGAAGTTGCACCCAATGCCAAAGCCTTTTCCTCTATTTCTTGAATCTCTTCAGCGCTAAACCCACCAGTGTTAACGCTTACGGCATGGACTTCAAACCCTTCTTCCTTGGATAAATATTTGGCGCAATATGATGTATCTAGCCCTCCACTATAGGCTAAAACTAATTTTTTCATTTTGTTTTCTTTTTAAGGAAGAGATTTTCTTTGATTTCCTTTAATCGCTGAAAAGCCTTTCCATTTATTTTTTTTGATTCTGATTTTGCGGTATTTGGGTCGTACAGCATGCCCGTACAAAGGCACATATTTCGTTCAGTTCTCGTAAGAATATCGAAGTTCTTACAGGTTTGGCATCCTTTCCAAAATTCTGGATCATCCGTTAGTTCAGAAAATGTTACGGGTTTGTAGCCCAGCTCGTAGTTCATTTTCATTACGGCCAAGCCTGTGGTAATCCCAAAGATTTTGGCATCCGGAAATTTTTGTTTCGATAATTCAAAAACTGCTTTTTTTATTTTTTTGGCAAGTCCTTGTTTCCGGTAATCTGGATGTACGATAAGTCCAGAATTGGCCACAAAGTTTTTGTTTCCCCAAACTTCGATATAACAGAAACCAGCAAATTTATCCCCATCCAAGGCGATAATTGCATTTCCATTTTCTAACCGTTTTATGATATATTCAGGTGTACGCTGCGCGATACCGGTACCACGTACCTTGGCAGATTCCGTTATGGTATTGCTAATAATTTGTGCGTACTTAATATGTGATTCGTTAGCAATTACAATTTTCATTGCTATGTCGATTTAAACTATAAATTAAATATGATTTTGTGTTTTTTGCGGAAATGGACTCACCTATTTCCATAGTTTTAGTGCACCCTTACGGGCGACGACGTGGAGAGAATGGACGTACTGGAGCAGTGATGCTCAATGAAGTTAATATGTATTCTTGTCCTTTCATTATGGGATAAAAGTACAAATTAATTCCGATTGAGCTAAAATGAGATTTATTTTTTGAAGAAATATAACTTTTTTTGCCCCTTTCCTACTATTTCATAAATCAAATAGCCAAAGACCAAAATATATTCAATGGCCAATAGCCATAGATTTTCCGTATAGTCTGGATTGGAATAGGCCCAATAGCTCAAAATTACCGCAAAAGACCAGACAATTGGATAGCGATATCTTGTGAAAATGCTCAATCCCAATAGAAAGATGATATACCAAGGGTGTACTGTACTTGATAGGAAGTAATAGAGCGATAGTGCCATTAGCATAGAGGTAATTAGGGTGCTAAGATTTTGGTTCTTTCTAACAAAAGCCATTAAAAGAGTAGTCACAATTATCAAAATTGCTACTAGTTTACCGTAAGATTTTACCAACTCCCACGGTTTGGCATCAAAAAAACTAGTCCCTATTTTTTTGACCACATTATAAATTCCCGCATTAAATTCAAAATTGGAAAACCACAGACTAATGGTCTCCGAATAATTATCGATAAATACAGGAGAATAAAATGGCAAAAGGAATGCCATGCATGATAGCCCTACCAGTACATAAAAGATGGCGCTTTTTTTGAAGCCAAAATGTTTTATAAAAAGTGGTAAAAAAAGAATGGGTACAAGCTTGACCAAAATGGATGCTGCATAGATAGGAGCGGCCAAGATTTCTTTTTTACTGGAAATTAAATAGAGTGACCAAACAAGGAAAAATAGCATTACCCCCTCAAAATGAAGATTGCCTGTAAGCTCAATGATGACCAGGGGGTTTAAAAAATACCAGAACGCCATGTGGTTGGACTGGTTTAGATTTTGAAGCAACTTTCTTGAAAAATAGAGAATGCCCAAATCTGCAAAAATGATGAACAGTCGCATTACAATTATAGAGCCCAGAACACTGCCGCCGCTCAATAATGAAGAAACGGCAAAAATGATTTGATTTACCGGCGGATAATTACTAAAATGTTTTGCGCTCAATTCGCCCATGCCATCAAAAAGCGCATTAGCGTTTGAAATTGGCAAGCCATTTTGCCCAATTAAATCGTTGGGAGTGTGTAAATATGGATTTAACCCATGTTTGATAAGTTCTCCATCCCATATAAACCGATAAAAATCTTGTGAAAGATTGGGCTCTACTAGAAAAAATACCAACCTAAATAGTATCCCTAAAATCAATAGGAATTTGAGATTCCATTTTTCAAATTGGATGAGTTTATAGAAGAAGTAGAACAATCCGGCATAGAGCGTCAGAAGTTTGATGAAAGAGGTACGCTCCAAATCATACCCAAAGCTTACATAAAAAAGAATGCTTACTACTGCAAACACAACGGGAAGTTTGTGCAGTTTCCAGAATTTTATAACATCTTGATACATTTATAGCATACGTTTCTTACGTGTGCAAAAAGTATAAAAATATATTTGAATAGGGGTATTTAATGGTTAAATAAACCGCTACGTCCACAAACGGATGGATTGGGGACATAGCGGCAAAATAATGTGAGGATTTATTGCACTGCAATTAAAATTTCGGCCTCTCCATCTGTGGGGTTCAATGCTTTTTCCCCGTAGATTTCAATATCTGTGGTATAGGTTCTTTTTAAGTCCTTGTTCCAGATTTCCATCCAGGTATTGATTACGGCATCTTTGGTAAGATCTCCCTTGGCCGTAAATTTTGTATAGTTGGAAGAAGGCACCATTTTTACGGTTAGATCCTCTGGAATGTTATCCAGATTTGACACATTGCAACCAATTACAATGGTATAGGGCTTTGTGTGGTCTCCTTCATAATTTGTATAAATGGCATAGATGGTATCATCCACTTTATTGGGAATTCTGTGGGCAACACCTTCTGCCATAAACTTTTGCCAAAGTTGTGGAATGTCATTCTCCGCTTTCCCATTTTCATTGGATGTTCTTGCCGATATACCAACAATGGTAAATGCGTCTTTTTTTGTGTGTGTCATGCTTATAAATTTTAAGATTTGCACAAAAATATTCACAGCTTATGACAAGGGTGTGTCAGGGGTTTTTTGATACTGCGATTTTTTTGTAAAATTGATGACCTTTTTGTTTTCAAATATCAATTTAATATAGATTTTAATACAAAAATCCCGAACTTCACTTATCAGTCGCTAAAGACAAATAAAACAGTCCTTAGTTTAACATTGTAAGCAAGCTTGAATGGACCAAGGACTCTTCATATTTAAACTTAATTTCATTCATTTTAATGATAGATTTAGAACATCAATTAAAAAACCCCGTCTGGCATTCCCTAAAAGAAACCCATAAAAAATTTGTTGTTGAATTTGATGGAGTACAATTTTACGACCCAGAGATTTGCACTTTTGGGTCTTTTTTTGATGAAACAAAAACAGCAAAAGCTTCAAATGACTATTTAAAAACTTCGGATGAATTCTTCTTCGTTTCAGAGAATCAAACACCAATAATAGATGATGCCAAAACTTTTTTGGAAAAAAAAATTGATGGGTGTCAAATGGTTTTAAATAAATTAACTGACATTCAAATAACAGAAAGAATTGTGTTGTTAGATGAATCATTTATTGATGAGATCTATGATTTAATTTGGTTGGTTATGCCTGGTTACTATCAAAAAAGAACCTTTGAAATGGGCAACTATTATGGGATATTTAAGGACGGTAAATTAGTTTCAATAGCTGGTCAGCGAATGCAAACCAATCTTTTTATTGAAGTTAGTGCCGTGGTTACACATCCCAATTATACCCGAAAAGGACTGGCAAAACAATTGATTGCACACGATACAAAAGAAATTTTAAAAGAGAACAAAACACCTATTTTACATACAAATAAAGGGAATTTGGCAATTTCTCTGTATGAAAAATTAGGGTATACGTTGACTAGAGATATGAACTGGTGGTTGTATCGTAAAAAAATAAGCTGAATAAAAAGCGCTTGCTTTTATCATTTCATTGACAAAATCACTTTATCATTCCCAAATTAATGATTTCTTGTTCTGTTAGTGGACGCCAATGTCCTCTTGGGAGGTCCTTTTTGGTGAGTCCTGCAAAAATAACCCTATCTAATTTGGTTACGGTATAACCTAGATGTTCAAAAATTCGTCGTACAATGCGATTCCGTCCACTGTGAATTTCAATACCCACCTCCCTTTTTGGGGAACCTTGAATATAACTTACATCATCAACTTGAACCGTTCCATCTTCCAACTCCAATCCGGCTTCAATCTTTCGTAAATCGGAAAGCGTTAAATTTTTATCCAAATGTACATGGTAGATTTTGCGCACTCCGTATGTTGGGTGAGTCAACTTTTTGGTCATATCCCCATCATTGGTAAAGAGTAAAAGTCCCGTGGTATTCCTATCCAAACGCCCAACGGGCAATAATCTAGATTTGGAAGCACTGGAAACCAGTTCCATTACGGTGCGCCTTCCTTTTTCATCATTTGTTGTGGTGATAAAATTTTTGGGCTTGTTTAGCAAAATGTATTCCTTCTTTTCAAGGCTTAGTTTTCGGCCGTCGAACCGGACATCGTCCGTTCGTTTTACCTTATAGCCCATTTCTGAGATTACCTTGCCGTTTACAGATACACTTCCGGCAGCGATATAGGTATCGGCTTCCCGTCGGGAACAGATACCTGCATTGGCAATATATCGGTTTAAACGAATCTCATCTGGACTGGATGATTTTTTTGGTGCCGTTTTCTTTCTGGGGGGTCTTCCTTTGGAAAATTGCTTTTTTTTATCGCTTCCAGGGGTTCTATTGGAAGGTTTCCGCTCTCGGCTGTAGTCTGATTTCGCCATCAGTCATTAATTTTTCGCAAAGGTAGTGTTTTCTACTCCCTAAAAGCACAAATAGACAATCCTTAGGAAAACATGGTAAAACAAAAAAAGGATATGAAGATGGATTTCTCAATACCTATTTGGTCCTGATGAATAGATACCTTCCATTTATAATCCAATGATTTTTAGGCATCAATCTGGATTGGATTTTTTAACTAAAAATGCCGAACTTCACGTATCAATCGCTAAAGACAATTAAAACAGTCCTTGGCTTAACGTTGTGTGTAATATCTGCGAAACTTAAGAATTGAAAAAATAAATGATAATAAACAATAAAATAATTGTTAAGAGTTATAAGTGTTTTGATGCTGAAGAAGGTGGTGGGTTTGAAAAAATTCTTCCAATTAATTTAATTATTGGAAAGAACAATTCTGGAAAAAGTAGTTTAATAGACTTAATACAATTTTTAATTGATGGCAATGAGAACTTCAAAAAAATCGGGCGTGATTCTAAGGCACCTGAAGTAATAATTGAACATACATTAACCGAATCAAATATTTCACGTGTCTTTCCATCAGATAGAAGTGGTGGTGGAATACCCGGAAGAAATTTTTTCGAGTATGGAAAACGATTTATTGGAAAAGAATATATTTATCGCATCACAGATAAAAAACAAAGGTCATTTGTTAGTATGGATGCTGAATATGTCAGTTATTCTAAACAAATGATTGACACATTAGCTACAACTGTTGAACTTCCATTTTCAGGTAAGTTGTTTTGTAATATCTCTGCAGAAAGGGATATTAATGCTGAACAATCAAGTTCAGAATTAACCTTTTTATCTAATGGAATTGGCTCAACTAATGCAATTCAGCAAATATTAAATAGAACAGATAAAGATAGCACCTTAATAGAAAGTGAACTGCTTGAGGAATTGAATACTATTATAAATCCAGATATAATATTCTCAAGAATCTTGGTTCAATTAGATGAAGAAGAAGAAAAATGGGAACTCTTTTTCGAAGATGCTAATCAAAAAAGAATTTCTCTTTCAAAAATGGGTAGTGGTATAAAGACAGTATTACTTGTCTTACTCAATTTAATTGTTCGACCTAGAATTGAAAATAAAAACCCAAGTTCTTATGTTTTTGCTTTTGAAGAACTTGAAAACAATTTACATCCATCATTGCAAAGACGATTGTATAATTATATAAAGACGTATTCAAAAAAACATTCCGCGTATTTTTTCCTTACTACTCATTCAAATATTGTAATAGACTCTTTTGGAACTGATTCAAACTCACAATTAATCCATATATCAAATGATGGTGATAAATCTACATCTAAAACAGTTTTATCTTATGATGGAACAAAACAAATCTTAAATGATTTAGGTCTTAAAGCGAGTGACATACTTCAAAGTAACGGCATAATTTGGGTAGAAGGTCCTAGCGACAGAAATTTTATTAATAAATGGATTAAGGTTCTATCACCAGAATTAAAAGAAGGTTTACATTATACCATAATGTTTTATGGTGGCAGATTATTGTCTAATTTATCATTTGATTTCGAGTGGTTAAAAAAGGAAGTAATTCCATTACTGAAAATAAACCGTAATGCATATGTGGTTATAGATAGAGATGGCAAAACCATTAAAACAAAACTTAATGAGACAAAAGTCAGGATTCAAAAAGAAATAGGTGAAAATAGATGTTGGATAACAAAAGGGAGAGAAATTGAGAATTATTTATCAGACAAAATATTAGAAATTTGGTTAAAGGAAAAGCATAATATCAATATTGAGATATTGAATGACAAAAACATCAAACTCGAAGAGAACATACTAAATGCAGATAGTAAAATAAAACTTAAATATAACCTTAACAAGACAATTTATTCTTCCGAAATTTCTGAATTTATAGATAAAGAATCGTTAAATATTATGGATTTAGAATCAATATTATTAGAATTAGTTGAAGTTATAAAAGAATGGAATAAATAAATACTACACCCAACAACGTGTATAATTAATTGCTTTGAGCTTACCCTTGGTCATAAATTTTGCACCTGTAGTTCTTTTTAGACTTAAAGCAAAAGCGTAAAGGCTTACCAATTCAAATTCGATAACTATTGGTCAACCGGGAGGCAACATCCATAAACTGGTATTGAGTTTTTACTTTAAGATTCCCCAACTTCACTTATCGGACAATATTGCTCATTAAAATGGGCAATATCATAAACGATCAGTGCCCTTCCCAATACAATGAATTAAGCATCAAATAATAATAAGATGAAAAACAAAAGCAGCATATTAAACAATATATCCATAATAAGCCTATTGTTTTTGGTGTTGCTTTTTTTAATGGTCTTAGTAGGGAGCCCCTCTTTTATTTGGAAACTTTTACCAGGTGATTTGGCACTAATGTTCCCAGTATTATTTTTTATTCCTGTAATACTCTCCATATTATCCTTAAAAAACAAGAAAAATATATCGGCCAAAATAATACTGGGCATTTCAATAATCGTATTGATTTTAAGCAGCGTATTGGCCTTTTTCATATTGGCTTTAGGGTCGGCCTGGCAAAATTAACCCCTAAAACTGTGTACGTGCGATCCCCAAAACAATTTGGCACTAATCTTCAAATTCGACGGTAGATTGCCGTTCACGATTTACCGTTAGTTTGGTCACATCAGGTCTGGAATAATGCCCAGCTGGGTCAAAATTTTGTCGTTCTTCATAGACTCGGTTAAAATCCAAAGTCTTGTAAATCAACCCTTCATTGTCTACAACGGGCTCCACAATCCACTCCCCATCCGGGCCCGCTATACATGAACCGCCGTTGGCAAGTACATTTGGCGCTTTTTCCAAGATTGTGTTTAAGTGTGGTGTATTTTTTGGAAAGTCAGAAGTTCGCATCAAGGATGAAACCGATAGTACAAAACTCCTGGATTCTCGGGCAATAAAACGGGTAATGTCTCTGGTGTTATGGATTCCGCCCGGCCAAACAGCTACGTGCAAATTTTCTCCTTGCCCATATAAGGCAGTTCTAGGCAGGGGCATCCAGTTTTCCCAACAGTTAAGGCCTCCAACGGTAAATTGTTTTAACGGGTGTACTTGTAGTCCGTTGCCATCACCAGGAGCCCAGGTAAGGCGTTCATCATAGGTGGGCTGTAACTTACGGTGTATCGATTTTATCTCTCCCGTAGGGTCAATATACACAAGGGAACAATACAGACTATGACCTCCACGGTCTTTGGCCCGTTCCATTATACCCAAATAAATCGCTATGTTATTTTCCTTGGTGAGTTTGCAAATTGCATCCAACTCCCCAGCTTCAATCTGAATGGAATTTCTGGCATAGTGGGCATGTAGTTCTTTGTTCACTTTTAAATTCCATGCTGCGCCCTCAGTATATGCCAACCAAAAAGGATATCCTGGCAAAAAGGCTTCACCAAAAACAAGCAACTCCGCCTTTTCTTCGGCCGCTTCTAGAATAGTTTGCTCAATTTTTTCAAGAGTGGCCTGCTTATCCAGCCAAACTGGGGCAATTTGGGCTAGTGCCACTTTCAATAGGTTCTCCATTATAAAATCCGGTTTAAGACCAAATCAACATCAATCAATAAAATACTGAATACTCCAGCCACAATTATAAACTTTAGAATGTTGTGCAACCAAACATAATGTTTTTTACCATCGGCCTTAATCAATAAAATTAAGAAAAGAGCCAACAGAACTATACATGAAATGAAATAAAGGTACATATACCCCACTTCAAACGTATTGATCAATAATAATGCCGGGACAAGTGTTGAAACAATCAACAGCCCAATTATCAGTTTTGAAACCTTGGCACCATAAATTATGGGGATGGTTCTGTAATTTTGGGCCATATCTCCAACCATATTCTCTAAATCCTTGATTATTTCGCGAGCCAAAATCAACAAAAACAGAAAAAGGGCATGCACAAAAATGACGGTCTCAAAATTCTTATAATACACAAAAACCACAAAAAAGGGAGCTATTGCCAAAGAAGCGGAGACTAAATTTCCAACAAAAGGTATCCGTTTTAACTTGTGGGAATACAGCCAAATTCCAAAAATATAGACAGAGAAAAAAAGTACTGCCCTAAATGAAATATAGCTTGCCGCAAGAACAGCTAAAAAATTGAGGATGAAATAGGTGGTCAATTTAAATCGCTGGCTGACCAACCGGTCCAACATACTTTTCCTCGGTTTGTTGATCAGGTCTTTTTCTGCATCATAAAAATTATTGATGATATAACCGCTGGCAATCACCAAAGCCGAAGCAGTTACAATAAGAAAAAGATTAAGGTCTAAAACCACATCGCGTACCGCCCAATTTGGTGATAGTATAAAAATGGAAGCCAAGTATTGTGCAAGCGTTATGATAAGAATATTATATCCACGCACAACGGAAAACAAACTCAATAGCTTAAAAAGCAGGAGTTTATTTTTTCTATTAAGCATTTTATGGTGTTAGAAGTTGTAAACCACTTCCAAGTTGTGACCTTCAAGCGCTTTTTTGGCCTTGTCCAAATCTTGGGTAAAGCCTAAAATATATCCACCTCCACCTGAGCCACAAAGTTTCAGGTAATAATCGTTGGTCTCAATTCCTTGTTTCCAAAGTTGATGGAACTTGGAAGGAATCATGGGTTTAAAATTGTCGAACACAACATGGGAGAGCTGCTTAAGGTTGCCAAAAAGGGATTTGACATTTCCATTCAAGAAATCTTCCACACAGGCATCGGTATGCTTAATGAACTTAGTCTTGATCATATTACGGAACCCTTCTTGTTTCATTTTTTCCATGAACAATTGCACCATGGGCGCGGTTTCGCCTATTATACCACTATCTAACAAGAAAACAGCTCCTTTCCCCTCTTTATTTTGGGAAGGTATGCTTGTAGATTCTATATTATCCTTGGAATTGATGAGAATGGGTAAACTCAAATAACTGTTTAAGGGATCAAGCCCTGAAGATTTTCCATGAAAGAAAGATTCCATCTTTCCAAAAATCTCTTTGAGTTTCAGTAGTTTTTCACGGGTCAAATTCTCGAGTACCGTGATTTTGTCCGTAGCATATTTATCATAGATAGCCGCTACAAGAGCACCACTACTGCCAATACCATAACCTTGTGGAATTGAACTGTCAAAATACATTCCATTGGCAACATCTTCTTCCAATGTCTGTAAATCAAAAGAAACCAGACCTTGTTCTTCTTTTTCCAACTTTCTTAAATACTCCACATATGCTTTTAAGCTTTTGTTGGATTTTTGGGCCGATTCAGATGGATTTTCATCCGTCTTCAATGCACCTTTAAAAAAATTATAGGGTATGGAAAGCCCTTTAGAGTCTTTGATAATGCCATACTCTCCAAAAAGTAGAATCTTAGAATAAAATAATGGTCCTTTCATAATTGAGTCAAAGATACAAACCTGATTTGTTTAAAGTAGAACACTTTAAAGATAAACAATAATCGTCCTCAAATGTAAACCTCTGTCTTTAAATACGTTGTTCACCCTAAATCAACGTTGTTTGATAGTATTAATTATATTTTTTAGCTCCACTTCCAATTCGATCGCAAATATAATGTCCATTCTCGCAGTGGGCAACCAATTCATCCTTAATAAATTGTATTGCCTTTTCTTTTACTGATTCTGGATATAAAACATGTACATTGGCGCCTGCATCCAACGTAAAACAAATTGGCACATCGGTCGTAGTCCTAAAATTCCAAATCTTATTGATGATTTCCAAGGTATCAGGTTTCATTAAAATAAAATAGGGCATGCTGGTCATCATCATGGCATGCAGTGTTAATGCCTCACTTTCGACCACATTGATAAAACCTTCCAAATCTCCAGTTTCAAGAATACTTTTAAGCTTATCCAAATTTTCATGCGCTTGTGTAAAGCGTCTTTCTGCATAGGGATGGCTGTGCATTAAATTATGCCCTACGGAACTACTGACCTGCTTTTGCCCCTTGTGCACCAACAAAATGGTGTCATGGAAATTTTTAAAAACAGGGTTCACTTTAAATGGATACTTAATTCCATATAAATCCGAACTTTCACATATTGTTTTATGGCTTCCCCATTGAATCAGATCTCCTTCAATACTTCTGCACGCACTTCCGGACCCCAAACGAGCTAGAAAAGATGCCTTTCTATTAAAAAAGACCTCATCTATACTTGGATCCAATCTTTTTTCAATATCTACCAAGCACAATGCCAATGCGGCCATACCACTTGCAGAAGATGCAATACCACTGCTATGTGGAAAGGAGTTGGAAGTTTCAATTTTAAAATGATATGATTTCAAAAAAGGAATATATCGCTCAATTCGCTCAAAAAAGCTTTGGATTTTTGGTTTGAAATCTGGTTTGGGCTTGCCTTCAAAAAGCAAATCAAAAGAAAATTCCGGAATATCCGTATCCTTTTTGCTGTAGGAAACTGAGGTTCTTGTAGCGCATGCATCTAATGTAAAACTTATTGATGGATTGGCCGGAATTTGGTTTTCCTTTTTGCCCCAATACTTTACCAATGCAATATTACTTGGAGCTTTCCAAGTAACTTTTCCTTCCTCTGGTAAATCAACATATTTCCTTGACAAAAAGTTTTCTTCGGTCATTCAAAAAAACATTTGGACAAATATAGTGGATGGTATGAGGTTCTATAGATACGGATTCAAATAAATTCTTATTTTAGACAGAATTGCGCTAATCATGAAGAAAAAAGTTGGTTACATTTTAATTACGGTTGCAATCTGTCTTCTTATTGGTTTTCTATCAAGCTTTGCAACCCAAACCTCGGTAAACGACTGGTATCTAGCTTTGAACAAACCCAGTTTTAATCCGCCAAATTGGCTTTTTGCGCCAGTTTGGACAGGGCTTTACATTTTAATGGGCATTGCTGCAGGAATAGTTTGGTCCAAAGGCTTTCACCATATCTGGGTAAAAACCGCCCTGTATCACTTTGGATTCCAATTGCTTTTTAATGCATTGTGGAGCATTGTTTTCTTCGGATTTAAAAGTCCATCATGGGCCTTACTCGTAATTTTTGTTTTATTGACCTTGATTATTTTAACCATTCGATGGTTTAAAGTGGTCAGCAAATTAGCTGCCATTTTGCTTATTCCTTACATGCTTTGGGTATGTTTTGCAACTTTGTTGAATTACAAAATCTGGGAATTGAATTAGGCCTTGACCATTTCGGTCAATTTTTGCATCGTTTTTAAGTTTCGGGTCGTAGCCTGTACTTTTAGTTTTCTTTCAATAAGGTTATTGTTCAATTTAGCGTTACCATATCCTTTCTTACAGCACAGATATACGCAAGATTCCGAAACGTGAAAATCCTCATTTACAAAACTCAATGTATTGAATTCTTCTACCAGATTTTGGGACGGAACTTCCTTAAGCAGCACGAAATATAATCGATTCTCTTCTACTTCATTCTTAAAGGGATTTTCTTCTAAAATCTTCTCTAGTTTTCTTCCTTCCGTAATCAAGGTAGGAACATCAAAACCAAAATCTTCCATAATAGCATCATGCACCAAATCTTGAAGCAAATTAATCTCGAACATTTCACTGTCAAAAACAATATTACCGCTTTGAATATAGGTTCTTACATTCTTCAAATCCTTTTTTTCCAAGGTTAGTTTTAGATCGGTCATTTTGATTTTCTTCTGCCCACTTACATTAATCCCCCTTAGAAGTGCTATATATGTTTTCATGATTTAATAATTCAATGGAATAAAATTACTCCGATTTATTTTAGTAAATTCAGTCGCATTAAATTAACTCAAATGAATCAATATATCCTTGCCTTGGATCAAGGCACAACCAGTTCGCGAGCTGTGGTTTTCGACAAAGCTGGCAGTATTATATCTGTAGCACAAAAAGAGTTCACCCAAATTTTTCCAAAACCAGGATGGGTAGAGCATGACCCCAATGAAATTTGGGCAACCCAAGCCGGAATAGCCGCTGAGGCAGTAAGTAAAAAAGGGTTGAAAGGGGAGCAGTTGGCCGCAATAGGAATTACAAACCAACGCGAAACTGTTGTGGTTTGGGACAGGAATACGGGTGAACCTATCTACAATGCCATTGTTTGGCAGGATAAACGAACTGCAGATTACTGTGATAAATTAAAAGGTCAGGGTAAATCCGAAATGATTCGTGAGAAAACTGGCTTGGTGATAGATTCCTATTTCTCTGGAACCAAAGTAAAATGGATTTTGGATAATGTGGAAGGTGCTCGTGAAAAGGCAGAAGCTGGTGATTTGGTTCTGGGAACAATTGACACCTGGCTCATCTGGAAAATGACAGAGGGTACATTACACATAACGGATGTTACCAATGCCTGCAGGTCATTGATATTTAATATCAATACCATGGAATGGGACGATGAACTTTTAGAACTTTTGACCATTCCTAAAAGTATGCTGCCAGAAGTAAAACAATCCAGCGAAGTTTACGGTCACACGAGTCCTAATTTCTTTGCCGCCAAAATCCCAATTGCTGGTATTGCCGGTGATCAACAAGCAGCTTTATTTGGTCAAATGTGCACCAAACAAGGGATGGTGAAAAATACATATGGCACAGGTTGTTTTATGTTGATGAATATTGGAGACAAGCCAATAGTTTCTAAAAACAATCTGCTTACCACGGTTGCATGGAAAATAAATGGAAAGACCACCTACGCGTTGGAAGGAAGCATTTTTATAGCAGGAGCGGTTGTGCAATGGTTACGGGATAGTTTAAAAATTATTAAAACCTCCTCCGAGGTAGAACAACTTGCCAGTTCTGTAGACAGCTCAGAGGGTGTTTATTTTGTGCCGGCCTTTGCTGGTTTGGGGGCTCCACATTGGAACCAACATGCCCAAGGAACCATTTTTGGGTTGACACGGGGAAGTACCGATGCCCATATTGCCCGAGCCGCCTTGGAATCCATAGCCTACCAAACCATGGATATTTTAAAAGCCATGGAAGCAGATTCCGGGATTTCCATAAAAGAACTAAGGGTTGATGGGGGAGCAACGGTTAACAATATGCTTATGC
This sequence comes from uncultured Allomuricauda sp., assembly GCF_947495325.1. Classification (GTDB taxonomy): domain Bacteria; phylum Bacteroidota; class Bacteroidia; order Flavobacteriales; family Flavobacteriaceae; genus Flagellimonas. Next base: position 913,559 of record NZ_CANLYK010000002.1, on the reverse strand, counting down.
AATTTCAATCGGATGTTTTGAATACCGTTACCATTCGTCCTAAAATTATAGAAACTACGGTCATGGGAGCTGCCTATTTGGCTGGACTTGCTGTTGGATATTGGGAAAGTCCTGAGGAAATTCAGGATATTTGGCAAACCGATGTTCATTTTAACCCATCACAAGAACGTGAGAAAATAGAAACGGGCATAAAAGGGTGGTATAGAGCCATTGATGCACTTGAACAGTGGACAAAAAATAATTAAACCAAAACTAACATGACTCCATTTATTGCAGAAATCGTTGGAACATTTCTATTGATTTTGTTGGGCTGTGGTGTCAACGCCAATGTTTCATTAAAAAAAACATATGGAAATGGTTCCGGGTGGATAGTGATTACCACGGGTTGGGCCTTTGCAGTCTATACTGGTGTTGTTGTTGCCGGCCCGCATAGTGGAGCACACATAAATCCTGCCGTTACCATTGGGCTTGCTATGGCGGGGGAGTTTTCAATCTATGATGTTCCCAATTATATCCTGGCTCAATTTATTGGAGCTATGTTGGGAGCTTTCTTTGTGTGGTTAATGAACAAAGACCATTTTAATGCTACCGAAGATGGCAATACTAAAAGAGCTGTGTTTTGTAATGCACCTGCAATTCCAAATACTTTTCTAAACCTTTTAACAGAGGTTGTAGGGACTTTTGTTTTGGTATTTACAGTACTTTATTTTACGGATGCTGTGGCAACCAGCGACAATAGTATTATAGGTTTAGGTTCTTTGGGAGCTTTACCTGTTGCATTGATTGTCTGGGGAATTGGCTTGTCTTTGGGTGGCACAACAGGTTACGCAATTAATCCTGCTAGGGATTTAGGACCAAGAATAATTCATGCCCTAGTCCCAATTAAAAATAAAGGCTCCAACGGATGGGGATATTCATGGATTCCAGTTGTTGGTCCCATTCTGGGAGCATCACTTGCTGCAGGAATTGCCATGTTGCTTCAATAAATTTACTTTGAAACAATCGCCTTTGCCGCAATATAGGCACCTGTCCAGGCATTTTGAAAATTAAAGCCCCCTGTTATGGCATCAACGTTGATGATTTCACCAGCAAAATATAGATTTTGATGAATTTTGCTTTCAAAAGTCTTAAAATTGATTTCCTTTAAGTCGATACCACCCGCAGTGACAAACTCTTCTTTGAACGTGCTTTTCCCTTCCACCTTAAAAGAACATGCTGTGAGTTGTTTTGCAAGATTTTGAAGTTTTTCCTTAGTTACATCTCCCCATTTCAAGTCTTTATCTATTCCAGCTGCTTTTACCAAATTTATCCAAAGTCTTCTGGGCATGTCAACAGCATTAGTTCTTAAAATGGTCTTTTTGGGTTCAACCTCTTTTACTTCTCTAAGATATAGTTCCATGGAACCTGTTGTGTATTCTGGCATCCAATTGATAACGACCCTAAAATTATAATCGTACTTGTGCAATATGTTCGCACCCCAAGCTGAGAGTTTTAATATAGCGGGACCACTTAGTCCCCAATGCGTAATTAAAACAGGGCCTTCGGATTCTAAAACGGACTCATCCTTGAGTGCGCTTTTTAGTTCAACATCAATTTTTGAGGGAAATCTCTTTTTTGAAGGAATTTCTACGGAAGCTTCTGTACTTATTCCTTGAATACCTTTTATTCTTTCATCATTAATATTAAAGGTGAACAATGAAGGGACCGGGGGAATAATTGTGTGTCTCATTTTCTCCAATTGTTTCCAAATTTTTGGATTACTCCCTGTAGCCAAAAGCAATTTTTTGGTTTGATAGTGCTTGTTCATTGTTGTTATCCGCCACCTATCGCCCTCTTTGCTCCTGCCAAACTCTTTAACTGAGCTATTCCTTAAAATTTTAACCCCTAATCGCTCAGCTTCGTTGACAAAACAATCAATAATGGTTTGTGATGAGTTGCTTTTTGGAAAAACCCTACCATCATCCTCTATTTTCAACGGAATTCCTTTTTCTTCAAAAAATGACATCACATCTATGGGAGCATACGTATGAAAAGGACCTAGAAGCTCCTTTTGTCCTCTTGGATAATTGGTAACCAACTCTTGAGCAGAAAATTCGCCATGTGTTACATTACAACGACCACCGCCCGAAACTTTGACTTTGGACAGCACTGTTTTTCCTCTTTCAAAAATGGCCACATTTAAATGTGGGGCATGTTCAGCAATCTGGATTGCAGCATAAAAACCTGCCGCTCCACCTCCAACAACAATAATATCAAACATTAATGTACACGTTCAGGATAATTGGTTATAATTCCGTCCACTCTGAATTTCTTCATTCTTTGGATATCATCCGGTTGGTTAACCGTCCATGTATAGACTTTAAATCCTTCTTTGTGCATTTTAGAAGTATTTTCGGTGGTCAATGTTTTAAAATCAGGATTTATGGCAACGGCATTCAATTCTTTGGCAATTGAAATTGCTTCCAGCGGGTCTTCCTCGGTCAAAATTGCAATTTTCACATCCCTATTTATTGTACGCATCTTCTCAAGTTCATTCCATTTAAAACTGGAAATCACAAAATCATCAGATTTCCATCCTTTATTATTAATATAATTCGCCATTATGGTATTCACATCTTTGGCCGTGTTAGCTCCTTTCAATTCTATATTGAGTGCTACATTTCCATCGATTAAATTTAAAATATCTTGTAATAAGGGTATTGTATGGTTCCCCTTCAGGGTAAGTTTATTTAATTCAACTATATCGTATTCTTCTATTAATCCTTTTCCATTAGAAAGCCGTTCAACCTCATCATCATGAAACACCACAATTTCTCCACTCTTGATTTTAAAGACATCTATTTCAATCATATCAACCCCTAAATCCATTGCTTTTTTTATGGATGCCAAAGTATTCTCGGTCTCGTGCCCCATTGCTCCCCTATGACCAATAACCAAAGGTTCATAATCTTTCATGCCACAATTGTTAGCTAAAAAAACAGTGATTAATACCACTGCAATTGTTTTTTTCATTATCGGTTAAGTTTTAATTCTAAAAATACAACTTGAAAATGGAATTCACTCCTATTTCCTTACTAGTTATTTATCATTTATATTTTATCAAAATAGATAAATAATCAATTTTTGATATGTTTTTTTATCATATTGATAAAAATTATTTAATATATTTATCACATTATTAACCAATTAAATAATCAAAATGTTTTCAAAATCTAATTTGCTGGCCACTATAGCTGCCACAGTGGTCATGTTCTTGTTGGGCTATGGTCTTTGGGGTGTTGCGTTGACAGATTTTTTTGAATCTCACACTATCACAGATGTTTCAAAAGACCCAATGGACTTTCCATTGATAGTTGTTTCTAACTTGATTGGAGCCTTTATATTGAGTTCTATCTACAGTAAATGGGCCAGAGGGCATCATAGTGTTGGTCAAGGGTTTGAATTTGGTGCCGCAATAGGTGCTTTTACCGGGATTTCCATGGGTCTTATGTGGTATGCGACATCAAGTGTTATGGATTTCACAGGATATGTTGTAGAAGCTATTGTTGAAATTATTTATTATGGTATTGTTGGTGTTGTAATTGCACTGGTATATAAGAATACAGCCCCAGTCAAAACATAAGAAAATTAACCAACCTTAAACTTGAGCGGGCTGTTTTACAGCCCGCTTTTTTATTCTTCAACTTTAAAAATAACAGATTCCAAAGGCTCCAATTCCACTGTAATTATTCCTTGTCCACCTTCTACAAAAAGAGTTTTGTTGATTTTATTGTAAAGTTCTTCTGTTAAGTTGTATTCTCCATTCTTCAAATTCCATTTTTCGATGACATCTTTTGGAATTTTCAATTGAAACGTATAGTCTTTGACGGCATCAAAATTTGAAATCACCACAAGTTTTTCGGTATTGCACCATCTTACATAGGAAAGCACCCTATGGTCATAGTTCTCCGTAAAATCTTTATTGTAAAAGTGAATTTCTTGGTATGCCCCCATTAGGGCGTCACTTTTAATGGTAAAATTTAATAGTCGCTTATAGAAATCCCTTAACTCTTTTTCTTCTTTGGATAGTTGACCTCCATCAAACTTTTTATCGTTCACCCAACGTTGATGATTTGGCACTCCTATATAATCAAAGATTGATGTACGTGTAGGTTTACCAAACCCTGCATCTTCTGCTCCCGGTTCTCCTACTTCCTGTCCAAAATATATCATGGTTGGTGAAGTACTCAAGGTTGCAGACACGACCATGGCAGGTTTTGCAAGCTCTGCTTTCCCAACAAAATCTGGACTTGCAATTCGTTGTTCATCATGATTCTCCAAAAAATGAAGCATATGATGCTCTATATCTGCCATTCCTTTTTGCACCACTGGAATATGGTCGGTCCAACCATATCCTTTCATAATGTGCTTTATGCTATCGTACAATTCTACTTTATCGTACAAATAATCCATTTTCCCCTTGTGGATGTAATCCCGATAGAGGTCTGGGTTGTACACTTCAGCCAATAAGAAGGCTTCTGGGTTTTTCATTTTGATACTCGAATTCAGATAGCTCCAAAATTCAACAGGTACCATTTCGGCCATATCAAACCGAAAACCGTCCACCCCAAAATCCAACCAGTACTGTGCAATATCCCTGAACTTAACCCATGAATTTGGAATGTTCTTATCACCCCAAAATTTATAGTGTTCTTCGTAATTCTTATTTTCAAAACCTAAGGGCAATTCATCAAAATCTTTTGTGCCATCCGGTCTAACACCATAATTTATTTTTACCGTTTCATACCAATCATTAAAATTGGGCTGTGCCAACCTAGACCCATTTCCGGTCCATTTTGCAGGAACCTCAACAAACTTTCCATTTGAAAATTGGTTTTCTTCCCCACCAAGTGGTAGATAATCATCTTGCCATAGCGGCACCTTAAACTCGCTATTGGGAACGTAGTAGAAATTATTATTGACGTGATATTCCAAGGAAGTATCATCATTGGCCCCAAAGTCCAAAACTCCTTCCGGATTTGTAAGTCCCTCATAATTTCGAGCAACATGGTTGGGAACAATGTCTATAATAACCTTCATTCCTGCGAGATGGGTGCGTACCACCAACGCTTTGAATTCATCCAACCTTTTATTTGGGTCAATAGCTAAATCTGGATTAACGTTATAATAATCCTTAACCGCATAAGGTGAACCTGCCCGTCCTTTAACCACATCTGGGTCATCATTGGAAATTCCGTAAGCCGTATAATCATTAATAAGTGCATGGTGCGGAACGCCGGTATACCAAATATGGGTCACTCCAAAATCTTTAATCTCATTTAAGGCCCGCTCGTTGAAATCAGCAAATTTTCCAACACCATTTTCATTGATGGTTCCCCAAGGTTTATTGGTAGTATTGATATTTCCAAAAAGTCGAGTAAAAACTTGATAGACTACGGCTTTTTTCTTCATTTTTTGCTGAACTGGTTCTTGATTGGTTTTCTGATCACATGAATGCGATAAGCCTACAATTACCATAAAAGTAATGTAGCTGTATTTTTTCATGCTTGAACAACTTTGCCCGGAATTAATGATACCGGTTTATCATTCACCTGAATACTGAGTTCTTTCCCCTCCGTTATTTCAAAACTTGTATGCTGTGCTGAAACGGTAACGGTTATTATTTGGTTTCTAAAATTGATTTTAAAGGCATATGATTCCCATTGTTTAGGTATTCTTGGCGTAAAACAGAGTTGATTGTTCAAGATTCGCATTCCTCCAAAACCTTCAACAATACTCATCCATGTTCCCGCCATGGATGTAATGTGGAGCCCTTCTTCCACTTCTTTGTTATAATCATCTAAATCCAATCTCGAGGTTCTCAAGTAAAAAGTGTAGGCTTGATCCATCCTATCCAATTTTGCTGCTTGAATACTATGCACGCATGGAGATAGGGAAGATTCATGTACGGTAAATGGTTCATAAAAGTCAAAATGTTTTTCTAGTGACTCCTTGTTGAAGTGATCTTCAAAAAAATAGAACCCTTGTAATACATCTGCCTGTTTTATATAGGGCGAACGCAATATTCTATCCCAACTCCATTTTTGGTTGATTGGCCTGTCTGATTTATCTAAATCTTCTACCTTGATCATTTCCTTATCCAAAAAACCATCTTGCTGTAGGAAAATCTCATACTTTTCAGAATATGGAAAGTACATATTCCCAGCAACATTTGTCCAATCATCAGTCTCTGTAGTGGTCAAATTTGTTTTGGAAATAACTCTAGCATAGTCCTTTGGGTATGTTTCTTTTACAACTTCCAGTTGTTCTAACGTATAGTCAATACACCACTTGGCCAGATAGCTGGTGTACCAATTGTTGTTGACATTGTTTTCATATTCATTTGGACCTGTAACCCCTAGCATTACATACTGCTGTTTGTCCCCAGAAAAATTAACTCTTTGATGCCAAAACCGAGCTATGCCAATTAAAACTTCCAACCCCATTTTGGGGATATAACTGTAATCATCTGTAAACCTATGATAATTATAGATTGCGAATGAGATTGCACCATTTCTATGGATTTCTTCAAACGTAATTTCCCATTCATTATGGCACTCCTCCCCATTCATTGTTACCATGGGATACAAGGCAGCCCCATTTTTAAAACCAAGTTTTTGGGCATTCTCTATCGCTTTTTCCAAATGGTTGTATCTATACTCCAACAAACTCCATGCAACTTGCTGATTTTTTGTGGCCATATAAAAGGGAAGACAGTACGCTTCTGTATCCCAATAGGTACTTCCTCCATATTTTTCACCTGTGAATCCTTTTGGCCCAATGTTCAATCGGGAATCTTTTCCTAAATAGGTCTGGTTTAATTGGAAAATATTAAATCGAATTCCTTGTTGCGCTTTCACATCACCATTAATGGTGATATCACTCATTTCCCATACTTTGGCCCAGGCTTCCTTTTGTTTTTCAAGCAATCCATCATAACCCAATGTGGTCGCACTAAAAAGGGCCTCTTTTGCCACTTGTACAAGTTCGGACTCCTTATGGTCCCTTGAAACGGTATATCCCCCAAACTTATGCAGTGTAAAAAGCTCACCTTTCTCTACCTTTTGCTCATAGGATAAACCGATTAAACTATCGGTCTTTTTGAGGTGAGGAGTCATTTCAACCGGTAACCCTTTGTAAAACAACTTAGCCTCCATAAAGGTGCATGTAGCAAAGTTGGTCTTCATTGTATGTGCTTCAATAAAGGCCTGATTTCCTTCAGAACCAACATTTGTTGTGTTCCAAAACTTATCATCCCAATTGGAATCTTCGTTGGTAATGCCACTGTCTAAATAGGGTGCAATAATTACTTCAACATCTTGGTTAAGGGGTGTTATCTCATATTTTATTGCTCCTACCGCATCAATATCGAGGCTTAGAAACCGGGTTGATCTTACTGAAATTTCCACTCCATTTTGTAATTGGGCCGTAAAACTTCGTTGATACCACCCTTCACGCATATTCAACTCTCTTTTAAACTCCCTAACAGATTTGCATGTATTAAGGTCAACCAATTCTTCATTGATTAGAACTTCAATACCAATCCAGTTTGGAGCATTAAGGACTTTAGCAAAATATTCGGGGTAACCATTTTTCCACCAACCTACTCTGGTCTTATCTGGATAATAAACTCCTGCTATGTAACTACCCTGAAAAGTATCTCCGGTATATTCTTCCTCAAAATTGGCTCTCTGACCCATGGCACCGTTGCCCAAACTGAACAAACTTTCTGAGGATTTAACTTGTTTCGCGTCAAAACCCTCTTCAATAATTGACCATGGGTCTACTTTTATATAATCTTGATTCATCGATGTTTAAACTAAAACTTGGTGAGTAAATTGAGTTGCCTTAGTTTTAAGGTCGATGCAAACTTAATTAATTGTGGAATCTCTTACCACCAAAGTAGGTTCTAAAATTTTGGTTTGAAATGTTTCTTCTTCATTCTCACTTTCCACTTTCTCAATCAACATTTGTGCGGAAATTTCGCCCATTTTTTCTCCGTGTTGGGCAACAACGGTAAGTCTAGGGTTTGCAAATTCGGAAAGAAGCCCATTCGTAAAACCTATAAATGATACATCTTTTGGGATATTTAGACCTTTTTCTTGAAGCAAGCGCATACTAAAAACGGTAAACACCTCATTTACACAGAGTACTGCATCAACCTCCTGATTATTGAAGAAATGTCGAATGCTTTTTTCATCTACTTCCATTGTGGAAAGCTTAAGTATCTTCGACTCATCAAGGCTTAAGTTGCTCTCTAAAAGAGCTTTTCGGTAACCTTCGGCTCTTGCCTTGCTTACGCTTAGGTAATCATCAGTCGTAATTAAGGCAATTTTCTTTCTTCCTTCATCGATAAGCTTTTTTGTTGCCATATAGCCTCCCAATTCATCGTCAATGATAACTTTGTCGCAATCAACTTCATTGGTAACACGATCAAATAGTACTAAAGGTATTCCCTGCTCCGTAACTTCTTTTAGATGGTTATAGTCGTTTTTAGCTTGGGTTTCTGATGATAAAGACATAATGAAGCCATCGATACTGCCATTTGCCAGCATTTCCATATTGATCACTTCCTTATCAAAGGATTCTTCAGAAAGACAGACAATTACATTGTATCCTTTGGCATTTGCATATTTTTCAATACCACGAATTACTGTCGTGAAAAAATGATGTACAATATCAGGAATTACAACACCAATATTTTTAGTTCTTTTATTTTTGAGGCTTATGGCAATATTGTTGGGCTTGTAATTGTATAATTTGGCAAAAGCTTGAATTTTTTCTTTCGTATCCCTGCTTATCTCCTCACTATTTTTAAGTGCTTTTGAAACAGTAGAAATAGAAACTTCAAGTTCTCGGGCAATATCCTTTAATGTAATCTTTGTTTTCAAAATCATTGAGATTGTTAGATCATAAACATTTTTGAAATTACTCAATTAAGATAAGCAAGCTGCATTAAATAAATCTTTTTAACAAATACAATTACAAAGCTTATAAAAAACCCATAATAGAAACCTAAAACAAGCTAAAAAATAAAAATAGTATCTTAGTAAAAAATTATGGATTTCTCTTTATTTATATCCTTAAATTGAGATTTAAATAAATTATCACTTATAAATCCATAAACCTTTCACAATTTCAAAGTTATTAACACGAAACCGTTTTCGTAGAATATTGAGTTCTCCGTAAATTTCGATTAACATTTTTTTTATATATGTTTAACACTTGAATTAAAATTAACTAAACTTAAAATTAATTATTTATGAAGATTACGCTACTAAAAAGCTTTTTGCTTTTAGGCGCATTTATGTGCTTAAGTCTAGCAGAAGCTCAAACAGTATCTGGTACTGTTTCGGATGCAAACGGTCCTTTGCCGGGAGCTAGTGTTGTTGTCAAAGGAACAACAAATGGTACGCAGACTGATTTTGACGGTAACTACACTTTAAATGATGTTGCCGCCGATGCAGTTATCACCTTTAGTTACATTGGTTTCTCCACACAGGAGATTTCTGTAGGTGGACAAACAACAATAGATGTTGTTTTACAAGAAGATGCCAATGAGTTGGATGAAGTTGTTGTTGTAGGTTATGGTACTCAGACCAAGAGAACTGCAGTTGGAGCAGTAGAAAGTGTCAAGGCTGAAGAGTTTAACAAGGGTGTTATTGTAAACCCACAGCAATTAATCCAAGGTAAAACAGCAGGTGTGCAGATTTCGGCTACCAATGGTGAACCTGGTGCAGCAGTAAATGTTAGGATCAGGGGTACAGCTTCAGTACGTTCCAACAACAATCCACTATATGTTATAGATGGTATTCCATTGAGTGGGGCTAACACCTCACCAGCAAACAACGTTAGTGGTGATATTGGAACAACAGCTGCTTTAGACCCTTTAAGTTTTCTTAATCCTAACGATATAGCAAGCATCGACATTTTAAAAGATGCATCCGCAGCTGCCATTTATGGTTCTCGAGGGGCAAATGGAGTAGTTTTAATCACAACCAAGAAAGGTTCTAGCGAAGGGATTCTAGAGTTTTCATCAACTGTTTCAGTAGGATGGATTCAAAACCGTATCGAATTACTTGATAGAGATCAATTTTTAAGTGCACAAAATATAGTTTCAGGTGGATCTTTTGTTGATGCTGGTGGCAATACAGATACTTATGAGACTATTTTTCGCAATTCAATCACCACTAATTATAATGTAGCCTATAGTGGAGGCAATGAAGATGGTAATTATAGGTTATCCGTTGGATATCAGGATCAACAAGGAGAAGTTGAGGATAGTGAATTTGAAAGGTTGACCGCAAGATTTAATTCATTATATCGATTTTTTGATGATAAATTGACACTTGAGACGCAAGCGAATATTTCTAATATCGAAAATCAAAGACCTCCAGTAACCGATAACCCAAATGCGCGTGGAGATTTGCTTTCGTCTGCATATAATTTTGCGCCGGATAGAGATCTTCTTGAAAGCGACCCCAATGCAGGCGGTTTTGGAGGGTTTTATCAACCATCCGCAGAAAGAAGAAATCCATTGGCTTTGCTAGAATTAACTCGTGGCTCTTATAGTACTTTAAGGGCAATTATTGGCTTTGGAGCTACCTATAAATTTACGGATAATTTAAGCTTCAAGACTACAGTCGGTTTAGATAAATCCACATCTTCTGGAAAATCGGCACAATCTAGTTTATTTGTCTCAGGGCCTACTCAAAATATTGGTCGTGCACAACTTAGTGGGGTAAAATTGACCAATACAACTTGGGAATCTTATTTTAACTATAATAAAGGATTTGATGATGATGTACTTGATTTAACTTTAGGACATTCTTATCAAGAATTTGCTACCGAAACTAATACTCTGGAAGGCATCAATTTTGAAACCACTGACTTGTTCCTAATGATGAACAATATTGCGAGAGCTGACGATTTTGCGGCCAACAGCAGCAATGAAGTTGATGAGTTACAATCCTTCTTTTTCAGAGGAAACTATTCTATGGATGGGAAATTTAATTTTTCCGGTACTGTTAGAATTGATGGTTCATCCCGTTTTGGTGGTAACAATAAATATGGAACCTTCGGTGCTTTTGGAGCTTCCTGGGATTTATCTCAAGAAGACTGGTTCCCCGAGGTATTCGATCGGTTTAAGTTAAGAGCAGCATGGGGTGTAGTTGGTAACCAAGAAGGGCTTGGGTCAAACCAATTTACAAGAAGGGAACAGGTTCTTATAGGTACCCCTGGAGGAGATCCTGGAGCTACAAGTACAGTCTCTTTTGCCAATGACGATTTGAAATGGGAGCAAAACGAGCAAATCAATATTGGTGTTGATTTTGGCCTATTAGGCAATAAAATTACTGGTTCCTTGGAATATTACAAACGAACCACTACCGACTTTTTATTGCAATTACAAACTGCTCAACCTGCCGATCAACCCTTTCGTTTCGAAAATGTTGATGGAGAAATCGTAAACCAAGGTGTGGAACTAAGTTTGAGTGCTACTGCAATTGAAAATGAGGATTTTTTCTGGGATATTAATTTTAACATTGGATACAATGACAATATCCTCCAGAACTATGATGGTCCGGATATTCAGGCAGGTGCCATTAATGGCCCTGGTCTTACCGGTGCCTTTGCACAACAGCTATCCAACAATCAACCTTTGTACAGTTTTTATTTAAGAGATTGGCAAGGCTTGGATGCTGATGGAAATAACATTTTTGGTGATAATGCGGTTCAACAATTTGTTGGGGCGAGCGGACTGCCAGATGTAACTTTAGGTATTACTCAAAACTTCAAATACAAAAACTGGGATTTAAGTATTTTCTTTAACGGCCTATTTGGTCAAGAAATCTACAGTAATGATAGAAATGCATTTGCAACCATTGGAAATTTATCACAAGGTAGAAATGTATTTGCATCAGTATTACCTTTCGTTGGTGTTGAAAATCCTTTTAATCCAGCCGAAGTTTCAACTCGCTTTTTGGAAGATGGATCTTTCTTGCGACTACAGAATGTTACTTTGGGTCATGATTTTCCAGTTTCTGAAAATAGTATCTTCAGTGGCTTACGTCTTTTCATGAATGCACAAAATCTATTTGTAATTACGGACTACAGTGGTCAGGATCCAGAAGTTTCTACACCTAGACTTTTAAATAATGTGCCATCACTGGGAATTGATTTGACAGCATATCCTAGACCAACAACAATTTCACTAGGCATTAATGCAAGATTCTAAAAAAAAAATTACGATGAGAAAACAAATATTTAAGACAAAAACGATTGTTCCATTAGTCGCTGCATGTATGGCGCTATTGGTTGGGCAATCATGTACAGATTTAGAACCCACATTCAACGATTCTATTGATACATCAGGAGATTCAGGAAGTGCATCTTTTGGAGGTGTTGCCAGTAGTTCAGCATCTTTAGAAGCACTCTACACTAGTGGTGCAAGTAGTGGACTCGGAATCTACAATACAACCGCACAAACAGACGATTATGCCCTATCGGAAGTAGCGGCAGATAATATTGCCGTACTTACTAGGGGAGCGGATTGGAGTGATAATGGTGTTTGGAGAGTATTGCATGCGCATACTTGGGATCCTAATCACCAATATGTACTTCAATCATGGAATAAGCACAATGCTGGTTTACTATTAGCAAACCAGTTATTGGATTCAAGATCAAGTCCTTCGGCTGCAGAAACCGCGCAAGCACAAGTAATTAAAGCTTTTCATATTTTTACTTTAGTTGACTTTTTTGGAAAAGTGCCATTTAGGGATTTGGATGAAGACAGTTCTATTCCACCAACAGTACTAACTGCTCAGGAAGCAATTGCCATTGCACAATCTGAATTAGATGCTGCTATTGCAAGCGGTAACTTATCCACACATGGCCCTGAAGCTCCTCTTTCAGGTGAAGATAGAACAACTTCACTTATTGGGGTTGGTCAAGCAGCAGCGCTTTTTATGAGAGCTCGTTTAAATCTTAATCTAGAGGTTTTGACAGGTACCGCCGGCGATATGAATCAAGTAATTTCAGACGTTAATGCAATTGAAGATTTGGGTTTTGAACTTGATACTAGTGACGATTATTTTGACATTTGGAATTTGGCAGAAAATGTGAACCAAGAGGTCATTATGGCTTTAAATGGTGATGCAAGAACCAGAATTTATAATATGACCCATCCTAACCAAGGTGGTTGGAACGGTTTTGTTACAATGACAGAAACTTTCAGGTTGCACGGAACAAATAATCCTGCAGAAGATGCACGAGTCGGTGTTTCTGGTGAAAGTGTAAATGGTCTTTCCACTGGTTATATACGAGGGCAACAAGTTGCTCCTGATGGAACTCCACTGACGGATCGTCAAGCAAATCCACTTGTTTATGAAGATGAGCTTTTAACATCTTTAGAAGTAAATAATGAGCGTAATGGTTTACGTATCGTCAAATATCCTGTAAGAAGTGCTGATGGTGGACTACCAGGTGATGGGTTTAGAGATTATGTGTGGATGAGATTCACCGACGCCGCATTGATGCGTGCAGAAGCTGGATTAAGAGGTGGGACTGGTGCTACGCTTACTCCACTGGAAGAAGTAAATGCCATTAGAGCTAGAGCTGGTGCCGCTGCATTAGGCTCACTATCCCTAGATGATATGCCAGATGTTATTGCCAGAGAACTGAATGGAGAAGGTGTAATTGGAGGAAGAAGAATAGTTCAACGAAGGTTTGGCTTATTTACTACCTCTACTTGGGAAATGAAAACTGTAATGGAAGACTTTAGGGATTTATATCCTATTCCAGGTTCAGCAGTTGCTACCAACCCAAATTTGATTCAAAACGACGGTTACTAGTAGTTTATCAATATATTTAATTTTAAAAGAGGGCACTTAGTGCCCTCTTTTTTACTTAATCCAATTTTAATACCCCAACTGTTCCTAGTTATTAGTTAGTTTTCCTAAATTGAGGTGCGTTTTTCGTTTACGAAATAATTCATAAATACTGAAATCAATCAAACTTATTCTAAATCAGATGCCCAATAGATTTCTATATTATTTTCTATTCCTCATTATTCTAACCTCTGTTTCCTGTTCAAAAAATAAAGGAAATGGAACAGACCTTTCAAGCAAATCCCTTTTCACTGCTTTGGATAGCACTCAAACCGGCATATCATTTGTAAATGAAATAGAAAACGAAGAAGACTTCAACATTTTTCTATATCGCAATTTTTATAATGGCGGCGGGGTAGCAATAGGGGATGTAAATAATGATGGTCTGCCAGATATTTACTTAACAGCTAACCGCAAAAAGAATAAGCTCTTTCTAAATAAAGGAGATTTTACATTTGAAGATATTACCAAGTCAGCGGGAGTTGGTGGAACAAAAGCATGGTCTACAGGTGTTGTTTTGGTTGATATTAATGCCGATGGGCTTCTTGATATTTATGTGTGTAACGCAGGAAACATCAAAGGAGACGATCAAAAAAATGAACTTTTTATTAATAATGGTGACTTAAGCTTTACGGAAAAAGCTCAGGACTACAACTTGGCCGATAGCGGGTTTACCACCCACGCAGCTTTTTTTGATTATGATAAAGACGGAGATCTTGACGTATACATGCTCAACAACAGTTTTATCCCGGTTGCAAGCCTTGGATACGAAAACAAAAGAGATTTACGCGCGGAGGATTGGAACGTTATTGACGAAATAAAAGGAGGAGGGGATAAACTTTTTAGAAACGATAATGGAATTTTCAAAAATGTAAGTGAAGAGGCAAACATTTATGGAAGTCTTGTTGGTTTTGGTCTTGGTGTTACCGTTGGTGATATCAACAATGACCTGTATCCAGATATTTATGTCTCCAATGATTTTTTTGAACACGATTACCTCTACATCAATAATCAAGATGGAACTTTTACGGAAAGCATAAAGGATTGGGCCAATCATCTGAGCTTATTTTCGATGGGTGCAGATATGGCCGATATCAATAATGATGGAAAATCAGATGTTTTTGTAACAGACATGCTTCCCGAGGAGGATGAAAGGCTTAAAAATACTACCACCTTTGAGACCTTCGATACCCATCAACGCAAACTCCAAAATGATTATTATTACCAATACATGCAGAACACTTTGCAATTGAATATGGGAAATTCTTTTTCGGAAGTTGCTAACTACAGTGGGGTTTCCGGAACAGATTGGAGCTGGGGAGCGCTATTATTTGATATGGATAATGATGGATACCGCGACATTTACGTCTGCAATGGAATTTATCACGATTTGACCAATCAGGATTTTATTGACTTTTTTGAGGACGTTGCAAGACAACAAACCGCGGTTAAAGGCACCAAAGAACAGAAAGATGTCATTATAAATGCAATGCCATCCACACCAGTTTCCAACTACGCGTTTCAAAACAATAAAAACCTCACATTTTCCAATACTGCACAGGATTGGGGGCTAAGTACACCAAGTTTTTCAAATGGGGCCGCTTATGGTGATCTAGATAATGATGGAGATTTAGACATTGTGGTAAACAATGTAAACCAAGAACTTTTTGTATATAAAAACAATGCCGAAAAGAACAACAATAACTACCTGAAAATATCATTGGCGGGAGAAGCGCCAAATACCTTTGGAATTGGAAGTATTGTTGAGCTATTTATTGATGAAGAAATTATAAGATATGAATTAATCCCTTCAAGAGGGTTTCAATCTTCCGTTGAGTATGGAATGACCATCGGACTGGGACAAACAACAAAAATTGATTCATTACGGGTAATCTGGCCCGATGATAAAACCCAAATGCTTAAGGGTATTGCAACAAATACAGCATTAACCCTAAAACAGTCAGATGCAAATGAAATCTATAAAGTGATTGAGGAAACTCCAATTCCTTTTTTAAGTGAAATAAAGTCCAACATGGCCTCACATCAAGAAGATAAACACATAGATTTTGATTATGAAGGTTTGATTTCAACAATGTTATCGCAAGAAGGACCTACGGTTTCCATTGCGGATATTGACAATGATGGCAACGAGGATGTATATGTTGGAGGTTCCAAGGGTGAAGCTGCCAAAATTTATTTTCATAAAGGAAAAGGTGAACTAAAATTAGCTTACACCCAAGATGCTTTTAGAGCGGACCGATTTTTTGAAGATACCGCATCTGCATTTTTGGATGTTGATGGAGATGGGGATATGGACTTAGTTGTTGGATCTGGTGGAAACATCCCCAATGACCCCCCTAATTATTCCAATCGCATTTATTTAAATGACGGAAAGGGAAATTTTACCAAAGGTCCAAATACCCTAACCAGTTTAAATACCAATGTTTCTGTAATTGTTCCTCACGATTTTGATAATGATGGCGATGATGATCTATTCATAGGCAGCAGAAGCGTTCCCGGAATTTATGGCGTAAATCCTGAACATCTTTTTCTACAAAATGAAGGTGATGGAAGTTTTTCGGATGTGACTGAAAACAAGGCGTTCCATTTAAAGAATGCAGGGATGGTTACTGATGCTACCTGGGCTGATATTGATGGGGATTCAAAAAAGGACCTTGTATTGACAAGTGATTGGGGTGCTCCTCAAATCTTTAAAAATAATGGTAGAAGACTAAGTCCTAAAGCCAGTTCATTGGACAGTTTATATGGTTGGTGGAACACTGTCTACCCAAAAGACTTGGATAATGATGGGGATATTGATTTAATTCTTGGCAACCAAGGAAGTAATTTTGCGTACAAAGCTTCCAAAGAAGCTCCATCAAAAATGTTCATCAATGATTTTGACAATAACGGAACCATTGAACAAATTGTTACAAAGCATATTGAAAATAGGAATGTACCCGTTGCAATGAAAAGAGAACTTACCAATCAGCTGGTTTCCCTTAAAAAGCAAAACCTTAAATTTTCGGACTATGCCACCAAAAGTATAGATGAGCTTTTGGATTCAAAAGTGCTGGAAAATTCTATTGTAAAAGAAGTCAATACTGTGAAAAGTATGATTGCCTTGAATGATGGTAATGGGAATTTTGAGCTAAAACCATTGCCCAAAGAAACACAGTTCTCTTGCGTTTGTGATATTAATTGCACAGATATTGATGGTGATGGAAAACTCGACATCATCCTTGGTGGTAACAAATACAACTTTAAACCACAGTACAGTAGATTGGATGCCAGCTATGGTAGCGTTTTAATGGCAAAGGAAGGTGGGAACTTTGAATGGTTACCTTACCAAGAGTCCGGTTTTTATGTAAGGGGTGAAATTAAGCACTTACTTCCTTTTAAGGATCGGAACGGACAGGAATACTTGTTTGTGGCAATAAATAATGAAAAACCAAAGATTTATAAATATAGCAGATAGGTCTTGGCATTAAAATAAAAATGTAAACGTTTACATTTTTATTTGTAGTTTAGCGTTCAATTAGAATGCTTTCAAAAACAGCTACATACATATTAGGTGCGTTAGTGCTCATTGGCACCTTATTTGGGTATATTTCCCCAGCACTTGCACTTGCCATTGGTATGATCTGTGGAATATTTAGGATCGCGGACCAAAATTTAATTCAAAAGAGCACAAACTTTCAAAAGATTCTACTGCAATTATCAGTCGTTGGGCTTGGTTTTGGAATTCACATGCAAGAAGCCATCGAAGTTGGTTCAAACAGTTTTTTCATCACTCTTGTAACCATTGTTTGCACTTTTATCATAGCATTTGCCATTGGGAAAGTTTTAAAATCTGAAAGAATTACCACCATTTTGGTAGCATCGGGAACAGCAATCTGCGGGGGTAGTGCCATTGCTGCTGTGAGTCCAAGTTTAAAGGCAAATTCGTCACAAACCTCAATATCTCTGGCAATCGTTTTTCTATTGAATGCCATAGCCTTGTTTATTTTTCCATACATAGGTAAATATTTTGACCTGACCCAACTACAGTTCGGAACCTGGAGTGCCATCGCCATACATGACACCAGCTCCGTGGTTGGCGCCGCTGAAGCCTTTGGAAATGAAGCCCTAAATGTGGCCACAACAACCAAACTGGTCAGAACCCTTTGGATTATACCTTTGGTATTGATTATTTCCTTTGGTTCCAATTCAAAAGAAAAGTTTGCTTTTCCATGGTTTATTTTTGGATTTATTGGGGCAATGCTTATAAATTCATACCTACCATCAGCAGAAATTTTTAGCCACCATATTGTTTGGGGTGCCAGAAAAGCGTTGATTTTCACACTTTTCCTCATTGGTTTACAGATAAATATTTCACAGTTAAAAAAACTTGGTTTCAATATTCTAATTGTTGGTATTTTTACTTGGATAGTATTGGGTGTTGTATCCTTGCTTTATGTTTTAAATTATATCTGATTTTTAAATCAATATTCGGAGCTACTTTTATAGTTGATTATGGCCGGAATAAAAGAAATTTCCAAAATTACGGGCTTATCCCTGGCAACGGTATCCAGAGTGTTCAACAATAGTTCTTTGGTTTCGCCAAAAACCAGGGCAAAAGTGATGAAGGCCGCCGCATCAATTGACTATCAACCCAATATCATGGCAGCCTCCTTACGAAGTGGAAAAAGCAAAATCATTGGTGTTGTAGTCCCAGAAGTGAACAACTATTTCTTTAGCGGAATTATAAATGGTATTGAGCAAATTGTAAGCGATTCTGGGTATAATATCATTATCTCTCAGTCACATGAATCCCAAGAAAAGGAGAATGAAGCCTTAAATTCCTTTTTAAAGCTCCAAGTGGATGGCATACTAATATCCATCTCCAAGGAAACAACCGATTTTTCGTCAATTCAAAAAATTATAAAGAGTAATGTTCCGGTAGTATTTTTTGACCGAGTTCCTGACCTTAAAAACATTAACTCTGTTACCCTCAATGACTACAAAGGTGGTTATATGGCCACTGAGCACTTGTTACATGAAAATTGCAAGAACCTTCTCCATATTTCAGGAGACTCCAAAGTTTCAATTTTTGGTGAACGCCAAAAAGGATTTTTAGATGCTATTTTGAATAAGAATAGCATTGAGTATACTATTGTTGAGCTTACTTCATCAATAGAAATGGATAGGGAAATTCTCAAAAAAACATTTGAAACCAATCCAAAAATAGATGGCATTTTTGCCTATGGCGATGAAATGGGTCTTCATGTTTTAAACCTTTTGAAGGAACTACATATTGACATTCCAGGCAAAGTAAAGTTGATTGGGTTCGGGAATGCCAATTTTAGCGGTCTCACACAACCTAAAATCAGCACTGTAGATCAGGAATGTTCCCAAATGGGCGAATTGACAGCAACTCTTTTGCTCAATACCCTAAAAAATAGTAAAAGTGGGCCGGAAACAAAGGTATTGTCCCCTAGACTCATAGTGCGCGAGTCCTCGTTAAGTACTAAAGTTTAGAACTTTAAAATCTGTACAACCTGTTTTTGAATAGTTTCTTCACCATCGGCAGAAAGTGAATTGTCCTCAGCGTTCAATAATTTAAAAATGGATGATATTGGGTTTTTATTTGGATGTACATGAATTCCTAAATGGTTCAATACTTCTGCCAAATGATCCATTCCCCTTAAATTCCCAGCTCTTCCCGATGCAATACCCGTAATACACGCTTTTTTATCATCAAAACTTGGTTTGTATTCCCTTATGGACATGGCATCCAACAGCAACTTTACAATTCCGGGATAGCTGCCATTATATTCCGGTATAAAAAACCAAAACTTTGTGGAAGGTATAAAATAGGTGTCCTGTATATGCTGAATCATTTTTGGCTGATCGGAGTCCTTGTACATGTTCTCATAAACAACATTTCCCTCCAGTTCCGATAAGTCCAAAAACTTTACTTCCTCATTGGTTTCCTTGCTAAGCCTTTCATAGGCGTACCTGGCAAAATGCAATGTTTTGTTGTTTTTTCTATTGGATCCTGAGATAATTGTAATCATCTGAGCAGTAAAATCAAATTAAATATATACAAAGATGCAATATTATTAATTTTTATAATGTAAACGTTTACATTTATCATATATTTATTTAAATTTGACCAGTAACACCCATCATTTAATGACTATGAAACTGACAAAAGACAGTATTTCACCATATATAATAGGTACCATGCGATTGGGTACCTGGGGAAGCAATCTTTCCACTGCAGAATATGAAAATTTTATTGAAGGGTGTCTTGATTTGAATCTTATAGATTTTGACCATGCTGATATTTATGGCCATTATACTACCGAAGATGACTTTGGCAATGTGCTGAAATCAAGAAAAGATTTAAGACAAAAAATGCGCATTACCACCAAATGCGGTATAAAGTTGATTTCAGAGAATCGTCCAGAACATCAAATAAAATCTTATGATCTAACGGCAAAGCATATAGAAAAATCTGTAGAAAAATCATTGAAAAGTCTTAGCACAGATTATTTGGATGTGTTATTGCTCCATAGGCCAGATTATCTGTTTGATCCTTATGAAATTGCAGAAACTTTTTCCAAATTAAAAAAAGATGGAAAGGTTTTGGAGTTTGGAGTTTCAAACTTCTCTCCATCCCAATTCGATGTATTGAATTCACTGACGCCCTTAGTTACAAATCAGGTAGAAATATCTCTTTTGCATCGAAACGCATTTGAAGATGGAACTTTGGATCAATGTCAAAAACTAAAGATAATTCCATCCGCCTGGTCGCCATTGGGAGGCGGTCTGTTATTTAAGGAAAGTTCAGACACCAAGATAAAGGCCATTCAAAACACCCTGGCAATACTGGCCAAAAAATATGGTGCTGCGGCAGATCAGATTCTTTATGCTTGGCTAAAAAAGCACCCAGCTGGGATAATACCTGTTTTGGGCACATCGAAGATTGAACGCATCAAGGCGGCACAGGAAGCTTTGTCCATAGAACTGACCCACGAAGAGTGGTACATGCTCTGGGAAGCTGCCCTGGGAAGAGAAATAGATTAACAAAATTTATAAAGAAAAAGAAATGGATAATTCAAAAATAGAAATCAGATCTCCACATTTGGAGGGAGCGGAAGTCTCTTGGTTTGCACCAATTTGTAATGGTGATGATAGATACTTGGGTGAACGAAACATGGATTACAAAAGCACCTTTGAAAATGCTTCACAAATACTGTTGACCGCGGATAAAAATGGTTTTAGAAACATTCTATGTCCTTCTTCTTATCAGGTTGGTCAGGATACCCTTCCCTTTGTATCTGCAGTTGCCCCAATGACGGAGCAAATCAATTTATTGGCTGCAGTTCGATGCGGTGAGGTTCATCCTGCCATGTTGGGAAGAACCTTGGCAACAATTGACCATATCCTCAAAGGTCGATTTACAATAAATATTATTTCCTCTCCCCTTCCGGGTGAAGAAATGTCGTCCGAAGATCGCTATCAAAGATCAAGGGAAGTCATCGAAATTTTAAAACAGGCCTGGACCCAAGACGAAATTGACTACCAAGGACAATTTTATAAAATGAAAATATCCTCCTTGCCAGCAAAAACATATCAAAATGGGGGACCGTTGCTCTATTTTGGAGGGTATTCCCCAGCAGCTGTTGACCTATGTGCAGAGCATTGTGATGTTTACCTTATGTGGCCAGAAACCGAAGGGAATCTTAGAAAACTCATGGAGAATATGAGTGCCAAAGCAGCGGCTTATGGCCGTAAGGTGGATTTTGGACTACGGGTTCATGTGGTTGTACGGGAAACCGAAGAAGAAGCAAGGGAATATGCAGATAGTATTGTTTCAAAACTAGGTGTGGAACAAGGAAAAGAAATGAGAGAACGCGCTTTGGATGCAAAATCCTACGGTGTAAGCAGACAAGCGGAAATGCGGAAAATTGCCGAGGATGATGGCTATGTTGAACCAAATATGTGGACAGGAATAGGTAGAGGACGTTCTGGATGTGGAGCTGCTCTTGTTGGAAACCCAGACCAAATTGTGGAAAAATTGAACCGTTATATGGATATGGGCATCCGGGCTTTTATTTTCTCAGGATATCCACATAAGGAAGAATGCGAGCGATTTGCCAAACTGGTTTTACCTCGACTAAAAACATTTTCAATGCCTGTTGCCCAGGGAAAAGTTTCCGAGGAAAAACCCTTGAGTCCTTTGGCTGCAGGAATCCGAATTTAACGGCTCATTAAGTGCTGATTTTAGAAACAAAATAGTATATTATTGCTTAATTAATAATTATCCCATTAACCAACCATCAATACCATTATGTTAGATTGTATTTTGGAATATCATGCTATGGGATTTGCTTATCTAATTACATAGTTTATGATTGATTTACTTATTGTCAGTGCCTATTTTATTATTGTTTTTGTAACCGCAATTACTGGGAGAACTTCTAAAGAAGCTACTACCGAAGAGTATTTTTTAAGCGGAAGAAATCTTCGTTGGCATTCAATTGCGTTCTCAACCATTGCTACCAATGTGCAAGGATATCAATTCCTTGGTTTTATGGGTTCTGCCTATTTGTACGGACTGGCACAGGCAAATTTTGAAATCAATGCCATACAAGGATTGTTATTGGCTGCATTCATTTTTGTCCCGATGTATTTGCGGGAGAAAATTATTACCATCACCCAATTTATTAAAACAAGGTTGGGCAGCACAGTTGCCCTTTTATATTCAGCTTCAAACATTCTATTGTTTTCAACCATAACTCTAGGCGCTGCTTTGTTTTGGGGTGCCTATTCAGTGGATTTGGTCTTTGGAGATTACCTCTCTTTTATTCATCAGGATAGATTGATCAGAATAACCATACTAATTGTCTTTTTAGGCCTCTTTTCTGCTACCTATACCTATTTTGGGGGATTGGCAGCAGTAGTGCGGACGGATGTAATTCAATTTGCAATTTTATTGACCGGTGGTGTTGTGGTATTGTTTATTGCCATTTACCATCTAGGTGGATGGTCAGAGTTGTATGCGAAAACAGGCGATTTGATGCATTTGCATTTACCTGCAGACCACGATACACTTCCGTGGATACATATTTTTGGAGCTTTCTTGTTGAATGTTAACTATTGGTGTGCAAATCAATCTGTGGTGCAGCGTTCATTGGCCGCAAAAAGTTTAAAGGATGTTCAAATAGGACTAATGGTAGGTGGGCTTATGAAATATTTTATGGCCGCAATAATTATCCTTCCAGGAATTGCCTTAGTAGGAATATTAGGGGAAGGTGGACTTCCAGAACCTGATGCCGCTTTTCCATATTTGGTTAATACATACCTCCCTGTTGGCGTAAAGGGACTCATTTTATGTGCTTTGTTTGCTTCCTTAATGAGTACAGTGGATTCTACATTCAATTCGTTGGCAACCTTATGGTCCATAGATATTTATAAAGTGTATGTGAACAAAAATGCCTCGGACCAGCAAATAGTTAAATCTGGAAAAAGAGCTATTTTATTAGCCTTTATTTCTGGTTCAATTATTGGGGTTGTTCTGCTGTACTTAAAGTTCCAAGATCCTGGCGCAGCTTTTACGCATACCCTAAATCAACTACGATATTTCATAAATTGCGGTATTGTGGTATTGATAAGCGCCGCCGCATTCCTTGCGTTTCCAAAACAAAAAGTGGCCTTGTTTGGATTTGCTGCAACCATACCATTGCAATTTTTCTTTTTGGAATATCTCCCGGATATGAACTATTTTGTAAGAGCTATGTGGGTTATCCTGATTGGATTTGTAATTATCTGGTTAGGTTCCAGAACTGGTTTCATAAAAGATAAATTGAAACCAGAACCCGCATCACCTATGTTGGCCAAAGCAGGTATTGGAATGGCATTATCATTAGTAGCATTACATATTATATTTCACTAAGGTAAACTATGAAAAGACGGAATTTCATCACTAAAGGAACCTTAGGCGCTTTTAGTGCACTTTTGGGTACGGAAATCGTCTTTGGACAAACCATTCCTTTGGGATATAGGCCGTTGGCACTTCAAGATCCAGATCCTTTTAAGTTGTTTCAAAAGGGTTCTGACATGACAGTTCTCAATAACAAACCATGGAATATTGAAGCGAAAGCGCATCTTCTGGATGATAAGATTACCCCAAATAAATTCATGTTCATCAGGAACAATGGCCTTATTCCTGAAAACGTAGATGTAAATAATTGGTCATTGATCATTGATGGTGAATCAGTTCAAAAAAGTAAAACGTATACCCTAGCAGAACTAAAGTCAAAGTTTCGACAATACACGTACCAACTTACTTTGGAATGCGGCGGAAATGGTCGTAGCGAATTTAATCCTCCTGCAAAAGGGAATCAATGGACAATTGGTGCTGTATCCTGTGCCAGTTGGACCGGAATACGACTCAAAGATGTTTTGGAAGATGTTGGGATTAAAGAAGATGCCGTTTACATTGGGTATCATGCTGCGGATGTTCACTTGAGCAGAAATCCTGAAAAAGAAACTATTTCCAGAGGCGTTCCTATTCCCAAGGCACTTCAAGATGAAACGCTATTGGCTTTTCAAATGAATGGAAAGGATATTCCTTTGGCTCATGGCTATCCATTAAGACTTATTGCTGGCGGATGGCCTGCTTCAGCTTCAGGAAAATGGGTCAATAGGCTAAGTATTCGAAATAAGGTACATGATGGGGCCAAAATGATGGGCACTTCGTACCGTGTTCCTTGTGAACCCGTTGCTCCGGGTGAAAAGGTTGCTGATGAAGACATGTGCATTATTGAATCTATGCCTGTAAAGTCTTTGATTACCTATCCTAAGTCTGGGGCCATGATCAAACAAGGGCAATCTTTAACTATTAGAGGGCATGCTTGGGCGGGCGAGTTAGAGGTTTCAAAAATGGAATATTCCATAGATTTTGGTGCCACATGGACGAGTTGTACAATTAAAAAACCAACCAATCGATTGGCATGGCAACATTTTACAACCAAAATCAGCAATTTTCCAAAAAAAGGATATTACGAAGTTTGGGCAAGAGCAACTGATTCTGTAGGTACAAGTCAGCCTATGCTTTTACCTGGCTGGAACCCGAAAGGCTATCTGAACAATGCCTGTCATAGAATTGCAATTAAGGTTGTTTAGTTATGTCCTCTGAAAACGAATTCAAACAACAGGTACGTAAGCTCTACAATAAACTCATTGTAGCTTTTTGTATGATTGGAATTGCCGTTTTTGGTTTCATCTACATCGTCTTAAACCCGTCTATTTTTGCTGAAAAACCTGAGGAAAACACCTTAATTTCTGTTCCCAATGTCGATGGTGAAATTAAAGATGGAATTCATGTTGCTACCGGTTTTATTGATGATGAAGGACTTACTGAAGTAATACAAAATTGCACTAATTGCCATTCGTCCAAATTGGTCACACAAAACAGAATGACCAAGGAAGGCTGGATAGCCACCATCCGTTGGATGCAGGAAACCCAGAATTTATGGGATTTAGGGAATCAGGAGGAAACCATTGTAAATTACCTTTCAACCAATTATGCTCCTCAGAAAAAAGGTCGAAGAGAGGTTCTTACCAACGTGGAATGGTATGTTTTAGAGGATTGACTTTCCTATGTCTACTTGGCAAAATAAATATATATACCTATCACAATTAAACAAATAACAGCTCCCGCCTGTTTCACATACTTGTATGGCGTGATTTCAACTTGTTTGGTATACTCTTGCTCAAACGCCTCTTTTCTAGGATAGAACTTCCCAATCAACAACATAATACCAGCATTTAAAAGGAAAAGTATGGCCATTACATGCAGAAAGTGTGGATATGCATCCGCCTCTACCAATTTTAAGGCTGCCTCATCTGTTATGCCTGAAGCTTTGGCAGTTTCCAATGCCTTTTCAACCATATTGGGACCAACAATAAATTGGCTGATAATATAAAGACCCGAACCTAAAAATATGGCAATTTTGGCCGCAATTGCAGGTACTCGTTTAGTCAAATACCCTACCACTATAATAGTTAAAATAGGTATATTATAGATTCCATTGATTTCCTGCAAATAATTGAACAAACTTCCGGCATTGGCAATCAACGGTGCAATGAACATAGCTGCAAGTGCCAAAGAAACCCCAAACACCTTTCCATATTTTACAACTGTAGCTTCGGGAGCATCTTTATTTATGTGTTGTTTGTAGATATCTATCCCAAAAAGCGTAACCGAGCTATTGAGCACGCTATTAAATGAGCTTAGAATTGCGCCAAATAATACAGCTGCAAAAAACCCAACCAAATATTTGGGTAATACGGCCCCAACCAATGCCGGGTATGCCATATCGCTTGAATCCAAATTCCCATCAAAGTAATGATATGCAATCATTCCTGGTAGTACCAAAATCAGTGGTCCTAATATTTTTAAGAACGAAGCCAATAGCAATCCCTTTTGTCCTTCCGCCAAATTCTTCGCCCCCAATGCTCTTTGAATAATCTGTTGATTGGTCCCCCAATAAAATAATTGAACCAGCATCATCCCTGTAAAAATGGTTGCAAATGGCACCTCTTGCCCGTGCTGACCCGTTGAATCAAATCGTTCAGGGTTTGTTGACATTAATGTATCCAATCCTGCAAAAACACTGCCATCTCCAATAGCCATCAATCCAAATACGGGTATCAATATACCTCCGATCATTAATCCAATGGCATTGATACTATCCGAAACCGCAACCGCTTTTAATCCTCCAAATACAGCATAAATAGAGCCAATGACACCAATGCCCCAAATACAAATTACAAGTGCAGTTTTATCAGAAACATTCAACAATTCCGGTACATTGAACATTCCACTGATCGCAACAGAACCTGAATATAAAATTACGGGCAACAACACCACTACATAACCTGTTAAAAATAGACCTGAGGTTATTGTTTTTGTGGCAACATCAAACCGATTAGCCAAAAATTGTGGCACAGTGGTCAAGCCACCTTTCAAATATCTTGGCAACAGGAATATAGCAGCAACCACCATGGCAATAGCCGCCAAGGTTTCCCAGGCCATAACCGATAATCCATCCTTATAGGCACTCCCATTTAATCCAACAATTTGTTCCGTAGATAAATTGGTAAGCAAAAGAGAGCCAGCTATAACTCCAGCAGTTAAGCTCCTTCCTCCTAAAAAATAGCCATCAGATGATTTTTCATCGGTACTTCTGGTTGCCAAGTAAGCTATGATTCCAACCAAAATAGTGAAACCCAGAAAAGATAATATTCCCAACATGTTGATTCGTTCAGTTTGTTTATAGCTTATAAATATATTGGATTATTTATCAAATAAATAATCCAGGTTGCTGTGATTTACATAAGTAGCAAAAATTCGTACATTTTTGAGACAAAACATTAACTAATTCAATTTTCTTTGTTACTACGGGAATGGTTATCTTACCCCCTATTTTGATAAAATGAGAAGGGTCTACTGGATTTTCTTTAGTGTTATTTTGCTAAGCATTGGTTGTTCAAAAAACGGCTCAGAAAGCCTTTTTAAAAAACATCCTGCCTCCAATACTGGCATAACTTTCAAAAACGAACTTAAGAATACTCCTGAGCTTAATATTCTTACGTACTTATATTATTATAACGGGGCCGGAGTTGCCACTGGAGATTTTAATAATGACGGTCTAGTCGATTTGTATTTTACGGCAAACCAAACAGCGGATAAGTTATACCTAAACAAAGGAAATTTTACATTTGAAGACATCACCGAAACAGCTAATATTCATAATAGTGATGGATGGACAACGGGGGTTACCCATGTAGACATTAACAATGACGGACTTTTGGATATCTATGTATGCAAAGTTGGGAATTATAAGCATCTAAAAGGGAATAATCTTCTTTATGTAAATCAAGGGAATAATGAAAAAGGAGTGCCTACTTTTAAGGAGGAAGCTGCTTCTTACAATTTAGATTTTTCTGGTTTTTCAACCCAAGCTGCTTTTTTTGATTATGATATTGATGGGGATTTGGATATGTATCTTCTCAATCATTCCGTAAGTCCGAATAGATCCTATGGAAAGGGTATTAAAAGAAAACAAATAGATTCTCTTTCTGGTGATATTTTATTTCGTAATGACAGTGGAAGTTTTATAGATGTTTCGGCCGAAGCAGAAATTTTTCAAGGTAATATAGGGTATGGTCTTGGGCTAGGTGTAAGTGATGTCAACAATGATGGTTATCCGGATATCTATGTTGGCAACGATTTTTTTGAAAACGACTATCTCTATATCAACCAAAAAAACGGAACTTTTAAAGAGGTTATTTCTGCAGATCAATCCAAATTGGGGCATACCTCACATTTCTCTATGGGCAATGATATTGCGGACATCAATAATGATGGTTTTACCGATATTATTTCCGTTGATATGCTCCCGGAAAATCTGGAAACCTATAAAACATCAGGATTGGAATATGCCTTCCCAGTATATCAACAATATTTAAAAAATGGTTTTGCTCCGCAATACATGCAGAACACCCTACACCTGAACTTGGGGAATACAAATTTTAGTGAGATGGCCAATTTGAGCGGTATTTCGGCAACGGAATGGTCATGGGGGTCTCTTTTAGCGGATTTTGACAATGATGGCTATAAGGATTTGTTTGTTTCCAACGGGATACAGGGCGCAACCAATGACATGGATTTTATCAGTTTTATTGCAAACGAGAAAATCCAAAAACAAATTGAAGAGGGAATGTCAGAAAAGGAAATGGCATTCATCAATGAACTGCCAGAAAAGAAAGTTTCAAATTATTTCTTTAGAAACAATACCGATCTCACCTTTGAAAATGTCACTGATTCTTGGTCCAACCAAGAGGACTCGTTCAGTAATGGATGTGTCTATGTAGATTTAGATAATGACGGGGATTTGGATATCGTGGTCAACAATGTGAATGATGAAGCCTTTGTTTTAGAAAATACCTTGGAATCAAAACCAAACCGCAACGCAATCAATGTATCTTTTAAGGGGACCAATGGGAATACCTTTGGTATAGGAACCAAAATTATCGCGCATACTTCAGCTGGTATCTTATCGCAGGAGAATTTTGTGAGTAGAGGATATTTATCAACTGTTCCAAATACGCTTCATTTGGGAATTGGAAAAGATTCTATTGTAGATTCCCTTACGATTATTTGGCCTACGGGAAAATATCAAAAACTTGAATTTGTTAAATCTGGAAAGCTAATAGTTGAAGAAAAAAACGCATCGGGTAATTTTTACGACAAAGGAAATAGTTTTCAACCTTCACAATTCATTAAAAAAGACAGTCTAATCCCTTTTGTCCATAAAGAACAATCCACTTTTGAATTTGACAGAGATCCGCTAGTACCATTCGCCAACACCAATGAAGGACCTTCAATCTCAGTGGCCGATGTTAATAATGATAGTCTACAGGATATTTTTATTTGTGGGGCAAAAGCCCAAGCATCCAAACTATATCTTCAAACAACTGAGGGCTTTATTGAGGATCAAGAAGAAGTCTTTTCTATAGATGGTTTTAATGAAGATATTTCCCATGTCTTTTTTGATGCAAACGGTGATGAATTTCAAGACTTGGTTATCGTAAGTGGTGGTAACGAATTTAAATCATCAGATAGAATACAACCAAGATTGTACCTAAGCAACGGTGGAAAATTTGTAAAACAGCCCAATGCTTTTAATGGAATTGAACTCAATGCATCCAAAGTAACAGCCGTTGACTTTGATAATGATGGCGATATAGATCTTTGCATCACCTCGGATCAGATTCCCCATCAATTTGGAACCGCTGGAAATCAATACTTGTTTAAAAATACCGGGGGCGGGATTTTTGAAGATGTCACTGACCAAGTTTGTCCCAATTTTAAATCCATAGGTAATGTAAAAGACATTATTTGGAAAGATTTAGACGGAAATGGGTTTAAAGACCTTTTAGTAGTTGGCGATTGGATGCCCATTTCAATTTTTATGAATAATGGTAAAAAATTGGAATTGGCTTCTACCAATGGTTTGGACAAAACCCATGGATTTTGGAATGTTATTATTGCTGAAGATTTTGACAATGACGGAGATTTGGATCTAGTAGCTGGCAATTGGGGCAACAACAGTAAGTTAAAAGCATCCTTAGAAAAACCCATTACCTTATACAGCAACGATTTTGATGAGAATGGTTCTATTGAGCCATTGGTCACTTATTTCTATAATGAAAAAGAAACTCCTTTCGCATCAAAAGATGAGCTGGTAAAACAAATGCCTTTTTTAAACAAGAAGTTCCTTTCCTATGAAAGCTTTGCAAAAGCATCCCTTGAAGACCTTTTTGGCTCTGAAAGTCTTAAAAATGCGCTCCAGAAAAAGGTTTATGTACTTTCCAGTTGTCATTTTGAAAATACTGGGAACAACGAATTCAAACAACATGAATTGCCTAAAATGGCCCAAGTTTCTACCATAAATGATATGGTTGTGGATGACTTTGATAAGGATGGCCACAAAGACATTCTTGCGGTTGGAAACAACTATGAAATTAGTACCCAACTAGGTAGGATGGATGCATCCCATGGCATACTTTTGCGTTTTGAAAAAAATGGTTTTCAATGGGTTAACGACCAGAGTATTAATATCCCTGGTCCTGCAAGAAGCGTTGAAAAAGCTATCATAAATAGCAAAGAATATTTTATTATAGGCATAAACAATTCCGCTCCGCTCTTTTTAGAAAAAAACAAACATGACTAAACAGATTTACATTTCCTTATCTCTTATACTTTTTTTGAGTTGTGGAAAAAAAGAGGGGGAACTTTTCTCCAATCCATCTGCAAAAGACACGGGAATCTTATTTACCAATACCTTGACCGAATCTGATGACTTGAACATTTTGGACTACCTCTATTTTTATAACGGAGGAGGCGTAGCAGTCGGTGATATCAATAATGATGGTCTTCCAGATGTTTTCTTTTCAGGAAATCAGGTAAAAAATGTATTGTACCTAAACAAAGGGAATCTAACGTTTGAAGATATCTCCGAAAGTGCAGGTGTTCAAGGGAATAGTTCTTGGAATACGGGAGCCATAATGGGTGATGTAAACGGTGATGGCCTTTTAGATATTTATGTTTGCGCCGTAGTTGGAATCAATGGCTTTGAAGGGCATAACGAACTCTTCATTAACAATGGCGATAACACATTTTCCGAAAGCGCGGCAAAATACGGTTTGGATTTTGATTCCTATAGTTCTTCCGCAGCATTTTTAGATTATGATTTAGATGGAGATTTAGATCTGTATTTGTTGAACCATGCAGTACATACCCAGGAATCTTTTGGCAGGGTAGATCTAAGGTACACCAGAAACTTTGAAACTGGGGATAAACTGCTTAGAAATGATGGAGGTAAGTTTACCGTAGTTAGCGAACAGGCTGGAATTTATGGTGGGATTAATGCATATGGACTTGGAATAGCTGTTTCCGACTTTAACTTGGATGGTTACCCGGATATTTATGTTGGAAACGATTTTCATGAAGATGATTATTACTATTTGAACAATGGTGATGGTACATTTACGGAAAGTCTTCGGGATTATTTTGGCCATACAAGTAGGTTCTCCATGGGTAGCGATGTTGCTGATATTAACCATGATGGTCTGCCCGATTTAATTTCGTTGGATATGCTCCCTGAAGATGAAATTCCATTAAAATCTTCTGAAGGGGATGATAATATTCAGGTTCAACGACTTCGGATTGAGCGTTATGGGTATCATTATCAGTTTACTAGGAATATGCTCTATGTAAACCAACCCAGCGGCAATTATCTTGAAACAGCATTATTAAGCGGAGTTGCGGCCACAGACTGGAGTTGGAGTGCTCTGTTTGGTGATTATGATCAAGACGGAGAACAGGATCTATTTGTTTCCAATGGTATTCCTAAACGCCCCAATGATTTGGATTATGTTCGATTTATATCCAACGAACAGATTCAAAAAAAACTGGACAACACAAAATTAGTAGACCAGGAAGCGCTCAACATGATGCCTTCCGGAGCAGTAAACAACATAATTTTTAAAGGAGCCGCAAATCTTCAATTTGTAGATAAAACTAAAGATTGGATTGCCAAAGACACGCTTATCTCTGGAGCCACTGCTTATGGGGATTTGGATAATGATGGGGATTTGGATTTAATTACCAATAACATCAATAGACCCGCAACTATCTACCTTAACAAGACCAACGATAAAGGAAATTATCTCAAAATCCAATTTAACTATAAAGACAAGAATCCTTTTGGTATTGGCACAAAAGTGTATTCCTATCATCAAGGCACATTGCAGTACAAGGAATTGTATACAAGCAGGGGGTTTCAGTCAAGTTCAGAGCCCATCATCCATTTTGGTTATGGAAACGTTCAAAAAGTGGATTCTTTAAAAATCGTTTGGCCAGACAAGACATTTCAAACCCAAAAAAATATAGATGTCAATCAGGCCCTAAAGATTGAACCCACCGATACAACTCCATTTAAATATGAATCCAAAACTCAAAAAATACCTCTCCTTTTTGAAAAAGTAGATGACAATCTGGGAATTGATTTTACGCACGTAGAAGATAACCATATTGATTTTAATAGAGAAAAACTCATCCCGTATCGTGTATCGGACAGGGGGCCCGCAACGGCTATTGGCGATTTAAATGGAGACGGCAAAGACGATGTGTTCTTTGGAGGTTCCAAATTTCATCCTTCCAAAATCTACATACAGCAAGACACTTCTTTTGTGAAGCAAAAGTTTCATGAAGTTCAAAAAGATCCTGTGAAAGAAGAAGTGGTTGCCCTAATAAAAGATTTGAACGGTGACGGCAAGGATGATGTATTTCTTGGTTCAGGAGGTTCAGATTTTTCAGGCAAATCCAAAGCCTTATTGGATAGTTATTTTATCAAAAAAGATTCCTCCTTTGTAAAATCCAACTTGCCGGATTTCTTTGAAAATGCTTCCGTTATCAAGCCCTGTGATTATGATAAAGATGGCGATTTAGACCTTTTCTTGGGAAGCAATTCCGTGACCTCAAGTTTTGGGGAGATTCCAAATTCATATCTCCTGCAAAATAATGGTGGAACCTTTTCACTTTTGGAAAATCTTCCTTTTCAAAATATTGGGATGATTACCGATGCCGTTTGGACAGATTTTGATACCGATGGAACTATTGACCTCCTGCTAATTGGTGAATGGATGGCCCCGAAATTTTACAAAAACACCAACGGTACATTTAATGAGGTAGCGGTTTTGGGCAGCCCCCTAAATGGTCTTTGGCAAGCCATTGAGCCTTTTGACATTGATTCTGACGGAGATATGGATTATTTGCTTGGCAACTGGGGCGCAAATTCAAAATTTAGCGCATCAGAAGAAGCCCCAATGAAAATGTTCTTCTCAGATTTTGATGAAAACGGGAGTACGGAGACAATTATCGCTACACAAAAAGACGGAAAATACTATCCAATTCTGGGATTGGACGAACTGTCTGGACAACTTGTTTCTTTGAGAAAAAAATTCAACACCTATAAAGGTTTTGCGGGAAAATCTATGGATCAACTTTTTGACAAAGCCATACGTAACAAGTCCAAAATCCTGGAGGTCCACGAACTTCAATCTGGTTACTTGAAAAACGAGGCGGGCCAATACAACTTTGTTCCTTTTCAATCTGAACTTCAAGTTTCACCAATGAAATCCTTTTTATCATTCGACTTTGATGGTGATGCCAAAAATGAGGTTTTGGTGGCTGGAAACTATTTTGGAGTAACTCCTTTTCATGGAAGGTTTGATTCTTTTCCAGGAGCACTGATAACTAATGAAAATGATATAATTTTGGGAGATAGATTAGGCTTGGAGCTTGCCCAAAAATCAATTAGACATCTTAATACAATTACTTTAGATAACCAAACGTATCTTCTGGTAACACTGAACAACGACAAAGCACAAGCCTACCGCTTACTTAAACAAAAAACAACTAAACAATGAAACAACGAATAACGCTACAATTCTTAATGCTCCTTTTTCTTTTTTCCTGCACAAAAGAAAGTCAGCCCATTACAATCACTCCTGAAGATTTTCACGGTTCTGTTGACAAGGTAACGGAAGTAATGATCCATGATATTTTTTCACCACCTGTTGCCAGTAGAATATTTGCATATCCTAACGTTGCTGCTTATGAAATTCTGGCATCCCAAGAAAATGAATACCAATCAATGGCAAATCAACTAAGGGACTTGGAACCTATTCCAACCCCAAAAGAAGTGAAAACCATTAACCATGAATTAGCAGCCTTGATTGCTCACATTGAATTAAGTAAACGCCTTATTTTTTCAGAAGATAGAATTGAAGCGTATCGGGATAGTCTCTATACAATTTGGGAAGATAAAAATGCCAAAGAATTCAATGCATCAAAAACCTACGGTCTTGAAGTAGCGGAACATATTGCCAAATGGATGAATGGCGACAATTACAATCAAACCAGGACCATGCCCAAGTTCACTGTTGATACGGATGACCCATCAAGATGGCAGCCTACACCCCCTGCATATATGGCCGGAATTGAACCTCATTGGAATAAAATACGTCCTTTTGTAATAGACTCTGCAAGTCAATTTAAACCTTTAGCACCACCATCGTTTTCTATGGAAGAGGATTCCAATTTCTTTAAAGAACTTAAGGAAGTATATGACATCAGCAATGAAATAACCGCTTCAGGAGATGATTCGGAAGAAGTTGAAATTGCACAGTTTTGGGACTGTAATCCCTATGTGTCCGTTACAAGAGGACATTTGATGTTTGCTACAAAAAAGATTACACCTGGAGCCCATTGGATTGGCATTACTAAAATTGCAAGCAGAAAAACCAATGCCGATGTAGGCAAAACTGTTTACGCCTACACAAAGGCGTCCATTGCCATGGCTGATGCTTTTATAAGTTGTTGGGATGAAAAATATAGAAGTAATCTTGTAAGGCCCGAAACCCTTATTAATGAACATATAGATGAAAATTGGGAGCCAATTCTCCAAACGCCCCCATTTCCAGAGTATACTAGCGGACACAGCGTGGTTTCAGGTGCAGCTGGAGTTGTTCTTACCGAAATTTTCGGGGAAAACTTTGCGTTTGATGACGATACAGAGGTTCCTTATGGACTTCCAGTTCGTTCGTTCACTTCTTTTACACACGCTTCAGATGAAGCTGCCATAAGCAGAATGTATGGCGGAATCCACTATCGCGCAGCAGTAGAAATTGGGGTAAACCAAGGACGAAATTTGGGCAAGTTTGTAGTAGACAACCTTAAAATGATTCAATAATTCTTAAAACTTAATCTGATTACTGATGAAACGAAAAATTTCTTTAGTACTCGCTTTAGTACTGTTGATTTCTTTGGTATGGTATCTTTTTATAAAACCTAGCGATTATCTGGTTTCATTCAATGCTAGAACCTTTCCCGGGGCCATAAATCAAACAATTAAACATTGGAACAAACGCCTAAGACCCTATACCCCTATTCAACAAGATGGAATTTTAAACCTAAAACAGCAGTTGACCTATAATGATACCCTTGTTGAATATAATTGGGAGATAATTCCGGTTAATGATTCCCTTTCAAAAGTTAGAGTGGGCATTAAAGATTTGAACCATAGCATTAGGAACAAAATTTTGGTTCCATTTTCCAACACAGTTTTGGAAAGACGTTCCAAAGAGAACCTTATCGACTTTAATACATTATTACAAAGTCATATTAAAAAATTTAAGGTAAGGGTTGTTGGACCAGATGAGATTGAACCCACCTATTGTGCTTACCTTAATGTAAAGTGTTTGCAAGATGAAAAAGCATTTAAAATGATGGCGGATTTTCCATTTCTAAGCGGATTTGTTGATGATAATGGACTTATAAAAGAAGAAGGTGTCCCCTTTGTTGAAATCGTAAATTGGAACATGGAAAATGATAGTATCGAATACAATTTTTGCTACCCAATCATTAAAAAAGACTCTTTACCCTTTAACAAGGAAATAAAATATAAAGAATTTAAAGGTACCGAGGCCTTAAAGGCAATTTACAACGGAAATTATATTACTTCAGACCGCGCCTGGTACAAGCTTTTAGATCATGCCAAAAACAATGATATTGAAGTTATAAGTACACCGGTTGAAATTTTTTATAATAATCCAAGTACGAGCGGCAACGAATTGGATTGGAAAGCAGAAATATTTATGCCCTTAAAAGAAACCAATGAATAAAATCTGTATTCTCCTTTTACTTATTGTTCTACAAGGGTGTGCACAAAAACCCTATTATGGAGATTTGACATACTTGGGAAAATTGCCTCCTAAACTAAGTGAAATCTCTGGGATTGTCTCTTTAGATGGCGAGACCGTATGGGCCATTGAAGACAATGGCAATAAGGATGATATTTATAAGGTAAATCTCAAAGCCAAGATTACTAAAAAATTCGATGTGAAAGATGTTAAAAACAACGACTGGGAAGACTTGGCAAAAGATAACTTGGGCAACTTATATATCGGTGATTTTGGGAACAATTTCAATGACAGAAAAAATCTGTGTATTTATATATTACCAAATCCAGAAAAAGAAAAAGGGAACAAGATCGAAGCAGAAAAAATAACATTCCATTATCCGGAGCAAACGAAATTTCCACCAAAAAAATCAAAATTGATGTTTGATTGTGAAGCGTTCTTTTATAAAGACGACTTCCTATACCTCATCACGAAAAATAGAACCAGACCATACACGGGCAAGGCATTTGTTTATAAAATCCCAGCAAAAAAAGGCTCACATACGGCAGAATTAATTGGCGAGATCACAACGTGCCTAGATCAACAATTCTGTTCCGTAACAGGTGCAGATATCTCTCCTGATGGAAAAACTGTTGTGTTATTAGGTTCAGGGTTCATATGGGCTTTTACTGATTTTCCGTCTGACGATTTTACGAAAGGAACCTTACGTACTATAGATGTGTTTCACAGAACCCAGCAAGAATCCATTTGTTTTTTGGATAATTCGACTGTTTTGATTGCGGATGAACAATCCAAAACAAAGGGAAGAAACCTGTATTCTTATAAAATCAATTAGAAGCCAAACCCTACTCCAAAAGCAAATCGCAAACCATCTGAACTGTTAAAGAAGCCAAGGTTTGCGGATAAAATATCCGCTCCATTTACAAAAATACCCCCTCCATAAGAATTGTGCCATGTATCCGAGTCTTCATTGGGAAACCATACCCTTCCATAATCAAAACCACCAAAGATTCCAGGTGTTACAGGTAATAATCCTGTTTTGCGTTTTCTAAAACTATACCGCAGATCGGTATTCTGATAATAGGCTGTCTTTCCAGTAAATCGTTGAAAACGAAATCCTCTCAAACCGTCATTTGCACCTATACTAGCTCCTTGATAAAATTCAAAGTCATCTCCGATATTAAAATGTCCTTTAATTTTTGTGGCCAAAACCAATCGCCCATCGGAGCATATTTTATGATCGATGGACAGACTTGGTATAATATATCCAAATGCTCTTTCCGAATCATTTAGATTCATTTTGTATCCTCCTTGTACGGAAAAGCTCATTCCTAAAGTTGGAAAAGCTTCATTGTCGGTATTGGAGTAACTGTATTCCGCATCCACACCAAAGAAACTTTGCTCGCTCTCTTCTCCATTTTCAACATAAAATTGGTTAATGAACCTATCCTCTGTTTCCTCTACCTCTATATCTTCATACGAAACTCCAAGTCTTACCTTAGAACCCAAATATCCCCGCCACACAAGCGATGGGGCAAATCGTATAGTACTTAACCTAACCCGGTTGTAATCAAGTTCCAGAGGTTCTTCATCCTCGTTGTTTTCGGTTCCATTTCCGAAACCAAAAAAATTGATTGTGAAATTAGGACTGGTGAATTTGGCATTCAATTCTAAGTTTACATCTTCAAAAATATTGGCGAATTCTCCATTGTATGTAAAGTCAAAACCATTGGTGGCAAAATAGTATACTGCACTGAATGTATGTTGTTGCGTAAATGGGTTTTGCCTAAATCCATTAAAGGTATAGGTGTCGGAAAGACCTATTCTAAAGCCATCATCTGGATTGAACCCAAATGAAGGCAACAATTGATTGTTACTTGCCTTTACTTTAAGAAACTCATAGGTGTTTGTGTCATAATCATTAATGGCATGAACCGTTCCTCCAAAAGCTTCATCATAGGTATTCTTTTTGGTTTTGAAGTCATACGCATGCACCTTTTTGGATTTTTCGGCAATTTTATATTGGTCATTATTTTGCCCTCCTACAATTCTTAACTTGATTTTGGAGGATGTTGTGTTTACATCAAAAACATCTTCATCATCCAGCCCATATACCCAAACTTCCTTAGTAAATTCTGGGTCATATATTTTTTCAAAAAACAAATCCTGTGCTTTCTTATCTTTTAAGCGATACCCCTTTACTTCTAGACTCCCATTTTTCAATGAACGAACCTTAAAATAATCATCCTTATCAGTACCAGTAATCACACTGTATTTATTGATTATTTTAAAATACTCTTTAGCTGTGCCTACAAGATTTTGCTTTCTTGCCAATAGGATTTTTTTGAAATTGGTAACAGTTTCATCTTTGACTTCTTCCGGAAAAGCAGAAAAAGATTTATCAATCACATCCTCGTTTATTTGTTTTTGAATGAATTTTGCCTGGTCTATCCATAAATCCAAATCGGTTTCAGAAAGTAGAGCCATATCAAGGGCAAATGTTCTTGGTGATCCATTGAAACCTTTTACATTTCGTATTTCTTCATTGAAGCCTTCAAAAATACGTAAGGGAGGAACCGTTCTTGATGCGAATGCCATTAACGCACCGTCTCCCCAAATGGAATAGGCTTGATCTCTATCCCTAGGAATTGGTTTGTATATTTTTTTTCCTGATTCATCTTTGAACTCCGCCCATCTCCATTGATCTACATGACGATCCCAATCGCCAATCATCATGTCGAACAGTCGCGCTTTTACATACTCTTTTTTATCAATGCTATATTCCTCATCCTTTCGTAGTTTGGTAATTAAATCATATGTGCTTTCAATCTTATTTGTTTTACCAAAGCTTTCTAAGTCATCATGCCCCTCGGATACATGCTCCTCAATCATATAAAGTCCATCCCCAAAATCCGAATTATACTCCCCAAGAGCATTCTGTTTAGGTATGTAATACATTTTTGGATTGGTGTGATATAGTCCAATGGCATCAGAAAGGGGCCCCAGGGTAAACGGAGCATATGGGTGTGCGCCCGTATAAAAATCAAGAAGAAGCTTTTGGGTAAACGAATCTTGAAAATCTCCTATGATATATTGCTCTTGGAAAGCAATCGCCTGTAAATACCGCTCAGCGCTCTTCCGCAGCGCACGCATTACATATTGCCTACCATCTTTATGCTGAAGCCGTAGAGAATTTGATTGATTTCCACCTCCTTTTCTCACAACCGAAAGACCTCCCATCAAAGTATCCAAAAGCACCGTAGGAGCTTTTACCTTGGTAGCATAATATTTTCTATAACGATCGCCCCAAAGCCATTTGTAAAAACCGCTTCTATCAATCTCGTGATCTGTATAAATTGAAGCTTCCATCTCAGCAGGAAACTGGTCTGTATATTTATTTATTTTTTTCTCTCTGTTGGGTTGCAATACTTTGGTACTATATATCAATTTTTCAGAACCATCATCTTCAATCCCATAAAAATCTACACTTGAAGAGCCATCTTTATAAACCTTTAAGGTTGCATATCCCATTTGACCTGTAGAGAATTTACTTCCATTTAAAAGCTTGGTCGCTCCTTTTTTTGCACCTGAACCACTAACTATTTGTGGCATGCCATTTTCCTCTATATACTGAAGCGTATGTTCATGTCCAGATGCAAAAATTACCTTTTCAGAGTATTGGGAAAGTGTAACTATCCTATTTTTTAGTTGATTG
Source organism: uncultured Allomuricauda sp. (assembly GCF_947495325.1). Classification (GTDB taxonomy): domain Bacteria; phylum Bacteroidota; class Bacteroidia; order Flavobacteriales; family Flavobacteriaceae; genus Flagellimonas. The sequence goes on along the minus strand of NZ_CANLYK010000002.1, from coordinate 873,590 downwards.
TATATCTTATTTGATTGATCCTCAATTGTGGCTCCAGAAGTTCTTCTTAAAACATTGGCAACTGTTCCCAACACAGGAAGGGGGAATTTTCCTCCACTGGGGTTCATATGCTGCTTAAACGAATACTGACCTCCATGAGACCCGTAGGTGAACATTGGATGGTGCATTGCAATCAGGATAGTTTTATCAACATTCTTTTTGATAAGGCCTTCCAATTCTTCAAAAAATCTGCCCCGGTCTTTTATTTCACAATCATCGTTCATGGTTGGGTGCTTATCCCAATTGGTTAAATACCATTCTGTATCAATTGCAATAACAATGATATCATCACCTATTTCAATTTTTTCAATGGGACACCCATTATCCGGTAAAAACACTTTTTTGCTATCCAATGCTTTCTGAATGTATTTTTCTTCGCGCTCCAATCCCTCTAGTCCGTTACTATACCAATCATGATTGCCAGGAATAAAAATCGTCTTTCCCTTAAAGTCATCAAGCGTACTTATTTGTGCATCTAGATGATTCTTTGCCAGTTTGTTCCCAGAAGGGTCGGTTTTCTTACCAGGAAATCCAGCAGGATAAATGTTATCTCCCAGAAAAATGGCAGTACTGTTCTTTTTTGCTTCACTTAATTTGGATTTGAACATTTTAAGGGCAGGGTTTAAATCCCCAATGGGTGATTTTCCGGCATCCCCTATCAGATAAAAAGTATGTTCAACTTCTTTGGCCTTAAAAATTTCCCCGTCTTTAAATGGAGTTGCATATTTTGTTTCATAAGTGGCACAGCTATTTACCAGAGCTGCTAAAACAACAATTAGGTAATGTTTTTTCATATCAATGAGGTTGATTCCAAATTTTTGTATTTTGGAGTATTCAAAATACTGTTATGTCGGAAATTGTTGAAAAAGCTGAATGTTTTGTCTCGGAAATTTTGGAGAAAGAATTAAATCCAAAGTTTTTATACCACAATTTACGACATACCCAACGTGTAGTTAAAAGTACTAAAGAATTACTCAATTTCTATAATCTTGATGATGTAGAAGTGGAGAAGCTTTTATTAACCGCGTGGTTTCATGATACAGGCTACACCAAGAGTACTGAAAACCATGAGGAAGCCAGCTGTAAAATTGCCACAGCGTTCCTTAGGGAAAACGATTATGACACCAAAAGCATTGAACAGATCTGCTCTTGTATCATGGCTACAAAAAGGTATCATGAACCAACTAATTTGCATGAGGAGATTATACGGGATGCCGATGCCTCACATTTTGCCCAAAAAAGTTATTGGGAAACCACAGATTTTTTAAAGGAGGAATTAAAAGAATTGGGAATTGCCAAATATTCTAACAAGGAATGGCGGGATGAGAACATAAAAATGTTCCGGAATGAGCATCAATTTTATACAGATTATGCCAAAGACAATTGGGAAGAGAACAAGGAGAGAAATCTGAAGCTGTTGGTGAAGGAGAAAAAGACCGAGAAAGAAATTGCCAAGAAGGAAGCGCTTAAGGCAAAATATAAAAGTGAGAGTCCAGACCGAGGTATACAGACCCTTTTTAGGGTTACCCTAAAAAATCATTTAACGCTTAGTGATATTGCGGATACCAAGGCCAATATTCTGTTATCCGTAAATGCCATTATCATTTCCGTGGCCCTGTCCAATCTTATTCCGAAACTGGATAATCCTTCAAATGCGTACTTGGTCTATCCAACAGCGATTTTTATAATTTTTAGCGTTGTTTCAATGGTTTTGGCCGTGCTTGCCACAAGGCCCAACGTAACCAGTGGACAGTTCACCAAACAGGATGTGGAAAACAAAAAGGTGAACCTTTTGTTTTTTGGGAATTTTCATAAAATGAGCTTGAACGAATATGAATGGGCTATCCAAGAATTGGTAAAAGACAAGGACTACATTTATTCTTCTCTTACCAAAGACCTTTATTTTCTAGGGCTTGTCCTAAATAGAAAGTATAAGATATTGAGAACAACCTATACCATTTTTATTATAGGGATAGTAATATCTGTATTGGCATTTGGCCTCGCATTTCATTTTTTGGGACCGGATAGAGTAGCATAAAGAAACTTATTACTAAGATTTCAATTCCTCCATTAAATCATCATAGGTATAAGTTCTTTCGGATTGTGTGTCCTTTGTATATAGAATTTCTGCCCTTATTGCCTTAAGTCCGGTGACACCTTGCAAGCCTTCAAGTTCTACAATTTCAATGTTATTGGTAAAGTACCCTTTAGCTTTTAAAAATTTAATGTAGCGCATATATTCCTTTTCGTCTTTTCGTTGGGAATATACTATTGCCAATTTCCCCTTCTGGGTCAATCTTTCATTGGTTCCTTTAATATAGGATTTATCAATACGCTTTTTAATGATTTCATACCTGGCATTGTAGGTGCCATCAACATCAAATCGTTTTTCGTCCATCCTAAATCGTATGGACAGGGAAGTACTGTATACCAAAATTAAAGATGCCACATCCAATTTTACAGGTAGTTTGGTCTTAAGCGCGTAATATTTGTTTTCCATATCACACATGACCTGTAGTTGCCACAACCTCAGATTACTTAGGTACAGCTTATCAAAATTTCGGTCGTTGGCAATGGAGCTTCCAATATACATATTGTGCTCTACTCCATCTGTTTTATAGCGTTCAAAGTAATGTGGAAACATTTTTTGGGCATCAACTTGTTTTCTATCCAATAAAGAAGCAAGCTTCATATTGGCTTCCATCACACTGTTGTCATAATTCCGGCGATGGTCGTAATATGATTCTGTAGTTGGGTCTATTTGACTCTCATACTTCTCAACAAGCAGATTTATCTCTTTATCCTCTTTCTTTAAATGTTTGAAAACAGGTACTACTTCTTCTTTTACGAAATCAAAAATCGCCTGCTCGGTATGGGTATAAAGTGTTTCTCTTAACTCTTCAAGATAGGTGTCCACCCTAAACATCAGCTCCTCATAAATGGGAAGCTTATACTTTTTGACAGCTGAATCGAGTACCTCATTAATTTCTGAAAGCTGAATCATTAAATCCCTCTGTATTGAAAGATTTCTTTCTTTTGAGGACTCCTTAATATCAATCTGTCCATACAGTGGATAAACATCTTTAAAGACTATTTCCTTAAAAACAGGTTGATTTCCAATCAGTTCGTCCGACATGAACCGCTTGGCCTCCTCTTGAAATTTCCAATAGACGGAAGAATGAACCGTTGTACACTCGTGTTGAATGATGGCATCTACCAAATTTTCCTCTTCTTCTATGGATCGTATAACCGCGGAAACAATAAATGGCATTACATCATCCAGCTTATTCGCATTTATACTGTTAAGTTCATTTACAGTGGTAGAAACCAATTCCAAGACACCTAAAAGGTTTCCATTGTCTGCAATTGGTGCCAAAACTGCACTTTTTATCCCCTGCTCATGAAGGTTCTTGTAGGGTTGACCTCCGTTGGTCTTTTTATAATATTTTTCTACATTGGAAATGGCAAAATAGGTGTTCTCCTTAAAGAGTTTATCATAGGAATAACCGCATAGCATGGTATCGCAAGATTCCATTTCCTTACCCTTTAGAATATGGCTTTCGATACCCTTCCCGTATATTTTTAGAAATCGATTTGTCTTGGAATCATATCCTGCAAACCCAACGCTGATTTTTTTAAGGTTAAAAAGCGACCTAAAGGTATCCTGAAAACTGTCCATAAAGTTTTCATTTCCTCTTTTATTGCTTCCAATAAGCGTGGATTTTATTTCCGAAATGGAATGTTCGGCAGTTACATCGAACATATTGGAGATTACAAAACCCTTTGAAATAAAACTGTTTGGCGGTATTTTTTCTTTCCAAAGATCTAGATTGTCAAAATTTTCCAAGAGTTCGTCAACGTCTTCCTGAGAAAGTTCCTTTGATTTGTCTGTAGGAATGATTTCCATAAAATCTGCATTGTACAGTATTCTATAATGTCTCATTACCCCATTTGCGTCCGGAATATCATAAAACAAAGGCCTTTTAAAGTCCATTTTAAAGCCGTAGTAGTAACTCAGTACCACGGTACATTTCATGATATAATTGAGCTCCATGGGCAAATTCCGGATTTCCAGCTCAAATCCTTCACCTGCATTCTGCAAAATATTTTGAAACCGTTCGGAGGAGTTAAAAACCAAATTATCAAATGGCGTGGAAGCTGTCTTGATTTCATTCAAGGTAAGTACCGGGGCAAATGTGTCCGCCAGAATGGTACTAATCACATCCTCGTGCTTCTTTAACAGCCCAACATCATCAAAACCTTCCCGTAGTTCTGGAAAAGGTGCCTGTGCATCCAATACGTGCTTGGCCCTATTTACCAAGTACACATCCTTGCTTTCTAGCTGATTATCATAGTGTTCCAATAATTTATTGAAACTTATCAACTGCAACATGGGACTTTCAGCATTGTAGTTTTGCTCCATACCAGTATTAGACGAGGTTTAGCCTATAAAGTTACAAAAAGAAAATATGCGCCAATGTTAAGGGAATCTTTATGGTTTTAACTGCAATTTTTAGATATTTAGTAAAATTTGCTGAATGTCATCGACCATAAGACTTGACCGCGCTTACCAAAATGCCAAAATCATCTCTTTTGATGATAGCTCAAAGTTTATCTTTTTTAGCGATTGCCATAGGGGAGACAATAGTTTTGCGGATGATTTTGCAAATAACCGAAACATTTATTTTCATGCCTTAAACCATTATTATCGCGAAGGGTTTGAGTATTGTGAACTGGGGGATGGCGATGAGCTATGGGAAAACCTCAGCTTTGAATCCATTTTTGAAGCTCATAAAAATGTTTTTCAATTGTTACGTCAATTCCATTTGGAAAACAGGCTACATATGGTTTGGGGAAACCATGATATGGTATATAGAGACAAGACTTATGTGAGCAAAAATCTCTCAAGTTATTTTGAACCCATTGATGATTCGGACAAGGCCCTTTTTGAAGGCATAACGTACCATGAAGCACTTATTCTAAAACATAAGGAAAGTGGACAAGAACTGTTCTGCACCCATGGACACCAAGCCGATTGGTGGAATTATGTTTGTTGGCGTATTGGTCGGTTTTTGGTTCGTATTCTTTGGAAACCTTTACAAGTGGTTGGTATTGCTGATCCAACCAGTCCAGCTAAAAACTACAAAGAACTCATCCGAATTGAACGGCGGATCAAGCGTTGGATTTTAAAGAATACCCTTAAAATTACAATTGTAGGGCATACGCATAGACCTCGCTTTCCCGAACCAGGTCAAATTCCTTTGTTTAATGATGGTAGTTGTGTTCACCCAAGAAGCATTACCGGAATTGAAATTGAAAATGGAAAAATTTCATTGATCAAATGGCAAATTGCAACCAAACCCGATGGTACGCTACAAATTGTTAGGATTTTGCTGGAAGGCCCTGAAGAATTAGCACATTATAAAATAGAATAGCCTTTATGCTCTCTTTGCCAATGTTTTTATTACCGTTACAAATTTATCAAGCTCTTCTATGGTAGTATAGACGTTGGGGGTTATCCTACAACCATTCACGTTGGCATATTCAATTCCAACAGTCCATATCTGAAATTCTTCCAGTAAGGTCTTGGCCAAATCCTTGGCTCCCATATTGGTGAGACCAACATTCGCTATTCCGCAACTTCGTTCTTCTGCCTCCGGGGTGTTGATAATTACATTTTCAACATTTCGCAATTGATTGCTCCAACACCTTTGAATGAATCGCAGTCTATTTTCCTTTCGTTTCAATCCAATCATTTCAAGATAATCAATGGCATCATTTATGGCTAAATCTGAATGCACTGGGTGGGTTCCGATATGGTTCAATCGTTGGATTTTATCAGCATCAGTTACATGATCCGCCAATAGCGGCCATATTTTTCCAATATTTTTCTTGGCAACATACAACATGCCCGTGCCCAAAGGAGCACTTAACCACTTATGCAGACTGGAACCGTAATAGTCGCAATTCAATTCACTAATGTTGACCTCAAAATGGCCTATACAATGTGCACCATCTACCAAAACCTCAACTCCATGGCTATGTGCCATATCGCAAATTTTACGGATGGGAAGAATATGTCCAGTAATATTGATCATATGGCTGACCATGATCAATCTGGTGTTTGAGGTGATTTGCGATTCATACAATGAAACCAATTCATCATCCGAATTTGGGTGGTTCGGTACAGAAACTTCTTTACAAACAACCCCATAACGTTCACTAATTTGATGAAAATGGTCTCGCATTGAACCATAATCCTGAATGGCGAATATGGCTTCATCACCTTTTTCCCAAGGATACCCTCCAATAATCATATCCAAAGATTCCGTGGTATTGCGAGTAATAATCAATTCTTCAGACTGGCAGCCAACCAAATTTGCCAGTCTTGCAGCTACTTTTTTCTTGTTGTCCCACTGCACCGTTCGCATATAAAAAGAAGCTTCATAGTTTACATTCTTAATATGCTTAAGATGGTTGTTCATAATTGGGGTAGGCACAAAATTGTAGTATCCATTTTCAAGATTTATGTAGTCTGGTTTAAGGGAGTAGTCCTTTCGGATTCTTCTCCAAAATTCATCATCATTGTTTTTAGGGTAAGGTAAGTTTGTATCTTCATTTTGCGCGCTTACCGGCATAGAAAGAAAAGGCGTGACCGCCACCGCTTGCCCCAAGCGTTTTAAAAATTGTCTTTTTTTCATAATTTTTCAATTCATTGGTTAAAAGTATCTTTTGAAAGCATTGAAAAGAAACCTAAATTGAGCTGTCCCTTGTTAAATCTACGATATAAACCAGAATTGGAACAACTTCAATCCATATTAGATCAAATTCCAATAAGGCACGACATTGCCTCTCATTTAATGCTCCTTGGCGTAGTTCAAGGTTTTTTTTTAAGTTTTGTCATTTTCGCTAGGGCAAGAAAGAACTCGGCAATAACCTTTTTGGGTTGGTCCTTGTTTTTTCAGTCACTGGTTTTTTTAGATACATACCTGTGCTATACAGGGCTTATTAAACACATGCTTCATTTTAACGATTCTACGGAAGTGTTTGTACTACTGATAGCCCCAACAATTTATTTTTTTACCTATGCCCTATTGGAAAGAAAGCCAATTACCTTAAAAAAACACTGGCCACATTTCTTGCTCCCTTTCGTTTATGGACTATCGCAAATCAATTATTACAAGGGGCCTTTAGCCGTAAAACTCAACGCATACTTAGGAGCTTACTACGATAATCTGGGGTATATGCCTGTTCCAGACTCCTTTAATTTTTCTTATCATATTATAAAAGATGAATTTAGGTGGATGATTCTTTTCAGTTTTGTCCTCTACCTTGTTCTTTCGGCTAGATTAGTTTTTAAGTCGAGGCGCAAAAAGGGATTGGCATCAAAAAAAGTAAAGGTTGACAAATATGCTTTTTCCAGAAACACGGTTGCGCTTTTTGTTTTTTTGCTGATTTTCCTATTTCTTATTTTCTTAAATCATGATGATGATAGTGGGGATCACTATATTGCCATTCTGCAAACCGTAATCACCTTCATCACAACTTTTTTTATCATTTCAGAATCTCGATTTTTTGAAAATTCCTGGATTGCGGACAAATATGAAACACTTACCTCCAACGGGTTAAGTTTTATTGAAATTGAAAGCTTCATCCATGATAACAAGTACTTTGAATCTTCGGAAGCAACTCTAAACGACCTTGCCAAAAAGCTTGAAACAAACCCCAATTTGGTTTCCAAACTGATCAATACCGAAACCGGAAGCAACTTCAACGACTATATCAATCAAAAAAGAGTAAAGTTGGCCCAAGAAAAACTGATTAAGGCAGAGTATGCCCATTTAACGATTGAAGCTATTGGGAATTTGGTCGGTTTTAGCTCAAAATCAGCATTTTACAATGCATTTAAAAAATATGCGGGCACCTCTCCATCACAGTATTCAAAAAACAAAGTTTCTCCAGAATTGTAATTCAATACACTTCGGCTCCTCTTAAATTCCAATTCTTCTTCTTTGCTTGCCATCTTTGACCAAACAATTTTAACTATGGAGACAAAGATTCGCCGTTACGACTTGGATTGGTTGCGAGTAATCGTTTTTGGGTTGCTTATTTTTTATCATGTAGGTATGTTTTTTGTACCCTGGGGGTGGCATGTTAAAAACAATGTAACCTATGATTGGCTACGTTGGCCTATGATATTTCTAAACCAATGGCGCTTGCCCATCCTATTTGTTATTTCAGGAATGGGCACGTATTATGCCTTGGGAAAAAGAAGTCTTTGGAAATTTAACCTAGAGCGCTTTTTAAGATTGGGTATTCCACTTGGTGTAGGGATGTTGCTTATTGTTCCTCCACAAGTGTATTTTGAAAGGCTGGCCAATGGTCAATTTTCTGGACCCTATTGGAAATATTTTACCACGGTTGCTTTTGAAGGTATTTATCCCGAAGGAAATATAAGCTGGCACCACCTCTGGTTTTTACCTTATCTTTTTCTGTTTTCATTGGTGCTCTCTCCCGTTCTTGTGTACTTACGGAGAAATGAAACAAAATTTGTGCAATGGATCAAACGACAGATTCAAAAACCTTATGGACCTTACATTTTTGTTATCCCTTTATATGTACTTGAAGCCTGTGTAGAACCTTTTTTCGACATTACCCATGCATTGATTGATGATTGGTTCAATATAAGTTTTAGTATTGTTCTGTTCTTCTTTGGTTTTTTGTTGATAGCAACCAAAGATGCTTTTTGGGAATGCTTGAAAAGCATAAAAACCAAAGCTTTGTTCATAGGGATCATTGCTTTCTCAAGTCAGGTTATCATATGGCTCTTCTTTGAAGATGGTTATGTTGTTCACTTTACCGAAGCAATGCTTAAAGTGGTGAATATTTGGTCCTGGATCCTGGTGCTATTTGCCTACGCAGCCCAATACCTCAATAAGCCCAGTAAAAAACTGGCTTACGCCAATAGAGCCGTTTACCCCTTTTACATATTGCACCAAACCATTACAGTTGCCATAGCCTATTATTTGATTGACTTGGATTGGGGGCTGCTTCCCAAAGGTGTCATTTTAGTGGTAGGTACTTTTGGACTGAGTTGGCTCATTTATGATTTACTAATTTTAAGAATACCATTTTTACATCCTTTATTTGGGTTGAAAAGAAAGAAAGTCAAATAATTGCATCTGGTCGATTTAACTTTGCTTTATCATGAAGATGGCAAGGTATTTGTTAACTTTATGGTCAACTGTCGACCAAGTTGTTATGAAAAAGTTTGTTTTTTTTCTTTCATGTTTTGTTTTGGGAGTAACGGCAATACAAGCCCAAGGAGACATCCCTACTACCCGCCCACTGACAATTGGGAGTAACAATAATTTGGATATAACACCGAGCACACAAGGAACTGCCCTTCGCATGCCCTCAGTACTTAGTGAAAATCTAACTTCAAAAGATGAAAAGCCAGGCATAAAAATGTTGCCGGATAGGGAATTATTGCAGGCAGGACATAATATGGTTATTGATCCCAAGGTAGGTGAAAAGGAAAAAAAGGGTTCCAAAGAACATTTTGGAGATCAGTATTTAGGTGATGTAAAAACTACGGCAAAATTTGTTGGGGTTGTTTGTCGTGATCATGAATATGTGGATGGAGATCGTGTAAAAATCTACCTTAATGGTGAAGTTATTGAAGCTAACCTTCTACTTGCTGGCACTTTTAAGGGTGTAAACATTGACCTGATAAAAGGTTTTAACCGACTAGATTTTGAAGCTTTAAACCAAGGTTCTTCTGGGCCAAATACAGCTCAAGTGGTAATTGCTGATGAAAAGGGTGAAATTATCCACAACAACCGCTGGAATCTTTCTACTGGATCAAAAGCGAGTCTGATCGTAATAAAAGAGGAAGAGGAATAACTATTCTCCTGGCTTATAAGTTGTAACTGCTCTTTTTAGCACATCTTCTTTATAATAGGCAGCATCTTTCCATTTTACATTGGCATACATTTCGATTTGATCATCAAAATGGGACGAACTGGGATTTCCACTTTGGCCTCCGGCTAAAATTGTTTTCGCCTTTACTTTTTCTCCAAATTCCACTGCAGCAACAAAGCTATTGCCTCGGGTACCATAAATCTTTTTAGTGTCATTATCGTATCTCGCACCATAAGCAGCCAAAGCACCCCATCTGCCGCTTGCAAAACCAATGGGAATACTTGGCTTGGAATCATCGAAGGGTTGTCGGATATTACCATTCAACCGTTGATATCGATTTACTTCGCCCCAAGGAATCTGCCAAGTACCAAAATCCTGCTTCAATCGATATACTGTTTCCTGAAATAAGGCTAATTTTTCAGAATCTGAAGATACACTGCCCCAATATTCCATTAATTGCATGGCATATAATCCTTCTGGCCTACTTGCCTGCCTATAACATTCCGTTCCATAAAAATGCGCCAAGGTCATTGCCACAGATTCTTTTGAGGTTCTGAAATTCCAATTCCGAAAAACTTCTATGGGTTCTTTCAATTCGGATATTGGATTTTCATCATATGCCTTAATCAAGCCCGGAATCAACGCCTTAAAAGCAGGCAGATACGAATCATGTGCCAAAACGATCAAGCTATCCAAAGTATAGCTGCTTCTATCCGTTAACAATTCAATCGCATGGACTCCGCGAAAATTCTCCTGATCTCTCGACATGTATTTTGGGTAATCTCCACGTTTGGGACTATACTCCAATGCTGATGTATATGGGGTGGAATTACAATTCTGAATCCAACCATTGTCAGGGTTTAAAACCAAAATATTTTCATCCACTGAATGTAATCCCTGCCAATCCGTTTTGGGATTGCTTCCATCCACGGGTAGTGTATAATTGAAAATGGTATCGCGTTTGGGAACGAAATTTCCATGAAAATAGGCAATGTTACCCTCCGCATCGGCGTAAACCGTGTTGTTTGAGGAGTTGGTTCTAATATCCATCATCTCGCGAAAGCCCTTATACCCATCTTGTTTTGTCCTGATAAACGATTGCTCCAAAGCTTTTACGGGCTCCCACATCATTGCCGAAGCCGTCCATTGACCATCAACCGCATGGGTGATTGGTCCGTGATGCGTGTGATATGTAGGAAAGGTTTTTTCCTTCACCATATCACCATCTTTATATTTTAAAATCACTTTTGATGTTTCAACAGGTCGTAGTTCCTCCCCATATTGATAAAACAAATTCTTATCATTTTCAACAATGGTTTCCTTGAACTCATCCATCACATCGGTGTAGGTTGATGTATGCATCCATCCCGTTTCTTCATTGAAGCCTTGATATACAAAAAACTGCCCCCATGTTACCGCGCCGTAGGCATTGAGACCTTGTTCGCTTACCATATGTACCTCCCCTCTAAAATAAAAAGAAGTATGCGGGTTTATCAATAGCATGGCATTGCCAGATTGGGTCAATTTTCCAGAAATAGCTATTCCATTTGAACCTTGGGGCTCAGCCATTTCCTTTTTCTTTTTTAGTAGTAGATTTTCCATTTCGGGAAGCTGCATTCCACTTTCATAAAATGCTTTTAATCTTCTAACCGAAATTCGCTCAATATCACCCCCAATACTTCCTTCACTAAAATACATGGGCATCCATGGCTCAAATCGGGTTAAGAGTTTAGGCTTAACTTCTGGGTGGGTATGTAGGTAATAATTAATCCCATCAGCAAAGGCATCACATAATACTTTCAACCATTCCGGGCTTTTTTCGTAATTGGCCTTCGCTTTTTCTTCGGTCATGAAAAGTTTGGCGCGCAAATCACTGTACAGGGCATCTTCACCTTCTACCTCAGCTAAGCGTCCTGTAGCCCAGATATAATTTTGCTCAACACGATTAAAATCATCTTCACATTGCGCATATAGTAGTCCAAAAACAGCGTCAGCATCAGTTTTTCCATAGATATGGGGCACACCAAAATCGTCCCGTATAATTGTGATGTTTTCCGCTTGTGCTTGCCATTCTTCAATTTCGGTTTGCGGTTTTTGCGCACATGAAACCGCTATCAAAAAAAATAATCCCGCTACTATTCTCATTAAAAATTCTTTACGCTTTTTTCAAAAATTGTGTTTTCAGAACGATTTGGGCTTTCCCAACCCTACATTCAACTTCTTGAGGACTTCCTGTCAAGCGAATATTCTTGATAACATTACCTCTTTTTAAGGTCTTGGACATTCCTTTAATCTTTAAATCCTTGGTGACATGAACATTATCTCCATCTTCAAGTAGGTTTCCATTACTGTCCTTTGTATCCATAGTTTTGCTTTATTGGGTGAAAATACACGAATTCTTTTCCAATTACCAACTTCCACTTGCACCGCCACCGCCTGAACTACCTCCTCCACCGGAAAAGCTACTTGAGCTTCCTCCCGAAGATGAACTTGAACCAAAGGAATGGCTGCCAGATGATGAAAAGGTTTTACTTATGTATGTCTTGTCACTTTTAAGGAACGAGAGTTTAAACTCTTCTTTTCCTTTTATCAGGATTTTTAGTACTGCCAAGAGTATGGTAAGCCCAAGGAAGCTACCCATGACAATAAAAACCCACGTGTTATTTTCGAATAAATAATCGTAATCCTCAACTATTTCAAAATCAAAGAGCGTCACCATAAAAAATAGGGGCATTAACACAAAAACGAGTGAAAAAAATACAGGGATCAATCCAAAGATAGCCATGAACAACCCTTGAACAACACTGAGTTTTCCTATCATCATTCCTCGAAAAACTTCAATGATATTTCGATAGGATTTATAAAAAATAAATCCGCCCGCGGCTACAAAAATGGATAGAAACAGAATAAAGAAGAGCTTGATTCCAAAGCCCATATCTCCCTCTTCCTCTATCTCTTTTTTAAATTCCTCAAGCGCTTCGGGGTTGTTTAGGAAATCGATAATCTGATCCGTTGCCCTATTAAGACCAATGACATAATTCTCTTCTTTAAATTCAGGAATCATGGTATTCCTGATAATACGGGAAGCTACAGCATCCGTAATGTATGGTTCAAGGCCATAACCCACCTCAATACGCACTTCTCGATTATTTTTTGCAAAAAGTATGAGTATGCCGTTGTCTTTGTTTTTTTGTCCTAATTTGTTTTGATTAAACGTTCCATTAGCATACTCTTCAATGGTTTCATAACCCAAATCCTTTATGGTAAGTACAACCAGTTGATTGGTAGTCTCTGTTTCAAAATTAGTCAGCTTCACCTTTAATCCTTCCAATTCTGGTGGTGTAAAAATTCCAGCACTATCCGTTGCTATCGCTTTTAAATCAAGATATTGCTGTTGACCAAAGCTGAACGAAGCAACCAGAACCAAAAAATAAAAAAGTGCTTTCCTACTCATTCTATTAAATCATCCAACATTTAAATATACCATATGTTAGGCATTCTTTTTTATAAAAATTGATGGGGCCTTTTACCATTTTGTGTCCGTATAATTTCGACTAACTTGCACGCTCTTTTGAAGAACTGAACATGGCGGAAAAAAAAGTTAGCATTTTAAAAGCATTTAAAACCATTATTTGGCCAAGAAGAAACCTGGTTCTACTTGGGCTTTTACTCATAGTAATTAGCAAGGCAGCAAGCTTTGTTGCCCCAATTTCCCTAAGATATTTTCTAGACGATATTGTACCCAACAAGAACTATGATTTTCTAAAAATCATAGTGGCCGCGGTCATATTTTCATTTTTGGTACAGGCGATTATGTCATTTCTATTGACCAAAGTTTTGAGCATTCAAGCCCAGTTCATGATATCAGAGTTGCGGGCACAGGTACAAAAACAAGTTTTATCATTACCAATACGTTTTTTCGACAACACTAAGTCTGGCGCATTGGTATCCCGTATTATGAGCGATGTGGAAGGAGTTCGAAATTTAATAGGAACAGGCCTGGTTCAATTGGTAGGTGGTACTATAACAGCTGTTGTTTCTTTGATTTTATTGCTGAGAATAAGCCCGAGTATGACGCTCTTGACATTTATTCCTTTAATTGTATTTGCCATAATTGCATTAAAAGCATTTAAGGTAATACGGCCGGTTTTCCGAGAACGCGGAAAAATCAATGCAGAGGTAAAAGGTCGTCTTACGGAAACACTGAGCGGAATTCGGGTAATAAAAGGATTCAATGCTGAAGCGCAAGAAGGGAAAGTATTTGAAACCGGGGTTGACCGTTTGTTCAAAAACGTAAAGAAGAGCCTAACCGCAACTGCAATAATGACCAGTTCTTCCACTTTTCTTTTGGGCCTGGCAACCACTGGGATAATGATGGGGTATGGAGGCTATAAAATGATCAATGGAGAGCTTACCACTGGCGAATATTTTGAGTTCACCTTTCTTTTAGCACTAATGGTGGCTCCAATTGTTCAAATGAGCAATATTGGTAGTCAACTGACCGAAGCTTTGGCAGGTTTAGATCGTACGGAAGAATTAATGAACGAAACCTCCGAAGCGAACGAAAAAGACCGTACCATTCAACTTGATTCCATTCATGGAGACATTACATTTGACAATGTTTCTTTTTCCTATGATGAAGATGAAGAAGTATTGCATAACATTAGCTTTAAGGTAAAGTCTGGACAAGTAATTGCTTTGGTAGGAAGTTCTGGCTCAGGAAAATCCACCATTGCTGGGTTGGCTGCTAGCTTTTTGAATCCAAATTCTGGAACCATTACTGTTGATGGACAAGATTTATCCCAAATCAACTTGAACAGTTTTAGACAGCATCTGGGCGTGGTATTACAAGATGATTTTTTATTTGAAGGCACCATTCGTGAGAACATATTGTTTCCAAGACCCAATGCTTCGGAAGAGCGATTGCTTGAAGCCGTTAAGGCTGCTTACGTAAATGAATTTACAGATCGGTTTGATGACGGTCTGGATACGCTCATTGGCGAACGGGGTGTAAAACTATCTGGCGGACAACGCCAGCGTATTGCCATTGCCCGAGCTATTTTGGCAGACCCAAAAGTTCTGGTTTTGGACGAGGCTACTTCCAGTTTGGATACCGAGTCGGAAGCGCTGATTCAGAAAAGTTTGGCCGAACTGACAAAGGGCAGAACCACTTTTGTAATTGCGCACCGTTTGAGTACCATCCGAAAAGCGGATCAGATATTAGTGATTGAAAATGGTAAAATTGCGGAACAAGGCACCCATGAAGAATTGATAGCTTCCGAAGGAAGGTATTATAATTTGTTTACGTATCAGGCACGGATATAATTTAGAGTTCCTCTGGAGCCAACTCGACTTCAAGGCCATCCAAATCATCGGTCATATGGATTTGGCAGCCTAATCTTGAGTTATCTTCAACATTAAAAGCCTCCGAAAGCATTGCTTCCTCATCATCTGACTTTTCAGGGAGTTGGTGATCTGACTTCACATAGCATTGGCATGAAGCGCACATGGCCATTCCTCCGCAAATTCCTATGGTTCCTTCGGGGGCTAATTCATAAGAACGAACCACCTCCATGAGATTCATGTTCATGTCCGTTGGTGCATCAACTTCGTGTTGCACACCTTCGCGGTCGGTTATCTTTATCTTTATATCTGACATGCTTATTCTATACTTTTTACAACGGCTTTGGGAGCCTCTTTTTTACTTCCATCAAAACCTGTAACACCACCTACCGTGGTATACTTCATGACATATTTTTTATCTGGATGGATTCGCTGATAAGCACTTTGACACATCAATGTAGCCTCATGAAAACCACATAAAATCAATTTTAGTTTTCCAGGATACGTATTCACATCGCCAATGGCATAAATCCCTGGGATGTTCGTTTGATAGTCCAATGTATTATCTACTTTAATCGCATTTTTTTCAATTTCCAAGCCCCAATCTGCAATTGGTCCCAACTTTGGCGAAAGTCCGAATAGAGGAATAAAGTTGTCTATTTCGAGTTCAATTTCTTCGGAAGTATCCGTTTTTTTAATCGTAACTTTTTCCAATTTTCCATCGCCGTGCAAACCTACCACCTCGGATGGGGTAATCAAATTGATTTTTCCTTGATTTTTTAACTGCTGTACTTTCTCCACTGAATCCAAAGCACCTCTAAATTCATTTCGTCGATGGACCAAAGTAACTTCCGAAGCCAAATCTGCAAGAAAAATAGACCAATCCAAGGCGGAATCACCTCCGCCAGCTATCAATATTTTTTTATTTCGATAGACTTCGGGTTCCTTAATCATATATGAGACTCCATTATCCTCATATTTTGATAAATTGTCCAACAACGGTTTTCTGGGTTCAAAGCTCCCCAGACCTCCTGCGATAGCAATAATTGGAGCGTGATGTTGGGTTCCTTTGTTCGTAGTTACAACAAAGCTTCCATCTTCCAATTTTTCAATTTTTTCTGCCCGTTCCCCCAGGGTAAAGCCAGGTTGAAAGGGTTTGATTTGTTCCATTAAATTGTCTACCAGTTCGCCAGCTAAAACTTCTGGAAATCCTGGGATATCATAAATGGGTTTTTTGGGATAAATTTCGGAACATTGGCCTCCTGGTTGGGGCAATGCATCTATTAAATGACATTTAAGCTGTAACAAACCTGCCTCAAAAACAGCAAAAAGACCCGTAGGTCCCGCTCCAATTATCAGTATATCGGTTTTAATCATTCAGAATCTTTTTTGGATATCTGCACAACTTAGAATTTGTGTGAGGAAAGATTTATGATTTTTATCAGCTAGCTTACATTAATGACCTCTTCAATTTGAGGAACATATTTTTTTATGGTCATTTCCACGCCACTTTTAAGCGTCATTTGGTTAACGCTACAACCTATGCAATTGCCTTCCAGCTTTACCTTTACCGAGCTGTCATTATCTATTGAAATCAATGAAATATCCCCGCCATCACTCTGCAAAAATGGTCGAATTTCATCCAAGGCCTTCTCAACATTCGTTTTAATCTCTTCTGATGTCATACTCATTTCTTTTTAACAGCAGCGCATCCCGCCATCGTTGTAATTTTTATTGCTTCCGTTGGGGGCAGATCTGTATTTCTTCGCACCAATTCCTGGACAACATTTTTAGTCAATTCTTCAAAGGCTTCTTCTATTGGAGAAGCGGTCTGCATTGCGGCAGGTCTCCCAATATCTCCTGCTTCTCTAATACTTTGCACCAATGGAATTTCGCCCAAAAATGGTATTTCAAGATCTTCAGCAAGGTTTTTGGCACCACCTTTACCAAAGATATGGTATTTGTTGTTAGGCAGTTCTGCAGGGGTAAAGTAGGCCATATTTTCAACAATTCCCAATACTGGAACGCTTATTGCCTCTTGTTGGAACATGGCAACCCCTTTTCGGGCATCTGCCAGTGCTATTTCTTGTGGAGTGCTTACCACAACGGCTCCCGTTACTGGTAAGGACTGCATAATACTTAAATGGATATCTCCCGTTCCCGGGGGAAGGTCCAATAATAGAAAATCAAGTTCTCCCCAATGCGCATCAAAAATCATTTGGTTTAAGGCCTTGGACGCCATTGGGCCCCTCCAAATTACCGCTTGATTGGGCTGTGTGAAGAACCCTATTGAAAGTAGTTTCACACCATAGTTTTCAACAGGTTTCATTTTTGGCTTTCCGTCTACATTGATCGATAGTGGTTTTTCCAAAGCCACATCGAACATAATAGGCATGGATGGACCATAAATATCCGTATCCAGTAAACCTACCTTAAAACCCATTTTGGAAAGGGTAACCGCAATATTTGCCGTTACCGTAGATTTTCCCACACCTCCTTTTCCAGAAGCTATTGCAATTATATTTTGAATGCCAGGAATTGGATTTCCCTTGATCTGATTTACTTTCGGCTTTGATGGGGCTTCAACCTTAAGGTTGACTTTGATCTTTGCCTTTTGATAGACCTCACTATGGATTATTTTTAAAATCTCAACCTCAGTTTTCTTTTTGGCCTGGAGACTTGGGTTTTTAATGGTCACATCTACCTCTACCTCATCCCCAAATACCTGAACGTTGGTAACCGCTCCGCTTTGCACCAAATTTTGCCCTTCTCCAGGAGCGGAAATAAGTTCCAGTGCTTTAAGAATATCTGCTTTGTTCAGCTTCATTAATCCAATTTTGTTTGCAGTCGTTTAAACCGATTCTAAATTACAAAGATACGCCCCAAAGCTTAGAATAAGAAACAGTTAGATTGAAAATGGAAATGATAGGATAGGTTTGCACTATACCCTGAAAAGAAATGATTTTGAGGTAGGAAGATAAATTTTACTTAACTGACTATATGACTTTGGCCAAGTCCTCAAATATTTTCCCTCCCCTACTTTTAATTTGATTGGGAGTGCCGTTTTCCTCTGGACAATTTGAAAAATCGACTTTTACAGTGGGCAAGGTATCTTCAACCACTTTGTTTACATAATCAATTTCGCATTGCGGGGCAAAACGTTCATTGGTAATTAAAATAAGTCCATCAATACTGCCATCAAATAACGTTTTTACCACTTTTTTTCTGTTCAACAAATCATTTTTGGATTGGTAGACTACAAGCTTGTACCCTTTTTTTACAGCCGCTTCTTCAATACCTTCCATGATAAAGGCACAAAATATTTTTGAGAAGTTAGGTACGATAAGGCCTATGGAATTTGTTTTCTTAGATTTTAGGGCCTTTGCTGAAAAATTAGGCTTATACCCATATTCTTTGGCTATTTTTCGAATTTTCAACTTGGTGTTCTCACTGATTTCCTTGCTGTTGTTTATTGCCTTTGAAACGGTTGATTTTGAATATCCTGACAAATAGGAAATTTGGCTTATATTGATTTCAGACTTCATGTGTTATTAAAATTCCTTTCCTAAGTGGGTTATAGCCATCCCCACTGTTAACATTTTTACTTCTGCTTATAGAATTAAAGACTAGTTTGGTTGCATAAAGTTACACTTAGATCTACCAATTTTTTCGATCTTATGTCACTTTTACGAAATCGATTGAAATTTTTTCAACCTATTGATAATCTGCCAGTTTAAAATTACTTTATTTTCTTTATGGAAATTTATTCAGAATATTCCTTCTTTCTGATCTAATATGGGAAATCTTCTTCATTGAGCTCAGTGGTGGGATTCCAAAAATGCTTTTGAAAATCGACTATTTGATTGTCTTTGACAACGATTCCCTCATTTTCCAAAAGCTGCTGCATTAGGTTGGTTCCATCAAAATGATGCTTTCCTGTTAGTACACCAACTCGGTTCACCACTCGATGTGCAGGTACATCCTTGGCCAAAGAGTTGTTCATGGCCCAGCCAACCATTCTGGCACTGCGGGCAGCTCCTAAATATTTGGCAATGGCTCCGTAAGACGTGACTTTTCCATAGGGAATTAATTTAGCGACCTCATATACCTTATCAAAAAAGTTCTTATCCGCCATATTACCTATAAAAAATTCGAATTAAAGTGATAATCAACAAAACTAGCATCAATCCACTAAGAATATAGTTGGAGTTTTTAGAAAATCTATTCGTTTTGGTTTCCAATTTATTGAAGTAAAATGTATAGAGGTACAATACCGAAAAGGTACCTGCTCCAGCTGCCAAAACAAAAGTCAAAGTGTCTTTTAATTCAAACTTGATCCATCCAGCTTTGTTCCACATCGCATTTAAACCACTGTAATACGGTATGGTCAATAGGTTCACAGCTGCCAAGAGGATTCCTTTAAAAAAGCTGTTCTTTTTACTGACCCTGACTTCTTTAGACTTCTGCTTCTTGTTTCTTTGGGCGGTAATAAAAAAGTAAACTGCAAAAAAAGCAAACACCCACAATGCAATCTTTAACAATAGATCTATTACCTCAGGATTGTTATACAGGAATTTGGAAATGAGCACCGCAATATAAGCCTGGATCATTATCATTGAGGAAACTCCCAAACTGAAGATAATTCCATTTAACTTGCCTTTTTCCACACTGGTTTTAGCTGCGTTCATATTAAGCAACCCAGGAGGCACAGTTGCCATAAAGGCAGCTGAAAAAGTGGCAAAGAACAGTATAAGTACGTGAGTCATTGGCTAGTTTATCCTAAACTGGATGTACGTGATTGGTTTTCCTTTCTCAAGATACTGATTTTCGTAAAAAGTCTGGATTTCCAGAACTTCTTTTGGGCTTCCTGCATTTTTATACACATCGTGGTTTGCATAAAGGATTTCATGACCTTCACCTTGCAAAAGTCCCAAAGTATATCCGTGTATAAATTCACTATCAGTCTTTAGGTTTACAACCCCTTTTGGCTTTAAAATGTGTTGATATTTTTTAAGGAACACAGGATTGGTAAGACGATGTTTGGTTCGTTTGTATTTAATCTGTGGGTCTGGGAAGGTTATCCAAATTTCATCTACCTCATGCTCTCCAAAAAGGCCGTCCACCAACTCAATTTGACTTCGGAGAAATGCAACATTATTCAAGTTTATTTCTTGGGCAGACTTTGCTCCACGCCAAAATCGAGCGCCTTTAATATCAATCCCTATAAAATTCTTATCAGGGTTTTTCTCGGCAAGTCCCACGGTATATTCACCTTTTCCACAGCCTAATTCCACCACAATTGGGTTTTCGTTCTTAAAGAACGAAGCCCAACTTCCCTTGTACTTGAATCCAGCAATAACCTCTTCCCTTGAGGGCTGGATTACATTGGCAAAAGTTTCGTTTTCCTTAAATCGTTTTAGTTTGTTTTTACTTCCCACTTACCTTTTCTATTGACCAAAACTTAATGTTTTGGCAAAACTAAGGAAATCCAAAAGCAATATTCATTTTGTTGCTTTGTAGTTGTGCAAAAATCCAAACGTATTTTAATAGCCCCATTAAACTGGGGGCTTGGTCATGCTACCCGATGTATTCCAATCATTAATGCACTTTTGGCGGATGGACACCAACCATTTATAGCCTCAGATGGTGTTGCACTCACCCTTTTACAAAAGGAGTTTCCAAACCTTCCATCTTTTGAATTGCCTTCTTACAAAATAACTTACGCCGAAAAGGCTAAGAATTTTAAAATCAAAATGATTTGGGACTCCCCCAAGGTTCTAAAAGCTATATCAAAAGAGAAAAGAACTGTAAAGCTATTGATAAAGAAATACCAGCTTGATGGAGTCATCTCTGACAATCGATTAGGTGTTTTTTATAAGAAAATCCCATGCGTTTTTATTACGCATCAGCTTAACATACTTTCGGGAAACACCACCTGGATGAGCTCCATGGCACATCAAAAAATCATAAGAAAATTTGATGCGTGTTGGATTCCCGATGTAAAGGAAAAACCCAATTTAACGGGAAAGCTTGGACACTTGAAAAAATCTAAAATCAACATAAAGTATTTAGGGCCTCTGAGTCGGTTCGAAAAAATGAAGGTTGAACTGGAATACAATCTTATGGTGCTGCTTTCAGGACCAGAACCTCAACGAACCTTTTTGGAAGAAAAGATTTTAAAAGAGCTATCCTCTTATCATGGAAATGTGCTTTTTGTGAAAGGAAAAATAGAGGATTCACAAACCAAGGAAATCCGGAGAATACCAAAAGTCAGAATTACGCTCTATAACTTTATGCAGTCCCAGGAATTGCAAATGGCATTGAACCAAAGTGCCCAGATACTTTGCCGATCAGGATATACGACTGTTATGGACTTGGCCAAATTGGAAAAGAAGGCCTTTTTTATTCCTACACCAGGACAATATGAACAAGAATATTTGGCGAAACGGCTGGAAAAGCAAAACCTAGTTCCCTATGCTGTACAGGACAGTTTTACTATTGAAGATTTAAATAGAATAGAAAATTTCAAGGGATTAACATGTTTTGAATCCGAAATAAACTATTCAGAGCTATTCTCTGTTTTTTCTAAAGTGAAAGAGAACTCAGATCCTACATCCACCTCACTTTCCACATAAATCTTCTCATCATGCGCCTCCATAATATGCTTTACAATGGAGAGCCCCAATCCTGAACCTCCTTCATCCCGACTTCCACTTTGATCTACACGATAAAAACGCTCAAAAAGCCTAGGAATATGTTCTTGGGGGATACCTTCGCCATTATCAGTGACCCTGATAATCACTTTGTTTTTAATTAGGTTCTCAACACTTACTTCGGTTGTTCCATTTGGATGGCCATATTTAATGGAGTTTACAAGAAGATTACTTATCACTTGTTGAATCTTCTCTTTATCAGCATTCACATAAATTGGGGCCATGTATTCCATATCAAACGTAAGACTAATTTCTTTTTTTGCGGCCTTCATTTCTAAAAGGTCAAACACGTTTTGAATGAGTTCAATTATATCAAAATCTTCTCGTTCCAATTTTAACCCTCCAACTTCAAGTTTGGTAATTAAATCAAGGTCTTTTACAATGTAAATCAACCGTTCCACTCCCTTGTTGGCGCGGGTCAAGTACTTTTCGCGAATTTTCTTATCGTTCATTGCACCATCCAACAGTGTTAAAATGTAGCCTTGCACTGTAAAAAGTGGCGTTTTTAATTCATGGGAAACATTTCCTAGAAAATCCTTTCTGTATTCTTCACGGATTTTTAGCGTATCTATTTCAATTTTCTTGTCCTCTGCAAATTTTTCAATCTCCTGGGTCAAGGTTTTCATATCTGTTGTTACTGGTTTTGACGAAAATGAAGAGGATTCCAGAAGAGAAACATCATCATATATTTTTTTAACACGCCTATAGATAAATCGTTCTACCCTAATCTGGAGAATAACAAATGAAATAACGAAACAAGTCAGTGCAAACAAGAGAACAAACAACCAATCTTGCTGTTCTTTATACATGAGAAATGAAACAAAAACCCCGGTAAGTAAAATGGTTATCAAAAAGGATGACCTTAAGGCAAACTTATAAGATTTCCTTAGCTTAATGGCCATTACAAGACAAACTTATACCCTACGCCTTTGACTGTTTTAAAATGATGGTCGCCTATTTTCTCACGTAGTTTTCTAATATGCACATCAATGGTTCTACCACCTACAACGACCTCATTACCCCAAACCTTATCTAATATCACCTCCCGTTTAAATACCTTATTGGGTTTGGAAGTCAACAATGATAAAAGCTCAAATTCTTTTCTTGGGAGTACTATCTCTTTTCCATCATTAACAATTTTGTACTCCTCCCTATTGATTACAATATTGCCCACTTTTACAATGTCTTCAACCTCAGCTTTGTCTTCTTTTAATCTTCTGAGCAATGCTTTCACCTTGCTGACCAATACCTTTGGTTTTATGGGTTTGGTGATATAATCATCTGCTCCTGCATCAAAACCGGCCACTTGGGAATAATCCTCTCCACGAGCTGTTAGAAAAGTGATTATTGTATTTTCCAAACCTGGGGTACTTCTAATAATCTCACATGCCTCAATGCCATCCATCTCGGGCATCATTACATCCAAAATAATAAGATGAGGGCTTTTCTTTTTTGCTTTTGCGACTCCTTCTACTCCGTTTTTTGCTGTAAAAACTTCATACCCTTCCGAAGAAAGATTATAGCTCACAATTTCTAGAATATCCGGTTCATCATCAACAAGTAGAATCTTAATGTCCTTTGTTTTCATGGGATGGTATTTTTTGTGTTGATCGCCCAAATGTAAATATAATACTATAACGGCATTAATGCTTAACATTCATTTAATGTCATAACAATATTGTAACAGTTTTCAAATAAATACTTAACACGCACCTAACATCGCTTTTACAGGTCGTAGCGTTCTTTGCCACCGAATTCTAATCCAACAGAACATTATATGAAAACTTATTTGATCTTACTCTTTTCGTTTTTCACTCTAGCTGGTTTTGCTCAAGAGAACGGTAGCATTGTAGGTAAGTTAACGGATAAAGAACTCAACAATGACCCATTACCTTTTGCCAACGTTATAATAAAAGGAACAACAAATGGCACAACTTCAGACTTTGACGGTCTATTTGAAATTACCAATGTTGAGCCTGGTACATACACCTTGGTATTTAGTTTCTTGGGATATGAAACGCTTGAGGTTCCCAATGTTCTTGTTGAAACTGGAAAGGTTACTGAAATAAATGCTGGTTTGGGTGCAAGCAGCGTGGGTTTGGATGAGGTTGTGGTAACAACAACCGCTAGAAAGGATTCTGAAGTCGCACTTTTACTACAACAGAAAAATGCTTTGGTAATTCAAGAAGCAATTAGTGCCGAAGCCTTAACCCTTAAAGGTATTGATGATGCGGCGGCGGCGGTTGCGCAAATTTCTGGTATTTCCAAACAACAAGGTTCTAGCAATGTTTATGTAAGGGGTTTGGGAGATCGCTACCAAAATACAACAATGAATGGGCTTTCGCTTCCTTCCAATGATGTCAGCAAAAAGAATATTGACCTTGATTTATTTTCTTCCAGTATTATAGAAAATGTATCTGTAAGTAAAGCATATAGCCCAACCTTTTATGGTGATTTTGCCGCAGGTAATGTAAATGTTGATTCCAAGGAATATACTGGAAATGGCTATTTTGAAATTTCTGTTGGAAGTGGTATAAATACCAATGCTTCAGGTGAAGATTTTGTGCGCAGTGAAGGACCAAGCAATTTTGGGTTCTACAACAGATATGATAATGATCCTTTTGCTATTGTATTGTCCCATGGCGTTGACCCTCAAGACGCATGGAGCCCAATAAATTTATCCTTGGCCGGTGAAGGTGGCTATTCTTTCAATTTTAATGACGACAAATCCAGACTAAGTTTTTTTGCAGCAGCAAGCTTTAGTAATGGTTATGAGTTATGGGAGGGCCCAGCCAGAGATTTCACAAACGTTTTAAAAGTAGATTTCCCCAATGTAAAAGAATTTGCCTATACTACAAACACTACTGCTTTGGGCAATGTCACCTATAAAATAAACAATGAACACAAAGTTAAATATAGTTCACTCTTTATAAACAGCTCCACCGATGCGGTTGGTTTCTACGGAGTAAATGGATTGGGTACAAACAGGGATGCAATCATTACCACTGATGAAGGATTTTATGTGATGAACGTTCAGTTTAACCAAGATATGATTTTTGTAAACCAGTTGACGGGACAGCACATTTTTAATGAAAAACTGTCTTTGGATTGGGGAACAGGCTTTAACAAAGTCTTTTCAGATGAGCCAGATAGAAAAAGGATTACATTGGAGAACTACCAACTTGCATTGGATGGCGATGATTCAACAAATCCAGTATTTTACACCAATATTCCATTTGATAACCAGCGGTTTTTTCAAAGTATTGAAGATGATGAATTAAATAGTTTTATCAATTTAGGTTATCAAGTATCAGAAAAGGTAAAATTTAACTTTGGATACAACGGCCGAAGAAAGGAACGTAGATTTAATAGTATACGCTATGGATATGAAATTCAGGACAGGAATAACACGCCAGTAACAGATGTTACTGATTTCAATACCATATTTGATGTAAGTAATATCAATATTCCAGCTGGTGAAGGTTTATGGGATTTGCTCGTCTTAAACCCAATAAATAATGACATTGGCAATCGAAACAGACCTGGATTGGCTGAGAACACATATAAAGGAAATCTTGGCATTCACGCGGTTTATGCAACAGCCGAACTAGAACTTAGTGAAAAATTAAGTGTTATACCTGGTATCAGAGCAGAATCATATAGTCAAAAGGTTGAATATGATGTAATCAACATTAGCGCCACGGATCCGGGGTTCAGGGATGTATATGAGAATATCTTCCTACCAAGTTTAAATGTTCGTTATGCCCTAAATGACAATTCCAATCTTAGACTTGGTTTCAGTAAAACAGCATCCTTTCCAGAATTTAAAGAAGTTGCTCCCTTTGTCTATGAATCCGTAACACAGCGTATAGGTGGTAACCCAGACCTCTTGGGAGGTTTAGATGGAAATGGACCAACTTACTCGGATATATTCAACTACGACCTAAAATATGAGTGGTTTTTAGAGCGTGGGGAAATAATTTCCATAGCTGCATTCGCAAAAACAATCAAAGACCCTGTAAACAGGGTAGTTGCTGCGGATGCTACAGGAACCCAACGTTATTTTAGAACTGGGGACCAAGCAGATGTATATGGAATAGAAATGGAAGTGAGAAAGAATCTCTATATGGATTCTGATGATAATGCAATACTATCCGTTGGCCTAAACGCAGCGTATACCAAAACTGATCAGGACCTTAAAGATATCCCCGGGGGTACAGAAAATACATTCGGAACGGCTTTCGACCGTGACTCAGACGAATTAGAAGGAGCATCACCTTTTATTATCAATACAGATTTGAATTATAGCCCTGTATTTGGTAATTACAAACCAAAAGCCACAATTGCTTTTTCCTATTTCTCAGATCGGATTTTCTCTTTGGGATCAGGAAGTCTAGGGAATATTGTGGAAAAAGCTGTTCCTACATTGAATTTTGTTTGGAAGAACTCATTTGGAGAACACTTTGAAGCAAATCTTACAGCCAAAAATATTCTAGATCCAGATATTTCTTTTATAAGAGAAGGAACCGATATAGGAGACATTGTAATAAGAGAGTACAATCTTGGGGTTAACATTGGGCTAACCCTTAAATATAAATTTTAATTTTTTTTTAAACTAAGGACAAATGAAAAACAAGTTTTTATTTTTAGGTATAGCCGCTGCTTTATTCATTGCTTGTGAGAGCGACGATACCTCAGACATTGTTATTAATGATAATAGTGTTACTACAACCAACAATAATTCTGGTGGAGAAACACCAACCGAGACAACGGTAAACCTTAATGGATTATACACAACCAATCTTACTTTAGATTCAGATGTTGAGTATATCATTACCGGACCGGTACTTATGGCAAATGGTACTACGTTGACCATTCCCGCAGGTATGACAATAAAGGCAGAACCTATTGGAGTAAATGCATATATAGCTATTCAACAGGGGGCTAGAATCAATGCGATAGGCACAGCGAGCGAGCCAATCATACTTACTTCCAACGCTACAGCGCCTTCTTCAGGTGACTGGGGAGGTTTGGTTCTTTGTGGAAAGGCTCCTATCAACTCTACACCTGATGGTTCAGATGATATTGCTACATCAGAAGTTGGAGCTTTGGCTTTTGGAGGTAACATCCCTGCAGATAACTCTGGAAATGTTGAGTATGTACGTATTGAATATGCTGGTGGAGCAATTGACGGAAACGCAGAATTGAATGGTTTATCAGTTTATGGCGTTGGAACGGGTACTACAATTGATTATGTACAAGTTTTTGAAGGATCTGATGATGGTTTTGAATTCTTTGGAGGAACTGTAAATGCAAGTCATTTGGTTGTGGTAAACGCTGAAGATGACTCTATTGACTGGACAGAAGGTTTCGTGGGCACATTGACCGATGTTTACGTACAGCATGGAACTTCGCACGACAAAGCTTTTGAATGTGATGGATTCAACACGGACTTTAGTAATGAGGCAGGTTATTTTTCCGCTCCAACAGTTACTAATGCAACTATTGTTGGAAATCCAGCTGATATTGCTAACGAAAGCGAGGCCATCAGACTTCGCGCCGGAACTAGGTTTACTTTTAACAATATTGTAATCAATGATTTTGATGAAGGTTTCGACTTGGACGATGCCGATACAGGCGTTGGTGTAGTAAACGATGATTCCAACATTATTGATGTAACCTTTAATACTGTTACAACTAACCTAAAAAATGATACTGGTTCAGTTTTTGACGAAGCTGATATTATCTCAGGAGTAGGTAACGGAACTGGTACAGATATTGCAACATGGGGGGGCGGATGGACCGTGGGCATTAATTAATAAGGTGATATAGATAAAGAAAAGCCCCGCAATGCGGGGCTTTTCTTTTGCATTTCATCGAAAAGTGTGGGTATTTTCCGTAGACAAAGTCAATACAGGCCCCATTTTTTTTATATTTGCGGCATAACCTTTGTAACCAATACTTTATGAAGCATATTTACCTTGTGTTATTCTTTTTTGTTTCTACCCTTGGATTTTCCCAAAATGCCCAGGCTAGTGCAGATATACAAGGTTTTAAATTGTTTCCCAATCCCGTTACCCAAGGAAAGGTTTTTATAGAGACTGCCGAAAATTCACCAAAGCAAATATTTATTTTTGATGTGCTGGGCACTAAAGTGCTTCAAACTACAATTTTAGGGAAAGAACTCAATCTTTCAGGTTTTGATAAAGGCGTTTATATCCTTCGAGTAATTGAAAATAACAATGTAGCTACTAGAAAGCTAATTATCAAATAATTATACTTTTCGTCCTGAAAAAGGGTCCAAAACACCTACTTTTCCCGCTTTACCTACATAATTCTTTGTTTCACAACATTTTATAGCCTACTCTAACAGGTTTATTTACTTTTATATTGCTTATTATCCCAAATCAGCATGTATGAAGAAAATCTACTTTATTCTCATTATGGCGTTTCCTGTATTTAGCTTCGGTCAAGAATTGGTCAGTGTAAATACTGAACAAGCACAAGAACTTAAAGGTTTTAAGATGTATCCCAATCCTGTTTATGGCGATGAAGTCTATCTTACGACTGCCACTAACGGTAACAAACAAATTAAAATCTACGATGTTTTTGGAGAAGTTGTACTTACGGACAGAATTGCGACCAACACGTTGAACATATCCAGATTAGTTCCAGGAGTTTATGTACTCCAAGTAACGGAACAGAAAAAGACGATGACCCGAAAACTGGTCATTAAATAAGAATTGCTATCAAAAAAGCCCTTTTAATAAAAGGGCTTTTCTATTTTTGGGTACTTTTTATTGCCCAATGAACAACGTACAGATTCAAAATATCTTTTCAATTTCAACCCAGGCTGAATTTGAGTCGTTGGCACTGAAAATTTTTTCTTTTCAATTTGAAAATAATCCTGTTTACCAAACTTTTTGTCAATACGTAAAGAAGTCACCTTCAAATGTTCATCATGTTGAAGAAATTCCGTTTCTCCCCATTGAGTTTTTTAAGTCCCATAAAGTGATAGTAGCTTCCAACGAAGCTCCGCAAACAGTTTTTGAAAGTAGTGGAACAACCGGAAGTCTTACAAGTAAGCACTATGTGCACAACCTCTCCCTATACCAAAAAAGCTATCAAAAAGGATTTACTTCATTTTATGACCCTATTGAATCCTATTGTATTCTGGCCTTACTTCCTTCGTATCTTGAAAGAAAAGGTTCTTCTTTGCTATATATGGCAGATGATTTAGTGACCCAATCACAACACCCGTCAAGTGGATTTTATCTTTATGATTTTAAAGCGCTTTATGAAAAACTGCTGCAACTGGAAAAAGAAAAAACAAAGACCCTTTTAATTGGGGTTTCCTTTGCGCTTTTGGATTTGGCAGAACAATATCCGTTGCCATTGAAACACACCACGATTATGGAAACTGGAGGAATGAAGGGAAGACGAAATGAGCTAATACGGGAAGAATTGCACAATATCCTTAAAGCTGCATTTGGGGTTCCAAAAATACATTCAGAATATGGAATGACCGAATTACTTTCCCAAGCGTA
The DNA here is from genome assembly GCF_947495325.1 of uncultured Allomuricauda sp. Lineage (GTDB taxonomy): Bacteria > Bacteroidota > Bacteroidia > Flavobacteriales > Flavobacteriaceae > Flagellimonas. Next base: position 844,024 of record NZ_CANLYK010000002.1, on the reverse strand, counting down.
TTCCCAAGGTGATGGCTTGTTTAGAACTCCAAACTGGATGAAAATCCAAACTCGTGATCCGGAAGACCCTTTCACCACACAATCTCATGGGAAAACCGGTGGGGTAAATGTTATTGATTTGGCCAATGTAAACTCCTGCTCTTTTATTGCCACACAAGATTTAGGCAAAACTTATGCAGATGGGTCTTTTGAAATTTTGGGAAGGTTTGACCAATCTGATGTTAGGGGCTGTAATTTAATGGCACTATAACCTATTCTGAACTAAGTTTATACTCCAGACCTGGTCCATCGCATGCATTCCAAGTACCATTTAAAGCACCTCTAGCATAAAAGAGAATTTCCTTTCCGTTGCCATAGCAACTGGCAATAAGGCTTTTCCCTGTTTCATAGGTAAGTTCATAATATTTGTTATCCCCTTCTTCCAATACCTCATATGTTCCCATTGCCTGGGTAATAACCTCATCTCTCTTTCTGGATTTAAAAAAGGTCCCGTTAGGATTAAAAAGATAATATTCTTGCCATTCCATATCCTCTCCAACGGTTTCAGAATTGATAAAACTTCCGGTCATGCGAACCAATTCCCATTTCTCTATTCCATTTTTTAATGGTACTTCTGCTTCACTATCAGAATTGGAATTACATGCACTTAGTAAAATAATCATGCAAAAAAAGAGTGTTGATGCCTTCATTGTATCAGTTTTTCAGAACAAAGAGCAAAAAAATCCTTTTTGGTTGCGCAAATTGTTTGGAATTAACACTTAATCCACTACCAACACAAAATAGTTTTTCTTGCCGCGCTGGAGCAATACAAATTTGCCATTGATTAAATCAGAAGAGGTGATTTTGTAATCTTCTTTTACCTTTTCCTTATTTACGGAAATGGAATTCTGTTTTAATTCTCTTCGTGCTTCACCATTTGAAGATAGGAAATCCGTCTTGGCAGCCAATGCGCCTATCATATCCAAGCCAGCATCTATTTCATCCTTGGAAACCTGCGCCTGTGGTACACCATCAAAGACATCCAAAAAGGTTTTTTCATCAAGTTGTTTCAAATCTTCCGAAGTTGATTTTCCAAACAAAATGTTACTTGCTTTTATGGCATTTTCTAAATCGGATTTAGAATGTACCATAGTTGTAATTTCCTCTGCCAATCTTTTTTGAAGTGCTCTTTGGTGGGGAGCTTCTTGATGGATGATTACCAAATCTTGAATTTCTTGTTGATTTAAAAACGTAAAGATTTTTGTATACTTTTCGGCGTCTTCATCTGAAGTGTTCAACCAATATTGATAAAACTTATATGGTGAAGTTCTTTCTGCATCCAACCAAACATTTCCACCTTCGGTCTTCCCAAATTTAGTACCATCAGCTTTAGTAATTAAAGGACATGTCATGGCAAAGCCTTTACCTCCGCCTATTCTTCTGATAAGCTCGGTTCCTGTGGTGATATTTCCCCACTGATCGCTCCCACCCATTTGAAGGGTACAATTGTGGTTTTGGAACAGGTACAAGAAATCATATCCTTGCACCAATTGATAGGTGAACTCGGTAAATGACATACCTTCCTTGGCATCCGAAGAAAGGCGCTTTTTAACCGAATCCTTCGCCATCATGTAATTGACCGTAATATGTTTGCCAACATCGCGAATAAAATCAAGAAAGGAAAAATCTTTCATCCAATCGTAATTGTTCACCAGAACAGCTGCATTTGGTTCATCACTTTCAAAATCCAAAAACCGACCTAGTTGCGATTTTAGGGCTTCTTGGTTGTGCCGAAGTGTTTTTTCATCCAGCAGATTACGCTCGGCCGATTTTCCGGAAGGATCTCCAATCATGCCCGTAGCTCCACCTACCAAGGCAAACGGCTTATGTCCTGCTAGTTGAAAATGCCGGAGCATCATAACACTTACCAAATGTCCAATGTGTAATGAATCAGCAGTTGGATCAATTCCAACATAAGCGGCTTGCATTTCTTTCATCAGATGTTCTTCCGCGCCAGGCATAATATCATGTACCATACCTCTCCATTGTAACTCTTGAACAAAATTCTTTGTCATGATAATCTTTTAGAATAGCTGCAAATATAAAATGAAGTTCTTACATCCCTTAATAAATCCATGGCAAATAGGTACTTTTATAGCATGATTTTGGTTACGGGAGGTACGGGTTTAATAGGTTCACATTTGTTGTTTCGTTTGGTCAAAAATGGAAAAAACGTAAAGGCCAGTTACCGAAATAAAGACAGACTACAGAATGTTTTAAAAGTCTTTGGATACTATACGGACAATCCATCCGATATATTTAAAAAAATAGATTGGGTACAGGCTGATTTTGTAGATATTGGTTCGCTAGAGCTACTTTTTGAGGATATTGAATATGTGTATCACTGTGCAGCAATGATTTCTTTTGACCCGAATGATTATCCTGCTTTGGTTAAAAATAACTCTGTTGGCACAGCCAATATTGTTAACCAATGTCTGGAACGCCACATAAAAAAACTTTGTTACATAAGCTCTATTGCCACAATTGGCCCCAGTGCTCCAAGAAAGGAAGCAAACGAGGAAAATGAGTGGAATGACACCAATATTTCAGTCTACGGTCTTACCAAGCAAGATGCTGAGTTGGAGGTATGGCGTGGTTCCCAGGAGGGTTTGTCGGTAGTCATTGTTAACCCGGGAGTAGTTTTAGGACCAGGATTTTGGAAATCTGGAAGTGGTTCATTGTTCACTTATGCTGCCAAAGGCAAAAAGTCCTTTATCCCTGGCGGGACAGGTTTTGTGACCGTTTCTGATGTAACTTCTTCCATGATGAAACTCATGGAGTCCGAAATTGAAGGTGAACGGTTCATTTTAGTAAATGAAAATCTGTCCTATCAAGAAATACTTCAAAAAATTGCCTCCAATTTGGGTTCAAAGGCCCCAATTAAAAGAATTCCTTTCTGGGTTTTGGAATGTTTTTGGCGTTTGGATTGGTTAAGAAGCAAGCTTTTTGGAAAAAGTAGAAAGCTTACAAAGAGCGTTACCAAAGGACTTTATAAAAGAGAAATATATTCTAGTGAAAAAATAATAAAGGCTTTAGGTTTTAAATTCGAAAACCTAGATTCAGCAATAGGTTTTTGTTGTTCAAAATTTAAGGGTTAAGCGTTTGGAACGCTTTTTTTCTTTTCTTTTGATTTAGTGATGGAGTCCGCTTTCTTTTTTCTTGAGTTTGCAAGACTATCCTTTTTTCTCTTGGAAACATCTTCCAAAACCTTTACTCTTTCTTCCAACATTTCCTCCACTTTTTCATATATAGCTTGATATTCTAGAGGTATTGAAGCATAGTATAAATCACTTTGGGAAAATTGGGTGCTGTCTATTTGATGTTTTTGAAACAGAAACGGCATGGTCTCAATTTTATGTTCAGCAAGCAGGGTGCTGGAAGATGACTTTACGGAATTCAATATGGCCAAATCATGCAAAATAACAATCATTTTTTCCTTGGGTATAAGGTTTTTTGGCTTTTCCACTACCTCTTCACCACATGAAAAAAGAAATACCGCAAACAAGAACAGAACTATCTTTTTCATTTTTATCTATTAAATGTAAGCCTTCGGGCGTTCTTTTTTTCAGAAAAAACACCTTTCTCATAACCCAAATGGCCATTGATAAAAGTACGTACCACTTCTGAATCAAAAGTAACCCCTTCAAATGGTGACCACCCACATTTATAAAAAATATTTGATTTTTTAACCTCAGTTTGGGAATTTCGGTTTACCTGAACCAAATCTGCATAATACCCTTCGCGAATAAACCCTCGTCTATCAATATCAAAAAGCTTTGCAGGATTATGGCACATTTTCTCCACAATCTTTTCAAGTTTAATCTTTCCTTCTTTCTCTTTCTGGAGCATTGCCAACAGTGCATGTTGCACCAAAGGGCCTCCTGAAGGTGCATTGGTATAGGGATTGTCCTTTTCCGCTAAAGTGTGTGGGGCATGATCTGTTGCGACCACATCAATTCTGTCATCCAAAAGTGCTTCCCAAAGTTTTTCACGGTCTAAGGCTGTCTTCACGGCTGGGTTCCACTTTATCAAAGTCCCTTTCTCAGTATAGTCCTCATCTGAAAACCAAAGGTGGTGTATGCATACTTCGGCCGTAATCTTCTTTTCTTCCAAGGGAATTGTATTGGTGAACAAATCAGTTTCAATTCCTGTGGAAACATGAAATACATGCAACCGTGCCCCTGTTTTTTTTGCTAAAGCAATTGCTTTTGAAGAGGACAGATAGCAAGCTTGCTCACTTCTTATTATTGGGTGGAATTTTATTGGAATATCATCCCCATACATTTTTTTGTAGGTATCCATGTTTGCACGTATTGTTCCCTCATCTTCGCAATGGGTAGAGATGACCATGTCGGTATTCCTGAAAATTTTCTCCAAAACAGCTTCATCATCCACTAACATATTTCCCGTAGATGACCCCAAGAACAATTTAACACCTGAACATGCATTTTTATCCAATCGTTTTAATTCTTCCAAATTGTCATTGGTTCCACCAAAAAGAAATGAATAGTTGGCATAAGCATCTTTTGAAGCGATGGCAAACTTTTCCTCGAGTTTTTCTATGGTTGTGGTTTGCGGGTTTGTATTGGGTTGTTCCATAAAAGTAGTTATCCCGCCCGCCAATGCAGCTTTACTTTCGGTGGCAATGGTTCCTTTATGTGTCAACCCCGGTTCCCTAAAATGTACCTGATCATCTATAATTCCAGGTAACAGATAATCTCCATCCAAATCTATTGTTTTAGCATTGGCATCTGAAATATCACCATCAATTCTGGTAATGAAATCTCCATCTACAAGTACATCTGTCTCCAAAATGTTGTTCTCATTGACAACTTTTGCATTCTTTAGGAGGGTTTTTGGCATTTTAAAACGTCTTTTTGAAAAATATACTTCTGAGCTTCATGGCAACTACACCAAAAATGGCTTCTCTTATTATTGCTGAATTCATTTTGGACTTTCCATTGACTCTATCCGTAAAAATGATGGATACTTCTTCTATCTTAAATCCTTTGAGGTAGGCCCTGTATTTCATTTCTATTTGAAATGCATAACCAATAAATCGTACTGCATCCAGGTTTATGCTCTCAAGTACTTCTCTCTTGTAGCAAACAAATCCCGCAGTGGGGTCATGAACTCGCATTCCCGTAATGATCTTCACATAAAATGATGCGCCGTAGGACAGTAAAATTCTAAAAAGAGGCCAGTTTACTACGTTCACCCCTTTTTTATACCTAGATCCCACTGCAACATCGGCTCCATTCACACAGGCTCTGTGCAAACGGGATAAATCAGCAGGGCGATGGGAAAAATCAGCATCCATTTCAAAAATGTAGTCATACCCTTGTTTCAAAGCCCATCTAAAACCATGGATATAGGCCGTGCCCAATCCTGATTTCTCTTTTCTAACTTCAAGAAATAGACGGTCAGAATATTGCTCTTGTAAAGCGCTAACATTTTCTGCAGTTCCATCTGGTGAATTATCATCAACAACAAGAACATGGAAATCCTTTTTAAGATCGAAAACCGTTTTTATAATGGCCTCAATGTTTTCAATTTCATTGAAAGTGGGTATAATCACTAGACCGTCTGCCATTATCAAAAGATTAGAGCGCAAAAATAACGTTTTCTTGGTTCCTACCCCAAGTCATCTTTTGCACTGTTAAGTATCAAGTTGGTCAATATTTGTAACTTTGCCGCATCTAAAATTTATTTGATGACCCAAAAGTTTCCCAGGCTTTTTCTTATTCTTCTGGCTGTTCTTTTTGTTCTCAATCTTGTTCAAAGTTATTTTACGGAACTCATTTATGATGAAGCGTACTATTGGTATTACGCCCAAAATCTGGATTGGGGTTATTTTGACCATCCACCAATGGTTGCTTTTTTGATAAAGATAGGAAGCTTGTTTTTTGAAGGTGAGTTAGGTGTTCGTCTTATGAGTTGTGTGCTTTCAGTAGGCACTTATTTAATTTTATGGGAGCTCATTGAAAACCCGAAAAAGAAGGACTATATCATCCATTTTTTTCTGCTTGTATCCTCATTCACATTAATGAATGCTTATGGGTTTTTGATGTTGCCAGACACTCCCCTTTTGTTTTTTACCGCACTTTTCTTGCTATTATATAAGCGTTTTTTGAACAATCCTTCCATTTGGATTTCCATCTTTATGGGAATTGTCATGGCAGCATTGATGTACAGTAAATATCATGCAGTTTTAGTGATCCTATTTGTCTTTTTTTCCAATCTGAAGCTTATAAAAAACTGGAAGGCTTGGTTGGCAGTCGCAATTGCACTCATCTGCTATACACCACACTTTTTATGGTTGTACCAAAACGATTTTGTGTCCATCACTTTTCATTTATATGAGCGGCCCAATCAGGCGTATTCTTTTGAAAAATTCACTTTGGGTTATTTTTTGAACCTTATTGTAATTATAGGTTTACTTTTTTATTGGATATATTTTTCACTTTTTAAATACAAAGTGACCGATAAATTTTCCAAGTCACTGTTATATTTAACATACGGGGTTATTATTTTCTTTTTCATTTCCAGTTTTAATAGACGGGTTCAAGCGCAATGGGCAATTGTTATTTCCATTCCAATGGCACTAATGGCTTTTAATCATCTAATTGAAAATGCGAGAAGCAGAAAATGGATGTACAGAATAGGAATTTTAAGTTTTGTATTACTTCTTTATGCAAGGGTATGGCTTGTATACAAGCCTTTGCTGCCAATGGTTTTTGAAACCCACGGTAACAAACAGTGGGTAAAGGAACTAAATTCAAAAGCTGGGGATATTCCCATAGTATTTGATAATTCGTACAGACGTGCTGCCATGTATGAGTTTTATTCCAGGAAACCATCCTTTTCCCTTAACAATGGATTTTATAGAAAAAATCAATATTCCATTGATAATTCCGAGGAAAGGACGCGTGGCAAAAAAGTTATGAATGTTACAAAATACACTAATAGTGGAGATATTAACTATATGCATTTGGACAGCACCGTTTTTTATGGAAATTTTATAGATAACTTTCAATCCTACAGAAAGCTAAAATATATTGTGGAAGATTCTAAAGATATCGCCAACAGCATATTAAAAGTATATAATCCTTATGGGTTTGATATTCCACTTGATAACCTTAACTATACTATTGCCTTCTCCAATGCACATAAGCAAGTGAAGAAAATTATTCCCCTTAAAGTGGAACTATTGACAAAGAACCAAACTATGCTAAAATCAAAGGATACCACAATGTATACCTTTGAACTAATAAAGCCCAAAATGGAAGGTTTAGAGTATTTTAGGATTGGAATATCGGAAAACGACTTACCGCCGGGATTAAACGGCATGCCAATTAAAATAAAGGAATGAATCCTATTCACCACACAATTGAGTCTTTGGATTGGATGACACTAGTGCTTTTTTTAAGTATGGTAGTGCTTGCCCTTGTCAAATATCTGTTTGGAAATAGGTTTCTTAGTTTTATCATTTTGCCTTTCAACAATAAATATATTGTCCTGAATAGTAAAAAAGGGAGGAGGCTTCTAAACTGGTTTCATATCCTACTTACACTATTCCAACTAATAAATTTTTCTTTGTTTATTTTTTTGTTTCAAAAAACATTTTGGGGTATTCCAAGTTATGGCCAATTTTTCTTCTTTCTGATCACCATGGGTTTTTTAATTCTCTTCCAACTGCTTAAAATATTGCTCCAATATGGGAAAGGGGTTATTTTTAATACAACGGTTTTAATTTCTGATGTAATCTTCAATAAAAGTTCCTATTTTAACTACAGTAGCCTAATTATGTTTGTAAGCAATGTTATTCTTATATACATTCTAAAAGACTCAAAACCCTTGATTTATGTTACAATTATCTTAATTGTTTCCATTAATACGATTGGATTAATCAACCTGTTGAAGAACTATCAAAAAGCTATAATCCCCTATTTTTTCTATTTTATTTTGTACCTTTGCACACTCGAAATTGCACCCTTGGTCATAATTGGAAGCTATCTTAAAGATTGAAAGCTTATGAAAGTAAAAACAATTTTGGTTTCCCAACCAGAACCCAAAATAGAAAATTCTCCCTATTCAAGATTAATTGAAAAAGAAAAGGTAAAGGTAGATTTTAGACCTTTTATCCATGTTGAGGGAGTTGAAGCTAAAAATGTAAGGCAGCAAAAAATTGATTTAAATAATTTTACTGCTATAATCCTTACCAGCAGAAATTCTGTGGATCACTTTTTTAGAATTGCGGAAGAAATGCGATTTAAAGTGCCAGATTCCATGAAGTATTTCTGTCAATCAGAAGCCGTAGCCTATTATTTACAGAAATATGTGGTGTACAGAAAACGGAAAATATATGTAGGCAAAAGAACTTTTAATGAGCTTGTTCCGCTTATTAAAAAATACAAGGATGAAAAGTTCTTGTTGCCCTCATCTGATACACTTAAAGAAATTGTTCCCCAAGCCCTAAACGAACTTAAATTAGATTGGAAACGTGGAATTTTTTATAAAACGGTCATTAGCGATCTTTCTGATTTAAGGGAAGTAACTTATGATGTTTTAGTTTTCTTTAGCCCTTCTGGAATTGAATCATTACTTAAAAACTTTCCAGATTTTGAACAAAACAGTACGCGCATCGCCGTATTTGGAAATAGCACTGTAAATGCTGCCACAGAAGCAGGATTACGAATAGACATAAAAGCTCCAACACCGGAGACTCCTTCAATGACAATGGCATTGCAGAAATACATAACCAGTGTGAATAAATAATCGGTTGCTAAAAATAATAAAACAAAAGGCCCGGTCAGTTGACTGGGCCTTTTGTTTTAGAAAGCATATCGTTGTGGTCCACCTCTCCTAATTTCCTCACTGGCATGGGCTTCAAATTTTTTAAAGTTTTCCCTAAAAGCATTGGTCAATTTAAACGCCGTTTTATAATAAGCTTCATCATTGTTCCAAGTTGCTCGCGGACTCAACACACTGGTAGGAACTCCAGGGCATTCTCTGGGTTGGGCTACGCCAAAAACAGAATGGATATGGTACTTGTCATAATTGTACAGTCCAAGTTCTCCGCTTAAGGCAGCACTGATCATGGCCCGTGTATATTTTAGTTTCATTCGGGTTCCAACTCCATATGGTCCTCCAGTCCATCCTGTGTTTATCAACCAAACATCAACTCCAGATTCTTGCATTTTATTGCTTAACATTTCTGCATATTTAGTTGGATGTAGAGGCATAAATGGTGCTCCAAAACATGCAGAAAACGAAGGTTGCGGTTCAACAACTCCAGCCTCGGTCCCGGCTACCTTTGCAGTATATCCGGAAATAAAATGATATGCCGCTTGAGCGGGAGTTAATTTGGAGATAGGAGGAAGAACCCCAAAGGCATCAGCAGTCAAAAAGAAAATATTCTTGACATTTTTTCCTATTGAAGGTCGCTGTATATTATCAATATGATGAATGGGGTAGCTAACTCGGGTATTTTGAGTAATGGAAGTATCTCCAAAGTCAACATCTCCGTCAGCATTCATGATAACATTTTCCAAAATAGCTCCTTTCCTTATTGCTCCGTAAATTTCTGGCTCCTGTTCCTTGGAAAGGTTTATTACTTTGGCATAACAACCTCCTTCAAAATTAAATACGGTATTGTCCGCTGTCCAACCATGTTCATCATCTCCAATCAATTTACGGTTTGGGTCTGTGGACAGTGTGGTTTTTCCTGTTCCTGAAAGTCCAAAGAAAATTGCGGTATCCCCAGCTTCTCCCACATTGGCCGAACAATGCATGGGCAAGGTATTTTTGAAAACAGGAAGGATGAAATTCAATGCAGAAAAAATCCCCTTTTTAATTTCTCCTGTGTATCCGGTACCCCCAATCAGGGCAATTTTTCTAGAAAAATTAAGAATTGCAAAATTATGCTGTCTGGTTCCATCCAATTCGGCATCTGCCATAAACCCGGGTGCATTGATCACAGTCCATTCAGGACTAAAAGCGGCCAATTCATCTTCTGTTGGTCTTAAAAACATATTGTACGCAAACATATTGGACCATGGATATTCATTGATTACCCGTATGTTCAACTTATAGGCTGCATCAGCACAGGCATAGCAATCGCGAACAAATAGTTCTTTTTCATTTAGATATGCTATTACCTTATCATAAAGTTTATCGAATTTTTCGGTTTCAAAAGGTATGTTTATATCCCCCCACCAAATCTTCTCTTCTGTAATAGAATCCTTCACGATAAAACGATCCATGGGAGACCTTCCAGTAAACTCACCCGTATTAACGGCCAAGGTGCCTGATGAGGCTTCTTTACCCATATCCATTTCAATGGCAAGGTCATGCAATTGCTCAGAAGAAAGTTGGTAATGAATATGCTCGTTTTTTATCCCATATTCATTTAACGAAATCGTTTTCGTAATCGGAGTGGACGTATCCATAGTTTAGTTTTTTTAGTTGGTACAAAACTAGAAAAATATAATCTCTAAAAGGCTTTATTATAGTTTATTTAATCGATTTCTTGGTTAAAATGTAATACCCAAAAAGAAACCACCCTAAAATTAAAAAAGTGCCACCTATTGGAGTTAATATTGCTATTTTCATAAATTCAAAAGTGAATAAACTATTGATAGACAGGGCATAAATTGAAAAAGAGAATAAAATAACACCTGCAAGAATCAAAATGAACACTGTTCTTTTTTGCTTGCTACGAAGCCCATCCCAAACTCCCAAAATCAACAAAAAAAGTGCATGGTACATTTGATAGCGTACCCCAACTTCAAAGGTATCAATAGCATCTCCAGTAATTAATTTCTCCAATCCATGTGCCCCAAAAGCACCCAAAAGAATTGCTAGCAGTCCTAGTAGTGTTGCTGTCAATAAAATTGTTTTGTTCATAACTTAAATTACCTTTATTTTTAAAAATATAACAATTTGATACCTTAGTATTTCGTTTTAATCAAAAGTAACTAAAACCTATGGTCCGCACTATTTTGGTCTTTGGAGCAGGAAAATCTACCTCATATCTATTGGATTATATCCTAAAAAAATCAAAAGAGGAGAATCTTTATTTGTTAATTGGCGACATCAACCCTGAGAACATTTCTACATCCATTTCCTCCCATAAAAATTGTGCTGTTATTGCTTTGGACATATTTAATGATGACGAAAGAAGGAAGGCTATAGCATCAGCATCAATTGTGGTTTCAATGCTGCCCCCAAGACTTCATATAAAAATAGCGGAAGACTGTATCCACTATAAAAAACATCTTGTTACTGCATCTTATATAAGTAAAGAGATTCAAAAACTGGACAATGACGCAAGAAAAAGCGGTCTTGTTTTTATGAATGAAATAGGACTGGATCCTGGCATAGATCATATGAGTGCCATGGAAGTTATTGATCGTATTCGCAATCAGGGTGGAAAAATGTTGCTTTTTGAATCCTTTACGGGTGGTTTGGTTGCCCCTGAACACGATTCAAATCTTTGGAACTATAAATTTACATGGAACCCAAGAAATGTGGTACTGGCCGGTCAAGGTGGAGCTGCAAAATTTATCCAAGAAGGATCTTATAAATATATTCCGTACCAAAAACTATTTCGCCGTACTGAACTTTTAAATATTGACGGGTATGGTTCTTTTGAGGTATATCCCAATAGGGATTCCTTAAAATATAGGGACGCTTACGGTCTTCAGGATGTTTTGACACTTTATCGCGGTACCATGCGCAGAGTGGGCTTCTCCAAAGCATGGCAAATGTTTGTGTTACTTGGCATGACGGATGATAGTTACAACATTGAAAATTCTGAAGGCATGTCTTACCGACAATTTGTAAACTTATTTTTACCCTACTCACCAACTGATTCGGTTGAGTTGAAATTGCGCCATTACCTTAAAATTGACCAAGATGATATTAAATGGGGAAAACTATTGGAATTGAATCTTTTTGACGACACGAAACTAATTCCATTAAAAAATGCCAGTCCGGCCCAAATGCTGCAATACATCCTTGAAGATAATTGGACCCTTGAAGCTGATGAGAAGGACATGATAGTAATGTACCACAAATTTGGTTATGAAATTGATGGTATGAAAAAGCAAATAGATGCCAACATGGTCGTTTTGGGTGAAAATCAAAATTATACTGCCATGGCAAAAACCGTTGGATTACCGGTCGCAATGGCAGCACTCCAAATTCTAAATGGCAAAATCAAGACTCCTGGCGTACAGATTCCAATAAAAAGTGAAGTTTACCGCCCCATACTTTCTGAACTAAAACAGTATGGAATTAACTTTAAGGAATACGAAGTGCCCTACCTAGGGTACAACCCAAATTCTATTGGAAGTTAAAGTTTTATAGTTTCTAGGTATCTTTAACTACAATTTTTAATTATTCCTATGAAGACTCCTAACAGTTCAGTTAAAATTGATGGTATTGATAAAAAAATACTAAGATATTTGATGGAAGATGCCCGTAGGCCCATTTTAGAAATTGCCCGAAACATCGGTATTTCTGGAGCCGCGATACACCAGCGACTTCGTAAATTGGAAAAATCTGGATTGCTTGCAGGATCTAAATTCATCATCAACCCCAAAGTTTTGGGATATACCACAATGGCCTACATTGGTGTTTTTCTGGACAAGGCCATGGCCAACCCTCAAGCGGTCAAAGCTTTGGAAAAAATCCCTGAAGTGCTGGAATGCCATTATACAACCGGAAACTGGTCTATCCTCATTAAGGTTTTATGCAAGGACAATGAACATTTGATGATGGTATTGAACAAAAAAATTCAACAAATTGATGGGGTTTCCAGAACTGAAACCTTTATTTCATTAAATCAGCAGATAGACCGACAGATTTCAATATAAAAAAGCCCATTTGAATTGCTTCAAACGGGCTCATATTTTGTTCCAATAAATTTAGTCCCTTCCGCCAAAAACTTGGAAAGCCCAATACACCAATGAAGCCAAGGCTCCCAAAGCCGCAACCAAATAGGTTCTGGCCGCCCATTTTAAGGCATCTTCAGCACCGGCATACTCCTCTTGACTTACCATGTTTTTTTGCTTTAGCCATGCCAATGCGCGGTTACTTGCATCATATTCCACAGGTAAAGTGATAAAACTAAAAATTGTTGCAAAGCCCATCATCACCAAACCTGCAATGGCAATATAGTAGCCAATTCCAACTCCCGCTGCGGCGCCTAACATCAATCCACCAAAAACTACCCAAGTAGACATTCCAGACGTAACGCTAACCACAGGAACCAACTTAGATCGCATGGTCAGCCATTCATAGGCTTGGGCATGCTGCACGGCATGACCAACTTCGTGCGCAGCAACCGCAGCTGCAGATGCATTGCGTTGGCTATACACCCCTTCGCTCAAGTTTACAGTTTTGTTTTTAGGATTGTAATGGTCTGTGAGCATTCCAGCTGTGGAAATCACTTTAACATCCCTAATACCATGATCATCCAGCATTTTTTGCGCAATTTCAGCTCCGCTCATGCCATTGCGAAGATGAACCTTGGAATATTTTTTGAATTTACTTTTTAATCGACTGCTGACAACCCAGCTGATTAGGGCCACGGCACCAATTAATATATAATATGTCATCATAGTTTTAGCTTTTGAAATTATTTAAAGATACTAAACATTCCCATTTACACAGAAATATCATACCCCTTGAAAAGCAAAAACCCCGCCATTTTTGGGCGGGGCTATTTTACTGACAAAATGCGTGTTAAGCAAACACAGGCTCCCAATTAAAGGCTTCTGTAATTTCTTTATATACAATTTCTCCTTCAACAATGTTAAGCCCTTTAGAAAGGGCTTTATCCAAATTACAGGCACTTTGCCATCCCATATTGGCTAATTTTAATACATAGGGCAGTGTTACATTAGTCAAGGCAACCGTAGATGTGTAAGGGACTGCCCCAGGCATATTAGCTACGCAATAGTGTACAATATCATCTATAATGTACACTGGGTCTTCATGGGTTGTGGCTTTTGTTGTTTCAATACAACCACCCTGGTCTACCGCAACATCCACAATTACGGTTCCTGGGCGCATTTCTTTGAGCATATCCCTAGTGATAAGGTTCGGGGCTTTTGCTCCTTTTAAGAGCACTCCTCCAACAATAAGGTCATGGGTTTTTATATGCTTTCTGATATTAAATTCATTTGAAAATTCGGTGACTACATGACTGGGCATTACATCATTGACATAGCGCAATCGTTTCATATTAACATCCAGTATGGTTACATGGGCACCCAATCCGGCTGCCATTTTAGCAGCTTGAATACCTACGGTACCTGCGCCCAATACCAAAACCCTGCCGGGTGCCACTCCAGGAACACCTCCTAAAAGTACTCCTCTACCTTTTACGGGTTTCTCCAAATATTTTGCTCCTTGTTGAATTGCCATTCTTCCAGCTACTTCCGACATTGGTGTTAGCAAAGGCAATGTTCCTTCTGCATCCTCAACCGTTTCATAGGCAATACAGACCGATTTACTATCAACCATAGCTTTGGTCAATCTTTCACTGGAAGCAAAATGGAAATAGGTAAATACGATCTGACCCTCTTTAATCAATCGATATTCTGTTTCGATGGGCTCCTTTACTTTTACAATCATGTCGCTTGCAGCGTATACCTCATCTATTGTCTCTAAAATACTTGCACCAACCTGTTGATAATCCTGATTGAAAAAACCGCTGCCTTCACCTGCTCCAGACTGCACATAAACGGTATGGTTATTCTTTACCAATTCGAAAACTCCAGCTGGAGTCATTCCAACTCGGCTTTCGTTATTCTTGATTTCTTTTGGAATACCTACAATCATTTTGTTGCTTTTTTTGATTTACACTTCAAAAGTGTTACAAAAAAAACAAACTACGAAATAATATCGATGAAAAATAGGGTAAAATGATAAAAAATACATTTTTTTGACGATTACCCCCTATTTTTTTAGGGGGTATATCCAAATATATATGTGATTATAAATTTTATGCCCTATTATTTTTAGGGTTCATTTATATATAAGTTTTAAAAAAAGCATGAACAGTACCAGAATTCCCGTTATGGCATTGGCCAAAATAATAGCCAAACTTTGGTGTTGAATCCCATAATACAACCAAAGCATGGTCCCTACAAAGAATGCGAGATACATGGTAAAGGAAATGTCCCTAGTGGATTTATGCTTCCAAGTTTTGTAGACTTGTGGCACAAAAGCGCTTGTGGTCAGTGTGGCTGCCACAAGACCTATTATTTCAATTAACTCCATATTGATTTATTTAAGGATGCTACCCAACAATATTCACAATCTTTCCGGGAACCACAATTACCTTTTTGGGAGTGCGTCCCTGTAGTTGTGCCTGGGTTTTTTCATGGGCCATAACGGCAACCTCAATAGCATCTTTATCCAAATCTAAGGGAAGTTCAATGGTAAATCGCATTTTACCGTTAAAAGAAATGGGATACTCTTTGCTACTTTCTACCAAATATTTAGCTTCAAATATTGGAAACGGAGCTTCTGCAATAGATGTTGAATGTCCCAACCTTTCCCAAAGCTCCTCGGAAATATGGGGAGCATAGGGCGAAACCAAGATGGCCAATGGCTCTAAAATTGCCTTGCTGGTACATTTTTGGGCTGTCAATTCATTTACACAGATCATAAAAGTGGATACCGAAGTATTGAAGGAGAAATTTTCAATATCCTCCTCCACTTTTTTGATGGTTTTGTGCAGCGTTTTTAAATTTTCTGCTGATGGCTCTGAACCTTCATCAATAGCACCATATAACTTCCATAATTTTTTAAGGAAGGAATGTACGCCCGTAATCCCTGCTGTGTTCCAAGGTTTGGATTGCTCCAAAGGCCCCAAAAACATTTCATACAAGCGAAGGGAATCTGCCCCGTACTCCTCACAAATGGCATCTGGGTTGACGACATTGTATTTGGATTTGGACATTTTTTCGATTTCGCGGCCTACAATATATTTCCCATCTTCACGAATGAACTCCGCATCTTTATATTCTGGTTGCCACTTTTTAAACTCTTCTATATCCAATTCATCAGAAGAATTTACTAAAGAAACATCCGCATGGATTGGAGTAAATTGATGCCAAGAAGTTTCAGCAATTTTCCTTCCCCCCAATTCCATGGTTTTCAAATCAGAAAACATCATGTCTAAATCCTCAGAGTAATCATAAAGAAACCCTCTTTCCTTAATTGCTTTGTCAATTATTCCTTTTGATACAATTACTGGGTTCCCGTTATGCTTTTGTGACCATCTATAAATAAAAGCACTCGTCCCCGTAATCATTCCCTGATTGATCAACTTTTTGGCAAACTCATCTTTTGGGGCAATCCCTCTATCAAACAAAAACTTCTGCCAAAAACGGGAATACAACAAATGCCCTGTGGCATGTTCGCTACCTCCTATATATAAATCCACGTCTTCCCAGTAGTCAATTGCTTCTTGGGAATAAATGGCTTCATCATTATGGGCATCCATATACCTATTAAAGTACTGGGAACTTCCTGCCCAACCCGGCATGGTGTTCAATTCCAAAGGAAACACCGTTTTGTGATTGATCAATTGATTATTGACCACTGCACATTGTTGAGTGTCCCAAGCCCAAACGGTTGCATTTCCTAAAGGCGGTTCGCCCGTTTCCGTAGGAAGGTATTTTTCAACTTCGGTCAGTTCCAATGGCAAATGCTCATCAGCAATCATTTGTGGCATTCCATCCACATAATACACCGGAAAGGGTTCACCCCAATACCGTTGGCGACTAAAAACGGCATCGCGTAAACGGTAATTTATTTTACCCTCTCCTTGACCCAGTTGTTCCAACTCAAAAATTGCGCGCTTCACCGCTTTTTTATAGGGCAACCCATCTAAAAAGTCAGAATTGGCAATGATGGTTTTCTCCTTATCGGTAAATGCTTCTTCAGAAATATCTATCCCTTCAAAAATATTGGGAATAGGGATGTTAAAGTGTTTTGCAAAATCGTAGTCGCGTTGATCACCACAAGGAACGGACATTACGGCCCCTGTTCCATATCCTGCCAACACATAGTCGCCAATCCAAATAGGAATGGGTTCTTTGGTAAAGGGATGTTCCGCATAGGCACCCGTGAAGGCACCCGATATGGTTTTTACATCGGCCATTCGGTCACGCTCCGAGCGCTTTGCCGTAGCTTCCACATAAGCTTCTACAGCTTCTTTCTGTTCTGGGGTGGTAATTTGCGACACCAACTCATGTTCTGGTGCCAAGGTCATAAAACTTACCCCGAAAATCGTATCTGGGCGGGTGGTAAAGACTTCTATTTGATGAGATTCCTCGTCGCTGTGCTCTCTCGAAATGACATTAAAAATTGCTGATGCTCCTTCGGAGCGACCTATCCAATTGGTTTGCGAATCTTTGAGTGGTTGTGGCCAATCAATCGTGTCCAACCCATCCAACAAACGTTGGGCATAGGCCGTAATCCGCATGCTCCATTGCGTCATTTTCTTACGGATAACGGGATGTCCCCCGCGTTCTGAAACGCCGTTCACGATTTCATCGTTGGCCAAAACTGTACCCAAAGCGGGACACCAGTTTACTTCGGTATCCGCCAAATAGGTCAATCTATATTTTAGGAGTAACTCTTGTTTGGTTTTTTCCGAAAAACTGGTCCAATCTTCTGCACTGAAAATTGGCGTATCACTATCAGAAGCCGCATGCACTGCCGCATTTCCTTCTTTTTCAAAAATGGAAATCAAGTCCGAAATAGATTCAGCCTTATCCGTATCCTTATTATACCATGAGTTGAACAATTGGATAAAAACCCATTGCGTCCATTTGTAATACTTGGGATCTGAGGTTCGCACTTCGCGACTCCAGTCGAATGAAAAACCAAGTTGGTCCAACTGCTCTCGATACCTTTTTATATTGGTTTCTGTAGTAATTGCAGGGTGTTGTCCCGTTTGGATGGCATACTGTTCGGCCGGCAGACCAAAAGAATCGTATCCCATTGGATGCAATACATTAAACCCTTTATGCTTTTTGTAGCGGGCATAGATATCCGTAGCTATATAACCAAGCGGATGCCCCACGTGCAATCCCGCCCCTGAGGGGTAAGGAAACATGGAAAGCGCATAGAACTTTGGTTTATCTGAATTGTTTGAAGCCTTGAAGGTTTCGTTTTTCTTCCAATACTTCTGCCATTTCTCCTCGATTTTTTGAAAATCGTAGTTCATAGTACCAATCAATTTATAATGTCATATCGAGCATAGTCGAGATGTCTCAAATTAAACCCAAAGATTTCTCGTTCCAATAGCATTGGAGCTCAAAATGACACCTATAGTGTCTAACTTTTCGAATTGCAAAAATAGCTTTAATCCCCTAATTACGATTTACTTTTCTATTTTTACATACTGATTTTGCTGTATGAGTCAATATATTGAACGATATCAACGTAGAAAGCTGATTTCCTCTTATTTTTCAGTGGTTTTGAGCATAGCTCTGGTCCTTTTCCTGCTTGGGGTTTTGGGGCTCCTTGTTTTGAACACCAAAAAATTGGCGGATCACTTTAAGGAGCAGATTACCATTTCCGTTTTTTTAAAGGACAATGCAAAACCTGTGGAAATTGACCAGTTGCAGAAAAGTTTGGCGCTGGCGGATTATACAAAATCGGCCGATTATGTTTCCAAAGAGGATGCAGCTGAGCAATATAGCGAAGATATCGGGGAAAATTTTACAGATTTTCTGGGATACAATCCATTAAAAAATGCAATTGATGTGAATCTTAAGGCCGACTTTGTTTCTCCTGAACAGATTGAAGAAATTGCTGAAAGCATCGCTGCCAAAACTTATGTGGACGAAGTGAGCTATGATAAACCCTTGATTTCATTGCTTACCAATAACGTGCGTAAAATAAGTCTATGGATTCTTATTGCAAGTGCAATTTTCACCTTTATCGCCGTGCTGTTGATTAATAGTTCCATTCGCCTTTCCATCTATTCCAAACGTTTTATCATAAAGACCATGCAAATGGTGGGCGCAACTAAAGTTTTTATTAGAAAACCTTTTATTTGGACAAACATTAAACTGGGAATGTTTGGGGCCTCGTTGGCCTTGATTGCTTTGGCCATTGTATTATATTACGTTAACAACAATTTTCCGGAATTGGATTTATTCAAGGATTTCGTTGTTCTAATCGCATTGTTTGTTGGTATTTTTGGCCTTGGAGTCGTTATTTCATGGGCAAGCACCCATATTGCAACACAGCGTTTCCTGAATTTAAGAACTGATGACCTTTATTATTAACTTTACAACATGAGTAAGAAAAATAAGAATATACAAAAGCCGAGCAAGGAATTTATTTTTCAAAAAAGAAATTATACGTTTCTCTTTATTGGACTCGCCTTTATTGCTTTGGGGTTTATTTTAATGAGTGGTGGTGGAAGTGATGACCCAAATGTGTTTAATCCGGATATCTACAATTTTAGAAGAATACGCTTGGCTCCTACCTTGATATTAATAGGTTTGGGGATACAGGTCTACGCCATTTTATTGAATCCTAACAAAAACAAAAAGTAATTTGGAAATCATTGACGCCATTATCCTTGGAATTATTCAAGGACTGACTGAGTTTTTACCAGTATCATCCAGCGGACATTTAGAATTGGGAAAAGCTATTCTAGGTGCGGATTCACTTCCTGAGGAAAGTCTTTTATTTACGGTTATTCTACATTTTGCAACTGCCTTAAGTACCCTGTTGGTTTTTAGAAAAGATGTTGCGGAAATTTTTAAAGGGCTTTTTCAATTTAAATGGAATGAAGAAACGCAATTCTCGCTCAAGATCATTATTTCAATGATTCCCGCCGCTTTGATAGGCTTTTTTTTACAGGATTTCCTAGAGGTCTTTTTTGATGGAGCCATCATTATTGTAGGTATCATGTTGCTCATTACCGCAATTCTTTTGTACTTGGCAGATTTAGCCAAGACAACCGAAAAAGGAGTTTCCTATCGCAGTGCATTTGTTATTGGAATGGCCCAAGCCGTTGCCATATTACCTGGAATTTCCCGAAGTGGCGCTACCATATCCGCAGCCGTGCTTTTAGGTGTTGATAAAACAAAATCTGCCCGTTTCTCATTTTTAATGGTGGTTCCCTTGATATTCGGAAAAGTGGCCAAAGACCTCTTAAGTGGCGACATCAATTTTGTTGGAGATCAAGCCATTGCCATGGGTGTTGGTTTTATTGCCGCCTTTATTACCGGTATTGCGGCCTGTACTTGGATGATCAAGTTGGTAAAACAAAGCAAGCTTACGTATTTTGCAATTTATTGTTTGATTATAGGTCTTATTGCCATTGCTTGGAGTGTTTGGGGATAAGTTCTTTCAGAAAGTAACCCCTATTAATTTAAAATTCAATCCGGCTTGAAAACCAAAGAGGACTTTTTAAATGGTCAGATTTTATTGATTGACAAACCACTGGAGTGGAGTTCTTTTCAGGCGGTCAATGCCTTAAAATGGACCATTCGGAAAAAATTCAGCCTAAAAAAATTCAAAATAGGGCATGCAGGCACCTTGGATCCGCTAGCCACCGGGCTTTTAATTATTTGTACCGGAAAATTCACCAAGAAAATTCCCGAACTTCAGGGGCAGGTCAAAGAATACACCGGAACTTTTACCTTGGGTACAACCACACCGTCTTATGATCTGGAAACTGAAGTAGATCAGACCTTCCCAACAGAACATATAACCCTTGATGGCATTAAGCAAGCCACAGAACACTTTTTGGGTGAAATTGACCAGGTCCCACCAATTTTTTCAGCCCTAAAAAAAGATGGTAAACGGCTGTACGAATTTGCACGCGAAGGAAAGGAAATTGAAATAAAATCCAGGAAAATTGAAATCCTGGAATTTGAAATTACCCAAGTAAACATGCCAAATGTGTATTTTAGGGTGGTTTGTAGCAAAGGCACCTACATTCGTTCTTTGGCACATGACTTCGGAAAAACACTGCAATCTGGCGCCCATTTATCTACCCTAAGAAGAACCAAAATAGGTGATTTCAACGTAAATAATGCCGTTACCCCAACGGTTTTCAAGGAAAATCTGTCGTAAAGAAGTTAAATTCCTTTAAAAAAACAGATAAGGCATGAACATTGGGATAAAATATTTTTAAAAAAAAGCGGTTATAGTATCACCATGAACCTAAACAGAAACCAGTTATCTTTTCTAATAACTTTTTTCTCTATGTCTCTTGTGATTTTGTTGTTGTTCAACATTCATCTGGGAGGTGTAAAAGAGGAAGAATATGTTATTGAAATGAGTTTGGCAGATGAGGATATCGAAGAACTGTTGCGGGAAGAAGAGGAACGACTGGAAGAAATGGCAAATAACGACCCTATAAAAAGCCATATGGCCTTTAACGAAACGGCCAAACCATCTGTTGGAAATCCAGAACCCTTAAAAACCTTGGAAGAACTGTTGGAAGAACGCGCTTTGAACAATGATCAAGGAGACCCAGCAAATGCCGATGGTGAGTTCGCGGAACAGTTGAAGGAATTGGCCGCCAAACGCGAAGAAAAAAAACAACTCTTGGGAGAGCGCGAAGCACAAAAAGAAGAGTTTACCAACAATTTAAAGGATAAACGTACCTCTATTTCGTATTCCCTAATCGATAGAAATGCGTATTCTTTACCCCCACCAATTTACACCTGTATTGAAGGCGGAAAAGTTGTAATCAATATTAAGGTAGATGCTTCTGGCTATGTTACCCATGCAGACTTTAATGACCAAAGTTCAGGGACCAGTAATGGCTGTTTGGTAGATAATGCAATCGCTTATGCCCTAAAAGCTAGATTTAACCCAGGTTCCAAGGTTTCTCAAATTGGAACTATTACGTATCTATTCCAACGAAAGTAGGGTATCCATTTTAGGTTTACCCCAAGCATAATGATTCATCAATCCAAGGCATTTATACACTAAATTCCTTTTGAATCTTAGGCTAAATTTCCCGAACTTCACTTATCAGTCGCTAAAGACAATTAAAACAATCCTTAGCTTGACGTTAGGCAATATTTCCAAATAAATGGAAAATACTAAATACAAAAGAATACAAGATTATCTAATATCAATTTTCGAACAAAGAGGTTTTGTCGCGGAAAGAAATCAAGACATATCGGATATAGATAATTTTATCATTCAATTCAAAAAGACCAATGATTTAAAAAAAGACTTGGTTCATGTAAGTGTACAATCAGACTCCAAAAGACACAATCTAGTTATTCTTTTTATTGCAAGAAAGAGAATAAACGATGTAGAGGTCTATATTAATAATAAAAGACGAAAGTTACTTCAGGATTCGCGAGGAGAAAATTATACTATTCAAACCTTTAGTGGCTTTTTGGAAGATATAAGACTTATTCCCATTTCGGAAATTCAGAAGGATATAGAATTATTTTTAGATAGAATCCAAAAATTTGTAGAAAGCATTGTTCTAAAATCCTTAACTCGATACAAAACCATCCACCATTTGGAAGCGGCAGTAAACAAAGAAATAAATAATGCTAAGCCATTATGGGGCAATGTATTTTGGATTCAAAAAATTATAATTTCCAAGCTGTCAGACTCGGGCAATTATGAAATGTTGTTCAAATACATTATGGAGATGCATATGAAATGCTTAGAGCAAGAAGTGGACAACAATGAAAAAGAATACTATCAAAATTGTGTTGATGTTCTTTTAGAACTACGGGCAGAGTTACAAAATGTACAACCTTACAATATTGTGCTAAATTAATTTCAAATTATTGATGAAAGTTTTACTAGAAAAAGATTGGTGTTATACACTTTACAGTAATAATGAGTCATACAGGTTAGAAGTCATATGTGGTTCGATAGCATTGTACGAATTAAAAATATTATTAAATCAGAAAGAAATAGAAAAGTTTTTGAACCATGGAGAATCATATATTATTGAATTGGCTGAGGATATTTCGAAAAATTCAACATCATATTTAAAACGATCAATTAAAAATTAATTTAAATGAAGAACATTGCCCAACAATGTATAACCGCAATTGAAAGTTATACGAGACCGATAAGTGAGCCCTCAAAAAATGCTTATTAGAAAAGCAATCCCAACAAATCCTTTAAAATATCCTGGCCTTTATCTTTGTTATACCACAGCTGAAGGTCTTGTTTAAACTCAGAGGTAAGTGTGCCATGCTCTTTTCTATACGCTTCGGCCATTTCTGTGGCAATACTTGACCTAGGCCCCCACTCACCAACTATTTCTTCAGTCTCCCTGTCCAGAACAATCAATTTTGGAATAGACCGGGAACCATTCGTTAAAAATTCGTCCATCAACTCCAAGTTTTCATCCCTTAGGAGTATTCTTAATTCAATATTTGGGTTCAACTCAGCTATCTTGTTCATTACAGGCAAGCTGGGTGAAGCATCGCCACACCAACTTTCACTCAATACCAAAAGGGTAAGTCTTGCTTTACTATTGGAAATTTTGGCTTCAGTTTCTGGCGATACTTTTAAGGTCTTGTCCCAACGATTCATTCTACGATCATTGAGTTCCGTATAATTGATAAGCGATTCCAATTGCTCTATACCCGTGGTTTGCCTATTCTTGGCCAAATACTGCACCAAATCACGATATTCCCGATAACCCATGCTGCTTGAAATACCGTTTTGCACAAGATTTAAACGTTCCTTTTTTGATTTTTTTTCAGCTACTTCCATGGTCAATACTTTTTTCAAAATTAAGCCTCAAAATCAGCCTATAAGCTGATTTTTATCATTGGTTGTATTCTCTGTTGAAAACTTACAGGGCACCTTGGGTAAGTGAAAAAATAGCCTTTCTTATTGATTCAGTATTCTTTTCTTTACCATGCCGCCTTTGGTGTCGTTTATACTATTCATGACCACAAAAGCATTGGCATCGATTTTATTGAGCTCAATATTCAATTTTCGTATCTCCAACCTTGTGATTACGGTATAGATAACGTCATATTCATTATGCTCCCCTTTCTTTCCATAACCGCCACTTGCTTTATAGATCGTTAATCCCCTTCCCAACTTCTCTGTGATCATTACCCTGATTTCTTCGCTTTTTTCAGATATAATGGTAACACCGGTATACTCCTCAATACCTTCAAGTACAAAATCCAAGGTTCTGGAGGCTGCCAAATAGGTCAACATGGAATATAAAGCAGCTTCAATCGACAGTAGATATGCGGCGGCCAAAAAAATCAGAATATTGATTAAAATGATAACATCCCCAATTTTGGCTCCCATTTTTCTGCTCAAAAAAATGGCCAAAACTTCTGTTCCGTCCAAGACGCTGCCACCTCTAATGGAAAGCCCTATTCCCGCACCTAAAAAGAATCCGCCAAAAACCGCAACCAATAGCTTGTCTTGGGTCACTTCTGGAAACTGAACAAATAGCAATACCAAAGCCAATCCTAAAATTGCCAAAATAGCTTTTATGGTAAATTGTTTCCCCAATACACGATATCCCAAAAACAGAAATGGGATGTTCACCAAAATAATCAAAACCCATAACGGTACGGAAGTAAGTTCTGTAACCAAAAGTGAAATTCCTGTGGCGCCGCCATCAATAAACCTGTTGGGCAGTAAAAAACTTTCTAAGCCAAATGCTGCTGAAAAGATTCCTGTTACAATAAAAAAAGTATCCTTGATTATCGGGTTTACTGTCATTTTGCTTATGATTAAAACTCCGTAGTTGCTTAGTCTTATGCTAAATCAGCTATAGGGCTTCTGGGTTAATGGCCAAGCTCTTAAACAATAGAGCTTTTGTATAGAAAAATTTATTCTGCACCTCATTTTGTTTTAGGGATGAATCTATGAGTTTGCTTTCTCGTGAATTGATTAAAAATAGTGAACTTTCCCCAAAACTGAATTTACGTTCTTCAGCGGTCAAAAGTGTGTTGTAATCCCTCACAATATTATCTATTAATTGATTTTGGGTCGTATAGGAATCCAACTCTCGATAAATTGCCACAACCTTATTTTGAATCTCGACCTGGGCATTGTCCCGGTCAAATTGTGCATCTTGTAATTTAAACTTTGCCAATTTAAGATCGCCCCGTTCCTTTCTCAAAAAAAGTGGCAACCGAAAACTGAGCCCTCCCTTGTACTGATCAATATCCAATGAATTGATTTGATCGGGAGATTCGGTCAAAAAATTATACTCCACATCCAACTTGGGCAATAATTTATTTGCCTTGAGCCTTTTGTCAACCACCAAACCATCAATCTTGTATTCCAAAGACCTCAACTTGGGATGGTTTTCCAATGTAAAACTATCTAAAGGTTTGCCCATAATCTCCAAGGTCATATCAATGTCATTTTCCACATTCTCATCGGGAATAACTTGTGGCTGTAATTCAACCGGCACATCATTTATCCATAAAAAGTTGGAAAGCTCCAAAGACTTTTTCATGAGCTTTACTTTAGCCTGTTCCAAATTCAGCGCTCTGTCTTGCACTATGATTTTGGCCTCTACGGTATCTATAATAGCTATATCTCCAGAAAGTGCCCTTTGCTTTACTCCTTGAAAACGTATTTCGGCATTTTGAAGAAAGTCATCAAAAATCAAGGCATCTTTATACGCTCTTAGCCAATCAAAATACGCCAGGGATGCATTGTACAGCACCTCATTGACCAACAAATCTTGATCTGCTTTTGATTGTTCCCTAAAAAATTTGGCTTTCCTAAGGGTTGCCATACGCTCATTGGCCCAAAAACCCTGCCCCAATGACATGGATACCCCTGCGCTATACAGTCCATCGTCAGGAAGTGATTCGTCAGGGTTTGTAAACGCTCCTTGATTTTGTTCAAAATTTCCTTTGAGCTCAATTCCGAACCATGTTGGAATTTTAAAGGTAGTATTGAGTCTATCCCAGTATTCGATGCCTTTAAATTCCTTTCTATCGTAATCCACTTCAATTTTAGGATCAAAACCTCCCCTGGCCTTCATTAGATTGGCCTGCCCCATGGCTATGGTAAGCTGTGCCTGTTTTGCAATGGGATGATATTTTTTTACATAACCCAAATACTCCTTAAAATTAAGCACCAATGTATCTTGCTGTGCATGAAGCCCAAAGACAGCTACAAATAAGAATCCCCAAAGACAGATTCCATACTTATTTCTTTTTAACATTGGCTATTCCGTTTTCAGGTTGATAATAGTTTGGGGGGAAACCGTTCAATTGTCTCCAAAGTTCAAACCAGATGGGAACGTCTTCCAATAGTGCCATGGTATTTGCTCCGGAGCCTACCCGAATATCCTTTGGCCACGGCCCATCCTCTTTATCCGGAGCCAATAACACTCTATACTTTCCATTGTCACTTATAAAAGTTTCTATGGCCACTACTTCGCCCCCAAAGGTTCCAAAGGAAACATTGGGCCAACCACTAAAGACTATTGCAGGCCAGCCATCAAATTGTATCCTAACCTTTTCTCCAATGTGGATCAATGGTAAATCTATAGGCTCCACAAAGGTTTCTACGGCCATATCATAATCAGAGGGCATAATTCCCACCAAACGGTCACCTTCTTTAAAGGTTTCACCAAGCCCTGATTGTATTGCTTTGTTGATGAAACCGCTCTGAGGTGCTTTTATATAAAGCATACTGTTGCGCATTTCATAGTTGGTATAAGCATTTTCCAACTTGGTAACTTGCGCCTCTGAATCAAACTGATTGGATTGTGCGGTGTACATATCGCTACGTGCCTTGGAAATTTTATCAGTGTATTCTGCTTGTACCCTGTTGATTTCTACTTGGGCATTGATAACTTCGTTCTCGCTGGCCAACAACTTGTTTTCCTGAGAAATTAATTTGGCCTGCGTCTCTTGGAGCTTCAATCGTTTTTCCTCCACATCGGTAACCGCTTTTAACCCTTCTTTCTGAAGCTGATCTATTCGATTATATTGTCGCTCTGCAATGGAAATATTGGTCTTTGCCGCTTCAAAATCTATACTATCACTCTGTACTTTTAACCTGGATTGAATGAGTTTGTTCTTGGCCTGCTCCAATTTTAAAACACGCTCATTGGACAGTGCACCAATTTGGGCATTCAGCGCTTTTACCTTTTCTTCATACGAGGTCACGGACATGGATTTTGCCCTAATTTGTTGCCCTGTACGCTCAACTAAATTTGGGTCAAAATATTCGCTCTTCACTTCTGAAATAAAGAGAATGGTATCTCCTTTCTTTACATAATCCCCTTCTTGTACGTACCATTTTTCTATTCGCCCTGGAATTGGTGATTGAATGGTCTGTGGACGTTGGTCCGGTTTTAGGGTGGTTAAATACCCTTTCCCTGTAATATTCTGCGTCCAAGGCAAAAACATTACAATAAAAGCAATGATAAAGAATAATGCCAGAAGTCTATTGAATTGTTTGTAATGTGTTCTATAAAAGACTTTTTTGACCGCTTTATACTTGCTTAAATCAACTTTTTCATTCAACTTGTTTGGTGAAATATTTAACATGGCCTTATTATCTTTCGTTAATCAATTTTCCGTTCTCAATCGTAATAATACGCCCGCAACGTTCTATCCATTTAGGGTTTTCACTCACTATAACCAAGGCCCATCCATTGGAAGGGTCCGTAATAAAATTCATTATTTTTTCAGCCTCTTTATCTCCAAATTGATCTAATGGGTCCTTAAGGATTAAAAGTTTGGGTTTTGTAACAATACTTCGTGCCAAAACTATTTTCTTGGAAATGGTATATGGAATCTGTCTCCCTTCTGGGTACAAAACGGTTTTTAATCCTTTTGGTTGTTCCTTTACAAAATTGGTAAGTCCCGTTTTTTCCAAAGCCCAATACACGTCTTCCTGGGAGATGTCCTTGTTCCCAAAAGTGATGTTGTTTAGTATAGTTCCTTCGAATGGGGATTCCTCACTCAACGATTGTCCCAAATGTGAACGATAGTAACTAAGGTTCAAACCTTGCAGAGCAATATTGTTTACAAAGATTTTACCTGCGTCCGGTTCCAAGATTCCTGCGATAAGCCTCAACAAGGTAGATTTCCCGGAACCACTTGGGCCCTGCAATAAAATTTGACAGGAGGGGGTAATCGTCATAGAAACATTGTCTATGATTTTTTTATCCCTGTCAGGTACATTATAGGAAACGTCTTGAAGTTCAACTATAAACCCTTCATGCTCAGTAAAAGGTTTTTCCCCATCTTGTGGCTCCAACTCCTTATCCACTACTTGTCCTAATTTTTCCAATGAGGTCAATAGGTCATAGAAAGTTTCAAGACCCAATATCATTTTTTCAACAGAGCTAATGACCAAAAGAATAATAATTTCAGCGGCAACAAATTGCCCAATGTTCATTTCTTGATTAAGAACGAGTAATCCACCTATCAATAAAAGTCCGGCCGTAACCAAAACCTTAAAGCCGATCATTTGGATAAACTGAATCACCAAGATTCTAAAATGACTTTCCCTGGCATCTAAATAATCGGCTACCAAGGTGTCATTTTTATCAATGCCATGTGTGGTTTTTCCTGAAAGTTTAAAACTTACTAGGGATCTAGCTATTTCCTGAATCCAGTGTGCTACACGATATTTGTTCTTAGATTCATCAAGACTGGTTTCCAATCCTTTCTGTGCAGTAAACTTGAATACCACATATATCAGAAGAATCAAAAGCAAGCCATATATGATAAAAAACGGATGGTAGAAAGACAATAGCAATAATCCAAAAACAATTTGTAGAAAAGCAGCTGGAAAGTCGATCAATATCTTTGAAAGCCCTTTTTGTATTGTTAGTGTATCAAAAAAGCGATTCGCCAGTTCTGGTGGGTAGAAATCGCGCAATTGGCTCATCTTTATTTTTGGAAATCGATACACAAACTCAAAGGATGCCCTGGTAAATATTTTTTGCTGAACGTTTTCAATAATACGTATTTGCATCAGTTGCAAAACTCCTACAAATGCAACACCCAAAGTAACCAAAACAACCAGAACAATCCATGATGTACTAACTTGTGCCCCTTGTATTAGGTTTATTATTGCCTGAATCCCAAGAGGAAGTGAAAGGTTTACTAAGCCAGCAAATATGGCATAGTAAAAAACTTGCATAACATCTTTCTTATCCAGTGCCAGCATTCCCATTAGGCGTTGCCAGGCGGTAAGAATATTTTTTGACATAGGTTTATGAATTTAAAGTCTTGAAGACTAGGTCGGTGAAATAATGAGTTGGGGTTGTAGTTTTATTGCAATCGGTTAATATTGGAAAATGTTCTCTAAGAAAATATTGATGTAGCGAACCTTCTAAAATAGTACTTGCCAAACTTGAAGGGAACTCATATTCGCCGTCCATTGACACAATCATATCATGCAGGCGATTTACAAGTCTTTTATAAATAACAAAATAACCGTCCTTATTTTCTTGATCAACTTCTTTGGTCAAATACGATTTAGAGTATTCATTTATTACGATTTTATTAAGTAAAACCTCATTTATATGGGAAAACGAGACATCTTCTTCAACCGTTTGTGTTAAAATATCGATGGCTTTTCTAAGCTTTTCACTTGGATTTGATATTGCATTGGTGGCAAAGACCATTTTGTACTCCAACCATCCCCAGTACCATGAGGCCAAATAGAGCAATAATTTGTGCTTGTTTTCAAAATAGCGGTAAATGGAACTTTCATTGGACTTTATGCGTTCCCCCAACTTTCTGAAGGTAAAGCTTTCAAAACCCATATCATCAATCATTAAAATACTTTGCTCAACAATCCTTTTTCCCAGATCAGATGATTCAGGGTCTTTCACATAGATTTTTTCGTTGATTCCTATTCGTATAGATTGCATTAATCTTTCCATATTATGTATGCCTTTAAATAATTTTAAAACAAATATAACAGTAATACTATTAAATTATAATAGTTTAACTACTTATTAACAATAGTAATGCTTTTTGTTATGAGATTAATCCTATCTTTATAGTAAAGTTTTTAACTTAAAACCTAAGCCCATGAAACAACTTTTACCATTTTGCATATTCTGTATGCTGTTGTTAGGTTTTCAAACTATAGCTCAAGAAAAGACACAACACATAAAATTTAAACACTTTGTTGAGAGCCGGGGAGATAGTGAGTTGGGAATGCTCTTGGAAATCCCATATTCAGATATTGTAGTACTCAACAACTCCCTAAACTCATCATCGGGATTTGGCCTTACTATGAATTTTCATGGCAACATTGTTGTCATAGATCAAATGGATACAATGCCCGATGGAAGCACACAAGTTGTTTTGAGAAGGGAAGATGGAAGGAAGTTTTATGGCTATAAATCTACCATAAAAGCCATTTTGGTTAAAGAGAAAGCTGGAAATGAAAAGTCAATGTAATTATGAAACCTATCCTTTTTTTAGTAATCTTTTACTTCCTAATCGGTACTATAAATGCACAAAATCACCAAGATTCAGTGAAAATTGGTGATGAACTTATCATAGGTGAACCATCTGGCATCTTATATCAAAATATTAATGTTCCACGTAAAAACTTTATTATTAAACGAGGTGGTATTCCCAATATCTCAACCTTAGAAAATTCTGTGGTTACAGTTACCAAAATATCCCATAGTGACAATCCGACAATTACTTTCAAAAAATCTGATGGAAGAAAATTTTTTAGAGCATACAGAACCTTGACTGCTGAACTTAATGGTGCTATTAGCACAGGTGAAATGGCACTATATACACGTTAGTATTTAAGTCAATTAAAAGATTAATGTATGAAAAACTGGTTGCCTGTCTGGTTACGCTCCAATACACAAAACAAAAAAGTGCCAGTTGCCCAAACAAGCAAGATGGATTCTTTTCTGTTGATTGAAGGAACTTTCACTACCCCACAAGCAGCCGATGTCCTTTTATCGCTCATAAATGACAAAATCAAATTCCATACGGTTCAGTTGCTCAACCTGAAAGATATAAATCAAATGGATTTCTTGAATTCTGAACATCGAATACGTGAACTAAAAGAAGCCAAGAATCAGATCACTAAGATTATATTGGATGCTAGAACCCAAGGCAAGCATTTAAAAATCCACAGCACCATTGAAGTTTCTACAACAGATTCCCCGAGTTAATATTTTTCAAACCAATCAAAATCTTGATGAATTATTTTGGCTTTTTCATTCTCTAAATATTCCAAAAAAGCCGAAGCAACCGGAGAAAGTTTCTTTGACCTGAGCCATACCAAATTCCATGTGGTTTGTATAGGAAGTTGTTTTTTTGGATAAATTTTTAAATCTCCATTTTTTAGTTGATTTTTTATTCCGATCAACGGCATTATGGAACACCCCAATCCAGCAATAACTGCCTGTTTTACAGCTTCATTAGAGGTAAGCTCTATGCGCTTTCCAACCTGTATTTGCGATTTTTTTAGGTAATTTTCCATTGCAAAACGAGTTGCTGAACCCGGTTCTCTAAATATAAGGGGGGTGTCTTTTACAAACATATTTTTAGACAATAGGATTCTTTTAAAATGATTCGGGTTTGCAACCAGGTACAACTTGTTCTTCATCAAACTTATTGTATTTAGTTTTAAGTGTTCCGGCAATACGGAAACCAAGGCAAAATCAACCTCATTGTTTTCAAGACTCTGTACCACACTAGCCTTGTTGGTCACGTCCATTACCAAATCAATCCCCGTATTGGATTTCATAAAACCGGACAGGAAATAAGGCATAACATATTTTCCGGTAGAAACCACAGAGATTTTAAGTCGCCCGGCGAGTTTCCCATCATAGGATTGCATTTTGTAATTTATTTCATCCACTTCACTTAAAATACGCTCGGCCGCATGTGCTATTTCATTGCCAAAATCGGTTATAAAAAGCTTTCGCCCAACAATTTCGGTTAAGGGAATGGGAAATTGATCCTGAAAATTTTTAAGTTGAATAGACACCGCCGGTTGGGTTAAATACAATTCTTCCGAAGCTTTTGTAATACTCTGCTTTTCAGCAATCTTCAAAAAAATTCTCAACTGGTGTAATGTATAATTCATAAATAATATTTATATAAAACATAATAAATATAAATAAAAATATATAAATTAAAGCGTACATCTTTGTAAAAAATTTACATCCATGTTACACAAACTCTCACAATCCCAAAATCTCTTGGCCAAGAAAGAAAAGTCAGGAGATGTAGAAAAATTTTACCCTATTTACTATGCCTTAATGGGGTTTTTATTTACTGGTGTTTTAATACTTTCCGCACTTAACGGTTTTCTGTTTTTTGGATGGTTATGTATTTCAATGTCCATCGTATTTGGTCTGTTGTCCATTAACCTTATTGGAAAAAAATTAACAACAAAAGTCTAACGTAATCTTTAAAAAATAACAAAATGGAAACTTTAATCGAAACAAAACAGAAAATTCAATTGGTAGATGGCTCTTTTACCCCATCTGAAGCATGTGATGTGATTACCGCACTGCTGGATGAAAAAATAAACTTTCACAAACTGCAACGTCTATCTTGGTGCGAAGGAAACGGAGGGGCCAATACAAAATATCCTGACGACAGAATCCAGGAACTGGAAAATGAAAAGGCCATCGCCAAAAATTTTATCAATAGTATTAGAAGTGAAGGTAAAAGATTGAGAATCGATGGAATCTTGAAAATCTCTTTGGAAGATTAAAATTTAATGGATTTACACCTTTTATTTGACAACCTTACCAACCCTGCTTTACTTTTCTTTTTTTTGGGAATCATTGCAGTACAATTGAAAAGTGATCTTGAAATCCCAGAAAATTCATCAAAGTTCATTTCTCTTTACCTACTTTTTGCCATAGGATTTAAGGGTGGCCTTGAACTATCGCACAGCCAATTTAGTATGGAAATCATATGGTCCCTGCTGTTTGGTGTTTTTTTGGCCATTTCTGTACCCATTTTTGCTTATTTCATACTAAGAAGAAAGTTCAGTGTGGAAAATTCAGGTGCCATAGCCGCTGCATATGGATCAGTTAGTGCGGTCACATTTGTGACCGCTATTTCTTTTCTTGAAATTGAGAATATAGAATTTGGAGGACACATGGTAGCTGTTATGGCCTTAATGGAAGCTCCATCAATAATTATAGGAGTTCTGCTAATGGCCTTTTTCAAAAAGAACAAAAAAGAGAACAACAATTTTAAGAAAGTACTGCACCATTCTGTTACCAATGGCAGTGTTTTATTAATACTTGGCAGTTTGGCAATCGGTTTTTTGGCCAATGAACATCAAGCGGAGGGCATCAAACCTTTTACAACGGACATTTTTAAAGGATTTCTTGCTGTTTTCCTTTTAGATATGGGGATTACCAGCGGTAAAAAACTAAACGATTTTTTAAAGAAGGGATGGTTTGCCCTTATTTTCTCTATAGGATTACCCATTTTGAATGGGTGTGTTGTAGCTTGGTTCAGTCAGTTTATAACGGAAAGCGTAGGAAATCGTTTCTTGTTTTCTATTTTAGCTGCAAGTGCATCATATATTGCCGTACCCGCCGCAATGCGCATAGCCGCTCCAAAGGCAAATCCAAGTTTATACGTTCCTATGGCTTTGGCGTTTACCTTTCCCTTCAATATAACACTAGGCATGCCTTTATATCTATTTATCATTCAATGTTTCAAACCCTAAATCACTTGTTTATGAAGAAGAAAGAATATCCAAACTTATTTCCGAAACTAGATACGTATGGGTCACCTAAAGAATCTATTAACAAACCATATTTACTAAAGCTGGGAGCCTCTTTTAGAATAGGGATGCCTGCAAATCAATCCTACCTTTATATCCAGGAATCAATGACAAGCAAAAAATCCAACTTAAACGTGTTGCATCCAAAAAAACTGTTTAATCAAATTGTTGTTGCAACTGGGATTCTTGAACTTTCCAACTCCAAACAAAAAGCCATTCTGGAGCGAAGGGACAAAACTGATTTTTATGCGGGGCTACGAAGAATATATGTTGATATTAACGATGCCATTATAGCAAAAGAGGTAATCCCACTATAAAAAATCCTTTTCCAGTATCTTTAGACAAAAACTAATAATGGATAAACATCGTTGTGGTTGGTGTGAAGGTGATTCATTATATGAAGCATATCATGATAAGGAATGGGGAGTTCCGGTTAAGGATGATGATACTTTATTTGAATTCCTGATTTTGGAAACGTTTCAAGCTGGGTTAAGCTGGATAACCGTGCTTCGAAAAAGAGAAAATTTCAGAAATGCTTTTGACAATTTTGATTACCAGAAAATTGCACTATACAATCAGGACAAGATTGATGAACTTCTTGAAAATCCTGGTATAATTAGAAATAAGTTAAAGGTGAACGCCACTGTTTCCAATGCCAAGGCCTTTATCGCAGTTCAAAAAGAGTTTGGAAGTTTTAGTAGCTATATATGGGGTTTTGTGGACGGAAAACCAATCAAAAATACTCTTAAAAATTATAAAAATGCTCCGGCTAACACCCCCCTTTCGGATAAAATCAGCAAGGATTTAAAAAAACGCGGATTCAAATTTGTTGGCAGTACGGTGGTTTATGCGCATATGCAGGCAACTGGAATGGTAAATGATCATGAGGTAGGTTGTTTTAGATATGACGAAGTCTAAGTATATATTGACCCTGTTTTTTTTATTGCCATTCTTTTCTCTTTGGTCACAGAACAAGTTTGAGCAGGAGTATCGAATTTCCCAATCCGAATTTCCTTCCAATGCATATGAACTTATTTCGGAACAACTTGAATCTTCAAAACGGGTTCGCTATTATAAAGAAATAGACAGCATTAAAAAGAGTTTTGAAGTAAAATTCAAAAAAAGGCGATTACATTATAGTATTGAGTTTGATGAACATGGAGAATTGGAAGATGTTGAGTTCAAAATTAAGGAAGTTGATATTCCAGATGACAGTTGGGAAAAAATCAGTAACTATCTTAACAAGGGTTTTCAAAAAGTACGTATTGTAAAAATTCAGCAACAACATCCGGTAGGCGATTTATCTCCAGAAAAAGTCATAAAACAAGCTCTGCAAAATCTCATACTACCCTACATTAATTATGAAATCGTTTTTACCTCTAAAAACAGTGCAGGTTATCAAACCTATGAGGCGCTTTTCAATGCAGATGGCAAGTTTCTAAACTTGCGTAAATCCCTCTCATCAACATATGACCATGTCTTGTATTAGATGGGTTTTGTTCTTCATTTGCTTCTTAGGGCTATCGTCCCTGAAAGCGCAAGACAACCTTACCGGATTTTTGCAACCACAGGTAGCAATCAATTACAATGTATCTGATACCTATTCACATAATTTTTCATTGGCACATAGAGGTTATTTCATAAAAAATGGAGATTCTGGATATGAGGCAAGACAAATTGATTTAGTGCATTTTTCCAAATTTAGTCTTTCGGTTAATCAAAGTTTGGCCTTTGGGGTGCAATATCGGTTTCGAAATATTTTTGAGGACGAGAACGATGAAATTAGATTAACCCAGCAGTTCAACTTCTCAAAAAGACCGTTTGTGGTCAGGTTTGGACATAGATTCCGAGCAGAGCAACGAATTACCAAAGCATTGACAGTGCATAGATTTAGATATCGGTTTGCTGTTGATTTCCCCTTAAAAGGTGAGGTTTTGAATATTGGGGAACCATATTTTATTGGTGCGTTTGAGAATTTATTAAGTGTGGCCAAAAGTAATTCGCCAGAATATGATACTAGAATCAGCGGCCAAGTGGGATGGCAGCTTCAGGAAGGGCTAAAACTTCAAACAGGAATAGAATATCGCATGGAGGACTATGCTTCAGACTTTCCCCAAAATGTATTTTTCGTATTGACAAGCCTGCAATTATCCCTGTAAAATATTCATGAAATCTTCTCTTGATATCTGCTCTGCGCCTAAACTCTCCAAATGTTTTGTATGAACTTGGCAGTCAATTAGTTTATACTTCTCTTGCTCCAGTTCCTGAGTCAATTTTATGAATGCAAACTTGGAAGCATTAGGAACAGTTGAAAACATGCTTTCTCCACAGAAAACATGACCTAAATCAATCCCGTAAAGACCACCGACTAAATTGTTTCCTTCCCATACTTCAAAAGATTTGGCAAAACCCTTTTCAAAGAGGTCCAAATAAGCCAATTTCATTTTTGGTGTAATCCATGTTCCGTCCTGCCCTTTTCGCTGAACTTTTGCGCAATTATCCAATACTTTTTCAAAACAAGTATTCTGCGTCAAGTTAAATTGATCGGTTCGTATTACTTTTCGCATACTTTTTGAAATTTTGATTTTATTTGGGAATAAAACCATTCTTGGATTTGGACTCCACCATAAAATTAAGTTGTCTTCATTAAACCAAGGGAAGATGCCACTTTTGTATGCCAATAAGAGACGTTCTGGAGATAAATCCCCGCCTACTGCCAACAGACCTTCTTCATTAGCAGCTTCAACTGGAGGAAATTCCAATCTATCCCCCAAAAAAAATAGGGGAAGTTTTTTTGAGTCTTTTTCCAAGGTGCAATTTTTAATAAAATTACGGAAAAGGTTATAAAATAAGAAGTCCTCCTATATAAATCAGACTTCCTATCAACATAAAAATTAAGGTATACGGTAAAATTTCCTTGGCCTTTAATTTAGTTATTCCCAAAAGGGGCAAAGCCCAAAAAGGTTGTAGCATATTTGTCACTTGGTCGCCATAGGCCAAAGCCATAATTGCCTTTGGCAAAGGAACACCCAACTGTATGGCAGATTCCAAAACAAGAGGTCCTTGAACGGCCCATTGACCTCCGCCACTTGGAACAAAAATATTAACAAGTCCTGCACTCAAAAAGGTGAAAATGGGCAAGGTAACTGAGGTACTTATGGATACAAAAAAGTCGGAAATATCATTGACCATTCCACTGCTTCCCATGATGCCCATAATTCCAAAATATAATGGAAACTGAATCAAAATACCAGCTGTGTCCCCAATTGCTTCTTCTACGGCAACCAAAAAACTTTTAAAACTTCCGTGAAGAATAATTGCCAAACCCAACATAAAAAAGTTGAGCATATTTGGAGTGATATTTAGGGCTTTGAGCGAAGGCAAATACTGAAGTAAAAAAGTAATTACTATTAATGCTCCAAAACAAGAGGCAACAATTTTTGAGTAATCCAATTTTTCTGCGCCTTGCAGATTTTCTCTGTCAACAGATTTAAATCCGTACTCTTTCAAGGCAATAGTTTTTGGCCTAACCTTTTTGCCCAAATAATACACTGTAATGGTAATTGACAAAGCCACAATAATAAAAAGCAGTAGATTCCAATAACTAAACACCGTTAGCGAGGTGGAAATGGTTTCTGGCAATTGCGCCAACAACCCTACGTTGGAAATTCCCTCCAACAAGCTTTTAATATGTCCTGCTTCCGAAACCTTTATTGGTGCCGATCCGCTGATTCCCCCATGCCAGACCATTAAGCCCACATATCCAGATGCTCCTATTAATGGGTAATTGATGGGGATATTGTTCGCTTGGGCATATTCGCCTACTTTTCTTGCCAAAATAGCCCCGAATATGAGCCCAAGCCCCCAATTAAAAAAGGAAACCAACATTGTTGGCAATGCCACCAATACAGCTGCGTTAGAGGTATTTTTTACAAGTTTGGTAATTCCCAGAATAATCCGTTCCATGGGTTTGCTCAAAACCAAGACGTGGCCCAGAACCAAAATGAGCATCATTTGGTACGCAAACACCAAAAGACCATTGTTCCAAATTCCATTTTCCCAATAGGAAAGAACAGTAAACAAATGATTTTTATCCGAAGTGTTATCCGTAAAAATTAAAGCAAGCGCAATAGTCAGTACTGTTAAAAGCACTGCAATAGTAAAGGGTGAAGGTAAATACCTTCTAAATACATGTTCTATTACCTTGGTAAGATCCAAAGCGGACTAGAATGGCAAATCGTCGTGGTCTTCCTCTTTAAGGTTATCAGCAGGTTCAAAAGCTTCCATTGGTGGTACTGGAGGCATGTTTTCACCGCTTGTTTCTTCTTGCAGATTTTCAATACGCCAACCTTGTATGGAATTAAAATATTTGGTCTCTCCCTGTGGGTTTACCCATTCCCTACCTCTTAAATTGATGCTGACCTTTACCATCTGCCCAACACTGTAATTGTTTAGCAAATCGCACTTGTCCTGTACAAATTCAACCAAAATATGCTGAGGATACTGTTCCTCCGTAGTAATAACCAATTCTCTTTTTCTGAAACCATTGTTACCGTAGGTTTTGGTTTCGTCAATCATTTTAACTTTTCCTTGGACTTCCATCTATACTGCTTTTCAATAAGCATCAAAAATACACAAAATGAACCCTAATAAAAACCATGTGCAGGAACGAAGTATCAACATATTTTTACATTTTCTGCTATCTTTAATCACAATTGTACCAAAAAATGAACTTCAACCCCAAAAAGAAGGCTTCCAATATCATTCTGTTGATTTCGGCATTCGTTATAGTGAGCCTTATTCTTTGGAATACCAATAGCTTTTTTAAAAACTTTAAGGAAGAGGAGCGTTTGAAAATGGAAATCTGGGCAACCGCTCAGCTAGAACTTATTCAATCTTCCGTAGATCAAGAATTGGGGAACTTAACCCTTAAGGTTATGGGGAACAATACCTCAACTCCAATGATTCTGGTAAACGAGGAAGGTTCCATAAAAACACATAATATTTCTGCGGAAAAAGCGGCCGATAGTATTTATCTCCAGAGAAAAATAAGACAGTTTGAAAGTGAAAATGAACCCATACATATTATTCAGGAAGGGGAATTATTGGAAACCCTTTATTATGGAAACTCAGAGGTTTTGAACAAGCTAAAATATTATCCTTTAGCCCTTCTCTTGATCATTTTTCTTTTTGGCGCGGTCATTTTCTTTTTCTTTAAAACCAACAAAGCTTCTGAACAAAACAAACTTTGGGCCGGAATGGCCAAGGAGACGGCCCATCAAATAGGAACTCCGTTAACTTCATTGTTAGGTTGGAACGAGCTATTAAAGTCTGAAAAAATCAACCAGGATATTACCAAGGAAATCGCAAAGGATATTACCCGATTGGAGACTATTACCGACCGTTTTTCAAAAATAGGGTCCATCCCTGATTTGGAAGTTCATGATATAGTTTCTGAAACTGAAAAGGCCTATGAATATTTAAAACGAAGAAGCTCCAAGCTCATACATTTTTCGTTTACATCAGACATTGATGAGCTACCTGTTCTTTTGAATCCTCCGCTTTTTAACTGGAGTATTGAAAATTTGGTGAAAAATGGGATAGATGCCATGAAAGGAAGAGGGAACATTACTATTGAGATTGAAAAAAAAGGCCCTAATGTCCATATTTTGGTTTCTGATACAGGTCATGGTATTCCAAAAAGTAACTTTCAAAACATTTTTAACCCTGGCGTAACATCCAAAAAAAGGGGTTGGGGATTGGGATTGTCATTGGTAAAAAGAATAGTCGAAGAATACCATAAAGGAAAAATTAAAGTACTTTCGTCTAGTAAAGAAGGAACAATCATGCAAATTTCCCTCAAAGCAAATGTTTAATGAGCTATGGCAAAAGAGAAACAAATTGCGATAAAGGAAGCTGAGATTACCAACAATTGCCCCGAATGTTTTAACCAGGAGCTAAAGCTCACCTTTTATCAAAAGCACACCTACAATCCGTTTTATCATAGGACGACCGATTTGGTTACCCATGAAATAAAATGCAAGAAATGCTATTCGTTAATCTATCCCGTAAATTGGACGGACGATATTGAAAGGGTCTTTGACTACTATAACAAATTGGTCACCCCAGACAAAGCTTCGGTAAGGTTTACCACACTCTTTTTTATAATCCTTATTTTGGTCTTGGGATTGATTGGGGCTG
This sequence comes from uncultured Allomuricauda sp., assembly GCF_947495325.1. GTDB lineage: Bacteria > Bacteroidota > Bacteroidia > Flavobacteriales > Flavobacteriaceae > Flagellimonas. Next base: position 804,034 of record NZ_CANLYK010000002.1, on the reverse strand, counting down.
GTATTTACCTTAAAATGGAAGGGTTTATTTAAGCTTGTCCTGTATCTGTCCTGCTATCTCCTCAAATTCTTCTGTACTGAAGCTTTCTTTATATTGAAAGGTAGCATTTTTCATACTATGCAATGGGATCAAATGCACATGAACATGGGGAACCTCTAAGCCAATAACCGACATCCCAACACGTTCACAGGGGATAGCTGCTTCAATGGCCTTTCCTACCTTTCTGGAAAATTGCATAAGCTTAGTGTATGAGTCTTCATCAAGTTCCAACAACCGATCTACCTCTTTTTTAGGCACACAGAGCGTATGTCCTTTTGAGTTTGGATTAATATCCAAAAAGGCAAAATTATCTGGGTCCTCCGCTATCTTATAACAAGGAATCTCTCCACTAATGATTTTGGTGAAAATACTGGGCATGCTTGGTTTGGTTTGGTTCTGAACAAAAAATCCCGTTAGGAACGGGATTAAATATAAGGATTATAAGATCTTTCAGTCCCGTGTAATCTCCAAAATATCAAACTTTAACGTTCCATTGGGTACGGTAATCTCAGCAACATCCCCAACCGATTTGCCCAGCAATCCCTTTCCAATGGGAGATGTAACCGATATTTTCCCTGTCTTAATATCAGCCTCGCTTTCGGCAACCAAGGTGTATTTCATTTCCATTCCATTGGTTTGATTTTTCAACTTTACGGTAGATAAAACCAACACTTTTGATGTATCTAATTGCGATTCATCTATTAATCTTGCATTGGCCAAAGTTTCCTCCATTTTTGAAATCTTCATCTCCAAAAGACCTTGTGCTTCCTTGGCCGCATCATATTCAGCATTTTCGGACAGATCTCCCTTATCCCGTGCTTCACCTATTGCTTGAGAGGCTTTGGGCCTTTCCACGTCTTTTAGGTAGTTGAGTTCTTCCCTTAATTTTTTTAGTCCCTCAGCCGTATAATAAGATACTTTACTCATATCGTCATAATTTAATACAAAAGAACATTGAAGAAAACGAAAAAATTTTCCCAATGCACTTTATTTCTACAAATACAAAAAATCCCCAACTGCTTCTATGACTTGCATAGGTTTTTAGCGAGGATTTAACGCAAATATAGGTATTTTTTGCCCAAATTTGCCCAACCAATGTTTTGAAATCCAAACTATGAGGTACTTCTGGGGCATTACTTTATTTATTTTTTTATTCTCTTGTGATTCTGATGGCACCAACAGGAATCCATATTTACAAGAAGTGAATTTTAGGTTTGAATTGGATTTGAATCTGCCACTTTACAATAGCCTGAACAATATAGGCAACCCGATATATGTAGGAAACAATGGTGTGGGAACCAGAGGCGTTTTTGTAATTAAATCTGGGTTGGATTCTTTTTTTGCTTTTGAAGCAAGTTGTCCTAACCATGCCCCAAACAATTGTTCCACAATGACCCTAGATGGGCAAAATGTAATATGTTCCTGTGAAGATTACACCTATAATCTTTTTACAGGCCAACAATTGAACAGACCGGATGATGGAAATCGGTATTACGACCTACTTTTTTACAATGCCTCACAAAGTGGAAACATCATAACTATTTCGAATTAGGAGTAATTAAATAGTATTCAATATTTTATCCATGACCCAACTGGCATGAAGGCCAGAATCCCCCGTGGATGGATGTACTGCTTTTCCCAGAAGGTGATTTTTAATATTTTGCACGTGTTGCTCTTGAATATGTTCTGGATGTGGAATATCCAATACTTGGTGTCCCGAGGAATTTTCCAGCTCAATTGGTGCATCATCCAAAATAGCAAAACTTATTTTTCCATCGGAACCAAAAATTTCGACTTTGTCAACACGATGATATGTTCCAAAATTCCAGTTGCCTTTTCCGGTAATTCCTCCTTCATGCAGCCAACTTCCTGTAATGGCATCATATGCAGTGTATAATCCTTGTTGATTCAGGGCTATGCCGTTGACCTCTTTAATATTTCCAATTAAAAAGGTGAACAGATCGAGCCCATGACTTGCCAAGTCATCAAAATAGCCTCCAGGCGCTATAGCTTTATCTGTTCTCCAATTATAGTCTCCATTTAAATCCATGGCACTAGGTGGTTTGATCTTCTCCCATTGAATATGCCTTACCTCACCAATCAAATTATCATCTAACCATTCCTTTATTTTTTGAAACCTTGGAAGGGACCTGCGATAGTAGGCTATAAAAAGTGGCAGATTTCTTGTTTTAAAGGCTTCATAAATTGCTAAACTATCCTGATAATTTGGTGCCATAGGCTTTTCAATACAACATGGTTTCCCCGCGGCCGCAACCTGAAAGGCATAAAATTTATGCGAGTCTGGAGGTGTGGCTATATAAACAGCATCAATATCTGGGTTTTCAATAACCTCCCTGGCATCTGATGTCCAAAAAGGCACATTATGCCGTTTGGCATAGTCTTTTGCTTTTTCGGAGTTACGACGCATAACCATGGTCACTTCAAATCCTTCGGTCATTTGATACGCTGGCACACTTTTCTTTTCTGTAACATCTCCACAGCCAATTACGCCCCAGCGTATGGTTGATTTATTGAAAAAAATATGGGATTCTGTATTCATAGACTAAAAGTACAGAATCCCATAAAATAGAAACAGGCCAAATTAAAAATTAATGGTTGCCCCTACTAAAAAGTTTATCCCTGCCTGTGGATAATAATAAATAAAGCCTCCTCCATAATCGGCTCCATTTGACACAATATCAGTATCAAAAATATTGTTTACCAAACCTGAAAGCACTATGCTTTTTACAAACGAATTGGTTTCAATAACATACTGCGCATTAAAATCCGTTTGCGAATAGCTTTCCAAAACAGAGGCTTCAGAGTCTATATTGCCCATATATTGTTTTCCTACAAATTTTGACAATAGGGATAGTTGTAACTTTTCATTAGGTGAAAATGAAAGAATGTTCCCCGCCACTACGTTTGGTGAGTAGGCAATATTGGTATTCCCTAGATTTTCTATGGTTCCACTACTTTGAGAGATAAAATCAATATTCCTATTGTCACTCAAAGCAATATTGGGCCGTAAACTGAACTTATCGCCCAATATAATAGTTGCATCAATCTCCAAGCCCAAACGATAACTATCTCCAACGTTGGCCCTGAGTGGCGCACCCACATCATTGAGTTCTCCCGTAAGTACCAATTGGTCTTGGTAGCGCATGTAATATAGATTGGTATTTAACTGAAAATCTGGAGAAACATAACGCCATCCCAACTCAAAATCATTCAATCTTTCTGGTTTGGGATTTCCGTTTTCGTAGTCATTCCGGTTGGGTTCCCTATTTGCTACGGCATAGGAAAAATAGAAATTGTTTTTTTGGTTATGATTAAAAGTAATACCAGCCTTTGGGTTAAAAAAGTTGAAGGTGTCATCTACCAAACCGGTATCATCCCCATTAGCTTCATACCCCACGCTCCTATATTGCATATCTGCAAATATGGACCATTTACCATCTAATTTGTAATTGGCCTTAACATAGCCGTTGAAATCCGTTTTCGTAGAATTATCATCGTAGTACCTGTCACCAATAGCACCAGAGTTTGCAAACTGAGTCCAAATTACTTCTCCAAAATGGTCGCCTTTATATACATTATACCCACCACCAATAATTAAATCCAAATTTTCCTTCTGGTGATTTAGTGATAGTACGGTTCCATAAAAATCATTGACCAACCATCTTCTTCGGATTAAATCTGTGGTGTTTATCTCTTCTCCGTCAATTGCAAAAGGTTCATATCCATAGGTTTCAAAATCATCATCCTCTCGGAATTGCTCAAAATACCCACGACCTCTTGTATAGTGTAAAGCTATATTGGAGCTCCACGTTGAACTGATTTTCTCATTCCAATGCAACTGAAAATGATCTTGTTTATAGTTGTCCTCTTCTCTATCGTAAAATTGTGTAGCTCCATTTTCATCTGTATAGATTCCTGCAGGGTTGAAAGTTCTGTTGGTCCTTAACGTTTCTGCATCAATTCCAAACCAAGATTGGTAGGTGACCTCATGACCACCAAACAATAATGCTTTTATCAATGTATTTTCATCCTTGTACGCTCCTTGAAGAAAATACGATTCCAGTTCTGATGAAGCCCTATCAATATATCCATCAGATGTAATTCTTGATAGTCTTCCTGAGATTTCAACATGGTCATTAAGCAGGCCTGTGCTAAACTTTAAGTTATTCCTTAAGGTGTTGAAGCTTCCAACAGATGAAGAAATTCTTGCATAGGCTTCATTTGAAAAAGCATCGGTCAATAGATTTAAACTGGCGCCAAAAGCACTGGCACCATTTGTAGATGTGCCAACTCCGCGTTGTAATTGCAAACTTTCGGTAGATGAAGCAAAATCTGGCATATTTACCCAAAAAGTTCCTTGTGATTCAGCATCGTTGTAAGGAACACCATTTATGGTAACGTTAACCCTTGTTGCGTCACTACCACGCACACGAATACTCGTATAACCAACCCCCGCTCCAGCATCTGATGTTGTAACCACACCAGGTAAAAAGTTCATTAAAACCGGGATGTCCTGACCTAGGTTTCTGGGAGCGATTTCGTCCTTGTCCAAATTGGAAAAGGTAATGGGAAACTCCTTTGTTACCCGAATAGCTTGAACCAACACCTCATCCAATACAATTTTTTTGCCTTGCAGCGAATCTGTTGGTTTTTCTTGAGCACTTCCAATAAGTGCCAGCCCACAAAGGGCAAAAGTTGTGAATATAGTTTTCATTCGTAAAAATGTTACGAATAAAAGGGGCTATTATTCTTGTTAAAAATTGATTTTTGTTTCAAAAGAAACATAGAAATTCCAAGTGCGCTACGCGCAATCCCTTGGCAGCATTACCCGCCCAGGTTCATTGGGTATAATCTCAGCCTTACTTAAAAAGCACCCCTTTGAGATGGGACAAATGTAGTCTGCCCTATTCAGTTTTCATAGCAAAAAATCAGTTTTTTTAACTTTTGATAAACACCGTAATCCATGTAGGAACTCGTATATAATTGAGTAATCCTTTTTTATGTACCCCAGATCAAATAATAGATTTACATTAAAAATCGTTGTCAGCTATTTAGTTTTGGGCTTATTGGCACTTTTGGCAGGCATTTTTATCTATTCCCAATTCAAAAACTACACTTCTTCCCAAAACATAGAGGACGACAATTTAAAGCTATTGAAAACCAATGCATTGTTTGCCGAGCTTTATGAGGCAGAAAATTTGTCTAAGCTTGCCACACAAAGCAACAAAACAAAAAATCTTCAGGCGTATGCACGAAAAGTGGACTCCATGGCCAGTATCATAGATACTTTAAAACTATTGACCAGCAATGATAACCAGACCAACAAATTAGATAGTATCCAGAAGTTATTGCTTCAAAAAGTCTATAACAGTGCCGAACTAAGAAAGTTAAAAGTCCAAAACAGAAATAGTACTTCCATTGATTCGCTACTGAAGACATTCCATAAAATGGAAGTGGATATGGGGAGAATTACTCCTGAAACCTTTGTCCCAAATTTTAATACCCTACCCCTGGAAACCCAAAAATCCATTCAAGAATATGTGGCACTCCTGAATAAAAACATCCCCTCAGAATCAGGCAAAAGCACTAATTCAAATACTTTAGATTCCATTTTGGAAGTATCCAAGTCCTTTTTACAAGAGGCTAAAATAAAAAACCTCAGAGTTGAACGTTCCGTGGCTCAAAAGGAACTCGAAATCTATAGAACGGATCTTGAGTTATCGCAGAAATTAAGAAGTATAATCTCCTCTTTAGAAAAAGAAATCATACTAAATACCTATTGGGACAATTTCAACAAACAGCAAATCTTAAGAAAAAGCATTTGGTTGGCTGGAGGAGCTGTCTTGCTTGGTCTTCTGGTTGTAATCATCTTTACCTTTTTAATATCAAAGGACTTTTGGAGAATACAAGAGTATCGAAAACAACTGGAAAAAGAGAAAAAATATTCCGAATCTATTTTAAAAAGCAGGGAGCAATTAATTTCAACCGTAAGCCATGATTTAAAGACCCCATTGAATACAGTCAGTGGTTACGCAGAACTCATGGAGCACAGTGGCCTTAACAACAAACAGCTGACCTATTTAAAAAAAGTGAAATCAGCTTTAGGCTATATGGAAAGCTTGGCGAACGATCTATTGGACTTTTCAAAATTAGAGGTTGGGAAAATTACCATTGAAAAGGTGCCCTTTCTGCTTTACAACCTTATCATTGAAGTTGCTTCCCACTTTAAAGAGGTAAATTCATATAAAGACATTGACCTTGTTTTTGAAGTATCTGAAGTGTTGAAAAAACCTATTCTAAGCGATCCTTTTAGAATACGTCAAATACTTACCAATTTAATTGGAAATGCTTTCAAGTTCACCAATGAAGGTTTTGTGAAAATAAATGCTTTTGTAGAGGACAAAGAATACAAGCCATTTGTCAAAATACAGGTAATTGACTCCGGCATTGGAGTTGAACCCGAAAACCAGGAGCTTATATTTCAAGAATTTACCCAGGCTGAAGATTCTACAGAAAAAAAATATGGGGGTTATGGTTTAGGGCTTACCATCTCCAAAAAACTAACCACGTTATTGGGTGGCTCCTTGACTCTGGAAAGTAAGAAAAATAAAGGGAGTACCTTTCAACTTTCATTGCCCTTGGAATTTTCAAACATGGCAATTCCTCTGCAAAATCCATCCATTGATGATTTTAAGTATCAATTATCTGTACTCATTTTTGATGACGATGAAACAATGCAGGAACTGCTCAAGGAAGTCTTGGAGATACACCAAATTACCACACATACTTTCTCATGTTTCACAGCTTTTGAAAAAACAGCTGATTTTAATTATGATATTGTGCTGACCGATATTCAAATGCCAAAAGTGGATGGGTTTAAGGTACTCCAAAAACTAAAAAGTGGAGACTTCACACACTACAAAAATCAACCGATAGTTGCCATGACCGGCCAAAAAGAATTGAATAAAAGCAGATATCTCTCTGCCGGATTCGTAGAAGTGCTCCAAAAACCTTTTTCCAATACGCACCTCTTAGATACACTAGCTCATTTTGTAGACTTTTTGCCTAAAGTGAACAGCGGAGCCGTTACAATTCCAAAAAATAGTTCTTCAGAATTTAGCACGAATACGGTTGCTTCTTTTGTAGAAACTCCTGAAGCTTTGCGAAGTGTCTTAGAAAGTTTTTTAGAAGAAACAGCCAAGAATATGGCATCACTTTCTAAAGGAATAAAAAACAACATTTATAGTAAAGTAAGAAACGTTTCGCACAGAATGCTTCCTATGTTTAGACAACTAAATGTTAGCAAGGCGATTCCAATCTTAGAAAAATTTGAACATATTTCTTCCAATGCCATTGATAAAAAGGATTTTGAACTACTAAAACGTACTGTTTTAAATCTGGAAAAAGAAATTCACGCCTATTTGGCTAAACTTCCAGTTGATATTGACTGATCTTATTATAAAGTGTTTTCCGTGTTATCTGAAGCAACTTGGCAGCCTTACTCTTATTGAAGTTTGTTTGTTTTAAAGCGTTGATAATTTTTTCTTTCTCATAATTGGATTTAGAAAACTTGGATTCTGATGATACTTCAGAAATTCTACTCAATGTTTTGGGAATTGAACTTGACATTACCACATATCCATCCGAAAACAGTACTGCCCTTTTTATGACATTTTTTAACTCCCTAAGGTTTCCCGGCCACAAATAGTTATGGAAAATTTGTTTCACTTCTTCGGAAAAATCGACGACATTTTTGCTCAGTTCCTTGTTTGCTTTGTCCAAAAAATAATTGGCAAAGAGCATTAAATCTTCTATCCGTTCCTGTAATGATGGTATCTCAATAGAAAATTCATTCAATCTATGATACAAATCTTCCCTGAACGTTCCTTCCGCAACAGCCTTCAATAAGTCCTCATTAGTTGCGACAACAATACGTACATCCACCGGAATCTCTTTTGTCCCTCCTACACGTTTAATCTTTCGCTCTTGGAGTGCTCTAAGCAATTGCACTTGATTTTCATAAGAGAGATTTCCAATTTCATCCAAAAAAAGTGTCCCTCCATTTGCTGCCTCAAAATGACCTTCTTTATCTTCAACAGCACCCGTAAAACTGCCTTTTAGATGCCCAAAGAATTCACTTGTTGCAATCTCTTTTGGTATGGCTCCACAATCCACGGCCACAAAATTATGATCATTTCGATTGCTCTTTTCATGAATGGCTTTGGCTGTAACTTCTTTTCCAGTTCCACTTTCGCCACTTATTAAAACCGACATATTGGTTGGAGCCACCAAATCAATATATTGTTGCAACTTTTTGGAAACTTCACTGAAACCAACCAAACTATTGGTTTGAGCATTATTTTTAGTTGACCTTTCTTTTTGGGTTTCCAAGTCACCCATTTTCCGTTTTACCGCAGGATTCAAGGCATTTTTAATGATTGAAAGAATATTCTCTGGGGTAAAGGGCTTTGAAATATAGTCAAAGGCACCTTTTTTCATTGCATCAACAGCAGACTTTACCTCAGCATAGCCTGTCATTAAAACTACTTGGGTTTTTGGAGACTTTTCCTTTATATGAGCCAAAAACGAAATTCCGTCACCCTTAGGAAGCCTTACATCTGAAAGAATTATATCAAAAAAAGAGGTGCTAAGTTGTTCTTTGGCTTCCTTGATGGTATAACTTATGGAAATATCAAAATTATGCTTGGTCAAAAAGCTTTGGAGCATTTGACAAAAAGCGGTGTCATCCTCAATGATTAAGATTTTGGGCATATCTCAGTATCTAATATACGATACTGGACCAGGATGGGACTTCAAGTGCATTGTAAAATTATCATAAAAAAGAGAGGCCCGCGAACACAGACCTCTCTTCAACCAAACTAACCTAACACGATTTAAAATATGTGTTATATCTCTATCCAGTTTCCTTCGGCATCGGCATATAAAGTACCTGTGGTGCCATCTTCCAATGATACCTCCAATTTGTACTGGTTCGATTCGTTTTTATACGCTTTATTTACTGTAGCTGTTGGATAATCCTTTGCCACAGCTGTGGAAATAGCTTCTGGAAGATCGGAAACACTTATTTCCTCAAAGTCTTGTACTTCAGTTACTATTGTAGTTTCATCTACTGGTAATTCAGCAGTTTCTTCTTGGGCGAATGCTGTTACACCAACAAAAGATAATACAGTTGCAAAAATCAATTTTCTCATGGTATTCTATTTTAAAATTAAACTTGCTAATCCTTATGAAAATTCGATGCCACAATTCAATTTTATTTTAAATAATTGAAAATCAATTTGTTATGATTTATTGTAAATATGGATATTGTGTATTTGTGTGTAAAAGTGAATTTGATTGTATACTTTTTATACAAAAAAAGGCCGCCTAAGCAGCCTTTTCACTTTGTCAACATCCAAAATCTTTCTATGGAGCAAAAAGATTTAGATTGATATTGACATAAATGGACAACACCCGGTTAGTGTACGCATAGCATCATCCAAATTATTTTTATTGCTTCCCTTTATATTTCTTATTCGAATAACATGTCACCAAAAAAATTGATATAAGAAAGGATAGAATACTTACAAGCAAGATTATTTTATAGACCATTTTCTTTATTTCTATTTATTGGACACAAGTTTTATTTTTTGGTCACAAAAAAAAGGTCGCACATAGTGCGACCTTTTACCAAATCAACCAACCAAAAAAATCTAGGCAACCACACCTAGATGTGCTTTACTATTTTTAAAAAACGAATCACGTCTTTGATGTTCCGCTTTATTGATAAGACACGGTTTTATTTCTTTGGTCACATTTAAAATTAAAAAAGACTGCAATTGCAGTCTTTTTTAATTTATTTGGTTTTGATTTTAAGCTTGATGTGTTGGTTTTAAAAGGTCGTTTACCGTTTTAACCGGATTGAACGTTACCAAGGGAACTTCTACAAAAATTGTATTCCAAAAAGCCATGGCTCCATTCCAAAGACCAGGCAGTTCCAAAGCCTTAAGCTCTTTTCCTTCTTTGGTCTTTTCTGTGATAAAGCCCTGCTTCGCATCTACAAAATCCAGTAGATTATACTTTTCCCCTTTATAGTTTCTTATACCACAAATTAAATCGACTGGATTAAAATGAGTTGAATTTTTTAAGGTGGCCGCTTGTTGTTCATGAGACAAGTCTATTTGTGCAGATTCTATAATCTGAAGTGAAACATTTCCTTCCTCATCACTTATCCAAAATGGCCCCCCTCCTGGCTCACCTTCATTTTTCACCATTCCACAGACTCGAATAGGTCTATTTATCTTGTCTTTTACGATTGAAAGTTGTTCTTCAAAATTTTTGGAAGTATAACTTTCTGGAAAACGAACGTTCAGTTCGTTTTCCAGAAAGGTTTTTATTTCTTCAATATGCTGGGAAGAACTATTGCCACTTTCAAGTGCTTTTGCATATTCAAATGCTTTGGTTTGGGCTTTCAACAATACTCCTGCCAACATTTTCTTACTATTGGCAACAGTTTCCAAATTTTCATCGATTACAACATTATCAATATTCTTGATGAAAATAACATCTGCATCCTGATCATTTAAGTTCTCAATCAATGCTCCATGACCTCCAGGTCTAAAAAGAATGGAGCCATCACTATTTTTAAAAGGCTTGTTCTCCATATCCACAGCAATGGTGTCTGTGGATGGCTTTTGATTTGAATATGAAATTTTAAACTCCGTATTGGTAGCTTTAGCAACATTTGGACTTACCCCCGAATGTTCTCTTCTGAACATTTCATCGTGTTGTTCTGATATTGTAAAATGAAGGTTTGCCTCTCCATCTGTTTTGGCATATAGTGCCGCTTCCTTCAAATGTTCTTGAAAAGGTGTGGCACTTGTAGAACCATATTTATGGAAGGGCAGCAATCCTTTTGGATAGAATCCAAAATTTAACCCATCTGACATTAACATTTCCTGCACAAAAAGATAGGCTTCCTCATCCTTATTTTTAGCTTTTCCCGCAATCCTGTCCATAATTAATTTATAGAAAGGCAATCTGGCCATGTTTTCTGTAAACTGTTTAACAGCCTTGTCCCCTGTACGATCAATATACTCCGAAAGTGTTTCTTTTGAAGAGTCATAAGCATCCAAAAAGTTAAACATAGCTTTGAACATTCTGGAGGCTGCTCCGGAGGCCGGTACAAACTTCAACAACTCCAATCCACCTCGGAAATTTTCAAAATACTGAATTATTTCATCTTGCTCCTCATTGGAAAATCTCAAGATTCCATCTGAAACTACAGCTGCTTTTACCAGCTTTACAAATGGGATTCCTGCTTTGAATGTTTCAATTTGAACTGCTACTTTTTCTTTGGAAATTCCTTTTTCTTCAAGTTGTTCCAAATCTTTTTGACTTAGGTCAATCATGTCTTTTTAAGAAGTTTATCAATATGTTTAACTGCGGTTTTGAGCCTTGTCCTTTTATCTCCTTTCAAGATAACAAAATTCCGATTGTACTTTTCCAAAGTGTTTTGAAAATATGCGAACATTTGTTCCCTTTCATTGGGTTTGTCCCTAAGGTCATCTGCTTCCCACGGGGTGTCTATATAGGTCAGGAAATATAAATCGTAAGTGTTCTTTAAAGCATATTTTTCCAAAACTGGATCGCAATGACCAATATAGTATGCCTCGGAATATACTTTGGTCTCCAACAAATCAGTATCACAAATAAGCACATCTGTTGCCTTTTTGGTCAACTCATTTTCCAACTTAATTTGACCTTCCGCAATGGGCAACAAATCCTTTGGCTCACAAGTTTTTCGTTCATTGTTCCATTTGTTCTGCAAATATTCACGCGCATATTCAGGTACCCATACAGTATTGTATTGCCTTGCCAATTGTTCAGAGAGTGTAGTTTTGCCCGTAGATTCTGGACCAAAAAGAACTACTTTAATAAGGTCTGAGGGCTCTTGCCCAAATTTTTCTTCCATGCTTTATAACCGTAAATAGCAATGAGGGTTAGCAAAAAATATAGCAGAGAGCTAAAAATAAGTCCTTTATACCAATATAAAGGTACAGTTATGATATCACCTATAATCCAGTATACCCAGTTTTCCAATTTTTTCTTTGCCATTAACCACATACCCACAAAAAAGATAGCTGTGGTAAGCGTATCAACATAGGCGGTCCATGTATCAAACTTGTCAAAAACAAAATACACAAATGACACAAAAGCAATTGCTCCAATGAATAATACGATGGACCATTTTTTCTCTTTAGAAGTGGTTTTTGTAATAGGCACAAAATGGGTTTCGTCCACTTTTCGGGTCCATAGATACCATCCTATAATACTCATAATAAAATAATATGCATTGATCAGCATATCTCCCAAAAGTCCAAAAACCAAAAGAATGTAAACAAAAATTCCAGTGCCTATTATTCCAGTAGGGAAGACCAAAATATTTTCACGCTTTGAGTACCATACGCTAAGAAGTCCAAAAACAACCCCTACCATTTCCAAAACTATAAGGTGCGTTGGAACACCTTCATATTGAGCAAAAATCCAATCAAAAATGTGGCTCATACTCGCTTCGGTCCGATTTAACCAATTTCATATACAACAACCCTTTATCCATCAACTCAAAGGCAGCTTCAATCTCGGTGTTCAATACTTGCATAACCTGATTATATTCTCCAAATACCTGGGTGCTTAAGGGGTTTTCCAAAACAGTGAGATTAGAGGCTCTGAGCTTTTTAATGAAATTGATGATATGTTCTTCAAAATCATCTTGTAAGGGCGAAAAGGTAAGTTCAACAGATATATTCATGGGTCAGTAGAAATTTTCAAGGACAAAGCTACTAAAAAGCGAACTGTCACCTACCCATTAATTTAAGTGCATACGCACATGTAAATCCTTCAAATTCCAAAAACTCCACATCATAATGGGATTTCTTTCCTTCATAGAGAATTTCTGCCACGGTTCTCTTATCGTCAAGAGTAAAATCCATGACATGTATGTGTCTCAAAAAGCTGAGTCCTTTTTGGGCGTAAATTTTATAAAGTGATTCTTTTGCTCCCCAAACCATCGTCAATTTTCTTATTATGGCATCTGTATTAGCCAAGGTTCTATATTCTTGTATTGGTGTGAACTTGTGGGCGATTCGAAGGATTTTGTCGCGTTGCATTTCAATATCAATTCCTACCTCATCAGTTTCGCTTACAATAATGCCCGTAAAATTGTGAGAATGGGTTATGGAAATATGATTTCCATCCTTTAAATGTGGTTTACCGGCATCATCATAAAACAAATCACTATCCGAATATCCCGCTTCGGCCATCAAATGTCTTATACTTAAGAACGCCCTCCTGTGAGCCTCTGATTTCATGCCCTCCATTCGGTTTTGACAATGCGATGTGAGCACAATACCTTCGGCGAGTTGACCTTCAGGTTCCGTAACCTTCCAAATATATACGGAAGTAGTGGGTGAAACTGTTATGGTTTTGTAAATGGGCACGACTAAAAGTTAAGTAATTTGTACCTTTGCTGACTATTATAGCGAAGCTACAAAAGTAAATTAACAAAAAGATATGAGCACTAAAACAATTCCTTATGTACCATTTAAGGTTAAGGATATTTCCCTAGCTGATTGGGGAAGAAAAGAAATTGAACTTGCTGAAGCGGAAATGCCTGGCCTTATGGCATTGCGAAAGGAGTACAAGAATGAACAACCCCTTAAAGGTACTCGAATAGCAGGATGCCTACATATGACCATCCAAACTGCAGTTTTGATTGAAACTCTTGTGGAACTGGGTGCGGATGTAACCTGGAGTTCATGTAATATTTTCTCCACACAAGATCATGCTGCCGCTGCAATAGCCGCTGCGGGAATTCCCGTATATGCGTGGAAAGGAATGAATGAAGAGGAGTTTGACTGGTGTATAGAGCAAACTTTGTTCTTTGGTGAAGACAGACAACCCTTAAACATGATTTTGGATGATGGCGGGGATTTAACCAATATGGTTCTAGATCAATACCCAGAGCTAGCGGCAGGTATCAAAGGACTTTCTGAAGAAACAACAACTGGAGTTCACCGTTTGTACGAAAGAGTAAAAAACGGAACGCTCCCCATGCCCGCCATCAATGTAAACGACTCTGTTACCAAATCTAAGTTTGATAACAAATATGGTTGTAAAGAAAGTGCGGTTGATGCAATACGCCGAGCTACGGATACCATGTTAGCAGGAAAAAAAGTTGTTGTTGCCGGATATGGAGATGTTGGAAAGGGAACCGCTGCTTCTTTCAGAGGTGCCGGCTCCATCGTAACCGTAACTGAAATTGACCCTATCTGTGCATTACAAGCATGTATGGATGGTTATGAAGTAAAGAAACTGGAAACTGTTATTGGCAAAGCCGATGTAGTTATTACAACAACAGGAAATAAGGATATTATTCGTGAAGAACACTTCCGTGCCTTAAAGGACAAAGCCATTGTTTGTAATATTGGTCATTTTGATAATGAAATTGATATGGCTTGGTTGAATGGTCAATATGGCCATACAAAGGATGAGATTAAGCCGCAAGTAGATAAATATACTGTTGAAGGCAAGGATATTATCATTTTGGCCGAAGGCCGATTGGTAAACCTTGGGTGTGCTACCGGACATCCTAGTTTTGTGATGAGTAATTCGTTCACTAATCAAACCTTGGCCCAAATAGAACTTTGGAACAATAGTGACAAGTATGGGAATGATGTATATATGCTTCCAAAACATTTGGATGAAAAGGTTGCTAAATTGCACTTGGAACGTTTAGGTGCCGAACTTACTGAACTTAAGCCGGATCAAGCCGAATATATTGGTGTAACTGTAGAAGGCCCATATAAACCAGAATATTATAGATACTAAATCTAAATTTGAATGTTTTGGAAAATAAACCCTCACTTATTGTGAGGGTTTATTTTTTGGGGCGATATTTACGTTACTGACAATTGCTATGAATATCATTTTAACTGGAGCTACTGGAACATTAGGTTCTCAAATCCTCTTTTCTTTGCTGGAAAGTAGGTTTGAGCATTTAGAATCCATATCCCTCATTGTCCGCAAAAAAAATACAACTGCTCCAGAAGAAAGGATTTCCAAAATGCTGGGCAGTGAGATTTTACCAGAATTTCTGAAAAAGAAAAAAGAGGCAATCCACCAAAAAGTTAAAGTCGTCAATGCAGAAAATATTTTAAAGCCCAACACTTTTTTGGACAGTACCAAGAAATACTACTTCATTCATTCAGCTGGGTTTGTAAACTTATCTGTTGACCCAAACAGTAAAGAAGAAATATTTAAAGAAAATCTAACACTGACGCAAAATATCTTTAAAGTATATACCCCATATCTTGCAAAGTTCATTTACATCAGCACCGCATTTTCAATAGGAAAATTGGGTGGTCTTCTTAAAGACAATTACGTTTCTGAAAAGCAGGCATTATATCGAAACTTCTACGAAGCATCTAAGCACGCTGCCGAAAAATATTTGGTGAAAGCAGGTAAAACTTCAGCCATTCCCATACAGATTTTAAGACCAAGTGTATTGGGAGGGAATATTTTTGACAAGCCCAATTTCTTTATTTCAAAATATATGGTCTTTTACTTATTTGCCAAGTTTTTTCATAAAAGCACTTCATCAGATACAGTAAGGATCCAGGCCAACACCGATAGCAAGCTTAATATCATCCCAACGGATTATGCTGCAAAAGTAATTGCCAAAGTATTTGATACCCATATTTCTCAATTAAATATTGTTAATTCAACTGGCACAAATATTTTTAATGGTATTGCCAAGATCTTGGAAACCGTCAATTTTAAAAGCTTTAAATTGACTCAGGAACTTATGGATACCGCTTCAGAATTTGAGAGTTCTTTAGAACAATTTTATTACGAGACAATAGGTGTTCATTTAACACCTTACCTAACTTCTATACCCCAAGAATGGGACACTACGCTTTTAGAAAGTATTTTACCTTTACCAAAATATAATCTTGAAGAGTATTTGGTAGCTACAGTAGAGTTTGCCAAAAAAAATGGGTTTAAGAATCAGCGTTGGTAAAGATTACCGTTTAAGATTAATCCTATTTTTTTAGCTTTAAATGGCATTTTAAACTGTATTATTTTGGCACAAAATTCAAATCAAGACATTAATTATTTCGCGCCACAGTTTGATGAAATTGAAAATTATATCAAACAAAGGGATAAAATTAATCCAAAGGTTTCTAAAGTAGATGTGGCCTGGCATTTGGATCATAGCTTAAAGACCATCAATAGCATTTACAAAGCTCTTGAAAACTCGAATCCCAATCAATTTAAACCCAATTTTAGTTTATCACGCTTCTTTATATATGCATGGGGGGATTTCCCCCGGGGCTTTGCCAAAGCCCCAAAGTATGTTTTGCCTCCAGATAATGTTACTCTAAAAAGTTTACAAGCGCAACTGGAGGAGGCTAAGGAAAATCTAAAAAAATTAGAGAACTTAGAGGCAAAAACCCATTTTAAACATCCTTATTTTAACTTCATAAACAAAAAGCAAAGCAAGCGCTTTATAAAAATCCATACTAGACATCATTTGAGGATTGTCCGGGATATTTTGAAGGAATAATTTACTCAATAATCTTCCTTAAATCATAAAAATAAAAGTTCTTTTCATCGTTCATGGCCACAAAAAGTCCATTTGGAAAGATGCTGTTCAGTGGAACCGTCACCACCTCGCAACCATCTGTTTCCAGCGTGGTTAAATTCACTGCTTTTATAAATGAGTTGTCCTTTCGAGAAAAAATATTGAACTCGCCTTTTTGTTGATTGGAAACTATGATTTGCCCCTCACCATTAGGATAGGTTGCAATGGTAATTCCTTCAATATCTTCTAAAAAGTATTCTCCCCCAAAACATGAAATTTCCAAATCTCCCTTACTTGGTTCCGCATGATATTTTCGTATGCATACACCTTCATCTGAATAATATATAAACCCATTTTCATCATCAACTGCAATGGCTTCAATCTCTTTTTGACCACTAAATTTTCCAAATTTCCGAACCAAATTTGCTTTGACCCCTAAACTATCTGCTTGCAATGCATATTGATACAAATAACCATCGCTAGGACCTGTTTTTCTTCCCACAATGGCGTAAATCGTAGAATCCAATGGCGATTTATACAGACTAATGCCCATAGGTAATTTATTTTCAAGTAATTCTTCATCAGAAAATACAGGAAACCCACCACCATCCATAGGTTTCATGTTTGGAACAGAAAACATTCTGATTTGTTGTTTCTCCCGTTCGGTAAAAACCATAATATCCGTTGTAGTTGAATCGTTTAATTGAAAACCATACTCGACATCCACATTATTGGGCCGTTTCATGTTTCGGATAGTTTTATCCTCGATTATTTTTCCATCCAAATCAAATGCATAGATGGCTCCATTGGTTTCCTTATCAGTTCCAAAAACAATACTTTTTGATACATCTGCTGGATTGACCCAAATTGCGGGATCATCGGTATCGTTCAACGTAAACTCTGTAATGATATCTGGTTGAATTGGCGGTAACGTACTTTTTGTATTGCATGATGTGAAAAATAGCACAATTACAACCAAGGAATAAATAAATCTATACATGTTTTAAAGATAAAATTAGGTTCTTGTTTACCCACGAATTGCGAGTGTTTATTTTTTGAATAGATCATATTTTAAACCAAAAGTCAATCGTTGGCCGTAAAATTCCATCTGTTGTGTACGCTCTTTTACACCCTGAAAATAGCGCAATGGTTGATTGGTGATATTATTTAGATCAGCATAAAAACTAAGATTGGAATTGATTTGAAACGAAGCGTTAAAATCTACGAACAGCTGGGTGTCATAATACCTGTCTTCAAATTCGTTGCCTCCAATTTCATCGATATAGCTATCTGAAAAGTTCACCGACAAACGCGCACTAAATTTCTTGTCTGCATAGGCCAAAGAGCCGTTGAACATGTTTGGAGCTGTATTTGGTAAATCTATATCCTCACGCTCATCACCATCCTCATTTCTAATACCATCAGCAGAAGAGGATAAATAGGTGTAGTTTACATACAAGCTAAAGTTTCTGGCAAATCCAGGAAGGAAATCCAACTGACGCTGAAATGCAAATTCCAATCCAAATACCGAAGCCCCGTCACCGTTCAAAGGCTGAAAGGTTTCATAGCCCGTGGTTCCAGCTCCAAAAGTATCATCTGTTGTCTCTCCTTGGAAGGTATAGATAAAGTTTTCGATATCCTTATAAAAAACTCCTCCTGAAAGTAGTCCCACACTCTGAAAATAGTGCTCTGCCATTACATCAAAGTTCATTGAGGTAGTGGGTTCCAAATCTGCATTACCTAGAATAATTTCGTTGTCCTCATTAATGATTTCAGCTCTTGGAATTAAATCTACATAATTTGGTCTTGCCAACGTATTTGTCCACGCAAATCGTAAAACAGTACTATTGGAGACATCGTATTTGAAGTGTACTCCTGGTAAAATATTGGTGTATGAATTTTCAGCATTTACCTCTTCCACTTCAATACTCTCCTCAATCCCATTATCCTCATCTTCTTCAATAAACGTTAAACTGTTACCTGTGGACTCCAAATTTGTGCTTTCCAAGCGTACACCCGCAAGCACACTAAACTTATCAGACAGTTTTTGGTTTATCATTAGGTAACCTGCAAGAACATTTTCACTTACATCAAAATTTCCAGGTAAAAATTCCCCTGGCAAGGGTTCCCCGTTTACTAAATCCAGGCCTCCCAACCATTCTTCACTGGCAAAAGATCCAATAAGGTATTGGCTCCCGGCCAAATAATCTGGATCTGAATAATCTTTTAATGGAGTATTGGCCAATGTTGGAAAATCATCTTCTAAATCAAACTCAAAGAAATTATTGTCCCGCACTTTGGATTTAAATCTTCCACGGGCACCAAATTTTATACTCCCGTCTCCTTGACCAAATAAATCTGATGGCAGTTCGAAATTGACAAAAACGTTGACATCCTCTTCTTCTGTATATTGGTTTTCTTCGGTGATTTCGCTGTATTCAAAACTGTCAAAATCCGAAGCATCACTGGCATCCGCTGCTGAGAATCTTGGATACCTCGGGTTGAAGACATCGTTTCTAATTATATATTCTGATTCAAACTCTGCATACCGTTCGTTCAGTCGCTCTTCTGATGCTTTTGCATAAGAGGTCATCCAATCTACTTTTAGTGAACCCCATAGATGGTCACCTCCCAAAGTGTAATTCTGCATGCGTTGGTCTTCCAACCTGCGGTTTTTATTTCTGTTGTTATCTATTCCTCCTTTGCTTTGGCGTTTAACCGCTACAGGAAATCTTGTTGGCACCCCGTTGGAAATGGTGAAGTCTCCAATCTCTATATCTTCTCCATCTAAAATTTCATGTTCTAATCGAAATCTATTTTCTCTATCATCTCTCCAATTGTACATAGTCTTTAGGAAAATAGTATTGTTGGCATCAAACTTATAATCCATATTGGCCGAGAAACTTCTTCGTACACGTTGCACCAGATATTCACGTTGTTCATAAACGTTTACGTATGGATCTACATCAACCTCCTCTAAAATGGGCTCACCTTCTATATCATCAACTCCAGTATAATATTCAAACTCATCGGTCCATTCAGCCTCAATATTGTCAGAACCAAAGTCATTGTCATTAAAGGAAGCCGAGAGCATCCAACCAAATTTTCCGTTGTCGCTTCTGTCCCCAATTAGAAAAGAACCGTTTAAAATTGCCTTATCAGTAATAAAGTTTATTCCTGAGCCCAAGGTTGTTGATACTCTAAAGCCTTGTGGTGAAGTCCTGGTTATCAAGTTCACTGAACCTCCCAAAGCATCCGCGTCCATATCAGGGGTAACTGCCTTGCTAACTTCTATGGTTTGAATCATATCTGCAGGAATCAAATCCATCTGTACATTCCTGTTATCGCCTTCGGCGGATGGAACACGGCTCCCGTTTAAGGTTACCGAATTCAATTGTGGTGAAAGTCCACGTACAATTATGTTCCTTGCTTCTCCTTGGTCAACCTGCATGGTAATTCCAGGAATTCTTTTAACGGCATCCCCAATATTTGCATCTGGAAATTTACCTATTTGATCCGTTGAAACAACGTTGGTGATATTTAAGTTGTTCTTTTGTGTGTTTAGGGCTTTGGATTGACCACTTAATCCGTATGCGGTAATCTCAACACCCTGCAACTCCAAACTCTTGGGCTCAATAAAAAATGATACCTCTGTAGTTTCATTTGCGTTAATAGTAACTTCTTTTTCAATATCTGAATAGCCTAAATAAGATACTTTCAAGGTATAAGTGCCCTCAGGAATATCCACTATTGTGAATCTTCCATCAAAATTAGAGATAGCGCCTTTTGCCAAAGAGGTTATCATAATGTTGGCTCCAGGGAGGTAAATTCCGTTTTCATCGGAAATCGTTCCTTGAATATTACCTGTTTGAGCAAATAAGAATATTGGTGCTAATAGGAGGGTAAAAAGAGGTACTAACTTTTTCATTTTCTAAGTGGTTTATTTAGACCACAAAGAAATTGTTTTAGGCTTCAAAACTGGGTTTACAAAAAATTAAGCTTAGATGAATTTTGTGTTTATTTTGATGTCAATTAAAATTAATTTAACATACAGGAAACAAAAAACCCCGCTAAGAAGCGAGGTTTAAAACAGTATGAAAGTTTTTTCTTAAGCTTCAAAAGGCTCTATGGAAACATATGATTTTCCCCCTGCCTTCTTTTCAAATTTTACAAGGCCATCAACTCTGGCATGCAAAGTGTGGTCTTTTCCTGCGTAAACATTCTCACCAGGATTATGTTTTGTACCACGTTGCCTAACAATAATGTTACCGGCAACTGCAGCTTGTCCACCAAAAATCTTAACACCTAAACGTTTCGATTCTGATTCTCTACCGTTTTTTGAACTACCTACACCTTTCTTATGTGCCATGATATATAATTTTTAGTTCTTTCTTATTTACTTAAAGCTTCTATTAAATCTGCCTTTTTCATGGAAGAAATACCTGAAATACCTGCAGTTTTGGCCATTTCTTTCAATTCTGCCACTGTTTTAGAGCTCAAATCTTCTGCTACCTTTTTAGGTGCTTCTTTTTTTGGTGCCGCTGCCTTTGCTTTAGGCGCAGCAGCTTTTTTAGGTTCAGCAACTGGCTTTTCTACCTTTGCTTTTGCTGGAGTTGCTTTTTTAGCACCTTTTGCAACAATACCTTCTACAACAATCTCGGTTAACGATTGTCTGTGTCCGTTTTTTACACGGTATCCTTTACGTCTTTTCTTTTTAAAGACGATTACTTTATCACCTTTAAGATGTTTTACTACTTTGGCCTCAACAGCCGCACCTTCTATGACCGGGGCGCCAACAGTAACGTTACCTCCATCATCCAAAAGAAGAACTTTGTCAAAAGTAACTTTTTTGCCTTCTTCTGTCTGTAAACGGTGAACGTACACTTTCTGGTCTTTTGCAACTTTAAATTGCTGCCCTGCCATCTCTACAATTGCGTACATAATGCGTTAATTAGATTAATTTATTTGCGCTTTATCAAAATTAGCGGCTGCAAATATACTGCTAAATCCTTAATTAACAAGCATTATTTCATCGTTTCACATACTATTTTTTGAGATTATTGGAGGTTTTAAAGAGCTGCATAAAAGATAGGGTCAAAACCAAAGTGGTTGCAAAACCCATAACGGCCACAGTAAAGAAAACGATTCCTTCAAAATTGGCATAATCCCTTGCCCATACTTTGGAGAGTTCCGCTAAAAAATCAGTATTGAGTTCCGTAGCGTAAAAGGCAAAGAAAATAGTGAACAGCAATGTAGCGACAAATCCCATTGTAATGCCTGCCATAAAACCTTTTCCATAGGAAAAATCCTTGCCGAGCCTAAGCTTGGCATACTTAATAGTTTCATAAATACCAAATCCCGTAACCACTCCATTGAATAAGCTGTAAAATACGTTGGTATGTTTTCCTAAAAGTGAAAGAATCAAAAAATAAGCTATTAGAACTGCACTGGTAACAATTCCAAATCGAATAGGAAGGGTTAGATTTTTCATCTCAACAAATTTTTGGTGGACCTATAATTTACTGAATGTTGATGAATTATGCTATATTTTCTTGTTAAAGACTTGTTTATGTTCTTATAGAACTTTCAAAATTCCCCTATATTCGTGTAACATCGATTAAGGTCGATAGACTAATTCTTTCAAGATATTAATTCAAATACTAATTAAAATGAAAAAACACCTACTCAGTGTTCTTTTCGCACTCGCTTTTGGAAATTTTATTTCAGCCCAGGAAGTTACCTTTGAGGAGTATGATTTGGACAACGGACTTCATGTAATTTTACACCAGGATAATGGAGCACCAGTGGTTACAACTTCAGTGATGTACCACGTTGGAGCCAAAGATGAAAATCCTGAAAAAACAGGATTTGCCCACTTTTTTGAACACTTGCTATTTGAGGGCACTAAAAATATTGAACGCGGCGAATGGTTTAAAATAGTATCTGCAAATGGCGGAAGCAATAATGCCAATACCACACAAGACAGAACCTACTATTATGAGACCTTTCCATCTAACAATCTGCAGTTGGGACTATGGTTGGAATCTGAGCGCTTGATGCACCCGGTAATCAATCAAATTGGGGTTGATACCCAAAAGGAGGTTGTTCAAGAGGAGCGCCGACTTCGTTATGATAATTCACCCTATGGAAGGTGGAGGGAACAAATGTTCATCAACCTTTTCAAAAAACACCCTTATCGTTGGCAAACAATTGGTTCTCTTGAGCATTTGGCAAGCGCCACATTGGAAGATTTCAAGGAATTCAATCAAATCTATTACGTACCCAACAATGCTGTTTTAGTTGTTGCCGGTGATATTGATATTACCGATACCAAGAAAATGATTCAAGATTATTTTGGCCCAATTCCCAAAGGGGCCGATATCAAACGAAACACGTTTACCGAAGATCCCTTAAATGGACCTATCAAGGCTGTTTATCACGATTCAAACATTCAGATTCCTGCTATTTTAATGGGTTATCGTACGCCTTCACAAACTGAAAGAGATGCATATGTACTCGATATGATTTCGACCTATTTGAGCGATGGAAAGAGTTCAAAGTTATACAAGAAATTGGTTGATGAGAAAAAAATGGCGCTTCAGGTATTTGCCTTTAATGGGTCGCAGGAAGATTACGGTTCGTACGTAGTAGGAGGCTTGCCCGTTGGTGAAACTTCATTGGAAGACATTAAAAAGGAAATTGATGAAGAGATTGTAAAAATGCAATCGGAATTAATTTCTGAAAATGATTTTCAAAAGCTACAGAATAAAGCAGAGAACAGTTTTGTAAATTCCAACAGCAGTGTCTCTGGCATAGCCAATTCATTGGCGCGTTATTATATGCTTTATGACGATACCAACCTCATCAATTCTGAAATTGATATCTACCGCTCCATAACCCGCGAAGAAATTAAGGAAGTGGCCAATAAATACCTCATCCCAAGTAATAGGGTAGAGCTTGACTACTTACCGGAACAAAAAGAAGCAAACTAAGATGAAAAAGACGTTATTATTTTTGATGTTGTCATTTTTATTTACAGCATCGTACGCACAAATAGATAGGAGCCAACAGCCCAAGCCCGGCCCTGCACCCAAAATAAATTTACAAGAACCCAATACATTTCAGCTTAAAAATGGGCTTAAGGTCATGGTTGTGGAAAACCATAAACTTCCTAGGGTTTCCATTCAATTAACCATTGATAATCCACCTATTTTGGAAGGTGAAAAAGCCGGTGTATCATCCTTGACTTCCAGTTTACTCGGTAACGGATCAAAATCAATTTCCAAAGATGATTTTAACGAAGAAGTAGACTTCCTTGGGGCCAATATCAATTTTGGTTCCCAAAGTGCTTTTGCAAGAAGCCTTTCCAAGTATTTTCCGCGAATATTGGAGTTAATGGCCGATGCCGCTATCAACCCCAACTTTACCCAAGAAGAGTTTGATAAAGAAAGAGATAAGCTTCTCACAGGCTTAAAAGCTCAGGAAAATGATGTCTCTGCCATTGCGGACCGGGTTCAAAGCGCACTCGCCTATGGAAAAAATCACCCAAAAGGTGAATTTACCACAGAAGAAACCGTCAACAATGTAACCTTGTCCGATGTACAGGAATTTTACAGAGATTATTTTGTTCCGGCAAATGCCTATTTAGTTGTTATTGGTGATGTAGAGTTTGATTCGGTAAAAGAACTGGTCACAAAAAGCTTTACACCATGGACAAAGGCAGTACCTCCATCGTTGAGTTATTCCAAACCCCAAGATGCACAGTATACCCAGATTAACTTTGTGGATATGCCAAATGCCGTACAGTCTGAAATTTCTGTGCAAAATTTGGTCAACCTAAAAATGAAGGATGAAGATTACCTAGATGCATTGATTGCCAATCGTATTTTAGGGGGAGGAGCACAAGCACGGTTGTTCCTAAATCTTAGAGAGGATAAAGGATATACTTATGGCTCTTTTTCCGGAATAGGGAACGATAAATATAGCCCAACTACTTTTAGAGCATATGCCAGTGTTAGAAATATGGTGACCGATAGTTCTGTGGTTCAAATTTTGAAAGAAATTGACAAAATCAGTCTTGAAGCAGTTACGGAGGAAGAACTGGCAAATGCAAAAGCCAAATATGTAGGCAATTTTGTGATGGCACTTGAAAAGCCACAAACTATAGCCAATTATGCACTTAATATTGAAACAGAAGGTTTACCAAAAGATTTTTATAAAACCTATTTGGAACGTATCAATGCCGTAACCATTGAAGACGTGCAGAAAGCTGCCCAAAAATATTTCTCGTCATCAAATGCGCGGGTAGTTGTTACGGGAAAAGGTAGTGAAGTGATAGAGAACCTAGAAAAAATCAATTTTAAAGGCAAAACCGTACCGGTATTATATTATGATAAAACTGCAGATAAGACCGAAAAACCGGATTACAATGCCAGCGTTCCAGAAGGAACAACGGTAGAAAGCATTTTAGAAAAATACATTGAAGTCATTGGTGGAAAAGAAAAACTGGAAAGTGTTGAGTCCTATGCCTTATCGGCAGAAGCGGAAATGCAGGGAATGAAGTTAGAGTTGGAGATGAAGAAAACAACCAAAGATCAATTTATGCAGGATGTTAAGGTAATGGGGAATTCTATGCAAAAGCAGGTTCTGGATGGAGACAAAGGTTATATGGTTGCCCAAGGACAACGAAAAGATCTTTCGCCAGAGGAAATTGAAAGAATTAAGGAAGAATCGGCAGCATTTCCAGAATTAAATTACTTGGTGGCAGGAAATATTTCATTGGAAGGAATTGAGGCAATTGGCGATAAAAAAGCATATAAACTTAATATTACGGACAAAAAATCCTCATTTTATGATATTGAAACTGGGCTCAAATTGCAAGAAGTAAGTACTGAGGAAGTGCAAGGTCAGCAAATGGCCAATACACTACAATTTTCGGACTACAAAGAAGTTTCCGGGATAAAGTTCCCATTCAAACTAAACCAGACCATGGGTCCACAAAACTTCGAATTCATTGTAAAAGAAATAAAAGTAAATGAAGGTGTTAGTGCTTCCGACTTTGAATAAACGGAAAATTATCACATAAAAAAGGCGCTTGTTTTAAGCGCCTTTTTTTATCATTTAAACATAATATTAGCAAAATAATCGGACCTCTTGCCTTACATTTGTAGCTCAAACCAACTGTTTGAAATCCACGCTCACATATCTTTTTATTCTCTTGTATATTGTTGCAATGCTGCGACCAATTGCCCCTTTGGTGGAATATGTTGTTTATGAAGATTACATTGCAGAATTTCTATGTATCAATAAAGAAAAACAGGAATTGGAATGTAATGGTAAGTGCTATTTAATGGAGCGGTTAAATGAGCAAAGCGAACAGAAACAACAAAATTTGCCAAGAATTGCCCTAGAAGAATATCCCATTGGGTTTGTTGAGCTTCTTAGCTTTACAATAGATAATGAGTTGGTTTCTGCCTCATTAAACTTGAATTTCTACAACAACAATTACAGTTTTATCTTTTCATCTTCAGATTTTCATCCTCCTAACAAGACTTGTTAAATTTTCTATTTCAAAGTTTTTAGAATAAGGAATACCATTCCTTGTTCAAACCATACATTTTATTAAATCATAAAAAATACAAGGATGAAAAAATATTTCATGGCAGTTCTATTCATGGCCACCATTGCAATAACTGCACAAGATAATACTATTGACGAACCAAAATGGTCTGCTGGAAGACCCGATGGCCATGCCCCAATCTCCGTGATGGGAGACCATATGCACGGGAAAGGGGAATGGATGTTCTCTTATCGATATATGTATATGAATATGGACGAATTAAAACAAGGAAGTAATGACGCCTCCTTTGATGATGCTTTAGCGGATTATACGATTACTCCAACCACTATGCCAATGAACATGCATATGTTGGGCGCAATGTACGCCCCAAGCGATAAAATAACCTTGATGGCCATGGCTAACTATTTATCCATGGAAATGGACCACCTTACCCAAACTGGCGGAACATTTACAACTGAGGCCAGCGGTTTTGGAGATATTCAACTTGCCATTTTGTACAAATTCTTCAATAAAAACCAACAAACCATCCACGGTCAGCTAGGTTTTTCTTTACCAACTGGAAGTATAACTGAGAGCGATGTAACACCTGCATCAACTCCAAATGAAGTCGAACTACCTTACCCAATGCAATTGGGCAGTGGTACTTTTGACACCAATTTGGCACTTACCTATTTAGGGCAACGTGAATCGGTTTCTTGGGGGTCACAATTAAAAGGAGTTTTTCGTTTCGGAGAAAATGACAGGGAGTATAGATATGGTAATCGATATAGTTTAAATAATTGGTTTGCCGTTAAAACTAGTGATTGGCTAAGTTTTTCTGCGAGACTGGAAGGGCTTATTGTTGGAGAAATTGAGGGCGTTGATCCAAACTTAATGCCAATGATGGTCATCACTGCAGACACGAATAACTCCGGTGGTACTTACATCAATTCCGGTATTGGTGCAAATACCTATATTTCAAAAGGAGCACTTAAAAACTTACGCTTTGGTGTTGAATTAGGCTATCCGCTATATCAGGATTTGAACGGTATTCAATTAAAAAACAAAGAAACATTGACACTCGGAGCCCAGTATTCTTTTTAATAAAGAATCATAATTCTTGCAGGGTGCCTAAGCACTCTGCAAGAATATCTTATTTTTGAAAAAAGTTTTACTATGAAAACGGTTGCATCACTCCTTATTTGCACTCTAATCTTTATAAGTTTTTCTTGCAAGCAAGAAAAAAAAGCCTCTGACGGACCTACCCAAATGGAACAAGTAATGGCCGTTCATGATGAAGTAATGCCAAAAATGGGCACATTGGGGAAATTGGTGGGCGAACTTAAAAGTAAGGTGGATACCACTGAAATGGGACAGCAATATGAGGTAGCCATGAAAGACCTGCAAGCTGCCAACAAATCCATGATGGATTGGATGATGGGTTTTGGTGATCGTTTTGATTCTGATGAAATTCTAGACGGGAAAGAACTTACTGAAGAAAAGCAAAAATGGCTTGATGAGGAAGAAGTAAAAGTAAACGCCCTTAAGGAACAAATCAACTCCAGCATTGAAAAAGCGGAATTACTTTTAGCCAAAGAATAGGGCTATTTTTTCCAACGAAGCGTTTCCATTATTCTTCTAATATCTTTTTGTAGATAATCCGCAGCTGGGAGGATGGAATCGTAATTTGGTTTTGCATAGAAATATAAGGACCCCGTTACAAAATGGTTTATGCTATCCGTTACATAAAATTGTGATTGGGATGCAGCATCTCCGCTAACCTCATAAAACATTCCATATACGTTTTCTTCCGTGTTGATATACTCCTTTGGCGCAATGTTATCTGCTTTGACCACATGTTCATAAGTTAACTTTTGGGCATCAATAAGCAATTCCCGTACATTGCCATCAACTTTCTTATAGGTAATAAAAATAGACCCTTTCATCATGGGATAATCCAAAACCAAAGAACATGCTTTGTTATCTTTAAGTGTCGATAAATCATTGATTTCAAACGTATAATCACATTCCGTTTCCAACAGCTTATATTCTGCTTTTGGGTAATCTAACCTTAACATTGCATTGGGTTTGGGAAGAACCTCATCCTTACAGCCAGTTAAAACAATAAATATACTTAGGTAAATCAACCAACTATACTTCATGGGGTAAAGTAATTTTTATGCGTTTTAATCGCTTCTTATCCAAACTTTCAACTATGAACTGGTAGTTTTTGAACATAACTTTTTCTCCTCGTTTTGGAAAACTTCCAGAAATTTCCAGCACAAATCCAGCAATAGTCTCAGACTCTCCTTTTTGATCTTCAAACTCCTCTTCATTTTCTATTTTAACCACACGGTAAAAATCCTTCAAGGTAGTTTTTCCATCAAAAACATAGTTGTAATCGTCCAGTTTGGAAAAAATCAGGTCTTCATCATCAAACTCGTCACTTATATCACCAACAATCTCTTCAATAATATCCTCAAGTGTCACAATTCCAGAAGTTCCTCCATATTCATCCACAACCACAGCCAAATGGTTCTTTTTCTCCTGAAATTCTAATAATAGATCATCCAACTTTTTATTTTCTGGAACAAAATAAGGTTCGCGAATTAGCGACATCCAATTAAAACTCTTTCTATCAATATAGGGCAATAAATCCTTTACATATAAAACTCCAAGAACATTATCCATATTCTCCGAAAAAACCGGAATTCTAGAATAACCATTCTTTTTTATCTCCTCCATCACTTCTGGAAACTTCATTTCCTCATCCAACGCAAAAATATCTATTCGAGGGCGCATCACCTGTTTGGTGTCCGTATTTCCAAAAGTCACAATCCCTTCCAAAATCTTCTGTTCCTCCTTTGTGGTATCACCTTCGGAGGCTAATTCCAGGGCCTGAGATAGATGATCAACACTTAAATTGGATTTCTGCCTTCCTAATTTTTCCTGTAAAAAGGTTGTGGCTGAGCTCATGGGTGAGCTCATGGGGGTGGATAGAATATTTAAAAGTTTCAAAGGAACAGCCATGAACTTTGAAAATTGAACCTTATTTCTGTTGGCATAAATTTTAGGTAGAATTTCACCAAACATTAAAATCAAAAACGTAGCAACTATTACTTCAAGGATAAAACGAACAGAAACCACTCCAAATATGGTCTGATCAATTTCTGAAAAAATAGTGTTTCCAATAGAACTGAACAGTAGGACTATTCCAATATTAATAGCATTGTTTGCAATGAGGACAGTGGCCAATAATTTTTTGGGCTTATCTAAAAGTTGAACTATTAGTTTCCCTCTGGAGGTATCCTCTTCCCCAAGTTCGTTCAAATCGGTTTGGGATAGCCCAAACAAGGCTACTTCTGCCCCAGAAATTAGTGCAGAGCAAACTAGAAGAAGTAGCAGCACAATTACTTTTAGGGTAAAAAAACCACTAAAATTTATTAAGAAAATTGCCAAACAATAGGGCTCAGGCTCCAAATTCGTGTTGCTTTAACTAATTTTAGAATGGTAGGTCATCATCCTCTTGCGTCTCGTCAGCAGGTACTGACTCCGCAGGTTTAACGGGCTCGCTTTGCGCCGCTTCATATCCAGGCCCTTGTTGTGCATTTGCCATACTCTCCTTCTTTGTGGATAGGAAAGTGAAATCTTGAACATGAACCTCGGTAGTGTATCTTGTATTACCGTCTTCACCTTGCCATTGTCGGTTTTTCAGTCTTCCTTCCAAATACACCTTATCACCCTTGCTCAAATATTTTTCACAAATTTCGGCAGCCTTATTTCGTATTACAATGTTATGCCAATCCGTATTTGTTACTTTTTCCCCGGTTTGTCTATTGGTATAGGTCTCGTTGGTGGCGACAGGAAATCGTGCAATGCAGTTTCCTCCTTCAAAATAGTGGATTTTCACCTCATCACCTAAATGCCCAATTAGCATTACTTTGTTTAATGTTCCGCTCATAATTCTTTAATTAATCAAAAGTACTAAATTTTAAATGTCTCAATGAATTCTGCAATTAAAACAGGCACCGGAAACGAACCTATTTTTTCCCACGAAACACCCTCTTCGAGTTTGTTTTCTGATTGTAAAATCCAAAAGTTGGTGTATAGGTGTTGATGCGAAAGTTTGTGCACAATTGGTTCTTTATTATATAAAACAACAGAGTTTGAGGCTGGATAATGGTTTTTCTCTTCTAGTTCTTTTTGAAAATTTTCCAAATCAAGACTTTTTTCAGATTCCAAAAGCGGGAACTGATACAGGTTCTGCCAAATTCCCTTTCCTTTTCGCTGTTCTATTAAAGTTCTTTTCCCATTATCCAAAAAAACCAAATAATTAAAATATCTATTCTTGATTTTGGTCTTATTCAATTTTACAGGTAAACTGCTTACTTTATTTTCCTGTAGAGCAACACAACTGTCGTTCAGGGGGCACAATAGGCAATAAGGCTTCTTAGGAGCGCATTGAATGGCACCAAATTCCATAATGCCTTGATTATAGTCCCTAATGTTCTCTGAACTCATAACCTTGCGTGCCAACTCCTTAAAATATTTAATACCTTCCGTACTATTTATAGGTAGATCAACTCCAAAATACCTTGACAATACGCGATACACATTTCCATCCACCACAGGTTCTGGCAAATCAAAACAAATAGAAGCAATTGCACTGGCCGTGTAATCTCCCACTCCTTTTAAGTTTTTCAATTCCTTATATGTCTCTGGGAAATTACCATTATACGTCTCTACCACCATTTTTGCCGTGGCATGTAGGTTTCTTGCCCTTGAATAATAGCCCAATCCTTGCCATAGTTTTAAAACCTTCTCCTCATTAGCGCTTGCCAAGTCTTGAACGGTTGGGAACGCCTCTAAAAACTTATAGTAATAGGGTGTGCCTTGCGCTACACGTGTTTGTTGCAACATGATTTCTGAAAGCCAAATTTTGTAAGGATCTTTGGTAGCTCTCCACGGAAGTTCACGTTTGTGTTCAGCATACCATTTCAAAATTTTTTGGGAAAAAGACATCTAAGAAAATACTATTGGTTAAATGTAGCAGTTTATATACTTAAAATTAAAGGCTTTAAGCGAAAGATTAATTTTAATTTTTATATTTGCAAGCCTAAAAAATAAGAAAATAATAATACGAAATGACGAAAGCAGATATTGTAACTAGAATCTCAGAAAAACTAGGTATTGAAAAAGGAGACGTACAAGCAACGGTAGAATCTTTTATGGAGGAAGTAAAATCGTCCTTAGAGAATGGTGATAATGTTTATTTAAGAGGTTTTGGAAGCTTTATCGTTAAGACAAGAGCGGAAAAAACAGGTAGAAACATTTCCAAGAACACTACCATTAAAATTCCTGCACACAATATTCCCGCATTCAAACCTGCAAAAGTGTTTGTAGAGGGCGTTAAAAGCAACGTTCAAGTAAAATAATATAAACTAACACAAAAGAAAGAGCCATATGCCGAGTGGTAAAAAAAGAAAAAGACATAAGGTAGCTACCCACAAGCGTAAAAAGCGCAGAAGAGCTAACCGACACAAGAAAAAGTAGTTGTAACAACTACTTTTTCATTTTAAGCACATACGTTCTTTGACATAGAGATTCAAAAAAGAATTTCAATCGGTTTGAAAAAAAACCGATTCTATATATTGTTTAATCATTTATCCCAATAACAACAAAAGGGATAAATTAAAATCGATTCAGGTGAATAGAGAATTAATTGTTAGATCTAGTCCTGATGCAGTCGATTTTGCCTTACTAAAGGATGGAAAACTTATAGAATTACATAAAGACGAGGATGACAATAACTTTACCGTTGGGGATATTTTCCTAGCCAAGATAAGAAAACCTGTCACTGGCCTTAATGCGGCATTCGTAAATGTGGGTTATGAAAAAGATGCATTCCTGCACTATCATGACCTAGGTCCGCAGTTGTCCTCCATGTTGCAATTCATAAAAAAAGCAAGAACGGGAAAGCTAAGAGACTATTCCCTTAAAAATTTTCCATTTGAAAAAGATATAGACAAGAATGGCAGTATTAACGAAGTTATTAAAGCCAATCAGTCATTATTGGTACAAATTGTAAAAGAACCCATTTCCACCAAAGGACCAAGAATTAGCTCAGAGCTTTCCATAGCAGGGCGTTATTTGGTCATGGTTCCATTTTCTGACCGTGTTTCCGTATCGCAAAAGATAGGAAGCAAGGAAGAAAAAGACCGGCTTATAAGACTTGTAAAAAGCATAAAGCCCAAAGGATTTGGCGTTATTATACGTACCGTTGCAGAAGGCAAGAAAGTTGCAGAACTGGATAAAGATCTTCAGAATTTGTCATCCAAATGGATAACAATGTGCAAGAAATTGCAAAAAGCACCTCATCCATCCAAAGTACTGGTAGAGCTTAATAGAGCTTCTTCCATTTTACGAGATGTATTCAACGATTCCTTTACAGGAATTCATGTTGATGATGACACGCTATACAATCAAATAAAAGATTATTTACACGAAATCGCTCCACAGAAGGAGTCCATCGTAAAACATTATTCTGGCACGACCCCAATTTTTGAAAAATTTGGAATCGACCGTCAGATAAAAACTTCATTTGGCCGTACCGCCTCAATGAGCAAGGGAGCTTATCTTGTTATAGAACATACAGAAGCACTGCACGTAATTGACGTGAACAGTGGAAACCGTTCTAACAAGGCCAAAAATCAAGAAGATACTGCTTTAGAAGTCAATCTATTGGCAGCATCTGAAATTGCTAGACAGCTCCGGCTTAGAGATATGGGCGGAATTATTGTGATAGATTTCATTGATATGATTAAAGGTGATCACAGAAGAAAGTTATTTGACCACCTAAGAGATGAAATGAAAGACGATCGTGCAAAGCACAAGATTTTGCCTCCCAGTAAGTTTGGTTTGGTTCAGATTACCAGACAAAGGGTTCGTCCAGAGATGAATATCAAAACAAGTGAAGAAAATCCAAATGGTACAGGCGCCGAAGTTGAAGCTCCGATAGTTTTAATTGATAAAATCAATGTTGATTTAGAGCGAATAATGAAGGGCAACCAAAAGGACAATGGTATAATTTTGAACATACACCCTTTTATTGCAGCCTACCTTACCAAAGGCTTTCCATCACCACAGTTTAAGTGGTTTTTGGAATATAAAAAATGGATTAAAATCCAGCCAAGGGATGCTTACACATACCTTGAATATCGTTTTAAAAACAAAGACGGTAAAACAATTAGATAATACAAAGCGACTTCAGAAATGGAGTCGCTTTTTTTGTTTTTAGTATCTTGGAACAGAAATTATGCAAAGGTAAGTTCATCCCAAAATGAAGAATGATAAAATAACATCGCAGTCCTCTGATCAGTTAACACAAAGTATAAAAACCATCAAAACAATAGTCGGGATGCTGATTGGAACATCAATTGTGCTTTTGTTCACAGTTCTATATCTCTACTTTTTCAAAAAAAACAGTTCTTCCCTTCCTCTTTTGATTATTACTGTAGTTTCTGCATTTATTGCCATAATTAATTTGAAACAAGCCAGGCTTATGCAGGCAGAGCTAGATTCCCGAAAAAAACCATAACTCATCATATACTTGAATAATCCTAAAGCCTATAGTGTTACTGAAGCCACCAGAAAACTGGAAAATTATTGTGCCTACCAGGAACGTTGCCATAAAGATGTGCTGGAAAAGTTAAGGACTATGCGGATGATTCCCGAAGCAATAGATCAAATTGTCTCCCACTTGATACAGGAAAATTATTTAAATGAGGAACGCTTTGCAAAAAGCTTTGCAAGAGGGAAATTCTCGATTAAAAAATGGGGCAAAAATCGTATTGTGAACGAATTGAAACAACGACAAATCTCCAGATTCAACATAAAAACCGCCTTGGCCGAAATAGACGAAGAAACCTATTACAAAACCTTAAGCGAACTTGCCAGCAAAAGACTTGCTCAAATCCATGAAACCAACCTTCAAAAAAGAAGGAAGAAGCTCGCGGATTATCTACTTTATCGTGGTTGGGAAAGTAATTTGGTCTATGAAAAACTAAAGGAATTGATTTAAAGGCTTTACTTCTGAAGCAATATGTTGTGTGTTCTTGAAATAGCTTTTTCATTTTTCCAATCAATCCACTTTTGTCCCTTTATTTTTCTCATTACCGTATCAAAGTGTCGCATAAAAAAGATATTGAAAACTGCCTTTCCAAAGTTCTTGGGTTTTCGAGCAATTGCTCTAAGGCTCATAGAAAAACCTGGTGCAAGATACTTCATATGGTGCCAATACCCCTCTGGTATATAGAGCAAATTACCATGCTCCAAATTGGCAACATATCCCTTTGCATATTGCAATGCGGGCCATTTATCCAAATCCGGATTTGCAAAATCAATATCCTCCCTAGTAATCAGAGAATGGGGAACCTTATATAGAAATTTGGTCTCTGATTGTGGAAAAAGAATGCATTGCTTCTCTCCTTCAAAATGAAAATGGAATATGTTCGCCAAATCTATATCGTAATGCATGAACGTATGGGAATCACTTCCCCCAAAAAACAACATGGGTAATCCTTTCATGAGTCTAAGTCCAAAATCAGGATATGTAAAGTCTTTTTGAAGTTCAGGCACTTCCTTTATGATATTCCAAAGAAAAATGCGATATTTTGTAGGGCCACTCTTTAGCAAATCTATGTAGTCCCGCATCTTCATTTTTGCATGGGGCTCATTAAAACCTTCATCGTGTTTTACGGGTCTATCATCATAAAGAGGAACCGTTTTTTCTCCAGCCAATTCTCTCACATAATCAAGGTTCCATTTGGAATGAGCAGGCCAATCTTCTATAAAACGCTCAATAACAACTGGCTTTTGAGGTTTGAAGTATTTATGCAAAAACTCCTTCTTGGAAAGGGTTTGCTCTCGAGGTATTTGTTCAAGGTTAAGCTTCAAAATTTTAAGGATTTTGAAACAACTAAATTAATAAAAGCTTTTTAAACGGTTTTTAAAGCCCTATTTCTTGGAGACCAAATTAGACTTTTGCTTCGCCTCTTCATTGCGTTCAATTTTATGTGCTGGACGCGACCATTTTGGTTTTTCTCCCAATGGTTCATATTCAGAATCAGAAGCTTCAACTGTCTTTGGTTGAGAAATTTTTGTAAATGGTTTTTGCGGATTCAACCCTAAAAGTTTGAACATTTCCATGTCCTCATTTACATCAGGATTTGGGGTGGTCAACAATTTATCGCCAGCAAAAATAGAATTGGCGCCAGCAAAAAAGCACATAGCTTGTCCTTCCCTGCTCATTTCGGTTCTTCCGGCAGATAATCTAACCTGAGTTTCAGGCATTACAATTCTGGTTGTGGCAACCATTCTGATCATTTCCCAAATAGATATGGGCTCCATCTCCTCCATTGGTGTACCCTCTACGGCAACCAATGCATTTATGGGAACGGATTCCGGTTGAGGATTTAGAGATGCCAAAGCAACCAACATTCCTGCACGATCTTCCAATTGTTCCCCCATTCCAATGATTCCACCACTACAAACAGTAACATTACTTTTTCGAACATTGTCTATGGTTTCCAAACGGTCTTCAAACGCACGGGTAGAAATAACATCTTTATAGTAATCTTCTGAGGTATCCAAGTTATGGTTGTAGGCATACAATCCAGCTTCTGCCAAACGTTTTGCCTGATTTTCCGTCAACATCCCAAGTGTACAACACACCTCCATATCCAATTTATTGATGGTACGCACCATTTCCAAAACTTGGTCAAACTCGGGCCCATCCTTTACATTTCGCCATGCCGCTCCCATACAAACTCGTGAACTACCTGATGCTTTTGCACGAAGTGCCTGTGCCTTTACATGCGGAACGGTCATTAAATCGTTTCCTTCAATATCTGTGTGATAACGAGCAGCTTGTGGACAATACCCACAATCTTCAGGACAACCTCCCGTTTTTATGGAAAGTAGGGTAGAAACCTGAACCGTATTGGGGTCGTGATTTTTGCGATGGATAGTAGCTGCATCATAAAGCAACTCCATCAGTGGCTTGTTGTAAATGTCAAGGATTTCCTTTTTGGTCCAGTTGTGTCTTGTTGTACTCATGTTTCTTGAATATCAAAATCAAAAATAGGTCTTATTCCCAAAATGCTACAATTATATTCAATTAAAAACAAAAAAGCCATGATATCCCATCATGGCCTTTTTTAATATCTGATTAATTCTATTCTTCCTTTTTATCCTTATCCGACTTTTTTGTATCCCCTTCTGCCGCATCGTTATC
This sequence comes from uncultured Allomuricauda sp., assembly GCF_947495325.1. Lineage (GTDB taxonomy): Bacteria > Bacteroidota > Bacteroidia > Flavobacteriales > Flavobacteriaceae > Flagellimonas. Next base: position 767,476 of record NZ_CANLYK010000002.1, on the reverse strand, counting down.
AGGAATTTCTTTCCCCTTTAAATATTCTGGAAGTTGCATCCCAGCCATGTTAAACATTTCTTGTAATGGAGGTACAGATTTGTACATTCCGGATATGAAATTGGCCGTAGAGTTTTTACCATCTTCAGTCTTTGCTCCGGAATCCCAAACGGTTACTTTATCAATCTTAATATTTTTAATGGCCTCTGCCTGAGTTTTCACCAATTCCGGTAATTTATCGGCCACCAATAATAATACGGCATCTTTAGGGCTATCCCCAGCAGCTTTCACAATTCTGTCAAGACCTTCTGCTTGTTTGGTCAATACTTCCAAGATTCCTTGTGCTTCTGCTTGTGCTTTAAAAAGAATGGCATCTGCCTCTCCTTTAGCCTTTCTACGAATCATTTCAGCTTCCGCTTCGGCATCGATTTCTACTTTCTTTTTATCTATTTCTGCAGGTACTACAATGTCGGCCATTTGTGAACTACGCTCACGTTCCGCTCTAGCAATTTCCGCATCTTTCTCCGCTGCATACGACTCTTCCAATGCTTTGGCCGATTGTACTTTTTCAGCTGCAATGGCAGTTCTTTCTGCTTCAGCTTCACGTTGTCTTCGTAAAGAATCAGAATTTGCAACATCAATTTTTGCGATATTTTCTCCTTCTACCGCTTTTGCATTGGCTGCAGCTACCTGGGTTCTTTCGTCCTGTACTGCATTTGCCTCACCTATGGAACCATCCCTATTTTTCTCCGCTACCGACTTACGTGCAGCATTAATGGCATGTGCAGCAGCTTCTTTACCCAATGCTTCAATATAACCGGACTCGTCAACAATGTCCGTAATGTTTACATTGATAAGCTTTAAACCTACTTTCTTTAATTCCGACTCAACACTCTTTGATATATTGGTCAAGAATTTATCCCGATCCGAGTTAATTTCTTCAATATCCATAGAAGCCACCACCAAACGCAACTGACCGAAAATAATTTCCTTGGCCAAATCTTGCACTTCTTGCATTCCTAAGCCCAATAATCTCTCCGCGGCATTTTGCATTACTCCTGGTTCTGTAGAAATACCTATTGTAAATCGTGAAGGCACATTTACCCTAATGTTCTGTCTACTTAGTGCATTTGCCAAATCCACTTCAATGGAAATAGGTGTTAAATCCAAAAACTCATAATCTTGAATAACAGGCCAAATAAAAGCTGCTCCACCATGGATGCATTTAGCCGAATTTCCTGTACCTACTTTTCCGTATACAACTAGAATACGATCGGAAGGACATCTTTTGTACCTTCTGATAAAAGATATAATTATGATAAAGAAAAAGAGTATTGCAAAGCCAATGGCAAGCAAGGAGGCGCTCCCGCCCAATTGAAGTGGTAATAGTAACATTTGGTTATTTATTTAAAAGTTCAACAATTAATATTCCGTTGGCTGTAATTTCTTTAACGCGCACAACATTGCTTTGGGTAAGGTCATGTTCTTCGTCCGTTAAGGCATCTAGCTCACGCAAGGTGCCCTGAACATTTATACTTACCTTTCCTATTTTGGACCGATTTGCTCCAATAGTCAGATACACTTCCCCTATTTCATTGAGGGCATTTTTTAATTTTAAGGTTCCGCTACTTTGCAGTTTGGCCAAATAATAAAAGAGCGCCGCCATAGCGGTCATCATTATAAGACCACAGAATACGGAAATGCCCACCGTAAGCCCTTTAGAGAGTCCTCCATCTAAACAGGCAATTCCGGACCATCCGAAAATGGTAAAAAATCCCATTAAATTTTTAAAGGACAAGAATTGAAATCCAATTCCCCCATCGCCATCTACTTCGGCATCAACATCACCGCCCATATCATCTGCGTCACCTCCAACAATCGTCAGGATTATGAGCACTACAAATATTGCAGAAGAAATTAAGGCAACAAGCCAATAGATTTTTTCAAAAAGGGTTAAAGCGGCGAACCATTGTTCCATTTAAATAGTTTTTTGTTGGTTAATGAAGATACTATTTTAGGATTGATTTATCCTACTTTGGAAAGTAAAATACTCACAGCATTTCCACCAAAACCTACGGCATTCACCATCACTCTATTTATGGTTTTCGGTATAGTGGTGTAGGTTAGGTAAGGGACTTTTATTAGTTGTTGATGCTGTAACATTAAAATTGCCATTTCAACACTCAACATCCCAGAGGTTCCAAAAGTATGACCTACTTTCCATTTATTGGTAGTCAAAAATGGTGCTTTGTTACAAAAAACTTTTTCTATCGCTTTAAATTCTGATAAATCACCCTTGATTGTTCCGGGTGCGTGCATGACTATTGCATCTACTTCCTCTGGTTGTACATTCCCTAAAGCCATTTTCATGGATTCCTGAAAACATTGGGCGTCTGTGGAAATGGAAATATTGTGTTCCAAAGGTTCAGTGGCATAACCTATCCCCTCTACAAAAGCCAACGCATTGCTTTTTTTGCCTTTCTCCAAACACGCTACTGCCGCTCCCTCTCCCAAGACCATGGAGTTTTGTTTTTTGTTGAAGTCCAGTGCTTTGCAAGGGTATTCATCAGAATTTTTGGAATAGATTTTTAAAGCTTTCATCTGTGCAATGGTAAAAGGAGTCAGGGGCGCCTCACTCCCTCCTACTAAAAACTTGTTTGTCATTCCACTTTGAATCCATGCAACCCCATTTAGCATTGCATGCAGCGCTGTGGAACAGGTAATGGAATGGGAAATTTCAGGACCTTTTGATTTAAGATCATGGGCCACCCATGATGAAACATTTCCCAAGGTTGTTGTTGGTGATGCAGGGGTCGATACCGAATCGTTTTGTAAAAACTCTTTATGATAGGTTTCAAACAAGGCCGTTGCCCCACGTGACGACCCAAGATTGATTCCAAAATCAGACGATGATCCCCAACCTGCCATTTCGATAGCTTTTCTTGAAGCATAAATAGCATAAAGCACCGTATTGTCAAGCTTCTTGTATTTGTTGTCTGAATTCCGAAGCGCTTTTATTTCTTCATGTAACGCATCAGCTAATGCACCTACCCAAACAGGAGCTTTGCATATCTCAGTTTGGACGAGAATGTGGGTTTCTTTTTGGTAAGATTCCCAGACCTGTTCCAATGAATTTCCCAAAGGGGAAATGGAAGAAATGGCTGTTATGGAAATAGGTTGCTTAAGCATTGTATTCTAAAATGTTTCCAAGGCTAAACGAATTGAGTCATATACTTTTCGCAATTGATTATTGGTAATTACATATGGAGGCAGTACATAAATTGTATTTCCCAACGGACGAAGGTTTACCCCCTGACCCATAAAAAATTGATATAGTTTATCACGTAATTTACCATAGCGATTGGTGTCCAAATTCAAATCAACAGCAAGAATAACGCCCTTACTTCTTGCCTCTCTTACTTTTGGATGTTTTTTTATCGACGCTATAAATTTTCTATGTTCTTTTTCTATATAGGTTCTTCTCTCTAAAATTTCTTCTGAGTTCAAAAGCTCTAATCCAGCAATGGCTGCTGCACAACCCAAAGGATGGGCGCTATACGTATGGGCATGGAAAAAGCCTTTGGCCACTTCTTCACTTAAAAACGCCTCAAAGACCTTTTGCGAGCAACTGGTAATGCTCAGAGGAAACATTCCTGCTGTCAACGCCTTGCTCAAACATATAATGTCTGGCTTATACTCTAAATAATCCGAAGCAAAATTTTTCCCAGTCTTACCAAACCCCGTCATAATCTCATCGGCAATACATAAAATACCTGCTTCCTGACACTTCTTTATTAACTGATCCAGACCTGTTGCAGAATAAAACTTCATTCCAGCTGCTCCCTGAACCAAAGGTTCAAAAACAAATGCCGCACATGAATTACTTTTATAAATGGTTTCCAACGCTTGCAATATCTCATCAATATTTTCCTCTTGAGGTACCGGTATGCGTTCCACTTTTAACAAAAAATCCTCAAAAGGTCCATTATAGGAGGAAAGCCCAGATGCACTCATAGCCCCAAACGTATCCCCGTGAAACCCATCTTCAAAAGCAATAAGCGTATCTCTCTTTTCACCTTGGTTATGATAATATTGCAATGCCATCTTTATGGCTGCCTCCACCGCAGTAGAACCATTATCATTAAAAAATATCTTTTTTTGATTGTCAGGTAAAATTTCCATTAAACGTTCGGAAAGTTCAACAGCTGGCTTGTGGGTAAAACCACTGAACATAACAAAATCCAATTGTTGCATTTGTTTGGTCAAGGCAGCAATTATATGCTCGTTACAGTGACCGTACATTGCCGTATACCAAGAAGCTATCCCATCTATATAGGAATTGCCCTCTTCGTCCCAAATCAAAGCTCCTTTTGCTTTTACAATACCTAAAGGTGGCGCTGAAGTTTTATGCTGGGTAAGCGGGTGCCAAAGGTATTTTTTGTCTCTACTAGCTAATTTTTCCAATACAACTGGATTAGTCAAACGCCTCAATTTATCTATCTTGCAAAGATGGGAATTAAAACCTAGAAAATTCAACCTTAAACGTGCTCAAAAAGCTTATTATATCTCTTACTCCCAACTACAAGAATCTAAACTGGAAAATGGTTTTCTTTATACTGTTTTTAGTAGCCTTTTTTGTCCGGTTTCCTTTCTTTTTCAGGGATTATATTGATAGGGATGAAAGTACATTTATTATCATGGCGCAATCTTGGGTAGACGGTTATTTGCCGTACACCCAACTTTGGGACCTAAAGCCCCCTATCACCTTTTTATTCTTTGCCACCATAATTTCAGTTTTTGGGAAAAGTTTTATTGCCATACGATTATTCGGAACACTCTTGGTTGCCTTAACAGCCTTGTTTACCTATGGTATTGGAAGATGGACAACTACTAAAAAGGTAAGTTTTTGGTGTGCTATTTTTTGTGTTCTTTTTCAAAGCATGTTTGGAAGTCTGCAAGGCGTAATGTCTGAACATATATGTACATTGTTTTTTGTTGTTGGTGTATACATTCTCCTTTCCAAGGAAAACATATTCTGGTATCTTATCACTGGATTCCTTTTTGGGCTTTCTGTAATGTCCAAGCTAAACATGGCCTATCCGTTACTTGCATTGGGTTTGTATTTGCTTTGGGGAGCTCTGACCAAACAACACTTTTGGCACAATTTTAAGCGGTTAATTGCTTTGGGTATAGGGTTTATAATTCTAGTCCTCCTAACTGCTGTTCCCTACTATCTGGAAGGGGAGATAACAACCTGGTGGCAATCTATTTTTGAGGCTCCATTGACATATTCAAGTTCAAAATACCATTCTCCTTTAAAGACCCTCCCATTATTATTGACAGCTTTAGCATTCTTTTATTTTTCATATAAAAAACAATTATTCAATTATCGATCAGTGCCGATTCAAATACTGTTGATTGTTTTTTCAGGAGTAATGGTTTCATTTATACAAGCTGGAAAAGTAAACGGACATTATCTCATTCAGTTGTTTCCCTTTATTCTGATTCCGGTTGGAATAGCTGTGGGTAAACTTCCGCCGTTAAAGGAAAACTATAAGATTGTTATTATTTTCTTTTTTGTTTTACTTCCGATGGAAGCTTATTTGGAGTACGCAAACATTATTTCCAATAAAATAGAAAAGGGGTCTTTTTTTAATGGTGAAGGCATTGATGTTCCCAACTATATTATTGAAAACAATATGGAGACCAAGAACATTTTTTTTACAGAATACCATATTGGATATTGGGTGTTGGGCGAAACTCCGCCTACGAAAGCTGCAACACACCCTAGCAGTATTGGTAGAGAGGAACTTTTCCCTTTTATGAACAATCCTAGAAAAACAAGAATAGAGGAACTAAGCTATATTTTAGAGGTTTTACAACCAAAAACTATAGTAGCCCGAAAGGGGAAAAGGATTTTTGATAAAAAAATGATTAATCTCAATACGTATATGGACAATTATCTAGAACAATATTATACCTTGTCCAAAACCATTGACCGCGGGCTTATTTATCAGCGGCTAGAATGACTTAAGGACGGGTTTGAACTGCTCTGCATATTTTTTCACTACATCTTTATTAAATACTTCCTCTTCATTGATGCGTCCGAGAAAAGTTACGCTCGTTTTCTGCAAAATGATACTTTCTGTTGTTGGGTGTTCATTCCCACTAAAGATGATTCCTATTTTAAATCTTTTTTCTTGAAGTTTTTCTATGGTCAAAAGTGAATGGTTAATGCTCCCTAAATAATGTCTGGACACTACAATGACCTTATGGTCGGACTTAATCAAATCAAAAACGGTATCAGAATCATTCAATGGCACTAACAACCCACCTGCACCTTCAATGACCAAATGGTTTTCCGTATTGGGTTCTTTGATTTTATCAATCTCAATAATGATCCCATCTATTTCAGCAGCAGCATGTGGGCTCATTGGGGTATTCAATGCATAGCTGTTCTTGTGGATTTTTGTCTTGTTGTTTGAAATCAGTTCTTCAACCTTATGACTATCCGAATACTCTAAATCTCCCGCCTGAACAGGTTTCCAGTAATCCGCCTGAAGCGCTTCAACAACTATTGCGGATGCAATGGTTTTTCCAACATCCGTAGATATACCCGTTATAAAAACTTTCATTATTGTGGTTTGGTAATAAAGTTACATTGAGCGCACTTGTATTTTTTAGGCTCAAAAAAGGGAAAGAGTTTGTAAAATATACTGTTTCTAGAATAATATGTCTCAGATTTGGTTGCTTTACAATTGGGACAGACAACAGGATTCCCTTCGTTGTCTGTAGCATAGTTACGTATTGCATCATAAATAGCCTTTGCTCGTTCCTTATCGGTTGAATAAACCTGTAATTTCACTCCACCTATGGCGCCGCTAATTAAAGGGTCTGAGTTAATCGTATTCTCATCTTTTAAAAAAACAGGAATGCCCTCCGCTTCTAGTCTTCCTTTAATGATTTGAACATCTGCAGGAAATTCAAAAGAGCCAAGTGTATGAAATTCTTGCGCCATTATTTTATAAGATTTCTTGTTATTGACAAAACTCGCGATATTTCTTCTTTTGTGTTGTATGAATGCAAACAAAATCGCAATCGTTCTTGTCCAATTTTTACTGTAGGAGAGAGAATTGGTTTTACATCAAAGCCTTCAGTTTGCAAATATTTTGATACTTGCTTTACTTTTTCATTTCCTGGTAATACCAAGCAATGGATAGCCGAGTCACTCTCAATAAACCTCCCCTCCATATTTAAAAATTGAACCTGTTCTTTAAAGTACTTGATATTTTCCTTTAATCTTGAACCTTCTTCCTTACCATGAGACTCTAAATACCGATATGCGGACAAAACAGAAGCCACTGTATGTGGCGCAAGTGCTGTGGTATAAATTAAGCTTCTTGCAAAATTGACCAAATAGGCCTTTAAATCATTGCTGCCCAAAACAGCTGCTCCGTGGTTTCCCAGAGCCTTCCCAAACGTGATGATTCTGGCAAAAACGTTTTCTTCCAATCCCAATTGGCTGACCAAATCCTTCCCATTTCCGTAGATTCCTGTTGCATGGGCTTCATCCACTATCAAATAGCAATCTTTTTTGGTGCAAAAATCTGCCAGTGCTTCTAAATCAGGGGAATCTCCATCCATGGAAAAAACAGATTCGGTAACAATATAAATTTCTGAATCGTTGACTTTTTGACTACGTTCAATATGAACACGAAGGTCATCAATATTGTTATGTTTGAATTTATAACTCTTCGCATTGCTCATTTTGATACCATCCCTAATACTGGCATGCACCAATTCATCATACAAAATAGTATCTCCACGTTGCGGAACTGAGGAAAAAAACCCAATATTGGCATCGTAACCAGAATTGAATACCAGAGCTGATTGTGAATTATGATGGGTTACTAAAAAATCTTCCAGTTCCCTATATAAAATATGATTTCCCGTAAGTAGTCTGGAACCAGCTGCTCCATTTTTATGGAGCTTTCTTTCTTCCAATAATTCTGCAGCTGAATCATGAAATTGTTGTTTTTTTGAAAAGCCCAAATAGTCGTTTGATGAAAAATCAATCAAGCCTTTAGGTTCAGACAATACCCGAAGTGCATCATCTACCTTTCTCTTCTCTAATTTTTTTGCTAGCTTTTTAGGAAACCTGGCCATGCTTCAAATGTACTATCTTTATTGAAATTTGATGTTTATGATAGCCTACAAACAAGCATCGACCCAAAAAGAACTTGAACAAATTCTTGTACTCCAACAACAGAATCTTTCAGGTAGTCTCTCAAATACCGAAAAGGAGCAAGAAGGTTTTTTGACCGTAGAACATTCCTTTGGAATTCTGGAAGAAATGAATGCCGCTTGTGGGCACATAATTGCTGTTGAACATGAAAAAGTTATTGGGTATGCACTCTGCATGCATCCTAAGTTTTGTAATTCCATTGAAGTGCTAAAACCCATGTTCCAAGAAATCAATAAAGTGATAAAAAACAATTGCAATTATATGGTTATGGGTCAAATCTGTGTCTCAAAAGAATATAGAGGCAAAGGTGTATTCAGAAGGTTGTATAAAACCATGAAAGAAAAACTTCCAATGGGTTTTGACACTATAATAACTGAAGTCGATGCTAAAAATCAACGTTCTTTACATGCACATGAAGCTGTTGGTTTTCAGGAGTTAAAGCGTTACTTAATTGATAATAAGGAATGGTCTTTGATTCTACTAGAATAAATTATACCCACCTTTAATAATATTTAAAGGTGGGTATTATTAGAATTAAAACTATTATTATTTCGCTTGTTTTGGAATATTACATCCCATACCGTTCCAAGGAAATTTACCTGCTGGCAAAGCTTCATCAATGGAAATCAAAGGTAGGAAAATCTCTGCATCAGTTGCAACTCCGCTACCTTGTTGGTTAAGACCAAAGATGCTGCGCAGTTGATTAGCTCCGGTATTAGGCACTGTTACTGCCGCATCGACCGATGCCCTACTTATTTCTTTACGATTTGCATAAATTTCTGCCCATCTTTCCGCAACAGGAATTTTAATAAGTAGTCCTTGGTTGCCATCACTCATTGGATCTAAGTGCATGGCTTCATCCAAAATATCCGTTACCGCCATTTTATCGTTGATCTCCTTATAATCATATTTCCCATTACCAGTAAAAAGGTTATTGATAAGTTTTAGTTTGGCTCCTTTGTTGTAGATACCACCCATATGTCCATAACCAAGCGCATTGTTCTCTACTGTAGCTATTAGATTATTATCAAACGCCAATGCATCGCCACCGTAAGATGCTATCGCATCATGCTTCCAGGTAAATAAAGATGTATTGTTCTTTATGATAAATATTGGGATTTTTGCAGCATCTGAACCTACATAGCCAGTTCTTGCATGAATCCCATAGCCTGTATTGTTTATACAGAAATTATTTTGGATAAGCCCCTTACCGCCTTGGAAAACACGAACAGAAATAGCACCTTCTGTAGGTGCTGTATTCATAACCACACAATTCAATACCGAAATATTTGTGTATGCGCTACCAACAATCACAATTCCACCAGACTCTGGAGATGGGTTTTGTTGCGATTTTGGGCTTGCTTTTCTTCTAATAGCTAAATTTTTATTCTGATGATACCTATTTCTAGGGCCATTGTCAATGATAATACCATCAACAACTATTTCACCGCCCTTGGACTTTTGACCATTACTTTCCCGCTGTTGATCGGTTCTAATATAGATTCTTGGGTCGGTTAGTTTCATATACTCATTAGTTCCAGTAAAAATAGATTTATGTGCATCCCATGGGTCTCTTACGGAAAAAGTAATATCATAACCTCCGTAAATCTTTACTGGCACATTGATCTCATCAGCACCTCTGCCTCCTTTGCTTAAGTAAGTGCCTTCGGCAATGTGTATTCTATCATTTGGTTTTAAATGATGAATGATGTTGCCCAAATCTTTGGCCGGCCTTTCCTTAGTTCCCATTTGCCCAGAGCCAGTATTCTTACTTATATACCAATCCCTCCCTTCGTTTTTAAAATTAGATGAGGTGCCTTGTGAGAAGCCCGTATTCAACATGGTAATTACAGCTACAATTAATACGAATTGATTTTTCATTTTTAAAATTTTATTCCCTGTATTTATATTATTTCCTAATGCAAAATACCATGCATCAGAGAAATAGGCATCAAAGAAATCCTTGACAAGGAAAAATCCATGAAATCATGTAAGAAGTTTACTTGTGTAATTCGTATTCAAGTGCAACACGCACAAGACCTGCAGTGTTTCTGGTCCCTGTCTTAATCAACATATTTCTGCGATGGGTTTCAACAGTCCCAAAACTGATAAAGAGCTTATCGGCAATTTCTTGTGTAGTATGTTCATTTAAAATAAGGTTTAACACCTCTTTTTCACGTCGAGAAAGCTTTGGAAAAAGTCCATTTGAAGCATTTCCTTTTTTTTTGTCAGATAAGGTATTGATGATTACTTCGTTTGAAACATCATCTAGGTACATTTTGCCTTTATACACTGTACGGATGGCTTCAACAAGCTCATCTTTACCAGCATTTTTTAGCACATAACCCTTGGCTCCATTTCCTAACATCATTTTTATTAGGCTACTTTCCTTATGCATAGTAATGGCAATGATCTTGATATTGGGTACTAGTTTTACCAGACTTTTGCAAGCATCAATACCGTTCATACCTGGCATATTAATATCCAATAAAATAACATCTGGGGCAATTTCTTGCATTGTTTCTAGAGCTACCTCAGCATTTAATGCATGACCAACAACCGCTATTCCGTCTTCATCTTTCAGAAGCAATTGAAAGCCTTCAATTACCATTTTATGATCATCTACAATACATACTCGAATCATACTTCTGGTATATTAACAGTTATTGTAGTCCCTTTTCCCAAACTTGAATCCCAATCAATTGTTCCATTTAAGAATTCTACTCTACTATTTATACTTTTTAAACCAACCCCACCGGATTTCATTGCTTTTTCGAATTCGAAACCATCACCATCATCTTCTACAATTAGACTCAATCCCCTATCATTACCAAGAATCTGTATGAGGATGTTTTTTGCGTTGGCATGTTTTCTTATGTTCGAAATAATTTCTTGTATTAATCGGAATAACATAGCTTGTCTTGTTTTAGCCATATCCTCTGGAAACTCTTGAATGTCTAAATCCACTTTGAACCCTTCGCCTATTAAGGTTTCTGCCCTATCTTCTAAAACTGCAGGGAGTCCAGATAATGTAAGTGCATGTGGAATCATATCATGGGAAATACGACGGACTTCCACACAAGCCTCATCAATCAATTCATTTGTCTTTTCAGCAAGATTAAGTCTTTCCAATTTTGTTACCTCATTTTGTATCGCAGAGAAATGTGCTTTGACAGTACTTAACAATCCTCCCAAACCATCGTGCAAATCTTTAGCAATTCGCATCCGTTCTGCTTCCTGTCCTTCAATCATGCTACTTAGCGCCAGCAATTTATTTTGTTGTTGTAATTCTATTATTTCTTTATGTTGAATAGCTTCTGTCTGTTCTGCTATTTTCTTGTTAGATCTAATCCTACCTTTGAGTGAGAAGAAAATAGTTATGGCAAATAGGGCCAAGCCTATAGCTCCAAATAAAAAGATGTTACGTTGTCGGGTTTGTTCATTTAGTTTTAGTTCGCTAATTTTTAATTCGCTGATTTTCTCATTAACGTCAAATTTTGCTTGCATTTCTTCCATGGCTTCAAGCCGACTCATTTGGTTTAAGGTGTCATTAATACCATAGGCTTTTTTAAGCATTGTATAAGCATCAGCATTTTCACCTAGCTCTTTTTTTATTGAACTCAATCCGATCAATATTTCTACTTGATCAACTTTGCTACCAAAAGAGGTAGAAATTTCTAGTGCTTTCTCCAAATAGGCCTTCGCTAATTGAAAATCATTTTCAAGAACAGCTATTTCGCTTAGACTTGCCAAGGTGGAGGGTGAATATTGTTGATCAATGTTCTTTTCATAATATTTCCACGCATTATTTAAAGCTTCTTTCGCTTTTGGAATATTGTTTTGATTCAAAAAAATTTGTCCTAAAGAGATATTACAACTAGCAACATGGTCAGGCCTTCCTAATAGTTGGTATAGATTTTTACTTCTTTGTAAATATTGAGTAGATTTTTCCTTCCTATTCTCAATTTTATTGTACACTAACCCTAAATTCGTAAGGGTTGCAGCCATCCCGAGACTGTCTTTAAGCTCTTGCTTTAATTTAAGGGATTTAAGATAAATTTCCTCGGCTCGTTTATGCTTGTCTTGAAAGCGATAAATAATACCAATATTGTTGAGCAACTTTGCAAGATCCTTCTTACTCATTGCCTCTCGCAAATCATAAGCATATAGCTGATTTTCCAAAGCTAAATCATAATCACCCATATAACGGTAACATAATCCAAGATTCATATAAAATCTTGCCTGCAGTTCTTGCTCACCCTGTTCCTTGGCCATTTTTAGACCTATATTGTAAAGTGGTATTGCCTTATCGGATTTACCCATAATGTCCAGTGCTATGGCCTTGAATAAGGTCATTTTTGCGATACCTCCGTCATACTCTAATTTTTTGGATAAGGTCAGTCCTTCATTCGCTATTTCTAGCATTTTGGATTGCCTGTTAAGTGAAAGTAGTTTTCTAGCAAGGTCTTCATATCGACCTATTTTTAAAGTATCGTCTGGAACACTTACAATTAAATGAGTGAGACTATCTACTTCCTGTTCTAAACTACTTTGCGCATATGTTTTACCAAAACCAACTAACAAGAAAATACACGCGACAATAAATCCTCCCGTTGTGTCTTTACTCATTTCTAACTTGTTATGCGTTAATTCTATGATTGCTGAATAGGTAATTTAATGTTTTATTTTAGATTTATCCCACGTCACTAGAGTAATAAAATCTCTAATCCAATTTATAGCCTTCTATATAATCATTGCTAACATTCATTGAGGTAGTGAGAATAAAAGGCCTTATATAACCATCCGCAAATTTTAGGTGCCCTGAATAATGAAAAAGTTTTTCGTTATTGGGTTTGGTATAAATGCCAAAACCGATTCTTTTGTACTCAATCAAATTGCCATGGGCTTTGTACAAACCATTCATGAATGCCTCTAAATTGCCTGCCAGCTTTGGATTTTGATACCGATCAGCTATATTTTGTGCAATACCATTATAGTTCTTTTGAAGTAAGTTTTCAGAAAAATTGGTGAAAATGGCAACTTGGTCCAAAGCTCTCGATAGTTGTTGTAAATCGTATAATGCTTTATGGGATTCTTCCAGTGAATCTTTTTGTAGTTCTACATGAATAAAGTCATAATCATCCCTTTCATCCTCTGTAAAACTTTCATACAGCATCAAGGCAATATTAGATGCCGTAATATCTTGCCTTAGGGTATCTAACATTGGGCTATTGGATACTTTAATGTTAAATCTAGAAGTAGTTTTCCCCGCATTAGTTTTGAAACCTTTACTGAAGGAGGTTTCCGTATGGTAATGCTTCGCAATTAAGTCCAATCCTTTTTGTTGATTTTCAGAAGCGCATGAGATCATGGCCAAGGTTAGTATTATGGTAATGTATTTTTTCATTTGAATTTGTATTTGCATAAACTAAGAGTCGTTACCTTGAACAATAGTTCTAGAAAGATGGTTGCCTATTTCTTCTTCCATTGCTTTATATACATTCTTTTTCACAAGCGTTATGACGACAGCAAATACGATTCCTCCTATAACAAAAAGCCCCATAAGCAAGATAAACGGAATCAATATCCTCAGATCCATCATATTGATATTACCCGCATAAATCAATTTTTGTTTTTTGGTTCCTACTACCACTTGGTTCATCCCATCAATTACCCGAAGCGTTTTTTTATTTAAAGGGGCATACTTTACTTTGTAATTTGGAAAAGCACGCTCTAAATTCTCTTTGAGTTCATTGACCTCTATTTCTCTTTGAATTGCAAGTTCCATAAATATCTAAATCTTAAGTATCATTAAAATTCTACTATTAAAAAAAAATCATATTGTAAAAATACTTTGAGCCTAATGGATAAAGTATATTTTAAGTTCTTCAGCGCCCTTGATGATTGTAAACTATCTTACCACTAGTCATACTCATTGTAGTTAAACCGCATGTTTTACCAGATTGATCGCCTGTACAACCCCCAGAACATTCAACCTCATTAGGATTGTATTCACAACTATCTCCATCCTGAGCGCTAATATTCGATCCGCAAGAACACACTACTAAATATTCACTAGTTGAGGCGACCAAATCCCATTCCGGCATTGGCATTTTTATAAACTCTTTAGAACCGTTACCAATTGTTATTGGAGCTACCAATAAATTTCCTTTCTTTGTTTTAGCGGTATACAGAACAAACCCTTTAGCCGGATAAACATTATCCTCCTTAACCTGTAGGTAGTGAGTCAATTTTTCTTTGGCAACCTTTAGCCCCTTTTTGCTTAGTTTAATAGATTTCGTTCGCTTTAAGGTAATGAGGTTTCCAGACTTGGATTGTGCCATGGCCGTAGTGCCAATAACTATTACTATTAGAAGAATTATTTTTTTCATTTTTGAAATTTTAAAAAGGGTTATTGTTTATTTCGGGGTACTTTATTATCAATTAGCACCTATTTTTATTTTCAACCTGAGGATAATATTGGTGGGAATACCCTTAATCAATTTGCTATCCACTCATAATCCAAAAGGCTTTTATCGCTCTTTAGTATGAGATATCCTTTTTTGTTTTTTGAAGGTGCCACATACACTATGGGATTAGCTAAAGTTTTATTTTTGTTATCTACTATTTTAAAAGCAAGAAGAAAATTAAGTCCTGCTCTTTGTTTGTTCTGAAGTTTAATTGCCAATCTTAAAGTGTATCCATTTGAATATTTATGCACTATAGCACCTCTCTTCGTCTTATCATAAAACTTGAAAATACGTTCTGCGGTAATACCTGTCTGGAGCGAGCTCAATACCTCTGTTGTTGCATCGTTGTTAAGTTTTGTTTCCTTACACAAAGTACCTTGTGGCGTATTTGCGCTATAGCCACATGCAAACCACTCCGCAAAGACACAAGAAGGGTTAGTACTGCCACACTCAGAAATAATTCCTGCAATATCCCCTGGTGCGGTAAAGTTTTCAGAAAATTTATCAAAAACATTCAAGTCTGTCTTATTGCACCAAGCTCTTGGAGAGCAATTAGAAATAGATGCTACACTTTGAGCAATCATAGTATTCAAACCGGAAAACAGTATGGTAAATAAGATTATTTTTTTCATTTTATTTTAATATTAAAGCGTTCTGATTTTGGGTTTTATAAACAATCAACCTCTATTTGATTTTGGCTTAAGCTTGGCGGGAACATTGTTATCTTGGTGAGATCTTAATTCTACTCTATAACCGAATTGGTTCGTCGCAGACTTATTTTTAAGTCTAATAGAAACTACTTTTCCCGTCAAACCCCTAATGGCAAAAACTTTCTTTTTATTCACTTTACTATTGGGGAAAACATCTACAACAGAATTTTGTATGCTCCCATCTTCAGAATGAATACAGATTGTAACCTCAGTTTCCGCTTTACCGAAAGTTTTATCAACTAGGATATCTAAAAAATCCCTATCAGCACTTAATACCCTAGTAAAAAAAGTACGCTTTGTTGGCCCAATTAACTTTCCCTCTTTTACATCTCCTAAACCAATTAATTCGGCACCTATTCTATACATATCTCCTATTAATTCAGCCCCACTAATTAGGTCTAGATCTTCGGGAAGTGCCTCAGATATATCTGAAAGGGTAGTTGAAGGAAAGTCTTCAAATACTCTTTGAGCGAAATTAGAATCTGTGTCACATGATTGCGCACATAACGTTATACTTTGAAATATGTATAGGATACATCCGAAAATTAGATTTTTGTTCATTTTGCAATTATTTTGATTATTGATCGCAATGTAGAAATAGGTATTAGCAAGGGTATCTATTAAATCCTTTACCATTAAAAAATCTATGATTTCATGTAATACAAAAAAGGCCCAACTCTTTCGAGTTGGGCCTTTAAATTTTTTGATAACAAAACTGGCTTAATCCGCCAAAACAATCACTTTGTTGTCTTTCATTTCTATTGTTCCGCTGGTAATGGACAGCACAGTCTCGCCATTTGGGCCTTTGGAAAATTTATTTTGAAAATCTTCATCAATGGTAATATCCCCCTGAACCTTAACATCTCCTTTTTGAAGTAAGGAAACCACAGGTGCGTGATTCTGCAACATTTGAAATTCGCCATTTATTCCTGGCACAGTAACAGAGGTTACTTCACCTGCAAATAACGTAGCTTCTGGTGATACAATTTCTAAATACATATCTTAAGCTTCAGCCAACATTTTTTCTCCTGCTTCTATAGCATCTTGGATACTTCCTTTCAGGTTAAAGGCAGATTCTGGCAAGTGATCTAATTCACCATCCATAATCATGTTAAACCCTTTAATCGTATCCTTAATATCTACCAATACCCCAGGAATACCTGTAAATTGCTCGGCAACATGGAACGGTTGAGATAAGAAACGTTGTACCCTTCTTGCTCTACCTACTGCCAGTTTATCTTCTTCTGAAAGTTCTTCCATACCAAGGATAGCGATGATATCTTGAAGCTCTTTATAGCGTTGCAACAACTCTTTTACACGTTGTGCACATGCATAATGCTCTTTTCCTAAAACTTCAGCAGTCAAAATTCTTGAAGTAGAATCCAATGGGTCTACCGCAGGATAAATACCCAACTCGGCAATTTTACGCGAAAGTACTGTTGTAGCATCCAAGTGAGCAAAGGTTGTGGCAGGAGCTGGATCCGTTAAATCATCCGCAGGTACGTATACCGCCTGTACTGATGTAATGGAACCTCTTTTTGTTGATGTAATTCTTTCTTGCATGGCACCCATCTCAGTTGCCAAAGTAGGTTGGTACCCTACCGCTGAAGGCATCCTTCCCAAAAGGGCAGATACTTCTGAACCCGCTTGTGTAAAACGGAAGATGTTATCCACAAAGAAAAGTACATCTTTCCCTTGACCATCTCCAGCTCCATCACGGAAATATTCAGCAATTGTCAATCCTGATAAGGCAACACGAGCACGTGCTCCTGGAGGCTCATTCATCTGTCCAAAAACGAAAGTCGCTTTAGACTCTTTCATTGCTTTTTTATCTACTTTGGATAAATCCCATCCACCTTCTTCCATAGAGTGCAAGAAATCATCTCCGTATTTGATAATCCCTGATTCCAACATCTCACGAAGCAAGTCATTTCCTTCTCTTGTTCTTTCACCAACACCAGCAAATACAGAAAGACCACCGTGTCCTTTTGCAATATTGTTGATTAATTCCTGAATCAATACTGTTTTACCAACACCTGCACCACCAAATAATCCAATTTTACCTCCTTTTGCATAAGGCTCAATCAAATCGATTACTTTGATACCTGTAAAAAGTACTTCGGTAGACGTGGAAAGATCTTCAAACTTTGGAGCTTCTCTGTGAATTGGAAGTCCGTTGTCTCCAGTTTTTGGTAGATTTTCCATCCCATCAATTGCATCTCCAATTACATTGAAAAGACGTCCATAAACATCCTCGCCAATAGGCATTTGAATTGCACTTCCTGTAGCGTGGGCCTCTACTCCTCTGCTTAAACCATCCGTAGAATCCATAGAAATGGTACGAACCGTATTTTCACCAACATGCGATTGAACTTCCAAAACCAATTTGGAACCATCTGCTTTGTTGATTTCTAGAGAATCATAAATCTTTGGGATTTCTGTTCCCGACTCAAACTCAACGTCAATGACCGGGCCTATAATCTGTGCAACCTTACCTGTAACTTTAGACATTACTGTGTTTATTTTTAATTGAATACGAAGGAAAAAACTGCTTTTTTTCCGGCTGCAAAGATATGTCATCAATCTTAAACAAGAAACTACTTAGCTCTTTTTTTAACCATAAAAAACGCCTTCAAATGAAGGCGTTTTTTATAATAGTTATATATAGAGTATAGTTATTGTAACGTAGGTGAATAATTCGTAGGATAGTTGCCTACATTGACAAAATTCCCTGATGCTTCAAAATTAGACCCGTATGTAGCATCTATTGCTCTCATGAATTCGTTGGCCAACAAAGCGTAACCTCTTGCCGTTGGGTGAATTCCATCTAAAGAAAATGCACTTCCGGTAACAAGATTTGATGTTAATGTGAAATCTCCACTTGTAATACCACTACTTGCCAATTGATCCAACAAAGCATTAGCGTCTACCAATGCCAAACCAGCTTGGCCAGCAGTCGCTGCAATGATATCGTTGAATGCTGCTGTGGCAGTTGCAATCTCTTCTTGTTCACTTGGAAGTAATACCCATTTATCTTCCAGAGGCAAGGTAATTCCTTCAACCGAAAACTGACCTGCCAATTCTTGAGATAAACCTGCCAAAACTAAATTCCCTACTGAAGTTGTATTTACAGTACCTATTACCGCTGAACTTGGTAAAACAAATAAATCATCTGCTGTAGCCTCTCTTGTTTGTCCATATATAGCTCCAAATAGACCTGCAACCGTAGGTGCCGCCGCTGCTGGCAATCCAAATGATTCCACGAAAGCTGGGAATGTTGGGCTTTCAGTCAACACCCCTGCAATTTCTGCCGATAAATCAACCAAGGTTTCATCTTTAATTACAACCTCACTTGCAGCTGTAGATGAAAACTCAATAGATCGTTCCGGAAATCCAAGAAACGCATAGACTTGATTTAGCTGTCCAAAAATTCCATTTAGCGTAGGAATTAAAGGCCCAAAAGATTCACTAGTAGGGTCTAAAGGGTTATGTGGTACCGTTGTAAAATGAGGTATGCTCGTTACATTGGGAATATTGGCCACAACACCCTTTGCTCCTCCTGCCGTAAGTGTAGCAATTAAAGCGCCATAAGTACCGTCAAAGCCTACACCGGGATTACCTGATACAGGCGTTAAGGGGTTTGTTCCATCTCCACCCGAAGTAGCATAGCCTAGAACATCGTTATTCCCTATCCATAAAGAAAAGAAGGTGGGTGATTGGGAAGCTGCCATTTCCAACACACTTATGTCCGGATTCGTTCCCGTCATCCTAATAAAATATGGATTGGCCAATTCGGCTTCTAAGTTGGCTAAATTACCATACCCTGGCGCCAGTAAATGAAAACTTTTTGCTCCAGGAACACCTAAATTGTTAAATGGCCCCGATGGGTTATTAAGAACTATATCTGTAGTAACCGTAACATCTCCAATTATCGATTCTAAAGAAACTGGTCCTGAGCCTCCAAATACAAGTCTTGGACCTTGAATTCTATTCCCAGCAGCTGCTAGACCTCCTAAATTATCATTTGTCAAGGGCTGAACAAAGGTTCCTCCCCCAGCAAGCGCAAATTTTTGCGACATAATATTTGGAAGTGAAAATGACTGGCTGGCCTGAAAAAGAGCACCATCAGTAAAACCGGCGGTAAGCGAATTTCCCAAGGATACATAATTGCTAAAGTCTGCGGAACCTGCAGTGAGAGAAGGAAACTCTTGAATCTCCTCTTTCAGGGTTATGTCTACATCTTCTGGTTCATTACAATTGGCAAATAAAACCAGTATGGAAGTAAGAAATATATATTTAAAGGTTTTCATCTGAAATTTGATTTAGTTTTCTCTTAGTTGTTAATTGTCCATGATAGATAATACATAGAACCTATGAATCCTGTACCAATCGCAGTAAAATATTCGTCTCCCAATAAGTTGTTACCTCCTAATTTAAAAGTTGATTTTATGCTTGGAACCGAATAATTGATCTGTGCATCTACAACATGAAATTCTGGCACAACACCTTGGCCAAAAGTCGCTTCCCAGAAATAATCATCGCTAAAACGGTAATTTACATTAAACCCGAAATTCTTGAACAATTCTGTGTTTCCAAAAGAAGCTTTGAACTTGTGCTCTGGGGTATTGAAATTCAACTGTAAATCTGGATCTGTGGATCTGTCAAAATCTAATTTTGTATACGTATAACTTCCTTCTAAATCAAAATTACCAAGTACCTTCATAGTAAGACCCAAAGATGCTCCATAGGAGTTAACATCTGCTGCAGAATTTGTATACGTTCCGTATCTCTGAGAATCCCCATTAGCCAAGGCATTCACTGACAAGGAGTTATCGCCTACTTGACCGTAAAGAGGCGCTACTACCACCCTTTGAGAAATAAAGTCTTTATAGCTATTATAATAGGTGCTAAAATCTATTACCAATTTGTTGATTTTTCCCCTATAGCCTATTTCAGCTGAGGTTACTTGCTCGGGTTTTACAATATCGGGGTTTGCAATCTCCAAATCTGCCGCATTACCAGAATCCCTGAAATCATTGAAAGAACTTAAAGAATATGAATTTTCATAAGCTGCTCTTCCTGCTTGTTCTATAATTTCTGGTTGGCCCAATAATTGGCCACGGGCACTCACAGTATAGGGCCTAATGTATCTATCCAAGTTGTCAGGTGCCGATCCCATTAAAACATCTCTTCCGGTAAATAGACCGATAAAAAGATCTTGTGTGGTTGGATTTCTAAATCCCGTTTGTACCGAAGCCCGAATATTATGATTTCGATTAAGGGTTAAACCGGCAGAGACCCTAGGAGAGAAGAAGCCGTCAAAAAATTCAGACTTATCGTATCTTATAGAGCCTGTAAGTTTTAAGCTCTTTTCTCCAGCCAAAGGAATTTCTTTTTGTACTTGCGTATAAATACCAAATTCAGAATAGTCTATAGGACCGTCAAAATCGGTGTAGATAGTTCCAAAAGAATTTAAACTGTATTCCCTGAAAGAACCTCCTACTTGAATATCGGCCCAATCTATTAAATGACTGAAATTATAATTGGCATCGGCATGGTAGTACTTTGAGGCATCCCTAAATTGCGATCCGGATAGAAGATCTGGATCCTTAATTACCTGATCAAAGGCAGCTTGAAATTCTGGAGTACCTGGCAAAAAACGACCTGACTCGGCTTGAGCTCTTGCAGCTGCATGGGCAGCTTCATTTGTTGCTCCTGCCAAAGTTGCTAGAGCATACGTTCCTGTATATTCTCCAAACCATGTACGATCATCTTTCCAAACCCTGTTGATGTTAATTCCTGTAGCGGTCATATCATAAGAATCCCCAGCCTTATCAGCCACCAAATACCCCCTAACAAAGAAATTATCATTCCTTATTTCCAGCTTGTGCTGCTCTTGAAAAAATCCATTGATATTGTAACGGTTAGTGCCTTGATAAATCGTTGATCCAGTACCTACTTTACCTACATAAGAAAACTCTAAACTGTTGTTTTCAATTGGTCTATAGTACAATCCCCAATCCGCTTTTATACTTTCAGCATTATAATTGGTAAGATCGCTTTCATTATAACCTGTTCTACTCACCACAACAGATGGGACCAAGGCATTCGCCCCAGCTGGTAATACTCCAGCTCCTTCCAGTAGTACGGCTACATCATTAATATTATTAGATACCTCGTCACCATATATATTAACCCCATTATAGTCTAAATCATCTCTAGTTCTTCCCTCAGCAAGAAAATTATTTTCATCCAATCCTTCTATATTATTTGCCGCCCAATCTGTACCCTTGAGGTACCCAAAGTTTACTTTGACAGCGAATTTATCACTGAACTTATGTGCAGCTCTAATACCAACATCTGTATACGAATTATCTCCAGCAGCAGCTTGAGATGTAATACCTCTTTTTACAGAAGCACTTATCCCCTGATAATCAAAAGGACTTTTACTTCGCATAAAAAGAATACCATTAAAGGCATTTGCACCATACAATGCCGAAGATGCCCCTGGCAACAGTTCAACGCTCAGTACATCTGTCTCAACCATTCCCACAAGGTTTCCAATAGGGAAATTTAATGCTGGCGTAGAATTATCCATACCATCTACCAACTGCATAAATCGAGTATTGGCGAAGGTTGCAAAACCTCTTGTGTTAACTGATTTAAATGTTAAACTGTTGGTATTTACATCGACACCCTTTAGGTTTTCCAAACCGCCATAGAAATCGGCAGAAGCTGTATTTTTAATGGTCTCTATACCCATTCTTTCGACTGTTACAGGAGACTCGAAAATACGCTCAGGAGTTCTTGAGGCGGAAATTACAATTTCATCCAAAAGTGTAGATGCTTCACTCAGCGTTATTGACAGCGTTTGATTGTTCGAGGTTACATCGGCAATAAAATCCGAATAACCTAAAGTAGTAAATTGAAGTTTAAAAGGGGGTTGTTCCGAAGTGTTGAATGTGAAATTGCCATCAAAATCAGTAGTGGTTCCTTCGGCTTTGCCAACCAGTACCACATTGGTTCCTGGAATAGGTTCATTGTTTTCGTCAACTACTTTTCCCTGCACTGTTGTCTGCGCATAAGATGCGGCACCGAACAGCATAAGAGAAATGATTATTAGTCTTCTCATTAGCTTTAATTTGAGTTAAAAAGTTTTAAGTATACGTTAAGTATTGGACGCGGAAGATACATTTTTTTTCATTTGATATCTACAAAAATGAAAAAAATTATGCATGCATAGTATTTTTTTCCTAAAAAAAGTATGATATAAGTACGATTTTAACAAAAAAAGAGCTAAAATCAATCAATTTATAATGTTTTTCAGATTTCCCTAGGTCACTCCACGGTAACCGATTTTGCCAAGTTTCGAGGTTGATCTACATTACAACCCCTCATAACGGCAATATGATATGATAACAATTGCAGGGGTATTGTAGTTAATAATGGTGTAAGACTTTCGGATGTTTCTGGAACCTCAATAACGTGATCTGCCAATTCCTTGACGGTTTTGTCCCCTTCTGTAACTATAGCTATGATTCTGCCACTTCTTGATTTAATCTCCTGAATATTGCTGACCACTTTTTCATAATGTCCCTTTTTTGTTGCAATAACAATTACGGGCATTTGCTCATCTATCAAAGCGATTGGGCCATGCTTCATTTCAGCGGCCGGATATCCTTCCGCATGGATGTAGCTTATTTCCTTTAATTTCAATGCCCCTTCCAATGCAACTGGGAAATTGTATCCTCGACCCAAGTATAGACAATTTGTGGAGTCCTTATATATCTCTGCAATTTGTTCCACAATTTCGTTTGATAACAATGCTTTTTCCACTTTGGAAGGAATAGCTTCAAGTTCTGTTAAAAACTCATGGAATCTAGATTTGGAGAAAACACCTTTTTCATTTGCCAGTTTTAATGCAATTAGCGTAAGCACGGTAATCTGTGTTGTAAATGCTTTGGTAGAGGCCACACCTATTTCAGGCCCTGCATGGGTATAGGCCCCGGCATGGGTTTCACGCGATATAGACGATCCCACAACATTACAGACCCCAAAAACGAATGCCCCTTTTTCCTTGCCCAATTTTATTGCGGCCAGAGTATCAGCTGTTTCTCCAGATTGAGATATTGCGATTAAAACATCATTTTCCGTTATTACAGGATTTCTATATCGAAATTCCGAAGCATATTCAACTTCCACAGGAATCCTTGCCAAATCCTCAAAGATATATTCTGCCACAAGTCCAGCGTGCCATGATGTTCCACATGCAACAATAATTATTCTATTTGCATTTAGGAATTTCTCCATATTTTGGTCAATTCCTGCCATCCTAACTATACCTTGATTAGCTAAAAGCCTTCCTCTATACGTATCTAAAATTGCTCGAGGCTGTTCATAAATTTCCTTGAGCATAAAATGATCATAACCTCCTTTTTCAATCTCCTCAAGATTTAATTGAAGTTCTAATATATTTGGGTATGCTATTGCATCATCCTTAATTTTACGCAATTTGATTTCCTTACCAATACGGATTACCGCCATTTCTTCATCTTCCAAATACACAGCATTATTGGTAAACTCTATAAATGGCGAGGCATCAGATGCTATGAAATATTCGTTTTCACCAATTCCAATAGCTAAAGGGCTTCCTAGTTTGGCGACTACAATCTCATCTGATTTATTTTTATCAAACACGGCTATGGCATAGGCCCCAACAACTTGGTTTAATGCAATTTGAACAGCCTTTCCCAGTTTAACCCCTTCTTTTTTCTTTACCTCTTCTATCAAATTCACCAATACCTCTGTATCGGTATCTGACTCAAAAGTATATCCCCTTGCTATCAGTGCCTTTTTAATGGCCTCATAATTCTCAATAATCCCGTTATGGATTATTACCAAATCTCCTGAGTTGGAATAATGCGGATGTGAGTTTACATCATTAGGAACACCATGTGTTGCCCATCTTGTATGTCCCAGACCCAGTTTTCCTTCTGTAGATATTGTAACTTCTGATTTTTTCTTTAAGTCCTCTACCTTGCCTTTTGTTTTGGAAAGATGGGTCTCTTCTCCATCAAACAGCACAATTCCTGCGCTATCGTATCCTCGATATTCCAATCTTTGTAAACCTTTAACTATTATAGGGTAGGCATCCCTATGACCGATGTAACCAACAATACCGCACATAAAACAGGTTTTTATTTATTTAAAGTCAATGTATACCAATACAAATTTATAACCTATTGGGGAAAACAAGCTATCCAATCGTTCTAAAACGTGAAATATCTATAAGTTGTGTATTTATAAAATGATTTTTTAATTGGCCTGGGTGTAAAAAATCTCCAGTTTTAATTTTTTATCTTCAGCATTAGCTTCCACATTGCTTCCAAAAAGAATAGTGCCTAATGGATTAATATCCGACATAACTGGAGTATCAATCACGGCTCCTCCTGCAGCCATTGACTCTGTGACTGCGGTAATACCAATATTTGAAGAAACCCCAAGTGCCAATGTAGCATTTGATGAATCCCTTACAATAATATTATTTAAATGTTCTGTAATGCGTAGAGTATATTTTACCCCATTTTCAAAATCTTTATTCTCGCCATTGATATCTTCCAGAACACCATCGTAGTTTAAATACTCCCCCAAAGAAGAACCAGAATCATCAAAATTCTCTGTTGATATATTATACAATGCTTGATTGGTTTCAGCATTGTACAAATAAATACGTGGAGGTTCATTAGTTCCACCAACTGCATCCAATGCATCCCTGTCCACATAAAAAACCAGATTTGCTTCATTAATGATCCAATTATTCGCTCTAATTTGCTCTATAAATTCTTTACCGCGATCTATGTCCGCATCATCAAAAAGCTTTATCTCAGAATAAGATCCAGCTCCCCCTTTCAGATAAATGCGTGAGGCGTTCTCACTAGTATCCAAATTGGATGCTATGTCTCCTGGGTAATTTTCATTAATAAAAGTATTGACAGCATTGCCCCCAGATACTTGAATAAGGCTCAAGCTATACTCCGCTTCTTCCTGTTCCGTAAAATCATCAGAAGTATCGTCAGTGGTGGCATTGTTATTAAAATTGGTGTATTCGTAAGTGATGGTAATACTAGCTTGGGTCAAATCCAACAGAAAGAGTAGTTCACTATCCTCAATTGAAAAATGCAATCCTCTCAAAAAGCTGCTAAAATTAGCTTGGTTTAAAAGTTCCGAACTTCCTTCCATATCCAAAATATTCTCTTGAAAGAAATCTTTATCCAGTTCAACCCTAATACCTGGCAATATTCTGTCTGCTACAGTTTCTGACTCATCCACATCATCGGTATCTGGATCATCATCCTCAAAAATTACCTCATCCATGTTACTTATTGTCAATGTAGTGTCAGCCAATACCTCTCCCACAAATTCTGGGGAAAAAGATTGTGTTGAAAAATACTCCTGTGCCTCTAGAAAACCTGTATTGGGATCTAAATCGCGTAAAAAATACGTGGATGATTGCACTTTAAATTTAAAGGATGTGCTTCGGTCTCCGTAAATACTATCTAAATCGTATTGTATTGGAAAAGTATTTGAGGAAATACCCTCCAATTCATCATCGCTTACTGTACCATCTCCATTAGTATCCGGATCCAATGCATCCAAAGGATTGGTACCTAATATTCGCTCCTCATTATCTGTCAAGCCATCATCATCGCTATCACTGCTACTATCATTATCATCGTCATCAAAACCCTCTTGTACTCCGTCTAAATCAGAGTCACTAAGAGCTGAAGGCGCCAATTGATAGGGAATATGTAAAAAAACAGATTTTACTGTTTCATTTTCTGGGATAGTGTCAGTAGCTCCACTAGTGTCCGTTAAATCCTCTACTTGTTGCCTTATATCCCCAAAAGTTGGATTTGCTGAACTGATTACTAACTGGGTTGTGATTTGCGCCTCGGTCCTTCCATATATTGGATCGTTAAAAATTCCAACTTGATATAGTGGCAACCTATTTGTTTGAACAGCCTCTATCTTCTTATTATATGCAAAGACATCAAAAACTTGCTTATCCGTTGTAAAAGGATCTCCTGCAACCACTCCTTCTCCAATTGTACCCAACTCCTCTTCGCAAGAAGCGAATATTACGAATAAAGTGCCAACCAAGGCTGACACCATTATATTCCTTGAAAATTTCATGCAATTTATTTTAAAACTTCTGTTGTATAGAAATTTGTGTACGCATCCTCAGCTTCTTGAAGCGAAACATAAGGGAGTACTGGTTTGGAAAGATTGCCAATATGACTCTTTAAGTCCTCTGACACATCTTCCGAGGCTAAAATAATCGCATCGGAATAATTTGCTGCAACTTTTAACAAATTATTATAGTCAGGCGTGGAAAGTGCTGAAATATTTTCTTCGGAAATACCGTCAAAAGCAATTTTATTTATCATTTTACTATCCAGCTCCCCATCATAACCATTACCATAGATTGAAGTAACAATTTTGCTATCGGCAAAAAGGGGTTCATCCTTATAATATTCACGTAGATATAGTGGAAGTAAAGATGCCATCCATCCATGAACGTGGATAATATCTGGAGACCAGTTTAATTTTTTTACAGTTTCTACAACTCCCTTTGCAAAAAAGATAGCACGTTCGTCATTATCAGCGAACAAATTCCCATCAACATCTGCAAACGTTGCCTTTCTTTTAAAATACTCCTCATTATCTATGAAGTAAACCTGTATGCGTTCCTTTGGAATTGATGCCACTTTTATGATAAGAGGCATATCCATATCATTGATTACCAAGTTCATTCCGGATAAACGGATTACCTCATGCAGTTGATGCCTTCTCTCATTAATATTTCCATACCTTGGCATAAAAATACGTATCTGTCCCCCATTACTATTGACCATTCTTGGTGCTTCGTAAGACATTAAGGAAACTTGATTCTCTGGGAGGTAAGGCACTAGTTCAGAAGATACAAACAATATCTTTTTACCATTCATAAACACTTTCTTTTGCTTATCTGAAAAACGTAGCTGCAAAAGTACAAAAATTATGCCGATTAGCAGTATTTATAGTATTTTTGCACGCTTTTCAGTCTATGTATGAAAGTATTTGACCTTAAAAACGAACTCAGCCGTTTCTTACAAAAGGAACGGAACAAAAACCATGACATAGGCTTAGTGCCTACCATGGGGGCTTTGCACAAAGGTCATATTTCACTTGTAAAGGCTGCATTGTTGGCCAATGATGTGGTTGTGGTGAGTATTTTTGTGAATCCAACTCAATTTGACAAAAAGGATGATCTTGAAAAATATCCCCGAGATATAAAAAAGGATCTTAATCTGCTAAAGAGTGTTTCAGAAAAGATTGTGGTTTTTACTCCAACCGTAGACGAGATTTACGGATCAAGCATAAAGTCACAAACCTATGCGTTTGATGGATTGGACAAAGTTATGGAGGGCGAATTTAGAGAAGGGCATTTTGATGGTGTAGGCACAATAGTTGAGCTATTCCTTAGGACAATTTCCCCAGACAGGGCATACTTTGGCGAAAAGGATTTTCAGCAACTTCAGATTATAAAAAAAATGGTGGATTCCAAGAACTTGCCATTTGAAATAATCGGCTGCCCAATTGAACGTGAGCCCAGCGGATTGGCCATGAGTTCACGCAATGAACGTCTTTCAAAAAAGACAAGGAAAGAGGCAAGTTTTATTTATAAAACCCTACTAACTGCCAAGACAAAATTTGGCACGGAAAGTGCTTATACTATTAGTGAATGGGTTAAGTCCCAATTTGAAAAAAACACCACATTGGATTTAGAGTATTTTCAAATTACAGATGAAGACACGCTAACCCCAATGCTTAAAAAACAGGTAGATAGAAAATATAGGGCGTTTATTGCCGTTTACGCAGACGACGTTCGTTTAATAGACAACCTAAGATTGAATTAATTAATTTTGCACCATGCAAATAGAAGTTGTAAAGTCTAAAGTTCATAGAGTAAAAGTTACAGGGGCGGACCTAAACTATATAGGTAGCATTACCATTGATGAGGATTTAATGGACGCAGCAAATATTATCCGGGGAGAAAAGGTCCAAATTGTAAACAATAACAACGGTGAACGATTGGAAACTTATGCCATACCCGGCCCAAGAGGTTCGGGAGAACTTACTCTTAACGGAGCAGCAGCCCGCAAAGTAGCGGTAGGTGATGTTTTAATATTGATAACCTACGCTTTAATGGATATTGAAGAAGCAAAATCGTTCAATCCTGCTTTGGTTTTCCCCAATGAAGAGACCAATCTTTTAAACTAGTTTTGAGCAACTCACTCAAAAAATTTCTCAAAATTGCAATCCCTATACTCATTGGAGTTGGGCTTGTTTTCTATTCATTTTCCACAACCTCTCCAGAGGACAGAAAAAAGATTCTTGAATCCATACAAAATGCAAATTTGCTATGGGTTTTCCTTTCAATTTTTATTGGTATCCTAAGCCATATTTCTAGGGCCATTCGTTGGAACTATCTATTAGCGCCCCTTGGCTATAAGCCAAAGCTCATCAATAATGTACTCATCATTTTAATAAGCTATTTTGCCAATACCTTGGTGCTTAGGTCAGGAGAATTTTTAAGGGCCACTGCATTGACCACCTACGAAAACGTTCCTTTTGAAAAAGGATTTGGAACCATTGTCACTGAGCGAATTATTGATGTGATTATGCTCTTGTTGATAATTATTACCGCCCTATTGTTCCAGACCGATGTAATTCTGGGCATTCTTCAAGAAAAAGGAATTGGCCTTGTAGGGTCGCTGATGATTCTAATTGTTGGTGTACTCGGTTTGTTTGTAGCCATTCGATTAATAAAAAAATCCACCTCCAAATTGGCAACAAAGATCAAAACATTTCTCAATGGTCTTTTGGACGGGGTGCTTAGCATTTTCAAAATGAAGAACAAAGGAGCCTTTATTTTTCATACGTTTTTTATTTGGGTCTGTTATATTGCCATGTTCTGGGTTATTAAATTTACCGTGCCCGAAACCACAGATCTTCCTTTGGGCGCATTTCTTGTTGCATTTGTTGCAGGCGCATTTGCCATGGCGGCCACAAACGGTGGTTTAGGTCTTTTTCCAATTGTGGTTACAGCCGCACTTTCCGTTTATGGAGTGAGCAAAACTTCAGGAGATACTTATGGTTGGATCATGTGGACAGCACAAACGTTAATGGTCGTTGTTTTTGGTACAATATCCTTCATTGTCTTACCGTTATTGAATAGAAATCGGTAAACCCCTACCCAATAAAACTTGACCAAATGAAAAGATGTCTATTTCTACTTATAGGCCTACTGTGTTTTAATCTTGGCGCCCAAGTGAAAAAAGAAATTTTTGAATCCTTCAAGCTTCAAGAAAGAAGGGGAGTTTCTTATTATTTTCCAGAAGGTTATTCCGAAGAAAAAAAGTATCCCCTAATTCTGGTTTTGGATGCTGAATATCTTTTTGACATGGTAGTGGCCAATGCAAAATTTTACAGCAGGCACCAGAGAATGCCAGAAGCTATTATAGTGGGTGTAGATCAGGCTGAAGATGACATACGTTGGGAAGATTGTGACTTTGAACAAACCACAGGCCTACCTACTGAAAAAGGCGCAAAATTTTACGAATTTTTAGGTACAGAGCTCATTCCGTTTTTAGAAACACAATATAGTGTTGCGCCCTTTAAAATGTTCATTGGCTATGACATTACGGCAAATTTTGGAAACTACTTTTTATTTAAGGACAAGTCCCTTTTCAATTCCTACCTCAGTATTTCTCCGGTATTGGCTACCGAAATGGAAAGCAGGGTTCCGTCCAGGTTATCAGACTTAAACCAAGAAATCTTTTACAATGTTGTGTTGGAGAAGGAAAAGACCGAAGATAGACAACGAATCCTTCAAATGAACAACGCCCTTAAATCCATTGACAAAGAAACATTGCATTATTTTTTTGATGAATATGATGAAGCGGACCATGTTTCCATAGCTGCTTATGGAATTAGTAAGGCGTTTGACAATGTGTTCAAAATATTTAGGCCCATCACCCCAAAAGAATACAAAACCGAAATACTGGCTTCAAACGATCCAGTGTTCAAGTATCTGGAAGACAGGTATGATATGATTGAAAATCTCCTTGGTTTCGAAAAACCAGTAGAATTAAACGACATTATGGCTATTTATGCGGCCTGTTTGAAAAAAGAGGATATTGAGTCTCTAAAGCCCTTGGCCGAACTCTGTAAAAAACAATTTCCTGAGACCATGCTTGGTTTCTACTTTGAAGGCGAGTACTATGAGGAACTTGGAGAGCCCAAAAAAGCATTCAAAACCTTTGAAAAAGCATTCCAGATGGAAGAAATTGACTTTTTGACCAAGGATATGGCACTGGAAAAAATTGATGCCCTTAAAGCAGACTTCGGGTACTAAATTCTTGGATTATTGGACCGTTAGGGTTATTGGTGGAAACTATTTGCTAATTTAACCCGTAGTACAATTTTGAGTTGATTTATTTCAAAAAACCGTCAGTTCGAGTTTTTTCCAAAGGAAAAAGTATCGAGAACAAGGTCTTTGTCATTGAAAATTCTATTCTCGATACAATTTTTCTGGGTCTTGCCAAGCAAAATCACTCGAATTGACGAATTTTCATCAAAAAGCGCTACGGGTTAAATTAGATTCTACAAAAGTCCTGCTCTCCAAAAATCACAATGCATTCAACCATCGAATTCCATATCTTTAGGCTCTTCATTTTAAACGAATGGCCAAAACCAAAACAACTTTCTTCTGCCAAAATTGTGGCACCCAATATCCCAAATGGATTGGGCAATGTTCTTCCTGCAAACAATGGAACACGATTGTGGAGGAAGTGGTTCAAAAAGAAGAAAAAAGAGCCTGGAAGACCGATTCCAATGCAGTCAAAAAAGTCACAAAACCAGTACGGATTTCTCAAATATCCAATGAAAAAGAGCTTCGTTTAGATACACAAGATCAAGAATTCAATAGGGTTTTGGGTGGAGGTATTGTTCCTGGCTCCTTGATTTTGTTGGGAGGTGAACCAGGAATTGGAAAAAGCACCCTGCTTTTACAGATTGCCTTAAAACTAGCATACAAAACACTTTATGTTTCCGGCGAGGAAAGTCAAAAACAGATAAAAATGCGGGCTGACCGCATTCATCCAGAGAGTGAAAACTGCTACATACTAACCGAAACCAAAACACAAAACATCTTTCAGCACATAAGTACTGTAGAGCCGGACTTGGTAATTATTGATTCCATTCAAACCTTGCATACGGATTATATTGAATCTGCGGCAGGGAGTATTTCACAAATAAGGGAAAGCACGGCTGAGCTTATCAAATTTGCTAAAGAAAGCAGTACTCCCGTAATTTTGGTAGGCCATATCACCAAAGACGGAGCTATAGCGGGACCTAAGATTTTGGAGCATATGGTAGATACCGTATTACAGTTTGAAGGAGACCGCAATTATGTATACCGAATTCTTCGTTCGCTTAAAAATCGGTTTGGTTCCACATCTGAGTTGGGGATTTATGAAATGCAGGGAAGTGGGCTTCGTGAGGTGAACAACCCTTCCGAGGTTCTTATTTCAAAGAACGATCAAGACCTAAGTGGTACTGCCATTGCTGCCACCGTTGAAGGTATGCGTCCATTATTGATAGAAATTCAAGCTTTGGTAAGCACCGCCGTTTATGGCACACCCCAACGTTCTGCTACTGGGTTTAATGTCAAACGTTTGAATATGCTTTTAGCTGTTCTTGAAAAAAGGGCGGGCTTTAAATTGGCGGCAAAAGATGTTTTTCTAAATATAACTGGGGGAATCTCTGTTGATGATCCCGCCATTGACCTTGCAGTTTTAGCCGCTATCCTGTCTAGCAATTCAGATATTCCCATTGAAAAAGGGGTTTGTTTTGCAGCCGAAGTGGGATTAGCAGGAGAGATACGTCCTGTACAACGCGTGGATCAACGTATTCTTGAGGCTGAAAAATTAGGTTTTACCGCTATTTATGTTTCAAAAAACAATAAAATTGGACTTAAGAACACTTCTATCAATGTTCAATTGGTTTCAAAAATTGAGGATGTGGTCAAATCTCTTTTTTGAAAGAAACCCAAAAGAAATCAATCCTTTTCTTCAAGACAAGGCCCTGAAGTCATTTTTGATAATTCTGACGTGGAAATTGTCTTTTTGTTACCATTTTTAAGTCTCGATAAAAGATAAGGGAGAAAAGAACCAATAATAAATGTACCTCCAAACAAGAATAAAGTGCTGGCGGACGCAAAAAATTCCCCAAAAGAAAGAATAGAAATAATCAATATTGTAGAAAATGGAAGCGAACATGCAAGAACATTGACTGCAAAATCAATATTAAACGTTGGCTTTTTTTGTTCATCTTTTTCTTCAAGCGAGTTTACCGCACTCATATGGGCAAAGGGCCAAAAACTACAGGAGCTTTGAGGGAATACAACCAGCAATAGGATTAAGGCTGGGGTCAACGCCGGAAAAAATGTTGCAAAAAGCGCCGATAAGCAAAAGGTTATTCCTGCTCTTCGAAATAATAAACTCAGAATAAACCCAAATTCTCCTGATTTTATTTTTACCGCCATTCCAATGAACAACAAAACCAAAGGTGTCATCAAAACTTTTAAGCTCAATACCGTGTTTTGGAGAAAACCCGGCAATGAAGACAAGCTTAATCCAAGTGCAAGAAGCAAAAGGCCAACCACTATTACTATATTAATGGGTTCATTGATCAATGACATGACTAAGCTTCGCATTTTACTTTTGGCAGACACTAAATGGTTCTTTACAGCTCTAAGATGATACCAATGCATGGCTAGCATGTACAAAAGAATCAGTCCAAACACCTTGTTTCCAACATCTGCAAGTGCTGCAAGAGCTAAATAATCATCTCCCAGATAAACCACAATAAAAGGAAAACAAGATAGTCCCGGCGCCAGAGAAGGCAAAAGCATCATTAGCGTTCTTTTTTTGGCATCCTCTTTTTTTGGCAAAGAAATGGCAAGAAAATATTTGGTGGCCAACAACATTAATAAGTTAAAGGTTAGTGCAAGAATTGGAAGGGCCAGTAGGCTTCCCTTTAGTTCAATTTTTAACAACGCAACAAATATAGTTGCAGGCAAAGCGACACTAAGAATAAGTGTTTTTACTCCTTTTAGGTCTTGTTTTACAACTTTTTTTTGAAGTAGTACACCTAACCCTATTATGACTAGGAGTTCCAATGTTTTTTGAAGCGCAAGATTCATTGTAATTAGGTTTGGAAAGGTTTGGTTGTATAGGTAATATATAGGATAGCCCAAAGAGCGGAAATTAAATAGTTGCTTTAACATCCAACTCTTGGGCTAACTCTAACAAACTTAAATAAGCACTTTTTCTAAAGCTGCAGTAAACAGCTTCATTTCTTCCATGGTTCCCATGCTTACACGGCACCAATTTTTTCCGTTAATTTCAAAGGCACGCACCCCGACTTTTTCTGCGGTCATTTTTTCCAAGAAAGCCTTGCCTTCCATTTCAATTGGAAAAATGATAAAGCTTGTGCTTGAAGGAATATACTCGAAACCCATTTTTGTTAGGCTTTTATAAACATATTCCCTGCACTCCGCATTGAGTTTTCTAGAAGTATCCTGAAAATCTACATCGTCCATACTGGCTACAGCAGCAAAAATTGAGGTATAGGAAATACCCATTCCCCCGCGTGTAATCTTTTGGATTTTTTCCAATGTAGCTTCTTGTGCAACAACATAGCCGACTCTTAATCCTGCCATACCGTGAATTTTGGAAAATGTACGGGCAATTATTACATCCTTACCCTGATTCACAAGAGATACCATACTCTTCTTTGCGCCATCCTCTAAAAACCCAAGATAAGCCTCATCAACAAACACAGGGACTTTTTCAGAGACTCTGGAACAAAAGTCAACCATCTCTTCATGATCGGTCATTGCGCCTGTGGGGTTATTGGGATTGCAGATATACACCAACTTTGTTTCAGAATCTATCGCAGCTTCCATGGCTTTTAAATCGTGAGCCCAATCCTCTTTGCAGGGCACAGCTTTCCAAGTGGCCCCTGTAGCTTCTGCCACTCGTATCAATGACATGTAGGAAGGATCTGCAGATACTACATTGCCCCCTTTCATAAACATTACCATTGCTGTTTTCTCCAACAAATCTGAAGAACCTGGACCCATCATAATATTCTTGACATCCACGCCCTCGGCATCTGCTATTTTTCCCATAAGGTCAAAAAGCTCAAACCAAGCATATCGATTACCTTTAGTTGCAACTTCTTTCAAGGCAGTTATTGCTTTGGGTGAAGGGCCATATGGATTCTCATTAGCATTCAACTTAGCCGCTAATTCCGGTAATTCCCTGTAATTATCCGGAAGGAATTCCTTGAAAAATGGCGTGTAAATTGCATCACCGTTTGCATCCAACAGTACTGGTGCCTTTGGGGTTTCTCCAAAGCTTAAGTGTGGGAGCATAACTGCTCCAGCAGCTGTTAAAGCTCCTCGCTTTAACCAAGCTCGTCTGTCAATTGTTGTTGTTTTCATTGTGCTATATTTAAGATTAAAAAGGTTTAATTTGAATCCACAGGGTCTGCGTTTGTTCCAATATCTCCCATTGCTACTATGGTATCATCAGATGGACTTAAACTTATGCTCACATGTGCATCTAATGCTGAGATAGAATCATAGAATGCTGTATCACTAATGAGAAAAAATTTGTTGTCCGATAATTCTCCCGTGCTTCCATCTACTTCATCCAATGCCAACAGGGTTGTTGTGCCTGCTCCTGCAGCTCCATTAA
Source organism: uncultured Allomuricauda sp. (assembly GCF_947495325.1). Classification (GTDB taxonomy): domain Bacteria; phylum Bacteroidota; class Bacteroidia; order Flavobacteriales; family Flavobacteriaceae; genus Flagellimonas. Next base: position 732,201 of record NZ_CANLYK010000002.1, on the reverse strand, counting down.
TCAATACTGCCGGATGCATAATATCGGCAATGGTGTTGTAGAGAGAAATTTGTACCAACGTCTGGTCTAAATCGGTTTTCCAGAAAACTATTCTTCCATAAACATTCGATCCCGTGGGGTCTGTAGAGTCTATGGTATAAGCGGTAAAGGTTTCTATGGTTCCACCCCCTTCGGCCGTTTCTTGGGCCGATTCCAATCGCTCTATATCACATGAGCTGAAAATTACCATCAACACTGTGAATACGCCTAACTTTTCTATATATGTCTTTATCATGTCTTTTATTTTTTAAATTATCTTGAAATTTTAGAAACTTAATGTTGCTCTTACTAAATAGTTAGCTCCAAGAGATCCTTGTTGGCCATTACCATATAAGTAAAAACCTCTTTCTTCAGACCTATATAAATCAGGATAATTATTAAAAATGTTTTGTCCAGTGAGCGTGAAAGATAAATTCTTTGACGCTGCATAGGTTATTCCCAAATCCGTTGTAAACTGTGCAGAAAAGGTCTGATCGGAATATCCTTGCTCTCCAACATTTGGAAAGTTTTCATCCGTTAAGGTTCCTATTCCATCATCTATTCGAGATATTTCCCCAATATAGTTTCCTCTAAGCATGCCTGACCATTTCCCCAGACTATATGTTGCGGATGCAATAAAATTAGTTGTTGGAACACCTAACTCAAATGAACCTACTACCTGTCGATCTATATACAACTCTTCAAGTTCTTGATCGGTCAGTACAGTATTTAAATCAGGAACGTTGGCTCCTTCAAAGGTTCTTTCGGAAAAGATTGCAGAAAAATTGAGGTTCAGCATTCCTTCGCCAACACGATCTGAATAATTGGCTACGATTTCAACCCCTTTCGTACTAACATCACCACCATTGATTCTAAAACTTGCCAAACCAGCACCAATAATTGGTTCCAATACAGGAGCATCATCCGCGCTAAAGTTCCCCGTTGTAAACAGACGATCCTTAATATCTATTTGATAGGCATCAATACTAAGGTCTAATTTGTCGAACAGTTTTGCCGTGACCCCCAAGGCAAAATTAGTGGACCTTTCTTCTTGTAGCTGTTCTATACCAATTGCTTTTGCCGCCTGGCTGCTATTTGGATATAGTGTTCCATCAAAAGGATCTAAATCTACAAAGAAGGTAAAGGTATGTGAGTAATTCAGTTCTTGCAAGGAGGGAGCCCGGAAGCCATTACTGACAGAACCTCTGATTGCCAAATTATCAGTTAAGGAATAACGTGTAGCAAATTTTCCGGTAAAAACCCCTCCAAAATCTGAGTATTGTTCTGTACGAACTGCTGCACTTACGAACCATTTATCCGTAACATCCAATTCCGCATCCAAATAAAGTCCGGTAACCGAGCGAAACTCGTTTGCTTCGTTTTCTGGGGCAAAACCTCTAAAACATTGGCAGTTTGGACTGTATTGCAATACTGGATAGGAACTAACACCACCATACGGCAATATGAGGGCCTCTCCATTATCGTCTACAATAGGGCTCCCATTTAAGCTTTCCAATGGAAAACCGTCTGGCCCAATGAGTGCTTGATTATCTTCCGTAGCCGTAAAAAGCCCTGCATCTCCGGCTTCAAAACTCTCCGGCTGTCCACGATTTATAATGTAGTTTTCTACCCTAAATTCAGCTCCGCCCGCTATGTTAAGACCAGATAAGAAATCGGGAAAGAATCTAGAAATGTCAAAATTGAGCGTATTCTGTGAGAATTTATGAGTCCCCAAATCCATTGTTGTGGGCGATTCTGACTGTAAGCTTGCATTGAAAGTGTTGAATTGCCCGTACCTTTGGGTATTGGTCCCAAATGTATTACTGAAATCAAAATTCCATTCCCCAAGCATTCCTTCTACTCCACCTGTGAAGGCCAAATTGGTTTGGGTTATTATCATTTGAGGTCTAAAACCGTTGGGGTAAAGATCATAATTAAAACGATCCGTTTGCGCTGACCTACGATAGAAACAGCCAAATCCGTCTGTATTCTTATATCCAAAATCGCCAAAAGAATAAAAATTTGTTTCGGAATTTTGGGATAGTGGAAGTTCCAAATTGTATGAAACAGAACCTAGCACTGAAACAGGTAAGCCTGCAAAGGTTGAGATATCTCTTTGTGTAAGACCACGAGCTGCCAGTAGTCCTGCATCGGTCTGAAGTTCTGCAGCAAGAGCAGCATCACCCGCAGCTTGGGCTGCCAATAATTCAGGGTTGGTAATAATAATATTTCCCTGAGCATCCGTTCTTTCATTGTTCAAATACGAATCACCGTATGGGGTGGCACCGCTAATATTTGGACGGATGGCTGCTTCGTTTTGGCGATACATTCCGGCAACGTTAAGATAACCACCACTGTCAAAAGAGACTCCATAATTGACTCCTAGTTGGTGTGTAATACCATCAATTCCGTCAGTATCTTCAAGCAATGCTTGGTCTGATTCGCTAATATTGGAATCACTTAAATCAGGATTGTTATTGGTGTAAAATCCCATTGAATAATTTGCGGTAAATTTATCCGTGCCTTTTCTGGTAACAAGATTAATAACCCCTGCAATGGCGTCTGATCCATATTGTGCAGAAGCTCCGTCCCGTAATACTTCTATTCTGTCAATAGCATCTGGGGTTATAAAGTCCATATCTACGGAATTTGCCGTACCCCCTGTTGCTGTGCCAATCAATTGCGCGCCACTATGCCGCCTTTTACCATTCACAAGAACCAAAAGTTGATTGGGGCCCAGACCTCTTAACTGTGGTGGGTTAACAGCTGAACTTAAATCACCGCCTTGTGATCGCACCGCTGTAAACGAGGGTGCCGAAGCGACCAACATTTGCCCAACATCCAATTGAGGCATATTTATCTGCTGTTTGCTTATACTGATTACATCTACTGGAGATGCGGTTTCCAATTTGGTCCTGGGTTGGCCTCTGGTTCCAACAACAATGGCTTCCTCCAACTGCTCGGCAGATGTCGCCAGCATTGCATCTATGGTTGTTTTTCCTCCTATAGCTATTGTCTTGGTCTCAAAGCCAAGCGAAGAAAAAATCAAGGTGCCATCTGAAGGCGCGTCAATAGTATATTTTCCGTCAAAATCTGTTATGGTTCCCTTGGTCGTGCCTTGAACAATAATATTGGCTCCTGGAAGAGGAACACCGGTATCATCTTTAACCGTTCCGGCAACTGTTATTTCTTGGGCAAAAGAAATGATAGTTAAAAATAGTAATGAGGTAGTTAGCAAAAATTTCTTCATAATATTTTGGTTTTAGGTTACACAAGAACCTTCATAATCTCCCTTACCATATATTAATATTGGGGGATATGGTGTTCAAAAAATTAAGTTCCGGAAACTTAAAACTCAATTAGTTTTTGTCTCATAACTAATTGAAGCAATATTACTTACAGATTATCATAAAAGAAAATTCGACATTCTGAAGAAAGCATACCACATGCCTAAACAAACTTTAAAAAACTGATGAATTTTTAGTTTTTTTGATTTTTTCTAAAAATTCATTGGGCTTTGGCCCAATCTTGTAGGACAGTTTTCAATATCATCATAAATGACCTTAAAAGCAGTTTTATCATAATACAATTTATCCATGCAAAATTTTGATAGATATTTAGTATTTCATTTTTATTCTTATAATATTATCATGTGTTTTAACTAAACAATGAATTATATTTATCAATGTTGTTAATTACATGATTTATTTCAATTAATGATTGAACAAAAGATTATTGAAAAGGTTAAATCATGTAGTTGTTCAATTTCCAACTATGAAAAACAAAATTGACCTCATTGATTTACAGATTGTACAACTTCTATCTGAAAATGCACAAATATCCTATACCGAGATTGCCAAAACTCTGATTATTTCCTCTGGAACAGTTCACGCAAGAGTAAAAAAAATGTGGGCCCTTGGGTTTATTCAGGGGTCAACCATGAAACTGAACTATAAAGCCATAGGCTGGGACCTAACTGTATTTTTGGGAATTCACCTAAAACAGACCAATGCATTTAAAGATGTAATCGAAACCCTAGTGCAAATTCCAGAAGTGGTTAAATTGCACCATATAAGTGGCAAATATGACATTTTTGTAAAGATACATGCCCGTGATAGCGATCATTATAGAAGCATATATCAAAAGAGAATACTTAGTATTCCAGGAATAGAAGGAATTGAATCTTTTATTTCTTTGGAAGAAAATGCCAACAGACATGTTGATTTTACAAAATAGGTACGGACTATTTTAAGGAGCAGGATTCGGAATTTCATTATGTATAGCTTCAATTCCTTCCAAAACCGCATCAGAAAGTTTAATATCCATACTTTCAATATTCTCCTTGAGCTGTTCCATATTGGTAGCTCCAATAATGGTACTGGTTAGAAAAGGTCTGGTATTCACAAAAGCTAAAGCCATTTGAGCCAAACTCAAGCCATTTTCCATAGCTAATTTTTGATATTTTGCTGTTGCCGCTGTTGCCGTTTCACCCGTATATCTATCAAAATGAGGAAAAAGGGTCATCCGTGCTTTTCTTGGTTTAATCTGATCAAGATACTTTCCACTTAAAACCCCAAAAGCTAAAGGTGAATAGGCCAAAAGCCCAATATTTTCACGCATCGAGATTTCAGAAAGTCCAACTTCAAAAAGTCGGTTAAGTAAGCTGTAAGGATTTTGTATGGTCAACATACGTGGTAAACTTTCATGCACCTTGCTTTCTTCCAGAAAACGCATGGTTGCCCAAGGAGTTTCATTGGAAATACCAACATGCCGTATCTTGCCTTCAGCAACCAAATCCCTTAGTGTTTCCAGAACTTGGTGGATGTTATCTTCCCAAGAATCTATCGCATGGCCATTATAACCTCGGTCTCCAAAAAAATTGGTCCTCCGTTCGGGCCAATGCAATTGATATAGATCAATATAATCTGTCTGTAGCCGTTGTAAACTTCCTTCTACGGCACTTATTATAGCATCTTTACTAAATCCAGTGGTTCTAATAAACTTGGTATATTCCCCCTTTCCTGCAATTTTTGATGCCAAAACAACTTTATCCCGATTGCCCGTTTTTTTAAACCACCTGCCAATAATCTCCTCCGTAACGGCGTACAATTCTTTTTTGGCAGGAACAGGATACAATTCAGCAGTATCAAAAAAATTGATTCCCTGCTCAAGAGCATAATCCATTTGTTCATGTCCTTGAACTTCTGTGTTCTGTCTTCCCCAGGTCATGGTTCCCAAACAAATCTTACTTATCCTAATGTTGGTATGTGGAAGTCGGGTGTATTTCATCAAATCGCATCTAAAACTGGCAAAAGTACCAAATACATAACTGCTTAAAACAAATGTTATTTTTCCACTTCCAAAAGAATTGGGCAATGGTCACTGTGTTTGGCGTCTGAAAGAATTACGGAACGCTTTAGTCTATCCTTTAAAGACTCGTTCACCATGCCATAGTCCAACCGCCAACCTTTATTGTTGGCGCGGGAATTGGCCCGATAACTCCACCATGTATAATTGTGGGGCTCTTCATTAAAATGTCTAAAGCTGTCAATAAATCCACTCTTCATAAAATTTCCTATCCATTCCCGTTCCACGGGCAAGAATCCAGAAACGTTTTTATTGCGGACTGGGTCATGAATATCAATAGCTTCATGGCAAATGTTGTAATCCCCGCAAACTATCAGATTGGGGCGTTCTTTTCGCAGCGAATTGGCATATTTTTGAAAATCGGCCATATAGGTGAGCTTAAATTCCAAGCGATCCATATTCGTTCCAGAAGGCAAATACATGCTCATAATAGAAATATCCCCAAAATCCGCTCTTATATTTCGACCTTCAAAATCCATATAATCGATACCCGTTCCATATTCCACATGATCGGGCTCTTGCTTACAAAGCAGCGCAACCCCACTATACCCTTTCTTTTGGGCGCTGAACCAATAATGAAAGTTATAGCCGGCAGCTTCAAACAAAGACACATCAACCTGTTCTTTCATTGCCTTGGTTTCCTGCAAACAAACAACATCAGGCCCAACGGTCTGCAGCCATTCTATAAAACCCTTGTTCAGTGCGGCCCTAATTCCATTTACATTATATGATACGATCTTCATTTTTAAATTTTCACTAAAAATAACCAATGTAGCCCGCTCTTTAAAATTGAAGTATCCCCTTACATAGTTTACATTTGAATTTTGGAACGCTAATTGATTATTTCTGTTGGATTTAAAATTGATATCATGAAAAAAGTACTGTTTTTGGGTTTGATGCTTTCAAATTTTATGATCGTTGCCCAAGCATATCCAATATTCAACAACAATAATGAACTAAAGTTCAACGCCGGATTGTTTTTAGTTTCAAGCACAGTTGAAGGTTCTTATGAATATTATTTGAGCGAAGACACCAGCATTGGTGGAACGGTTTATTTTGATAATGACCCAACGGATTACAACGGAAACTTTGGTATTGGACCAAACTTCAGGGCCTATTTTGGATACCAGCCCAGAAGCGGGTTTTTTGCCGAGGCCTTTGGGCTTTATTATACTGGTGAGGATGATTCTTTGGAGGATACCCTTGGCGCCCGGAACAACGATTACAGTACACTGGCATTGGGGCTGGGTCTGGGAAATAAATGGGCCACCCGAAGCGAAAAATTTACCTTGGAACTCCATGCTGGGTTTGGCAGAAATGTTAACCCCGAAGATTTTCAGGAAACGTTCATGTACAGAGCAGGCTTATCCATAGGGTTTAGGTTTTAATCTTTACTTTTGGGCTTTAATTTTTTCTGATGACAGCCTTAGTATTGATTGACATTCAACTTGGTCTACAAGAGTTGGATTTTTATGGTGGAGAACGCAATAACCCGCAGGCAGAAATCAATTGCCAGAAGATTTTGACTGTTTTTCGGGAAAAAGGGCTGCCCTTATTCCATATTCAACATTGTTCCACGAACCCTGAATCCCCCTTACATCCTTCCAAAAAAGGAAATGAATTTCATCCCTTGGTGCAACCCAAGGAAGGTGAACCTATAATCCAAAAAAATGTAAACAGCGCTTTTATTGGAACAGATTTGGAAAGCCGACTAAAAGAACAAGGCATTACCGATGTTGTTATTGTAGGTTTGACAACGGAACATTGCGTTTCCACCTCTACAAGAATGGCCTCCAACCTTGGCTTTTCCACTACCTTGATTTCTGATGCCACGGCAGCTTTTAATAAAAAAGGAGTTTTGGGTGAAGCATTAAGTGCCGAAACTATACATCAAGTGGCACTGGCCAACCTAAATGATGAGTTTGCACAAATACTGGACACAAAAACCTTTTTGAATCAACTCCACAGTAATACACCTTAACGTATTTAGTGCTTCTTCTTACTTTTAATGCTTACCTGTACAACTATATGAAAAGTCTTATCCCAATTTTAGTTTTGCTTTTTACCTTTCAGCTTGTTGCGCAGGAAATCAAAAAAGATTCCGTTACCCAGTTGGATGAAGTAATTCTTATAGAAGATATAATTGCAAAAAAAGCGACGGGAATTACCACTTCGTCAACCATTGGCCCCACAACTTTTGAAAAATTCAATCCCATAGACATTGCCTCAGCCATGAATCAGGTGGCCGGGGTGTATGTACTTTCGGGAGCGTTGAATACCAACAGAATTACCATTCGCGGAGTTGGGGCAAGAACACCATTTGGCACGGACAAACTCAGGTTGTATTTCAATGGTATCCCTGTTACTAATGGAACAGGGTCATCAACCATTGAGGCTTTCGATTTTGAAAATTTGGGAGCTATTGAAATCATAAAAGGACCAAAGGCCACCTCTTTTGGAGCCAATTTGGGCGGAGCCATTATCCTCAATACTAAAAAAAAGCAAGCGGATGAGACCAAACTTTCCAATAGTTTTACCTTAGGGTCCTATAAAATGTTGAAGGAGAACCTTTCTTTTCAATATGCAGCGCAAAACTTTGATCTAACTTTTAGTTACAACCATTTTGAAACCGACGGATATCGGCAAAACAACAACTTTGACAGGGATGGGTTTTTGTTGAATTCCAACATAAAATTAGGTTCTAAGGGTAGTTTAGGGCTACTTATAAACCATATAGACTACACCGCCCAAATTCCCAGCTCCTTAAATCAGACAGACTTTGATGAAGACCCAACCCGGGCCGCTTCAAATTGGTTGGCCGCACAGGGTTTTGAGGCCAATAAATATACCTTGACTGGCATGTCGTATTCCCATAATTTTAGTCCAAAACTACAAAACACTACAAGTATTTTTTATTCGTATTTAGACCATTACGAGCCTCGCCCTTTTAATATTTTGGATGAATTTACCAACGGTTTTGGTTTTAGGAGTGTCTTTGAGGGCACTTTAGGAAATGCCCAATATACCTTTGGAGGCGAACTTTATAAGGACGAATACCATTGGGGCACTTTTGAAAATTTGTTCGGTGAGAACAATGGTAATGGCAGCTTGCAAGGAGAAGCATTGAGCAGGAACAGAGAGTTTAGAAGACAGCTGAATCTTTTTGGAACTTTCACCTATCCTTTGTCAAATTCATTCTCTGCACAAGTAGGGTTTAACCTCAACAAAACCAACTATGATTTTAGGGACCTGTTCAACCAGGCAAGTGAAAATACTTCGGCAAAACGGGATTTCGATGCCATTCTTTTACCAAGTTTTGGGCTACACTACCTAGTAAAACATGGGCAACTCTATGCCAATATAAGCCGTGGGTTTTCCAATCCGAGTTTGGAAGAGACCCTTACCCCAGATGGTGTGATCAATCCTGATATTGCACAGGAAAAAGGAACCAATTATGAACTAGGTGCCTCAGTGTACCTTTTAAAAAAGAAATTATTCTTTGATCTAACGGCCTTTCGAATGGACATTAGTGATCTCTTGGTGGCCGAACGCGTGGGCGAAGATCAATTTATTGGAAGAAATGCTGGCCAAACCTGCCATCAAGGTTTGGAACTGGATCTAAAATATACGTTTCGTATTTTCAAAGCACTACAGGTTTCACCCTATATAAGTTATACGCTAAGCGACCATAGTTTTGTGGATTTTGTGGATGGTGACAATGACTTTTCCGGTAATCCGTTGACCGGTGTTCCCAAAAACCGAATCAGTTCTGGAATGGATTTTAGACATCCCAACGGACTACGGCTGAACCTTACCCACCAATTTGTGGACAATATTCCGTTGACCGATGCCAATACTCTAGAGAGTGACCCCTTTACAGTTTTTAACGTAAAACTGGCGTACACGACCACATTGTCTTCCCATTTTTCCTTGCAACTGAATTTTGGGGCAAACAATGTGTTCAACACCAACTATGCCCAAAGTGTTTTGATCAATGCCGTTGGTTTTGGCGGTGCGCAGCCCCGTTATTTCTATCCTGGAAACAACAGAAACTTTTACGGAGGAATACAATTGGAGTACACGCTTTAGACACTAGACCCGTTTAAATTTAAGTTATTTTTTTTCTGTATACCAGAGGTTGTTGCTGTATTTGCGATATACTCCTTTCTAAAAAGTGGAAGATAACCCCTGGATATATTTACTTTTTTGGTTAGGTTTATATATCCTAATGATGAATTTCATTCGGATTTTACGTTTTTATGTACCTTCGGTACAACAACATAAAATCTACGGTTGCACTACGTTTAGCGCTTCCATTGTACACAAGCCAAGCAAAATGAAATTAAATTCACTTAGTATATTAATCTTATTATTCCTCTTTTCATGTTCGAATAATTCCAAGAAGAATTTAGAAACAGTAAAGCCGCATTATTATTCACATGGGCTTACTAATAGAACTGCTGCAGAATGGGAACCAGCTTTGGGAACATTGATAGTTTGGCCATTGAGTATTCCCCATAAATTGGTTATCGAACTTGCGAATGACAATCATCTATTCACGATGGTGGAAAATGAAGATTCTCGAAAAGAAGCTGAAAACTGGTTTAACCAATGGAAAATAAACCCTGATGATGTAACCTTTATTTATGCAGAACAAGGTTTGGATTCATGGTGGACAAGGGATTGGGGGCCTAGCGCAGTTTTTTCAAAGGATGGCAACTATAAATTGGCAGATGGAAAATATATTTACTCAACGCCTTTAACGGATATAGAATGTAACGACACCTTACGATTTATATATCGTGATGAAAACGGAAAAATAGAACTTACCCAAACTGAAGATGAGGCCACAGTACCACTTGCTAAACAATTAGGTTTTGAAGTCTTAGATTTACCCTTTATCAACACTGGAGGTAATGTTTTGACAGATGGTATAGGAACCGCATTTTCAACCTGCGTGATCACTGCAGAAAACAAATACCACGGAATCGACAAGGATACATTTTTAAAATTGAATGATTCGTTATTGGGTTTTCAGCGCTATCATATGATTTCTAACTTTGAGCACTATGGAATTCAGCATATTGATTGTTTGCTAAAACTCCTCAATGAAGAAACCATTTTAGTTGCAGAGCCACCGAGCGATTATAAGTCGTTCAATATTTATAATGAAATAGTTGATAAGGAACTTTCAAACTTAAAAACACCTTACAATAGGCCTTACAAAATACTACGGATTAAAACGGCACGATACCAAGATGAACATCTAGCCGCTTACACCAATTCCCTTATATTAAATAAAACTGTTTATGTGCCTCTTTATGATATTCCACAGGATTCGGTTGCTTTAAAAACCTGGGGCAATGCTATGCCAGGCTATACAATCAAAGGGTTTAAATATAATTTGGATGAAGAGCCAATCGTTTCCGATAGACTAAGGGAATTCTATTTAGAAGAGTTTAACTCAACTTATGGGTGGAATTTTGGGGATGCTCTTCATTGTAGGGCAAGAGCAATTTGGAATCCCGAAATGCTGTTTATTACTGTTAATAAGATTAATACTGAGGTCGATTCAAATTATAATCACAAAGTTCATTTGACAATAATGGATTATAGTAAGAAAGGCCTTATCGAGGAAAAATGTAAACTGTTTTGGAGAGTCTCAGGAGATACTGAATGGAAAACAACTCCACTTTCAAGAACTGACAATAAATATCATTTCTTTGCCGAAATTCCAAATCATAATTCTGGCACTACCATTGAGTATTATGTTTCAGCAGTTTCAAAGTCAGGAGAGAAAGAAACTCGACCAATAACAGCACCAATGGCAACTTATGAGTTTTCAATAAAATAAAGATTGCTTATAATCTGAAAAGTAGTGCTTAAAAATCCGTTGCTTTTCATATACAATACCGTTATAAGTAATTTTCTTTAACATTTGTAAGACATGAATTTTAAAATCTCTTTGTGCCCAATTTCTTGCTTGTTATTGATACTTTTAAGCTGCGGTGAAAAAGTAGATGTAGAAGAGCGTAATCCTCTTGAGTTGATTGAGCAGGTGAAAAGTCACGTTAATGCCTTTCAAAAGGCTGATACAACTTTGAGTTCAGAAGGAGTTTTGGATTTATTATGGCCAGAATTCACCATGTTGTCAGACGGTAATCATATTACATATGAAAAGGTTAGTGAAAGTTCAAGGGACTTCATGTTATCCTTGGAAAGCTTTAACACGGAATGGGATAGTTTAAGAATTATTCCACTCGGAAATAATCATGCCATTTCGTCATTCATATTTACCGATTCAATCGTTGCAAAAGATGGAACAATTACTCAGTCCACAGGTCCAAATACCTTTGTATGGGAAAGACGGGATGGAAAATGGAAAGTCATATATGGAGATGCGGACCATTATTCAATTGAATAGACCAAACAACATATAAAAAGGGCTATACGTAATTGTTTGTTCTCGCCTACTTTTAATATGTCATCCCTAAATAGATGTTAGTGAAAATCGAATTAAAAAGGAAATCTAAATGTTCATAATAAATCTGACTTATAAAACCGAATTGAAAAAAGTTGACCAATTTCTTAACGACCATATTGAATTTTTAAATGAACAATATGAATTGGAACATTTCATTGCCTCCGGACGAAAAATTCCAAGAACAGGTGGAATAATCTTATCGAATATTGAATCAAAATCAGAATTAGAAAAAATAATTGAAAAAGACCCTTTTAAGAAAAACGGAGTAGCGGATTATGAACTAACTGAATTTGTGCCAAGCAAAACTTGTGACGAATTGAAATTTTTGATTAAATAAACTATACGAACACACAACAATGCATAATCGCAATTACAGCGAATTTGACAAATTCCAAATACTCTCGAAATTGCTAAAGTCTACACCAAACTGAAGAATTCGCACGTATAACCTGTGATATGCCATTTTGTGTTTAATGGAAAACTAACATGAAAGAAAGTTTAAAAATTTCAAGACTTCAAAAGAATGATTTAAACTTATTTATAGAACTTATTGAATTATTGAACGAGGTTTTTGAAGAGTCCCACACAGTAGGCTCAAAAGAGCATTTGGAGAAGTTATTGGCCAAACCAGATTTTTATGCAGTTGCAGTATTAAAGAATGATAAAATTATTGGTGGATTGACCGCCTATGAACTAAAAAGGTATTATAATGACAAAAGCGAATTATATATTTATGATATAGCCGTAAAAACTGAACTTCATAACCAAGGAATAGGAAAAGAATTAATTAACTTCCTAAAAGAGTATTCCACAAAGAACGGAATTGAAACAATTTTCGTAGAGGCACATTCTGAAGATGAGCAGGCTATTAAATTTTACGAATCTACCATAGGTAAAGGTGAAAAGGTTAACCATTTCAATCTTGAAATAAAAACCAAACAAAATAAGATGTAAATAGTACTAAAAAGATTATCTATACAAACCTTTAAAACTTATTTGAATCAACCCTGAAATTTAACAATGAAACCTACCTTAAAAAAAATAATTCACTTTCCTATAGTAAAAATAGTTTTAGGGATTGCAATTTGTCTCGGAGTTCTTATTGGAATTCAAAATTTGGTTACAAAACCCATAGTTTACCATCTTATTGATTCTAAACCAACTGGAGATGCCATAATAAATTATTTCTCTGTTATTGTCTTATTACTGAGCTATTTTTATTTTTTTAAACTGTTTGAAAAAAGAGAAATTAAGGAACTTTCCAAAACAAATTTAAAGACAGAATTATTTGGCGGCTTTCTTTTCGGGTTTTTGGTTTTGTCTTTCGTTATTTTAATTCTTTATCTATTCGGCTACTATTCCATTGATGGTATTTCTGACCTATCGTATTTATTGGCCCCATTTTCGTTTTTAGTTCTAGCGGCCTTAATCGAAGAGGTTTTTTTTAGACTGATTATCTATAGAATCATAGAAAAGTGGATTGGCACTTATTTGGCTTTGCTATTAATATCCATCATTTTCACGGTTCCGCATTTGTTTAATGACAATGTTACCTTATTGTCTATTCTATTATTATTAACCTTTGGATTTGCACATAGTATTATGTACACCTATACGAAAAGATTATGGCTCCCTTTTGCATTCCATTTGGGATGGAACTTTGCACAGCCCTTTTATGGTTCCAATCTGTCTGGAACAGAAGAGGAACATATAATCAATTCAACTTTTGATGGCCCTGTTTTATTAATAGGAAGTGAATTTGGAATAGAAGATTCTATTTTGTCCATAATATTATTGCTTTTAGTATGTATTATATTTTTGAGATTATCAATTAAACAGAAAAAAATAGTAAAAAGAAGCCACAACACTATGTAGTCAAAAATTAACGCATTACCCCATAACTTAAGGTTATACGAGACCATTATAGGGAAGTAGAAGAAACTCAAATATGGACTGTAAAATAGCAAATACCCCGCTTGGAGATATTGAATACAGTTCAATTGGAAAGGGAATCCCCATTTTATTTCTGCACGGTGGACATTCAAGTTGTAATGAAACACTTTGCCACAAAGGGTTTGATTTAGAAAAATTCCTATTAATAAATCCTTCCCGACCTGGATACGGCAAAACTCCTGTAAATGGAAACCGAACCCCAAAACAAGCAGCCGAATTAATATCGGAATTACTAAATAATTTATCGTTGGACAATGTCATTGTTTATGGTATTTCCGCGGGTGGACTGACTGCAATTGAACTGGCCGCTAATCATCCTGATAAAGTAAGCAAGTTGATTCTTGCATCGGCTATCTCTAAAAAATGGCTCAATAAAAACGAGAAGATCTATAAAACAGCAAAAATAATTTTCAATCCGAAAATGGAAAGAATCACCTGGGGCATGGTTACATTCTTTTCCAAAATTCTCCCAAAGGTCATAGCCAACAGTTTTTATCCTCAATTTTCAACGTATCCAGCACATGAACTTCGTAGAGAGGATATTGAAGAACTTATTTCGGCCATCAAACATTATCGCTCAAAAAGAGGATTTCTAAATGACATAGACCAAGATATTAATGAAGACACGATTAAAAAGATAAAATGCCCAAGCCTTGTAATCCATAGTACATATGATAACAGCGTTTCGTTTGAACATGCAATACATTCCAAAGAGAAAATTCAAAATTCAAGACTAGTTAAATTGGACAATGAATGGGGGCATTTATTTTGGATTGGCAAGGAATCTGAAAAATCCATAAAGGTGACAATAGAATTTATTGAACAATAAAAGCCAGGACTCACACCTCAGACTCCCTTAGCATAGTTATACGATTTTATTATATTTCTGTAGAAATCAAAGCACTACATTGTGCACTGAAGTCGGCATTCATAAAAAAACAAACAGTAATGAGAAAAATACTTTTCATATTATTATTTATTTCAAGTTCAATAATAATCGCTCAAAATGACGAATGGCACATAAGCACGAATGACAATTCTGATTATACAGGAATTGCTATTGCAAATGGTAGAATTGGAATGTTATCATCTTCAAAACCTCTAAAAATAAAGCATATTGTACTAAACAATGTTTATGATGTTGACCCTAACCTAAAAGTAGGTCAAGTTCTTCACGGTATGAATTTTGGAAACCTTGACATGTTTATTGACGGAGAAAAAATTGCAGAAGAAAATATCACCAATTGGCAGCAAACTATGGATATGAAAAATGCCGCTCTAACCACAAGTTTCGACTATAAAGATAAAGCGACAGTTTCTTGTACAGTTTATGCTCTTCGTAATTTACAGTATACAGGATATATAGATATTAGTATTGAAGCTTTAAAAGAAATTGATGTAAAAGTTACAGGAAAAATACTAACCCCAAAAGAGTATCAGACCCCAAAAAACACATTTCAGATATTAAAAGATGTGGAAACAACAATGCCAATCTTGCAATCAGTTGCGAAAAGTCCATTTGGCAAACATCTTGTAAGTACATCCGGAACATTCATATGGCATCACATAAACTCCTCCAGAGAACACCAAAGACCTGAATTGAAGCATCAAATCATTTCAGAATATGAAAACACATTATCCTTTGATTACAACATCAAGAAAAATCAGAATCTAAATTTTGCTTGGACCGGTGCTCAATGCACTACCAAAAATTTCTCTGACCCAAAATCAGAATCAGAACGAATGGTAATTTTCAATTTACTGAATTCAAAAGATGTTCTTTTAGCTGGCCACAAGGATTTATGGGATAAACTTTGGCAAGGAGATATAATTATTGAAGGTGATTTACAATCGCAACAAGATGTACGTTTGGCATTGTACCATTTGTATGCTTTTGGTCGCGGAGATTCAGACTTAAGCATTGCTCCAATGGGACTCTCATTACAAACTCCTTATAATGGACATATCTTTTGGGATACAGAATTATGGATGTTTCCTCCCTTGCTCTTGCTTAATCAAGACATTGCCCGTTCTTTGGTAAATTATCGTTCTGACAGATTAGAACCCGCTAAGAAACGAGCAATCAATTATGGTTATAAAGGTGCTATGTTTCCTTGGGAGAGTGATGATACTGGAGAAGAGGCTACTCCACCTTTTGCTCTTACCGGCCCATTTGAACATCACATAACAGCTGATATTGGAATTGCATTTTGGAATTATTACCGCGTCACCCAAGATAAAAAATGGTTATCCGAAAAAGGATATCCTTTAATGAAAGAGGTAGCAGATTTTTGGGTAAGTCGTGTAACCGCTAACAATAATGGCAGTTACTCCATTAATAATGTTGTTGGTGCAAATGAATTTGCGCCTAATGTAAATGACAATGCTTTTACCAATGGAGCTGCAATTACTGCACTACAATTTGCAACCAAAGCCGCCAATGAAATTGGTATTGCACCAAACCCAGAGTGGCAGTTGGTATCAGAAAATATTAATATACTGAAATTTGAAGATGGTACGAGTAAAGAGCACGAAAATTACAATGGAGAAATAATTAAACAAGCGGATGTAAACTTACTTTCATTTCCCTTAAATATTGTGGCTGATAAAGAAACAATAGTAAAGGATTTGAAATATTATGAACCAAAATTATCAAAAGATGGCCCTGCAATGGGTAAATCCATTTTTTCAATATTGTATGCAAGACAAGGCGATGTAGATAATGCGTACCGACTTTTCAAGGAAAGCTATGTACCCAACCAACAAGCTCCTTTTGGTGCTTTATCAGAAGTGGCGACTTCGAACTTTTCATATTTTGCGACTGGTGCCGGTGGAATGTTGCAAAGTGTGCTTTTTGGTTTTGGCGGACTGGAGTTTACAGATAAAGGAATAGTTCAAAAAGACCCTATTCTTCCAAAACAATGGAAATCCCTTACCATAAAAGGTGTTGGAACAGATAATAAAACCTACAGAATTGATAGATGAAAAGTCATTAAATATGGATAGGCGAACTGCAAGTAATGTAAAATAATAGCGGTTTAGTCGTTACAACTAAAGGAAATTACCATGGTACGACCGCTTTCACAGCCTTCTTGACAACTTGTAATAAGGAAAAAATGGAAGAGTATAAACCTTGTTTTTCTTGTGGTGCAAAGTCTTTAAATCTTGAAGGGAATTGTCATGAGTACATGCTTTCTTCTCCAGGCTGTTATGAAATGTTTACTGAAGTTTTGGAAAAGGAATATTCTGATTTTAGATATTCAAAAGCCCATCATTATACTGTTGATGCTTATGCAACCCAACATCCAGGAGATGTAACAAATCAAAAAGCGGTCAACTCTGTGGGCATTCATTTAGTGAGTTTATATTTCTTATTTGAGAAAAGTATGAATTTGGATTCAGCAGCCGAGTTAAAAATGGCATTTGCCCAATTCAACAAAACCCATAAAATGGTGCAGCCGTTACAAAAGCCAGAAAAATTTAATGGCCTGACCATTTTCGATATTTGGGATAATGAAAAACCAGAACATCATTTTGAACTGTCCAAAATATGGGCAAAAAGTTCGTGGGATGCTTGGGCAAAAGAAAGAATAACCATAGAAAAATGGGCTTTACACTTCCTAGAAGAAACAGGATTCAATATAAAATACTAGACAGAATAACGGCTAAAAGCAATTTGGATTTTGGTGCAAAACCCAAAGTTTGGGTATATTTATAAAGTTCTCCAAATCAAAAAGAATCGGCTAATCGCTTAAACGGAAAAAATTGCGCTTTTATTCCCGAACTAATTATGGCCCAGAACCTTGGCCAAAACATCGAATAGTGACAAAACATGTATATAAAATGAAGGACATACTAATTTCAATCACCTTATTTTTTGCTTTTAGTTTTCAATTACTAGGTCAACAATCTGTACTGAAAGATTCTATACTAGTTGCTGAACTACAAGAGGATTACAAGATATTAAAAGAAGTGCTTGAAGAGTATCACCCTGGCCTATATAGATATCAAGATAGTACGGCCATTCAAAAGCATTTCCTAGACCTTGAAAATGAACTGAACAGAAGCTTATCCACTACCGAATTTTATCTTAGTTTATCACGATTTACACGTAAGCTAAAATGCGGACATACCTTCTGCAGCTATTACAACCAACCCAAAATAATTCAAGACAGCATTTTTAACCAAAGTGATAAAGTACCTTTTACGTTTTCTCTTTTTGAAAAACAGATGGTCATTACCAAGAATCTTTCGGGCAATAATTTGTTGAACAAGACTCAAATTATTTCAATTAATGAGGTACCTGTTTCTACGATTATCGATACGCTACTTACCTATGTGAAAGGTGATGGGGGCAATGATGGTAAACGATTAAAGGATTTGGAACTAACCGGTTTGGGGACTTTTGAAGCTTTTGATATTTATTTCCCACTGTTATATCCTCCTATAGATTCCGTTTACAAACTGGAAGCACATAAAACAGGAAGTGATGAAAGCTTTACTGTTGAAATAAAACCAATTAGCAGAAGTGAAAGGCTAACCCGAATCGAAGAAAACTATGGAAAACAAGCTTCCAATTATGATGAACTTTGGTCTTTTGAAATTTTAGACCCTAAAACCGCTTATTTAAAACTGGGTACTTTCGTAACCTACAAGATGACCCTTGATTGGAAAAAGTTTTTAGCGGATGCTTTTGAAGAAATTGAATCAAGAAACATTCCTAACCTTATCATCGATATTAGAGATAATGAAGGTGGTGACGAAGAGGTAAATCTAGTATTGGCAAATCATCTTGCAAAAAAGACTATTGAGCTCCCTGAGTATAAGGAGCTACTTACTTATGATGTCATTTCTGATGAATTAAAACCATATCTTAAAACTTGGGATAAAAGCTTCTATGATAGAACTGATAAAGTAATCGATTTAAATAATGGGTTTTACACATGGAAAAAAGAGAACACCTCTAAAAAAATTGCTAAAAACGAAAATGCTTTTTCCGGTGATGCGTTCTTGTTAGTGAATGAAGCCAATAGTTCTGCCACCTTTTTTTTAGCTCACTTATTGCAGCAAAATAAAATGGCAACAATTATAGGGACCGAGACTGGAGGAAATCTAAAAGGAACAAATGGAGGAAGTATGTTCTTTTTGAGGTTACCTAACTCCAAAATAGAAATTGATATTCCTTTAATTGGGTATTATCCAACCGTTGAACAGGTTGATAAAGGGTTAGCTCCAGATATTATGGTTAAAAAAACAATTGAAGACCTAATTACAGAAAAAGATATTGAACTCGAAAAAGTATTTGAAATTATTAGCAAATAAGAAAAGTACATACATCTACATTAGGCCCTAGACCATGAAAAAAATATTGTTACTCTTATTTTTATCATTTAATCTTTGTCTTTCCCAGGCTGTAGTTGAAAATCTTGATTTGGTCAATGCTGCCCTTGAACTCACAAAACAACAAGTCACCTATGACCCAAGTTATTTTTCAATTGATTATCCCAATGGAGATGTCCCCAGTGACAAAGGTGTCTGTACCGATGTTGTAATCAGGGCGTATCGAAAAACAGGAGTTGACCTTCAAAAATTAGTTCACGAAGACATGAAAGCCAACTTTACGAACTATCCGAAAATTTGGGGACTTACCTCAACAGATAAAAATATTGACCACAGAAGAGTTCCAAATTTAATGACCTTCTTTAAAAATAAAGGGGCAGAAAAACCAATTACAGATAACCCAGAAGGTTACTTGCCTGGAGATGTTGTCTGCTGGAACCTTGGCGGCGCTGTTACTCATATTGGTATTGTGGTGAACAAAAAATCCAACAATGGCAACCGGAACCTAATAGTACACAATATTGGCAGCGGACAAGTCTTGGAAGATATGCTTTTTGATTTTAAGATCATTGGGCATTATCGTTATCATCCCATTCCTTAAACATCTAGACAAATACTATGTCGTTATATCAAAGTATATCAGAAATAGGAGCTAGGTTTATCAAAAAACACAAGCTCTTTAAATATGGGTTTAATCTATCTCCCATGTATCGCAGAAGTACCGCTAGAATTACTTATGCATCGGAAGATCTTCTAAACATTACCGTTAAACTTCCTATAAGCTACAAGAATAAAAATTACGTGAATTCCATTTTTGGGGGCAGTATGTTTTCCGCAGTAGACCCAATTCCTATGGTTCAGTTAATGAACCTTCTTGGGAAAGACTTTGTGGTTTGGGACAAATCTGCCGAAATCTTTTTTAAACGACCTGCAAGAGAACACCTTTATGCTAATTTTACGTATACTTTGGAAGAATTGGATGAAATTAAAAACAATATTCCTAAGCAAAACGAAATGGAAATCATAAAAACTACCGCGCTTACAAATAAGGATAAAACCATTGAATTCTGTAAGGTTCAGAAAACCATTTATATTGCAGATAAATTGTATTATAAAAAGAAAAGAAAAATACTGAGTGAAAAAAACACCTAATTAACAACTATTCAATCCATTAAAAATCAGGACCATATGCATCCTTATAAAACTACGCCCTTTCTATTCTTTTTCGCGCTGCTAATAGGAATCCATTCTTACTCTTTTGCTCAACAAAGAAAAGCCAATAACATAGTAGAGCTGAATTTTAACCACCTTTATTTTGTTATTGATTCCACAGCCCTAAATGCCATAAACTCTTCGGATTTTGTGACCAATGAACTTGTTGTTTTGGAAAACAGAACCACTGAGGCAAACGGGCAAACATGGACTGGAACTTATATGTATGGCGATGAAAACTATATTGAATTTTTTGATTCTGCCGGTCTATCTGGTATTTATGGTGTCGTGCCTGAAGGGGTTGGAGGGATTGCTTTTAGTGTGAACAAAGTTGGGGATTTGAACATGTTAAGGTCGCAATTAGAGAAAACTTATACTTTGGACACATTCACCCGAAAAAGAAACTATGGCAAGAAAATAATTCCATGGTTTAAATCCCTTAGTGTTAAAGATTCCATTTTTAACAGCAAAACATTGCTTACATCATGGGTGATGGAATACAAGAAAGAATACTATGACCACAACGGATTTATACATCAAAATGATTCTCTCCTTCGGAAAAATTATCTGCTTGATTTTGAAGAAAAGCGAAAGAATAAAATTGTTAAAAGATTTTCTGGTGTTACCCTAACGCTCAATCAAATAGAGGCCCAATTTTATAAAAAATGGTTTAAATCCGTTGGTTATGTAGAAACACGTCCTAATGAATATGTATCTCCTGAAGGATTTTTGGTGAGTATAAAAGCCAGAAAACCAAATAATTCTATGGTTATAGAATCCATTTCTTTTGATACGTCTAAACCTACAAAAGATCAGACACGTTATTTTGGTAAGAACATCTCAGTTGAGATAAAAAACAATAAGGGAGTTTTCCGGTTTCTTCAGAACTAATATCAATTAGTCCAAAAATCAGGAATCTTTAAAATTATTTCAACCAATATTTAATACTTACCTCTTTCTCAATAATTTCCTTTACAGCTGAAAGGGCAACGCGTTGTTGTTCCATGGTATCCCTATGGCGGATGGTTACGGTTTCATCTTCCAAGGTTTGATGATCAATGGTAATACAAAATGGTGTCCCCACGGCATCTTGACGGCGATAACGACGTCCTACAGCGTCCTTTTCGTCATAAATAACATTGAAGTCCCATTTAAGCTCATCAAGCAGTTTTTTGGCCACTTCTGGTAAACCGTCCCTTTTTAAAAGGGGTAGAATAGCGGCTTTGGTGGGTGCCAATACTGCTGGTAGTTTAAGCACAGTTCGTGTGGTACCGTTTTCCAATTCCTCCTCTTTTAATGAATTTGAAAAAACAGCCAAGAACATCCGATCCAGACCAATAGAAGTCTCAAGGACATAAGGCACATAGCTTTCATTCAATTCTGGGTCAAAATATTGTAGCTTCTTGCCTGAGTGTTTTTCATGCTGACTCAGATCAAAATCAGTACGGGAATGGATTCCTTCCAATTCTTTAAATCCAAAGGGAAATTTAAATTCAATATCTGCTGCCGCGTCTGCGTAATGCGCCAATTTTTCATGATCGTGAAAACGGTAGTTATCTTCTCCCATACCAAGAGACAGATGCCACTGCAAACGTTTCTCCTTCCATTTTTCATACCATTCCTTTTGCGTGCCAGGTTTGATGAAAAATTGCATTTCCATTTGTTCAAACTCCCGCATACGGAAGATAAACTGTCTTGCCACGATTTCATTACGGAAGGCCTTTCCAGTTTGTGCTATTCCAAACGGAATTTTCATCCGTCCGGTTTTCTGAACATTCAAAAAGTTCACAAAAATACCTTGGGCTGTTTCTGGCCGTAGGTAAAGATCCATGGCAGAGTCTGCTGAAGCTCCAAGCTTCGTGCCAAACATAAGGTTGAACTGCTTTACATCCGTCCAGTTTTTAGACCCAGAAAGTGGACACGCAATTCCCAATTCTTCAATCAAGTCCTTTACATCGCCCAAATCCTCATTTTCCAAAGATTTACCCAATCGCTTTAGGATTCCATCTGCCTTTGCTTGGTAATCCAGAACGCGTTGATTGGTCTCCAAAAATTGCTTCTTGTCAAAACTGTCCCCAAAGCGTTTGGCAGCCTTGGCAACCTCTTTATCTATTTTTGCTTCAATTTTGGCCACATGATCTTCGACCAAAACATCGGCTCGGTATCTTTTTTTGGAATCTTTGTTGTCAATCAAGGGATCATTGAAGGCATCTACATGTCCAGATGCTTTCCAAGTGGTAGGGTGCATAAAAATGGCCGCATCAATCCCAACAATATTATCATTGAGTTGAACCATGGCCTGCCACCAATATTCGCGAATGTTTTTCTTAAGCTCTGCTCCATTCTGCGCATAGTCATAAACCGCACTGAGCCCATCATAAATCTCACTGGATTGGAACACATAACCATATTCCTTTGCATGGGAAATTACCTTCTTAAAAATGTCTTCTTGATTTGCCATTCGGCAAAAATAGAATTTTGCCTAAAAAGAAGTGACTTATTTTAGCTGAAATTCGGTGGAAGCAAGTAGTCTTTCGTCCTCAAAAACGTTCAGGGTGTAAATTCCTTCCTCCAATGATGCCTCTGGAACCGTAATAGCGTCGCAAACACTTATCTCTTTTCCGGTATATATAATTTCAACTTTTTTGCTATAGGTGTTTCCGCTAACCGATATGGTATTGGCATTATCTTCGATTACGGCCATATTTGGGTCCAAAAATTGCAGATATAGGACTTTTACATCTCCTCTTTCGTTTGAATCGCTCAAAATAGTGACACAACCTCTTAATTTTTCTATAGTTGAGGCTTTATTGGTTTTTAAGGGTCTTCCTGCCCTCAATCTAAACCCACTACCTTCAGCATCTTGCAGTTTTAGGTAGCTTTTTATTTTTAGTTCTCTACTAAGTTCTTTATTGGTCTCACGCAATAAAGACTCGGCTTGTTCCATATTGCTTGCTCTTCCCCGTACTTCTTCCAATTGTTTTCGCGTTTCCTCATAGCGGTTTGCCAAAAGGCTATTATTGTACCTAAGAAAGTTGTTTTTAAGCTTTAAGCTATCAAACTTCACCTCTAGCATGCGAAGCTCCTTTCGAGTTTCTTTCAATTTGGTTATACTGAAGTTTAATCGACCAACAGAATCCAACAATCGCTGGACCTTAAATCTGGAAGTTTGTAGTTCTATATCGTTTACCTCGTTTAGACCGGACAATCTATCCACTTCAGCTTTCATCAAGGTTAAATCCTTTACCAAAAGAGATTTTTCCTGCTCCAAAAATGACATTTGATTCTTAGATTGGGCATAACTATAATAGAAGGCTATTAAAATACCCACAATTACAGCTATCAGTGCTGTAAAAATAATCTTGTAGTTGAAATTATTATCTTGGGCATCCATGGGTTAATAGACTACTATAAAAGCGTAATAAGATTTGATAACAAAAAGGTTGGCTAAGATAATAAACGATATTAACAACATACTATTGCCAGCGGTATGTTTTGGATGTAATGCGCAATTATCCAGAGGAGAACAGGTACTATGTGTAGTTTGTCGACATGAATTGCCACTCACCGATTATAACTTTTCAGATGAGAATGCTGTTGACCTTATGTTTTATGGGAGATTTCCCATAAAAAAAGCAGCTTCTTTCGCTTTTTTTGCAAAAACGGGTACAGTACAGAACCTTATACACCATTTAAAGTATAAAAATCAGGAACATATTGGAGGGTTCTTAGGAGATTGGTGCGGTGCCTTAGTAAAGAACGAAAAGCTGCTTCAAACTGTTGATATTGTAATTCCAGTTCCACTTCATCCAAAGAAAGAAAAGAAAAGAGGTTACAATCAAGTGGCCTTATTTGCCCAAAAAATTGCCCAGCACATTAATGCGGATTATAGGGACGATATCCTAATTAAGAAAAGTAATACAAAAACACAGACCAAAAAGGATAGACAATTGCGCTGGGAAAATACAAAAGAAGCTTTTCAATTGAACAATCAACCCTTGGAAACCCATGCACATATACTTTTGGTTGATGATGTCATAACAACAGGAGCCACTATTGAAGCATGTGCGAAAACCATCTCCCAACTTGAAACTGTTGATATTTCTGTGCTCAGTATTGCCATGGTTCCATAATGGTTAAATTTTATTAATACCTGTTTCCAATTTTTAAATTAGTTGTTTCTTTGTTCCACACTGGTTTATCTTATGATATACTTAAAAAGATTCTTGAGCTTTTTCTTTTTAGCCCTGGCCGGTTTGGCGCTTTGGCAATGTGCCAAACGTGGAAACCCAACAGGTGGGGAAAAAGATATTATCCCTCCCAAGCTTACAAAAGCAGAGCCTGAAAATTATTCCATCAATTTTAAGGCACAAAAAATACGTTTGTATTTTGATGAATTGGTTAAACTGGAAGATGCACAAAACCAATTGATTGTTTCTCCTCCTTTTAAGCACGCTCCAGAAATAAAACCATTGAGTGGTGCCAGCAAATATATTGAAGTGATTATTAAGGACACTTTAAAGGAAAATACAACATACACCCTCAACTTTGGACAAAGCATTGTAGATAATAATGAAGGTAATCCGAATAGCTTTTTTTCCTATGTTTTTTCAACGGGCACCTATATTGATTCCTTAAAAGTATCAGGTGCCGTTAAAGATGCTTTTAATCGAAAAGCTGATGAATATATAAGTGTTATGCTCTATGAACTTGATAGTGCCTACACTGATTCTACCGTATACAAAAACCCCCCCAACTATTTAACCAGTACCTCAGATAGTCTTCCCCTTTTTGAACTCAAAAACCTGAAGGCTGGAAACTATGCCATATTTGCGATAAAAGACGTAAATAAGAATAATCTTTTTGACCAAAGGCAAGACAAAATTGGTTTTTTGCAGGATACAATTTCCATTCCCACCGATTCAATCTATTTATTGAATCTGTTCAAAGAACAGCCCGATTATAGTATTTCTGTGCCCAGCTACGTGGCAAAAAATCGGATTCTTTTTGGATATCAGGGAGATAAAAGAGATTTTAAAATTGAAACTTTAACTTCACTTCCAGATTCTGTAAAGACTGTTATTTTAAAAGAACGAGAAAAAGACACCCTAAACTATTGGTTGAACCCTACCGACCTGGATTCCATTATTTTTACGGTTACCAATGAAAAACTTGAAAAAATAGACACATTTACGGTAAAGTCCAGAAAACTGCCTATGGACTCTTTGCGTCTTGGAACTTCTGTTAGTGGTAAAATGAATTTTGAAGATACGTTTAGCGTGCTCGCCAATACGCCACTTAGGAGCTTAGACACCACCAGAATTGGATTGGTACTGAACGATTCCTTATTAGCTTCGTATACCTATGAGTTAGATACAATTGGCAATAAAATTGATTTTGATTTTGCCATAGAACCCAATCAGCAATACCGTTTTTCTTTTTTACCAGGAGCTGTTACCGACTTTTTTGGGGTTCAGAACGACACCTTAAACTATAATATATCAACTGGAAGTTATGCCGATTATGGAAACCTGCGTGTTACCATTAATGGAGACATCCGTTTTCCCATGATTGTACAATTAACCGAAGAAAAAGGAGAAGTTAAACGTGAACTCATTGCGGAACGACCCGTTACTTTTGAGTTCAATAATCTTGAACCTGGAAAATATAGGGTTCGCGTAATTTTTGATGATAACGGAAATGGGGTCTGGGATACAGGGAATTATCTAAAAAAAATACAACCAGAAAAAATTAGTTATTACCCTGATATTATTGATGTGCGTGCCAATTGGGAATTGGAGCAGACCTTTATCATATCAAATTAAATTCGTCTCGGTCTTCCAAAAATTTCAGCTTATTCCGAGTTGAATCTATGTCGTTTTTATAAAGTGTCGTATACAAAATTTCTTCCTTTTCCGAATATACCAATTGATTTCCCAGCACATCATAAGTGGCTGAATGTCCCGAATATTCGTATCCCAATCCATCCAGTCCAATCCTATTTACCCCAATACAATAGGACATATTTTCAATAGCTCGTGCCTTTAACAACGAATCCCAAGCATCTATTCGAGGTTTGGGCCAATTGGCCACATAGATGAGTACATCGTAATCTTCCACATTCCTGGCCCATACGGGAAAACGAAGGTCATAACATATCAATGGACAAATCTTAAACCCTTTGTAGTCAACAATTAATTTGGTGTCGCCAGCTTTATAAATCTGGTCTTCACCGGCCAAAGTAAAAGTGTGTTTTTTATCATAGCTTTTATATTCTCCATTTGGATAAACAAAAAATAGCCTATTAAAATTTTTGTTGTTTTCTGTAAAAACAATGCTGCCAACTATAGCGACTTCTTTTTTCAAAGCCGTTTTTCGCATCCACTCAACCGTATTTATCCCCTCTGATGTATCAATATTCTGGGGATTCATGGTGAAGCCTGTGGAGAACATTTCTGGTAGGATAATTAGGTCTATATCTCCTGAAATTGAATCAATTTTTTTTGAAAAAACTTCTCTATTTGACTGAGGGTTTTCCCAAATTAAATGGGATTGAACAAGAGCTATTTTAAGTTTTGGTGACATTCGCCTTAATCAAAATACACTTCATATTCCATGGATTTGGTCAGCTTGAACAAATGCTTCAACTGATCTTCTAAAATCCTATCTGTTGAAAGCTCCGGGAGATTATCCAAAGAAAAGAAATCAGCTCCAAGCATATCAAAACCTGCTTTAAGTTCCCCACCAACTATTCGGCAGAGGAAAATTAATTTATAAATATAATAGGGTTCTGGTGGATGCGGATGAACCTGCTTGTCATAAACTGCCAAAAGCCTTACGGCTTCTGTCTCCATTCCTGTTTCCTCATGAATTTCTTTAACCGCAATTTCGGAAGGGGTATTGCCTATATCCGCCCAACCCCCTGGAATGGTCCATTTATCATCCACACTTTCTTTGGCCATCAAAATTTCATCCTTATCATTCAACACGAAACCTCTTACGTCTACCTTTGGTGTTGGATAGTCTTTTTCGGGCATAAAAAAATCCTGCAATACTTCAATTGAGGAATCTGCCATGTGGGCCATCAATTTTAAACTTATTTGCTTTAGCTCTTCGTAGCGTTCCCTAGCATAAGGGTCTGTGGCATACACCAAGCCTGTTTCGGAAATAGCTTTTATCTGTTTAATTGTATTGAGTTGTTCCTTTGAATCCATTTAATGGTGATTACCCTTTTGTTTCCAATAATTCTATCATTGTTTTGGCTTCTTGCATTTTGGCATGATCCAAAGCAGTGCTTCCACGCGCATCTTTGGCAGCTGTATCTGCGCCATGCTCTAAGAGCAATTGTGCAATTTCCATACGATTGAATGTAGCGGCGTAAATGAGACAGGTTGCCCCCATTGAATTAATATGGTTGACATTGGCTCCTGCTTCAATCAAAAGTTTGGCAATGCTGGTAAACCCTTTAAAGCAAACACCCATTAAAGCAGTATTTCCCGAGCTATCTTTTGAATCGATTTTGGCTCCCTTGTCCAACAACAGTTCTGCTATTTGTACATGCCCGTAATAAGTTGCCAAAATTAATGGGGTGGAACCTCTTTGGTCCACGGTTTCCAGCAATTCCGTGTTGGCATCCAAGAGTTTCCCAACTGCTGAAACATTGCCATTTCTTATTTCATTAAAAAAATCTTCTTTGGTGTCCATTTGTCTTGGAAAGGTATAAAAAAACTGCCACAACCTAAGTTGGTTATGACAGTCTTATATAATTAATTTTCTTTTTCTACTAGTCTATACGTATAGCTCTAAAATCAAGCTAAATCAAAACGATCAAGGTTCATTACTTTGTCCCATACCGCAACAAAATCTTTCACAAACTTTTCTTGTGCATCATCACAAGCATAAACCTCAGCGATAGCACGAAGCTCTGAATTGGAACCAAAAATCAAATCTGCACGGGTACCCGTCCATTTCATGTTTCCGGTTTTCCTATCTGATCCTTCAAAGACGCTATCATCACTTGAAGTTGCTTTCCATGCAGTTCCTAAATCAACAAGATTTGTGAAAAAATCATTTGTCAATGATTCTGTTTTATCCGTAAACACGCCATGTTTTGAATTGTCGAAATTGGTTCCCAAAACACGCATTCCACCCAATAAAACTGTCATTTCAGGTACGGTCAAGGTCATCAATTGAGCCTTGTCAACCAATAATTCCTCTGCAGTGGTGCTAGGATTTCCTTTCACATAATTACGGAAACCGTCTGCCCGTGGCTCAAGAGCCTCAAATGATTCAACATCGGTCTGTTCTTGTGTAGCATCTGTACGACCAGCGGTAAATGGAACTGTAATTTTGCTCCCTGCTTTATGGGCAGCTTCTTCAACCGCTGCACATCCTGCCAAAACAATTAAATCTGCAAGCGATACTTTTTTACTACCTGACCCATTGAATTCTTTTTGAACAGCTTCAAGGGTTTCCAAGGTTTTTGCCAATTGCTTTGGATTATTTACTTCCCAATTTTTTTGAGGAGCTAATCTAATCCGTGCTCCATTGGCACCACCTCTTTTATCCGAACCTCGAAATGTTGAAGCAGAGGCCCAAGCCGTTGATACCAATTCTGAAATGGATAATCCGGAAGCAAGAACTCTTTTCTTTAAATCGGCAACATCATTTTCATCAATCAATTCATGGTCAACCGCGGGAACAGGATCTTGCCAGATCAATTCTTCTTGAGGAACTTCGGCCCCCAAATAACAATCCTTGGGGCCCATATCACGATGAGTCAACTTAAACCATACTCTTGAGTAGGCATCTGCAAACTCTTCGGGATTTTCTAGAAAATGTCTTGAGATTTTTTCATACGCTGGATCCATTCTAAGTGAAAGATCTGTGGTCAACATAAAGGGGGCATGCTTCTTTTCTGGGTCATGTGCATCTGGAACTGTCCCTTCTCCAGCCCCATCCTTTGGTTTCCATTGATGTGCTCCTGCTGGACTTTTCGTCAATTCCCACTCATACCCAAAAAGGTTCTCAAAGAATTTGTGACTCCATTGTGTTGGAGTATTAGTCCATGCGCCTTCCAAACCACTAGTAATGGTATCTGAACCTTTTCCTGAACCAAAATTGTTTTTCCATCCCATGCTCTGCATTTCAATGGATGCCCCAGCTGGCTCAGCCTCAACATATTCTGCATCGCTTGCTGCTCCGTGGGTTTTTCCGAATGTATGGCCACCAGCAATTAAGGCAACAGTTTCATAATCGTTCATTGCCATTCTACCAAATGTCTCACGAATATCATGCGCGGCAGCAACAGGATCAGGATTAGCATTTGGTCCTTCGGGATTTACATAAATCAATCCCATGTGTGCGGCACCAAGTGGATTTTCCAAGTCTCCTTCTTTGCTATATCTTTCTTTGTTTCCAAGCCATTCTCCCTCGGAACCCCAATAAATATCTTCTTCTGGCTGCCAAATATCCTTTCGTCCGCCACCAAAGCCGAACATCTTTAATCCCATGGACTCGTGTGCAACATTACCTGCTAAGATCAAAAGGTCAGCCCAAGAGATTTTCTTTCCATATTTCTTTTTAATGGGCCAAAGCAACAATCTGGCTTTATCCAAATTTGCGTTATCCGGCCAGCTATTCAATGGTGCAAAACGTTGAGCTCCTGTTCCTCCTCCACCTCGTCCATCTGCAATTCGATACGTTCCTGCAGCATGCCATGCCATACGGATAAAGAATGGACCATAGTGCCCATAATCTGCAGGCCACCAGTCTTGGCTATCTGTCATCAAATCCGTAAGGTCTTTTTTAACAACATCTAAATTAAGCGACTTAAATTCCTCTTCATAGTCAAACCCTTCATCCATAGGGTCTGTCAAAGTTGAGTGTTGCCTTAGAATATTCAGGTTCAATGCATTTGGCCACCAATCCTTGTTTGTTGTTCCACCACCTGCAGCTTGATTCATTTCTCCGTTCAAAAACGGACATTTAGCGCTTGATTCATTCATATCAAATGAATTTCCATTTGAAGAAGTTGTTTCTTTGTTGCCCATATTAAAATTATTGTTTGTGTCGATTTTTTAACCTCCATAAAATTAAGAAAATCCATAGTTACACTATAGGCAATAAATATTAAAATACTATTAAAACATAAGTATTATCTATTTGATGTGATATTTACAATATGAGGCAAACAATGCCAAAACAACGCCACAATTTGGCAGATATGCCCCTTTTTAGTATCAAAAAAGACACTAACTTTAAATATTTTCAGATAAAAGAATTTTAACCCATGTCCAATTTGCTTACTTATAATCGTCTACTAAATAAACCCTTAGAATTCTATAACTAATTTAAAAACTATCACAATGAAAAAATTGATTTTACCAATCGTTGCCTTGATGCTGTTCAGCTTTAGTATTGATAGCGAAAAGCTTACGGATGATGAACGCAAAATGGTCATTCAATATCTTACTGAATCTAGGAATCATATGACAAAGGTGGTGGATGGCCTAACAGATGAACAATTAAATTTTAAACCGGAAGAAGAGGCTTGGTCCATTGCTGAATGTGTTGAGCATCTTGCAATAACTGAAAACGCATTTGGTTCATTCATACAAAAAACCGTGGCTGCTGGTCCAAACCCAGCTTTAAAAGATTCGCTTAAACTCAAGGATGATCAGCTTATGGGAATCATAACGGATAGAAGTAATAGAGTAAAAACTGCTGAACCTTTTGAACCAAGTGGAAAATTTGGTTCATTCGAGGCTACCGTAAAAGCTTATGTAGATAAAAGAAATGAGCATATTGCCTATGTTGAAACGACCGAAGACGATTTAAGGAACCGTTTTAACAGTGATTTGCCCTTCGGAACAGTTGATGGCGTACAGCTTATTATTTTTGCGGCCGGACACACAGAACGCCATGTGCTACAAATGGAAGAAGTAATGGCCCACAAGCTTTTTCCAAAAAAATAATTATGCTCTATTAACAATTATTGGCAAACCCCTTTCTTATTGAAAGGGGTTTATTTTTTACCTTCGTTTTACGTTTAATAAATCGAGAATATGAGAACTTTAAAATCCCTAATGCTGGTTTCAATACTATTGTTGACCGTTTGTGTTACGGCTCAGGACAAGAAGGATAGGAAAATAATGAACGATGCCAAAAAGGCAAAGAAAACCTTGTTGAAAGCAGACAGTGCACTGGAACGGTTTTTTGAAAACTCTGCAGGTTATGTTCTTTTTCCAAATGTGGGCAAAGGTGGTTTTATAATTGGAGGGGCATCAGGAAATGGTGTACTTTATGAAGGAGGTCAGAGCGTGGGGATGGCAAACCTTAAAAAACTTAATGTTGGTTTCCAAGCTGGTGGGCAGGCCATTATTGAAATTGTCTTTTTTGAAACGCCGGTAGATTTGGAGCGCTTTAAAAAAGGGAAGTTTGAGTTTGCTGCCGAGGCATCTGCAGTTGCCCTAAAATCCGGAATTGCCGCTAATGCAAAATATAAGGATGGTGTAGCAGTTTTTGCCTTGCCAAAAGCTGGCTTAATGGCGGACGCATCTGTAGGTGGACAAAAATTTGGGTATAAGCCTTTTTAAGCAAAAACCTATCTTCTTATTGAAGGTTTATACTCTTCCTTGTTGTTCTGAGATTGGATTTCAACAAGAGTTTTGTAAACCTCATGAAAGTCTTTTAACTTCATATATGAGGCGGATAAGGGAATTGGTTCTTCACTTTGATTTAGGTAAATATCCAAGGTCAAGTCCGAACTGTACACCTTTATTTCCAAGTCCTTTATATAACTGTACTCCAATTCAATTCCAAAAAAAAGAAACATCCCCTTTTTAAAGATAATCTTATTGTCCTTTAGTCTAAAATACCTGGAAAAGGCATTAAGTATGTAACCTGCCCACACTACTAATCCTAAAGAACCCAAAAGGCAAACCGTATTTATCCAATCCTCCTTTATTGTTAAGACCCCTAACCTAAATATCACAAAAGCCCCGTACAATTGTGCAATTCCCAAAATCAAAAGGTTATACAGGGGTTTTATCTTTATGGTTTTATCCGTTTTAAATGGTGCTATTTTTTTATCTTTCAACAGGTCTAAACTTTTGCGATGATTAATATACTTATAGGTGTTGTTGTTTCTTTTTGGATTTATAAGTTGATAAAAATCATCCAGAATTCAAAAGAATTGAACAGCTTTTCTAGGGAGTGCCAGGATTTGGCCAAAAGAAAGGAAGGTCCTACGTCAGAACAATTTGAGTTAGGGGCTAAAAATTACAAAAGTGCCAGTAGAAAAATAACCATCTCAAAACTCATTTGGTTTTTTATTGAGGTGGGTAGCTTTGTTGGTATCTACTTTATTTTTGTTAAATAATATTCTATCCCGGTCAAAATTGCGCCATTTAGTTTAATCAGATTTTAATCTATTCTGTGAAATTCTGTAAAGTGATAATTATTGTATTCTAAGGGGGTTGATGGATTTTCAACTTTGACACTGCGGGTTCTCATTCTTGTAGAATTCAACTCCAATAATGTTTGTTTGCTGGTTACATCCAATCCTAGACTTTTTTGTAGAAAATATCCGTCACCTAATTCTATTTTAAAGACCCTGAGCATCTTTAAGGATTCATCATAGTCAGAAACTATATTGTCAGGGTCTATACAAGATTCATCTTCATTCCCCACATAATGGATAAAATCACCATTGTCATCAAAGTCATATCTTATGATATGAGTACTGTAACATATACCAGATGGTGTCCTTTCGTCAATATCAATTTTACCGTTGATGTCCCTAGAGGCAAAGTATTTTATAGTTCTCCAATTACCTTGTAAATCCGCGAATTCAACATTTACTTTTTCAAATTGGTCATTGCTAGATGAGCAAGACACTAACAGGATTAGAGATAAATAAATAAAAGCCTTAGTCATATTATCGTTTAAAACACTAACCTGTTTTTTAATCGTTTATTGCTTGAAACGCAGCTTAAAAGAAATAATTCTCTGCACCTCTTCATTGCCCTAAATGTAGTCATTTAAGAACATACCGGGTAAGAACCATAGCTTTTTACAATGTTGAAAATCTTTTTGACACCGTAAACGATACCTTAATTTTTGATGATGAACGCACCCCAGATGGCAGCTATAATTGGACGGATGAGCGTTATGAAAAAAAGATTGAACACTTATCAAGTGTTCTTTCAAAAATAGGTGGGGAGACGACGGATACATCTCCAGATATCATTGGCTTGTGTGAAGTTGAGAACAAAAATGTAATTAAAGACTTGGTCAATCATCCAAATTTATTGGAAAGGGATTATGGAATTGTCCATTTTGATTCTCCTGACGAACGCGGAATTGATGTCGCACTACTTTATAAAAAAGCTTCTTACCTCCCCTCATCATTCAAAAGCCATAGGTTATTGCTTTTTGATGAAATGGGGCAACGAAACTATACCCGAGATCAACTCGTGGTAGGTGGATTGTTGGACGATGAGGAATTTTATTTTATAGTTAACCATTGGCCATCAAGAAGGGGCGGAGCAAGCAAAAGTGCACCCAATAGACTTAGAGCCGCGTTTTTGAACAAGCGAATCATTGATTCCATTCAAAAACTTAACATTGATGCAAAAATTATAAGTATGGGCGATCTTAATGATGATCCCAGAGATGATAGCTTAAAAAAAGTTCTAAAAACCATTGGCAAAGAAAACCAATTGGATAGTTTACGTCTTTTTAACCCAATGGACAAACTACATAAAAAAGGACTCGGGTCTTTGGCCTATAGAGATAAATGGAACCTTTTTGACCAATTCTTTATGAGTTCCAATTTAATCAGCAAAAGCAAAGAGTATTATTCGTATTGGAAAGCTGGTATATATGCACCTTCTAAAATTAGAACCATAAAAGGAAGGTATAAAGGGTATCCTTTTAGAACATACTCAGGAAGCAATTACACCGGTGGTTATAGCGACCACTTCCCGGTGTATTTATATTTGGTAAGAGAAACGGAGAAATAATCAGATTACTACTTGATTAGACAATGCCCAATGTTAGTTAAACCATTGTCCCCAAGGAATACGGCTTAAAATTAAAAGTAGACCCAAACCATAAAAAATGGAAATACTTTTAAATTTTGCAGTGCTTTCAAGCTTTTTCTTATGCCTAGACCAACCAACCGTAATCAACACAATAGCTATAATATTGATAAAGGGGTGCTCCACAGCCAATAGCCTTGCAGGCGCATTTAGTCCTCCCATACCCAATGTTTGTATCGCTTTTAATCCATTAGGGGAAATAAAATATAATAGTAGACCCAACAACAATTGAATGTGACTCAGTATCAACGCAAAAAGACTTATCCTAAAATCTTTTTCAAAACGAAATTCTTTCTTTCCCAGCCAACCTGCCAGTGCATTAAAAACTGCTAAAATTAAAATAGCTAATACAATGTAGGCCAAATATGAATGTACGTTTTGTAAAATTTGCATAACGAAGTTTTAAAGTTTAAATGTAACTGATTTTTAGGTATAATAAAACCCCGCAATTGCGGGGTTTTCTATCTAAACTATTCTTTTCACAAATTAAAAATCGTAACGAAGCGTAACGTTCCATGTTCTACCCCAACCAAAGAATCCTTGGTTAGACACAGCAATACCATCATAAGTTTCATCACCCGCCTCAGCAAATGTAGCTGTAGTCAGTCTAGAAATGTATTCCGTATCCAGAACATTATTTATGTTAGCTCTAATTTTTAGCTGTTTCGATTTATCGGCACCTACTGGCGCTCTAAAAGTAACTCCTGCATCTAAAATGCTAAATGATGGCAACTCTAAGTTCTCTTTTATGGCCCCAACATCTGAATATAAATTGTCATAGTATCTAAAATCAGAATCGATCGAAACCATTTCACAGATTCTGTAAGCAAATCCAAGACCTCCTGAAAGTTGTGCAGCTCCTCCAACTTTACCGCCATCAACATCCTCTGTTTCCGTACTTAGAACGTTTCGTTCTTCATCCGTAACTTGAGTTACAACCTCACCTTCATAAATCCAATCTCCCACAGAAGCAAAACCATTTATTGAAAAATCTTGCGTTGGTCTTAATTTAAAATCTACCTCAACACCAGAATGTAATTGTGATGTTCCAAAATTACTTTCAAATGTTACCACATCATCTACGACATCTGAACTTGTAACAACTCTATCTTTCCAAGAAGTTCTGTACAAGTTAACCGTAGCAGAAAACATAGGGCTGCTGAAAGCATATCCTGCTTCCAGTCCTAGAATCTTTTCGTTTTCAGTCAATGGATTCACTTGATTAGTAAAATTCAAGTAAATATTATCATGATAGGGCTGACGGTTGTAGAAACCTGTGTTGACATAAAAACTGTGAGCCTGAGATGGTCTATAGCTGAAGCCCGCTTTGGCATTATACCCTAAATTATTTATTTTTTCTGAATCTACCCCATCTGTAATTCCAGCTGGAATTGGTTCATCTGTACCTTGCGGCGAAGTGCCATCAATCAATGCTTGATCCGCATATTGAAAAATATCAAATCTTTGGTGGTACTGGTTAGAAATCGATCCTTGGAAAAAGGCAGAAAAAGTATCTGTAGCATACTCCAACTGGGTAAATAATCCCCCATAAGAAATACGCTCCTCATTATTGTATGCTATTTTTTGCTCGGTATCATAAGTGTCAAATGCAGCGGCCCAACCTGAAGGTCTAAAACTTTCTGTAGCTGTAACAAATTTATATGTTCCAAAACCTCCATATGTCTCATGATTGTTATTCTGATCTCTCAATCGAATGTTTTCTGTCCATGAATTTAAGCCATGAAAATCTGAAACTACCCTGAAATGTTTCCCATAATAGGTTCTTAAATCATAACCAATGTTCCAGGTAAGATTATCTGAAAGTTGCTTCTCTAAGTTTGTAATTAAACCATACCAGCTATGTAAGTTCATGGAAGCACGAGTTACATATGCATCTTCTGAACCAAAATAAACTCCTGCTCCATCAGTAACTTGGGCATTTTGGGCATAAATAGCATCATAATCAATTCTACCCTCATCCGTTCTTATTCTAGTACCTCTATTACCTGTTCCACCACCATTACCCCATGAGGCGTAAAGCACAGTAGAAAGGTTGGTGGTTGAATTAATAATCCAGTCCCAGTTAAAGTTAGCAACAGGTTTATGGTAGAAATTTCTTCTTTCCGTCATATATTCTCCGTTATATGTGCCCCAGTTGTTGTTGTAACGTACACCATATTCCAAGTAATCCTCTATTGGTTTGGTAAAATTCTGATCGTGGAATTGCGGAGCACCAGTAATCAAAAAGTTGAAGTTATGGCTGTCATTAGGCCTATATCCTGCGGAGATAAAATACGTTTGACCTTCACCAAAGTTTCCTTCATTATACCCATCACCTTGCCAGTGCGAAAGCATAACGCTTAAACCCCATCCCTTCTCCGAGATTCCTGTATTATACCCTGCACTTGTTTTTATGTAATTATTATTGGCAACTGTTGAATACCCAAATCCTCCTTCGTTCATCTCAGTAGATTTGGTAACAAAGTTTACGGTACCCCCTACGGAAGAAATAGCCAATTTTGAAGACCCTAAGCCACGCTGAATTTGCACACCAGATGCTATGTCATTTAATCCAGACCAGTTTGACCAATACATTAAACCATCTTCCATACCATTTATTGGTTGCCCATTTAAAAGGAAAGCTGTGTTATCTTGATCAAAACCACGAACCCTCATGTTCGTGTCCCCAAAACCACCAGCTTGACCGGAAACATATACTGAAGGTGTGTTAACCAATGTCATCGTAACATCTTGCGTTCCTATCTTCTCCTGAATAATTCTTACGGGAATGGAAGAAACGGCAATTGGAGTTTGTCTATCGTTAGCTAAGTCAATAATACCTGTACCCACAACGACTATACCTTCTAATTCCTCAGCATCCGCACTTAAAGAAATAGTGCCTAAACTACCTGCAGACGTAAAAGAAATAGTTTTTGTGCTAAATCCGATGTAAGAAATTACAAGTGAACCTGTTGTTTCAGATACTTCAATTGAAAAGTTACCATCAAAATCTGTAGTAGTACCATTATTTGTACCCCTAACCATAATACTGGCCCCCGGAAGCGGAACTCCCAATTCCCCGTCTACAACCGTTCCAGTAATTGTTCCTTGTGAAAATGCCATTGCGGACACCAAAATTGCCGCAAAAGCTAAGTAAATTTGTTTCATTTTCGTAGTGTTTAAATTGTTTAATTAGCGATGCAAATGTGCTGTATTTTTCACACATCCTTATTAAGCTAAAGTTAAATGAGATTAGTTTTATTAACGCGAATTTAACAAATAAAATGAACTGACAAACAACTACTTAATATATCTCCCGAAGAATATTGACCTGTTAATTTACCTCTTAAAAAATTGCAAAAGATTGCTTGTAGAACTGTCGTGTTTGCTTATTTCGGAATTTTCAATGTCTGTAAGAATATTCTTGGCCAGCTGTTTTCCAAGTTCCACACCCCATTGATCATAACTGAAGATGTTCCAAATAACTCCTTGAACAAAAATTTTATGCTCATATAGGGCAATTAATGACCCAAGGGTTTTTGGTGTAAGTTTTTTTATCAAGAATGTATTGGTAGGTTTATTTCCTTCGAAAATCTTAAAGGGTAATAATACCTTAATTTCCTCGGCTGATAATCCTTGTGCCTGCAATTCTTCCTCCACTTCCTCCCTTTTCTTTCCATTCATCAAGGCCCCTGTTTGTGCAAAAAAATTGGCCATAAGCTTGTTATGGTGATCTTCTTCTCCATGCAAGGATTCTTTAAAACCAATAAAATCTGTAGGAATTAGTTTAGTTCCTTGATGAATCAGCTGAAAAAATGCGTGCTGTGAATTTGTTCCAGGTTCTCCCCAAATAATGGTGCCTGTTTCATAATTTGTTGGATTCCCCGTCCTATCCCGACTTTTACCATTACTTTCCATAATACCCTGCTGCAAGTAGGCCGAAAATCTACTTAAATATTGGGTATATGGAATTATAGCCTCGGTTTCTGCACCAAAAAAGTTATTGTACCAAACACTCAGAAGTGCTAAAATAACTGGGATATTTTCCGAAAACGGAGTCTCTTCAAAATGTACGTCCATCTCATTGGCTCCTGATAATAGATCATTAAAATTTTGATAACCCACTGATAATGCAATTGAAAGTCCAACTGCACTCCAAAGTGAAAAACGTCCTCCTACCCAGTCCCACATTGGAAAAACATTGTCCTCCGCTATTCCAAATTCTTTGATTTTTTGGGTATTTGTAGAAACTGCCACGAAATGTTTTGCGATATCCAATTGGGAAGCATGACTTAAAAACCATTTTTTAATAGTAAGTGCATTGCTCAACGTCTCCTGCGTAGTAAAGGTTTTGGATACCACAACGAACAGCGTAGTCTCTGGATCCAGATTCTTAAGTATTTCATGAACATGGTCGCCATCTACATTGCTCACGAAGTGCATTCTTAAATGATTCTTGTAGAATTTTAATCCTTCAGTGACCATTGCAGGGCCTAAATCAGAGCCCCCTATTCCAATATTTACAACATCTGTAAAGGTCTTATTTGTATATCCTTTTCTATCTCCTGAAATTACAGATTCTGAAAAAGTTTTTATTTTTTCCTTGACTTCATAAACCTCATCAACAATGTTTACGCCTTCCAAGTTGACCTCATCACCCTCTTTGGCTCTTAGTGCCGTATGTAAAACCGCCCTTCCTTCAGTTTGATTGATCAATTCCCCTCCAAAATAACTTGAGATAGCTTCTTTTAATCCCACCTCATTTGCCAATTCCAACAAAAGTGCTATTGTTTCTTCAGTTATTCTATTCTTTGAAAAATCAACCAAAAAATCATTCCAAAGCAATGAGAATCTTTCCCCGCGTTCAGCATCGGAAGAAAATAAATCCCTTAAATGAAGGTCTTTGGTCTCTTTAAAATGTGTTGTAAGTTTTTCCCAAGTTTTAGTTGTGGTAGGATTGATTTTGGGTAAGGTCATTTTATTGGTTAAGTGTTATAAGATTCTCCTCTGGTTCTGGTTCGGCAAATGGCTTGGCATATTCTATACAATCCAATTGTGCCTTAAGCGGTTCCACATATTGAACATAATCTGTTCTTAAAGAGTCCACAATGGGTTCTGCTGATGGTAATTTTTCACGCAAAGGGTCTACTTGTCTTCCATTCTTCCAAAAGCGATAACATACGTGTGGCCCCCCTGTATTTCCGGTCATTCCAACCCAGCCAATAACATCGCCCTGCCTCACGAATTCACCTCTTTTCACTTTCTGTTTTTTCATATGCAAATACTGCGTGCTATACGTTCCATTGTGCCTTATCTTTACGTAGCGGCCATTTCCCCCTCTTCGGGTTGACTCGGAAACCGTGCCATCAGCCGTGGCTATTATGGGAGTTCCTACTGGCGCAGCATAGTCAGTTCCCTTGTGCGGCCTTACTTTATATCCGTAATAGGCTATCCTGCGTTTCAGGTTATATCTGGACGATAAACGGTAGCCAAACTTAATTGGAGCCCTTAAAAAGGTGCTTCTTAAATTATTGGCATCCTGATCGTAATAGTCCAAAATGTTTTTTAGTGAATCCGTCACGTAGGGGAATGCATATATTGGTTTTCCCTTATGTTCAAAAAAGGCAGCTTTTATAGGGCCGCGACCTGCATATAGAGTGTCATTGATAAATCGTTCATCATAGATAACCTTGAACTTGTCTCCTTTTTCAAGTCTGAAAAAGTCAATGGTCCAAGCATAGATTTCCGAAAGATCGATGGTTACATTATAATCTACCCCCAAACTATCAAGTGTTTGGGAAAGACTGCTGTTTATTATACCTCCCACTTCTCGCTCAACATATTTTACATCCTTTTTGCTCTTATAGGCCTTTACACTGTCTCTTAAATCCACAACAGTATAATTAATGCGGTCATTTTCGTAAATAAAAATCTCTGCAATCTCTGATGTATCTTTGGATTTTAGAATTAAATAGGGCTTCCCAACCATAATCTTCCTTACATCGAAAGTGTCTTTATAGTTTTCTGAAATTGTTGCTATTTTGGGATAGTCTACTTTATTTTTTAGCATTAATTCCCCGAAACTGTCTCCCCATTTTACAGTATCCTGTACTACTTTAAATTCATCAAGATTAAAGCCAAAATGTTTTACAACTGGCACTTCAACAGTCTCTTGTGCCATTTCCTTTGGCGGTTCTACTTTCTCATCTTTGCAAGACACTAAAACTACCAGTGCCAAGATTGCCCCAAAAAATCTTTGCATTTCTATAATTTACTTTTTAGCCGGATTAAAAATATGGTCCACCCACTGTTTTCCCCAATCATCCAACTCTTTTTCTGAATACAAAGTTGGGAAAAATATTATTTTTTGAAAACTAGGAGGTAAATAGTCTTTCCAATTGGTGCCTCCGGTGGCATCAACTTCCTTATTATCCTTAGCCAAATACCTGTATGCCGAACCCATGTGCATCAATGGCCAATTTACATTTGCGTTTATATCCAAGTCCTTTAATGACTTTATTAATTCCTTGTCCTCCTTTAATTTTTTGGGAAGTTGTAGGTATTTGTGGTAAATGGTACTTTGTTTTACTTGGTTTGCTATTCTAAGTAATCTTGGAGTATACCTAAACTCGAATTGTTTTAGCGTTAAGGTTTTTTCTCCTGTAGATAAATCTGTTGCTCCTTTTTTCCAATAGATATTTTCGAACAGTTCCTCTATACTGTTTTCTGATGAAAAAGATTCCCTCTCTGTTTGATGAACCAAGTTTTCTAAAGGTGTTGCGTAAACCTCAATCATTCTATATTGAGCTGATTGAAATCCACTGGAAGGGAGCAAAGCCATGCGATAACGCAAAAATTGCTCTCGCTCCATACCTTTTATCATAATACTAAAGGACGATATAAGCGCTTTGAAATAGCTGTTTATCCTTCTGACTTTTTCTATAAAAAACTGAAGGTCTTGGGATTTATCTTCAACTATTTGCTTTAGTTCGTGTAAAATCAGTTTAAAGTAAAGTTCAGTAATCTGATGGTACATGATGAAGATTTCCTCATCTGGAAAATGTGTGCGCGGCACTTGTATGCTCAGCAATGTATCTAAATGGATATAATCCCAATAGGTAAGGTACTTTTGGTATAGAAGCCCATCAAGGTATGAACTTAAGTCTTGCCCTGAATTTTTAAACTTTTCTTCAAGCTTATTGATTTGGGACTCAATTCGCTCATCATTCTTCATTCAAACTATCTCATTATTATTTTAAACTGGTTTCTGAGTCCATTATAGGCTTCTAAATCTGCCTTTAATGATCCAACGGCCAAATCCGCTTTAATGCGTACAGGGATTTTATTCAAGTCATTGGATACCCAAAGGGTAAGGCTTTCATTTTCTTTAAAAACACGGCCAGATTGAACCAAAGGCCTAAATTTAAGACATTCTACCTTTCCAAACTTGGTTCGTATAACTTCTTTTCCCAAAAATTTAAGTTTGAATTTGTAAATTCCATCATCATCAAACAGCATATCCATATCAATCGACTTCCCCACTTCAAACTCATCAAGTGAGTAACTATTTCTTAAATGATATGAGGCCGACAATAAATCTTGGATATCGTCATGCACGGGAATATTAAATTCTTTGCCGTTCTTGTTATCCGTTAAAATTGCTTTGTCCTCATTATGGTAAAAATCTATTTCAATGTCCTTGGTATACCCTCCCTCGTTTATTTTTCGAATAAACCGGTATGGTTTCCCATCGTTTCTGCCAAAATAACTTTCATAGGTATCATCTACCTTAAAAAAGATACTAGCAAAACCCGTTGTTTTTCCCCTACCAACCACATGGTACACGGGGATACTATCAATAGAATCTTTGCTAAGATTTAAAGTCGCATAGCTAGCATTGAGAAATCCGTAGTGTATTCTAAATTTTAACCACTCGCCTGCTTTAAAAGCTGGACGGGGTTTTTGTGCAATGCCCGGCAATGCAATGAAGAGAAAAATAACGATACAAAACTTTTTCATAGCTTCTTGTATTGACATAAAAGT
This sequence comes from uncultured Allomuricauda sp., assembly GCF_947495325.1. GTDB lineage: Bacteria > Bacteroidota > Bacteroidia > Flavobacteriales > Flavobacteriaceae > Flagellimonas. Next base: position 689,679 of record NZ_CANLYK010000002.1, on the reverse strand, counting down.
ACTAAAATCACTTTATGTGTCTATTAGTTAACAATTACATAAACAAAAGTTATTCCAAAATATTATATAAAAAAAAGCCCAGTCTTATAACTGGGCTTTTCCTAAATAACCAACCAAACTTTAAATTATGAAAAACCAATACTTAAAGTTATAAGGGAACCACCCCTTATGTTTTGTAAAGATACATCAAGGTTTTGTAGGAAAATAAGTTTTTAACGGACTTTAACTATCCTTTTCTACTATTTACACTAATTTGGGAAATAGTTAAGAAAACCCGTAAAAAAATGAGGGTTTTTGTCTAATTGAAAGCGAACAAAATCCGTTTTTTATTTGGGTTTTTTAAACAGCGCTGAATTCCTGTTAGCTAAAACAACGATTCTGTCCTTTTTTAAAACCAATACCCTATACTAAAGAAAAAATTACTATTGTCAATTTCAGGAGTCCAGGAATAATAGATTTGAATTGGGCCTAAAAAAGATTCAAAACCATAACCTAAACCATAACCGGAAAAGCTTGGTTCAGCAAACCATTCGCCCGTGCGGAACAAGTCATCAGCTACATTGGCAAAATTTGCAGAAAATAAAAAATGGTTTTTTGGGGCAAACTCATAATCCAGTTTTCCATATGCTTTTACAAAACTGTTCCCCGGAAGACTTAAAAAATCGTATCCAAAAAATGGAATAAAATTATTTACAAAGTCATTTCCAAAACCTCCAAGCACAAAATCGAATGAAGTTATACCAGAGGTTCCCAATTTAAAACCTCCCTCACTTTCCAACTGAAGGCTTAGGTTATGAAATAATGGAAGTACGGTTCCCAACCTAGCTTTTCCTATTGAAAATTCCTTGAAGTTTTCGTTAAAATCCGATGAAAATAAATACAGGTGAAAATCACTATCAAAAAATATCCCTTTTGTAGGAAAATATTTGTCATCATAAGTGTCTAATGTAATTTTTCCATAGGCGCTGAAATAACTAGAATTCTCAAAGAAAGTACGTTCGGAAGCTGTTGGCACAAAAGCGGTTTCACTTTCCTCAATCAATTCATTAAGGGTTCTTGTGCTATATCGTAAAAGTTTGTGTTCGGCACCAAGGGTTATGGCAAATTCTTCTCGCCATACAGTTTGCAAATATACCTGGTTGGTAAGGTCCGTAACATCTAGGTTTATCTCTCGTATATTTGGGTCATTGGGTGCGTTGAAATTTGTGCGGATCAATTCAAAGTCTATTTCCTCATCAAAATCTGTAAACTTAGAATTAATGCCAAAACTCCAATATAATCCTTTGTCCAAGTAATATTGCATATTATATCTAATATGGTCTCCAAGAATAAAATCAAAGGATGCCACATCATCTTTTAGCAAAAAATTCTTTTTGGTAAAATTGATTAAGGCAGCACTTTTATATAAATCATCATAATGGGCAGACATCTTTAAAAACATTTTGGTGGGGTCCTCTTTCAATTTCAATATTAGATCCGTACCCAATCCATTTGAGGTAAGTTCATACCTAATCGTTTTAAAGTTTCCGGTAGCTGACAAGTTGTTGATGCCCTGTTTTAATTTATTAAATGAAATCTTTTCAGCTAGGTTAAACCTCAACTTTCCCTTTATATAGCCTCTGGTGTACCTGTCATTTCCTCTAATAATCAATCTATTTATGGTTAAGCTATCTGCTATTGAAACCTCATCTTTAACCATTGGTGATACATTTTGGTTTTTGGCAATTTCCTGTAGTTCTGTTATTTTTTTGTACGCTGCTTTTTCACCACTTTCAACAATCTCGCTTCCTTTATCAAAATCAATTACAGAAAAATCATCAATATCAGGCCTTATGTAGATTTCGGTTTTTTCCACTTTCTCCTTCATATCACTTACTGTTCTATAATTATTGATTTGAAGAAGAATTTCCGTAGCAGAGGATAAGGATTCACGAGTTGCCAACCCATGTTGTACATCTACACCAATAATTAGATTCGCACCGATTTTTTTTAGTTCGTCAATTGGGTAGTTGTTGACCACACCTCCATCTATTAAGATTTCACCCCCAATTTCTGTAGGTTCAAATAATGAGGGAAATGTGCCACTTGCCATTATTGCTTCCGGAAGATATCCGTTATCCAATAGCACTTGTTCTCCTGTTTCTACGTTTGTGGCAATGCATAAAAAGGGAATGGGCAGTCTTTTAAAATCTTGAATGTCCTTTACATGAAAAAGAAGTCTCACCAGTTCGTTATAGATATTCTGTCCTCCTGAAATTGCCTGTGGAAATGTGACATTGAAATTTGTAAATGGAAGACCTAGGGCATAACGCTCTGAATCTTCTTTCTCATAAAAGGTTTTAGCTCCCCGGGGCACATTATCTTGAATTAAACTTGAAAAATCGGTTACCCTAAAAATGGAATCCAATTCATGTGCAGAATATCCCGAGGCATAAAGCGCACCAACTATTGCTCCCATGCTGGTTCCTCCTATATAATCTATTTTCACCCCAGCTTCTTCAATAACCTTAAGCGCACCAATATGGGCTAAGCCCTTAGCTCCACCTCCACTTAAAACAAGTCCTATTTTTCGTGATTCTTTTTGCCCAGTGGTTTGGGATATACCCAAAGCACCAAAAAACACGAAAATCAGTAAGGCTAAAATATTCTTCATTTGTTTTTGTTAATGAAAGGATTTATAGATTTTTTTTGCCTTTGCCATACCTATAGATTCAGCTAAACTCTCAATGGTTGCTTCTTTAATGCGTTTAACCGACTTATAATTTTTCAACAATTGTTCTGCTGTCTTTTCGCCAATTCCCTCAATGCTTTCCAATTCGGAATTTATAGCTCCCTTACTTCTTTTGTTTCTATGATGGGTGATGCCAAATCTATGGGCTTCATTTCTAAGCTGCTGAATTATTTTTAAAGTTTCCGATTTTTTATCCAGATACAATGGAATTGGATCTTCGGGAAAATAAATCTCTTCCAATCTTTTGGCAATTCCAATTATGGCAATCTTTCCGCGCAACCCTAAAACATCCAAACTTTTTAGAGAGGCCGACAATTGACCCTTGCCACCATCAATAACAATTAGCTGCGGCAATGGCTCACCTTCATTAAGTAGTCGTTTGTACCTTCTAAAAACCACTTCTTCCATACTTGCAAAATCATCAGGGCCTTCAACGGTCTTTATGTTGAAATGGCGATAATCCTTTTTAAAGGGCTTTCCATTTCTAAAGACCACACAAGCAGCTACTGGATTACTGCCCTGTATGTTGGAATTATCAAAACATTCAATATGAATTGGTTCTTCCGAAAGTCGCAAATCCGCCTTCATTTGAGCCATAATCCGCTTGGTGTGTCTATCAGGGTCGGTAATCTTTATCTGTTTGAACCTATCTTGTCTAAAAAAACGGGCATTGCGTTCTGAAAGTTCCAAAATTCTTCTTTTGTCTCCCAATTTTGGCAAAGTGACTTTAAGGTTTTCTTCAACGGCTACTGGAAATGGTAAATAAATTTCTTTGGACTCTGACTTAAATCGCTGTCTAATCTCGGTAATGGCCAACTGCAACAATTCTTCATCCGTTTCTTCAAGTTTCTTTTTAATTTCCAAGGTATGTGATCTGGTAATTGAACCGTGCGAAAGCTGTAAAAAATTTACATATCCATGGGATTCATCAGAAATAATGGTAAACACATCTACATTGTTGATTTTTGGATTGACCACTGTAGATTTAACCTGATAGTTTTCCAATATTTCTATCTTATCCTTTATCCTTTGTGCTTTTTCAAACTCCATATTACTCGCCAACTCTTTCATCTGCGATTTGAAGAATTGTAACGAGCTTTTAAAGTTTCCCTTTATAATCTCTCTAATATCTTCTATCTGTTTATGATATTCCTCTTCTTTTTGTAATCCTTCGCATGGCCCCAAACAATTCCCCAAATGATATTCCAAACACACTTTATACTTTCCAGATGAAATCTTTTCTTCCGAAAGGTCATAATTACAAGTTCGTAAGGGGTATAGACTTTTGACCAGATCCAGCAAAGTTCTCACAGTCTTCATACTGGTATATGGGCCATAATATTCAGAACCATCCTTGATTAATTTGCGCGTAGGAAAAATTCTCGGAAAACGTTCTTTTTTAATGCAAATCCAAGGATAGGATTTATCATCTTTTAAAAGGACATTATATCTGGGCAGAAGTTTTTTTATGAGATTATTTTCCAAAAGCAGCGCGTCTGACTCTGTGGCTACCACAATATGTTTAACGGAATGTATCTTTTTAACCAATACCCGGGTTTTGCCATACTCCTGCTTTTTGTTGAAATATGAAGCCACCCTTTTTCTAAGATTTTTTGCCTTCCCAACGTATAGAATTTTATCCTCCGCATCAAAGAACTGATACACCCCCGGGTCGTTGGGTAAAACGCTTATCTGAACATTGATGGATGATGTATTGGACATATTACTTCCGAAAAATTGACGCTAGAACAAAAATAAGTTTTAATACCTGTGTTTTTAATTAAAATTGACCAACAAAGCACCTTGGCTAATTTAAAAGAGGGGTTCAGCACAGTGGAATCACTTCTTTTTGCAGTTTTCAAATTATTAATTTTGACTTTTCTCAATAAGTAAGGAAGTTCAAATTTGATAAATTGAGGGGTTTAGATGTTTATTTTGACAGAAAAAAAATACTTAACCTTAACTATTAAGCTTTTTCTCATAAATTTCTTTTTTTACCTAAAAAATACATCTTATTCATTTTCAGGTATTTATGAAAAAAGAGTTGTTATATTCATCATAAAGCATTAGCAAATTTGTTAAACTGTTGCTAAAAATGTTGCAGTTCGTCGATAAAAGATGCATTTCATGGTGAATTTTTCAATTCTTTTACTTACATTTAGACATATCAAAAACAAATCGATGGAAAATTATGTTATCGTTTTGGGAATGTACTTGATTTTGATGCTTTTCTTCAAAATCTTTTTCTCTGTTTCAACCAGAGAACAATAAAAAAAGGGTTCCCCAGAACACCACCCCAAAAAATTTCAACACTAGATGTTGAAGCATGAACTAAGAATAAAATATAAAAATTTGAGAGAAGAGTTGAACTCTTCCAAAATCTCAGATAATAGTATACTTTTAGCAAATCATGTACTTCAAATCCCTATATGGGATTTTTTTTATTTCCATATTTTTCTAAGTATTGAGGAAAACAAAGAGGTTGACACCCTTCCAATTATGACACTTCTTCAAGGGAAAGATAAAAATGTTGTTATCCCTAAGGTAAGTGGTGAAGATTCAATGGAAAACTACCTATTGACTGACAACACAGCTTTCAAGAAAAATAAGTGGCATATACCAGAACCCGTGGATGGGATTAAAATTCCAGAGAACCAAATAGATGTTGTTTTTGTTCCCTTGCTAGCTTTTGATGTAAAAGGAAATCGTGTTGGCTATGGAAAAGGTTATTATGATACGTTCTTGCTGAAATGTAGACCCGAAACCATTAAAATTGGACTTTCCCTCTTCGAAGCTGAAGAAAGCATAAGTGACATTCATGAGAACGATGTAAAATTGAATTACTGTATTACCCCAAAAAGGGTTTATAAATTTTAATCTTCTATTGGCTTGTCCTGTTTTGGAAAGGCTTTTTTGTTGAATACAATCAATATTCCCACACCAGTACTGATTGCCGTATCCGCAATATTAAAAACCGGTTCAAAAAAGCGAAAACGACTCCCACCAATAGAAGGTACCCATTCTGGCCAAGTGGTATCTATCAAGGGAAAGTAAAGCATATCAACTACTTTTCCATAAAACAGTTTTCCGTAAGGTTCGTCAGAAAAGAGTGTTGCTACTTGGCTGTTGCTGTGATCAAAGATCATCCCGTAAAAAACAGAATCGATAATGTTTCCCATTGCTCCTGCAAATATGAGGGAAACTGCCAAAATCAAAGTTTTGGGAGATTGTTTCTTTATGATATCCCATAACCAATATCCGATTCCAAAAATGGCGAAAAGTCTAAAAATAGTTAGAACCAACTTCCCAACAGATTCTGATATAGGAAGCAAATCACTGAGTTTAGTACCCCATGCCGCTCCTTCATTTTCTATGAACAATATCTTGAACCAACTAAAAACTTCAAAAGGTTCTCCAAGGAAAAAATGGGTTTTTACGTAAACTTTACTTATTTGATCTATAAGCAAGACCAATACAATGATTATGAGGGACTTCTTTAAATTCATGTCTTTAAAACAGATTGCGCAAAAGTATGGATATTATTTCGTTTTCCTTAGATTGATATTTCCTTCAATCGTCTTCAAACTATATTGGTTTTGTCCTTGTGGGATATGCTCTTTTACAACTTTACCATAAGTGCTTTCGACCATTATATTCCCATTATCCGCTATAAGCAAAATATTACCTTTTTGAGTGGTTACCTCAACCCTATCGCCTACATTGTCAATGGAACAATTTCCATCCAATAGTTTCACCTTTAAATTTTCATAGTTCCCCTTCATTGTTACATTGCTATTTGTGCCGTAAACAAAAACACGCTTATCATTTGGAACTGTTATATTCAGTTTAATGGAAATTATCTTATGGGCGCTCAACTTATCATTTGGGTTGTTAAAGTTTGGCTGAAATCCTGCACTTATCAAAACCGTAGTTTCATTTTCTTCTATTGTAATTACCAAATCCTTGGAATACTCGCCTTCGATCTCGGCCTCAACGTGTATTTCGTTTGTATTAGCTGTGTAAAGGTCAACTAGGTAACAATGTTCAGAATTTATTTCGATGTCCTTAGTCCTTTCGCTTAAAAATGCCTTTTTAACCAATTTTTGGCCCTGAAGATTCAGTAAGCAGAAAAAGCTTAAAACAAAAAGTATCCCTTTCATAAACAAAAAAACGCCTTGCGGCGTTCTTATTATTTCTGCATGTTTTTTGCCTCTATGCTCAAGGTAGCATGCGGAACTAATTTTAATCGTTCCTTATTGATCAACTTTCCTGTCACGCGGCAAATACCATAGGTTTTGTTCTCTATTCTAAGCAATGCATTCTTTAAATCTCTTATGAACTTTTCTTGGCGAATTGCCAACTGTGTATTGGCCTCCTTACTCATGGTAGCGGAACCCTCCTCAAAAGCTTTGAATGTTGGTGAGGTATCATCTGTACCATTGTTGCCATCATTCATATACGCGCTTTTAAGTAGCTCTAAATGTTGGTTGGCCTTATCTATTTTTTCTTCAATTAACTTTCTAAACTCTCCTAGATCTTTATCCGAGTATCTTACTTTTAAATCTTGTGCCATGTTCTAATGTTTTTGGATAAACAATTTTGTATTTACTTCATCAAAGGCAATAGCTATACCTTTATCTAATTTTTCCTCAAAATTCAGTTCAGCGGTCAAGGTTTCTGTTTTAATATAATCTTCGTTACTGGAAACCGCACTTTCCACAAAACCGTCTTTCAATATTTTTATATCTATTCTATCAGTAACTTCAAATCCAGATTCCTTTCTAAGGTTTTGAATTCTATTTACAAGTTCTCTTGCAATGCCCTCTTTTCTTAGGTCTTCGTCTATGGTTACATCCAAAGCTACTGTTAACGCGCCAGAACTTGCCACCAACCAACCTTCAATATCTTGTGAGCTGATGTCCACATCAGTTAACTGTAAAATAATACTTTTATTTTCCAAAACAAGCATTAATTCGCCTTCTCGCTCAATTTTTTGGATATCCTCTTGACCCAACTGGTTTACAGCAGTAGCAATAGCCTTCATATCTTTCCCAAATCTTGGCCCCAAAACCTTAAAATTAGGTTTGATTTGTTTCACCAAAATTCCTGAAGCATCATCAAGCAACTCTATTTCTTTTACGTTTACCTCTGATTTTATTAAATCTGAAACCGCCTCGATATCTGCTTTCTGTTCATCATCCAAAATAGGAATCATTATTTTTTGCAATGGCTGCCGCACCTTGATCTTTTCTTTTTGGCGAATGGACAAGACCAAAGAAGAAATTTTTTGCGCCAACTGCATTTTACGTTCCAATTTCTTGTTGACCATTCCTTGATCAGAAACTGGAAAATCTGCTAAATGAACACTTTCAAAACCGTCTTTTTTGGTTGTAGCATCCAAATCCTTGTACAACCGATCCATGAAGAAGGGCGCAATGGGAGCCGATAATTTTGCTACAGTGGACAAGCAAGTGTATAATGTTTGATATGCAGAGATTTTATCCTCTTGGTAATCTCCTTTCCAGAATCTTCTTCTACATAGTCTCACATACCAGTTGCTCAAGTTTTCTTGCACAAAGTCAGAAATCATTCGAGCCGCTTTTGTGGACTCATAATCATCATAGGCTTCATCCACTTTTTGAATCAGTGAATGCAGTTCCGATAAAATCCATTGATCTATTTCTGGCCTATCTTCTAATGCAATGTCTGCCTCTGAATAATCAAACTCATCAATATTGGCATATAATGCCATGAAGGAATAGGTGTTATAAAGTGTGCCGAAAAATTTCCGTTTCACTTCAACAATTCCATCCAGATCAAATTTTAAATTGTCCCATGGGTTTGCATTGGAGATCATATACCAACGCGTGGCATCTGCCCCGTGTTCTGGAAGCACTTTAAACGGGTCAACGGCATTCCCCAAACGCTTGGACATTTTCTTTCCATCCTTGTCCAACACCAATCCATTCGATACTACATTTTTATAGGATACGGTATCAAAAACCATGGTTGCAATCGCGTGCAGGGTATAAAACCACCCTCGTGTCTGGTCTACTCCTTCGGCAATAAAGTTCGCTGGAAATGCAACTCCACCATCGATTAGCTCTTTATTTTCAAATGGGTAATGCCATTGTGCATAGGGCATGGACCCACTATCAAACCAAACATCAATTAAATCAGATTCCCTTTTCATGGGTTTTCCCGATGGAGATACCAAAGTAATCTGATCCACAATGTTTTTATGTAAATCGATTTTATCATAGTTGGATTCACTATTGTCTCCTACAATAAAATCTTCAAAAAGGTCTTTTTCAAGAACTCCTGCTTCAACAGCTTTTTCCATTTCGGACTTCAATTCCGCTACAGAGCCAATCATCATTTCTTCCTTCCCATCCTCGGTGCGCCAAATAGGGAGTGGAATTCCCCAATAACGGGAACGGGAAAGGTTCCAATCGTTGGCATTGGCCAACCAGTTTCCAAATCGACCCTCACCAGTAGCTTTTGGCTTCCAGTTGATGCTTTGGTTCAACTCGAACATACGGTCTTTAACATCCGTAACCTTGATAAACCAAGAATCCAATGGATAGTATAAAATCGGCTTGTCCGTACGCCAGCAATTTGGGTAACTGTGCACATACTTCTCTACCTTAAATGCCTTGTTCTCTTCTTTTAGTTTGATGGCAATTTCAACATCAACAGACTTCTCTGGAATCGCATCATCTGCATAATATTCGTTCTTCACGTACTTGCCCGCAAATTCTCCAAGTTCTGGTCTAAACCTTCCCTGTAAATCGACTAACGGAACTGGATTGTTGTTTTCATCCAACACCAACATTGGTGGCACTTCTGGAGTTGCCTGTTTTGCCACCAGAGCATCATCAGCACCAAAGGTGGGAGCAGTATGCACAATTCCCGTTCCATCTTCAGTGGTTACAAAATCCCCTGCAATGACCCTGTAAGCATTTTCTGGATTTTGATACGGTTGGGCATATGGAAGCAATTGCTCGTATTGAATTCCCAGCAATTCCTCTCCTTTGCATTCTGCGGCAATTAAGAACGGTATCTTCTTGTTTTCTTTAGAAAAACTAGAAAGCACAGAAACATCCTCTGTTTCTTCAAACTTTCCTCCAAATTGTTTCCCTACTAAATTTTTGGCGAGAATAACATGTGTCGGTTGAAACGTGTATTGATTGTAAGTAGCCACTACGACATAATCAATTTTTGCTCCAACTGTTAACGCGGTATTACTGGGGAGTGTCCATGGCGTTGTCGTCCAAGCCAATAAATGCAAATGGTCAAACTTTTTTAAGAACTCAGGCAATGTGCTTTCAACAGCCTTAAATTGAGCTGTAACGGTTGTGTCCGTAACATCCTGATACGTTCCGGGTTGATTCAACTCATGGGAACTTAATCCCGTTCCCGCCTTTGGCGAATACGGTTGAATGGTATATCCTTTATAGATAAGACCTTTGTCATAAATCTGCTTTAACAACCACCAAACAGATTCCATATATTTAGGCTTGTACGTAATGTATGGATCATCCATATCTACCCAATAACCAATTTTCTCGGTCATTTCATTCCAGACATCCGTATAACGCATGACCGCTTTTTTACAAGCTGCGTTATACTCCTCAACCGAAATCTTTTTGCCAATATCTTCTTTGGTAATGCCAAGCTCTTTCTCCACACCGATCTCAATGGGCAAACCGTGGGTATCCCATCCTGCTTTCCGCTTTACTTGATACCCTTTCATGGTTTTATACCTCGGAAAGATATCCTTGATGGTACGCGCCATTACATGGTGAATTCCAGGCATTCCGTTTGCAGAAGGTGGCCCTTCGTAAAACACGTAGCTTTCTTTCCCCGCTCTGGTGGAAACACTTTTTTCAAAAATTTGATTGTCCTTCCAAAAGTTCAAAACTTCTTCTGATACTTTGGGTAAATTCAATCCTTTATATTCCGCAAACTTCATATTTTCTCCTACTTCTTCTAGAATTCCAAGTTTGCAAAATTAAAAATTTAGCTGGAATTATTGCCTTACAAATCATGTATTTGAATTTCCTTAACCTGCTTAACCTAAATATGATACCTCTTGAATCCTCATTCCCTCTAAAATCCATACCTTAACCGAATTAACACTAAACCATTTTATATGAAAAAAGTAGTAATTACAGTTATTGCATTGTCTTTGTCGATATCTACAATGATGTCATGCAAAGAAGCCGCAGACAAGGCCAAAGAGGCAACTGAAGAAGCGGCAGATTCCCTTGAAGAAGCTGGTGATGAACTAAAAGAGGCAGCAGAAGAGGCCAAAGAGGCTATGGAAGAAGCCGGTGAGGAAATGAAAGAGGCAGGAAGCCAGGCATTGGACAGTATTAAAAAAGCCGGTGAAGAGACCATGGACAAAGCCAAAGAAATGGGTGAAGATGCAAAAGATGCTGCTAAAGAAACCGCTGATGATCTTAAAAAGGTTGCAGAGGACGCAAAAGATAAATTAGATCATTAATTTCTTTTTACCTTAAAACAAAAGGGCTTGGAAATTTCCAAGCCCTTTTGTTATTAAAAGCTATATCCCAAGCCTAGTATAAGATTGATTCCCGGAGCAACGATTCCAGACGAATAGGTCCTGTACCTTTGATCAGTAAAGTTTTCCAAACTCAATGTTGTTTTTAAAGCGTTGGATATTTGATATTGAGACCTAAAGTTAAGGGTGTGCCACGAGGGGGAAAATGGATTGCCATTGGCATCTGTGGCATAAATATAATCTTTGCTCTGTTCTGACAATGCCAAATCATCATTACTGATTTCCCCATTATAGTTCAAAAACAAATCTGCCTTTAGTTTCTGATCTTGCCAAACCAAATGAACATCACCAAAGGTGGGTGCAACATGCCTTGCAGCAGAATCAACACCACTATCATCTTCTTCTATTCCTTCGGTAAGCGTTAAATTTGAAGAAAGGGACCAATTCTCATTAAAAAAGGCTTCCAAACCAAACTCAAAACCATATACATATGCTTTTGCAGCATTTTGAATTGCTTGAACATTGCTTAATTCGCCTTTGTATAAAATTTCCGTTTCTCCATTAAACTCAAAATCCCGTCTCACCAATGCATCTACCAAATAGCTATAAAAAGTTGCTCCTTTTAAAACCAGCTTGTTTTTAATATTCTTTCTAAAACCTAATTCTCCGTTGTATGCATATTCAGGTTCCAAATTGGGGTTGGGAACTACAACAGATCCTGGTTCTGAATCAAATATTTTTCCTATATCATCTATATTAGGTGCCCTAAAACCTGTGGAACCATTCAATGTAATTTGAAAATCTGCTTTTGGAAACCAACTAAAACCAACACTTCCAGTAAACGCTCCGGTTATAATATCGGCTTCATCAAAAGGAAAAGGGTAATAGGTGGTGTCAAATTGGGCATCAACCCAAACTTGACTATAACGAACCCCAGATAACAATGTAAAATTTGGTTTTAATTTATACTCCCCATTAATATATGCCGCCATTGTTTGCCAAGTGGCTCCATCTGGGTAACGCGATGCAGCTCCTGAAATCACATTGGTTTCAATATTTTCTTGACTTCCTTCTGAATTTACTTTGTTGAAAATATACTCAGCCCCATAATATAAGCGTAGATCTCCTATTTTTTTGTTTTCAAAATCAAGATTGATGGATAATGCATCCACTTTTTCTTGGGTTGTGTATCGTTCTGGTTCTTGAAAATCCCTATTGTTCCTACTTTCTTGAAAATGTTGATATGCGGTAGTTAATTTTACCCCGTCATAAAACTTGTTCTTTCCTTTTTTTGTGATTTGAAAATTCCCCATGAACCATTTCTGCGGTCCATAGAACCACTCTGCCGAACGTAACCCATCCCCTTCGTCATTGGGCCTAATCAATCTATCATATCTAGAATAATCTGATGTTTCAGAGTAATAAAGTCCCAAATCATAGTTCCAAGTGTTATTTGGTTTATAGGTGAATTTTTGTAAAAAATTGATTTGGTCATAACCTGTTGCCACCTGCTTTTTTGGATCGGAATTGGTTAGTAACACATCCGTATTATCTTCCCTAATAACATAGTTATTCCTCAAATACGAGTCTCTTCCATTCTTGCCCATGGTCAAATCATTGAAGCTATTGTATGTGAAACTGGTATGTGAAGCCCATTTTTGCTGTCCCAAATTAAAATCTACATGGGAGGTGCTTTCATTGTTTGCAGAGGAAAATCTATAGTTCAAATTTCCAGAAAATGTAAGACTATCGGTAAAAGAGAAACGAGGTTTGTGGGTAAAGAAGTTCATTACCCCACCAATGGCATCACTTCCATAAATTACGGATCCGGGACCAAAAATAACCTCAGTGTTTTTAATAGTGAAAGGATCAATGGAAATCACGTTTTGAATATTTCCTCCTCTAAAAATGGCATTGTTCATGCGCACTCCATCAACGGAAAGTAACAGTCTGTTCGTGGCAAAACCCCTAATCATAGGGCTGCCACCGCCCAGTTGGCTTTTTTGCACAAACACTTTTCCGCTGGTCTGCAACAAATCCGCAGCAGTTTGTGGAGCTGTAAATGATATAGCACGGGCATTAATTGACTCTATTTTTTGGGGAATGTCCTTCTTTTGCTGTTCCCACTTGGAAACTGACATCACCACCTCCATTAGTTCTTCCGGTTTTAAAGTTAGGTAAACTCGGTTCCCCTTTTTGGTCAATCTTGCCTTTGTTGTAGTGAAGACTTCGTAGCTAATGTGTTTAAAAATAATTTTCTCGTTCTTCGAAAAAACAGCTAAATCACTTTTGCCGTTAAAGTCAGATACCCCCGTTTTGGATTTGTCATTATTATAGAGTGCTACGTTGGCCACAGGGCTCCCCGTATCGGCATCCAGAACCGTAATTTCTTGAGCAAAAACAGTTAAGGAAAATAGTAAGAAAAAGAGGATGAGACCTATGTTGCGCATACTACTCAAATACTGCATTTAAAACCGCTAAGGACTTGGGCTTTCTAAATCCGTGCAAATGTAATTCAAAATAAAGAATGACCATTTTTAAAAGTTCTTGTCGGTTGGGTTTGTTGATTTGTATTGTCTGAAGTGCATCAAAATTTATGCCCAAAAAGTGTTTGAAATATTTTAAATGCTCCCCTTCTATTTGTGGGTTTAACGTAGGTGTCATGCTAAAACTACCTTCCAATAAATCAAAATACGGGGCATTTTGAAATGATATATCAGGATAAAATCCCAAATATTTGGTAAGGTTAATCAAAAAAAGCAAATGAAAATTTGAAATTGAACTGTCCTCATCCAACCAAAACAACGCATATTCCAAATAGTTGAACAAGCTCATATTCTGTTCTTGTTCTTGAATACTGTTTGACAACATTTCGGCCAAAAAAAGTACCATACTATTTTTTATAATGTCTGTGTGAAGGGATTTATATGGACTTGCAACCTTAACCTCTTTTATACTTTCCAATGTTCCCTTGTTTCTATGGTTGGCAACAATTTCCAACTGCATCAATGGAAGAAAATAGGCTGCTTTAACCTTACCTCTTTTCGATGTCAACACTCCTTTCAACAAGTATGATTTTAATCCATCAGAAGCTGTATATGCCTTAACAATGAGACTTGTATCGCCATATTTTAAAGAAGAGAGCACAATAGCTTTTGTGGTAACTTGCATAGGTACGGCGTTCTACAGCAAAGGTTCTCTACCCTTTTGCATAAGGATAAACCTGCAAAAAGTAGGTTTGGGAAGAATCAACTGGAAAAACTGGAGTGGAGCTGTTTGATTCTGGTTTTAGAATAGGCATATTCCACATCTTTGTTTTCGTAGTAGATTTGCCTTGATGATTATTTCTTTCCAAGATAGGTTTTATATGACCTTGGTTTTTTGATTCCGTAACCAAGGCGTCACCCGAATAAAATTGTGGATATGATTTTTGGTTGAATGGAAATTGAGAGTTCTTTTGCCCCATCAATGGAAGGGCAAAACAAAAGGTCAATACTATAAAAACATATCTCATTGCAACAACATATGGATTAAAGATATTAATTTTTAAAACAAAAATGAGGTGAAAATAACTTCCACCCCATTGTTATTGATTGATTCAAATAAAATTTATATCACCCCTTGTGCAAGCATGGCATCAGCTACTTTTACAAAACCGGCAATATTTGCACCTTTTACATAGTTGCAATATCCATTCGCTTCTTTTCCATATTCAATACAGGAGTCATGAATATCTTCCATAATTCCTTTCAATCTTTCGTCCACTTCTTCACGAGTCCAGCTAATACGTAACGAGTTTTGCGACATCTCCAATCCAGAGGTGGCAACACCTCCTGCGTTAGATGCTTTCCCCGGGGCAAACAAAATTTGAGCTTCATGAAAAGCATGAATGGCTTCAGGGGTAGAAGGCATATTTGCGCCTTCTGCAACCGCAACGCAACCGTTCTTTATCAGCGTGGCCGCATCATCACCATTTAACTCATTTTGGGTAGCACAAGGTAAAGCCACATCGCATGGGACTTCCCAAGGTGTTTTTCCTTTATGATATTCCGCGGAAGAATATTTATCAGCATATTCTGAAATCCTTCCTCTGCGGTTATTTTTCAAATCCATGACAAAGGCTAATTTTTCCTCGTCAATTCCATCTTTATCAAACACGTATCCACCAGAATCTGAAAGCGTAAATACTTTACCACCAAGGTGCATTACTTTTTCAGCAGCATATTGGGCCACATTCCCTGAACCCGAAATCACAACTTTTTTTCCTTTAAAGGATTCCCCCTTCATCCTCAGCATGCTATCCGCAAAATAAACCGTCCCATAGCCGGTAGCTTCAGGGCGAATCAATGAACCTCCCCAAGAACGACCTTTACCGGTCAATACGCCTGTGAACTCATTTCTGATTTTCTTGTACATTCCGAAAAGGAAGCCTATTTCGCGTGCGCCTACTCCAATATCCCCGGCCGGAACGTCGGTGTTTGGACCAATATGTCTATTTAATTCCAACATAAAGGCATGGCAAAAACGCATTACCTCATCATCGGATTTTCCTTTGGGGTCAAAATCCGAACCTCCTTTACCTCCGCCCATGGGCAAGGTTGTCAAGCTATTCTTGAAAACCTGCTCAAAAGCTAAGAACTTTAGCACACTGGCATTTACCGTAGGATGGAACCTAAGACCTCCTTTGTAAGGTCCAATGGCAGAATTCATTTGAATTCGGTATCCCCGGTTTACATGTATTTCCCCATCATCATCAACCCAAGCCACTCGGAACGAAATCAACCGTTCTGGCTCTACCATCCTTAAAAGGATGTTTTTCCCATGATAGATGTCGTTTTTTACAATGTAAGGTATTACGGTTTCTGCTACCTCTTGTACCGCTTGGATGAATTCTGGTTCGTGACCATTTCTGGCTACTACCTCATCCATAAATGCTTTAATTTTTGCTTCCATAGAACGGATTACTAGTTTTGGTCCAAAGGACTTAGTTTAGAATTAGTTTTAACGAATTATGAATTTGAGGGCAAAAATATATTATTTCAATAATTTTGCAGTCTATTTTTTATAAATTATTCAAAAACTGATAATTGAGATAGGCTTTTAACATATCTATTGAAAAATCTTTTGTTTTTCCCATTTCTAGACTTCGAAACGTAACTTTTTCTTGAATTTGGCAATTATTCTTCATCCTATCGCCTGATCCAAGTCCGCTATTAAATCATCTACATCCTCTATTCCCACACTAAGTCTTATTAGTGAGTCCACAACACCACTTTTTTCCCGTTCTTCTTTGGGAATGCTGGCATGGGTCATACTTGCAGGATGCCCTGCCAAACTTTCTACACCACCAAGAGACTCAGCAAGGGTGAACACTTCTAATTTTTCTACAATTTTAATTGCCTCTTCATAACTGCTCCCCTCGGGAACAAATGAAATCATACCTCCAAAGTCGTCCATCTGGCTTTTGGCAACATCATGGTTGGGATGGGTTTCAAACCCAGGCCAGTATACTTTTTCAATTTTTGGGTGTTTTACAAGATATTCAGCTATTGCTCTCCCATTTTCACAATGCCGTTGCATACGCACGTGCAACGTTTTTATTCCACGTAGCGTTAAAAAACTATCCATCGGCCCACAAACGGCACCACTTGCATTCTGAATGAAATACAATTTATCAGCTAGCTCCTTGTCCTTAACTGCTAAAGCCCCAACAACAACATCACTATGTCCACCTAAATATTTAGTTGCAGAATGCATAACAATGTCCGCTCCCAAATCCAATGGACGTTGCAAGTATGGAGTGGCAAATGTATTATCCACCGCCAATAATAGATTGTTCTTTTTGGCAAGTTCGGAAACTGCTTTTATGTCTATTACATTCATCATTGGGTTGGTAGGTGTTTCAACCCAAATCAGTTTTGTTTTCGTATTTACATGCTCACGTATACTTTCTATACTTTGCATTCCAACAAAATGGAATTTAATCCCATACTTCTCAAAAATCTGTTTGAAGATTCTATAGCTCCCACCATATAAATCGTTGGTAGAAATTACCTCATCCCCAGGATTTAGAAGTTTTATTACAGCATCCATGGCAGAAAGTCCACTTGCAAATGCTAATCCATACGTTCCATTTTCAATACTCGCCAAGGCGTTTTCCAAAGCGGTTCGCGTAGGATTGGCACTTCTGGAATATTCAAATCCTTGATGTCCTCCCGGTGTGGTTTGGGCATAGGTAGAAGTTTGATAAATTGGTGGCATCACTGCACCATATGCCTTATCTGGCTGCTGGCCACCGTGAATGGTTTTACTATTGAATCTTAAATCTTTCTTGCTCATTTTGTCTTAATCTACATACAAATGTATTGTTATCTTTTGGAGTAATCAACGAAGTCTTATTTTTGGCAAATCCAAAAGCCCCATCTTATGAAAACTCCTTTTAAGGTAATTTTGTTTTTATTGCTCACCATTGGTTGTGAAAATGAGGATAAACTTACTTTTGAGCCTTACGAAATAGACGAGGGTACCTGCAGCAATTGCCCTCAAATTGAAATAGCCATTCCAAAAGCTCTGGACGAAACCAGACTTGCAAAAACCATAAACACGGTTTTGGAAGAAGAGATTATTGCCTTATTGTCTTTTGATGAAGAAAAGGAAATCGTTTCTATGGAGGATGCTGTGAACTCGTTTACCAATAGCTATAGAGAGCTTATAAATAGGTTTCCTGATGAAACAATTGGTTGGGAGGCAAAAGTAAATAGCGAAGTTATCTACGAGGATAAAAATACCATAAGCTTGGTGTTCAATACGTATACATTTACCGGGGGTGCACATGGATATGAATCAACCACATTTTTGAATTTTGATAAGTTGAAAGAAATGGAGGTTGAAAATTGGGAGCTTTTTACAAATACAGAAGGTTTTGAGAAGTTTGCAGAAACCAAGTTTAGGATTCAGGAAGCAATTCCGCAGGATGAAAATATCAATGCAACTGGCTTTATGTTTGACGGCGACGTTTTTCATTTAGCAGAAAATATTGGATATACCCCAGATGGTATTCAGTTAATATACAATCAATATGAGATTGCGTCTTATGCAGATGGACCAATAATTCTGACGTTACCTTATGCTGAAATAAACAAATATCTTAAACGACAGGTCAAACTTTAATCACTAAGTGCAATCGCCCTTTTCAATGCCAAAATTGCCCCTAGATGTATCCCCTCATGAAACACATTAAAAGAAATTGCATCTTCCACCCTTTGTAATTTAACTTTTGGAGTGGTTGTATATTCCTTATATTCCACGAATTTTCCCATTTTATAATCCGTGTCCATCTGCTCTATTGTACTGAATAAATACCCCAAAATCTTCTTCATTTCCTCATCAGTGGGCTCGCCCTGCGGAAAAGTTCCTTTTCGGTATTTGTTGACCAATTCTTCCTCAATAGTAAATTCAAGGCCACTAAAACCATAGACTATAATCTGGGGAGTTACAACAACATGGGCAATGTTCCACCAAATATTATTATTAAATCCTTTTGGAATTGTATGTAAATCTTCTTTTGAAGTGTTCTCTAAATAATTGCTTAGTATTCTTCTGTTTTTAAGAATAATATCGAATAATTTTTCCATTTATAATCTATTGAAGTCAAGTTTTTGTTAAAACATATCTATTTTTTTAGATATGTAAATATTTAAATTAAATTTGCACTATGGATATTGTTGAAATAAGCAAAGTATTGTCGAATAAAACTAGGGTTAATATTCTAAAATGGCTGAAAAATCCCGAACTAAATTTTCCGCCACACAAAGACATTGACCATTTTAATGATGGCGTTTGTGTGGGATACATTCAGGACAAAACTGGGCTGTCTCAATCTACTATTTCCACATATCTAAATTCCATGCAAAATGCAAATTTGGTCATTCCAACGAGACATGGAAAATGGACATATTATAAAAGAAACGAAAAAGTAATTGAAACATATGTGGAGTCATTAAAGACCGATTTATAAATTTTTTAAATGAACAAATCGAGAAATAGCGAAATATAAATTTGAATAACTATGGAACATTGTTTGGATTGTGGTTGTATCAATCATGCTGAGCTAACGCAAAATAAACAAAGCACTTTTGCAGAGAACATTAAAAAAATTCTTGCGTCCATTCGGATCATAGGCGCAGAAGACATGTCAAAAATCAAATAAAAAACTATGAAAACAATTGGTTTAATAGGAGGAATGAGTTGGGAATCCTCAAAAATATATTATCAATATATAAACGAAATTGTCAAGGAGCGGTTGGGCGGTTCCCATTCGGCAAAGAGTGTTCTTTCCTCAGTTGATTTTGCCGAAATTGAACGTTTCTCATTCTCGGGAGAATGGGATGAGATAGGAAAACTTATGGAGGAACAGGCCAAAAATTTGAAAAATGCCGGGTCTGATTTTATTATTCTTTGCACCAATACAATTCATCTGGTCAGTGATGCAATTACCAATGCCGTTGATATCCCATTTTTACATATCGCAAACGCTACGGGCGAAGCTATTAAAAGTAAAGGTTTAAAGAAGGTGGCGCTGTTGGGCACGAAGTTCACCATGGAAAAAGATTTCTACACAAAAATCTTGGAAGAACAATATGGTTTGGAGGTTTTGATTCCAAATGAAGAGGACAGGGATACACTTCAGTCAATCATTTATAATCAACTTGTGAAAGGTGTTTTCACTGAGGAATCCAAGGAAATTTGCCTGGATATCATTAAAAAGATGGAAGCCCAGGGGGCAGAAGGCGCAATTTTAGGTTGCACGGAATTGCCAATACTGATTCCTGATAATGAAGTGAATCTTCCTACGTTCGATACCACAAAAATACATGCACAAAAGGCAGTTGATTTTGCTTTAAACTAAATCCCTTGGAAAATAATGAAAATACTTATAGTTGGAGGTAACGGAACCATCGGCAAAAAGGTAACCTCATATTTTAAAGAAGACCACAAGGTCATTGTGGCGAGCAAAAACACCGGTTCTATTATAGTAGATATCACGGATAGCAATTCGATTAGGGCAATGTTTGAAAAAACAGGAAAATTGGATGCTATTATCTGTATTGCCGGAGAAGCCAAATGGGATTATTTTAGTGGGCTTTCAGAAGAAGATTATTATATCGGGTTTAAAAGCAAGCTCATGGGACAGGTAAATTTAGTGAGGATTGGTCAACAGTATTTGAACAAAAAAGGTTCGATTACCTTGACTACGGGGATTTTAGCAGATGACCCCGTAATAAAAACAGCCAGTGCTGCTATGGTGAACGGAGCAATTCATAGCTTTGCACAAGCAGTTGCCCTTGAAATGGAAAATGGTATCAGAATCAACGTGGTTTCATCAGGAATGGTAGAAGATGCTTATGAAAAGTACAAGGATTATTTTCCAGGACATAACCCAGTTCCAATGAATAAGGTAATTACTGGTTATGTTCGAAGTGTCTTGGGCAAGGATAATGGAAAAATCATAAGAATTTACGAATAGCATATAAAATCAATCGATGAAAAAAATATACCATTTAGGGAGTTGTTCTACTTGCATCCGAATTTTAAAAGAGTTACAACCACTCGATGGAGTAGTGTTGCAAGAAATAAAAATAGAGGCCATTACAGAAGAGCAAATTGAAGAAATGGCCGCAATGTCCGGAAGTTATGAATCCCTATTTAGCAAACGGGCCATGTTGTTCCGCCAAAGAGGATTGCATGAACAAAAATTATCTGAGGATGATTATAAAAATCTAATTCTGGATCACTATACATTCTTAAAGCGCCCCGTAACAATTGTTGACCAGCAAATATTCGTTGGAAATTCCAAAAAAATAGTTCAAGCGGCCAAAGAGGCACTTCATTCATGAGCAAACGAACATTGGCATTGTTGGCCGCCTTGGGGGCCACCACTATTTATGGCATTAACCATACCGTTGCCAAAGGGGTTATGCCCACCTATGTCCAACCCTTTGGATTTATTCTGTTGCGGGTTGTGGGTGCAGCCATTTTATTTTGGGGGATTTCATTTTTTGGCCCTAAAGAAAAAATCGAGAAAAAAGATTGGGGACGTATCTTGGTTTGTGCCATTTTGGGAATGGTCATAAATATGCTTGCCTTCTTTAAAGGACTACAACTTTCCACGCCTATCAATAGTTCTGTTTTAATAACCATAACCCCTATAATTGTAGTTGCATTATCCGCTTTTTTCTTGAGTGAAAAAATAACCTTGAACAAAGGACTTGGCATCTTATTAGGATTTGTTGGAGCTGTAGCGCTGATACTTTTTGGAGCAGAAATACGCCAAGATGCGCCAAACATTCCTCTGGGAAACTTTCTATTTCTTGTAAATGCCACCTCCTATGGAGCTTACCTTATTGTGGTTAAAAAATTGATTGAAAAATATCATCCGTTTACATTAATGAAATGGTTGTTTACTATTGCCATTATTATTAATCTTCCCATTACGCTGCCCGAATTTTTAGAAATACAATGGTCAACTATGCCTGTATGGGTATATGCAACAATCGCGTTTGTAATTATTGGTACCACATTTATGACCTACCTTTTTAATGCGTTCGCGCTTTCAGAATTAAAGGCTTCAACCGTTGGGGCCTTTGTATATGTACAGCCATTATTTGGAATCATCTTTGCATTATTTTCAGGCAAAGATCAAATGACATTAGTCAAAATTATTGCTACGGCTTTGGTCTTATTTGGAGTATACCTTGCAAGCAAAAAACCCAAGCCAAGTACTTAAGGTTTCTACTTTATCTTACTTATTTCATTCTTGGTGAATTTGAATCAGCCATTCATCAATTCGCACCATTTAAGCTAAATAAAAACACTACCTATATACCCTGTTTTTAAGCAGAAGAAATCTAAACGTATGGTTTTATTTAGTATCGTTTTGGGGATAATTGCTTTTGCAGTATTCTTTTTGATTTTACATTTAATAGACAAAGCATATGAAGTCAACACCCTATTAGGTTTGGGTATACTATATCTTGTTTTTAATTTTCTAAATGAGAAAATAGCGGATTTTTTACCCAAATCATGGACAATCAAACAAATTAAAAATGAGTTTGTGCTTGACAATGGGCTGGGGTTTTTCTTGCATCTGAATCAACCTAAACTATCGGCATATGAATTGACCATAACCACTTTAAGATTGTGTATTGTTGGATATTTTATTTATGGTTTTGGTTTTAAAGAGGTTTCCTGGAGAAAATAAAATGTAGCGGTGATAACGCCATATAAGGACCTGATTTGTAACAGTTTTACTTACGACAGGAGTTTACATCTGAGTAGTTTATGAAAAAATATTCCACACAAATACGCAGCATCAAACAAAAATTGGCACTCGCCAAGAAAGCTGATTCAGATTTTAAAGTTTTTGGTGCCCGCAGACATAGATATGAAATAAGCCCTCCAGCAAGTCTTGAAGAGGTTGAGACTTTTGAAGAAAAATACGCCGTCCAACTTCCGGCTTGCTACAGAACTTTTATACTTGAAGTCGGAAATGGTGGAAAATCCTATATGAACTCAGGGGCAGGACCTTTTTATGGCATTTATACTTTGGGCGAACACCTGGATGAAATGACCGCAGGTGACCCAATCTCATTTTTAAAAAATGAGTCTCCCTTATATCCTGACCTTTCTGATGAAGACTGGTCCAAAATGCGCATAATTTTGGATGATGATGATATCTCTGGCAAAGATTATTATGATGAATTGGAACGGATTTTTGCTGGAATCATGCCCTTGGGCCCACAAGGCTGTGCATATTTGCATGGATTAGTTGTAAACGGACCCTTTAAAGGCAGGGTAATCAACCTTGAAAAGTCTGCTGAATTAAAGCCCATATTCGCCTATGAAAACAACTTTTTGGATTGGTATGAACGATGGTTGGATGAAGTTATATCAGGCAAACTCATTTCAAATGCACCCAGTTGGTTTGGTTATACCGCTCCCGAATAAATCACAAATCCTTGGGGACCTTGGCAAATTTGCGTGTATCGGCTTTGGTTAAAGTTTTAAAATCTTCCGATTTCTCCATTTTATGAAAAGCATCCATAAATAACTGAGGTAGGGCCATTAATTTACGTTCCTTTAGATCCATCCAAGCACCCATCATTTCACAACGTGCAAAATTTTTACCGTCTGCATCGTAAAAATCATGCTGAAATTCAAAGAACATTCCGTCTTCGCTCATCCCCTTAAAACCAAGTGAAACTTTTACGGGTTTCCCCGGAAATACTTCTTTAAAATAATACATGTGTTCATAAAAAACCACAGGTCCGATACTATACTGCTCCATGGATTTTTGGTTAAATCCCAATTGCCCAAGATAGGCCATACGCGTATGACTCATAAAATTAATGTAAGCCGAATTGGCTAAATGGCGATTGGCGTCCAAATCGCTCCAGCGTATCTCAAATTCCTTAAAAAACATAGCCCGTTATTTGTTATGCGTGCATAATAATTGTAAAATTACCATAGTTTTCAAAACTGCTTCCATTTGAAGCTATAAATAGTCTTATTTTTAAAGATACTTTAACACAAAAACCATGAGCCAAAAAGCTGAATTCATCAAAGACCTTTCCCTACCTGCTGTTGCAGCACCCATGTTTCTTATTTCTGGCCCAAAATTGGTTGTTGAGTGCTGTAAAAATGGAATCGTTGGTACTTTTCCGGCTTTGAACCAACGCACGAGCGAAGGTTTTGAAGAATGGCTCATCCAAATAAAATCAGAATTGAAACAATTTGAAGAGGAGACGGGTAAAAAACCAGCTCCTTTTGGTGTTAATCTCATTGTTCATCCTACCAATCCCAGATTGCAGGCCGATGTTATGCTGTGCGTGAAGCATAAAGTCCCCTTGGTCATTACCTCTTTGGGTGCTGTTAGTCAAGTTGTGGATGCCATACATAGTTATGGTGGTTTGGTTTTTCATGATATTATTAAAAAAAGACATGCCGAAAAAGCTTCAGAAGCGGGCGTTGATGGACTTATCCTTGTTGCTGCGGGAGCAGGAGGACATGCTGGAAGTATCAACCCAATGAGTTTGATTGCCGAAGTGAAAAAAATCTTTAAAAAGACCATACTGCTTTCTGGTTGCATTAGCACTGGGAGAGATATAGCTTCTGCAATGCAAATGGGTGCAGACTTGGCCTATATGGGCACTCGTTTTATAAATTCTGAAGAAAGCAAAGCTCCTGAAGAATATCGAAAAATGATTATTGATGCGGGTGCAAGCGATGTTGTTTATACAGCAGCTATCTCTGGTGTGCATGCGAATTTTTTAGCACCAAGTTTACAAGCAGCCGGAATTACCCAAGAAGATCTTAAAAAAGACCATAAAATTGATTTTGGCAAAGAATTGGATACAGAAGCCAAAGCTTGGAAAACCATTTGGTCCGCAGGGCAAGGTGTAACCACAATTGAAAATGTAATGCCAGTTTCTGAACTTGTAAAAACTTTAAAATCGGAATTTAAAGAAGCTATTGAGGAGCAAGCAAAACTATTGGATACGTATCCTAAGGAATAGTAAAACTAAGCTTCTATAGCTGTTGTATTCTTTAAATCTGCCAAAAATTGATGAACTTGGCTCACGCACATTGACCCTTCGCCTACTGCGGATGCAACGCGTTTTACAGAGCCTTTTCTCACATCGCCCACAGCGAAAAATCCAGGAATACTGGTTTCCAAAGATTGAGGTTCTCTGCCAGTATAAATAGAACACTTGTGTAATTCTTCCTGTTTTATTCCAGGACCCGTGCATATAAATCCTTTTTCATCAGTGGCAACCAATCCTTGTAACCATTCTGTACAAGGTCTGGCACCAATAAAAGTGAAAAGGTTAGTAATGTTCTTTGATGTTTTTTCACCTGCTTTATTTTCCAATACCAAAGACTCTAGATGATATTGACCTGTTAACTCGGTTACCTGGGTATCTAGATGTACAAATATATTTTCTGCAGCCTCGATTCGTTGCACCAAATAATCACTCATTTTTGCACCTAGATTACCTCCTCGTAATACTACATGTACTTCCCTGGCATGGTTCGCTAAAAACAGTGCGGCCTGACCAGCAGAATTTCCTCCTCCAACTACCCCAACCAATTCATTTTTACAGGCTGACGCGTTCATTCCAGTCGCAGAATAATACACGCCGCTGCCTTCATATTTTTCAATATTATCAATTGGCAAACTGCGGTAATTTGCTCCCGTTGCCGCCATAATGGCTTTGGTCTTTATGGTTTTATCATTGGTTGCATGAAGAATAAAATGACTGCCTGTATGCTCTATCTTTTCTGCTTTATGGGGAATGGAAATATTGCATCCAAATTTCTGAGCCTGTACATAGGCCCTATTGGCCAAATCATTCCCAGAAATCCCTGTAGGAAACCCCAAATAATTTTCAATTTTTGAGCTCTTACCTGCTTGCCCACCTGGCGCTTTACTATCAATGGTGACCACACTTAACCCTTCTGAAGCGGCATAAACACTTCCTGCCAACCCTGCCGGTCCAGCACCTATTACCAAAAGGTCAAAGACCTTATCTTCAAAATCCATCAAGACTCCCGAGTAACGCGCCAATTGTTCCAGTGAGGGATTTGGACACACCTTAACCTCGCTATTAATCAGAAAAGGTAAATCTTCTTTAGAAAGATTAAAGTTCTCTAAAAGTTCAAGGGCAGATTCCGATACATCAACATCTAAAAAGTTATACCAGATATGGTTTTTATCCATAAAATCTCTGATAGCATACGTTTCTTTTGAGTTGCCAGAACCCACAAGTTTTATTCCGCCAGTAAACTCGGTTAGCACAGTTTCTTGTCTTAGTAGAAAAGCGTTCAACAACACATCACTAATATCACTATGTCTTGCTATAGCTTCCTTCAATTTTTTTGGAGTAATTCGGAGTACACTAGTGCCCCCTTTAGTAATGGCATGAAATTGAGCTCCACGGTTAGAAAGCATCCCACTATCCCCAGTAAATTCATTCTTTTGATGTGCTACGATAACCGCGTTATCATTATAAGGGTCTTCAATAGAAACCTCCCCATCCAATACCACAAAAAAATCATACTGTAAATCTCCAAGGGTGAATATCTTTGCCTCTGATGGGTGATTCTCGACTTCTCCATAGGCCTTTAGAATCGTTATTTGTCTTTGGGTAAGTTCTGGAAAACGGGGATCTTTCATTTTTTAATATTTAGCGATTGATTCATGAACGTAACACCACATCCAATTTTCGTTGGGTTCGGCAGAGCTGATTACAGGGTGGCTATGAGAACTGGCATGTTTGCTAGCATGTTTGTTTGATGAGCTGTCACAACACAAAGTTGTTCCGCATTCTTGGCAGGTGCGCAAATGCACCCATGTATCACCTATTTTTACACATTCTTCACATTGGTATTCGGTTGCCTTTTTTACTTTAGAAACAGCTTGAAGATGTTCGCATTTTTTTACACGTAGCCCCATATCTTAAAAATACGACAAACTTTACTTTTAAATTTTAAGCTAAAGACAAATATGAAAGATTTAAGTATTTTTAGTACTTAATCAACCAACATGTACATTAAAAGAAATATTAGTTGGGGTATCATTTTAAGATATGCCTGGAAAAACCTAATCTTTTTCACCCTCTATGCCGGGATTATTTTTTTTCTATACCATTCCCTAGATTGGAAACATATAGATATTCCTTTTCAACCGCTGTCCGTTATCGGTATTGCAGTTGCTTTTTATATTGGTTTTAAAAACAGCCAAAGCTATGATCGTTTTTGGGAAGGACGAAAAATATGGGGAGGCATTGTCAACTATTCTCGTACTTGGGCAAATAATGTATTAAGTTTTGTTGAAGATGATAGAAATGCGCAAATTACATTGATTTATAGACATATCGCATGGATTAATGCACTGCGAATTCAATTGAGGCAACCAACAAGTTTTTCTATTAAGGAAAACAGGGCGGTTGAACGCTTATTTGATAGGCATGGCGAGCGGAATCCTGTTTGCAATGGAATGGACATGTTTTTGTCACCCGAAGAGGTAGACGGTTTAGAAAACAGAAAGAATGTTGCAACCCATCTCATAAAAAAACAAGGTTTGCACTTGAAAAAATTATTGCAAGAAGGAAAAATAACAGAATTTGATAAGCAAGTCTTTCATAGTAATTTAGAGGAGATGTACAATCTTCAAGGAAAATGTGAACGTATAAAAAACACACCTTTCCCAAGACAATATGCGCATTTCAGCACTTTATTCACTTGGATTTTTATCTTACTACTTCCTTTTGGACTTCTTAATGTTTTTGAAACCCAATTGTTAGAATTGCAAGTTGGCCATAACTGGTGGTATATCGTCTTAATGATTTTCTTTTCAGTTTTAATCTCATGGATGTTTATTACCATGGATAAGGTTGGAAGCAATAGTGAAGACCCATTTGAGGGTCGTATTAACGATGTCCCCATGACGGCTTTGTGCAGGACCATAGAAATTGATTTAAGGGATATGCTTGATGAGCAAAACCTACCAGAAAAGATAAAACCACAGCACAACATTTTGTATTAATGCCCCAGGTTTCTTCAAGTTATCATCCCCCTCTTTTCTTTAGAAATGGGCATTTGTCCACTGTTTATGCCGGCCTTGTTAGAAAAGTTTTCGATGTCATTCAAAAAAGGGAAAGGCTCATTTTGGAGGATGGAGATTTTCTGGATTTGGATTGGAGTGAATCTTCTCTTCCTACCCAAAAATTGGTTGTTCTACTCCATGGACTTGAAGGCGATGCACAACGTCCTTATATTATCGGCAGCGCTAAACTCTTTAATAAAAACGGATTTGATGCTTGTGCAATCAACTATCGTGGGTGTAGTGGTGAGCCCAATATATTATACAAATCTTATCATTCTGGTGCGACCGAGGATCTTAATGAAGTTTTAAATCATATTATAAGAACCAGAAATTATTCAGAAATCTATCTAAAAGGTTTCAGTTTGGGCGGAAATTTACTGCTCAAATATTTAGGAGAAGGAAACCAGGTGCCAAATGAAGTTAAGAGAGCCGTTGCTATTTCTGTACCATGCAATCTGCAAGATTCATGTTTGGAGTTGTTGAAGCCTAAAAATATTTTATACGCCAGCCGGTTTAAAAAAAACCTCATCGCCAAGCTTAAACAGAAGCAACTTCTGTTTCCTGAACTTGTATCGGATACTGATATTGCTCGCATTAAAACCCTAAAGGATTTTGATGATATTTATACGAGTAAGGCGCATAATTTTAAAGACGCATTTGACTACTATGCGCAATGCAGTTCCAAACAGTTTTTGCCCAATATAAATGTGCCAAGCCTTATCATTAATGCAAAGAATGATTCTTTTTTGGGGAATGAATGCTATCCGTTCCGCGAAGCGGAAAAAAATCAAAACATTTATTTGGAGGCTCCCAGTTATGGAGGGCATGTTGGCTTTTGGGGTAAAAACAATACTACCCATACAGAAATAAGGGCTTTGGAATTCTTTGCTTCCAACTAAATCGATTTCGGACCCCAATTGATTAAAGCTTAACAAAATCAAAGGAAAATTCGTCGCTAATTAACTATCTTAGTAGCTGCAAATACATCAAATTACAAAGAGCTAAACAAAATGAAAAAACTATTCCTATTCTTGGCATTGGGTGCCTTTCTAGCAAGCTGTGGTGGAAAAAAAGAAGAGAAAAAAGAAGGTTTTGAGGTAAGTAGAACCAAAACCGAAGAGAAAAAAGCACAAACTACTGAAGGTGTGCCCGTAGATTTGACCAACAAAGGAATTGGCCCAATAAAATCAGTTTCCTTCGCTGATGAAGTAGACACTGAAATGGCAGCTCGTGGCGAAGCCAAATTCAATGCTATTTGTGTAGCGTGCCATATGGTGGATCAGCGAATGATAGGCCCTGCAATGGAGGGTGTATACGAACGCCGGAGCCCAGAATGGGTTATGAACATGATTCTGAACCCTGACAAGATGCTTCGTGAAGATCCCATTGCCAAAGCCTTGTTAAAGGAATATAATAATGCTATAATGCTCAATCAAAATTTGAGCGAAGCAGAAGCCCGTGATTTGGCTGAGTATTTACGTACGCTGTAAAACATATCGTTCTACGGTATATGGATTGGTATTGCTACGTTAGCTGAAAATCAATTATTATGAAAAAGATGTCATTGGTTATCCTTGCCCTAGGGTTCTGTGCTTCAATCCAAGCTCAAGCCTTATTGGGAGCATGGGAAAGTACCGGAACTGACAAAGAAGGTCAACAAATCAAAAACGTAGTCATATTCTCTGAAGGGCATCAAGTTTCCACTTGGTTCGATGTTAAGACAGGAGCTTTTATGGACACGAATGGGGGTGAATGGTTTCTTAATGGCAGTACTATTACCGAAACTGTTGAATTTGATACCAAATCTCCTGAAAGGGTAGGTACCCAAGTATCTTTTGAAATTGATTTATCTGAAAACAAATTGAAAACTAAAGATTCCAATCGGGTTTGGACACGTATTGATAATGGCACTCCGGGACTGCTTTCCAGTGCATGGATAATGTCAGGCAGAAAACGAAATGGTGAACTTCAATCGCGGGATACCAGTCGTCCTAGAAAAACGATGAAAATTTTATCTGGAACCCGTTTTCAATGGATTGCATATAATACTGAAACAAAACAATTTATGGGTACTGGTGGAGGGAGCTACACCACGATCGATGGAAAGTACACAGAGAATATAGAGTTCTTTTCAAAAGATAATTCTAGAGTTGGGGCTAGTCTTGAGTTTAATTTTGAATTAAAAGATGGCGATTGGCACCATTCTGGTTTAAGTAGCAAGGGACAGCCGATTTATGAGGTTTGGAGTAAGCGAAAATCAATGAAATAGGCTAGTATCATCATTAATTTATAGCGTATGAGAGTTTTACTTTTTTTACTTTATCCATTCTTTATTCTTGCCCAAGAAACCAACCAAAAAACTGATCAATATTTTGTTGCGCTGTACACGGTTGGGGAAAATTGGGATGCTGAAAAATCCCCTGGGGAGCAACACTATTTTAAGGAGCATTCCAGTTTTTTATCCCAATTACGAAAGGATTCGGTAATTGTAACTGGAGCGCGCTATAGTGATACAGGCATGTTGGTTTTAAAGGCAAAGGATTTTAAAACGATTGAGGAAATGCTACAACAAGACCTTGCCATCCAAAACAAACTTTTTACATTAGAAATACATCCTTATGCACCTTTTTACAAAGGATGCATTGAATAATTCTCATTTTATGAAAAACCTTTTAGCCCTCTCAATATTTATTTTAGCAAGTAATCTTCAAGCACAAAATATGGAACTTCCCTATCATCAAATCCCAGATTATCCTGAAGATTATGGTTCTGGAAATGTAGTGGCCAGAATGATAGACGGTCTTGGCTTTAGATTCTACTGGGCCACCGAAGGATTGACCCAAAAAGATTTGGACTATAAGGTGTCTGAAGATGGGAGAACCATTTTTGAAACCCTTCAGCACATCTATGGCATGTCTGAAATGATTAAGAATGCCCCCAAATCCCAACCCAATGTTCGTCCTATGGATATTGCAGAACTCACCTATAAAGACTTGCGAGAAAGGACCTTAAAAAATCTTCAAGCCGCAAGCCAAGCAATGGCTGGTGCAACTGCTGACGATTTTAAGGATTTTAAGGTCATTTTTCAACGCGGAGAAAATCAAACCCCATACCCCTATTGGAACATGATCAATGGAATGTTATCCGATTGTATTTACCATGCAGGCCAAATTACCATGATGCGAAGAGCTTCTGGCAATCCTATAAACCCAAAGGTGAGCGTTTTTAACGGTAGATTGAGAGAATAGCCGCTCTAGTTTAGCTTGTCCACAACCACTTTATAGGTTGGGTCTTCCAGCATATTAACCTCAATAATATCTTCAGCATTTTTTAATAAGCGGATACAATCCTTGCTCAAATGCCGTAGATGTACTTTCTTGCCTGCTTTGGCGTAGCGTTCCGTAATCTTGTTCAAAGCTTCAATACCGGACATATCGGCTACACGGCTTTCTTGAAAATCAATGATTACTTCACTTGGGTCATTTTGAATGTCAAATTTTTCAGCAAATAGTGTAGTGGACCCAAAGAATAGGGGACCATAGATTTCATAATGCTTTACCCCGTTTTCATCTGTATGTTTTCTAGCCCGAATGCGTTTTGCATTCTCCCAGGAATATGCCAAGGCCGAAATAATAACTCCCAATAAAACCGCAACGGCAAGATTATGGGTAATGGCCGTAATCAAAGTCACCAAAACCATTACGATGACATCTGAATTTGGCATTTTCCGAAATGTTTTAAAACTGGCCCATTCAAAAGTCCCAATAGCAACCATAAACATTAATCCAACCAGAGCGGCCATGGGTAATTGTTCAATCAGGCTACTGCCAAACATGATAAATACCAATAACATTACTGCTGCGGTAATTCCAGAAAGTCGTGCTCGTGCTCCTGATGAAGTGTTGATTAAACTCTGCCCTATCATAGCACAACCACCCATACCTGATAAGAATCCAGATAAAATATTAGCGGTACCCTGGGCAACACATTCTTTGTTTCCACTACCGCGGGTTTCTGTTATTTCATCAATAATATTAAGGGTCAATAAACTTTCAATCAAGCCAACTCCTGCTACGATTCCCGCATATGGAATTATGATTAAAAACGTTTCCCAGGTCAAGGGAATGTTTGGAATGGACAAGGGAGGAAAACCTCCTTTGATACTTTCTCCTTCTTGAATGGTATCAGCTACAGTCAGTGTGTCAACTCCAAAACCAATAACAATTGCTGAAACAACAATAATGGCCAATAAGGATGAAGGAACAGCCTTTGTGATTTTTGGAAAGCCCCATATAATGAGCATGGTCAATAATGTTAACCCCAACATAGTGTACATAGAAGCTCCGGACAGCAGTTCGTCTGTTCCCTTTTGATAAAAATTAGGAAACTGGGCCATGAAAATAATAATGGCCAACCCGTTTACAAATCCGAACATTACCGGATGCGGTACTAAACGAATAAATTTTCCCAAACGGAGCAGTCCAGCCAAAATTTGAATGACCCCGGCAATGATGACCGTGGCAAAAACATAGTTTAAAATAGTCGTAGGTTCTATTCCAGGAAAAGTACGTTTAAGCTCTAAAATCAAGCCAACAAAAATAACCGCAACTGCACCCGTAGCACCAGAAATCATCCCTGGACGTCCTCCAAGGATTGAGGTAACCAACGCCAATACGAAAGCAGCATACAAACCGGTTAAGGGTGAGAACCCCGGAATCAGTGCAAAAGCAATTGCTTCGGGTACGAGTGCCAAGGCTACTGTAAGACCGGATAAAACTTCGGTACGATAGTTCACCTTTTGGGAAAAGTCAAAAAGATTTAGATATTTTTTCATCTCCTGATTTTAAGGGCGCAAAAATACCATAAATCCTTGGCTTGACACCATATACGCAAAGAATTAAAGATTATATAATTAATACGCGGAGAATTACAAAATTCTTAACTGCTTTATAGCAGTATTGAAATCTAAAAAAAGAGCCGCCCCAAGCTAATTGCTTGAGGCGGCTCTAAACTAAATAACCAACCAAAAAACTTGTCTATATAGTCGAACACTAAAGTTCTTCCTTACATTTTTCTTTGTCTTGTAACGTTCATTGTCGCATTTTTAACTTTTGAACGCTTTTTGCCTGTTTTACTTCCAGATTTTAAATATTGAATGTATCCTCTACCTGTAAATTCATATATCGTTCCACTATCAACATGATACAGTTCAATAGTACTATCATTAATAACGTAGAGCTCAAAATAATCATTGCCCAAGAAGTCATAATCCAGTGTTAAAGTTTTCAATGTCTCGTCATTTATCACATCAAAAACCTCAAAATCGCCTTCATAATCCCATTGTATGTTTGAAATTGGGATTCCACTACCATCAATTGAAGACCTAAAAAAATCACCATTATCCCCAGATAAAAATTGAAGGTAATTTTCATCATCAAACTCATTTATAGCGCCAACCTCGCTGGTAAAGGTTTTTTCCCAAATTTCATATTCCTGTAAAAAATAGGTGATGTTGTCATAGAAAACCATGTCATAATCAAAATTAGAACGCTGGTACCCTCTCAATATATAGGATGTTTTGGAACGGGAATCATACAGTTCCAATGTGTTATTGTTTACAGCAAATACCTCTAACAACCACAGGTTGTCAATATCATGGTTTATCTCAACCGCCCCATTCAATGTAGCGTATGAGCCTACATCTATTCCCAAACCATTTCCGGTTTTACCAATACCAACCATATTGTTATTGGCATACACGACTCCACGGTCAAAGGAAATTGTGAATGCACTTTGTAAAAAAGGAACCTCCCCATTTCCCCTTGTTTCATTTATATCAATGTACCATAAATCATAGGCTTCCAATACCAATGCTGTATTATATGACGATTCTTCTATAAAATCATCTTCAAATACAACTTCAGTGTAACATGAGCTGGCCAAAAGGCCTATAAATACAATTCCGAATAGTAGTTTTCCAATTTTCATATTTCTGGTTTTTCAATTCAATACTCATAAACCAAGCACCATGCCAAAAAACATAAATTATTGATATTCAGTATTTAACAATCTAATTATTAGAATGTTTAGTTTTACATTTTAATTCTTGTAAATGGGTGACAAACTTAGATTTGGTATTTTAGGAGGAGGTAGTTGGGGAACGGCGTTGGTAAAGATGCTTTCTGAAAATCTAGAAGACATAGCCTGGTATATGCGAAGCGAATCTGCTATTGCACATTTGCATCATGAAGGCAATAATCCCAATTACTTAAGTTCCGTTCAGTTCGATGTTTCAAAGCTTGAACTAAGTAATGACATTAACCATATTGTTGCATCTTCCGATATTCTTATTTTTGCAATCCCTTCGGCTTTTTTAGAAAGTGAGCTAGGCGGGCTTACAGTTCCCTTGACCAACAAAATAATCTTTTCCGCTATTAAAGGAATTGTTCCCGAAAGTGGATTGATCGTTGGGGAACACTTTCATGAAAACTATAACATCCCGTTCAAAAATATTGGGGTCATTACTGGCCCTTGCCATGCAGAGGAGGTGGCTTTGGAACGTCTATCCTATCTCACCATTGCGTGTGCCGATGAGTCAAAAGCGGAATTGGTGGCCAATGAGTTGAAAAGCCATTATATCAGAACAAAAATTTCTGATGATATTATTGGTACCGAGTACGCAGCCATGCTGAAAAACATTTATGCCATTGCTGCAGGTATTGCGCACGGGTTGGGTTATGGAGATAACTTTCAGAGCGTATTGATGAGCAATGCGATACGGGAAATGAAACGATTTATAGATAGCGTTTACAAAATGAAGCGCAATATTAATAATTCGGCTTATTTGGGAGATTTATTGGTAACAGGCTACTCAACTTTTAGCCGTAACCGTATGTTTGGTAATATGATTGGCAAGGGGTATACCGTGAAGAGTGCAATGATGGAAATGAATATGGTTGCGGAAGGTTATTATGCGACCAAAAGTGCACATCTTTTGCATGAAAAGAACGAGAAGAAATCCAAAACACCAATAATCAATGCGGTATACCAAGTGCTGTATCAAGAGAAAAATCCAAAAAAAGTATTTAGAAAATTAACCGAAAGGCTGGATTAGATTCAATTTAGCAAAACCTCATCCGAAATGCTTTTTCCTCTTGGAATGGCATTATCCTGAATATCAATGGTCATGGCATCATATGATTTTATATATGCTTTATTCACTATATAGGATTTGTGAACGCGCCTAAAATTATCCGGCAACTCTTTAAGTGTACCCTTAATACTCCCATAGCTTGTTATTTTTGATTTATCTGCCAAATGATAGGTAACATAATTCCCCAAACCTTCTACAAAAAGTATGTTCTTTACGGGAACACGATGTGTTCTTCGGTTGGACCGAATTTCCAAGATTTCACTTTCTAAACTTTTGTTCTTGTCATGCTCAAGGGACCACAGTTGAAACAATTTGATTCCAAGAACCAATAAGGCGGTTGTGTTGATCAAAATGATTGCTCTTACCAACGACATAATATTGAACAGTCCCGTAGTTGAATCATTCAGCAATAATTCCTCATAAAACAAGTGGATAAAAACGCGTTGTAGTATTCCTCCCAGAAGCATTGTCAATCCATATCCAATAAAAAAACTTCTAAACCTTCTTTTAAGTAAAAATCGCGGGAGCAAAAAATAAATAGTGATGTAAACTGCCAAAATCCGAATTGGCAATAAGACAAACTCCAAATAAAAAGAAGCCAAATACCCTTCCTCGCCAACCCAAATCAATCCAAATAGCAGATAGTACAACACCCAAAAAACGCTATGGGTCGCAATTCTGGAATTAAAAAGATAAAAACTGTTTGCGGATTGCATAAATATTAAATCATTGTACAAGTCCTGTTGATATAAAAAACAAGTGCCTATGTATAAATTGTCCTCTAGCTAAAAATAGGCAATCTAATTTTAAAGAAAACTTAAATCCATATTGATGAAACTTAAAAATAGATTCTTGTTATTTTGTCTTATTCTTCTTTTTTCAATTCCAAGTTCACAATCACAATACCTTACCAGAAGAAGCTCTTGGGAAGCAAAAATAAATAGTCCAAAGACAGGTGTTCCAGGTGCGCAGATTATTGAGATAACGAAAAACAGCCCGCTTGCAAAGGCAGGATTTATGCCCAATGATATTATTATAGAAGTAGATGATGTTCTACTAAAGGACGAAGAAGTTTGGAGTGATGTCTCTTATGGCCTACGAGCAAGTGTCGATATTAAAATCAAAGCACTACGAGACACTCAAATTGTTGAAGCCAATGTAAAATTAAATCCATTAGGTAGGGAAACGCACGAAGGAATCGATACTTTTTACGAAGAGGTCACAAGCACCTATGGAATTACACAAAGAACTATTATCACCAAACCTAAAAAATCTGGAAAACAGCCTGCAATTGTTTTAATTGGTGGATTAAGCTGTTCAAGTATTGAAACTTATAAAGGGAGAAGAGGAAACAATTGGGGGCAAACCATCAAGGATTTGGTGGAAAAGTCGGGTATGGTCATAATGCGTATAGAAAAGCCTGGCGTAGGGGATAGCGAAGGTGATTGTAGTACTTCAGATTTTTTAATGGATTTGGAGGGATATAGGGCCGCCATTAAAAACTTGAAGTCAAAACCTTATGTTGATGCATCGAGAATTATCGTTTATGGCTCCAGCATGGGAAGTGCCTTAGCGCCGCTGCTGGCCAACGAATTTGAATTGGCCGGGGTTATTTCTGATGGCACTTTCTTTAAAACATGGTATGAGCATATGCTGGAAATTGAAAGAAGAATTCTTCAGTTTCAAGGCAATACGGAGTCGCAAATCGTTGAAAAAATGAACAACTTTTATATTCCTCTTTATCACGGAATGTTGATTCAAAAGAAAACCTATCAAGAAGTGGTTAATGAATATCCTGCACTTGCCGAACACAATTATCATTCCGCAGCACATATGTATGGAAGGCCTGTTCAATATTATCAGCAGTTACAGGATTTTGATTTAGCAGGGCAATGGGAGAAACTAAAAGTTCCCGTAAGAATTTTAAGGGGAGCCCACGATTGGATAATGTCATCTTTCGATAACAAAATGATTATTGAAGTCTTAAAAAGAAATGGGCACCAAGACCACTTACTACATGAATATCCGGGTTTGGACCATTGGAACACCATACATGAAAGTCCAAAAAACTCCTTTGAGGGAAAAGAGGGCAAGTGGGATGAGGGTACAATTAACCTGATTATTGGTTGGGCACAAGAAATGGCAGGATTATAAAACTAGACGCGCTCCAATGAAAAATTGGAGTGCGATTCCAATTCTTCCTCCATTTTCTCCTTAAAAAATTCAAGTTGGCCAGTATCATACCCAAATGCTTTCTTGAATTCTTCTTGGATGGGCTCCATATAATTTCGGATGCTGTCAATATCAAAATATAATCTTCCCGTTCTTCTGATAAAGAAATCCATTGGGTTCAAAACCATTTCATGGGCAATGGCAAATTGTGCTTCGGCACGAAGCATTCTAAGATAAACATCCTTGTTCCGTAATGCGGCATAGTTTTCTAAAATAGCTTCGGTTTGTTTTCCATAATTGGTGACCAAATACCATGCATCATATTCCGAAAATCCATCTTCCTTAATCCGGTCAAAAACCTCACTGATGTATTTTTTTACGTGCTTATATTTTTTAAAATCACTTCCACAAAGTGGAATTTTATCCGTGGTACATTCTGGGATTTTTGTACCATCATCTTCCTCCATTTTCCTGGCAATTCTGTTGACAACACGTTCAGCCATCTTGCGATATCCCGTTAACTTCCCTCCTGCTATACTGAAAAGCCCTGTGTCCGAGGTGAAAATTTCATCCTTTCGGGAAAGTTCTGAAGCTGATTTTCCTTCTTCATGAATCAAGGGCCTCAACCCGGCCCATGAAGATATAATGTCTTCCATCTCCAAATTGATACTCGGAAACATGTTGTTGACTGCTGAAATCAGATAAATGGCATCCGCCAAATCTGTTTTGATATTATCCTTATCCAAGTTAAAATTGGTGTCCGTAGTTCCAACATACGTAATTTTCCCCCTTGGAATGGCAAACATCATGCGGCCATCAGGAACATCAAAATATACGGATTGTTTTACCGGAAGTTTTTCCCTTGGAAACACTAAATGAACTCCCTTGGTCAAGTGAAGGCGTTTTCCCTTTTTAGAATTGTTCAGGCTTCGTAATTCATCTACCCATGGTCCCGCAGCACTAATTACATATTTGGATTTGATGTTGAACTCACCTCCCAAAACCTCATCTTTTACTTTTACCCCTGCTACCTTTTCGTCAGCATAAATGAAATCGGTTACCTTGGCATAGTTCAATGCTTTAGCACCAAATTGTAAGCTGGTTTTTATATTCTCAATAGTCAATCTGGCATCATCAGTCCTATATTCTGCATAGTACCCCGCTCCATTCAATATTTTTTTGGGCAGAAGCGGTTCCAATTTTAAGGCCTCTTTTTTCTCCAACATCTGCCGTTTATCATCCCCTGTCACTTGGGCAAGGATGTCGTATACTTTTAGACCAATGGAAGTCAGCCATTTACCGTAAGAACCTCCTTCAATCAAGGGAAGCAGCATTTTTTCGGGAAGGACCAAATGCGGTGCCAACTTATGTACAATGGCTCTTTCCGAACCTACTTCTTTTACCAACCAAAAATCAAACTGCTTGAGATATCTAAGCCCTCCGTGAATTAATTTGGTTGATTTGCTACTAGTCCCCGATGCAAAATCTCCTTTTTCCAATAGGGCGACTTTCATTCCCCTTGAAGCTGCGTCCAAGGCAATTCCACCACCAGTAATTCCCCCACCGATGACAACCAAGTCGAATGTCTCTTGGGAAAGTTTTTGAATGGTGTTCTTCCTATTCAAGTTTGAAAATTCAACAATCTCTTTCATCTTATAGCGATTAGTTAAAGGAGCAAACATCAAAATTACATAAAATGTAAACGTTTACAATGTAAAAGAAATTAAGTTTATATTAAATCTGATAATCTGGCTAATCTCTTTTAAGGGGTTTGTTAGATGGTAACCTATTCAACTTCCAAGTTCGCGCCTCAGCTGAAGTTATTGAATATATTTTTTTTCTAAAAAGTATCCTACCAACGCCTCCTTCATCAAAACGGACTGCTCCCCGGCTTTTAATGGGGGTAATTGTTCCTTTACGATATAGTGGGGCCAACCATCCTCGTCAAAAAAATCAAAATCATAATACCCATAAGGCTCCAATAACCTACAAATGGCGATATGCATTAAATTGACTTTTTCATCTTTTTTGAAGTCCCTTTTAAAATTGCCAAGTTCCTGTACCCCCACCAAATAGATAATGCCATCAATTTCCAATGGGTCTCCATCAGAAAATTGATTGGACAATTTTTCCACCAATAATTCCCATCTTTCCTTAAGTTTATCGTCTCTTGACATGTCATTTTTTAGGAGCTTCAAAGGTACAAATCAATA
The DNA here is from genome assembly GCF_947495325.1 of uncultured Allomuricauda sp. Classification (GTDB taxonomy): domain Bacteria; phylum Bacteroidota; class Bacteroidia; order Flavobacteriales; family Flavobacteriaceae; genus Flagellimonas. The sequence goes on along the minus strand of NZ_CANLYK010000002.1, from coordinate 650,217 downwards.
TCCTATATTTGTTAAAAACCCATTTATGAGCTTTTTAGATATTGTTATTGGGATATTGTTGGTTTGGGGACTATATAAAGGTTTAAAAAATGGATTGTTTGTAGAAATAGCCTCCCTATTGGCTTTGATTGCAGGAATCTACGGCGCCATACACTTTTCCTATATTGCCGATGACTATCTTGCGGAAAACCTTAACTGGAACGAACAATATCTAAAGATAACTGCTTTTCTGGTTACATTTTTTGCAATTGTACTCTTGATACATTTTGCAGGTAAATTCTTGACCAAAATAGCAGACTTTGCTATGTTGGGCATTTTGAATAAGATTGCCGGAGGTGTTTTTGGAATGCTTAAGGTTGCTATTATTGTTGGGGCACTTTTGATATTCTTTGAGCGCCTTACTTCTTCTTTCGACTTTGTGGGAGATGACACGAAGAGCACTTCCATCTTTTATGAACCCGTAAAGGAAATTGGTGCTTTTGTTTTTAGCCTTGTCCTTGAAAGCGAAAAGGAAAATTCTGAAGAAGCTGAAAACTGAGTCCTGTTCAAAATCCATTTAAAGGGCATTTTCTTCGATGAAAGGAAAATTCTGCGAGACCCTATCTGACCCTATTTAGTTCAATTTTGCAACTCATCGGATTAATCCGTAATCATATGGATATTTTCTGGCGGACCAGCTGTCTAAAACTAGTTTAGCATTAGAACATTTTGAGATTATTGGAACCAATCTCCACAATTACCCCCGAAAATGAAAAAATTATTTTACGCTTTATGGATTATTGCTTCGGCAATTGGAGTAAGCATGTGCAGTAAGACTTCTTCCCTTGAAGAGGAACAAATTATTACCGAATCACTTTTTGAAGGTGAAAAAGTTGTTGTTGATCCAGTTCAAATGGAAAAAGATCTTTTTGATTTGGTAAATGACCATAGGGTTTCAGTTGGGTCTTCCAAACTACAATCAAGTCAAACATCATACAAGTATGCCGAAGCGCACAATAATTACATGATATCAAAAAATAAATTGAGTCATGACAACTTTGAATCAAGAGCATCAGGTATAGCATCCGAAATAAATGCTGTAGATGTAAGTGAAAACGTAGCACGATTTTATAGCACTGCAGAACTTACTCTTGATGGTTGGTTAAAGAGTGCATCACACAAAGAAGCCATTGAAGGTGAATATACCCATACTACCTTGAGTGTTCAGTTGGATAAAGAAGGGTTGCCTTACTTCACACAAATTTTTATGAAAGTTCAATAAATAAGTTTTATTAGGTTACACTAAATAAGTGTTTGATAAGACCTGTGCTTTGCACGGGTCTTTTTTGTTAAACCCTATGCTGCAACAAAGGTTTTTTATACCTTTCTAAAAACTTTTGCAATGGCAATAAAGGCTCCTTTTAACCTAAATAAATGGATAGAAGAAAACCGCGATACCCTAAAACCCCCTGTAGGCAATAGAAATCTGTACAAAGAAGCAGGTGATTATATTGTAATGATTGTAGCTGGGCCCAATGCTCGCAAAGACTATCATTATAACGAAACCGAGGAGCTCTTTTATCAATTAGAAGGGAGCATTGAAGTACATATACAGGAGGGTGGACAAAAAAAGACAATGAAACTTGGTCCAGGAGATATATATCTTCATCCTGCAAAAGTCCCACACTCCCCTGTTCGACATGCTGGATCCATAGGTCTTGTCGTAGAGAGAAAAAGAGCAGATATGAATGTGGATGATGGCCTGCTATGGTTTTGCGACAGTTGTAACCATAAACTTTATGAAGCCTATTTTACCTTGAATGATATTGAAAAGGACTTTTTAAGTCACTTTAAACATTTTTATAGTTCCGAAGACTTACGCACATGTAACAACTGTGGAACAGTAATGCCAGTTGATGAACGATTTATAGCAAAAAATTGAATTATGATTATAGCCGCCAAACTTATTATCTTGATTGTTGCCATTTTACATTTCTATTTTTTATGGTTAGAAATGTTTGCTTGGACCACGAAAGCAAAAAAAGTCTTCCGTAATTTTCCCGAACATTTGTTTGAACCCACCAAAAGTATGGCAGCCAACCAAGGGCTGTATAACGGATTTTTAGCCGCTGGCCTTGTTTGGTCACTTCTGATCCAAGACTCGTTATGGCAAATTTATGTTGGCCTATTTTTTCTTGGGTGTGTTACCCTGGCAGGAATTTATGGGGCAATTTCTGTATCAAAGAAAATATTCATGGTACAAGCACTTCCGGCACTCATAGGAATTCTATTACTCCTGTTGCACCATTTTCTTTGATAAATCTTTGCGTTCTCCATCAGTATTATTATTTGTAATTTTGAAAAAATATAACAATTAACGCATTAAAAGTTATAAATGTCAGAAATTGCAAAAGACTTTCGTATACATGAAGCCCTAAAACAACTAGGGTTAGCCCAAATAAATGATGGTACATCTACCGGCTCAAAAAATTTTGGTTCTGGAGAAACAATTTCATCCTACTCTCCTGTAGATGGGGCACTTATTGGTAAAGTTACAACCACCTCAAAAGCAGATTTTGAAAATGTTATGGAAGCCGCTACTTCAGCATTTAAAGATTGGCGTTTAATGCCTGCTCCCCAAAGAGGCGAAATTGTAAGACAGTTTGGTGAAAAACTTCGTGAATTAAAAGAACCTCTTGGGAAATTGGTTTCCTATGAAATGGGAAAATCCTATCAAGAAGGATTGGGTGAAGTTCAGGAAATGATTGATATCTGTGATTTTGCCGTAGGTCTATCCAGGCAATTGCACGGATTGACCATGCATTCTGAACGACCTGGACATAGAATGTATGAACAATACCATCCATTAGGCGTTGTTGGTATTATCTCTGCCTTTAATTTTCCAGTAGCTGTATGGGCATGGAACACAGCCCTTGCCTGGGTCTGTGGAGATGTTTGTGTTTGGAAACCATCAGAAAAGACGCCAATGTGCGGAGCAGCCTGTCAAAATATAATAGTTCAAGTTTTAAAAGAGAACAATTTGCCAGAAGGCATTTCCTGTCTTATCAATGGAGATTACAAAGTGGGAGAAATGATGACCGCTGATAATCGAATTCCATTGGTATCCGCTACGGGATCCATCCGTATGGGAAAAATTGTGGCCCAAGCCGTTGCTGCAAGACTTGGAAAGTCACTTTTAGAACTCGGCGGAAACAATGCCATCATAGTTACTCCTGATGCTGATATAAAAATGACGGTTATTGGAGCGGTATTTGGTGCGGTAGGTACAGCTGGGCAACGTTGCACTTCAACTCGCCGACTTATTGTACATGAATCCATCTACAATCAGGTAAAAGATGCCATCGTTGCTGCTTATGAACAACTTAAAATCGGAAATCCTTTGGATGAAACCAATCACGTAGGGCCCTTGATTGATACTGATGCTGTAAAAATGTATGAGGCAGCATTGAAAGAAGCTAAAAATGAAGGTGGGAAAATTTTGGTTGAAGGCGGCGTTTTAAGCGGTGATGGTTATGAAAGTGGTTGTTATGTAAAACCTGCAATTGTTGAGGGAAACAACTCATTCAAGATTGTTCAGGAAGAGACTTTTGCACCAATTTTATATGTATTAAAATATTCTGGAGATGTTGAAAATGCCATAGCTCAACAAAATGGAGTTGTGCAAGGCTTATCTTCGGCCATAATGACAAACAACTTGAGAGAAGCCGAACATTTTTTATCTTCCTCAGGCAGTGATTGTGGCATTGCAAATGTGAACATAGGTACCTCAGGAGCGGAAATTGGTGGTGCCTTTGGTGGTGAAAAAGAAACAGGAGGAGGGCGTGAAAGTGGTTCGGATGCCTGGAAGATTTATATGAGAAGACAGACAAACACCATTAATTATACCACAGAACTTCCCTTGGCTCAAGGCATAAAATTTGATTTATAAAAAAAAGAGCCGATTCTCGATGAACATAGAATCGGCATTCTTTAAACCAACTTAACTAACTCAAATTTAAATTTAACCCTATTTCAATGCCGGAACCTCGTCGGGAGAAATAGGGTTACTTACCTAATATATACCCCTAAGTTCCTTATAATTTCCATTCTTTTTAAAGCTTATATTATAACTGGTTAAGAAAATTGTATGGTTGGTATTTTTTATTGCATTTTCTGTTTTCAAAAATATATAAGGATTCTATTTTTTCTAATCTCCTCAGATTCTTAGGGTTAAATCCCAAATTTTAGCGTTTTTTTAATATTTTGGTGTTCTAAACACTAACAATATTTACTAATGACAAGAAAGACCACCTATTTTCTGGGAATACTTGCTGTAATTATTATTGGTACGTTTCTCTATCTAAACCTTTGTAGTGAATGTAAGATTTCACAAAATAGTGTAAACGTAATTCAAGATGAAACAGTACCTATCATCCCATCAGTCGATCCAACATCCTATCCTTTTTCGGTAAGTGACGGGGATTATTCGCTTGAGGTTAATGACAACTTTAACTTTAACCATTCCAATCCATCGTTTTTAATGCCTATTTCAAACAAATTAAAAGATGGTATTTCTAACTTAGAGGGCTATCTAAGCGCCAACACCGGAAAGATCCTCAACATCACAGGTTTTTATGCACCTGATGAAGAAAACCATACTGCCTATCCCAATCTTGGATTGGCAAGGGCAAATTCGGTTAAAAACCATCTTATTTCCAGTGGAATTCCATCAGCCCAAATTAATACAATGGGAAAAGTGATGGAAGACATGGTTCCAGATGAAAATATTTTCTTAGGACCAATTTCTTATGGTATTTCAAAAGAAGCAGAAGATGTTGATGAACAATTAAAAGCACTTTATGAGAAAATAAAGGACAATCCTTTGGTGCTCTATTTTCAAACTGGAGAAGCAGCTATCAGTCTTACTGCCGAACAAAGACAAAAAATAGCTGACATTTCCACCTACCTAGATAAGGTTGATGGAGCTGTTTGTAATGTTGTAGGGCATACCGATAATACCGGAGTAAGGGCAACGAATATTCAACTTGGTCAGGAAAGAGCAGATTTTGTTAAGGGATATCTTATCTCAAATGGAATTGCTAAATCTAAAATAAGTACATCCTCCCAAGGGCCGGATTCTCCAATTGCCTCGAATGACACGGAAGAAGGAAGAGCCAAGAACAGGAGAACAATTGTAACACTAAACTGATTATATAACCATTAATTTACTACTATGAATTTTGAAAATCTAAATATCTGGTGCTGGATCATTCCCTCACTTGTTGGAATAATTTCAGGTATTCTGGGATACCTCATTGGAAAAGGCAAGGATTCAACATATGTTGATAATTCTGAAGAACTTAAATCTCTTGAAGAGAAAAATGAAAAATTAAAAGCTGATTTAGAGGCTTGTCAGAAAAAAATGAAAACAGTTGGTTCAACCTCAAAAAGTAAAAGCGCAGCTTCTTTAGCCGCTGCCGCACCTGCTGCTGCCATAGCATTTGACGCGAATGCCGCAAAAGCTGCTTTCGGTAAAAAAATTAAGCAGGACGACCTTAAGGTTGTTGAGGGAATTGGACCTAAAATTGAGGGACTTTTCCATAATTTCGGAATTAAGACCTGGAAGACTCTTTCAGAAACCTCTGTGGACAAATGCCAAGAAGTCCTTAATTCTGGTGGGGATCGCTACCGAATCCACGACCCAGCCTCATGGCCTATGCAATCTAAAATGGCCTATGAGGGTGCCTGGAAAAAACTGGCGAAATGGCAGGATGAACACAAAGGAGGTAAATTCTAATTTTGTGGTTGAATTATTATAAAAAAAGACCGGCTGTTTGGCCGGTCTTTTTTTTATAGCATTCCATTTGCCTCAACCCATTTAAACTTATATTGTTCTTGGCCAAACTTCATCCGTTCAGAAATTCGCTGAAGCCTATCTGGAAGTTTCATTAAATAATCGCGGGCTTTTTCAGCTTGTTCTGAAAGACCACGTAAATTACCCACTTCCCAATATTCATTCAGTTTTTTCAAAATATCAATATAATCCTGAGCTGTATAAACTCCCAGTCGCTGTGCGCAATCTGAAAATTGTTCAAAGGCAGTTCCAATACTTTCTCCTGATTCCCTTAAAAAATGGGCCGGCATAACAATCTTTTTTTTCATCATATCGGCAAAAGCTTCTATCATTCCATTGGGATCTTGTCCTAAAATAGTCTTTACGAATTCCCGATACGCCAAATGATGCCGCATTTCATCTCCCGCAATAATAGTACACATTTTTCCGAGTAGTACATTTCCTTTTTGACGTGCCATTTTTCCAACACGTTTATGGGAAATATTAGTGGCCAGTTCTTGAAATGTAGTGTAGACAAAATTTTTGTACGGATCTCTATCCGTTCCAATATCAAAACCGTCTGAAATTAAATGTTGTGTTGTCATTTCAATTTCCCGCATATTAACACGTCCAGATAAATACAGATATTTGTTCAGCACATCGCCATGTCTATTTTCTTCTGCGGTCCAAGCTCTTACCCATTTGCTCCAACCATTTTCTTTTCCACTGTGTTGATCAACTCCCTCAACATCCATCAACCAAGATTCGTAAGTAGGCAAAGCTTCTTCAGTTATAGTATCGGCTACAAGGGTAACCCAAAAATCATATCCTAGTTCTTTTGCCTCCTCCCGTATCTGTTCCGTTTCACTAAAAAAATTATCGCTTTGCGGGTCTGGTAAAAAATCACTCGGTTGCCATATTTCCTCAATTGGAATTAGAAAAGAGTCCATAAATCCTTTTACTTGTGGTTCTACGGCCTGCATTACTTCCAACCGAATATTTTTCAACGACATATTTCTATTTTTTTGATAAAGGTCTCCATTATTATTTAATAAAAAGCTGTATTCTGTTAGTTTCTGCCTTTTTCTCCAGGATAAAGTAAATGCACAGGGTCGCTTTGCCAAAACTCCTTTGTTTCTACATCCATTATGGTCAAAGCTCCCTTGAATGCTGCCCCTGTATCAACATTCCAAACATTTGCTCCCTTTTCTGGAGGCACTACACTCGTTTTTGATAGTGGTGTGTGGCCAATGAAAACCTCTCTATAATGTGTAAGCCTTTTTGGGAAACTGGTGTCTGCTATTGTCAAGTTTGGATCAATTGCCTTGGCAAGTTCCCAAAGTGTCCTGTCCCAATAAAACAATTGATTAAAATATTCATACTCAACACCTTTTAAATTGGTATAGCCCGCATGCAGATAAAGTCTATTTTTTTCATCGAGATGGTAGTTCTTTAGGTTGGCATAAAAATCCAGATGGTGTTCCCAATCTTCACTTTTTGCACCCAAGTATGAATCTCGAGTGGCCGTTCCTCCATGCGCCAACCATTGGGGGTTTTCTTTCTTGGTCAATAACCATTCCCTACAAAGTTCATCGTGATTTCCACGGATATAAGTGCACTTGTATTCTTGTTTTAAGGCAATCAAAAAGTCTACAGTTTCAACAGCTGTGCTCCAAGAATCCACATAATCTCCTAAAAAAATGAGATGATCATCTTGGTTAACTTCGGCACGATTCAAAAGTTGTTCCAAAGCTTTTAATCCTGAATGGACATCACCTATGACTAAGGTTCTCATACGGTAAATTTTGAGCAATTATACACAACAAATGTATCACCGCATTAAAAATCCACGTAAAGTTTAAATTATAGTTTTTGTTGTTGGGTCTCAAGACAATTTTGGGTTTTATTTAATACCTCATTTCGTCGATCTTTGTAGGAATAATTCAACAATCCATTGGATTTTTGTTATATTGAAAGGCTAATTCATTTAATCTCAACCTTATGAAAAAATCTCTACTCACTAAACAGTTTTTCCTAATTTTTTCTGCTTTTTTCCTCTTCTTTTCAGAGATTCAAGCGCAAAATTTAAAAAAGACCCATGATGATGCTCCGCAAAAAGGACAAGATCTATACAAAAAATCAAAAATTTATGATAGTAAAAAAGGACCTGTAGGTGTTACCCCAATGGCTGTTGGAGATCGCGCTTTAGATCGGCTTGCTTACGAATTTAGACAGGTTCAAGACCCTTATACCCATCAAATTCCAGATAATATTCGCTTAAAAGAAGCTGCTTTTTCTGAGAAAATCGATTCTACGGATATTCAACAAGAAATGGCAAAAACCTATGGTGGGGAAGCTTCTAAAAAGAACTATTTCTATTTCAGGGAACGAGGACCCGTTAACGTTGGCGGAAGAACAAGAGCCTTGGCAATTGATCGTAGAAATGAAAACATTATTTTGGCTGGAGGTGTTTCAGGGGGACTCTGGCGCTCTACTAATGCTGGGGAAACTTGGAAACGAGTTACCCGAAAATGGCAAAATCCCAGTATTACGGCTATAGTGCAAGATCCGAGAAAATCAAGACAAAATATTTGGTACTACGCATCAGGTGAACGCTATGGAAATTCCGCCGGTGCGCCTGGAGCATTTTATCAAGGATCAGGTATTTACAAGTCCTATAATAATGGTAGAAGCTGGTTTAGAATGCGAAACACTTCTGATAATGATGTTACCTCGATTACTTCTTTTGATTTGATAAACAGTATAGCCGTGCATCCTGCAAATGGTGATGTGTACACCGCCACTTTTGATGGTTTGTTCAAATCGGAGGATGGGGCAAGATCTTTTGAAGAAGTCCTACCCAGCGGATTTGACAGCCAAACAGAAGTTATAATAACCCCTAACGGAACCATTTACGGAACCGTAGATATTTTTGGCGGTGAAAATGCCGGCTTTTTTACTTCTCAGGACGGTGAAACCTGGACGAACATTACACCAGCTGGTTTGTTCCCGTCTTTCGGAAGAACAGTCATGGCATATGACCCTTCTGATGAAAACCGTGTATATTTTTTCTCTTATGACCTTAGTGATGCTGGTGAGGCATTCCTCTGGAAATACCAAGCTGATGCTGAAATCCCAGAAGAACAATGGGTAGATTTAACCACAAATCTTCCCACTAATATTGGTGGCGTGGCAGGGGACCTAAATCTTCAAGGTGCATACAATATGACTATAAAGGTGCATCCCACAAATCCAGACTTGGTATTTCTTGGTGGAACCAACCTGTATAGATCCGAAACTGGATTTACCACCCCTACAGGTTTTGAGGGTTGGATAGGTGGCTACACTATTTTTAGTGATAGTTTTGCGCTTTATCCCAATCACCATCCCGATCAACACAATCTTCTTTTTTTACCTTCAAACCCTAACAAGGTCATTTCAGCCAATGATGGTGGTGTACAGGTAACTGAAGATATCTCCATTAATACAGAACCGGTAAGCTGGACATCCTTGAACAATGGGTATATTACCACACAGCCCTATGCTATAGCCATAGACCCAGAAGGAAACACGCAAGATGTTGTGGCTGGTTTTCAAGACAATGGAACATGGTTTACGAATTCAACGAACGAAGATGACCCATGGGAAGAAGACTTTGGTGGTGACGGTACGTACAATGCAATAGCAGATGGCGGCCTTACCCGATACGTTTCTGCCCAGTTCGGAGTTGTGTTCCGATTTAATTTTAATGAAGACGGAGAATTCATCTCATTTACCAGAGTGCAACCTTCGGGTGCAAGTGGTTTTGACTTTGTAGCTCCTTTTGTGCTAGACCCTAACAATGACAATGTTATGTATATGCCAGCGGGCGACCGTATGTGGCGCAATAACAATTTGGATGAAATTCCCTTATTTTCCAATGCCCCTACATCTGTGAATTGGGTAGAGCAAACCCAAACGGCAACTCCAGATGGCTCTCTCATTACCGGATTGGATGTGTCTAAATATCCAGTGGCCAATAGGCTCTATTATGGAACTTCTAGTGGTATGATATTTAAAGTGGAAAATGCAAACATAGACGACCAGCCTGTTGTAGATATTTCTTCCGGAAAAGGACTTCCTGAAGGGAACATTAACCAAATATATGTGGATCCAAATAACGCTGATCGAGTTTTTGCGGTATTCTCCAACTATAATATCCAAAGTCTTTTTATGAGTAAGGATGCGGGAGAGACCTGGGAAAACATTAGTGGTAATTTGGAAGAAAATGCGGATGGAACCGGAAATGGCCCGTCTGTAAGATGGTTTTCCATAAGTGGTAATAATAATATCTATTTTGTCGGAACAAGTACGGGACTGTACGCATCATTTTACCTGAATGGAAATCGCACACGTTGGTATAGAGAGCCTGCCATTGTTGGTGATGTTGTGGTCCCCCAGGTCAGAACTAGAGCAGATGGATTTGTCGCTGTTGCAGCTCACGGGAATGGGGTATACAATGCTAGATTTTATGCCTCTAAATCTCCTGAAGCCCGACTAAGTACAGCCTATTTATTACCAGATTTGCTACTTCCGCTGAATAGTCCTGACAAAGAGGTCAATGTACAAGACTTATTTGTTAGCAGCTCAAATAGGCCGATCTCCGTGGAATTGACCAACTCAAATCCAGATTTGGTGACTGCTGTGTTAGATGGAGATGTTATTACCCTTTCCTTTGCACCGGATGCTGAAGGCTCCGCAGCAATTGGACTAATTGCAACTTCTGGCAAGGAGCAAGTTTCTGAAGGGTTTACAGTTACACTCACAGAGTTTCCTATTTACGAACAAAACGATGCGGTAAGCAGTAGTTTGCCATCCCAGTTAATTCCCGATTTTGGAGGGGCGCTTATTCAATCTGCTGATGATTTTATAATCCCAGAAGGCAGTCAATGGACCTTAAGTAACATTACCGCATTTGGTGCTGCAAATAACAGTCCATCCTTAACTAGCGCAACAGTTACCATTTTTGAAAATAATGGTGGAGTCCCTGGTAATGTGGTTTATAGCAGCGGTGCCATTGCTCCAGCTTCTGCGGCCGCTGATACAAACATAAGTTTAGATCTTCCAGAGCCAGTGGTATTGGGATCAGGAACTTATTGGCTTTCCGTTTATGCCAATTTAGATTTCTTCCCTAATGAGACACAATGGTTCTGGCTAACACAAATCGGACTGATTGGAAATGAAAGTATTTTCAGGGATACTGCAAACTTATTCGGGATAGGTGCCGTGGACTGGACCCCGTCAAGTCTTGTTTTTGGAGGTGCTCCAGAAGATTTAGTGTTTCAAATTTTTGGAACGGTTGACAATGAATCCACCGGAGATACAGCAGTTGAAATTGCCCCTACCGGAACTGGAGGTGAAATTCCACAGAACCTTGCTAGTATAGAAACTGAAGTAATTACGGCGGTTTGGCCCAACCCTTCTACCAACGAATTCTATTTTGCTTTAAAAGATGCCCAAGATACCATGGTAAACACTCAGATATTCAATATTCTTGGACAAAAAGTGTTTGAAACTGATGGAATGAACAGTTCCAAACCTATAATTTGGAATGCTTCCAATAGTCCAGCAGGTGTTTATTTTGTTAAAATCACCGGTGCCAATACCTATGAGAATTTTAAAATCGTAAAAAAATAATCTCAAGTCAAAAACTTTAAAAAGGCGCGAATTAATCGCGCCTTTTTTATAACATCTGCATCACTAATTTATTCGTATATATCTAAAAAACAAAATATTTATGAAACCCCTTATTCTTTTAGTGTTTTTCCTTTTGGGCAATTCATGCAATGAAGCAGATCAAGTATCGTCTACGGAAACGTCTCAAAATGAAGAGGTGAGCCCAAATGAAAATATTGGATTGGACCAACAGTTATTGGGACCAAATGAAATTATCTTCAAAATCAAAATTCTTGGAACATCACAGGATAATAAGAGCATTTGTGGAGCTACCAAACCGAATATATACCAAATGGAAGTTATGGAGGTTATGGAGTTGGGAAGTAGTTTAAACCAAAAGATATCCAAACAACAACAAATGAGTGTTACCTTTCTTTTCGATCCCGGTCAATTGGAAAATGACATGATTTTGGAAGCCAAGGCAAAAGAAAGTCTATGCCCAGACGCTTCAACAACTTATTTTACCGTTATCGGACATAAAATTATCGAATAACAACTTTTTATCCTTACATTAAATTACCTTATATTCAATCTTAGGTATGAAGAAAGTATTTTGTGTAGGAGAATTACTTATAGATTTTGTTGCTGAAAAACAAGGAAGCGACCTTACTAAAGCAAATGTGTTTACCAAAAAAGCTGGCGGTGCCCCTGCAAATGTGGCATGTGCAATTTCCAAGCTTGGTGGAAAAGGAGTTTTTGTTGGAAGTGTCGGGAAAGATCCTTTCGGGAGTTTTTTGCTCAATGTCCTTAAAAAGGAAGGGGTAGATATTTCTCTGGCACAAGTATGTGATACATTCACAACCCTTGCCTTTGTTTCTTTGGCCGAAGATGGGGAACGTGATTTTGTTTTTAGCAGGGGAGCGGATAAAGAATTGACTTACGACCCTGCACTTAAGAAGAATTTTCACGGTAACATCCTGCACCTTGGTGCCGCTACAGCCCTACTTGGTGGTTCCTTGGAAAAAGCCTATGCCAAATATTTGTTTGATGGGCTCATTAAGGAAATGTTCATAAGCTTTGACCCAAATTTTAGAGGTGATCTTTGGAAAGATAATGAACAAGAGTTCATTAAAAAATGCATGCCATTTATTGAAAAATCGCATTTATGTAAATTTAGTTTGGAAGAAGCACAGCTCCTATCTGGTAAAACTGATATGTATGAAGCGTGTGATGTTTTACACGAAATTGGTGCAGAGATTATAACCATTACTCTTGGTAAAGAAGGCACATTGGTTAGCTCAAAAAATTTCAAAAAAATAGTCCCAAGTATAATTGTCAAACCTGTTGATACCACCGGTGCTGGAGATGCTTTTATTGGTTGTTTGTTATATCAAATTGCAAATCTGGATAGTTTTAACCAAGTTTTTGAAGACAATACCCTGTTATTGAGTATGGTGCAAAAAGCCAACAAAGCTGGAGCCATCACCACTACTAATTATGGCGCCATTATAGCGTTGCCAACCAAAGCACAACTAGAAGGTTAGGTTAACTGTTTTGCAGAAAAACTAATTATACCTTACTTTTCTAAGGATTCGCAAGGATTCCTTGAGGGAGCCATAAATTCTTTCATTTGCTGCTTTCAACAATGGCCGGGCATGTTCCATCTGTTCTTTTGCTTCTTCAAATCCGTTTAAATAACAAATAAGATATGTTGCGGGCAAATGCGTTAAATCTGTTTGATCAGCTTTTGTCAATGAGATTCCCTTTTCCAGTTTTTGTAGAAGGGAGTTATTGGTGTTGAATACATGATGCAACGTTTTTTTATCGTACTGAGGAGGTTCAAAAAGTAACTCACTATTTATAGTGTATTTTCCATTATCAGAAAATGTAATGACCATTTGTTCCAATGGAAAATAATTTTGTTGTGAGCCCAATCCAAGCTGTACATATTCCAAAGTACTGAATGAATGTTCATCATAGGTAATTGTAATCTCGTCCAATGCGGAATAGAATAGTTTTACCTGCTCATTGATCAATTCAATATCCACCCTAGAATAATACGTCTTGTTGTTTACTTTTTTCTTGTTTCCAGCCCAGCAGACCACAAACTGTTCTTTGAACACTTTATAATCACTGGTTAAATCTGCATGTCTATTGTTGATGAAGTTCATGACCGCATCCAAGGTTAGCTCAATATTATTTCGTGCATGCTGTTCTATTGTAGCAACCGCTTTAGAATTAATGTCCTTCAACTCAATATCAAAAGCCTTGGGAAGGCTAATACTACCTTCACGAAAGAATACCGCTCCCCCATAATATTTCCATATATTTTTTCTGAGCGCACAAACTTTTCCATTTGATTTAATGGTAACCAAACCCACTACCTTACCTTCAGGTAAATGCGGGAATGGAATATTTTCGTAAGAAATAATCGGTGGATTGTCCAAATAGGCATTTACCAAGTTCTGAATCTTGCTGTCGTCAAAGAAATCGACACCAACTATTCTATTGTCTTCATCCTCAACGCCTATAACGATAAAAGAGTTGTTCTTGGGATTACTGTTTGCCAAAGCGCAAACATGCTTTAGAAACTTTGCCTTTCCTTCTTTTTCACCTATGGCTATAAACCTCTTTTTGTCATAAAAACTATTCTCATCATTATGCGCTAAAAGGTTTTTTACCAGCAGGCGTTTATTAATCATAGTTGTCTTTTCACAATAGTGCTGTTTGCCTGAGCGGTTGGCATTACCACCAAATCAGCAATGTTCACATGATAGGGTCTTGTAATTGTAAAATGAATGATATCAGCAATATCTTCAGGTTTTAAGGGTTGAAATCCATCATATACCTTATTGGCTTTATCGGAATCTCCCTTAAAGCGTACCTCACTAAACTCGGTTTCAACCAATCCTGGGTTTACCGCCCCAACTCGGATTCCATGTGCGTTCAAATCTATCCGCATTCCTTTGTTAATAGCATCCACGGCATGCTTGCTTGCACAATACACATTCCCTTTGGGGTACACTTCCTTCCCAGCTGTGGACCCAATATTTATGATATGGCCAGATTGACGTTCCACCATTTGAGGAATAATCGCCTTTGAAACGTACAACAATCCTTTTACATTGATATCCAACATGGCATCCCAATCTTCCAAACTACCTTGGTCAATGGTGTCCAAACCATGAGCGTTACCGGCGTTATTGATCAAAACATCAATTTGTGAAAAAGAATCGGGTAGGTTGTTAATAGCGTTCAAAACAGCATTTTTGTCCCGTACATCAAAATTCAATGTGTGCACCTTGGTTACCTTGGCAAGTTCTTCTTGAAGCTTATCGAGTCTTTCTTGTCTTCTTCCAGAAATAATCAAATCAAATCCATTGTCCGCCAATACTTCTGCAGTTGCTTTTCCAATTCCGCTGGTTGCACCAGTAATAAACACGGTTTTCTTCTTTAACATCTTTTTTTTCCGTTTTATAATAGCCACAAATTGCACTGTGATCAAAAAATCATTCCCTTCTAGTAATTCTGGAATACTTAATCATATCTTGCGCACAAAGTGAATGTATAAAAATAAACCCTTAAATACTTCATAAAACTAGGGCTTTACAGTTTTTTTTAACCATAAATTAACAGGCAGATTTTAAATTAATTTTCATTTTGCGCCTTTAGAGAAAATACTAACACGAACACATAACAATAAAAGATTATATGGAAGAAAACACTACTATTGATATTAGTGCTGTGAATGAGAAAATTGCCAAGGAAAGTGCGTTCATTGATTTGCTTATACTTGAAATGAACAAAACTATTGTTGGCCAAAGACACATGGTGGAAAGACTCCTTATTGGCCTATTGGGCCAGGGTCATATTTTATTGGAAGGAGTTCCCGGACTTGCAAAGACTTTGGCCATAAACACTCTTGCAAAAGCCGTTAAAGGCGCTTTTAGCAGAATTCAATTTACTCCAGACCTTTTACCTGCGGATGTTGTAGGCACAATGATCTATAACATGAAGGAAAATGATTTTTCCATTAAAAAAGGTCCCATTTTCGCCAATTTTGTTTTGGCAGATGAAATAAACAGGGCTCCCGCAAAAGTGCAATCAGCATTGCTTGAGGCTATGCAGGAGAAACAGGTGACTATTGGAGATGAAACTTTTAAGTTGGATGCTCCCTTTCTTGTAATGGCCACCCAAAATCCGGTTGAACAAGAAGGAACATACCCGTTACCGGAAGCACAAGTGGATCGTTTTATGCTAAAAACAGTCATTGACTATCCAAAACTCAATGAGGAACAGCTCATTATGCGCCAGAACCTACGTGGCTCAAATGAGCCTATAAAACCCGTGGTGACCTTAAAACAAATTTTAAGTGCGCAACAAGCGGTACGTGAGGTCTACATGGATGAAAAAATAGAAAAATACATTTTGGATTTGGTATTTGCCACACGATATCCGGAAAAATATAACCTTGAAAACTTAAAACCCCTAATCAGTTTTGGCGCTTCCCCAAGAGGAAGTATCAATTTGGCCAATGCCTCTAAATGCTACGCATTTATCAAAAGAAGAGGTTATGTTGTTCCTGAAGATGTTAGGGCCGTAGTTCACGATGTGCTTAGACATCGTATAGGAATAACATATGAAGCCGAAGCCGAAAACATCACATCTGAAGAAATCATAAACAAGATTGTCAACGAGGTAGAAGTACCATAGAAAAGTTAATCGTTGGCAGTAGATGGTGTCTTCAAAAAACAACCTACCATCACTGAATACTAATAGCAGAATGCTGTTTACTTGCAGATGGATACAAAAGAACTACTTAAAAAAGTACGGAAAATTGAAATAAAGACAAGGCGTCTTTCCGACCATATTTTTGGTGGGGAATATCATTCCACCTTTAAAGGTAGGGGTATGACCTTTAGCGAAGTGCGTCAATATCAATTTGGAGATGATGTTAGAAGTATTGACTGGAATGTAACTGCGCGTTATAACGAACCCTACATAAAGGTTTTTGAGGAAGAACGGGAGCTGACAATGATGTTGATGGTTGACGTAAGTGGTTCCGAACTTTTTGGAACCGCCAACCAGTTCAAGAAAGAAGTAATTACTGAAATCTCCGCAACCCTGGCTTTCTCCGCTTTGCAGAACAATGATAAAGTTGGCGTAATCCTGTTTTCAGATGAGGTTGAGTTATTTATTCCACCCAAAAAAGGAAAGAGTCATGTCCTGCGTATCATTCGGGAGTTATTGGAATTTTCACCCAAAAGTCGCGAGACCAATATCGCAGAGGCCTTAAAGTTCCTAACTAATGTGATGAAGAAAAAGGCCATTGTCTTTATGCTGTCAGATTTCATTGCCGATGATTATGACAACACGCTTAAAATTGTTGGCAACAAACATGATGTGACTGGTATCAGGGTTTTTGACGAACGTGAAGAATCCATTCCAAATTTGGGGATGGTACAAATGCAGGATGCTGAAACAGGAACATTACAATTGATAAATACACGATCAAAAAAAGTACGTAGCGCGTATGGACAATTTCACAAGGACAAGGTGGAATATTTTTCAGATTCATTTACCAAATCTGGTTGTGGTGTTATACATTGCCGAGTAGATGAAAGCTATGTGAAAAAATTGTTGGGTTACTTTAAACGAAGAGGATAATGCAAGTTGAAATTTTAAAGCCAGAAGCTAAACATCATGCTTCGCTGTTGAAGCGAGTGGTCTTGATTTGTCTTTTGATTTCACCTCTTGTGGGATTTTCACAAAACGAATCAAAGGTTTCTTCAGAAATTGATACCACGGCAATTAAAATTGGGGAGCAAATTCAATACAAAATCACAGTAGAAACAGACTCCCTGAATGTTGTTCATTTTCCCGAAGGCCAAACATTTTCACCATTGGAAACTGTTGAGGCCATAATGATGGATACGGTTAAAAATAAAAACAAGGTTATCCTACAAAAAGTTTATGCCCTTACCCAATTTGACAGCGGTGCCTATACCATTCCGTCGCAACGAATAGCTATAAACGAACAGCCTTTTTTCACAGACTCTTTTCACGTAAAAGTTGCAGATGTTGTAGTTGATACCACCAAACAAAAGATGTTTGATATCAAACCTTTGATAGAGGTGGAAAAAAGCTATGCCAAGATTTGGAAAATTTTACTTTGGATAGTAATCGGTCTAATAATTATTGGAGGACTGGTCTATTGGTTTTTCTTAAGAAAAAAACCGTTGACAGAGGAAGAAAAAGTGGCATTGTTGCCTCCCTACGATCGTGCACTTTTGGAACTGAAAAAGTTGGAGAATTCAAAATATCTAATTCAGGACGAGTATAAAAAATATTACTCTGAGCTTACAGATATCGTGCGTTCTTATTTGGAAGAAGACGTTAACGTTTCTGCTTTGGAAAGTACAACTGGGCAATTGATTGCCAAACTCGAAATGCTCAAAGATGCTGGGGAATTGAAGCTTGATGACGAAACCCTAATCCAATTTCAAAACATATTACAGACTGCGGATTTAGTCAAGTTTGCAAAGTCCAAACCATCAACCTCAATTGCGGAACAGGACAGAAAATTAGTGGAGCAAATTGTGGTAAAGACACATGACGCCTTGCCAGAGCCTACAGAGGAAGAACTACTTCAGACCGAAGAATATTTAGAGGAACTTGCCAAGAAAAAACAGCGAAAGAAAATCTATTGGGCAGCCGCTATTTTTGTGGGAATTTTATTTTTTGGAGCAGGATTGTCAATTGCATACTATGGCTACAAAGAAGTTCGAGATTCCGTTTTCGGACATCCCACCAAAGAACTTTTGGAAGGCGAATGGATTTCTAGTTCATATGGCTATCCCCCAATAGAAATAGAGACTCCGGACGTGCTTATCCGTCAGGAAGTGGATTTACCTGCGGAAACCCAAGAATTGATTAAAGAACTACAAACTTTCTCCTATGGAAGCTATGTCGGTGTATTTTCAGTTGCTACCAGTTCAGTGACCTATAAAGAAGAGACTGACCCAAACTTTGATGCGGCAATTACGAACACCTTGGGCGCATTTGAAAGTTTAGGTGTAAAAAATATTATTACCAAACAAGAAGAGTTCGCTACAAAATCTGGTGTAAAAGGGTTAAAAACATACGGCACAGGAAATTTAAAGAGTCCTGTGAGCAATGAATCCAAAAAAGCAAAGTACGCTATCCTATCTTTTGGAGGAAAAGGTTTTATGCAACAAATAGTAATCACTTGGGAAGATGGTGATGATTATGCCGAAAAAATAGTGAGTAGAATATTGAGCACCTTAGACGTAAAAACCCAGACCTAATGTTTGAAAATATAGAATTTGCAAATCCTCAGTTCTTTTGGTTGCTTCTTTTGCTTCCATTGGCTTTGCTATGGTATTTTTTCAAACGTAGGGAAGAAATAGCATCCTTAAGAATTTCAAGTATCAAGGGGTTTACGGTTTCCAGTCTGGCTTCCAAGCTAAAACCAATACTTTTTGCAATTCGTCTTTTGGCTTTGGCAGCAATAATCACCGCTTTGGCCAGACCACAAACAGAAGATATCTCTACAAGAACAAAGACTACCAAGGGAATTGATATTGTAATGGCGATTGATGTTTCATCCAGTATGTTGGCCAGAGACCTCAAACCTAATAGACTTTTGGCACTAAAGGAGGTAGCCGGGGACTTCATCAAACAACGTCCCAATGATCGTATTGGTCTGGTGGGATATGCCGCAGAGAGCTATACCAAAACCCCCATTACAAGTGACAAGTCCATTGTTTTGGCTGCACTAAGGGAAATTACCTATGGGGAACTGGAGGATGGCACGGCAATAGGCATGGGTTTGGCAACATCCGTAAACAGATTAAAGGAAAGCAAGGCCATAAGCAAAGTCATTATTCTCCTTACGGACGGAGTAAACAATTCTGGTTTTATTGAACCAAAAACGGCTGCGGACCTTGCGGCCGAATTTGGGATAAAAACCTATACTATTGGCTTAGGCACCAATGGCAATGCATTATCGCCAGTAGCCTATAATACGGATGGAACCTACAGATATGGAATGCGACAGGTTGAAATTGATGAAAATTTGCTCAAAGAAATTGCAACAGTTACAGGCGGGAAATACTTCCGTGCCACCAATAATGAATCGTTGGAAGAAATCTATGACGAAATCAATAAACTGGAAAAAACAGAAATAGAGGAATTTAAATACTACAAATACGAAGAAAAATTTAGACCCTTAATATTATTGGCAGGGGCATTGCTCTTGCTAGAGTGGGCGTTGCGCAACTCAATTTTTAAAAGCTTTATTTAGAGAAGAATGATTCAACTTGATGAAAAAATATATTTCTACCTTCTGGCCATTATTCCAGTAATGGTCCTTGCCTTTTTCTTTCTTCAAGTATGGAAAAAAAGAACCCAGCGTCAATTTGCAGATGTAAAACTTTTAAATCGTTTGGCTCCGAACAAGTCCAGATTAAAATCGGCTTTAAAACTGATTTTTCTATTGTTGGGGCTTACTTTTTTGACCTTGGGGCTTGTAAATCCCAAAATTGGAACAAAACTTGAGACCGTAAAACGTGAGGGCGTGGATATCGTCTTTGCCTTGGATGTTTCCAAAAGTATGCTGGCAGAAGATATTGCCCCAAACCGATTGGAGAAAGCAAAAAGATTGATTTCCGAAATCATTAATCAACTGGCCAGTGACCGCATTGGAATCATTGCATACGCCGGTCAAGCATACCCACAATTGCCAATTACCACTGACTATGGAGCAGCAAAAATGTTCCTGCAAAGTATGAACACCAACATGCTATCATCGCAAGGGACAGCAATTAATGCGGCCATAGATTTGGCAAGCACCTATTATGATGATTCGGAACAGACCAACAGGGTTCTATTTATTGTTTCAGATGGAGAAGATCATTCGGAACGCTCTACCATTGATGCCGTAGAGAATGCAACACAAAGTGGCATCCGAATTTTTACCATTGGTGTTGGAAAACCAAAAGGAGCACCAATTCCCATCAAAAAAAATGGCATTGTTGAAAGCTTGAAGAAAGACAACCAAGGAGAAGTTGTCATTACAAAACTTAATGAAGACGTTTTATCCGAAATTGCAAGTGAGGGCAATGGAGAATATATTGATGGTTCCAATACGGGAAAAGCCGTAGAATATATTAAGGAACAATTAAACCAGATGGATAAAAAAGAGTTTGAAGCCAAACAGTTCGCCGAGTATAAAGACCAATTTCAGTGGTTCTTGGGTATAGGGCTTTTATTTTTATTTTTGGATATTTTCCTTTTGGATAGAAAAACAAAATGGTTGAAAAAACTTAATCTTTTTAATGAACATGACGATGTATAAGATGAGGTTATTGTTGGGCCTAACTTTTTTTATTGGGCTGAGCGCACAAGCACAGGAAGAAACAAAAGCGTTGAAGGAAGCGGAAAAAGCACTTGCCGCCTCAACAAACCTTACTTGGGAAGCAAACAAGCAACTCACTGCCAATGATTTTCTCATGGCAGAATCTGACTATCGAAGAGCCATTTCCAAAAGCGATAAAAATGCAACAGCTCCATTTAATTTAGGTACCGCTTATTACAATAGGGAAAGTTTTGGTGAAGCTTTTGGCCGTTTTAAACAAGCGGGGGAAAAAGCTTCTTCAAAAACGGACAAACACAAGTCCTTTCACAATATGGGCAATGTGTTCATGAAGAGCAAAGAATACGAAAAAGCTGTTGAAGCTTATAAAGAGGCATTGCGCAACAATCCTACAGATGAAGAGACACGTTACAACCTTGCCTTAGCCAAAGAAATGCTAAAAAAGCAACAAGACGAACAAAAAAACGACGAAAACCAAGATAACAAGGACAATCAAGATCAGGAAGACCAAAAGGATAAAAACAAGGATCAGAACGACGAGGGGGAGAACGAAAAAAATGATGAAGGAGAGCAAAATGAAGATGAAAACAAGGATAAGGGTGATGAAGGAGATAATGGGGAAAATAAGCCTGAAGAAAATAAAGAAGGTGAAGGGGATGAAAAGAAGGAACAAGAAAAGAAGCCTAATGAAGGGAGCCAACCTGAAGAACAAAAACAACAGCCAAGACCAAACCAGCTTTCAAAACAACAAATTCAAAACTTGTTAGAAGCAATGCAAAATGAAGAAAAGAAGGTGCAGGAAAAAATGGAAGCCAAAAAAGTAAAGGGTAAGAAAATAAAAAATGAGAAGGATTGGTAATGTTTAAATCAAAAAGCATTTTAGTGGCTTTATACATATTCCTTTTTATGGGGCTTTCCATCTATGCCCAAGAAGGAGAGGTTACTTTTGAGATGAAACTTAGTAAGGAAAAACTTGGCATAAATGAACGTCTTAGGGTAGAGTTTGCAATGAATAAGGATGGAGATAATTTTAGTGCTCCATCTTTTGAAGGTTTCAAAGTGGTTATGGGGCCTTCACAATCCATAAGTTCTTCTTGGATTAATGGTAAACGAAGTTTTTCCAAATCCTATTCCTATATCTTGGTTCCTACGGCAAGAGGAAAGTTTACCATAAACCAAGCAACTATTGAAATAAGTGGTGAGACCTATAAAACATTGCCCAAGACGGTTGAAGTGACTGCCGCTGTTGATAAACCCAGTGATCAAAAAACCGTGGATGATGTTGCAGACGAGAATCTCCACCTTGTAGCCGAAGTTTCAAAGGGCAGTCCATATCTCAATGAAGCGGTAAGTGTAGTTTATAAACTGTATGTAAGCCCAAATATCAGTGTTACCAATTATCGCCCATTGGACAATCCCAAATACAACAATTTTTGGAGTCAAGATATTCCAGTAACAAAACATTCTGCCCAAAATGGCACGTACCAAGGCAAACCCTATCGCTATGTTATCCTAAAAAGAGTTGTGTTATATCCACAGAGATCAGGTAATTTAGAAATTGAACCGCTTTCCTTAGAAGTATTTGTTGATGTCCCAACCAATAGAAGAGACTTTTTTGGAGGTCGCATATATACACAAACAAGCAAGACGGTTTCAGCGGGTAAACGAACATTGAATGTAAAAGCTTTGCCTGAAGCAGGCAAGCCAGTAAATTTTGGTGGAGCGGTAGGTGATTTTAAATTTTCTGTCACCGCTAGCAAAACCCAATTGAATGCATCGGAATCACTTCAAGCTAAAGTGGAAGTATCTGGAAAAGGAAACCTAAAACTTTTTCAATTGCCAGAACCGGAACTTCCAAGTGCTTTGGAAGTTTACGAACCAGAATTTGATGAAAGTGTGCGAACAAGCAGTTCTGGAATGGAAGGCAAAGTAGCTAATAATTATACCATTGTTCCTTCGTTTAGGGGTAAATATCCAATACCCGGCATTTCCTTTAGTTATTTCAATCCAAAGACCTCAAGATACGTCACCCTTAATTCTGAAGAAATCAATATTGAAGTATTGGAAGGGCCTGTAAATTCATCTTCGTCCAGTATTGCCAATTCATCAAGTAATAAACAATTTGTTGTACCCACTGGAAAGCAGTTCCATTTTATTAAATTGACCCCTAACCTCAACAAAATAGGAACCAATTATTTCTTTGGCTCCACTAAATTTTATCTCTTTTTGTTTGCTCCCTTGTTACTGATACCAATTGCCGTATTCTCATTTAAGAAAAGAGAGGCAATTGCAAGTGATGTGGTCGGTAATAAAATAAAATTGGCCAATAAGCTTGCCAAAAAATACCTTTCAACATCTAAAAAAGAACTGGGCAATAAAGAGGCATTCTATGTTGCGCTTGAAAAAGGACTCCACAATTACCTAAAGGCAAAATTGAAGATTGAGACCTCAGAATTCAGCAAAGAAAAAATTACGTCTATTCTTGCTGAAAAAGGAGTAAATGAAGATGATAGCACTGGTTTTATTGGACTCCTTAAGAATTGTGAAATGGCTCGCTACAGCCCATTTTCGGATGTGCAAATGCAAAATGATTATGAAAAAGCAAGCCAGGTAATCTCTAAATTGGATAAGCAATTATGAGCATAAAAAAATTATCCTTTCTAATTTGTTTGTTTGTTTTCGCCTCTGGAATTTCCCAGAATAGTGCGCTTTTTTCAAGGGCAACCGAAAATTACAACAAAGGAGAATATTCAAAAGCAATTGAAAATTATCACCAAATCCTTAAAAATGGGGAGCACTCGGCAGAACTATATTTTAACTTGGGAAATTGCCATTATAAGTTAAATGCTATTGGTCCCAGCATCTATTATTATGAAAAAGCATTGCTTTTAAAGCCAAGTGATAGTGAAATAATAAACAATCTGGCCTATGCCCAGAACATGCGATTGGATGCGGTTGAAGAAATGCCCAAAACGGAAATTGCCCAACTGTACAGCAACTTTGTAAATTTTCTCTCTTTTGACCAATGGTCATATATAGCAATCGCACTCATCTTCTTGTTTGTTTTAGCATATTTGTCCTACTTCTTCTTGCGTTTTGCCACTCAGAAGCGTATTGCATTCATAACTAGCATACTATCACTCATTCTTGGTGCTCTAAGTATTTTAATTGCGTATCTTCAATATCAGGAATTCAAAAATGATAATCCTGCCATTATTTATAGTCAGGAAGTTAAAATTACCTCCGAGCCCAATAACAATAGTGAAATTGTATTTACACTGCATGAAGGAACCAAAGTGAACGTCCTTGATAAGCTAAATGATTGGAGAAAAATTAAGCTCACAGATGGACAAACTGGATGGTTACTGGATGAAAATATTAAGCTGTTAAAGGATTTTTAAAATTTATTTAAGAAAAAATTAATAGCTTTACTATTATTTTTACCTTAAAACAAGCAAGGTGTTAAAAACCATAGCCTTTCCATTAATTGCAATAATGCTAATATTTTCCATATTGGCTCCTTCTGTTTTGCCCCTATTGGACAAGGACTATGATATGTTTGTTTTTTTGGATAATAGTGAGGAAGAAAAAAGCAAAGAGAAGGAGTCAGAAAAGAAGTTTGATGAAAAAGACATGTTCCATACTAATTCCCTAGTATCAAACTGTGATTACTTTCAAAATCAATCTCAAAATTACGCTATCTATATAAATTTCAGTTCAGATTTTAAAGCTGAAATTCTTCTCCCCCCTCCTCGCAAATTAGCGTAACTTCAATATCTTAAGTTTAATTAATTTTCAACTGCCTTCAACAAAATTTATCCTTTGAAGGCTAAATCTTATTTTTATGTTCAAGTATATAAAAAATGACTTGCCTGCAAGTATTGTGGTTTTCTTTGTGGCGCTGCCACTCTGTTTGGGAATTGCACTTGCGAGTGGAGCTCCTTTGTTTTCTGGCTTAATTGCAGGAATTGTTGGAGGTATTATTGTTGGAGCGCTTAGTGGCTCCCAAATAGGTGTAAGTGGTCCGGCTGCGGGCCTTGCAGCTATTGTTCTTACCGCTATTGGCACTTTGGGAGGCTTTGAAAATTTTTTGGTAGCCGTAGTTCTTGGTGGATTAATACAAATCATCTTCAGTATTTTAAAGGCCGGGGTGATAGCCTATTATTTTCCGTCATCCGTTATTAAAGGAATGTTGACAGGTATTGGGATAATTATAATCCTAAAACAGATTCCCCACTTTTTTGGCTATGATGCCGATCCAGAAGGGGATTTCTCATTCCTTCAAGTCGATGGCGAAAATACATTTAGTGAAATCATAAATACCTTTAATTTTATAAGCCTTGGTGCAACCCTTGTAGCCGTTGCTGCTCTGTTCATCCTTATTTTATGGGATAAGGTGCTAAGTAAGAAATCAAAAATATTTCAATTGGTACAAGGTCCTTTGGTTGCAGTTGTTGTTGGAATACTGTACTATATTTTCACAAAAGACAACGCATCACTTTCCATTTCCAGTGATCATCTGGTAAGCGTCCCTATTCCTGATAGCATTCAGTCTTTTGGAACGCTTTTAAGTTTTCCGAACTTCGCCGTGATTGGGAATCCAGAAATTTGGATTACCGCCTTTACGATTGCTTTAGTTGCCAGTTTGGAAACCCTTCTTTGTGTTGAAGCTACTGATAAGTTGGATCCCCATAAAAGAACTACTCCTACAAATAAGGAACTTTTGGCACAAGGTATTGGCAATAGTATTTCTGGAATGTTAGGTGGTTTGCCTGTTACTCAAGTTATTGTGCGCAGTTCTGCAAATATTCAATCTGGCGGAAGAACAAAAGCTTCTGCAATTATTCATGGCTTTTTTCTGTTGATTTCAGTTATGCTGATTCCCAAACTACTCAACATGATTCCTCTATCCGTCCTGGCAGCAATCCTTTTTATAGTAGGATATAAATTGGCCAAACCAGGATTATTTAAAAAAATGTACAATTTGGGTTGGAAACAATTTGTCCCTTTTGTGGTTACCGTATTGGGAATTGTATTTACCGATTTGCTTATTGGAATAGGTATGGGACTTGCAGTTGGTATTGTTGTAATCTTGATAAAAAGTTATCAAAATTCGCATTTCCTGCATATTGAAGATAAAAGCAACGGGGCTCATAAAATAAAAATGACCTTCGCCGAAGAAGTAACCTTCTTTAATAAAGGAGCAATTCTTAAGGAATTAGACAGTCTTCCTGAAAATTCATATCTTGAATTGGATGTTAGGAAGACGCGATTTTTAGATAACGACATCATTGAAATCCTTGAAGATTTCTCTGAAAAAGCAAGAAATAAAAATATTGGGATAAAGCTTGTTTCCGAAAGAGGTGTGGTTGAAAATCCAGAGAGTTATATTAAATTTTTCAAATTAGATATTAATCGACATAAAAATCTAGCACATGATAACACAGACTAAAGAAACACAAGCAGCTTTAAATCCCAATACGGCATGGGAACTTTTAAAAGAAGGCAACAAACGTTTTGTGGATCAAAATCAAACGGATAGAAACCTCTTGACCCAAGTTGCTGAAACAACAACAGGACAGTATCCTTTTGCAACTATTTTGGGCTGCATAGACTCCCGTGTCTCCGCAGAACTCATCTTTGATCAAGGAGTTGGTGATATTTTTAGTGCTCGTGTAGCTGGTAATATTGTCAATGAAGATATTCTTGGAAGTATGGAATTTGCCTGTAAATTGGCTGGCACCAAAATAATAGTGGTGTTGGGACATACAAGTTGCGGTGCTGTAAAAGGAGCCTGCGACGATGCCAAAATGGGAAACTTAACGGAGCTTCTTAGCAAAATAAGACCTGCCGTGAAAGCTGTTTCAGAACCTGCCGATGCTGCTGAACGCACATCTAAAAATATTGATTTTGTCAACGCTGTTGCGGAAAAAAATGTGCGGATGACCATTGATAACATTAGAACCCAAAGTCCTGTTCTAAAAGAGATGGAAGACAATGGAGAAATACTTATTGTTGGAGGCATGTATGATATTTCTAATGGAAAGGTCAGTTATATGTAAAACACTTATCAATTATAATTTTAAAAGGCCTATGTTTAACATTTCATTGGCCTTTTTTAGTTTCACAAAATTGCTATCTTGACAGCAATACTACTATAATAGTTGATCAGTAATGTTTAAACATTTTAGAGGAGATTTATTTGGTGGCATTACTGCTGGTATAGTAGCCTTGCCACTGGCACTGGCATTTGGTGTAAGTTCCGGTCTTGGTCCCAGTGCAGGATTGTATGGGGCAATCTTCATTAGTTTTTTTGCTGCACTTTTTGGAGGGACAAATACTCAAATATCTGGCCCTACAGCTCCAATGACCGCCGTAAGTATGGTTGTTATTGCCGGTATTGTTGCTGTAAATGATGGCGATATAGAAAAAGCACTCCCTGCAATTCTTACCATATTTCTTTTGGCCGGTATTATGCAGATAGGACTTGGGCTGTTGGGGCTGGGCAAATACATAAAATATATTCCCTATCCGGTGGTTTCAGGGTTTATGACAGCCATTGGTGTTATCATTCTAGTAACCCAAATTCTTCCTGCCATAGGTTATTATCCTAAAGAGGATGAAGAGTATGTAAGTCGATTTATGGCAGATGCCGAAGAAGAGATATTAGAAAATATTCTTAGGGAAGAAGCTGGAGAAGGAATTTTGGTTCTTGAAGATTTTGAAGAAACCATAAAAAGAGCCGAACAAATTACACCAGCAGATATGCAAAAAGAAGCCAAAACTTTGGCTTCAAAAGATGCCTCCGGGGTGGTTGGGACCTTCAAAGTATTACCAAGAGCGCTAAAAAAGATTAATTGGCTGGAATTGACATTGGCATTGGCCACTATTTTTATCATCTATGGTTTTAAACGAATTACAACGGCTGTCCCAAGTACCTTGGTTGCTTTAATTTTGGTTTCAGGAGTGTCATACGGATTTGGAATCAATTACCGTCCAATTGAGGAAATCCCCAGTGGATTGCCCATCCCCAATTTGGAAATTTTTACACAGTTTAAAATTGACTCCATTGCACCATATATTTTTACCGCACTCACGTTATCTCTTCTTGGCGCCATTGATTCCCTGCTAACATCAGTAGTTGCGGATAATATGACCCAAACCAAACACAAGCCAAATAAAGAATTGGTTGGTCAAGGTATTGGTAATAGTGTAGCAGCTCTTTTTGGGGGTATTCCCGGGGCGGGAGCCACAATTCGAACAGTGGTAAACATTAATTCTGGTGGTAAAACCAGACTATCCGGTATGATTGCAGGAATTCTGTTATTGATTATTCTATTGGCCCTTGGTCCTGTGGCATCCCAAATTCCAGCAGCAGTCTTGGCTGGGATATTGGTAACCGTGGGAATCGGTGTAATGGATTACAAAGGATTAAAAGCCATTCCCTATCTTCCAAAAGATATAAAGCTAGGACCAGTTAAATTAAGTTCCGAAGTTATTATCATGCTATCCGTAATGGTACTTTCCTCCATATGGAACTTGGTATATGCCGTGGGTATTGGATTGGTCTTTGCATCGTTGATGTTTATGAAAAAAATGGGTGATCTAACTGCAAAACGGTCAGATGTGAAACCATTAACACAAGAAAAGGCATGGGCTGATGAAAAAGACTTCCCAAACAATCTGGCACAGGAAGTTTTTATAAAGCATGTCAAAGGGCCTTTGTTCTTTGGTTCAACCAGCGAATTTCAGCAGCTTGCCAATCAAATTCCCGATACGGCATCAGCTGTCATAATTAGGTTGGGACGGATGCAGTATATGGATCAATCAGGACTATACGCCATGGAAGATGTTCTTCAAGATTTAAAAAACAGGGATGTCCATGTTTTACTTGTAGACATTCTGGATCAACCCAAATACATGATGGAGCGAATTGACATTATCCCAGACTTGATTCCAACAGAACATATTTTTGATGATTTTAAAAGTTGCATGGCTTGGGTAGAACTTAACATAAAAGATGAATTCTCTAATTAAATGTGCAACAGTAGGTGTTCACCTCATGATTGCCTGTATATTCAAGGACAAATCACTAAATTTGTTGGCACAATAAATTGTGCCAACAACTATGATTGAAACCATAAAAGAGCATATTAAAGAGGTAGAGCAGTTCGTTTCGACCTCTAAAGATGAAATAGAAACTTTCCGAATAAAATATTTAGGAAAGAAAGGTCTTTTGAATGACTTCTTCGGAGCGTTTAAAAATGTTCCCAATCATCAAAAAAAAGAATTTGGTCAGGTGGTCAATCAATTGAAAACTAAGGCCACGAACAAAGTAACTGTCTTAAAACAAGCTCTTGAAAATACTACAGACACCAAAGGGCAGTATGGTGATTTAACCAGACCCGGTGAACCTATTGAAATAGGGGCCAGACATCCCATTTCTATAGTAAAGAATAAAATTATTGATATTTTTTCCAGGATTGGATTTAATGTTTCAGAAGGCCCGGAAATTGAAGATGATTGGCACAATTTTACAGCTTTGAACTTACCAGAATATCATCCTGCCCGAGATATGCAGGATACATTCTTTGTTCAAACAGATCCAGATATCTTGTTGCGCACCCATACTTCTTCTGTACAAGTGCGGTATATGGAAGGTAAGAACCCCCCCATTCGTACCATTTCGCCAGGAAGAGTTTATCGAAATGAAGCCATTTCGGCAAGATCCCATTGCTTTTTTCATCAAGTAGAAGGTTTATATGTTGATAAGGATGTCTCCTTTGCAGATTTGAAACAAACATTGCAATATTTTACTTCTGAAATGTTTGGAAAGTCAAAGATTAGATTGCGCCCCTCCTATTTCCCATTTACGGAGCCAAGTGCCGAGGTGGATGTATATTGGGGCCTTGAAACCGAGACAGATTATCGCATGACAAAAGGCACAGGCTGGCTCGAAATTATGGGATGTGGTATGGTTGATCCCAATGTTCTACAAAATTGTGATATAGACCCAGAGGTCTATTCAGGTTTTGCTTTTGGTATGGGTATTGATCGTATTGCACTTTTGCTACATCAAATCTCAGACATACGGCTATTGAGCGAGAACGACATTCGCTTTTTAGACCAATTCAAAGGTGCTCTTTAGCAGAAGTATATGCAACCAGCCATAAAATTATTGCATCCAAAAAAACTAATTGGGGTATCTCTTAACATGAGTTTAATGGTTGACCGAACCGGCGAGCTTTGGGGCAGTCTTATGCCCAGAGTGCATGAAATTAAGAACAGGGCCACCTCAGATTTGATATCAATGCAAGTGTATGACCCATCATATTTTATGGATTTTAATCCAAAAAAGGAGTTCACGAAGTGGGCGGTTGCAGAAGTTGCCAATTTTGATGCCGTACCAAATGAAATGAATCACTTTACTCTTGAAGGGGGTATGTATGCAGTGTTTTTTTATAAAGGTTCCAGCCAAGACAAAAGTATATTTCAATATATTTTTACGGAATGGCTCCCCATCTCAGAATATCTATTGGATAATAGACCTCACTTTGAAGTTTTAGGAAGTAGGTATAGGAACAATGACCCAAATTCAGAAGAAGAAATTTGGATTCCGGTAAGGGAAAAATAATACTTTATGTCAATGCTTTTTCCATTGATTATAGGGCTTGTTAGATAGTTGTGAATTATAATACTTCACTTCACCCGTAACTTCTTTTCCTAGCCAATCAGGTTTTTTAAAAACCTCATCTTCGTGGTCTAATTCTATCTCTGCAACAATCAGTCCTTTGTTCTCTCCTAAAAATTCGTCCACCTCATAACTATGTTTTCCAACCAGCACCTCATACCGAATCTTTTCCAAAATAATGGGCTCACACAAATCAATAAGATTAGTTGCTTCAGCCACAGGTATTTCAGTTTCCCATTCAAATCGTGTTGTGCCAGATTCATTGCTCATTCCTTTTACAGTTAAAAATCCTTGCTCCCCTTTAATTCTTACCCTAACCGTTCTTTCAGAATGGGTATTTAAAAACCCTTGTACAATTCGCGTTTGGGATTTTGCCTCATCTTTATAAGCGTTTGATTTTACCAAAAACTTACGCTCAATTTCCAAGTGTTCCATCAAACTAAATATAGCCTAAATTTGGGTATGGATTTGGATTTTCCTTTACGAAAAATCATACATGTGGATATGGATGCATTCTACGCCTCTGTAGAGCAACATGATAACCCTGAACTTAAAGGAAAACCTGTTGCTGTGGGTGGAGGTTCAAAACGCGGCGTTGTTTCCGCTGCAAGTTATGAGGCTCGAAAATTTGGTGTTCGCAGTGCCATGGCAGGATACATTGCCAGAAGAAATTGCCCAAATCTAATTTTTGTAAAACCCCGGTTTGATAGGTACAAAGAAATTTCACAGCAAGTACGTGCAATATTTTTTGAGTATACGGATTTGGTAGAGCCACTTTCATTGGATGAAGCTTATCTTGATGTAACCGAAAACAAAAAGGGTAATCCCTCCGCAACGCTTGTCGCTAAAGAAATTCGACAAAAGATTTTAGACAAAACAGGGTTAACAGCTTCTGCCGGAATTTCCATCAATAAATTTATTGCCAAAGTTGCCAGTGACTATAATAAGCCTAATGGACAAAAAACCGTAAATCCGGAAGAGGTCATTCAGTTTTTGGAGGAACTGGATATTAGAAAGTTCTACGGAGTTGGAAAAGTGACCGCTGAAAAAATGTACAAACTTGGCATTTTTACAGGAAAGGACTTGAAGCAAAAATCCTTGGAATTTTTGGATAGCAACTTTGGAAAAAGTGGCAAATATTATTATTCCGTTGTTCGTGGTATTCATAATAGTGCCGTAAAACCCCATAGAATTCCAAAATCTGTCGGTGCGGAGCGCACCTTTTTTGAAAATCTGAGCAGTGAAATTTTTATGTTGGAAAAACTGGAGAATATTGCAAACGAACTTGAAAGACGACTCCAAAAATCCAAGATTGCAGGAAAAACACTCACCTTAAAAATAAAGTATAGCGATTTTACACTCCAGACGAGGAGCAAAACACTTCCATACTTCATTTCCACCAAAGAACTGATTTTAGATACAGCCAAGGAATTATTATATCAATCCAACTTGGAAAATTCTGTACGTCTCTTAGGTATTTCCTTGGCAAACCTCAACACCGAGAAAAAAAAAGAAGAACCAAAAAAAGAATCTGTTTCCGTACAGCTCGAATTTGATTTTTAATTACATTCCAAATCAATCAAACCCCGTTACGTTTGTCCAAAAACTAAAATTATACTGCTTCTACAGAAAAAACGGTCAATGCCCAAATAATAATAGAAGAGAAGAAGATTCCAAGTGCGTTGGCGAAAAATGCCTTCTTTTTTTCAATTTTAAGAAGATACGATGCAATACTACCAGCATATACCCCCGTACCAGGCAAGGGAATCATAACGAAAAGCACTAGACCAAAAAAACCAAATTTTTTAATTTTCCCTGCTGATCCTATCTTTGCCCTTTTGGCAACATAGATTGCCGATTTTTTATAGAAACGCCATTTTATCAAATAACGGTTAATGTTCTCAAGAAAGAACATCATTAATGGAAAAACCAAAAGATTGGCAAGAAAACAGGCAATAAGGACTACATAACTATTTAAGCCTCTCATAATCCCGTAAGGTATTCCCAATTTAGATTCACCAAAAGGGGATAAACTCCAAAGCATGGCAGTTAATAAGTCTAATATCACAGCATCATTTAGATTGCTAAGCTAGTCATGAAAATGCTCTAATCCATGCTATAAAACGCTAAATTATAATTAAAACTCCCTGCTTAATATATTAGAATTAAACCACGCATTATTTAAATATTAACACCCTCTAATACAGGTGTTTAAATTTACGTTTTTATGAAAATAGACAGACCTGTCTTTTCTTATATTTGTGTCATGGGGGAAATCACAACACACAACAAAATAATCACTTCAGCAAGTAACCTTTTTTATACCAACGGATATAATTCAACGGGAATCAATGAAATTATTTCTAAATCTGGTATAGCAAAAGCTACGCTGTACAGCCATTTTAAATCCAAGGAAGACATTTGTATGGCTTATCTACAACAGCGTCACAATAGTTTCTTGGAATCCTTAAAAAGTTATGTTTCCAAGAGGAAAAAAGGAAGAAATCAGTTGTTGGCCATCTTTGACCTTTTACGGGATATGTACCGTGAGGAAGATTTTCAGGGTTGTTGGGCTCTTAAAACTTTGGGTGAACTTTCGCCAAAACAGAAAAAACTATTAGCCCTTATCCAGAAGCATAAAAAAGAGCTATTGCTCTATTTGGGAGAAGTTGTAGGTGACAATATTATCAATATCTCCAAGGCTGATACCGAAAAAATATCTGGCGGAATCTATCTTTTGTATGATAGTGCCATTACCGAAAGTCATTTGTTCAAAAATGATTGGCCCATCTATATGGCTAGAAGCATAGCACCATTACTTTTTGCCAATTCTGAAGTAGTACAATAAAAAGAGCCCCTTCAAAATTGAAGGGGCTCTTTTTATTTATATAACACTTGTTATTATTTTACAATCAGGGTGTTATCCGTTGATGTAGGGTTTAAAGGACAGAAATACACGTATTCTCCTTTTTCCAACTTAGTTGGTTTTGAAGTTTGTGAAGTTCCTGTTTTTACCGCTTGGGTAACATAAGCTGTCTGGATATGGTTTTCAGGCTTACTAACGTCTTTCCCTTTTTTAACCAACACAAAACCTACTTCATGTCCTACTCCATTGTTCGTAATGTCAAAAACATACGTTCCTTCAGAAACGGTAATTTGTTTTTGTGTAAACTCTCCAGAAGTTTGCTCCAAAGACAATGTCCTGACCGGTGCATCCTTCATCATTTTATCCTGTGCGTTTACGGAAAACACTGTTCCAATGGCGAATACTAAAATTGAAATTGTTTTTTTCATTTTATGAATTTTAAATTTATAATGGCTTATTAATTATGCTTCTACTGCTTCCAAAGGTTGCGCTATTGGAAAATCAACTGGAATCTCAGTTGTATTATTTATATAATTGGAAATAGTCTTATCACCAACCAACACTATTACATCAATCAAATTTTCCTTAGTCCAACCAGCTGCAAAGAAATTATCCAAGATAGCGGCATCCGTAGCACCTCTATTTTCAGTGATATTTTTAGCTAAACGTGCAAGTGCATCCAATTTGTCATCAAATGATGCCCCACCGGCTCTCAATTCTAATATCTGATCTTCGGTAAACCCATTCATTTTGCCAATAGCTGTATGTGCAGATAAACAATAAATACAGTTGTTTACTTCACTTACTGCCAAATTCACTACTTCTTTCTCTTTTGTTTTTAATGAAGTCTTGGCGTTTGAAAGATTTAAATAATTCCCCAATGCATTTTCTGAATGTGCATAGGTGGCGAAAAGGTTTGGAACAAAGCCTACTGCTTTTTCCAGATTGTCAAAAATTGCCTGATTTGCGGTACTTACTTCTTCTCTTTTAGGTACATTAAATATGCTCATAATTCTATTTTCTTTAATTGTTATGTGGGTTAAAATTTCTTTACAAACGGTCTTTCAGCATCACAATAAAAATCATGGTGATGTTTTTGTTCACAATGCGTTTGTGGTATAACAGCCTGTGTATCTGCCTTCTTAGAAGTTCTAAATATCTCTATAAGGTTAAAAATTGATTTTTCTACTATATTCATCTTTACCGACTTTTAATTACAATGCAAAGATGTAGTGAAAATGAAGGGTAGTGCTAGTAATAATTTCCCGACTGCTTGCCCAAGTTTCCCTTAAGCGGAAATAAGTAGATTTTCTCGGTATTCCGAAGGTGTTTTTTGGGTCATTTTTTTAAAAAACCGACTAAAGTGTGCCGGATCGTTGAACCCTAAATCAAAGGCAATTTCCTGATTTTGCTTATCTGTAAAATGAATAAGTCTTTTTGCTTCCAAGGTCAAACGTTCCAAGATAATCTGTTGTGGAGATCTTTGGTTATAAATTGAAAAAAGGTTAGAAAGTGTTTTGGGTGATTTGAAAAGCATTTCAGCATAATCACCCACCTTTCTTTTCGTCTTGTAATGAATATCCACCAAATAATTGAATTTTCTTATGGTATCTATTTGATCATTGTTCAATTCCTTAACAATCAGTTGTTCCTTGGCCAAACGGGTACTCATGATTATCAATCTTTTCAGAAGCATTTGAAGCATATCACCTTGAATATTATCTGGCGTAGAGAACTCTTCCAAAAAAACCTCAAACCATATATTAAATTTTCTTAATTGGTCCTCTGGAATAGAAATTATCGGTAAATCCTGTGTTCCAAAAAAGAGAATGCCATTGCAAGAAACTTCAGTATCGTGATCAGAAATACAATAGAACTCTCTATTAAAAAGGATGGCTGAAAGTGGCAAGTCGGTTTTAGTAAAGGAAACATTTTGCAAATAGGTGACCGTTACTATTTGATTCGGCATAAGTTCTAAAACCATATCATCTACAACAAATTCTATGGGTTTATCATTCCTATTCCATAAAAATTTAATGGTATTGGAAGTTATAGAGAAACGATTATTATCTCTTTTAATATCATCTGTTAAACCCAAAATTGCGCCCAATTTGGGGTCTTTGTATTCGTATCTCATTAAGCTTTACTCTTCCGATTGTTCTAGCAAAACAGCCATTTTATAGAGTTTAGTCCTCTTATTTTGTTGATACTTACATCTGTTTTAAAACCTGTTTCAAAGGATTTCTTAAACAAGAGTGTTAATGTGCCCGTACAATTTTAACACTTTTGAAACTTTTCTTAGTATTGACTATGGAAAAGACGAAGTTTTATGATGAAGCGATAAATAATTTCTATCGCGATAAAGCATTGAATAGCTACCCGATAAGCTCAATGGATATTTTTGCACAATATTTTGGTAGGGTGTGTAAAAACTTAGAGGATATAAAAAATCTAAGTGGTCTGGCCCAAAAAGAAAAGTGGCAAACCGATTTCCCTTTCAAAAATGAAATCATGGATAACGAGCATGCTGTTGTGGTCACAGACTCCAACCTTACTATTGTCTACGCTTCTCAAAACATGTTTAAGATGAATGGTTATATGCCGTCTGAAGTTATGGGCAAAAACCCAAAAATGTTCCAGGGCAAGGAAACCTGTAAAGAAACCACAAAACAAGTTTCAAATGCCATTAAACGTCATGAGCCTTTTGAAGTTGTATTGTTGAATTATAGAAAAGATGGTACTCGATACAATTGTTGGATTAAGGGTACTCCCATATTCGACAACAAGAACAGATTTGTCAATTTTATAGCTTTTGAAAAAGAGGTGGCCTAAGTTCTTTACTAAAAACTACAGGTTTCTATTTCAGTAACGCGCAAAGTATTCACCATTCCCTTGTCCTTTATAGGCATTGCTGCAAGACTGATAAGCATATCCCCCACATCCAAAAATCCTTTTTTACATGCAATTTGGTTCACATCTTCAATGGTTTCATCTGTTGACACATATCTATCATAATAGAATGCCTTTACGCCCCATAGCAAATTAAGCTGCGTTAGAATTCTTTTGTTGGATGTAAAAACAAGGATATGGGCACTAGGTCTCCATGCCGATATTTGAAACGCTGTATACCCACTATTTGTTAAAGTTGAAATAGCCTTTGCTTGGATTTCATTTGCCATAGTGGCAGCATGGTAGCATACCGATTTTGTAATATATCTTTTAGTGCGAATATGCGGAGGTGTTTGGGGTACATTTATCAAGCTAGACCCTTCCACACTCATTAAGATACTCGACATTTTCTCGATTACTTCAACGGGATAATTCCCTACAGAAGTTTCCCCTGAAAGCATTACAGCATCTGCCCCATCCATTACAGAGTTTGCCACATCGTTAACCTCTGCCCGTGTTGGGGTTAGGCTTGTAATCATGGTTTCCATCATCTGTGTGGCTATAATCACCGGAATCCTTGCCTTTTTGGCACGCAGCACCAATTTTTTCTGGATAAGTGGAACTTCATGCGCAGGAACCTCTACCCCCAAATCGCCTCTTGCAACCATTAAACCATCACAATACGCTACTATTTTATCTATATTTTCAACAGCTTCCGGCTTTTCAATCTTAGCGATGATAGGGATTTTATGTTCCGTATGCTTGTTGATAAGATTTTTCAAATCTATTAGATCTTCGCTATGGCGAACAAAGGAAAGAGCCATCCAATCAACATTTTGGGAAATAGCAAATATGGCGTCTTTGATATCTTTCTCCGTTAATGCCGGCAATGAAATATCGGTATTGGGAAGATTTACTCCCTTTTTTGATTTTAAAGGACCCCCTTGTATGACAGTGGCTTTGACCTCATCCTTTCCATTGGTAGATTTTACTTCGAAAATCAATTTTCCGTCATCCAATAAAATACGTTCTCCAGGTTTTACGTCTTGGGGAAAAGTTTGGTAATTCATATAAACCCGCTTCGCACTTCCTTCAAAAGGTTCTCCTGTAGCAAAAGTAATCTCATCTCCAGGAGCTACAACTGCTTCACCTCCCATAACTCCTACCCTGAGCTTTGGACCTTGAAGGTCTCCAAGAATTGAGGTATTAAATCCCAATTCTTCATTTAAATCCCGTATCATTTGAATACGTTGAGCTACGTCATCATGTGAAGCATGTGAAAAGTTTATTCTAAAAACATCCACGCCGGCTTCCATCATTTTTTTAAGCACTTCCCTTTTACTGGTGGCTGGACCAAGAGTTGCTACAATTTTTGTCTTCTTTCTAGTTGGCATTGCTAAAAGATTAAGTTTCTTTTTGATTTTAAGGTTCTTGTTTCCACTGGATAAGCAGTGATAACACCAGAAATGGAATTAATAAATTTTACGTGGTTTTGAATAAGGGTCTCATCTTCTCCATCAATCTTCAAAAAATAATCCACTTCTTTTCGCTCTTTGATCAAATGATTTGTGCTTAAAGAAGTATTGTTTCCGAATAGACCCTCAGAACGTATTGGTATTTCCACGGTACATTTGTTGGAAATGAGAACCCATGAGGTATCACTTATACCATCATCCCACATGAATGTAGAAAATGATAGATTTTGGTTCACTTCCAAATCTTTCCCACTTCGTCTTAAATGTAAACCACAATTAAAATTTATAGCATAGGTAATGGCATAATCTTCCAAACTGCTATGTATTGCAATAAGCTGAAAATTATCGTCATAAAAGTCTATTGATATTTTGTGTGTGGTTGACATGGCTATAACACGAAATGTAAATATAAACCTAATACGCTTCCCCGCCTAGTTGAAATAAAACAATACGGTCTTGGAACCTTACGAAAACGTTAGAGTTTACTTTTATTTAAAGTTGTTGGCTTTCAATTTTGCTCTGTAATGCAAAGTATGCTCTTCTGGAGGCTTTTTCTTCTGCCTTTTTTTTGGAGGTAGCCCTTGCCTTCGCCATCATTTTATCTGCAATGGTCAACTTTACGGCAAAATGCTTTAATTCATCTTTTCCTGTGTCCTCATACACACTATAATTGAATGTCTTTTTTTGTTTTTGACACCATTCTATAACCAAGCTTTTATAACTGATAACCCTGCCTTCCAGTTGTTCAATGTCTACATATGGATCTATAACGCGATCATTGATAAACTTCTCACAATAGGGGTACCCCTTGTCCAAATAAATTGCTCCCACCAAGGCTTCAAAAACATTTCCATGAATGTTTTCCCCAAAATGTGATTTGGGAATCCTACTTTCCACAAATCGAAGAAGGTCCAAATCTTTTCCCAGTTCATTTAAGTGTTTACGGCTTACAATCTTGGAGCGCATCTTGGTCAAATATCCTTCATCTCCCTCTGGGACCTCGCTGTATAAGTGTTTTGAAATTATTGTTCCCAACATGGCATCCCCTAAGAATTCAAGGCGCTCATAATTCATAGGATTTCCGTCCGCATCCCTTTTATTTACGGAACGGTGCAAAAAGGCTTTTTTATAAATTTCTATGTCTTTGGGCTTAAAGCCTAAAATTCTTTTTATTCCCAAAAAAAAATCCCCATCCATTTTAGGAGGGGAATTGAATATTTTGGTAGAAAATTTCATCTGCTATAAAACTACTCTATTTTTTTGAACAAAACACATGCGTTATGACCTCCAAAACCAAAGGTGTTACTCATGGCTACATTCACTTCTCGCTCTTGCGCCTTATTTAAGGTCAAGTTAAGCGATGCATCTATATTTTCATCTACCGTACCATGGTTTATGGTAGGTGGAACAATACTATTTTCCATTGCCAATATGGAAGCGATGGCTTCAATGGCTCCTGCAGCACCCAATAAGTGACCGGTCATGGATTTTGTAGAATTGATATTGATATTCTTGGCGTGATCTCCAAAAACTTTAGAAATGGCCTTAAGTTCGGCCACATCTCCTAAAGGTGTGGAAGTTCCATGGGTATTTATATGGTCTACATCTTCTGGTTTCAGTCCCGCATTTTCCAAACAATTCTTCATTACTTCAACAACACCAATACCTTCTGGGTGTGGAGCGGTCATGTGGTGTGCATCGCTTGACAATCCTCCACCTAAAACCTCAGCGTATATTTTTGCACCCCTAGCTTTGGCATGCTCATATTCTTCCAAAATCAAAGCCCCTGCACCTTCTCCTAAAACAAATCCATCCCTAGTTCCATCAAAAGGTCTTGAAGCTGTTTCTGGACTTTCGTTTCTGGTAGATAATGCATGCATGGCATTAAACCCACCCATTCCAGCAATAGTAACTGCTGCTTCACTTCCTCCTGTAACAATAACATCACAATATCCTAAACGAATCGAGTTTAGCGCATCGAACATAGCGTTTGCAGAAGATGCACATGCAGAGACCGTTGTGTAATTTGGTCCCATGAACCCATGCTTTATGGAAATATTGGCCGGTGCGATATCTGCAATCATTTTTGGAATAAAGAATGGATTAAACCTTGGTGTTCCATCTCCATCAGCAAAGTTTAAAACTTCTTGCTGAAAAGTTTCCAGCCCTCCAATTCCTGCTCCCCAAATAACGCCTACCCGTAATTTATTTATCTCATCCAAGTTAATTCCAGAATGTGCTATAGCTTCATCTGAAGAAACCAACGCATATTGAGCAAACCTATCCAGCTTCCTCGCAAACTTTCTATCAAAAAAGTCTTCTGGATTATAGTCTTTGAGTTCACAGGCAAATTTGGTCTTGAACTTTTTCGTATCAAAATAGGTTATGGGCGCACAACCACTTTTACCGTTCTTTAGTCCTTCCCAATAAGCCTCTAAATTGTTCCCAATGGGTGTTAACGCACCCATTCCGGTAACTACTACTCGCTTTAACTGCATTGAACTATTTTTTAACCTTTAGAACCTAAATTAAAAAAAAATTATCCATGTGATGATCATCACATGGATAATTTAAAATCTTTAGTAAGAAATCATAAGATTACTTAGCTTCTTCTATATAGCTTATGGCCTGGCCAACAGTTGCAATGTTTTCTGCCTGATCATCAGGAATTTGAATGTCAAATTCTTTTTCAAACTCCATGATAAGTTCAACAGTGTCCAAGGAATCCGCGCCTAAATCATTGGTAAAGCTAGCTTCCGCTACTACTTCATTTTCATCTACACCTAGTTTATCAACGATGATAGCTTTTACTCTTGATGCAATGTCTGACATAATTATTTCGGTTTTAAAAATTTAATCGTTGGCAAAAATATAAAACTTTGGATTAAATACACCATTTGTCGATAAAATGTGCTTCAAATTAAACATCTTATGCTCCAGTATATTACTTTAGCCCTATAAAAATAGGCTCACAATCAATCATAGAAGTCCCAAAATGAAACGAATCGTAATCCTAGCCTCGGGCAGTGGTTCCAATGCAGAAAATATCATTTCTTTTTTCAAAGATGATAGTCGGGTTCATGTTTCCGCAGTACTGACCAACAAAAAAAATGCTGCAGTACTGGAACGTTGCGAAAGACTAAAAGTACCTGCTTTTTATTTTAACCGAACTGCTTTTTCCGATTCTGATGGTGTAATCCAGCTGCTTAGCTCCCTAAATCCCGATTTAATTGTTTTAGCAGGGTTTTTATGGAAAATCCCTACTTCTTTACTAAAAGTTTTCCCGAATAACATTATTAACATTCATCCTGCATTACTTCCCAAATATGGTGGAAAGGGCATGTACGGTTCCAAAGTTCATCAATCCGTAAAAGACAATGCTGATTCTGAAACAGGCATTACCATTCACTACGTAAACCAAAATTATGATGAGGGTGCTATTATCTTTCAGGCCAAAACAAAGGTTGGACCATCTGATGATGCAAATTCCATAGCTGAAAAGGTGCATCAATTGGAATATGAACATTTTCCCAAGGTGATTGAAAAACTTCTTTTGAAAGATGGGGACTAAGCGAAAGTTTTATGTTGTTTGGAAAGGTAAGCGCCCCGGTATTTATGAATCGTGGGATGATTGCAAAGCACAAATAAAAGGCTTCAAGGGGGCACAGTATAAATCTTTTCAGGACTTTAAGGAAGCTAAAAAGGCTTTCAACAGTAATTATTTAGAGTATAAAGGAAAATCCAAAGGCAAAAAAGAACTGTCACAAGAAGAATTACTAAAAATTGGGAAACCAAATTATAACTCTATTTCGGTAGATGCCGCTTCAAGTGGCAATCCTGGAAAAATGGAATACCAAGGGGTAGATACCAAAACCAAAAAAAAACTATTCAAACAAGGCCCTTTTGAAGAAGGAACCAATAATATAGGAGAGTTCTTAGCTCTTGTGCACGGGCTGGCTTTTCTTAAAAATAACAAAAGTGCACGTGTCCTTTATTCAGATTCCAGAATTGCAATGGGTTGGGTACGAAAGAAAAAATGTGGTACCAAGTTGAAAAAAAATTCAAAAAACAAAACACTTTTTGAACTTATTGAGCGTGCCGAAGAGTGGTTAAATCAAAATACATACGATACGCCAATTGCCAAATGGGAAACCAAGGCATGGGGAGAAATTCCTGCGGATTTTGGAAGAAAATAGGTTAGATTTTGCACAATTGAATTCTCTTTCCCTTAATTGTATTATCTGTTGTGTTAAATGGAATATGTAAGTGTATATTTGCAGCAAAATTACATGAATGGGCAAATTGCTTATTGTTGGGAGTATGGCTTTCGACGAAATTGAAACTCCTTTTGGCAAAACAGGTAAGATTTTGGGAGGTGCGGCCACATTTATAAGCTTGGCAGCAAATCAGTTTAAAGTAGATTCCGCTGTAGTTTCTGTTGTTGGGGAGGATTTTCCCCAAGATTATCTAGATATATTAACAGACCGAAACATTGATATCACCGGTGTTGACGTCGTAAAAGGGGGTAAAACTTTTTATTGGAAAGGAAAATACCATAATGACCTAAACTCTAGGGATACCCTGATTACCGAACTTAATACCTTGGGTGATTTTAATCCTATTGTTCCAGAAAACTTTAAAGATGCCGATGTGGTTATGCTCGGAAATTTACATCCAAGTATTCAAATGGGTGTAATTAACCAAATGGAAAAACGACCAAAACTTATCATTTTGGATACCATGAATTTTTGGATGGACAATACGTGGGATAAGTTAATCGATGTGATAAAGCACATCGATGTAATTACAATTAATGATGAAGAGGCTCGCCAATTGACAAGTGAATATTCATTGGTGAAAGCTGCTGCCAAAATACAGCAAATGGGGCCTAAATATGTAGTTATAAAGAAAGGCGAACATGGCGCCCTTTTGTTTCATAATGAGCATGTTTTCTTTGCTCCCGCACTTCCTTTAGAGGAAGTTTTTGATCCAACCGGGGCAGGAGATACATTTGCCGGTGGATTTGCAGGCTATTTGGCTCAGACAAAAAACCTTTCTTTTGAAAGTATAAAGAATGCTATCATCCATGGTTCCAATCTAGCTTCATTTTGTGTGGAGCGTTTTGGAACAGAACGTATGGTGGAACTTCAAAAAGATGAAGTTGACAAACGTTTATTACAGTTTAAGGAATTGACACAGTTCAATATTGAATTAACATAAATATCTGCCCTGAACTATTTCGGGGCTTTTTTATTTTATTTAGTTATGAGTGATGCGATTAAGCACGAATGCGGAATATCACTGATCCGTTTGCTTAAACCTCTGGAGTACTACAAAGAAAAATATGGTACAGCTTTCTATGGCGTAAACAAAATGTACCTGATGATGGAAAAACAGCACAATAGAGGTCAAGATGGTGCTGGTTTTGCAAGTATAAAACTAGATATGGATCCTGGAGAACGCTACATGAGCAGAGTACGTTCTGCAAAGCAGCAACCTATACAGGACATATTCGCACAGATCAATGATCGAATAAACACTTCTCTTGCGCAGCATCCAGAATATTTGGACAATGTAGCTCTTCAGAAAAAGAACATTCCATATATAGGGGAATTATTAATGGGTCATGTTAGATATGGCACTTTTGGAAAAAACAGCATAGAAAGCGTTCATCCTTTTTTAAGGCAAAACAATTGGATGCACCGAAACCTAATCGTTGCAGGTAATTTTAATTTGACCAATGTTGATGAACTTTTCAATAACCTTGTTACGTTGGGTCAGCACCCAAAGGAAATGGCGG
The DNA here is from genome assembly GCF_947495325.1 of uncultured Allomuricauda sp. Classification (GTDB taxonomy): domain Bacteria; phylum Bacteroidota; class Bacteroidia; order Flavobacteriales; family Flavobacteriaceae; genus Flagellimonas. The sequence goes on along the minus strand of NZ_CANLYK010000002.1, from coordinate 606,632 downwards.
ATACGGTTACCGTGATGGAAAAAATTGGACATTTTTTAGACGATGCCGTTGCTAAACTTTACAAGCAAATAAAAAAAGAAGGGTATAATAAAAGAGAGGCTTCTCCCTTAATAGCAGAGCGGCTGAATGTTGCAAAAATTTTGACTAAGGCTTCAAAGAACTGGGATGGTGGCTATACCATTGGTGGTTTGTTGGGGCATGGTGATGCTTTTGTGGTACGGGATCCTGCGGGAATTAGACCTGCCTATTATTATAAAGATGATGAGGTTGTAGTTGTGGCATCAGAAAGACCAGTAATCCAAACTGTTTTCAATATTAAGTATGAAGAGGTACAGGAATTAGATCCCGGACATGCACTTATTATCAAGAAAAAAGGAACTGTTCATTTAGAGGAAATACTTGAACCAACAGAGCGCAAAGCATGTTCTTTTGAACGTATCTATTTTTCTAGAGGTAGCGACAAAGAAATCTACCAAGAGCGAAAAATGTTGGGGAAAATGGTCTTTCCCCAAATTTTAAAATCCATTGATGATGATTTGGGAAATACGGTATTTTCCTTTATTCCCAATACTGCCGAAACTTCCTTTTTTGGAATGGTAAAAGAAGCGCAAAACTATCTCAACAAAAGAAAGGAAGAGCAAATTTTAGCATTGGGTCCAAAAATTACGGGTGAAGAACTTCACAAGATTCTCGAAGTTAGGCCCCGAATAGAAAAAGTAGCTATCAAGGATGCCAAGCTTCGTACTTTTATTACCCAAGACAGTAGTAGAGATGATCTTGTGGCCCATGTATATGATATTTCATATGGTTCGGTAGAAGAAAACGATAACCTTGTTATTATTGATGATAGTATTGTTCGTGGTACAACCTTAAAAAAGAGCATCCTTAAAATTCTTGATAGGTTATCTCCGAAAAAGATAATAGTGGTGTCCTCAGCTCCACAAATTAGATATCCCGATTGTTATGGTATAGATATGGCCAAATTAGAGGATTTTGTTGCTTTTAAAGCGGCCCAGGCATTGCATGAAGAAAATGGGACGACTTCAAAAATTAAAGAGATTTACGAAAAATGTCTAGCCCAAACTGGTTCCAAGGATAAAGAGGTCGTGAATTACGTAAAAGAATTTTATGCCCCGTTCACTGCAAATCAAATTTCAAAGAAAATAGCCCAGCTACTCAGTCCAAAAGGAATCAATGCCGAGGTGGACATCATTTATCAAAGCATTGAAAGTTTGCATGAAGCCTGTCCTAAAAATTTAGGTGACTGGTATTTTACAGGCAACTACCCAACTCCCGGTGGAAACAGAGTGGTAAATAGGGCCTTCATAAATTTCTACGAAGGGAAGAACCAAAGGGCGTATTAATTTTATGGTATCTAAATTAAAGTTAATGTGTGCATTTCATCGATGAAATAGGCATGTTGCCGTGTTTTTGTTTTCTAGGTAGAAGTCAAAACTACTTTAGCAAAGCCATAGCATAAGTAGGTTAAGTTCATGGTAAGATTTGGGGCAAAAAAGGTGGAAGCTATTCCACCTTTTTTATTTTTCAGTAGTCCAACAACTTCATCCCGTAATCTTTTTCTTTAACAATAGTACTCGCTACCAACAAGTATACCTTTTCAACGCAAATAACAGGGTTTCATCTAAAAGCTTTTTCAATACGTGCCTCCTTGACGTACATTTGGAGGACCATAGCATAAGTAGGTTAAGTTCATGGTAAGATTTGGGGAAAAAAGGCGGAGAAATCTCCGCCTTTTTTATTTTTCAGTAGTCCCGCAACTTCATCCCGTAATCCTTTTCTTTAACAATAGTACTCGCTCTCCACAAGTATAGCGGTTCAACCCAATTAATAGGGTTTCATCTAAAAGCTTTTTCAATACGTGCCTCCTTGGCGTACATTTGGAGGACCATAGCATAAGTAGGTTAAGTTCATGGTAAGATTTGGGGAAAGAAGGCGGAGAAATCTCCGCCTTCTTTATATTTGAGCCCCAAGGATTTACCAAATTTCCGCACTGAATTATCCGCAATTTTCTTTTAAAGAATCAAAAAAAGCCTCAAAAACTTTTGTTATTTCTCACAATACCAGTAATTTAGTTTTGCCATAGCATAAGTAGGTTAAGTTTATGGTAAGATTTGGGACGAAAAGGGTGGGGGCTTCCTCACCCTTTTCTATTTAAGCCTATTGATTAAATAAAAAAGGTCCAGTACACAATTGTGTACTGGACCTTTTTTGGTCTCAGGAAAATGGTCTAACTATTTTCCAGATTCATAATTTTCGGAAACCTGATCCCAGTTAATTACATTAAAAAAAGCAGATACATAATCCGGTCTTCTATTCTGATAATTCAAATAATATGCGTGTTCCCAGACATCCAATCCTAAAATTGGGTGTCCATCACATTCTGTTCCCGGCATTATGGGGTTATCTTGGTTTGGTGTTGAACATACTTCAACCTTACCTCCTTTATGTACACAAAGCCAAGCCCATCCAGAACCAAACCTTGTGCCTGCTGCTGCGCTAAACTTTTCCTTAAACGCATCAAAAGAACCAAAAGCCTCATCAATTGCCGCGGCCAATGCTCCACTTGGGCTTCCTCCTCCATTTGGAGACATTACTTCCCAAAATAAAGAATGGTTATAAAACCCACCTCCATTGTTTCTTACTGCTCCATTGGACATGTCCAAATTTGATAAAATATCAAGAATTTCCTTTCCTTCTAAATCTGTTCCTGCAATTGCACCATTCAATTTGGTGGTATATCCATTATGGTGCTTTGTATGATGGATTTCCATCGTTCTTGCGTCTATGTGTGGCTCTAAAGCATCATATGCATAGGGCAATTTTGGTAATTCAAAAGCCATATTTATATTGTTTTTAAGTTATTAATGATTCCTGTAAAAATACGGTTTTAAGATATATATTCATGCAATTTCGTATTAAGTTCAGGTTGGTAATCCGTAATTTGCAAGAAAAACTTTTTGGAGGTTTCCAGCTTTAAAATATACAGCGCATCCGCAGGTTCTGGCAAAACATATACTTTGACCAAGGAATACCTTAAGTTATTGCTCTCCAATGATTCTCCAATTAAGTTTCGACAGATTTTGGCCATTACCTTCACCAACAAAGCTGTTGGGGAAATGAAAACCCGAATTTTGGATAATCTTTTCCTTTTTGGCAACACAGTGGATTCTAAAAATCAGAACACATTGTTCCATGAAATTTGCCAAGACCTTTCGATAAATGCCGAACAACTACAACAACGTTCCAAGCTTGTCCTTAAACGAATTTTACACAACTACTCTTTTTTTGAAGTTTCTACAATTGATAAGTTCAATCATAAGATAATAAAGACATTTGCCAGAGATCTTCAGCTTTCACAAAATTTTGAGGTAGAACTGGATATTGAACTTCTTTTGGAAGAAGCTGTGGCCCAATTATTGGAAAGGGCTGGAACAGATAAGGAACTTACCAATGTTCTCCTTGCTTTCTCCTTGGAAAAAATAGATGATGATAAAAGTTGGAATATTTCATACGACCTTGTGGAAATTGGAAAACTCCTTTTTCAGGAAAACCATTCTGGGCATTTAGAAAAACTGCTATCAAAATCGATAACGGATTTTCAGGAAATTCAAAAGAAAATTTCATTACAAATAACGGAGATTGAAAACAAGGTTGGTATTGAAGCACAGAAGGTAATTCAGGAAATTGAAAATCAAGGATTCGACTTTACTGATTTTCCAAGACAGACCCTTCCCAACCATTTCAAAAAAATAATTGATGGCGAATTTGGAACTAAAATTCTCTATAGCAACAAGCTTGAAAACAACCTGATTGAAAATACCATTCTAAAATCTGGAGACAATAGGGACTCCAGCCATTTATGCAGCTATGTTTTGGATAGTTTTTTATTTATCAAAAAAAGCCTTTATAACCGAGCTTATCTTAAAAACATATACGGCAATATAGTTCCTTTAACCGTGTTGAATGAAATAGCCAAAGAAATCAAGAATATTGAAATTGAAAAGGATATCATCCCCATTTCGTCATTGAATTCTTTGCTTTCAAAAGAGATAAAAAATCAGCCCGTTCCCTTTATTTATGAGCGAATGGGTGAAAAATATCGACACTATTTTATTGATGAGTTTCAAGATACCTCTCAAATGCAATGGGAAAATCTGATTCCGTTGATAGGAAACGCCTTGGAAGGTGAAAATGAAAAAAACGAACAAGGTTCTCTATTTTTAGTCGGCGATGTAAAACAGGCAATTTACAGATGGCGAGGCGGTAGAGCGGAGCAATTTCTTAATCTCTTAAACTTAAACTCACGCCCTTTTGCAATTGAACCTTCTATTGATTCTTTAAGCACAAATTGGAGAAGCTACAGTGAAATTGTAGAGTTCAATAATAGCTTTTTTGGTTTAACAGCCCCATTTTTAAAAAATGAGGCCTACAAAAACCTTTTTTTAGAGGGTAGCAATCAAAAATTTAATGCTAGGGTAGGTGGTTTTGTGTCCATATCTTTTTTGAACAAGGACGTGGACGAGAAAAAAGAAGCTTATTGCAAAAAGGTTTTAGAAGCGATAAATCAACTTACTTCTAAAAAAATTCCTTATTCCGATATCTGTATTTTGGTGCGGGATAATAACAAAGGTATGCTGCTTGCCAATTTTCTATCAGAAAACCAGATTCCTATTATTTCCTCAGACTCCTTATTACTTAGTGGCAATGAAAAAGTAGTTTTCCTTATTTCGCTTCTGACCTTTATTGAAAATGTCGATGATAAAGAAGCCTGTTATCAGGTTTTGTCCTACTTGGCTGATGATGAAGACGAAAAACATAATTTTATCTCCTCCAACCTAGTTGGATTGGAAAATTTGCTTTCAGAAAAATATGACTTCGACATACAAAAATTAAAAGGGTCAACTGTACTTGCGATTTTGGAAACCGCAATAGTCCAGTTCGATCTTGCTAATAACGCTGAAGCTTATCTTACTTTTCTTATGGACGAAGTATTGGTTCTAGAAAAAAAGAAAGATCCTGGCATACACTCTTTTTTAAACTATTGGGAACAGAAAAAAAATTCGCTTTCAATTACCGCACCAGATAGCATTAATGCAGTCAAAATCATGACCATTCACAAAGCAAAGGGTCTTGAGTTCCCTTTTGTTATTTTTCCCTTTGCCAATGCTATAATTGATGATAAGCGTAAGAAAAAGAAATCTTGGGTTGTCTCCACAGAAGCAGAAGACAAGTTAGGGCTGGATGAGTTCCTCATTGATACAAAACAAGAAATGTTACTTTACAATGAATTTGCCGCCAATACCTATGCACGAGAAACAGAAAAAACTGAATTGGATTCACTGAATGTTCTCTATGTTGCATTGACCCGCGCAAAAAAAGGTCTCTATATCATTTCGGAAAAAGCTAAGGAAAATGTTTCACTGGCAAATGCCAACTCCTATTCAGATTTGTTCCAACATTACCTTGATCAAAAAGGAATCCAAAAAAATGAACAGGAGGTATATTCTTTTGGAGAATTATTGGAGAATTCTGGAACATCTCAGCGCCAAACAATCCCCAGCAGTTCTATTCCATATATAATAAGGCCTAAAGAAAGTTCTGGTTTTACCATTTCAACAAAATCAAGTCGCTTGTGGGACGATGAGAAAAGAGAGGCCATTGAAATGGGCAATTTGATTCATTTTGTTTTGAGTCATATTAAAACAGCGGATGATGTTCCGAAAGTTCTTGCAAATCTTCAATCTTTAGGTCACTTCCAAAAAGATTCGGAACCTTTTATCGAACAAAAAGTATATGGTGTGGTAAACCATCCAAAATTACAGCAGTATTTCTCGGATAAATTTCAAGTTTTAAACGAAAAAGAAATTCTTACGGTCAATGGAAAATCCTTACGGCCAGATCGAATTGTAATTCACAATAAGGAAGCAATTGTGATTGACTATAAAACAGGAAAGCCATCTCCCATTTATAAGCAACAAATTATGGAATATGCCGATGTACTAAAAGAGATGGATTTCACAATTAAACATGCAATAATTGTCTATATTGACCACAAAATAAATCCCGTTTTTCTATAAATTAAAACTATGTACGGTAAGATAAAAGAGCACCTCATACAAGAATTGGATACCATTAAAGAAGCAGGCTTATTTAAAAAGGAGCGAATCATAATTTCTCCCCAAGATGCGGTCATTAAAATTTCCTCAGGACAGGAGGTAATCAATTTTTGCGCAAACAATTATTTAGGGTTATCATCTCATCCTAAGGTAATACAGGCTGCAAAAGATGCATTGGATTCACATGGTTTTGGCATGTCTTCGGTCCGATTTATTTGTGGCACACAGGATATCCACAAGGAACTGGAAGAAAAAATAGCTGCCTTTTACGGTACTGAGGATACTATTCTATATGCTGCAGCCTTTGATGCCAATGGAGGAGTATTTGAACCCTTGTTGACAGCAGAGGATGCCATAATCTCAGATTCCTTGAACCATGCATCAATAATTGATGGCGTTCGTTTATGCAAGGCCAAGAGGTATCGCTATGCCAATAATGATATGCCCGATTTGGAAGTGCAACTAAAACAAGCTCAAAAAGACGGAGCAAGATTTAAGATTATTGTTACCGATGGTGTTTTTTCTATGGATGGGCTTTTGGCTCCATTGGATAAAATTTGCGATTTAGCGGATACGTACGATGCCCTTGTTATGATTGATGAATGTCATTCCGCAGGATTCATCGGTGAAACCGGAAGAGGAACGCTTGAAGAAAAAGGAGTCATGGATCGTATTGATATAATCACCGGCACATTGGGAAAGGCTCTAGGCGGTGCCATGGGTGGATATACAACTGGTAAAAAGGAAATTATAGAAATGCTTCGACAAAGATCCAGACCCTATCTATTCTCAAATTCCCTGGCTCCGGCAATAGTAGGAGCCTCAATTAAGGTTTTTGAGATGCTGGATAATGATACTTCGTTGAGGGATAAGCTTCAAAACAACACCGAATATTTCAAAAATGGAATGAAAAAAGCCGGTTTCGACATTATAGATGGAGACTCGGCCATTGTTCCCGTAATGTTATACGATGCCAAGCTCTCCCAAAAAATGGCAGATATGCTATTGACTGAGGGCATATATGTGATAGGATTCTTTTATCCTGTGGTGCCAAAAGGCAAGGCACGGATAAGGGTGCAACTGTCCGCAGCCCATGAAACGGAACATCTAAACCACGCAATAAAGGCATTCATTAAGGTTGGAAAAGCGCTTAAAATCGTTTAAGTGCTTTAAATAATCCATGTAATGCGTTAAAAAAAATGAAAAATTGATTTTGTTAATAGTTCCTAACAACTTACATTTGCAGCTGATAAACACTTAAACTTAAAATTTTGAGCATGAAACATCTTAGCAAATTATTGGTTGTTGCCCTAGTTTTTATGGGAGTTAACAACATACAAGCGCAAGACGAGAATAATCCATGGCAGATTAGTTTTGGAGTAAACGCAATAGACGTTTATCCAACTAACGATGAAAACAATCCGTTTTCAAGTACTACATTATTCGATGAGTACTTCAACGTTACTGACCACTGGAACATCTTGCCTTCTGTTTCTTACGTAGCCGTATCCAAATATGTTGGTAGTGGTTTCTCTGTAGGAGCAAGAGGTTCTTTAAATAGAATTGAAAAGCTAGGTGACACATCTGTTGATGACCTTTCTCACTATGCATTAGACGGTACTATTAAATATAACTTTCTTAAAAACACAACTATTGACCCATTTGCTGAAATAGGTGGTGGTTATACTTGGGTTGATGAGATTGGTGCAGGTACTGCAAATGCTGGTATTGGTGTTAACATCTGGTTCTCAGAGAACATAGGTCTTACTTTACAGACTCAGTATAAGCACGCTTTTGAAGATTACTTGGTTAAGCACTTCCAACATATGGCTGGTATCAGCATTAAGTTTGGTGGTACTGACACTGACGGTGATGGTATTTATGACAAAGATGATGCTTGTCCAGAAGTTGCTGGCTTAGAAGCTTTCAACGGATGTCCTGATGCTGATGGCGATGGAATTGAAGATAGCAAAGATAGCTGTCCTAACGAGGCTGGTTCTAAAGAAATGAACGGATGTCCTGATGCTGATGGCGACGGTGTAGCTGACAAAGATGATGCTTGTCCAAATGAAGCTGGTCTTCCTGCTCTAGCTGGATGTCCTGATGCTGATGGAGATGGTGTAGCTGATAAAGATGATGATTGTCCTAGTGAAGCAGGTCCTGCTGAAAACAAAGGATGCCCATGGCCAGATAAAGACGGTGATAGTGTTCTTGACAAAGACGATCAGTGTCCAGATGTTGCTGGTACGGTTGCAAACAACGGTTGCCCAGAAGTAACTGAAGAAGTTCAAAAACAATTGAACGACTATGCAAGAACTATCTTGTTTGATACTGGTAGATCTTCTATCAAAGCAGAATCTACTTCTGTAATGGTTGATATCATCACTATCTTGAATGAGTATCCTAATGCTAAGTTCTCAGTTGAAGGACACACTGATAGTGTTGGTGGAGCAACGACAAACCAAAAACTTTCTGAGTCAAGAGCGCTTTCTGTAAAAGAATTCTTGGTAGATAAAGGAATTGGAGAGTTCAGATTATCTGCTGTTGGATATGGTGAAGACAAGCCAATCGCAACTAACAATACTAGAGCTGGAAGAGCTCAAAACAGAAGAGTTGAAATCAACTTGGTAAAATAATGAAATAGAAAATTCAGTTTTCTTTTCAAAAAAGGCTCCGCAAATGCGGAGCCTTTTTTATTTTTAGTCCATGCAGCAAAGCTTTCTAGAATACGTTTTAGACGATTTACAAAAAAAAGGAACTCTAATTAGCTCCTGCACCTTTATACTTCCCAGCAAACGATCAGGCACATTTCTAAAAAAATACATTTCAGAGACACTTAACCAGAACACGTTCAGTCCAGAAATTTTATCCATTGAAGATTTTGTTCAACTAATTTCTGGAATATCTTCCGCCCCATCAATAGACCTGTTATTGACACTCTATGGAACGTATAGAACCTCCAAAATAGAAAACCATGACGATTTTTCTGCTTTTTTAAAATGGGGACAGACCTTATTACAAGACTTCAATGAGATTGATAGGTACCTTATCCCTTCAGATGATATCTTAAACTACCTATCTGCCATTAAAGAGATCAATCATTGGTCATTGCAAAAAGAGAAGACTGAGCTAGTTGAGAACTATTTGCAACTATGGAACAACTTAAAGTCTCTTTATGACTCTTTCACATCAACCCTCCTATCGCAAAAAAAAGGGTATCAGGGACTTATTTATAGAATTGCTGTTGAAAACCTTACCAGCTTCCATCCCCAAGAGAACAATCCAATTATATTTATCGGGTTTAATGCTCTAAATACAGCAGAATCGCATATCATACAGCATTTTCTAAAGGACAAAAAGAATACTATTTATTGGGATATTGATTCTCACTTTCTCAACGACCCCATTCATGATGCCGGGCTCTTTATCAGAAATTTTAAAAAAGATTGGGCCTACTATGCTGATCAAGACTTAAACGGTATACACTCCAGTTTTTTGTCTCCTAAAAAAATCGCTATAACTGGTGTCCCAAAAAATATGTCGCAAGCCAAATATGTTGGCAAACTATTACAAGACCTAGCTGCTAACCCTGATTCAAAACTAAAAAACACTGCTCTTGTTTTGGCGGATGAGACACTCCTAAACCCAATTCTACAAGCAATTCCAGCAAACGTAAACCAGGTGAACATTACAATGGGTGTTCCCCTAAATAAAACTGTTCTCTATTCCTTTTTCCTATCCTTTCTTGACCTTCATATCTCAAAAACAGAAAATGGTTGGTTTTACAAAGGGGTGCTTGAGTTTACGTCCAATCCATACAGTGCTAAAATTTCCACTCATGAAGAATTGAATATACTAAATAGGATTTCCGAGGATATTAAAGCACATAATTGGATCTATATCAACACACAAAACTTATCTACCTATTCCGAATCGCAACCTGTACTTAAAATCTTATTTCCCCAAAACAACACTGCTCCTACTCAATGGGTCAATAACTGTTTACAGCTTCTTAAAATCTTGAAAGAAATTTTTCAACACGAAAAGAATACATTGGAATTAGAGTACCTGTATCGATTCTACACCATTTTTAATCAACTAAAACAGCATTTAGGCGCATTGGATTTTATTGCTGATCTAAAATCCTTAAAAAACTTCTTTAAACAGTTATCATCAATAGAAACATTGGATTTTATTGGAGAACCGTTGTCCGGTCTGCAAGTTATGGGAATGTTGGAAAGTCGAAATTTAGATTTTGAAACCGTCATCCTCACCTCAGTCAACGAAGGGATTCTTCCATCAGGAAAATCCGGCAATTCATTTATTCCTTTTGATGTTAAACGAGATTATGGACTACCTACCTACAAAGAAAAAGATGCCATTTACACTTATCATTTTTATAGGCTGATACAGCGTGCCAAAAATGTGTATCTCATATACAATACAGAACCTGATGTTCTGGAAGGCGGCGAAAAAAGCAGGCTTGTTAACCAACTTCTTACTGATAGTGATATCAACAAATACATTACGCATACTATCGCAACTCCACAAGTTAAGATAACTCCTGAACAACTCTCTGAAATACCCAAAGGCCCTAAACTTCTTCAAGACATCCAGGATTTTGCTAAAAATGGTTTTTCACCCACCTCATTAACCAATTACATCAGAAATCCCATAGAGTTTTACAAAAGGAATATTCTGAAAATAAACAATTTAAATGAGGTAGAAGAGACCATAGCGGCCAATACCTTCGGCACTATCGTACATGATAGTTTGGAACAATTGTATCTTCCACTTGTGGGTGCTATTTTAACAACGGACAATGTTTCAGTTTTAGAAAAAAAAATTCCCGAAGTAGTAAAGAGAAATTTTTATAATCACCTGCCTGGCATCAACTTGACTAAAGGCAAATATCTCTTGGTATTCAATGTTATCATAAAATACTTGGAAAACTTTGTTGCTTTGGAGTTGAAACAACTTAAAAAACATCAGGTAAAAGTTTTAGAGCTTGAAAAAAAACATACGATGCAATTACGCATTGAGGGGTTAGATTTTCCAATTCAACTCAAGGGAACCATAGATCGAGTTGATGAAGTAGATGGCATCACAAGAATTGTTGATTATAAAACCGGAAGAGTAGAGTCTAGAAATGTAAAGCTCAAAGATTGGGAAACGCTAATAACCGACTACGACAAAAGCAAAGCTTTTCAGCTATTGTGCTATGCTCTCTTATATTCCCAAAAACATCCAAGTAACAACTTTAAGGCTGGAATCTACTCATTTAAAAACCTAAAGCAAGGATTTTTGCCCTTCTCCGCAAATGACGAAATAATAACCAATGATACACTTAAAACCTTTGAAGCGTATTTGGAGCAATTAATCTTGGATATATGTAATCCAACTAAGCCATTTGAAGAAAAAAGGGTTTGACTATTTTAAATCCGGTCTTGTAGGACGAACCTCTATCTTACTAGGCAATGTTCTTGGGTGCATTTGCAATAAATCCACAACAAGTTTTCCGATATCTTCAACCTGAATTTTCCAAGAATCCTTTTCGGAAGGTTCATTATTGTTAAAATGAGTTGCAACAGAGCCTGGCATAATAGTAGTTACCTTTATATTATACTTTCTTAAATCCAGCATTACCGCTTGGGTAAAGCCAACTACTCCAAACTTTGTGGCATTATATCCCGCCCCTTGGGCAAAAAAATTGGTTCCAGCCAAGCTGGCCACCGTCATGTAATATCCTTCAGACTTTTTTAAAGCTTCAACAGATGCTTTTAAAGTATGAAAAACACCATTTAAATTAGTATTAATCATTTGGTGCCATTTTGTTTCATCCAATTCATCGACAGGTGCAAAATGTCCAACGCCAGCATTGGCCAAAACAACATCCAGCTGTCCCCATTTTTCTAAAATTTTATGAATTGCCAAATTTTCATCCTCAAGTACGGTAACGTCTGATACCAAGCCCAGAACAGCGTTATCATCGCCCAATACTTTAGCAGCTTCTTTAACTTTCTCTAGGTTTCTTCCACTTATGGCCACCTTCATCCCATGTTTCAATAAACTTTGGGCTATTCCAAACCCAATTCCTTTGGTTCCACCTGTTATGTATACTACTTTTCCCTTTAAATCCATTATTCAAAATCGTTTTTGATCAATGATTAAATTATGAAAATTTATTGGAACACTGCTGCCCACCTTACCCTTCAAATAATTACTCAATGATTTATTGGGAATTCATCAGGGTACCTCCCCGTTTATGGGATTGAGCCTTTATTCAAGTAGTGTTTTTCATATTCCTACAAGTAGGCCGTTATAATAAAAATACTACATTTAAACATTGTAAAAATCATAAATAATGCAATAAAATTGGATATAATATGAGAAAATCATAGTTTTAGCCTACATGTATATGCAAATACATAACAATAACCAATGAATATTTGCCTGTTACTATACAATAGAAGGTATTCGCAAATTTTGCATTTGTCAATAACACTCTCTTTTTCTATTGCATGAAAACTAAAGTACACAGAGAACTTGAGAAAATCTTTTATAAACACTATGAAGAGTGGTGTTTCGTATCATACAGCTACCTGAAGGATAAATCAGAGGCAGAAGAAATCGTGCAGGACGTTTGTGCGAAACTTCTATTGAATGATTCGAAATTCGAAATTCGAAACTTAAAATCCTACATTACCATTGCGGTAAAGAACAATAGTATCCAAAGAGCAAAAAAACTTAGAAAATTTGTTGAAATTTCGGAGTCAAAAGCGCTGTTCTCCACTTCCATTGAAGAAAAAATAATTTCCAAAGAGAACCAATTGTTTCTTAAGAATGCCGTCGAATCACTTCCGGAACTAAGTAAGAATGTTTTTAACCTTTGTGTTCTCGAGGGAGAAAAATACCAAAATGTAGCCGAAACCTTGGGCATTTCCGTGAACACGGTGAAATATCATATGAAAAAGTCTTATAAGATTCTGCGCGCCAATATGCAGAATACGTATTTTTTCATTCTCTATATCTTCATATTGCTATTATTTTAATTCTTTTTTTACATTTTATTAATTTTTCACTACCCGAAATTCATTTTCTATATCCTAATGGTAGGGGTGCCCAATATGTAATTCATTTTAGATTATGAAACCAACCACCTTAATTATAAAAAGGTTAACTACAAAACTTACACTACAGGAAGAAAAAGCCCTGGAAGAATGGCTTCGGGAATCGGATAAAAATCAAGAGCTATTTGATACCATCAAATCCCTAAAAGAAAATGGAACGAGTATTTCGAATCTGGTGTTCTGGGATTCCGAAAAGGCATGGGCAAACGTACTTCAAAAGTATGAGATGGGCCGTGTTCGAAAAACTAGAAAAAAAAGTGTTTCATCTTTCTTAAAATATGCAGCGGTCTTTGCGGGAATATTTGTCTTGGGATATAGCTATTTTGAATATTCCTTTACCAAACAGACTTCTTCAATTGACCCAGACGCTGTAATCCTTACGTTGGAAAATGGTGAAATTCAGCTTCTTTCAGAGGATAATGAGCATGAAATAACCTCCAAGGATGGAAGTGTTCTAGGTGTTAAAAGCGGGATTCGGCTTAATTACACTACTGCTAAGCCTCCAAAAAAACTTACTTACAATACACTCACCGTACCTTACGGAAAAAGGTTTGAGGTTATTTTATCAGATTCTACACTGGTATATCTAAATGCGGGCTCATCGCTTAAATATCCCATACAGTTTATCGAGGGATCGGAAAGAAAGGTGTTTTTGGATGGGGAGGCTTTTTTCAACGTTACCCATGCAAAGAAAAACAAGTTCATTGTCTCCACATCTGAGATGGATGTTACTGTATATGGCACCAAGTTCAACGTTTCCGCCTATGCTGAAGATAAATATATCAATACTGTATTGGTTGAGGGATCCGTAGGTCTTTCCAGTTCCGAAACAGGTCAGATAAAAGACACCCAAAAACTGAGATTGGAACCTGGCTATAAAGCGGAATGGAATACTGAAACTGGAAACACTGTATTTGACAGGGTGGATACAGACCTTTATACCAGCTGGATCAACGGTAGACTTGTAATGAAAAACTTTACCTTCAAAAGTATAACAAGCAGGCTTGAACGGCGCTATAATGTCCAAATCATCAACAACTACGAAGAATTAGACAATGAGGTTTTTACCGCCTCATTTGATATTGAAACCATTGAGGAGGTGCTGGCTTCTTTTGCTGAAAATAAAGATTTTGAATTTGAATCTCTAAACAATAAAATAACAATTAACAAACCAAGCAAGCAATGAAATAAAATGTAAAAAAAACGGGAAGTGCGGCAACACCTCCCGAGAAAAATGACCAAACAAATTAAGTTCAACCATTTAAGCAACACAAAAATATGAAAAATGATACTGGAATAGGGCATGCATGGTCCTATCCAATAAAATTCAGCCTAAGCATGAAACTAACTACCATTTTATTGATAGTTTCAACATTATCCATTCAAGCAAATTCATATTCCCAAAAAACAAGAATTACTTGCAATCTGGAAAACGTAAAAATCACTGAGGTTTTTGAAGATTTTGAAAAAAACACAGCTTTCAAATTTCTTTACAACCACAGAGAAATAGACACGGAACGCCGAGTATCGATCAAGGCGGATAAAGAGCCCTTGGAAAGTGTTTTAAAACGATTACTGGTAGGGCTTGACATTACCTATGTGGTAAAAAAGAAGCAGATTATTCTAAGACACAAAGAACAGGATGATATTGATGAAGCAACAATTCAACAACCTATTCAGGAAAACAATAGCAATGAACCACCTCAACTTACCATTACCGGGCTGGTAGCGGATAAGGATGGTGTGCCTCTTTTAGGAGCCAGTATTTTGGAAAAAGCAACCACAAACGGAACGCAAACCGACTTTGACGGTAATTTTGAGCTGGAAGTATCGGGTTCAAATGCAACCTTAGTGGTTTCCTATATTGGTTTTGCTACAAAGGAAATCCCACTAAATGGAGAAACCAATCTTAATATTACCCTTCAAGAAAGTGCTTCAAGTTTGGAAGAAGTAGTAATCATTGGTTATGGATCCCAAAAAGAGGCCTTATTAACGGGATCCGTTGGTACGGTCAGTAGTAAAGAGGTAACGCAGGTATCGTTCGCGAACAGCGCCTCCGTACTGCAGGGTAGAGTTGCGGGTGTACGAGTAGAGGCAAATGGAGGTGCGCCTGGCGCCGGTGTTAACGTAGTCATTAGGGGTACGGGCTCTTTTGGCAACGACCAACCTTTATATGTGGTTGATGGCAATATTGTAGAATCTATGTCTTTTATAAATCCCAATGATATCGAATCCATTAGTGTATTAAAGGATGCCTCCTCAGCCGCCATTTATGGAAATCGTGCGTCAAACGGTGTTATACTAGTTACAACCAAAAAAGGACAAGTTGGAGATGTACGAATCAATTTTGAGACAAAATTCGGGTTTCAAACCCCTACTAGCTATATAGATTTACTGAATGCTCGTGAATTCGCAGATTGGCACAATATGGCACGTGATAACGATGGCGATCCAAGAGCAATACCCAATGATAGCGGTTTTGATCCAAGTATCGATACAGATTGGCAAGACCTTCAACTGAACACTGCACTATGGAAAGAATATAACTTGAGTGTCTCCGGTGGTGGTGAAAATGCCCAATTTTATGTTTCAGGACAAATTCTTGACCAAGAAGGTATTGTTGTGGATTCAGGCACTAAACGATATAACTTCTCGGTAAACACTTCTTTCAATAAAGGTGTTTTCTCTATGGATCAAAGTATTATTCTATCACGTGTAGATATTAATCGAAATCTCTTTTTTCAGCGTGAAGGTGAAGTACCGCCTACCATACCTGTCTTTGACGAGAATAATGAAGGAGGTTTCGCAGGTCTGGACCCCAACCTTTATGCAATGGCCAGAGGAATCAATTGGTATGGACGAGCGATTTTGAATGATAATTTTACGACAGTAGATCGTATTGTGGGTTCCGTACAGCCACAGCTTCAACTGCACAAAAATTTGAGATTTAAGACGAATTTAGGGTTGGAGTACTTTGTACAACATGATTTCGAGTTTGAACCTACCTTTTTTCAGAGTACTTCGCAAGAGGCGTCCAATGTTATTGCAACACTAGACGAAAGTTACACCAGATCCTTGAGTTTGTTAATGGAGAACACGCTGCAATATTCCAATACCTTCGGTAAGCATGGGCTAACAGTTTTAGGTGGATTTTCAACCCAAAACATTGAAGCGCGTTCCGCTGGTGGTATAGGAACAAACTTTATTTTTAACGAGTTTCGGGTTTTAGATGCCGCCGACACGAATACCTCTAATCCAACGGGAAATCTACAGGAATATGCATTGACTTCTTATTTTGGCCGCCTCGATTATGATTATGATGGCAAATATATTCTTAGTGCTACGGTCAGGCATGACGGAACATCCCGTTTTAGCGAGGATAATAGATGGGGTACGTTTCCATCAGCGTCACTGGGTTGGCGAATAAGCAAGGAAAATTTTTTTCCACAAGATGGTTTTGTAAGCAATCTAAAATTTCGCGGTAGTTATGGTTTGTTAGGGTCGCAGAATGTTACGGGTAACAACCCTAATTATGCAACTTCTAGTGTTCTTAATGTAAACAATTTTTACACCTTAGGGAGTACTGTTCAAAATGGCCAAATTGTAAATGAATTAGCAAATCCAGATTTAAAATGGGAAACCACAACCATACAGAACTATGGTTTTGATACAGAGTTTTTAGATGGTAAAATCAGTTTAACAGCTGAGTACTATAAGAAAAGATCGGAAGACATTTTGGTAAACGTGCCCATTCCTCTTAGTGGTGGACTGGGTCTTACATTGGCCAACAATGCAGCCACTATTGATAATCAAGGTTTTGAGTTTAGTGGTACATATCGCCATTTTTCACAAAACGATGGAGTGAATTTTGATGTAACATTAAACTTAAATACACTGGATAATGAAGTCATTGCCTTAGGAGACGGTGTTAACCCAATACAAGGTGGTGGTTATACGCAAGGAGGGTTTCAAGCAACCAGAACGGATGTTGGACAACCTGTAGCTAGTTTTTATGGACTCATTACTGAAGGTGTGTACCAAACCCAAGCAGAAATTGATGCTGATGGAAGAACCAGCGCGGTTTTAGGTGATATGAACTTTGTAGACTTAGACGGTGATGGTGATATTGATGATGATGACCAAACCTATTTGGGTAGTGCCATCCCAGATTTTGAATATAGTATAGCATTTAACATGGACTATAAAAATTGGGATTTTTCTATGTTCTGGCAAGGTGTTGAAGGGAATGAACTTTGGAACGGTAAACGATACCACCAAGTACTCGATGGTACTAGGGGGCTGAAAAGGCGTGAGGCCCTTAACGCGTGGACACCGGAAAATACAAATACTATAGTACCAAGAGCTACCATTAGAGATTTGGCCTTGAACAAAAGACCTTCGGACTATTTGGTTGAAGACGGATCGTATATAAGGTTAAAGAACATACAACTTGGATATACGTTTCCAACTGATTTGGTTAATAAGTTCTATGTTTCGAATTTAAGACTCTATGTTTCTGGACAGAATCTACTCACGTTCACTGACTATCAAGGCTATGACCCTGAAATAGGCCGGCCACTTGATGGTGATGGAACTCTTTTTGATAGCGGAGTTAATAGAAGAACATATCCTCAAAACAAAAACTTTTTGTTTGGGTTACAAGTCGGATTTTAATCAAAAAAAAATGAAAATGAAAAGCAAAGTAAAAATATATATAGCATTGGTTTTGAGCTGCTTTTTTACGCTTAATAATTGTAGTGATAATCAATTGGAAATTTCAAATCCAAACAGTCCGACACCAGAAAGTTTTTGGCAGAACGAAGAACATGCGGAAGGGGGCTTAGTAGCGGTTTATGCTCCACTACCTACCATACCCATGTTTGGAAGGATTTTAGTAGGTATACATCTGATTCATCGATCAGATATTGCAAATCCTTTTCCACAGTCTAACGTGAATGATGTAGGTGCGTTACAAGTAAGACCGGAAAACCCACGTCTTATTGAAATATATAGGGAATGGTATAAGATGGTGTCAAGGGCTAATCAAGTAATCAGCCGCGTTCCAGATATTGAAATGGATGCGGCAAGAAAAAATGAAATATTAGGAGAGGCCCATTTTTTACGTGGCTTTGCCTATTTCTATATTGTTAACCTATGGGGAACTTCACCTCTTATTTTGGAAGAGGCAGAGGGTCTTGATGACTTGTTTGCTCCTAATTCCACTATTGAGGCAACTTATGCTGCAATTATTAATGATTTTACCATTGCACAGGCAAACTTACCACAAGATGGCTCGCTTCCTAAAGGTGAGATTGGACGTGCCACATGGGGTGCGGCAACTGCCTTTTTGGGAAGGTCTTATCTCTATACGGGAGATTTTACAAACGCTGCGATAGAATTAAAAAAAGTCATGGATTCAGGAATTTATCAACTGAATGCTAACTATAATGATAATTTCACGGAAGAAATTAAAAACACCCCAGAATCTATTTTTGAAATTCAGTATGACCCTGATGGTAATGCAACAGGAGCTTGGGGAGGAGCTGGAGAAGGTGCACAAAACGGTAATGTATGGCGTGCACAAGCATGGGAAGCCGATGTAGCACCACGTAATTATAGTAGTCAACAAAGTATGAGCGTTAACCAATGGGTATTAGATTTGTTCTTAAGTGAGCAAACCACAGGTGGTGAAGAAGACCCTAGGGCCAAGGCCACCCTATTGTGGAACTATCCTGGCGCAATGATTTATCAAGATGTTTTTGCAGAGCAATTTCTCGATGATGATTTAGATAGAGTATGGGCACGAAAATACCTGAACTTTAGAAGAGAGAACGCCCTAACGCCAGGTGCTTGGGCCGGAGCTCACAACAATTGGAAAATATTTCGATATGCCGATTTGTTATTAATGTACGCTGAGGCTGAAAACGAGGTGAATGGTGGATCCCAAGCCGCTTTGGACGCTTTGAATGAAGTTCGAGATCGAGTAAACATGCCAAATGTAGTTGGATTAGATCAGGCAACACTACGTCAGTCCATTCGAGATGAAAGGGTTAAAGAACTCGCTATCGAAGGTAATCGTATGTTCGATTTAAACCGATGGGGTATTGCTGCCGATCGCTTTGAGCAAAATCCTGAGTTTAGGTCTAATAGTCAAGGTGTTTTTGTTCGAGGACGTGATGAATATATTCCTATTCCTGCACAAGATGTGCAGTCAAACCCGAATCTGGTTCAAAATCCAGGGTATTAGTATTAAAAGTTAAGTGGTTTGGTTAAAGAAAGATAATCCCCAGTTCTTACTGGGGATTATCTAATTTTAAAGTCTGGCACTACTTTATAGTGTACAAAATTTAAAAATTGGCAATACAAAGCGACCCAGAATGAACACTATACTTAGAACCATATTGTTGTTAGTATTTGTTAGCTTTATTGGATGTAATTCTAAATCTGGCACTAAAAAAAATAATTCCAAAGGGTTTAATTTGGTAGAATCCAAGCAATCTGGAATATCCTTCAGTAATACCATAACTACTTCGGATACTTTCAACTACAATACATACCCATACATATATATGGGTGGAGGAGTTGCTCTGGGAGACATTAACAATGATAATCTTACCGATGTATTTTTAACGGGGAATATGGTTCCTAACAAACTTTACCTGAACAAGGGTAATATGCAATTTGAAGATATTGGTGCAGAGGTCTCCATTGAAGGAGATTCACGATGGTATACTGGGGTTACCATGGTGGATATAAATACGGATGGTTGGCTCGATATTTATGTATGTGTATCAGGTCTTGGGAACAAGACCCAAAATCAGCTGTTTGTAAACAATGGCCCCTCTGCAGAATCTGGACAGGTATCCTTTACCGAAATGGCTGCGAACTATGGCATTGCGGATAAAAGCAATTCCATTCAATCCACATTTTTTGATGCTGACAACGATGGCGATTTAGATTTATATGTATGCAACTATCCAACTATCCCCTTGACCATGCCCAATTTATTTTACTTCGATAAAATGCAATTGCGTACCCCATCGGAATCCGGGCATTTATACAGAAATGAGGGAAATGGAAAATTCACCGATATCACCGAAGAGTCTGGAGTGCTGAATTTCGGACTTTCATTAGGTGTGGTGGCCAGTGATTTCAACAACGATGGTTGGAAGGACCTGTATGTTTCGAATGACTTTTATGTTCCTGACTATTTTTATATCAATAATGGTGATGGAACCTTTTCTGAACAAATCAAGGAAACCACTAGACAAACTTCAATGTTCGGTATGGGCGTGGATGCCGCAGATTTTAACAATGACGGTCTAATCGATTTGTTTCAGGTTGACATGACCCCTGAAGATCATTATAGGGCCAAGACCAACATGGCTTCCATGAACACCCAGTCATTTAATTCTG
Source organism: uncultured Allomuricauda sp. (assembly GCF_947495325.1). Lineage (GTDB taxonomy): Bacteria > Bacteroidota > Bacteroidia > Flavobacteriales > Flavobacteriaceae > Flagellimonas. The sequence continues at coordinate 585,949 of NZ_CANLYK010000002.1, read as the reverse complement.
CCGTGTCCCTAGGTTTCCATTACCAATACATGCAAAATAGCCTCCAGATTAACAATGGGAATAGCCCAGAGGGATTACCCATTTTTAGCAACATAGCAAGGTTGACAGGTATGGCCACAACGGATTGGAGCTGGGCGCCCCTTTTTGCCGACTTTGATAATGATGGACTAAAGGATATTGTCATTACGAATGGCATGCGATTGGATGTAAATAACAATGATCTTTTGAACCGCGAAAAAAACACCACGCTAATCCGGGAAAAAATAGATATGAACAAAGCACCTTCCACACCCATAGGAAATTACATGTTTAGGAACGAGGGAAACTACAAGTTTGAAGATGTCTCTGCAAAATGGAATGCCAACGTTGAAGGCTTTTCCAATGGTATTGCGTATGGAGACCTTGACAATGATGGGGATTTGGATTTGGTCATCAACAATATTGATCAAGAAGCCAGTTTGCTTCAAAATAATACCCAGGGAAGCAATTATATACGGTTCAAATTAAAGGGAAGTGAAAAAAACCCCATAGGAATCGGGGCCAAAGTAAAAATAATATCAGGGAAATTGACCCAAGAAGTGGAACAGAGTCTAACCAGGGGGTTTCAATCCAGTATAGAGCCTATACTACATTTTGGGCTTGAAAAAAATAAAAAAGTAGAGGTTTTGGAGGTTTTATGGGCGGATGGTAAAGTGGAACACATCAAAAATATTCCAGGAAATCAGACCCTTGAACTAGACTATTCAAATGCCCAAAACGTAGAAACAAGTCAAAAAAGCAAAGAACTTCCTTTTAAGGATATCACAATGAAAACCGGTATAGACTTTATACACAAAGAAGATCTTTATGATGATTTTAGGGTTGAACCCCTTCTTCCCCACAGAAACTCCCAACTTGGGCCAGCACTTGCTATTGGTGATGTGGACAAGAATGGCCTTGACGATATTTTTGTTGGTAATGCCACAAATAAGAAAGCGAGTCTTTTTCTACAGAGTTCAAATGGAACTTTCAAAGAAATGAAAGGGCCATGGGACCTGGATAGGAAACAGGAAGATACAGGTGCCGTTTTTTTTGATGCAGATGCAGATGGTGACTTGGATCTATATGTTACAAGCGGCGGGAACAACTTTGGTGTAAACACAGTTTTTTATCAAGATCGCCTTTATATAAATACTGATGAAGGTTTTGTTAAACTAGAGGGTACTTTGCCAAAAATTGAATCCAGTGGACTTAAAGTAGTTCCTGCAGATTATGACAACGATGGAGATTTAGATCTTTTTGTAGGTGGAAGGATTATCCCAGGCTATTATGGACAACCACCTAAAAGTTATTTGCTGGAGAACAATGGAGCTACTGAGGAAGAGCTGCAATTTACAGATGTCACCTCCAAAATAGCTCCTGACCTGCAAAATTTGGGAATGGTTACCGATGCGGTATGGCAAGACTTTGATGGCGATGGAAATATGGATATCATCCTTGCCGGTGAATGGTTGCCTTTAAGCTTTTTTAAAAATGACGGATCCTCTTTCAAAAATATCACCGAAGAACTTGGTATGGGCGATACTGTTGGATGGTGGTACAGTTTGGCAACGCAAGATTTAGACAATGATGGGGATATGGATATTGTTGCCGGGAACTTAGGGCTGAACAGCAAGAACAAAAGCACAGCACAATCCCCTTTTGAAATTTATATCAATGATTTTGATGAAAACAATAGACAGGACATTGTATTGAGCGTAACAAAAAAAGGTACCAAGCTTCCGATCCGGGGCAGGGAATGTTCCTCACAACAGATTCCAGCAATTAAAAGAAAGTTTGAAACCTACAAACAGTTTGCCTCTGCAAGTCTTGAGGAAATTTATGGTGAACAAATGTTGGAAAGTAGTATACATTATCAGATAGACACTTTTGCCCACCATTGGTTCGAAAATATGGGCAATGGAAATTATAAAAGACATCAATTACCCATCGAGACCCAATTTTCATCAATAAATGACATTGTATTCTTTGATTATGACCAAGATGCCTTTCCCGACATACTACTGGCAGGCAATTTATATGATACTGAAGTGGAAACACCGCGCTCCGATGCAGGTGTCGGTCTTGTATTGCAAAACTCAGGCAAAAAAAGCTTTACACCCATCCCAATGCATAAGACAGGGCTATTGATCGACAGGGAAGTAAAAAATTTGTCCCTTGTGGGTATGGAAGACGGCCTATCATTTGTATTTGGAATCAACAATGAGGAACTAAAAATTATTGCTTTTGATAGAACACAAAAGAATATGAAACAATCAAAATAAATGTATAACAAAACAAATAATAGAAATTATGAAAAAACGTCCGTCAGTATCAATAGGGTTATCCCTAGCGTTGTTTTTTTGCATTTTTCTGTCCTCATGCAAGGAAAAAAATGCGATACAGGAAAATGAAAAAACCGAAGAAGTTGCCCTAGTAAATTATTTGGAGGAATCAAAAGAAGATTTTGACCAAAGAATGTCTTGGTGGCGCGATGCAAAATTCGGTATGTTCATCCATTGGGGCCCATATGCAGTTCCTGCAGGTATCTACAAGGAAAAAGAAGTTGAAGGAATTGGTGAGTGGATTATGGACAAAGGTCAAGTGCCCATTAAGGAATATGAAAAATTTGCCAAGGAATGGATTCCAGAAGATTTTGATGCTGAAAGCTGGGCAAAGTTGATGAAGGAAGCAGGAATGAAATACGTTGTAATCACATCCAAGCACCATGATGGTTTTGGGTTGTGGAATTCCGAGGTATCCAACTATAATATCGCAAATTTTTCACCTTATGGAAAAGACATTTTAAAACAATTATCTGCAGCTTGTAAAAAAGAGGACATCAAGTTTGGCCTCTACCATTCCATTATGGACTGGCACCATCCTCAGGCACAAGCAATTCATGAACCTAAGTATAATGTGTGGAGAACAGACAGTACAAAGGTAAATCCAGAGTTTCCCAAATACGTGGAAAACTATTTGAAACCACAATTGCATGAACTCATTACAAGTTATGACCCTGATATTATTTGGTTTGATGGCGAATGGATTCCAGATTATACCCATGAAATGGGACTCGACATGTATCAATATATACGCTCTTTGAAACCCAGTATTCTTATCAACAATCGTGTGGATAAAGGAAGACGCGGAATGATGGGCATGAATGATGACAAATTTGACTATGCCGGGGATTTTGGGACCCCGGAACAAGAAATTCTAGAGGGTACAGCCGCAACGGACTGGGAATCTTGTATGACCATGAACGATACTTGGGGGTTCAAGAAAAATGACCACAACTGGAAATCTACCGAGGTTTTGGTACATAACCTCATTGATGTAACCGCAAAGGGAGGTAACTATTTACTCAACATTGGCCCAACGGCCAAGGGAATTATTCCCCAACCAAGTGTAAATCGGTTAAAAGGTGTTGGAAAGTGGCTTTCGGTTAATGGTGAAGCTGTCTTCGATACAGAAAAACTTGCCTCCACATATAAACAAGGTGAAAGCATAAGATATACCAAGAAGAAATCAAAATCCATATACTATGCCATTTCTTTGGAAAATCCAGAAAGCGAAATAGTGTTCAATTATATTGAACCCAATAAGGATTCGAAAATCCATCTTTTAGGGTCTGACGAGTCTTTAAAATGGAGTTATTCTGATGAGACAAAACTGACCATTGAGGTATCCAAAACAGCTTTGGATGAAGTTGGAAAAACCGAGGCATGGACCTTTGTTATTGAAGGAAAAGAATTAACTGGAGTTAACTAGTTCATTTAATGAAATTTGGGGAATAGGAAGGGATATTGCCTTTATCTTATTTCTCAATAATAGAAAACCGAAGACAAGTTCTTCGGTTTTCTATTGCCACAAATCTTATTTTCATTACTCTACCTTTAAAAAAGGGATATGGATACCCTATCTACTTCATTCTTTTGTACAGCATCTTTTTTAAGTGGGCAACAATATCCGGATAATAGGATACGATATTCAATGTCTCCTTTTCTTTAGTGCTATGGTCATATAGTTCAACCTCACCATTCTCGTGCTGGATAAATCTATACTTTTCCGTTCGAATTGTTCTTGCGGAGTTCGTATATGCAATTGCTGTATGTCCGGGTGATTGTGGATATTCTAAAATTGGAACCAATGAAGTTCCCTGTGTGTAATCCGGTATTTTCAAACCTGTCAAATCACAAAGGGTCGGGAATATATCCAGGGTCTCTACAACTGCGTTGCTCTTCACTCCTTCGTTGTTCATCTCTGGAGTATAGATAATCAATGGAGAACGCAATGATTCTTCAAATAGGCTATGTTTCCCCCAGATACTATGCTCGCCCAAATGCCACCCATGGTCTCCCCATAAAACAATAATCGTGTTCTTATCAGCACCCGTCTCTTTCAGTTTGTTCAAAATATCCCCCACCTGCTTATCTGCATAACTGACACATGCAGCATAGTGCCTTCTCAATTCCATTGCAAACTGTTGGTCTTCTCTTGGGTCTTTTCCCCAACGATTGTACTTCATAAACTCGCCAGACTCATGCCAAGTTGTCTTCCCCAGTGGTTTTTCTGGATGGGAAATAGGTGGAAAATCAACATGGTTATAGAGATCCAAATACTTTTTTGGCGCCCCAAAAGGAAGATGAGGTTTGATAAGCCCTATGGCTAAAAAAAAGGGTTTGGTGTCCGTTGCCAATTTTTCTAGTTGAGTTAGACCTTCCTTGACAATTAATCCGTCCGGATAAATTTCATCTGGACCTTCCTCAGCTTCTAAAACATCATGTTCACTTGCAACCTCTCTAATATTTCCATTTGCCAATCCGTGCATTGCCCCTTTTGGGGTTTTCCAAGAACCCACAGGCATCAGGTGTCTATTCCATGCATTCGGCATTTCTGGTATTGAATCACTGTCCCAGTTTGTGCCTCCCCGCCCACCTGGATGGTGTGAAACTTTTCCCACCGAAACAGTTGTATAGCCATTCTGACGAAACCATTCTGGCATACTTGGAGGGACATTTTTAGTTGATTCCTCCATTTGTTTTGCCCTGAGAAAAATTGCATCATTGTTCGCAGTCCCGTAAAGGCCCGTCAGCAAAGTATATCTGGATGGGCCACAACTTGGTGCGTTGACATAATGATGAGAAAATGGCCTCCCCATAGCCGCTAATCCATCAATATGTGGAGATTTAATGTAATTTGCCCCAAAAGAATTCAGCTCTGGACGTAAATCATCAATACAAATCAGCAAAACGTTTTTTGGTCGATCCGTAATTTCTTGACAGCTTGCAGTACAGGATAAAACAGAAAGCCCTAGCAGCGCTATACATTGTTTCAAATTCATACTACCATCCATTACTTACTTTTCTAATTACCATTTACATTAAATCTAATCTGTAGCTAATCTAAAAAGAATAAAATAGAGAGATGTTATTGGCCGAGTTGTTTAACTTTTAGTCATTACTACAAGTAAGACAAGTATTTTTTGAAAATAAAGTCTAAAGTTTTGGCTAAATTTAATTCATGAGAGTCACTTTAGCCTTCCTGCTGTTTTTAACAGCTATTTCAATTTCAGGTCAAAGCCTGAAAAAAGAAAGAATACATGAGCTTGCCGACGAATATTTTATCGATGGCCTATCTACCTTAAGAGATTTTTTAAGACTTCCCAACTACGGAAAAACAACAGACAATATCAATAAAAATTTGGCCTGGTGCCAAACGAACTTCCAAGCTTTGGATTTTGAAACAGACGTTCTGATTTCCAATGGTGTAAAACACTTATTCGCGGAACGAAAATTTAAACGAGCTAAACGCACCATTCTCTTTTACCTACAAATAGATGGTCAGCCGGTTGATTCCTCTCAATGGAAGCAGAAAAGTCCATATATCCCTGTTCTAAAGGAGTGTAGCGAAAATGACTGTAAAATCATTCCCTGGGAAAAACTGACTAAAGACTTTAATCCGGACTGGAAGATCTTTGCACGTTCGGCATCGGATTCCAAAGGACCTGCAATCGCATTTTTACAAACCTTAAGGATTCTTAATGAGAAGAAAATAAATCCTAGCTTTAATATTAAGGTCATTATGGATTTTCAAGAAGAATTGGGTTCCCCAACCTTACCTGAATTGGTAGAAAAAAATCGTGATAGATTTTCGGCAGATGCCATGCTCATTATGGATGGTACGCGTCCCCCAGGGAACCTTCCAACCTTGATGTTTGGGGCCCGGGGAATAGCCACAATGAAATTAACGGTGTATGGTTCGAATAAAGATTTACATTCGGGCCAATACGGAAATTACGCTCCAAACCCAGTTTTTGCACTATCCCGATTATTGGGTTCCATGAAGGATGAAAAAGGAATCGTTCAAATACCAGGTTTTTATGAGGGAATCGAAATGAGCGAGAATAGAAAGAAGTTGGTCAACGCTGTCCCAGAGAATCGTAAGGAATTATTGGAGACCTTGGGAATCGCCCAACCTGAATCCGTTGGGGCAACCTACCAAGAAGCCTTGCAGTATCCGTCTTTGAACGTACGCGGATTGCGTGCGGCATGGGTGGAAGACCAGGTACGCACCATCATCCCAGCTAAGGCACTGGCGGAAATTGATATGCGGTTGGTGCCGGAAACTCCAGCAGAAAGGCAAATTGAACTGGTAAAGGATTTCATTGTATCTCATGGCTTTTACATTTTGGATGGGGAGCCCACACCAAATGAAAGAAGAACACATACCAAGCTGATTAAGGTAGAATCCCGTATTGGATCAAGACCTTTTAGAACGGATTTGAACTCCCCACTTGGAAATTGGTTGGATTTGGCAATGGAACATGTTTTCAGTAGCGGAAATTATATTCGAATGCAATCCACTGGCGGGTCTCAACCCATCGCTCCCTTTATTTCAGTACTCGGAGTTCCCGCAATCTCTGTAAGAATTCCAAATCCGGACAATAGTATTCATGCGCCCAATGAAAATCTACGGTTGGGAAATTTTCATGAAGGTCTTAAGATGTGTTTGGGCATCCTAACCCAAAACTATGAGTGATCTAACACTCTTCCTTATAGCATCAGGGGTTGTGCTGTTTACTGTGCTATTTGTACTATGGATTGGCAAAATCAACAGCAAATGGATAACGCTGATTCTTGATTGGTTTCCGGCAATACTGTTTGCCTATGTCATCCCAGCTGCATTCACGCACCTCTCAGGAATTGATTTATCCAAAGTTTTCCTTCATGATTTGAGCAGGTCATGGATTATCCCCTTTACCATACTCACCGTAATGAGTGCTTTATCATTCAAACAGCTAAAAATAGTTGGGATAAAGCCGATTATAGTATTTGGTATGGGATCATTGGTAATTGCGACACTTCCTGTTTTACTGGTACTGGTTTTTGGCTTTTTTAATCCAGAAAACACCACACTGTTTATTGGAAACGGATATTGGAAAGGACTTATCCCTATTGTGGGAGGTTGGATAGGGGGCAGTACAAGTCAATTGGTATTAAAGGAGTTAGCGGAAACACCCGAAGCACTATTTCTTTCCATTCTGGTATTGGACAACATTTTGGTAAATATTTGGACAATTTTGATGTTCCAATTTATCAAAAGGAGCAATCGTATAAATAAAGCATGGGGAATAGATTCGGAATTTCCTATAGTAGAACCTCCAGAGTCAAAAGGAAAGGTAAGCCTTAGGATTTTAAACTTGGTAACCATAGGGACCATTATAATTGTTATGCTTTTGGCTTCCTTAATTTCAATGTCCTTTCTGATGGGCGTGGTAGTTTTGTCCATTATAGGGCTGTTGTTGGGAAATCTTAACCCTCTATGGAACCATAAATTGGTATTGAAGTTGGCCGGGTTTTCTATTATCTTGATTATGGCCATTTTAGGTCTTAAACTGAACTTCTCAAATCTTTCCTTGCCAGTCAACCTCATATTTTTGGTACTGATATGGCTAATTCTACATTTTTTGACGATGTTGATTACAGCTCGATTGCTTAAAACCAACATAGCTTGGGTTGCCATAGGCAGTATGGCCAATCTTGGGGGAATCTCTACTGCTCCTGCGGTTACTTCTGCCTATAAAAAAGAGTTGATGCCGCATGCCATAGTTCTGGCCATTTTAAGTATGGTCACCGGTACAAGCTGGGGTATGTTGACCATCTATTTATTTGGATTGCTCTAATCATTGTTTTTAGTACATCAGTAATGACGAAGCCATAAAAAATCAAAGTATTCCCTGAAAATTATCTAAATAGGTCTTAGCTTCTGTTATACTTTAGCTTTTTTTGATAGTAATATCCTTTGCCGTTGCATTTTCAATGCCTTCCAATCCTGGTGAAGAATTTACCTCTAAAAGCAAAGGCCTTTATTGGAGTGAATGTTATCCATAACGCCAATTAACTGCTCTGAAATATTTCATCTTCATTCTTGAAGCTTTTGAACTCAAGCATATACCTGTTGGGGTCTTGTACAAAAAAGGAAAGATGTTCTCCTTTTTTGCTTTGCATAAATGTAGCTTCGGTAGTGACTTCCAAATCCATTTGGAATAGCCTTGCATAAAGCTTGCCCCAAATATCCACAGGGACAATAACCCCAAAGTGGAATGATGGTAACACATAGTCGTCCAGCTTATAATTCTTAAAATCGAATGTGAATTCTCCGGCTTGTGTAAAGGTCAACTGGTTGCCGAACAAGTTAACGTCCAACCATTTTTCGGTATTCCTTCCTATACTCGCTCCTATGATATCTACATAAAAATTTCTAGTTTCTTCGATTTCTTTACAGGGCAATGCGAGGTGAAACTTGGCGTTCATAGTTTTCTTTGTTTTTTTGTTTTCTTCCGATGTTCTTGAAATATGCCTTTATGGCCATACCGTCCGATTTATCCATAAACCCAATTGCCTTCTTCCAATTCAGCCAAAGTACCGTTTCGAATTTATGTTTTTCCAAAACCTTGATTTTTGATGGTTTCAAAATGGTGCAATAGTAATTTTTGTTTACGATTTCAGTGTCCGTTCGTTTAATGTGGGACAGGTAAAATTGAATCTGTTCTTCAACCAGCTTCAGTTTTATTTCTTCACCTGTTTCCCTGATGAGGGCTTCCTCTTCTGTTTCTTTTCGTTTTTTGACACCTCCGGGCAGTGTATATCTTATAGGTTTGCCCACTTTTTTAAGCACCATAACCTTAGATCCACAAACAGCCACTAATCGAGATTTTATTATTTTCTTCATTCCCCAAAGTGATAAAAAGGGGCAGGCCGTTTTCCCGCCCCAAAAATTTTGGGTTTGCTATTGAAATATAGCTCCGTTATCATGTGATGATGGCCTAACCTTGAATTCATAGAAAACAGCGTTCGTTTTTAAGTCTATTCTTCTTCAAAATCTTTTGAGTCTTTAATATCAATTTCATCAGATTCATCGACATCATATTCTTCCATGGCTGTTGTGAGTCGCTTACTCACTTTTACCAAGTACATTGTTTCCTCAGTTGTCACCTCAATGCATTCAACCCACTCTCCTTGGGCATTGCGGAAGCTGATGATATCCCTATCCCCATATCCATCGGGATATCTTTCCACCAACAAATCCAGTAAGGAAGTATTGAGTTTTTTATAGTCCACTATTACTCTTTTCATATTTCCTGATATACCTTTTTTCATAATTACATATTCAATAAATAGGCAAAAACCAAAGGTGCCACAATGGTGGCATCACTTTCAATGATAAATTTTGGGGTGTTGATATCCAACTTCCCCCATGTAATCTTTTCGTTTGGAACAGCCCCAGAATAGGACCCATAACTTGTTGTGGAATCACTTATCTGGCAGAAATAACTCCAAAATGGCGTATCGGTCTTATCGAGATCTTGGTATAGCATCGGAACCACACAAATAGGAAAGTCGCCTGCAATTCCGCCCCCAATTTGAAAAAATCCGATGCCGTTTTTGCTGTTATTCTTGTACCACTCGGCCAAGAAGGTCATGTACTCAATTCCTGATTTCATGGTGCTTGCCTTGAGTTCTCCCTTTATGACATAGCTGGCAAAAATATTCCCCATGGTACTGTCTTCCCATCCTGGCACCACCATGGGTAAATTGGTCTGCGCAGCCGCAAACATCCATGAATCCTTAATGTCTATTTCATAATGCTTTTCCAAAACTCCAGAAAGCAATAATCGGTACATGAATTCGTGAGGGAATAATCGTTCACCATTCTCATCGGCCTGTTTCCAAATCTTGAAGATATGTTTCTGCAAACGGCGGAATGCTTCTTCTTCGGGAATACAGGTATCCGTAACCCTATTGAGTCCATTTTGCAATAGATTCCATTCGTCTTGCGGGGTCAAATCCCGATAGTTGGGTACTCTTCTGTAATGGGAATGGGCCACCAAATTCATGATATCTTCTTCCAAATTGGCACCTGTACAGGAAATGATATGTACTTTTTCTGTACGTACCATTTCAGAAAAAATCTTGCCCAGCTCCGCAGTGCTCATGGCTCCAGCAAGAGAAACCAACATTTTGGCCCCTTGCTCCAATTGAGTTTCGTAACCCATGGCAGCGTCGACCAATGATGCTGCATTGAAATGCAAAAAGTGCTTCTCCAAAAACTGGGAAATTTCCCCTTTATTTTTCATCGAATTGTTCTCCATTCTTTTCAAATTTTTCAAAAATGTTGGGCTGATCATACTCGTCCTCCACCTCCTCCAAGGTCTGTTTGTATTTATATCCCAACATTTTGTAGTATAGCTTTGCAGCCAAAAAATCAGATGATCTCTCCATTTCATTAGGGCAGAGCTCCACAATATCAAAGCCCACCACATTACATTCCTCAAAAATCCGTTTTAGAAATTCAAGGGTCTCATACCAAAAAAGCCCTCCCGGCTCCGGTGTTCCAGTGGATGGAAGAATTGAAGGGTCCAAGGCATCCAAATCAAATGTGATGTAAACATTGTCCGTCATCAAATCCAAAACATTGTCCATCCAATAGTCATCGGACATTATTTCATGCGCAAAAAAGACATGGTCACGGTTCATGACCGATACCTCTGACCGATCCATACTACGAATACCTACTTGAACCAAATTTGTGGTCTGTAAGGCTTCATACAAAGCGCAGGCGTGATTGTATTTAGAGCCGTTGTATTCCTTTCGTAAATCAGTATGCGCATCAATTTGGAGTACTGTCAGTCCTTGATATGCTTCATTGAACGCCCTAATGGCCCCAATGGAAATGGAATGCTCCCCACCGATTATGGTGACCAACTTTTTTCGCCCTATAAAATCCTTTACTTCCTTATGTACAATTTCGACCATACTTTCAGGTGAATCGAAACCGTCCAAGGTCTCGTTCAAATAAATTCCTTCACGATATACTTCGCTATCGGTTTCAATGTCGTAGAGCTCCATATTCTCCGAAGCATTTAAAAATGCTTCTGGTCCTTTATCCGCCCCCTTACCCCAAGTGCTCGTGCCATCATAGGCTACAGGAATCAAGACCACTTTGGATTTATCTGCCGAGGCATATTCCTCGGGGATTCCAGCATAGGTTCTTGTCGTTTTCATTTTGACTATTGTTATTCATTTTATGGTTGAACTACCATTTGCTTGTTTCTTAAAACTTTGGTTCCCGAAACCTTCGGTTTACCATAGCCCAAAATGGAAAGAAAATCTCCAGCCGTTTGCTGTTCAGCAAAAACCCGAGTCTCTAGGTTTCCTTCGGGATCTCTATCAATCAGAATATGTTTGGGTTGCGGAATCAAGCAATGTTGCAATCCCCCAAAACCGCCTATGGTCTCTTGGTAGGCCCCTGTATTAAAAAACCCAACATATAACGGCCGTTCTCTTTTATATTTGGGAAGATAAATAGCATTCATATGCTGCTCCGAATTGTAATAATCGTCACTATCACAAGTAAGTCCTCCCAACAGCACCCTTTCATATTCCTCATCCCATCGATTGATTGCGAGCATGATAAATCGCTTACTAATGGCCCATGAATCGGGAATGGTGGTTATAAACGAGGAATTTATCATGTTCCATTTCTCACGATCGTTCTGCTGTTTTTGATACAGGATTTGATAAATGGCCCCGCCACTTTCGCCTACGGTAAAGCTTCCAAACTCAGTGAAGATGTCCGGGACCTCAACATTAGCTTCGCGACACGCCTGATTAATCTGGTTGACAATCTCATCTACCATATAATCGTAATCGTAATCGAATGCCAGTGAGTTTTTAATGGGAAAACCTCCGCCAATATTCAAACTGTCCAGCGTAGGGCATATTTTCTTTAGGTTGATATATACTTTAAGACATTTTAAAAGCTCGTTCCAATAATAGGCAGTATCCCTAATCCCTGTATTGATAAAAAAGTGGAGCATTTTTAGCTCAACTTTTGGATTGTCCTTAATGGCCTTTGCATAAAATGGAACTATGTTCTTATAGCCTATACCCAATCTTGAGGTATAAAACTCAAACTTTGGCTCTTCTTCAGAGGCAATACGGATTCCTACCTTTAAGTTTCCGTGGATTTCATTCCCAAGTAGATCAAGTTCTTCAAAATTATCAATGATGGGGATGCAGTTTTTGTGTCCTTTGTTGATGAGTCGGGCAATTTTTTCAACATATTCATCCCTTTTGAAACCGTTACACAGCACAAAGGTCGAATCTGAAATCTTACCCTGTGCTTTCAGGTGTTCCACAATGTCAATATCGAACGTAGAGGAAGTCTCAATATGGATATTGTTCTTGAGCGCTTCATTCAGAACGTGTTCAAAATGTGAGCTCTTGGTGCAATAGCTATAATGGTAAGTACCGGAATAACCATGTTTATGGATTGCGGTCGAAAACCATTTCTTAGCCCGTTGGATATTCTCGGATATTTTAGGGAGATAGGTGAACTTAAGGGGTGCCCCATAACGGTGGATCAATTCCATGAGGTCAATCCCGTGAAAGTGCAAATTGTTTTCCGCAAGCTGAAACTCCCTTTGCGGAAAATCATAGGTCTGTTCGATCAAATCGATGTATTTGGTCTTCATCTGTATTTCGCATTAATAAAAAAGTGATTATGGGTCGTAGGAATGGACCAATATCAAATGCGGAATGCAAAAAACCTATCAGGTGTAGAACCAAAGAATCGTAGATACAGCCTACGGTATGAAGAAAACATTTCGGAAGTCAGCCCTATTATTCGGTGTCCTATCCCTAAGACGGCTTTTTGGGTAGACTTCCTTATCCCCATTAGCCCGAACTTGAATAAAATTTTCAAAACAAAAGGCAATGCGTCCGATTAGTTGGACTCATTTACTTAAAGTAAACATAGTAAAAAAATCAATCCAACAACTTTTTTTGAAAAAACATTAGAATTTTTACTATGTGCTGGTTAGACGGTCCACTGCAATCAAAACATCTATTGGGATTCAATTTTAGATCTAATTCTTATTATAACAGCGGATAAATATGATATATTTTTAGAGTATAGAACTAAATAGAAAAAGTTGAAATCCCAGCAAATCCAATGAAGTTATTTCAGAACACGAATTGACTGTCCGTCCCTTCTTGGGTCCGATGCTCCAATCCAGCTACCATTCTCCTTTGCTATAGCATGTACTCCGCCATAATAGGGGTTCAATCCTTCTTGGGAAACCAAATCTTCATTTGGGAAGTGAAATCTTAGGCCATATTCTTGTGCCAAATTATCGGTGACGAGGGAGGTGTCCTTTTTTTTCTCAAAATAGACTTTATTTCGGTTAACATGAATGCGTGGATTGTGAACTACATCAACAATATCCTGTTTTTCAATCCACTTAGCTGTCAATTGACCAACAGTTGATATGATTCTACTACTACCAGGACTACCTATGACCATTTGGTTTTCACCATTTTTTTGAACTATTGTAGGAGACATGGATGAGTAGGCCATTGCATTTGGTCTTAAGGCAAAGGGGTGTCCTAGCTCCCCAAATACAAAATCATCCATATAGGAGTTATATAGGAATCCTAGCTGCTCTGATGCGGCCAAAGACCCAAAATAAGCATTTATACTTGCCGTGACCGATATAACATTTTCTTGCGAATCAATCACGGAAAAATGTGTGGTTTCACCAGAATTATTGTTAGAATTTCCATCACTATTTGGAAAACCCTGCGAAGCTGATAAAAGTTGTGTTGCGTATTGTGTTGACAATTTCACATGTACAATGCTATCATAATCGAGCAAGTCTGTAACTGGATCCGTTCTTCTATCGTTCTGAGCCAAATACAATGCTTTTATAAGGTCATCTGTTTTGATTTTATCATTCTTGGATTCTTCTTCCAATAATCTCAATATTAATAAGGTTGTCCAACCTCCGCAAGGAGGAGGTTGGGAATAAATAGTATAATCTCCATACTCAATGAATAAAGGGGTCAACTCTTTTGGATCCTGAAATTCTTTTAAATCTTTCAGACTGATCCATCCATTGTTGTTTTGCATATCTTCCGATATACTTTGGGCTATTTGACCTGAATAGAAGTCTTCTGCGCCATACTCTGCAAGTCTTTCCAATGTTCTTGCCAAAACAGGTTGCTTTAAAATTTGCCCTTTTTTTGGAGCCGCATCTCCATTGATCAAAAACAAAGAGGTATGGTGTTTATTCCCTTCTAGCTTGGCCTCATATTTTTCATAGACTTTCGCCCTAAATTCACCCACTTCGAATCCATTTTTGGCCAATTCAATGGCGGGGTATATCAACTCTTTCCAAGTAACATTACCGCTACCATACTTTTTATGTAGGTAACCAAGAACTTTTACCGTTGATGGGATAGTACTTCTTCGATGATAGGTTAAGGTATCCTCACTGGTTACCATGGTATTTTGAGGTGAAAAAGTAGTTCCATTGATGGCTATGGGAGGCTGGTTTTTTAGGGAGAGCAATACCTGGGTTCCCCCACCCAAACCGGACATAGCTGGCTCGGTCACACCTAGGGCAAAAGAAACAGCCACAGCAGCATCAACAGCATTCCCTCCCATCTTCATAATCTTTTCTCCAGCTTGTGATGCTTCCGGAGTAGCTGATGTAACTACTCCTAAAAAAGTTTCTTTCTGATCATTACATGCTAGAAATGACATAATAATAAGAAAATATGCTATTGTATTTTTTCCAGTGATAAAGTCCATGTGATAAGTCGTTTTATTGCCAAGACTATTCTTGCACAATGGTTTTCAACAAAACCTTTGTCAATACTGATTTCAGGATTTTCCATGATGTGCTGCAGTATTTTTTCCCCATCAAAATCAACATAAGAAAGACGCGCAGCAAAATGATCATGAGGGTGTCCAAATGCCATCCCTGGTAAAAGTGCCACACCAGTTTCACTTAATAAGTGCGAACAAAAATCCTCACTGTTGGTAAGACCCATAGAAATTAGATAAGGCCTCCATTTTTCAAAATTTGGATAAAGGTAAAACCCGCCTTCTGGCTTGGGCATTGAGATTCCTATTGTTGTTAGTTCACCATAAACATATAACGCAACCGCTTTTAAAATTTTTCGGGTATGTTCCAGATATAACCTTAAAGATTCATCTTCTTTATAAGCCTCGACCGCTGCATATTGTATGGGAGCACTAACGGAGGTAAAAGTTTCACTTGCCACAATGGCCATTGCATTCTGTAAGTATTTCAGTTGCGTAGGGAAAACAAAAACACCAAAACGCCACCCACCGGCTCCAGCCCATTTGCTAAGTCCAGTACTTATTATTGTCCCCTCTGGATAGTACTTGGCGATAGTCTGGTGCTGACCTTCATGATGCACCTCACCATATATTTCATCCGCTATTACAATGATTTGTTTTTTTCTTAGCACTTCTGCCAAAGCTTGCAATTCTTCATCAGAATAAGTATTGCCGAGCGGGTTGGATGGATAGTTCAGTATTATAGCTCTTTTTTGATTGGGGTCTTTCTTACAATGCTCTTCTAGAGCCTTTGCATCCAGTTTCCATCCATTCTCTTTTTTGGTAGGTAGCCATACGACCTTGTGGCCGGTAAGTATCGCTTGAGGTTCATATGAGACCCAACTTGGAGTGGGCAACAACAATTCATCAAACGCACAAGATACTTGAAAGTTATATATCAGTTCTTTTGATCCAGGACCAATGAATACCTCTTCTGCTCCGACTAGCAAACCATAACGCCTTCTGAAAAAAGAACCTATCTCTTCCCTTAAAGGCTTTAGGCCCTCAACAGGCAGATAATCCTTTTGAAACGCGTTTTTTTTCAAAGCTTCAACCACCTTGTTCGGAACTGGAAAAGGTGATTGTCCAAAACCTAATCGGAATACCTCCTTGCCTTCTGAAATCAGTTTTACGGACAGTTCATTAATCGCCAAAGTGGCAGAGGGCTTTACTTTTGCCATTATCGGATTTAAACCAATCATAACCAAGCTTTAGAAATTCATTTATATATTGAAATTAATTCAAACTTTTCAGAATTTATGCCTGCCAATTTTTAAAAATTACCCATACCAATTTAAGGCTTCATATTTATTATAAATAGTGGCTTTCAACTCTTAAAGCAGAAGTATCAAATTCTATGCTCGCAGTACTTTTGCAGTTCAGATTTTTGTGTGAATCTTTATTTATTTGTTAAAAAAATAATCGGTGTTGTAAAAGGTTCGTTTTAATGGACTACAAGATATTACTACTTTGGAGTTTTGATGAGTGCGGATTTAAAGAACTAACTTTTTTTAAATCGTAATCAAATTTTATTTTAAATGTATTGATTGCGCCAGACTCTCCAAGAGTCACTAAAACATTCTACCTGACAAAACTATTTATTTAACGGTTTTGTTCTATTAAGGTTTTTTACTTGCAAAGCATCCGAGATATAAAATGAATATTATGAACCCGTATTTGAAACAATCTATCTTTTTGAAGGGTCAACTCCTTTGTATTTATGAAGCTTATCTTGAAATTTAGCCATGTCCACAGGCTTTAAAACTTTGATGTCGGAAGGCGGATATTTTTCCAAAAGTTCCTTAGGCCTAGCTGGTTTTCAATATTAAGGCAAATAGCCCCTTTTTTAGAGGAAGTCTGTACAATGCATATTCGCATCTTTTAAAATTTATATACTCGATATGTATGTTAAATATGTGTGTTATATTATTGCTTTTTGAAAAAAACATACTTCTCCTCTTTGGTAATGTTCCGGTAATCCATTCGTATCCTGCAACTTTTTGGCTCCTAAAAATTCAAACCCAAGCTTTTCATAATGATTAATTAAGCCTTTGTTTAGACCAACAGTGTCCATTCGGAGGTATGTTAAACCTTTAGTTTTTCCAAACTCGTTTGCCCAATCAACTAGTTTCTTAACGAGACTTCTTCCCCTAAATTCAGGATTTGTAGCAATCCTATGGATATATAGCGAAGGTTCATTGCTTTTAGCTCCCCAAATCAATTCGTCATTGAGCGTTGTGGCCCATATACACGCAATTTCATCATCAATCAATAACTTCCATTGTCTGTTTTCCGCTATTTCATTCTGTATCAGTTCTTTCGGAAATTCAGGCCAATGCACTTGATTTTTCGACTTCATATAGCTAGTGGCTAATCTATATAAATCAAATATTTTTGGGACATCCGCAAGTTCACTATTTTCTATTTTCATTAGTTTTTATATTGCCGCTAACACGCACTTAGGTATCGAAAGTTAACTTGGTTAGTGTTTGTACTTATAACTCCTCCAAAATGGATGTTCCTTTTGATTTATCCCCAGAGGTCCATTCCCATGTTTCATAGAGGCGTATTTTCCCATTCTCCATAATTTTAGGTTTTGAAAAACAAATTCCAGTCATCAATTCCCCTTTGGTATTCACCTGATGATAGCGCATTTCTATGGTTCCATCGTCGCTTACTAAGCCTATAAGATGACCTTTTTTAATTTGTCCGCCTTCGTATTCAGCCGTAAGTATATTTCCGCTTTGGCGGTACTCAAAAATAGTTTCTGCAGAGGTTTCCCCGTTTTCGGTATTTTGAACGGGTCTGAATCTTTTCTTATCGTAATTCATACTTAAAGTTATTAAAACTCCCTAAATATGTCATTTTTTAACGTCTTCCATTCTTCTTGGATAATGCTGTAGTACACATCGTTCCGGCTTTGTCCGTCAGCATCAATATAATTGTTTCTAAAAACCCCTTCCTTAGTTGCGCCAAGTTTTTCAATAGCACGCTGCGACCGTATATTTTCTTGGTCGGCACTAAATTGTATGCGTCGAAATCCTATTTGCTCAAACCCAAATTTCAATAATTCGTATTTGCAGGCTTTGTTTAGTCCCGTTCCATGGAAATCCGTTCCATACCACGTCCACCCGATTTCACATTTTTGACTGGCTTCATTCAGATAGCCATATCGGGTACTGCCTGCGACTGTATCAGTCGCCTTATCGATGATGATAAAGGGATAACAGTTACCTTTATTTTTATCGGAAAGGGTATTTGTTAGGTAGTTTTCAAAACCCGACTCCGTTTGCATCTTCATGCCCATAAACTTCTAAATCTCCTTTTTAAAGATGATGTCTTTAAGCTCCTTATTTCGTGCATGCTCAAAAGGTAGGAGTAACACCCGATCGTTTTGGAGCTGTAGCTTTGCGTTTAGAATTTTGATGTTCATTTTTGTCGGATCTACTAATTATTTAATTTACTTATATTCTTAACGCGCCTTTTAATACGATTTGAGCTTCACTCTTTATCAATAATTTAGTGTCGCTAATGAGTTTTACTTCCATAAACCCGGTCCTTTCAGAGCATTGAAATGAGTTCATTTTCTTTTTGTTCAGTTTACTACTCCAATATTTGGCAAGGAACGTATGGGTGCCTCCGGTTACAGGGTCTTCATTTGTTCCGCTCCAAGGCCAAAAATATCGTGACTCAAAATCAAAATTAATTCTTTGGGATATTGCGGTTACCAACACCCCGTTTATTGCGTTGTGGGATTGTTTTAATCTTTCAAAGTTTGGAGATAGATTCTTCAAAACTTCACTACTCTCAATTTCAAGGAGTAAGATTTTTGTTTCTTGATTAAACGCGCTATTTACGATTGTTTCAATCCCAAGAGCTTTCAATAACTCATCTGGTGCATTTTGAGGTGTCGTTTCATAAATGGGGAATTCCATTTCAATTTTAGAGCCATATTTCCTAATCATTAAATCCAGATTCTGAATATTCTTAAAGTGAATTGTATCCATTGTAGGATTATTTTCAAAAAGAACTTTTGAAGTAGCTAGTGTTGCGTGTCCACATAACGGTATTTCCATAACTGGAGAAAAATACCGTATGGCATAGGCATCTTGATGATTAATTTTACGTATAAATGCCGTTTCCGATAGCCCTAATTCCTTGGCAATAGATTGCATTTGCTTATCCGACAAGGTTTCATGTAAAATACAAACGCCCGCTGGATTTCCTTTGAAAGGCTCATCAGTAAAAGCATCAACGATATAGGTTTCTATGTTGTTCTTCATTTTTATGTTTGTTATCTGGCTTATTTCCAGCGCTGTAATTCTAGTATGTTTCCTTCAGGGTCTCTCGTGTAGACAAAAGTGATTTCTCCTACGCCCGCGACTTCTTTCCTAGTAATTTCTCCTAAAGTTTGCCCACCATTTTTAATAACACTGTTCAGTATTTCTTGGACGTCATCAACCTCAAAAGCAATATGTCCGAAGCCTCTTTTATTGGGTGGTACAACATCTTGTGCTATTAGATTTTCATATTGGTAGATTTCCAGCGTTGGTCCGTTTTCTCCATATCCGGGAAGTAGGAGATGAGCGCCTTCCAAACTGACGTTTTTTAAACCTGTACCACTGTCCATCGATGCTCCCGATTGTTTCCTAGTGGGAGGGACTAGTTTACAATCGAAGGTTTTTACGTAAAAATCCACAAGCGCTTTCCAGTTGGTGCTTACAATATTGGTATGGGAAAATCTCATCAGTATAGCATTAAATAGTGTCTAAATTAGAAACTGTAAGGTCGTTGCTCATGTTTCCAGTGTTTAATGTTGAAGCCGGTTCAAAAAGCATTACATGAACTTCCTCGGGGGCGTAGGGTTTATGTGGCACCCCTTTTGGAATCACCACAAACTCCCCAGCATGTAAGTGCAGTGTCTTGTTCTTTAGTTCGATATATAATTCCCCAGCGATGACATAGAACAATTCATCTTCCTTATCATGCTGATGCATGACGAATTCTCCCTTGAACTTGGCCACCTTTACCAACTGGCTGTTAAGCTCACCAACTATCTTAGGTGACCAGTACTCGTTAAAGCTGCCGAGTTTAGTCGCTAGGTTTACTTTTTCAATTTTCATCTTATGAGCATTTAAAGCTGTTCATGAACTGTTGTTTTTGGAGCATGACCGATTTTAAAATTACAGGAGTTGGCAATAAAGCACATGGTATTCGCTTCTTCATGAAATTCATTGGCTTTAGCAATCATTGTTTCATCCTTCACTTTCACGTAGGGGTGTAGCGTAACTGCTGTGAAACGTCCACTTCCATTCTCATCTTCCTCCATAATGCCTTCGGCAGTATCATGGTACTCCATAACAACAACATTATGCACGGAACATAAATGCAAATACCAAAGCATATGACAGGCGGATAGGGACGAAAGGAAAAGCTCTTCGGGATTGTATCGGGACGTATCCCCTAAAAATGAAGGATCGGACGAGCCCAAGATGTGGTGTAGCTTTCCTTTCATGGTAATCTCATGGTTCCGACTGTAGGAACGATATCTCTCCGTGCCCTTAGCAGTGTTACCCGTCCATTCCAGGGTGGTTTTGTACTGATGTTTTTTCATTTTTTGTCACTTGTAAGTTCGTTTGCAATACGCTCACCAAAGGATGCCTTTTCAAGATTGATTTCCAGTTGTTCCAGATGCTTCATGATTTCGGTATTTTCATTCAGAAGCTCTAACGTCACCTTTTTTCCTATTTCCCATATTTGAGTAAACAGAGGAAGACTATCTTCTGCTTTTTGGGTTAGTTTGAATATGGTCTTTCTTTTGTCGATGAAGTCTTTTTCACTTTTAAGATACCCTTTGTTAATCATTTTATTTGTCATCGTCATAACAGACTGATGGGTGAATTTTAACCTTTTAGCGATTTCCATGACAGAGACATTGGGCTGATTATTTACAATCCACAATACTAGATACCAATTAGGTTCTGTATCCATGTCAAGATCACGGTACATGGCACGTAAACTATGGGACATTTTATCACTAATGCGTTTTAACCTCGTATCAAGGTTGGCGTAGCCTAATTGTTTTACTAAATCGTTGTCCATTGCTTTAATGCTTATGCAATTATACAAAATACGCAGTTAACTGCATAAAATTACTATAAAATATTTTGGAATTTGAATTTAAGAGAATTACCGTTCTATCTTTTCCTTATCCGCAATAATTGTATCTAGTTGTTAACTAGTAGAGAGGTATATACTTTATGATTGTATTCAATAAAAGCCAATTTTATTCAAAAGTTCAGAAGTTCCAAAAAAGCAGCCATTTAATCGGACAAGCATTTAAATTCACAATTCTTATTCACAGGTTGTCCTTTTCTTGGTCTCTTTATGTATACTCGTTAATCAACCTTTTATGGGACTTAGATTCCTTAATCTAAAATTGAAGATTAAAACACCAAAATCTGAGAAATTTTTACGAAAAAGCCCTCACATCTGTGAAGGCTTGAATTTACTTGGTGGAGAATACCGGATTCGAACCGGTGACCTCTTGCCTGCCAGGCAAGCGCTCTAGCCAACTGAGCTAATCCCCCAAGCGAGCGCAAAGGAAAGACATTTTAGAATAGTTTCAAAATGAAGACTAAAGCGTTATTCCTTTTTTACACTTAATACTAAAACCGGGATGGAAACAAAAAACTCAGATTTTGGAACTGTATTTTTCTCCCATAATTTTTTAAAGAACCCCCGTTTTCTTCTAAACACACATAGCATGTCTGGCTGTTCTTTTTGAAAATGCTCTAAAACACCCAGATAAGTGGTAGCATGTTCTGTCATGTTCAATTGTTGGCTTAAATCCAAAAGCGCCGTATTAACCTGTAAATCTTCCTCCGAATACCCTGGTCTTTTAACCAGAAGTAAGCTGACTTCAGCCCTAAACTTATCTTTTATGGTAATTAAAGGATTCAATATTCTATTTCTTTTGACAATACCAGACCCAAAAGCGGTCATAATCCTTTTAACAGGCTTAAATACGGTTCCTTTAGGAACAATCAATGTGGGAATATTGGTCTGTTTTACTATTCTACCTGAAGTATTCCCCAAATAAAGCTCCTCTTCTATTGCATTACTCCGTGGGGCAATGATAATTAGATCAATCCCTATTTCCTTATCAATACTTTTAAGTCCACCTATGATATCTCCATTGTAGGTAGCTACTTTTATTTCAACAGCTTTAGTGTCGGTTTTGTCAATAATCTCCTTTAACCGTTCCTTGCTGCTTCTGGCCACTTTCTCTTTTACGTTGGCAAGACTTCCCGTTCCTGAAGTCACCGTAAACACGTCCATTACAAAAACCTTTGCTCCAAAATTTGCTGCAAAGTCAATGGCATATTGAAGTGTATTGGATGAATTGGGAGAAGTCCCTATGGGCACAAGTATATTATTCATTATATGGTGGTTATGATTATACCTTAAATTTACAATTTAATTGAAACCAATCTATGATAAGACATGCAAAGATATCTGAAATTGCCGATATCCTTACCATAACCCGGGCCTGCGCTGTCAAAATGCAGGAAAATGGAATTTTTCAATGGAACGAACATTATCCAAAAAAGGAGGCTTTTGTAAATGATGTAAAATGCAACGAACTCTATGTAAAGGAGCTCAATGGCAAAATAATTGGAGCCATTGTAATCTCGACCCATATGGATGATGAATATATTCCCATTAAATGGTTAACTCCCAGCGGAAACAATACTTATATTCACCGCGTCTGTATTCATCCAGATTATCAAGGTAAGGGGTTTGCTCAAGAAATGATGGATTTTGCAGAGGACTGTTCCCGTAAAAATGGTTTTACATCCGTACGCTTGGATACCTTTTCACAAAACAAAAGGAACCAACGCTTCTACGAACAAAGGGGATACCAAAAGCTAGGGGATATTTTCTTTCCAAAACAAAGTGCGCATCCTTTTCATTGTTACGAATTAGTGCTGTAACTTGCACTGACTTTGAGAACAGAAGTCAACTTTAAGAGCATTAACCAACTGGCCGTTCCCGCTACCATTTCTGGTATTGCAGAACCCATCCTTTCCATTACGGATACTGCTATTGTTGGGAATATTCCCGTTGATGGATTGGAATCCTTGGCCGCCGCTGGAATTGTAGGTTCTTTTTTGTCCATGCTTATTTGGGTATTGGGACAGACGCGAAGCTCAATTTCTGCAATAATCTCTCAATATTTGGGAGCAGGGAAATTGGAAGAAGTAAAAAACTTGCCGGCCCAGGCCATTTTCTTCAACATTCTTCTAAGTATCGTTCTCCTACTTTCCACCATTTTTATAGTTGAAGAAATTTTTAGTCTTTTTGAAGCCTCAGGTAAAATATTGAAATACTGTATTTCTTATTATTCAATTCGAGTGTGGGGTTTTCCGTTAACCTTGTTCACATTTGCCGTTTTTGGAATTTTTAGAGGTCTTCAAAATACATTTTATCCCATGATCATTGCTCTGATTGGCGCGGTGCTCAATATAATTTTGGACTTCATTTTTGTCTATGGAATAGATGGTTTTATTCCCGCAATGTACCTGGACGGTGCGGCATGGGCAAGCTTAATTTCACAGGCAGTAATGGCTATTTTAGTTTTTATATTACTACTAAAGAAAACAGAAATAAGCCTAAAATTGGTCTTCCCGCTGAACAAAGAGATAAAACGATTGGTTATAATGAGTTTAAACCTATTCGTTAGGGCATTGGCCCTTAACGCAGCATTGATCATAGCCGTTCGGGAGGCCACCGCGTTAGGTGATAAATATATTGGAGCACATACAATCGCTATTAACCTTTGGTTGTTCGCCGCATTTTTTATTGATGGATATGGTGCTGCCGGAAATAGTATGGGTGGAAGATTGTTAGGAGCCAAAGATTACAAGGGTCTATGGAAGTTGGCCAAAAAAATAATCACCTATGGTCTGCTCATAAGCTTAGTGTTGATGGCTTTTGGGTTTGTTTTTTACCGGCCCATCGGTCACATTTTCTCAAATGAGCCAATTGTTTTAGAGACTTTTTATGGAATTTTCTTTATCGTGATTCTTGGATTACCAATGAATACGTTGGCTTTTGTTTTTGATGGTCTTTTCAAGGGACTCGGGGAAATGAAATATTTGAGGAATGTACTATTGTCCGCTACTTTTTTAGGCTTCATGCCTGCCCTATATCTCGGTAAATATTTGGATTGGGGTTTTTATGCGATTTGGATAGCATTTGTGGTCTGGATGCTGATACGTGGCTTGGCTTTGGTCTGGAAGTTTCGAAGAAAATTCAAACCCTTGGTGCAAAACCCTTAAATTAGTGTTGTTTTTTAGTTCTGAGTTCTGAGTTCTGAGTTCTGAGTTCTGAGTTCTGAGTTCTGAGTTCTGAGTTCTGAGTTCTGAGTTCTGACAACTGACAACTGATAACTGATAACTGATAACTGATAACAATGTCTACAGATAGAATAAACGGAAGTTTGTATACCAAAATTGAAAACCAGATTGCAACTGTGGAGTTTGGTCATCCCGCCAGTAATTCTTTTGTTTCAGAATTGCTGGAACGTTTGGTAAATGAATTTCACAAACTTTCAGAAGATAAAGCCGTTTCTATAATCATTTTAAAATCCGAAGGAGACCGTGCTTTCTGTGCTGGTGCTTCGTTTGATGAATTGGTTGCTATTTCAAACCAACAAGAAGGAAAAGCTTTTTTCAGTGGATTTGCCAATGTTATCAATGCAATGCGTACATGTTCCAAACCTATTATTGGACGAGTTCAAGGCAAAACCGTTGGTGGAGGGGTTGGATTGGCATCTGCTTGTGATTATGTGTATGCCGCAGAAGCTGCTTCCATAAAACTTTCTGAAATTTCCATTGGCATTGCTCCTTTGGTCATTGCTCCCGCTGTAGAGCGCAAAATTGGAAAAGCAGGCCTAGCCGAGCTTTCTTTTGCTCCCACCGAATGGAAAAATGCGTATTGGGCCAAGGAAAAAGGTTTGTTTTCCAAAGTTTTTGCTTCCATTTCCGAGCTAGACAAAGAACTCGAATTTCATACACAAAAGTTGGCTTCCAACAACACAGAGGCACTATCAGTAATGAAACGGGTACTATGGGAAGGTACAGAGCATTGGGACAAATTATTATTGGAACGGGCAGAGCAATCCGGGAAATTAGCATTATCTCCAAATACTAAAAAGGCATTGGAAAGGTTTAAGAAGTAATATGGATATACTCTCTTTTTTAAATAGCGATATTGTCTTCCCTTTAGTGGCTTTGCTGGTCGTTGTAATTTACATCATTACAAGAGTACGCAACAGAAGACGATTTAAAAGATAAAAATCAAACTAAAGAACAATTTCTAACTTTCTTATCTTAGTTGCCAAATGAAGAACATTAATCTTCCAAAAGGCAAAAAAGTCTACTTCGCCAGTGACAATCATCTAGGTGCTCCTTCCTTCAAAGCAAGTCTCCCCAGAGAAAAGAAATTTGTGGCTTGGTTGGATTCCATTAAGCATGATGCAGCAGCTATTTTTTTGATCGGCGATCTATTCGATTTTTGGTTTGAATACAAAACCGTGGTTCCCAAAGGGTTTACACGAACTCTGGGGAAATTGGCTGAAATCTCGGACCAAGGCATTCCTATTTATTATTTTGTTGGAAACCATGACTTATGGATGAATGGCTATTTTGAGGAAGAGCTAAACATTCCTGTTTTTCACAAACCTGAACAATATACCATAAATGGCACCTCATTTTTTATTGGTCACGGCGATGGACTAGGTCCTCATGACAAAGGATATAAACGCATGAAAAAAGTGTTTATCAACCCTGTGGCCAAATGGTTCTTTAAATGGTTGCATCCAGATATAGGGGTTCGGTTGGCACAACACCTTTCCATAAACAATAAAATCATTTCCGGCGATGCGGATGCCAAATTTCTGGGAGAAGATAAGGAATGGCTAGTGCTGTATGCCAAAAGAAAACTGGAACAAAAGCACTACGACCACTTTATTTTTGGCCATCGACACCTTCCTATGGAAATTCAACTTAATGATAAGTCCAGATATACCAATTTAGGAGATTGGATTTCTTATTTTACCTATGCCGTTTTTGATGGGGAAAAACTGTCCTTGGAAAAATTTGAACTTATATCACCTTGAGCCTGTTTTGGGGTATAACCAATTTTTGGGAATGGATTATTTGATACTCCTCAATGTCTTTTTACAGATTGAAGGAATCTAAAATCTAAAATGTTTCGGAAAGTAAAAACACGTCAGTTCGAGTGTTTCGAACTTGTTCGGAATGTATCGAGAATCACTACTGAAACTTCTTTTTAGCAAGATTTGGAAGCTTATCATAAGCCCCATCAATCAAAGCTTTCTTTTTGGCTTTTGACCATTTTTTAATTTGTTTTTCTTTTTCTATAGCTGAATTTATGTCTGTGAATTCGCCATAAAAAACCAAAGTAACCGGTCTTCGCAAATACGTATAACTATTTATATGTTTCCCCGATTCATGTTCAAACAATCTTTGTTCCAAATTAGAAGTAACCCCTGTATAATATGTCCCATCGGAACATTCCAAAATATAGACAAATGACTGTTTCATTATTTACTTCTCAATACAATTCTGGTTTTATCAAAATTACTTGTTCTCGATACTTTTGCTTTCGCAAAAACTCGAACTGACGAATTAAATTCAAGCCGCTATACTGACTCATGTTCCTCAACTTCTTTTGATAAATCCAGTTTTCTAAAACTTGGCGAAACCAAAGTAGTTACTCCAACGGTCAATATGGTCATGCAACCTCCAAAAATAACTGCGTTTACCGTTCCCAAAAGTTTGGCGGCCAGACCACTTTCAAAAGCCCCAAGTTCGTTGGACGACCCTACAAATATTGAATTTACCGAAGCAACCCTACCCCGCATATGATCCGGTGTTTTTAGTTGTAGGATGGTTTGGCGGATTACCATGGAAACCCCATCTACGGCACCACTTAAAAACAAGGCAATCACTGAAAGCCAAAAAGAGGTTGAAACACCAAAAACTAGAATACAAACTCCAAATGCCAATACGGATAGCAGTAGTTTTTTACCTGCATATTTGTGTAACGGAAATCTTGTTGAGCCTACCATGGTAATTAAGGCGCCAACTGCTGGAGCTGCTCTTAAAAGACCAAAACCTTCAGCACCAACATGCAAAATATCCTGTGCATATATAGGCAAAAGCGCCACCGCACCACCAAACAGCACCGCTATCATATCAATTGTTAAGGCCCCTGAAATAGCTTGACTATTGAAAACAAACTTTAATCCATCCTTAAGGCTTTTTAAAACAGGCTCTCCAATTTTTGGGTTTAATATTGGTTTCCGTGAAATTCTCAAAACAAACACCAAAGCGATAATTGAGAATGCAAAAATGACGCACATAGACCAATGTACCCCAATCCAACTTATAGAAAAACCGGCCAAGGCAGGTCCCAAAACAGAGGCCATTTGCCATGTGGTACTACTCCATGTTGCGGCATTGGGATAAATTTTCTTGGGAACGATCAGCGCTATCAAGGAAAAAATAGTAGGGCCTAAAAAAGCTCTTACCAATCCCCCAAAAAACACTAAAAGATAAATGCTGTACAATAGTTTTTTAGGTGCCAGACTGGTTTCCAAAGAGGGAAGACTTAAAAAGAACAATCCCAAACTCACAACCGAAAATCCTAAGATGCATTTAATCAATAGATTTCGCTTTTCTTTTTGATCCACAATGTGTCCGGCAAAAAGGGCCATGCCTACTGCAGGTATTACTTCCATTAGCCCAATAATTCCAAGTGACAATGGATCCTTGGTCAATGAATAGACTTGCCATTCAATTACAATAAACTGCATGGACCATGCAAAGACCATGGCAAACCTTGCCAATAAAAAAATATTGAATTCCTTATAACGGAGGGCTGCGTATGGATCCATAAAAATCTAACGAATATCTCTTAGTTTCAACTGTAGGCTCACACTCCCGTTCCATTCATTCTCATCCAAGGAAAAAGCAGCATCAAATGTCCTCTTGTTTTTAACGTTTTCCATTTTGTTGCCCAGGTTAAAACCAATTGCTCCAATAGGTGCTGAACCATTTTGACAAGCTGTTAGTTTCAAGTGCTTCTCGTCTTCACCCACACATTTTGCATATCCGGTATCATGAATTTTTTCAGCCATAAAAACTGGGGTCATATTTCCGGGGCCAAAAGGAGCGAACTGTTTTAGGATCCGCATCAATTTTGGGGTAACTTGGTCTAACTCAATATTGGTATCGATGGTAAGTTCCGGCTGCAATAAACTTGGGTCAATACTTTCAGAAACTACTTTTTCAAATTGGGTTTTAAACTTTTCGTAGTTTTCTTCCAGCAATGTCAGTCCTGCAGCATACTTGTGACCACCAAATTGTTCCAAACATTCCGTACACCCTTCCAAAGCTTCGTATACATCAAACCCTTTTACAGATCGCGCAGAGGCGGCCAACTTGTCTCCGCTTTTGGTAAAGACCAATGTGGGGCGATAGTACGTTTCCGTAAGTCGTGAAGCTACAATCCCAATGACTCCTTTATGCCAGTTTTCGTCGTAAACAACAGATGTAAATCTATCTTCTTCCTCATTTTTCTGAATCTGCAGCAATGCTTCTTTTGTAATTTCTTTATCCAGGTTTCTTCTATCCGAATTAAACTGTTCAATCTCTTTTGCAAATTTTTGTGCAACATTCAAATCCGTTTCAACCAAAAGGTTTACGGCATGTTGACCATGTTTCATTCTACCAGCAGCATTGATTCGCGGAGCTATTATAAAGACAACATCGGTTATGGTCAATGTTTGCTTTTTGATTTGGTCAATAATCGCTTTGAACCCAATTCTTGGATTGGCATTTATTACCTGCAATCCATAATATGCCAATACTCGATTCTCTCCGGTTATGGGAACAATGTCGGCTCCAATGGCGGTGGCCACCAAATCCAAATGCAACATAAGGTCTTCCACGGTTTCCCCTTTTTTGGATGCCAAAGCCTGAATTAGCTTAAAACCCACTCCGCAACCACAAAGTTCTTTGTATGGATATTCGCAATCTGCTCGTTTTGGGTCAAGAATAGCAATTGCTTCCGGCAACGTATCTCCGGGCCTATGATGATCACATATGATAAAATCTATTTCTTTCTCTTTGCCATATTTTACCTGTTCAATGGCTTTTACCCCACAATCCAAGGCAATTATCAAGGAAAACCCATTGTCTGAGGCAAAATCTATTCCCTGAAGTGACACCCCATACCCTTCTGAATATCGGTCTGGAATATAAGTGGCCACATTGGGGTACTCTTCCATGAGGTATGATGATAACAGGGCAACGGATGTAGTACCGTCCACATCATAGTCGCCATATACCAAAATATTTTCATTGGAAGCAATGGCTTTTTCAATGCGCTCAACCGCCTTGTCCATATCCTTCATTAAAAAAGGATTGTGCAAGTGGGATAATTCTGGGCGAAAAAAGTCCCTCGCCTCTTCATAAGTTGTGATCCCTCGTTGCAGCAAAAGTTGCGATACCAGACTTTCTACCTTAAGTTCTTTAGAAAGCTGATCTATCTCTTGTTGGGTAGGTCTTGGTTTTATGGTCCATCTCATGGGTGAAGTTCAAGTTCAAAAATTAAGTGCAAATTCAAGGGGTTTTGTTTTTGATTATGGTGGCAATTATCTTAATCAACTGCTCTAATTCATTTAACAGGCTATTTTTAATTTCATAGGAGCCGTACTCGATTCGGTTTAAAATCTTTATGTTGATCCGTGATTCCTTAAGTTCCTTTAAGGTTAGTGAAGCCTTGTAGATATAATCTTTATTCGTATTTGTTCCAAGGGCTTCACCAAAGTTTAGGGCAGCACTTCCTCCTGAACGTAGAAGTTGATTTCCATAATATTGTCCCGTAAAATCGTTGGGCAGGTCCTTGCAAAATAGGGCAACCTTCGCCGCAAAATCAACAAATCTATCCTCTAAATCAAATTTTTTGTCCATAAAAATCATTGACTAAAATTAATTTGAGGTTGAAATAAAATCTATTCCAGCTGTTTCTGAAACTTGTACTTGATGTCTGAATTTGAGTTTAAACTTGAGTTTGAGTTTGAACTCGTTTTACTTATGATGAAAAATCGTCTTAATCTCCAATTTGGCAAATTTTCGGAACATCTCCATAACCCCACAGTATTTTTCCACCGATAAGTCCACCGCCTTTTTTAATTTCCCTTCCTTCAAATCAGCACCGTGAAAATGATATTCTATTGTAACCGAATCGTAGTATTTGGGGTGCTCGTCGGTTAAGTTTGCAATGGTTTCAATTGAAAAATCATCTACTTCCAGTTTCATTTTTTTTATTAGCGAAGCCACATCCAGTCCTGAACAACCTGCAAGAGCGGAAAGCATCAAAGCTTTAGGGCGGAAGCCTTCCCCCTTCCCACCACTATCCGGGCCCGCATCAATCTTTAAATTTAACCCTGAGGGGTTGTTGCT
This sequence comes from uncultured Allomuricauda sp., assembly GCF_947495325.1. Classification (GTDB taxonomy): domain Bacteria; phylum Bacteroidota; class Bacteroidia; order Flavobacteriales; family Flavobacteriaceae; genus Flagellimonas. Next base: position 555,155 of record NZ_CANLYK010000002.1, on the reverse strand, counting down.
TTCAAAGGCCATTTCGCCCAGCCATTTGGTAGTTATATGATTTGTCATGAAGTCAAATTTTCGTTTCTTGTAGCTTTCAAAAATACAATTTAAAACTACATTCATGGCCTTAGTAAATCCGCTTGACCCTAATCATGATTCAGAGACAAAAAAGCTAGCTGAATTCTTTAACGAGACCCTTGGGTTTTGCCCAAATTCAGTCTTGACCATGCAGCATAGGCCTGCTATTTCAAAGGCGTTTATTAACTTGAACAAAGCGGTAATGGCGAATGAAGGAAGGGTAACCTCAGCTTTAAAACGTATGATTGCCTGGGTAAGCAGCAATTCCACCGGATGTCGCTATTGCCAGGCACATGCTATACGGGCAGCGGAACGCTACGGAGCGGAGCAGGAACAATTGGATAATATTTGGGAATATAGAACGCATCCAGCTTTTTCTGAGGCCGAACGTGCTGCTTTGGATTTTTCTTTGGCTGCCTCCCAAGTTCCCAATGCAGTGGATGCTGAAATAAAGGCGCGTTTATATAAACATTGGAACGAAGGCGAGATTGTAGAAATGTTAGGGGTGATTTCCTTGTTTGGTTACCTCAACCGTTGGAACGATTCTATGGGTACCTCTATTGAAGAAGGTGCTGTGGAAAGTGGTGAACAGTATTTGGGCAAACATGGCTGGGAAGAAGGAAAACATGATGGATCTAGATACTAGATTTTAATCTCTATAAAATTATATGGACTATTGCGATTTTTGTAAAACAAAGAAAGGCTCTGAAGAGAAAAGCTGTCAAAACTGTGGCCTTCCGTTTGATGGCAGCGAAGCCGAAAAATCCAATCACATAACAAATATCTTTAGAACAAATGAGAAACTCCAAGAAGCTCTGAATGCTTTGCAAAGGGCAAAGTGGATTCTATTTGCAATAGGTATTAGTACTTTGGTTTTTCAATTTTATTCTTTTTATCTATCTGCAATTGAAACCAGTGGTTTTTTGTTCCTCGCTGGATTGAGTTTGATGATAACCATATGTGGTTTTGCTACCAATGATTATCCAATCCCTAGTGTTATAATGGGAACAATATTTGTTATTGCTATGTATGGATTCTCAGCTTACCTTGAGCCGTCTAATATGTTTAAAGGTGTTATCTGGAAAATCATGATTCTGGCAGCTTTAACCTATGCAATAAAAACAGCAATTGAATATGACAAAATGCCTAAAAGCATTTAATGATTGAAAACTTTCACAGTAATTTCTTGATGTATATCAATATCTGTTCGCCTTCTATCGCAGAACTTTGTTCCAATCAAAAAAACGAACAGTTATGGCAAGCTTACTGCTTACTTCTGAAAACCAAATTCAGCGCCTGAACCAAATGGTTGCGAAGGTGAAATCGCTTCAAGAATTGGATACTTCTCAAGTACAAATAAAGCCACGTCCAAAATCTTGGAATGTACTTGAAGTAATTGCCCATTTGAACATTGCGTATCGCTTTTATGTCCCCAAACTGGACAAGGCTTTGGAAACCTTGCCTTCTCAAGAATCAGGTTCCATAGAATTCAAGGCCCGGGCATGGCAAAGGTTTGTGATTGAGGGGCAACGACCCAAAAATGGGGTTAGAAAAATGAAACTGAAAACTCTAAAACGTTTTAGGCCAATGCTAAACGAAGATGAGTTGACCCCTGAAAAAATTGACTCCATCTTTGATGAATTCTTTAAGCTTCACAGCCATTTAAAGGAATCCATTCTAAAAAGCAGAACCAAGGATGTTTCCAAAATAAAAATCACTTCTGCTATTGGTCCCATTGTTAACTTTTATTTGCCAGAGTGTTTTGAGTTTCTGCTTTGTCATATGGAACGCCATATGGTGCAGATAGATGAAATCTTAGGATAAGGATTAGATTTCCGAGTTAAGAAGATACCCTTCCAAACGCATCTGGTACTATTTGGATTTCACTTATCGGTTGAGCTATGAACAGTACGGGAGCAAACTAGCGTTTGCCTTCCGCCACGCACATAGCGAAAGCTTTTGGTTTTGATTTATTTTTTCCAGTCCTGAGCAAAATCCCAAAGATTTTGAGGACATTATAAAAATATGCAAACCATTCGATTAAGCCCGAAGCCCTTATTGTTTATAGGTTTTGTTAGCAAACGGTTTTTCTTTTGAGCTGGCTTTATTTCTTCCAGTCTTTTATTCGCAATTAATTAAATTTCATTGATATTTATTTTGCCCAAATACCTTGAATTATTTGTGACTTCTTGCATTCCTCTAAATGCCACATTAATCAATTTCATATATTCATCAGGACCAAGAAACCTTTCAATTTTTGTGTTAAATATAAGGGATGTATTATCGGCATTGAGTTCTAATTCATCGAAGCCTTTTCGGGTTTTTACTAGCTCAAAAAACTGTTGATTTGCATTTTGTAGAAACTCTTTTAATTTTTTCTCATGATATTCCTCCAGTCGAACGTAATAAGAACATTCTTCAAAATTCTTGCCTTTACTGATGTCTAAATATTGATTAAATCCACCACTAGGATGAACCTTAATAGAAAATATTTCGGAACCTAGACTATGTGAAAAATTATTCCCTTTTGAGTCTTCTCCTAATTTGAACTCTTCTTTCTTAAAGTATACATTTAGTAAAAACAATGCCGACAGAATACTAAAAAGATTCTCTAAATTTCCATCTGGAAGATTCTCTCTACGGTTATGTTTAATGGCTTGATAGCAAAGATTCCATTTGAACGTTAGTTTACCATTTTCTCGTGGTTCTTTTTTTTCAAGAGGGATTAATATTCTATTTGTTTGGAAACAATTAGCAGAACTTATTATGACAATTTTTTTGTCTAGCGACCATTTTTTATTCAATAATTTAATAGCAGTCTCATCATATTTGATATTACCTTTTTTTGTCCCTCCCTCTTGCAGATATAGTTCTTTAGAAATTGATTCAATTTCAATTGCGCACCTAATAATAAGGTCTAAGATTTTTGAGGAATATACATTTAATTGAGTATCATCTATATGTATTGAATATGTTAAATTCAATAGTTCCTTTTCTAAATTCTTATAAACAGGCCAATAAATATTTGTCATCAATAGCTTAATATATTAAAAAGGAATAATCATTTTTTATTATTGAAATAAAGCTTTTTCAACTGTTTGCTAACGTTAAGCTAAGGACTGTTTTAATTGTCTTAGCGAATGATAAGTGAAGTTCGGGAATTTTAACGTAAAAATCCAACCCCATCTTCCAATGGGGTTCTTTAGTCTGAAAATATATGTTTTAGGTGAAAAAACAGTGTTGGAATTTCAATGGAACTATAGCGAAAAAGTTCAACAAAATTATCAAAAAAGTTAAAAGCCCATTGGATGATTTGGGTGTAATCTAGGTCAATCCGACTTAGGATAAATAATGTCTAAAAAAACCTCAACAAGTTCTGCCTGGGCCTTATCAGTAGTATGCATCAATGGATTTTTTCTGGCGTAAACCCGCCCAAAAAGGTCAAACTTGAGCCGGTATATCATTTTTTGGGTTTCTTTATCCCCTTTTTCCTTTAACCGATTCAATTTGGTCATTTCTTTCTCCCACCAATCAGGATCCATTTTTGAAGGGGTTTTAAAATCCAAAGACATCTGCTTTACGAGTTTCGGTTTCAGTTTTTGTTCCTGATTTAAGGCACGCACCAACGCTGCCGATTGATTTTTATAGGGTTTGGAATTTACAAAAAACTGTTGCTCCACTATAAGGCTATCCAGATTAAGGTGCCCTTTGTAATCTTTTAGAATTCTTTCATACTGTTCTGAGGCAAATAAAAACTGTTCCTTGTCCTTAAATTCTTGGATCCTATCGTAATCGGATTTATAGAGAACCGCCAAATCTTCTGGTTGTGAACTTTCATTGTTTTTTAGTTTTTGAAGGTATAACCAATCCATTGCACGGGTGATCTGTTCCTTGGGTGGCCATCTATGCTTTCCATCAAATGTAATGAGTGTGTTGGTAAAGCCCCTTAAATCCAAATATTTTTTGCTGTCCAACATTTCCTTATAATTCATATCTCGGTCCCCACACAGTCCAACATAAGCATACGTCTGGATTGAAGGCATGTGTTCGGGAACATTTGAAAATCCTGCGCCACAGCCCACAACCCCAGCAAACCGTTCTGTTAGTGAAGCAATAGCACTGACCAAACGGGAACCACCCGAAAATCCGGAGAGGTACATTTCATCTTGGTTGATGAGAAATTTATCGAAAATATGGTCGAACAATCTATTGGCTATGCCAAAATTTCGATCATACGGTCCGTTTCTGGAATTGTTGGAGCAAACTAAGAGATGCCCGTATTTTTCCGAAGCATCAATAAAAGGCTGAATGCCTCTTGCACCCCTTGCCGCAGGCTCAAAAACAACAACTATGGAACTTGGTTTAGTTGCCGTAAAAGAATTGGGAAGGTAAACTGCAAAGGTTTCATCAGTGGTGCCTGAAACCAAAATAGAATCATGAACAACCCCTTTTTCTAAAGTTGCCTGGGCCTGTGTGAAAAACCCCTGACAGCAACATACAAAAAATAAAAGAAGACGTTTTAACATCATTCCTATTTTAATATACGCTGATATTCTGCAGTATTGCCCAAAAGTTCTTTTGCTGTAAGAATGGCGTCATCATGTTTTAAATAGTACGAATAAAGACCAGCCCTATAAAAATAACGTTTGATGATTTCGTCTTCAATATTTTTTTGGATCTCTTCCTTAAAAGTGTCCAGCGCAACAATTTTCCCCTTGTTGGTTGCCAACAAAAGATCCTTGTATTTTTCCTGTACTTCCGGACCCAACAAATGTTCTTCGGCATTTATGGTTTGCTCCAATAATTCCTCTGTTTCTGTTTGAAAAGAAAAATTCTGTTGCCTCGCATAATCCTTAAAAGCATTGAAATCGGCTCCAGAAAAATTAAAATCATTTACAGAAGCGAATGAATTATCGTAATAAAAATCCGTAGCAAAATCAAAAATGATGCTATTTCTTTGAAGGGCGTCTATCAAAGTGTTGGATTTTAAGGAAGTAATTTCAACATCGGGCATTACTCCACCCCCATCTTGAACTTTGCGCCCATTTCGTGTTGTAAATTCTTTAAAAGTGGTGTTCCTAACAGCGTTACCGCCCTCGTCCCTATTCCAATAATCCAGAGATTGAATACAACGGCCTGAAGGGGTATAATATCGTGAAATGGTCACTTTCAATTGTGTTCCATACGTAAGTTTTAAGGGTCGTTGAACCAGGCCTTTTCCAAAACTTCTGGCGCCAACAATAACAGCACGGTCCAAATCTTGTAGCCCCCCGGATACAATTTCACTGGCCGAAGCACTTTTGCCATCCACAAGAACCACTAAAGGAATATCCAAATCCTCAGGCTGGTTTTTGGTCTTATATTCTTGGTTGAATTTTTTGACCTTTGATTTTGTGGTAACGATCAATTCCCCTTTTGGAACAAACAGATTGGTAACATTGATAGCTTCCGAAAGCAGTCCGCCTGGATTTCCCCGTAGATCCAATACCAAACGCTCCATACCTTTTCCTTTTAAGTCTTGGATGGCGGATTTGGTTTGGCTCGAAGCTTTTCTGTTGAATTTGGAAAGTACTACATATCCCGTTTTGTCATCGATCATGTCATAAAATGGAACTGCATCCACTTCTACACCTTCACGTTTTAAGACCGCAGTCTTAGTTTCTGCCTGTCTAACAAAAGTAATATCCACACTGGTGCCATTTGCGCCTTTTAAAAGCTCACTTGCATTATCATCAAAGTCGGACACTTTTGTAGCTCCAATTTTGATAATTTCATCCCCTGCCTTTAATCCCGCTTTATCTGCTGGATAGTCTTTGTACGGTTCCACAATGACCAATTTGCTTTCATAAGAACGGACCAAGGCACCAATACCTGAATATTCGCCCGCATTATTGATTTTATATGCTTCAACATCCTGTTCATTTAAAAACCGGGTGTACGGATCTAATCCATCCAGCATGTTTTTAATCGCAGAATCCATGAGCTCCGCAGGATTGGTTTCATCCACATAATTCATGTTCAACTCTTTGAACAGTGTAGTGAAAATTTCAATCTGCTTGGCAATCTCAAAAAAATCGCTTTTATAACTACTCCCTACTACCAAAAAGGCAACGGCTATTACGGGAATTAAGACTTTCTTATGTATCAATCTTTTCATGGGACTCTTTTTTTAGGAAGGTTTTTAAAAGCTCTTTCATTGCTCCGTCCACTTCCTCATAATTGGGCATCTTATTACTAAGATATAAAAACAGAAACGCATAGTTTCCCTCTATGTTGTTAAAAACTAGGGGCTTGTTGCTTCTGTATACTTCCCTAAGCAGCCGTTTAACCCTATTTCGCTTTACTGCTGTCTTAAACTTTTTCTTTGGGGCAACAACACCTACTTTAATACTGACATCATCATCAAAAACGGCTTTGGTATACAGTAATTTTATGGGAAATGCACTCATGCTTTTTCCTTCACTAAAGAGTTGCTCAAAAAGCTTTTTGTTTTTGAGCTTCTCCTTTTTTGGAAAAACAAGGTTTTTATGTTCCTCTATTGGGTTTTCGTACATAATGACCACCATGAGTGGGTTATTACAACAAAGATACGTTTACAACCCAATACAGTTTAAGGGTTACTAACCTCTATTCTGGTTGATATACATTGTTTTCTCCATCTACATCAGCCATAAGCTGAGACGGATCGATTACAATTGCCTTTATAGAGCTTAAGGGCTTATCAATGATAAGTTCGTATGTTGGATGAGCCCAAGCCCAATCTTCAACTACCGCTCTTTTAAGTGTTGGATACGGATTTTCCTTTTCTCCACGCATCATTTGCAACGGAACATAATACGTTTCTTGAACATCACCCTCAAAAGCAATTAAAAGATCTAAGGGCATGGGCATTTCGCCAATACGTTCAAGTACCACCTTTGTTTTTTCGCCATCAGCATCAACACTTTTAATGGCATAATCAATGGTATTTGTGGTTTGGGTCCAATCCGTTACATACCAATCCAATTCCATTCCCGATACTTTTTCAGCGGTTCTTTTAATGTCATTGGGTACTGGATGCTTAAACTTAAAGTCTTCAAAATATTTTCGTATCGTTTCCATTAATTTATCCTGACCGATGATATAACCGAGCTGGGACAAAAAAATAGAACCTTTACTGTATGCTGAAATACCGTAGGCAAAGTTTGTTGCATAGCGATCTGCATGGGTGCCTTGTGGAAGCTCCAAACCAGAATTTACCAAGGCATAATACCCTTTGTACGAACCTTCAAAAGGATTCTCCAGACCTTGTTCCATCACTTCATTCATGCAAAGGCTACTTATAAAGGTTGTGAAGCCTTCGTCCATCCATTCGTATTTGGATTCGTTAGTGGCCAAAACATGCTGAAACCAGGAATGGGCCATCTCATGTACCATTACCCCGACTAGACTTCCAAATTTTCTTTTGCCCGTAATTAATGTACTCATGGCATATTCCATACCTCCATCTCCTCCTTGCACAACAGAATACTGGTCATACGGGTATTTGCCGATATTTTTGCTGAAAAAACGCATGGCATCTGCTGTTTTTGGCTGAAGATTCTTCCAATTTTCTATGATTTCAGGGTCATTTTTGTAGTAGAAATGTAAATCTGGACCGTCATCCATTTTAACAATATCATGTATATAGTCTGGATCGGCGGCCCACATAAAGTCATGCACATTGGGTGCTTTAAAATGCCATGTTAGGGTTTTGCCCTTTGTTTTTACCTTGGTTCCTGGTGTTTCATATCCATGCCCAATTTCCTGGGGGTTTTGTAAATAACCCGAACCTCCAACGGTATAGTCTTTGTCAATGGTGAGTTTCACATCAAAATCACCCCAAACTCCGTGAAACTCCCTTGAGATGTATGGATTGGGATGCCATCCTTCAAAATCATATTCTGAAAGCTTTGGATACCATTGGCTCATGGAAAGAGCAACTCCTTCTTTATTGTTCCTTCCAGATCGTCTAATCTGTAATGGCACCTGCCCTTTAAACTCCATATCCAAAACAGTTTTTCCACCTGAAGGGATAGGGTTGGCCAAATCCACAACCAATATGGTACCTTCTTCATTAAAAGAAACAGCTGCTCCATCTTGGGTTAGAGATTGCACATGCAAATGACCCATTTCACTTTCCGAAAGAGCCGCAATTCTACTTTTTCCTTCATTGAGCATTCTACCATCTGGATCTTTGACTTGTTGAAGCCTTACATCCATCTCACTTCCAGGTTGAAATGCGTTAAAATATAAATGATAATAAACTCTATTTAATACATCTGGGGAGTTATTCGTGTAGGTAAGCTTTTGTGTTCCTGAATATTGATAGGTTTTAACATCCATGGTAACGTCCATCTTATAATCTACATGTTGTTGCCAATACGAAGTATTGTTTTGTGCAGACAGAAGTGAAACAGAAGTGAAAACCGCAAAAAAGAATAATTGTGTTCTTTTCATCTTATTTGGTATTATTGTTCAAGGTCATTTTACCTTTTGAAATATTTTCGGCCAACAAAAGTGCGTTGTATGCATTGACCATTTTTCCTGATTTTGAGACTTTGTCAAAAGTAGTTGCCTTAGATTGGTCTCCATCAACAATTACGGATGCTTTTGAGCTTAATCCAGATTGCATTATAACCTGTTTTACCTGCGAAGCTGTCAATTGAGGATAATATGATCTTACCAATGCAGCAACACCAGCAACAGCAGGTGCCGCCATTGAGGTTCCACCTTGAAAATCATAGTCATTATTGGGTAATGTGGAATAAATGGCATCACCGGGAGCAAAAACATCTACATTCTGTTTTCCATAATTAGAAAAGTTGGCCACCATTTCTGAACCATAACTACTTGTAAGGGCGCCAACGGTAATTACATTGTTTGTAAACTCAGAACCTACATATTTATGGTCATTTGGGAAATTGGGATTTTCAGCATCATCCAAATTACTGCCATCATTTCCAGCAGCGTGAACAATCAACACGTCTTTTGAAGCGGCATATTTGATTGCGTCGTAAACCCATTCGGCATTTGGCGAAAAAGACTTGCCAAAACTGCAGTTAATGATTTTAGCACCATTATCAGCTGCATATCTTATCGCCATGGCAATGTCTTTGTCGTACTCATCTCCATTTGGTACGGCACGCAAACTCATTAATTTCACGTTTTTGGCAACCCCATTCACTCCTTTTCCATTATTTCTTTCCGCGGCAATGATTCCGGCCACATGGGTTCCATGACTTTCGGTATCAACCCGGTTCTTCGGATTTCCATTTCCATAAGAGGTGTCAGTAACGTCATATGGGCTGTCTCCTACAGGAGTTCTCCCGTCAAAATCTTTGTTGAGATTAAAATTTACCTGATCTGCAAAATAGGTAATGCCTTCGGTAAGTTCCTCTATAACGCTGGGTATACTATCCCCGTAGGTATACATTTGTGTTAATACGGCAACATTCTGCTGCATTTGTTCCGTTTTGGGCTCTATGGAAAGTAACTCTTTTTTGGTATATGAATCTTTTCCAAGTTCCTTTTTAACAGCTTCATCCGCAGTTTTCACTACTTGCAATATTTGCTCATATTGTTGTTTGTTTTGAAGTGCTTTTGGATATTCCTCATCTAATTTTAAACGCGCTTTTGCTCTTGCCGAAGCGTCACCAATATTAAGCCGAAGCATGCGCACATATTCCAACTGTTCATTGTACGCTTCACCTAGAAAATTATACCCATGAATATCATCTATATAACCGTTGCCATCATCATCTTTCCCATTGTTTGGTCTTTCTCCTTTATTGGTCCATAACACATCATCCAAATCTTCGTGTTCAAGGTCCATTCCAGAATCCACAACGGCGACAATTACCGTTTTACCGTTTTTATTTTTGATGATTTCCTTGTAGGCTTTATTCACACTCATCCCTGGAATGGTATCCGAAATAAGATCGGCATGACCCCAATTCTTTTTTTGTGTTTCTGTTAGCTCAGAAATTTTAAGCGGGATTGTATCAATATTTTGCACCGGTGTGGAAACCAATGATGTTGCTCCACATCCCATAAGGAAAAGCGAAATGGATACTAATGTAAAAGAGGGTTTAATGTATGTATGAATCATATGTAGTATATATAAAAATGTAAAACTTTATTGTGGGTTGAATATTTCATTAAAGGAAAACAATTCGTCTAATCGTACTCCTTTCTCGGTTTGTTTTAATGTGCACAATTCATTATGGGCATCATGCTCAAAGAACAGCAAAAAATTGTTTTGAGCAATTTCATTCAAAAATTTACCCTTTTCATTCAATGTTAAAAGGGGTCGAGTGTCATATCCCATTACGTAGGGCAAGGGAATATGACCAACGGTTGGCACCAAATCAGCCACGAAGACCATGTTTTTGCCTTTGTATTTTAAATAAGGTAGCATTTGCTTTTCCGTATGTCCATCAACAAAAAGAATACCAAACCCCAATTCTGATTCTTCCAAAAAAGAGGAGCCGTTCCGTTGTACAAAATGCAGTCGTCCACTTTCTTGCATGGGCAATAGGTTCTCTTTTAAAAAGGAAGCTTTTTCACGTGCATTAGGATTCGTAGCCCATTCCCAATGATCTTCATTGGTCCAAAAGCTAGCATTCTTGAAAGCTGGTTCATATCCTGTTCTATCCTGATTCCATTGTATACTGCCCCCGCAATGGTCAAAATGGAGGTGGGTCATAAAGACATCGGTAATATCATCTCTATGGAAGCCTAGTTCCTTTAAAGAATTATCTATTGAATGGTTACCCCACTGATAATAATATCCAAAGAACTTCTCTGATTGCTTGTTTCCCATTCCACTATCCACTAAAATGAGCCTATCACCATCTTCAATAAGGAGACATCTAGCCGCAATATCAATCATATTGTTAGAATCGGCAGGATTGGTTCTGTTCCAAATGGATTTTGGAACTACACCAAACATAGCACCACCATCTAGTTTAAAATTACCGGTCTCAATGGGATAAATAGTCATTCAAAAAAGGAAATGGCGTGCAAAATAAGAAAAGCCAAACTCAAATGGATAAAAAACAGGAGTTTATTAGCCCTATTTTAACAAAATTAATCCTGCAAAGAATACTTTAAGAGTTTTTGAAGTTGTTGCCCAAAATAAATCATTGCCTTTATCTCTTGAACGCTCAATAGTCGTTCTTTCTTTAGAATAAACAAAGAATGCCCATTGGATTCTATATGGTAGTAGGGGTTACTTTCTAAAAATATGATAAGCTCATTGTGAAACAGATTCTGAATTTCTACTGTTTTTTCACCACTTAGAAAAAATCGCCGATTAAAATCTGGATAGTTTTCAATAGGAATGTCTTTAAACCCCGCCAGTTTGTATATACGTTCCAAAAGACCCTCCCTGTCCAAGGAAAATATTGGAAGCTGCTTTGGAAGGGCAATATGCATTACAGTTGTTTTTACCACTTCCTTAGCAACAAAAGCGCCTTCCGTAAATTCAACATCAAAAACGTTGCAATTTTCTTTTTCATCGAAAAGCCTATTGTACAAATAGCCTATTTCCCGAGATTTGAAGAAGATAAAATTGGATAAAAAATACGTTTTTGTGCTTTTTTTGGCTTGATAGGACCACCCGTACTCTGCGGCTGTATCCCTTAGGTTAGTCTGCCTTCGGGTAAAGTACTTCTCAATGGGTCTTAATGTCTCCATAGGAAGTATTTTTCGTATGGCAAAGGGGTGTTTGGAATCTGTACTATGCTTATCCAGTCCTATGAGTTCTATACTCCCGCCTTTTTTTGCAAAAGTGTCCAAATAATTTTCCAATCCTTCCATAACCGTATGGTCCACAAAACTGCACATAGAAAAATCCACAATTACGTTTTGATCTTCAGGTACCGCATCCAGTTTATTCTTGAGTTTGTAAAAATTCAGAAAACTGCAGAAGTATTTTACACTGATATAATAACTTTTTTCTTCATGTTCTTGAAACAGCAATACATTGGGCTTGAAGATATTGGTCAAAAACAAAAAGGCACTTTTATTGATGAACATGTGAATTACCAAGGTGGCCAGAATACCGACTGTGATTCCAGTAATAAGGTTTGTAAAAAGCGTTACTATCAGGGTGGTCAAGAAAATAACAATCTGTTCTTTCCCAATTTTGGCAATTTTCCGAAAAGTCTTAGGTGTGGCAAGTTTATATCCCGTATACACTAATATGGCGGCTAATGCCGCTAGAGGTATTCTTTTGAGCTGGTCTTGGAACAACAGAATAAAAATGACAAGAAATGAGGCATGAAAAAAGTTGGCCGATCTATTTGTTGCACCATTGTTTACGTTTACTGAGCTTCGTGCAATAACGGTAACGACATTGAGTCCTCCAACCAAACCGCTTAATGAGGTTGCCAATCCAAGAGCCTTTAAATCCTTATTTACATTTGACCTTCTGCTTTGGGAATCAAGTTTATCAACGGCCTTAATGCTCAGCAACGATTCTATGCTTGCAATGAGGGTTATTGCAAAAACACTTACAATAAATTCCTTCTGCAGTATTTTTGAAAAATCAGGAAAAGCCAAATTCGACAAGACATTTTCTGGAATATTTATAAGATAGGAAGAGTCCATAGGAAATGGCAAATTCAACCACCCAAAGGAATAACTAAAGCCAATAGAAAGGATTAAAATCCACATGGGTGCCGGAATCAACTGAAAATAGGGATTCCGAATCTTGGAATAAAAAATCATAATTAAAAGACTGAGAAAGCCAATCCCCGAAGCCACCAATTCCTCAGTGGTTGCATGTTGGAACAAATCCAGTAACCCATTTGGAATTTGGACAAGTAACTTTACAATACTGCCATGCTCGTTGTTATGACCAATCATAATATGGAATTGCTTTGCAAAAATTCCCCAGCCAATGGCAGCCAACATGCCTTCAATTGCAGATGCAGGGAAAAAATCTGCCAAGCGGCCCATTTTTAAAAACCCTAACAGTAACATTAGAATACCTGAAATAACAATGGCCGCAAGAGTGAACAGATACCCTTGATAAAGATCTCCAGCCCCTAATGTGGTGATCGCACCTAAGAGCACAATGACCAAGCCATTTCCCGGGCCTGTAATGGTGACATTGGAACCACCCAATAAAGCGACTACTGTGCCCCCAACAATGGCTGCAATGATTCCAGAAATAGGAGGTGCATCACTTGCAATTGCCAAACCCAAACCTAGGGGAAGGGCTATTAGGGAAACTACAAAGCCAGAAAAGAAGTTTTTTGGTAGGTCTTTGATAAATTGATTGGTATGATTGGTTTTTGGCGTCAATTTTTCTTTCTAACAATCAAAAGATCGGTTGGTAAATCGGATAAAATGTATTCAATATCATGAGGAAAAATACGATCTAAAATTCCAGATTTTTTTGGTGCGTTCATGACCAACAAATCAGCCCGGACAACTTCTGCGTAATGACCTATAGAATATCCTCTTTCCCCAAATATACTTTGCGTCTTTATTTTTAGGTTTTTAAAAAATTCTTCTGGAATGGATTTTAAGACCTTCCGGATTCTTGAATCCTCACGATTCTTGAGTCGCTCTTTTGCTATGGTAGCTTTTTTCAAGGATTTGTCATCTTCTATACTCACTGCAACTTCTCTTTGCCTAATTTCCTCAACAATGGTTAGCTGCTTTGCACCCAAGGCATGCGAAACATAAAAGGCATTTGAAATAGCAAATGGGGTATCCTCGTCTTCCAGGCCATTTACCACAACATGCTTGCAGGGCACTCTTTCTTCTGAGGGCCTTATCAACAACAAAACCGAACAGCATACATTACGGGTCAGTTTTCTTGCAATGGAACCAACATAAAATTGATACAGATTTTCATGTTGAAGTGCACCAAGAATTAAAAGATCAATACCAGAATTTTGGCACGCATTTACTAATACCTCATCTGGGCTTCCTACTTTCCATTCAATGGAAATCTCAAGATCTTTATGTTCTACGTAAGATAAAATTTCATGGATTTGCCGCTCTTTTTCCTCTGTCTTTTCACCAACATGGAGCAAGAGGAGCTTTGCTCCAAAAAAATGAGCAATCCTTGAAGTTTCCAGGACATTGGTTTTTAATGTGGGCGAAAAGGCAAATCCAAATAAAACAGTTTTAAAAGGCTTGTTCAAGGAAGCTTTTTTATCTGATGAAGCGCCAATATAGTGTATAATGCGCAAAGAGTTCAATAGCCCATCTTTATTTCATAAAATATGGAAGAAAAAGAGTAAATTTCGAGAAAACTAAAACAATGCTAGAACTTGCGGGAATCATAATTCTAGGCATTATTGCACAATGGGTTGCTTGGCGCTTTAAATTGCCAGCTATTTTACCTTTGATTTTGATTGGATTATTGGTTGGGCCAATAGCGACATTGTATACAGAAGATAGTGGAAAACTTATTGAACCCATATGGAATGGGGAGAAAGGTCTTTTCCCTGGCGATGGCCTGTACTACTTTGTTTCCTTGGCCATTAGTATCATTCTTTTTGAAGGAGGCCTCACTCTTAAACGGGCCGAAATTAAAAATGTTGGCCCGGTAATTACCAAGTTGATAACCATAGGATCTATCGTTACTTTTTTTGGCGCGGGCGTTGCAGCTCACTATATTTTTGGGTTATCATGGCAAATTTCCTTTTTATTTTCAGCCTTGATCATTGTTACAGGACCAACGGTAATAACACCAATCCTTAGAAACATCCCACTTAAAAAAGACGTCTCGGCGGTTCTAAAATGGGAGGGAATTCTAATAGACCCTATTGGAGCCTTGGTAGCAGTATTGGTTTTTGAGTTTATCAGTGTTGGGGAAGGCAGCGCTTTTACCCAAACGGCCTTAGTGGAATTTGGTAAAATCTTGCTTTTTGGAACCACCTTCGGTTTTACGTTTGCCCACGCATTGGCATTTGCTATTAAAAAGGATTTGATTCCCCATTATTTAATGAATGTGGTGTCCCTTTCCGTTGTGCTTCTTGTATTTGTGGAGTCTGATGTTTTTGCACATGAATCTGGACTGTTGGCCGTTGTGGTCATGGGGATGGTAATGGGCAATATGAACCTGCCCAATCTTAAAGAACTACTTTACTTTAAAGAATCTTTGAGTGTTTTGTTGATATCCATTCTTTTCATCTTGCTATCGGCAAATATCAACATTAGCGATATGGAACTTATTTTTAACTGGAATACCGCAGCGCTGTTCGCAATAATTGTTTTTATTATACGGCCCCTAGGTGTTTTTATAAGTGCCCAAGGATCAGGCTTAAAATTTAATGAAAAGCTTTTTATAGGCTGGGTGGGGCCAAGAGGTATAGTTGCAGCAGGAATTGCCTCCCTGTTCGGTTCTAAACTATTGGCCAAAGATGTACCTGGGGCAGAGTACATTACACCTCTGGTTTTTATGATTGTTTTGGGGACGGTTTTGTTGAATGCCACAACAGCAAGGCTCTTTGCAAAATTGATAGGAGTGTTCTTGACAAAATCCGAGGGGATTTTGATTATTGGGGCGTCAAAAGTCTCTAGGTTGATAGGGAATTACCTCAAAAAGAATAACAGACATGTTGTTCTTATCGATAATAATGACGCTAATGTTGAGAAAGCAAAAAGCTTAGGTTTGGAAGCCATGTCCGCCAATATTTTTTCAGATACATTAACGGACAATATTGAATTGAACGATATGGGATACCTTATGGCCCTCACCGGAAATTCAGACATCAACAAATTTGCCATTGATAAGTTTAAGGACCAGTTCGGTGAGAACGGCGCTTTTCGATTGGTCAATTCTGAAGAAATCAACGACCCGGAAAACAATCCGGCAGAAGGACTTTTTTCACATACAGATGACTTTATCAAGCTTATGGATGCAGTTCGTAAATACCCAACCATTCACGAAATCGACATAAAGGACAAGTCACATTACGATAGCCTAATTGACATAACCCTAAAAGATAACGATATCATTCCCGTATTTACGAAGTCACCTAACGGGAGTATAGAAATCATCCCAGCCAACAGAAAGGATTTTTTACCTAGCGGAGAAGGCCACAAGCTGGTCTATTTAGGAAAAATGTTCACATAGACTAAAAAATCTTTTCTGGGAAGAGGTTTAGGACTCATATTCTAATATAGGGCTCTTGGCTCTTTAATATCTTTGTTTCACAACATTTTGTTTTTCAACTATACTACTAGGGTGGTCGTTGCGTTTGTCTAAATGACTAAAACCCCAAGTAAATATGAAAAATAGCAAGAGAAACAACATTTTGTTCTTAGCACTGATTACAATTGTTCTTTTTGTTGGATGTTCAAAAGATGATAACTCAGGTTCCAGCAGGACCTGCAATGTTTTAGGTCTTATTCCAACTACAATTCAGGATAATGAAGATGGAACCGCAACCATTACGATTGAAGGTGAATCTGATGTTTTTGATTTGGAAGGAGAGGATTTCGATACTTTTGCCGATACGATTTGCAGTGGAGATTTAGATCTGGATTTTGAGATTTAGATTGCTGAAACAATTAAAAAAAGGCTCACGATAATGAGCCTTTTTTTTTAATCATTCAATTCCAACTTAGGTTATAGACACTTGTTGAAAACATAAATCGCTTCCTGAACCTGAATGAAATTGTACCTAAAACTAATATGTTTTTGTGAAAATCATGTCTTGTTTTGCCAATGGGAACGGCAACCTTATTTTTTTGAAAGTGAAAAACCAACCTCATCATCCCCTGGTTTTGTCTTGGTCTTTTTTGTTTTGATAACACCTTCTCCATAATAAAATCCGCTTTCAAATTAAACATGTTTTAAGGTATTGTACATGTCTTCTGAAGAACATTTTTTGAGCAAAAATCCATTCGCCCCTTACTAATAGCTTTGTTTACAATTGTTCTTTTGTTGTACATAGTTAAGATCAGAACTTTTATTGCATTGTTTCTCTGCCGGAGTTCTTGAAGAATTTCCATGCCATTTTTATTAAGAAGATTTAAATCCAGCAAGAGAATATCTGGAGAATGTTTTTCCATGGAAGGATAGAGATGCTGAAAACCATTTACTGTATCTACAACCTGAAAGTCGGAAAAATTAAGTAGTAAGGAACAAAGGCCATCAATAACAATTTGATGGTCTTCACAGATAATAATTTTGATGGGTGGGTTATTCACATCGCCATATAATAGGTGAAGTAAGGTACAAAAAGATTAGTGGGTTGCAATTTGTTTTTGAAAACAACTTTTTGATCTATCTATCAATTCGTTTACGGCATTCATTAATTGTTCAAATGGATTGGTTCTATGGTACAGTACATTGGCCAACAATTAAAAAACCTTATAAAACATAATTATGAAAAAATTCTTTTTAGTAATAAGTCTTACCGCAACCTTGGTGTTTTTAAGCTGCTCAAGTGATGATGATGCAACTAAATCTAACTGTGAATCATGTAAATCTGATGCAGGAAATACGTTTGAAATTTGCGATAACGGAGATGGAACTTACACTGCATCGGAAAATGGTGTGTCAGAAACAATTACAGAAGAAGATTTAGGAGGGGTTTCTGTAAAATTAGCGGTTGAATCGGCTTGCGCATTTGATTTAGAGTTTTAATCATTAAGTTTTAAAACAGCCATAAATACCTGTTAGGGAATTTCAACATTCCCCACTTGGTGCATGCGTTTTTTTCCTTAGAAATAATTTTAGAGCCATTGGCGTCTAGAATTGGAATACATAACGATGGTCCGTAGGGCATTTAGGTCTATTCATCAATTCATAGAAGTGATTCATTGATTTTCATCCTTATTTCTGTCCTTTTAAAAATAATATTGCCCAATAATTTTCCAAACTTTTAAAGATGAAAAAGATACGTTTACTGTTGTGCTTCGCAATAGGTGTGTTCTTATTGGGATGTTCCAATGATGATGAGGGGTCTAAATGCGAATCATGTACTTCCGATGCAGGAACAAAATTTGAAGTCTGTGACAATGGAGATGGAACATATTTGACAAGAGCTGGAGATGAAGTTGATTTAATATCTGAGCAGGAACTACAAGAAATATTGGATTATGAAGAACTTACGCTAAGAGAATTGGTGCAAATGGCATGTATAGAAGATGGGGAGTATTAAGAATGAATGAATCTTTTAAAAGTACACCCCATTAGTCATTCAACTTTAGCACGGCCATAAATGCTTGCTGTGGAATCTCCACATTCCCCACTTGGCGCATACGCTTTTTCCCTTTTTTCTGCTTTTCCAAAAGTTTCCGTTTACGGGAAATATCACCACCATAGCATTTGGCGGTAACATCTTTACGTAACGCCTTTATGGTTTCCCTAGAAATGATTTTGGAGCCAATTGCAGCTTGAATTGGGATATCAAACTGTTGCCTTGGGATAAGCTCTTTTAATTTTTCACACATCTTTTTTCCAATGGTATGTGCATTATCAAAATGAACCAATGCGGATAAAGCGTCAACAGGCTGTGCGTTTAAAAGGATATCCACGCGGACCAATTTGGAGGTTCGCATTCCTATTGGGGTATAGTCAAAAGAAGCATAGCCCTTTGAAACGGTTTTCAATCGGTCATAAAAATCGAAAACGATTTCAGCCAAGGGCATATCAAAAATAAGTTCTACCCGCTCTGTGGTCAAATAGGTTTGATTGGTTATTTGCCCCCGTTTTTCTATGCACAAAGACATTACATTGCCCACAAAATCAGACTTTGTAATAATTGTGGCTTTTATATAAGGTTCCTCAACACGATCCACGGTAGAAGGGTCCGGCAGATCTGAAGGGTTGTTTACGATAAAAGCGGTTTCTCGATCTTTGGTGGTGTACGCATGATAACTAACATTGGGAACAGTGGTGATGACCGTCATGTTAAACTCACGCTCCAGTCGTTCCTGAATGATTTCCATGTGCAGCATTCCCAAAAACCCACAACGAAAGCCAAACCCCAATGCGGCACTACTCTCAGGAGTAAATACCAAAGAGGCATCATTTAGCTGCAGCTTTTCCATTGAGGATCGCAGTTCTTCAAAATCTTCGGTATCAACCGGATAGATTCCAGCAAAAACCATAGGTTTTACATCTTCAAAACCTTCAATGGCATTTTGCGTTGGCTTGGCGGCATCGGTAATCGTATCACCAACTTTTACCTCTCGAGCATCTTTTATTCCTGTAATCAAATACCCAACATCTCCTGTAGAAATGGCAGTTTTCGGAACCTGGGTCAACTTTAAGGTGCCTATTTCATCAGCAAAATAATCCTTATCAGTTGCTACAAATTTTATCTTTTGCCCTTTTTTAATTTCACCATTTATAATTCTAAAATAGGTTTCAACACCTCTAAAAGGGTTATAAACAGAATCAAAAACCAAAGCTTGAAGGGACTCGTTTGGATTTCCCTTAGGAGAAGGAACACGTTCTATGATTGCAGTAAGAATGTCTTCAATCCCAATTCCTGTTTTGGCGCTTGCAGGGATTACTTCTTCTGGCTTACATCCCAACAAATCCACAATATCATCGGTAACCTCTTCAGGATTGGCGCTAGGGAGATCTACTTTATTGAGGACTGGAATAATTTCCAGGTCGTTTTCCAAGGCAAGGTATAGGTTGGATATGGTCTGTGCTTGTATACTCTGTGCAGCATCTACTACCAAAAGAGCGCCTTCACATGCGGCAATAGATCGGGAAACTTCATATGAAAAATCAACATGCCCGGGAGTATCGATTAAATTAAGAACATACTTTTCACCCTCGTGCACATAATCCATTTGAATGGCATGGCTTTTTATAGTAATGCCACGTTCCCGTTCCAAATCCATACTGTCAAGAAGCTGGTCCTGTTTTTCACGTTCCGTAACAGAACCTGTAAAGTCCAATAACCTATCGGCCAAGGTACTTTTGCCATGATCAATATGTGCAATGATGCAAAAATTTCTAATCTTCTCCATAATATCCTACACCCAATCAAACAATAAGGGCTTTTAAGCAAATGCAAATATAGCTCTTTTCAATACCCTAGTCTTGGTTTTTTGCAAATATGGAAGTTGTAGGTTTTTAGGCGCTCTAAAATATTTTCTTAGATTTGGTCTGTAACCCCAAATAGAAATGAAACACTTTGCGTTTTTTTTATTTCTAGTGTTTTTAACCTTCACAAGTGCCACTGGTCAAACCTTCCAGATAAAGGGAAAGGTGGTGGACAGGGGGAATAAAATAATTCCCTACGCTAACATTTTACTTTTACAGGCAATTGATTCAACATTTGTTCAGGGAACCTCGGCAGATGATAGTGGTTATTTTGTTCTTTCAGAAGTAGACCCAGACCTCTATTTGTTACAGGCCAGTTTTGTGGGGAAGGGTTCGGAACCGCGTGCTTTGGATATTACCAGTGATATTTCACTCGGCGCTTTAATTATTCCTTTGGAGGAAAATAACCTTGATGAAGTTGTTGTAACCTCCAGAAGACCAACGCTTAAAAAATTACCGGACAGACTGGTCTTTTCAGTTGAGAACACAGTTATATCGCAAGGCACTTCGTGGGATATTCTTAGAGGCACTCCGGGAGTAATAGTAAATCAAGAAGAGCTTCTGATCCGTGGTGAGAGCGCAACGGTATATCTTAATGATAGGAAAATTCAGCTTTCAGGACAAGAGGTGAAAGATCTACTCGATGGGCTTTCTGGGACCACTATAAAGTCGGTTGAAATCATTGCCAATCCACCGGCTAGATATGAAGCTGAAGGAGGGCCAATTTTGAACATTGTCACCAACAAGAATATTATTCCGGGCTATAAAGGAAGTATCAACGGAACCTACACACAAGCTGTTTTTCCAAAATATAGCTTTGGCACAAGCCACTATTTTAAGACAAATAAGCTAAATATTTTTGCGAATTACTCCATCAGCCCAAAAAAGGAATTACGAAAAACAGATAAGGGAATCAATTTTATTGATGATACAGACGAAGTGTTTTCAAGATGGTCTACAGATTACAATCAGATAAATCGTTCTCTGGCGCAAAATGCAAACCTCATAGTCGATTATGATTTCAATGAAAGGAACAGTCTCAACCTTACTTCAAACATGCTCTTTAATCCAGGACAAGAGCAGGAAACTGTATTGAACAACGAAATTAGAAACGCCCAAAGTGTTTTAGATTCAACCTTTATGACCCAAAATAGTACGGCTTTTGACAATACCAATTTGGCCTTTGATCTAACTTATGTGCATAAGTTAAAAAAGCCAGGGGCGAGATTGTCCTTCAATGGACACTATACAAATTATGATGGGCAATCCGAACAGAATTTGAGTTCTACCTATTTTGATGGTGGAGGTAGTTTTTTAAGAGATTTTGGATTTGATACTGATTCCCAGCAGGACATTCAGATTTTTACAGGACAGGCTGATTTTTCAACTCCAATTGGAAACGCATCCATTGAAACGGGTATGAAAGTCTCATCCATTGCATCAGAGAGCACTATTGATTTTTTGAACTTTATTGGGACAGATGATGCGGTGGATGCATCTTTGTCCGATAATTATGTGTATGATGAAAATGTGTACGCGGCATACTTTAGTTTGGTAAAAAACTGGGAGAAATGGTCGATAAAACTTGGATTACGAGGAGAATTGACTGAAGCTGAAGGAACATCATTGACCCTTAATGAAACAAACACCCAAGACTTTTTTGAGCCTTTTCCGTCCGTTTATGTGCTTTATTCCCCGTCGGACAAACATAGCTTTGCTTTTGACTACGGAAGAAATGTTGACCGACCAAAATATAATGACCTTAACCCCTTCAGATATTTTTTTAATGAAAATGATTTTGAAGAAGGTAACCCAACATTGTTTCCCAGTTTTTCCAATAACTTCAACTTAAATTATACGCTCAACAGTGAGTTTTTCTTTGATATCTATTATAGGGATAATGGAAGAAACATTGCGGATTTGGTATTCCAAAATAACGATAATCAAACACTGGTGGAACTTAAGCAAAACGTTTTGGAGAGTAAATCGTATGGATTGGATTTTACGGTAAGCAAGGGTGTTCTCCCTTCTTGGTTTTTATATGCCTATACTTCAGTTTTTCATGAAGAAGAAACGTTCTTGGCCGTTGAAAGTGGTAACGAGCAATTTACGAATGAGATTAACGGGGTGTATGGTTATTTGGCCAACTATTTAACCCTCTCAAAAGATGGGACATTCACCGGAGAACTTACAATGACCTATATTTCCAAGTTTTTATTTGGATCTTATGTTTCTGATGAGCAATTGAACCTGACATTGGGATTGCGCAAATCCCTATTCAAGAACAGAGCTACAATTTCAATTGCTGCCGAAGATATTTTGGAGCGATACAACCCAACCTACACCTCAAGGTACTTAAACCAGGATAATTTCTACAGAAGGCGACCTGAAACCCAATTTATCCGATTGGGCTTTACCTATAATTTTGGAAATTTCAAATTACAGGATAACGAACGAGGTATTGACAAAAAGGAGAGGGATAGGCTTCAAAATGAATAACAGCTTGTTTTTTGTACTTTTGCTGTCCAAAAAATAAGGGTTTTGGTAAAAATTGCAGACATAGAACTTCCTGATTTTCCGCTACTTCTTGCCCCAATGGAAGATGTTAGTGACCCCCCTTTTCGTGCTTTGTGCAAGGAACAAGGAGCGGATGTCGTTTATACGGAATTTATTTCTTCCGAAGGACTTATTCGTGATGCCGCTAAAAGTGTTATCAAACTGGATATTTATGAAAAGGAACGCCCTGTAGGCATCCAGATATTTGGGGCTGAACTGGATTCAATGCTTCAAGCTGTGGATATTGTGGAGAAATCCAACCCGGATATCATCGATATTAATTTTGGCTGTCCAGTAAAAAAAGTGGTCTGTAAAAATGCAGGGGCAGGGATTCTGCGTGATATACCTTTGATGGTAAAACTTACTGAGGCAATGGTAAAAAGAACCAAATTGCCAGTTACCGTGAAAACTAGGTTGGGGTGGGACACTCCATCCATTAAAATTGTTGAGGTAGCGGAACGACTGCAAGATGTGGGCGTTAAAGCCATCGCCATTCATGGTCGTACACGGGTACAGATGTACAAGGGAGAAGCAGATTGGAAACCCATAGCCCAAGTGAAGAACAACCCTAGAATGCATATTCCCGTTTTTGGAAATGGAGATGTGGACACGCCAGAGGCAGCAGTAAGAATGCGTGATGATTATGGGCTTGATGGTGCCATGATCGGAAGGGCGAGTATTGGCAATCCATGGTTTTTTAAGCAGGTAAAGCATTATTTTAAGACAGGCACACACCTAAGCCTTCCAACTATGGAAGAGCGAGTGGAAGCGGCTCGTAGGCATTTGCAAATGGCCATTGATTGGAAAGGGGAGAAACTAGGGGTTTTTGAAACAAGAAGACACTACACGAATTATTTTAAGGGAATTCCCCATTTTAAGGAATACCGAATGAAAATGGTGACCAGTGATGAATCAGCTGATGTTTTTGCCGCTTTTGATGAGGTTTTGGAGAAATTTGGTGATTTCCAGTTTGCTTAAGCGGTAACCAACCGTTTTGTTATTCTACTACTTGCAATTTTTGAAGAGATAAAGCCCAAGACAACAATTGTGGCCAAAACCACTAGAACATTCATAATGTTGTATTCTACGGGATAGGCAAGTGAAGGCGTAATTTTTAACCAACTAAAAGCCAATTGTGAACCGATTAGAAATAAACCGATCAGCACCCCAATCAACCCTCCTAATGAAGTGACCAATAGTCCTTGAATAAAATACACACGACGCAACTCTTTAATTGTAGCTCCCATACTGAACAGTGTTTTTGAGTTTTGTTGCTTGTCCAATATCATCATGATAATGGCGCCTACAACATTGAAGAGCGCAATTATCAATACTAAGGTAAATATGAGATAGGTAGCTAAATTTTCAGTATTGAGCATGCGATAAAGGGTGCTGTTCTGTTCTTGTCGGTCAAGAACCAAAATCTTATCTCCTAGAATAGCCTTAATATGGTCTTTCACAGATTCAATTGACGCCTCTTTATCCAGTTTAAAATTAATTCCTGAAACTTGGGTACTGTCTTTTTCTAGCAAAGCCTGGACCAAAGGTAGTTGGGCAAACACATACTTTTTATCCAAATTTTCTTCTACTGCATAAACCCCACTGACAACCAATGGCAACTCATTGTAAGGTTTGGCATTCAACCCTTGTTGTGAAATAGAACCTTTTCCTGGTTTGGGAACAAGAACGGTCATTGGGGTTTGATAGTTATCAATAGGCACTCCCAACAAATTATAAATACCAATGCCCATTACGCCATTATACTCCATAACTCCCCAATTACCGAAGTACAACGTACTATCCACGCCTGTCACAGAACGGTAATTATTGTCTATTCCCTTTATATAAGCAATGCAACTCTTTTCCCGAAAAGTAAGGTATGCCCTTTCCTCAAGTTCTTTGGAATAATTTGCCAACCCATCGATCTTTAGAAGAGATTTCTCCTCATCTGGAGTAATGGAAAAATGCTTTCCGGTTATAGGGGACGCTTTTAAATCTGGGTCAAATGTATTGGTAAAGGAAAGACTGAATGTTTTTAAGCCTGCAAATGCGGAGAGCACAACAAATAATGCTGCCGATCCAATGACAATGACCAAAAATGTGATGAAATTGATAATATTTACCGCATTTTGACTGCTTTTTGAGCGGAGATAGCGCTTAGCGATATAGAAAGGAAAGTTCAAAATCAGGATTTCTTGCGTTTGTCCAGTAAACCTCTATTTTCAATGGGGTTTTCTTCTCCTTTAAGCGATTTTTCAATCTTATCAATATACTCCAAGGAATCATCCAAATAAAAACTCAGTTCAGGGACACGTCTTAATTGATTTTTTGTGCGTTGGGCCAACTCATGCTTAATAAGGTTTTGGTTGGATTTTATTCCTTCCAACAGTTCGTTGGCACTTTTATTTGGAAAGATACTTACATATACCTTGGCGATGGAAAGATCCGTAGTAACGGAAACTTTTGAAACAGAAATCAAGGTTCCCTTTAATCCACCATCTGTGGCGGCACGCTGCAAAATATCTACGATATCCTTTTGGATGATTCCCCCAATTTTCTTCTGCCGTTGTGTTTCCATAGCACAAAAATAGTGGAATTAATGACGAACCTCATGATATGATACAAATCCAGTGTTTATTTTTGAAGAAAATAGTGTACATTCAGTTAGTTCACATATACTTAAAGTGGTATCAGATGGATAAAATAGAACATATTGGGATTGCCGTAAAGGATTTGAAAGACTCCAACAGTTTGTTTGCAAAACTCTTGGGAACATCCCACTATAAAATGGAAGAAGTTGCATCCGAAGGGGTGCGTACATCTTTTTTTAAATCCGGACCCAATAAAATAGAGTTGTTGGAAGCTACTGCACCAGATAGTCCAATTGCAAAGTTTTTGGAAAAGAAAGGCGAAGGGGTTCACCATATTGCCTTTGCCGTTGACGATATTGAAGTGGAAATTACACGATTGAAAGAGGAAGGTTTTACCGTTTTAAATGAAGTGCCCAAACAAGGGGCGGACAACAAATTGGTTGCGTTTTTGCATCCAAAGGGAACCAACGGGGTATTGGTAGAGCTTTGTCAGGAAATAAATGAGGGGTAGTTGTACTAAAACCTTGCGATGAAGGAAAATAAATAGTAATATTGCATCCGCAAAATTGCAGGTCCTATAGCTCAGCTGGTTAGAGCACCTGACTCATAATCAGGGGGTCCATGGTTCGAGCCCATGTGGGACCACATAGAAATGCAAAAACCCTTTAACCTACAATCAGTTAGGTTAAGGGGTTTCTTTTTTGTGCCTAAAATGTTGGGCATTTTAGGGGCATCTCTATCAAAAAATCGATGGCAAAAATATAACCGGTATTTTGACAGGAAATGAAGTGGTCGGTGGACATGAAGCCTATTTTTATAACAAGACCACTGTTAGGATGGGCGAATGGAAACTTATTTTGCCGCACAAATCCCAACTGGTTACCGAGCCAGGGAAAAACTAAGAAATTATTTCGAAATTAAAAACGGTTCTATTGGAACATATTTTGGAAATTTAAACCAATCAAAGACCTATTGGAGAAGTCAAATAGATACAATATTCGAAAAATTATTAGTCAAATTAAATATCCACTATGCTGAACTTTAAGTTAACACGGTTTACCTCACCAATAAACATAAATAGTATAACAGTACTATTCACTACGCTCGTTTTTACAGGATGTGTAAACGAACCAAAAAAAGTTAAAGGCGATGAAAGCCAAATAGTGACCATAATATCTTTGCTCAAAGAGATGACAGACCGCGATATGGTCGCCAAATTCCCCCAAAACAATTTCCGCTTAAATCAGGAAAGTAGTTATAACAGGGTTTCCAAGACTCCACAGGATACCATAGGTTGGTTCACCAATGCAGACTTCAATACCAAAGAAGGGCACCATAATTTTCTTCGTGTCGAAGAGTACAATGGCACAAAAGAATGGGTGCTGATGGACCATAAGGGTCCGGGGGCAATTGTGCGGACCTGGATGCCGTATTCGAACCCAAAAGACCCTAGCACCACAAGTACGATCAAGATTTATCTGGATGGTGCAACCGAACCCGTTCTGGAGGGAAACATGCTCGGGCTTTTGAACGGGACCGGACTTTTTCCTTTTCCGTTGGCACACAAATCATTGCGGTCCTCGGTTTCCTTTTTTCCGATAACCTATGCAAAAAGTTGTAAGGTCACCGTTACCGAAAGACCCTTTTTTTACCAGTTCACGTATAGAACGTACGATGAGGGCACGGCCGTAGAGACCTTCACTATGGAAGACTTCAAAAAGGCAGGCGCACTGACAAAAGAAGTTTGCAGAACATTGTTGTCACCAAAAAACAACTTAGTTGGCAAAGTCTTGGAAATGAAGGAAACGTTGAAAAAGGAAGAAGAGAGGTCTATTGCTCTGCCTGAAGGAACGGGAGCAGTTCGCTCACTTTCCCTAAAGCTTGGAGACTATCAAGATTCAACGGTAACCCGTTCGGTCGTCCTAAAAATGGAGTTCGATGGACAAGAGACCGTATGGTGTCCAATAGGAGATTTCTTTGGTAGCGGCATTGGGTTAAATCCTTTTCAAGGGTGGTATAGAACTGTTGAAAATGATGGAACAATGTCAAGTCGTTGGGTAATGCCGTACCAAAGATCAGGAAAGATATCGGTGCTCAATCTAGGCGAAGAACCTGTGGATGTCGAGTTAAATGCCACCATTGGTGATTGGGAATGGGACGAAAACAGTATGTACTTTAACGCTGCATGGCGGGGAGAATACCCCGTATCCACAAGACCGTTCTCCGATTGGAACTATGTAACGCTGAAAGGGCGAGGTGTATACGTGGGCGATGCATTGACCATTTGGAACCCTGTGAAGCGCTGGTGGGGCGAAGGGGATGAGAAAATATGGGTCGATGGGGAAGATTTCCCGTCCATTTTTGGAACGGGTACGGAAGACTATTATGGGTATTCCTGGGGAGGAATGAGCAATGATTTCTATGAACACCCGTTTCACGCACAAACCAGTTCCAATGTTTACAATAAGAACAATAGAAAACCCGAAGCTGAATTCGGCACAAGAAATACACAGGGCTATAGTACCGAAACACGTTCCCGTGCCTTGGACGTCATGCCCTTTGGCAGTTCTTTACAGCTGGATATGGAAGTCTGGAGCTGGACGGAAGATGTCCACATGGAGTATGGCGTCGGTGTCTATTGGTACGGTGATGCAGCTACAATATCCAACCGAAGACCAGATGCTGAAGGATTGATGAAGCTGACAACCAACAAAAAGGAACCCATTGATTAACTATGGAGACAAAGGGCATAATCAAATTAGCGGTGTTTTTTATTTTAACGACTATCGTGCTGGCATGTAAACAGAAGAAGGAAAACGAAGCAGATGGCAAAAACAAGGGTATTGTTAATGTAGAATATATAAGCTATGGTGATGAGGTAAAGTTCATGGAATCGTTTATAGATGTGGTGGAACTGAACTCGGCATCGGGAGAAGAAAAAGTAGCCGTTGCCCCGCAATTACAAGGTAGGGTAATGACAAGCAGTTCTTTTGGTGATTCCGGTAGAAGTTACGGTTGGGTCAACCGAGAACTTTTTAAATCCGGCGATACCTTGCCTCATATCAATATCTATGGAGGTGAGGAACGATTTTGGTTAGGACCCGAAGGCGGACAATACTCCATTTTCTTTAAAAAAGGGGATGATTTCAATCTAGACAATTGGTACACCCCACGCTTCATAGATCTAGACCCTTTTGAAATCAAAGAGAGAAAAACAAGTAGTGTTTCTTTTGTAAAAAATGCTACGCTGACCAACTATGCTGACTACACTTTTGAATTAGGGATTGAACGAAAAGTTGAATTATGCCCCTCAGATAAAATATCTCAGGAATTGGACTTAGATATACCTCCATCTGTCAAGTCCGTGGCGTATCTAACCACCAATTCCCTAACTAATCTTGGTACAAGAGATTGGCAAAAAGAAACAGGGCTTTTGTCCATATGGTTATTGGGCATGTATAATGCATCACCTGCAATCACGGTGGTTATTCCATTTCACCCAGGGGAAGATGAAATACTAGGAAAACCCGTGACCGACGATTATTTTGGTAAAGTTCCGGCTGAGCGTCTCATTGTTAAAGACAGCGTGCTCTATTTCTCCGGTGATGCAAAATTCAGAAGTAAAATAGGGCTGTCACCAAGCCGCGCCAAAAATATTATGGGTTCCTACGATGGATCAAATCAAGTGTTAACCATTATAAAGTTTAGCAAACCGGATGGCGTATCTGATTATGTAAACTCATTATGGGAAATACAGGATCAACCTTACAAAGGTGACGTGGTCAACTCATATAATGACGGACCACCTTCGCCAGGAGAAAAGCAATTAGGTCAATTTTATGAGTTGGAAACCTCTTCTCCAGCCTTGGCGCTAAAAGCGGGTGAAAACGCCTCACACTGCCAACTCACATGCCATTTTGAGGGGGATGAAATAGCATTGGACAGCCTATCAAAGCAATTATTGGGGGTTTCTATTTTGGAAATAACAACTGTATTCGAATTGCCTGTTGACAATCAATAATAATAAATAAGTATATAATGAAAAAACGAAACCTAGTTCTAAATATAGTAATAGTCGCCTTGTTATTTACGTTGTGTTCACAAGGGCAAGAAATTCCATCGTATTTGAAGAATTATAGCGAGGAATATGCCCAAGACCCAAGAAAAGCCAATTTAAATTGGTTCAAGGATGCCAAATATGGGATGTTTATACATTATGGTTTGTACAGTCTTTTGGAAAAGGGGGAATGGGTACAGTTGAGAGATACGATTCCTGTCGCAGCCTATGCAAAACTTAAAGACAGGTTTACCGCCGAAAAATTCGATGCCAATGTAATAACAAATACTGCTATTGATTCAGGGATGAAGTACATAACCATTACTGCCAAACACCACGATGGCTTTGCTTTGTTTGACACTAAGGCAAGTGATTTTAATAGTTTGAACTCTCCTGCAAAGCGTGATTTAATCAACGAACTCTATGAGGCATGTGAAGCAAAGGGTTTAGGGCTGTTCTTGTATTATTCTTATGCCGCTGACTGGAAGCACCCCTATTTTTATCCAAGGGAGGCAGGTTGGGAATATGCCAGGCCCGCTTACAAAGAACCACAACCTGAATATAAGTTTAAAACGGATGAAGATTTTAAGATATATATCGATTTTGTTCACGTGCAACTAAAAGAGCTTTTGATGCAGTACCCAAATATTGCAGGTATTTGGTTTGATCCCATCATGGGGGTATACAACAGACCTGATTTGTTTCCAATAGATTCTACGTATTCATTGGTTAGAAATCTGTCATCCCATGCCTTAATTTCATTTAAACAAGGAGCCAACGGAAATGAAGATTTTATGGCACCTGAAAGAGGCGGAAACGCCAAAGTTGGTCAACAGTTTGAAGTAGCAAGGGCAGTATATGAAAAGAATAAGGATAAACCCAGAGAAATATGCAACACCCTTCAGCCACATGCATGGGGGTACAATAAAAAGCATGATGGAAACCACAAAAGTGCAGAAGAAATCATCGCGATGCTTAAAGACGCAAAAAAAATGAATGCCAACCTGCTATTGAACGTTGGCCCAAAAGGTGATGGATCCTTCCCTGAAGAAGATATAAAAGCGTTGCTGGAAGCAGCTAGGAAAATAAAACAATAATCTTGAAAAGTATATCTTAGGCAAGATCTATTGAACTGAAAAGTATATAACTTAAAGCCAACAAATAGTACTATGGATACAGAAACCAACCAGACATTTGAAAACCTTGGCGAGGAACAACTCCCTATAGCAGAACATAAATTACATGGTTGGACGCATATTCTGGGATTATACGCAGGAGAACACGTAGCGGCAACCGAGTTTGTAATTGGTGCAACTTTTGTCGCGCTGGGTGCCAAGACCATGGATATTATTTGGGGATTGCTAATTGGAAACATTTTAGCAGTACTTAGTTGGACGCTAATCACCTCCCCGATTGCGGTTGAAACAAGAATGAGTCTCTACACCTATTTGAACAAAATAGCAGGTGATTCTATGACCAAGCTGTATAACTGGGCCAACGTTCTCATTTTTACGGTTATTTCAGCAGCTATGATAACGGTATCTTCCACGGCAGTAAGATTTGCTTTTGACATTCCTGCACAGCTTAATTGGTATCCTACCAATGCATGGTTCGTTCTTATTGTTTTAGGGGTAGGAATCATTGTGGTATTAATTGCCATGTATGGTTTTAACGCAGTCTCGGGATTTTCTGGCATTTGCGCACCATGGCTTTTTGTAATGTTCACTAGTGGAGCCTTAGTGCTGTTCCCAGCTTTATCTGAATCAGTTTTGGGGACTACTATAGTAGAAAGCTGGCAAGCATTTTTAGAAATAGGAAATTCATCTATTTGGACGGGGATAAATAGTAATGGGGAACCAGGCATAGGGTTATTAGAGGTTGTTGGATTCGCCTGGGCAGCGAATACCATTACCCATTTTGGATTGATAGACATGGCCTTGTTACGCTATGCCAAAAAGAAAGAATATGGTTTGGCAACGAGTTCAGGCATGCTTTTCGGACATTTTATTGCGTGGATAGCTGCAGGAATTATGGGTGCTGGAACAGCTGTATTACTTAAAAAAAGTATCGTGGACCTTGACCCGGGTGATGTGGCCTATTATGCATTGGGATTATCAGGTTTTGTTATTGTCATTATTGCAGGGTGGACCACGGCTAATGCAAATTTGTACCGTGCCGGATTGGCCGCACAGGCAATTTTTACCAAATATTCTCGTAAAACAACAACAATGGCCGTGGGTGTCGTAACAGTGGTTGTGGCATGCTTCCCTTTTGTGTTTTCGCAAATACTTCCTTTATTGACCTACGCTGGATTGCTGGTTGTGCCCGTAGGTGCAATCGTGTTTGCTGAACATGTTATTTTTCCGCGTATTGGGCTTACCCGATATTGGGTCAGCTATAAAAATTTAAATCATAGCACGCCCGCTGTCGCTTCATGGGGCTTGGGTCTAGTTTTTGGGTTTGGTTTAAATGCACTTAATGTCATGTCATTCTATTACCTGTTCATTCCCACTTGGATTTTCACCATCTTACTATATACTTTGCTGGCCAAAAAATATGGGGCTTCTGAAAAATATCCAGAAGAGGAGGCCAAAGAAGAAGAGCGAAATAAAAAAATTAAAGTGTTTCAAAAGCTGCAGGCGAGCCAGGAGCAACCTCATAAAAAAGACGTTTCCTTGGCCACTAAATTATTACGTGTCATAGCTCTTGTGAGCCTCATCCTAACCTTGGTCCTAGCTGTAATCACAATGTTTTGGAGTCCAGATATAGAAGCCTATAAAATGAACAGAAATACCTTTTACACTTATGGCTTCATAGGTACTCTAACTTATTTTGTTTCGGCATATTGGGCGTTACTTAGAAATAAAGCGTTACAGAAAAAACAGTAGTCAAAACCAGCTCCTATGAAAGAATCTATTTTATTAAACCAAAAAAATATGCCTCTATTAACCAAGATTATAGAGATCCCTACATACGACAGGAGTAACGTAAATACAGGTATTGTTCATATTGGTATTGGTGGTTTTCACCGTTCCCATCAAGCGGTTTATTGTGATAGTTTGTTAGAGCAGGGTCATGATTTGAATTGGGGAATCTGTGGAGTGGCATTATTAGAACATGATGATAAAATTTACAACACGCTTAAAACACAAGATGGACTATATACCCTAATTGTAAAAGAACTGGATGGTAGCTGGTCACCAAAAATTATTGGATCAATCACTGAATATTTATTTGCTCCAGAAAATCCGAAAACGGTAATAGAAAAAATAGCAAATCCCACTACAAAAATTGTAACCCTGACCATTACCGAAGGGGGTTATAATATTGATGAAATAACTGGAGAATTCAATTTGGATAACCCCATGATTCAGCACGATATATCTCATCCCGAACAGCCAAAAACGGTTTTTGGCTATTTGACACAAGCATTAAAACTTAGAAAAGCCAATGGCACAGCAGGTTGTGCCATACAATCTTGTGATAATGTACAGGGCAATGGGGAGGTAATGAAGAAAACTTTAAAGACCTATATAAAAGTTGCCGAACCAAGCCTATTGAATTGGGTTGAGGATAATATTTCCTTCCCTAATAGTATGGTAGACCGTATTACTCCTGTTACAGAAGAAAAAGACATTCAAAAATTAAAGGAAGATTATGGAATAGTAGATAGTTGGCCCGTGACTTGCGAACCCTTTAAGCAGTGGGTCATTACGGATAATTTTAAAGCGGGTAGACCAAAGTGGGAAAACCTTGGAGCTGAATTTGTGGTCGATGTTGCACCTTATGAAAAAATGAAGTTGCAGCTGCTTAATGCAGGGCATTCCGTGCTAGGTATTTTGGGAGCATTATTGGGTTACGGGACCATAGATGAAGCGGTAAATGATCCCTCGTTGAAAAAATTCCTGACCAATTTTATGGATAACGAGGTAACACCGACGCTTGAAAATCTTTCCGGGGTCGATTTGCCTTCATACAAAAAATCATTAATCGATCGTTTTGGCAACCACAATATCAAAGACCAAGTGTCTCGAATATGTTCAGAGAGTTCTGCCAAAATCCCAAAATTCTTACTGCCCACCTTGAAGCAACAATTGGAAAGCAAAGGACCTATAGATCAAGCCTCTTTTGTCATAGCCGCATGGGCCATCTACAGTCTTGGTACTGATGAACAGGGCAATAAGTTAACTATTATTGATGCCATGAAAGAGCAACTTCATGAAAAGGCAGTGGCCGCTAAAATGGATAGTAAAGCGTTTTTGAATATAACAGGTGTTTTTGGTGACTTAAACAACTCAGAAAGATTTGTGGCTTCCTATACCACGGCCTATGATAAAATTGTTCAAGCTGGAATAAAAAAAGCGGTGGTTGCTCTCAATACCACAATGTAAAAAAACACTAAGACAACATATAATGAACCCAAATAAAATTCCCAGCAAATTTAGATTACCATCAAGAGCTTATAGCATGTTCTTTATGGTGATGGCATTGGTCTCTTGTAAAGAAAAGAAAACCAATCCGGATATAATAACAAATGCAGAGACTCCCCACATAAATTATTTGGAAGAATCCAAAGAAGATTTCAATAAGCGTATGGCCTGGTGGCGAGATGCACAATTTGGCATGTTTATACACTGGGGACCTTATTCCGTGGCCGGAGGAGAGTATAAAGGCGAAACCATTGCGGGTTGGGTAGGTGCGGAATGGATCATGAACGATGGGGAAATCCCTATCAAGGAATATGAGAAATTCTCTAAACAATTTAACCCTACCAATTTTGATGCGGATGCCTATGCCAAGTTAATGAAGGACACGGGGATGAAGTATGTGGTCATCACCTCTAAACACCATGATGGGTTTGGATTGTGGGATTCCAAAGTCTCGGACTATGATATTGTCGACTTTTCTCCTTACGGAAAAGACATTTTGAAACAACTGTCGGAAGCATGTAAAAAGTATGGAATCAAATTTGGCCTCTACCATTCCATTATGGATTGGCACCACCCGCAGGCACAGGCCATTAATGAGCCAAATTATAATGCCGGGGAAAAGGACAGCACGTTGTACAACCCTGAATTTCCAAAATACTACGAAGCTTATCTAAAAGTCCAGTTGAAAGAATTGATAGACAATTATGACCCTGAAATCCTTTGGTTCGATGGGGAATGGATACCAGAGTATGACCACGAAGATGCCCTGGACCTTTATCAATATGTGAAATCCTTAAAACCGAGCATTATCATCAATAACCGTATCGATATTGGAAGACAGGGACTTATGGGCATGAACAAGGAAGGCGAACACTATGTGGGTGATTTTGGCACTCCTGAAAAGGAGATTTTGGACGGTACCTCAACCATGGATTGGGAAGCATGCATGACCATTAATGATACTTGGGGGTATCGCA
The DNA here is from genome assembly GCF_947495325.1 of uncultured Allomuricauda sp. Classification (GTDB taxonomy): domain Bacteria; phylum Bacteroidota; class Bacteroidia; order Flavobacteriales; family Flavobacteriaceae; genus Flagellimonas. The sequence continues at coordinate 520,422 of NZ_CANLYK010000002.1, read as the reverse complement.
AATCAGACCATGACTGGAAATCTGTAAAAATGCTGGTGCATAACTTGATAGATGCAACGGCAAAAGGAGGTAATTATCTCTTAAATATTGGCCCAATGGGTGATGGCACCATTCCTCAACCAACCTTAGACCGCTTGGACGGAGTGGGAAAATGGGTCAAGGTAAATGGGGAAGCAATTTTCGCTGTTGAATCACTGGGGACCAACTACAAGGAAGGCGAAAACATTCGTTTCACAAAGAAAAAGGGTACTTCGGACTACTTCGCCATAGCATTGGAGCGGCCAAAAAACGAGTTGGTCTTAAAGGCCATAATCCCTAACGAAGCATCGGAAATTTACCTTTTGGGAGCCGTTGAACCACTAGCTTGGAAGTATGATGAAAAATCGGGGTTAATTATTCAGATTTCCGAAAAGCATATTGCCCAAGTTGGTGCAACAGACGCATGGGTGTTTAAAATAAGAGGAAAGTAAAATTACGGCATGGCTTCTTTATTTAAATAAAATGGCGATAGCCCCAACAGCTGTTACAATCAAAATGAATCTTTTATAATTTTTATCATTAATCAATTTTACAATGGCTACCCCAGCAAAAAGACCCAAAAGAATAGATGGAAGCAACTTTAGATTAATCAACAATGACTCTGTGGAAATAGTCTTCCAAACAAAGATGTGAAAGGGTAATTTAAACAAGTTAGTAATTAGAAATAACCACGCGGCAGTACCAACAAACTCATTTTTAGGAAGTCGCATTGCTAAAAAGAAAATATTGGTAAAAGCACCTGCTAGGTTGCCTATCATTGTGCAAATACCTGCAATAATTCCTATTGAACCAGAAAACAACCAGTGTTTTGGAATTGCTTGCGACTTTCTCTTGTCCCACCAAATAAGAACAGCCAAGCTTATAAAAATAACGACTACCATGCTAAGCTTAAATTCCTTTTCAGGTAAATCTTTTCCAATAAAAACACCTATAAGAATCCCTAGAATCATCCAAGGCAGAAATTTTATGATATAGCTCCACTGTGTATGCCGATTGTAGTAGACCACAGCAAATACGTCGCCCACCAATAACAACGGAATAATTAAGCCTGTAGATTCCCTGGCACCAAAAGCCAACGCCATGAGGGTAACATTAAAAATGGAAAGCCCCTTTAGGCCCGCTTTTGAAATACCCATTAAAAATGCTGCTGTAGCGGCCATGGACCAAACCACTAAGGAAGACTCCAATGTCATAAAGAATGTCAAAACTGTTGTTTAGCGAACAAAGGGTAAAGGTATTTTAAAAAATTATACTTTAGCCAACAACCAAAACCAAACCATGGATTTACAGACACTTGATTACGTACTTATATTTGGCTTTTTCGGAATTGTACTTTTTATAGGCATTTATGTTTCCAAAAAATCTGGGAAAAGCTCTTCGGAATATTTCCTGTCAGGTAGGACCATGCCCTGGTGGTTATTGGGCCTCTCCATGGTAGCAACTACTTTTTCCACAGACACACCAAACCTTGTAACGGATTTAGTTAGAACCAATGGAGTTTCTGGGAATTGGGGCTGGTGGTGTTTTTTAATAACAGGAATGCTTACCGTTTTTGTCTACGCCAAATTATGGAGGAAATCCAATGTAAAAACAGACCTGGAATTTTATGAACTCCGCTATGGCGGAAAGGCCGCTAGCTTTTTGAGAAAGTTTAGAGCCATTTATCTTGGAGTTCTTTTTAATGTAATTACAATGGCAGCGGTAACATTGGCAGCAATAAAAATTGGAGGGGTCATGCTTGGCCTTGAACCTTGGGAAACCGTGGTTAGCGCTGGTCTGATTACTGTGGTTTTTAGCGCCCTTGGTGGATTTAAAGGAGTGGTCTACAGCGATTTTTTGCTCTTTTTTGTGGCCATGGCCGGAGCCATTGGAGCGGCATATTATTTAGTAAATATTCCTGAGGTCGGCGGACTTGAGGCTATCATGGAAAATGAAAATGTAAAAAACAAGCTGAGTATCTTACCCGACCTGACCGATAAAAAAGCCGTAATCACCATGTTGATTATTCCCTTGGCGGTACAATGGTGGAGTTCTTGGTACCCAGGAGGCGAACCCGGGGGAGGCGGATATATTGCACAGCGTATGTTGGCAGCAAAAAATGAGAACCATGCCATAGGAGCCACATTCTTCTTTAATATTATGCACTATGCACTGCGCCCGTGGCCCTGGATTTTGGTAGCCCTAGCATCTTTAGTGGTTTATCCAGATATTGCAAGTATACATGAGGCATTCCCAAATATAGCGGAAGATAAATTAGGGCACGATTTGGCCTATTCGGCAATGTTGACCAAACTTCCAAGTGGATTGTTAGGTATTGTTTTGGCTTCATTGGTGGCGGCTTATATGAGTACAATTTCTACACAATTAAACTGGGGGTCATCTTATATAGTTTATGACTTTTACAAACAACAGATTAATCCAAATGCGACTGAAAAACAGATGGTCAATGTTGGTAGATTATCAACGGTAATTTTAATGTTGCTTAGCGCGCTCTTGGCATTGGCCCTGCAAAATGCTATGGGTGTTTTCAATTTGTTGTTATCATTTGGAGCTGGAACTGGACTTATTTTCATATTGAGATGGTTTTGGTGGCGCATTAATGCATGGAGCGAAATTACAGCTATGTTCTCATCAGGTATTTTGGCCATTGTTTTGGAGACAACACAATTGGGAGACCTTCTTTTTCATGCCGATTATGGTTTGTTTCCAGATTGGGCCGAACTTCCCTTTATTATGATAGTCACCACCATCATTTGGGTCACGGCTACTTTTGTTACCCAACCAGAGACCAAAGATGTTTTACGCAGCTTTTATCAAAAGATTCAACCAGGCGGACCAGGTTGGGCAAAGGTTGTAGCAGAAGCAAAAGCAGATAATATCATAATTATGAACAGTAAAGAAAAATGGAGTGTCCCTTCTGGAATTACTGCAATGTTATTGGGTGTTATATTAATCTATACAATTATGTTTGCCACAGGATATTGGATTTATGGCGAAACAAGTTTAGCTTTGATACTTACTGGAGTAGCGACGCTATCTGTTTTTTTGCTCATAAAAGCATGGGGTAAAATGAAAGATACTATTTTATAGAGGGATATGAAAAACAGGGTTTTGTCGGTTGATATTTTTAGGGGCATGACCATAGTGCTAATGATTTTGGTGAATACTCCCGGCACATGGTCCAATGTCTATGCGCCTTTATTGCATGCCAAATGGCATGGATATACACCAACAGATTTGGTTTTCCCTTTTTTCTTGTTTATTGTAGGAACGTCTATTGCACTTGCTTATCAAAACAAGTCTACAAGCACCGCTGTTTATAAAAAAATTGCGGTTCGAAGCCTAAAGTTAATTGGGCTAGGACTTTTTCTTGGAGCATTTACAATTACTTTTCCGTTTTTCAAGGATTTTGCTGAAATACGCTTCCCAGGAGTTTTACAGCGTATAGGGGTGGTTTTCTTTTTTACTGCAGTATTGTTTTTAAATCTAAATTGGAAAAAACTGATTTGGGTTGCTGCAATTTTGTTAATCGGCTATTGGCTGTTAATGGTTTTTGTTCCTGTGGAAGGAGTAGCATCAACCTTGGAGAGAGCGCCAAATAACTTGGCCAATTACGTGGATGTCCAGATTTTTGGAACCCATAATTACAAACCGGATTACGACCCTGAAGGATTATTGAGTACAATACCGGCAATTGTAAGTTCGCTTTTGGGAATTTTCACTGGTTTGATACTTACTTCAAAGCATGATAAAAAAACGATGCTGTTATTTGGCATAGGGGGTTCAATGTTATTGGTTGGACATCTTTGGGATTTCATATTTCCCATTAACAAGGCACTTTGGACAAGCAGTTTTGTTTTGGTCACAGCAGGTTGGGCCAACATTGTTTTGGCATTGATCTATTTTCTTACTGATGTTAAAAAAATAAAGCTCGGAAGTATCTTCAAATATGCAGGGGCCAACGCCATTACCGTATATTTTTTATCCAGTTTCATCACCAAATTGTTTTATACCATAAAAGTTGATGAGGACACTTCTTTACATGGCTGGATTTTCAATAAAATCTATGCACATGATTTTATGACAATGGAGCTGTCATCATTACTATACGGACTAAGTGTCGTGTCTTTCTATTGCCTCTTGGCATATGTACTTTATAAAAGAAGGATTTTTATAAAAGTTTAGACCCGGAATTCCATCAACCGCGCCACATATTTCCCAATCACATCAAATTCTAAATTTACAGTAGTTCCCTTTTTATAGGTATTAAATCGAGTGTGTTCATAGGTATAAGGAATTATCGCCACACTAAAGCTGTTGTTTTTAGAATCAACAACCGTCAAACTTACTCCATCCACTGTAATTGAACCTTTTTCAATGGTTACATTGTTGAGAGCAGAATCATATTCAAAAGTAAAAATCCAACTCCCATCCTTTTCTTCTGTTGAAATGCAAACAGCCGTCTGGTCTACATGACCCTGCACAATATGACCATCCAATCTTGCGCCCAGAACCATGGCACGTTCAAGATTCATTACATCACCAACCTCCAATTCATCTAAATTGGTCTTGTTTAGTGTTTCTTCAATAGCCGTGACGGTAAAGCATTCACCATCAATGGAAATAACAGTTAAGCAAACCCCATTATGGGCAACACTTTGATCTATCTTTAATTCTGAGGTGATTTCTGACGCGATGGTGATATGAAAATTATCACCTTCTTTTTCAAGCTTTTCTACCTTCCCCAAAGTCTCAATAATACCTGTAAACATGAATCTTTTTAATTGAGTAGTTTTGTAATGTAAATGTAGCTATATCAGCATTGATTTTATGAAGGAAAAGGGGAAAATAAAACTTGGGATTTCTATAGGCGATTTCAATGGTATAGGATGTGAGGTGGCATTGAAAACGTTTCAGGACCCAAGAATGCTGGATTTTTGTACACCAATAATCTTTGCATCCAATAAATTAATATCTCAGCAAAAGTCCGATTTGGAGCTCAACATCAGCTTTAATGGAATAAACAATCCGTCTCAAGCCGTTGATGGGAAAATCAATGTAGTTAACGTATGGAAAGAAGCACCTCAACTTGAGTATGGTAAAGCAACGGATCAAGGTGGAGAATATGCAATTAAATCTTTAAGGGCTGCTGTAGCCGCCTTGAAAAGTAATACCCTAGATGTTTTGGTCACAGCTCCAATAAACAAAAACAATATTCAGGCCGAAGATTTTAAATTTCCCGGACATACTGATTTTCTCGCCCAAGAATTGAATGGGGAGAGCCTTATGTTTATGGTCGCGGATACCTTAAGAGTTGGCTTGTTAACCGATCATATTGCAGTTAAAGATGTAGCCCAAGCAATTACACCAAAATTAATCTATGAAAAGGTGGCGACTATGGAAAAATCCTTAAAAATGGATTTTGGAATACGTAGGCCCAAAATAGCCTTATTGGGCATTAATCCGCATAGCGGTGATAACGGTACCATAGGTGAGGAAGACGAAAAGATATTAAAACCTGCCATGCAGGAATTGTTTAATCAAGGAACCTTGGTTTATGGCCCATATTCCGCAGATAGTTTTTTCGGTTCCAACACACATTCAAGTTTTGATGCCATACTTGCAGCGTATCATGACCAAGGACTTATTCCCTTTAAGACCTTGTCCTTTGGTAAAGGAGTAAACTACACCGCAGGATTGGAAAAAGTAAGAACATCGCCGGATCATGGAACGGCCTATGAGATTGCGGGAAAAGGAGAGGCAGATGAAAGCTCATTTAAAGAAGCTGTTTTTACTGCTATCAAGGTTTTTAAAAACAGGGAAGAGCACATAAAACTGAATAAAAACCCTCTGCAAAAACAGAAGGTAAAACGGGCAAGTTAGAACTTGACCCCGACACATTATATTTATTGGAATTGAATTGTAGTTTTCCAAATAAATAGTATCTTTGCACCCGCCTTTAAGGGCTGGTACACAAACCTTAAGTGTAGAAATGATGAAGCTGAAGGAGTTTTTTATTCCTTTTTCGGGATTGAAGTTAGGGAAACATGAGTTTGGGTATGAGATTGACAATACGTTCTTTGAATCTTTTGAATACCATGAATTTAACAGTGCCTCAATAGTGATTACTGCCATATTGGACAAAATGAACAATATGATGGAACTCACCATTGAAGCAGAAGGAACAGTTAATGTGGATGGGGATTTAACAGGGGAGCCTTTTGATCAACCCATCACATCAGATTTGCACCTTGTGGTCAAGTTTGGGGAGGAATATAATGATGAAAATGATGAAATTTTAGTCATACCCCACGGAGAATATCAAATAAATATTTCGCAATACATCTATGAAATGTTAGTTTTGGCCGTTCCGCAAAAACGTGTTCACCCAGGAGTATTAGATGGTACGTTGCAATCGGAAATATTGGATAAGTTGGAAGAATTGCAACCAAAAGAAATCAAAGAAGAATCAGAAAATACAGATCCCAGATGGGATGATTTAAAGAAGTTACTAACGGATAAATAGGTTTTATAATGGCACATCCTAAAAGAAAAATATCAAAAACCAGAAGGGACAAAAGAAGAACCCACTACAAGGCAACAATGCCAACAATTGCAAAGGATTCTGTAACAGGAGAAATGCATTTGTATCACAGAGCACATTGGCATGAAGGTAAACTATATTACCGAGGCCAAGTTTTGATAGATAAAACAGAAGAGGAAACTGCGGCTTAACCGCAAACCTTTCACAATATACCGACTCCCGTTTTCAAACAACGGGAGTTTTTTTATGGACTATGGGGGATTTTAAAAACAAGTCGTTTTTAATCAAAAAGTCATAGAAAATGACTATTTTTCACCGTTTTTGGGTCAAATTTTAACTTTTTTGACAAAAAAAGACACTCATATGAAAAAACAAACAGCAGCGATCACAGCTGTGGGAGGATATGTTCCCGATTTCGTTTTATCCAACAAGGTTTTGGAAACTATGGTTGAAACCAATGACGAATGGATTACTTCAAGAACGGGAATAAAGGAGCGCAGAATCCTTAAAAAAGAAAACGAGGGAACTTCATATATGGCAATTAAGGCCGCTGAAGATTTAATAAATAAAAGCGGTGTGGACCCCAAGGAAATAGATTTTGTCTTGGTGGCCACTGCAACACCGGATGTTATGGTTGCCGCCACGGCAGCATATGTTGCATCGGAGATAGGTGCGGTCAATGCATTTTCCTATGATCTTCAGGCTGCATGTTCCAGTTTTCTTTTTGGAATGTCTACGGCAGCGAGCTATATTGAATCTGGAAGATATAAAAAGGTGCTATTAATTGGTGCCGATAAAATGTCTTCAATAATTGATTATACCGACCGAACAACCTGTATTATTTTTGGCGATGGGGCCGGTGCAGCACTATTTGAGCCCAATAATGAAGGTTTGGGGCTACAGGACGAATATTTGCGTACAGATGGTATTGGACGTAAATTCTTAAAGATAGATGCCGGGGGCTCTATTTTGCCAGCATCGGAAGAAACTGTAAAGAACAAACAACACTATGTTTATCAAGATGGAAAATCAGTGTTTAAGTTTGCGGTTTCCAATATGGCAGATGTTTCCGCATTAATCATGGAACGAAACAATCTAAGCAAGGAAGACGTACAATGGTTGGTTCCCCATCAAGCAAATAAGCGGATAATAGATGCCACTGCCAATAGAATGGGAGTAGATAAGGAAAAAGTCATGATTAACATTCACAAATACGGAAACACCACGTCTGCAACATTGCCTTTGTTATTGTTTGACTATGAAAAGCAATTAAAAAAAGGAGATAATCTCATTTTTGCCGCTTTTGGTGGAGGTTTTACCTGGGGATCTATTTATTTAAAATGGGCGTATAATTCATAAAACAAAAACTAACTAAATCATATTCCATGGATATTAAGGAAATTCAAAGTTTAATCAAGTTTGTAGCTAAATCAGGCGCTAGCGAGGTGAAGTTGGAAATGGAGGATATTAAGATTACCATTCGTACCGGTGGCGATTCAGTTACTCCTGAAACTACTATCGTGCAACAAATTCCTATGGCTCAGGCCCCTGTTGCTCCTGTTGCCTCAACGCCGGTTACTGCCGCCGAAGCAGCTCCTGTTTCATCAGAGCAAGCTGGCGCGGAAAACGATGATTCAAAATATATCACCATAAAATCCCCAATAATAGGAACCTTTTACAGAAAACCTTCTCCAGACAAACCTGTTTTTGTTGAGGTCGGAAGCACTATCAATCAAGGAGATGTGCTTTGTGTTATAGAGGCCATGAAGTTATTCAATGATATTGAATCAGAGGTTTCGGGTAAAATAGTTAAGGTATTGGTTGACGATTCTTCACCAGTTGAATTTGATCAGCCTTTATTTTTGGTTGATCCTTCTTAAATCAGATTCCAATAGTTTAAGGACTTAAGGACGTTTATAACTTTAGGGTTTAACATCAAAGACTATGTTTAAAAAAATATTGATTGCAAATAGGGGAGAAATAGCACTTCGTATCATACGCACGTGCAAGGAAATGGGCATCAAAACAGTGGCGGTATACTCCAAGGCAGATGAGGAGAGCCTCCATGTTAGATTTGCTGATGAAGCCGTTTGTATTGGGCCCGCACCAAGCCATGAATCCTATTTAAAGATTCCAAATATTATTGCAGCTGCAGAAATCACAAATGCGGATGCTATTCACCCAGGATATGGATTCCTTTCAGAAAACTCCAAATTCTCCAAGATTTGTGCGGAACACGAAATTAAATTTATAGGAGCCTCTGGAGAACAAATTGATAAAATGGGAGACAAGGCCACGGCCAAGGAAACCATGAAAAAAGCTGGAGTGCCAACAATTCCAGGCTCTGAAGGATTATTGAAAGATGTTGCTGACGCCAAAAAAATAGCCAAAAAGATGGGCTATCCGGTAATGATAAAAGCCACTGCCGGGGGAGGGGGAAAAGGAATGCGCGCGGTCTGGTCTGAAGATGAAATGGAAAATCATTTTGAGAGCGCTGTACAAGAAGCCACTGCAGCATTTGGCAATGGCGGAATGTACATGGAAAAATTAATTGAGGAACCCCGTCATATTGAAATTCAAATTGTTGGAGATCAGTATGGAAAAGCTTGTCACCTTTCGGAACGGGATTGCTCCGTTCAGCGCAGGCACCAAAAACTTACGGAAGAAACACCATCGCCATTTATGACGGACTCTCTTCGTGATGATATGGGAAAAGCAGCAGTAAAAGCAGCTGAATTCATTAAATACGAAGGTGCTGGCACAGTAGAATTTTTGGTTGATAAGCATCGGAATTTCTACTTTATGGAGATGAACACCCGTATTCAGGTGGAACATCCTATTACGGAGCAAGTAGTAGATTATGATTTGATTCGGGAACAGATCTTGGTTGCAGGAGGTGTTCCAATTTCAGGAAAAAATTATCTGCCCAAACTACATTCCATTGAATGTAGAATCAATGCCGAAGACCCTTTTAATGATTTTAGGCCTTCCCCAGGTAAAATTACTACCCTCCATACTCCAGGTGGACACGGCGTACGATTAGATACTCATGTATATAGTGGCTATATGATTCCACCAAATTACGACTCCATGATTGCCAAATTGATAACCACGGCACAGACAAGGGAGGAAGCCATTAATAAAATGCGAAGGGCTCTTGACGAATTTGTGATAGAAGGCGTAAAAACTACTATTCCATTTCACAGACAGTTAATGGATCATCCCGATTATTTGGCGGGAAATTATACCACCAAGTTTATGGAAGATTTTGAAATAGACCCAAAATATTTAGATTAACCCTGATTTTATCAGGGTTTTTGCTTTATGGAACTGAGCTATTGGGAATACAAAACCTGGTTGTCCAATATAGATTTTACTATAATTGGCAGTGGTATAGTAGGGCTTAGTTGTGCATATACTCTTAAGGAACGTTTCCCAAAAAGCAAGATTTTAGTTCTGGAAAAAGGTGCTTTGCCCCAAGGGGCAAGCACAAAAAACGCTGGGTTTGCATGTTTTGGCAGTATTTCTGAGCTGTTGTCCGATTTAAAGACACACGCGGAAGAGCAAGTATTTGACTTGGTTAAACAGCGTTGGGAGGGCATACAAGTACTTCGTAGTTTATTGGGCGATACTACTATTGATTTCCAACAAGAGGGAGGACACGAGCTTTTTTTGAAAAAGGACATGGCCTTATTTGAGGATTGTAGAGAGAACATAACGCACCTGAATAAATTACTAAAACCCATTTTTGGAGCTGATCCTTTTAGGAAAAGCAGTAATATTTTTGGGTTTGAAAACATCAACGGAAATTATATTACCCATAGTTTTGAAGGTCAGTTGGATACTGGAAAAATGATGGAGGCATTACTTCAAAAATGCCTTGAAAAAGGGATATATGTTCTTAATGGTATTGCCGTTGAAGCTATTGAAGATTTGGAAAGCAAAGTGGTTTTAAAAACTTCCAACTTTGAATTTGAAACAAAAAAAGTATGCATTGCAACCAATGGATTTTCTTCACAGTTTTTAAAAACGGAAACAGTAAAACCAGCAAGAGCTCAGGTTTTGATTACCAAGCCAATCAAAGACCTTAAAATAAAAGGCACTTTTCACTTTGATGAAGGGTATTACTATTTCCGAAATATTGACAATCGCATTCTTTTTGGAGGTGGACGAAATCTTGATTTTACAACAGAACAGACCGATAGCTTTGGGCAGACTGAAATAGTTCAAAATGAACTTGAAAAACTGCTCAAAACAGTTATTTTGCCTAGGCAACAAGTTGAAATTGACCGTCGCTGGAGCGGAATAATGGGGGTTGGGCCACAAAAAACTCCAATTGTAAAGCAACTTTCCAATAACATATATTGTGGAGTTCGCTTAGGAGGAATGGGTATTGCTCTTGGTAGTCTGGTCGGAAAACAACTAGCAGATTTGACAAACTAAATCATACGGCCATCCAAAAGATTGATAATTCGAGAACCGTATTCTGCATTTTTTTCGGAATGTGTCACCTGAATAATAGTGACTCCTTCTTCATTTAATTGTTTGAACAGTTCCATGATTTCCTCTCCTTGTTTGGAATTCAAATTTCCGGTGGGCTCATCCGCTAAAATCAATTTTGGGTTAGAGATTAATGCTCGTGCTATCCCAACCAATTGTTGTTGGCCACCGCTCAATTGGGCAGGAAACAAATCCTTTTTTCCAACAATATTAAATCGGTCCAACATATCGGCAACCATGGCTTTACGTTCAGAACCTTTAAATTTTTTATAGAGAAGTGGCATTTCTAGGTTTTCTTTTACCGTCAAATCATCTAAAAGATGATAGGATTGAAATACGAACCCAATATATTCTTTATACAAATTGGCTCGGTGTTTTTCCTTTAGGGAATGTACGGATTCATCCAAAAAATGGTACTCTCCCTCTTCAAATCCATCGAGCATTCCAATAACATTGAGCAAAGTGGATTTTCCAGAACCGGAAGGCCCCATTATGGAGATAAACTCTCCCTCTTCAACATTAAGATTGATATCCTTTAAAAGAAAAATTCGTTGGCCACCTGAGTTGACCCATTTAAAAATATTGTTTAATTGTAAAAGCATAATATTTAATTTATTCTGTTCGCAAACTTTTTACTGGGTTAGATTTTGCCGCCTTGATTGCTTGATAACTCACAGTTAGAAATGCAATTGCCATTGCAAGAATGCCAGCGATGGCAAAAATCTGCCAAGAAATGGCAATCCTAAAATCAAATTCTTCAAGCCATTGGTTCATTGCATACCATGAAATAGGAATTGCTATCACAATTGAAATTAGAACCAGCTTTAAAAAATCCTTGGAAAGTAATGTCGTAATACCACTTACCGAAGCTCCTAGCACTTTCCGAATACCTATTTCCTTTATTCTATTTTCGGCCATATAGCTAGCCAGTCCAAATAATCCAAGACAAGAAATCAAAATGGTCAATAAACTGAATAGACTGGCTAGTTTTTCAGTCCGTTCTTCAGTAACAAACTTTTCTGCATAATCGGCATCAACAAATTCGTAATTAAATGGATATTCTGGGTTGTACTTATTGAAAATGGTTTTGGTAAAAGCCAAATTATCAGACATATTCCTTTCAAGGTTAAATTTAATATGTATAACATTGAACCAAGCCCTAGCCCCTTCAATGACCATTGGTTCTATCTTTTGAAAGGGGGAATTAAATACAAAATCCTTGACTACACCAACAATACGCCAGTCAGTACCATTGTCCTTTATGGTTTGTCCTATAGGATTTTTGAGTTTCATAAGTGATACGGCAGATTCATTGAGTATTGCCGCGGTAGAATCCGTGGCATATTTTTTCAAATCAAAATCCCTTCCCTCAATAAGTTGTAATCCCATGGTCCTGACCACAGTTTCATCGGCCACTAACCGATGCACCAACGTTTTGTTCTCTTCATCCTTCCCTTTCCACTCAAAACCCCATGTATTGCTCCAACTTTCAGTAATGGGAGAATTTGTTTTTGTAATAGAAGAGGCAATTCCTGAGTCCAATAATTCTGATTTGATGATTTCATAGTTTTTTTCAATATCGCCTTCCATTTGAATATAGATCAAGCTGTTTTTATTGTAGCCCAGTTGGCGATTTTGAACGTTGTCAATTTGTTTTTTAACCACAATAGTGCTCGTAATCAGAATAATTGCAATTGAAAATTGTGTTATGACCAAGACTTTTCTTGGAGTTATTAATGTATTTTTCTTATTGAAAGTTCCCTTTAAAACTGATGACGGTCTGAATGCGGATAGGTACAGGGCAGGATAACTTCCCGCTAAAATCCCTGTAATAAGTATTATGCTTATTGCTGCAATCCAGAACCATGGATTGGCCCATTCTATAGTAAGCTCTCTGCCTACCACTTGTTCGGAAAAAGAGGGAAGTACTATTAAAACGATTGCCAATGCCAACAAAGCGGACAAAAAAGAAATTAAAATGGATTCCCCCAAAAACTGACCAATAAGAGCCTTTTTTTGTGCGCCCACCGCTTTTCTAACGCCTACCTCCTTGGCTCTTTTTTCGCTTCGGGCGGTACTCAAGTTCATAAAGTTGATACATGCTATTACTAACACTATAATTGCTATGATGCCAAACAATCGAATTAAATCAATCAGACCACCTATCTCCTCTCCGTTCTCAAATTCTGAATATAGGTGTGACCTAGTGTATGGATACAGAAAGGTTACCATATCTGGCGCGCCCTTATCATAAGACTTTCGCAACGATTTGATTTTTTTGGAAAATGCGACATAATTAACGCCTTCTTTTAACAATACATAGGTGGCAACAGAATTGTTTCCCCAATTTTCATCATCCCAACCCTTTTGCTTAACATACTTCCAAGGCATCAAAAATTCAAAATTGAATTCGGTATTTGATGGTAGATTTTTTAAAATTCCTGTAACCTTAAAACTATCGGTATTATCTACCTTAACTATTTTTCCCACAGCAGGCTCATTACCAAACATTTTTTTTGCAAAATCTTCAGTGATGACCACGGAATTTACATCTTCAAGAACCGTTTCAACGTCTCCTTCCACAAGAGGAAAAGTGAATATCTTCAAAAAATCAGGGTCCACCATGGTGCCCGTAGATTTTATTCTCTTTTCATCCTTGGAAAAAAGAAACGTATTGTTATAAAAATATCTTGAAACAGCTTCGACCTCTGGATAATCCTTTTTGATAGCTGCCGCCATTATTTTTGGGGTGGAATTCCATGTCCAAATTTCACCATCTATCTCGTACTTATTGTATACTTCATAAATACGGTCTTTCTTTTCGTGAAACTGATTAAACCCAAGTTCAAAATTGATCCACAGTAGAATAAGGGCGGTCACTGCCAAACCAATGGAAAGGCCTAAAATATTAAGTAGTGAAAAACTCTTGTTTCGAGCTAGATTCCGCCAAGCGATTTTTAGATAGTTTCTAAACATAATTTTTGTTTTATTCCGTTCGTAAACTTTCCACGGGGTTGGCTATTGCCGCTTTAAAACTTTGCCAACTTACTGTGAATAGGGCAATGATCAATGCAGAGGCCCCGGCAAGTGCAAAAATCCACCAACTGAGTGTTGTTCTATACGTAAAGCCTTCGAGCCATTGGTTCATTGCGTACCAAGAGATGGGAACCGCCGCAATAAATGCCAAACCAACCCATTTCACAAAATCTTTGTTCAATAAGGTCAGTACCTGGGTAATGCTAGCACCATTTACCTTTCGTATTCCTATTTCTTTTTTTCGCTGCACTACAGTATATGATGTAAGCCCAAAAAGACCCATTGATGCAATAATTATAGCAAGCAACGTAAAGATTTGAAAGGCTGATTTAAATGCCTTATCCTGTTCATATTGGGCTTCGAACTTTTGGTCTAAAAATGTATAGTTGAAGGTGCTCTGTGGGAACACTTTTTTCCATCTAGTTTCAATCTGACTGATTGCTGAGCCAAACCCAGCGGTAGAGGTAACGGAAGGATCTAGTTTTACCAAAAGGTTGCTTACTTCTTTTTGATAACGAATAACTATGGGCAATACGGGACTTTTTAATCCAAAATGATAGTAGTCTTTAATCACCCCAGAAACCCTCCAATCATTGTTTCCCCAGAAGCTAATAGTTTTATTCACAATTTCTTCAGGAGATGAAATACCCATAGTCTTTAAGAAAGTTTCATTGACCACAACTTGATTGCCTTCCCAATCTGATGATGGAAGAAAAGTGCCTCCTGCCAAGAATTCAAATCCTATCAAGTCAAAATAATTTGGCTGCGCGTGATGACTATAAAATATTTTATCATCTACCCTTCGTCCATCTGACAATTTAATTCCTCTTGTAGATGAAAGATTATCAAAACTATCACCAGGATAGGTTTGTGCAATTGCTGTCTTGTTTACAAAAGGTAAAGCCTTAAGTTCTTCCTTTAAAACCTTAAAATCATTTACCACCAGAGAATCTGCTTCACTTGTAACTACTTCGCCGCGTAATGCAATAGTTTGATTAATATCAGCTCCTATTGGCTGGCTTTCTAAAAAGTTGATTTGCTTAGTGACTACCAAGGTGCCAACCAATAAAACTATAGTAGCTAAAAATTGTGTGACAATAAGTCCTTTTCTAATAGTAAGTCCTTGGGTTGAGGTTCTAATTTTTCCTTTTAGTGCCTTGGCAGGCGAGTAGCTGCTCAATAAAAGTGCAGGGTAAAGACCTGCTGCTATAATACCTAAAAGAATGAAAGCGAAATAGGGCAAGAAACCTAAAAGACTTTTTAGAGTAAGGCTAAGGTCTGTACCCGTAATATTATTATAAATGGGCAACAAAATTAAAACTATGGTCAGGGCTATTGCCATAGCAATAAAATTGAGCAAAACCGACTCTACTAAAGATTGGATAATTAATTGCGATTTTTTTGCTCCAGCAACTTTTCGTATTCCTGCCTCCTTTGCCCTCTCCATAGATTTTGTTGTAGAAAGGTTTACATAATTTAACCAAGAAAGAATAAGAATAATAAATGCTATAGCCGACAAAAACTTTATGCGTGTAACGCTACCATTTGCAGATACTTCGTAAGGCTTGTTAGAATATAAATGAATACTTTCAATAGCCTCGATATTGTGACGTTCTTCTGTGTCTTCTTCAATATCACTATCAATTATTTTTTGACGTAGAAGTGCAGCATTAGTATTTGGAGCTACCTTAATATAGGTATAGTAATTATTCATATTCCAGTTGAGCTCATGGGCGCTTGGGCCCCAATCTGTCCATGTTTTCTCCGTCTCGTAAGAAATTAAAAAGGAATTTCTATAGTGAGCTGTTTTGGGAACGTCCTCCATTACGCCAGTAACGGTTAATACCGCTTCACGACCATCACGAAAGGCAGAAATTGTTTTTTGCAAAGGATCTTCATTACCAAAAAGCTTTTTCGCAAATGATTTTGAAAGGACAATAGAATAAGGTTCTGCAAGAACTGCCTCTTTATTCCCTTTCAATAGGGGATAATTGAAAATATCAAAATAGGATGCGTCAGATAATGACCCCAAGGGTTGTTCCAATATTCTGTCACCAACCTTAAAAGTTAGCTTTTCAAAATAATAGAACCGAACGTAATCCAGCACCTCTGGAAACTTCTCTTTTAAGGTTGGTCCCGAAAGGTTATAGGTCATGGCATCACCAGGGGCAAATGTGTCTCCCTCCAAATAATCCATATAAGGTCTATAAACATTTTCTGAGCCCTCAAACTTATCATAGCTACGTTCATAATTTACATACAACATGATCAATACAAAAGATGCCACGCCAATGGCCAAACCAAAAATATTGATAAAGGAGTATAGTTTGTTCTTCAATAGAAATCTAGTTGCAATCTTAAAAAATAGCTTGTACATGATGTTGATTTTTACTCTGTTCTCAGACTCTTTATTGGGTTTTGCTTTGCTGCTCTAATAGTTCTGCTGCCAACCGTACATAAAGCAATAATGCCGGCCAGCAAGCCCGCCGTGACAAAAAATAAGGGACTAAGGTCAATTTTAAACGGATAATTCTTTAACCATTCTTTCATAAACCACCATGCTATTGGCGAAGCAATCAAAAATGATATTCCAACTAATTTCAAGAAATCCTTGGTTAATAAAAAAGTAATGTTCGATACGCTTGCGCCTATTACTTTTCTAACCCCTATCTCCTTGGTGCGCTGATTTACAATTAGCAACGAAATAGCAAACAGACCAATACAACTCAACGCAATTGCCAGAATGGCACCACTGGTAATCATAGTGGTCATTCGCTTTTCTTTTCTAAAGGTCCGGTCAATGTTCTCATCTAAAAATGAACCTAGGAATTTTGAGTTGGGAGAGACCCGCGTCCACGCATTTTTAATGGCTTCATATGATTTTGCCAGATTAGCTGGTGCTACTTTCACATAGGCATAATAAAGATCGTAATCACGGCTCATCATCATGGTAATTGGGGCTATGGTCTTATCCAAGTTTTCGAAGTGGTAATCTTTGACCACCCCTATTACCGGAAAACGCAATGAATCACTAAAGCTAATATATGCCGTTAATGGGTCTTTTTCCCCAAATTCTTTTGCCATGGCCTCGTTGATAACGGCTCCCGATCTATCACTTTCAAATTCTCTGCTAAAGTTCCTGCCTGCTACGAGTTCCAAATCCAATGTCTCCACATAATCATAATCAACCGTGAGATAGTTGGTATTGATTACCCTGTTCTTGTATTCAAAACCGAACATACTACTGGAGACACTACCATCTTTTCCGTATCCCAAATTATTATCGGCTCCAGATATTTCCAAAATATCCGGATTGCCCGCCAATTCGTTTCGCATTAGTTCCAAAGCATCATAGCTATTCTTTTTTCCATCCAATGGAAAAGAGAGCACCTGCTCCTTATTAAAACCAAGGTCTTTGTTGCGCATAAAATCTAACTGACTCCGCAGTACCAATGTTCCCGTTATCATTAAAATGGCTATCCCAAACTGTAAAACCATTAAGGCGTCCCGAACCCTATTTTTACCGGAGACATCCAGTTTTCCTTTTAAAGATTGAATAGTGCCCAGTTTACTCAAAAGCAATGCAGGATACCCTCCTACAATTAAGGTTATCATGAGTACACTCAATAGAAAAAGTAGGATTATAACCGGGGATAAAATCAATCCAAAGGAGACATCGGTCCTAAAAATGGTTTTAAAATCATCAATCAACAACATACTTATGAGCAGACCAATACTTATGGAGAAAAAGAAAACAAGTAAACTTTCTGTCCAAAACTGAAAAAATAGTTGTTTGCGTTTTGCCCCAAGTGTTTTTCGCATACCTATCTCTTTTAGGCGTTCTCCACTTCTGGCAATGCTCATATTAACAAAGTTGACACAGGCTATAAAAAGAATCAAAAAAGCAACACCCAACACCAAATAGGTATTGCTACGGCTGACTTCTACATATCCATTTCGGAAAGTCGTAAAATTTTCATCCAAGAATGGCAAAAGTTCAAACTTATAGAAAAGGCCGTCCGCATCAGGTTGGGCGCCATCTCGCTTAGCATTATCGATTCGTTCTTTAAAATTGTCATTCACCAGTGAACGTGTTGCCACATCAAATTGGCTTGGAGCAACATCTTTAGCCAATTGCACATATATATCGTGATACCTCGCACCCCATTCATCTTTATTTTCTGAATAATGTGATTCTTTTTCAAACCGTACAGCAACTTCAAACTCTAATGTACTCTGTGATGGATTGTTCTCGACTACAGTTCCTACAGTAAAAGGCTGGTCTTTTCCATCGATTAGAATTTGCACTGTTTTGCCTATGGCCTCTTCATCTCCGAACAACATTTTTGCCGTTTCTTCTGTAATGACGATGTCCGACTGCTTTTCCAAGGGGTCTTCCATTTTTCCCTTAATAGCAGGAAAGGTGAACATCGTAAAGAAATCGGCATCCACCCAAATGGCATCCATATTAATTTCTTTTTCCCCATACGTAAGTACGGCTTCTTGCTGTAAATGGCGGGTGGCTTTTTTTATACCCGGGACTTCGTCCATGATAGTGGACATTAATGGTGCGGAATGGCTTACGCTTACTTGGGAGCCTTTGGGGTTCTGCCACATGGAGTACACCTTATAAATATCTTTGGAGTTGGTATGAAACTTATCATACGATAGGTCAAAAAAACCGGCCATTGATAGCAGAATGGCAACAGCAAAAGCAACGGACAGCCCAATAATGTTTAAACTGGTAAATATTCTATTCTTTAGGAGGCTTCTCCAGGCTGTTCTAAAATGATTTTTAATCATACTTTGTGTTTTTATTTAAATGACCTATTCTGTTCGTAAACTTTCAACAGGGTTAGCAATAGCTGCTTTAAAACTTTGCCAGCTGACAGTTAGCATAGCAATAATAAGAGCAACCAGTCCTGAAAGAAGATAAATCCATATTCCAATAGTGGTTTTATAGGCAAAGCTTTCCAACCAATTATCCAATACAAACCATGCCATAGGGCAGGCAATAACATAGGCAATAGCAACCCATTTTATAAAATCCCTATTAAGCGCGAACAGTATTTGCTGAATTTTGGCGCCGTTTACTTTACGAACACCTATTTCCTTAACTCGTTTTTTTGTATTGAACAGAGCTACCCCTAATAGACCCAAACATGAAATTAACAACGCAAGGATTGTTGAATAACTTAAAATTTGATTGAACCTCTGATCTTGCAAATATTGAGCTTCAAATTCAGTGTTGGAAAAGCTGAAGATAAACTCCTCTTTCGGGTATAATTGATTCCAAATGGATTGAATTTGCGCAGTAGTGCCAGCAATATTGTTAGAACTTAACCGAAATGAATAAAACCCTACCGAATGATCCCATCTTAAGTTTTGGGAATATATCGTTGGCTTTACAGTGGTATGCAAAGAAACATGGTGGTAATCTTCAACCACTCCCCGTATTTCATAGTTGTTATTGGAAATGGAAATGGACTTGCCTACCGCTTCATTTTCATTGGCAAAGCCCATGTGAGAAAGTGCGGTTCTGTTTACTAATATGTCATTGGAATTCCAATCATTTTGATAACTCAAATTTCCTCCGGCAATTAAAGGAATGGAATAGGTTTCCATATAGGCATCATCAATACTAACTTGTTCAAAGCTTGCGGCATAAGGGTTTTCGGCATCTATGGCCTTTACTTGGTTTGTTAGACGATTAATTGGACGACCTGGAATGGAGGAGCTTGTTGAAAACGAGACGATACCTCCTAACGCGGAAACTTCATTTTTGAAGGTAGTAAGTTTGTTCGCAAGATCAGGATGTTGGTTCATGGACATGGGTGTAAAACTGAACAATGTTTGATTGCCACTAAACCCTAATTCAGAATTGTTCACAAACTGCATCTGTTTGTAAATTCCAATAGTGCAAATAATTAATATAATGGTAATTGAAAATTGCATTGTTACCATTATTTTTTGGCTGGTCCACTTTTGCTGCAACTTTTGACTTCCTGATCGTACTATGGAAAATGCTTTGTTTCTTACTACGGAAATAAATGGCACAATGCAAGCAACTAAAGTCACTAAAGCACCAATAAGGACTAAAATTAAAAGTGTAAAAGAAGAGATTCCTCCACTGGGAATTTGTGTAATGATTAAACGATAGGCCAAGACAAGGGATACACCTATGGCAATTAAGTTGAACAGCAAACTTTCTATAAACAGTAGTTGAAAAACTTGCCCATAACGCGAACCATTGAGTATTCGGATAGAATAGTTTTTTGCATTTTCTATTGTTGAAATGGTATTAAGATTGATGAAATTAATAAGGCAAACCAATAATACCACAAGAATAATTATACCAAGAAAAAAGACTTGTGTAAGTTCTCCATTTGCAGACAATTCGTGGTCTAATTTTGATTTTAGATGAATGTCTGCAATTGGTTGAAATATAAAATCAACCGTGGCATCTTTTAAATTTTGGGGGAGCGCCACTTTTTTAAGCAATGGACCAACCTTGTTCGATACACTGCCGATGGTGAACCCTTTATCCAGTTTTATGTAACAATATGGCCGATATTGTACCGGAGCCCGCCACCTTTTTTGAGTATAAGGATCTGCTTTTACATATTGATAATTTGGATTGTCGACCAACACTTGTGCAGTGTTGTCAAAGTTTTTCATGTAATAGAACAATGTTTTGTAGGCACATACTACATCAACTTTAAGATGGCTGTTTTCAGGAATATCCTCAAAAACTGCATCTACCACAAACTTCCATCCCTCATTTACTGTAAGTTCTTTTCCTATGGGATTTTCAGCACCATATAATTTTTTTGCAAAGGATTGTGAGATGGCAACACCATGAATGTTTTCTAGGAGGGAAGTCGTTTTGGCATCTATGATTTCACGGTCAAAGACTTCAAAAAAAGTTGGGTCACTCCAGATGAAATCAACATTTTGAATTTTTTGTTGCGGCCCGTTGAAAACGGTTACCACATCTTTGCTCAAATTGCAATGGGTATCCACTTCTGCCAATTCCTCATCCAACAATTCAGTTGAGCCATGAAAGTTTTTTGCAGACACTACCTCTTCCCCATTTTCGCAGGAAACATCCAAAGCAACCCTGTATACAGATTCTGATTCGTTCCAAAACTGATCATAGCTAGTCTCATACTGAATTTTTTCAGCTAAAAAAATAAACACCCCGTATCCAGCAATCAACCCAAGGATTTTTACTGAGGAAAGAAACTTCTTTTTCAAAAGGTTCCTCAAAACAGATTTAAACAGTTGTGTTTTCATATAGCTTGGATATATTTTTGACCCTATTCCGTTTTTAAACTCTGTATGGGATTTACAAATGCAGCCTTTATCGTCTGCCAGCCTACAATAACCCAAGAGACCAGAAGAATTCCTGCACCCACAACGGCGATAGACCACCATTTAAAGTCAATCTTATAGGTAAAGTTCTCTAGCCAGGCGGTTCCTGTATAATAGCTTATGGGCACGGCGATGATTATGGCAATCATTACCATTTTGGTAAAATCCCCAGTCAGCAAATACATGATGTTCAAAACGCTTGAACCCAAAATTTTCCGTATTCCGATTTCTTTCGTCCTTCTTTCTGCCGTGTAGGTGGCAAGTCCCAATAAACCCAAGCAGGATATTAAAATAGCAAGTCCCGCAAAATATTTTGACAACGATGAAACGCGCTCCTCAGAGGCATACAATGCCTGATAATCTTGATCTAAAAATTTGGGTTGAAAAGGATAACCGGGATTGAATTCGGCATACAGCTCTTCAATTTTATCCAAAGTCTGCGCTTCATTGAACTTGCCTAATTTTGCCATAACAAAATGGGTTTGATCCGGCCTGTACAAAAATAGGGTTGGCTCCACAGCAAGGTGTAAGGAGGTAAGATGAAAGTCCTTCACTACCCCGACAATCTTTTTATCCCCTAAATAATGGGTAATTGTTTTTCCGATAGGATCTTTTAATCCCATAGCTTCCACAGCCTTTTCGTTTACGATGATGACATCTTCGTCCGAGATAAATTCTTCCGAAAAGTCCCTGCCTTCCGCAAGTTCTATGTTCATTAGATCCAGCGTGCCATGGCCAGATCTGATCTCCCAAAATTGAACTTGATCCTCCTTTGTTTTGCCGGGCCAACTGACACCACCAGTGGCGTTGCCACCCCCCACCATAAACCCTGAACTTACTGCTCCTTCAACCCCGGGAATGTTCTTGAGCTCTTCTACAAAAGCTTTTGTTTGGGTAAGAAGTTTGCCTTCTCTTTCCAAATAGACAATATTTTCCCTGTCATAACCCAGGTTTTTACTTTTCACATAATCCAGTTGAAAATGAACCACGCCCACACCTACAATTAATATTATTGAGAGTGTAAATTGAGCCACCACCAGTGCCTTTCTGCCCCAGATTTCACTTTTTTTGGACACACGGCCCCCTTTAATGGCCTTTACAACCTTAAACCCGGATAGGTGAAGGGCGGGATAGCTGCCCGCCAAAATTCCCACCGCGATGATAATGCTGAGCAATACCGCGTAAAAAGGCGCGGAGAAATTAAGGGATAATTCTTTTTGACTAAGCATATTGAACTGTGGCAGCAAAAGGTAAACCAGTAAGAGTGCGATAAAAAGTGAAAAGATGCCCAACAACATGGATTCCGTATAAAATTGAAACATCAAGGATGTTCTGGAGGCCCCAAAGGTCTTTTTGGCCCCAATTTCCCTAACTCTTTGGGAGGCCTTGGCTGTGGATAGATTAATGAAGTTGATACAGGCAATGAACAAAATAAAAAGGGCCACAATTGTGAACAATCTTATATAGTCTATTCGGCCACCGGCCTGTTTGCCATTTTCATATTTGCTATAGAGATATCGATCGGCGTGTTTGCCCAGAAAAAGGGAAACATCGCTTTTCTTTTGGTTCTCTTTAAGGATTTTGTCGATTTTGACGGAAGCCACATCAACAGCTGCTTTATCATGGAGCACCACGTGTATTCTGCCATAATAGTTGCCCCAATCCTTAAAGTTGATAAGGTCGTCATGGTAATAATCCCAGGACATTAAAAAATCAAACTTTTCAGAAGTTTGTTCTGGAAGGTCTTGGAGTATCCCAGTGATTTCCAAGGAACGAGATTCGCTCCAGAAATGCCAATCAATTGATTTTCCGAGTACATCCGTTGATTGGAAAAGGCGCTTTGCCAAAGATTCGGTTATAAGGATTCCAGAGGTATTGGATAATACAGTTCTTGGGTCACCCTCTATCATAGGATATGTAAACACCTCAAAGAAATCCTTACTGGCAAATTTTCCTTTTGATTTTAGCGCCACGCCTCCATCCAATGAAAGTGTGTACTCATGGGAATCGGTGGTTGCCACGGCATGGGATACTTCTGGAACAGAAGCTTGTATCTCTTCGAGCAGGAGTCCGGGTACGCCTTTGAAAGTGCGAATGCCATTGGCATCCGAATGATTTGATAGCACCTGGTAGAGATAATCGCCCTTACGGTGATATTTATCAATTGCCATTTCATCAGTCACCCATAAATAGATTAGCAAAACACTGGCCAAACCGGTGGATAGGCCTATTAGGTTAATCAAAAAAGTACTTTTATCTTTTTTTAAGTTCCTAAAAAAGAGCGCGATATTATGTTTCAACATGGTTCTCGTTTTTTGGTTGATGATTATTCCGTCCGTAAGCTCTTTACGGGATTTACAATGGCCGCCTTTATGCTCTGGTAACTTACCGTGAGTAAGGAAATTAGGATAGCCAGGATCCCCGCTGATACCAAGACCCACCATTTTATCTCTACTCTATAGGAAAAATCTTCGAGCCATTTGTTCATGGCGAACCAACCCATTGGCAGCGCAATAGCAATGGCAATAAATACCAGTTTTAAAAAGTCAAACGATAATCTATAGGTTATTTGACCGATTGTGGCCCCCAACACTTTTCTAACCCCAATTTCCTTAATTCGTTTCTGGGCGTTAAATGCAGCTAGCCCAAAGAGTCCTAGACAGGCAATAAAAATTGAAAGCGAAGTAAAAATGATGAAAATATCACCTAAGCGTCTCTCATTTTCATAGACCTTGTTGAAAGATTCGTCCATAAATTGATAGTCAAATGGCAAGCTTGGTGACCTAATGTCCCATAGTTGTTGTATTTGTGAAATAGTGTTTTTAAAATTGCCCGATTTAAGTTTTACGATCAGGTTACCCGTGCTTCTTCCCATTTGTAATGAAAGCGGCCGAACTTCGTGGCGCATAGTCTCAAAATGAAAGTTTTTGACCACCCCGATTACCGTGAGCTCATAAATATCATCCTCACCTATTCCATTGAAAATGCGTTTTCCCAACACAGCTTCTTGATCAAGTCCGGTTACTTTTAAGGCGGATTCATTAATAATCACAGCTGTGGAGTCTGTGGTAATATTTGGGTCAAAGGTCCTACCCGAAAGTAGGATTAGGTCTAAAGTTTCCATATAATCAAAATCGACACGCCACTCTTGCATATTTATTGCCGATTCCTGTTCCAATTTGTCCTCCAAGAAATAGGAACCATCACTTCGATAGGATGGGGTAGGAACATAGGCGCTAAGGGAGGCGCTTGAAACTTGTGCCAACTGCACAACCTCTTCTTTAAAAGAGTCCACTTGGTCATTCAATCTATTCATGTTGTTTACCAATAGCACTTGATCTTTACTATAGCCCAGATCTTTGTTTTGCATAAACTGCAATTGATTGGATACTACCAAAGTCCCAACAATCAAAAAGACCGAGACGGCAAATTGAAAAATAACCAGGACTTTTCTAATTTTTGAGCCACCAATGCTGTTCCCGCCCCCGCCCTTCAACACTTTAACAGGTTTAAACTTTGACATAAAAAAGGCAGGATAACTGCCTGATAAAAGAGCCAACAAGGCAGTTGACAAAATCAAGCCCATCCAAAAAACAGGGTTGGACAGCGGAACACTGATCGATTTATCGCCCAATTGATTGAAGAAGGGCAAAGCAATCATGGCCAATAGTATTGCAATGAACATGGCTCCAAAAGTAATCAAGCCCGATTCGGTCAAAAACTGTTTTACCAACGAATTTTTGTTCGACCCCAGCGTCTTTCGAATGCCTACCTCTTTAGCTCTTTTTAATGAATACGCGGTAGACAGATTCATATAATTGATACTGGCCAATAGAATCAGGAAAAGTGCGATGAACCCTAGGATATAAATATTGTTGATATCTCCGTTTACTCCCATATCCTGCTCTCGGTGGGAATACAAATGCATATCCGTCAATGGAATCGTGGAATAGTTGACATAGTTGCCGGAAGCTTCAAACTGCTCCTTGGTAATTCCAGGAAAAAACTGTTGGGCATAGGGCATTAAATAACGTTCCATCATGCCTGCCAAAGGTTCGGCAATATCGCTAGCCGTTGTGTTTGGTTTTAGTTTTATGAAGGTATTGTAATTATGGCTTCCCCAGTTAATGTAATTGTCAACATGGCTCGCCATTGACATAAACACTGAATAATCTGCCAAAAAAGAGTTCTCGGGCAGATCTTCAATGATTCCTGTGATGGTATACGTGTTGCCTTCATTTAGAATCAATTTTTGTCCAATGGCATTCGTTATGGGAAAGTGTTTCTCGGCAGCCGTTTTGGTAAGAATCAATGTGTTTGGTTCCGTAAGTGCTTTGTTTGGATTTCCATAGATCATATTCAAGCCAAACACGGTTATCAATGTGCTATCCGCAAAGGCTGTTCTATCTTCCAATACCAAATTTGTTTCGGTCGTTTTGTTTAAAGAGGATGTTCCCCAGGGCCTAAACCTTACGGTACTTTCAATTTGGGGGATATCATTCAACACCGCTTCCGCCATGGGCCCGGAAACTTGAGATATTTGCCTGTCCGGACCCCCAAACTTCATATCCACATTGATTCTATGAATTCTTTCGGCATCGGCAAACATCTTATCATAGCTCAACTCATCATAAATATAGAGACAGATCAAAAGTGTTCCTGCTATACCAATAGCCAAACCAAACGTATTGAGAGCGTTTAAAAAAGGCTGTTTTTTAATGCTCCTCCAAGCTATTTTAAATTGATTTTTTAACATGTTTCTCGTTTTTTGATGTTTCTGCTATGCTTAATGATTTATTCCATCCGTAGACTTTTTACAGGGTTTTGTCTCGCAGCACGTATGGCTTGAAAACTTACGGTAAGGACAGTGAGTCCAAATGCACCAACAATGGCCAGACCAAAAATCCACCATTTTAGAATGATTCGATAGGGATAGGCCTGCAGCCACCCATTCATAATATAATACGCAACTGGAATGGCAATAAAACAAGAAATGACCACCAACTTTAAAAAATCCTTGGAAAGCATGTTCCACACATTGAAGACCGTTGCTCCCAATACTTTTCTAACCCCAATTTCCTTGGTGCGCTGTTCTGCCACAAAAGAGGTGAGTCCAAATAATCCCAAACAACTAATTAGAATGGCCAAGGCCGTAAAAATACCGGTTAAACTTCCTATACGCTCTTCAGATGCAAATTTTTCACCGTAATTTTCATCCACAAAATCATATTCAAATGGAATATCTGGAAAGTGTTCCTTAAAAACACGTTCCACAACGGCAATGCTTTGGCCTGCACTCTGTTTTGGGTTTAAACGCAAGGTATAGTAACTGAAGTTGTCTTCCCGGTCATATACATAAAGCCCTTGTTTCACTGGCTCATAGGGAGACTGGGCGATGATATCTTGCACAACACCTATAATTTTCATGGGAGGCTCTGGGTCCTCATCATCATCATCCATAATAAATTTCCCTACTGGGTTTTCCATCCCTAGATACCGCTTGGCAGTCTCGTTGATCAAAACACCTAAGGAATCGCTAGCAAATTCCCTTGAAAAGTCCCTTCCTTCCACAATTCTTAAATTCAGGGTCTTGGCATATTCCGGTGATACCTCCGTCCATGCCAAATCTTCTTGAAATCCATCAGGTTTGCCTTCCCATGTAAAACCACTTCTATTGGACCATATTTGGGTAGTGGGACTGCTGGAGGTGGCCATTTCCACAACCGCACCTGAATTGATGAATTCATTTCGCATTAAATCGGTCTTCCCAACAAAATCTTGTGCAAAAGTGGGTATTTGTATCAGCCCCTCTTTATCATACCCCACAGGTCTGTTCTTGGCATGATTGATCTGCTGCATTACGATTACCGTTCCTATTATGAAAGCAACGGATACGGTAAACTGGACAACCACCAAGATTTTTCTCGGCAAACCTGAGTATTTACCAGTTTGATGGGTGCCTTTCAATACATCCACAGGACGGAATGATGAAAGATACAAGGCAGGGTAGCTTCCCGCCAGAAGCGCTGTCACTACTACAAAAAGAAGAGAAAAGGTCCAAAATAAAGGATTATCCCATGGAAAATTGATTTCTTTTCTCGAAAGTTCGTTAAACCCATTTAGGAATAACAACACTATGCCCAAAGCAACCAAAAACGCAAATAGGACCACCAAAAAAGACTCACTTAAAAACTGGTTGATCAAATGTCCTCGCTGAGAACCAATAGATTTACGGATGCCTACTTCCTTTGACCTCTTTTCTGAACGTGCCGTACTCAGGTTCATAAAGTTGATACATGCCAACAACAACACAAAAATTCCAATAATGGAAAAAAGCCATACATAGGTAATTCTTCCCCCTTTTTGAATACCATCTTCAAATCTGCTGCGCAAATACCAATCCTCCATAGACAACAAGAAAATTTTTGGATCATACTGCGCAATTTCCTCATCAGCATTTTTCTTAATATCAATTATGGCTTTGGTAACCTGTTCGAATGTTACATTATCACTTATTTTGACAAACAATTGAAAGGAATTATTACCCCAATTATCCAAGGAGTTTTTGATCCATTCGGCATTTGCCACGTAATGGTCCCAAGGGACAATATAATCGGTGTTATGGAAGGAATTGTTAACGGGTATATCCTTGTAAACACCTGTAACCATCATATCATACTCGTTACTGAGCTTTACAACTTTTCCAATAGGATCTTCTTCCCCAAAAAGAGCATCTGCGGTAGATAAGGAAAGCATTATGGAGTTGATTTCGCGAAGACCGTCCTTTTCCCCTTTTAAAATTTGCAATTCCAACATTTTTGGGGCATTGGGCTGCATACGGTTTCCAGGCCTTGAAATACTCTTTTCGCCATACTTTAGGTAGGCATCAAATGTCCACGAAGCCATCATCAATTCCTCAAAATAGTCCCCATAGCTTTCTTTCAATGCAGGTGCCAATGGCAATGGTATTGCTGTGCCCGTTCCTACATTACCATTAAAGGTTTGCGATTGCCAAACTTGGGCAACCTTGTCTTTTTGCTCGAAGTGGTCATTATAGGAAAGCTCATCTTCTACCCAAAGGCCTATAATAGTAGTTACAGCCATGCCCAATGCCAGGCCACCAATATTTATAGTGGTATACCCTTTATTCTTGGTTAGGTTTCTCCATGCAATTTTGAAATAATTCGTTAACATGATTTTGTTTTTTTGATATGATTATTCTGAACGTAAACTTTTTAAAGGTTGAATTAATGCGGCACTAATCGACTGATAACTAATGGTGAAAATGGCAATGATTAGTGCAATTATACCGGCAACCACAAACATGGTCCAATCCAAGGATATCCGGTATGCAAAATCTTCAAGCCAACGACTCATCACATACCATCCTACAGGAATGGCCATGATAATAGATACACCAACAAGTTTTAAGAAATTAACACTCAACAAGCTATAGATATTTTTGAAGGATGCTCCAAGTACCATACGAATGCTGATTTCCTTTTTCCGTTGTTCCACCATAAATGCCGACAGTGCAAAAAGACCAAGACAGGCCACGAGAATTGCCAGAATGGAAAACGAGAGAAAAATGGTTCGTATTCTACTCACATTGTCATACATTTTGGCAAAGGAATCGTTCATAAAGCTATAGCGCACCGCCATGTTTGGTGAAAACACATCCCATTTCTGCTCAATACCATTTAAAAGAGCGGCAATATCCCCGGTGTTGGCCTTAATGGAAATTATGGATGGGCTTATTCCTCTAAAGAAACAAAGGGGTTCAACTTTTTGCTTCATGGAGTTGAAATTAAAATCTTCTACAACTCCGATAACTTCATAAAGTGTCCCGTATCTGGATATTCTTTTCCCAAGAGGTTCGTCCAGTAAGAGTTTATTGGCCAAGGTTTGATTAATGATCACTGCACGGTCATCGGTGCTGCGCTCTTCGGAAAAATTTCTTCCTTCTACCAATTTCATCCCCAAGGTGGCCAAATAATCTTCATCTATTACCCAAGCTTGACCGGGAATAGTCTCATCTATATTGTCCTTCCCTTCGTTTACAAAACTATTGCCGTTTCTTTTAGTATTTTCAATGGGCAGGTAATCACTAATACTCACATTTTTTACACCGGGCATATTTTTGAGTTCATCCTTAAAGGTGCTTATTCTATCTCCTAACATATTAGTACCATAAAGTTGTATTACCTGGTCTTTTTCAAAACCTATTTTGGAATTCAACACAAAGTCCATCTGTTGGTTCACTATGAGCGTACCTATGATTAAAATTATGGATATGGTGAACTGAAAAACAACAAGACTGCTCCGTAATGAGCTGGATTTACTACCAGAACTAAGTTTTCCTTTTAACACCACTACGGGACGGAATCGTGATAGATAAAAAGAGGGGTATATTCCTGCAAGGACTCCAACCACAATTGCGGCAACAAAAACACCTGGTAAAAAAGTGCTATTTGAAAAAGGAAGAATCAATTCTTTACCGGACATATCCCTGAAAATAGGCATCATCATCCAAGAGAGTAAAAGCCCCAAAGCGAAAGAAATCAAAGAAATTAAGATTGACTCTGTCAAAAATTGTCCAATGAGATGGCCTTTGGAAGAACCAACCACTTTACGTACACCAACTTCTCTGGCTCTGTTCGCCGATTTTGCGGTAGACAGGTTTACAAAATTGATGCTGGCAATGACTAAAATGAACAAGGCTACGATTCCGAAAATCCAGATGATCTTAATATCGTTTCTTTTGCTAGCTTCAAAAACAATATTCTTGGAATAAAGATTGATGTCCGTCAAAGGTTGTAGCTTAATGAAAAACTTCTCTTGGAAATTCTCAGGAAGCACAAAGCCTGCAGATTTATATGCTGGGACCAAGTAGTTATTGATTATACTATTGGACATCTTTTCTTCAAAATCCGCTACGTTTGTATCATTTCGAAAAACCACATAAGTGTAGTAGTTATTCTGTACCCATCGTGTTTGCTCTCCTTCACCAAACTCAACGCCTTCCATAGTAAGTAGGAAATCATAATCCAAATGTGAGTTGCTTGCAAAATCATCCATTACCCCATTGATGCGAAAGGGTTCATCATTATTTCCATTGAGATAAATAGACTTTCCAATTGGATTGCTTTTTCCAAAGTATTTTTCAGATATGGTTTTTGAGATAACGATGGTGTTCGGTTCATCAAGCGCGGAAGAGGCTTCGCCATGAATCATTTTTATGTCCATGATTTCAATGATACTCTGATCAGCATAACTAAAACCATCTTCATGGTGCTGCATTTGCTCTCCGTCTATTCTGATTTCATTGCTGCCAGCACCATAAAAAAGGCCATTATCCATAAGGCGTCCCGAATTTTCCACCTCAGCAAAATCATTGAGCACGGTTGATGCGGTATTGGCAGAAAAATGGACTCCGTCTTCTAGACGACCCTCGTTTATATACCGGTTGACCATCCTATAAATATTTGAGGAATTGGCCACATCCTTGTCATAGCTGTTTTCATGAATTATGTAAACTGAAATTAGAATACATGCCGCAACACCTATACTAAGTCCAACCACATTGATAAAGGTGAATCCTTTGTTCTTTAAAAGACTTCTCCAAGCCGCTTTTATATAACTTTTGATCATGATACTTCGTTTTTTGATGCTGAAACAAGTTCAACATGAGTTTATCTTCATTCTGTACGTAAACTTTTTATAGGGTTGACAAGGGCCGCTTTTATGGCTTGAAAACTGATTGTGAAAAAAGTAATGAACAAGGCCAACATTCCGGCAAGTACAAAAACCCACCATTGTATTTCAATTCGGTAGGCAAAATCATTAAGCCATTGATCCATAGCAAACCAAGAAAAAGGGATGGCAACAATAAGAGCCACTCCAACAAGTTTGATAAAATCTTTGGATATTAAAGCAATGATATTGGTTACTTCAGCCCCCAATACTTTTCGAATACCAATTTCCTTGGTTCGTTGCAGCGCACTGTAGGTAACTAAGCCAAAAAGTCCCAAACAAGCAATGAATATGGTGAGAAATGAGAAAATGGTAAAGAGTTTTCTAAATCTAATATCTGCCTGATATTGTTCATTAAAGGACGTATCCAAAAAGCTGTATAAAAATGGTCGATGAGGTACTAGGTCAGCCCATTTTTGACGAATCTTTGAAACAGTGGTATAATAGTCATTGGAGCTAAGTTTTAATGAAAAATACTGTCCGTAGGGCACCTGTCTCAATGTCAAGGGAGCTATCTCTTCATGTAGGGACAAGTAATTAAAATCTTTGGCCACACCAATAATAGTACCTTGTCTTCCCCACTGATCAAATTTTTTGCCAATAATCTCATTGGGTTCAGAATACCCAAAAGCTTTTACTGCTGCTTCATTGATGACCAAAGAACCAATACTATCCGTAGGAAAGTCTCGTGAAAATGCCCTGCCCGCAACCATTTCTATATTATAATGTGGTATGAAATCATTATCTACCTCATAGATATATGGGCTAAAAGTTTTCATTTCTCCGGAAGCTATTTCCACAGTAGTCCCTGCTGCGGGGAAGTGACTTCCAGGAACGGTTCTTGACATGGAAACTGAAGTAACATTGGGCATTGCTTTGAACTCGCTCTTTATGGTCTCCATATTCGAGATTACATCTTGATCCCAGTTAAAATCAAGCACCAACTGTTGCTCTTTATCAAAGCCCATATCCTTGTTGAATAGATACCCCAGTTGATTGTATACAATTATGGTACTTGCAATCAAGGCGATGGAAAGGCTAAACTGAAAAATGACCAGTCCTTTTCTTAAATTGGCTCCTTGAGGTGATTTTCTAAAGGTGCCCCTTAAAATACTTACCGGCTTAAAACCTGATAAGATAAGCGCGGGGTAACTGCCTGATAAAAAAGCTGTAAGTATCGCGGTCCCAAAAAAGAACAACAGTAATTTTATTTCGATTACATCATGGGTATAAAAACGTAATCCTGTTAGGGTTGACATCCATGGTAAAGCCAAAAAAACTAATAGTAAACCTAATACAGAAGACAATAAAACCAAGACCAACGATTCTCCAAAAAACTGATAAATAAGCCCCTTTCTATTTGCGCCAATTACTTTTCTTACACCAACTTCTTTAGCCCTTTCCAATGATCTTGCAGTAGATAGGTTCATGAAGTTGATACATGCGATGATCAAAATAAAAAGGCCGATAATGGCAAAAATGTAAATGTTGGAAAGACTTCCTATAATCCCAGGCTGGCGATCCGCTTTGGAATGCAAGTATATATTACCAAGAGACTCCAATGAAATATTGTAGAAGTTCTCATCGGAAGTTTCCTCGATATGCTTCTCCAAAAAAGAAGGAATTTTTGAGTTGAATACTTTTTCATCAAAATTCTTGGATACTAATAAATATGTATAAAAATCGACATACCCCCACCAATCAAAAATGTTTGGGTTCGATTGGTAAAAACTGCCCATGGACATGAGTACATCAAATGAAAAATGAGAATTTTCAGGAATATCCTTCATCACTCCAGTTACTGTGTAGTTTCCATCATTGGCTCGGCCACCAACGCCTTCAATTGACTTTCCAAGGGGGTCTTGGTTACCAAAGTACTTCTTAGCAGTAGTTTCGGTAATCACTATGGAATATGGCGCTTCCAAAGCCGTTGCTGGGTCACCTGAAATCAAAGGCCAACTAAATACGTCAAAAGCCGCCGCATCCGCATAAAAGCAATCGTTCTCTTGAAAAGCATTCTCCCCATATTTTAATAGAATGGCTGACTGACCAGAAAACTGGACTTTTTCAAGTATTTCTGGAAAATCGGCTTTTAATGCAGGGCCCACAGGAGCATTGCCCCAAACCCAAGCGCTTGAGGTGTCTTCCAAATTGCTATGGTGCAATACCCTATAAATCTGATCTCCTTTTTCATGATAGCTATCATAGGAGAGTTCTTTGATTATATAAAGAGTAATGAGTAAGAAGCAGCCTAAACCTATGGCGAGTCCACCAATATTGATTATAGAATAAACTTTGTTCTTTACAATGTTCCGCCAAGCGATTTTTAGATAATTCTTAAGCATGATCAGCTAATTTTTTATTCGGTTCTTAAGCTTTTTATAGGGTTTGCTATGGCTACTTTTAAAGTTTGATAACTTATTGTTATTAGGGTTATGGCCATAATTGAAACAATGGCCAAGGCAAACATCCACCAATGAATTTCTACACGGTAAGCATATCCTTGAAGCCATTGCTCCATTAAATACCACGCTATTGGGGTAGCCAATGCACCTGCAACAAGAATAAGTTTAAAAAAGTCTGTTGTAAATAAAGTCAAAATGTGGATTATGCTGCTTCCCAAGACCTTACGGATTCCAATTTCTTTAGTGCGTTGGCCCACAAAAAATAAGATTAACCCGTATAAACCAAGACAACCTATTAAGATGGCAAGGCCAGAAAATACTTTGGAAAGTGATAAATAGCGTTGTTCGGTTTCATACAGTTCAGCTACGCGCTCGTCTAGAAAACGGTATTCAAAAATATATCCTGTAAAAGTTTCAGACCATGTTGTCCCTATTTGGTCCAATGTTGATTTTGTATTTACATGATTGATTTTAAGAGCAATTTCCCCATACCAATTATTGTTTGCAGCAATAAAGGCTGGCTTGATTTCCTCGGTAAAATCTGAATCGTGAAAATTGCTTACCACACCAACAATGGTTCCATTAACACTACCGCCATTTGCCCAAAGCTTTTTCCCCAGCAAATCTTCGGATTTGGAAATTCCAAGCTTGTCTCCGAAGGCTTCATTTACCAATACTTCAGTTATAGAATCACTTTTAAAGAAGTTTCTTCCTGCCACAAGCGGGATGCCAAAAGTGTTTAGGTAATTCTCATCACCTATTTTAGCCTGTATATTAAACTCTTCAACCTCTGGGTTGGTATGGTATTTTACATTAGTGCCCCAATTGTTTTCAGCCGCACCTGGACTACTCAAGCATGCAGAAACATTTTGCACGCCTGGAATTTGGCTCAATCTATTTTTTAAGCTTTCAAATTGGACTGGTTCAAGGTCGGAGGGAACTTCAACCATTACCATTGATTCCTTATCAAAACCTAAATCTGTATAAACTGCATAATCAATTTGTCTGGAAATTATGAATGTTGCTGCAATAAGTGTTATTGAGATGGCAAATTGTGCTACCACCAATACTTTTCTTGTTGTTGTTCCACCCGTATCATTGTGACTAAGCTTTCCTTTGAGCGCTAGCACCGGAACAATACGGGACATTAATATTCCCGGGTAACTTCCGGATAAAAGGGAAACCAGAGCTAGAATCAAAAATAAAAATCCGAAAAATCTAAAGTCTAAAAGGTCTTTCCAAGATAATTTTAATTCAAAAAGGGCGTTAAAGGAAGGCAAAAATACTAGAGCCAAAGCGCCTCCCAAAAGAATGGCAAACAAACTAATGACAAAGGTTTCAGACAGAAACTGCCAAAACAGATGTTGTTTAAAGCTTCCCAACACTTTACGGATTCCTATTTCCTTAGAACGATAAAAAGCCTGAGCAGTAGAAATATTTATAAAATTTATACATGCTATGGTAATTAAGAATAAACCTATTATGGCAAAAACCCATAAAAGCATAGGGTCTAATCCTCCATACAATGGATTAAAGTGCATGTCTGACAAGGGTTGTAATTTATAGACATGCTTATTCTTGCTTTCTGGTCTGTGTTCTTTGGGGAGCTCCAGAAGGGCAGTCTCAATATGGGAAACATTCTGGTTTTGTTTTAACAAGGCAAAACATTGTAAATTACTTGTAATCCCACCCCAGGATTCTTTGGCAGCAAATCCAAAAAAATCTTCAAGATTGTTAAAGGAAATGAAAACCTCATTTTCCAGAAAAGTGGTTTTTGGCAATGCTTTTAAAACTCCTGTAATTTCAATGATTTTATCATTTTGCAAAATAAACGTC
Organism: uncultured Allomuricauda sp.; assembly: GCF_947495325.1. GTDB lineage: Bacteria > Bacteroidota > Bacteroidia > Flavobacteriales > Flavobacteriaceae > Flagellimonas. The sequence continues at coordinate 484,935 of NZ_CANLYK010000002.1, read as the reverse complement.
TCGCCAATGACATTAGTTTTTCCATACATTCTATTGGCAACTGTCTCCGTTATTACAGCGGTATTAGGTGCAGAAAGTGATATGGTGTTGCTGCCATCAAGCAAAGGAAAATTGAAGATTTTAAAAAAATCTTCTTCAACAAAGGCTATGTCTTCTTTAAATTTATCCGTAGAACCATTTCTTTCCACATCCATGATCAACCCACCTTGTTGCACCATCTTTGCCACATAATCCGCATAATCATAGTCTTCGCGAAATGTTTTTGCAAATGCCGGCGGCACACTGGCTTCATAATCAATTAAATCACGGTGCTCTTCGGTAACCATCCTGTAAATCCGATTAGAATGATTATGGAATCCATCAAAGGAAAGATGATAGCTTAGAAACAAATAGATTAGGATACTGCTACCAAAACCAATAGCCAGCCCTAAAATGTTAATAGCGGTAAATACTTTTCGTTTTAATAAATTTCTCCAAGCAATTCTGATATAGTTCCTAAGCATAATCTAGTTAATTTTTCATTCGGTTCTTAAACTTTTTATCGGATTAGCAATTGCGGCTTTTATAGATTGAAAACTCACGGTTACAATGGTCAATGAAAAACAAATACATCCACCTATGGCTACCATCCACCATTTAAAATCTATGTGATATGCAAAATCTGATAACCAAGTTTGCAAGGCATACCAGGTTAGTGGAGTTGCCACAATTAGGCCTACCAACATCAACCTCACAAAATCCTTCGATAATAGGTACTGTAATTGTAAAACACTTGAGCCCAATACTTTTCTAATCCCAATTTCCTTGGTCCTACTTTTTGCAACAAATGCGCTCATTGCAAAAAGGCCCATACAGGAAAGTAAAACCACTATAATGGAAAAGAAATTCAGTAGTTTAAAATGTTCCATATCTCGTTCAAAAAACCGGGCAAATTTGTCATCCAAAACATTAAACTCTATGGGAGTTTTAGGGTCAAAAGAATCGTTAACTTTTTTAAGTGCAATCATTGTTTTTGACCAGTCTGACGTTTTAATTTTCAATGTGTAATAGTCAATGGAGTGTATTGGATTGTTCCAGTTGCCCATAACAAGGGGTTTTATGTTTGTTCTAAAATCTTCAATTTGAAAATCTTCTAAAACACCTGCAACTTGGACAATAAAAGGTTGGTTTAAGTTCCGATTACTTCCACCATAGTTAACGGCCGGGATGCTGATCATTTCACCTATGGGGTTTTCCAACCCTAATGCAATTACGGCTGCTTGATTAATAAACACCTTGGAACTATCTGATGGAGCGCCTTTAAAATTTGTGCCATCCAATAATTTGATATTAAAGGTCTTGAGAAAGTCTTTGTCGGCGCCCATGAACAACATGTCCTTTGCCTCTGCAAGGGACTGACCGTTTCGTTTCGTCTTTACCGTTGGTATGTTTTTCCATTCTCCAGGAACCCTTGAACTAACACTAACGGACTGAACTTCTGGAATTCTTGAAAATTCAGTTTTAATAGCTTCAAACTGATTTCTTAAAATTCTACTGTTTATATCCACAGTGGCCAAGCCTTCTTTTTTAAACCCAAGCTCTCTGTTTTTTAAAAAATCCATTTGCTTGTTAAAAACCAAAGACGCGGTAATAAATACAATAACAGCTATGAACTGAAACGTGAGCATAAATCTTCTAAAAGGCAATTTGGAGTTTAAGGATATTGTACTTTTTATAGAGGATGACACCCCTGATCTTATGATAAGCCAAAACGGATAAGCCACGGATAGGAGCCCAAGAAATAACCCGGATACCACCATGATAACAATCCCATTAAAAGGAATTGACCGTAAGTTAAGGGTCGTACTAAACCAAATCTGAACCAAAGGCTGCAACAACCACAATAAAGCATAAGCCAATATTATTGATGCCGAAATCAACAATAAGCTTTCAGACAAAAATTGTTTTAGAAGGTTAAGTTTCCCAGCCCCTACAATTTGCCTTAAACCTATTTCTTTTGCTCTGTCTATAAAAGCGATGTTCAACAATCCTGCGTAGTTAAAACAGGCCACCAATAAAATAAGGATGCTTACCCAAAAGAATAAACTCACATAGAATCCATTTCCCTTGTCTTTATTCATTTCACCCTCTACTTCATTTTCATATAGATGAATGTCCTGAACAGATTGAACAGCAAAACTGCTATTGTAAAGGATATCTTTTGGTTGGTTTTCTTGTGCAAGTTTGGTGATTTTATCTCCCAGCGCAGCTAAATCTGCACTAGGCGAAACTTTAAAATATGTTATAAGCTCGTTTCTTGACCAATTGGCAGACATAAAATCGGTATACCAACTAACCACCTCCGAAGCCATTTGACTACTGAAGAAAACTAAGTTTTCTAAATGGGAATTTTCCGGAAAATCTTCTAAAACTCCTACCACAGGATAATCACCATAGCTGGTCTTTAATATTTTACCGAGTGCCGATTGCTTTCCAAAGTAGTTTTCCTTTATTGTTTGGGTAAGAATAATACCATTAGGATGATTTATTAGACCATTGGTAGTACCTTCTATGAGGGGGAAACTAAAAACATTTAAAAAATCATCATCCAATACGGCAATTTGTTGATGATTCACTGTTTGTGGGTTATTGCCAACATTGGCTCTTCCCAAATATAGTATTTGGGTCTGGGTTTCAATTTCATCAAAAAGAAGTCTAGATTCTATACCAACTTTGGGTGGAGATTGTGCTATTTCTCGTGTAGTACCATTCTCATCTGTTGTTTCTTGTAGCAACCTAAAAACATTTTCTTGGCCTTTATCAAAAGAAGTTTCCCTTAAGACATAGGCATTCAGAAGGAAAAAGCAAAAGAATCCTAAAGTAAGCCCTAATACATTAATGATAGTAAAAGATAAATGGTTCTTTAAATATCTGAATGCGACCTTGATATGATTTTTAAGCATGATTTAATCTATTTTTTGAATTTCAGCTTCACCGATTATTATTCCCCTATCTACTTCGGGCGAACCTGCATACGCAACTATTGCCTCGCCATATGCAGTTACTTTTAATCTATCAGAAACTGCTACGCGATAGCTTCCTTCACCATATGCAGTTATCTTGGTCTCAATAGAATTTGCTTCTAAAGTGTTGATGGTGCTTTCGCCATATGCAGTTATTTTTTGTCTGCCAACTGCTCCCTTTTTAACCTCCAAATAACTTTCCCCATAAATACTTGTTGTTAAATTATCTAGATCTACTTCATTTAAGTACACTTCAGATTCTCCGTAGAGTTTTAGCTTAAATTCAGAACCAGTTAGCGCACTCTCACAAACAAATTTTTCTTCCCCACGTAATGAAAGTTCTTTGAGTTGTTTGTACGTTATTGTTGCCGTAACCACCGTTCCTTTGTAGATTGATTGTTTGCCTTTCCAATTATCATTTTTGATTTTTTCTCCTTTTGTAACCATTTTGGCATCATCCAAGTAAAGACGCAGTGTCTTTCCAACAACTTCTATGTTTAATTTTTCCAATGGTTCCGTACTTGAATGAACAGTAACAGACTCAGATGTGCCCTCAACAAAATTTACAGCTATATGAGGGCTAATAATTACTTTATCAAAATGTTTCACGGATTTACTTTTAAGCTGTCCAAAAGAGAACCCGGATAAAAGAGCCAAACTAATGATGAGTAGTCTTTGTGCTGCCTTTTGTATTTTGATTGATTTCATAACAATTCGTTTTTTGATTGATGATTTGTTTTTGATTGATGATTTGTTTTTGATTGATGAATAAACCCCTATTTACAATTATGCCATTGCTCCCATGGGCTTGTTTTGACTTTCGGTAACTATCTGCCCATCAAACAAGTTGATGACTCTATGCGCATAATGGGAATCCCTATCAGAGTGAGTTACCATAACAATGGTGGTTCCTTCTTGATTTAGTTCTGTAAGTAGATTCATTACCTCAATTCCGTTTTTTGAGTCCAAATTACCCGTGGGCTCATCCGCAAGAATCAATTTTGGATTGGTTACTACGGCACGGGCAATAGCGACTCTTTGTTGTTGTCCACCGGAAAGTTGTTGTGGAAAATGTTTTTCGCGATGTGCAATTTTCATTCGCTCCAAAACTGTTTTCACTTTTTCCCTGCGTTCGGCTTTGTTCATTTTCAAATAAATCAACGGAAGCTCAACATTTTCAAAGACGGTAAGCTCATCGATGAGGTTAAAGCTTTGGAACACAAAGCCCAAATTTCCTTTTCTAAGTTGCGTACGTTGGCTCTCTTTAAGCCCTCCCACTTCATGGCCGGCAAATTGATAACTTCCCTCGGTTGGGTTATCCAGCATGCCAATAATATTGAGCAAGGTGGATTTTCCACATCCTGATGGCCCCATTATGGCTGCAAATTCGCCTTCAGCCACATTAAGGGTAACTCCATTTAAGGCAAGCGTTTCCACTTCTTCCGTTCTAAAACTTTTTTTAAGGTTTTGTATTTGTATCATTTTGTTGATTGTTATTTTTTAAATCTTTAATTTATTTGGATGCTAATTTCAGTATTGGGTCGAAAGCAATTTTACAAGCGTCAAATTCTAGAATCACTTTCTCTTCCATGTAAGGCTTTTTGGCAGTTTTATAAGGAGAAAATCCTTTAGGAAGATACTTTTTAGTGTCAAAACCTAAGTCGATTGATTCTTCTTCGATAAAGTTTATTGAATTTACCGGCACCACTTCAGTATATGGGTCAAATCCTTTTGGCAAATAAGCATTCGTATCAAAGTCCAGTGCCAATTCCTCTTCCTCCTCAATGTAGGTGATGGAGTCCAAATTAAAATACGCTTTATAGGGATTAAAATCCTCGGGAAGATAATCGGCAGTATTAAAGCCTAAATCAATTTCAGCGTCTTCCTCAATAAACACTATTTCACTAAGGTCTAGTTCAGAAGAGCTTTCTTTTACTTCATTGGAAGTATGCTCCATAACAAAAGTACTTTCTGTACTTTGTTGATTGTTCGCTACGGCCACACCACCTAGTAGTATGCATCCATAAATTAGTAATAACTTGTTCATTTTGATTGAATTTTTATTTTAATACTACTCTTTCAGCGGTACCGAAGCTGTCATAGTTACTGGTAATAACTTGCTCACCTGGTTCTAGACCCTCCAATACCTCATAATATTTTGAGTTTTGTTTTCCTATTCTGATATTACGTTTTAAGGCTTCATTTTCGTCCGTGCCCAAAACAAAGACCCACTGTCCGCCAGTGCTTTGGAAAAAACCTCCTTTTGGAAGTAAAAGGGCATCATTGGAAGCACCAAGTTGTAATTTAATGTTGTAGCTCTGTCCAGCTCTAATAGTTTCTGGTTTTTCACCGGTAAAAACCAAATCCACTTTAAATCTGCCGTTCCTAACCTCAGGATATACTTTTCGTAACCGAAGACCATATTCCTTATTATTTCTTTCAAGGGAAGCAGATAACTCTCTTTTAACACGATCAATATAATGCTCGTCTATTTCTGCTTCTATTTTAAAATCTGTCAAAACATTGACCTGTCCTATGCGCTGTCCCTGGGCAATACTCTGTCCTATTTCAGCGTCTAAAAACCCTAACTGCCCATCTGCAGGAGCACGGACATTTAAATGATCTAACCGTTCGTACACCATGCCCAAGGTTTTGCGCATACGTTGCAGATCCACATCCAACCCCGTAAGGGATGTTTTGCGCAATTCATCATCTTGCTCAGTTTGGAGTTTTACAATATCATATTGTTTTTGCGCCAGTTCATAATTTTCCTTGGACGTCAAGTATACTTCCTTGGACACCAACTCGTCTTCAAAAAGTGCTTGATTTTGCTCATAATTACGTTTTAATCGCTGTAAGTCTGTACTTGTAGTGGCAAGGGAACGACGTCCTTCTACCTGTCGGGCATCAAAAGTGAGACGTGTGGAGCGAAGGTCGTTTTGCTTTAGGGCCAAGTTGCTTTCACTGGCCAATATTTGCTCGTAAAGACCCATATTTTCGAGCTTAAGTATTATGTCGCCTTTCTTGACCATGCTTCCCTCTTCAATCAATTTTTCGGTAACCCTACCTCCTTCATAAGCATCCATATAAATTGTGGCAATTGGTGCAACAGTTCCATTTATGGTAATGTAGTCATCAAACTTACCCTCAGTAACGTGTGCTATGGAAAGTCTTTCTTTGTCTGTTCTAAAAGAGGATACGGAGTTGGCAAAAATTAATTTCCACCCGGCAAACAATACGAATATGCCTAGGGCAATGTAACCGTAATGTTTTGGTTTTAATCCTTTCTTTTTTTCTAATTGTATATCCATTGTGTTTCTTAGTTGATATTAAATATTGGCAAGCCGTTATAGAAATCTAGTGTGCTCTTGTTCACCTTTAACCGGAGTCTTACCTGTAGGTTTTCATTCTGTGCTACGCCGTATAAATTTTTGGCCTGGAATAGCTCTAAAGCATTGATCAAGCCTTTTTCATATCGTTTTTGTGAGATGGTGAAGGCTAATTCCTGTGCTTGTACTCTTTTATTGCTTTGCTCGTACTCTGCAATAAGTGCTTGATTTGTTTGAACCAATTGTTGCAATAATTGGAATAACTCTTGTTCTTGAATATCAAGATTGGTCTGAGCTTGCTGATATGCTATTTTTTGTTGCTTTACCCTTGAGTGATTGGCCCATCCCAAACTAATAGGGACACTAAGTTGTGCTCCAACAAAGCGAGAAAAGTTTTCATCGATTTGATCTCTAAAAGGAATGATCATATCATTATCATCAAGATTCGTTTCCGAAAATCTGGAGCTTAAACCTGCAATTAAAGAGATAGATGGGTATAAGCTGCCTCTTGTAGCTTGCAGCTGTTTTTTGGCGGCCTTTACTCTTAAGTCTTGCCCTTTAACAAGCGGGACAAAATTCTTGGCCACATTATAAACAGAGTCCAATGAAACACTTTCGGTCAACTCATTGGAGATAGGGTCCAATGTGGTCTGCAACTCAATATCACTTTCATCTGTTAGATTCATTTCTTGAAGTAGGGTAAGCTTGGAAAGTGCCAATAAATTTTTGTTCTGTGTAACCAAAAGATGATCCCCCAACAGGTTCGATTCAGCTTCATATAAATCTGCTTTTGCCATTAAGCCCAATTCTACCTGCTTTTTCACAATATCATAGTTGGATTGTGAAATCTCCAGTTGTTCAAGTGAGTTTGCAACCAAACCCTCGTTGAATTTTATATCATAAAAAGCGGACATCACCCTAAAAGCCAAAAGAAACTTTTCTTGTAATACATCCTCTTGGGTGGCTCTATAAATAAACTTGGAAGCTTTAATGGTATTAAGTTTTTGAAATCCCTGGAATAGGTCAATATTTGCATTTAGACTATAACTAGTGCTGAAGAACTCATTGTTTACAAGCACCCCTGTCTGTGGATCTTCTGTAAGACCAGAGCTGTATCTAGAATCAGAAAAACCTGATACATTGGGCAATAAGTCTCTAATAGATTGTCTATATGTTTCCTTGCTCGAATCTTTACTGTAGTCGGTATTTTTTACTTGTAAGTTGTTTTTCACAGCAAACGCGATGCATTCTTCCAGTGTCCACACCTTTTGTGCAGATCCAATTATGGAAATCAATAAAGCAAGTGTTGTAAGGTATATTTTCAAGGTCATAATTTATTACTGTGCCAAACTATTTGCCATTCTTATGCCATAAATATAAAATGTTGATTAATAGATGTTTATATTATTTATGAATATTTTTAGTGTGCCAATGTGTAAAATTTTTATACAAAAAATGTCCAAATATTTTACAGTTGTAAAAAATATGTGTTTGCAATTTGTAGTTTTATACCAAAGTAGATTATAAAGCTTATGACCGAAGCCAGTATTTTAGTCATTGACGATAATAAAAGTGTGTTGAGCGCCTTGGAGATTCTGTTGCAGTTTGAATATAAGAGTGTGCAAACGCTGTTTAACCCAAATCAGATTTCTTCTTTCGCTAACATGGAAAAGATTGATATTGTGCTTTTGGACATGAATTTTTCCGCAGGGGTGAATACCGGGAACGAAGGATTGTACTGGTTAAACGAAATTAAAAAGAAATCCCCGCTTACTTCAGTTATTATGATGACCGCCTATGGTGCGGTAGACCTAGCGGTTAAAGCGTTGAAACAGGGGGCTTCGGACTTTGTTTTAAAGCCTTGGAACAATGAGCGACTATTAACAACAGTGAAATCGGCATATGAGCTTAGAAAATCCAAACAAGAGATTCATAAATTAAAAAAGCAAGAGAGCAACCTAAAGCAGGTCATTAACGAAGACAAGAATTTTATTATCGGAAACTCCAGGGCTTTGACCTCAGTTTTAAACCTGGTTAGAAAAGTGGCCAAAACAGATGTAAATGTCCTAATCACGGGTGAAAATGGAACGGGAAAGGAATTGATAGCACGCGAACTACATCGACTTTCATCACGAAAAGATGAGGTGTTTATTGGGGTTGATATGGGTTCTATTGCTGAAAATTTGTTTGAAAGTGAACTCTTTGGCCACATAAAAGGTTCTTTTACGGATGCAAAAGAGGATCGCGCCGGAAAGTTTGAGGCCGCTCATCAAGGCAGCTTATTTTTAGATGAAATGGGAAACCTCTCTCTACAAATGCAAGCCAAATTATTATCCGCCATTCAAAACAAGTCTATTGTAAGGGTAGGCTCCAATAAAGCAGTAAATGTAGATATTCGTTTGGTGTGCGCCACCAATTGCAATTTGGAACAAATGGTCGTTGATGGACTCTTCAGGGAGGATTTATTGTATAGAATCAATACCATACATATTGAAGTTCCCCCATTACGGGAACGAGAAGGCGATATTTTAATCTTAGCTGATTTTTTTCTGAAAAGGTATGCCAATAAATATGACAAACAAGGGCTGCGAATAAACAATATGGCAGAAGAAAAACTAATGGAATATCAATGGCCGGGAAATGTAAGAGAGCTGCAACACACCATGGAGCGGGCAGTTATCCTTTCTGAAGGAAATGTACTTAAACCAACAGATTTTCTATTACATGCAAAGCCTTCGCAATCTTTTGAGAATGGACCTGCAACCTTAGATGAAATGGAGCAGCAAATGATTTTCAAGGCCCTAGACCAAAACGATGGAAATTATAGTGCCGCTGCCGATCAATTGGGTATTTCTAGGCAAACCCTATATAATAAGTTGAAGAAAAAGAATAAATAATGGCGAGTCGTAATTTTTACATACAGCTAATTTTCAGGGTCCTCTTTATAGCCTTTACCGCCTTGGTTTTTGCTTTTGCTTTGGTAAAAACTTGGTATTTTACCTTGGCTCTCTCCATCTGTTTCTTTGTTGCACAAGTCTATTTTTTAATCAGTTTCATCAATAGTACCAACCGCAAGATCGCATACTTTTTTGATGCAATCCGTAATGAGGATTTTACACTCCGGTTTCCCGAAAAGGTGTCCATTAAGTCCTTTAAAGAACTTAATCAAAGCCTCAATAGGGTAAACGGGCTCATTCAAGAAGTTCATTTGCAATTGCAGATAAGGGAGCAGTATTATCAGGAAATTCTTAAGCAAGCAAGCATAGGGATTATGACTTTTAATGAAAAAGGACACATATTATTTTCAAACCCGACCTTGGAAAAATTGCTAAATTATACACCTCTAAACCATATTAAGCAATTAACCCAAGTTGATGAAAACCTATATGAAACCTTTAAATCTTTTCGCCCTTTTGAAAGAAAGTTGTTCCAACTGACCAATGAACGGGAACAGGTGCAACTGGCCCTTAAATCTACCCCGATTACTTTAGATGGTAAATCACTTTTGTTGGTTGTTGTTCAGGATATCAATGAAGAGCTGGACGAAAAGGAAACCGAGTCTTGGGTACGCCTTATACGGGTACTGACCCATGAAATTATGAATACCATTACTCCAATTGCCTCAATTTCAGACTCAATTATCAAATATTATAAAAACAACGGAGAGATTGTTTCTTCCAAGGAGTTGGATGAAAGTCAGATAAAAAATACACTGAAGGGACTTGAGGTGATTAAGGAACAAGGTGGAAACCTAATGGATTTTGTGCAATCGTACAGAAGTTTGTTAAATGTTCCCGAACCAAATCAAACTATTGTAAAAGGAAAAAAACTTTTGGAAAAGATTGATGTTTTAATGTCGGCGAGACTGGGAGAAGAGCAATCAACATTTTATGTAACATGCCAACCAGAGGAGTTGGAGTTTTTTATTGACGAAAAACAAATTACCCAAGTTTTGATCAATCTCTGCAAGAATGCACTGCAGTCCATAAAAGAAATTGAAGGTGGCCAAGTACATATGGTGGCGGGAATACAAAATGATGGGGTAAAATATATCGAGATAAAAGATAATGGCCCGGGCATTCCAACAGATCTTATCGATGAGATTTTTGTTCCCTTCTTTACTACCAAAAATGAGGGCACAGGAATTGGACTAAGTCTTTCCAGGCAGGTAATGCAGTTACACGGAGGTAGTTTAAAAGTTAGGTCTATTCCCAATAAAGAAACCATTTTCAGATTAACCTTTGCGTGATAATGATTGGTGAAAAAGAGATAAAACAACAGATTCTGGAATTTTGTTGGAACCAGATAAACGAGCGCACGGAAAGCTTAAAAAAAAGAAGTGATGCATTGCAGGAAGCACTTAATTCCGAAACCAAAAGCAGCGCTGGGGACAAGCACGAAACGGGTAGGGCCATGGTTCAGTTAGAACAAGAAAAACTTGGAAAACAGAGGGTTGAACTTGAAAAGACAAAAATGATTCTCTCTAAAGTTGACATTGCCAAACATTCTGAAAAAATTAGCTTGGGAAGTTTGGTAAAAACCACCACCGCAAATTATTTTATCGCAATTTCAGCTGGAGTATTCAATAAAGATAATGACGCGTTTTTTTGTATTTCTGCAAGCTCACCAATAGCAAAACTGCTGTTGGGAAAGGAAAAAGGAGATGCATTTTCATTCAATGGAAACGAGAGTGGCATTCTAGAAGTTGTGTAGTTGATTTGGAACTACGGCCTGTTAATCCAAGTCTGGTTTCTTGCGATTGGCTTTTTTATTGGCATCTCTCTTTTTGGATTTTAAGCGCCTTTCAATGGAAGATCTAGAAGGCTTTGTAGGCCTTCGCTTTTTAGGAACCTCCAATCCTTTGCTTAATACCGAAAAAAATCGTTTGATTACAAGTTCTTTGTTTTTATGTTGGCTGCGGACTTCATCACATTGTAGAACAAGCATACCTTCCTTGGTTAACCGAGAGCTTAGTTTTAAGGAAAGTCTTTCTTTTTCAGCCGTGGACAGACCTTCAGAGGATTGTATGATATAGGATAATTCAACTTTGGAGGAAACCTTATTTACATGCTGTCCACCAGCGCCACTGCTGCGAATTGCTTTGAATTTTAATTCTCTACGTATCTTTTCCTTGTTCAATTTGAAGGCGGGTATTAATGGTCTCCAAAGATACATTAAGGAAGACGGTGTCTCCTTCTTTTAGTTTTTTTGTACTGTTGAAATATAATAGGGTTTCCTCATGTACCGTAGCTTCATTTAAAAAATGACTCCCCTTAAAAAAAGAATTTTTCACCCTTACTTTTAATCCGGATTCATCCGAAATTTGAAATTCATGTGGATAAATCAGAACAGATCTATCAATTTCGGCATAGGACTTCAAAAGTTTGACGGGAATTTTATTCACTTCACCAAAAAGCGAAGCAGTATAGTAATTTAGTGGGTTTTTGTATAGTTTTTTGGTTTTTTGGTTGACAATAATCTTGCCTTTTTCTAAAATTAGAGTGCGTTCAGCATAGGGCAAAACATCATTTGGGTCATGGCTGGCCGTAAGAACCGTTATGCCTTTTTCTTTTAAGTAAGGAAACAGGTTTTTCCTTAGAGAGTTTCTTTTGAAATTATCGATATGTCCAAAGGGTTCATCGAGCAAAAGTACTTCAGGCTCTTGGGCCAAAACCCTTGCCAAAGCCACACGCTGCTGTTGCCCACCGCTCAAATTTTTCACCTTTGTTTTTGCAAAAGCCTCAAGTTGAATAAGGTCTAAAAGCTCTTGTATTCGTTGCTGATGGGTTTCAAACTGAAATACAGATAAATGTTGTCCAATATTTTCTTCCACCGTTGTATAGGGCATCAAATCAAAATCTTGCGAAAGGTATTTCATGTAGGATTCGCCTGGAACTAAATTGAAATTTGGGCCAAGCGCTTCTTCTTCTCCCCAAAAAATAGAACCATTTTCAACATGCAAAAGGCCATAAATAATTTTTAACAAGGTGCTTTTTCCAGAGCCACTCTCCCCCATTAAGGCTATATGCTCTCCTTTAGCTACTTGAAAGCGAATATCTTCCAACACAAGCTGGTCTTGATAACGGAAGGAATCAATATGAACTTTTAGCATAACTAGGTTGGAATCAATAAAAAATCCGCCTCAAAGAAAGCGGATTTATTTTATATGACGAATGAAAGCATGAAGAGGGATTAAGAAACAGCCTCAGAAGCGCCAACAATCAATCCTTTTTCTACTAAATATTCGGCAATTTGAACCGCATTGGTAGCGGCCCCTTTTCGTAAATTATCGGAGACCACCCACATATTTAAGGTATTGCGTTGCGTTTCATCACGGCGAATTCGACCAACAAATACATCATCTTTTCCATGCGCATAAATTGGCATTGGATAGGTATTGGTATCCGGATTGTCCTGAACGGTTACCCCTGGAGTTTCGCTAAGCAGCTTTCTCACTTCGGACAAATCAAAATCATTATGGAACTCCACATTTACGGATTCTGAATGACCACCAGCGGTTGGGATACGAACAGCGGTTGCTGAAACTGAAAAAGTCCTGTCGTCCAATATTTTTTGAGGCTCGCGAGCAAGTTTCATTTCTTCTTTTGTGTATCCGTTTTCAAGAAATACATCGCAATGTGGCAAGGCATTTCTGCCAATAGGGTAAGGATAGGCCATCTCCCCTTTTACGCCGGCAATTTCATTTTCCAATTGTTCAACGGCTTTAACACCAGTTCCGGAAACGGACTGATAGGTAGAAACCACCACACGTTTCATTTGATATTTTTTATGCAATGGATCCAGCGCCATTACCATTTGTATGGTGGAGCAATTGGGGTTTGCAATAATTTTATCTTCAGCGGTCAATGTATTGGCGTTGATTTCGGGAACCACCAATTTTTTGGATGGATCCATTCGCCATGCTGATGAATTATCAATAACAGTTGTGCCCACTTCAGCAAATTTTGGAGCCCATTCCAAAGAAGTGTCTCCTCCTGCAGAAAATATCGCGATATCCGGTTGTGAAGCAATAGCATCCGCTAACCCTATTACCGTATATTCTTCATCTCGATAATTCAATTTTTTCCCTATAGAGCGTTCAGAGGCAACCAACAACAATTCTGTTATTGGAAAGTTACGTTCGGCCAATACTTTCAACATCACTTCGCCAACCATTCCAGTGGCACCTACAACTGCTACTTTCATTTTTAATTTCTTTTGTGAAGGCAAAGTTAGTACAGATAAACTTCTAAACAAGCATTTTAAGCTCCTTAATCAAAAAATAACAAAATGTTATAAATAAAACAACCGTCAACTTGTTAGCGAAACAAATTGACGGTTTTAAAATTATGCTAGTAGTGTAGCGGTAGCTTCAAATTACTTGAAGGCGATTTTTACTTTTTCAATAAATCCCTAATTTCAGCAAGCAATTCTTCTTGGGATGGGCCTGCAGGTGCCTCTGGAGCCGGTTCTTCTTTTTTCTTCATCTTGTTTACGCCCTTGACAATCATGAACATAACAAATGCAACAATGATAAAGTCTATAACATTGGTTAAAAAATCTCCATAAAGTACAGCTACTTCACCCACTTTTTCACCTGCGTCATTCATGGTTCCCTCTTTTAAGGTGTATTTTAAATCTTTGAAATCTGCGTTGAAAATAAGTCCAATTAATGGAGAAACTATTCCACCAGTAAAAGAAGCAACAACCTTGTTAAAGGCAGCACCCATAACGAAACCTACGGCAATATCCACCAGGTTTCCTTTCATTGCAAAATCTTTGAATTCTTTAAGCATTTTAGTATAGTTTTAAATGGTTAATACGTCTACAATGTAATCAAAAATGGGGGTTTTGCCAATTGGGCGTTGAAAATCATGAGTTTACAATTACCCTTTTTACCCTGGGAGAAATTGCGGTCAATAGTTCATAAGAGATAGTATTTGCGGATGTGGCAAAATCCTCTGCGGACTGATTTTGGCCAAAAACCAGCACTTCATCCCCTTCTTGACAGTCAATATCTGTCACATCGACCATAATCATATCCATACAAACATTGCCTATTATAGGTGCATTTTTACCATTTATGGAAACATATGTTTTGCCATTTCCGTAATGCCTCCCAATACCATCCGCATGACCCAGTGGCAAGGTCGCGGTAGTTCTAAGCTTTTTAGATTTGTATGCGCGGTTGTAGCCTACACTCTCATTGGGTTCAATCTTGTGTATTTGGGAAATAATGGTCTTGAGCGTGGCAACTGGAACCAATTTGCTATCTACGGCTTTGCTATTACCATAACCGTATAAGCCTATTCCACTTCTCACCATTTCAAATTGAGCTTCAGGATAGTTAACGATTCCTGAGGTGTTCAACATATGCCGAAAAGGGGTATACCCCAATTTTTGATGCAACACTTTGCATATTTTTTTGAAGCGGTCTATTTGGTTTAGGCTAAATGATTTTTCAGATAGATCTTCCGAGGCCGCCAAATGTGAAAAAAAGGAAATGATTTTTAGCTCATCCGTTTCTTTTAATTGTTCTACGATGTCGACAATATCATTTTCTAAAAACCCCAAGCGATTTAATCCTGTGTTGAATTTAAGATGAACGGGGTAATTTGTTTTGTTTTTTTGTTTGGCAACCTTCAAAAAAAGTTTCAGAATCTTAAAGGAATATAAATTCGGCTCCAAAGAATGGTCAATGAGCTCTGTAAAATTTATGGGTTGCGGGTGAAGCACCAGAATAGGGGTCTTAATCCCAGATTTCCTCAATAAAACACCCTCTTTTGTATAGGCAACCGCAAAATAGTCAACACCCAAACTTTCCAGTTTCTGGGCTATAATCACCATATCACTTCCGTATGCAAAGGCTTTTACAACAGCCAAAAACTTGGTTTTAGCAGCTATTTTAGATTTTAAATACTTGTAATTATGTTCCAATGCCTTCAGATCTAGTTGAAGTGTGGTCTCGCCAATTTTACTCATTCGTAGATTTCTTTTTGGCCGCTACCTCTTCAGCATCAACATCCATTTGGCTTACTTTTTCCTTAAGCATGGCCTTGTAGAAAGCAGCTCTGCTTAAAGGTTCGTACTCGCCGGTTTCACCGAGCAAAACAAGTTTTTCATCACTGGATTTTCTAAAACTATAATTCGCCAAATTTCCGGTACGCGTGCAAACCGCGTGCACCTTGGTTACATATTCAGCCGTGGCCATTAGGGCAGGCATTGGCCCAAAAGGATTGCCCTTAAAATCCATATCCAGTCCGGCAACAAGCACACGTACTCCACGGTTGGCCAAGTCATTGCAAACCGTAATTATCTCATCATCAAAGAATTGTGCCTCATCAATACCAACTACATCACAGTCATCCGCCAATAGACGAATGTTCGCAGCAGCAGGAACAGGGGTAGAACGTATTTCATTGGAATCATGGGAGACCACCATGTCCTCATGGTATCGCGTATCAACAATAGGCTTAAAAATTTCAACCTTTTGTTTTGCAAATTGGGCACGTTTAAGTCTTCTTATGAGTTCTTCGGTCTTTCCGGAGAACATGGAACCACAGATAACTTCTATCCAGCCAAATTGTTCTTTAGGGTTTACTGTATTTTCAAGAAACATACCGTACTTTTAAACGAAATTGTGTGGTTTTTTCGTTCTATTAAGGAAAAACACAAAACTACTAAAAAAATATGCCCTGAGTTTAGAATAAAATTTAACCTTTTGTTCTAAAGGGGATTATTAAAATGGTTATATTTTTATAGTAAAGATTAATAGCTTATGATACGGAAATTAAGGGAGGAGTTGATAAAATTATCTACAGACATTATCACCACAAGAGAAGATAAGGAATTGGTTGGGCTTTATGATAAGGCAAAGGAAATATATGAGAAATTAGCCGTTCTTAAATTTATAGATGAGAAGTTGAACGATGTTGAGGTCGATGTTTCTAAAAATGTAATTGCCTCACGTTTTGAAAAAATGGCAAATGCAGTCTTAAGTGGAAATACAACAGTGCCGGAAAGCAACCCTCATGAGGAAGACATTATGATTCCAGGGATGGACACTATAAGGGACATGGTTTCTGAAATGCCCACAGAGATGGAAGTAGAAAATGTATTTACAGAATTTGTGGCAAAACCGGAGGTGACAAAAAATGATATGGAATACTTTTCGGGGGAAGGAACAAATAGGAATGTAGAGGGCAGCAAGTCAAAATCACTCAACGACACCTTTGTAAAAGATTTTCAGGTGGGCCTAAATGACAGGTTGGCTTTTGTAAAGCATTTGTTCAATAACAATACAAATGATTACAACAGGGTGCTTTCACAATTAAACACCATTGATACCGAGGAGCGTTCCATTGCCTTTATCACCAATATGGTTAAGCCTGAGTACAGTAATTGGGAAGGCAAGGAAGACTATGAAAGCCGTTTTATGGCATTGATTGAGCGAAGGTTCGCACACTAGTCCCGGTCAGCTTTTTTATTTCTTTTCCACAAAAAAAGCAAGTAAGGCCTTAACTTTGGTTTTATGGGAAAGTTGTTTTTGGTTCCAACACCAATAGGAAACCTTGAAGATATTACGCTTAGGGCAATCAAAGTTCTCAAAGGGGTCGATTTAATTCTAGCAGAAGATACTCGCACTAGTGGGAAGCTACTAAAGCACTTTGAAATTGAAACTCCCTTGCAAAGTCATCACATGCACAATGAGCATAAAATGGTTGAGAGGTTGGTTCAAAAAATGAAAAATGGAAGCGCTCTTGCATTGATATCAGATGCGGGAACCCCAGCTATTTCGGACCCTGGATTTTTATTGACCAGAGCCTGTGTTGAAAATGGAATTGAAGTAGAATGTCTCCCGGGAGCCACTGCTTTTGTGCCTGCCTTGGTGAATAGCGGTCTTCCAAACGACCGTTTTGTTTTTGAAGGATTTCTACCAATAAAAAAAGGACGCCAGACCAGATTACAGCTATTGGCTGATGAAGCCCGAACTCTGGTTTTTTATGAATCACCACATAAGTTGCTAAAAACCCTGACCCAGTTTGTTGAATATTTTGGACCGGACCGCAAAGTTTCGGTATCGCGCGAATTGACCAAAATGTATGAAGAAACCATTAGAGGAACCACAACTGAAGTGTTGCAACATTTTACGGACAAGCCTCCAAAAGGAGAGTTTGTAATTGTGGTTGATGGCAAAAAATAATGCAAAAACTACTTTCTGATATTAGAAATTGTGAGGTATGTAAAGCACACCTTCCTTTAGGTCCCAGACCTATAGTTGCCGGGAACCCAAAAGCAAGAATTCTAATTATTGGGCACGCCCCGGGAACCAAGGTGCACAAAACCGGAATCCCTTGGGATGATCCTAGCGGCAAACAGCTTCGTAAGTGGATGGGCGTTACTGATGAAATCTTCTATGACGAAACTAAAATTGCCCAGATGCCGATGGGATTTTGTTATCCAGGAAAAGGGAAATCAGGGGATTTACCCCCACGCCCAGAATGTGCTCCGCAATGGCATAAATCCCTTCTAGAAAAAATGCCGAACATAGCGTTGACCATTTTAATCGGACAATATTCCCAGAAGTACTATTTGGGAAACAAAATGGAAAAGAATTTGACGGAAACGGTCAGAAATTACACGAATTATGCCCCTGACTATTTTGTAGTACCACATCCATCACCCAGAAATCGTTTCTGGTTGAGCAAAAACCCATGGTTCAATGAAGAGGTGCTCCCAGAATTAAAACAGGCTGTTTTACAAAACTTGGAAAATTAGGAGAAATAATTGTTTTTAAGCATTGATTTTTAATTATTCAGAGGTGTTTTGTTGTAAATAGTCGATAAACATTTTTAATGTTGAAGATCTCTCCTATTTTTAGAGGTAATCATTTATAAGATGGCCTTTTTTAGAATATGTATTTATGTAGTGCTGTCTTTTTCCAGCATAGAAGCATATTCCCAATTGGGAAACAAGCACTGGCTTCCTCCAATCCATAGTCGTTCCTCAGAGGACGTAGAAGATCATTATGTGTATTTGTCTACTCCATCAGAAACTCCTTTTGAAGTTACTTTACGGTATGGCACTACCGTAATTTCTAGGACTATTTCAGCGGGAATACCCACGAGTATTTTAATTGGCACCAATAAACCATCTCCTATTTTCACCTCCGATTCCGAGTTAAATACACCTTTGGATTCCAAAGGAATTGTGCTTTCGGGAAGCGAGGAATTTTATACAAGTTTTCGTGTGCGATCGCCGGCACAGGCCGGGTATCTTACCACAAAAGGAGAAGCAGCCCTAGGGACCTCCTTTAGGCTTGGCAGTTTGCCACAAAGTTCAGACGTCGAGGATAAAAACTTTTTTGTTGGTGTCATGGCAACGGAGGACAATACGGTAATTTCTATTTCCGACTACAACAATGTTGTTTTTGAAGGGCCAAATTCTCCCCTGGGAAACACTATAGATATAATTCTAAATGAGGGAGAAAGTTATGCTGTTTCCGGATACACAACTAATCCGGCCAATTATGATGGTTTCATTGGGGCTTTGGTTACATCTGACAAACCTATAGTCGTTAATACAGGAAACGGATTGGCAGGTTTTCAGGCAAATTCACGCGATTATACCATTGACCAAATTGTGCCTGTCGAAGATGTTGGCAATGAATATGTGGTTATAGAAGGAAACGGAAATAGTACTACAGAGAGGCCAATGGTCATGGCAACGGAGGCAAATACCGAAGTTTTTATAAATGGAGCGCTTTACACTACGTTACAAAATGCTGGAGATTATATATTGATTCCCAATGGCAATTACCAGGGAACTTCCCATAGAAACATGTACATCACTTCTTCTAAAAATGTATATGTATATCAATTTTTGGCCGGAGACGGTAATGAAGCAACCGTGGGAATGAATTTTATACCGCCGCTTAGTTGTTTTTTCCAAAAAGAAGTGGATTTAATACCCGAGGTGGATAGGATTGGAAACACCACTTATGAGGGGGATATCATCGTCACAACTAGAACAGGTGCCGAATTAACGGTTAACGGGGACGCCATTTCCGAGAGTCCTGAAAATGTTTCTGGAACCATGGATTGGGTTACGTACAGGTTAGGCGGGTACAGCGGCAATGTTTCCGTAGCATCCACACAACCTCTTGCCGTAGGCCTATTTGGGTTTAATGGAAGTGCTGGTTTTGGAGGCTATTACTCTGGTTTTGGTTCTATTCCAAAAGATTCTGAGACTAAAGTATGCGATTTGGCCCTGACAGATTTATTTGAACAAATAGAAGGAAATCCAGACCCTGGTGGAGCTTGGACCGCTCCTGACGGAGCAGTACATTCGGGGGTTTTTGACCCTGCTTCCGATATATTGGGGGTATACAATTATTATTTGGACACCGGATGTGCCATAATTGATGTTGATTTAGAGGCAACTGAGGTTGTTGCACCCAAAAACTCAGGAAACAGCAACGAAATTATTGTTTGTTTGGAAAGTAATCCTTTGGATTTGTTTTCACAGCTACTGGGAACACCGGACACTGGAGGGGTTTGGACGAACCCGGATGGAGCTGTTTTTGATGGTTTTTTTGACCCTTCCACCTTTGTCTCTGGAAATTACACCTATGGGTTTTATGATAATTTACCTTGTGAGTCAGTAGAGACTATCTTGAACGTCAGGGTTTCTTCAGAACCAGAAACTATTGAAATAAATAGGGACACGCCCCTGTTCTCAAATCGGTTTGCAACCATTGAGGTAAATGCCGAAGGAGGACTAGGCGATTATGAATACCAATTGGATGGAGGTTTTTGGCAAGATGAAGCTATTTTTGAGGAGGTCCCAAGTGGCACCCACACCATTAGTGTTCGGGATAAAAATGGCTGTGGAAATCCATTGTCCGAGACAGTGGACATCGTTTTTTATCCTTCATTCTTTACGCCTAATGGAGATAACGTTAACGAGACATGGAATATTGAGGGATTAAATGTATCTATGGAGGCAGAGGTATTTATTTTCGATAGATATGGGAAACTTTTAGCACAAATTGACCCTTATGCGTCGGGGTGGGACGGATTGCACATTAATGGCCCTCTTCCCTCCAACGATTATTGGTTTTTAGTAAACTACACAGAGAATGCAACTAGAAAAAGCTTTAAGTCACATTTTACGCTAAAAAGATAATTTTCCGTTTGTACTCCATATCCTTGCGCATTTGTTTCTACTTTAAAAGTCTAAACCTTAATAAGCAACGGATATCCTTAACCTACTAAAAGTCTCGGGTTTCATGTTGAGGTAGGAGGCCAAATATTTCTGTAGAATCAGCTTTATTTGCTCGATATTTCTTGAGTGAAATGTCCAATAGTTTGGAAGGTCGTTTTTTAAACAAATCAAAAGGCTCAGACGGACTTCTCGAATACGAAAACCTAAGAATCCCTTTCTCACCTCATCAACACAAGCGGCAAAATTTCTTTAAAAGAAACAATCTGGTTTAGGGTTAAAATAAAACTTTTCAGACCATAGAACCAAAAAACCAATCTTTCAATCCATAAGTTCAATTCATCAATTGGGAGTGGATTTTTAAGCTATAATTCCCAAACTTCACCTGTCGGTCGATGTAACTTATTGAAACAAATTATATCCCAATCGTTGGTAGTTATTATTTAAAAATAAATGAGCAAAAAAATATTTACTTTAAAAATAATAAACAAGTATAAAGAAACTCCTAGTGCTTACATTTTCACAATTCAAATTACGGATGAACTGAAAAGTAGGTTTCAATTTATACCTGGTCAATTCATAACAGTTCATTTAAAAGATAAAAACGGGGTCCTACATAACAGACACTATTCTATATGTAGCTCCAACAATCAGCAAAATATTTCCTTCTGTGTAAAAAAAGTACAAAACGGCATAGTCTCAAACCTTTTACATAAAGAATACAATGTAGGAGACATTTTACACTTAAGCCCCCCTTCTGGAAACTTCATTCTAAGTGATTCTATTTTAGAAGACTACAAAAATCTTGTTTTCGTAACTGGAGGTAGTGGTATCACACCAATAAAAACTATGATTAACCATGCTCTGGTTAACAAATTTGATGGGAATATTTTCCTCATCTATGCAAACAGAGACACTAGGAGTATAATATTTCATCAACATTTACAGGATTTACAACAGAACAATTGTCATTTTGTATTTACTATTGATGAACTAACTGAAGGGTGGACAGGAGAAGTGGGACAGCTTTCCACGGCAAAAATTGGAGAGATTTTTCTCAAGCATAATCTTCCCTATAAAGACACATGTTTCTTTACAACTGGGCCTCCTAAAATAATCGAAAATGTAAGAAGCCATTTAAATGCTAACAAGGTTAAGCATTCAGATATTAGGTTCGAAAACTTCTTTATTGACCTAACTTCTAAGGATGTTTCAACAAAAACTCAGCAGATAACGATAAAATTCAAAAGAAATACCCATTCCGTTACTGTTCCCGCTAACCAAAATATTTTAGACGCTACTCTGAAAGCTGGATTCAGTATTGACCATCAATGTAAAATTGGCAATTGTCTTTCGTGTGAGGCAAAACTAAAATCAGGCGACATATATTCCACCACCAAACAATACGATGGTTCAAACAAGATTTTAACTTGTAATTCCTATCCTTTGGATGATCAGGTGGTTGTCGATTTCAATAAAAGCATTCTTCAATCTGTTTTCAAAAGAAATAATTTAATACTAGTCGGCTTATTATCATCATTTCTTCTTCTCAAATTTCTTTCTAACAACTCAAATGAATTGTTTTTGGCGAAAGGCTACATGAATACAGGCCATGAAAATATAACATGCGTTGAATGCCATACATCCGCACCAGGAACAATAAGGCAACAACTTCAAAATAACACCAAGGCATTTTTAAACTTAACAGATAATGAATATGTAGATTTTGGCAAATTGGAGGTGAGTAATAATGAATGTTTGACTTGTCATACTCGGCCAAATGATGTTCACCCAACCCACAGATTTATGGAGCCCCGATTTAGTACAGCAAGAAAAGAATTACACCCCGAAAATTGTATCAGTTGTCATAATGAACATAATGGAAAACGCATCACTATTGAGCAAGTTGATTTTTGTCAGCGGTGCCATCAAGACATAAAAGTGAACAATGACCCTTTGGATGTCAGCCATGAGTATCTGATTTCTATGAGCCAATGGAGTACTTGTTTGCAGTGTCATGATTTTCATGGTAATCACATTGCTGAGACCCCAAAAAGTATAAGCGATACTATTTCATTGCATAGTGTGGAAGACTATTTTAAAGGTGGAGAAGACCCCTACGGCGACGTGAAGAAATATGTTGCCAATTTGATTTTAAATAATGAATAAAATTTCCAAAAAGTGAACAAAAAAAAGATATTTCTACTACTAATTGTTCTGGCCTTCTTAACACTTAATTCATATTTGTTTTTTACGGCTCCCGAACCTCTTAAAGAAATGACGAACGAAGAACGTTATACTTTCTCCGTGTATGATGGCTTTAAGATAATAGCGAGCCTCAATGATGAGTATAGGACATACTATACAAATAAGATAGTTGGGGATGGAAAAAAAACAGGATTGAAATTCGATGAACACTGGGAAAATAATGATATCGAAGCAGGTCCACTACCTGCTTTGTTTCTTAGATCAACATCCGCTTTTCTAGAAAAAAGCCCTGTCCCCCTTAGTTTATACCTTGGGTCGGACTTTCCTATCTCTGAATCGAATTTATTAACGGGTGTTCAAGCCGAGAAGTTCAAAGAAATAAAAGAAGATCTACAGCCTAGGTACTTCGTTGATAAAGAAACGGAACGCTACATAGGTATGTTTCCAGATTTTGCCTCCGCCAATGCCTGTGTAAGCTGTCACAATAACCATGCAAATTCTCCCAAAAAGGATTGGAAGCTCAATGATGTCATGGGGGCAACAACTTGGGCATTTCCGAGTGACTCATTAACAACAAACGAGTTAATCAAATGGATTGAGGTTTATACCCAAAGTGCCAATAACGCATACTCCTCCTATCTGGATAAAACAAAAACATTTGAACATAGCGAAAAAATAATAGTTGGAAAAAAATGGCCTAGTGAGGGGTATTTTCTACCCACCGTAAATTCTTTTTCCGATACAATTTTGAGCCGTTCCTCATTAAACTTAATTAAGAGTTTTATTCATGAAAAAAACTAAGAATATATTAGCCTTAGTGCTTTTTCTTTTGTTTCTAGTGCAATATGCAGCAAAGTTGGATTTTGACTACTTGATGCAGTTGCAAACAAACCCTAACTATCGAAAATGGAGCGGCTTTTCCCTATTAATAATAATTCTCAGCCAATGGATTTTACCGGTTAGTAGAGGTATTTTTGACCTAACAGGCAATGCCTTGGAAAAAATGATTGCCGCACATAATTGGCTGGGCGTTATTTCCCCTCTTGTTTTTTATTTCCACAGTTCGAGACCCGATTACGGTCTGTTACTTTTTTTGACTGTCGTGTTTTTTACGAATATATTGGTTGGTGTTTCTCTTAACAGTGTATCCTTCAACAGGTATTTACGTTTAGGAATACTATTACATATTTTTTTGTCAGCATCCATTACAATATTAGCTGTTTTTCATGTTTGGCTTGTTTACTATTATAATTAAGAGCAGCATGGACTAAAGAATTCAAAAGGAAATAGCACAACAACTAAATAGCTAGTAAGAAACGTTGGAGCGTAGCCTGCTAAAAGTCTCTGGTTTCATGTTGAGGTAAGATGCCAAATATTTCTGTGGTATCACCTTTAATTCCTCAGGGCATCGTTGCATAAAAGTTATATAGCGTTGCTCTGCGGAAAGTGTCAATAACTCAACCTCTCTGTGCAAACGGCCAAACAATATTTGCTGAAAAAACTGATGCCCCCAAACATTAAAATCAGGATACGTTGAAAAAAGTGATTGATAATCCTTAAATGTAATGCCCAACAACTTTGAAGGCTTTAATGCTTCCAAAAAGGTAGATGAGGGTTGTTTTGATATGAAGGAGTCAAAAACACCAGACGGACTTCCCGAATACGAAAAGCCCAGCACCACTTTTTCTCCCTTTTCATTTAAAATATAGATGGCTTGCACTCCATCCAAAACAAAGTAAAAGTAGCGCTCAATGTTGCCTGCCTCCGTAATCAGGTCGTATTGATTAAACGTCTTTACGGACCACAACGATTTAAAGTGATGTTCTTCTTCTTTATCCAAGGGAACCTGTGAAAAAAAAGCCTTCAATCGAAAAAAAGTTTCATTATCCATACAGGCAGTAAAATTTCGTTAAAAATAGTGATACAGTTTAGGGTTAAAATATAGATTTTCAGTCCACCTAACCTCATCTTCCAAATCATATGTTAAATCTATAAATTAAGGTTGGATTTTTACCGAACTTCACTTATGATTCGAGTCAATTCACCTGTAGTGAGCTTTAGCTACTATGTGCTGCACACTCCCGTCCCTAAAATAAATTGACACAAACTGAATTAAAATAAAGTCCAATAAATGAAGAGGCCTAAAAAAACATTTAAATTTTCCCTTGCAACAATTGGAATTTTTGGGTTTCTATTTTTAGCAGCTTTTTTAATACGGAAATGGAGAATTGTTAAAGAAAATCACCAAGTAAAAACTGAACATTTCAATATTAATTATAAAGGTGTTCTCGAGAGTGAAGTCGAAGATATGGCAAAAGCGCTGGAGTCAAATTACAATAGAATTAGAGCTGAATTAGATGACCCAGAACACAGGAAAATCGAGGTATTTGTACATCCAACTCAAGCAGAATTCAATAAGGCGACAGGGCTTATTAACAGCAGTGCAAGTGGAACAAGTCGTGGTCCAGTGACTTTCCATTTAAAATATGAAACTTGGTTCAATACTTTTTTGCCATCCAATATGAACAAGGTGGCTGTTCATGAATTTACTCATTGCGTTCAATTGAATATTTTAATTCAAGATGCGCTTTCAAATTTCAAATTAGAAAACAATGCTGATTTTGATAAAAAATTTGAAGCGTACTTTTCAGAAAACTATCCACAATGGTTCTGGGAGGCAATATGTGATTATGAGGCAGGAATTGTAAATAGAATCAGTGTAAAATATGGCATGAAAGACAATCCAACTTTGAACAAGCTTAATTCAAGTAATCAAATTTACAATGTTGGTTATACAATCCCTGAATATCTTGTAAGCGAATATGGCAAAGAGAAACTTCCTGAATTTATTAAATCCTATTGTAACTTTGAAAAGGTTCTTGAAGTTTCGGAAAAGGAATTTGAGAGCAATTGGCATCAATTTGTAAACGAAAATTATTGAAATAAAAAAGTGTGGACATATACCAAAGTATATAAAACATTGCTGATAAGTACCAATTCAAAAGGTTTGTTCTTATTTGTGAAGGCTCCCAAAGTTAAAAACAAAATATAAAATCCAGCTCTGTGCTAACCCGAAAAAGTTAGTGTCTTTTCATACACTACATTTCATATACAAGACCAATGTATCACATTTAAAAAATCTAGAATTCACAAATTAATTATGAAACAAACTTTTATCCTCACAATCTCCCTATTTTCCCTTTTGACTTTTTATGCTCAGGGACAAACACGACAAGACTCTTTAGACATTAAACAAGTTGCACTAGATTATATTGAATCTCAACATAACGTGAAACCTGAACAATTTAAACGTGCAGCTCATCCGAGAATGGTAAAAAGGACTTTTTGGACAAACAAGAAAACGGGAAAGGAGTATTTAAGAGAAACTTTTACAGATGCTATGGTTTTACTTGCCGAAACGTATAATCAAGATGGAGACAAATTTCCGGAAAACCCTAAAAAGGAAGTCATTATACTTGATATTTATGACAAAACTGCTTCTGTGAAACTTATTGCGGACGATTGGATTGATTATATGCATATAGTAAAATTGAATAATACATGGCAATTAGTCAATGTGTTATGGCAATTCAATAACTCTAAAGACCATTAAATTGATCCTGATAAAGCCCCACAAAAACATATAACCGCAATTACAGCGGATTCTACCAAGTCCGAATTCACTCAAAATTACTAGAGTCTTTTCTAAATATATTACCCTCTAGCTAACGGTTATATGGGACAGGTTAGCCACTATTATAATTACAACGAAGAAAAATGAAGAAAAAAACAAGCACCCTTTTTAGTATAATCTTGATTGGGTTAATCCAAATTGGATGTGAAAATGCTAAAAAGCCGCTTACATTGGCCACTTATACTTATTCCACAAATAATCGGATAGATAACTTGAGACCAATCGCAAAAGATTTGGAAGACCTTCTAAAAAGACCAATCCATATCAAGAGTTACCCTGATGTGGCTTCCTTTCTTGATGGAATAAAATCCGACGAAGTAGATATTGGATTGATAAACACCTTAGGCTACTTACTTCTTTCGTTAAACAACCAGAATATGCATCCAATCGCTACTCTAAAAGTACGTGAAGATGCTGTTGATAACTATAAGACAGTTGTACTGAGTAACAATGATAATATAACTGATCTAAATGCTTTGAAGTTTAATGCCAATAACCTTTCCATGATGTTCGTGAGTGAAGGATCTACTTCTGGTAATCTTGTACCTAGATTACTGTTAAGCTCACTTGGCATTAAATCTCCAGAAAATCAATTCAAAAAAGTAGTGTACGGCGGTAATCACACCTCAACTTTCAATAAATTTATGGAAGGAGAATCCGATATCTGTTCAATTGGGAGCAATGAGTACTTTAACCAGATTCAAAAGGATTCTACCTTTCTTACATCAGCTAGAGTGCTCTGGTTTTCAGAAGAAATTCCATTAGGTCCTGTTCTACTAAATAATAAACTTTCCAAATCGGATAAAAAAGAGATTTCCGATTTGTTTTTCAACTTGCATGAAACCAATTCCAGTGCATTACAATCATTAAAGGCGGGCTGGTCCGAGGCCAAACAAGCAGAAAGGTTTCATCCAATAGGTGATAGTTATTACAACAATTTCCGATTTGTTAATGGCAACAATACTGATTTGTCCGGCATTTTAAACCTCTTTGTTAAATAAACTGGGTTAAATCTTATATTCGTCCAGAGGGGAAATCCAAACGAACAAAAACCGTTAGGGATAATTGAAATTGTGAAAAGAGTCTACACAGATTTGAAAGCAAGCAATAATTAAATGACAGATTTTGAAGAAGAAGCATTTAATGATACTTCGGAAAAACAAATATTCGTTTGTCAATAAACTATTGGAGGAAATTGGGCAATCTATAAGTATCTGAATATAAGTATAATAAGCTGTTCAAAATTTATAACAAACTTTTAGCATACATTTTAATAATTTGAATTATTCACCAAGTATATTTATCTCCACATAATAGCACATCTGTCGCTTTTAGGATTTAAACAACCATAGTTGATTTTTACCATACTTCTAAGCATAGCAGTTTTTCAAGGAATATTTCTAGGGGTAATTATTTTAAAATCACCCCTATTTAAAAGTAGTGCAAATAACTATTTGGCTTATGCCATATTCACATTATCCCTTCTTATACTAAACCTTGTCTTTGAAATAGTAGAAATATATAAAACCATTCCCCTGCTGCGTTTAATTGATAATATAGAATGGGCTTTCATTTTTCCAGTCTTCATTTTTCTATTTATAGTAAATCAAGTAAATCACCCCGTAAGACATTCGAAGAATATTCGATGGTTATTTGTTCCTTTCCTATATTCTGCCGTAATCAATATTTTTAATGACCTTGATAAGATTGCTGGTATTTATTATATTCCAAATGCGGCTAACACAGTAGTCGAAGGTTTAAATAACTCACAAATTTTTATAGTCCCCCCCTTTATAATCGGTATTCTCATTTACACCTATACATTTATAAAATACTCGAAAGACCGGCAGGAAAAAAAATGGGTTACATTTTTATGGGCGTTGGTTTTCACATTATTGTTCTCATGGGTCATACTAATTCTTGCTGCGTTATTTTTTAACTATGATGGTTCATCTTTTATGATGTTCCTAGCCTTGTTTGGAACATTTTTAATTCATTTAACAGCTTACTTTGGGGTATTTAAGTTTAGACTTGCAAGAGATAAAGAAGGCATCAACGCACTACTGAACAAAAAGATGTCATCCTTGGATAAAGACAGCATGATAAATAGCCGTTTTAACAAGGACAATACCGTTGAGTCACTTACAACGGATAACCATCATTTTAAAAACCTTGAAAATCTTTGTAAAAACAATCATATTTATAGAGATAGTACATTAAGCAGAGAAAAGGTTGCTGAGAAGTTGGGGATAAGTGCGGGTTACGTTTCCCAGCTTGTAAACACAATTACAGGTCAAAATTTTTCAAATTATATAAATCATTACAGGGTAGAATCTGTAAAAAAAATGATTTTAGATTCAGAATTTGAAAACTATAGTCTACTGGCCATAGGGTTGGAATCAGGTTTTACTTCAAAAACAACATTTTACAACGCATTTAAGAAAGCGACTGGAATGACACCAAATGCTTTTCGCAATACTCATAAATAAGTACGGATATGTCTTGTTTTAAGGTATTGAAACCTTTTTAGTCTCCATCCATTTAGTTTTGGTGTTCAATATAATTAAATGAACCTTTTTGTGAAAAAACCCTTTTTAACAATTGTCTTCTTGTTCTCTAGTTTTATCGCTAAATCACAAGTCTCCAATGATCGTGTCGCGAATCCGTACGAAAATAAAAACGATGTGAAAATCAATGCATTTTTTATGGCATATGGACTTCTCGAAGTAGCATATGAAAGAAACCTAAATGAAAAATCTTCATTAGGAATTTCTGCTTTGTATGCGTTCAGCCAAAAATATGATGAGGATACAAATTTTCTAATTTCACCTTACTACAGAAGATATTTTGGTAAAAAATATGCTTCTGGTTTTTTTCTTGAAGGGTTTACAACTTTAGGTTCAACCGATGGAAAACAATTGACCGATATGAACGGAAATCTTACCTTAAATGAGGGGCCTGATGTGATTGACTTATCACTCGGCTTAAGCTTCGGTATCAAATGGGTTACCAAAGGTGGAATTATAATTGAGGGTTTTGCTGGTTTGGGGGGTCATCTATTCAATGCAGAAAAAACAGACCATGATATTGTGGTTAGACATGGGATAAATATAGGATACCGATTTTGATATATCAATTCAATAAATGGATACAACAGCGCGGTATAGCCACACAAAAAGGACCTAAAGGGCCGCCTCCAGGGGCTCATCCACATAATTCAAGAACGCACCAGTGTTGATTGTCTTAGGTATGATTCCTTAAGACAGCCTCTTTTTATCAGAATTCAGATATGTAAATAAGGTTTGTTTCAAAACCATTTTAAGTTCTATTTTTGAAGATGCAACAACTTAAAGTATGCGAACTTTTTGCAGGGGTTGGTGGTTTTAGACTTGGTTTGGAGAACACCGGTCATTTTAAGGTGGTTTGGAGCAATCAGTGGGAGCCTTCCACAAAAACCCAGCATGCTTCCATGGTTTACGAGGCCCGCTTTGGTGGGAATAATCATTCCAACCTCAATATAGAAAATGTATCCACAACTGAAATTCCAGATCATGACATTTTGGTTGGAGGGTTTCCCTGTCAAGATTATTCCGTTGCCACAACCCTAAAAAACTCTAAGGGACTTATTGGAAAAAAAGGGGTGCTTTGGTGGTCCATCCACCGTATCCTTTCCGAAAAAAAGAAAAAGCCCAAATACCTTTTTTTAGAAAATGTAGATCGCTTGCTTAAGTCTCCATCTTCCCAAAGA
The DNA here is from genome assembly GCF_947495325.1 of uncultured Allomuricauda sp. Classification (GTDB taxonomy): domain Bacteria; phylum Bacteroidota; class Bacteroidia; order Flavobacteriales; family Flavobacteriaceae; genus Flagellimonas. The sequence continues at coordinate 454,731 of NZ_CANLYK010000002.1, read as the reverse complement.
GGTCGGGATTTTGCATTGATGCTCAAAAGTTTGGACGATTTGGGCTATGCGGTGGAATGGCGCGTTATCAATGCGGCAGATTATGGAATGCCACAGCGCCGAAGGCGGGTTTTTTTCTTGGGATATCACAAATCTTCATTCCTTTACAAAAGGCTTAAAAAAGCCTCAGCAAAGCAATGGATTTTGGAAAAAGGAGTGATTTCATCATCATTTCCTGTTGAAAACACATCAAATCAATGTTCTTCTTTTGTATTGGAAGGCGACCTTGTTTCCTTGTCAAATTCTTTTAATGTTGATGAAAAGCTTTCCCCATTTTTAAATTCAGGTATCCTTATTGATGGAAAAGTATCAACCTTAAAAACAACCCCATCTTATGGTGAGGATAGGATTGTTCTTTCTGATGTTTTGGAAAATGGAACGGCTGCTGCCGAACTTTTTATTCCAGATACAGATTTGCCTAAATGGGAATATCTAAAAGGAGCAAAAAAAGAAGTAAGAAAGACAAGTGCGGGCTTTGAATATCAGTATAGTGAGGGAAGTATGGTCTTCCCTGATGCTTTGAATCAACCTTCAAGAACAATTATAACTGGTGAGGGAGGTAAGTCCCCTTCCAGGTTTAAACATGTGGTCCAAACTAAAAAAGGACTTAGAAGGCTCTCACCCCTAGAGTTGGAACGATTAAATATGTTTCCTGACAACCACACCAAACTTGATGGAATATCTGACGCGAAACGAGCATTTTTTATGGGAAATGCCTTAGTGGTTGGTGTAGTGGAAAAAATTGGTGCCGCCCTGTTCCAGAAATTAAAATCCCTTGAAAAGTAATTTTGCGTCAGATCTGTCCAAGGAAAAAAAACTTCACTCCTTATTGGACAACTACTATACTAAAAACTTAAACAGGTACCATTTTGAACGGATTTCAAATTATAGAGAACAAATCCAGGGTATAGACCTTGTTTTCAAGCATAGAAAAACGGACGCATCCTTTTATGTGGATGAAAAAGCACAGTTAGATTATATTAATGAGCGTCTCCCAACTTTTGCTTTTGAACTTTTCTATCACAAAGGCGAGTCAAAAAAACAAGGATGGTTATTTGATTCAGCCAAAAAGACACATTTCTATTCGTTGATCACTGGTATTTATGCTGACGACGAAAACAAATTTACCTCTTGCAACATCACTTTTGTAAACAGAAAAACGCTTATTCACTATTTAGAATCTATTGAGTTATCAAAGGAAAAATTAAAAGAAATCGCGATTTCACATGAAGATTTCCATGGAAAACTTGAGCTTAACAAGCTCGATATAAGACGTGAAGGGTGTCTTTTTTTCTCCCGAAAGAATAAAGTGGAAAAGCCCGTTAATCTAATTCTAAAATTAGATTTTTTAATCAAAATCGGTGTTGCAAAAAAGTTTGTGTAAGCTTGTTTACTCCTTGATCATACGAATATGTGGAATGCCGTCTTCTAAATATTCCTCTCCAAAAGACGAAAAGCCTAAACCAACATAAAATTTTATAAGATACGTCTGTGCGGAAAGTTCTATTGGGGTTGCTGGGAAGTTCTTGCCTATTTCTTTAAGGGATGTCGTCATTATTTCTTTTCCATAGCCATATTTTCTTTCATTTTTCTCCACCACTACCCTACCTATACTGGTATTATCAAAGTAATCGCCTGGTTTGAAAATTCTGGTGTATGCAACCACATTGTTGTTTTTAACACCTAAAACATGTATCGCATTCTGATCTTTATTGTCCAAATCCTGATACACGCAGTCCTGTTCTACCACAAACACTTCACTCCGTAATCTCAGTATTTGGTAAAGTTCCAAATTGGATAGTTCTTCAAATGTTTTTACCACTACATTCATCAATCCTGTACAATTACATTTTTTGAGTCACATTTATCAAATTCTGGCTGAATGTTCACATGGTTAATTCCATGTTTATGATAAACATGTTCTTCTATTTGTTCCAATATTGCGTCAAATTCAGAAAGTTTGATGTCCTCTTTGAAATCAATATGTGCCTCTAAATGTATTTCTTCTTCATTTAATTGCCAAATATGTACATGATGTACATTTTTGACTGGTTCAATTGTACATATGGATTCTACTATTTCTTTCACAACTATAGATTTCGGGGTGAACAACATCAACACCTTTGTGGATTCCTTCAACAAATCATATCCCATATAAATCAGATATATTCCAATGGCCATCGTTAACAACGCATCTACCCAGTACACCTGAAAAAACTTCATTAAAAGCCCGCCTATAAGGACTGCAACAGACGCCATCATATCGGTCAATAAATGCAGATATGCGGATTTCATGTTCATGTTTTCTTCAGAATTCTTTTTCAATAAAAGCACGCTAAAACCATTTCCCGCAATACCGATTAAAGATAACCATATTACTAGATTAGACTCTATTTCTTGTGGTTGAAGCAATCTTTCCACAGCTTCAATCATAAGAATAACCGCAACAACAACCAAGGTGGCCGCATTTACAAACGCCGCCATAATTTCCGCTCTTTTATATCCAAATGTTTTATGGCTGGAGGCCTTCCTTCTTCCAAGAAGGGTAGCTATATAACTTATTATTAAGGAAAGTACATCGCTAAAATTATGAAGCGCATCTGATAATAAGGCAAGGCTTCCAGAGATGATTCCACCTATTACTTGAGAAACCGTAATGGCAATATTAAGAAGAATTGATATTAAAAGGTTCCTCCCTTTTAAATCGTCATGCGTATGTGAGTGACCATGGTGGTGATGCCCCATGTAGTTTGGTTTATGCTATCTGCAAGCTATTTTTTCAACTCTTCTTTCGTGGCGACCTCCTTCAAATTCAGTGTTCAAAAAAGTTTCCACCATTTCCAAAGCCTGTTGCAACGCAATAAATCTAGCGGGAAGACTTAAAACATTGGCATCATTATGTTCTCTTGCCAAGGCAGTAATTTCTTTCGTCCAACAAAGGGCTCCTCTAACCTTTTGATGTTTGTTTATGGTCATACTTGCTCCGTTTCCACTACCGCAAATAACAATACCAAGGTCAGCTGTTCCTTCTTCTACATCTTTTGCAACTGGATGTGCAAAATCTGGATAATCAACACTGTCCGTTCCATCGGTTCCGTAATTTATAACCTCAATACCCTTGGACTTTAATAAGCCAATAATTGCCAACTTATAGTCGGTTCCTGCATGGTCGTTACCTATAGCTATTTTCATAGTTTATGATTTAACGGGGGTACTATACAAAGGTACAATTCTTTTAATGGGTGTATGTTGACAAATAGTACTAAATCTATCCATTTTACTATATATCAAGCATTTGTGATATATGCTGTTTTGTTTATTGTTTTCCTAAAAATAAATTTTGATTTTATTTAAAATAATTTCATTAGTCATTATTATCCAATTATGAACCTGTATTCTGTTAAAAATTAATCAACATTTTAAAAACAAAATATGTGTTTAGTTAACATTAAAAATACTTTTAATTTTCAATAATTTCATGTTGAAAACACTTATCAAATATCGTTCATAAAAAATATAACTCTTTGATTTCTATATTTTTTAAAAAATGAAAGGTTGTGAACAAACTATTTTATCTGTTCACAGCAACTTTTCTTTAAATAATTTATGACACATTTCAACAAGCAATCATCATCATCATTTTTATAAATATTTAAATAAAAGAAAATTAGTATTGTTAATGATTGTTTATAAAATAACTTCATGTTAAGGATTAGTTTTCTGTTCTTTCCATTGTCTAGGATTATAATTTGTACTTTTCAAAAAATTATATTTTATAAATGTCAAAGAAAAAGAAGAGGACAAGAAGTCAACGCAAGAATGAGATAACAAAAGGCATTTTTACAGTACTGGAAAAAGAACCCTCCAAAAGTTTTAATTACAAACAAATAAGTTCAAAACTAGGTATTACGGATACTCAAGATCGTAATGAACTCATAAAACGTTTGGGCCAACTAAAAGCGAGTGATAGAATAATTGAGGATGGCCGAGGAAAGTATAAAAAGAAACCATCCTTACATACGTATTTTACTGGAAAAGTTGACTTAACCTCAAGCGGAAACGCCTATATTTTGGTAGAAGAACTTGATGACGACATATTTGTTCCCAATAACCGATTGAATAGGGCATTCCATGGCGATACAGTTGAGGTTTTTCTAAAACCTAGAAGAAAGGGTAAGAAATCCGAAGGTGAAATATCAAAAGTTTTGGAACGTAAGAAAAAGGCTTATGTAGGTATTGTTGACAAGCAAAAAACCTTTGCTTTTGTACGGCCATCTGATTCGAGAATGTACACAGATATTTTTGTTCCAATGGATAAGCTTAAAAAGGCTGAAGATGGGGATAAAGTTTTGGTAGATTTAGGTGATTGGCCAAAAGATGCAGATTCACCTTATGGAGAGGTATCACAAGTACTTGGAAAACCCGGAGAGCATAATACAGAAATACATTCCATACTGGCGGAATATGGGTTGCCTTATGAATTTCCATATGAGGTGGAGCAATTTGCCCAGACTTTGGATACTTCGATAAAGGAGTCTGAGATTGCTAAAAGGAGAGATATGAGAAATGTGCTCACCTTTACTATTGATCCAAAGGATGCAAAAGATTTTGATGATGCACTTTCCTTTCAGAAATTAGAGAATGGAAATTTTGAAATTGGAGTTCATATTGCAGATGTATCACACTATTTACAACCAAATACTATTTTGGAAGAAGAGGCTTATGAAAGAGCAACTTCGGTTTATTTAGTGGATAGGGTTGTACCTATGCTTCCAGAGGTTTTATCAAATAACGCCTGTTCATTAAGACCAAATGAGGAAAAATACACGTTTTCAGCTATTTTTGAAATTGATGCCAGAGCCAATATTATTGATCAATGGTTTGGTAGAACTGCCATAAATTCTAACGCGCGTTTTGCCTACGAAGAAGCACAGCATATTATTGAAACGAAACAAGCGGAGATTCCTGAAAATATTTCAATTAAAGAAACGGGTTATACAGTTTCAAAAGAGGTTGTTGAGGCAACTTTAACTTTGGATACGCTTGCTAAAATTATGCGTGAAAAACGCATGGATGATGGAGCTATTTCTTTTGATAAAATAGAAGTTAGATTCAACCTTACTGAAAATAATGAACCAGAAAGCGTTTATTTTAAGGAGGCAAAGGATGCCAATAAACTTATTGAAGAGTTTATGTTGCTTGCAAATAAAAAAGTGGCAGAATTTATTGGTAAACAAAAAAAGACCTTTGTTTACCGTATTCATGATGAGCCAGATGAAGAAAAAATAATGGCTTTAAATGGTGTTATTTCTAAGTTTGGACACAGTATTAATGTAAGGGACAAAAAGAGACTTAACAGTTCCTTGAACAAGCTTTTGCAAGATGTAAAAGGAAAGAAAGAACAGAATTTGGTAGACACACTTACTATTCGTAGCATGAGTAAGGCCATATATACAACTGAAAATATTGGACATTATGGTTTAGGTTTTGAATATTATACCCATTTTACCTCTCCAATTAGAAGATATCCAGATGTAATGGTACACAGGTTGTTACAGCATTATTTGGATGGTGGAAAACAGGTAAAGGAACCCGTGTATGAGGAAAAATGCAAACATTCTTCAAATATGGAAATATTAGCGTCAAGTGCTGAGCGTGATTCTATTAAATATATGCAGATAAAATTCATGGAAGACCATAAAGACTCTGAGTTTTTAGGAGTGATTTCAGGAGTTACGGAATGGGGTATTTACGTTGAGATTGTTGAAAACAAATGTGAGGGAATGGTTCGAATCCGTGATATAAAAGACGATTATTATGTATTCGATGATAGACAATTTGCCATTATTGGTGAACGTTCAAAAAGAATGTATCAATTGGGTGATGAAGTTTATGTAATGGTAAAGAATACTGATTTGGTAAAACGACATTTAGACTTTTCGTTGATTGGTAAAAAAGAATAATACTTTTTTGGAATAAAGTTTGTTATCATATTGACAATCAATTTGTAAACAATGAGAACAGTTAAACTTTTTTTAATATTTCTCTCATTCCAGGGTTTATTTTCCCAGGAAGAAAACATTACACATCAACTTGATGGCTTTACAGAATTAAAAGGGTTTGATGGGCTTTCCATCAATCTTATCAAATCTGATGTGAACAAGGCGGTCATAACTGGAGCAAACACAAAGAAAGTTGCGGTTGTAAATAACTCTGGTGTGTTAAAGTTCCGAATGGAAATTGATAAAATTTTTAGCGGTTATCGAACATTTATAGACCTATACCATACAGAAGAAATTAAGGTAATAGATGTTAATGAAGATGCTAGAATAGTATCAGAAGAACCAATTGTACAAGATATTTTGGAGCTAAAAGCACAAGAAGGTGGAGAGTTGAAATTAACATGCCAAACGGAGCAATTACTTGTAAAATCTGTAACGGGTGGGGAAATAATTACAAAAGGATTTTCAGATAATCAAGATGTAATTATAAACACAGGTGGTATCTATGATGGTAAAGAGTTTAAAACCAAATTCACAACAGTTTCAGTAAATGCCGGTGGAAATGCAGAAATTTATGCCACGGATTATGTAAAAGCAAATGTAAAAGCGGGAGGAGAAGTTTTGGTATATGGAAACCCATTAAAAATGGATGAAAAGGCTGTTTTTGGTGGAAAAGTAAAACGTATGGAATAACACAATGATAGACGATATTCAAGCGGCCATTCCTTTAGGGTTCCTATTGAGTTTTATGATAGGTCCGGTCTTTTTTGTGCTATTGGAAACAAGTGCAATAAAAGGTTTTAGGGCAGGAGTGGTTTTTGATATTGGGGTTATTATTGCGGATATTGTCTTTTTGGTAATAGCATATTTCAGTAGTTTTCAATTGCTCGAAAATCTGAGCAACCAACCAGGACTCTTTGTTTTTGGGGGAATGATTTTACTTATTTACGGCATTGTGATTTTTGTAAAAAAGGAATCTAAAAAAGCAAATGTAAAAGCATCAACCGGTACATATCTAAATCTAGCTATTAAAGGTTTTTTATTGAATTTCATCAATATTGGGGTATTGGCTTTTTGGCTGGGTCTAATTGTAATTGTGGGACCAAGCTTAAATAATAATCCAGATAGAATAATTGTTTTTTTTAGCACTGTTATTTTGATTTACTTTTTAACAGATCTGTTAAAAATTATCTTGGCAAAACAATTAAAAAGGTATTTGACACAAGAACGAATTGTGTTGATAAAAAAGGGATTGGGAGTTGTTATTATAGTTTGTGGAATTGTAATGATAACCAAAGGTTTTTTACCAAAGGAAAAGTTCAATATTAAGGACGGTATAGAACGTATAAGTGAATAAAAAACCCAGCAAATTGCTGGGTTTTGAAGAGGCATCGAGCGGATTCGAACCGCTGTACAAGCTTTTGCAGAGCTGTGCCTAGCCACTCGGCCACGATGCCATTTTAGTGGTGCAAATGTACTACTTTTTTTAGCTTGCCCAAACCCTTATTTATCTCTTGTGTCCTGCAAAATAACGGTCACACTTTCAACATCACCACCTATTGGAGGGTTAATTTTTGCAACTTTTATTTCCGCTTCGGATACAGGGGCAATTTCAAAGAAAATCCGATTTAGAATGCGCTTGGCAACATGTTCCAAAAGATTGGAACGAACAGCCATTTCTTCTTTTACAATATTATTTAGGTGAACATAATCCACAGTATCACCAAGTTTGTCGGATTCAGCTGGAATAGATAAATCCGCATGAACTTCTAGGTCAACCCTATAATCACTGCCAATCAGCATTTCTTCTTTAAGACAACCGTGATTGGAATGTACCCTTATATTGTTTACTTGAATTTTCCCCACTACAGATAATTATGTGGGCAAAAATAGGCCAAATGGATAAATTAATACATGCATCTACAATTGCTAATACCCTGAAAGAGGTCCATTCCTATTGTAAGAACATGGGTTCCAGAACTATACCCGAGAATTTCATTGGTGATTACCTGATAAGAATAACCAAAATAAAAATTACTCTTTTTAAGACCTGCAATAGGTGCTATGTAAAGTGGTTTTCCTACTTGGTCATTTAAAAAACGATAGGTAAGACCAACATAATAATAGTCCTCAAAATTATGAAAACGGAATTTTGCATTTAAATCGGTAACGGAACGGCCATCACTTTCAAACCACTGGAAAAATACAGAGGGTTCTATTTCCAATTTACTGTTTTTGCTTTTAGATATACTATAACCCGCATAGGCATAATAATTTCTCAACGTATTTGGCTCAAAAACAGGATTAAATTGAGTTAAATCCTTGTTTAAAATATTGGAAGCGTTTAACGTGATATAGAATTTATTGTATCGATATAAAAAACCTAAATCAAAATTGTGGTTGGTTGTGGATTTGTCATCTGTTGGAAGCTGACCATTGTTGTCTGTGAAATTTTCGACATCAATTCTGAACTGATTAAAATTGTATGAAATACCAAAAGAGAGAAAAACATCATCATACCTATTTAGTGTAAGATGATGCGCAAAAGAAATTCGCGCACCCCTTTGTTTGGTTTCTCCATTACTGTCATTGTACATGAGCATTCCAACACCAGATCTATTTCCTATTCTGGCATCGGCCGCCACGGTTTGGGTATCTGGTGCATCCTCAATACCTACCCATTGTGTAAGTCCGTTCAAACGAACTTTTATATGATCCCCAATACCAGCATAGGTTGGAGACATTAAAAAAGGATTGTCCGCTATATACTGGGATAGCTGTGGAATGGTTAATTCCTGAGCTCCAACACCCACGGTTAGCGCAAATATGATAAATGAGGAATATAGTTTTTTTAACATCATTTTGTAGGTTAAGCTATCATTGTCTATATAAGGTGAAATGTCCAACAAACTCACGGTCATCGTTCTCACCCTGTAGTTTTATGATGTACCAGTAATCACCGGTTGGCAGCTCACTATTGTTGTAAATACCGTTCCAACCAATATCACCGTATCTCATGCGATAGAGCTCTCTACCATAACGATCAAAAATGATCATTAGTACGTTAGGGAAGGCCTCTAAATTGTCTGGCAGCCAGGTATCGTTTAGACCATCTCCATCAGGAGTAAAGAAGTTGGGAGTTTCAATATCTATGAATTCCATAAAGATTTCCAAAGTAACTTCACAACCGTTCTGATCAATAACGGTTACTGGGTAGGTATCAGTTCTATTTATGATAAAAGTATTGTCCGTTCCATTGTCAATATCACCAAAATAGAAGGTATAATCTTCTAGACCACCTGTAGCGGTAGCTGTAATTTCATTGATATTACTGTTTTCCAAAACCAACTCCAGAGGTTCAAACCCAGTAATGCTGAAATCTATGGTATTGATACATCCATTGGAATGCGCTATTGTGAGATAATGATCCCCTGCCGCAATGTTTGTAAAGTCTGCATTTAACTGCATATCAAGAGGATCCGTAGAATCTATTGCATATAGGACATCTGTTGAAACAGAGGGGTCATCAAATACAATTTCCAATGAGTTGTCCGGAACTATTCCAGAACACACATATATTGGAGTAACCGTAGCCGCTAGATTTACACCCGGATTTATCTCAACAATAAGATTGGTATCACAACCTTGGGCATCTCTAACAAACACAACATGGGTTCCTGCTGGTAGGTTCTGGAACAATACTTGATCTGGAACAAAGTCTGTATCCAAGTTGGAGTTAAGACTTGATGAATATGGGGCAGTACCGCCAACTATATCAAGCTCAAAAGAACCATCTTCACTATTGAAACACACCTCATGCATAATATTTATAGCCTGAATTTGAAGCGGTTCCGGTTGTAAAATCTCAAACTGGAATGTTTCAAAACAACCGTTTCTATCCTGGGCAATGACATCATATATTCCAGGAGAAAGGTCTTCAAAGGTGTTTACGCTGTCAAACTGATTCAGGTTTGGTGTAATGGCGTAAAGAATTTCTCCTGTTCCACCAGAAACCTCAACAGTAATTGTACCATCGTCCAACCCTGCACAGGTTACATCCGTAGACTCTTGTCTATCTATTTGTAATGGAATAGGATCTATAATAGTAATTACGGTACTTGTGGCCTCACAATCCATGCTGGTAACATGTACGTAGTAGCTTCCGGCAACAAGCGCATTGAATTCTCCTGTAGTTTGTGGTCCGGCTACGGAATTGGTCAATCCAGCATCCGTAAATAGTTCGTATGAATAGTTGCCTAGGCCTCCAAAAGCATTTGCTATTATAGTTGCCGAAGCCTCGCCTGTACAATTAATTGTGGCCGCACTATCATCTATAATTACATCTAACGGAACTATTGGATCAACAGTTACCTGATTGGATATCATGGCATCACAACCAAAGGCATCACGAACATAATATTGGTAAGGACCTGCTGGCACAGTGAATGTATGAGTTGTTCCCCCAGTCATTGCGGTATATGAGCCAGGGCTTCCATCTACACTAAATTCATAAGGACCAGTTCCTCCTGTGGCCGAAAGCTCTATTTGAGCTTGAGCGGTACAAGTAAGCTGTGTTAACTGAATTAGATTGGCCATTACCTCTACCGGTTCGGAAATGGTAACCTGAGTTGTTTCCATACCACAGCTCCATCCATCAGAAACAGTAACGCTATAGACTCCTGCACCAAGGTCATTGAAAACAGGGCTAGATTGCGCGCCAGAACTAAATGTAATTGTGGCACCAGTTGGATCATATATGTTCAATACATATTGATAAACACCCTCTCCATTCAGAACATTTATTGCTGTTACAGTTGCATTTGTATCTCCATAACAAACAAGGTTTGTTGGAGTTGCATCAATATCTGCAGTAATTGGAGTAGGCTCAACCAATGTAATGGGCTCGTTGATAATACATCCATTATTGTCCGTAATCTGAACATTAAAAAGTCCTGCAGAAAGATTGGAGAATACAAAACTCACCACATCAGTTACATTGTACACTTGGGTGGTTGTAGTGTTGGTCAATTGTATGTCATATGGTGCAAACCCACCAGTAGGCGACACTTCAATTTCCCCTAAATCGTTGGTACAGGTAACATTGGCAACTTCAACAGGTGTTGCTGTCAATGCCATGTCCGGTGATACAATGGTTATGGTATTCGAATCTTCAATACACAATGGATTTGAAGTTTCGGTTACGCGTACATAATAGTTTCCACCACCAAGTCCGGATATTGTCAATGGATTGGCACTAGTGTTTCCACTTCCAGTTAATCCAGCGGTAGTTCCATCAGCATTGAACACTTCATAATCATATGTTCCGGTATATCCAGTTACATTAATTTCCAATTCGCCATTGGTGTTACCAAAACAGATAGCGGGAGCCGTAGGTGTTGCGACAACTTCGATGAGATCATAAGGTAAAATCTCATATGGAGCCGTATCAACATAACAACCGGTAGTATTATCTGTAATTCTGAAGGTATAACTTCCAGGTTCGGTCAAATCAAATGTAGCTGTTACGTTTGTTGGGTTGGCGGTTAGGCTTCCCAATGGATTTCCTACCGGCAATAACTCATAAGTATAGGTATTTGCTGGATTTCCATCATCAGTAACGGTAATCAATACTTGTTCTGGGCCTGCACAACTTATTCCGCCATTGTTCAGTGTTACGTTTGCAGTAAACACATTGATAGGTTCAATAGGTGCAACCACTGCTGTTTCTGAACAGGAATTGGCATCAGTTATATAAACGGTTATATTCTGAACCGCACCATTATCAATTATATCAAAAGTATTAGACGTCTGGAAATTTGTATTATCAATACTATACAAGTAAGGGCCTGTTCCTCCTGAAGCGCTTGCGGTAATAGTTGATGTATTAACCGTATTGCTTGCGTTACAAGCGAATGGTGTTGCAGTAGCTGAAACAATAAGAGCAGTAGGTTCAGTAACCGTTTCATCATGGAAATCCTCACAAGCCCTTGCGGAAATTACACGAACTCGATAATCACCTTGAGGAAGGTTATCAAAAGCGGCACTGGTTTGTGCAAATCTATAGGGTGTAACAAGGTCTGAAGCTTCATAAAGTTCATAAGTATAAACAGGATTAACCGCTGAAGCCGGGTCCAATTCCACCGTCAGACTTCCATCCGAACCTCCGTTACAACTTACAGGAACCATGATTACATTGGAAATTACAGGATCAATCTTATCATCTAAATCCTGTGTTACAATCACGGTACACGGTGTAACCGTATCTCCATCTGTAATTGTAAAAGTATAGGTCCCAGGTTGTGTTAGACCCGTAAATACGCCCGTAGCGTTATTTTGGGTTGTTAATCCGTCAGGAAAAAGCACATCATAAGATAGGTTAGATGAACCACCATTTACAGTGATTGTAATTTGTCCACCAGGATTAACAGAACAATCTATTGGCTTAACAACTGCTGCAGTTGCGGTCATTTCGTCAAGCAATATTTCTGGGCCTATTGTGGTCGTACATGACCATTGATCAGCGATTAAAACTTCATAGGAACCAGCACCCAATCCTGAGAATACGGGATTAGTTTGTGGAGACCCTACATTACTTCCGTTTCTAATCAATTGATAGGTGTAATTTGAGCCTTGACCTCCTGCTGTTCCAATCACTTCAATTTCCCCTTGAAGTGCGGTACAATTATCTTGGTTGATTTGAAGTGTTGCAGTTATGGTCGTTGGGTCTACCAAATTTTCATTGGGTAACTGGAATTCACATCCATTTTGATCTGCCACCCAAACTTGATAATCAGTTCCAGGGCTAGCACCACCAGCTAAACCACTAAATAGCGGAGAAGCTTGGTAACTTCCCGGGTATGTTGGTGCTGGGTTTGAAGCTAGGTCTACAAAATAAGTATATCCTCCCCATCCACCGGCAGGGTTTATGATTTCAATACTACCATCGTTTAGGGCACAAGTAACAGGTGTAACTTGTGTATTTGCAGAAATTCCAACACTAGGCCCAGCAATATTGAAAGATTGTGCATAGGTACAGGCCGAACCTGGTGGGTCGGTATCTTCTACCTCAACATAATACGTTCCAGCGGCAAGTCCGGTAATGGTAAAACTACCATCAGCATCACCTCCTGTTGTTGTGGTATCATCCGTCAAATCCGTTGGTGTATTGTTTACGTCGTAGTATAAGGTATAGGTTGTGGCGCTTGGGTAAGTGACACTGGAAGCATCCTGTAAATCCAATTCCACCGCGCCATCGGTATCACCAAAACAGGTGATGTCCGTGGTATTGACTACGATTAAATCCAGTACTTCTGGGTCAGCAACGTCATGGGAAATTGCTATGATACATCCGGTAACAGTATTTCTTACCTCAAAATTGTTAATTCCAATGGGCAATCCCGTAAAGCTGCCCGAAGCTTGAAAACTACCGCTTGGCAACAACCTAAACTCATAATTAGCAGGTGTTGTTAAAGAAGTTGTAAAGGAGCCTGTTGCCGTAATGGTAATGTCTTCACCTGAAACGCATGTTGCAGCAACATCGATTGCTGCACTTGCACTCAACAACTCATCAAAACGAGTTATTGTTGCTGTTGTAGTACCAAGGCAACCATTGTCATCATATACATTGATGGTATAAACCCCTCCAGCAATATCAGTTTCTATAAAGGTCTGATTTGTACCGGACTGAACGATAGCAGGAGCTTCGACAGGTCCTGTATTTGGATCATCTTCTTCAATAAATTCATAGATAACATAGGTTCCACTTCCACCGGCAATAGGGCCTATGGGCAATCCTGTTGAGGCATTGTTAATGGTAATGGAAGCGTTGTCCACGTTATTACCTGAGGCGCAACCAAACTCAACAACTGATGCATCCACATTGGTAATAGCATCGGGTTGTGTAATCAACTGTGTTTCCGTTGTGGTACACTGACCATCAGCAGCCGTTACCTCTATCGTATATGTGATACCAGTCGCAGTTCCTTCTAATCCTGTGAAGGTTGCTGTGGTATTATTGTTACTTGTTGGAAGTATTGGAAAAGTTGCCGTGCTTCCAGGTCCGGTAATTATTTCAAAAGAATAAGGGCCTGTACCAAGATCAACGGCAGCAACGGAGATTGTACCATTGTCATCACCGTTACAGGTAACATTGGTGAATGAATCCACTACAAACGACGGAACGACTGCTGGCGGGACATCGATATTAAACACCCTGGTACACGGTGTTGATGTATTGTTATCAAATACTGTAATGGTGTAATTTTCAATAGTTGTGGTATTGAAATCATAAGGGTTGCTTGGCAAGGCAGTTCTACTTACAACTGTTCCACTACCATCAGTAATTTCATAGTCATAGCTTCCGGATCCTGCAAGCACCTCAATAGTAATTTGAGCATCAGGAGTTACAGAACAATCCAAAAGCTTCGTAAGCGCAACATCTACTTGGAGAAGGGGGTGTACTGTTACTGTGCTGGCGTCTGTACAACCGTTGCTATCCAAAATAGATACATTGTAAGTACCGGCTGAAATGTTATTGAAAACACCTCCGTTATCCAAATATGTGGTTCCACCATCCAAGGAATAGAATATTTGGGCGGCACCACTAGACGCTGTTATTGTAACTGTGGAGGGGTCTGTACAATTATCAACATCTATCGCATCAATAGTGGGGTTGGGCGTTAACGTCAATGGCACATTTCCAAGTGCAGTTGAGCACCCGTACTGATCTTCAATCGTTACATGATAATTGCCAGCTGGGGAGTTCGGAGGAATCTCCATTGGGTTGTCCGTAGTGGAAGTAATGGTTACAAAAGGAGCAGGTCCAGTAACCGTATAGGTATAAATTCCACCTCCGCCAAATGGGCTTTGAACTTGTATTAACCCTGGAGAATCACAACTAATGTTTTGTAAAACAACAGGGGTTCCGGTCAGCGGATCTAATTCATCCAATAATTCATTTTCTGTTGCGCCAACACAACTATCCACTCCGCCGTCAACCTCAATTACTTCGATGAAATAATTTCCAGCAGCAAGGCTATTTACAGTTACGGTTTGAGGAGAGGTGTAAGGTACATTTCCTCCACTGTTTGCCACAGAAACTGCAACACCAGTTGACATGTCATAGACAGTCCACCTAAACTCAGTTCCAAATGGAGCTTGATTGTCTGTTACGGTATATGAGATACTTCCGTTATTGGCACCATCGCAAGAAGGCGTAATGGCCGAAGTAATTTCCAAAGGAACCGCAATGATGTCGTTTACATTAACACTACTTTCCCTAACACAACCAGCAAAATCCCTAACATAGAAAGTATACGTTCTACCGGGCACTAACCCTAAAAACGTATGGGTTGTACCCAATGGCAATGGAGCTGTCCATGTAGCCGTAGCTGGGTTAAAGTTTGCCGGATCATCCGAATATGTGTATTCATAGGGGTCAGTTCCGTTCTGCCCTCTTACAGTTACTTGTAATTCGTTACAGTTAACAATAATTGGTAAAATGGTAATATCTAAATCATCCAATGGATATGGAATGATAAATGGAGGAAAATCGGTTTGACATACCGTATTGTTTGATCCATCCACTATTCGCATAGAAGGATTTACTATGTTACCGGAATTGTATCCTGTAAATTGGTCCGTAGTTCCAGGTGTAGTATTAACAACCCATGTTGTTCCTCCGTCTGCACTAAATTGAATAGTTCCCAAAGTGGTTGGGTAGGCGGTAAATTCAAAACCAAAATCATTTGGGTCTCCCGTACATGTAGCTGGGGTAACACCTAGAATTGTAGCTGTAAGCTCATCTGGATTGGCAATATTTACAGGTGTTTCAGAAACGGTACAACCCGTTGCATCAGTTACATTTATAGTGTAATCACCAGGCATTAGGTTGAAATATGTTCTGCTAGTTGTCAACACATTGGTATCTGTTTGGTCAGAAGCTCCAGCGTTATCAAGGTCAATAATCTGAATGGTATAAGGGCTAATTCCTGAAGTAATGTCAACTAGTATTGATCCTGTGCCATCATGACATTGAGGGTCAGTAGGTGTATTTGTAACCGTTAAAGGAGTTGCTGGATTTACAGTTACCGTCTCCATAAATTCACAATATGGAACGGTAGCAGAATTATCCCTTACATATACATCATAACCCCCTTCGTTTCCAGCAGAAACGGCAAATGTATTTGTAACTGAAAATAAACCAGTAGGACTTGTAGTTGTTGGAACAAATGCGTACTCAAGGTTTGGCACACCTCCATTTGCCGTAACAGTAATGCTTCCATCAGCACAGTTGCTTATGTCCACAACATCAACGGTGGCCACTATAGTCGTGTTGATTGTTATATTTTGAAGCGTTCCTGTACATCCAAAATCATCTATCACATTAATAGTGTATGTTCCAGCGGCAAGATTGCTAAAAATATGTCTTGTGAGCGTTGTGTTTGGTGCTATCCATGGCCCTCCATCTATACTGAACTGATAATCTCCGTTACCTGCTGTAACATCAACTTGAATGGTTCCATCATTGTTTCCACTATAACATGCAGTAGGTGTGGAGGTAAAAGTAATGTCAATGTAATCGGCAACAGTAATTACAGCGTCAACAGGGTCTTCACAGAGGTTTGTATCCCTGGCGCGAACAATGTAATCTCCAATAGCCAATCCAGTAAAAACGGTATTGTTCCCATTGGTTGCATAATCGAAACCAGTGATAATACCACCAACTCCATCTTC
Source organism: uncultured Allomuricauda sp. (assembly GCF_947495325.1). GTDB lineage: Bacteria > Bacteroidota > Bacteroidia > Flavobacteriales > Flavobacteriaceae > Flagellimonas. The sequence goes on along the minus strand of NZ_CANLYK010000002.1, from coordinate 437,956 downwards.
CAATTGATACTCATAAGCAGGAGTTCCTCCGGTTGCAGAAGCAGTGATGGTAGCACCTCCGTTGGTACAGGTTAAAACAGTAGTGACGGAAGCCGTTGTCTCTAGGGCATTGGGCTCTGATAACGTTTGGCTAAACGAGGTTGAACACGTATTACCCAAATTATCTGTAGTCCTTACATTTATGGTATATGCACCGGCTGATAGGCCAGTCAGGCTTACTGGGCTTGTAGTTTGGGGAGCTGAAAAAGCACCACTATTTACTTGATATTCAAAGTTGATATCAAAATTTTCTACTTCAAAAGTTATGGAACCATCTGTTCCCGTATTACATGAAATATCGGAGAAAGCGGTTACGGCTGCATCAAATGCATTTCCATCTTCTATGTTGACATCCACAGTTAATGAGCCCGCACAAACTTCAGGTACTTGAAAAGCTTGTATATCATCTATTGCTATATCATTTCCGCTTGTGGCACCATCCCTCGTTCTAATTACAATATCCAAATTTGTGAGAGCACCAGGATCTAGGGTTACAGTATAATTGTGCCAATCATCCAAGTTCATGTGCTTGGGAACAAGGCCTGTAGTTGTACTTGCAATAACAGCCAAAATTGGATCAGGCTCTAGGGGATCTACCAATTGAATTTCAACATTAGGGTCGTTTTGAGTATTCCCTATGTCCCCTCTTAATAAGTTAAATGCCTCCAATGATATGGTGATATCTCTATTTGGAATGATTTCGACTCCTCTTTTTGCATAAATAATACCATCTGAACCGGCAACACCACCTATGTTAATTGCTAAAAATCTACCGCCACTATTCCCGGTATGATCATTAGGGCTTCTCCAAGGACTAAAAGGACTTACGATTAATTGTGTTACAGAATATTCTCCATCATTAATTCTTGAGTTTGCACTATTGCAGATATCTGTAGTTCCGTTTTGAGGTTCGTAACAGTACACAGGGTCTATTTCAGTTATACTGGTATTTGGTCCAGTCCCAAAATCTTCCAATAACAAGACACTGGATGTTGGGGCTATATTACCTGTATAATTTACTGTAATTGTATGTGGCCCAGTAGCTATATCTGAGAAGATGTTGGAGTTAGCCGGAGTATTTGGGCTTCCATCAAGTTCATAAGTATAGTCAAAATCAGCACTATCAGGTGTAATGGCAACAACTCCTTCACCATCACATTCATATGCTACTGTTGTTGTGATTCCCGGAGGAGTTGGCTCGGGATCAATGGTTACTGACATAGGGAATGTACAGTTGTTTGCGTCCCTAATATATACGGTATGTGTTCCTGGAAGCAGGAACCCGATTGGATTTGTTGAGTAGTTTGTACCACCATCAAAACTATATTCATAGGGAGCTGTTCCTCCAATAGCATTAGTAATTCTTACTTCGGCTCCAAGACCTGGATTACATTCTGCCAATTGGGTAACCGCTGCTGATGCAGATAGGGTCAACGGTTCGGTAATCGTATAAGTATCTGTGACGTCACAGTTGTTGGCATCACGCACTCTAATATTATAACTACCTGCAAGCTGATTCACAAAAGTATTCGATGGTTGATAGTTGGCACCATTATCTATACTGAATTGGTAAGGCGCTTCGCCTCCAGTTGCCGTTATTGTTATAGTTGCTTGGGCCTCACCACTACATTGGATTCCTGAATCGGACACAGAAATTGATAAGGCTGCGTCTTGAACAATCGTAATATCATAGGAAGCTTCGCAATAGCCTGCATTTCCACTGTTGTCCCTTACATAAACATCATAGTCGCCAGCACCGGTAATGTTAACGGGGTTTGTGGTTGAAAATGTTGTTGGCGTTACCCCATCAGCAACTATAGCATACACATAGTTTCCGTCACCACCCGCTGCAGTTATATCTACATCAGTGGTAGTTGCACAAGCGGTAATGTTTGGGGCCGAGGCCACAACACTTAATTCTGGGTTTATTGTAATGGATGCTGAGTCCGTACAGCTTTTGCCATCTCTAACATCAATAGTATAGGTTCCTGAGGTCAATCCTGTGAAAACATTGTTTGTTCCAAAAGCACCACCATTAAGGCTGTACTCAAAATTTCCATCACCTCCAGAAGTCACATTGGCCGTTAGGGTTAAACCAACAGCATCATCAAAACAGGTGTCATTTGGCACGATGGCCAATACAGGTGCGATTGCCGGGTCTAAATCGAATGTTGTTGTAACAATACAGCCATTAACATCAGCTACTGAGGCCGTATATGTACCCGTTTGGGTAAGTGCATTAAAAGAGCCAGCGCTATTTGTTCCAAAAATTGAGGCATCTGGATTGGTAAGTGTAAATGTATTTCCACCCCATCCTCCAGTAGAGGTCAGTATTACGCTTCCATCAACAATACATGTTGGTTGAGTTTCGGCAGCACTTATTGTGAGAGCTGCGGCTGGAGCATTAACTGTTACATCTGTTGTTGCAGTACAGTTGGTAAGGTTGTCCGTTACAACTATAGTATAGGTTCCATCATCCAATCCTGTTAAGGGAATAGTTCCATTGGTTTGGTTATTCGCAGAAAAGTTGGCCGGTCCTGTAACGGAATAGTTGAAATCAGTATTAAAATCAGCAACGGTAAAAGTAACCTCACCATCCGTATCGTTAAAACAAGTAATATTACTTACTAACTGTCCTGTAACATTAATTTCGCTTACAGGGTTTATTGTGAAAGATTCACTGTAAACACAGCCTTTGTCATCGGTAACCTGAAAAGTGTAGGTTCCTGGAGCAAGTCCATCAAAATCTGCAGAGGCTCCAGTTATGGAAGTCGCGGCAATAGGTAATGGTGCGGTAATTTCAAAAACGAACGGGGTATTTCCATCCACCACGGTTACGGTTACATCTGAAGTCAACGCAGGACAATTAGGTGTAGTGGCGACGAAAGTTAGATCTGAAGGCGGGTTTAATGGGTCTAACGTAATTGCATTTGTGGCAAAAGTACAGTTGTTCGCATCTCGAATGGTTATTGTATATGTGCCATTGGTTAGGTTTGAAAAAGTTTCCGCGCCTACAGCACTGGAAAAGTTGGTGCCATCTATACTATATTCATAGGGTGCGGTACCGCCGGCAACATTTTGAGCTTCTATAATTCCATCTTGCAAACAAGTATAATCTTGAATCAACACTGCGTCTCCGCTAATACCACTTGCTTGTCCACCTATGGTAAAAGTTTCTGTAAAATTACAGGAAACCGAACCTTGGGTTTGGGTAATGGCCAAAGAGTAATCGCCTTGTGGCAATCCTGTAAATGAACCGGAAGTATTTGCTACTGTTGAGGTATCAGGATATGTTAATGTGTATGATAATGTATATCCATTAGAATTGGATACGTTGACGGCAAATGTACCATCGGCTATACCAAAACAAGTTTCATCTGTTAAAGAGGTAGTGTATTCAACTGATGGAGCAACAACAATTGATACGCTGTTTGAAACAAAAGAACAATTGTTTCCATCAACCACAATAAATTCATAATCCCCTTCTTCACCATTGGTAAAAGTGAAATCGTTCACTACTTGGTAGGCACCACCTGGAATATCACCTACATCGGTGTAAAGATCTACTCCATTATAGCTCCAAATAGCATAGGTGTAATCTGGATTTGGAAAACCTCCAGAGCCTGTTACAGTGATAATACCATCTGTACAATCAATGTTTTTGGTCGTTAAAGCGGTTACAGCTAAATCCGTAACGTCATTGATGGTAACTTGTTCCGTGTACGCACAACCATCATCTGTTGAAATGGCAACATCGTATACCCCGTCGTTTAAATTTTCAAAAGTATAATTGTTATCGTTGGAGGGTCCAAAAGTGTCTACAATTGTTCCTCCTTGGGATATTTCATAATAGTATTGGGCTTCTACGTTGAGAACAGAAATAGCAATCTCACCCAAACCGATACAATCGGTATCCTTTGTTACAACATCTACTTGAAAATCCCTATCCAATATACCGATGTTATCCAGTACAAAAACACAACCATCAACTACACCTTGCTGTCTCATTTCAACAGTATAAGCGCCATTACTGGTAATGGTAAAACTTGGATTAGAATTATAGGCAACTAATTCGTTTCCAGTAGTTTGGTTAATCAAACGATATTCATAATCCAAGGGCATATTGGTAACTGTAATATTACCATCAGAACTACAGATAAGGTCCCTAGAAGTATATTGTGGGTCTAGCGGGTTCTTGAAAATATTGAAATAGAACCTACTAAAACATCCATTTTGATAGTTTATTACAAGACGGTACTGTCCAGCATCAGAAGCAAGAAAATCACTTCCGGCACCAACATTATTCCAAGTACAAGAGTTGTTTGTGTTTGCACAATCAGCAGTTGCTGCTGCACAACTGGTTTCATCCAATTGTTCCCATTCGATACTATCTGCATCAGGGATGTTTATCTGCACAAGCTCTGTGTCGTTTAATCCACATAAAAAGATTTGTGGGAGTTCACTACCATCATTGGGACAAACAACAATCTCACCATCAACCGTATTTGTTGTGTCATTTATTAACGCCGTAATGGGATTGGATTGCGTGGCACCAAACAATTCAACAATGATTATTTCGGCAAAATCCTTACATGGATCTGCAACTTGTTTGTCAACCATATAGGTTGCTGCTTCATCCACTAAAAATGTGCTTGGGTCTCCATCCGGATCTCCATCGGTCAGAATAGTATCGCCACCATCAATTTCTTGATTGCCGTTTTCATCTCTATACCAAACGTAGTTATCAAAATTATCACCTGCATCTAATGTAACGTTGGCTCCACAAAGAAGCACGGTTCTTGTATAATTACAACCCGTTAAGTCATCTAACAGAAAGTTTGTTGCACCTGGAGTGGTAAATCCACAATCATCAAAATCTGATACACTGGGGTCATCACTGATTTGGTTGTCATTTATTACACCTTCATAGGTTGAATAAGCAAGGTTCTCAATGATATCGGTACAGGCATCAACAAAATCAAAACAATTTTCCGCAACTTGCACCCTCATCCGAATTTCGGAAATGGGATCTCCTTCTTGAACATAGCTATCAGGTATGGAGAAGATTACCTCCCTTGTGGTTGGATTATAGGTATAGGTAACATCATTTGTTGGATCACCATCACCGACACCTGGAAGCGTCAAAGTTGTTTCATCCAAGGTCACATTGATTGGAAGAATATCTCGTATCGTATAGTTGGTTGCATCATCATTTCCTGTGTTCACAAAAGAAAGCACATAATCCAGTTGTTGTCCCAAATTAACGCCAAGTCCAGTAATATCCGAACCCCCAATGTCCTGTACCTTTTTTTCCAAGACGATATCTGGTTCAATTATTTCTACACCAAAAGTCACCAAAAATGAAGCAAACCAATCGCCGTCTGTGCCCAAACGCAATGTGGCGCTTGTGTCTTCATTGTCAATAATACTATTGCTCGGGTTGTTCAAATCAAACACATCCGAATCAAAACCTATGGCATTGGTACTGTTTACATTCCTTGATGTAACGTTGGCACCATCGTCCGTAATGGTTGAATTAAAGAAGTTATCATCAGGATTTGCAGCATTTGTTATATCTGTAAAGGATGCGCTACTATTTGAAATAATACCAAAAGTGTCGCCATCCAGTGAAGTTTCCCCTTCTAGCGTACTTACACCAATTCTAGCGTTTACAGGCCCGGTTGGAATGGTATTAAAACCTGAAACTGTAATATCTGCGCTTTGATTTCCAGATTGCGTTGTAATCCCTTCATATCCATCAAAAACTGAAATATATTTACCTGTGAGGGTGGGGTTTTCATAAATGACCACTAAAGTCCATCCGGCGCAACCATATGATGTTGCCCCTCTTGTTCCTCTAACATTACCAACAAAATAATCCCCATTGGGGTCTGCAAGTCCTTGAAGGATATTAGTTACATTTTTATAACAAACATAAGGATCATTGGGAAGGGTGTTATATCCATCTACAATAATATCATCTTCTTCACCAACAGGGTCAGCCGCGGTGTCCGCTTGAAGGTCTATATATGTGGAACTTCCTGGAATTCTTAGTTTTACTTGGGTTACATCGTAATGATTGGAGTCGTCTGTATAACCACTTTCATATCGGCTACGGTGATCCCCGTCGCGTTCCACGTCATAGTTTCCCGCCCAGTATAGTCCTGCCCAGTAGATTTGGGAGCAAGCTGGAACGGAAAGTGTGGAGCTACTTGAATTAAAAGTTGAGGGGTCAGAGTCAATATCCACATATTCCACATGAAGACTATTGTTACTTCCGTTTCCGTTATATGGAGTGTTGACATCATGTCCGTCAGAAACACTATTCATCACACTATTGGACAAGAAAGTATAGTCTCCCTTTATATTAAGATATGTGTTTCCACCATCATCAAGTCGAGGTGAAAACGGCACTTCTTGTGCGTGACCATAAAGGCCAAGAAACCATATGCCTAGAAGGCATAGAATTGTTTTAAGAAAGTTGCGGGTCATTTTAACTGTTGGTATTTGGTTTTACTCGCATGATCCACATTTGATCATCATACGAGGCGTTTAGTTTGGAATAGTATGAGGTTAGGGCATTGCCCCAGGTTTCGTGTTTTTTGAGGTACACATACCTGTAATTGTTCTCTGGATTAATAAAATAACTTGCATTTAATCCTTTTGCATTTAATTCTTTTACAAACCGATTTGCATTGTTTGCGTTTTCAAAGACGTTTGCTATTATGTAAAAACCAGAGCCTAAACCATTAATTTTATGGGTGGAATACGAAACTTGGGAAGGATTGTTTTTGCCTTCAGCAATATTTTTGCTCAAGGCAGTAGTACCATATTTTGATTTGGTTGTTTTTTTCACCGCAACAAAACTGTTATAGGAATCAACTCCATTAACATTCATGACCCACGCATCCCCTTGATAGTTTCCGTTTAATTTGGAATGGTACGCGTCAATGGCATCGCTTTTGTTTTGATATCCTTTTAAATAGACATAATTGAGTCCGTTCTTAGGGTTTTCAAAATAACCTGCGTCAATGCCTTGCGCCTGCAATTGTTTTACAAAATCATCTACATTTTTAGTGTTTTTAAAAACATTTGCAATCAAATAATGACCACTTTCAATATTTGGAATATTAAATGATTTGAAACGACCAACTGTTTTTCTAGAATATCGTTTTGTTTTATCGCTTTTTACAACCCTATTATTTGAGGCAACGGTACGGTCATTTGTTTTGTTTTTCAAACGAATAACCTTTTTGGAGGCCGTGGTATTGGAAAGGCCATGATTTGCCAATGGTTGAATTGGTTTTTTGGTTAGCACATCGGCGCTATCCATATTAGCGAAATAAACTTCTTTGGCCTTCTCTTCAAGTTCTGGTTTTTCGCCCCTTGTTTCCCGTCGAACCATTTTCATTACAGTTTCAAACCGTCTTTCTAAATCCCGTTCTCTTGCATTTTCAATGGAATCTTGTCGCAATAATAGTTCGTCCAATATGGCATCGTTTTCTGCCAATTTTGTCTCTAGCTCCGCAATTTTAAGGTCTTTTTCTGAAAGCGTTAGGTTTTCTTGAGGAGTCTCATCAGCCTCTGCGAGGTCTTCATTCTTCTGCTCTAACATAACTCTATCTTCAGTTAGGTTGGGAGTAAACGAGTATGCCAAGGAAATCTCATGGCTAACCCCAAAGTTTTCAAAGCTGCTTGACAATCCTTTTTCAACGGTATATCCTACAGAAAGATTTTTGTTGAGGTTAAACCCTAGACCGGCTGAAGCACCATAAAAATCATCATATCCTGCTTGGACCCAACCTAGTTTTGGCAAATCTAAAAGGAGGTTTCCCCCTAGGGTAAGACTTTCCTCTCCAGTTTTTCTTACGCGGGCCAAAGGCATTAGCCTGGCTTGTTCCAATAATCCAGCACCATTTTTAAACTGATGGGTATATTGTAAATGTCCAGAGTACGTTTTTTCATTGAACTCGGTAACGGATTCACTGGTTTTTAAATTGTAATCAAACAGGTTTTCAGCAAAAGCACCAAAATCAAAATTGCCATAGGAAATATTAAATCCAGGTTGAAACGTTATTAAAGAGCTACTTTCCAACCCGTTTAACAGCGGATCATTGTCTAAAGCGTTTGCTCTATTTTGATTGAATGCACTTTGATAGTATGAAAAATTTGCACCAAATGTGAAATTACTTTTGGAACTAAGTTTTATACCATACGCATAGTTTGTATGAATACCAAAATTGTTAAAAAGCCCTTCTCTATTTGTAAATAGACTTGCACCTACACCGCTACGGTCCCCTATTCTACCACTATAACTCAAGAAATAAACCTGATTGTTATCATTAAAAGATACCGATTGGTTTCTGTGAAATAGGTTTATGTATGACTTATCTTCCCTAACCGTTGAAAAAGTTGGGTTTATTAAGAACCTATTGAACTTCAATAGGTTCTGGGAAGGAACATCATATACTACAAATGCATTATCTTCCTGGCTTCGTAACCCAGAGAAGGCAAGCATAAAAAAGAGTAGTAAGAATAGAGGTTTGTTCGTGTGCATGCTTTTTATCTGATGACTGTTATGGTTCCTTGTTTTAGGTTTTCACCTCCTCTGGAAACCGTATAGTAAAAAATCATATTTTGGTTGTTGAACGCTGTTGTTGATTGTGGCCAGTTGTTTTCATAATTGGTTTGGCTAAAGATTTCTTTACCCCTTTCATCATAAATTGTTACCAGAACATCTTCGCTTCTTGAATAGGTGTTTGGTAAAACCCATAAATCATTTATGCCATCTCCATTAACCGTGATAACATTTGGGATTGAAAAGGTATCCCTGTAAGTGACGGTTATGATCTTGCTTATGCTGCAATTACCAAAATCAGCAACTAAAAGATATTCTCCCTCTGCTTCAAAAGAGTAAAAGTTCTGTGAGCCTAAAAGGGTATTGTTGGTATCAAACCATTCATAAGAGTCTGCACCGCTAGCTGTTAGGGTTTCGGTTTCACCCTCAATAATTGTAATTTCTTCAGATCCGTCTAACACAAGAAGAGATTCATCAAATTCTCTAATTGTGATTTCATTGGATGTAACAGGACAGTCATGTGTCTTTATGACTAGTTGATAAACACCAATTTCTGTTGCAGTAATGTTTTCATTTGTGGTATCGATGACAACACCATCTTTTAACCATTCAAAAGTTTCATCATCCAGACCTTCAGAGCTATTAAATACAATTGGGTCTCCACCATCACACAGAACAGTACCATTAGCGGTAATTTCTAACGGTTGGTTCACCACAAGTTTAACAGGTAGGTCGTTTGAGATGGCAGTAAAACCATCCAAGCTACCGTCAAGTCTATACGTGCCGTTGCTTTCAAAATTGGATATCGTAATCGTTTTGGATGTTTCGCCACTTATGTTGCTTCCTTCGTTTACCCATTGGTATGAAAAGGCTGATTGTAAGTCAGATGTTACATCTGTTCTTGCTCCACCTCCAACGGCATTTATAGTTGAAAGGCTAAGCGTTACATCGGTATTTTGACAAGAGGTATATGCTCCTGCATAGTCTACCACAAACTCAAAAGAATCTGGAGAAACAATAGTTGTGGTTTCTGAATCCCTAGGAGCACCCGAGCAACCTCCACCATTTTCAGTGACCCTAGCGAAGTAAGCGCCCGTTTCTGTTATAGTCAAAGTATTATTGGTGGCGTCTGTAATCGGGGTGCCGTCTTTATACCATTGATATGTTGGAGTGGTCGCTGAAGACGATACAGAGATTATTTTGCTTTGGGATGGCAGTAAAACGATATTTTCCTCATTTTCCCTGGTCACAGCAAAGTCTCCAAGATTTCTAACCGTAACGGCAGAAGATCTTTCTAGACAAGCACCTGGGCCTTCGGTCTCAACTTCGTACGATGCCGCAAAACCGTCTATCGTGGTATCAATAGTATATGTATGTCCTTCTAGTGTGGGGCCGGAAACGATGTTGCCGTCCTTATACCAAGTATAGGTTAGGCCTGACCCGTTTAGGTTTGCCTGCAAGGTATATGGGTCTGGAGAGCAAAGCCCAACATCATCAGAACCGCTTATTGCAACGCCCAACCCACTACCTGTGGTAATTTCAATTGTATTCGAAAGTGTGTTTGCAGAACCAGAGCATACGGATCCGTAATCAAGTTCAACGTAATACATACCGGCAGTAGATACGGTAAGACTTTCTGATTTTTCTGATAAAAGTGTACCACTTCTATACCAGTTATATTGGTACGTATCTGCATTTGGAATGTTGTGTGGCATCAATGTCACGGGATTCCCATCACATATTTGTATTTCTCCACCTGGAGGGATGCTTCCGCTTCCATCTTCACTAATCAACAAGGGTAAATTGTAATCAACAAAGTGCATGGGATAAGCATCCGAAGCTGGACTTGTTTTTACAGGACTGGTACTACGAACTCTAAATTTGTAATTTTCACCACGGACGGTGTTGGGAACTTCAAATCGGAACAGTACCTCAAAATCGATATTGTCATTGGAAACACGACTTAACTCTGTGGGATCTCCAAAATTTCCATTGGAATCTGAAAGTTCGAGGATAAACTCATTGGAAGAGTCCACAAGAGGAGCGTTCCAAGAGAATTCCACAAAATATTCATTGAAACTATCAGAAGCACATGCGGCCGTCCAAGCAGAATTACCTGCTAGATTTGGATTGTCTGCCGCTAAAGGTTGATTAAGTACTTGTGCCGTTAAAGTGTTGGCGCCAAGCAGCATAATTGTAAATACAATCACAAGAATGCTATTATACGAATTAGTTTTCTTCATCAGCGTTAGTTTTAAGAGGTTATGGGCAATACTGCCCTATAATTTGTGCCCCTTAATTTTGTTCAGTTCTTCTAGGTGTTAAAAACACCAACTATTTCATATAATATTCTAATAACAAATATGATTTTAATTTCATGGAATAGAAAGATATTGTTGTAGGGGGTACTAAAAGTGTTGTGAAAATGGCTTTCTTTGTAGACGCAAAAGCATGATTAATCGCTATAAACACTTGTTTTTACTACATTTGCGCTTCAATTTTTGGATATGGATGAAGAAGAGAAATCACTGAATTTTATAGAGCATATTGTTGAGGATGATTTGAAGGGTGGATATAAAAGGGAAGACTTGCGTTTTCGCTTCCCCCCAGAGCCAAATGGATATCTCCATATTGGCCATGCCAGCTCCATTTGCTTAAATTTTGGATTAGGACTTAGATACAATGCTCCGGTGAATCTTCGGTTTGATGACACCAACCCGGCCAAGGAAGAAAGTGAGTATGTAGAGGCTATCAAAAAGGATGTTTCTTGGTTGGGATATGAATGGGATACTGAACGCTATGCTTCTGACTATTTTCAGCAACTTTATGACTGGGCGGTGGAGCTAATAAAGCAAGGCAAAGCTTATGTAGACAGCCAAAGTTCGGAGGAAATGGCAGAGCAGAAAGGAACTCCAACAGAGCCGGGTAAAGAAAGTCCGTTCAGAAATAGATCCATAGAAGAGAATATTGCTCTTTTTGAAGGAATGAAGAATGGCGATTTTGAAGAAGGAAAACATGTGCTGCGAGCTAAGATTGACATGACCTCTTCTAATATGTTGATGCGGGACCCGATTATGTACCGTGTATTGCACAAACCACATCACAGAACAGATACCGATTGGTGTATTTATCCAATGTATGATTGGACACATGGTGAAAGTGATTATATTGAACAAGTCTCGCACTCCTTATGTACACTAGAGTTTTTACCTCATCGAGAGCTATATAATTGGTTTTTAGACCAACTGGTCGATTCTAGTAAATTACGACCAAAACAGCGGGAATTTGCTAGAAGAAACCTGAGCCACACCGTAGTAAGCAAACGTAAACTATTGCAATTGGTGGAAAATGGAGTGGTTGATAGCTGGGATGATCCACGCATGCCCACCATTTCTGGATTGCGAAGAAGAGGTTATACTCCGGAATCTATCCGGAGTTTTGCGGACACCATTGGTATTGCCAAACGGGAAAATGTTGTAGATGTTTCGTTGTTGGAATTCCATGTTAGGGAACACTTGAACAAAATTGCTCCCAGGGTAATGGTCGTACTTAATCCACTTAAGGTGGTCATCACCAATTACGAGGAAGGCAAGGAAGAATGGTTGGAAGCCGAGAACAATCCGGGAGATGAATCTGCGGGAAGCAGACAAGTTCCGTTTTCTAGAGAATTGTACATAGAGCAAGAAGATTTTAGGGAAGAAGCCAACCGTAAGTTTTTCAGGTTAAAATTGGGGGGTGAAGTCCGCCTGAAGAATGGATACATTATTAAGGCCGAAAGCTGCACAAAGGATGCTGATGGAAATGTTGTGGAGGTGCAATGTACCTACGATCCAAAAAGTAAAAGTGGCAGTGGCACTGAGGAAAGTTTGCGCAAAGTAAAAGGAACCTTGCATTGGGTTTCAATTTCACATGCTCTTAAAGCTGAAGTTCGTTTATACGATCGCTTGTTTACCGATGAGAATCCAGATGGACATAAGGACAAAGATTTTATGGATTTTGTAAACCCTGATTCTTTGCAAAAAATTACGGGATATTTGGAACCAAGTTTAAAAGATGCAACGGTTGGAGATAAATTTCAATTTCAACGGTTGGGCTATTTTAATGTAGACACAGATTCAACAGCAGAAAATTTAGTTTTCAACAGAACGGTTACTTTGAGAGATACTTGGGCAAAATTGGAGCAAAAAAACTAACATAGACGCTCTCTATTATAATTATCAAAAGCCATTATTTTTTCTTATATAAACCAATTGGTTTTTAATCAGTTTAAAGCTGTTTTTCTTTTGTCTTATGGTTTTCTATAGGTGTTGATTCAAAGTGCTTTTAGAGCGCATTTAAATTAAAAAACACCAATTCTTGTAGGGTTTTGATGAATTTCTCGTCTGATGATGGGAAATCAACAATCCGTGAAAAAAACACTCTCGCTTTGCCTGCTACTTTCTTGCGCATTTGGATTTGCGCAAAATCAGAAAATAACCAAATTAGAATTTGAAGGACTAAAACGCACCAAAGAATCTTTTTTAAGAAGATTGGTAAAAGTTAGACCAAGTACTGTTTATGATTCTGTTTTGGTCAAACAAGATATTGAACGCTTAAAACGATTGCCGGGAATAGCAAATGCAAAAGACAGTATTTATGGCATTGGTGATGAAAAAACGCTTGTTTATCAAATAGAAGAAAATTTCACCATTATTCCTGGGTTGCGAATCTCAACAGCGAACAATGGAGAATTTGCGTTTAGGGTTTCGGCGTTTGAATTTAATTTATTCGGCAACAACCAACTTATCGGAGGTTTTTATGAAAGAGATGTTTTCAATTCATATGGTGTGTTTTGGGAGCACCCTTTTTTGTTCAGTGACAAATTAGGGCTAGGGTTTAGTTATCAAGATAACACATCTCAAGAACCGGTTTTTTTTGAGGAAGGAATAAAGGACTATCGTTTTAATGCAAAAAGTGTGGAGGGAAATTTACTTTTCTCATTCGATTTTAAAAATGAAGCTGAGATTGGAGCCTCCTTTGTTAAGGAAAGCTATGACTTTATTGGTGAAGAACCCTTGTTGGGTAGGCCGCTCTCTTTACAAGCGGATAAGTTGGTTTATAGGGGGCAATACAGATATGTGGATTTAGATATTGATTATCAATATTTTGATGGCACTATAAACGAGTTCACCACACAGTATATTAGTTTTTTGAACGGAGATGAACCCGGCACTCAATTTTTGGGTGATTTTTTGTCATTTAGAAATGATTTCATTCACTATAGAAAAATAGGAGCAAGAGGAAATTGGGCAAATAGACTTCGGTTTGCTGCTGCGTTTGGAAATGAAGATTCTCCTTTTGCACCCTTTACTTTGGACAATCAATTGAACATTAGGGGCGTAGGAAATACAGTAGATAGAGGAACAGCCGCATTGGTATTGAACACGGAGTACAGACAGACGCTGTATGAAAAAGGATGGTTTGTGGTTCAAGGAAACGCATTTATAGATGCCGGATCATGGCGAACTCCAGGGGAGGATTTTGGACAGTTGTTTGATGGCTCGTCTACCAGATTATATTCCGGACTAGGATTTCGATTGATTCACAAGCGTATTTTTAATGCTGTCTTTAGGTTGGATTATGGTTTCGGAATTTCCAACGAATCTACCAACGGAATTGTATTTGGAATAGGACAGTACTTTTAACCAATAAAAAAAAGGGGCCAAATAGCCCCTTTGTCCTTAAAAGTGAAGTGTTTACTTTTTTGGTTTTGGAACGTTTGTCTTTTTCATGGATTCCCCAATCATATTACTAGCCGTAAATGAGGCAACCATATTGTTCAGCATATCGCTACCAGCTTGTGGAGAATTTGGCAAAAGAATCAAATTGGTATTGGTTTCCTCACCAATAGACTGCAAGGTATCATAATGCTGGGTTACTACAATTAAAGCAGAAGCCTCTTGGGAATTGATGCCCACCTTATTCAACACTTCAACAGATTCTTCAAGACCTCGTGCAATTTCGCGACGCTGATCGGCAATACCCTGTCCTTGTAAACGTTTGCTTTCCGCCTCGGCTTTTGCCTTTTCTACAATTAGGATTCTTGCTGCGTCACCTTCAAATTGCGCGGCAATTTTTTCACGTTCCGAAGCATTGATTCGATTCATGGCTTCTTTTACTTGCGCATCCGGATCAATATCGGTAACAAGGGTTTTAATAATATCATACCCATATTCCAACATGGCCTCTTGTAACTCTGATTTTACTGCGATGGCGATATCATCTTTTTTTACAAAGACATCATCCAATTTCATTTTGGGAACCTCGGCACGGACCACATCAAAAACATAGGAAGTAATTTGATCATGAGGATACTCCAATTTATAGAAGGCCTCATAGACTTTAGATTTGATAACCACATACTGAACCGAAACCTTAAGTTTTACAAAAACATCATCCAGTGTTTTGGTTTCTACAATCACATCCAGTTGTTGAATTTTTAACCCAACACGGGATACGATCCTGTCTACCAATGGAATTTTCATTTGCAAACCAGACTGTCTAATGCTATTAAAACGCCCAAAACGCTCCACAATGGCTGCAGTTTGCTGTTTTACCGTAAAGAAGGAAGAAAAGAGGATGACAAGCCCCACAAATATCAAAGGAATAAGAAGAAAGTTGCCCATAGTATATAGATTTTAAGTTAAAAAGGTAAAGTACAAAACTCTGTAAGATATTAGTAGTCAATAATCAAGTTTTGTTACACATCCGTGAATTGGCGAGCGTAATTTTCCATATTGGAACTAAAATAGGAATATGACTTTGGAAATGGAATTTTCATAACTTGCTTCTACAATTAGGAATATAAGAATTGATTATATCCAGTTGTTGTGGTTAATAATGATCTGTTAGCAATGAAGGCAACATAATTAAGAAGATGCAAAAAATAACATTAAGAATTTGGGGATTTATCGTTAAAACCATAATTGTTTGCATATTCTTTTCATGCAATACTAATGTTCAAAATAAAAGTAGATCACCAAATGTAATTATCATTTATACGGACGATCAAGGCACCATTGATGCTAATTGTTATGGCGCAAAGGATTTATATACACCAAATATGGACATGCTGGCGGAAACCGGCGTACGATTTACTCAATTCTATGCGGCTGCGCCGGTTTGTTCTCCCTCCAGAGCTGCTTTACTTACTGGGAAAACGCCCTTTGCCGCGGGATTGCCTGGAAATGCATCTTCTCATCAGGGCGGAGAAGGTTTGCCTTCTGAAGAAATTACAATCGCAGAAAGATTAAAAGATAATGGATATACCACTGGCCATATTGGAAAGTGGCATTTGGGATACACTCCGGAAACAATGCCTAATGGACAAGGGTTTGATTATTCTTTTGGGCATATGGGTGGGTGTATTGATAATTATTCTCATTTCTTTTATTGGAAAGGCCCCAACAAACACGATTTATGGGAAAACAACAAAGAAATATGGATGGACGGTAAATACTTTCAGGACTTGATGTCCGATAAAGTTGATACGTTTTTGGAGAAAAACAAAAACACCCCTTTTTTTCTATATTATGCCATTAACCTGCCCCATTATCCACTCCAGGGTACGGATAAATGGAGAGAACACTATCAAAACATGGAAAGCCCTCGGGACAAGTACGCTGCATCCATATCAACTATTGATGAACGGATTGGAAAACTGATGGAAAAACTTGAGTCGCTAGGCCTTAGGGATGATACAATTATTGTATTGCAATCTGACCATGGACACTCTACAGAAGAAAGGACATTTGGTGGAGGTGGCAATTCAGGCATATACCGTGGTGCCAAGTTTTCGCTTTTTGAAGGTGGTATTCGAGTTCCAGCTATTATCAGCTGGCCCAATGCTTTGCCTCAAAAAGTAGTACGAGACCAAGTTTGCGTGAATGTGGATTGGTTCCCTACCATTCTTGATTTGTGCAATATTTCTTATAATCAGGATGCATTTGAAGGAAAAAGCATGAAAAATGTAATTATGGATAATGCTCCTACATCCCATGATGTATTCTGGTGGTATTCTGATGAAAATCGTTGGGCGGTTAGAAAGGGAGATTGGAAACTTTTAAAAAACCCTATAGATCCTACTCGTAAGTCACCAATTTCAGAAAGTGATTCACTGTTCTTAGTAAATATTAAAGATACCCCTCGCGAACTGGAAAATTTCGCTAGTAAGTATCCAAAAAAAGTAGAAGAATTGGTTAAAGAATATAATGAATGGCACACAAAATGGCAGTAAATAAGCTACATAATCACAACATTTTGTGTAAATGGTTATATCGGATTATATATTAAACTTTGTAGCCCGTTTAAACCGCTACGCAGTTTGACAGATGAGTGGCACTCAATCTGGCACTACTCATACAATTTACCATTGTCACCCCAAAACCTCCAACGCCTTTTTAATCCGCTCTACACTTTCTTCTTTTCCAATAAGTGCAAGAATATCAAAAATATGAGGGCCTTTTAATTCTCCAACGATAACCAAGCGTAGCGGCCCCATCACTTTTCCAAAGGAAAGTTCATTGTCCGTAATCCATTTTTTTACATTGGCTTCTACCGTTGCTGAGCTAAAATCTTCTGTCGCCTCCAAAATCTCAGCCACTTTTTGCATCAGTTGAGGGGTATCTTCCTTCCACTGTTTTTTTAAAGCCTTTTCATTGTACGAACTTGGCGCTTTAAAGAAGTAATTGCCCAATTCCCAGAAATCAGAGACAAAATCTGCCCGTTCTTTTATTAAAGAGACAACCTTTTCAATATAATCACCGTCAAAAGAGGTCTCGACTGCGCTCGACCTGACAGTGATAATTGACGCAAACAAAGCCGCAAGTTCTTTGTCGCTTTTCTTTTGAAGGTATTGGTGGTTGTACCACTTTGTTTTTTCAGGATCAAAGCGTGCGCCAGATTTGTTCACACGTTCCAGGCTAAAAGCTTCAATCAATGCTGACAAACTAAACAACTCTTGTTCCGTTCCAGGGTTCCATCCCAAAAGCGCCAAAAAGTTGACAACAGCCTCTGGAAAATATCCCGCTTCGCGATACCCTTGAGATTCGTTCCATGACAATGGAAAAACAGGATACCCTCCTTTTTCACCATCGCGCTTGCTCAATTTTCCCTTGCCAACAGGCTTCATGATTAGTGGCAAATGGGCAAATGCCGGAGCCTCCCATTCAAAAGCATTATATAATAATTGATGAAGCGCTAAAGAAGGGAGCCACTCTTCACCACGAATTACATGCGTTATTTCCATTAAATGGTCATCCACAATATTCGCCAAATGATAGGTAGGCATGCCATCGCTTTTAAAAAGGACTTTATCATCAAGAATATTGGTGTCTATTTTAATTTCCCCACGGATGATATCCTGCAACACCAATTCTTGGTCTTGTGGAGACTTAAAACGGATAACGAAATCTTCGCCAGCATCCAGTTTCTCCTGAACCTCTTCAGCGTTCAATGAAAGAGAGTTGGAAAGCTTTAATCGGTTGTGCCAATTATAGATAAAGGTCTTACCCTTTTCTTCGTGATCTTTTCGGTGAAAATCCAATCGCTCCGAGGTATCAAAAGCATAATAGGCATGTCCTTTTTCAATGAGCTCCATAGCATATGCCTTGTACAAATGTTTGCGCTCACTTTGTCGGTACGGGCCAAAGCTTCCTTCTTTGGAGCCCGCACTGAGCGGAGTCGAAGTTGGGCCTTCATCAAAAGGAATACCGCACCAGTTTAAGGCTTCCACAATATACGCTTCGGCACCTTCCACATAACGGTTTTGATCTGTATCCTCTATTCGGAGGACAAAATCACCACCATGTTTTTTGGCAAACAAATAATTGAACAAAGCGGTGCGTACACCTCCAATATGTAATGGCCCGGTTGGGCTGGGCGCAAAACGAACCCGTACTTTTTGACTCATGCGATTCTAAATAGAGCACAAAGATACTATTTGGTCTAGCACTAGAAAACAGTTGAAGGGATGTGTTTTAACAAAAAGTTTTCAGGTGTATTCGGTGCTATCAGGTATCTTGGTAGTAAATAATAGGGATTTTGAATAGTTATTACAAGATACTTAGCAAGCTCAACGAGTTTACCAAGAAGTATTATACCAAGCAATTGATCAAAGGCATCTTATTGTTTTTGGCAATTGGGTTACTCTTTTTGTTAGGGGTAATGTCCTTGGAGTATGTGCTTTGGTTAAATCAAGATTGGCGCCTTGTGCTTTTTCTGGCCTTTATTTTGGTGGAGCTGTTCCTTCTCTATAAGTTTATCTTGGTTCCCTTGTTTTTTCTTTTTAGGGTTCGAAAGGGGATATCGAACAAAGAGGCTTCGCTGCTCATAGGCAGGCATTTTCCGCAGATAGATGATAAGCTTTATAATTTGTTGGAGCTGGCAGAAAACAAATCTACTTCAGAGCTTTTAATGGCTGCTATTGAACAACGAAGTGAAGATTTGAGTCAAGTTTCATTTTCAAAAGCAATAGATTTCAAGGAGAGTTTCAAATATGCAAAGTATGTTGTTATTCCCATTCTAATTCTTGGATTCATATGGCTGTCAGGGAATATTGCTTCTTTTTTCAATTCATACAAAAGAGTGGTGAATTATGATTTGGCCTATGAGCAACCCGCACCCTTTGCATTTCAATTACTGAATGAAAAGTTAGAGGTTTTGGATAATGAACCATTGACTGTTCGGGTAATCACAACTGGCGATGTAAAACCGGAAAATGTTTTTATGGTAATGAACGGGGAAGAGTTATTGCTAAAAAATCTTGATGGCGTTTATACCCATACTTTCAAGCCACCGGTTAGTGAGAGCAATTTTTATTTAACGGCAAATGGATGGAGCTCCAAAAGTTATTCCATACGAAGTTTTAGAACGCCGTCCTTGCTGGACTTTGAAATGCGATTGAACTACCCTAAGTATACACGAAGGGGATCAGAAGTTATTAAGGGGACCGGAAATGCTGTAATTCCAGAGGGCACTCAAGTAGCATGGAATATTAAAGGGAAGTTTGTGGATGCGATTGAGATGGCAGCCAACGATACGCTAATTGCGTTTGACGAGGAGAATAATGTATTTGCATATAGAGAAAGGGTGTACAACGATTTAACGTATGAACTGAGCACTTCCAATGAGAATGTAAAAGACTTTGAAAAGCTCGGTTATCAATTGGAGGTTATCAAGGACGCATATCCATCTATTGAAGTTGAGCAAGTGCTGGACTCAATCAACCAAAATCAGTCTTTTTATACAGGTCAAACTGCGGATGATTATAAGGTAAGTAAGATACGCGCTGTTTGTTATCCAGTAGACGATAATCAGGATATACAAAGAGTGCTTCTGCAATCTCCAAACAACAATGTGCATCAGTTTTATTATACGTTTCCTTCTGGTTTCACTTTGGAAAAAGGAAGAAACTATAAATTGTATTTCGAAGTCGTTGATAATGATGGACTTAGGAGTGGAAAGGTAACGAAAAGCAAGACGTTCAACACCTCCCTTTTTGATGATAATCAATTGAAAAACAAAGAGTTAGAATTTCAAAATAGTGTTTTGAATAAAATGGATAAGTCTTTGGAAAAGTATAAGGAACAACAAGAGACACTTTCTAAAATCAATGATAAACAAAAGGAAGAAAAGACCTTGAACTTTGATGATAAAAATGAGATAAAGGATTTTCTTAAAAAGCAAGAGCAACAGGAAGAGTTGATGGAGAAATTCAGCCAGCAGCTAAAGGAAAGTTTAAATAAGGAGGATAGCTCAGATGAAAGAAAGAAGATGCTGCAGGAACGGCTGGAACGACAGGAGCTTGAAGCTAAAAAGAATGAGAAGTTGCTTGAAGAATTAAACAAATTGGCGGATAAGATAGATAAGGAAGAATTAAAGAAGAAACTGGACGAACTTGGAAAGAAGCAAAGCTCTAGTGCCCGGAATTTAGAGCAGATTTTGGAACTCACTAAACGATATTATGTAACCGAGAAAATGGCGCAGTTATCCAAGGATTTGCAAAAGGTCTCGGAGAGACAGAAAATATTGTCGGAAATGAAATTAGGAGAGTTTTTAGATAACAAGCTTCAGAAAGGTTTAAATGAGGAGTTTGAGGAAATTTCCAAGGAATTGGATGAACTAAGGGAGGATAATGGGAAGCTAAAAAAGCCCATGCCGATGAATGTGGGGGCTAAAGAGCAACAATCGGTTAAGAAGGATCAGGAGGAAGCATTGGAAGAAATAAACAAGCACCAGGGAAATGAAGAATCTTCTGAAGGGGAAGAACAGCAAAAGGCAGGTAATAAGATTTCCCAAAAGCAAAAATCAGCAGCCCAAAAAATGAAAGAAATGAGTAAGTCATTACAACAAAGTTCTATGGGAGGTGGAGGATCTTCAATTACTGAGGACGCTGAGATGTTGAGACAGATACTGGATAATTTGGTAACCTTCTCCTTCAAGCAAGAGAAGTTGTTGGAGAATATAGAAAGCGCCGATGTGGATATTTCACAATTTTCAAGAACCGTAAGGGATCAAAAGGAACTGCGTAGGTTATTTGAGCATGTGGACGATAGCCTGTTTGCGCTGTCTCTTAGAAGAGCGGAATTATCAGAGTTTGTGAATGAACAGATTACTGAAGTGTATTACAACATTGACAAGTCGTTAGAAAGTATTGCCGAAAACCAAATGTTTCAAGGGGCCTCTTACCAACAATACGTGGTGAACGCTACCAATGCTTTGGCGGACTTCTTGGCCAATATCTTGGATAACATGCAACAAAATATGAAACCTGGCCAAGGAAGCGGACAGGGAGGCGCAGATTTTCAGCTTCCAGATATTATAAAAGGACAGCAAGGAGTTCAAGAGAAGATGGGCAAGTCAGGCCAACAGGGAAAGAATGGTGATGAAGAAGAAGGAGATAATGGCGATGGAAAACAGGGGGAAGGCGAGAAAGAGGGCTCAGGTAAAGAAGGAGAAAAAGGCGGTCAAGGTAAAGACGGCGAAGGAGAAGGCAAAGAAGAAGGTAATGGCGGTAAAAACGGAAAAGGCAGTCAAGGTGGCGATGGAGAAATGGTCTTAAGTGAGATATATGAAATCTACAAGGAGCAGCAGTATATCCGTCAGCAATTAGAAAAACAGTTGAAAGATTTGATTAATGAAGCCGATAGGAATTTGGCTAAAAAAATGATTCGGCAAATGGAGGATTTTGAAAATGACTTATTGGAGAATGGCATCACACAGCGCACAAGGAACAAGGTTAATACGATTCAACACGAACTATTAAAGTTGGAAAATGCCACACTAAAACAAGGCAAGAAAAAGGAACGTGAAAGTAATACAAACCTCAATAGATTTACAAACCCGATAACTACGAAACCGGAGCTACTAAGGGAATACCAAAACGACATTGAAATATTAAATAGACAAGCACTACCTTTGCGGCAAAATTACGAAAAGAAGGTTAAGGTTTATTTTAAGAATGATTGAGTTCCATTTTGAATCAGAATTCGTTTTAGAGGACAAAACCAAATATTCCGATTGGATTACTAGAGTTGTTGAAACTGAGAGTTTTTCAGTGGGACAATTGGACTATATTTTTTGCTCGGATTCGTATTTGTTGAACATCAATCAGAAGTATTTAAATCACGACACTTTTACGGATATTATCACCTTTGATTATTCAAATGGGAAAACACTTTCTGGAGATATTTTTATCTCAATAGAAAGAGTAATGGATAATGCTGGGGCCTACAAAGTAAGTATGGAAGATGAACTTTTGAGGGTTATGAGTCATGGTGTGCTACACTTAATTGGCTTTGGAGATAAGACTAATGAAGAGCAGAGGTTAATGAGGAAGAAGGAAGAAGAAAAGATAAAATTGTTCCACGTGGAACGTTAGATATGTTTGAGAAAGAGTATGACGTAATTGTAGTTGGTGGAGGCCATGCAGGGGCCGAGGCAACGGCTGCGGCTGCCAATATGGGGTCTAAAACTTTGCTGGTTACGATGAACCTTCAGACCATTGGACAGATGTCCTGTAATCCGGCCATGGGCGGAATTGCTAAAGGACAAATTGTTCGTGAGATTGATGCGCTCGGCGGTTATAGCGGAATTATTACGGACAAGTCTGCTATTCAGTTTAAAATGCTGAATAAATCTAAAGGACCTGCAA
The DNA here is from genome assembly GCF_947495325.1 of uncultured Allomuricauda sp. GTDB lineage: Bacteria > Bacteroidota > Bacteroidia > Flavobacteriales > Flavobacteriaceae > Flagellimonas. Next base: position 415,148 of record NZ_CANLYK010000002.1, on the reverse strand, counting down.
TGTGGAGTCCAAGAGCCCAGAATGATAGAATGCGTTTTGCAGAGGAATGGAGGTTGGCGTTAGAAGGTACTCCAAATGCAGATTTCTATCAAGAGATGGTTTCTGGTTTGTTAGTTGAAGGAGATAAAGTTGTTGGCGTAAGGACATCTCTTGGAATAGATATTAAGTCTAAAGCTGTAGTGCTTACAAATGGCACATTTTTAAATGGGCTCATTCATATTGGTGAGAAGCAATTTGGAGGCGGTAGAGCTGGCGAGAAGGCCGCTACTGGAATCACAGAGCAACTCGCTGATTTCGGTTTTGATAGTGGGAGAATGAAAACAGGAACACCACCCAGAGTTGATGGCCGCTCTTTGGATTATTCTAAAATGATTCTTCAGCCTGGTGATGAAAAACCAGAAAAGTTTTCCTATTTGCAGACTGCTGTTCTAAAGGAGCAACGTGATTGTCATATGACACATACCAGTGCTTTAGTTCATGATTTATTACGCGAAGGATTTGATCGCTCTCCAATGTTCAATGGAAGAATTAAAAGTATAGGACCTAGATATTGTCCATCTATTGAGGATAAGATTAATCGCTTTGCAGATAAAGATTCGCATCAGATTTTTGTTGAGCCGGAAGGATGGCATACAGTTGAAGTATATGTAAATGGATTTTCTACTTCCTTGCCAGAGGATGTCCAGTATAAAGCATTGAAGTCAGTTAAAGGGTTTGAGAATGTAAAATTCTTTAGACCTGGATATGCAATAGAATATGATTACTTCCCACCAACACAACTAAAACATACATTGGAAACCAAGTTGGTCAACAACTTGTATTTTGCTGGTCAGATTAACGGAACTACTGGATATGAAGAAGCTGCTTCGCAAGGATTAATGGCGGGGATGAATGCGCATTTAAAGATTAATGAAAAAGAACCCTTTATTTTGAAAAGGGACGAGGCTTATATAGGTGTTTTGGTTGATGATTTGATTACAAAGGGAACGGAAGAGCCCTATCGAATGTTCACTTCTCGAGCCGAATATAGAACTTTGCTTCGCCAAGACAATGCAGATTTGCGTTTGACACCTAAAAGTTTTGAGGTTGGATTGGCAAACAAAGAACGCATGGAACGCATGAAGAAAAAACAAAAAGAAGCTGATAGTTTCGTGAGCTTTTTTAGAAAAACAAGTTTTTCTCCAGAAGAGATAAACCCTATTTTAGAGTCTGTTTCTTCTTCAAAGGTTCGTCAATCCGATAAGCTTTTTAAAGTTTTTTCCAGACCAAAAGTTACCATGGACCATATGCTTCAATTGGACTCTGTTTCCAGTTTTGTGGAAGAGAATAAGTTCAATTCAGAAGTACTGGAACAAGCGGAGATCCAAGTGAAGTATTCTGGGTATATAGAAAAGGAAAAAAATAACGCGGACAAGCTTCACAGGTTGGAGAATGTAAAAATTCCGGAAGGTTTTGATTATTCCAAATTGAAATCATTGTCTTATGAAGCAAGAGAAAAGTTAGAAGCGATACGCCCCGTTACCATTTCACAAGCCTCACGAATAAGCGGTGTTTCTCCTTCTGATGTTAGTGTGCTTTTAGTTTTTTTGGGTAGATGAAACAATCGCTGTTTTTTAAACAATCTAAACCCAGCACAGTCAAAATTTTAGGTTTTTTTATACTTTTATTAACCCTGATGTTAATATATGAGGGTGTAGCCAAAATAAATCAAATAATCATTATGCTGATTATTGGAGTGGTACTATTAGCATATTCAATTTCATATGAATTTTGTAATAGCTTTACCAACTACAAGCACTTTAAATTATTTGGATTATCACTTTTTAGACAAAATTTACCCTCTTTTCACCCAAACTATATCAGCGTATTTTCTTCTTCTACTAAAAAAGATTCTGAGTGGGGCCCTATTGCAGCCATGGGCAAACAGTCAATCGGCAAGGATTATGTAGTTCGAATGTTTAATGAAAACAAACATTTCACTGTTTTTAGGTCAAGATCACTTGAAATTGCTAGAACCAAGGCAACAGAATTGGGCAAGATGTTAAATGTAGAGGTGAGTGTTAAAGGATGATTTTGTTCCACGTGGAACAAAAGCCTTAAAAGAAGACTTTCACTATTAAGAATAACAGACATTACTTTTCTTTTTATGAGGTTGAGATTCCAGCCAAGACAATTAATTTAATCCATTTGTTTGTTGGTGGCATTATAAGTCAAACTACTGAAAATGGACCCTATGCTTGAAGATGTACATTCCTCTAGAATTGGGAATTGGTATATAGCAATAGAAGTTTTTAGTAGCACGGAAAAAGATTGTTTAAGAGAGGATTCAATTTCAAAGGATGTGGTTTTACCGTATCTTCGAAATCTTAAACAAGAATACATTTCCACGCATAACTACAATGAAGTCGTATTTAAAAACTAAAGATTTTTCAGTCTCTCAAGAATCCTTTGAGCTACTTTATGACTCAGAACTGGAAATGTTGGTAACACATCCAAAGCCAAAGGATGTCAATCCGTATTATGATAGTGAGGGATATATCTCACATACCGATTCTAAAGCATCACTTACAGACCGATTATATCAAAAAGTAAAACAATATAGTCTTAAAAAAAAGATTCAACTTATTGATAATCAGTCATATAAATCAAAAAAAGTACTTGATTATGGAGCTGGAACCGGGGATTTCTTGGCAAAAGTCAATTCAATGGGCTTTGAAGGTGAGGGAATTGAACCTAATGGTAAAGCGAGAGCAAAGGCGGCAGAAAAAGGAATAGAGCTTCAGGAAAACATCACATCACTTAAAGTAAAAAAGTATGATGTAATTACACTTTGGCATGTTTTGGAGCATTTACCAGATTTGAATAAACGAATAGGGGACATAGAAGCATTGTTAGAAGAAAAGGGAACAGTGGTAGTTGCCGTTCCGAATTACAAATCTTACGATGCCAAACATTATAAACAATATTGGGCTGCTTATGATGTACCCAGACATTTATGGCATTTTTCTAAAGCGTCCATTATTAGACTTTTTGATAGGCATGGTTTTGAAGTAGTTTCTATCCGCCCCATGCTTTTCGATTCTTTTTATGTTTCACTATTGTCAGAAAAGTACAAGGGGAACAAATTGTATTTGATCAGCGCTTTCTTTGTTGGCCTATGGTCGAATATTAGCGCTTTCTTAACCAAAGAATATTCTTCCTTGATTTATGTGATAAAAAAGAAGAATTAAGTCATTTTAGCCAAATTCTGATCACTTCTTCCGTTACCATTCATAATTACCCTATGAAAAAAAGAAATGCGCTGTGGCGTCTACTTCTGAAGGCCATTTTCATAGATAAAGTTAATTAAAACTAAAACTCTTAATAAACATTTCTTATATGTCTTGTGAAAGGTTTTTTGGATTCATGAAAAGATAATTGTAGTCATTCAAAAAGCTTTTCTATTTTTGCGCATCCTTAAAAAGAGAAAGATGAAAAAACTTATAGTATTTGCAATCGCCTTAACCGCCATAGCATGCCAACAAAACAAGATTGGATATGTAGACAATGTTAAATTGATGGAAGACTATCGGGAGAAAGCTGACATTGAGGCTAAATTCCAAACCAAGGTTGATGCGTTGACCAAGAAAAGAGATAGTATTTCTCAGGCATTTCAGATAGAGCTTCAAGCTTTTCAGACAAAAGCCCAAAGCATGTCCCAGAAAAAAGCTCAGGAGGAATATGGCTTATTACAGCAACGCGGACAGTTTGTTGGGCAACAATTACAGCAGGAAGAGCAACAACTTCAGCTGAACAGCCAAACTGAAATGGATTCTTTAGTAAGCAAGGTGAAAAAGGAGATTAGCGCATATGGGAAAGCGAATGGTTTTACCTATATCTTGGGTGGTGGTGCCGGAGGAGCAGTTTTGTACGGTGAGGAAACACAGAATTTAACAGAGGCAATGCTTAAAATCTTAAATGATAAGTACAGCAACTAGGTTTAAAAAATATTGAACACATACTAAGAGCCCGTTCGTTTTGAATGGGCTTTTTATTGTAGTAAAAACACCAAAAACAAAGTTGGAACCAAGTAAATAACTATTGTTTTTGCACCTTCATAATCTTTTGCTACCCGTTGTCCAAAAAGTAATAGTAATAAGGTAATGGCAGATAACATAGCCCCATAGAACGCGAATGGGCTTTCCCCCAAACACAAGAACTCGTAAATGCCCAGGACACTTAAAATCCCTGAGGCCATTTCGGCAACCAAAACCGTTCCCAATAATACAGGGACCATTCCTTTTAAAAATGTTTTGGAAAAATGCCCAGTAAGCCAACTCAGATTTCCCTTCCAATCCACAATTTTATCTATCCCGCTTTGTAAGAAAACAATAGCCAAAAAAATCAGCAAAAGAATTTCTGTAGGTGATGTGGTAAAATGTTCCATGGTTTAATGTGTTTTATGCAGCCTTGGTATGGAGAAGCCGCGTTAGTTTAATGGAAAGGTCAGTAAAAATAATTTTGGAATTTCCGTTGCGTTCCACGTGAAAAATTGCTTTTTCAATTTCCTCAACAATTTCCAAAATATTGTTTTCATGTACAAAAGGAGCAAACTTTTTCAGGTCAAATCCTTCTAAATGCATTTTTAGATAAACCAATTTATCCGCCTTGTAGTTTAATAGAAGTGCTTGGCGCATAATAGTAATGCAAAAATGCAAAAATTGCTTTTGCACCTCTCTCCCGGTCTTTGCAACTTCATCGCTCCATAGAATCAATTCTTGGATAGCCCCTTTGTTGCCTTTTGCCTTGAATGCGCTCCGCACCCATTGCACAAACCAACGTTCAAACACCAAATCTTCGGAGTCTTTGTTGACCAAGTCCAAGGCTTTGTTAAAATTCCCATTGGCTTCTTGCGCAATGGAATGGGCTTCGGTTTCTACAGAACCTCTTTTAACTAATTCTTCAGAGATGTCACTTTCCGAGAGTTGCGGAAAATGGAGAATCTGGCAGCGGGATCGTATGGTATTGATAATTTGTTCCTCATCTTCAGCGATTAAAAGCAGCACAGTTTTGTTCGGAGGTTCCTCAATCAGTTTCAACAGTTTATTGGAAGATGCGATGTTCATTTTTTCCGCCATCCAAATAATTAAAACCTTATATCCCCCCTCGTACGATTTTAGGGATAGTTTCTTAACCACATCTTGGGCTTCATCAACCCCAATCTGGCCTTGTTTTTTTTCAATGCCGATAAGTCGGTACCAGTCAAAAAGATTTCCATAAGGCTGTTCCTTTACAAATTGGCGCCAATCTTCTAGATAATGATTACTTACCGCATGGGATTTTACCTTATCGGAATTGGAAACAGGAAAAACAAAATGTAGGTCAGGATGGGTAAGTGAATTGCATTTTGCATTGCAGGCAACGTTTTCCCCATCATTTTCTCCTTCAGCATTACTGCAAAGCAGATATTGCGCATATGCAATGGCCATGGGCAACGTTCCACAACCTTCCGGACCAACAAACAATTGTGCATGGGCCACCCTGCCTAAATTGGCAGTAGTGGTTAAATGGTTTTTAATGTGGCCAAGGCCTAGAACGTCTTTAAACAGCATAAGATCAAAGATACATTTTTTGGATTCTGAAAGATGCAACCTCTTTTTGTTGAATGTCTAAAAATATGATAATCCTTATCAATCTGGAAAGCAGGAAATCTTTACATTTGATCTTGCCAAAATAATATACCGATGAAGACGATTGACGATTACAATTTTGAAAATAAAAAAGCATTGATCAGAGTTGATTTCAATGTTCCTTTGGATGCCGAATTCAATGTTACCGATACCAGCAGAATTGAAGCTGCAAAACCTAGCATCCTTAAAGTTTTGGAAGATGGCGGAAGTGCTATTTTAATGAGTCACTTGGGAAGGCCAAAAGGACAGGTCAATGCTGATATGTCCTTGTCCCATATTTGCGAAAAGGTATCAGAAATTATAGGGGTTCAGGTAAAGTTTGTGGATAATTGTGTTGGAGATGAGGTTAATGCTGCTGTTGAATCTCTTCAAGTAGGGGAAGTATTGTTATTGGAAAACCTAAGGTTTCATGCCGAAGAAGAAAAGGGAGATGCAGCTTTTGCTGAAGAACTTTCTAAAAATGGGGACATTTATATAAACGATGCCTTTGGAACAGCACATAGAGCACATGCCTCTACAACCATAGTCGCTAATTATTTTCCCGAAAGCAAATGCTTTGGATACCTTTTGGCAAAGGAAATCAAAGCGATAGAAAAAGTAATGCAAACTGGGGAAAAACCAGTGACCGCCATTTTGGGGGGGGCCAAGGTTTCTTCCAAAATCACCATTATTGAAAATATTTTGGACAAAGTGGACAATCTTATCATTGGTGGTGGAATGACGTACACCTTTGTGAAGGCACAAGGTGGAAGAGTTGGCGATTCTATTTGTGAGGATGATAAAATGGATTTGGCATTGAACATTTTAAAGCAAGCAGAAGAGAAAGGGGTAAAAATTCATTTACCGGTTGATGTTTTGGCAGCAGATGCTTTTGATAATAATGCCAACACCCAATTTATGGATGTTACCGAAATTCCTGATGGATGGCAAGGGCTTGATGCAGGGCCACAAACCTTGGAAATCTTCAAGAAAGTAATTTTGGAATCCAACACCATACTATGGAACGGTCCAGTTGGTGTTTTTGAAATGGAGAATTTTGCCAAGGGAACCATAGCAGTGGGTGATGCTATTGATGAAGCAACCAAAGGAGGAGCATTCTCCCTTGTTGGAGGAGGAGATTCAGTGGCTGCCGTAAAACAATTTGGCTTTGAAGACAAAGTGAGTTATGTTTCTACTGGAGGAGGTGCCATGTTAGAGAGTTTGGAAGGTAGAACACTGCCTGGAATAGCTGCAATATTGAGCTAACAAGCACGTTATAAATTAATGGGAGAAATCCTAAACAAAGGCATGTTTTGGGCTGAAAACTTTAATATTTCAGAAAAAAACGCCATTTTCGTTTGCCCCAAAATCAAACCCAATCCAAAATGAACCAAAAATTAAAAATTGTCGCGTGGGCGGTATTTTCCTTTTCAACATCCCTTCTCTTTTCCCAAGAGGTGGAAACAATAGGCATTGAACAAACAGATTCCCTTTCAAAACAACCAATACAAACATTAGACCTTAAGGCTACCGAAAATCCAATAGACGGGAAACAGGTACTCCAAGTTGTTAGCAGTGAAGACAAGAACCAACTGAAGGATTTGGAAGAAGCTAGAAGATATGACAGCCTTTGGCTCAAGGAACTGCACAGCAGCGCACAATTATTTAGCGAAATGCTTTTGGAGGTGCAGAATCCATCCCAAGAAGAAATAACCATGGTCGATTTGCCAACGGACACCCTTAAAGTAAGATTGGCCAGATTGGATGAAAAAACACCATTCAATATTTCATACAACCCGTCTTTGGAATCAGTGATTAAGTCCTATTTAGTTCGAAAAAAGGATTTGATGCAACGAATGTTGACTGCTAGTCAGTTTTATTTTCCGCTTTTTGAACAGGAACTGGACAACCACGATATTCCGCTTGAAATAAAATATTTAGCCATTGTAGAATCAGCATTAAACCCACGCGCTCGATCAAGAGTTGGAGCCAAAGGCTTATGGCAGTTTATGTACCCCACTGGAAAAATGTACGATCTGGATGTTAGCAGTTATGTTGATGAAAGAAACGATCCGATTTTTGCAACTAAGGCAGCTTGTAAATACTTAGCTAGTTTATATGGTGTTTTTAATGATTGGGATTTGGCGCTTGCCGCCTACAACTCTGGCCCTGGAAATGTAAATAAGGCAATAAGGAGATCTGGCGGATATAAAAATTATTGGAATATTCGAAGAAACCTTCCACGTGAAACTGCTGGATATTTACCGGCATTTTTGGCAACCATGTATATTTTTGAATATGCTGAAGAACATGGGCTTCAATATAAAAAAGCCGAGAGGCCTTATTTTGAAACGGATACGGTGCATGTAAAAAACATGATTACGTTTGACCAGATATCCAAACTTGTGGATATAAGCAAAGAGGAGTTGGAAATGTTGAACCCTGCCTATAAGTTGAACATTATACCCAAGGTAAAAGGAAAAACATATGCGCTTAGACTTCCGATAACCAAAATTGGTAAGTTTGTTACGAACGAAGATGCCATTTATGCCTATGCGAAAAAAGAACTGGATTCTCTTGAGAAGCCTTTACCACAATTAACGGAAGCAAAAAATCAAGTTAGATATAAAGTAAGAAGTGGAGATTATTTGGGGAAAATTGCAGAACGATATGGTGTAGGGGTAAGTCAAATAAAAAGATGGAATGGACTTAGGAGCAACAACCTTAGAGTAGGACAGCGACTTACTATTTTTCCAAGAAAACCATATACTCCAAATCAAACAGTGGCCAAAACGAACACTTCAAAACCCTCTCCTACCGTAACGTTGGCTAATGGCTCAAAAGTGCATACGGTGCAGGAAGGGGATTCACTCTGGACCATATCAAGAAAATATCCAGGAGTTTCCATAGAAAATTTACGAGAATGGAACGGTCTTAGTGGTAATAACCTAAAACCGGGCACAAAACTTAAATTGTGCGATTGTTCTTCGTAAATTTAGATCAAGATGAAAAAATTAGGAACACTTTACATCACCATTTTCACATTGGTGATGTTATCATGTAAAGATTCGGGACCAAAGCAGCGATTTCTTCCGCCATCCACAGGAGGAATTAATTCGCTAATGGTGGTCATGGACACAGAGCTTTGGAAAGGAGGGGTTGGCGACAAAATAAGAGAGCATTTTGCGGCACCAGTTTTAGGATTGCCTCAGGCTGAACCCCAGTTTACCATAACCCAAATCCCCCCACAGGTATTTAAAGGAGCCACAGCTTATTCCAGATCTGTGCTCTTCGTAGAACAAGACTCATTATCCCTTGCCCATATAAAGGCCGATGTTTATGCACAACCGCAAAAAGTGGCTGTTGTAAAGGGTGAAACGTATAACGATTTGGCTGGAAACATTGATTCAATCGCAGATAAGGCCATTGCATCATTCAAAGAAGTAGAAATTGCCGAGGCCCAAGTGCGGTTTACGCGTTCGCTTTCCAAGGAAAAAGCATTTGAAGAAGAGTTTGGAATTAGCTTAAAAGTACCATCACTTTACAAAGTAGGAAAGCATGAAAAAAACTTTGTATGGATGGATATACAGATTCCAAAAGGAACAATGAACATTATAGCATATCAAATGCCATTGAACAGCTTTACAAATGACTCTACTTTTGTGAGTGATATTGTAAAAATGAGGGATTCCATAGGCAAGAAATATGTGCCGGGCCCTTATGAAAACACATTTATGATGACTGAAAAAGCTTTTTCGCCATATGTATTTTCTGCTGAAATAAGTGGAAAAAAAGCAGCTAAAGTTAGAGGTATATGGGAAATAAACGGATACCCAATGGCGGGTCCTTTTTTAACCTATATTATTAACGATAAGGAAAATAATAGAAAACTGGTATTGGAAGGGTTTACCTTTGCACCCTCTGCTGAGAAAAGAGACTATATGTTCGAATTGGATGCTATCCTAAGAACGGTTGAGTTTAACAAAGGCTCTTAAATAAAGACTACATGTTTTGAAACAGAAAAGCCCAGTGCTCCCCAGCTAACTGGGCTTTTGAGTTCTTTAAATACTTTTGCTTTTGTTAGTCAAAAGCGAAGCCTGTAGCAATTCTATATATAAATGCGTAAAGCACTATAAAGAACATTATAAAACTAAACCAGGCAAATATTTTAAAATATTTCTGAATCAAAAAGTTTCCGATGTTTCTGAATCCTTCTAAGTAAATTTCTTTTACGAGTACTAATGTTTTCATAAGTGAGTTTTTAAGATTTAAAGACAAGGCAAAGATTATGCTTTGGCAAGAAGCTTAAAAAACAACGGGGCAAAATGCCCAAAAAGAATGATGAAAAACATTTCGTTTCTTAAAAGCCTTTAAAGCAAATATTTTCATCGATAAAATGCACAAAGCGGATAACCGAATAACGAGTGAAAAGACCGATGTAATGTAGTTTATAAGAAACGGGGCATAAAAAAAGCCCCAAATAGGGGCCTTTGTTCTTTGCGATGCGATAGTTACATTTCCACTATTATAAATTCGGAACGTCTATTTTGTCTATGTTTGGTTATTGCACACCTAGTGCCATCAGAACAACCATTTAAGAGCTGCTCTTCACCATAGCCAATTGCACTTTGTATTCTGGATGCATCAATTCCCTGGGAAATAATATAGTCCCGTGTAGATTTTGCCCGTTTGTCTGATAGGTACTTGTTGTACGCTTTGCTTCCAATGGCATCTGTATGGGATTCTATCTTGATGACCATATTTGGATACTGGGTCATTACCTCTACCAGTTTGTCCAACTCTTCGGAAGCCTGCTTTTTAATATTGAACCTGTCAAAATCAAAATAAATAGTTTCTGTTTCAATCTTTAATACCCCCTTCTCTTCAATAATTTCGTTTAATTGTTTCAGGGATTGTGTTACACCTACAGTTATATTGTTCTTGGTAATAATTGAAGTTGTTTCTTCAAAATACCCTTTTTTGGTGGTTTTAACAGTGTACTTGGATTCTGGTTTGAGGTTTTCAAAGACAAAAGTTCCATCTAGCAAGGTTTTCGATTCAGCGATCTTAACGTTATCCTTATTAAATAATGTTACAATTGCATCAGCCAGTTTTTCTCCGGTTGTATCATCCTCAGCTGAGCCCGAAATGGCATTAAGGTTTACAATGTTTTTAAAGGAATAAATATCATCATCCCCTTTGCCGCCTTTTCTATTGGAGGCAAAATAGCCTTTTTGATTGTTCTCGTCGATAATATATGAAAAATCGTCTCTACTACTATTAATGGGCTCACCTACATTGACACCTACACTAAAAGAATCATTTATGTAATCTGCTTTGTAAATATCCAGACCTCCAACACCCATAGCCCTATCTGATGAAAAATACAAAGCACCCTCAGTTATATAGGGAAACATTTCTTTTTTATCTGTATTGATTGTTCTTCCCAAATTTTTTGGCTCTGAAAATGCACCATTTTCCAAAATATCCACGGCGTATACATCAGTTAAACCAAAACCCCCTGGTCTATCAGATACAAAATAAAGTTTTTTGCCATCTGGACTAACGGAAGGATGGCCCGTTGAAAAGTTCTCACTATTAAAAGAAACCTCTACCGCACTGGTCCATTCACCATCTACTAGGTTAGATTGATAGATTTTCAGGTGATTTATACCGTTTTTTCCTCGTTTTAGCTTTTTCCCATAATTGTTTCGGGTAAAATAGATAGTCTTTTGATCTGGCGAGAAAGCAACCGAGGCCTCGTGATATTTTGTATTGATCTTCTTTGAGAATTTCTTTGGACTTGTTAAATCTTCTCCATCACCATCAGCTCTCGCAACATAAAGATCTAAATAAGGTTGATTGTTCCATCTGTACTTCCGTGTGGTTAAAAATGACGAATCATGCGCAGATGAAAAAACGACCTCTGAATCATTATGGAACATTGGAGAAAAGTCAGAATATGGTGAATTAATGGCCAAATTCTTGATCTCGACCAAGGCAGGTTCGTCAAAGGTAAAATGACTTTCAGAAAGTTCTTTGAGCGGTTTGCCATTTTTCTGCCTAAACAGTTTGGTAAGCTTGGCTGCTCTTCTATACTTTCCCGTTCCTTTTAAGGTGTGGGCATATTTAAAAAACTTTTCCTCAGAAATGTCTTCGTTGAAGGTTTCATATAGTTCATGGTACCATTTGTAGGACTTTTCAAGGTTACCACTGTAGTAATGGGAATCACCCGCTTTAGAAAGAAGTTCAAAAGTATGGGGCGTGTTGCTTTTTTCAAGTACCAAATCATAAACTCCGGCGGCTTCGGCATACCACATTTTGTTGTAATATTCGTCTGCCTTTTTGATAAGTTTCTCAACAGAACCACGTTTGCTGAAAAATTTGGATAATTGCCTGTTGTTCAAGCCAACAAGGTTTTTTACAAATACATCTTGGGAAGAAGCGCTGTTCTGGACATCCCCCGTGTTGATGGACAATTCTTCATCTTCAAATTGTAACATGGAAACTTCTTGGGACCGAAGTCCAAGGGAAAGCAAAAAGAATATAATTAAAATGAGTCTTCTCATAACCACTCCATCTACACTGACTATCATCAGGTGATTGATTGTACGTTGTATGTAAAACGCAACACTAATATCAAACGCTAAAATAAGTTAAGGTACTAGCGTGGATAATTTTTTGTTGTGAAAGAAGATATTTGTGGCATGTAAAAGAGGAAAACTGTAGTTTTTCATCGATAAAGCCCTATAAATACAGGCGATTTCAACGCAATAAAATCTATACAGAAGGTTCTAAGCTTCAGGCTCCTTGCCTTCTTCTAGTTTCTCTTCCTCTTTAGAAGCATCTTTGAACTCTTTGATACCACTGCCCAAACCTCGCATGAGTTCAGGAATTTTTTTGCCTCCAAAAAGCAAGAGAACAACAACTACAATGAGAACAATTTGCCAAGGTCCCAACATGCCGAGAGTAAAAATATGAGCAATCATAACGTATGTGCCTTTATGTGAATGGTAAAATTACTAAAAAAGAACCTAAAGGCTCCATGCAGATAACGAAAATTAGTATTTCAAATTGCTTCGGGATGTAATTCGGGAGAATTACATTTTAAAAAGCTTAACATGAAAATAAAAATCTAAAGCTATCTTTGTTCATTATGGCAAAGGACAAGAAGAGAAAAGAGATAAAAAGAAAACTGCTCCATAAGTATCGCTTGGTCATACTTAATGAGAATACATTTGAAGAAAAAATCTCCTTTAAACTTAGCAGGTTGAACGTATTTGTTACCGGAAGCCTTTTTATAATTGTATTGATAGGTCTTACCAGCCTTCTTATCGCTTTTACCCCGTTGAGAGAATATATTCCGGGATATTCGTCTACCAGATTGAAGAGACAGGCCACGGAACTTACCTATAAAACGGATTCTTTAGTAACGGTTTTGAATTATACTAATCGGTATTTAGACAATGTGCGGTTGGTTTTGCGTGGGGATATTGAAAATAATGAAACAAATAGGGACTCACTTTTTGAAAAATTCAAGTTAGATCCATCAACAGTTGATTTAACACCAATTCGAGAGGATTTATTACTGCGCGAAGAGGTTGAGTTAGAAGATAAGTACAATCTCTTTGAACGAAATGTTGAGAATGTGGAAACCTTATTGTTCTCGCCACTTAACGGTACTATATCACAAAACTTTGACCCAAAGACAAAACACTATGCTGTAGATGTAGTGGCACCAAAGGGAACTCCAGTAAAATCCATAACCAATGGCACGGTGCTTTTTTCGGAATGGACTTCGGAAACGGGCTATGTAATAATCGTTAAACATTTAAATAACCTTACCTCAGTCTACAAGCATAATGGCTCTTTGAGTAAATCCCAGGGAGATTTAGTACGAGCAGGTGAAGTTATAGCTTCAATTGGTGATACGGGTGAATTAACCACTGGCCCACATTTACATTTTGAACTATGGGATAAAGGGAAGCCTGTAAACCCTCTAAATTACATTGATTTCAATTAAATGTCATTAAAAGCATTTGCGGCAAAACTTTTTGCCAAAAACATTTCTGTAAAAACCGCTAAGTGGGTTAACGAGCCCATAAAGACCCAACAAAAGGTTTTTCAACATCTTATCGCGACAGCTAAAAAAACAAAGTTTGGCAGAGACCATCGTTTTGATGGTATCACGACCTATGAGGAATTTGCAAAAAAGGTGCCTATACGGGATTATGAGGAATTAAAAGAGTATGTCCAGAACATTATTAATGGAGAAAATGATGTGTTATGGCCAGGAAAACCCGAATATTTTGCCAAAACTTCCGGAACTACATCTGGCGCTAAATATATTCCAATTACAAAGGAATCCATTAAACATCAGGTCGAAGCGTCACGGAATGCAATCTTAAACTATATACATAAGACAGGGAATGCTGATTTTGTTAATGGACGTATGATTTTTCTACAAGGAAGTCCTATTCTTGAGGAAAAAGGAGGCATTAAATTGGGAAGGCTTTCAGGAATATCCGCTCATTATATTCCAAGCTATCTACAAAAGAACAGATTGCCCAGCTGGAAAACTAATTGCATTGAAGATTGGGAAACTAAGGTTGATAAAATAATAGAAGAGACCGAAAATGAGAATATGACTGTAATTGCCGGAATTCCTTCATGGGTACAGATGTATTTTGAAAAGCTTAATGCAAAGTCCGGAAAAAAAGTGGGAGAACTTTTCAAAAACTTCAAATTGTTCATTTACGGAGGGGTCAATTACGAACCATACAGGGCCAAATTTGAAAATTTAATTGGAAGAAAGGTTGATAGTATTGAGTTGTTTCCTGCAAGCGAGGGATTTTTTGCCTATCAAGACTCCCAACAAGAAGAAGGCATGCTCTTGCTGCTGAATTCTGGGATTTTCTATGAATTTGTAAAAACAGACGATTTTTTTGATGAATCTCCAAAAAGATTGACAATAGCTGATGTTGAGTTACATGTGGACTATGTCATGATTATTTCGACAAATGCAGGGCTATGGGCTTACAATCTTGGAGATACCATTCGGTTTATTTCATTAAAACCATACAAGATTGTTGTTTCCGGAAGAATAAAACATTTTATATCCGCCTTTGGTGAACATGTTATAGCTAAGGAGGTCGAAGAGGCTCTAAAAATAGCCGTGGATCAAACGGATGCACTCGTAAATGAATTCACCGTAGCCCCGCAAACCTCTCCCAAAAATGCAGAATTACCCTATCATGAGTGGTTTATTGAATTTGAAAAACCTCCAACCAATCTCACTAAATTTTCCAATTGTATTGAGGAAAGTATGAAAACCCAGAACAGTTATTATTTAGATTTGATAGTGGGAAATATACTGCAACCCTTAAAAATCACCACCATCGAGATCGGAGGGTTCCAGAACTATATGAAAACTGTTGGAAAACTTGGAGGCCAAAACAAGGTTCAACGCCTTTCCAATGACAGAAAGCTTGCGGATGGATTAGAGTCATTTAAAATATAGATAGCAAACAACAGTTCTTCTTTCGTAGGAATTCATGTATTTTTGCCAGAAGTTATGATGGCAACCGAAGTAAAACAGACTACAAGAGCACAAGAATCTACCAATGCCATTGAACGCTTGTATATCACAATGCGTCATTTGCTCAATCGCGGTTTTTATAAACCTTCAGGGGTTTCAGGGAATGCCCTTCGCAATGCACTATTATTGTTAAGGCCAGAAATATATGGCTCAGTTGCTGATGAAAAAGCTGAGCTTAACGGGCTTATTTATGTACTGGAAAGGCTGCCGGAAGGTATTGAAGAATGCCAATTTATCAATTTAACCTCGGACGAAGGATTCTCAAAATCACATATCAAATGTATTATTCCACCCAAGCGAAGAAGAAACTGTTATCGTATTGATGAAGAACAAATGAATATTGAGATAACACGAGGCAGAAGCGATATCTACGATATTCTTACACACCTTACTTTTTTATTTATTGAATCAGGAAAAATTTGTAATCGGGTTTTGGTGGAGGACGGTACAGCCACAATTCGGGATTGGGATAAACTGGTTGATTTTGTGCAAAGTGAAGAAAAGAATGAGGCCGAACGTGAAGTTGCCATGATACATACTGCTAATATTTTAGGCAGAACGTTTGATGAGGTAGTAGAAATGCAGAACAATCTGGGAACTCTGGAAACACCCGATCGTTTTTTAAATGTTGTCTTTTGGTTGGGAAAATTGGCCATTGAGGAGGAAACTACAGGAAATAAGAGAACAATCACGTTTAGTCCTTTGCTAAGGGAAAGGCTTGGACACCATATTCATGGTGAACGATGGGCCAAAAAGATAAAAGAAACGCTCTATAATCATAGCTTATTAGAAAGACCTATTCATATTATAAGTGCAAATATGCACAGTGTCATGAATTCTTTGTTTGCACAAAAAGCCTTGACAAAAGAATTTCCAAATTCCAAATCTTTGGATATTTATGAAGCATTGAGTTCCTCAAAAAACAAGGAACTACGCAAAAAAGTTGGGGCCATTGGAAAAAAGAACGGTATGCTGTTTATTGATGATGAGTCTGGTGCCAATATAGATGTGCAGATTTTTGATTCCGCTAAGTTTGGAAAAGATACGTGTTGCTATGATTTGCCAAAGGACATTCCTGAAGATGAAAAACCTGTTATCTTTGTCATGGATTATGCTTTTGGCGAGCAAGCATATGAGACTATTGATGAGCTTTTAAAGCCCATAAAAATTAAAGGAAAGCATAAATTTTTAAACGTAGATTCCATATCGGTTATGGGTAAGGCAGGTATTTTGGAAGGCGGAAAGGGAGACTTAATGATTCCTTCAGCACATATTTTTGAAGGTACTGCGGACAACTATCCCTTTAAAAATGAACTATGCGCAAAAGACTTTGAAGGATATGATTTAAAAATCTTGGAAGGCACCATGGTTACAGTCTTGGGCACATCACTTCAAAATAAGGACATACTTCAGTTTTTCCATGAATCAACTTGGAACGTTATAGGATTGGAAATGGAAGGGGTACATTATCAAAAAGCGATTCAATCCGCTTCTAAAATTAGAAAGAGCATCAAAAAAGACGTAAAAGTAAGATATGCATATTACGCATCTGACAACCCGTTGGAGACAGGAAGTACATTGGCTTCTGGCGGTTTAGGAACTACAGGGGTAAAACCTACCTATTTGATAACCGATAGAATTTTAAAACAAATATTTAACGCATAGAAATGGCAGAACAACCCGCAAACAACAATAGTTCGGACGAAATAGATTTGGGACAACTCTTCCAATTGATTGGGAGAGGATTTCAAAAATTCTTCAACTTCATTGCAAGCATTTTCAAAGGGTTATTTCATCTATTAATCCTCTTTCTGCTTTTTATACGAAAGAATTTTATCATTTTGACCGCTGCAGTTGTAGTTGGAGGGGTTGGAGGGTACTTTTTAGACAAAGCGGCACCTGACAAATACGTTTCCAAAATGGTAGTGGAGCCCAATTTTAATAGTGTTCAACAATTATATAACAATATAGATTTCTATAACGATCTTGCCAAAGCGGAGGATTCAATTGCATTAGCTGCTTCATTGGGGATTAACGATAGGGAGGCAGCTAGCATAAAAAAGATTTTTGTGGATTCATATTCCGATGAAAATCAAAAGATTAAACTATTTGATGAATTTATTAGAGAACTGGATACAACAACAATTAGGGCCTTGGATTATGAAGCATACTTGGAGAACTTTAATGCAATGGATGCCAGGTTTCATCAAATTACAATTATTTCCACTAACAGTTATGTAGCAAAGAAAACCCAACCCACTATAGTTGAGTCAATTTCTTCCAATGATTATTTTAAGTTGCAGAAAGAGAAAAATGATGACAACTTAAATCTTCAAGAGAGAATATACACACAACAGTTATCCGAAATTGATTCTCTTCAAAGCCTTTATAAAAAAGTGTTGGTAAAAGAAGCGGACAAACCTATGCAGGGAACCAACATTAATTTGGCAGAAAATGGAGAATCGCAAAATAAGGAATTGGCTTTGATTCAAGAAAGGGACGTGCTAAAAGAAAGGTTGGTAACGCTTAATAATGAAAGAGCTAATAAAACTTCTATTATTAATGTGATTTCTGATTTTCCGTTAAGGGGGGTTCAGCAAAAAGGGATTTGGAAGAGTTATAAGTTTTTATTGCCAATCGTTTTGTTAGGCTTTATTTTGGGAATTTTGGGAATTTTACAATTGAACAAGTATTTAAAGTCCTATAGCCCTCATAAATGAAAATACTAATCACAGGCGGCGCAGGGTTCATAGGCTCACATGTAGTTAGGCGATTTGTCAAAAACTACCCCAATTATAGTATTTTTAATCTGGACAAACTTACTTATGCCGGTAACCTAGAAAACCTCAAGGATATTGAGCATTCTTCCAATTACAAATTTTTAAAAGGAGACATTGTTGACGAAGCTTTTGTTTTTGAAATATTTAAAGACTTTAGTTTTGATGGAGTAATCCATTTAGCAGCTGAGTCTCATGTTGACCGTTCAATAAAAGACCCTCTTGCATTTGTAAGAACAAACGTTATAGGAACTGTAAACCTTCTAAACGCCGCAAGAGAGTTTTGGGAGAAAGATAAAGTAGATAAAAGATTTTATCACGTAAGTACAGATGAAGTTTATGGTTCTCTTGGGATTGAAGGCCTTTTTACTGAAACAACCTCATATAATCCCAATTCACCATACTCTGCCTCTAAAGCAAGCTCAGACCATTTTGTAAGAGCCTATGGGGAGACTTATGATTTACCTTATGTAATCTCTAACTGCTCCAACAATTACGGCCCTTACCATTTTCCAGAAAAATTGATACCTCTATTTATAAATAACATCATCCATAATAAGCCCTTGCCAGTTTACGGTGATGGGAAGTATACAAGGGACTGGTTGTTTGTAGAAGACCATGCTAGGGCTATAGATTTAATTTTCCATAAAGGAAAAAATACAGAAACCTATAACATTGGAGGTTATAATGAATGGCAAAACATTGATTTGGTTAGACTATTATGTAATTTAATGGATTCAAAATTGAAACGTCCAACGGGTTCTTCGGAAAAACTAATTACATATGTGACTGATCGGCCTGGACATGACCTTCGTTATGCTATAGATGCTAACAAGATAACAGAAGAATTAGGTTGGACTCCTTCGGTTACATTTGAAGAAGGCCTTTCACAGACCATTGATTGGTTCCTAAAAAATAAACCCTGGCTGGATAATATTACCTCTGGAGAATATATGGATTACTATAATAGACAATATCAACAATAGAGTATGAAAGGTATCATTCTAGCAGGTGGATCCGGAACAAGACTACACCCTTTAACCCAAGTGGTTTCCAAGCAATTATTGCCAATTTATGACAAACCTCTTGTGTATTACCCATTATCTGTACTGATGTTATCTGGTATAAGTGAGATACTTATTATATCAACACCAAAAGACTTGCCTAATTTCAAAGCGCTTTTTGGAAATGGAGACCATCTTGGATTGTCTATTTCTTATAAAATACAACCTTCTCCAGACGGTTTGGCCCAAGCCTTTGTGATTGGCGAAGAATTTATTGGTGATGACGATGTTTGTTTGGTCTTGGGCGACAATATTTTTTATGGCGCAGGACTGCAAAGGAAATTGGCGAGTACTGTGCAAGTAGTCAAAGAAGAGAAAAAGGCAGTAGTATTCGGATATTATGTTGATGATCCTGAACGTTATGGCATAGCTGAATTCGATAACAACAACAATGTAATCAGTCTTGAAGAAAAACCAGAGTGTCCAAAATCCAATTATGCGGTCATTGGCTTATACTATTACCCAAATACCGTTGTGGAGTTTGCCAAAAATGTAAAACCGTCCCATCGAGGAGAATTGGAAATTACCTCGGTAAATCAGATGTTTCTGGAACAAGAAACGTTAAAAGTGCAGGTTTTAAGTCGTGGGTATGCATGGTTAGATACAGGGACACATGAGGCATTAACAGAAGCTACGGAATTTGTTAAAGCCGTTGAAAAAAGAACAGCCCTTAAAATCGCATGTATTGAGGAAATAGCATACAGAATGAAGTTCATTTCGAAGGGACAACTAGTGAAATTGGCCGATAATTTCAAAAAAAGTGGATATGGGGAATATCTCAAGAAAATAGTAGTCCAATGAAAAGTATTGGCCTTTTTTTAATGTCCCATAAAGGATTCGAGGCCCTTAAATCCATTATAGATAATGACCTACAAGATTTATTGGAAATTGTTGTTGTTGGTGAGGATAGTTCAATTCTCAATGACTATTCTGATGAAATCAAAATGCTTTGTAAGGAGTTTGATTTAAACTACATTTCGAGAAAAGATGCCATTAATTTGGATAGTCTTCAATCCACTTTTTTTGTTGCTATCTCATGGCGTTGGTTGATTCATTTAAATAAGAATCAAAAATTAATTGTATTACACGATTCGTTATTACCCAAATATCGTGGATTTTCCCCTTTACCTAATTCATTGATTAATGGTGAGACCGAAATAGGTGTTACGGCTTTGTACGCAAGCGAAGAATACGACAGAGGCGATATTATAAAGCAATCGAAACTAAAGATAGAATATCCAATTAAAATAAAAATAGCAATTGAAAAAATCACAAATTGTTATAACGAATTGGTATTGTCTATTTTCCGAAGTGTAACCTTGAATGAAAATTTAACGGGAATTCCCCAAAATGAAGAACAAGCCTCCTATAGTTTATGGCGCGATGAAGAAGATTACAATATAGACTGGAATATGGATTCGGATAGAATTGTTCGTTTTGTTGATGCAGTTGGGTATCCATATAAAGGGGCATTGACAACCTATGAAAACACTCCAATTCGAATATTGGACGCTGAAGTTGTTGAAGATGTAATTATTGAAAACCGAGATCCGGGGAAGGTTATTTTTGTTTCAGGTAACAAGCCAATTGTTGTATGTGGAAAGGGCTTGCTTAAAATCAATGAAGCATTTTATGATGTTGGTAACGAAAGCGCATTACCTTTAAAAAAATTTAGAATTAGATTTAAATAATGATTCCATTTAACAAACCTTTCCTAGTAGGAAAAGAGACCAAGTATATCGAAGAATCGGTAGCAACAGGCAAAATATCTGGAAATGGCACCTTTACCAAAAAATGCCAGCAGTTCTTTGAAGATAAATTTGATTTTAAAAAGGCATTACTTACAACTTCTTGTACAGATGCATTGGAAATGGCAGCGATGTTATTGGATATAGGCCCAGGGGATGAAGTAATAGTTCCTTCTTATACTTTCGTGTCAACAGCGTTGGCTTTTGTAAGGCAAGGAGCTAAAGTTGTATTTGCGGACAGCAGGAAAGATTATCCAGGAATTGATGAGGAAAAATTGGAGAGTTTGATTACTTCTAGGACGAAAGCAATTGTTGTAGTGCACTATGCAGGTGTTGCATGTAACATGGGCAGGATAATGGAGCTTTCCAAAAAATACAACATTTATATTGTCGAGGATGCCGCCCAAGCGATTGATTCATATTTTTCAGATAAACCACTTGGAGGGATAGGTCATTTGGGCGCGTTCTCGTTTCATGAAACAAAAAACATCATTTCTGGCGAGGGAGGAATGCTCACTGTTAATGATGAAAAGTTAATTCCAAGATCAGAGATTATTTGGGAAAAGGGTACCAATAGATCAGCATTTTTTAAAGGTGAAATTGACAAATATGGTTGGGTGGATACTGGATCATCGTTTTTGCCATCCGAATTAATCGCCGCCTTTCTGTTTGCGCAACTGGAACATTTGGAAAAAATCCAAAGTAAGAGACTTAGGTTGTGGAATGTTTACAATTCGGAATTGGAAATCTTGAAAGAAAAAGGAGCATTGAAACTACCCTGCATCCCTGATTACGCAACTAATAATGCGCATATGTTTTATATTTTGACGGGAAGCCAAGCAGAAAGGGATGAGCTTATTAATCACTTGAAAAACAAAAAGATACACTCAGTGTTTCATTACCTATCACTTCATAAGAGTGATTACTATTTAAAAAATAACGAACTACAGAAGTTGGTTTTTGCGGATTATTATTCTGATTGTCTAATACGCTTACCTATGTTCTATGAATTATCAGTAGAAGAAGCCGCTTTTATTGCGGAATCAATTAAAACATTCTACCTATGATATTGCACATCTTGGATGAGGAAAAATTTCTAAAAAAAGCCATACAAATTTTTGATGATTTGTTTCCTGGACAAAACATATACCTAGTCGGAACAAATAACAACAATATCAATTTAGATTTCTTTCCAGAAAACAATCCTAGTCTGATATGCTTGCCCAAGAATAGTAAATCTTATATAAATACATTTAAGAGGTATGCCGTTCCCAATAATTTGATTTTTTTTCACAACCTGTACAAAGAGTACAAACTAAAACTTGCTCCATATATCGATAACAAGGTTAAGGTGGTCTGGTATGTATGGGGTGCAGAATTTTATGGACTTAACCCTAAAATAGAAAATTTACTTCCTTTAACAAATAAAGCCTATGCTGATAGTTTGGGGCCATTGAGTTTTGTTAGAAAGCGCATCTTGGCGAAAGTAAAACAAAGATACCTTTGGCATCAATTCCAAAAAATATTTGTTAATAAAGTGGATTATATGGTCACCAATATTAAAGAAGATATGGATTTAATTGACCAAGAAATAGAGAACTACACAAAAAAGGGATGGTTTACATACTTTAGTTTTGGTCATAACCTAGAAAACCAACTTACGGCGTCAAACAGGGGTAATGTGTTGATAGGGAATTCTAGTTCGGAGACCAATAATCATTTCGATGCATTTGAAATCTTGAAAAACAAAATTAATGATACCGCTAAAATCTACATACCCCTCAGTTATGGGGATATGGAATATAAAAAAACAGTTATATCTCATGCCAATTCGGTTTTTGGTAATCAATCAATGCCGCTAACGGAATATATGTGCATAGAAGATTACAACAAGGTTATTTCTAGCTGTTCAGTGCTGCTGATGAACCATAAACGGCAGCAAGCCTTTAACACTATAATGATGGCCATTGCTGCAGGGTGTAAGGTTTTTTTAAGGGAGGAAAACACTATTTTTTCCTGTCTTAAGAGAGAAGGTTTTATCGTTTATTCAATACAAAACCAATTGTCATCATCTGATGCACTTGACGCCTTAACAGTTTCACAACAAAAGCATAATGTAGAATTATGTAAACGGATATATTCTTATGACGCTGTAACCACAAGAATAAAAAAAGAAATTCTCGATATATTAAGTGAGTGACGTTAAAAAGCAAGTTGTATCAGGAATAAAATGGACCACAATAGGCACCATTGTCAATGCTGTCGCCGCCTTACTTAAAATCTCTATTCTTGCACGATATTTGGACAAGTCGGATTTTGGGTTAATGGCCTTGGTGACTTTTGTGATGGGTTTTATGAACCTGTTCAACGATATGGGCCTTACTTCTGCAATTTTGCATAAACAAAACATTTCAAAAAAGGAATATGCTAGTCTTTACTGGTTCAACATATTGTTTAGTATTGGCTTATACGCATTGTTACTTCTATTGAGTCCTTTGGTTGCTGGATTTTATGAAGAAACAGAACTTCAGTTGTTGATTCCTCTTCTAGGATTGAATTTGTTGATTTCGGCAATGGGAAGAATTTTCAAAACCATTGAATCTAAGTATTTACTGTTTAAGAGTATCACCATATTTGAGATGATAGGTGCATTATTATCGCTTTTATTTGCGGTTTATTTGGCTGTAAATGGATATGGTGTGTTGGCTCTGGTTTATTCTGCACTTTTACAGTATGTAGTGCAAAACATTCTTTATTTAATCTTAGGGTTAAAGAAATATGGATTATTGCTTCATTATCGATTTAAGGAAACCAGACCTTTTTTGAAGATTGGGATATATCAAGTAGGAGGACAGATTATAAACTATTTCAATAGGGACCTTGACATCCTTCTTATTGGTAAATTCTTTAATTCCGATATTTTGGGGAGCTACAGTTTGGCCAAACAATTGGTATTTAGGCCCGCGCAGGTCTTAAACCCGATATTAGTGAAAGTGGCTTCGCCAACTTTGGCGAAATTTCAAGAGAATATTCATGTATTGAAAGCAAATTACCTGAAACTGATAAGTTTGGTGTCCAAGCTCAACCTTCTAATTTATATGGTATTAATCATTTTTTCACCATACATAGTTTATATTTTTTACGGAGAAGGTTTTTCCGAAATTGATAATTTGGTCAGGGTACTTTCAATTTATATGATATTCAGGGCAATAGGAAATCCCATTGGAAGTTTGGTAATTGCAACGGGCAAGACCCAATTGGAATTTATATGGAATGTCATAACATTGTTTGTTCTTCCATTTTTTATTTATATGGGTTCAATCTGGGATATTTTGGGAGTAGCATGGGCATTGGTTTTTGCGATGACAATTCTATTTTATCCGAGCTGGAAATTATTGGTTAACAAAATGACAGGCGCCTCTTTTAAAGAGTATCTTTGGGCCATTATCAGACCATCTTTTAAATAAGATAGCACAACCATGATACCCAGCGTTATTTTTGTCTTTTTTATACTATTATATCTGGTGCTGGGACTTTTGTTTTGGCGAACTAAAAGACTAAAATGGTTTCTCTTAATATCCTTATTAATGCCTTTTACCCCTTCCCTAACGGTAATACACACGAAGTATCAAATTACGGTCTACTTTTTTTTTGTTACAGTTCCAGTACTTCTATACACCTTGACATTTGTTAAAAAGAATAGAATATCAAAAAACATATTTTGTGCACTGCTTATACTGCCTATTTTTTTTCTTGTGTATACCTGTTTGGGATATGTTTTTAACCCAGACCCTCCTTCTATGATAAACCTGTTAAAAGATGCTAAACCTATTCTAGGGTTAACAATAGGCCTTCTTTTTTTGGACATTATGAAAGGGAATCAACTCTCTTGGGAGAGTAAGTTGGCCAACAAATTCCTTTTGATAAATTTTTTCGCCACCATATTTTACTTTCTTCTTGTAAATTTTACCCCAGTTGTGGCTATCCTAACCAATGATCCATTTTATGTGGCGCAGGAAAGCAGGTATCTTTCATTGGGAACTTTTTATGCAGTTTTTTTTCTTGTGGGAAAAATGGCGTCAAACTCCAAGATTAATGGTTGGCAATTTATTTTCGTTTTCGGACCTATTTTCCTATCGGGAAATAGAACACTTTTATTGGTGACAATACTGTTGTTTTTCTTGAATGTGATAATGTCCATGTCCAACCCCAAGGTATTTTTAAGAAAAGCAGGCCTTTTGTTTGTTGGCTTGTTGGCCGTTATCGTCGGGATATTGTCTTTAAATGAAACACTTAAGGCAAGGGTGAGCACCCTGCTGAATGTAAAGGTTCTTTTAACAGAACTAGAAGAAAAACGCTTTTCTCCCTTCTTTTTTCAGTTAGATAAGTTTGAATGGTATAACTATTTGATTGGGAAAGGAGCAGGGGAAACTTTTTTCATTCCTTGGTTTGAATATAGAAAGAACATTGACAATTATAACGTCTATATGGATAACATCTATTTGACTCTATTTGTAAAATATGGCCTGGGGATGTTGGTCCCTTTGCTGATTCTGCTGTATTTCATCAATAAAACAGAAACAAACAAAAGATTTAAGGCTTTAACCATCTGTTATTTTCTTATTATGGGATTAACGACTTCATATATGTATCAAACCAGTTTTTTGTTTATTTTAGTTTTATTGGCCGGATTTAAAACCAGTAAAACTGCAGAAAACGGAATGATTCAAAATTAAAATGAAAAATATACCTTTTTCTATGGCGTTTAAAAGTGTACAAGCAATAAAGAAAGCCAAGTATTTGAACATACCGTTGAGTATTGCATTTTCATTGACTTTGTGTTGCTGTAGCAAGGACGATTTAGGTCTTAAGTATGGCGACCATTACCAAGGAGGAATCGTATTCTATATTCTTCAATAAGGTGATAGGGGGTATATTCCTGGAGAGACGCATGGCCTTATAGCTTCATTCGAGGATTTGCAAACCCTTGAAGGCGATTTGGAAGTGCCTTGGGGCTGCTGCCCTGATAAGTTTAGTGATTCGGAAGATTTATGTATAGATATTCCAGAAGCTGAAAATAAAGCTATTGGTTATGGTTTACAAAATACTTTGGCCATACTAGATGTCTGTAACGAGCCCAATATTGCGGCTAGGTTATGTTCCGATTATATTGTGGAATATGAAGGTGTGATGTATGACGATTGGTACTTGCCTAGTTTGAATGAAATTCGAAAAATGAATATAGACAAAGAGTATATTCTAGATCATGGAGACACCTACTGGACTTCATCTCAAGGTTCCTATAACAATTATGAATATGCTGAGGAAGTTTTTGGGTGGGTAGATCAATGCGGCCCTCCCTATAACCCTAGCGAGGGATGCTGGCATGTTGGAAATTTAGGTGGGATGTATAAATCGGATTGTCTTAAAGTTAGAGCGGTCAGAAGTTTTTAGAGGGCCTATTTGAAGTCGGTATATGATTATTTAGACCTAGTATAACTCCCAGGAAGATGACTGAAAATACAATACCATGATGACGGCTCCATAAACTTTCCGTGAGGCATAAAATCGCCGTGATAACTATGAACTGAAAACCTAAAAAATTACCGTGTTTCAAAAACATATACCCATAATAAAGGAGTAGATAAGTAAAAACTACAAAACCTAAAAAGCCAAGCCCAACATAGTACTCAATATATTGGTTATGGCTATTATAGTTTTCTGTTATAGCCTTTGTACTCTTTAGAGAGGCAAATTTTTCTTTTAAAGCACTATTGATATCGCCCATACCATTCCCAAACAGAAAATTCTCATTGGCGCCAATGGCAGCATTCCAAAGCTTAAGCTTATGTTGTCCGTCGTTCACTTTGTACCCAGTATAATACTCAAATCCGAAGATGTGTTGAAAACGATATTTGGTCACCCCTACATTTAAAACAATAAATGCCAAAAGCCCATGTATGGCAAAAAGAACAACGACA
Source organism: uncultured Allomuricauda sp. (assembly GCF_947495325.1). Taxonomy (GTDB): domain Bacteria; phylum Bacteroidota; class Bacteroidia; order Flavobacteriales; family Flavobacteriaceae; genus Flagellimonas. The sequence continues at coordinate 388,332 of NZ_CANLYK010000002.1, read as the reverse complement.
CCCTTGATCCAAGATTTGTGTTTACGGATATGACGAACTAGGTTGAGCAATAAGACCACATAAAGAGCAACTATTCCTATTCGCGAGGATAAGTGTACAATAAAGAATGAAAAATACAGTATTAAAAAAACTAACAATAGTTTAAGGACTAAGGGTTGTGTCTCCTTTAGAAACTTAATCACAATTGTTATTGCAATTATGATAAAGTAAGCGTAATAAGTGGGATGTAAATCAAGGGTGTTGCCTAGCACCAAATAAGAATAATTCAAGTTGAATAAATTTCTAAAATTCGATTCTCCATTTTGTATAAAGCTGTTTAAAACTACCCCATGAGAATACAATGTGGCAATGGCTATTGTTATAACAAACAAAAGTAGAATTTTACTAATTAACTTATTAGATAGATTTACAAAAGGAAAAATGAAAAAGAAAAGGGGAATCACCAACACACGTTGGACTTTCTGTAGACCTGTATCAATGTTTTCTGTATAGATTAGGCTAAGAACAATCAAAAAGAACAGTACAAGCAAAGGAAGATGAATTTTAACGGTCTTTAGTAATTTTTGAAATTCAAAAAATGGTATTGACAATGCAAGAAGTACAATTAGAACTTTACTATTTATATCATTGGTAGTAAAAACAAGTGAGAAGAAAAAGGCACTGAACAAAATGAGGAAAACACTGTTTTTTCTTTGTTTCAATAATGATAACATAAATCGATTATTTAAATATTAGTTTCCCATTTAGTAGTTGTCTAAATGCTTATGATTTCTTCGTGCAATTTACAGTACTTTTGCCAAAATTATGTTTTGCAAATGAAGGTACTGCATATACTTTACCAATCCTTGCCACAAATTTCTGGCTCAAGTATACGGTCCAGGGATCTTCTAATGTCCCAAAAAGAAATAGGATTAGATGTATTGGCTGTGACTGCTCCATTTCAATCTTTTAGTTCGGTTGAGGAAGTCATAGATGGGATACGTTATCTTCGCACGTCTATTAATGTAAGGGAAAGCATATCAGACAAGAAAAAACCGCTTCATATTCGAGTTCTGCGAATTTTTCAAATGTTGAAGTTCTATGTTAAGTTGAAAAAGATCATCCAGCGAGAAAACCCGAACATACTTCACGCCCACGCTATGTTTTTTTGTGGTTTACCGGCGCTATATCTTGGAAGAAAATTTAAACTCCCAGTGGTTTATGAAGTAAGGTCACTTTGGATGCTCAACAAAAGCTTCGGTTCAAATAAAGGTTACAAAGCGCTTATAGAAAATTTATTGTTCAGGGTGGAACTTTATGTGATGAAAAGGGCATCATTAGTAATTGCAATAAATGATAATTTGAAACAAGAACTTGTTGATAGGGGAATTGAGGAAGCAAAAATTTCAGTTATAAAAAATGCAGTTAATACCTCACTGATAAATACGTTAATTCAAAATCTCGGTTCGAACAAATCCCGTAAAGAAGGGTTTAATTTTGGTTACATAGGTACATTGACATCGCATGAAGGGATTGATATGTTAATTAAAACGTTCGCGGACTTAAATTTGGAACACCCAAATTGCAAACTGAAAATATATGGGAGCGGGGTAGAAGAAGAAAATGTAAGTAAGCTTGCCAAGGAGTATAAAAATGTTGAGTTTTTGGGGAGCATACATCCAAGTAACGTGCCGCAGGCCTTCGAATCGGTTGATATTATAGTAAACCCAAGATATAAGAACAAACTGACCGATTCGGTTACTCCTTTAAAGCCTCTGGAAGCCATGGCTTATGAAAAGTTCTTTATTGGCAGTGACGTAGGCGGAATTAAGGAGCTTGTAGAGCATGGTGTCCATGGTTATTTGTTTAAAGCAGGCAATGGCTCGGACCTCATGGATAAAATGATTAAGGCAATGAACTTGGAGAAGGAAGAATTTGATAAAATTAAAAGGCGAGCCGGCACATATGTAAATACTCATAAAAGTTGGATAGCCAATGCACATGACTATAATAAGATTTATTGGAATTTGACAAAGGCAATATGAAGAGTATTAAGATCAACAAAAAAAGGGTTTTCGCGTTTACAAGTAAAAATGCTTTTTTGGATTTTATAGACCAAAGAAAAGGAATTCTTTTTGCACTCAATGCTGAAAAATTAAATAAAACCGACCCTCGTTTGGATGAATTGATAAACTCCAATTATGGTTATCCGGATGGGGTAGGAGCAGTAATGGCTATGAAGAGAAAGGGTGTTAAAGCTGTCAAGATTGCCGGGGCAGAATATTGGTTGCATATTATTTCCAAATATCACTCATCCAAATCATTTTACTTAATAGGATCCACTCAATTAGTAATTGAATCAACAATAAAAAAACTAAAAGAAGATTTTCCAGAGACTGACATTTTAGGCTATAGAAATGGGTATTTTCAACAAGGTGATAAAAAGAGTATTATGGAGGCATTTAAAAAACTTAAACCTGATATTGTTTTTGTTGCCATGGGAAGTCCAAAGCAAGAAAACCTGATGGCAGAGTTATTTAATGTCCATCCAGCATTATATATGGGACTTGGAGGAAGTTTTGATGTGTATTCTGGTTTAAAAAAAAGAGCCCCTAAAATTTTCATTGACCTTGGACTGGAATGGTTTTATAGATTGTTAAAGGAGCCTACAAGAATTACACGCCAGTTAAATTTAGTGGAGTTCTTTTTTAAAATTATCTTTGGAAGAATATAAAATTGTCCTTGAATTTGTATTTTCTTGAAACATCTATACTCGTTTTCATCGGAGCTTTTCTCTTGACGTACTTAACAATCCCCAAAATTATTTGGGTTGTTGAGAAAAAAAGGCTTATGGATGACCCAAATAAACGAAGTTCTCACATATCAAAAACCCCCACATTAGGAGGTGTTGCCTTTTTTTATACTTTGATTTTTGCTCTCTTTTTTATTAAGGACAGAGATGTTTTTGATGAATCCATGTATTTAATGCCTGGGTTGGTCATTCTTTTTTTTATTGGCCTTAAAGACGATTTAACTGTACTTACTCCAGGGGCAAAACTGATTTCTCAAATATTTGCAATTACATTTGTATTGGTAAATGATAGTTTTATTATTGAATCACTCAATGGGTTTCTCAACATTTACGAAATCCCGTATTTCTTGTATTTGGCAATTGCAGGTTTTTTAATGTTGACAATCATTAACTCTTATAATTTGATTGATGGCATCGATGGCTTGGCATCAATAGTAGGAATCGTCATAATGATTATTTACACCACAATTTTTTATTTGTCAGGAGAATATTTCTTTGCATTGATTAGCATCACAATGAATGCCTGTCTAATGGCATTTTTTGGATTTAACATATCTTCTGATAAGAAAATTTTTATGGGGGATACGGGATCATTGATTGTAGGTTTTATAATTAGTGTTTTAACATTGAAGTTTTTAGCCCTAAAACCCGAATCCTATGAGGGATTGCCGTTTCTTTTGGAAAATGCCCCACTTATTGCAATTAGCATATTAATAGTTCCGCTATTTGATACCGCTAGGGTTTTTGCGATACGAATAGCCAATAAAAAAGGGCCTTTTTCACCTGACAGGAATCATGTGCACCATGTACTTATAGATTTTTGGGGACTTACCCATAAGCAAGCAAGCTTTATTATTGGATGCTTTAATCTTATGTTTGTTGTTCTATTTATTATACTTGGAAGTAAGGCAAAAAACCTTGGAATGGTAATCATGCTGGTAAGTGTTGTTATATTATTGGGATATGTCTTTTTTAGATATAATTACAATTTTAGTGCTCTCAAACAAAAAATTAGATTAAAACGAAAAATGGAATCATTAAAAGGAAATACGGATTCTTCCAAAAAAAAACAGAAAACCAATAATTGAAAAAAACCTTAATCACAGGCGCTGCAGGATTTCTCGGATCTCATCTATGCGATAGATTTATTGCGGAAGGGCATCATGTCATTGCCATGGACAATCTTATTACCGGTGACCTAAAAAACATAGAGCATTTATTTCAATTGGAACGTTTCGAATTCCACCACCATGACGTATCTACCTTTGTACATTACGGAGGCGATTTAGATTATATACTACACTTTGCTTCACCAGCAAGTCCTATTGATTATTTAAAGATTCCCATTGAGACCCTAAAAGTAGGGTCTCTGGGCACCCTCAATTTATTGGGATTGGCAAAGGAAAAAAATGCTCGGATTTTGGTAGCTTCAACCTCGGAAGTTTACGGAGATCCTTTGGTGCATCCGCAAAATGAAGATTACTATGGTAATGTTAGTCCAATTGGCCCAAGAGGGGTGTATGATGAGGCCAAACGCTTTATGGAATCCATAACGATGGCCTATCACAGATATCATGGATTGGACACTCGTATCGTTCGAATTTTCAACACTTATGGTTCTCGTATGCGGTTAAACGATGGCCGAGTGGTACCAGCATTTATGGGACAGGCACTTCGAGGAGAGGACTTAACCGTATTCGGGGATGGTTCACAAACAAGATCATTTACTTATATTGATGATCAAGTTGAGGGTATCTATCGGCTGTTAATGAGTGATTATGTGGAACCCATCAATATTGGTAACTCTGATGAGACAACTATTTTAGAGTTTGCAGAGGAAATCATTAAACTTACTGGGACTAGTCAAAAAATCATCTTTAAGCCTTTACCAACGGATGATCCGCTTCAGCGTCAACCGGATATTTCAAGAGCAAAGGAAATTTTGGACTGGAAACCCATAGTACATCGCTCTGAAGGCTTGAAAAAAGTATACGAATACTTCAAGTCGCTCTCTCCTGAAGAACTGCACCAAAAAGAACATCGCGATTTTTCACATCTTAATGGCAAATAAACAAGGTCATTTCGAAGAAGTAAAGCGACGGAAAAATCTAACAATTACTTTGATAAACAGATTTCTCTTCAAACTCGAAAATGACATTTTTCCTGCTCTATTGCGTTTGAATTGAACTATTTTTGCCAAAATTTTAATCGATGAACATTCTTATCCTAGGTTCAGGAGGTCGCGAACATGCTATTGCTCTTAAAATTTCTAAAAGCCCAAAAGTAAACATACTGTTTGTTGCTCCGGGTAATGCAGGTACTTCTAGCGTTGCTAAAAATGTGGCAATTGACGTTAATGATTTTAAAGGCATTAAAGCCTTGGTCCTAGCAGAAAAAATCAACTTGGTTGTAGTGGGACCTGAAGACCCACTTGTGAATGGAGTCCATGATTTTTTCTTAAATGATGCTGAACTAAAAAATGTTTCCGTAATAGGCCCTGAAAAAGCCGCTGCCGCATTGGAAGGCAGTAAAGAATTTGCAAAGGAGTTCATGATGCGTCATGCTATTCCAACAGCTGCTTATCAAAGCTTTACTTCAGAGAATCTAGACAAAGGATTTGCGTTTTTGGAAACCCTGCAACCACCATATGTGCTCAAAGCAGATGGTCTTGCCGCAGGAAAAGGTGTTTTGATTCTTCAGGACTTGGATGAGGCCAAGGCAGAACTTAAGGCGATGTTGTTGGATTCCAAATTTGGTGATGCCAGCGCCACTGTGGTCATTGAAGAGTTTTTGGATGGAATAGAGTTGAGTTGCTTTGTGTTGACCGATGGATCCAATTACAAAATCCTTCCAACGGCAAAAGACTACAAACGCATTGGCGAAGGAGACACCGGACTAAATACAGGTGGAATGGGAGCCATTTCCCCGGTTCCCTTTGCAGATGACATCTTAATGCAAAAGATTGAGCAGCAAATTGTAAAACCTACTGTAGAAGGGCTTAAAAAGGATAATCTACCTTATAAAGGATTCATTTTTATTGGATTGATCAAAGTTGGGGATAAACCTAAGGTAATTGAGTACAATGTACGCATGGGGGATCCAGAGACAGAAGTTGTTATCCCTCGTATAAAAAATGATTTGGTCGATTTATTGGTTGCTACCGCAGAAGGAAAACTTGATGAAATCGATTTAGAAATCGATCAAAGAACTGCAACAACTGTTATGGCGGTTTCAGGGGGATATCCAGAAGCTTATAAAAAAGGAAAGGAAATCACTGGAATAGATAGCATTGCCGACTCTTTGGTATTTCACGCAGGGACAAAATTATCAGATGGCAAAGTGGTAACCAACGGAGGTCGGGTAATTGCAATTACATCTTATGGGAAAGACTTTAGAGAAGCATTACGTCAATCCTATCAAAATATGGAAAAACTACATTTTGATGGAATGTACTACAGAAAGGATTTGGGATTCGATTTATAGATAAGAGTGGGAGGAAATGCTTTTGTCCTCTTCTCCATTGTCATTGAAAATCTTTAACTGATTCATCCAATAAACCATTGCAACAAAACCAATTACAAAGAACATCCAATTAATCGTATTGGAGCCCCACCAGTTTCCCATAAAACGGAAAAAATCGTAAGGCGCAAAAAGGACGTTTACAAATAAGTCTTCAATGCCATAAAAAAACTTGCTCATCTTAGCTATATTTACGTTGCAAAAGTAGCAAAAGAACAGCATGATTTCAAGCTTTTTCGGAAAAACAAAACCCATTAACTACATTGTCCTATCTGTTTTTTTGTTTCTTTTCTATAGTTTTTTTCATTTTTTCATTCAAAATAAGGAAGTAGTACTAGATACCATACCTCTTGAGGTTCTAACTATTGGGGTATTGCTCTTTACCATTTTTATCATTAACTATATTGTACGGGCAGAAAAGGTAACTGATTTTAGCTCGTATGCTATGCTGTTCTTTGTATTGCTCATAGTTGCGTTTTCGGATACCATAGAAGACAAGAATGCTATTTTCTGTAATTTTTTTCTACTGTTGATGGCTTGGCGATTGTTATCAATTCGTTCCTTAAGAAATGTAAAACACAGATTGTTTGACGCCTCTTTTTTGATAGGCATTGCCAGCTTGTTTTATGATTGGGCATTGCTCTATTTGGCACTAATTTTTTTGGTGATCAATGTATACGATAGAAAAACCGTCAAAAATTGGCTTGTTCCGCTTTTAGGGCTATTTACGGTTTTTATTTTGACATTTACTATTTTAAAAACCACAGATAATCTCTCCTTTTTTGCAGAACATTATACATTTTCAATTGATACGATTAACAGTGGTTTTTTCAGTGAATATGCGAACAATAAGCTGATAGTTTATGCTTTATTGATGCTCATTTTAATGCTGGTTGTATTCCTGCGATTACGACAAAAAGGAGGAGGTAAACTGGTGGTGCTGCGAATTGTTTTTTTATTTTTTATTGTAGGGGTGATACTATCAATTTTCAAATCAAAAGGGGCATCTCCCATTTTGATCACCTTTTTCCCTGTAGCTGTTTTTTTGACCAATTATTTAGAGACCATTCGGAAGACGCGATTAAGGGAATTGGCCTTCGGAACACTTATTTTCATTCCCATTTTGGTTTTTCTCTTAGAAATCAGCAAATAAGGCATAAAGCAATATCTTTGCTACAAATTAATTTGCCCATGTTTAGCGCACAAGCCTACACTATTTTTGAAGAAAGCATAAATGCCTATCACATTGTAGATGATGTATATCAGGAATTTACTAATCCATATCCTAAAGACAAAATAGAGCATTTACTCTACAGAAAGAATTGGATTGATACCGTACAATGGCATTATGAAGACATTATAAGAGACCCGGATATTAATCCGGCGGATGCTCTGGATTTAAAACGAAAAATAGACGCCAGCAATCAAGACAGAACCGATTTGGTAGAATATATTGACAGCTATTTTTTGAACAAATACCAATCTGTTGAGATTAAAAAAGACGCAACAATAAATACGGAAAGTCCAGCTTGGGCCATTGACCGATTTTCTATTTTGGCCTTGAAAATTTATCATATGCAGGAAGAGGCAAACAGAACGGATGCTTCACTTGAACATATAGCCAAGTGCAGTGATAAGTTGACCGTACTCTTGGAACAAAAGAAAGACCTTTCTACAGCGATTGACCAATTATTGGCAGATATAGAAGCAGGAAACAAATACATGAAAGTCTATAAACAGATGAAAATGTACAATGACGATGAACTAAATCCAGTACTGCGTGGACAAAAAGGGTAAAGAAGCCCATATTCTGGTCATTAGGCTCTCAGCAATGGGAGATGTTGCCATGACAGTTCCAATCTTGCGGGCATTGACCACCAAATACTCACAACTTAAGATTACTGTATTAACCAAAAAACTGTTTGTACCTATTTTTTCTGACCTTGAAAATGTGTCAGTTTACGAGACGGATATTAAAAAAAGGCATAAAGGGTTGGTTGGACTTTGGAGGCTATACCAAGAACTTAAAAAACTTCAAATTGATTGCGTAGCGGACTTACACAATGTACTTCGGAGTCGGATTCTTCAAAGGTATTTTGCATTGGGCAAAACACCCTTTGCCCAAATTGATAAGGGACGTGCGGAGAAAAAAGCACTAACTCGTGCCAAAGACAAAGCTTTTCAGCAACTGAAAAGTACGCATCAACGCTACGCGGAGGTATTTGAAGGTTTAGGATATCCTATTGAGTTATCCAACACGAAATTACTGCAACGCCGACCACTTTCTGAAAAAGTGCTGAAAGCTGTACAACAAGACACAAAAAAGTGGGTGGGCATTGCCCCTTTTGCAGCTCATGAGGGAAAAATGTATCCCATCAAACTAATGAAAGAGGTTATAAAAAACCTAAATAATACCAATAAGTATAAAATATTATTGTTTGGTGGCGGGGATTCTGAAATTAAGCAGTTACAGGCTTTTGAAAATGAATTTATGCAAACGCTTTCTATGGCTGGAAAGCTTAATCTATCTGAAGAGTTGGATTTAATTTCCAACTTGGACGTAATGCTTTCCATGGATAGTGGAAATGCCCATCTGGCTGCAAATTATGGTATTCCTGTGGTAACCTTATGGGGAGTTACCCATCCGTATGCAGGGTTTTACCCATTTAACCAGCCTATGGATAATGCTTTGTTGGCGGATCGGGAACGATTCCCGTTGATCCCCACCTCGGTTTATGGGAACAAAGTTCCCAAGGGATATGAATCTGCAATGAAATCCATTGCACCACAACAGGTAGTGGATAAGCTTTTGGACATTTTGGATAATTAAGCCACGGTCTGGCGTTCAGAAATTGAACTGAAATAGTGCTTTAATTGCTGAATGTATTGATATTTTAATTGTCTGTTCGTACTATCCATCAATAAGGAGCGAATTCCCAAATAGGAAGCAATGATATAAGTAGCCACACCTTCGCAATCAATATGTCGGGCAATATGACCATCCAATTTTCCACGTTTCAACACGGAAACCAAATTGACCTCCCATACTTTAACAATATCTTTTAAATACGTACTGATTTCCTCATTCCTCTTATTGAATTCGGTCAAAAAGTCATTGAGCATAAAACCATAAGCCATTTCATTACGTTTTCCAGGCTCCAATGCATTTTGTAAGGTATCCAAAATAGCGGGCAATGGATTTTCTTGCGTATTCAAGGGTTCCACCAACAGGGCATATACTTTTTGAACAACAAGGTTCTGTATAATACTGATGAAGTAATCCTCCTTGGATTTAAAGTGATGGTAAAATGCACCTTTGGATAGCTCCAGTTCTTTAAGGATATCATCTAAACTGGTATTGTAATAGCCTTTTTCATGAAAGATTTCAAGGCCCTTGGCACACAAACGGTGCATGGTTTCGCGTTTTTTTAGGTTCTTTTCCATAAGATTTGGGTTTTGGGTTAAGTAGACCGTTAAGTCTGTTACAAAGATTCTGCAGATTTGCCCCAACCGAAAGAAACAAGGATGTAGCTGTAAGAAAAATCGGTGAAAAGTAAAAAAAGAACCTAAAAACGGCGAACCAAAAAAACAGACCGACCGGCGAGTCGGTTTAAGGGAATCATTTGTGGGATAAAAGACATTCCAAATTCTAGTAGAATGGAGTATGATGGTAAAATCCTGTATCAAATTATAAATGGATTGATGAATCCCAGCTTGATTCTTAACCAAAAATCCCCGAACTTCACTTATCGGACGATATCATTCATTTAAACGAACGATATCTTAAACGTTGTGTGTCATTAAGCAATCACCGTTTTAACAATTCAATTTACCATTTACCCAACTATTCCTTGAAAACGTAAATAGGATTACGTTTAAATCAGTTTTCTTTACTCTAAACTGAATAATTTGTTTATACTTGACAAGTATAATTTTGACATGTCATGAAAGAGAATTTTGGGCAATTTGTTAGGAGAAAAAGAAACGAGCTTGGTCTGACTCAAACTCAGTTGGCTGTTCAGATAGACATGGACGCTGCCAAGTTAAGTAAGATCGAAAATGGAATATTCACGATTAACGAAGAAAGGCTTGTTCAATTAGCCCAAATTTTTGACGTTCCGGAGGTTGAACTCAAAGACTTTTATTATGCGGATGAAATTGCAAAAAGAATCTACAAAAGCGGATGCTCTTCAGATGTCTTGACTTTAGCCGAGGATATTTTAGTCGTATACAAGTCAAAAGATTTAAAACAAGGAGAATTAAAATTTGATAAATGAACTACACTTTTTTAGATTTATTTGCTGGGGCAGGTGGAGCCTCAAATGGTTTAGAAAGAGCAGGATTCAAGGCTATTGGAGCAATTGAAATTGATGATTGGGCAGCTGATACTTATGAGTTCAATCATCCTAATGTAAAAGTGTTGAGGGAAGACATTACTAATGTCAATGATAAAATGCTATCTCAATTCAAAGGTGTTGATCTTATTATTGGAGGGCCTCCATGCCAAGGTTTTTCAATTGCCGCGAGTAATCGTAGAGATTCTAACGACCCTCGAAATCAGCTTTACCGTCATTACATACGAGCTGTAGACAAGATTCGTCCGAAATTCTTTATTGTGGAGAACGTCAAAGAATTAGCGAAATTTAAAATGGAAGATAGCTCATTGTTACTTGACGATTTTGTCAAAAGACTTGAAGACCTAGGTTACAAAGTTTCATATGATCTATTAAACGCAAAAGACTTTGGTGCTCCTCAAGATAGAATCAGATTTTTTATGATTGGTGCTTTATCTGAGGAGATAGATATCAAGGCAATTGAACAATACAAGAAACCTCAAAGAACCCTATGGGATGCCATTTCTGATTTGCCAGTACCGAAAGTAGGCGTTGATACAATGTCCTATTCTAAAGTGGCGGATAATGATTACCAAAAAATCTCGAGAAAAGATTCTGAATTTGTGTTTAATCACGAGCCAATGCGTCATACTCAAAGAGTAATTGAACGCTTTAAACTTATACCAATAAATGGTAACACACAGAACGTCCCTATAGAACATAGAAATAGGAAACGTGGTAAAGTAGAAGAGCTTTCAACCAAGGTTTACCATCAAAACCACAGAAGATTAAATCCAGATCAACCCTGTAAAACTATTACGGCATCTTTTTATTCAAGCTTCGTTCATCCATATCAGCATAGAAATTTAACAGTTAGAGAGGCAGCCAGAGTTCAAGGGTTTCCAGATAAGTTTAAATTTCTTGGGAAACGAACTACCCTAAGTAAAAAATTACTTGAGAAGAAAGGAATCTTTGGTGATATACACCTTGACCAATTTAACCAAGTTGGAAATGCTGTTTCACCATTAGTTGCCGAAGCACTTGGACAATTGATATTAAATAAACTAAAATAGATAATGAAGAGTCTTGATTTATTTGCCGGTGCAGGTGGTTTTACTCTTGGATTACATCAAGCCGGAATTCACACACAAGCTGCTATTGAGATTGATAGATTTGCTTCTGAAACCTTTAGATTTAATTTTCCTAAAGTTCAGCAATATGAACGAGACATCACATCCTTTTCTGATGAAGAAGTATTAGAGAAATTCTCAGGGATTGATTTGTTAGTTGGAGGACCTCCTTGTCAAGGGTTTTCGGTAGCGGGTCCATCCCAGTATGGCAAACTTGATAAAAGAAATAATTTAGTACTCGAGTATCTACGCTTCGTTTCGCTTCTTAAACCTAAGATGATAGTGATGGAGAATGTTAAGAACTTCATTAACGGAAAGCTTCCTTCAAAAGATAAGGTAGTAGATGTTGTAACCAAAAAGCTCGAAGAAGAAGGTTATACTGTCGAAACAAAAATCTTATTTGCTGCTGACTATGGAGTTCCTCAATCTAGAAGTAGGGTGTTCATTTTTGGTGTGAAGAGCGACTCAGGATATGTAATTCCTGAGTTAAAGCCTACACATGGAAAGGAGCTAAAACCCTATGTTATGGTAGAAGAAGCGATAAATGATCTTCCGTACATATCTGCAAGTGAAGGTTTTGATAATGATCCCTCAAAATTTGAATATTCTCACAAACCATATACAAATTACCAAAAGCTTATGCGTAAGAAGACCAAAGGAATCTTCAATCATGAAGCTATGAAGCATACGAAAAGGCTAATTGAACGGTTTAAACATATACCTCAAGGAGGATCTCTGCTGGATGTTCCAGTCGAACATGGTCAAAGAGTTAGAAATGGTTCAGAATTAGATAAACGACCAAGATTTAAAATGAACAATCAGAGATTGAATCCTGAAGCTATCAGTTATTGCGTAACAGCATCTTTTCAGTCCACTTTCGTTCATCCATATAAAAATAGGAATTTAACAGCAAGAGAAGGAGCGCGATTACAGTCCTTTCCTGATCATTTTATATTCAAAGGACCAAGGACTTTAATGAGTAAAAAACTTTTAATTAGGGAAAATAGAGAGGATGAAATAGGTCTATCTCAATATAATCAGATTGGAAATTCGGTTCCGCCAATTCTAGCAAAAGCTATTGGTGACGCAATTCTTAAGGCTAATAAACGGTTGCTACATGACACTACAAAATCTTTACAAGAAGTTATCTGAGATTGATTCTCAACTTCCGCATGGAAGTAATCTACAAACTAAAGTTGGAAAGGCCTTAAGTTCAAGAGGAAAGAACTCTGACCTACTTGTTAAAATTGGTAAAGAATATCTTGGCTTATTGAAGAAAGTAGATGAGTTTGAAACTGAAGAAATTCCAAAATGGATTGATTTTGTTGTTGATCAATTTGAAGATTATTATTCTTTTTTAAGAGCTGATGAGAATAAAAAGTTCAGTCACCAATCAGACTTCTTATCATCTTTAATTCCAGAATTTTTGTACAAGCTGTATAATAGATTCGTTGGAGTAAAATACCCAGACCTCGAACTAACAACTCAAAAGGATATTGTAATTGACCTTTCGTTCCTTCCGTATTCTGACAATCATTTAACATTCAAGCCAAAAAGAGTTGATGTCGCAATTATTAAAAAGCTTGACTTGGAAATTGGAGGAAAAAAACTTGACTTTAACATAACAATGGTGGCAATAGAAGTGAAAACTAACCTCGACAAGAACATGATCGGTGGAGTCGAATATTCTGTTGAAAGGCTAAAGAAAACTTTCCCATTGAGTAAGTTCTTCTTGATTTCTGAATTCGCTGATTTCGCTTATAAAAAACAAAATTACGCATCTACACCCATTGACGAGATAATCATTCTTAGAAAACAAAAAAGAAGTGAAGTAAGGAGAGATAAGACTAAAATAAGAGGTCTAGATAAAGGTCTTGTAGAATCACATATTACTGAAATCCTGGAATATTTAGAATCCACTCTTAATTCCCCGGATGAGTTAAATGCACGAATGAAAGAAGGTAGACTTATAAATTAAAGAAAAATGAAGCATTTCGTACACGGAAAATTACTTAAAGAGAAGAGCACTACCGGAGCAGATTTAAAGCAGGTTTATGCAGATTATTTGCAGTTTTTAAAGGAAGTTGACACTCTAAAGATTATTGATGCAGAAGCAGTAAAAACATTCGTTTCTTCCTTTAACACGTACCGTAGTAAAGTTCAATATATTATTGAGGCTAGACCAAATTCAGGGCAAGAGAACATTAGGTCAACAATGTTGGAAGAGTTTTTTTGTCACCTTCTTCAAGATTTAATCACAGAAGCAGTAGGCAAGGAACCCAAAAACCTATTTTTAGGAAAAGCCAATAGTTATGTAGATCTAACTTTCTCGCCATCTTCATTTGCAAACATCTTTGTAGAGCCAAACCCTTATTTCCATACAAAAGATCAAGATTTTGTTATTGGGGTATCGTTGAACCTGACGGTTGAAGCGCAAGAAAATAAATATCAAGAGGAAATAATTGTTCCCGTGGTAGCGATTGAGTGTAAAACCTATATTGAGAGAAACATGCTTGATTCATGCTCTGGAACTGCACGAAGACTGAAAAGTGCAATGCCTTATTGCATCTATATAGTTGCTTCAGAATACATGAAACTTAAAGATGAGCAGCCTGAATTAAGCGATATAAATGAAATCTACATCTTATGTAAGTCTACCAACGCGGAAAGGCTCAAATACAGAAGAGAGAAAAAGAATCCCCATGAAATTGATGTTGATTTAGTTATCGATTTGTTCGAAAAAGTTAAAGGTCATCTAAACAGTATTTGGTGGTCACCTGACAAAGCATTGGAAACTGGAAAAATAATCAATAGGCCTTAATTAATACAATTGAAAAAACGACACACAACAATGTGTATAGTGCATAGCACCCTGCGGGTTGCTACGACACCATACACGGAACGATAAGTGCCACTCCCAAACCCCTAAAATTTATAAGTAGCACCAAACTGCATACGCCAATGTGAGTTTTGGTTGTCCACTACCCAGGGTGTTTTATCCGTATTGCTATACTGGAATATGGGTTGGTTGTTTTCAATACCCGTAAAACGGAGAATGCTAAAATTGGAATTTACCACATTGGGCACAAAAACAAGCCTTCCCCAATTTTTGTTTATCAAATTAAAGGCATTGAAAATATCCATGGAAAAGCGTAATTGTTTTGTTCCACCCAAATTAAGGTTGTAACCTAATTTGGCATCTAAACGATGGTTCCATGGAGTTTTGGATTCGTTTCGCTCGGCATAACCTCCACGATTTTCCTTGAGGTAGTCATTAGCTTCAATAAATGCATTTAAACGCTCCCATTGCTGTGCAGCGGTTTGCGTAACAGTGCCATTACTGTCTTCAATGTCGATAAGGTTGATTTCGGAAACATCCCTGGGGATATAGATGAGGTCGTTTCTGGATGAGCCGTCTCGGTTTACATCGCCTTGATACACAAAAGAAAATGGACTACCAGAGGTGCCGTTGTAAAGTGCTGAAACTTCTAACTGGCTGTTATTTCCCAAATTGAAAGTATAGGATTGGGAACTGACAATCTTATGGCGTAAATCAAAATTGGACGCGGACAAACTGGGGGCGTTTGGGGTAATGGATTGGTTCCATTCATAATTTGCGGCAGGGGAGCTACGCACGGTACTCGAAATATCCTTGCTTCTACCATAGGTATAGCCAAAATACCCCGTATAATGCTGGGTAGATTTGGATAGCCCCAAGGTTAGGTTGTATCTATATCCTGCTTCGGAATTGGTCAAAAGAAAGACATTTGTGAAATTCGGGTTGATTTTTATAGCGTCTCCCGTTTCTAAAAAGTAAGATCTGGTATCGGCACCATCAAAAGTGCCTAAATTGTCCTGTCTGTTAATGGACTGAAAGAAGATACCTTTAAACACTTTAGTGTAGGTGGCATCAAAAGTGAGATCATAGTTGTTGGGCAATGCAAGGTTTACACCTAGATTGCTTTTCCATTCCCTTGGAAGTTCAAAATCAGTATCCACCAAATTTATCTCGGCAATTGGGGTGCCTCCAGCCAGTTCAGAAACAACGTTCACAATGGGCTGTGTTCCATCTGGCCTCACATCCACATTAAAATACTGGGTTCCGGAAATATATTCGGCGTAGGCAAACCATAGGTAAGGAAGTCTTCCTGTAAAAAGTCCAGACCCTCCATGTAATTTAATTTTTCTTTCATCATCAAATACATATTCAAAACCAAACCTCGGGTTTATATGGGGAGCTGTTCTAATCTTATTACTGAACTGATTAAACTCAGGGGTGTTTGTAACTTCTTCGCTCAAAGGGATATCATTTAATAAGAACTGGGAATCCAGTCGGAGGCCGAAAGTCAAGGACAATTTATCGGAATATCTAAAACGATCTTGCGCATAAAGACCGGCCACCAATACATCTACAGTAGCCGAGGGATTGTTTTGTACAAAATCAAAGGTATTGTTGTCCAAGCGGTATACTCCTCGAATACGGGATGGACTATCATTTAAAAAATTATCCAAAGAGCTGTATTCCCAACGTCCGTTCCAGGCAGACAAAAACCCATAATTAACATCATTGTATTGCGCCAAACCACCAAACGTAAACGTGTGTTTATCCTTAAACAAGGTGTATTTGTCAGAAATCTGAAGCGTATTCAAATCTGTATTATAGACGGAGGCTTCACGATAGGTGCCCGCAAATATTCTATTGGAAGCATCGGATATCTGTAGATGAGGAAATAATTCTCCATCAAAATCACGGTTTTCCCTTCCAATATTATACCCAATACTGAACAGGTTGGAGCTGGAGTTTTTAAAATTTGAATTCAATTCAGCTGTAAAGCTGTTTGCCACACTATTATGCCGAAATCCTTGGTTTCCAAAATTGAATATGGACTCGTTCCATTCCAAATTATCGGCAAAGCTGTTTACATAATTGTTCCGCAGCGTTAATTTGGTGTTTTTTGAAATATTGAAATCGAACCGTAAAAATAGTTTGGTGCTGTTGGTCTTTAGATTGGCATTGGTAAACGTCCCTGGGTCATAATTGTAATCTGTTCGAAGCTTATCGGCAACCAATGAAACTGTTTCTGTTGAAATATTGGAACTGGAACTCCCGGGGGCATTCAGAACAGGATTGCTGGAGCTAGCTTGTTCAAAATTTATAAAATAAAACAGCTTATCTTTTTTTATGGCGCCACCGGTAGAAAAACCCAATTGAAAATCATAGAAGGACTGCACGTTTTGTTCTATGCCATCCGCGTAGCGCCCTACCAACAATTGATTATTTCCAAAGGCATAAATCTCACTTTGCCGTTGGTTTGTTCCATTCTTGGTTACAACATCAATATTGGCTCCGGTAAAATTTCCAATACTAACATCAAAAGGGGCAGTTTTAATGGATAATTGTTTTATGGCCCCAAAACCAATGGGCTGTGTTCTGGCTAAGCTGCCCGGGCTACCATTTGCTGAAGATCCCGCAGCTCCGCTCGATGGTTCCTGAAACCCAATAGCATCGTTATTGGCAACACCATCAATATTAAGGTTGTTAAAGCGATTACTGGCACCGGCAAAAGAATTCAAATTTGCTTCAGGGAGGGTACGGGTCAAATCTTGAATGCTCCTGGTTATTGTTGGCGTATTTTGAATCGATTTTGAATTAATGGTTTGCTCAATACTCGAATTGTTCTTTTTGTCCGCAATCACAACAATCTCTTCCAAAGTTTGACTCATTTCTTCTAGAACAAAGTCATGATAACTGGTTTCGCTAAGATTAATGCTAATGTTTTGTTTTGATACCGATTGGTACCCTATAAAACTAACAGTAATCGTATAAGCGTTGCCTGGTGGAATATTGGGCACTGAATAGTAACCGGATTCTTTTGAAATAGCGCCAAATTTAAAATTGGTCTCCGTATCCAAAACCAGCACTGTTGCGGTTTCTAGAGGGATGCCTTCCTTTGAGGTTATTTTTCCTTCTACTTTTCCGGTTGTTTCTTGGGAGTACGCAATAGCAGTCCATAGGAGGACAACTAGTATGAATGTTCTTTTCATCCAGGTATTCTTCTACAATATGTGTTTAGTGTAAATTTTTGTAAGGGATGATGGCCGATTTAACAACAGCCACCACCATCATAATGAAAGGTAGATTCGCTTATAAATATGTCTTCTCTTCCAAGAGAACCAAGTGCTCCCGCGGTCTTATCACAAACAGCCAAGGGTTGATTCCTTAACAAAACGTGTCCTTTGTTGTCATCAAAATAGTCCTCATCGCCAAAATAGATAGCTGCTTTACCTGTAAACACGCAGGGTCCATCTTCCGGCATCGGGTCTTTAATGGCCGCGACCTCGATAGATTCAATATAAATAAGCTCGTCCGTAGAATAGTTTTTTGGGTCCAAAATACGGTAGGGCTTTCTAGCTCGTATTTCAATAGTCCCAAAACCAACATCAGTCAGGGCTTTTACATATTGTTTTATGGGGAGACTTCCGCTTAAACAAAGTGCTCGAAGTCTATCATCGTTTCGCAGAGTGTCGTTCATTTCCTGTTCGCAGGTAGGATCACTCATGACCAGTTTTCCATGCGGTTTTAGCACCCGGTACATTTCCTCAATGGCGCGTTTTAGATCTTCTTCCTTAAAAATATTGAAGAGGCAGTTCTGTGCTGCAACATCTATGGAGTTGTCTTCCACAGGGAGATTTAGGGCATCCCCTTTTTTCAAGTCAACAAACTCAGATTTGAACCAATCGTTTTCTTCCTCGGCAATTTTAAAATTATCCCGACTGGCTTGCAGCATTTCATCCACAACATCCACACCAACAACACCCCCTTTTTGACGATTGAAATACGAAAATTGTAATAGTTCCATTCCACCGCCTACACCAACATAGAGCATTTTTGGATTATTGGAAAGGTCTCTGGCATGCACTGTGCTGCCACAACCATAGTTCATTTCTTGCATGATCTTTGGGATTTTTAATCCGGGCAATTCCCAAATAGGATTGGTAGTACAGCATAGACCTACATCTGGTGTTAAGGCGGCTTCTTTATATAAATCTTCGGTAGCTTGTAAATAACTCATAATTGTAACTTTTGTCAGGTCGAGCGCAGTCGAGACCTATTGAAAATAATAGTTTAAAAACCTCTCGACTGCGCTCGAGGAGACTTTTTCATTGAATTTGGGTCAAGCCACAGTTCCTTGACAACTACTCCCAGCACCAGCGGTGCAACCATAGCAGTGTTGTGAGATAATTATATTTCTGTCGTTTAAAATATCTTCGTTGTAATCCTTAATATGTTTGACCTTGCTGGCTACTTTAAGATCCAACATCTGATTAAAGTCGCAATCGTACAGCCAACCGTCCCAACTAATGGAAATGGTATTGGTACACATTACATTGGCAACAGCGGAAGGGTTATACGCTTCCACTAGGGCATACATATAGTCCTCATAGTTGTCGGAAGCGATCAAATAATCCAGAAAGCGTGAAATGGGCAGGTTGGTAATGGCAAACAAATTGTGAAAAGCAATATCAAAATCTTCCTTCAGCGCTTTTTTAAAGTCGCGTTCCATGGCTTCTTGGTCACCTGGCAAAAATGCACCTGAGGGATTGTAGACCAAATCCAAGCGCAAGTCGCTTCCTGGCATTCCATACCCCCTTTCATTTAACTCTTGCAAAGCCTTTATGGACTTGTCAAAAACACCATCGCCCCGTTGTTTATCCGTTTTCCCTCGGGTGTAATGTGGCATCGATGAAACCACATGCACATTGTGCTTTTTAAAGAAATCCGGCAAGTCGTAATATTTTTTGTTGGCACGAATTATGGTCAAATTGGAACGGACAATAAAATCTTTGATTCCTGCCTTGGCCGCTTCTTCCACAAACCAACGAAAATCAGGATTCATTTCCGGCGCTCCCCCCGTAAGATCTAAGGTATGTGCTTCGGTGTTTTTTATAATCTCCAAACATTGCTGCATGGTTTCCCGTGTCATGATTTCCTTTCGGTCCGGCCCAGCATCCACATGGCAATGCTCACAAACTTGATTGCACATATAGCCCACATTGATCTGGAGGATTTCCAATTTATTCGGACGTAACGGAAAATGTCCTATTTCGGCAATTTTATCCTTAAAAAAGGGGAGCTCACCATCAGCAAAGATGCCGCCATTCAATATCTCCAATTGCCGATTGGTTTCCGCAAGCTCATTTTCTTGAGCTTTCAGAGATTTTTTAGACCCTTTTTTAGTCTTGGGAAGTATACTTTGTTCCATTTTTCTTAGCTATTTAGCACTCATTTTACATGGATAATTTATTGTACTTGTTCATCATCTGAACACCATGTACCAAAGTTGCTCCACTTTCTATTGCCGCGCCGGCATGAACGGCCTCCATCATTTCTTCTTTGGTAATGCCACGTTGTAGTCCATCCTTAGTGTAGGCATCTATGCAATATGGGCATTTGACCACATGAGCTACAGCCAATGCAATCAAGGATTTTTCGCGCGCACTCAACGCACCTTCTTCAAATACTTTTCCATAGTAGTCAAAGAATTTGTTCCCGAGTTCTTCGCTCCATTCTGTTATTTTTCCGAATTTCCGTAAATCCGCAGGGTCATAATACGAGTTTGACATATGTTTTGCTTTTTGGGTAATTATTGGGCACATTCATAAAGAAGATGCTTTAGATTAAAGAATAGATTAGGTCTTTTTTAGAGACGAAAAAAAAATGATATTAAGCAAAACAAAAAGGAGAACCTTTGTTGAAATAAACCGAAAGGTATGAAGATTGAAAATAAAGCGATGCTGTCTTGGTGAAGTTGTTTTTGGACCGTAAAACTCCTGAAAATAGACCAATCCAATATTTTGTTAAGTTTTTGATGTAGTTGGATAGCTGTTTAATGTCTGAAATAGAATCGACATCAATCAATCTTTCCAAAGTTAGGACTTCACATCCGTATGAATTAAAATATTCTTTTGTTTCTCCGTAAAGTCTGGCAGTTTGCCAAGGAAGGGATTCAAAAGTTTCTTTATTGAAGTTGGAGCGATGAATGCCAAGCAAATAAAACCCACCGTCCAAAGAAGGGCCCAGAACTGTATTTTGTTCAGAAAGCTGATTTTTAGCTTCTATAATATGTTGTGCAATAAGCTGTGGGCTATCATTACCTACCGTAATTATTTGGGAGTATCCAAAATCAAAAAGTTGTTGGATAGCATTGGAAAAACGTTCACCAAAAGTATTGCCCAGTTGGTCTTTTTCGGTCAAATGAAAAAAGGGAAGCCCTGTAGCCTTAACTGTGCGCAAAGTACGTTCAGTAAGTGCATCAAATAAAGGTTTACTGTCTGCTATTTTTTTTATATAGCAATCCTCTTCAGCAGAATTTGCAAAAAGGAGAACAGCGGTATTTTGAGTTAGTTTTTGTTGCACTGGTACAGATGCTTACCCTAAACTTACGATAAATATCGATATTGCATTAGGTCGGAAAAAGGTTTTGGGAATTACAATTTTCTCCAAAAAACCTCAATTTTAACATACCGACCAGCGGGTCGGTTCTGAAAATGAATCAGTTAAAAAAGAAAGGATTACTATCGAGGACTTGTCGATGAAATACATAAAACACTTGCGAATTTGGTTTTGACAGACTGCTGAGTCGGTAATATTCTCATAAAAAATGCCTTAAAATCCAGAGTTATGATGTTTAGAGGCTAATTTTACACTGCTTTTAATCTACTTATTTGATGAACACGAATATTACCCAAGCAAAATCCATTGGATTGGTTCTTTCAGGAGGAGGAATCCGTGGGATGGCACATATCGGGTTGATTAAGGCAATGCGCGAAAATGGATTGGAAGCAAATTTGGTCGCTGGGTCCAGTGTAGGTGCTTTGGTGGGCGCGTTGTATGCCAATGGAAATTCAATTGACGACATGCTCCAGTTCTTTGGGGACACGCCTTTGTTCCAGTATAACTTCTTTGCCATTAACAAACCTGGATTTATAGATACGGAGCGATATTTCAATATTTTTAAAGGGTATTTTCCACAAAATAGCTTCGAAAGTCTTGAAAAACAGTTGTATGTAGCTGCAACCAATCTGTTAAAAGGAGAGGAAAAGATGTTTTCTTCAGGGGAATTGATAAAGCCATTGTTGGCATCAGCGGCATTGCCTCCAGTTTTTAGTCCAGTGAAGATCAATGAAACACTTTATGCTGATGGGGGCGTGATGAACAATTTTCCAAAGGAATATGTAGAAGGGAAAGCTGATTTTGTGATTGGAAGTAATGTTTCCATAGCGGGGGAGGTTAGAAAAAAGGACCTTAGGAACTCGCTTCAATTGGCAGGACGGGTTACTGGATTAATGATTTATGCCGCTAGTCATAGAAAACTTAAGGAATGCGATTTAAGTATTGAACCCAGGGAATTGGAGAAAATAGGGGTATTGGACAAAAAAGGAATTCAAAAGGCGTTTACTATTGGGTACGACCATGCCAGCAGGGCTATAGATTTAGCCTTAGCGAACAGTGCGCAATAAATACCTACACATCATCGTAATCCACTTTGAGTGTTGGTGTCAATGGATGAGCTTGGCAAGTTAAAATAAGCCCTTCGGCCACTTCGCCATCGGTTAAAATTTGATTTTTGACCATTTCCGCTTTACCCTCAGTAATTCGAGCAATACAACTACTGCACACTCCGCCCTGACAGGAGTACGGAGCATCTATATTTTCTTTTAGGACAGCATCAAGAACCAATTCCTTTTTATCCATGGTCAAGGAAAAAGTTTCATCATCCAAAAGAACTTCCACTTGGGTTTTACCGTCCAAATCTTCGGCTAAAGTATCTTCTGCGTTAGAACTTGTGAATAGTTCAAATAAAATGGCATTCTCCGGAACACCATTCTTTTTTAAGGTATCTGAGACTGTATTTATCATTTCCTCAGGCCCACACAAATAAAAGGCATCAAAATCCGTAGCCTTAAATTTATTTTTTACTATAAAGTTCACCGTTGAGGTTTCAATTCTTCCAAAAAGTGCATTTTCTTCCCGGGAACGACTATATAAATGCTGAATGAAAAACCTATCGGTATATTTATCGCATAATTCCTGAAGATCATTCAAATACATGGCCTCAGAAGAAGTTTGGTTGCCAAACACCAACACAAAGGTGCTTTCTGGGTTACTTTCCAAAACAGTTTGGGCAATGCTCATAATTGGGGTTATTCCGCTTCCGGCAGCAAAAGCGGCTAAGTTTTTCCTTTCTGAATTCTTTTCAAAAACAAATCGCCCCTCCGGAGGCATAACATCCAAAATATCTCCAGGCTTTATACTCTCGTTGGCATACACAGAAAATGTACCCCCCGGCACTTTTTTAATGCCCACTGTAACCTTACCCGATGATGGGGCTGACGAAATGGAATAAGCCCGGCGCAATTCCTCCCCATTAACCAGGTGCTTTATAGTAATGTACTGCCCGGCAGTAAAGTCAAAAATGGATTTTAAATTTTGGGGAACATCAAAAGTAAGGGCAACCGAATTTGGGGTCAGTGCATCAACCGCAGAGATTTTTAGCGCATGAAAGTCACTCATGGGATATCAAATTTTTTGCAAAATTACGGATTAACACCATTTTGAACAGTGAATTTCGAAAAAAGCGTTCGTTTTGTAACAAATCAAGTATTTTAGGCACTAACTTCTAGAAAATCACCAACCAATGTTCAAATACTTTATCAATCTACAGTGGAAATCCTTTTTTAGGGCAGCTTCCTTTAAAACCGAAATATGGTTTAAGATTTTAATGGGACTGGGCGCCTTGTATTTTATTGTAGCTTTTCTATCCCTTGGTTTTGGAGCGTACTTTCTTATAGAAGAGGCGAAAATTGGAGATCCGCTGCGTGTGGTGAATAAATTCATGATTTATTACATCGCATTTGATATGGTTTTTCGATATATGCTCCAGAAAATGCCCGTTACCAACATTAAGCCTTTATTATACCTTCCGCTGCAGAAAACACAGATAGTAAATTACTCACTTGGTAAGACGATTGTTTCCTTTTTTAACTGGTCTCACGCCTTTTTCTTTATCCCCTTTAGTATTATTCTTCTAACAAAAGATTATGGAGCACTAAATGTGATTGGATGGCATTTGGGGATAATGGCTCTTTTTTACTGTAATAACTTCATCAATATTTTAGCGAACAACAAGAACAATTTCTTTTATGTTTTCGCTACTATTTTTATAGTTGCTGGTATTTCTCAATATAATGGCTGGTTTGACATTACCCGCTATACACAAATCGTTTTTGATTTTTTCTATGATTTGCCATGGACGGCACTCATACCTTGGCTTGTATTGGTAGGGCTCTATTTTTATGCCTTTACCTATTTTAAAAAGCATATGTACCTGGATGCCGGTTTGGCCGGAAAGAAGACGGAGGCCAAAACAGAGAATCTAGACTGGTTAAACCGATTTGGAAACCTGGGAACCTTCTTAAAGAATGATATTAAACTCATTAAAAGAAATAAGCGCTCCCGAACTGCCGTGATCATGGGGTTCTTTTTTATTTTTTATGGGCTTCTTTTCTTTACAGGAGCACTTGAAGTATATGACAATCCGTTTTGGAAAATTTTTGCGGGCATATTTGTTACTGGAGGATTTTTGTTCAGTTTTGGACAGTATGTTCCCAGTTGGGACAGTAGTTACTATCCTTTAATGATGAGCCAAAACATCCAGTATCGGGAATACCTTACTTCAAAATGGTACTTGGTAATTATTGCCACAATTATTTCCACCTTTTTAGCGACCTTCTATATTTATTTTGGATGGGAAGCGTATGTCGCAATACTGGTTGGAGCCATTTATAATATAGGTGTGAATTCTTATCTGGTACTTTGGGGAGGGGCCTATGTAAAAACCCCTATAGATTTAACATCCAATAAAAAAGCGTTTGGGGACAAACAAGCATTTAATGCAAAAACACTTTTATTGACACTTCCTAAGCTACTATTGCCCATTATAATATATGCTATTGGCCACTTTTTGATTAACCCCACGGCGGGCTACATTTTTGTGGCTTTATTTGGTGCTGCCGGATTTGTATTTAAAAACAAGGCCTTTCAAATGATTGAAAACATCTATAAAAAAGAAAAGTATAAAACGCTTTTAGCGTACAAACAAAAATAACCATGATTAGCACAGAGACACTTACCAAAACCTACGGTTCCCAAACTGTTTTAAATATTGAATCCTTGGAAATTCCCAAAGGCCAGAGCTTTGGACTTGTAGGAAATAATGGTGCCGGCAAGACTACTTTTTTTAGCCTTTTGTTGGATTTGATTCAACCCACCACTGGCCATATTATCAACAATGAAGTTCAGGTAGATAAAAGTGAAGCATGGAAACCTTTTACATCTGCGTTTATTGACGAGACTTTTCTAATAGGATACTTAACACCAGAAGAATACTTCTATTTTATTGGAGAGTTGCGTGGAAGGAACAAAGCGGACGTTGATGCCCTGCTTTCCAACTTTGAAGACTTTTTCCACGGTGAAATTTTGGGTCAAAAAAAGTATTTGCGAGATCTATCCAAAGGAAATCAGAAGAAAGCCGGAATAGTTGCTTCGTTTATTGGCAATCCGGAGGTAATAATATTGGACGAACCCTTTGCCAATTTAGATCCAACCACACAAATTCGCTTAAAGGAAATTATCAAGGAATTGGCGGATAAACAAGAAGTCACGGTTTTGGTTTCCAGCCACGATTTAATTCATGTTACAGAGGTTTGTGAACGGATTGTGGTATTGAACAAAGGAGAAATCGTAAAAGATATTCAGACTTCAAAAGAGACCTTAAAAGAGTTGGAAACCTTCTTTGGGGGATAAAAAAAGCGCTACCTCAGGGTAGCGCCTAAATTTGAGTGTAGTAATTGAAACCTTCTAAAACATTGTAGATGGATCGTAATGAAACGAGGCTTTTTTGATTTTTCCTCCTTCAACTTGGTACATGCAGAGTTCTTCCATGTTTATCCTGCCTCCTTGTTTAAAGGTAACATCGCTGGTCATGGGAACAACAAAGTGATTGCCCATTACCACAGGATCGCCAACAGTTCCTCCATGGGATTCCTCAATGTTGCTTGCCCATTGTTCAAAACCTATTAGAATGTTGTCCAATCCCTCGGTAACCTCATTGGGTACCCCAGGCATTTCAACGCTAACCGCGTCTTGTGCGTAAAGACCATAGGCCTGATCATATTTGCCTTCTCTGCAAAGGCTAACTAGTTTGTCTGCTACTTCTTGTGTTGTCATTCTTGTTTTTGTTTTATGATTAATAAATTCAACATTAACTGAACGCTTGGTCCAAATAGGTGTTTAGAGGTTTAATGGCCTCAAAATGGCTTAAAATTTCTGTCAGCAATTTATCTGAACCATAAAATGGTTCCAACGGAAATTCTGCCATGGCATAGAATTGTTTGTTGTAGATTAAATCCGTTTTTTCAGCTGTCGGAAGTAAGCTCTTATCCAAGCGTTTTGCCTTTTCCCCGCTAAGTTTTCCAAAATTTTGGGTGAACAAGGAGGTTTCTGTGATTTTTATCAAAGCATCAGGATTTCTTGCAATAAACTCTCGCACTAATTTTAGTTCTGGCGCCCTGAGCATAAATAAACCTCCACCTACATGGATGCTGGTTGCATCTATTCCCAAATAGTAACCCGGTAAAATGGATTTTTTCCCATTGGGTGAAAACCCAGCTTTTAAAATGGTGTGATATGGGGTTTTGTCTTTGGAAAAACGCACATCCTTATTAATGCGGAACATTGCCTTTTTTGGATCTGGGATAATTCGATTGTCCCATTCTGTAATGACCTCCAACACTTCATCCAAGAGTAAAAGGAAAGGTGCTTTTACATCATTTTCATACCGTTTTTTATTAGCATGAAACCACTCTTTATTGTTGTTTTTGGAAAGCTCTTTAAAAAAGGATGTGTATGGTTTTGTAATCATTATACTTAATTGGATTGGATTTTCCTTAAGGAAATACTGGTTAGTTCGGTCCAAATTTCAAAAGCTTCAAAGTCAGATTCGTACCAACCTGTCAGTGGTTTTTTCGATTTAAAAGGACTAAACTCCACCAATTGCGCATGGTGTTTTTCCACGGGAAAGTCCTTTCCTAATTTAAATACCATTTTGTTTTGTCTTGAAAAAAAAGCAAAAACCTTGTTTTTATAATGAATTGCGGGGGAACTCATCATTTTGCCTTCAGTAACTTCGGGATGCTTCAAACAAAACTGCTCTCGGATTACCTTGAAATTTTCAAACTCCATAAATCCAAAGCTACAAAAGGAATTACAGCGAAAGAAAGGGTAAATAAGACACTTTTAAGGGTTGATTGCGCCAACAATTACCAGTACATTTATAACATTAAAAGTATTGATAATGATACATGTAAGTATTTTGGTGCCAAAAGGGAATGCCATTTTAAGCAATGTCGTTGGACCATTTAAAGTATTAATGGCGGCAAATCAGTTTTTAAAACAAACTGGTGCAAGAAAGGACGATTTTTTTGAGACACATTTAGTGGGGCTCGAACATGATTATTCATTATATAATGGAATGTTCAGTATTCACTGCGATAAGACCATCGATGATATTGGTAAAACAGATTTAATTCTAATACCAGCACTTAGGCCGGACAAACTAGTCGATGATTTGAAGGACAATCAAGGTTTTGTTCCCTGGATTTTGAACCAGCGCAACAAACATAATGCTGAGGTTGCCAGTATGTGCATGGGAGCTTTTGTTTTGGCACAAACGGGATTGGTTGATGGGAAGCAATGTGCCACCCACTGGGCAGCAATGGAAATGTTCAAGACCATGTTTCCTCAAGTAAATTTGGTATCCAATAAAATTGTGACGGATGAAGATGGAATCTATTCCAGCGGAGGGGCATTTTCTTTTTTAAACCTGATGTTACATTTAGTGGAGAAGTATTGCGGCCGTGGAACAGCTATTTATATTTCAAAGTTTTTTGAAATTGATATGGATCGGGTAGACCAGAATCAGTTTGCAATTTTTCAAGGGCAGAAAGACCATGATGATGCAGCAATTCAAGAAGCGCAAAAATATATTGAGAGCAATGTAATGGATAAAATATCAGTACAGCAATTGGCAAAGAAATATGCTATTAGTAGCAGAAATTTTGTCCGTAGATTTAAAAAGGCTACCCAAAACACTCCTTTGGAATACATTCAACGCGTAAAAATTGAAGCAGCAAAACGGAGCCTGGAATCTACAGAAAAGAATGTTAACGAGGTTATGTACCAAGTGGGATATGCAGACCAAAAAGCGTTTAGAACGGTATTTAAAAAATACGCCGGACTATCCCCTGTTGCGTACAAGACAAAATACAATAGAAGCAGGGTTCATTTCGAAAGACCAACAGCTTGGTAGAGCACTATTTTAGTTAATGTTTTTGTTAGGACTAAAAATTATTGCATTTTACCGATGAACCTTATAATAATCTAGCTGTTTTTCAGTTAAGGTTAGACACGATTACCAATAATTTTGAAGCTTCAACAAACACTTTTAATTGCGACTATTTTAGGAGGACTGGTTTTTAACTCTTGTTCCACCAAAAAAGACAAGTTTATTAACCGCAATTGGCATGCCTTAAACACCAAGTACAATACGCTGTACAATGGCAATATCGCTTTTGAACAAGGCCGTGAAGAATTAAATGCCAGTTACCGAGATGATTATTGGGAAATACTTCCGGTGGAACGATTGGAAGTTACAGAAGAAATAAAATTAGACTCTGAGGATAATAACCCCAACTTTATAATTGCCGAGGAAAAAGCGACTAAAGCCATTCAAAAGCACAGTATGGATATTGAGGATGAAGAACGAAATCCTCAGACAGACGAAGCTTTTTTGTTATTGGGCAAAGCAAGATATTTTGACCAACGCTATATTCCTGCTCTTGAATCGTTCAACTATGTTCTTAGAAAATATACAGAAAGTGATAAGCTGAATGAGGTAACCATCTGGCGTGAAAAAACCAATATGCGTCTTGACAATCCTGAGCTGGCCATTAAAAACCTTAGAAGACTTTTTAAGTTTGAAACCCTAAAAGACCAGGAATATGCTGATGCCAATGCGGTATTGGCACAATGCTACATCAACCTAAAGGTTGCTGACACGGCCATTCAAAAGCTAAAAATAGCGCAGGGCTATACCAAAAAGAACCCAGAAAAAGGAAGGTATTTGTTCATAATAGGACAATTGTACAACCAAATGGGGTATAAGGATAGCGCCAACTACGCTTTTGATAAAGTAATTGCGTTGAACCGTAAGTCGCCAAGGGTCTATATGATCAACGCCCATCTAAAGAAAATCCAGAATATAGAAATCACCGATTCCAATAGGGAAGAGTTGTTTGAATATTTGACCGACCTGGAGGAAAATCGGGAAAACCGTCCTTTTTTAGATAAAATCTACAGGGAAATTGCAGACTTTCATTTGGAGAACCAATTTGACAGTCTGGCAATAGCATATTATAACAAATCACTTCGGGCTACCCAAGGGGAACTCAAATTGAACGCCCTAAACTATCAAAGCTTGGCAGATTATAATTTTGATAGAAACGAATACAAAGTTTCTGGAGCCTATTATGATAGTACGTTGACCAATTTGGCCGATAACACCAGAAAGTATAGAGTTATAAAAAAGAAGCTGGACAATCTTGAAGATGTTATTAAGTATGAGGATATAGTTCAGTACTCCGATAGTGTAATTACACTTTACGAAATGCCAGAGGAAGAACAAAAAGCATATTTTGAAGAGGTAATTGTCGAGATAAAACGAAAAGAAGAAGAAGAGGCGAAAAAGAAATTGGAACGTTCCAATGCAGGCTTTGCCACTTTTGCTGAAAGCAAGGGCGGAAAGGAAAATAAAGGGAAATTCTATTTTTATAATATTACCAGTCTTGGGTATGGCAAAAACGACTTTAAGACCCGCTGGGGAGATCGTGTTTTGGAAGATGATTGGCGGTGGAGCAATAAGAATAGGTCATTGCCTTCCGAGGCCACTGCAGAAGAAGTTCTGGCAAATGGACAATCACCAGAGGAATTATTGGAGGAGCAAAAATATTCCGTGGAGTTTTATCTGGAACAAATCCCAACAGAGATAACCTTGATTGATAGCCTTAGAACGGAGCGTAATTTTGCCAATTACCAGTTAGGATTAATTTACAAAGAGAAGTTCAAGGAAAATTTATTGGCAGCTTCAAAACTGGAGCGTGTTTTGGAGGCTGACCCGGAGGAAAGATTGATTTTGCCATCCAAATACAATCTATATAAAATATATGAGGAGACCGGAAGCCCATTGGCCTTGGACATGAAACAAAATATAATTTCCAATCACCCGGATACGCGTTATGCAGAAATCCTGTTAAATCCCCAGGCCGTTTTGGAGGGAAATACCGATAGTCCGGATGCACGTTATGCATCATTATATAAATTGTACCAACAACAAGAATTTTTACAGGTCATCACCATGTCCCAAAACTATATTAATAAGTTTACAGGAGACCCAATAGTACCAAAGTTTGAAATGTTGAAGGCAAATGCAATTGGCAGACTTCAGGGGTTTGAGCCTTTCAAGGAAGCACTCAATTACGTGGCGCTTACCTACCCCAATAATCCCGAAGGGAAAAAGGCGGAACAAATGGTTGCGGAACAGTTGCCAAAACTGGCAAAAAAAGAGTTTTCACCAGAAACAGGTTCTTCTGGAGCAGGGAACTGGAAAGTGGTCTTTCCATTCAAAATAAAGGACAATGAAAAAGCGTTAAAGCTTAAAGAAAGATTGGAAGAGTCCATTACGGATTTAAAATATAAGAATATTGTTTCCAAGGATATTTACAATTTGGAAGATCAGTTTGTGGTGGTACACGGCTTCAAATCCAAGGATTTTGCATTAGGTTATGCAGAACTTATAAAAAAGAACAAGGACTATAGAATCAAAGATGAGAATTTTGTAGTTTTATCAGACAATTATAAAATTATACAAGTCCATAAAAATTTAGAATCCTACAAAGAACAGATTTCAACCCCAAAACCCTAGAACATAATGTTTTCAGACAACAAAAAACCTCGTCCCATGACAGAGCTTGGAGGACAACCCAACAGAATTGAAAAGAACACCACAATAAAGGGAAATATTACTTCAGAGGCCGATTTTAGAATTGACGGCAAACTGGAAGGTAACGTTAAGACATCCGGAAAAGTGGTCATAGGGAAAGATGGCCTGATCAAAGGCAAAGTAGAATGTGTAAATGCAGATATAGAAGGAAAGTTCAATGGTGAACTTTTTGTGAATGACCTACTTTCTTTAAAAGCCTCAGCAGTTATTGAAGGAACAGTAAGTGTTGCCAAATTAGCTGTTGAACCGGGAGCTACGTTTAATGCCGCCTGTACAATGGGCAAAGGAGGCGCTACAACAGCTGCACCTACCCAAAGATTACAGCCCACCAAGACCAATGAGCCAGCAAAAGTCTCCTAAAAAGAAAAACAACTTTAGAAATGCCGCAATGCTTTCCGGTATTGCGTTTGAAATGGGAGCAATCATTTTTTTAGCGGTTAAAGGCGGAAAATGGTTGGATGTCCACTATCAAAACGAGAAAAATATTTTCACCGTCATTGCCACTTTATTAGGAGTGGCAATTTCAATTTGGGTAGTTTTGCAGCAGTTGAAACGTATTAAGTATTGATGCTAAAAAGAAGCTTACCAACTCAATTTTATCTACTACTAGCGTTTTTGCTTCTGTTTTCCTTTGGATTGCACTTATGGACTCTTTCCTATAAAGACCTACCCATTTTTGACAATCTTATAGTTCGTTCCTATTTGGTAAACGCTCTTTTGGCAGCGACAATATTCTTTTTGTTATATCGATACAGGAAAAGACTGAAAACCCAAATGGGGTTTTTGTTTATGGGAGGGAGTTTCCTAAAATTTATTTTTTTCTTCCTTTTGTTTTATCCCACATATAAAAGTGATGGGGAAATGTCCGGTTTAGAATTTGCTGCTTTTTTTGTTCCGTATTTGGTTTGTCTTTTTTTGGAGACTTTTTTCACTTCAAAAATGCTCAAGAATTTAGACGAATCCACCAAATAAATAGGAGTCCAAAATCCTCAAAAATAAAAGTTTGAAAGCTTTTTTCTTTTTGTAAGAAAGACTTACATTTGCACCGATTTTGAGAGACCGATATTTTGAGCGAAATGCAAAAAAACACTTTGACTAGATTTCTTCTCGTAGTTGCACTATTTTTAGGTCAGTTCACTTTTGCAAGTGATACGGAAAAAGAGGCTGGCGAACACGGCAAGGACCTTAAGACAGAAATTAAGGAATATATCTCCCATCACCTTCAAGACGCACATGATTTTTCTTTGTTTTCATATACTAAAGAAAATGGAGAGCATAAGTATGTTGGGTTTCCATTGCCAGTGATTTTATGGGATAATGGATTAAAGGTTTTTTCCTCTTCCAAATTCCACCATGGAGAGACCTTGGCCGAGATAGATGGAAATTATTACAAACTCTACCACAGTAAGATTTATAAAACAGATGCTGAAGGCACAATTCATTATGATGAAGAGCATCATGCTACCAATGTAAAACCTTTGGATTTTTCAATCACCAAGAATGTTGTGATGATTATTGTTACGGGATTGTTGATGTTGTGGTTGTTCACCAGTTTGGCAAGGTCCTATGCAAAGAACAACGGAGTGCCAACAGGCGTAGGTCGTTTCTTTGAACCCATAGTGCTTTATGTTAGAGATGATATTGCCAGACCTAATATTGGGGAGAAGCGTTACAAAAAATACATGCCATTTTTGTTGACCATATTTTTCTTTATATGGTTCTTGAACATGTTTGGGCTAACACCTCTAGGAATTAATGTAACAGGAAACATTGCCATAACAGTTTCTTTGGCAATTATGACGTTCTTGATAACCAATTTTACAGGTACCAAGGATTACTGGATGCACCAGTTTAATCCTTTGGGAGATACCATGCCTTGGTATGCTAAGATTCCATTATATATTATATTGATTCCTATTGAAATTTTAGGATTGTTCATTAAGCCATTCTCATTATTGATTCGTTTGTATGCGAATATGCAAGCAGGTCACATTGTATTAATGAGTTTGATTGGGTTGATGTTCATCTTTAAAAGTTGGTTGGGTAGCCCGTTATCATTTGGACTTGCTTTTGCCATTTCGTTGATTGAAGTATTGGTAGCATTGCTACAAGCATATATTTTCACCATGTTGAGCGCTTTGTATTTCGGATTTGCTTCCGAAGAACATGAGCACGATCATGAGGCAGAAGTTGCCCATTAATAAATGAATGAAATTGTCACTTCGAGCGTAGTCGAGAAGTGCTGAAAGTTGAATATTTAATTTTTAAACTAGATAGATATGGAAATTCCAGTAATGGTAGGTGCAGGTTTAGTTGTTATCGGTGTTGGTCTTGGTATTGGTAGAATCGGTGGTTCTGCTATGGAGGCTATTGCCCGTCAACCTGAAGCTACAGGTAAAATCCAAACAGCGATGTTGATTGCAGCAGCGTTGATTGAAGGTATTGGTTTCGCGGCATTATTTGCTGTATAATCAAAACATCTAAGGCAAATGGCTGTAACGGTTGGTTGCAGCCCTTGCTTTTGTTTAAAAATGAATACAAATAGAAAGTAATTATGGCAAAGTTATTAGAAGAGTTTTCGTTAGGACTGTTTTTCTGGCAGACATTATTGTTTGGACTATTGTTGTTCCTCATGTGGAAATTTGCATGGAAACCAATCCTAAAAGCTGTAAATGATCGTGAAGATGGAATCAAGGATGCCTTGGCTGCAGCTGAAGATGCCAAAAAAGAAATGCAGAATGTAACTGCGGATAGTGAGAAACTTTTAAAAGAAGCACGAGCAGAAAGAGAAGCCATGCTTAAAGAAGCTCGTGAAATAAAAGATAAAATCGTTGCTGATGCCAAAGAACAGGCCCAAGTAGAAGGAGACAAATTGGTGAAGCAAGCCCAAGCAACTATTGAAAGTGAAAAGAAGGCAGCCGTTGCCGATATCAAAGCCCAAGTGGCTAACCTTTCCGTGGACATTGCAGAAAAAGTGATCAAAGAAGAATTATCCGATAAAAAGAGGCAACTAAAATTGGTTGATGATATGTTGGGTGATATCAAATTGAACTAGAAGAAGATGAACGAAAGTAGAGCAGCCATACGCTACGCAAAAGCAACGTTGGATTTCGCTATCGAAAAGAAAGCAGCTGAGGCTGTGGAAAAGGATATGCGGGAAATAGCAGCTGTAATCACTGAAAATGTAGAGCTTCAAAACCTTTTGGAAAGCCCAGTTGTAAAAGGGGAGATCAAAAAGAATTCCCTGCAAGAACTATTCAAGGGTTCTCAAGAAATCACCAAAGGCCTTATTAGCACTTTAACAGACAACAAAAGAATAGGATTGTTGCAAGAAGTTGCTCTAAAATATGTTATTCTCCACGAGCAATTAAAAGGAGAAGATGTGGCGTATGTTACCACAGCCGTTCCCTTAACTGGAGAATTGGAAAAGAAAATTTTAGTTGAGGTAGTCAAAATGACCGGAAATAAGGTCACCATAGAGAATAAGATTGACGAAAGCATTATAGGAGGATTTGTCTTACGAGTTGGAGATTTACAATATGATGCAAGCGTAGCAAACAAATTGAACGGATTAAAAAGAGAATTTACAAATAGTCTATAAAAATGGCAGGAGTAAAAGCAGCTGAAGTATCAGCAATTTTGAAAAAACAATTATCAGGTTTTGAAGCTACCGCTTCTTTGGATGAAGTAGGTACCGTATTGCAAGTGGGTGATGGTATTGCCCGTGTTTACGGACTTTCCAATGTTCAATATGGTGAGCTTGTGGAGTTCGATGGCGGTATGGAAGGTATTGTTTTGAACTTGGAGGAAGATAATGTTGGTGTTGTACTATTAGGCCCGTCTAGAGAAGTTGTGGAAGGAGCTACAGTTAAAAGAACACAACGTATTGCATCCATTAACGTTGGTGAAGGAATCGTAGGTCGTGTGGTAAACACCTTAGGCGTGCCAATTGATGGTAAAGGACCAATTGCTGGAGATACATATGAAATGCCATTAGAGCGCAAAGCGCCTGGTGTAATCTACCGTCAGCCGGTAAACGAACCATTGCAAACTGGAATTAAAGCAGTAGATGCGATGATTCCTGTAGGTAGAGGACAACGTGAATTGGTTATTGGTGACCGTCAAACTGGAAAAACTACGGTTTGTATCGATACCATTCTAAACCAAAAAGAATTCTACGATGCTGGAGAGCCAGTATACTGTATCTATGTTGCCATAGGTCAAAAAGCTTCTACCGTTGCAGCTATTGCAAAGACGTTGGAAGATAAAGGTGCTTTGGCATATACCACTATAGTTGCAGCAAATGCATCAGATCCTGCTCCAATGCAGGTTTATGCCCCTATGGCAGGTGCTTCTATTGGAGAATACTTTAGAGACACAGGTAGACCTGCCTTGATTATTTATGATGATTTATCAAAACAGGCGGTTGCCTACCGTGAAGTTTCCCTTCTATTAAGAAGACCTCCAGGACGTGAAGCATATCCTGGTGACGTTTTCTATTTGCACTCAAGATTATTGGAGCGTTCTGCAAAAGTGATTAACGATGACACCATTGCAAAAGATATGAACGACCTTCCTGATGTCTTGAAACCGATGGTAAAAGGAGGAGGTTCGTTGACCGCGCTTCCTATCATTGAAACACAAGCCGGTGATGTATCAGCCTATATTCCAACCAACGTAATTTCTATTACGGATGGACAGATATTCTTGGAGCAAGATTTATTCAACCAAGGGGTAAGGCCAGCAATTAACGTTGGTATTTCTGTATCCCGTGTTGGGGGTAATGCCCAGATTAAATCCATGAAAAAAGTTGCAGGTACGTTGAAACTGGATCAAGCACAGTTCCGTGAATTGGAAGCTTTTGCCAAATTTGGTTCAGATTTGGATGCTGCTACCTTAAACGTAATTGAAAAAGGACGTAGAAACGTTGAGATTTTGAAACAAGCGCAAAACGATCCTTTTACAGTAGAAAATCAAGTAGCGATTATCTTCGCAGGTTCTAAAAACTTGTTGAGAGATGTTCCTGTTGACAAAATTAAAGAATTTGAAAGAGACTTTATAGAATTCTTGAACGCTAAGCATAGGGATGTATTGGATACCTTAAAAGCTGGAAAATTGACAGATGAGGTAACGGATACATTGACCGCTGTTTGTAAAGACCTTTCAGGAAAGTATAGAGCTTAAGCCCAAATATAAATGGCGAATCTAAAAGAAATAAGAAATAGGATAGTTACGGTATCATCGACCATGCAGATTACCAGTGCCATGAAAATGGTTTCTGCTGCAAAGTTGAAAAAGGCCCAAGATGCTATTACCGCAATGCGTCCTTATGCAAATAAACTTACCGAGTTATTGCAGAATCTTAGTGCAAGTTTAGATGGTGATGCAGGAAGTAAGTTTACCGATAACCGGACAATCAATAAAGTATTGGTTGTGGGCATTACATCCAATAGAGGATTGTGTGGAGCTTTCAATTCCAACATCATTAAACAATGCACCTCGCTACTTGAAGACACTTATGCTGGAAAGCAGGTAGACTTTATGGCGATTGGGAAAAAAGGAAATGATCTTTTAGGAAAAAGGGGCACTGTAATAGCAAATCACAGTAATGTTTTTGATGATTTGACCTTTGACAATGTAGCTGCAATTGCCCAGAGTTTAATGGACCATTTTACTGAAGGGAATTATGACAGAATTGAATTGGTTTACAATAAGTTCAAAAATGCGGCAACTCAAATTGTAATGTCAGAACAATTTTTGCCTTTGGTTCCTGTTGAAGGAGATACTTCAGGCGCTTCAGATTACATTTTTGAGCCATCCAAACCTGAAATCGTGGAACAATTGATTCCAAAATCATTGAAAACACAATTGTATAAAGCAATTAGGGATTCTTTCGCCAGTGAGCACGGTGCCCGTATGACGGCTATGCATAAAGCAACAGATAATGCTACGGAACTTAGAGATCAATTAAAGTTGACCTATAACAAAGCAAGACAAGCTGCTATCACCAATGAGATTTTAGAAATTGTTGGTGGTGCGGAAGCACTGAACAACTAGCCTATTATATAAATGAATTCAAAAAAGCCACTTCTTTAGAAGTGGCTTTTTGTTTTTTATTGGTTCGAGCCAAGCTGAGAACAGAACTACCCCTTTTTATTTAAAGGAGAGTCAATGCTATTTGCATGATGAATATCTATGTACTGCTGATTCAATTCATCTGAATCTTTGTATTGAATACGAAGCTCTTCCAATTTTTTCTTGAGTTCTTTTACTACATCTGCATATGCAGGGTCACCATACACATTGTTCATTTCCTGTGGATCTTTTTTACGATCATAAAGTTCCCATTCATCAACATCGTAATAAAAATGGGCCAGTTTGTAATCAATGGTCACTATCCCATAATGTCTTTTTACTTGATGTACTGCAGGATATTCATAATAATGATAATATACTGCGTCTCTTGTCCATTCAGCGGTATTGGACGTTAAAAGAGGCATTAAACTTTCCCCTTGCATATCGTCAGGAGCCTCAATTTGCGCGGCTTCCAAAAAGGTCTGGGCAAAATCTAAATTTTGCACCATTTCTTCGCTTGTTATTCCTGGTTCAATCCTGTTTGGCCAACGAACTAGCAATGGCGTTTTAAAAGATTCATCATAAATAAAACGCTTATCAAACCAACCATGTTCACCCAGATAGAAACCTTGGTCAGAGGTATATACTACCATGGTATTGTCAGATAATTTGCTATCATCCAAGTATTCCAACAGGCGCCCTACATTATCATCTACAGAAGAGATACAGGCCAAATAATCTTGCATGTAACGTTGGTATTTCCATTTCATTTTCTCCTCATCTGTCATCGAGGGCCAATTTTCCTCAAAATCTTTATTGATTTCGTCCAAAATAGGTTCGTAAGCTGCTTTTTGAACTTCATTGACGCGATTTGTATAGGGGTTATGAAACCCTCCATCATATTCGCGCACAAATGGCTCTAAATTTTTCATTCGTTGGGTAACCTCCGGTCTTATTTTGCTATCGTGATTGTACATCATATCATACAACAAATTCATTTCCGCTGTCTTCGCCGCTGTCCCCCTATTTTTGTAATCATCGAACAAAGAAGCAGGTTCTGGAAATTTCTTTCCCAAAAACTCCTTGAACTTGTCCGGTCTGGGCCACCACGGTCTATGTGGAGCCTTGTGCAGATACATCAACATAAAAGGTTTTAATGTATCCCTTTTTTTGTCCAACCAATCCAAAGTCAAGTCCGTTATAACATCGGTAACATAACCTTCAATTCGGGTAGTGTCACCATTTTTTGTGATAAAATCGGGATTAATATAGGATCCCTGTCCGGGTAAAATCATAAAGTCATCCACCCCTTTTGGATTGTTTCCAAAGTGTAATTTTCCAAACATTGCGGTTTGATAGCCCGCTTGTTGAAAAATCTGGGGAAACGTCACCTGTGTGGTATCAAAAGGCATCTGATTGTCCACTTTACCATTAATATGTGTATGCTTCCCGGTTAAAATTGTAGCTCGTGATGGAGCGCAAATGGAATTGGAAACACAAGCATTGGTAAACACAATACCTTCTTTGCCAATACGATCAATGTTTGGCGTTTGAATTAAATGATCACGGTAAGTGCTTATTGCCTGATATGCATGATCATCTGACATTATAAAAATGATATTGGGTTTTTCATGGACAACAGCATCTAAATTTTTCTTCTTTTCACCGCAGGAAATCACCATCAGAATGAGGATGATCAAGGAAATTTGCTTTGTTATAGTTTTCATGAGTGTAATTGTTTACACGTAAAAGATATAAATTATTTTCTTCGGGGTATTAATCGGAGATTCAAATAGAGGTGCCCAGCTAATAAGTAAGGGGTTTTGTGTAACTTGCATTGAGGTTAACCATGGTTTTCTAAACGAGCGAATTCCCATTGAATCCACTAAAAAAACTTTTTAAGCAAACATTTGTATACGGACTGGCAACTGTTTTGCCAAGAGTCATTTCGTTCTTTTTACTTCCGCTTTATACCTCTGTTTTTGAGAATGCATCTGGCTATGGTCAGTATGTGAACATTTACGCTTGGATTGCTATTTTCAACGTCTTCTTGGCGTATGGAATGGAAACCGCCTTTTTTCGGTTTTATCATAAAAGAGAAGACAAGAAGTCTGTTATTTCCACGTCCCTCATATCTTTATTGGGGTCTTCTTTATTTTTTTTGACTCTGGCCCTTGCGGTAAAGGATGGCTTGGCAAACGTTACCAATATTCAGGTTGACTATATAAAATTCACCACCTATATTTTGGTTTTGGATGCATTGGTAATCATTCCTTTTGCACTTTTAAGAGCACAGGAAAAACCAATGAAATATGCAATTCTAAAAACTATTAATGTTGCCATTAACCTAGGATTCAATGTTTTTTTCCTGATTATTCTTCCAAAGGTGGTTCAAGATACCAATGAAGGGTTTTTAAATTCGATATATAAAGAGGGTTGGGAGATTCAATATATTTTCATATCCAATATCATTGCAAGTGCCGTTACTTTGCTGCTGCTCTTACCTACCTACTTTAAAGTTTCGTACAAGTTTGATTCTACTCTATGGAAGCAAATGCTTAAATATTCGGGCCCTATTATGGTGGCTGGGGTTGCATTTACCATAAATGAAGTTGTAGATAAAATTTTGTTGACAGAGCTATTACCTTATGATATTGCTGCAAGTGAAGTTGGAAAATATGGAGCATGTTATAAACTGGCACTTTTTATGACACTTTTTGGCACTGCATTTAGAATGGGAGTGGAGCCTTTTTTCTTTAGTCACGCCAAAACCGAAAAACCGCAGAAGACCTATGCACAGATCACCAATTATTTTGTGATATTGGGAAGTATCATATTATTGGCAGTAGTCGTGTTCATAGATGTTTTAGGAAAGTTATTAATTAGAAATGCCACCTATTGGGAAGCATTGGATGTGGTGCCTATTATATTATTGGGGAGTCTATGTTTAGGAATATATCATAACCTGTCTGTTTGGTATAAAATCACGGACCAAACAAAGTTTGGAGCCTATATTTCTTCAATTGGAGCTTTGATTACATTGGTAATTAACATCGTCTTCATCCCCAAAATTGGATATATGGCTTCTGCTCTGGCAACCTTGGCCGCTTACGCAAGCATGATGCTGTTATCGTATTATTTTGGAAGAAAATATTACCCGGTTCCGTATAATATGCGGAAAATAGTATTCTATTTATCGATTTCAATTTTGTTTTCTGCCTTGTCTTTTTACGCTTTTAATCGGAATTTAATGGCAGGAGGGGTGCTACTTTTGCTATTTTTGATGCTAGTTTACAAAATGGAAGGAGACAAGTTAAAGACCATATTTCTAAAGCGTGAAAATTAAAATAATTAATACCTCAAATCATCAATTGCCCCATTATGAAACACTTGCTTCTGCAGGCATGGATCTAAGGGCAAATATTACCGAACCCATTACATTAAAGTCACTCGAAAGAGCAATTGTCCCCACAGGGATTTTTATAGAATTGCCTGTTGGTTATGAAGCTCAGGTAAGACCACGAAGTGGACTGGCTGCCAAAAAAGGAATTACCGTACTGAATGCACCTGGAACGGTAGATGCTGATTATAGAGGTGAGGTGGGCGTCATTTTGGCAAACCTTTCTTCAGAGGATTTTACCATTGAAAATGGGGAGCGTATTGCCCAGATGGTGATTACGAAACATGAACGAGCGGAATGGACCGAAGTAGATTCTCTTTCTGAAACAGACAGAGGTGCTGGAGGTTTTGGGAGCACTGGAGTGAAATAGACAGATGAGAATTACGTTTTATATATTAAACTAAACATTAACAACTTTCAACTAAACATATGAAAATAATAGTACCGATGGCGGGACGGGGTTCCCGATTAAGACCACATACATTGACAGTTCCAAAACCATTGATTCCGGTTGCGGGCAAACCTATTGTTCATCGATTAGTTAGTGATATTGCTAAAGTATTGGGAGGGCAAATAGAAGAAGTTGCATTTATTTTGGGAGACCCTGCTTTTTTTGGAGAGGATGTTGTGGACAGTCTTATGGAATTGGCAGAGAGTCTAGGTGCTAAGGGATCAATTTATAGACAAGATGAACCTTTGGGTACCGGACATGCTATTATGAGCGCCAAAGATTCTTTGAATGGATCTGCGGTTATCGCTTATGCGGATACCTTGATTCGTGCGGATTTTGATTTGGATAAATCTGCGGATAGTGTGATTTGGGTGAAACAGGTGGACAAGCCAGAGGCATTTGGAGTTGTAAAATTGAGCGGACAAAATGAGATAGTAGAGTTAGTTGAAAAGCCCCAAGAATTTGTTTCAGATTTAGCGGTTATTGGTATTTATTATTTCAAGGATATATGTGTTCTTAAGAATGAACTACAATACGTTTTGGATAATGACATCCTTAATGGAGGAGAATATCAAATAAATGATGGTATAAAACGGATGATGGAGAAGGGCATGAAATTTGTCCCTGGAAAAGTTGATGAGTGGATGGATTGCGGAAATAAAAATGTAACCGTGGAAACAAATCAGCGAATGCTCGGTTTTTTGGAAAAGGATGGAGAAGTATTGGTTGCTAATTCCGTTGTAAAAGAAAACGCAAACGTCATTGAGCCCTGTTTTATTGGAGAGAACGTGGTACTTAAAAACACAACCGTGGGACCCTATGTGTCGGTTGGTTCAGGAACAGTTATTGAAAATTCAACCGTTAAAAATAGCTTAATTCAAAGCGATAGCATCATCAAAAACGCTAATTTGGATAACGCGATGATTGGCAACCATGTAGTTTTTGATGGCAATTTTGAGACCATTAG
Source organism: uncultured Allomuricauda sp. (assembly GCF_947495325.1). Lineage (GTDB taxonomy): Bacteria > Bacteroidota > Bacteroidia > Flavobacteriales > Flavobacteriaceae > Flagellimonas. Next base: position 346,487 of record NZ_CANLYK010000002.1, on the reverse strand, counting down.
CATTGGTGACTATTCCGTTATGGAGTAGCTATCAAAAATGCTTGGACAAGCACATAAATTCTGATTTGAATTGAAAAAACGAATAGGCATATATATACTTGCTTCTTTATTTTCTTTTTGGGCATGGGCCCAAGAGGAAGAGCAGAGTGCTGAGGTTTTTTTAGATGAGTATACGGATGAGTTTCAGGAAAGTTTTTTTGAAGCTCTTAAACAAAAGGGAATTCAAAACTATGATAGGGCAATCAGTCTTTTTTTGGAATGCAAACAATTGGACCCATCCAATAGCGTAATAGATTATGAGTTAGCCAAGGCATATTTTTTAGACAAACAATATATTCAGGCGCAACAATATGCTGTAGATGCCATAAACGTAAAACCAACAGATTTTTGGTATTTGGAAACACTGTTGAACATTACGGAAAAACAGGGAACATCTATTGAAGTACTGGAGGAACAACTTCCCTTTTCCAATAATAAATTTCAAGAGAATCTAGCCGTTTTCTTTTTTAAAAAAGAAAAATATCGTGAAGCTTTGGCTGTTTTGGAAGGGTTACAAGGTTCTAAATTTGCTGAAGAACTAACTTTAAAAATCCAAGACTCCATTCAACAGACCAACAAAACGAAGACAGTTGTTGTTGCTCAAGATGAAAAACAACAACGAGAAGATAGTGACCCTCTGGTTGCATATAAATCGGAAATAGAAGAACTCTTCGAAAAAGGAGATTTTAAGAGAATGGAAGCAGTTTCAAAAGAGGCGTTGGATTCCTATCCGCTTCAACCCTATTTTCATTTTGCCTATGGCACAGCCCTCAATAGGATTTCAAAGTCCACAAAGGCGGTAGAAGTTTTAGAAAGTTCTTTAGATTATTTGTTTGATGATAGTGATTTGATGAATAAAATATATAGTGAATTATCAAAAGCATATTCTGCAATTGGCAATACCTCCAAAGCAAATGAATATTTGAACAAAATAAAAACAGGTCTGTAATGCAGTTATTTCAAATACAAAGACAATCCATCACCTTGCTTTTAATGGCACTGGTTTTAAGTTCTTGCAAAAGCACAAAGGCTGTATCTGGCGGTGAAGTTGATTCTGGGATTTCGGCAAAACGGATTATAGAAAATCATTATGCCAATCAGGTTGACTTTAAAACTTTGAGCGGGAAGGTAAAAATTGATTACTCGGATGGTGAAAAAAGCCAAGGAGTGAATGTCAGTTTAAGAATGGAAAAGAACAAGGTGATTTGGATAAGTGCCCCATTTGGGATGGTTAAGGCACATATTACTCCGGAAAAGGTATCTTTCTATAATAAGTTACAGGGAGAGTATTTTGATGGGGATTTTAGTTATCTAAGTGACCTTTTAGGAACTGAGCTTGATTTTGTTAAGGTTCAAAACCTTTTATTGGGCAACGCAGTTTTTGATTTGAGAGAGGACAAATACACTTCTGCAATCAGTGAAGGCGATTATCAATTAAAACCGAAAAGAGCAAAGGAACTGTTTAAAATATTATTTCAGTTGGAACCCAAAAACTTTAAAATTTCCTCACAAGAAGTTGCACAACCAGAAGAAGACAGACGACTACAAGCAAAATATACCTATCAAGATATTTTAGGAAAGATACTTCCAGATGAAATCCAGATTGTTGCAGCCGAAAATCAAGATAGAACAACTATAGATTTAAGTTTTAAAAACATGGAACTGGATAAATCTTTGAATTTTCCATATAAAGTTCCAAAAGGGTATAATGAAATTATATTAAAGTAATATGTTAAATAAAATTTCATATTGCATTCATTTACTGATTTTTATTTGTTTTTTTTCTACATCAACCCTGGCACAAACCAGCGAGCAAAAAGCGTTGGAAGCAAAACGGGAACGATTACAAAAGGAAATAAAGGAAATCAATAGATTGCTCTTTGCCGAGAAGAAGGAAAAGGGTAATGTTTTGGACCAAATGGAGGCCTTGGATAAAAGAATCAATGTAAGGCAGGAGCTTATTCGGGTAACAAACCAACAATCTAATTTGCTCAACAGACAAATCAATGTTAACATTAGAAGTATAAGTAAGCTTCGTGAAGACCTGAAGATTTTACGAGATGATTATGCTAATCTTATCCAAAAATCATATCAGAATAAATCGCAAAGCAATAGGCTAATGTTTTTGTTGTCAGCGGAAAACTTTTTTCAAGCTTTTAAGCGACTTCAATATATGGAGCAATATGCCAAGCATAGAAAGAAGCAGGGGGAAGATATCATAAAAAAGGCTGATGAGTTGGCCACTCTTAATAGGGATTTGGTCTTACAACGGAAAACTAAGGAGCAATTATTGGCAGAAAATAAAAAAGTCAAGGCCGATCTGTTCAATGAAATAGAATCGCAAAAGAACTTGTTACGAAGTATACGGCAAAATGAAACTAAGTACACTGCCGCTATTGCGCAAAAGCAGAAGGAGGCCCGTAAAATAGATAGAGCGATTGAACGACTTATTAAAAGCGCCATTGTTAGCACAAACAAAAAAGCGGGAAAATCTAGTAGCATAAAATTTGTTTTGACTCCAGAAGCCAAGTTGGTGGCCAATAACTTTTCTGCCAATAAAGGAAAACTTATCTGGCCTGTTGAGAAAGGGGTAAAAAGCCAAGGGTATGGGGTTTACAGTGATAAGTTATATCCAGGGATAAAGCATAGAAACAACGGTGTTACCATAGCTACTGATCAGGGAAGTAAAGCAAGAGCCATTTTTGAAGGTGAGGTTATCGCAATAATATCTGTTCCTGGTGGTAGTAGGGGAGTTACCATAAAACATGGAAATTATATTAGTACGTATTATAACTTATCGAATGTATATGTAAAGAAAGGAGATAAAGTAGTGGTAAAAGAAGTACTTGGCGACATTAATACCAATCGGTTTGATGGTACAACAAAGTTGAAGTTTTATCTTTATCAAGATTCCAATCGGTTAAACCCAGAGGATTGGATATATCAATTGTAGCATATGAAGAAAATAACGGATTTACAGGGAACATTTGAACTGCATAATGGAGTTCAAATGCCATATTTTGGCCTAGGAGTTTATTTGTCCAAAGACGGCAATGAAGTAACCAATGCTGTAAAGGAGGCATTAAACCATGGTTATAGACATATTGATACAGCATCAATTTATAATAACGAAAAAGGAGTAGGGATAGGAGTCGAGGAAAGCAATATAGAAAGAAAAGACGTTTTTGTTGTAAGCAAGGTATGGAACAGTGATCAAGGATACGATACTACGTTAAAAGCGTTTGATGATAGCTTGGAGCGATTGAGAATGGATTATCTAGACCTATATTTAATTCATTGGCCAAAAGGAGACAGGTCTAAGGAGACGTGGAGGGCAATGGAACGTCTTTACAATGAAAAAAGGGTTCGGGCCATTGGAATAAGTAACTTTTTGCAACATCATATAGAGGATTTATTGACTGAGGCCGATATAGTGCCCATGGTGAACCAAATGGAATTTCATCCGTATCTAGTGCAACAAGAATTGGTTGATTTTTGCAATCAAAAGGGAATTCAATATGAAGCTTGGTCACCAATGATGCAGGGAAAAATCTTTGATTTAGATATTCTAAAGGATTTGGCAAATAAATATGATAAGACGGTTGCCCAAATCGTTTTACGTTGGGACCTTCAAAAAGGGGTGGTCACTATTCCTAAATCGGTCAAAAAAGAGCGTATTATTTCCAACGCCACTATTTTTGACTTTGAATTGACTCCAGAAGATGTTCAACTATTGGATAGTCTAGACAAGGGGCAAAGATTTGGTCCCGACCCTGACAATTTTGATTTTTAGTATTTAGGACGTAAACAAAGCCCTAAGCTCTGTGGCGTCTGAAGGTTTCATTTTTCCAGCTAGGACCAAACTCAGTTGTTTTCTTCTAAGAGCAGCGGCAAAACGTTCTTTTTCCAAATCGGTTTCGGGCTGTAACGGTGGAACTTCAGTTGGGATACCGGTATCATCAACAGCAACAAAAGTATAAATAGCCTCATTGGCCTTGGTACGTTCCCCGGTAAAGCGGTCTTCCATCCATACATCAATAAATATTTCCATTGATGTTTTAAACGCCCTTGAAACGGCTGCCTCAACGGTCACTACACTTCCTAAAGGCACTGAACGGTTGAATGCAACATGGTTTACCGATGCTGTAACCGTTATTCTTCGACTATGTCTTCGTGCAGCAATACTGGCTGCGCGATCCATCCGCGCCAAAAGCTCACCGCCAAAAAGATTGTTCAAAGGATTGGTCTCGCTGGGTAAAACCATATCGGTCATTAACGTACGAGAATCATTAGGAGTTTTTGGACGCATGCCTTGTTCTTTTGGGCAAAGATATTGAAGTGAACTATGGATTTAAAGGAAGCAGTGTTATTTCTCCCAAAATCCCTAATGGTATGAAGAGAAACAAGAGTGTAATAAAATACATAGCGATATAACATTTCGATGATTTTTTATATCTTTTGTACACCAAATTTTACTTTAAATGAACGAAGAAGAAATATACTTCGAAGACTCTTTCTTCAAAGACTTGAGAGATAGAGTTGATACCAAAGAGAACCCACTCAACGTTGAGCATTTTATTAATGAGATTTATGGAAGGTCTGTTTCTGGGCCTACCAAAAAATTCTTGGAATTTCATTCTCATTTTACATATAAAAAGTTTGGGCAATTTTACCCCACAAAGCTAAGTTTCCCAGACTTTCAATATGAAAATTTGTACAAATCGCTTCTTGCTGATTCTCAAATTGGACTAATACAGGCATTCACCGAAAGTATTTCCATTGGAAATGATGCCAGTGGGCAATTTTATTTGCTTGGTTTGGGGGGAGAGAAGTCGCCGGTATACCGTTTTAGTTCTGGGTCTTTTGTTATCAATTTCCTTTCAAATTCCATTGAATCCTTTGCCTACCTAAACTGTATTTTTTCTGATTGGATTGAGTTTGAAAAGGCCCATGAAATAGATGAAGAGGCTATTATAGATGGAAACATACCAAATGACTTGGACGTTTCAAGTTTTAGGCAAAGACTTGCGAAGCTATCCGGAAAAGTAAATCTATCAGATCCAAATGAAGATTTTCTTACTGATTATGATGAACTGTTTACAGCAATACTAGGGGAGAACCTAAAAGCCGTTGATTGCGATAATGTTGTTATCAATTTTAATCGAGCTGAATGGATTATTCGATTACTAAATAATCAGTTGGGGGAAACAAATGGCATAGAGCTGCCACCAGTATCAAAAAAGAATCAGTCATTCAAAGGGTTGGGTGATATACTCTATTGGCTTTGGAGACACTTTTTTAGGAAAGAGGATGATGAGCTCAGAAATCTTCTTGGGAAGTGTTCTACCCACAAAGCTCGTATAATAACCGATACAATCTCTTTAATTACTGCTTTGCTAGATGATGAAAAATCGTTTCAAGAATTCAACTATATACGGTTACAAAGAGAGTTGTTACATGGTAGAAAAGGCCATGAGGGCTATGCTAAAATTTTTGATGCGTCTTTTTTAGACACTGATGATTCAGAAAATCAACAAATTAAATCAACCAAAGAACAGATTAAAATAAGTCCCAAAAAGGCTAATTATTGGGATGATTTGGCATATTGCTATTACGCAACACAGGAATGGAACGATGTTCTCTACTGTTCAAAAATGTCATTGGCATTAAAACCAGATTCGTATTATGCATGGATGCAACAGGGAATTGCCCTTTGGCAACTAAAAAGGTATGAAGAGGCTCTCAAAGCTTTTGACTACGGGCTATGTTATGATGGAAACGAAAACCTATGGCTCAATAAGGCATTTCTTTTTCTCGAAATAAATGATTCTATAAATGCAATTGCCCATTTGCAACAGTTGCCAAGTAACAAAAGAGCTAACTTAATTAAGGCGCATAAGGAATTTGATATACTAAAATCTGAGGCAAAATACCAGACACTGTTTAAAACGTAATGGGAAAGCAAAAACCGGAGCTATTTTTCAGAAAGCATCCATGCATCCGAAGAAACGGTTCGTTTGATCTCTCTTAAGTAGCTTAGGGCTTCCTTGGGGTTTTCAAAACTATCATAGGCAACTTGGTGAAGTCCAAACTTATTTGCCCCTAAATAAAATGCATTATATCCCTTTTCTTTAAGGAGCCTTACCTTCTTTTCGGCATTTTTTTCAATTCTAAAAGCACCGGCAATAACATGATGTTTTCCAAGCTGCTTTTTATTGACTTTGATGTTGATTGAAGGAAGTTCCAATGGAGCACTTTCAAAAAAAGTGGCTTCTTGTATATGGCGGGAAATTTCCTGTTGGGCATCCTGCTGTGCCGCTATTTGTTTTTGCTGAAAATCGGTATACGTATTGTACGAAGTAACGCCCAACGATAAGGAAATCAATAAAACAGCCGCATATTTTAACCAAGGTCTAAAAGAAGCTTCTTCTCTTTTCTCAGGAGTGATAATAAACGGAATCTTTTCCTCCAATTCTTCAACCTCCTCTTTCAACACTTCACGTTGAATAGGAGTTGCAGTAAAAGCAGACAAACCAAAGGAAGAGGTTAGGTAGTTGATTTTGTTTTCTGGCTGGAATTGAATTTTTTGACCTTCATTCAACCAAAGCTTACCAACACCGTAAAGTTCAATACTCTCACCTTGATTCAGTTTTTTGTTCCATAGTTCACCTTCGTTTTCCACCTCTTGTAACAATTCTTCGTATCCCAAGTGCTTTACTTTAGCAATGTGGGAAACTAAAAGACCATCGTTCTTGGATAATTGAGCGTTAAAGGAAACTGTTTTGGTGGGAGGGACCAACGTATTGGTCGTTGCATCAAGCTCCGCGGATTTTCCATGTGCCAAAAATGCCCCAAAACCAGGGACAACAACACAATTATAATCGTATAAAAGTTCTTCTATGTAAGAGTCAATCCGCATTTGCACAAATATTGTAAAAAAAGGCAGAGCACAAAATAGACCTCATCACTTTTTATTAACATTTGAAATTTTGTACTTTGTGAACAACTTAACCTATTTACTACATGACTGAAAGTGAAATAATAGCCGCACTTCGGCTACAGGCAATTCCAAATATTGGCAATGTACTAGCAAAGAGAATGATTGCCCATTGCGGCAGTCCAAAAGCTGTTTTTGAGGATAAAATACATCATCTCTTAAAAATTGAGGGCATTGGGATACTAACACTTAAAGGATTTCATAATGCCAACTATATAGACGAAGCAGAGGCAGAGTACAATTATCTTCTCAAGGAAAAGATTGCATTTTCATATTTTACAGATGAAGATTACCCAGAATATCTGAAGCATTGTGCAGATCGGCCAATATTGCTTTTTAAAAGCGGGAATATTGATTTAAAAAACCGAAAAATCATCAGTGTTGTGGGGACACGCAATATTACAGGTTATGGTGTTGATTTCTGTGAGTGCTTTATTGAAGAGATTGCTCCTTTAAACCCCATTATAGTGAGTGGTTTTGCCTACGGTGTGGACATAGCAATTCAAAAGGCGGCCATGGAAAAAGGATTGCAAACCATAGGTTGCTTGGCTCATGGGCTAAACCAGATTTACCCAAAAGCGCATAAAAAATATGTTTCTACCATAGAAAAAAATGGAGGGTTTTTTACGGAATTTTGGAGCACAAGTCGTCCTGACCGAGAGAATTTTCTAAAGCGAAATAGAATCATTGCTGGACTGAGCGAAGCCACTGTTGTAGTGGAATCAGCAGAAAAAGGAGGCAGTTTGGTCACTGCCGATTTAGCAAATGGATATAATCGCGAAGTCTTTGCAGTTCCAGGAAGATCCACGGATAAATTCAGTAAGGGGTGCAATGATTTGATCAAATACCAAAAGGCACATATATTGACCTCTGCAGCGGAACTCATCTATAATTTGGGATGGGAATTGGAGGAGAGGGCCAAAAGACCCAGTGTGCAAAAAAAATTGTTCGCAGAATTGGATGAAACGGAACAATCTATTTATCACTATCTGCAATCTACAGGGAAACAGCTATTGGATCTGATTGCTTTGGAGTGCAAAATTCCTGTTTTCAAGGTTTCGTCAACACTATTTAATATGGAAATGAAGGGATTGGTGCGTCCATTACCAGGAAAGATGTTTGAAGCTATTTAGCATGTCATTCTGAGCACAGCGAAGAATCTAATCTAATTTTATAAAATGCAAAAAGAAGGTTGGCACATCTACCATGTCTATATTTTGACAAACCAGAATAAAACAGTTTTATATACTGGAGTGACCAATCACATGGCAAGACGTTTGTTTGAACATAAGGAAAACATCCGTTTGAGGAAAAAGGCTTTTACTGCCAAGTATAAATGCAAACATTTAGTTTATTATGAAAAGTTTACTTGGGTCCATGAGGCTATCGCTCGAGAAAAGCAAATTAAAGGATGGGTTAGAGTAAAAAAGTTGGAGCTGATAAAAACTATTAATCCTGACATGAATTTTTTGGAACATCTGTTCCCATATCAAGATTCTTCACTGCGTTCAGAATGACAAAATAGGTAGGTGTTTGAATAAATTGTAATTTTCTTACAAAATTGAGCAAATGTCTTCTTTCACGATTATATTATTGATAATCATTTTAGTTTTAATTGCTTCCGATGTTTTTTTCCTTTGGAAAATTTTTAAAACTATTGGCTCAAAGAAAAAATCAATTCCTGACGAGCGTTATTTTGAATTGAAATATAATATCAATTTGTTAAAAGCGGTTTCTGCAATATTGATTTTCCTTTTTGGATTTCTTGGCTTCACTACATACAAAGACATTACAAAAATCGTTGAGAGCGATTTTGAGAAAAAATTTGAGATGCAACAGAGACGTATAGACAAACTGGACTCTATTGTAAAGGACTACGAAGAGACGGTGAAGGTACTAAAGGTCGAAGAGGGAAAGTCAGTAGAGAATTTGAATGATGTTCAAAGAGAGTTTAACATAATAAATAAAAAAATCTCAAATGCTCAAGAGAATTTAAAGTATGCTGCTAGAATTTATGTTGTTAAGGACCTTGAATACATTAAGAAAGAAAAACAACTAATAAGTGAGGGGGTCTTAAAATTTTATTTTGATGAGATGATTACTTCTAAAGGTGAGAAGCTTCCTAAATTTAAGGAAAGACCTATAATCGCTATACAAACGATAAGCAATGGCTCTTCATTAGCAATAACACAGGTCACAAAAGAGTTTGTTGAAGTTATCTTAAGCTATCGATTGGTATCACGGTCAAATAATGACCTGATTACATATAAATTTGATGTTTGGATAGCAGAACCAAATTAATACCCTAATTTTCCACTTACACTATCCAAAATCGTATCATTCCACTTCAAAATGCTGTACAGTATTAACTGGTATGCCATCCAAAGTTATCCCCTCAACTTTTATCAGATATTCACCTGAAACATCATTGGTAAAAAAACTAAAGTTTGATTTTCCATTGGCATCTACATCAATATTAGGTTGCCAATGTAAAGTGGTCCTATAATCTCCCTGTTCATGTTTTGGTTTTGGAACATCGTAATTTGGACTATAAAATTCCCGCACCTTATAAAAACCATCTACTTTAAAGGTAGCGATTCCAGGTGAGGGTTGTCGTTTATAATCATCAATCCAGATTGTACCTTTTGAATAGATAGCAATTACACCATTGGCAGCGCGAGATCCATAAATGGCAGCGCTAGGGCCCTTTAACACATCTATGAGCTCTACTTCTATAGCTAGCATAGCACCGACAAATCCAACATCAACTTCAATACCATCTAAAAGAAATAATGGAGAGGGAGATGAACTGAAGCTTGCAGCCCCCCTAATTTGCACGGTTTGATCTGGGTACGAACCAAAGACCTGTACTCCTGCAATATTCCTTAGTAAATCAAATACGCCTAATGCGGCTGAACCCATAATAGAATCTGCGAAAACACGATTATCAGGAGTTCCATAAATTGCAATTTTATTTATCTGTTCATCAATAATTTCTTCACGGGTCTTTTTTTTAGCTTTTACAGTTACTTCCTTAAGTTGGGTCACTTTAGGGTTATATTTAAAATCGTTTGCCATCCTGTTGTAGGCCAGTTCTTTATATGCTTTTGGAAAGTTAAACCTAATGGTTTCATGTACTAGGGTTTTCTTATTTTCAATTGGTACTTTCAGCGAAAAGTCATCAGCATGAATGGCTAGTTCATTATCCCTTATTTTTTTTGATTCGCTTACAGGGACAGCTTTCACAAAAGCCTGTATGGTATCTTGGAAAGCAAAAGGACCAAAGCTAAAATTACCCTGGAAATTTGTGGGCTTTTTCTCCTGATACACAAAAGGATCTAAAGTGCTGAGGGTAACCCAAGAGGTCTTGGGGCTGTATTTGTTTTTAAAACTAGTGGTTTGTCCTCTTATCATGATTCCTTTTTCAGGTTCAAAAGTCAGTTGTTTGTCAACCTTGTTATTCAAGAAATCTTTCCAAATAAACCTCCGCCAACCATGTGTTAGCATCAACATATCTAGAAGATGATTTTTGGAGTAACTGTTATCTTCCAAGAAAAGGTCAGGATTAAAACTGGTCATGCCAATATCTGAATTCAACAGTAACCAACTTATAATGTTGGAATTTTTTTTAGTCTTGCTGGGTTTTTTAATTATACTTGACGAAAGGCTTCCGCTCAATGGGTTATTTTTTAAGTCATTGAGTGCTATCTCCACGGATACCTTGTCTCTTTTTTCATATTTTTTGGCATCCGTTTTTGTTGAAAGAGCGGCTTTTCCATTCTCGCTATCAACAAAAATCAATCTTTCACAAACAGGCTCACCTTCAGCTGTAAATAGGGTAAAATGTGCTACTCCATTGCCCAGGTCTTTGGTAAATAATCTAACGGAATACTTTGTGCCATTGGATTTTTCAATGCGTTTAAAAAAAGTATATCCGCGCATATGACCAACAAGTAAAGTACCCAGTAAACCACTTTTATGGTTTGTAACTACTCTAAGGGTAACAGATTCTCCATTGTTGTTTGCGTTTAGCACATATCCTTTTTTCAAAGGAAGTGGCATGGCATACTTTTCTTCATTACCATTAATTAAAATGCTGGCATAATAGGACTTTCCAGGTTCTGGTTTATATAAAGCTGTACCCAAACCGTGATCAAAGGTCTTGAAAGGGGAAACCATATTGTTGTCTTGGTCAACAATACTTCCTTCAAGGGATATGCCTATTCCTTCAGTATTGGTGACTTTTATCCCTAGCTTGTTCAGTATTCCATTTACAAGATTTCCTCCTTCTGGAAAAAATTGAATATTGGGCCTTTGATGTTTTATGTTAGAGATGCGTTCTTGTGCTATGGTGTCTATACTACTAAAAGGTTCATCATTATTTGTTTTTTGTGCCCAAATATGGATTTCTTTTGAAAAGAAAAAAGGCTCTTTTTCGTTCAACATATATTTAGTGTAGGAACGTAATTTATAAGTACCTTGATCAGTAGTTTCTGGTATTTCGATATCTCCGTGTGTGCCAAAACCATAATCTACGTATAACTTTCTCTGGGCAACAATACTATCCTGTAGATTTAAGAGATCAACATAAATTACCTTACTTTTTTTACTTGGCGTATGGGCAATACCATCAACCAGATATACCTTGAACCAGATGGTCTCTCCATTGGTATAGAATTCCTTATCTGTATGTATATATGTTTTTTCAGGACTATGCTTATTGGTGTAAGAGGCTAGTTTACTGATTACACTTTGGAAAATTTGATTTTCTTGGGCGCTGGTTTGTGCAAGTTGAAACAGCAAAAAAATCGCTATAACAAATACCGTCTTTTTCTTCATTTGCATATGTTGAAGATAGACTGTAAGATATGTTGTTTAGAATATATTTGAAACAACTTTAACGTTGGAGTACAAAATATAACTTTTTATAAAGTAAATATCTAGTATCCTAACTTCTCGCGGACACGTTCTAAAACCTCATCAGCAACTTTCTTGGCTTTTTCAGCACCAATAGCAAGAATTTCATCAACTTCATTGAGATGGTTCATGTAATATTCAAATTTTTCACGTGGCTCTTCAAACTTATTCAGTATAACTTCGTAAAGCGCTTGTTTGGCATGTCCATAGCCATAATTTCCAGCTAAATAATTGGCACTCATTTCCTCAATTTGGTCATGCTGCGCCAGTATTTTATAAAGCGCAAAAACAGTATCGTTGGTCGGGTCTTTGGGTTCTTCCATGGGTGTACTGTCAGTAACAATTCCCATAATTTGTTTGCGCAATTTTTTGTCTGGCTGAAATAGGTTGATGAGATTTCCCTTGCTCTTGCTCATTTTTTCTCCATCTGTCCCTGGAATGTACATAGTCTCTTCTTGCACCTTAGCTTCGGGAAGTACAAAAGTTTCACCCAATTGACTATGGAATCGGGAAGCCACGTCTCTTGTCATTTCTAAATGTTGTAATTGATCTTTCCCTACGGGAACAATATTGGCATCATACAGGAGAATATCTGCAGCCATTAGCATAGGATAGGAAAAGAGACCAGAGTTTACATCTTCCAATCGATTTGCTTTGTCCTTAAAAGAATGTGCCAATGTAAGTCGCTGATACGGAAAAAAACAGCTAAGATACCAGGCAAGTTCTGTTACCTGAGGCACATCACTTTGCCTGTAGAAAACGGTTTTTTCAATATCCAGACCAAAGGCAAGCCATGTTGCAGCGGTTGCATATGTGTTTTGCCTAAGTTCTTCCCCGTTCTTTATTTGGGTGAGGGAATGCATATCCGCAATAAAAAGGAAAGACTCGTTTTTTGGGTCTTGTGCCATTTGAATGGCTGGCATTATTGCCCCCAAAATATTCCCCAGATGAGGAGTGCCTGTACTTTGAATTCCGGTTAAAATTCTGGACATACTTAATTTTTAAGGCGTAAAAGTAACAATCCAAAAGGGATAAAAAAAGCGGCTTGTGCCGCTGATAAAATAAACGCAAACAAATGTTATTTTTTAAAGAGACCTGCAACAAAAAGTATTACTACCGCCCCAATAACTCCAGTTATAAGGTCACCCACAATTCCAGAGCCAATATGAACACCCAAGGTGCCAAAGAGCCAATTACCAACGATTCCTCCAACAATCCCTAAAATAATGTTCAATAGTGCGCCAAAGCCACCACCCTTCATTATTTTGCCAGCTAGCCAACCGGCTAACGCCCCAATCAACAAGGCATATACTAATCCCATAATTAAGTTTTTAAGGTTATTTCAATAAAGATATTCAAAAATTCTACTTTTGGTCCATGCTTCCAATTTTGAGAAATATAGGACATGTCTTGTATAGAATTTGGTTTTATGTGCTTGTGGCACTTCCAATAGTTGTCTTCTTTCCTTTTTTATTGTTGACCACACTTTCTGAAAAGACCTATAAAGAGTTTTTTTGGCTGGCACGAAATATATGGGCGAGAACTATACTTTATGGTATGGGTTGTTTTCCAAGAATTACAACAGAACAGTCCATGGAAAAAGGAAAAAGCTATATGTTGGTTGCTAACCATACAAGTATGTTGGATATTATGCTGATGTTGGTGGTAAGCAAAAACCCTTTTGTGTTTGTGGGCAAAAAAGAATTGGTGAAGATTCCTGTGTTTGGATTTTTCTATAAGCGAGTTTGTATTTTGGTAGACCGAGATAACATTAAAAGCAGGACAGGCGTATATAGAAGGGCACAAAGAAGATTGGATCAAGGATTGAGCATTTGTATTTTTCCAGAAGGCGGAGTACCTGAAGAACATATCGCTTTGGATGAATTTAAGGATGGGGCCTTTAAAATGGCGATAGCGCATAAAATTCCGATTGTTCCGATTACCTTTTATGACAATAAAAAACGGTTTTCCTTCACATTTTTAAGTGGTGGGCCAGGTAGGGTGAGGGCAAGGGTGCATCAATTTTTTGAAACTGGTATTTTGGGGGAGGAAGATAAATCTACATTGCGGGAGGAAGTGCGTGAAGTTATTCTAAAGGAACTCATATGATTGCCCTTAAGCCCTAAAAGTATTAGGAGCTTTAAATATAAACTCTTGTAAAGGGATTCGTATTACCATTTTTGTGCCCAGAGGTTCATTTTTATCATTGACTACGTCAACAATTTCAATGTTATTTTGATTACCGGTTAAATACTCCAATCGTTGCTGGGTAATTTCCAACCCTCTCCATTTTTTATCTTTTTGATAAATATGCTTTCTTTGTTTGGCCTGTTGCCTTCCTACACCAGTATCAATTACTTCGCAAACCAAAAAATCAGGTTCCTTTAAAAAATTGATATCAAGTTGCTTTTTTCCATCTTTTTTAGGAAGCAGCCCATGAATCAGGGAATTTTCCACAAAAGGCTGTAAAATCATATAGGGCATCTGAATTTGTGAAGGATTTATTTTGGGATCTACATTTATAGTGTACGAAAATGCATTGTCAAATCGAAGGCGTTCCAACTCCAAATAATCTTTTAACATCTGAATTTCCTGGTTCAATATTACATTCGTTTCAAGTGATGTTTCCAAAATACTTCTCGTCAACCTACCAAAGCGAGACAAGTAATTTAAAGTCAATGTTTTATTGTCTTTGGCAATCAAATGTTGAATGGAGCTTAAGGAGTTAAAAATGAAATGTGGACTTATTTGGGCCTTAAGCGCTTTTGTTTTACTTATAAATGCTTCTTTCTGCAAACTAAGGTTTTCGCGCAGCTCCAGATGGACTTTGTAGTTTAATCCAAAAGTAAACACGACTAATTCAAGGGACCAGCCGATGATCAGGTAATTTATGCTGTCTAAATACAGCCCATCCTCTGGTTTTGAAAAGAGTAAACGAAACAATTGGGAAAAGCAATAAAATAACGAGCCAATGGCAATGAAATACGCCAAGGGGTTCTTGCCAATAAAAAGCAAATAGATAATACCAAATGTGGCATAGATGCACAATACTAAAGAGCCATAGTATGTAATATAGGAGACACCAATATAGTTTTTGGAAATAAAAATCCAGACCGATATAGCCAGGATAATAATATTGAGCCAAACCAGGATGATTACAAGTTTGTGAATAAGAGGGTAATCTTTTTTGGAACGCAGATAGTTGGAAAAAAAGTATAGATATGCAATATTGGCGAAAAAGTATAGGTTATTTGAAAACCAATATTGAACCCAATAGGAATCGAACAAATATCCAAAAAACCCAAAACTACTTCCCGTAATATAAAGAAAGATTAAGGTAACATATAGCGTGTAATAGAGAAATTCGGAATTTCTCAACCTAATAAAGAAGGACAAGGTGGAAAACCAAACTATGAAACAAAGGCCGGCACAAAAATAATAGAGTACTGAATTAGAGAAGTTTTTTGAAGGAACGTTCAGGTTAGGGGATTCAGTTGAAATCGCAAAGCTCCAATTTTTAATATCTTCCTTAAAGACAAGGCGCTTCACCCTTAGAATTAAATATTGGTTTTGGATTAAATTGCCTGGATTGATTGTGGTATAAGAATGGTAGTTGGAAAATTTTATTTTTTCAGCCTCGTTGAGATTATCAAACTGTCCGATGAGTTTTTCTTGAATTTTATGCTTACCATAATAGAATATGGTGCCCGCATCAAAGGTGTTGAATTTTAAATAAAGGTTATCGTAATTGGCAAGTTTAGGTACAACCTCCTCAAAGTCCAGTAAAATCCAATAGTCATTGGTTGGCACTGTTTTTTTATTAAAATCATGGGGGTTTTTAAAATTGACATTATTTGCCATAATATCAGCAACCGAAATCTGATTATTGTTGGATTCGTAAACTAAAAAGGAAATATTTCCCCAAAAATTTATGCCTTTTTCATTTGCTTGACCGTAACCAGAAAGAACGAGAAAAAATACCGCGATATTTCGGAATACTAATAAGAGATAATTCATAACCAATTCCATGTTAAGAAACTTAAGTACTGTTTTTTACTTCTGTCAGCATTGGTTTTTTCAATGCCAAAGTCCGCAACGGTATTCATCAATTTAAATTGATTTTGCCATCGAGCAACTTTTCTGAACTTAGGGGTTATGACTTTATTTTATTGTTTTTATTTGTGAGTGCTAATCACTACTGGCGCAAGGGTGTTTTTAGAGTTATAAAATGTATTATTTTTTGAACTTTTCAAATTTGAAGTAGTTTCCTGATTCAACAATATAGCATGAAAATCAACTGGGAGGATAGCAAAACTTATTTGGGCAAGGCGGGTCCTCGCAATTACCAAATAAATTTCTTCTTTTACAAGTAGAGATTTGGTAAAATATGTAAAATATGTCTTCGAATTGTTCGATTATCAATTCAATAAGGTTGAAAAAGTAAAGCTCAAAGTAATAAATTTTTCTGACATACTGATTCTGAGGGAGTAAAGCTGAAAGAAATAGCAAAAAAAGCACCCCGCCGAAACGAGGTGCCTAAATGATTGTCTAAAGGGACAATCTTCCTAACCAACTTCTTTATAATTAGAACTTAAAACTGATACCGCTATAGACACCTACTGAAAAAGGTCTAAAAGAACCAGCGGTTTCCGAAAATGTGTTTAATTGATATTTTAAAATGGGCTCTAAGTTCAATTGAACTTTTGAAGAGAATTGATAGTTAAGTCCCACACCAACATTGGTGCTAAAATTCACCGAATTTGCATTATTGGCTTCACCAACTTCGGTCACTAATTCTTCTGATTCCAATAAAACCGAATTATCCACTAAAAAGAGAGAGCTAACACCACCAATTAAATCCACACCAAATTTTTTGTCTATTAGCGCATAATTGAGCTCCAAAGGAACCTCGATATAACCAAGTTGCTGTACCATTTTTCCATCCAGTTCAGGAGTCTGGGAGGCACTTAGTTCAAGTGATGCATCATTTGCAAAAGATTGTGGCAGTTCATTCTTACTTTGTACAACCAAGTTTCTAGAAGTTTGACTATAATCAATATTGTCTATCAAAGCATTGGTAGAACCATCTAAGGATGAGGAGAACACAATTTCATTGGTATCATAGCCGTAATTAACTTTGTGTACACCAGAGCGCACTTTAAGTCTCTTGTTTAAATTGTAGGCAACAGTGAGACCATAGCTTAAATTAACATTTCCAGATTTTGAATTGGAAGCAAAATTGGAGTGTATTGGCGAGCCATCACCAGTTGCATTGAAATACACCGGGGCAACGGAAGGTCCAACGGACCATTTACCGCTTGTGCCATTCTGTGCAATGGCTTCTTCTTCCTGTTCCTTAATTACATCAAAAATTGATTGTTTTTCAACGATGCTTTCTTGTTCTTCTTCCTTATTTTGGGCAATAGCCTCATTTTCTGAAAAGCTTCCTAGACTTTTTTCTTGTTGCAACGGAGTATTATCAACCTTGTCCATTAAAAGGGTCTCTTTTTTATCTTTCTGTTCTGAGGAAACAATTGCCTGGGTTTCATTTTTATTTAAAGCATCCGTAATATCTTGCTGACTATTCCCCATTTCAGATTTTATGGTTGCCATGCTATCTACAGAGGCAATATTTTGATTTGAGTTATCAACAGTATTAAAACGAACATCATCTCTTTCAAGATTGTCTTTTCTTTCTGATGTGTTGGTAGAAACAATTTGCCCCTCAGGTTTTATGCTTTGGTTTCTATTTATAGAGCCTTGAGCGTCTTCTTGATTGTTTGTAGTTGAACCTTCAACGGTATCGCTGTCATCGTTGGTTGAAGCCTCTGTCAGCTTTTGAGTTTCAGAACTCTCTGAAATACTATCCTTATCAAAAATAGCGTCATTGTTTTCTGTTTCCGTGACAATTATTGGAACATTATTGTCTGTATCCTCAAAAGGATTGATAACATAAAACAGAATTGCCAATAAAGCGGCAACCCCACCTAGCTGCCACCAAATTGGCACAACTCTTTTCTTTTTCCTTTTGTCCAAAGAGGCTTCAATGGAATTCCAGACTTTTTCATCCGGAACCTCGTGAAACTCCTTAAAAGTTTCTTTGAACAGTTGCTCTAAATTCTTTTTCCCCATTGTGAAGGCATTTAAGCAATGTTTATATTTTCTTTTATAATCTTTTCCCTTAAAATCATTTTGGCCCTGGCCAGATTTGATTTTGAAGTACCAGCGGATGTCCCCAACATCTCGCTTATTTCTTTATGGCTGTAACCATCCAAAACATATAGGTTAAATGTTAATCTATATTTATTTGGTAATTCTTGAATGTATCCCAGCAAAGTGGATAAACTAATATCCGTCTGTTCAATATCCACATCCATTTCTTCGCCAACATTTTCAGAGACCACATTTAGGTGTTGCTCCTTTCTATATTTTTGAAGTACGGTATTAACGGTAATCCTTTTGATCCAACCTTCAAAAGAACCATTAAAATTGTACTGATCTATTTTATTGAAAATCGTCATAAAACTGTCGTGAAGACTGTCTTCAGCTTCAGTTTTATTACGGGAATATTTGAGGCACATACCGAAAAGAATACCGGAATATTTCCGGTATAGTTCGGCTTGAGCCTTTCTTTTTCCCTTTTTACAATTATGTATCAGTTCTTCAAGATCCAAATGTTGGTCAATTTTGGATTATAACTATTTTAGTTTGGAACGTTTACCGGAATAGTGTACTCAATATAGGTAGCATCGTCATTTTCATCCCTTCCTGAAAAAAATCGAAAATGATAGTCCTCCGTAAAAATCACGCTAAATTCAAATGTTGCAACAACTTCTTCAACTTCCTGTGTGCATGCCGTATCATCTGTAAGAACTGAACCTATTGCTACAATATCTCGATCAGTCTCTGCAGGTTTGGAAAAGTCAAATCCTTCAAAAAAAGTACAGCTATTAGGACGCAAATAAGTTACCTCTATGGTATATGTTTCATTCAAATCAAATGACTCAGGAACTGTGGCTTCAACTATATCAAGTGTTGTAAAATGAAAATTTTGACCATCATCATCCAAGTTGCACGAAGTGAATAAGGAACATGCTCCAAAAAAAATAAATACTAAAATTACCTTTTTCATCAATAAAATCTTTTTAACCCCTAGATGAACGGTATATACAAGGGTTGCGTGTGATTTCCACAACCTACAGATTAAACGGATAAAATGAAAAGACTAATTTATGAATTCACAGTCGTGATTGCCTCCCTAATTTTGGTTTCCAATTCTTCAGATAGTTCTGGATTATCTGCAAGCAAGGCCTTTACCGCATCCCTTCCTTGTCCTAGCTTTGTATCACCATAACTAAACCAAGACCCGCTTTTCTTTACAATTTCATAGGCAACTCCTAAATCCAAGATTTCCCCAACTTTGGAAATACCTTCGCCATACATAATGTCAAATTCAGCAGTTTTAAAAGGAGGGGCAACTTTGTTCTTCACTACTTTAACCCTGGTTTTATTTCCTAGTACAGCTCCATCTGTATTTTTTATTTGTGTTGACCTTCTAATATCCAATCGTACGGAAGCATAAAATTTAAGTGCGTTTCCACCAGTAGTTGTTTCAGGGTTTCCAAACATTACCCCAATTTTTTCTCTTAGTTGATTAATGAAAATTACGGTGCAGTTTGTTTTGCTAATGGTAGACGTCAACTTTCTTAAGGCCTGAGACATTAAACGGGCATGGAGCCCCATCTTTGAATCTCCCATTTCTCCCTCAATTTCACTTTTTGGAGTAAGTGCGGCAACAGAATCGATGATAACAATATCAATGGCACCAGACCTAATAAGGTTATCGGTAATTTCCAATGCCTGCTCCCCATGATCTGGCTGTGAAATGATAAGGTTGTCAATATCAACGCCCAAATTTTTTGCATAAAAACGATCAAATGCATGCTCTGCATCTATAAAAGCCGCTATACCGCCGTTTTTTTGAGCTTCTGCAATTGCATGCAAGGTCAAGGTTGTCTTACCAGAAGATTCCGGGCCATAAATTTCAACTACCCTACCTCTTGGATAACCACTTACGCCTAAAGCAACATCCAATCCTAAAGATCCAGAAGGAATAACTTCAACATCTTCCACTACACTATCCCCCATTTTCATGACAGCACCTTTTCCGTAGGTTTTGTCCAATTTATCAAGGGTAAGTTTTAAGGCTTTTAATTTTGCTTCTTTTTCGTTGCTCATGGTTCTCATAATTAGGAAGGCTAAATTACCATTTCTTTCTTCATACCGCAAAGCAGACGCAACCTTTTTGAAAGTTGGTATCTAACGGGTACTAACTCGAATAATAATAGCGGACTTTTCTTATTAGTTCGTTGCCTAATGGCAAAAAAGGGAAAATCCGCGCTATGAAAAAGGATTAATCGGTTAGAAAGGTCTCTTGGTAAAAGAGGCCTTTTTTGTTTTAAGGATAGAGTTTTACCTTTGTAGCTAGTATAACAACATTTCTTAAACTTAAACAATTGGTATAGTATGCAACTGTACAATACATTAAGTGCAAAGGAAAGGGAGAAACTTATTGAAGAAGCCGGGAAAGATCGGCTTACTATCTCTTTCTACAAATATGCGCACATAGCAAATCCTGAAATTTTTAGAAACCACTTATTTATCCATTGGGATGAATTGGATGTGCTTGGAAGGATTTACGTAGCAAATGAAGGAGTAAATGCCCAACTCTCCGTTCCTGCAGAGAATTTTGAGGCATTCAAAGTACATTTGGACAGTGTTTCGTTTTTGGAAAATGTGCGACTCAATATCGCCATTGAACAGGACAACAAATCCTTTTTAAAGCTAAAAGTCAAGGTTCGTGAGAAAATTGTTGCGGATGGATTGAATGATGACACTTTTGATGTTACCAATAAAGGAGTTCACGTAGGAGCTGAAAAATTCAATGAACTTATTGAAGACCCGGATACTGTTCTGGTGGATATGCGCAACCATTATGAAAGCGAAATAGGACACTTTAAAAATGCCATAACTCCAGATGTGGACACTTTTAGGGATTCATTGGATATCATAGAAAAAGACCTTGAAGAACATAAAGAAGACAAAAAACTGGTCATGTACTGTACTGGAGGAATTCGATGTGAAAAGGCAAGTGCCTATTACAAGCATAAAGGTTTTAAAAATGTGTATCAGTTAGAAGGCGGGATTATCGAATACGCGCGACAAGTAAAAGATAAAGATCTGGAGAATAAATTCTTAGGAAAGAACTTTGTGTTTGATCATAGAAGGGGAGAAAGAATATCCGAAGATGTTATTTCCAAGTGTCACCAATGCGGAAACCCATGCGATACCCATGTCAATTGTGCAAACGAGGCATGCCACCTCCTTTTTATTCAGTGCCAGGAATGTGCAGAAGCCATGAACGATTGTTGTTCGTTAGATTGCAAGGAAACCCATGAATTGCCGTTCGAGGAACAGAAACGACTCAGAAAAGGCAAACATGCAAGCAA
The DNA here is from genome assembly GCF_947495325.1 of uncultured Allomuricauda sp. Taxonomy (GTDB): domain Bacteria; phylum Bacteroidota; class Bacteroidia; order Flavobacteriales; family Flavobacteriaceae; genus Flagellimonas. The sequence continues at coordinate 325,025 of NZ_CANLYK010000002.1, read as the reverse complement.
TAAAATTTTTAAAAAGGGACGTTCCGAAGTATTAAAGCACAAAAAGTAGCATTTCACTTCTGCAACAATTTGTGCTATATTTACAATTAGTTATTTATGAACCCTTTTTAAGGAAATGCTGGTCATTTCTTTAAATCAAGATACAAAATATGGGATGTAGCAGTTGTTCAACCGGCAAGGATGGACAACCGCGTGGTTGCAAGAACAATGGTACTTGCGGCACAGATGGTTGTAACAAGCTAACCGTTTTTGATTGGCTTTCCAATATGTCGCTACCCAACGGTCAAAAGCCTTTTGATTGTGTTGAGGTACGTTTCAAGAATAGTAGAAAAAGTTTTTTTAGAAATACGGATAATCTTCCATTGGCCATTGGCGATGTTGTGGCCACACAAGCCAAATCTGGCCATGATATTGGCATCGTCACCCTCACAGGGGAGTTGGTAAAAGTGCAAATGAAGAAAAAGAAAGTTGCACTTGACGATGAGTCGGTACTCAAAATCTACAGAAAAGCTTCGCAACGGGATATTGACATTTGGCAAAAATGTAGAGACAAAGAACCCGAAATTCAGAAACGATCTAGGGAAATTGCTATTTCATTAAAACTTCAAATGAAGCTTAGCGACGTTGAATTTCAAGGAGATGGTTCAAAAGCTACATTCTATTACACAGCAGAAGACCGGGTAGACTTTAGGCAATTGATAAAGGATATGGCCAAGGCTTTTAGTATCCGAATTGAAATGCGCCAAATAGGGTATCGGCAAGAAGCACAGCGCTTAGGAGGAATTGGTTCTTGTGGACGTGAACTTTGTTGCTCAACGTGGCTTACAGATTTTAGATCAGTTAGTACAGCTTCGGCTAGGTATCAGCAATTGGCATTGAACCCACAAAAATTGGCAGGTCAGTGTGGAAAGCTCAAATGCTGCCTCAACTATGAACTGGATATGTACTTGGAAGCATTGAAGGATTTTCCGTCACAGGACAGCAAGTTAATGACCGAAAAAGGCATAGCCTTTTGTCAAAAAGCGGATATTTTCAAAGAAACACTTTGGTTTTCATACCGCGATGACCCGGCCACTTGGCACGCGTTGCATAAAGAGCATGTAACGGAAATTCTTGAGATGAACAAGAAAAATGAAAAAATAGCCAGTCTAGAAGAATACGCATTGGATAATGTTAACGAAGAGAAATTGGTTTTTGAAAATGTTGTGGGCCAGGACAGCCTTACGCGTTTTGATAGACCCAGAAAAAAGAAGCGAAACAACAAAAAGCGAAGAAAAAACAAACCGAAAGCTTCCCGCAATGCACAATAATTTCTTCACAGTCCTAGTTTTAGCAATATGTTTGGTTTCATGTAACAGCAATCTGGTTTTTTCGGACTATGAACCCATGGCAAATGGTAAGTGGAATTTAGATGAAACTGTACATTTTCAATTTTCAGAACTAGATTCTATTGAACCCTATAACATGTTCATTAATATTAGAAACGATAATACATTCCCGTTCAGCAATTTATTTTTAATTGCTGAATTGGAATATCCCAATGGAGAAACCATAAAGGATACATTGGAATATAAAATGTCAGAACCGTCGGGGGAATGGCTGGGCCAAGGTTTGGGGAGCATTAAGGAAAATAAACTTTGGTTCCATGAAAAAATCGTTTTTCCTGATTCTGGCGTATATAAAGTGAGTATTGCACACGCAATGCGCAAAAATGGGGATGTGGATGGTATCCATACCCTTGAAGGCATTACCGATGTAGGTTTGGAAATTGAAAAAAGTACCCAATAACAATGGCAAAGGCTAAACAAAAAAAGCAAAAAGGCTTCTTCACATATATTAAATGGTTTTGGATTCTATTTGGGTCGGGCATTCTCTTCGCTATATTGATTTTTCTTTTGGCGGCTTGGGGGGCATTTGGTGAAATGCCAACATTTGAGCATTTAGAAAACCCCCAAACTAATTTGGCCACAGAACTTATTTCTTCAGACGGGGAAACTTTAGGGAAATATTTTTTAGATGATAATCGTACCTGGTTGGACTATAAGAATCTTCCTGAGAATTTGGTTAACGCCTTAATTGCAACTGAAGATGCACGTTATTATAATCATGCTGGAATAGATGCCAGAGGAACTCTTAGAGCTTTTGCATTTCTTGGCACCAAAGGTGGAGCCAGTACCATTTCACAGCAATTGGCAAGACAATTGTTTGTTGGAAGAAAAGCACAAGATTGGAGAAGGTATCTTCAAAAAGTCAAAGAGTGGGTCATTGCGACCCGTTTGGAGCGCAATTATACCAAAGAAGAAATCATAGCCATGTATTTCAACATCTATGATTTTGGCAATAATGCCGATGGTATTCGTTCAGCTGCAAGAGTTTATTTTGGAAAAGAGCCCATGGAGTTAAGAACAGAAGAAGCAGCGATGCTGGTTGGGATGTTCAAAAATTCCTCTTTCTATAACCCAAGACCACATAGAAACCCTGTAGGCACAAGGAATAGAAGAAATGTGGTTTTATCTCAGATGGCCAAATATGAGTACATTTCCGAAAAGCAAAAAGATTCACTCCAAGCATTGGAATTAAACTTAAATTATAGCCCGGAATTGCATAATGAGGGTCTGGCCACCTATTTTCGTATGTATATGCAACGCTGGTTAAATGGATGGGCTAAAGACAACCCTAAACCTGATGGTGAAAAGTATAACATTTACTTGGACGGGTTAAAAGTATATACGACAGTTGATTCCAGGATGCAGAAAAATGCTGAAGAAGCTGTACGGGAACACATGAAAAATTTACAAACTGAGTTTTTCCACCAAAACACCCCAAAGCGCAACCCAACCGCCCCATTTTTGGATTTGACCAAAGGAGCTATAGATACTATTATGCGTCGTGCTATGAAACAATCTGAAATGTGGCGTAATCTCAGTAGAATGGGAAAATCTGAAAAGGAAATAGAAGAGATTTTCCATCAGAAAAAAGGAATGACGGTATTTGATTGGAATAGTGATTCCTTTGACAAGGATACCATTATGACCCCAATGGATTCCATTAGATACTATAAAACCTTTTTAAGAACGGCCATGATGTCTATGGAACCTCAGACTGGACACGTAAAAGCATGGGTAGGAGGTGTTGACTATAAACATTTTCAATACGATCAGGTATTTCAAGGAACAAGACAAGCAGGATCTACATTCAAACCCTTTGTTTATGCTGCTGCTATTGATCAATTGCGTTATTCCCCTTGCGATTCACTACCAGACAATCAATATTGCATTGAACCCTTAAAGCATGGGAATATGGAAGCATGGTGTCCCAAAAACTCTGATGGCAAATATTCTGGGAAAAATTTAACCCTTAAAAATGCATTGGCCAATTCTGTAAATACGGTTACCGCGCAATTAATAGACAAAGTTGGTCCTGGATCAGTTGTAAACATTGCCAAAAATATGGGCATAACACGAGAAATTTTAGAAGTGCCTGCAATAGCCTTGGGAGTTCCAGAGGTTAATGTTTATGAAATGGTAGGAGCGTTTGGAACCTATGCGAATCAGGGGGTTTATGTAAAGCCTGTCATGGTAACCCGAATTGAAGATAAAAATGGCACAGTACTTTATGAATACGTGCCGGAGACAAAGGATGTTTTAAGTAAAGATGTAGCCTATGCTATGGTGAACCTTATGGAAGGGGTGACCCAAGGAGGTTCAGGCACTAGGTTGAGACACACTTTTGCAAAAAATCAATCAGTTTATAAAGATATAATAACAGGGTATCCTTATGAATTGACCAACCCCATTGCTGGAAAAACAGGAACTACCCAAAATCAAAGTGATGGATGGTTTATGGGGATGGTGCCCAATTTGGTTACAGGAGTTTGGGTAGGTGGTGAAAATCGAGCTGTCCATTTTAAAAGTATTCTATATGGTCAAGGTGCTTCTATGGCATTGCCTATTTGGGGCTTGTACATGAAGAAAAATTATGAAAACGAAGAACTGGGTGTTTCCAAAGATGCTTTTGAAGAGCCAGAGGATTTATCCATTAATGTAGATTGCACAAAAATACTGCAGGATCTTCAGGATGATTTGGATACAGAAGATGATATGGAAGATGTAGGATTCTAATCGTTTAGTTCAGAAAATTTTGCCCCAAGCTATATCTTTAGCTTGGGGCTTTTTTATTTAAATCGTAATTTCAAGCAATCAGAAAATAAAGAATAGATGATTAAAAAGACAGTTCCAGATGTAAAAAAGGCATTAGCTGGTGTTTCAGATGGAATGACCTTTATGCTAGGTGGATTTGGGTTGTGTGGAATCCCAGAAAATGCAATAGGGGAGTTGGTCAGATTGGGAGTTAATGACATTACATGTATTTCCAATAATGCGGGAGTGGATGATTTTGGACTGGGGTTGCTTTTACAACAGCATCAGATTAAAAAAATGATTTCATCCTATGTAGGTGAAAATGATGAATTTGAACGCCAAATGCTGAGCGGAGAGTTAGAAGTTGAACTAACTCCTCAAGGTACATTAGCAGAAAAATGTAGAGCTGCCCAAGCCGGTTTTCCAGCGTTTTACACTCCAGCTGGGTATGGAACCGAAGTAGCCGACGGGAAAGAAACCCGTGAGTTTGATGGAAAGATGTATGTTTTGGAACCAGCATATAAGGCCGACTTTGCATTTGTGAAAGCTTGGAAGGGAGATGAAGCGGGCAACTTAATATTTAAGGGCACAGCACGCAATTTTAATCCCAGTATGTGTGGAGCTGCAAAAATCACAGTGGCTGAAGTAGAAGAGCTGTTGCCAGCCGGGAGTTTAGACCCCAATGAAATTCATGTACCTGGAATATTTGTACAGCGTATTTTTCAAGGCACCAATTACGAGAAACGAATTGAGCAGCTAACTTTAAGAAAACCGATATAAATGAGATTGACTTATACCTGCTCAGCTTGTAAAAAGCAAAACTATTTAAAAGAAAAAGCAGAGACAAGACCTGATTTACAGATGAAAATAGGTAAAGAAGAGGTACTCGTGAATTGTAATAATTGTGGTAAAATGGATAAAAAACATTTGAATCAAATAACTGCAGTAGTTGACAATAGAATTATTTTTACAGGATTAATAGTGGGAATAATCTCCACTTTAATTTTATGGATTTATTTTGGTGCAATTGCAACTTTAAGTTTTGCCATACCTCTCTTCTTTTGGATTGGGGAGAACAAAGCATTAAGTGGGTTTAACAAATATACTATTAGAAGAAAGTAATGTTAGATAAAAATGGTATAGCTAAACGAATAGCCCAAGAGGTCAAAGATGGTTACTATGTGAACCTTGGAATCGGAATTCCAACTTTAGTGGCCAATTTTGTTCGAGATGATATCAGCGTCGAATTTCAAAGTGAAAATGGAGTTTTGGGAATGGGTCCTTTTCCTTTTGAAGGAGAAGAGGATGCAGATGTTATAAACGCCGGGAAACAAACCATAACCACGCTTCCAGGGGCATCATTTTTTGATTCTGCCTTGAGTTTTGCAATGATCAGGGGAAAACATGTAGACCTAACCATTTTGGGAGCAATGGAAGTAGCAGAAAATGGAGATATAGCCAACTGGAAAATTCCAGGAAAAATGGTTAAGGGCATGGGGGGTGCAATGGATCTTGTGGCATCTGCAGAAAATATTATCGTTGCGATGATGCATACCAATAAAGCAGGAAAATCCAAACTATTAAAGAAGTGTAGTTTGCCGCTTACAGGGGTGGGCTGTGTAAAAAAAATAGTAACAAACCTTGCCGTTTTGGAAGTTGTTCCCGAAGGTTTCAAATTGCTGGAAAGAGCCCCAGGAATTTCTGTTGATGATGTTGTCAAGGCTACAGAAGGAAGATTGGTTGTGGAGGGTCAAATTCCGGAAATGAAAATCTGATAAATACTAATCGGTTTGTTTACAACAAATTCAGGTTATTACACAACATTTTCTTTATTTAGTAATTCATCGATCATATATTTGCTTTAATCGATTTTTTTACCCAAATTATAACCATAAAAAACAACACCATGGCACCCAAATTAAACCAAACTTCTGTGGATGACAACATCCAAGTGTACAGAAATGATTTTTTCACTGGATTTATTTTATTGATAAAAAAACTTTTTATGCTTTAATCCGGTAGAACAACAAAAAACTTTAGGAGCCAACATTCTTGTTTGGCTCCTTTTTTTTTCAATACTTTGGAGTTCTAAAATGGTTTTTAATGAGGTTGAATTTGCGTCTGTGCACAAATTTAGATGTGGATGTTTTGACAAAGATATCCAGGGATACTTTTAGCGCTGCTTTTGAAAAAGACAATGACCCTAATGATTTTAAGGATTACATGGATTTTGCCTTTGGCAAAGAGAAGTTATTGTCTGAACTTAAAAATCCTAATTCTTCTTTTTATTTTGTGTTCGATGCAGAAACTTTGGTCGGTTATTTTAAAGTAAACGAAAAAGAAGCACAAACGGATATTAATGACAGGGAGTCTTTTGAATTAGAGCGCATTTATGTTGTTCAATCCTATCAAGGAAAGCAAATAGGAGGCTGGATGCTGGACAACATTTTAGAACTGGCTAAAAAAGGAGCTAAAACTTATATTTGGTTGGGCGTCTGGGAGCGGAATATACGGGCAATTAAATTTTATCAGAAACGGGGCTTTAAACAATTTGGGACACATCCCTACTTTATTGGAAACGACAAACAGACGGACTGGCTCTTAAGATTAGACCTTTAAAAGATTGTCCAAAAATAGAATATCACCTTCCGCTTGAAGCTTAAAAGCAATTGAATTTTCAAAAGCAGCATGAATCAATAATGAAATTGCCTTAGCATTGGCTTTGGTAAGACTATTGGTTCTGTATACCACATCTCGAATAGTTGAAAAACTAACCTTGCTGCGTATCGCAATATTGGCAAAATCATTTTTTGAAACGTTTCTACGGAGAATTATAGAAAGCCTTTCACTGATTGGTTTTCCATAATCTTCCTCCAAAAACATGTTGTCACTATTAATTCTAAGATCAAAATGTTTGATTGAACCCATATCAATTACCTATTAGTTTACTAATTATTATATCGGGGTCAAATCGTATTTTCTATATTTGATTGTAATTCAATTACAGAAATGTAATTTTTTGCTGCGCAAAATATAAAATGCGTAATAATATTACACAATATAGCAATTATATGTACGCAATAAAGCAATTAAGGCGTAAAAAAAATCTTAGCCAATCAGATTTGGCCTTGGAAATTGGTGTTAGCTTAAGAACCATACAGCTTTATGAAAAAAAAGATGCCAATATTCCCATTAAAAATCTTACAAAAATTGCCACATATTTTGATTTAAGTATTGCGGAATTATATCTGCAGGAAGTCAATGAAGCTCAAGAAACCTACATAAGAAGACAACCATTTACCAAACATGGAAGTGTTTTTTACCCTATGGACCATGGTAAATATTTGGTTATGGCACCATTGATATTAACGGAGCATCAAAATGAATACATTGAAAGTTTAGCGGAAAATGATTTTGGAAAAAGTACATTTCAATCAGGTTTCATTGTTGATTTTTTAGGAGATGAAGCTTACAGAGCTTTTGAAATTTCTGGAAACTCCATGGATGACGGTAGTATTGTGGCCATTCCCAACAAAGCGATTGTACTGGGTTTAAAACTGGGTAGAACAACTCTTGAAAAAGAAAACAAAGCAATGTGGAACAAGCCGTATATTCTGGTCTGTAGGGATAGGATTATCTGTAAATGGATTACGGGATTTAACGGCAAGGAGAATGCGATATATTGTCAAAATCTAAATAAATCTCCGGAGTATCAAGATTTTGAATTGCCTATGGACGATATTCTTGGGATTTTTGAGGTAGTCAAAAAACAACTTTAATAATCCCCAAACACAAACCTACACTTCAGATACCGTTTAAAATTTCAGCCGCTTGGTCCAAGACATCATCGGTCTTGGCAAAACAGAAGCGAAGTTGTTTATCATCTCTATTGTTCAAATTAAAAACAGAAACGGGAATACTGGCCAATTTGTTTTCCTTAATAAGTCTTTCAGCAAAGTCTGTATCGCTCTCATTAGTAATTTCAGAATAATCAAGTAATTGAAAGTAAGTGCCGGCAGAGGGTGTTATTTTGAATTTTGAACCCTTGATGGCTTCCAAAAAATAATCCCGTTTTTTTTGATAGAACGCGTTTAAATCCAAATAATGACCTGGAGTTTTTAAATATTCTGCCAACGCTTTTTGAGTAGGATGGTTTACACAGAACACATTGAACTGGTGCACTTTTTGAAACTCTTCCATCAAAGATTTCGGTGCAACACAATAACCAACTTTCCACCCGGTAACGTGAAAAGTCTTTCCAAAAGAGGAGCATACGATACTTCTCGAAGCTAAATCTGGAAACTTACTTGCGCTTTGGTGCGCTTGACCATCAAAAACAATATGTTCATATACCTCATCACTCAACAAAATGATATTGGTATCCTTTAGGATTTCTTGCAGTTGGAGCATATCATTTTCAGACCAAATGGTCCCTGTGGGATTATGTGGAGTATTGATGATCACCATTTTCGTTTTTGGGCCAATGGCAGATTTAAAGGTATTCCAGTCAATTTTATAATCCGGTCCTTCAAGTTGTACGGGAACTACCTTAGCGCCAAAAAGTTCAATGGCTGGTTCATAACAATCATAGGCGGGCTTTAACACTATTACTTCATCATCTTGGCGTACAAATGTGGATATTGCTGTAAAAATAGCCTGTGTGGCCCCTGCGGTAATGGTTATTTCAGATTCTGGATGATAGGTTTTGCCATATAGCGTTTTGATTTTTTCTGATATGATTTCACGAAGGGTGAAAGTACCCTGCATTGGCGCATATTGATTATGGCCTCCTTTAAGGGCTTTATCGACCAGTTGTAGAAGCTTTGGGTCCGGACTAAAGTTAGGGAATCCTTGGGAAAGGTTTACGGCATTATGTTGATGTGCCAATTTTCCAATATAGGTGAATATATTGGTGCCCACATCAGGTAATTTTGAACTAATTGTTATCATTTTTTTGATGATTTTCTAAATGTGAGATTACTTTTTGCAGACAAACTTCCAAATTCTTTTTAACCTCACTTTCCCAAAATCGAAATACGGTATATGGCAAACGTTTCAATTCTTCGTTTACCTCTTTGTCCCTCTGCATATTTCGTTCAATTTTGGCAATCCAAAATTCACGATTGGTCTTTATTTTGGTTTTTCGCTCTTCCCAATTTTGACCATGCCAAAACTCCCCGTCAATAAAAATGACCGTTTTGTATTTCTTCAAGGCAATGTCCGGTTTACCAATCAATTTTTTATAATCGATACGGTATCGATAGCCTGCAGCCCATAGTGCTTTTCTGAATGCAAGTTCCGGTTTAGTATTCTTGCCACGAATCTTGCTCATGATTTTTGATCGCTCTGGGGTAGTGTAGAAACCGGATTCTTCATTAAAACGGGGAACTTTGATACGTTCTTCGGGATATTTTTGGGACATGGTAGAAATTTATATTCAGGATTTCCTTAAAATTTCAAGTTTATACCCGACCCCATGAACGTTGAGAATATTGATACGATCGTCTGCCTTGAATTTCTTTCTAAGTTTTGAGATAAAAGTATCCAAGCTTCTACCCACAAAAACTCCTTTGTTTTCCCATACCTCTTTAAGCAATAAATCTCGTTGTATCACTTGATTAGGGTTATTACCAAATATTTGAAGCAACTCAGATTCTTTCGAAGTGAGTTTAATTGTTAAGTCATTCTTTACCAATTCATTTTGATCTCTATAAAATCTATAATCCCCAATAGCAATAAATGATAACGAATCTTGTAGTTCGGTTTCCGTTTTCTTTTTGGCAAAGTAAAGAAAGGACATCCCCAAAATGCAGATAAGAACTAACGCATACCAAGAAGAGGTAAAATTCAGGCCCATTAGCGAAACATCCTTATCCAAAAAAACATGTATTGTATAACAGCCAAGGGGTAGATTACGTCCTAGACAGGGAATAATGTTTTTTTCTTCGTTGTTGGAGACTGAGTAGCTATAAGATACCTCTTGATTATTACAATTGATTACCTCTACCAAGTATTCATTGGGAAGATTTAGGGGGCCAAAATTTTTGGCGATCGCTTTTACTAGGCTATCCGGTACTATGGATAGCTCTTTTTGAAATGATAACACAAAACTATTTTTCTTCGGTTCGGTCACTGGTAAAACCAAAGAGGTGGAGTCATTGTTTTGTACGAGCAATGAATTCCCCGTATTTCTTAAGGCAACTTTTACCAAACTAGAATGGGATTCATCCGTATTGTTAGGTGAATAACTACTAATAAGCAAGCTAATGGCAAACAATATTAGGACACTTAACAAAAATGCTCCTGCTTTTGTTCTCATTAGTTTATGGATGTGAAAAATTACATTTTTTTGCACTTCATTTACATTTAATTCACGACTTGGGAGTTGCCCAGTGCTAGTTTTGTCCCAAAATCAGAACAATGAAAAAAATCATCATCTTATTGGTAAGCATTAGCGCTATTTCAATAGCGCAAGGACAAGGTACTATAAAAATTGACACAGCAAAAAGTGTAATCAAGTGGAAAGGATCCAATCTTTTTAAGTTTAACCAGCATTATGGAATTGTAAAGCTTTTAAGCGGGGAGATATCGATGAATGGAGGTTCAATATCTGAAGGAAAATTTGTTGTGGATATGAACAGCATCCTGAATACCGATGGCAAATACAACGAAATGCTTGTGATGCATTTAAAAAATCAAGATTTTTTTGATGTTGCAAAATATCCTGAGGCCAAATTGGAGATTAACCAGATAAAGTATGAAGATGATGGACATATGGAAATTGAAGCTTTGTTAACAATTAAAGGAATTTCCAAACCCATAAAATTTAGTTCTACTATTGAAAAAGGGCCCAATGAAACCTTTCTTAAATCAAGATTTATAATTGATAGAACTCAATGGGGCATTAGCTATGAATCTAAAGGATTGGTAGCAAGTCTTAAAGATGACATCATTTCGGATGCCATAGAATTTGAAGTAACCATAGTTTTTCGATTATGTTGATTACAGGGATTGAAAACATGAAAAAGCCCAAATTCCGAATGGAGTTTGGGCTTTATAATATACTATTTTCGGTTACGTTCCTTATCCCTTAACGGAAGCTGAAAGATACTCACGGTTCATACGTGCTATATTTTCCAAAGAAATCCCTTTCGGACATTCAATCTCGCATGCTCCGGTATTGGTGCAGTTTCCAAAACCTTCCAAATCCATTTGACGTACCATATTTTCAACACGCTCGGCAGCTTCTACCTGACCTTGTGGCAATAACGCAAATTGAGATACTTTTGCTGAGGTAAACAACATCGCACTTGCATTTTTACAAGCAGCTACACAGGCACCACAACCTATGCATGTTGCAGCATTAAAAGATTTGTCTGCCATTTCCTTTGCAATAGGAATTGCATTGGCGTCTACAGGCCTACCGGATGTGTTCACAGAGATATACCCTCCAGCTTGTTGAATTCTATCAAAAGCCGTTCTGTCCACAATAAGATCCTTGATTACAGGAAATGCTTTTGCCCTCCAAGGCTCAATTACAATTTCATCACCATCATTAAAACTTCGCATATGCAATTGACATACTGTGATCATGGAATCGGGTCCGTGTGGACGACCATTGATCATCAATGAACAAGTGCCGCAGATACCTTCGCGACAGTCATGGTCAAATTCAACAGGTTCTTCTCCTTTTGAAATCAGTTCCTCATTGAGAATATCCAACATTTCCAAAAAAGACATATCACTTTCCACACCGTCCAAAGTATAATCTACCATTTGTCCTTTGGTGGAAGCGTTCTTTTGTCTCCAAATCTTCAAATATAATTTCATAGCTATTTTTATTTGTAAGAACGTGTTTTTACCTTGATGTTTTCGTAGACCAAATCTTCTTTATGCAGTATTGCATCACTTGGTTCCCCCTTGTATTCCCAGGCAGACACAAATTTGAAATTTTCGTCATCACGCAGCGCTTCTCCTTCGGGAGTTTGATATTCTTCCCTAAAGTGCCCTCCACAGGATTCGTTACGTTCCAAAGCATCCTTTGCGAAAAGCTCCCCGAGTTCCAAGAAATCGGCAACCCTTCCCGCTTTTTCAAGTTCTTGGTTCTTGCTATCAGGCCTACCAGGAATTTTCACATTTTCCCAGAAATCCTTTCGTAATTCAGCAATCTCTTTAATGGCTTCTTTTAATTCTTTTGCATTACGGGACATTCCACATTTGTTCCACATGATCTTACCCAGTTTCTTGTGGTAATAATCAACGGAATGTATTCCCGTCCCGGACATTAATTTTTCAAGCTTATCCGTGACATTCTTTTCAGCCTCATCAAACTCCGGAGAATCAGTGGATATTGGTCCTGTTCTAATATCATCGGATAGATAATCCCCTATGGTGTAAGGCAACACAAAATAGCCATCTGCCAGACCTTGCATTAGAGCGGAAGCACCTAAACGGTTAGCGCCGTGATCACTGAAATTGGCTTCACCAGCGGCATAACAACCAGGGATTGTAGTTTGCAGATTGTAATCAACCCAAAGACCACCCATGGTATAATGCACTGCAGGATAAATCATCATTGGGGTTTTGTATGGATTTTCGTCCACAATTTTTTCATACATCTGGAAGAGGTTACCATATTTGGCCTCCACAATTTTTTCGCCTAATTCACGAATGGTGTTGTCATCAACATTTTTCATCCCAGAAGTCAAGGCCTTCTCTCTTCCGTAGCGCATTATTGCTGCAGAGAAATCCAAGTAAACGGCTTCACCGGTTTTATTGACTCCAAAACCTGCATCACAACGTTCTTTTGCGGCCCTTGAGGCAACATCCCTTGGCACTAGATTTCCGAATGCAGGATAACGTCTTTCCAAATAGTAATCACGTTCTTCCTCGCCCAATTGGGTCGGTTTTAGTTTTCCTTCGCGAATGGCTTGGGCATCTTCCAAACGTTTTGGCACCCAAATACGTCCGTCGTTTCTAAGGGATTCTGACATCAATGTCAGTTTAGATTGATGGTCTCCTGAAACTGGAATACACGTTGGATGAATCTGTGTGAAACAAGGGTTTGCGAAAAAAGCACCCTTTTTGTGGGCCTTCCATGCAGCCATTACGTTGGCTCCCATACAGTAAGTAGAAAGGAAAAATAGATTTCCGTACCCTCCTGTTGCCAATACTACTGCATGCGCTGAATGTCTTTCAATTTCTCCACTGACCAAATCTCTTGCAATGATCCCTCTAGCTTTTCCATCGACCAAAACCAAATCCAACATCTCATGTCTGGTGTAGGATTTTATTTTTCCTCTTTGGATTTGCCTGTTCATTGCAGCATAAGCGCCCAACAACAATTGTTGTCCTGTTTGTCCTTTAGCATAGAATGTTCTGGAAACCAGTACTCCACCAAAAGAACGGTTGTCTAATAGACCACCATATTCACGTGCGAAAGGAACACCTTGTGCAACACATTGGTCAATGATATTGGTGGAAACCTCCGCCAAGCGATATACATTGGATTCGCGGGAACGGTAATCCCCTCCTTTTACGGTATCATAAAACAAACGATAAACGCTATCTCCGTCACCCTGATAATTCTTGGCCGCATTTACACCACCTTGGGCAGCAATGGAATGTGCTCTTCTTGGTGAATCTTGATAACAAAATGTTTTTACATTATATCCTAATTCGGCGAGTGTTGCTGCAGCCGAACCTCCAGCTAAACCAGTACCAACTATGATAATGTCAATATTACGTTTGTTGGCGGGGTTAACCAGGTCTATTTCGTTTTTATGATTTGTCCATTTATTGGCCAATGGCCCTTGTGGCTCTCTAGAATCCAATACTCCCATAATTAATGTGTTATTGGGTTAAGGTGGTGATACAATGCTATAAAAGCAAAAGCTAAGGGTACGACCACTGCAAATAGTTTTGTAAAAGTTTTAATGGCTGGAGTGTACTTATTGTTGACACCCATACTCTGGAACGATGATGAAAACCCGTGCCATAAATGAAGACTTAGCAATACAAAAGAAACTATATAAATGATAGTTCGCCAAAAAGGGGCAAATTTCTCTACGGTCTCGGCATAGTAGCGTGTTGGGTCTTCTGGATTTACTTCAATATATTTATAGGTCATTTCATGAACCCAAAAATCATAAAAATGTAATCCCAAAAACGCAAGTATGACCAAACCGGAATAAAACATGTTTCTGGATACCCAAGGGGCATTAGCACTACCTTTATACTTCACATAGCCAATACCTCTGGCATTTCTGTTTTGAATCTCAAGGATAAAGCCCATTACAAAGTGCACAATTACTCCAATAATCAGAATTGGTTGCATAAGATATTGTACCAAAGGGTTGTACCCCATAAAATGGGAAGCTTCGTTAAAAAACTCCGGAGATATTACAGAGGCAAGGTTAATGGTAACGTGTAAAACAAGAAAAAATACTAGAAAAAGGCCCGAAAGTGCCATCACTACTTTACGGGCAATCGAAGATTTTATCAATCCACTCATTAGTGCTGGTTTTACCTACAAATTTACGGCACAACTAAGTTTTTAACAAGCTTTCAACAAGACAAGGGGTCTTATTTAGATTGATTATAAGGTGAATTTGTGTTTGTTGAATTTGTCTTGGGATTTAGACATAAAAAGAAGTATAACATTCAACAAAAAAGCCCCATTGCTGGGGCCGTAACCAAATTATATTAGAATATGGTTAACACTAATCCCATTCCAAATAAAAGTAACCTCTTAAACTTTCGGAATCAGGATCAACAAACTTTACGTATTCAAAACCCTCTAGAGAGGCATTTGGAAGTGTATTGGTTAAAATGTCTCTTCGTTTCCTTGCTAATCTTACTGTTGGTTCATCAGTAGACTCGGTAAACCTAAACTTTGTTGTGTAAACAACTGATTATAAACCACTGAAACATTGTTTTCTGAATGGTCTTTGCTGCAGGCAATTGAAAAAAATATAGTGGGTAGAAAGAAATATTTTTTTGAGGGAAAAGCTTTCATAATGTAAGGTTTAGCTAGGGGATGGATTATGAACAAAAACAACCCTCGACAATTTTAGGATATTGTCGAGGGTTTTGGATATTACTCTTCAATATTGAAGAATTCTATGACCTCTTCGTAAGACATTTTGGAGTAATCCAAAGAACTATTTTTAGTGGTAATGCCTCCCGGACCAGAACTGTCCACAGGATTCTCTCCAGGAATTATGATGTATCTGTAATCATCGAACACATCAAGATCATTGTTTTCCCCACTGGGAACAAGACCGGCCAATCTGATTTCACCTCCATTAATAGTGTAGGTATATCGGACTCCAGATCCTGTGATATATGGGAGTGGGAATACTTCGACGCCATTAAAAATTAAAACATCTCCCCTACCATAAACTAAAACGGTGCTTGTCTCTAAGTCGACACCCAAACTAGTTATCTCTTCTGCACTTGCAAGCGTACTTATTTTTTGTAGCAATCCGCCACCAGGGGTAAAACCATTGGGAATCCAATCTGAATAAATAACATTGGCTGTGCCAGGTTCGCCTTGCTCCCCTTGAGCGCCATCGGCACCGTCTGCGCCTGCCTCACCTTGAGGTCCGGCTTCACCTTGTTCTCCCTGAGGTCCTGCGGGACCAGTAGCTCCATCTTCAGCGGAGCAGGAAACAATAAGTAATGCGCCAATTAGCGCCATAAAAAATCCATTGAACAATCTCTTTTTTTTCTGCATAATAATTGAGGTTTATATTTGCTGACAAACCTATAATTACTGCTGGTGCAGATTGTCCAGTTTCTTTCAATTTTGAAGAATCAGGACAACATAAGTTGTTGCTGACGGTACTCGGAAGGTGTGAGCCCAGTACGTTTTTTGAAAGCGGTGTAGAATACTGATTTTGAGTTGAAACCCGCCTCAAGGCCTATGGAAACAATTGTATAATTGGAAAAACTTAAGCCTGTCAACATTTTCTTGGATTCATTGACACGATACAAATTGATGAACTCTGAAAAATTCATACCACCAAGTGTATTCACAATTTGCGAAAGGTATCCAGCACTGATGTTAAGATATTCACTTACTAATACTAGACTCAAAGAGGGGTTCAAATAGGGCTTTTCTGTCTCAAACCAGTTCAAAAGTTCTTTGTAATAAATATTATCATCAGTTAATCTAAAGGAAGAGATAGTATTTATTTGGGCAAGCTTGGTTGCCGTCAGTTTTGCAATCAATTGAAAAAGTAGTAGATGACGTTCGGTGAAAAAGTCTTTCTTGGAACTTTCAGAATCAAGCACCCCAAGCAATCTATTTTCATAGACTAGGGGTACGGCCAATTCTGAGCGCCTTTTTTTATCATCCAGAAGGTAGCGACTGTCTTTTTCAACATCATGTACCAGTTCCCATTTCTTGTTTTTGCCAACTGTGCCAACAATTCCCTTTCCTAGCTGAATTTCAATGGGGCTAAGAACTTTTTTATTTCCAAAATTCTTGCTGCCGTAGGCGGCTTTTTGTTGCAAAACTTCTTGGTTTTCATTCCAAAGATATAGCACACAATCCTCAAGCCCAAGTTTGGCAATGCAATTTTTGGTAATATCCCAGATTACCTCAGTTTCATTCTTTTTATCAAAAAGGGATGTGGCAAAATACCCAAGAATTTCAGTTACATCATATCGACTTTCATGGATTGAAAGTAGTTCTGTTTCATTGAAGATATGTTGTAAAGCTGATATTTGAAAATTGTCGTTAATGGATTTAAAAGTTGTTTTTTGAAGCTCTTTTTTATGTCTTATCTCATTAAGATGCTTTTTCCCTAAAAAGAAAAGTCCATAATAAAAGACAATGAAAAGCCCCCACAATGGATAATACGGGCCATGACCGGACCAGCCGTCAATTACTTTGATTCCTATTATGACCCCCAGCCATAGAAGGCAAAGAAAAACCATGTAGAAATACATTTTTTTAAGCCATTGGGTCTTTCTTTGAACTATTTGATAGGGTAAACTTCCAATGCTGTTCTCATATTTTTTTATGGTCCTATAGTTCCAAATTGCCGCTATCAAGGCAAATGCCAAAGCGCTGTTTTCATCCCAGACCGCGTTAAATTTGGCAACCGACCTTGCAGGTAGAAATGAGTAACCCATTAAAACGTTAAGCTTAAAAAAAGTATAAAGACCAAAAAACAGAAAAAAGGGAATTAAAAAATAGACCCTATATTTCTTGAAAACTTCTGCACGCTCAATATAGGTATAGGCAAAAGCGGTGAAAAGAGTGGGGCACAAAAATTGAAATGGCATGTAGAACAGCAATAGCAAGGGATACATTTTGGTAATACCAGAATCGATTAAAATAACTTGGATAATGACAAAATTAGACAGCAAAATGTACCAATAAATATATTGGGACATTCTGTCTTTCTTGTATTGTATGATCTTATAGAGGCATAAAGCGACTATTGGTATGATTGCCACTAATATGAATGCATTAAATAAATTCCAGTTCATTTTTAGCGCTTTGATTTGAGTGAATTAAAAGTAGCCTCTAAACTGGATGTGTGGTGTATTTAAGTTTTAGGTGGTATACAAAATTGTATAGATGGTAGAGAAATAAAATTTTAAATAGAATGGAATGATTATTTTTTTTAACCGATATTGAAGACAAGTTTAAAACCAAGCAAAAAATAACTGTGGATATTGCCATTTTATCGGTTAGTCTTAATGTGCACTCAACCAAGAGAATAGTGGAGGAAGCTCAAAAAGCTGGTCACTATGTTGAATTGATAGACCATACAAAATGCTCGGTCAAATTAGGGGATGAAAAACCACAGATTTATTTGGGAGAGGAAAATGTTACAGATGAATTCGATGCTATTATTCCCAGGATAGGCGCCAAAGTTACCCGACATGGTGCCGCTATTGTAAAACAATTTGAGATGAACAATGTTTTCAGTACGGCCCGTTCTTTAGGAATTACCAGAGCGCGAAATAAAGTCCGGACGCTTCAAATTATGGCGCGAAAAGGAATTCCAATTCCGGAGACACTTTTTTCTATCAACCCTAATAATATTGGAGAACAGATTGAACTGTTGGGAGGTCCTCCTGTAATCATAAAACTACAAGAGGGAACCCACGGGAGTGGAGTGATTTTGGCGGAGACCAAAAAATCTGCCAAATCCATTATCGACACTTTTTACAAAATGGATACGAGTATTTTACTCCAAAAATATATAGAAGAAGCCAACGGGGAAGATATTCGAATTATAGTTGTTGGCAACAAGGTTGTTGCGAGCATGAAGCGTATAAGCGATTTGGATGATTTTAGGTCCAATGTGCACAGGGGTGCCGAGACTGAGGCGATTAAACCTACGGCAAAAGAACAATTTATTGCCTTGAATGCTGCCAAATATTTAGGTTTGGGCGTTGCGGGTGTGGATTTAATGCGGTCTAAAAAAGGGCCAGTTTTGATTGAGGTCAATGCATCTCCTGGACTTCAGGGCATAGAGGGTGCAACAGGTATAAATGTAGCAAAGCATATCATTCAATTTGTTGAAAAAAATGGCCGCAGGCGAAGAAAATAAAGTTATTGTCATAAATGGAGACACTATTTCACCTGGGGAAAACAAGTTGGTGAAAATCAATATAGCGCGTTTACCGACTGGGACATTAATCGATATTCCTGTTCATGTTTTTAATGGAAAAAAAGCGGGGCCCACAGTTTTGCTGCAAGCTGGTCTTCATGGTGATGAAATAAATGGCGTGGAAACATTGAGGAGGCTACTTCAGGATAGCCAGTTTAAAATTAAGAAAGGAGCTGTTATTGTGGTTCCAATTCTAAATATTTTTGGATTTATTCATTTCTCCAGAGATGTGCCGGATGGCAAGGATGTAAATAGAAGCTTTCCTGGAAGTAGAACTGGATCATTGGCAAGTAGGATTGCCTATCATTATACCAATGAAATTTTACCACAAATAGATTTTGGGGTTGATCTGCATACGGGTGGTGGCCTCCGTAACAATTTTCCGCAAATTAGATTTACTTTGGAAGACGAAAAAAGCAAAGAGTTGGCATTGCTGTTTAATGCACCTTTTCATTTTTCTTCACGCTTGATAGCAGGCTCTTTTAGGAAAACAGCCTTTAAAATGGAAAAACCAATTGTTGTTTATGAAGCTGGAGAAAGTATGCGATTTGATGAGCAATCAATAAAAATGGGTATTCAAGGAGTAAAAAACATTTTGATCGGTTGTCAAATGCTTTCAGGGAAAGAGCCAAAAAAGACTTCAGTTCGGTTTGAAGCAACACGATGGATTCGAGCTTCAAGAGCAGGAATGTTTATTCCTGCAGTAAAAAATGGTAGTGCTATTGCTAAAGATCAGGTTTTGGGAACTATTACAGATACCTATGCCAAAAAAAGCAAAAAAATCAAAGCTCCTTTCGATGGATATGTATTTTGTATCAATAACCAAGCTGTGGTAAATCAGGGAGATGCATTGTTCCATATTGGGAAATAAACCCCTAGGCCAATTCTTTTTGTTCTTCAATTTTGGCAAGACTCCATGCAATAGCTTCCTCTAAATCTGAAAACTGTTTAATGGAGTTTTGAAAGAACATGCGCTCAAGAATTAAACTGGCAAAGCTCCCTTTTGTACTGCCTACAACGGAGTAAAAATTAAGTTGATGTCTATTTTTGTAGAATTTGACCCAATCTGATGGTACTACATAATAATTATTGATGCGATTGGAGATATAGGCAATGGGTTTATCCTCTCCAATAACTTCATGGGCAGCGGCAACGGCTTTTTTGGCCATGTCCCAATTCATGGTAACTCCCTCTTTCATTTCAGATATTACAAGACCATCAAAAAAATAGAATATCCCAAATTCGTATTCTCTAATTTCTTTAATGTTCTTAAAAAATTCAATGTCCCTAACACGTTTCATAGCTAAAACTGTATTTAAAAAAGGAAAGTAAAGATATTAATAATCATTGATTTTTATTGAAAGTAAAGTATTGCTGTATAGATGAAAGTTTCTTACACGTTTTGGAGACTAAAACTTGCTTAACTCCATTGCTATGGCCACTCCGGGGCCTTCCATGGGGAATTCAAAAAGTGAAAGAGCGGTGGCGTTTTTTTCAGCATTCTTGGTAGCATTCCCAAACTGGGCATCAAAAATAAAATTCTCTTCAATGGATAGGGTAAAGGAGTTCTCACGGAAAAATCCTGATCGTATCTTTTCCAAATCCAGATTCCATAGCGCGCTTCCTGCATACAAGGTGTCGTTTCTTACAAAATCAAAATCAACCGTTGTTTCATTAAAAATAAATGTTCCTAAATCACCATCTTCCTCAAGGACCTCGGTTGAGCCAGCACCATTGGTGAAAAATTCCCCATAACTGGATTTAATGTATGTAACTTTCCATGTCCCGATCAAGGATTCTCTTCCTTGTTCCAAATCCTTACTACAGGATAGAAAAAGTAATGGGAATAGGCTGAAAATGAATATCCTTTTCATGCGAAAAAATGTGTAATCAACAAACACTTTATAGATGCAAACTAGCGAATAAGTTGCTTATAAATAACTCAACCACCATTTTTCTCTATGGGCGGTCTTATAATCATTATACCAACTGCAAATGGGATACATGGCAATTGTCAAAATAACCCAAATAAGATAAACCACCCAAAGATTAAACCCATAACCTTGGAGTTCCGGTTGTAGCGTTACCCAAATATCTATTTTCATATCAGAAAAACTAAAACCTGTTGCCAGTGCGGCAAGTACCGCAAAAAAATGAATCACATAGATGTGTACTATGTAAAAAAACATAGGTACTCTGCCAATAACAACCAACCTGTCCGTTAACTTTCCCCGCCAACGTTCCGCCAGTGCTAAAAAAATGATGGAGGGTCCTAAGGTTATCAGCAAATAAAACAATGATGGAGGATATTTGGTGATATTAAAAAAAGAGGCTATGGTTAAGCCAAAAGATTCTTGTTGGGACCACGTATAGGGATCTCCGTATATGTTAATCGTACGGAGCACAAAAAACAAAAATGTTAGACCCAAACCTAATTGAAACAATCGTTTTATTCTGGACTTAGAATCCACCGAAGGTTTATATAATTCACCAAAATAATAGCCAAGAGGCATTACAAATATCCAAGGAATCAAAGGGTAACCCACAAAAATCTGAAAACCTCCTAGATCAACAATATTAAAAACGTGTAAAAAAGTCCAAATTCCTGAGGACAGAGGTGTAGTAGGAGCTATCGAAT
The DNA here is from genome assembly GCF_947495325.1 of uncultured Allomuricauda sp. Taxonomy (GTDB): domain Bacteria; phylum Bacteroidota; class Bacteroidia; order Flavobacteriales; family Flavobacteriaceae; genus Flagellimonas. Next base: position 303,612 of record NZ_CANLYK010000002.1, on the reverse strand, counting down.
CAAACATATTATGGCCGCATACCACAAAAATTGCCAATGCAATCATTAATTTCTTTGGAAAATAGATGAAGCCAGCCAAAAAAATCATGCTCATGCCCAATACCCAAATAACCTGTAATAAAGTGGTGGTATAATCCAATTGGAACATCCATGCCAATTTTATAATGGTCAGCTCCGCAATAAGTAACCATAGCCCTCTTTTTAACAACCAAATGGACAATGCCTTTTTATCTCTGCGTTGACCAACAAAAAAGGCTGAGGTTCCCGCTAAGAAAACAAAAACGGGCGCGCAAAAATGGGTGACAAAACGAGTCCAAAATAAGGCAACATTTGTTTTTGTTAAATCGGCTGGATCAAAAAAGAAAGCATCATAGTGAAAGTAATCACGGACATGATCTAGTGCCATAATGATCATTACAAGCCCTCGCAACATATCAATGGATTTGATGCGCTTTCTTCGGTCTGTTTGCATGGTATGGTTGTAGTTGTTTAGTTTTATTTCTGCATATTTTTCAATTGTATTCCCAAAGCTTTGGTTGACAATTGAACCTCAATCAATGATAAAAACAAGGAAATCATCAGTGCTATCAAACTGATGCCGAATATAATATTTGCCCAGACATTCAGCTCTACATAGATTAGGAACATGGACACAGCTGAAAGTAGAAAACTGACAATGGCGCTTGCCTGCATGTTTTTAATAATGCTTAACCGTTTTCGCAGTTGGGTAATTTGACGTTCAAGAGGCGAGCCTGCTGTTGCTTCAAACTCTTTGTGTAATTGTCTGATTAGGGCAGCGATGGCCAAGTATCGCGCATTGTACGCCAACATGGTCAGAGAAATGGCAGGGAACAATAATGCTGGAATACTTAATGACAGCTGCATAATTTTCTTTTTATGAAGGTATTTTAAAACGACTATTTCTTTGTCGGGGCCGTCCTGCTACTGGACTTTTTTGCTGAAGGAAAATCATTCGGGATAGCCTGTGTAACTTTTCCAGTTGCGGCCCATTCTGTCCCTCTTAAAAATGTGGTGAGAAACCCTACGCATGATACAGAGTAATCCGCATGGCCCATTATACTATGGAAGATACGTCCTTTGCCATAGGTAAGTGCCATTAAAGCTGGTTCATGCCGTCCAGTACCTTTGTTTTCTTTGGAAGCATAGGCTGTTGCTAAAACTTCCATGTTTTCAGCGGGACCTCGCAAGCTATTGTACAATTCATCTTTGGTGTGCATCCATTCCATTGGCAGACCTTTGGTAATAGGGTGCTCAGTATTCCTGACTCGAATAGCATATTCACTTTGTGGGCCATGGGCACCGCCTTTCCCTGGGGATTCATCTCGAATCAATTCGCCGGCATCATTATAATACACATAGGGGCCATCTTTTTCAGTGCGATTACCCCAGCCTCCTAAACCAATCATTTGGTTGTAGGCAGGCCATTTGGGGAATGAGTTATCGGCAGCGTGAAAAACTACCAAACCTCCGCCTGCATCCATATAAGACTCAAAGGCCTTTTGTGTTTCTGCTGGCCACGGAGCTGCATTCCAACCAAAATTGCAGACGATTACATCGTATTCAGAAAAATTTGGACTGAAGTCTGGGTCGGCTTTAGGTTTTTCCAAAGCTGTTGTTGTAGAAACTCCATCAATTGGGAATGAAGCGATAAACTCTTCTCCTTTCCAGGTATAGAACGTTCGCGCTACGAATACTGTGAACAAATTGGTTTCTTCCATATAATCTTTTAACATGGAAGTAATTATAGGCCATTGTACATGATTGTTCTGCCCATCAACAACAAGAACCTTTATTGATTTGGAGTTTGCTTTTTCCGTTTGTGCGGCCATTGAAGATGCCAAAAGGATAAAGGTTAACATTGGCAACAAATACTTCATTTTAAATAACATTATGCTTTAATTTATTCTATTTTAAATTCAAGTTTTTCAACACTTCCATTTCCAGAAATTTCTGCTACGTAGGTTCCCTTGGGCAAATATGTCTTGCCGTTTTTGGCTTCGGTCAATTTCATTTTGTTCTTCTTTAAAAAGTTGCTTTTCCCTTTTTTGGAGAAAGCTAAATCATAGGAGATAATATTTATTCCTTGTTCAGCATCTACCTCAGTAAAACTAACTTCTGTACCGTTTATGGTTAAGATTTTAGCAACATAGGTTCCAGGCTTGGCGCAATAAAATGAAAAATCCAATCCAGGAGTATCCGGTTTTGCCCAAGAACTCCACGAATTGCCCCATTGTTTGTTGTGCTTAATGTTATCTACATTGAAAACTACCAACTCATCGGACAAAACTTCTGAATTCATTTGCTGTAAAGCAGAGATATCCGCTTTATAAATGCTTCGGCCATGGGTTCCTATTAATAAGTGCTTGGCTTCTGGTTGAATTACCAAATCGTGGACAGCTACATTGGGCATACCATTTTGGAGCAATTCCCAAGAATCTCCACGGTTGAAAGAAACATAAAGACCATTGTCCGTACCTACAAAAAGTACATCTTCATTTTCTGGATTCTCGACCAAAGCATTGACAGGTGAAGTCGGAATATTATTTGCTATACTCTTCCAGTTCTTTCCGTAATCTTCACTAACATATATATAAGGTGTAAAATCGTCAAAGCGATAACCATTCAATGTAGTATAGACACGTTCTTTTTTATGTTGGGAAGCTGCCACTTCGCTAACCCATAGATTTTTTGGAAGGGTGCTGGATGTATTTTCCCAACTTCCTCCGCCATTTTTGGAAACTTGAACCAACCCATCATCACTTCCCGTGTAAATCAAGCCAAATTTAAAAGGGGATTCAGAAATAGTGGTTAGTGTGCCATAGGCTACATTGCCTTTTTTTCCACCCTGGGTTAAATCATCAGAAATTACTTCCCAATCATCACCTTTGTTTAAGGAACGGTGCAATTTGTTACCTCCTAAATACAAAATGTCCTGATTGTGTTTCGATAGTAAAATTGGAGTTTGCCAATTGAATCGATATGGGGATTCTCCCAATTCATGTTTGGGTTGAATGTATTTTCGTTTGTTATTTTCCAAATCCAACCGGTAGTAGTTTCCAAACTGAAAACCAGTGTAAACAATATTGGAATTTCTGTTGTCAATTTGTACTTGCATACCATCGCCACCCATTATAGTCTGCCACGGATTTTTTCCGGTTTGCTGCCATTTACGGTCCTCCTTGTTGTTGTGGACACCTTTCCAAACGCCATTATCCTGTAATCCACCATAAACATTATACGGCTTTTCATGGTCTACATTGATGGCGTAGAACTGACCAACGGTTGGGGAGTTGTTCTTCATCCAACTATGTCCATCATCATACGTGATATTCACACCACCATCATTTCCATTGATTAAGTGTCCGGGTTGTTTTGGATTTATCCAAAGCGCATGGTGATCGGCATGTACATTTTCTTTGCTGATGGATGTAAAGGTATTTCCACCATCTTCAGATTTGATCAAGGGTACACCGGCTAAATAAATATGGTCTTTGTGGTTGGGATCAACACGAATCTGGGCAAAATAATATCCATAGCTGTAGAACAGATCATCTATATAATTTTCATTCATCTTTTTCCAGGTGGCACCAGCGTCATCGCTTCGGTATACTTCTGCTCCAACAACGGGAGTATTGAACAAGGCGGAGTTGGCATTTTCCAAATACTTGGCCAGATCAACCGGCTGTACAGTACCGCTACGAACCATTTGTTTTACATTTTCTGCCTTATACTTTTCTTGAAATCCGTTTGACTTTAGATATTCATTCAGTTTTTTGTTGTCCAAAGCAAGGAACGCCTTAGTATCCATTGTTTTAAAATCGTCCTTGGTAAGCCCTTCCTTTTTCTCCGTGGATCCTTTTTTTCTTCTAAACTGACTATCATGAACTGCGTAAACGGTTTTATCATCAAAAACCGCAAATCCAATTCTACCTACACCTTCCCCTGTTGGAAATCCACTTTCAGGAGTTGAGGACAAAGTCCAACTATCACCACCATCAATACTTTTATAAATTGCTGAAGCAGGGCCATTGCCTTTAAAGTTCCACGCTTTTCTGTCTTTTTCCCAAGCTGCTGCGTATTGGATGCTGAAGTTGTTAGGACCATGGGCCACATCTATAATTCCGGTCGCGTCATTTACAAAAAGGGTGCGTTGCCATGTTTTTCCGCCGTCTCGGGTTTTGTAGATTCCTCTTTCTTGATTTGGAGAGTAGAGGTGACCCGTTACGCCAATTACCACTTCGTTGGTATTATCTGGATTGATTATTATTCGGCCAATATGGTGCGAATCAGGCAAGCCCATATTTTCCCATGTTTTTCCTTTGTCCGTTGATTTTAATATGCCAATTCCAGCATATGAAGAACGTGAAGAATTGTTTTCTCCCGTTCCTACCCAAATAATTCCTGACGGCCAATCGACCGCAATATCCCCAATGTTTTGAGTATTGGAATTATCCAGAATAGGTGAAAATGAAATTCCATTGGTAGAAGTATGCCATAATCCGCCGGAGGCATAGGCTACATAAAACTCTGAAGGATTTTCAGGATTTACCTCCAAATCTACCACGCGACCGCTCATTACGGAAGGACCAATATTTGTTAAGGGGATGTTTTTTACCAATGAGGTTTTGGCCATTTCATTTTTTTGCTTCAAGGCATTCATTACTTTTTCTGAAGCGGTAGGAGATTTCTGGGCATTACCAGTTTGGAAAAATAAAATCAAGCAACAAAACAGGAGGTTTCTCATCAAAATCAGGGTTTAATTCTTTAGGTCAAGGTATGAATAAGATATCGCAGGAGCAAACTGATAAATTGAAATCATTAGACTATAAAAATTGACAAAGTGTAAATTATAAAGCATAATTTTTGCAATATTGATAAAAAATCACTTATTTATCCTCCAATAACCATTAAAATTTTAAACATGGAAGAGTATTTACCGTTGATTATTCAACTAATTTCTGGAGCTGTTGGTGGAAACCTGGCAGCAAAATTATTGCCTAAACTAAACTTAGGAACATTGGGGAATTCCATTTCTGGAATCCTTGGTGGAGGACTGGGAGGCTATTTGCTTGGAATGCTCGGCTTAGGAACCGATGGAGGAATGGATTTGTCAGGAATTCTTGGAAGTGTTGCCGGTGGCGGCGTTGGAGGTGGTGTAATTATGGCCATTGTTGGTGCTATAAAGGGCGCCATGTCCAAGTAATCAAAATTATACGAAGTATAAAGGAGCCATCAGGCTCCTTTTTTGTTTGTGCCCCCACATCCAAATTTCTACATTTGGGAAAACAATAGGGTTCAATGAAGTATCTACAGATCAGTAATCAGCTCTTTATCAAAAATCGCAAAAAATTTATGGCTCAAATGCAGCCAAAGAGTATCGCGGTATTTAATTCCAATGACATTTACCCGATTAGTGCGGATAGTACCATGCCCTTTGAGCAACACCGGGATATTTTTTATTTAAGTGGGGCCGATCAAGAGGAAACTATTTTGGTTTTGTTCCCGGATGCCATAAGCAAAAGCCATAGGGAAGTATTGTTTGTTCGTGAGACTAATGCCCATATTGCTGTTTGGGAAGGCGAAAAATTAACCAAGGAAAAAGCAACGGAAGTTTCTGGCATTGAAACCATTTATTGGCTTTCTGATTTTGACAAAGTCTTTTTTGATTTGATGACAGAGGCGGATATTATCTATTTCAATACTAATGAGCATTACCGTCAATCTGTGCAGACCCAAACCCGAGAAGATCGTTTCATTACAAAATGCAAACAAGACTTTCCCGCCCATCAATGGGCAAAAAGCAATCCTATTTTACAACAGATCAGAGGCGTAAAAGAGGTTGAGGAAATAGCTTTGATGCAACAGGCTTGTGATATTACAGAAAAAGGATTTCGGAAAATTTTGGGATTTACAAAACCGGGTGTGTGGGAATATGAAATGGAAGCTGAGTATCTACATGAGTTTGTGAGAAATCGCTCCAAAGGGTTTGCGTATACCCCAATTATTGCCGCTGGGAACAACGCCAATGTACTTCACTATATAGAAAACAACCAACAGGTGAAGGACGGGGATTTGATTCTAATGGATGTAGCGGCTGAGTACGCCAATTATTCTAGCGATATGACCCGAACCATTCCTGCCAATGGAAAGTTTACCGATCGACAAAAAGCAGTTTATAAGGCGGTACTTCGGGTAAAAGATGAAGCCACAAAAATGCTCGTGCCCGGAACCATTTGGGTCGAGTATCATAAAGAAGTGGGTAAACTAATGACCTCAGAATTATTGGGATTAGGATTATTAGATAAGGCGGATGTTCAAAAGGAGGAGGCAACATGGCCAGCCTATAAAAAATACTTCATGCACGGCACCAGTCATCATATTGGATTGGACACCCATGATTACGGAGAGCTAAAAACACCAATGAAAGCCAATATGGTCTTTACCGTAGAACCTGGCATTTATATTCCGGATGAAGGAATAGGGATTCGTTTGGAGGATAATGTGGTTATCCAGGAAAAAGGCGAACCTTTTAATTTGATGCGGAATATCCCTATTGAGGTTGAAGAGGTTGAAGAATTGATGAATTCCTGACTTCTAGGCAAAAAATCTTCCTTCCTTGTTAATTGAAAAAAGCGTACTGTCTATCTAAATTGTGTATTCACCAATTTTGCCATAATTGCTCAAACAAAACATACGTAATTTAAGTTTCCTAGGATAACTCTGATTTATGAATCAATAAATCAGAGCTATGCAATAATATTCTATTTACGCTATGGACTTCTTTATAGAATTGCTTTCTGTTTTGGCACACAACCGTTTTGTTTTTCTCATGGTTGCGGTACTGCTCATATTGTTGATACGATTTTTGGCGCAATCAAAAAATTTATCGAATTTAAAAAAGAAGATTTTAACCAAGGGATCTTCTTTATTACTGCTTGTAGCCTTGCTCTTGTTCATATTTGGTTCGGATTTTGCAAACAAGCTCATTTATGATCATGGTGAATTTGGAGAAGGTATTGTTGTTGAAAAAAAGGAAACAGGCGACATGTACAATCAAGAACCTGTAATACGGTATGTAACCTTGGTCAAAACTGACAAAGGAGAGACTGTACAGACGGCCTTTGATAGCGATTATTTCAATTTATATCCTGATTCGGATAATACCAACCGTTACCCAGATGTTGGATTGCCGTTCACCGTCAAGCATCTTAAAAGAAACCCGAAAGTGTTCGTTATTGTAACTGATGATGATAGTCCGTATGGAACCAACCTAGGTTGTTCAGATTTACGGAAAAAACTGAAAGCCGCGAAAAGCAAACTGGACTTTAATCCTAATAACGAAGAGTTTAAGAAAGAATATCAGGAATACAATGAAACTTACCTTTCAAGTGGCTGTGGTGAGCTAGAAAAAAAGGAAATGACTAACCAATCTTTGGATGGACAAAAGACTGGTAATAGCTCCCTGAGAGAACCTAGCTCGCCAAATAATGATTTTGTAGAAGAATTTTTGTTAAAAAAAGCCACTTCCATAAAAAGGCCATGGTTCCAGACAAAATGGGACCTGCCTAAAAACACAAAGCCAGCTTTTATATCAAAGGAAATGGTTGGTCACCTTTTACCCAAAAAAGTATTGCCAAAGCAATCCTTTGTAACCAACAAGCAGGAAATATTTCATTTTGCAAAACTATCTCAAGTTGATTTTGATACAATTGGAAGCGGGTTTTACAATCCTGAACATTGGAGTTCAAAATTTAATGTGCCTATTTATTCCTATAAATTCAGTGCACCACTTTCATTACTTTTCGTCAAGGAAAATAAAAGTCAAATAGTGGGAATAGATTCAATTGTTGGAGATAGGTTTTTCACTTTTCACCCAGGACAAAATATAGTAGGGGAAATGGACCAAACTCTAGTTCCGATTATATATAAAACTCAGCTTCCAGAGCGTATTGATTTTGTTTCATATCTCACTCCAGCCGCGTTAAAAGCAATCGAGAATTCTAAGGTAACCGTAAGTACGGAGTCTGTAGCTTATGGAGATGCAGATTATCCAGGTACGTTAAGTATAACCCGGTTGGATATAAATGGAAATGGAGAAAGTGATATTATCCGAATCAAAGATGACCTATTGGATTTGGTAACTCCAGAAGAAGATGAAGGCGATGGTTTTTCAGGTGATTACATTTTGGTTTATATAGGGAATGAGTGGTATTTGAGTTCTTATCGAATTACAGGCTTTGATGGAATAGAGGGGTATTAATTTCAAACAAATAATAATTTTAAAAGCGCTGGGAGATGTTCTTTTCGTTAAAGGAATCTAATTGAATCAAAAGAAGAACGCTAACTCTCTATCTGCGACATATCTCAATTTACTCTAGCATTTTTATCCAAAATTACCGTACTTCACTTATCGGTCGATATAGCTTATTAAAATGAGCGATATCTTAAACGCTAGTGGCAATAAAGAATAAATCTTGAATAAAGAAGATAAAATATTAACATTATTAAAAGAAGCCAATAGTATCACGCTTCCAAATCTTCAAGAAAGTTTAGAACTAATTTTAAAAGGACACGCAGAAGTTCTACAATCAATTTATGAATCAAAACCGAAATTAGAGGAAGGAGAAGTGTTTATTGAAACTTTGATAATGAAAATAATTTTTGCCTCAAAAAGTGTTTTGGACTTATCGAACGGAAGTGAATTTATCACATACAAAGGGGATAAAAAGTTAGATATAATAGATACTCCATCAATTTACGTTCTTACTCGCTCAATAATTGAAGCATTTTTGACTCTGGAATATTTATATTTCAATGAATTAGAACTTGAAGAAAGACTCTTTAGATACAATTTGTGGAGAGTTTCTGGTTTTATGACAAGACAAAATCATCTTGGAAAACTTCAAAAAAAACATGCTGAAAAACAGGAAAGAGAAAAAAAATTAATTGCCGAAATAAAACTCAAAATAAAAGAGAGCAAATTTTACTCCTCACTTGCGAAACAACAAACCTGGAAATTAGATAAGTATGGTCTACCGAGATTGATTAGCTGGATTGAATTGCTTAACCAGAGTCGATTAAAAAGTAGATTCTTTCTCAATATTTATAGATTATACTCAAACTATGCTCATTCAGAGTATTTATCAATGATTCAAATAAATGAAGGTTCATTAAATAAGAACGCACCATTCAATATTTCAACTACTGAATCCTCTTTGAATAATATTAGAATGATTAACTCTATGACTATTCTACTTCTAAAAGAAAGATTTGGTTGCACAGCTTCTGCATATAAAAATTTAGATGAGAAGTTGAGATTTACGATTGAGTTTTGGGAAAAAATTGCAAAAGAATAATAAAAGTACAGCCGCTATTAATTATACTATAATTCATTTTGATTTTATACCATTACAAAATAAGCAATAATCAATGGCTGATTTCTCACGTAATAATCCTGCGGATGACTATACAACTAAACAATGGTCGAGACCGATAAGTGCACTAAAATTTATCCCCCTGTTTACTTGTTAAGTTTCCTAAAACAAAAACCACCAAAGCCGGCAGTACCCAACCCATATGGTTTTCGCTTAAGGGAATCCATTGTATAATTTCGGAAATCGTTTCTCCCCACCCAATGCTTCCTAGAAAATCAGGGATGCTAAATAGTATCGTTGTGCCAACCACCCATTTAAATACTTTTGGAGCTGCAAACTTCTCCGGCACAACATTCAATAGAATCAAGACAATGGTAATGGGGTAGATGAACATTAAGGCAGGTAATGCCACAGCAATAATGTAACTCACATTAAACTGGCCCATCAGAATACCAAGAATACATCCAATAATAGCGGTAATGGTATATGCTCGTTGGGAATCATTAAATCGCCCTTTTACAAAATCAGCTGTGCCGGTAATTATGCCCACGGCGGTGGTAAAACAGGCAAGGCTTACTAAAATACTTAGGAATAGATTGGCGGTGCTCCCCAATGTTTTTAGGCTAATACCACTTAAAAGTGCGGTTCTGGAAATTTCAATATCAAAGGAATTTTGAAATAGCGCTCCTGTTATAATAAGTCCTGTGTAGACCAAAAAAAGACCCAAGCCTGCAAGCCAACCTGCTTTTCTGATCAAGTTTTTTTTAACCTCATAGGAAGCCGATTTATCTTTTAGGTTGATAGAAATAATGATAACACCACCCACTACTACAGCGCCAATGGCATCAAAAGTTTGATAGCCTTCCAAGATTCCTGAGGTAAGTGAATTTTCAAATTGGGAGATTCCAAAGTCAAAATCCAAAGTAAAGACAGAGACACCTATAATAAGGAGTAGAATCAACAATATTCCGGGGGTAAGGAACTTTCCAACGATATCTAAAACCTTGGAACGATTCACGACAAAAATGTAGACCAAAGCAAAGTAGACAATGCTTGTAAAAAGATAAGACGAATCCCAAATGGGCTGAATGGCCATTTCATGAGTAACGGAAGCGGTTCGTGGTGAGGGCAATGCAATAGAAATGGCATACACTATATAACAATACACTACGCTGAATAATGGGGATACCTTTTTTGCAAAATCGAACATCGTGCCTTGAAGCTTGGCGTGGGCCAAAATTCCCAATATAGGAATAAGGACTGCGGAAATACAAAATCCCAAAGCCACCAACCACCATAAATCTCCCGACTTAAAACCCAATTGTGGGGGAAGAATAAGATTGCCGGCACCAAAGAAAAGTGAAAAAAGTGCAAAAGCTGTTATCGCAATTGATTTACGACTCATATATTGTTAATAATTTTTTTGTTAAAATAAATCAAAAAACTATATTTAAGGATTGCTTTTCATCGCTCGAATATAACTTTTTATCGATAAGTGTGTATTTCATCGAAAAAATAGCTTTGAAAAAATATTGATGAAATAAAAAGTTATTAACAGGCGTTGCTTAGATAATAGACGAATTAAAAACCAATCTCATATAAAGTAGAATTACAATAAAATGTTTTTTGCATTTTTCGACCCCAAATCGTACTAATGCGCTCCCAAACAAAACCAGCTTATGAAGACAACTACTACCCAACATGGCAACAAATTTTCTTCTTTTTTCTGTAGCTTATTCGGACACCATTACACCGTTTCCAGAAAAGTAACAGAGCACATCAAAGAGTACAAATGTTTACATTGTCAAAAAGAAGTTACCACAGATGTAAGTGGCAAACTTTCTGCATTAACACCTCAAATGCAGGACATCAACAGTACTTTAGAAGATATGTATCGTAAGAGACAGAACAGACAAGTTCCCCAAGTAGCTTAAAACAAGTCCTACGTTCTAGAAATAATTTCAAGGTTTATTCCCGGAGATTAAGAAAGCGCTTAGTCTATTCAGTCCTGTGCCCCAAGACCGTCTAGTAAGAAATGCTCTTGGTTTTCGGGATTTTTTTATGATGTAAAGGAGTTCCAACCTTGTGCAGATAACGGAATCTTTGTTTCTCCCCTTGTAATTAAATGTGCTCCTTCCCCTTTTGCAGTCATATGTCCAATAACTGTTAAGTTTGGGTTTCCCTTAATTTTTGGAAAATCTGCCTGATCAATAGTAAACAGTAGTTCGTAATCTTCACCGCCGCTCAAGGCAATCATAGTAGAATCCATTTTAAATTCTTCCGCAGCGGAAATAACTGTAGGGTCCAAGGGAATTTTATCTTCAAAAAGATTACAACCTACGTCACTTTGTTCGCATAAATGCAAGATTTCTGATGACAGTCCATCACTAATATCAATCATGGCAGAGGGCTTCACCTCTAATTTTTCCAATAACTCTCCAATATCTTTTCGGGCTTCGGGTTTTAGTTGGCGTTCCACTATATAGGAATAAGGTTCCAAATCTGGTTGATTGTTTGGGTTTACCTTAAAGACTTCTTTTTCCCGTTCCAGAACTTGTAGTCCTAAATAGGCTGCGCCCAAATCTCCAGTCACAACTAGGAGGTCATTTGGTTTTGCGCCGGTTCTATATACAACTTGATTTTCATCCGCAGTACCCAAAGCCGTTATACTGATCAACATTCCGGTGGTGGATGAGGTGGTATCCCCTCCAACCAGATCCACGTTATAAATTTGGCAGGCCATGGCCACACCTTCGTAAAACTCTTCCAAGGCCTCCAGCGGAAATCTATTGGAAACCGCAATGGAAACTGTGATTTGGGTAGCTTTTGCATTCATGGCATAAATGTCTGAAAGATTTACTATCACAGATTTATAACCCAAATGCTTTAAGGGCATATAGCTAAGGTCAAAATGGACACCTTCAACAAGCATGTCCGTCGTTACAATCGTTTTCTTGTCCTTAAAATCAAGAACGGCCGCATCATCACCAACTCCAACAACAGACGAACCTTGGTTCAACCCAAAATTTTTGGTCAAGTGTTTTATAAGTCCAAATTCGCCTAAACTCTCTAATGTTGTTCTTTGTGGATTCTTATCTTCTATCATTCCGCAAAAATAAACAGGATAATTATAAATTGTATCTTTAAAAGAAACTTAAAATTGCTACAAAATGTTGAGACCTACCCTATTGATGCTTATTGGGGTATTCATAGTTTTTGGATGCTCTAGCGACAACAGTCCAACCCCTGAAAATGAGAACCCTGATCTTACAGACGGCACCAATATTGGTACAGGAGAGGTAACATTGGGCCAAACCCCTTGCCAAGGAGGAACAGCTTCAATCTACCCTTGCAATGGATATGATTTGTTGTTTCAAATGGATTTAGATGCTTTTGCAGGAGGAGAAGGCAATGATATTTGGGGATGGACGGACACAGTTAACAGTAGAGAATATGCACTGATTGGTTTGGACAACGGCACTGCATTTGTCGATATTACGAATACAGCAGCCCCCATATATTTAGGAAAACTTTTGACAGCAACTGTTGCGAGTGGCTGGAGAGATATTAAAGTGTACGGAAACCACGCCTTTATAGTTTCCGAGGCAGTAAGCCATGGGATGCAAGTTTTTGATTTGACAAAGCTTAGAAATGTTGTAGATCCCCCACAACTTTTCACAGCAGATGCCAGATACACTGGAATTGGAAATGCCCATAATATTGTAATCAATGAAGGCACCAGCTTCGCCTACCCCGTTGGAACCGCCAGCAATGATGAATTTAATGGAGGAGTACATTTCATTGACATTCAAAATCCAACAAGTCCTAATGGAATAGGAGGCTATGGGGATAACGGCTACACCCACGATGCCCAGGTATTAACATATTCTGGGCCAGATACGGATTATACAGGGCGTGAAATTTTTATTGGCGCCAATGAAGATCAAATTGCTATAGCAGATATTACTGACAAGGCCAATCCAACTGAGATTACAACACTGGGATATGGAAACATTGCATACACTCATCAGGGATGGTTCACCGAAGATCAGCGGTACTTTATTTTAGGAGATGAATTGGATGAAATAATGTTTGGCTTTAATTCCAGAACTCTCATTTTTGATATGATAGATTTGGACAACCCAGTACTTCACACCACCTATATTGGACCCACAAGTGCCATAGACCATAACGGCTATGTTCTAGGCGACGAGTTTTTCTTGGCCAATTATACTGCAGGAATGCGGGTATTGGATATTTCCGATATTGAAAACCAAACAATTACCGAAAAAGCATTTTTTGATACCTACCCTTCAAATAATACTGCTCGTTTTGATGGTGTATGGAGTGTGTATCCTTTTTTTGAAAGTGGAAAGATTATCATAAACGATATCAATTCCGGATTGTTTGTTGTTCAGAAATCCAATTAAACTTTTTTGGCTATGAAAAAGATATTGGTCGTTTTTGCTTTGCTTGTTTTTTGGTCCTGTAGTAACGATGATTCCAAACCAGAAGAGTTGGAAGAAGTTACCTTTTTGGGAGAGTTGGATTGGATCAAAAATTTTGGGGGCACCGGAGAGGATACTGCACAATCCATTGTTGAAACTTCAGATGGAGGATTTGCAGTTTTAGGATTTAGCAATAGTACTGATGGCGATTTACAAGGCAAGACGCTAGCCGTTAATGACTATTGGTTGCTAAAATTTGATGCAGATGAAAACCTTGAATGGAGCAAAACATATGGAGGGAGTAAAGATGACAGAGGGCAATCTGTAATACAAACTTCGGATGGAGGCTTTGCCATAGTGGGCTATGCCATGAGTGATGATGGTGATGGAAGCAATAACGAAGGTTTTCATGACAACTGGATACTTCGTCTAGATGCATCTGGAAATATTATATGGGAAAAGAGTTTTGGTTTTTCTGGGCATGACCATAGTTATGATGTAATTGAAACAACTGACGGAGGATTTTTCTTTGCCGGATTTTTGGATGTGACGCTTTCCGAAGGAGAAGGGAATTTTGGAAAGGGAACATCATATCTAACTCGACATGGAGTTGGTGAGTTTTGGGGAACAAAGCTTGATGCATCTGGCAATTTGGTTTGGCGCAGATACTTTGGTGGAACAAATAACGATCGGGCGCATGGGGTGGTTCAAGCAGATGATGGTGGTTTTGTTATGGCCGGTTTTTCTGAAAGTGATGATTTTGATATATCAAATACCAAAGGGAGCTACGATTTCTGGGTAGTTAAAGTAGACGAAAATGGAACCATGCTTTGGGAAAAATCCCTTGGAGGCACAGGAATAGAAATTTCATATGACATTGCCAAAACACCAGATGGAGCATATGCGATTACAGGAAATACGTTTAGTACGGACACTGATGTTTCAAAGAACAATGGAGAATCCGATGTTTGGGTCATCAAAATAGATGATAATGGAAACCTAGTTTGGGAAAAATCATTTGGAGGGATGGGTTTTGATGCTGCTAGAGGGATTAAAACAACATTGGATGGTGGATTCGTTATTGCGGGAAATTCCAAAAGTTCCGACGGAGATGCCAATGAAAATAATGGAGAAAATGACCTTTGGGTCATAAAAACCGATGCCAACGGAAATCTGCAATATCAAAGATCATTTGGAGGCCCTGGACTGGACTATGGATTCGATGCTTTGGAAACCAAAGATGGAAGCCTGATCTTGGTAGGGGAAACCGCTAGTGAAGACTTTGTAGGCCTTGAATCAAAGGGAATGACGGACATGGTTGTCATTAAAATAAGTAACCCAATCTTCCATAGAAAAACACTATCGGGTTATTCGTTATAATAATGTTAGGAATCGTGGTAAAACCCTACTTATGAAGTATATTTGTTAGCTATTTAGATTAAATCCAAGTAAGAATGATTAAAGTTTCGGAGACAGCCAGACAAAAAGTGGTTACAATGATGACGGAAGAAGGCTTTGATGCTTCTAAAGATTATGTGCGCGTAGGTGTGAAAAGTGGAGGTTGCAGTGGATTGTCCTATGAATTAAAGTTTGATACAGCTTCAACTGATACAGATAAGATTTTTGAAGATAATGCCGTTCGCATCATCGTTGATAAAAAAAGCTTCTTATATCTAGTGGGCACCACTTTGGAATATTCAGGTGGGTTGAACGGGAAAGGCTTTGTCTTCAATAACCCAAATGCCCAGCGCACGTGTGGATGCGGAGAGAGTTTTTCACTTTAACCGTTGTTGCCAATTAACTAATTGAGAAAAGATGGCTTACACAGAAGAAGAATTAAAAAAGGAACTGGAAACCAAGGAATATGAATATGGTTTCTACACAGATATTGAGTCGGATACTTTTCCAAAAGGACTGAATGAAGGGATTGTTCGTGCTATTTCCAAGAAAAAGAACGAACCTGAGTGGATGACGGAATGGCGTTTGGAAGCCTTTCGTGTTTGGGAAAAATTGGAAGAACCAGAATGGGCAAATGTTCATTATGAGAAACCAGATTTTCAAGCAATTAGTTACTATTCTGCGCCCAAATCTGCAGACCCTAATAAATCCTTGGACGAGGTAGACCCCGATTTATTGGAAATGTATCGGAAATTGGGAATCTCTGTTGATGAGCAAAAGCGATTGCAAAACGTAGCTGTAGATATTGTGGTGGATTCTGTTTCCGTTGCAACCACGTTCAAAAAGACCCTGGCAGAAAAGGGGATTATCTTCATGCCCATTTCAGAAGCAATACAAGAATACCCAGAACTGGTAAAAAAATACATGGGTACAGTGGTTCCCACAACGGATAACTTTTATGCAGCTCTAAATTCAGCGGTATTTACCGATGGTTCTTTTTGTTACATTCCAAAAGGGGTAAGATGCCCTATGGAGCTATCCACATACTTTAGGATTAATGAAGGAGGTACGGGCCAGTTTGAACGTACTTTGGTGATTGCAGATGAAAGTAGCTATGTAAGTTATTTGGAAGGGTGTACAGCGCCATCAAGAGATGAAAATCAATTACACGCCGCAGTTGTAGAGCTTATTGCTTTAGATAATGCGGAAATAAAATATTCAACTGTACAGAACTGGTATCCTGGAAACTCTGAAGGCAAAGGTGGGGTTTACAATTTTGTGACGAAAAGAGGTCTGTGTGAGAAGAACGCAAAAATTTCTTGGACACAGGTGGAAACCGGTTCGGCAGTGACTTGGAAATATCCTTCTTGTATTCTTAAAGGAGATAATTCTGTTGGGGAGTTTTACTCCATAGCTGTGACGAATAATTTTCAGCAAGCAGATACTGGAACCAAAATGATTCATTTGGGAAAAAACACCAAGAGCACCATCATTTCCAAAGGAATTTCTGCGGGACAATCACAAAACAGTTATCGTGGCCTGGTGCAGGTGAACAGCAGGGCGGAAAATGCTAGAAATTTTTCACAATGTGATTCGTTGTTGATGGGCAATCTTTGCGGAGCGCACACCTTTCCGTACATAGAGGCAAAAAACAAATCGGCCCAAATAGAACACGAAGCTACTACCAGTAAAATTGGAGAAGATCAGATTTTCTATTGCAACCAACGTGGAATTGATACAGAAAAAGCCATAGCATTGATTGTAAACGGATTTAGCAAGGAAGTTTTGAACAAGCTTCCAATGGAATTTGCTGTGGAAGCACAAAAATTATTGGAAATAAGCCTTGAAGGCTCAGTGGGATAACCATTAAATACTATTGAAGAAGAATACGATGCTAGAAATTAAAGATTTACACGCAAGCATAGAAGATAAAAAAATCTTGAACGGAATCAACCTTGTGGTGAACGCGGGAGAAGTTCATGCTATCATGGGGCCAAATGGTTCAGGTAAGAGCACCTTGGCATCTGTGATTGCAGGAAAAGAAGAATTCGAAATAAAGAAGGGCAGTCTTGCTTTGGATGGTGAAGATTTAGAAGAATTAGATCCAGAAGAAAGAGCACATAAGGGAATCTTTTTATCATTTCAATATCCAGTTGAGATTCCTGGGGTTTCTGTGACCAATTTTATGAAAACGGCAATTAACGCATCTAGAAAAGCAAGAGGCTTGGAGGATATGCCCGCCAACCAAATGCTGAAACTGATTCGTGAGAAATCCGAAATGTTGGAAATTGATAGAAAGTTTTTATCACGCTCCCTTAATGAAGGATTTTCCGGTGGAGAGAAAAAACGAAATGAGATTTTTCAGATGGCAATGTTGGAACCCAAACTCGCCATTTTGGATGAAACAGATTCAGGATTGGATATTGATGCACTTCGTATTGTTGCAAACGGGGTGAACAAGCTTAGGGGAAAAGACAATGCGATAATCGTGATAACCCACTATCAAAGATTGTTGGAATATATTGTTCCGGACTTTGTACATGTCTTGCATGACGGAAAAATTGTGAAGTCGGGTAACAAAGAGTTGGCCCTGGAATTGGAGGAGAAAGGATACGACTGGATAAAGCAGGAAACGGTAGTATAAAAGATATAAGATTTCAGACATCAGGTCTCAGGAAACTGTTAACTGAACACTGACAACAGACAAACAATGGATTTAAAAGACAAATTACTTTCTTCATTCATAGCATTTGAGAACAACATGGATTTGGACCATCCAGTTCATGACGTTCGTTCTGAGGCCATAAAAAACTTTGAAGAAAAGGGTTTCCCTTCCAAAAAAGAAGAAGCTTGGAAATATACTTCCTTGAATGCTATTCAAAAAGTGGACTTTAGCATTTTTCCAAAAAAAGAAAATACGTTAGAGTACAAGGACATTAAAAAATATTTCCTTCATGAAATAGATACCTATAAAATTGTATTTATTGATGGGGTTTATAGTTCATACCTGTCTGAAACCACACACGATGGAGTGGATGTTTGTTTAATGAGTGCGGCATTGACCAAACCACAATACAAGCAGATCATAGATGTGTATTTCAACAAAGTGGCATCAAAAGATGAATCTTTGACCACATTGAATACGGCCTTTAGTAAAGAAGGAGCCTACATTTATATTCCAAAGAATAAAGTGCCCAAAAAGCCTATTCAAATAGTGCATTTGGCAACTGGCAATGAAGCTGCTTTAATGCTGCAGCCTCGAAACTTGGTAATTGTTGAGGAGAACGCTGAGGTTCAGATTATAGAACGCCACCAAAGTTTGACGGGAAATGAGGTGCTTACCAATTCTGTAACCGAAATATTTGCAGCCAAGGATGCAAATGTGGATTACTATAAGGTTCAGAATGATGAGAACACAGCTTCTCTAATTGATAACACCTATATTTCTCAAAAGGATAAAAGCGTTGTTCGTGTACATACTTTTTCATTTGGTGGAAAATTGACACGTAATAATCTAAACTTCTACCAAAACGGTGAGTATATGGACTCCGTATTAAAAGGAGTCACTATTTTGGGGGAAAAACAGCATGTGGATCATCATACTTTGGTACACCATGCACAACCCAATTGTGAAAGCCATCAAGATTATAAAGGAATTTTTGGAGAGAAATCTACCGGTGTTTTCAATGGAAAAATCATCGTGGATAAGATAGCACAAAAGACCAATGCCTTTCAGCAGAACAATAATATACTGATTAGCGATAAGGCTACCATCAACACAAAACCGCAATTGGAAATTTTTGCAGATGATGTAAAATGCTCGCACGGGTGTACTATTGGCCAGTTGGATGAGGATGCTTTATTTTACCTTCAATCGAGAGGAATCCCTAAAAAGGAAGCAGTGGCATTGTTAATGTACGCTTTTGCCAACAATGTTTTGGAAAGTGTTCGCATTCCAGAATTGAAGACCAGAATCAACAAGATTATTGCCAACAAACTTGGTGTTCGGGTTGGATTTGATTTGTAACTAGATATTTTCTTCCTGCTAAAGGGAAATCCGAGCAATGATACAGACAGCTTTAGATATTGAAACCATACGCAAAGATTTTCCCATTCTAAAAAGGGAAGTCAATGGAAAACCATTGGTATATTTGGACAATGCAGCAACATCGCAAACTCCGCAACAGGTTATAGACGTTATTGTTGACTATTACCAAAATTACAATGCCAATATTCACCGTGGTGTGCATAGTCTTTCCCAAGAGGCTACGGATGCTTACGAGGCTGCACGAATTAAAATTCAGAAACACTATAACATTGCCAAGACCCATGAGGTAATTCTAACTTCTGGGACTACGCATAGTATCAATTTAGTGGCAAACGGATTTACATCTTTTGTAAAAGAAGGTGATGAGATTTTGGTTTCTGCAATGGAACATCATTCCAATATCGTGCCTTGGCAAATGCTTTGTGAACGTACTGGAGGAGTTTTGAAGGTAATTCCCATGAATCAGAAGGGAGAGTTGGTCATGGAAGAATTTCATGCCCTGCTCTCGGACAAGACCAAGTTGGTGTTTTGTAACCATATTTCCAACGCATTGGGAACTATAAACCCAATAGAAGAAATTATTGAAGCATCCCATAAAGTTGGGGCGGCAGTTTTAGTGGATGGCGCACAGGCAGCACCTCATATTAAAGCTGATATGCAAGCTTTGGACGTTGATTTTTATACGGTTTCAGCGCATAAGGTTTGTGGCCCTACTGGGGTTGGAATGTTATATGGGAAGGAGAAATGGCTAAATAAATTACCCCCATACCAAGGTGGTGGAGAGATGATTGCCGAAGTTACTTTTGAAAAGACTACGTACGCAGATTTACCACATAAGTTTGAAGCGGGAACACCAAATATTTGTGGCGGAATAGCTTTTGGCGCTGCTTTGGACTATATGAACAGCATAGGTTTTGAGGCTATTGCCCAGTATGAGGAAGAATTACTTCAATATGCTACAGCACAATTACTTGCCATTGATGGCCTAAAAATCTATGGAACCGCTAAAAACAAAACTTCTGTTATCTCCTTTAATATTGATGGAATCCATCCGTATGATATTGGGACCATTTTGGATAAATTAGGGATAGCCGTTCGTACAGGTCATCACTGTGCACAGCCCATTATGGACTTTTACCAAATACCGGGCACCGTTAGGGCCAGCTTCAGTTTTTATAACACCAAAGAAGAAGTTGATGTTTTGGTGGAAGGAGTAAAGCGAGCTAAAAATATGTTGCTTTAGCGTAGAAGTTATCTTTATCATAAACGTTTGACTAACAACCATCCTAATTGTATTTTTGAACAAAACTGACAGATGACCATAGAAAGTATTCAAGAAGAGATTGTAGATGAGTTTTCCATGTTTGATGATTGGATGCAACGGTATGAGTACATGATCGAATTAGGCAAATCACTTCCGTTGATTAATAATCAATACAAAACGGATGATAATATTATAAAAGGCTGTCAAAGTAAAGTATGGGTTCATGCTGAATTGGATACTGATAAATTAGTTTTTACTGCGGATAGCGATGCGATAATCACCAAAGGAATCATTGCAATTTTAATTAGGGTGTTCAGTAATCAGAAACCGCAAGATATTATCGATGCCAACACAGATTTTATTGATGAAATAGGTCTTAAAGAGCATCTTTCGCCAACAAGGGCAAACGGATTGGTGAGTATGGTAAAGCAATTAAAATTGTATGCCATCGCTTATCAAACACAATTAAATTGAGAAAAATGAGCGAAGAAATCACAATAGACACACAAGAACTGGGAGAGAAAATAGTAAAGGTCTTAAAGACCATTTATGATCCAGAAATCCCGGTTGATATATATGAGTTAGGTCTTATTTACGATGTATTCGTGAATGAAGATAATGATGTAAAAATTCTAATGACCTTAACATCACCTAACTGCCCCGTAGCAGAAACATTGCCCGTTGAGGTAGAAGAAAAGGTTAAATCCTTGGATGCATTAAAAGAGGTTGAGGTTGAGATTACTTTTGACCCCCCCTGGACGCAAGAATTGATGAGCGAAGAAGCCAAATTGGAGTTGGGAATGCTTTAAGTAAAATAAGATATCAGACCTCGGATATCAGAAATTAAAATTAGTGGATAAGGGGTTTGAACAGATAGTTTCATGGAGAAAAGCTAGAGAGCTTAACAAAGAAATATATCAGATTACAGATGAGAAGGCTTTTTCAAAAGATTTTGCACTTAGGGACCAAATACGAAGAGCATCGATATCCGTTTCTTCTAATATTGCAGAAGGTTATGGAAGAAAAACGAAAAAGCAATTTATCTACTTCTTAAATGTTGCGCAAGCCTCTTGTTATGAAGTAAAATCCCAATTGTATTTGGCAATGGATGTTGAATACATAAGTAAAGTTGAATTTGAAAAAGCTTATGGAATTTGTGAGGAA
This sequence comes from uncultured Allomuricauda sp., assembly GCF_947495325.1. GTDB lineage: Bacteria > Bacteroidota > Bacteroidia > Flavobacteriales > Flavobacteriaceae > Flagellimonas. The sequence continues at coordinate 281,895 of NZ_CANLYK010000002.1, read as the reverse complement.
ATATCCAAAACCATTCACGGCTTAATCAAACACCTAGAAAACAAAATCTGACGACTGATATCTGAATTCATATGTCTGAAATAGTAAACAGAGTAGCACAAAGTAAACTAATAACTTTTGACCTTGAGGAGCTATATCCTGAAGGTCAGAGAGTTGTGTTGGATATAAAAGATTGGCTTCACGAAGGTTTTATTCTAAGGGAGAAAGAATTCAGAAAACACTTGGAAGAACATGATTGGTCAGCTTATACAGACGCGTATGTTGCGTTGGGTTGTTCCACGGATGCAATTGTCCCAGGATGGGCCTATATGTTGGTTGCCTCCAAACTGAACCCCTATTCCAAAAAAGTGGTAATTGGAAGTTTGGAAGATGTAGAAATGTCCTTATATCAAACTCTTTTGGAAGATTTGGATGTTTCCAATTTTAAGGATAAACCTATTATCATAAAAGGTTGCTCCAATAAACCAGTGCCTGAAAATGCCTATATCTTGGCAATTTCTAAAATTCAACAAGTTGCAAAAAGCGTAATGTATGGTGAGGCCTGTTCTTCGGTGCCCCTATTTAAAAAGAAATAAGAAAGATGAATCCGCAATCTATTGATTGCGGATTCATTTAGAATGGATTTCGACTCTATACTACTTTACAAAAACAGAAAGAATCGCGGATTCTCCAGCTCCTTCACTAAGTGTTAGGTCCATAGGGATTTGATTTTTCCATACGATAGCTTTTGCGACACCTCCATTACTTTCATATCCTCCCACATAAACACCCTCTCCATAAACATATACCGAGGAAGCGGCAGAACCCACCATGCCCAATTTGGTTGGCGAATCGTTTTTCCATATGATTGCCTGTGCTGTGTTCTCCATATCATCATAATATCCTCCAGCTACATAAACATCTTCTTCAAGTACAAATATGGAATTTGCTTCCGCATTTGTTAATCCATCCGTTAAATCTGTGACTTCGCCATTTTTCCAAAACTTGGCTATCGAAATTCCACTGTCATTTTCCTCATAACCTGCAACAAATACATCGGTACCTACAGCATATACAGCATTTGCTCGGCCGTGATATGTTTCATCGGTCAAATTTTCTTGTACAGTGTTTTTCCATAATTTAGGCGTACCGTTTTCGTGCTGTTGATTCTCTAAGTAACCTGCAGTGTATATGTTCGTTTCATTTACAAATATTCCAGACCCCAAAGATCCTCCCATGCCATCTGTTAGAGTTGCATAGGTAACTCCATTTTCCCAGATGGTGGCATTTGCCTTATCATTCTCATCGGTTTCACTTCCGGTTACATATATGTTCCCCTCAAAGACGTAAATTGAATGCGCTACTCCATAGTTACTTGCATCGGACAGCGTATAAAGGGATTCCCCATTTTTCCATACTTTGGCTGAGGGTAGGTCATTTTGATTTGATTCAATTCCACTAACGTAAATATTTGTAGCGTCTACAAACACAGATGTCGCAACTCCAAATTTGGTACCATCTGTCAGGTTTGCAGGGACTCCATTTTTCCAAATTTTAGCAACTCTTATATCATCAATAGTTTCATAACCTACAGCAAATACACTTGGACTTACGGTTACAATACAATTTGTGCTAACTTCTTCACTTATAAAAGCATTTATAAACGTGCTTCCTTCTGCCATACCTGTGATTTTTCCATTATCATCCACTATGGCAATTGCCTCGTCTTCTGAGGTCCATTCAATATCGGTGGCCGTCGCCGTTCCCATAAAGGTGGGGACCAGGGTTTCACTGTCCAGGGTGAAAAGCTCCAAAGTATTCTTGTTCAGGGAAATACTGTTTTCCGTAAGGCTTTCCATAACAGTAAAAATCCCAGCGGTATCAGTTTTCCCATCCACGGTAACGCTTATGGCACCGCTTACGGTACCCTCTGGGACGGTCACAAAAATCTCAGCGGTGGAGGAACTGCTTATTGGAGCCACCACACTCCCTATTTTTACGGTGTTGGCTGACGAGGTACTACCAAAGTTTTTTCCGGTGATCCAGATGGTTTCTCCCACTTCCCCTTCCAGTGGACTAAAACCTCTAATAGTTGGGCCATCATTTTCCGCAAGAGCCACGGAATCATCTGAACCGCAACCTAATGCCAATACTATCAAGGAGAGCATAAATAAACGAATAAGTACCATATTTTTCATAATGAAATGTATTATTTCAAATAAAAGAAGAAGGATATGTTGAAAGTAGAGATGGGGAATTAATAAAAGCCTTGTATCAATTGATGTATACAGTATAAAGCCTATAAACCAGGAAGTTGTATGATTGTGGTATGGGGTGAATAGTGTTCCTTAGCATCCTATTTTATTAAGAAGTAAATAGCCTTTATTTAAATGTGACATTTCTTACTTTTGTGTTTCTAAACATAAAACTCCATACTATGAAAAAACTACTTTTTACTTTAACTGCATTCTTTATTCTCATTGCCGTTAAAGCACAAACAGAAGAAGAATTGAAAGCTTTAATGGCCCCCAAAAAAGATTCGATTGCTGCAATCCAAGGACGTGTTAATGCACTTCAGGCACAAATAGATGCCTTGCCAGGATGGAAACTGGGAGCGTTTGGCACAATTGGGGGCAGTCTTTCCAATTTTAGCAATTGGTATGCTCAAGGGGTTCCAAACAACTCCTCAGGAAATATTGGTTTTACCTTTAATGCCTATGCTAACCTAAAAGAAGAAAAATTCTTCTGGAGAAACGCGTTGACCACAAACTTTGCCTGGATCAAGTTGGATGATAAAGATGACCCGGATGATGATGATAGTTTTACAGCTACAACGGACGTTTTTAACCTTTCCTCATTATACGGGAGGAACATTAGCAAAACATGGGCAGCTTCGGCCTTGTTGGAATACCGCACAACAGTATTGAACAATTTTAACGACCCAGGATATTTGGATGTGGGTATCGGTTTTACATGGAACCCTGTTACAGATCTAGTTGTGGTAATCCATCCGTTGAACTACAATTTTGTGTTTGCAGATGATGACACCATTTATGAGTCTTCTACAGGTGCTAAAATTGTCGCGGATTATACCAAAAAGTTGGGTGCCGTTAATTTCAAGACCAACCTTTCTATGTTCCAGAGCTACAAAAGCGGAGATTTGAGCAATTGGACCTGGACCAATTCATTTTCGTATACTCTATGGAAAGCAATAGGTGTTGGGTTCGATTTTGGGCTTAGAAACAACAAGCAAGAAGCTTTGGATTATTCCATTAACACCTTAGGAAATGATACAGAAACTTTTGCTACTCTTGATAATGAACTACAAACATATTGGACACTAGGCCTTAGCTATTCGTTCTAGTAGAGCTTAGAGAAAAATAAAAATGCCCTCAAAATTTGAGGGCATTTTTTATGGGGTTATTCTACTAATTTGGGGTGTTTTGTTTACCAAGGTCTAAGTAGGTTAAGCTTATGGAGACCGGGTTATAACACTAACACTTAAAAACAATATGAAAGTAGTTTTTCTGTGGTTTATGCCTAAACTTTTGTTGTGAACAGGCAAAAAGATGTGGTAGAAAATGTTAAGGGATACACTTCAACGGTAAACTATGCAACTCATCCAACAATCACTTAATACTGATCCAAATGTTCAGGATATAAAAAGTTGTTATAGGGAAAACGGGTTACATGAATGTCACGGACCTCATCGTAGACGCGTTTTCTAAACTCATCTAAATTTTCTTTGTTCAATGCAGAAATGAACAGTGCCCTATCACCTATTTTTTCCATCCAAGTGTTTTTCCAATCTTCAATGGTAAAATGGGCTTTGGTTGGTTCGGTTACCAAATCATCTTCTTCAATGACTTCCGCTTCGTATTGGTCAATTTTGTTGAAGACCATAATGGTCTTTTTGTCGGCACTCTTAATCTCATCCAAAATTTTATTTACGGAAGCGATATGTTCTTCAAAATTGGGATGGGAGATATCCACTACATGCAACAATAAATCAGCTTCCCGAACTTCGTCCAAAGTACTTTTAAAACTCTCTACCAGTTGAGTAGGTAGCTTTCTTATGAAACCAACAGTGTCACTTAATAAAAAAGGTAAGTTGCCAATGACCACTTTTCGTACTGTGGTATCCAAGGTGGCAAAAAGCTTGTTTTCCGCAAATACATCACTTTTGCTGATAACGTTCATCAATGTGGACTTGCCTACATTGGTATAACCAACCAAAGCAACTCTTACCAAGGCACCACGGTTACCCCGTTGGGTCTCCATTTGTCGGTCAATTTTGGTGAGTTTCTTCTTTAGAAGAGAAATTCTATCACGGACAATACGTCTATCCGTTTCTATCTCTGTTTCACCAGGACCACGCATTCCTATACCCCCTTTTTGCCGTTCCAAGTGGGTCCATAGACCAGTTAGCCTTGGCAAAAGATATTGGTATTGAGCCAGTTCAACCTGGGTTCTGGCATAACTGGTCTGTGCCCTTTGGGCAAATATGTCCAAAATCAGGCTAGTTCGATCTATGATTTTACAACGAAGTTGCTTTTCAATGTTTCGTTGTTGGGCCGGAGATAGTTCATCATCAAAAATTACAGAGCCGATGTCATTGGCTTTTACGTATTTTTCAATCTCCTCCATTTTACCACTGCCTATTAAGGTTTTGGGATTGGGAACTTCCATACGCTGTGTAAACCGGCAAGAGACCTCGCCTCCAGCAGTATAAGTCAAAAATTCCAATTCATCTAGGTATTCCGTGACCTTGGTTTCATCTTGGTCCTTACTGATAACACCAATAAGCACCGCTTTTTCATAATCTGTAACCTTCTTTTCTAACATTGAATTAATTAAAGTGCAAATCTAAACAATGTTTTGGAAGCCGTTTTTTGTACTTTGGGTTTTTCTAATTTTAGAAACTCAACTAAGCTCAATTAAATTGAATAATTCAGAAAACCAATTTACCATAGCATTTTACAATCTTGAAAATTTTTTTGACACCAAGAACGACCCTCATAAATTGGATGATGACTTTACTCCAGACGGAAAAAAAGTTTGGGATGAATCAAAGTTTAGCAGGAAAACAAAAAAACTAGCAAGGACCATATCACTTATTGGACAGGATGATAGTGGAGTACCTCCAATTTTAATTGGTATTGCTGAGGTTGAAAATAAACAGGTAATAGAAGCTCTTCTTAAAACAAAATCCCTTCGGGAGGTTAATTACGATTATGTTCATTTTGATTCTCCTGACGAAAGAGGCATAGATACAGCTCTCATTTATAACAGAGAACGTTTTGAAGTGATTTCTTCAGAGACCATTCCTTTAATGGTAGACAATAATAATGGAGATAGGGATTTAACCCGAGACATTTTATATGTGCATGGAAGATTGCACCAAGAGGAAATACATGTATTTGTAAACCATTGGCCCTCTAGAAGGGACGGTGCAGATGAAACCAGCTATAAAAGAATAAAAGCAGCGGAGACGATACTCCAAAAGATTGGTAATATGCCCAAGGAAAGTTTCAACTGTATTATTATGGGAGATTTTAACGATGACCCTAATTCCGAGAGCATAAAAACAATAATGGAGACCAAGATGTTTGTAAACCCAATGCAAACCTTATTATCTCCGGTTTCTGGAAGTGCCAATTACAAAGGGGAGTGGAGCTTGTTTGACCAAATTTTAATTTCCCATAGTTTTTTAAACTATGAAAAAGGCACACATAGTTTTAAAAAGGCCAAGGTGTTTGCACCAAAGTTTATTAAAGAGTGGAAGGGGAAGTATAAAGGCAATCCATTTAGGACGTATGCTGGAAAAAAATACTTGGGAGGCTATAGTGACCATTTTCCTGTTTACCTTGTTTTGAAGGAAAACAAGTAAAAAATAGAAGAAAGAAAAATACTACACAACACAAAATTAGAGTTTCACAACACCTCATCTTCAAACATTATGTAATTCATCGAAATAAAAGGGTTTTTTATCGATAGATTTAACACCACTCATAGCTTTGTAGTCCAAATCTTACTTAACCAATTATTATGGATTGCAAAATACCTACTTGGGCAACAGGAATTTTTTCGTCCTTTTTATTTTCACTTTTAAGCATTTCTTCCGTTTTCGGACAATCAAAATCCGAAAAAGAGTTTATTCAGTCAACATATAATCAAAACAAAATTGGGTCTTTTATTTCCAAGATGGAGGCCGAATATCAATCCAAGGAAGCTAAAATAAAACAACTTCTAAATGACAATAATTGGAGGCAATCTGAAAAACTCAGTGATGGAACCGTTGTTACACTTAAAGATATAGGTACAGATGGAACCCCTCTTTTTTATACTACCCTGAATGATCCATCTAACCAAGTTTCCAGAGCACATACCTTATATTCAGATGGGCTCATGAGTTTGGGACTTGATGGTAGTGGTATGCAAGTTGGAGTTTGGGATGCTGGAGTAGCTTTGACAACCCACCAAGAATTCGGTACAAGAGCAAAAAATGGAGATGATTCTGATGAAGTGGGATCACATGCTACGTTGGTAACAGGTAATCTTATTTCCTCAGGAGTAAAACCGAATGCCAAAGGGGTGGCCTATGGAGCTGAAGCTTTGACCCATAATTGGACCCGGGACAAAATTGAAGTTGCAGAAGCGGCTGCCAATGGGCTATTGTTAAGTAATCATTCCTATGGTATCAAATCCGACAGGGTACCAGATTGGTATTTTGGGTCTTACATTAGAGTATCCCAAGATTGGGACAAGATCATGTATAATGCACCTTACTATTTAATGGTAACGGCCGCTGGGAATGCTCAAAAATCTTATGATAACGAAACCCCAATTTTTGGGACGACAGCTGATGGATTTGATCTGTTATTGGGTTTTGCAACTTCAAAAAATGGTTTAACCATTGCTGGTGCGAACACAAAAATTGGAAGTAACGGAGAATTACAGGAAGCAAATGTTACTAGTTATAGTAGTTTTGGCCCAGTTGATGATGGGCGGGTAAAACCAGATTTGGCAGGCGATGGATCTTCCGTATTTTCTACTTCTTCCACAACCAATACAAGTTATGATACCTCTGCAGGAACTTCAATGGCCGCGCCCGGTATAACAGGAGCGTTATTATTATTGCAGCAGTACCATGAGGAATTGTACGGTGGTTTTATGAAAGCCAAAACACTTAAAGGACTTGCTTTGCATACTGCTGATGATGTGGATGCTCCAGGACCGGATTACAAAATGGGGTGGGGCATTATGAACGCAAAGGCAGCTGCTGAAGCATTGCAAAACAAAGGATATAGTAGTTTAATAGAAGAAGAAAGCCTGGTAGATGGAGAAACTTTTTCCATGACCATAAATGCTAAAGAAGGAGAAAAAATGATTGCTTCGATTTCTTGGACAGATCCGGAAGGGGAATATATAAACAGAGGAGATTTGAACGGTACAACTCCAGCTTTGATGAACGATTTGGATATCAGAATAACCAAAAACGGAAATACGTATTATCCATGGAAATTAAATGTATCTAGGGTAAACGATGCTGCCACAAAAGGTGATAATCTTGTTGATCCTTTTGAGCGAATAGAAATTGATAATGCCTCGGGGGAATATAATATTACCGTTACACATAAAGGGTCATTAATAAATAGATTCCAAGATTTTTCATTGATTGTTTCTGGAGCGCAAGTTTCAAAATGTGATATAGAGACTCCATTAGATGTTGAATTGTTGTCCTCAACTGAGAATAGTTCCACCATTTTATGGACTGAAGCTGAAGAAACCCTTTTTGAGGTTCAATATAAATCCACCACGGAAAACAGTTGGAAGAGTGAACTGGTTTGGGAAAATAGCTTGGAGCTTCCCAATTTGGAAGAAGGTGTTACCTATGAAGCACGGATACGTTCCATCTGTACCGAGAATATAGTATCCGAGTTTTCAGAAGAAATTCAATTTGAATTTAATGGTACTGAAACAGAAGTTATTGTCTATGAGCCTTTTGCTTTTGATGAAACGCTTCAGATTACGGTATACCCAAATCCAACCACAGAATGGTTAACTGTTGGGGCCAAATTATCTGAAGATGCCGTGTATTCTGTTATTACTACTTCTGGAAATACTATTAAAAAAGGGACCCTCAAAAATTCCATTAATGTTTCTGACCTGTCTTCAGGCTTATATGTGATAGTGGTTCAAGATCACTCAGGCATAAAGAGCTCCAAATTTTATAAAAACTAAACCCTGATTCATGTATTTTTTTAAAACTGGCGGAATCGTTTCTAACGATTTTAAAGCGTTGAAACTTTCTGAAAAAGTCCGGTTCTATTTAACCGTTATACTTTTTTGATTTCTTCTTCCGAGAGCAATTCTTCATTTCGTAGCTTTAGGAAAACCTGCGCGGTGGTCACCACATCCAATTCGCAATAGGAAACAATACGATCTAAATCATCTTCCTCATAAAAAACACCTTTTACCATACTTCCGTCCATATCTTCTTTAGGAGAGGGAATGCCCAATACATGTGCCAATAATTTTAGCGAGGTAAAGTGTTTATAATCCCCAAACTTCCACAATTCCATGGTGTCCAAGTGGGGTACATCCCATGGCTTTTTCCCGAACAAATCTAATTTATAGGGAAGATTCATTCCATTGATTACCATGCGACGGGCTATATATGGAAAATCAAATTCCTTCCCGTTATGGGCGCATAAAAGATGTCTGGTTTGATTAAAATGTTCCTGAAGTAATTGTTTAAACTGTTTTAATAATTCCAGTTCTTCCCCATAAAACGAAGTGATCCGGAAATTTCGCGAATCTCCTTTTGAAGTAAAGTAGCCAACGGAGATACAAATTATTTTTCCGAACTCAGCCCAAATTCCAGCACGTTCATAAAATTCTTTTGGGGTAAATTCATCTTTACGTTGGTACTGTGATTTTTGTTCCCAAAGCATTTGGGTGTTTTCATCTAAATCAGCAAAATTCGGTTTTTGGGGTACAGTTTCGATATCCAAAAAAAGGATGTGTTCTAGGTTAAGTTTATAAAGCATGATACAATATTAAAAGAGGGCCATCTGTTTTGCAGGACTCTCGTGTTCTAAAAGCCATTTCTTGCGGTGTAACCCTCCGGCATATCCAACAAGATTTCCATTGCTGCCAATTACACGGTGGCATGGAACAATGATCCAAAGTGGGTTTTTACCATTGGCGGCCGCAACGGCGCGAATGGCTTTGGGGTCTCCCAATTTTTTGGAAAGTTCAAGATAAGAAACTGTTTTTCCAAAGGGGATTTCACCAAGGGCCTTCCAAACCTTTTTTTGAAAATCAGTTCCTACGGGGTTCAATTTTAAGTCGAAATTCTTCCGGGTGCCGTCAAAATATTCTTGAAATTGATATACCACATCTTCCAAAACCTCTGGAACTAAATCAATGGTTTTTTCTTCATCTAAAACAGAAACAGAAGCAAGTCCATTTTCATCGCCATGAAACTCGGCTAAACCCACAGGAGTTTGTAAATAAGCAACTTCCATCAATTAATATTATCTTTTTCTTCAATAATACCTAACCGCTTTGCTCTGCTTTCCCAGTTCTTTCTGGCAAGCACTTGAAGGTCTTCAACATTATCACTTTCATCCATAATCTCCAATCCGAGCAAGGTTTCAATAACATCTTCCATGGTAACCAAACCACTTACTGAACCATATTCATCAACAACTAATGAGACATGTTCTCTTTGTGCCACGAATTTTTCAAAGAGTTCTGGAATGGGTTTTGTTCTGTCCGTAACCAGAATTTCACGTTTTAGTGTTGCAACGGTTTCCTTTCCTTTTTTATTGATGATGGCCTCCATAAGTTCATCTTTCAGGAAATACCCTGTTATATTATCCATTCGATCTTTGTAAAGAGGAATTCTAGAAAACCGTAAAGGTCTGTTTGCCTCAAAAAAATCTTGAATGGTGGTTTCTTCGGATGCAATTTTCATAACCGTTCTTGGGGTCATGATGTCCTTGGCCTGGATTTCATCAAAAGTTAGAAGGTTTTTAATGACTTTGGATTCTGATTCTTGAAAAACACCTTCTTCATGGGCAATATCAGTCATGACCGTAAAATCTTCCCTGCTCAACACACTTCCATGGTGTCCTTTTTTTCCGATAAGTTTGGTGAACAGTTGTAGTAGCCATAATAACCCTGTCCATTTCAGAATAAAGACCATTATTTTCAGTGCTTTTGCCGTAAAATTGGATAGTTGTTTCCAATAGGTTGCACCTATGGTTTTTGGAATGATTTCGGAAGCCACTAAAATTAAAATAGTCATTAGGGTAGACACCACCCCGACCATAAGGTCTTCTGTAAACTCAAACCCCAAAAAACTTCTTGTTGCAGTTCCATACAAATCGGCATAGGCAACCTTGGCCTGAACACCGACTAATATAGCACCTACGGTGTGGGCAATGGTATTAAGGGTAAGAATGGCAATTAAGGGCTTGTCCACATCTTTTTTAAGAAGTTCCAGTTCAGAAGCATATTCCTTGCCCTCTTGTTTTTTAATATTGATATAGGTGGGCGTTATACTCAAAAGCACTGCTTCCAATATGGAACAGAGGAATGAAAAGAATATAGAAATGAATGCGTAAAAAAGTAGAACTCCCATTGATTTTTGCTATAAGCACCAAGATAATGAATACCGATGAATTCTACTTGCTGTTAATTGACGAAGGCTTGATAAAAAACATGTTGCAGGGAAGTTCTAATATTTAGTTCATAAAGATTTCTATTGGTTCTTGTGGGATATACCCTGTTGGAAAGAAAAATAAATACCAAATGGTTTTCTGGATCTGCCCATACAAACGCCCCTGTAAATCCGGAATGCCCGAAACTCTCATTACTCGCCAATGGTGATGGATAGGAGTCTTTTAGGTCTAGGGTATCATTGCCAATTAAGGGTTTGTCAAAACCCAATCCCCTGCGGTTTTCATTTTCTGGAAATTGAACTTTTGTAAATTCCTTGACCGTCTCTTCAGAAATAAGTTGCTTGTCATTATAGGCTCCATAGTTTTGATAGAGCAACATGATTTTGGCCATATCTTCAGCGGTACCAAACAATCCTGCATTTCCAGAAACACCACCCAAGAGTGATGCATTTTCATCATGCACCCATCCGCTTACAAGATCTTTTCTAAAAAGTGTATCCATTTCTGTTGGAACAATTGCGTTTGGAAATTTTTTGTTATTTGGATTAAAACCTAAGGTCTGACAGCCTAATGGGTTGTAAAAATTCTCTTGAAGATAGGTTTCATAATCCATCTGGGTGAGTTGGGAAATCAACTCTGGAAAAATAAGAAAGGAGAGCCCAGAATACTTGTACACTTTCTCATCTGAGACTTTTGAGCGATTAATAATTCGGTGCATTTTTCTTTGAAAACGATTTTTGATGTAGAGACCATCATAAATTTGCTTTTGAAATCGTTTGCTTGAATTTTCTTTAACAAAACGCTTTTTGAGTTTACCATCTTTCATCACTTTCCCCATAAAAACAATGTACGGAACCAAACCAGCTTGATGGCTTAAGATTTGTCTTAACGTAATATCTTTCTTATTCCTTTTTTTTCTCCAAGGCTTCCAGTAGGTGCTGAATGGATCGTCTATATCGAGTTTTTTCTCATCAACAAGCTTCATGATCGCAGGGAGTGGCCCCGTGATTTTGGTTACCGAAGCCAAATCGTAAATGTCGTTTAAACTTACGCTTTGAATGCTGTCATACGTGTGGTACCCATATGCTTTATGAAAAATAACCTCATTGTCTTTTGCCACCAACACTTGTGCTCCGGGAAAGGCATTGTTTTTTATGCCCAGAGTCATTATGGAATCTACTTGATGGGAAACGGACACTATATCAATACCCATTTTAAGAAGCGTTTCTTTGCCAAGGTTTTGTTGCGCATAATTTGATTGCCCAAATAGAAAAATCGAGAAAATGAATACAACCAGATTTTTCATGGTCTCTATTTTGATAGGTATTGGTTAACCGATTACCCTAATAAAATCTTTGGCAAAATAACTGGCAATAATGTTGGCACCTGCCCTTTTAATAGCGATAAGTTGTTCCATCATTACGGCATCATGGTCTAGCCAGCCTTTTTCTGCGGCAGCTTTTAACATGGCATATTCTCCTGAAACTTGATATACTGCAACGGGAACATCGACTTCATTTTTGATTTCGCGTACAATGTCCAAATAGCAAAGCCCAGGTTTTACCATCACAATATCTGCTCCTTCATCTATATCCATTTGCGTTTCTCGAATGGCCTCAAACCTATTGGCGAAATCCATTTGGTAGCTTTTTTTGTCTTTAGGAACATTGGCTATATCAACTGGCGCAGAATCCAACGCATCCCTAAAGGGGCCATAAAAAGCACTGGCGTATTTTGCGGAATAACTCATGATTCCTGTATGTTGAAAACCTTCATCTTCCAAAGCTTCACGAATGATTAGAATTCGGCCATCCATCATATCGCTTGGCGCAACAAAATCAGCTCCTGCCTGCGCATGCGAAACGCTCATTTCCGCCAAAACTTCTGAGGTTTCGTCATTTAAAATTTGTCCATCAGCAACAATCCCATCATGTCCGTACGAGGAGTAGGGATCTAGGGCAACATCCGTCATGACCAACATATCCGGGCAGGCATTTTTTACCGTTTTAATGGCGCGTTGCATCAAACCTTCCTCATTTAGTGCTTCAGTTCCCTTATTGTCTTTCAGATTATCTGGCACTTTTACAAAAAGCAATACCGCACAAAGCCCCATTTTCCATAGTTCTTTTGTTTCCTTTTCTAGATTGTCCAAACTCAACCTATAATAATTGGGCATGGAAGGAATTTCTTCTTTAATTCCTTTGCCTTCTACCACAAAGAGGGGCACTAAAAAATCATCTGGTGTCACTACCGTTTCACGAACCAACCTTCTAATGGATTCTGATGCCCGTAGTCTTCTATTTCGTATTAGTGGGTACATAACCTTTATATTTCTATTTCGCCGATAAGATATGGAACCGCTTTCCCCGATATTTTTACCCGCTCTCCTAAATATTCACAAATTAAATCTCCTCCTCTTTTAGAAAGTTGTTTTGCGGTCATTTTTGTTTTTCCAAGAGTTTTTGACCAATAAGGAGTCAAGGTGGTATGCGCTGAACCTGTTACCGGGTCTTCCGGGATTCCACATTGTGGTGCAAAAAAGCGTGATACAAAATCCACTTTGTCGCCCGGAGCCGAGATAATAACCCCCCTACAGTCCAATTGGTCCAATAAATGGAAGTTGGGAGTTATGGCTTCAATTTCCTGTTGGGAATTATATATTAAAAGATAATCCGTTTTCCCTTTTATAGTTTTCAAAGGAGTAAGTCCAATGGCTTCATTAATTTCTGTAATTCCTCGTAAAGAAACTGTTTCATCTGTGGGGAAATCCAAGTTCATTAATCCTTTAAATCCTTTTTCAACTTGTAGTTCACCACTTCGGTGTGAATAAAAACGAATGGTATTATTTGGATGGCCGTGATAATTATAAAGCACATAGGCTGCCGCCAAGGTCGCGTGACCGCATAAATCCATTTCGGTTTCTGGAGTAAACCAACGTAATTCATATGTAGAATTTTTTTGCACGATAAAAGCGGTTTCAGCCAGATTGTTTTCTTGGGCAATTTTCTGCATTAAACGAGAATCGAGCCATTCATCAAGAATACAAACGGCTGCTGGATTGCCCCCAAAAACGGTATCGGTAAAAGCATCTATCTGGTATAAATTCAATTTCATGGTATAAAACTACACATTAAACCCAATCTTTTGGGCTTTGTAATACTTGAATTAATTTCTCTTCTTCACTACCTTTTTCTGGGTGATGATTATATTTCCATTGCACATGCGGGGGAAGGCTCATTAAAATGCTTTCTATTCGCCCATTTGTTTTTAACCCGAATAGCGTTCCTTTGTCGTGAACTAGATTAAATTCTACATAACGTCCACGTCTTATTTCCTGCCAATCCCTTTGTTTTTGCGAATATGAAAGCCCTTTTCTTTTTAAAACGATTGGTATATATGCATCCAAAAAACTGTTCCCGACCTCGGTTACATAATTGTACCAGTCTTCCATTTGCATAGTGTCCGTTGCTTTGCAATAATCAAAAAAAAGACCGCCTAAACCTCTTGCTTCATTTCTATGGGAATTCCAAAAATAGTCATCGCATCTCTTTTTATAGTTTGAATAAAATTCTAGGTTATGTGCATCACAAGCTTTTTTGCAGATGGCATGAAAGTGTTTTCCATCTTCTTCAAACAAATAGTACGGAGTAAGATCTTGTCCGCCTCCAAACCATTGATCAATAATATTACCTTCCTTATCATACATTTCAAAATACCGCCAATTGGCATGTACTGTTGGCACCATGGGACTTTTTGGATGTAATACCAAACTCAGTCCGCAGGCGAAAAAGTCAGCGTTTTTAACTCCAAAATATTGCTGCATACTTTTTGGAAGCTCTCCATGCACGCCAGAAATATTGACTCCACCTTTTTCAAAAACACTTCCATTTTCTATAACCCGTGTTCTTCCACCACCACCTTCAGGACGTTTCCAAATATCTTCTTGGAATTTGGCCTTTCCATCAACTTCTTCAAGTTTTGAAGTAATAGTGTCTTGAAGCGTTTGTATGTATGCGTAAAATTTATCTTTCATCAGTCGTTAATAATATGAACCAATTTATTTTTAAAATCAACAAAATTGGAACTGGAATCCACTTTTACAGATATCAGTGTCATTTTTTTTAGAATTTTTATTACTTCATATTCTGTTTTAAGCGAATATTCTGAAAAGATGAACCTTCCAACTTCATTGTTATGCAAGTCCATTTTTTTTGCCAATTCCCGATTGGGAAATGCATGTTCATGCCAATCCGTTATTTTTTTTGCCCACATAAGCAAGACAGCTTTATTTGAGGTTAGGAAACTACATTTTTTAGCAATTACATAGTTCCAAAATGCATGTCTGAAAGCATTTGCGGGACCATTTTTATAATGTTTCCGTCCATAATGTTCCGTTGAAATTGACATACATTTTTTGGTTGCCGATAGGGTTGGAAAAACAAAAAATGGAAATCTAAAACATAATCTTAGCAGTGTTAAGATACTTTTGAAATCTAACCTTTTTAGCTGTTTAATTAGTTTCATTATTTTGGATTATGGAGTTCATAAAGTTCCATGTCCAGATGTTCGCCGGAGCCCGTGGTATGTTCTTTAGGCAAGGTTTTTTTCCAAACAAATTTATTTTTCTCCGCAATCCTTTTGCTGGCCAAATTGCTGTCGTGAACAATGATTTGGAGCGTATTTAATGCGGCCTCGTTAAAGCACCATGGGATTATTTTTTGAATACTACGCGTAATAATGCCTTTTCCTTCATATTGATATCCGATGCAATAGGCCAACTCCCCTTGATGTTTAATCTTATGCAGTTCTTTTACATAAACCAGCCCAACAATGGTCCTGTTGGTATTTTCTTTTATTGTGAATAG
Organism: uncultured Allomuricauda sp.; assembly: GCF_947495325.1. Taxonomy (GTDB): domain Bacteria; phylum Bacteroidota; class Bacteroidia; order Flavobacteriales; family Flavobacteriaceae; genus Flagellimonas. Next base: position 266,357 of record NZ_CANLYK010000002.1, on the reverse strand, counting down.
ATATTCTTTTTGGGTTAAAAACTCTTTGGCCTTTTTTGAAACAAATAATTCTGCCAAAGTAGGGGTGAGGTTTTGCTGTAAGGTTTGTGGAAAATAGGCTTTAAGCCGTTCCGAGTTTGACACCACAAAATCACAAAGCCTCCAAGCGTCTTTTTCTTGAATGGGACTTATGCTATAGTTGTCAAAATCAAATTGCATCTTCAATATTAAAATTATTCCGAGTAGCTTTTGACGGCATCAATGAATGCTCTTGCATTTTCTACTGGGATGTGCGGGAGGATACCATGACCCAAATTGACTACGTATCTGTCCTTTCCAAATTCGCGGATCATTTGAGTAACCATTTTTTTTATCACTTCTGGTGGAGAAAGTAATCGTGCTGGATCAAAATTTCCTTGTAAGGTTACTTTTCCTCCAGTTAGATAACGCGCGTTTTGTGCAGAACAAGTCCAATCCACACCAAGAGCTGAAGCTCCAGATTGTGACATTTCTTTTAGCGCAAACCAGCAGCCTTTTCCAAAAACAATTACAGGTGCTTCATCTTTTAAGGCATCCACAATTTGCTGAATGTATTTCCAAGAAAATTCTTGGTAATCTACCGGAGAGAGCATTCCGCCCCACGAGTCAAAAATTTGGACGGCATTTACACCAGCCCTTACCTTGGCTTTTAGATAAGCAATAGTAGTGTCTGTTATTTTTTGAAGCAGTTGATGGGCGGCTTCGGGTTTTGTAAAGCAAAACCCGCGGGCTTTGTCAAAACTTTTACTGCCTTGGCCCTCAACACAATAACAAAGGATGGTCCAGGGAGACCCTGCAAAACCAATCAGGGGAATTTCATCTTCAAGTTTTTCTTTGGTCATGGAAATGGCATCCAATACATAGCCCAGAGAATCTTGAATATTGGGGATAACAACCCTGTCCAAATCTTCAACGGTTCTTATGGGATTAGGTAAATAAGGACCAAAATCGGGTTTCATTTGAACTTCAATGTCCATTGCCTGTGGAATCACCAAAATGTCGCTGAATAAGATGGCGGCATCCATACCAAAACGTCTAATAGGTTGCACAGTGATTTCGGAAGCTAATTCGGGTGTTTGGCAACGTGTGAAGAAATCATACTTTGCTTTTAGCTCCATAAATTCGGGAAGATAGCGTCCAGCTTGACGCATCATCCACACAGGGGGTCTATCTACTGTTTCACCTTTTAAAGCCCTCAGAAACAAGTCGTTTTTAATCATACTTTTTAAAATATTTTATAGCTTGAACCAACACATTTTCTACTGTCGGTTTGTTTGCAATTATGATTTGATTTGTGTGTTTTTTGGCTTCGGTTGCCGTAGTATTGCCAATACAGAAGGCCAATTTTTTTGAAAGTGGGTTTTCCTTCACGAAACTTTTTATGCCACTTGGACTAAAAAAAAGTATGCCATCAAAAGACCGGTTGAACTTTCTAATTTCTAAATGGGTCTTGTATACTTCTACTTCAGCATACCGAATGTTATTTTTTGATAATATTTCTGGTAATTCTTGCCTTCTTATATTTCCGCTTAAAAAAAGAAAATCTTCATTTTTAAAGTTTTTGACGATATAATTCCCCAAATCTGATGCATTTTCCGTCTTTTTAACAACTTTTAGACCATTTTCTTCAAGTATGGCTTTGGTCTTTTCACCTACACAAAAAGCATTACAATTTGAATGGTCTGTTTTTTTTGAGTGGTTCAAAAAAGCTTTTACGGCATTTTTACTCGTGAAAATATAGTTTTGATAGTGAAGAGGAATAATGATGTCCAAAAATTCAATTTTCAATGCATTATGCTCAACTAAGCCAAGCCCAGAGTTTAAGAACAATTCCTTTTGTGAAGGTGAAAGTATTTTAGTGGAGAGCACTGTTTTCATTTCGTATAGTTTCCATGAGTTTAGCTCCCCCCTTGTTTAAAACTTCTTTTGCGCACTGCTCTCCAAACCATTTCGCGGATTCAACAGGAACGTTCTTTTTTATGTCAATTTTTTGTTTTCCATCCAATGAGAATACCGTTCCAATAAAATTAACGGATTCATCTTTTATGGTAGCTAAAGCACCAATTGGAGCGGTACAGCCACCTTCCAAGGTCCTTAAAAATTCTCGTTCAATAGTTGTCGTAGTTTCCGAATCTTTATGATTTAGCTTTTGGGTTACTTCCCTGGAAAACGCATCTTCCTCCAAAGCAACGATTAGCATCGCTCCCTGGGCTGGTGCTGGAATCATCCAATCGAGGGATATGGCATCTTTAGGCAATAGCTTTATGCGTTCCAAACCTGCTTGGGCAAAAATAGCACCGCTCCAATCATTCTCAATAAGCTTTAGAAGTCTAGAGTTAACATTGCCTCTCAAATCCACAACCTTATGGTGGGGGTATTTATGTAACCATTGTGCTTTTCTTCTTAAGCTACCGGTGGCAATTGTAGCTGGTTTTTCAGATTCCAAAAATTCTGAGCCTTTATGAACTAATATATCGCTGGTAACGGCCCGTTCCAAAACAGCCGTTTGAACAATTCCTTTGGGTAATTGGGTTGGTACATCTTTCATGGAATGCACGGCAATATCAATCTGGCCTTTTAATAAGGCAACATCTAATGTTTTGGTGAAAATCCCGGTAATTCCAAGTTCGTAAAGTGGTTTGTCCAAAACTTGATCGCCGGTGGATTTTATTGGAATCAAAGTGGCATCAAAACCAAGGGCTTCAATTTTTTGTTGTACAGTTGTTGCCTGCCACAATGCCAATTCGCTATCGCGGGTTCCGATTCTTATGATCTTGCTCATTTTGAATCAAGTTCTAACTGAAAAACCTTTTGAATAAGTTCCAAACTATCTTGTGTATCAACTTCGGAACTCTTTAAATGGTTAGCAAACTGTTTTGTGATTTTTTGAATGATACGTTCCGAAATTATTTCGGCTTGGTCTTGATTAAAGTCGGATAATTTTTTTGAATGAAAGTCAATTTCTTCGGCCTTCATTGTTTTGAGCTTCTCTTTGAGCGCATTAATGACGGGGGCAAATTTTCTAGTTTCCAACCATTTCAGAAACTCTTTCCTTACCTGCTCATTGATTGCCTCTGCTTTGGGGACAAACTCTTTTCTTTTGGTTAAGGTATCATCCGTAATTTGAGAAAGTTGGTCCAAATGCACCAAGGATACATTTTCCAATTCCGAAACATCATCGGATACGTTTTTGGGCACCGAAAGATCTAAAATGAGCAATGGCTTTTTTGGATAGATCAATGCTTTGGAAATTGTGGGCAATTGAGCTCCGGTAGCAACCACAAGAATATCGGCTTTTCTAATTTCTGTTTGTAAATCACCGTAATCTTTTACCGTCAAATCAAATTTCCCCGCTATGACCTCAGCTTTTTCTCGGGTTCTATTAATGAGGGTAATATGGGAATTTTTAGAATGTTTTATAAGGTTTTCGCAGGTATTTCTTCCTATTTTGCCCGTGCCGAAAAGTAGGATGTTCTTTTCAGAGATATCCGAAATTGTATTTAAAATATACTTTACCGAAGCAAAAGCAACAGATGTAGCGCCCGATGATAATTCCGTTTCATTCTTGATTCGTTTACTAGCTTGAATAACGGCATTACATAAACGCTCAAGAAATGGATTCGCCATCTCCTGTTTTTTGGAACGATAAAAACCTTGCTTGATTTGGCTGATGATTTCAAAGTCACCCAAAATTTGACTGTCCAAACCTGTACCTACCTTAAACATATGTGAAATAGCATCATGGTTTTTATAGACATATGCAACTTCTTGAAATTCCTCAACATTCCCTAATGTTTGATCACAGAGTAATTTAATAAGTTGAAAGGGATGTTGTGCAAAACCATATAACTCTGTACGGTTACAGGTGGAAATTACCAAAAGACCATCTATACCTTGCTCCTTGGCTTGGACCATGATACGGTCTATGGCGGGAACATCTAGACTGAATTTTCCTCTTACTTCAGCATCCGCTTTTTTATAGCTTAAGCCAATGGCATAAAAAGAATTATGTTTTGAAATGTGGTAACTCCTCATAAAGGATTAAAAATCGTGTCACAAAAATAGGGTCACTATATTTTAAAAAATAACGCTAGCGGAACTATAAATAACAGTCATTGTACAATTATGACCACTTTTTGACTAAATACTTCAAAAACACTGCATTTATTGGTAAATTTGAATTATAAAAAACAATTTAGAGTCATTCTAAATAGAATTAGTTGCTTTAAAAAATAGTGTTTAGTAATGGAAAATGTCGCCAAAGGTTCATATGAGGAAATTCTGGTGGAAGATGGATTTTATATACTTAAAATTCAGAATGATACAGAAGAATTTAATGTAATTGAAAGGGAAATTGATAGCTCATTTATTCAATTTCATTTTTGTTTAAAGGGAGGGTCTCGCTTTCATTTTAATCAGGGAAATTATCATTTGGAAGTATCGGAAGAGAATTCCCTTTTGCTATACAATACGCAGAAAGATTTGCCATTAAATTTGAATATTTCTCCGAATACTTGGTTGCTGTCTGTTATTATGACCATTCGAAAATTTCATTCTCTTTTTTCCAATGAAGCCAATTATATTCCATTTTTGAGTGAAGACAACAAAGAAAAGAAATACTATTCCCAAGAGGTGGTTTCTCCGGCAATCGCTGTAGTACTTAGTCAATTGATGAATTATAACCTTCATCCATCCGTAAAAGAATTATATGTAAAAGGGAAAGTGTATGAGCTTATTTCGCTCTATTTTAATAAAACAAAAGATGCAGATTTGGAACAGTGTCCTTTCTTGGCAGATGAGGATAATGTGCGCCGTATAAAAATGGCAAAGGAAATTATGATTTCCAGAATGGTAGAGCCACCAACATTGGATGAACTTTCTAAAGAAATTGGTTTAAGCTTAAAGAAATTGAAAGAAGGGTTTAAGCAAATCTATGGTGATTCGGTTTATGGTTTTTTGCTCGATTATAAGATGGAATTTGCCCGAAAAATGCTTGAAACAGGGGCACATAATGTAAACGAAGTTGGGCTTAGGGTAGGTTATAGTACGGCAAGTCATTTTATCGCATCCTTTAAAAAGAAATATGGGACCACACCCAAAAAGTATTTAAACAGCCTTGTTTGACTATGACCGTTAAGGAATTGTTAGTTATGAACCGAAGGGCAATATCTTACCGTATATTATTGTAGATGAACCCACTAGATGTATAATTTTTATAAGTCAACTTTGGACGGTCTTCGTTTTGCTGTTGAATCAACCAAAACAGGGGTAAGAAATGGATTAGCGGCGATTGTATTTATACTCCCTGTTTTAAGTTCCTGTGAATCGGACGATGTGACTACGGAAGTAGGCTCGGCCTCAATAAAAGTTCTATTATTTACCAAGACAAGTGGCTTCGACCACAATACCAGGGAAGAAAGCGAAACTATGGTTCAAGCTATAGCTGACCAACTAGGGTTTGAGATTACTGTGGACAACACAGGTAGTGAATTTGATTCGGCAGGTAACCTAAATAATTACGATGTCATTTTCTTTACTAATACATCAGGCGATATGCTTAACGCTTCACAAAGAAGTAATGTAGAATCGTATGCGGCGCAGGGAGGAAACTTTATTTCGAACCATGCAGCTAGTGATGCCTATGGGCATAGTACGGCAAGTTCTGTCAGTGGCAATGGAAAAGGGGTGTGGGATTGGTATGCAGAGAATGTAACCGGATGTAGTGTTAGAAACAGTCCGAACCATACTTCCTCAGGATTTGGTGCAACGGTAAGCATACAAAATGGAAATACTGAATTAACCAATGGAATTAGTTTTCCTTGGAGTGATAATGAAGAATGGTATTATTGGGAAGACGGATATATTGATTCATCTTTTACCGAGCTATTAAGGGTTTCAGATACAGGGTCCAATAGTTATGACGATGCTAGAATGACAGCGCATTATTGGAACAGGGCTGATGGAGGTAAATCTTTTTACACAAGTATGGGACATGCTAAGGGTAAATATTCAGATACTGAATTCGTTCAATTATTGACCAATGCATTTGCGTATATGCTGCCCTAATATAGTTGCTATTGCGGCCTAGCTAAAACGATACCAACGTTATTTTTTATTTTCCTTAAATAATCTACCAAAGGTTCTTCGGTTATTCTAACAGATCCAGAACTGGAAGCATGTAGTAGATGGATTCTTCCATTTTGTCTAATAGCAAAGCCCGTATGGGTCACATCCAAACCCTTAATAGATGTGGCCAAGGCAATTATATCTCCAGATTGAATAAGGTGTTCGTTATTTTCAATTTGATTTTGAGGTAAAATACATAGACTTTGTTTCGCCAACTCTTTTTCAACTTTTAGCATATCCTCAAAATTCTTATCATTCTTTAAAAAAGGATAAAGAGAACGATGTGTTCCCATAAAGTTGATGGATTTATTCATCTCAATCCCATCCAAACTAGCAGTTATATCTTGAATCAGTCCCTTACTCTCATTGTTTCTTATCCATTCTGTAAAGTAGTGTAAACGAGAAGGGTAACCATCTAACACACCATTTCTATACCGAATGGTTTCCAAATGTTTCGCAAAACTGTGAAAATCTGTTTGGTTATTTTGGAGCTGATGGGCAAAACCCAAAACATTTTCAACATAGGTAGTACAATCAAAACCCCTTAGATTTATTACGATACTTTCGGTATCACCTATTTCCAAGGTTTTTTCTACGTATGGAGTGCCTAAAAATGATTTACCGATGTCCACAACAGAATCGCCATACGAACCTCCTTCAATTCCTTTGAGACCTTCCAATTTTGAATAAAACAGAGTGGAATCCATTGGAGAGTAGGTGATTTGAGAATTCAACGTCAACGTGAAAACAAAAATTAGATAAATGCAAATACGATGTAACATAGCCAAGTTTAGGTTTGCCAAACTAAATTAGGATTATCTATGGAATTATAAGGAAACAAATTGGTGGAATCAAATGTAAAACCATCTTCAAGTAGTATTTTTACTGCTCTTAACAAATTGCTATGAAAGGAGTGTTATTGGTTAATTTGGGTTCTCCAGATAGTCCAACCGCAAAAGATGTAAAACCGTACTTGGATGAATTTTTGATGGACGAGAGGGTTATTGATGTTCCCAACTGGTTGCGAAATATCATTGTTAGAGGAATCATATTACAGACGCGCCCAAAAAAATCTGCGGAAGCGTATTCCAAAATTTGGTGGGAAGAAGGTTCTCCATTGATTGTTATCTCAGAACGATTTGCTGAAAAAGTAAAGGACCAGACCGAAATGCCCGTTGCCCTTGGAATGCGTTATGGTTCAATGACCATTAAAAATGCGTTACAGGAATTAAAAGATAAAGGCGTAGATGAGGTGCTGTTGGTTCCCTTATATCCCCAATATGCAATGAGTTCTTTTGAAACCGTTGTGGTAAAAACCATGGAGGTGCAAACTGCACATTTTCCAGAAATGAAAATTACTACGCTACCTGCATTTTATAACAATCCCGATTATATTCAGGTGCTTTCAAAAAGTATTGAAAGAGGACTTGAAGAGTTCGACTATGACCACATCCTGTTTTCGTATCATGGTATCCCGGAACGTCATATTCGAAAATCGGATCCAACAAAATTCCATTGTAAAATAGATGGAAGCTGTTGTAAAATAAATTCTGTGGCACACCATACGTGCTATCGCCATCAATGTTTTGACACTACTGAAAAAGTAAAAACTTTTTTAGGACTGCCAGAAGATAAAACCAGTATTTCTTTTCAATCTAGGTTGCCCAATGATCCATGGTTAAAACCCTTCACCGACTTTGAATTTGAACGTTTGGCAAAAGAAGGAAAAACAAAATTGGCAGTAATTACACCAGCATTTGTCTCTGATTGTTTGGAGACGTTGGAAGAAATTGCAATGGAAGGAAAGGACCAATTTATGGAAGCGGGTGGCGAGTCCTATATTCACATCCCTTGTCTAAATGACAATGAGGAATGGGTCGAGCTAATGGCCAAATGGGTTAATGATTGGCAGTCCAAAGAAACACTGCCAGTGTAGATGGCAAAAGTATCTTCTGATCAATTAGGAACAGAGCCGATTGGTAAATTACTGATCAAACAAGCGGTACCCGCTTCCATAGGAATTTTGGTAATGTCCTTGAATGTTTTGGTAGATTCCATTTTCGTAGGAAATTGGATTGGTTCCATTGCCATAGCCGCCATTAATGTTGTGCTACCCGTATCGTTTTTTATTGCTGCATTGGGAATGGCAATCGGTATTGGCGGTTCCAGTATAATTTCCAGAGCACTTGGAGCAGACAATAAGGAAAAAGCCCTTAAAACTTTTGGAAATCAAATCACATTGACCCTACTGGTTACTGTTAGCATGGTGGCCCTTGGTCTTTATTATGTAGATGATCTTATACCAGCTTTTGGCGGTAAGGGAACCATCTTTGATCCTGCAAAAGTTTATTACACCATCATTTTATATGGGGTACCGTTTTTGGCACTTTGTATGATGGGCAATACGGTCATTAGAGCCGAAGGGAAACCAAAATTTGCAATGATCGCCATGATTATTCCGTCTGTTGGGAACCTGCTCATGGATTACATCTTCATTTATGTTTTTGACTGGGGGATGCATGGAGCAGCATGGGCAACAACAGTTGGTTACCTGCTCTGTTTTGGCTACATCTTCTACTTTTTTCTTTCCAAGAATTCGGAATTAAAAATAAGCCTACCACATTTTGGATTGAACATGCCAATTTTAAAAGAAATTGGCTCTCTTGGTTTTGTAACCTTGGCAAGACAGGCAGTTACCAGTATCACCTATTTGCTGATGAACAATATTCTGTTCAATTTGGGAGGCGAGGCCATGGTTGCTGTGTACGCTATTATTGGTAGAATGTTGATGTTTGCGCTATTCCCTGTTTTTGGCGTTACCCAAGGATTTTTGCCTATTGCAGGATTTAACTATGGCGCTTTAAAATATGACCGCGTTAAAGAATCCATTTTTACCGCAATTAAATATGCGGCTTTGGTAGCCACACTTGTATTCATAGGATTGATGGTTTTTCCCGATGCTATAACATCTTTGTTTCTAAGCAGTAGGGAAGATTTGCCTCCAGAGGAATTTATAACAAATGCCTTTGTATTGGAGCATGCTCCTAATGCTATGCGTTGGGTTTTTGCGGCAACACCTATTATAGCATTACAATTAATCGGGGCTGCCTATTTTCAAGCTGTGGGAAAAGCAATCCCAGCTTTGCTTCTGACGTTAACCCGACAAGGCTTCTTTTTTATTCCACTTGTTTTGATTTTACCCAGTTTTTTGGGAGAATTGGGGGTTTGGATATCTTTTCCAATTGCTGATGTTTTAGCAACAATAATCACAGGGTTTTATTTAGGCAATGAAATAAAAACTAAGCTTAAACCATCTACATGCACGTAGTTTTTGTTATTCTATTTGGGTAGCTGCCTTACTAATGATTTTCCATTTACCTTCAAGCTTTTTCAATAAGAAGATATCGATAAACTTTAGGCCTGCTTTGGGAATCAGAATTTCCGCTTTGGCAGATGCAATGTTGTTTGCATAATCAACCATCAATATTTTTCCAATTCTACCATTGGATTTCCCTTTCTCCCTATTCTTAAATAAATTGGCATATTCTTCAGGGGATAAAACCCATAATTCTTGGTCTTTTTTAGATAAGAACAAATCAGCACCTTCATAAAACGCTGATGTTATTAGTTCTGGGTCGCTATAGGATGAACCATCAATATAATTTTGAAGGGTTTGCCGTATGGCTTCTTCCTCGGATTGCGCAAATAAAGAAAGGGTTAATAGTAAAAGTGTTAAAGTCAAGAATTGTGTTTTCATGTGTTTTTAAGTTTTAAGAATTGATGATTTATTGAGCTTTTATTTGAATAATTTTTCCATTATCCTCATCAGTGAGGATATAAAGTTTTCCATCTGGGCTTTGTCTTATTTTACGTATGCGAACACGGTCGTCTATGAATAGTTCTTCGGCACTTTTTATAACTTCATTTTCTACACGAAACCGCCATAGACTTCCACGAGATAGCCCTGGAACGATTAAATTGTTTTTCCAATAGGGGAATTCGTCGCCTGTGTAAAAAGTAAGCCCGGTGGGAGCTACGGTATGTTGCCAAAACCAAACTGGTGGCGTGAAAGTGACATCTTCTAACTTTGGAGGTGTATAATCTTGACTACGCAATTTTCCTGAGGTTACATTGGGCCATCCGTAATTTGCTCCGGCTTTGAGAATATTGATTTCATCACCTTGAATAGTGCCATGTTCACTGAACCAGATTTTACCAGTTTTGGGTTCAACGGTTATTCCTTGCGCCGCACGTATCCCCATTGCATATAAGCCGGGCACAGCATTTGGACCAAAATCAGGATTATCGTTTGGAATACTCCCATCTGGATTAATGCGATATATCTTTCCACGTTTATCGGTCACGTCCTGCGCAATTGGTATTTCAGGTTCATCCTTTTCCCAAAAAAGACGTTCACCAATGGTTATATAAAGTTTTCCATCTGGCCCAAATGTCATACCTCCGCCATAATGGTAGTATTCTTTTGTAAAGGGGTCTGCTTCAAGTAAGACTTGATGATGAATAAGAGAATCTTTGCTCAATTGAGCCCTTATAATTTTTGTAGTAGTACCTAGACCTTTTCTTTTGGCCGCATAGGAAACATACACCCACTTATTGCTTATAAAATCTTGGTCAACTAGCACCTCAAAAATCCCAGAATTGTCACCAAAATTAATAGCGCGTATACTATCGGTTAAATCAGTTGGAAATCCTTTGATGATTCGTTTTTCTTTCGAATTAAGATTGATGCGCAAAAGATCCCCATCTTTTTCAGAGACCAAAGCTTCCTCGTTTGATAAGAAGGCCATGCTCCAAGGATGGTTAAGACTATCCATCACGATTTGTTTTGTTGGTAAAGGAGATAAAACACTCTTTGAAGCAGAAGTTTTTTGATTCTGTGAGCAACCTATCAAAAGGAATGCCAACGGAATTACCAATTTGTTCATCTTTTGTAATTTTTATACAAATGATGAAAAACTCAAACTATAACCCTTTAAAAAACATGATTCTTAAGACGAAAAAAGAGCTAGGTCGTTCCAAATTCTTTTCTGTACTGAGAAGGGGTCAATTGTGTTTTTGCCTTAAAGGCCAGGTTAAAGGACGTGGCATTGCTAAAACCGCAGTCATAGGCTATAGCCACTATTTTTTCCTTGTTATGCTCTGGATTGGTCAGCAATACCTTGGCTTTTTCAATTCTATACCCATTTACAAAATCTGAAAAATTCTTGTGTTCATTTTCATTTATGGCTTGGGATAATTTTCTCGCGGATACATGCAGTTTTTCAGCAACAGTTTCAAGTGAAATGGTATTGTCAAGGAAAATCTGTTCTTGTTCAAAAAGACTTTTTATGGAATGTAAAAGCTCCTCCGAAGCAAGTTTATCTAAAGAAGAGGCATTGTACTTTCCCAATTGAAAAGCATGCTTTTGTAAAAAAAGAAAAGAGAAAATATAGATAAGTACAGAGAAGAAAATCGCACCGCCAATATAAGGGGAAAACAATCCTACAAGGTTACCCATGTAAAAAACCCAAATAAAAGCTACCCCTATTACCAAATTTCTATACCACGAGGCCCGCTGCGGATGGACTTTCGTTTTATGCTTATTGAATATTCGAAAAGAAAGAACAATGTAAAATGCGAGATGGGCAAAAATCAAAATATAAATAACATACGATAAAATTGTACCATCATTGGGAATAATTGCGCAGAAAAGGGCAAATAGAACAAATGGGACAATATGGATGTAATCCTTTAGAGCGAATTTTTTTTGAGCGTCCAGTAATGCTTTACCATAAAACCACAAGAAGGGACCAGTCAGCAAAATACCGGATAGGCCCAAATTACGTTGCCAAGGGTCTAAATTCAAATGCACATTAAGTATGGACTTGCCTATGCGCATGGTCAATCCAAAAAGAGCCAGCCCCAAAAAAATATTGGCATTTCTGTTTCCCTTTTTTAGGGTTAGAAGGTAAAAAGAAAGAAAGAGCGCTTGTGCAACGCCCAAAGAACTTAAAACCAAGATTAAGACATCCGTATTCACTGTTCAAAAATATAAAGAAGGAGATAAAGAAAACTTGCATGTCGCATTTAGTTACTATTTTTAGCAAAAGACCTTTTAAAACATGAAGTTTTCGTATTTAATTTTTAGTGTTCTTTTATTGATTTTAAATAGTTGTTCAGAAAAGAAACAAATGGAAAAGATGTATCCACTATTTGTGGGAACCTATACCAATGGGGATAGTGAAGGTATTTATAAGTTGACTTTTGATGCCAATACAGGAATTTTAAGCGAACCAAAACTTTCAGCAGTTTTGCCCAATCCTTCTTTTTTGGTGATATCAAACGATAAAAGATATTTGTATTCAATTCAAGAAACTGCGGATTTTAATGACGTAAATGGAGGTATTTCTTCTTTTGAATTAATTGATGGGGAATTATCACATTTGAATACAGTCGATGTAGGTGGAGCTCACCCTTGTCACGTAACCTTGTCCGATAAGGGGCAACTGGCCGCTTCAAACTATACAGGGGGTAGTGTTTCCATTTTTGATTTGAATGCTGATGGAAGTTTAAATCCCAATCCACAAATTATTGACCATAAAGTGTTGGATACTGCTAAGGTAGCTCATGCCCATAAAGCACATTTCAATAAAGATGGATTATTTGTTTCTGATTTAGGGCTGGATGCAATAAAAAGATATGTTCAGAAAGATGGGTCATGGATACCTGCGCATCAAGCTTCATTGGATTTTCTAGATGGTGCCGGGCCACGTCATTTTGAATTTAATGCAGACGGAAGTTTCCTTTATGTAATCAATGAACTAAATGCTTCCATTACTGTTTTAGAGAGGGATGATGAGGGGAGTTATAACCCAATTCAAACCGAAAATACCTTGGCACCCGATTGGGAAGGTGTAAAATCTTGTGCAGATATTCACTTGTCACCCGATGGAAAATTTCTATACGGCTCAAACCGAGGTGAAAATACCATTGTTATTTTCGCGGTTGATCAGGCAACGGGAAAAATCAGCCTGATTGGTCGTGAATCTGTTCATGGAGATTGGCCCAGAAATTTTACGATTGACCCCAGCGGTAATTTTGTCTTAGTTGCGAATCAAAGAAGCAATAACATTACTTTATTTAAACGAGATGTTGAAAACGGTACGATGGAGTTTTTAAGTGAAACTAAATTATCCAGTCCTGTTTGTCTTGAGTTTTTGAATTGAAAAGCTCTATTCGCATTGATAGGTTTTATTATTGAAATCAAACGAAGTGCCAGTATCTGGCCTAAGAGCGCCATGCCATGAATCTTTGTGCCATTTTTCAGGCTCATCATCGCTTCTATAATCAGCGGTAAAGAAAGAGAAGTCTTCCGTAAAGGTGATGATGATATCCCCTTTTCCATCAGCGTCATGCCATCTGCCCGTCATCACATTACCCTTTAGTCGCCCCCAAACCCCGCCTAAAGCATCTTTATGAATCAATAAATAGGAGCCGGCCACTTCATCCGCATCAATGAGCAAATCAAACCTGCCAATTTCAGTGCAATAATTTTTGGCCTGTACCTTAGGTTTCAATGATTTTATTATCAACGAATAATCTTCCAACTTGGATTCATCCCGTATCGTATTGGTTTCTTGGTTCATCTGGTCCATCTGGGAGTCAGCAACAAAATACAGCGCATCGTTTTCAATGTCAAAGGTAGTTGGGATGTCCGTTTCGTTTTTAAGCTTCCATATTTTCTCTTCGATTTCAATCGCGGTACCCTTTGCATTGAGTTGAAATTGATATACGCCATTTTGGGTTTGATCTCGTTTGCCGTTTACTATGGCGATGAGCTTGTTTTTGTAAAATTTCAATCCATCAATACCTTTATAATTGTTAGGAGGATTCACCAGTTTTTTTGAAGCGATATCCAGAATTCGTAATCCACTAGCATAGGAAGCGAAATAGAGGTATTTATCATTGGAGGAGATAGCAATGCCATTACTATGTTTAAGGTCGTCATGGCTTAAAAAGATTTCTAGGTTCTCTTCTTCTTTGTTGATCGTATAGATGTGGTTACTTTCAGAATCTGTAATAAAAACTTCCCCCTTTTTGCTTACCGCAAGATCATTGAGGTAGGCAAAACCAGGCTTATCCAACGTATACGATTTAATAAGCTTCCCTGTTTTTGTATTCAATAAAAGCAGGATGGAACTGTTCCGTGGTTTGGTCAAACTGTTGCCCAAGGCAAAAAGTGTATCCCCTTGTATCGTCATTCCAAACCCGGAAAGGTAACCGTGCTTCCCATTTTTTATAAAATCCTCCGTCTGGCTCCCATCTAAATTGCACCGAACAATTTTGTTATGCATTAGGCTATTGATATAGAGTTTTTGGGCCTCGACATCTACCGCAATTCCTTCTGGAATAAGATCTTTTTGGAAGGATAATTCAACCTCGTCCCAAGTTGTTTGGGCTCCTAGGGTGAAAGAAATCAATGCAATACTCCAGATAAGGGTTTTCATAAGGTTTTCAGGTTGAACAGCTTCACCAATTTTAGCAAATATTTTTCCATAAGAATCAAAATTTATGTTAAACCATTTTATACCACGGGCTTAGTTCCCATGTTATCTTTGTAATGCTTCAAGTAATATTTTGTATTTGTTGATTGAGGCAAGATCCCTTGAATTTTTTATGGCGAGTTTACACCATTTTATTGCTTTGTTTTTTTGATGAAGTTGGGCGTAGGTTTCACTTTTGGCTGCCATAAGAACGGCACTTTCCGGATATTGGGTAATTCCATAATCAAGAAGGTTTAGCGCCTCCTCGGTTTTTTCTTGGAGTATCAGGATTCCAGAGATTTCGTTGATGGCTCCCTTGGGAATCCGTGTTTTGTATCCATAAATTTCCTTTAAATTCTTATAGTAGTCTATAACTTTTGCACTTCCTTCGGACACTATTGAATCTGGTATGAGATAGTCCTCGAAGATGAATTTCAATCCATCATAAAGGCCCTTGGACATGGATTCAACATGGTTGGCTTCTTCGTAAATCTTGAACTTCCACCGAAGTCCAGTTGGGTTTAATTATTCTACTAGGGACTGATGTTTTTTTAACCCTTCCGCTCTAACCATTGTTCCTTCGGTTGAGACAAACAAAAAGTTTTGGATATAGCTCCCAGGGTCCATTTCCTTTTGGATAAAGACTTCAGTTTTTGGTCCAATGCCCGCTCCAGCCAAAATATACGCGTTAAACAACTGAGGCTTTTTAACCCCAATATAGTTGGCAATTCCTGAACCGGAAGACCATCCTAAGAGCGTCCGAAAATGATTGGTTCTATAATTTTGATCGACAAATGGAATCAGTTCCTGTTCCAAGAATGCAATGAATTTAAGGTAGGACCCATTGGGGCTAAGGTCAACAAACAAATCCCGATTTCTATCCGTATTTGGAATACCTATGACAATGGTCTCCGGAAGGAAACCAAAATCGTTGCTCAGAAATGAAGTCACTCCCTTGGCATAGTCAAAAATATACTCACCATCCAGCACAAACAACACAGGATATTCCTTTTTGGAAGTGGCATAACAGTCAGGCAAATCGACTTGGATGATTCTACTTTCATTCAATTCTTCGGAAAAAAGAGTTGAATAATCACTGGTCTGTGCCATACCATGATTTACTCCAACAAGACAAATCCAGGTCAAAAAAAAGAGAAGCCGATAGTTGGTAAAATGAGTTTTTAAATGCATCTACTTTATGGTTTTGTAATAGGAATAGAGCTAATCAAATGAAATATCGTCATTGTTACGGTGCTATACAATTCTCTTTAGGACAACTTTTTATCGGCTTTTGATTTTTCCTTATCGAGATTAGATCAAGGGTGCCATAAAAGTTTCAATTATCTTAAGTATGTGTTTTTAACAGATCACTGTTCCACGGATTTAACGCCGGACACATGTGAAGCTACTGCCTTCCACATTCCGTTTCGTTTGATTAAAATGTTGCTGGATTGATAAATAGTTTTGGTGGAATCATTTTGGATATGTCCAGTGCCACAGATGAGGGCTGTTCCGTTGTCCAGGACATCCAGGCGTTTTATTTCATAATGAAACGAATCATAACGCACAGCATTTTCCTTAATCCATTCCAGTTCTCCGCTCTTATTGGACCATGTGCCTCCGGCATCTATCATTTGAAAATCATCACCTAGAATAGCATCAAGCAAAATTGTGTCCTGCTCTCGGTACGCTTTGGGCCATTGGACTTCCTTGAGGTTTCTTAGGATTTCCTTATCATCTGCGTCTACAACAGTTTTGGGTATGGGTTCTACACGGGTTTTTTGACAAGAATAAAAAATGCAAAACAAGATAATAATACCAATTGGTTTTTTCATAATATAAACTTTAGAAGAACGTGTATAAATATTTTAAGGTTACTATCTGATTGTTAAATCGGGGCAGCTCTGGATTGAATTGAAACCTATCTGAATTGTAATCTTGGTTGTAAACCACGTACAGATTGTGTCCGTCCCGAAAGTTATATCGCAGTCGGGCACTCGTAAAAATCTGGTCTTGGATGGAGTTGTACTGGCCAGTGACACTACCCGAAAGATGTAGGTTATATGCCCAATTTATTCTTAATTGGGGAACGTTGATCCATTCACTGACATTCCTATTCTTAAAATTCAGATAATTGAGCTGCCAAGAACTTTCCAATGTAAAATGTTCATTAATATTCCATTCAGGAGATAAGCTGAGCTGTAAATTTTCCCCATCAAAAAAACTTCCATACTCCACTGAAATTGGAATTTTTAAAGCTCGCTGAAAACCACTCGAATAAGAGGCTCCTATATAGGTGAAAAAGTAATTCCCTTGCGGAATTGCAATCGTATTGGAAAATTGCAGTGGGTCCTGTAAAAACTCATATTGGACCTGTCCAAAAAAGGAAATTTCATCACTGTTAAAGAATCGCCCTGTCCACTGACTTCGATTATACCATGTAAGCACATCCGAAAAATTGGTTGTGAAATACAAATCTGAATTTAAAGGCATCCATCTTCGATATTGAAAGGTGTTCTGCTCCCGATCTTTTTTAAACTTCCCATGGTTGAGACCAATATATATGTTGTGGTGCTTTTCGCGAAGCAAAAATCCCATACCGGGATTGAAAAAATCACCTGAAAATTCATAAGCGCCTCTATAAAACCATCCGTCCTGTTTGCGCCTGGCAAATTGGAAGGCAAAGCGGGAGTTGTCAATAAGATTGTAACCCGAACTTGAAGAATTTTCACCTTCCACAGTTGTTGCCAAGGAGGTAATGATAAAGTTTTCATTACCTACATCAATGACCCCGTCCACACCAAAGGCAGTGTTGAAATAATCTTCCCGAATTCTGTTTGTTGCCATAAAACCGATAAATGATCTATCGTTAAAAACCTTTCTGCGCAATCGAAGTACCGAAAAATTCTCTGTAGGCAGTACATTGTCATTTATTCGCGTTCCCTCCGTCTGTAATGAAAGAAACCCCAAATCCCAGTTGCCCAATTCACCCGTGAGCTTTGCTCCACCTAAAATAGGGGTGAGTTGTCCGTTATTTATACCTATGGTTCTGCTGTAAAAGAGCTGGGAAAGTATGCCCATATCAAAATCGAAGAGCCCAGATTGTTGCAAAAAGAATTTTCTTCGTTCCGGAAAAAAAATGGATGCTCGACCAAGATTTACGACTTGGTCATCAATCTCCACCTGAGAAAAATCTGTGTTCAAGGTAAGGTCCAATGTTAGGTTTGGAGTGATTCCATAACGGACATCCAAACCAACATTGAACTTTTCAAAACCCTCTTTTTCATAGGAGGTCGTTGTTGTATTCAGTTTAAATTCGTTTTGTGTTGAAGCTAATAGATAAGGTGTTATTTGGAAATCTTTTTTAGGTTGTAACCCAACAAATAAAACGGGTTTTTTTAAAGATGGTTTGCCACCGGCCCCCGTTACATTCTGAGGTATTTTTGGATAAACCATTAGTTTATTGTCGTAATTAATGGTTCGGTGTGCCGAGATACCACCAAGAACTTCTCCATTTCTTATTTCAAATCTTAAATTTGATAAAGGAATGCGATATTCTGCTTGCCAACCTTGATTTGTTATTTGAGTTTCACCTTCCCAAAGCATATCATAGGCAGGTGTTGAAGGAGAATTGCCCAAAGGGACATTATCATTGTAAATAGCGTCATCATATCTGCTTCCGGAGGGATAGATACTAAAAATAAGAGCGTTCTTTTTGGTTCTATTGGGGTCAATTTGAAATGCAAAATAGTCGTCTCCGTACCAACCATCACGCACTAAATTTCTACTTATTATTTTATCAGGTTTTGGATCCTTGGCATCCAGGCCAACATATAGATAGTCATCATCAAAGGTTATAAAAAGGGTTGTAAGGCTATCAGGTTTTCCCCAATCTGGTTGCCATTCTGTAAACGGAAAATTTTTAGCTTCCTTCCAAAGAGGATCATTTAAAAAACCATCAAGGGCAAGTTTTTTATCTGTTTTGTGGATGCTCTCGGTGTTGCTTAGATATTCTTGCGCAACCAATAGGGGATGTATTAAAAAAAATAAAATAGCGCAGTGGAATCGCATGTATAAAACTGGTTTTGGTCAAAACTAACTTTATACTTAAAACACAAGAAAACTTGCAATGTAAGCTGCGGGAAAATAAGGGTAAGTTGCAGAACCTTGTAGATACGAGTAATTAAATGTAGGTTCTACTAAATTTTAGATTATGCCCTGTTTTTAAATGCAGTACTCCATCTCCGTTGTGGTTTTTTTGGATGCGTTCTATTAAATCCAAATTCACCAAATAGGAACGATGAACCCGTTTAAAGGTTTTGGGGCAGAGCTTCTGTGAGAAAGATTTTAGACTTTGATATTTTACAAACTTTCCCTTTTTGGTGTGAAGCACAATACAATTGTTACTGGTTTCTACGTAAATGATTTCTTCGGGATGAAGTAAAAACTGAGATCCTTTCTTTGAAACGGAAACTCTTCCATCGTCTTCAAGACTTCCATTTTGCGAAACAATTGAAGTCCCTTCTTTTTTTGTTTCAACCAAAAAGAACATCAACAGAAAATAACAAAGTAGGTTTACCGCAATGTTGTTCGTCAGGCTTGCGTTGAGAAAATTGAAACTGGGAGAAGTACATTGATAAACCGTGCTCATTAAAAACACCACCAAGACCTGACCAATAACAATATTGATTGCAGACGCCGAAAGACCCAACCCACTTTGTATAAGGATGTTTTTTCCAGAGGCGTTCACCATCCATTTGTGCCCCCATTTTTTTATTTGTTGCGCGGAGGCATTCCAAAAGCAAAAACTGGTAATGGCAAGAATAGAAAGTTCGGAAAAACAAGCTAGACCCGTGCTTTCCTGAAACATGCGGCCAACACCCATGTTTAACAATACAAAAACCGTTATTAAAGAAATGCGTTTTGGCATAGAATAAAATTAGTTAAAATTTGAAAAGGAAGCGCTATTTTAATCAGCCCTGTGCCAGAAATACCAATAAGGCAATTACAATAATTACAAAGACAACAGCTGAAAATATTTTCCAAAAACTATAAGGTCGTGTTCCTGAAATTGTGCCATTTTCCCCATTGATGTAGAAATTGTATTCTTTGCCTTTGTACCGATACGCACTTATATAAACAGGCAATAAAATATGCTTGAATGTTTCATCGGATAGACTCATATCCATGCTAGTCACCCGTTGTGTATCCCCACCAATATCCTGTCGGCACCAATGTTCTGCAATACGTTTTGCCTCACCCTTGGCCGATAAATGACCTTGCTTTAAAGGAATAGTATATTTTTCGGTGACAAACCCGGAAAGGAAACCACTATTGAAAGGTTGTAATTTTTTTAAATTCCAATGTGCAATTTTTGTTGGGATTCTGCCTGCCTTTTGTTTGGAAGCCTCTATCAAAGTATCATCTACAAAACCCGAAACCCTTCCAGAAGCAGGATACCAACGCGTTTTTCTAACCCGTTGTGAAACCATTTTGCCTTGTGCATTCCTAACTCTACGGGTCTCATAATAATATTCGCCTCGTTGCCCAGTATAAGAAGCTGAAAGTTGTGCGTCAAATGTCCAATAGGGCAAATACAATCCTTTGGTAAATTGAGGGTCTAAAGAAGCCTTTTTCAATTTATTGGGAGCCCACCACAATTTACTGACCCACTTTTGAAAAATGAGAAATGATCTCTGTTTTTCAATCTGAAACGGCAGCACGGCGCCGGGAAGTATCCAATCTTCTATATAAGTATCTTCTATTATTAAAGGCATACTGCAATAGACGCAATGAAGTGACTTGTAATTTTCTTCTACATGCAGATTGGCGCCACAATTTTTACAATGAAGCATAGAGATTTCCTCACTGTGTTTTTGGGCACCCATTTCTTTCAGATATGGATATAACTCCAGTTCTGCAAACCCATTCCCATCTATATTGATAGATTCCTCATGCCCACAATACTCGCAACTAATATTAGTAGTTCCAGGCTTGTATTTGAGCTCTGCGCCGCAATTAACGCAGGGTTTTTTAAGTTCTGTTTTTTGGATTGATGGTTCCAAAGATTAGTTGTTTGGCAAGGGTGGCGGTGTATTTCCCCCTAAAAACGATTTTAATTCCTCAACATCCTTCAAGGCGGTCCAAGCTACCATGCCTTGTTTCCAAACCAAGCTGTCCCTATTAATGGTACGCCCCGCAAAAAGAGCCTGTAATTGCTCAAAAGAGACTGGGCCTTGTTGCGTTCCATTTGAAGCATAGAAATACTGAACTGCAGTTGGCATTGGTGGAGGAACTGTTGCTCCTGGCTGTTGCATTTGTTGAACACCTCCCATTTGGGGGCTCATCATGCCTCCCATTTGTTGAGCCAATACAAAACCCATTCCCATTCCCATTCCAGCACCGGCGGTACCACCTTCGTTCTTGGCCGCAGCCTCAATAGCTTTTGCAGTTTTGAACTTGGTCAATTTGTCCAAATCCAACTTATCAATACGGCTGTACTCAAAGATTTCTTTTTTGAGGTCTTCGGGCATGGAAACGTTCTCGATATAGAATTTTTCCAAGGAAATCCCTACAGAAATGAATTCTGGTTTCATCACGTCTTGACAAGTTTCCGAAAGTTCAGAAGTATTTGCGGCATACAATTCTATGGGCAAATTGGCTTCGCCAACGGTATCCGTGAATCGGGTTGCGATCAAACTTTTTAGATGCTCATTGATTTCAAAATTGGTAAAGTTGTTATCGGTTCCAACAATGTCCGTAATAAACTTTCCGGCATCCGAAATTTTAAAGGCATAGGTGCCAAAAGCTCTGATCTCCACTAAGCCAAAACGATCATCACTCAAGGTGATGGGACTTTTTGTTCCCCATTTTTCATCAGTAAAAAGATGGGTGTTCACAAAATAGACCTCAGCTTTAAAGGGAGAATTAAAACCATATTTCCAACCTTTTAGGGTTGCTAAAATGGGGAGATTTTGTGTGGTTAGGTCGTAAGTGCCAGGTTTAAATACATCTGCCAATTGACCTTCGTTTATAAAAACAGCGGTCTGCCCTTCACGCACAATAAGCTTGGCCCCATTCTTTATTTCATTTTGATAACGCTCAAATCTATGGGCAATGGTGTCATCAGTATAGTCGAGCCATTCAATAATATCAATAAACTCATGTGTGAGCTTCTCTTTGATCTTGCTAAAAATATCCATGGTAATGTGTTTGTGTTAATAATCTAAAACTACTAAAAATGAACGATTACTTCATCTGATACATTAGTATTAAATTATCCACATTGTTACATGCCATGTTTTTCCCTACATTTAATACCGACTAATTCAACACTCAAAAAAATGAAACAACTGCTTTCCAAAGCCGGCTTGTTATTGCTGGCACTATGCCTTTTTGCTCTTTCAACGGAGGCTCAACGACGCAATAAATCTTCACAAACAGCTCCTGAATATCCAGAAGAACTCTATTCCAGTTTGGAGTACCGTTTGGTAGGGCCATTTCGAGGTGGGCGTTCTGCCGCAGTAACTGGAGTTCCAGGAGAACCAAATCTTTTTTATTTTGGAGCTACCGGAGGTGGTGTTTGGAAAACATTAGATGGTGGTCGTAGCTGGGAGAATATTTCCGATGGCTATTTTGGAGGAAGTATTGGCGCTGTTGAAGTGGCCAAAAGTGACCCTAATATAATTTATGCTGGAGGTGGAGAAAAGACACTTCGTGGAAATGTATCCAGTGGTTACGGTATCTGGAAGACCGAGGACGCTGGTAAAACATGGACTTCGGCGGGGCTTAAAAACAGTCGTCATGTACCACGAATTCGAATCCATCCAACAGACTATAACACAGTATACGCAGCTGTTCTGGGGAATATCTACAAACCTACCAATGAACGCGGAGTGTATAAAAGTATTGATGGTGGAAAAACATGGAAGCAAGTCTTGTTCGTAAATAATCAATCTGGGGCTGTGGATTTGACCTTTGACCCTAACAACCCAAGAATACTTTACGCATCTACATGGCGAGCGAAAAGAACACCGTATAGCTTGAGCAGTGGGGGCGATGGATCTGCACTTTGGAAGAGTACCGATAGTGGGGAAACATGGACGGAAATTTCAAAAAATGAAGGCTTTCCAAAGGACACTTTAGGAATTATTGGTGTTACCGTGTCACCAAAAAACAGTGACAGGGTTTGGGCCATTGTTGAAAACAAGGAAAAAGGAGGGCTGTACCGTTCTGATGACGGGGGTAAAAAATGGACACGGGTCAATGAAGAACGAAAACTTAGACAGCGTGCCTGGTACTATACCCGAGTGTATGCCGACACGGAAGATGAAGATGTGGTCTATGTTCTCAACGTGCGCTATCACAAATCCACAGACGGGGGAAAAACCTTTAATACCTTTAATGCACCCCATGGAGATCATCATGATCTTTGGATTTCACCAGAGAATTCAAAACGAATGATTATTGGTGATGATGGCGGAGCCCAGGTAAGTTATGATGGAGGTGAAACTTGGAGTACATATTACAACCAACCAACCGCTCAGTTTTATCGAGTAACAACAGATAATGCTTTTCCGTATCGGATTTATGTGGCACAGCAAGATAATTCGACCATCAGAATTAATCATCGTAGCGATGGCGGTTCAATTGGTGAAGGCGATTGGGAACCAACGGCTGGGGGAGAATCGGCACATATTGCAGTAGACCCAACAAACAATGATATTGTGTATGGGGGTAGTTATGGCGGATTTTTAACAAGAGTAAACCATAAAAATAATACTGTTAGGGGAATTAATGTATGGCCAGACAACCCCATGGGTTATGGAGCCGAAGGGATGAAATATCGCTTTCAGTGGAATTTTCCGATCATCTTTAGTAAGCATGACCCTAAAAAACTCTATACATTTTCCAACCACGTACACTTAAGTACCAATGAAGGGCAAAGTTGGGAATTGCTCAGTGATGATCTCACAAGAAATGACCCAAACAAGCTGGTTAGTAGTGGAGGTCCAATTACACAAGATAATACTGGAGTGGAATATTATTGTACCATTTTCGCGGCTAATGAAAGCCCTATAAAAGAAGGATTGCTTTGGGTAGGGAGTGATGATGGATTGATACACGTGACCAAAGATGGCGGGGCAAACTGGGAAAATGTAACTCCGCCAGGCATGCCGGAATGGAGCATGATCAACAGTATAGAACCCTCAGCTTTTGATGAAGGCACTTGTTATGTTGCCGCAACACGATATAAATTGGGGGACTTTCAACCCTATCTCTACAAGACCACGGATTTTGGGAAAACATGGATTAAAATAACAAACGGTATAAATAACGAACACTTTACACGAGTGCTTCGAGAAGATCCAAAAGTAAAGGGATTATTGTATGCAGGAACTGAAACCGGAATGTATATTTCCTTTAATGATGGTAAAAACTGGCAAGAATTCCAGTTGAATTTACCCATAGTTCCCATTACGGATTTAACCATTAAGAACAACAATTTGATTGTGGCTACCCAAGGACGAAGTCTATGGATTATTGATGATTTAACGGTTTTATATCAGTTGGATGGCTCCAAGAAAAGTTCCAATGCCATTTTATATCAACCTAAGGATAGCTATAGAACAAAAGGTACTGCTGCTAAGAAACCTTCAAAAACCGAGGGTCAAAATCATCCAAATGGAGTTGTCACCCATTTTTACCTTAAAGATTTTACAGAAAAGGATAGTATCGCTGTTACCTATACCAAAATGGATGGAGATACTTTGGCGGGCTACAGTAATTTTTCGAAAGACAAGAAGAAAAAAATAAAAATAAAAAAAGGAGGTAATACACATGTTTGGGATACCCGTGGTAAGGGAGCGGAAAAACTGGAGGACATGATACTTTGGTGGGCCAATTTAGGTGGAGCAAAGGCGGTTCCAGGTAACTACCAGGTTCATTTAAATGTGAATGGGGACAATCAATCCAGAGAATTTAAAATTCTCCCAGATCCTAGAGCTGAGGTTTCCGTGACGGATATGCAAAAGCAATATGATTTTATTTCAGACATTAATGAAACCGTGGATCTAGCACATAAATCCATAAAAAAGATTAGGAAAATCAATGGGAAACTAGATGCTTTTGTAAAACAATATAAAAACAATGAGCAAACCACTGATTTAGTGGAAAAGGCGAAAAAAATGAAAGAGGATTTTGGTGAGATTGAAAAAGCGTTGTATCAAACAAAGAACCGTAGCAATCAAGACCCACTAAATTTCCCAATTCGCTTAACCAATAAGCTTGGGCATTTAAACAGCTTGGTTTCTATTGATGATTTTCCACCTACAGAGCAAGATATCGCTGTAAAAAATGAACTTTCGTCCAAAATAAAAACACAGTTGATAGCTTTTGATGCCCTTATAGAAAAAGAGATGAAGGAATTTAATACCGAGTTCAACGGTTTAGGGCTGGATTATTTAAGCATTGAGGAATAAATGGGCAAAGGGTAAAAGATTACGGGTGTTTCATTTTTGAACTACACCCTTTACCTTTGACCCACCAACCGATGATATGGAAATTTACAATTACATTAAATCCCTTCACCTAATTTTTGTGGTTACCTGGTTTGCCGGGTTGTTTTACATTCCTCGGTTGTTTATTTATCATATTGAAGCTTGGCAAAAACCATCTCCTGATAAAAAAATTCTATCGGAACAGTTAAAGCTCATGACCAAAAGATTATGGTACATCATTACCTGGCCATCGGCCATTCTATGTACTGTATTTGCAATTTGGCTTTTGATTTTGATGCCAGGATGGCTTCAACAATCTTGGATGCATGTAAAATTGGGGTTTGTGGGTTTACTTTTTTTCTATCATTTAAAATGCCACCAAATTTTCAAACAATTACAGCGAGATGATGTCAAATATACTTCGCGTTTTATGCGTATTTGGAACGAAGTGGCGACTTTGGTGCTATTTGCCATTGTGTTTCTGGTTGTTTTAAAAAATGCCTTCAATTGGATTTATGGTGTAATCGGAATTTTTGTATTGGCTATTTTATTGATGCTTGGAATACGCTTGTATAAAAGGATTAGGGATAAAAACCCCAATGCATGAAAAGTTCAAGGCACGTCTGAAACTAGAATTAAGGAAGCTACTTTTTTACCTAAACTTGATACTTCAACTAATGCGTGATGCTCACGCAAAATATGGCGTGATAATTGCGTAAATTTACCTCAAATCAGTTTCAATTTGTTCAAGAAATTTTCCCTGAGGTCTCGGATTTTTATTACTATGATTTTGCTGGTGCTCATAGCATCTGTTTTAATCGCAGGAGTTACCATTTATCAGTATAGGGAACAAAGCAAGGACTACCATGAAAATAGGTTGGAGCGAAAAGAGGAACAGATACTCCAGAGTTTAGCCTACGCCTTAAGGGAAACTACTTACCCAACCACTCCTGAGAATTTAGAATTTATTTTCATGGACGAAATTTACAAGATTGCAGATGTGCAGAATGTAAATTTCAACATTTATGACCTTGAAGGAACTTTAGTAAAAAGTTCCAGACCCAGTTTTGAGGCAGATTCCATTTCCAATTGTCTCGATGCGTCCATTTTAAATAATCTTCAGTCCAGTGCGGATAAACGTTATGTTGAGGAAAAGACGGCTGCCGGGGATAATTATAAGGCCTCGTATACCTATATAAACGATACAAAGTTTAAACCAATCGGCATAATGAACTTACCCTATTTTGAAGATAATTCCTTCAGCAATATGGAGTTGCGCGAGTTTATGTTTCGGTTGGGAGGAGTGTATTTGTTAATGCTACTTTCAGCTATTATCCTTGCCTATTTTATATCAAAATACATTACTCGGTCATTACAGACCATATCGGATAAGATGAACCAGACCAACCTAACCCAGGGTAATGAGAAAATCCACATCGAAAATCCAACGGAGGAAATAGGAAAATTAGTAGACTCTTATAATGGAATGATTGATGAACTGGAACAGAGCGCGGTAAAATTGGCAAGAAGTGAACGAGAACAGGCATGGCGGGAAATGGCAAAACAAGTGGCTCATGAAATTAAAAACCCGTTGACTCCCCTGCGGTTAACAGTTCAGAGTTTTGAACGAAAGTTTGACCCTAAGGACCCAAAAGCGGAAACCAAGATCAAGGAATTCTCTAAAACATTGATTCAGCAGATAGATACCATGAGCAATATTGCATCTGCATTTTCAAATTTTGCCAATATGCCAGCTCAGCAAAATGAAACCTTGAATGTGGTCAAAATTGTAAAACTGGCATTGGAAATTTTTAATGAAGAGTACATTCATTTTATTGCTGATGAAAAAGAAGTTATTGCCAAGTTAGATCGCACACAACTCATCAGGGTCATTACCAATTTGGTAAAAAACGCAATTCAAGCCCTACCTGAGGTAGATTCCCCAAGAATTCTTGTCACTGTGGCTTCCGAAGAAGAGATGGTAAAAATTTCGGTGGCAGATAACGGAATTGGTATTTCGGACCAATTCAAACAAAAAATATTTGAACCCAAATTCACTACAAAATCCAGTGGAATGGGCCTTGGTCTTGGAATGGTAAAGAATATCGTGGAAAATTACAACGGAAACATAGATTTTACCTCACAAGAAGGCAAGGGAACCGTATTTACCGTGAAATTTCCCAAGGAGTTATAATTATCACATAGAATATAATTAGATAGGACGTTAAGATGGATTACAAAAACATTTACATCGAAGAAGAGAACAATATCGCAACGATAACGATTGACCGTCCCAAAAAACTGAATGCGCTTAACAAAAGAACCATTGACGAACTTCATGTTGCTTTCAAAGAATTGGATGAGGATGCCGAAACTAAGGTTATCATTATAACTGGAAGCGGAGAAAAAGCTTTTGTGGCGGGAGCCGATATTTCTGAGTTTTCCGATTTTTCCATTCAAGAGGGGTGGCAGTTGGCGGCAGAAGGCCAAAAAATGCTGTTCAATTTTGTAGAGAACCTTTCCACACCTGTGATTGCCGCGGTAAATGGCTTTGCTTTGGGAGGAGGATTGGAATTGGCCATGTCATGTCATTTTAGATTGGCGAGCGAAAATGCAAAAATGGGACTGCCCGAGGTTTCATTAGGCGTTATACCAGGATATGGAGGCACACAACGCCTTCCACTACTTATTGGTAAAGGAAGGGCCATGGAAATGATTATGACAGCTGGAATGATCGATGCGGCAACAGCTCTTGACTATGGCCTTGTAAACCATGTGGTTTCGCAAGAAGAATTACTCACGTTAGCTCATAAAATAGCTAGCAGGATATCGAATAACTCCTCTGTGGCGATAAAATATGCAATAAATGCTGTAAATGCTGGTTTTAAGTATGATGTAAACGGTTATGCCGCAGAAGTTGATGCTTTTGGTAACTGCTTTGGTACCAATGATTTTAAAGAAGGTACTTCGGCCTTTTTAGAGAAGCGAAAAGCAGATTTTCCTGGGTCCTAGCTGTTGGTCTAACCAAACCAGACTATGATGAAACAAAAAATTGTATTACTGTTCCTATTTTTGATGGGTGTTATGGGCAATGCCCAAAAAATGCCCGTTTCCTATGATTTTGGCGAAAAATTCAATGATAGATACCGATATTCCAACCTTTTGACCATCGCAGATGATGGTGAAGATGGATATTTACTGGTTAGAGCCTATTTTCAAGGGCTTATTCTTAAACCAAAAGGATATTTGATTGAGCGTTATGACCGCAACTTGCAGTTGGTCTCAGAATACAATTACAAACTCAAAGGCCTTGATTTTGTAGATGGATTTCTCAAAAACGGACAATTGAACCTGCTGTTTCTGAATTATAATTATGATCGTGGTCAGTATGAGTATTCAGTGCATACAAGTCCTATACATGAATTTAGCTTTAGAGAGAAAAAGCTATTGTCCATTTCTTCTGAGCAGGTACAGAATCCTGTAGGCAAAAACTATTATAATAGAAATTTCTCAAAAGGTTTTTCCACTGCCATACTTTTCAACCAAGAAAAGACGGGCTTCATTATCAGTACACATCACAAGAAAGGAAAGACCAACAAGCACATTATTCATTTGTATGACACCGCATTGAATAAAAAATTTGAGCATGACTTTTCATATGAAATAGAAGAAAAGAACTATGCTTTTGAAAATATTGCCATATCCTCAGATTTACAGACGGCATATATAATTGGTAAAGCCTATTTTAAAAAGAAGCGGTTTCGAGTTGATGAGCGAAAATTTCAATACGAATTGATCAAGGTTTCACAAAATGGAAGTCAGACGCAGTCTTTTGACGATCCAGGAAAGTATTCAGAGGGTTTATATCCTATTATTTTAAGTGACAGACTGGTCTGTACTGGATTTTATGCGGATAGGAAGGATAATAGATATAATGGCATTGCCTATTTTGATGTTAATCCCATTTCGCTGAACATCAATTCCAAAAAATATAATCCATTTTCGGAACAGTTTATGGAAGACAAATTTGGTAGGGATGAAGAAAAGGAAATCAAGAATTTGGTTTTTAAAGGAGTGGAAATAACACCTGAAGAAGAAATCTTTTTCAACGCTGAAGAGTATTTTGTGACCAACAGCATGGAAGTAACCGGAGCTGGGCAACGCATACGAATTGAACGGTTTCACCATAATGACATTGTAAGTGCCAAATTGAATACCAACGGAGATTTGGCATGGGCAAGAAATATTAATAAAGCTGAGGTTACCCAAGGTGATGGGGCCTATGCTTCGTACAGCTCATATTCCAGAAATGGGAAAACGTACTTCTTTATTTGTACATCTTCCGAGAACCCCCAGTTGATAAATAATGAACGCATTATTTTCAAGCAAGGACTTAGTAGGAACAGGAATGTTTTTATAATCTCTTTGGATGAGGATGGAAAAATGGACTATGAGAAAATAATAGACAACCAAGAAGCCAGACTACCGCTGATGGTTTCAAAACCACTCAAGGCGCTAGATTCGGATAACATGCTTTTCTATGCCAAAAGAGGTAGTAAAAAACAACTTGTTAAAGTTTCCTTTCTTTAAAATATCAAAGCAACTTTTTTCGTTTTATTGACTCTGAGAGAAAAGAATACGAATGAAGACTAGTTTTTTTAAAACAACAGTAGCTTGTTTACTTTTTAGTTTGATTTTCAGTTGCAACAATGATTCTGAGAATATAGAGAATCAAAATATATTGGGAACATGGCATGTAATTGCCATTCATAGTTCAAGCCCTACTGGGATTACTTTAGGCCCCAACACCGGTGAGGTCATTTCCATTATTTTTCCACTTAATGGAGAGTTTATGGGAACAACCTCGGTAAACTCCTTTGGTGGTCGAAGTTCATCTACCGAGAATATGCTTTTCATTGAAGAAATGGTCACTACCGAAGTGGCTGATACTAGTTTTGGTCAAGCTTTTTATGATGCGTTCAACGAAAGCATAAATTCTGAAACAGGTTTTTCAGAATTTGAAATTGCAGTACAAGACGAAGATGAGTTGAACTTGGAACACAATGGCTTCAAATTTTTAACGCTACAAAGACAATAATCTTAACATTTAATATTGGATTTATTCCATAAATTTGGAATAAATCCAATAAATTGAATCACAAAGAATTTCTCAAAGGGCGTGGTGCCCAAAAAAATACTCCAAACAGGTTTCTTCAACATGTGTATGAACAACGTGAAGATTTCTTGGAGTTTTGCAGGTTGGAGGGCGAAGAAGCCGAAAACAATAAAACCGAATACATTCCCATTTTTCCAAAAACCATTGTAAACAAGGTGGATAGTCCAGATGTGGGAATGATGTTTTCCATGAACCCATACCAAGGCTGCGAACATGGCTGTATTTACTGCTATGCCCGAAATGCCCATGAATATTGGGGCTATAGTGCTGGACTTGATTTTGAACGGAAAATCCTCATCAAAAAATCAGCTCCTGAATTGTTGGAAGCCAAAATAAGACATAAAAATTGGAAAGCACAGACCATTGTTATGTCGGGTAATACAGATTGCTATCAACCCGCAGAAAAGAAATTTGAAATCACCAGGAAATGTCTCGAAATCTTTCTAAAATATCGACATCCTGTCGGGATAATCACCAAAAATGCATTGATTCTTAGAGATTTGGACATTTTAAAAGAATTGACCTCCCATCAACTGGTGGGAGTAAATATTTCGGTGACCTCTCTTTCAGAAAAGACGAGAAGAAAACTAGAACCTAGAACGGCTTCAATCCAGAAACGGTTAAAGACCATCAAAGTTTTATCAGAAAATAACATTCCGGTAAATGCAATGTTGGCACCTATGATACCGGGAATCAACAGCCATGAAATGCTTAAGCTTGCCAAAGCTGTTTCCGATAATGGAGCATCTTCGTTTGCTTTTACCATAGTTAGATTGAATGGTGCCATTGGTCAAATTTTTACAGATTGGATAAGAAAAGCGATGCCAGATAGAGCGGAAAAGGTGCTGCACCTAATTCAAGATTGCCATGGTGGTTCAATCAACGATAGCAGATTTGGACTTCGTAATAGAGGAGAGGGTAAAGTAGCTACACAGATTCATGATATGGCAAGATTGGCTAGACTGCGTTATTTCAAGAACAAAAGTTTTCCAAAGCTTAACAAAGAGCTTCATGACCAATATAAAACTGGGCAAATGAAATTATTTTAAATAAATTTATAAAGATTGTCCAATTTGTACTTTGACCTTCGTCATAAGCACGTAAACAAAGTATAAACCAGTTTGTCATGTACGAACATAAAACTAAAACCAATGAGCAATTTTTTGTATTTATTCAGGGGAGGAGACGAAAACTTCAACCAATTGTCACAGGAAGAGAAACAAGCCCATATGCAGGTATGGGGAGAATGGATGGGTGGTCTAAAAGAAAAAGGCCAACTCTTGGATGGGCTCCCCTTGGGCGCGGATGGAAAAGTAGTGCACAATAGAGGAGAATTGGTGACCAATGGACCTTTTGCCGAAGGAGCAGAGGTAGTAGGAGGGTATTTAATTGTATCCGCAAAAGATATGGACGAAGCTGTTGAAATCTCTAAAGGATGCCCAATTTTTGACTATGAGGGAAGCAATGTTGAGGTACGTGAAATCCACTCCATGGATGGGCATTAAATCAAATAATGTATGAGTAATTTTTTATATCTGTTTAGAGGCGGATATGATGACTATAACAAGTTATCCCAAGAAGAAAAGGAAGATTTGACCAAGGATTGGGAGAAATGGTTGGGACGATTAAAAGAACAGGGAAAACTTGTAGAAGGACTTCCACTTTCCCAAGAAGGCAAGGTTGTGCATAAAAAAGGGGATTTGATTACGAATGGGCCCTTTGCAGAAGGAGTGGAGGTAGTTGGAGGGTATACAATTGTAATTGCAAAAGATATTGATGAAGCAGTGGAAATATCAAAAGGGAATCCGCATTTTAACTTCGAAAATAGTATCTTGGAAATTAGGGAAATCACTTCAATGGATTTTGAGTAACCCAGTAAATTAACACAAAAGAGCCTGATGAAAATCAGGCTCTTTTATAAGCCCTATGCAGCCCAATAACCTGACCAATACTATAGACCATCTCTTCCGAAATGAATATGGAAAGGTAGTGGCAGTGCTTACCCATAAGTTTGGAATTTCAAATTTAGAACGAATTGAAGATGCTGTTCAGGATACTTTTTTAAAGGCCATGCAGGTTTGGGCTTATAAAAAGGTTCCTGACAATCCTACTGCTTGGTTGTATCGTGTGGCAAGGAATTCACTTATCGATGTTCTTCGCAGACAAAAAAAATCTTCTTTTTTGGAGGAAAACAATTTGTTGGAAAAGCAGACAGATAGTTCAAATGGAGAGCTTTTACCCGAAAATGCCATTTCTGATAGTCAACTTCAACTCATTTTTGCTTGTTGCCATCCATCCCTTTCAGAGGAGTATCAAATTATCCTGAGTTTAAAACTTATTGGGGGTTTTAGCAACAAAGAATTGGCGGAGGCCCTTTTGAAAAAGGAAGAGACGGTAGCCAAGTCCTTCACAAGGGCGAAGAAAAAGTTTAGAGAAGAGGTGCAATTTTTAAAGATTCCAGTAGAAATGGGATTACAATCTAGACTTTTTAAAGTACTTAGGATTGTCTATTTGTTGTTTACAGAAGGTTATGCAGCAACAACAGGATCTCAAATAGTTAAACGTGATATTTGTTATGAGGCTTTGCGCTTAGCACTATTGTTGAAGGAAAACAAATACTGCAAGCATCCTAATTTGGAAGCGTTGATTGCTTTGATTTGTTTTCATGCATCCCGATTTGATGCACGTCTAAGTGAAGAAGGAGACTTGGTCACCTTGGAATATCAGGATCGTACCAAATACAACAGGGAGCTCATACGAATTGGTGTAAAACATCTAGAGCGTTCAGGAACTGAAGATAAGTTGCCTTCCAGCTATCATTTAGAAGCTGCTAGATCGTATTACCATTGCGTAGCCAAAACATTCAAAAAAACCGATTGGAAAAGCATTCTGGAACTTTATGATATCCAATTAAGGTCGCAATATTCACCTATGTTGGCCCTAAATAGAATTGTATCCTTCGCAAAAGTACACGGAGCAACAGAAGGATTGAAGGAGTTGAAAAGTCTGGAACAAAAGACTGATTTTGGTATTACAAGTCTGTTTTACGCCATTAAGGCTGAACTATTGTTAGAGACTAGCAATACGAAACATTACAGGACTACCTTGCAAAAGGCTATTGATTTTGCGGAGAATGAATTGGTAAAAAAACATCTTATGCAGAAGCTGTCTTAGTCATCTGTAATTAGTATAGAACAGAAGAAATTTATTTCAATTCCCATCCTTTACGGTATTCCCGGGTCACCCATTCATTTGCTTTTTCGTAATTGGTGATTCTCATGTTCTCACCATCCCAAAGTAACTTTCGCTGACCGGGGTAGGCATAAGGAGCCCAATCACCAATTTTTTTACCTTCTTTCAGTTCTTTGTATTGATATGCTTTTACAGCCAAGTTGCCCATTAGAACGGTTTCCGTTAGTGGTCCGGCTTTTGCGAAGTCTGAAGACGTTTCGACTCCATTCATACATCCATCAACAAAATTAGCAATATGTCCATCCATACTTCCTGGAACTCTCGGGTATTTGGGAGCTGGGGATTTGTAAAGATTCATCATTTCAGAGGGCAGTAAACGTGCATTTCTTGAATAGGTATCCGTAACAATGATTCCTTTGTCACCATACATAATGGTTCCACCTCCACCATCACCAATGGTCTCGTTGTCTTTCAATTCATCCGGAAGGTTTGGCTTTATTCCCCCATCATACCAATTCAGTGCAATATCTCCGTGGTGTTCATGTTCAAACTTTAAATGGATTTTAGAAGATGGAGGGCATGAAGGACTGTAGTCGGCTTCCACAAAATCATCTACCCAAACTGTGGTGCAACTTGCTTCAGCTTCTTTTGGATAGCCTAAATTCAGAACACTAAAGGGAGTTTCCATAATGTGACAACCCATATCACCCAACGCACCTGTTCCAAAATCCCACCAGCCGCGCCATTTAAATGGCAAATATGCTGCATTGTAATCACGCATTGCAGCTGGACCAAGCCATAGGTCCCAATCCAACTCCTTGGGAATTTGTTGTTTTTCTGAAGGAATGGGAACTCCTTGTGGCCACACGGGTCTATTCGTCCAACAATCAATAGTATGTATTTTTCCTATAATTCCAGATTCAACCCATTCGCGCGCAATTCTACTATCATCACTGGAAGCTCCTTGGTTGCCCATTTGTGTAACGATTCCGTTTTCTGCGGCAACTTGGGTCATCAACCTGGCCTCATGAATATTATGTGTCAAAGGTTTTTCAACATAGGCATGTTTCTTTTCTCGCATAAAAGGAAGTGCAATGGTAGCATGGGTATGGTCTGGAGTTGCAACCATAACAGCATCAATGTCTTTTAAGTGTTTTTTATAGACCTTTCTAAAATCTTTATATCGCTTTACATCCGGGAAAAGTTCGTAGGTTCCCTGAGCCCTGCGGTCATCAACATCACAAAAAGCCACAAACTTTACCTTTTCGGTGGCAGCAAACCCCTTAATTACCCCATTGCCACGACCCCCAACTCCAAAAGCGGCAACATAAAGTGTATCACTTGGTGGAATATGGGTCTTTCCCAATACGTGACTTGGAACTATGGAAAAAGCGGCAGATGCCGCTGCGGTGTTTTTTAGAAACTTTCTTCTTTGCATTTTGGTTGAATTTGACTTTGCATTGAAGATACAAAAAACAACAATAGACTAGGGTAGTTGTTCCCCATTCCATTCTTTATAGAACTGGTCTAGGTAATCCAACATAAATTGATGCCGCTCTTTGGCCAATTTCTTACCCGTTTCCGTGTTCATTTGGTCCTTGAGCAATAACAATTTTTCATAAAAATGGTTGATGGTCGGAGCATTTGACTTTTTATATTCCTCTTTTGTCATGTTGGGATTGGGAGGAATGGAAGGATTGTGCAATTCCCTGTTTTTAAATCCACCATAGTTAAAAGCTCTGGCGATGCCGATTGCTCCAATGGCATCCAACCTGTCAGCATCTTGAACCACTTTTAGTTCCTCAGAAGAGAATGCTTTTTGGTTTTTCCCCAAACTGTTTTTAAAAGACATGTGCTTAATAATTTTTACCACATGAGCTATGGTTTTTTCATCAACCTTTATGGAATTCAGAAAATCTTGGGCAGTTTTGGGTCCTATGCTTTCATCACCGGCATGGAATTTTGGGTCGGCAATATCATGCAAGAGCGCTGCCAATTCAACCACCAGCCCATCCACCTGTTCATGTCTGGCGATTGATTTTGTGGTATTGAAAACACGTTCAATATGAAACCAATCATGACCGCCTTCTGCATTTTTAAGGGTGTCTTTTACAAAGGCTATGGTTTTTTCAATGATTTCTGAATGCATTATTCCTTTACGATTATACTTCCCGTAATTTGTTTTTCTACTTGGGCAATTAATTCATCCGCGTTTCCGGTATTTTCAATTGGAGGATGAACTTCAAATTTTAGATAAGCACCAATACCCATGGGGAATTTACCATATTTTAGAACCTTCCAAGAGTTGTTGATGGTTATTGGAACAAGTAAGGCCGATGGGGATTTTTTCATCAAAATTTTTAGGCCCAAAGGCTTAAAAGGTTTGGGTTTCCCGGTTCTGCTTCGGGTTCCTTCGGGAAAAATCACCGCACTTCTGTTATGTTTTTCAATGTATGTTCCCAACCTTCCTATTTCAAGAATGGCCTGTTTTCCATCTTTTCTATCGATCAAGGCAGCAGCGCTATGTCTAAGATTATAGGAAACACTTGGAATACCCTTGCCCAATTCTTTTTTTGCAACAAACTTGGGATGGTGTTTTCGCATGTGCCAAATTATGGGAGGAATGTCGTACATGCTTTGATGATTGGTAACGATAATCAGAGGCCTGTCTGTTGGAATGTCATGTTGATTTTCAAATCTATATCGTGTACCAAGAACATTGGTGCATCGCATTAAAAACCAATTAAGGATACTCACGGTTCTTTTGTGGGCATCATAACCTAAAACATTTAGACAAAACCATTGAATGGGATGAAATACAATCAACGTCAATCCAAAAAAAATAAAAAAGAGGATAGTGAGAGGGTATGAAAGTAGTTTTTGCAAGATTACATTCTTTTATAGAGCCAATTTGGTAAAATCTTGACAATAATAGCAATCAATCGCCACCTTTTAGTAATGTAGGCGATATCTTTTTTTCTTTTAATAGACAGGTAGAGTTGTTTTGCCGCTTTTTTTGGCGAAGCCACCCAAAATTGCCCTTCCCCTTTTGCCATTGGGGTATCCACAAACCCAGGGCGAATATCAGTTATGGTAATATTCAATTTTGATTTCTTTGCTTTTTGACGAAGCCCTTCCAAATAATTGACTTGGTATGCTTTGGATGCATTGTAGGCCGGAGCGATTCTGCTTCCGCGTAACCCGGCAATGGAACTTATAGCCACCAAATGGCCGTATCCCTGTTCTTGAAACAGATTGAAGGCCCATCCCATAATATTGGTAAAGGCAATTACATTTAATTGGTTTGTCCTGTCTTCGATGGCATACTCAAGCGCATCATTAAGGTCTCCAGTACCTGAGGAGAAAACAAGAAGGTCCAATCCGCCTAAATCAGCAACCAGTTCATTTAGGAATGTTAGTGTATTTTCTTCGGTGCAATCAAAAGTTTTTGGCACAAAGGAATTTGGGTTATTTTTTGTGAGCTCTGTTAACATAGGTTCTCGTCTACCGGTAATACCTACCAAGTAATCATTTTGAGATAAAACAAGAGTAAGTTCCTTTCCAATTCCTGAAGTAGCACCAATCACAATTGCTTTTTTATCCATGGCACCAAAAATAAAAAACCACCTGGATAGAGGTGGTTTTAAAACATTTTTTAATTGAAGTTTAGCAGAACTCGTTATAGGCTTCCATTAAATTTTCAGCAATCATTTCTGCAGGCCTTCCTTCAATATGATGTCTTTCAATCATGTGAACCAATTCCCCATCCCTGAAAAGCGCCATACTTGGGGATGATGGTGGAAAAGGCACCATATGGTTTCTTGCGGTATCAACAGCATCTGTATCAACTCCCGCAAAAACAGTAACCAAATTATTTGGTTTTTTGTTGTTCTGTAAACTTAGCTTTGCAGCTGGTCTTGCATTGGCAGCGGCACACCCACAAACAGAATTTACCACTACCAAAGTAGTTCCGTCTTGCTTAAGGGCATCTTCCACAGCTTCACTTGTATATAACTCTTCAAACCCAGCAGAAGCTAGATCAGCTCTCATAGGTTTTACCAATTCTTCTGGATACATAGTCTCTTATTTTATATAAACATTCAAAGATACGGCTTTTGTCGTATTTTTTCGAGGGCCTTAACATCAGTTTGGGCTTTATTTCTAGGTCAAAAGCCTATATTTGACCTTTAAATTTTTTAAGATGATTAAATGGGTAGCTGCATTTCTTGGCTATTTTATATTTCGTTTTCCAGGAGCTGTTTTGGGGTTTATTGTTGGAAGTCTGCTTGATAATCTTGGAGGCAGCAAAGGAGGCGGAAGAACTGTTTTTCGTGACTTTACCCAACAAAATGTTTCTCCGGCAGATTTTGAACTGAATCTGTTGTCTCTCTGTTCTATTATAATTAAGGCTGATGGACAAGTAAGCCAACGAGAATTGGATTATGTGCGACAGTATTTTTTAAGCACTTATGGAAAGGAAAAGGCGAACGCAATCTTTAGAACCTTCAATGAAGTAATTAAAAAGCGGGAAGTTTCGGCACAACGCATCTGTTCTTATTTGGTGCAACGCACGCGTTACGAAGTACGATTACAGTTGCTTCATTTTCTTTTTGGAATTGCCCAGGCCGACGGCCAGGTAAGCAAGGCTGAAGTTATCAAACTGAAAGAACTTGCAGGTTACCTACGAATTGGGCAACATGATTTTGAAAGTATTATGGCCATGTTCATCAAATCTGCTGACAATGCCTACAAAATTTTAGAGATAGAAAAAACGGCAACGGACGATGAGATAAAAAAGGCATACCGAACCATGGCAAAGAAGTATCATCCAGATAAGGTAGTCACCGAAAATGAAGCCATAAAAAAAGGGGCCGAAGAAAAGTTTAAGGAAGTGCAAAAAGCGTATGAGGTTATTCAGAAAGAACGTGGAATTTCATAATAAAGAACTATGCAAGAATTTTGGTTTTATATAAAGTTAGGATTAGATCATGTGCTGGATTTTGGTGCCTATGATCATATTCTTTTTTTAGCTGCTTTGGCAGTGCCGTTCACATTCAAAAATTGGAAACAAGTGATTGTTCTGGCAACAATCTTTACATTAACCCATTGTACTTCATTAGCACTTTCTGCCTTTGATATTTTTACGGTTGATGCAGGACTCATAGAATTCTTTATCCCCGTTACCATTTTATTGACCGCGTTGTATAATTTCACTTATGTGGTTAAGGAGACAAAAATGCCCAGTATGTATCCACATGTATTGGCAACGGCTTTTTTTGGTCTTGTTCATGGCTTTGGATTCTCCAATTACTTCAAATTACTTATGGCCGAAGAGGAAGAAAAAGTGATGCCCCTAATAGCATTTGCCACGGGAATAGAATTTTCTCAGATTATTATAATTCTTTGCGTTCTTGCGTTGGCTTTTTTGGTTTTGGATATTTTTAAGGTAAAAAGGAAAATTTTTATTGCTTTGGCATCTATTTTGGTCATCTGTATTACAATACCCTTGCTAATTGCCACGTTTCCCAAGTAAGGCCTTCGTTAAATTTAATAGAATAAGATTGTAAGGGTCTTTCAAAGCAGGTATATTTATTTAAAAATCAGATATTTTCTGATGTATGAAGGAGCGTAAACAAGAGAAGTACGATAAGGCCTATTTGCGAATGGCAAAAGAATGGGGAAAACTATCCTATTGCCAAAGAAAGCAGGTTGGCGCCATTATCGTAAAAGATAGGATGATCATATCTGATGGGTACAATGGTACACCAACAGGTTTTGAAAACATTTGTGAAGATGAAGAAGGGTACACCAAGTGGTACGTTTTGCATGCCGAGGCCAATGCTATTTCAAAAGTTGCATCCTCTACCCAATCCTGTGAGGGAGCTACCTTGTACATTACGTTATCCCCATGTAGGGAATGCAGCAAGCTCATACATCAATCCGGAATAAAACGTGTAGTATATCAGAAGGCATACAAGGATGATTCTGGATTAAAATTTTTGGAGCGTGCAGGTGTAATAACTCATCACCTTCCTATTTTAGAGGAAATGGTTTAACCCCACCATTTATTATGAAAAAAAAGTACAGCTATATTTTGCCTACCCTAATTGCTCTTGCAGTGGCTATTGGAATTTTTATTGGGGGCAAACTCCATTTTAATGATACTCCAGAAAAACTGTTTTCTACCAATTCCAAAAAAGACAAACTAAATCGTTTGATCGATTATATTGATTACGAATATGTAGACGATATAAATACGGATAGTATTGTAGATGTTACCGTTAACAATATTCTAGGAAAGTTAGATCCCCATTCCGTCTATATTCCAAAGAGCGAGATGGAGGAAGTTTCCGAAAACATGAAAGGTGATTTTGTAGGTATAGGGGTAAGCTTCTACATGTATAAAGATACTATTACCGTAATTAGAACCATTAAAAATGGGCCTAGCTATATTAGAGGTATAAAACCTGGGGACCGAATATTAATGGCGGATAGCGACACCCTTTTTGGGAGAAGAATCCCTAATAGCACGGTTGTTTCAACATTAAAGGGCAAAGAGGGTAGTAAGGTCGATTTAAAGATATTCCGTAAGTCTGAAAATAGGATGATTGATGTTACCGTTACCCGAGACCGGGTGCCCATAAAAAGTGTTGATGCCTATTATATGCTCACCCGTGATATGGGCTATATCAAAATCAACCGTTTTGCGGAATCAACCTTTGGTGAGTTTAAAGATGCCCTTAAAAAACTTAAGCTCCGTGGAGCCGAAAAATTGGTATTGGATTTAAGGGATAATCCTGGAGGATATTTGGGAATAGCAGAAAAATTAGCCGATGAATTTTTGGAAGACGACAAATTAATTTTATACACCAAAAATAAAAAGGGAAGGATCAAAAAAGCTTTCGCCACCAAAAAAGGCGACTTTGAAGATAAACCCGTTTATGTACTGATTAATGAACGTTCCGCATCTGCAAGTGAAATTATTGCAGGGGCCCTGCAAGACAATGATGTGGGAACTATTATTGGGAGGCGTTCCTTTGGAAAAGGTCTGGTGCAACGAGAAATGGATTTGGGCGATGGCTCTG
The DNA here is from genome assembly GCF_947495325.1 of uncultured Allomuricauda sp. Classification (GTDB taxonomy): domain Bacteria; phylum Bacteroidota; class Bacteroidia; order Flavobacteriales; family Flavobacteriaceae; genus Flagellimonas. The sequence goes on along the minus strand of NZ_CANLYK010000002.1, from coordinate 225,718 downwards.
CAGTGCGCCTAACAGTTTCCAGATATTATACCCCAACAGGCCGTTCAATCCAGAAATCATACAAAAAAGGACACCGCGATTACTACCAAACTTTTATGGAACGCTATAGTAGCGGGGAATTAATTTCTGTTGACAGCATAAAAGTGGCGGATTCCCTAAAATTCAAGACGCCAAAAGGTAAGATTGTATATGGCGGTGGTGGTATTATTCCAGATGTTTTTGTACCTATAGGAAGCAATGAGGAAGAAGCTATTGAAAGTATGGATGATACGTACGAGTTCTTCTCCCGTTTTATTTTTGAGCACTTGGAAAAGGATAGAAATCGCTATGCCGAGTTTACAAAAAACCAATTTTTGGATGAATACGGAGTGGATGATATACTGTTTGACGAATTCATTCAATTTATGCTGAACAGGAAAATAAAAATTGACTTCTACGCCCAGGAAGACAAAATAAAGGCCTATTTGAAAGCAAATATTGCTGAACAATTATTCTCGCCCAACATATCGGCACAAATTAAAGGTGAACATGATACCATGTTGGAAAAAGTAAAGGAATTGGATGCAGCAATTTTTAAGCAATCTGAAATAGGAGTGTTGGATTTAGAAAATTAATCCTCCTTCAATTTTTTGTCAATCTTTTTTGAAGTCATAAAAATGAGCAGCAATACTATTGCACACAATGAAGCTACAATGCCTATCAAAGCAATAGTGCTATCCCCTTGAAAAGGATTCTCAAAGTCTACTAAAGTTACATTATAGGCAACCAGCGCCAGCGCCAATAGAATTAGAATAATACTAAACGTCTTGTTCATACCTAAGAATAGTTTATCAGTTCAACCATAACTGATTAATATTTGTAGCAAATAGTTTTACAGCTATCGCCAACAGGATAACCCCGAATACCTTGCGAATAACACTAAGGCCATTCTTGCCCAAAATCCGTTCTATTTTAGAGCTGGATTTTAGAACAAGATAAACAAAGATAATATTAATGATAATGGCCACCACAATGTTTTCCACATGATATTCTGCGCGTAAAGCTAAAATGGAGGTTAAGGTGCCTGCGCCCGCAATAAGCGGAAAAGCGATAGGAACAACAGAGGCACTTTCCGGCTGGTCGTCTTTAAAAAGAGTAATGCCCAACACCATTTCCAGAGCTAGGAAAAAAATGACGAATGCTCCCGCTACCGCAAAAGAGTTTACATCTATCCCGATCAGATTCAAGATACTTTCCCCCACAAAAAGAAAAGCTACCATAATACATGCAGCAACAATTGAAGCTTTTTCAGATTGAATATGCCCCACTTTATTCCGTAATGAGATAACAATGGGAACACTTCCCAAAATATCTATAACAGCAAAAAGAACCATACTTGCTGTCACTATCTCCTTAAAACTAAAATTCATCACGTTTCTATTTGACAGGTAAATTTACGTCTAAAAAGAGCTTTTGGATTACATTAATGGGTTTAGTTCGCATCATTATTTTGGTTTTGAATTAACTTTGCTCAAAAAGCAGGTATTAGCATGTTCCAAATAGGAAAGACCATAGTGTCTGAAGAGATTATTCAAAACGATTTTGTTTGTAATTTAAGTGCATGTAAGGGAGCCTGTTGTATAGATGGTCATTATGGTGCACCTTTAGAAGATTCGGAGACGGAAATATTGGTTGATATTTTTAAAGAAGTAAAACCATATTTACGACCTGAAGGAGTAGCCGCTATTATGGAGCAAGGCGCTTTTGTAAAAGGGGAAGATGGGGAATGGGAAACTCCTTTAGTGAACGAAAGTGAATGTGCTTACGTGATTTTTTCCACTACTGGAATTGCTAAATGTGGTTTGGAGGAGGCCTATAACAACGGTGCGACCAAATGGAAGAAACCGGTTTCATGTCATTTGTACCCGGTAAGAACCCGGGAGTATTCAGAATTTACGGCAGTAAACTACCATAAATGGGAAATTTGTGATCCAGCATGCAGTTTAGGAGAAGAACTAAAAGTGCCTGTGTATAAATTTGTAAAGGAGGCTCTGATCAGAAAATTTGGAAAAGCTTGGTATAAAGAATTGGAAGAAGTGGCCTTAGAAAATTCTAAACAGTAGGTACATCAAGAATAACTTTAGTTCCTTTTGGATTTCCCGTGTCATCGAATAAATCAACAATATCTACCACAAAATTATTTTGATAGTCCTTTGAAAAGTTTGCAAAACGCTCTTTGGTGATTCTAATGCCAACCGACTTTCTCTTTAACACCCTATTTTCTTTATTGGTTTGCGCGGCCCCGCGCCCAACACCATTATCTATGATTTCTATTGATATAAAGCCTTGCTTTTTCTTTTTTATATTTAATTGAATGATTTTTTTACCTTCTTTTGGAGAAAGACCGTGCCAAAGGGAATTTTCCAAAAATGGCTGTAAGGCAAGAGAAGGCACTTTTATGTTATCAATGTTTATGTCGTCATCTACCGAAATTTTAAAATCTATTTCATTGGAGAATCTTATGTTCTCAATGTTCATATAAAGTTCTACGGTCTCCAATTCTTCCGCCAAAGAAATTTCCTTTAATGATGAAGCCTCTAAAATTTTACGAATCAACTTTGAGAACTTGTTCAAATAATGAACTGCATTTTTTTGCTCATTGTTGATGATGTATAATTTTATGGAATTTAGGGAGTTGAACAAGAAATGAGGGTTCATTTGGCTGCGTAGCATGTTTTGTTCCAATGAAAGAACCCGTTTCTCATTATTACTTTGATATTGACGATAAAGGATATAGAGTATAGAGGAAATCAACCCAACTATAAGAGCACTTACAAGTAAGGTGGTCTGGTTCTTTCTTAGTCGTAAACGTACAATCTCATTTTCTTTTGCCAGCACTGAAATCTGATTATTTTTCTTATCAGCTTCATAACGGACAATAATATCGTTCATGTACCTTACATTGGTCGCACTTGTAATTTCATTCTCGTATTCATCAGCCTTTTTGTAGTATTCATAGGCCTCTTTAAAGTTGCCTCTTTCCCGTTCGTAATCTGAAAGTTTTTGATAGCCATACAAAATGTTGCTTGGCATATTGCGATTTTGAGCCATCTCCAACCCATCCATTATAAATTTGCCCGCCTTGTCAAAATTTCCAAGTTTAGTATGTGCCCATCCGGTATTTATATAGATCGAGGCAGTAATGAAAAAATCGCCAATTGATTTTGATTGTTCATGAAGTGGTTCCAAAAGCACAAGAGCAGCATAGGGCATATCTTGCTTGAGATAAATTTGTGCAAGGCTGTTTTTACAAATAACACGGCCATAGTCTGAATTGATTTCTTCATTGTAGGCCAAAGACTTTCTGTAGTTTTCAAGCGCACCTTCCAAATCTCCTTTTTTCTCAAGACAGTCACCAATATTTTGATGGTTGATTGCCAATCCCAATTTATTGCCCAGTTCCGTTTCAAACTTGAGGGCCCTTTTAAATTGAATGATTGCTAAATCATACTGTTCCAAAGCTTGGTACAGATTTCCAATACTGTTCAGGGAAACATTTATGCTCCTTTTTATATGGTGCGAAGGGTTCTCGACCTCCTCGGCCAGCTCCAAAGCTTTTTGATTATAGTCCAATGCAGTTTTAATGGCATCGGTTCGTCTATAAACAACACCTAGCATGTTTAGGCTTAAGACTTTTAATTCGGTATTATTTATCTTTTCTGAGAGCTCTAATGCTTGTTGGTGAAGGTCTACTGCTTTTTTAAACTGGGATATGTTTCTGTATTTTGTGCCAATTTGATCTAGGGCATAGGCCTGTCCTTCCAAATAATTTTCCTTTTCACACAAATTGGCAAAATACCGTAATAGCGTAGTGTCTCTCTTTTCAGATTTCAACTCGGTATCCAGTGTCAAGTATGTTTTGGGACGCATTTGCACAAGCCTTTCCGCTTTTTCCTTAAAAGTTGTTGGAATTTCTTGACCAAAAGAAGGAAATAGAGCCAAGAAGAAAGAAAAGAACAGTAGGGTGTCTTTTATTTGCCGATTTGGATTTTTACTTATTGTTTCTTGTATTTTATACACAGGTGTTTTGGGAAGTTACAGCATATCCAAAAAATCGGATTTTTTTTGCCTGGAGACAGGAATCTTGTGGTTGGATTCTAAAACCACATAACCGTCAGTTTTGAGAAATTCTTTTATCTTATTAAGGTTGATAATATATGAATTATGAATTCTGAAAAAGCTACTTTCCGGTAATAGGGTGTTTACCTCCTTTAGCTTCTTTGTAAGTAAAATCTTTTGACCATCACTTAAAAAAATCGTACTGTAATTACCATCAGATTCTGCATAGAGAATATCGTCACTGTTCAAGAACAACAATTTGCCATCTGTGTTTATAGTGATTTTTTTACTATGGGAATCCGCATTGAAATTCAATAGAATTTTTTCTAATTTTTCAACGGTCAAATTTTTGGTGTTATGCTTTTTTATTTTTGAAATGGTGACCTGAAGATCATCCGTATCAATGGGTTTCAGCAAATAATCAATAGCCTCGTTTTTTAAAGCCTGCAAAGCGTATTGATTGTAAGCCGTAGTAATGACAACGGGGAAGTCTTTATTTTTCAGATTTTTGATAAACTGAAAACCGTCCATTGCGGGCATTTCAATATCCAAAAAAAGACAATCTGGAGTATTGCGTTCAAGATAGTCCAGAGCCTCATGGGCATCGGTAAAAGATGCAATTATATCCACTTCGTCACTTAAATTGGTCAATTCCCAACTTAAGCTCTGCAGGGCTTTTACCTCGTCATCAACAATAACCGCTTCTAACATGCTTTTATAGAATATAAATCAAATTTAGGATTATTCCGTTTAGATTTTTAAAAATATGTGTTAATGGACGTTTTACACTTATAACTGGTTAAAATTGGTCGGCAAAAGGAAGACCATAAAATTTTCTACAAGAGAATACATTTTTCAACAATCAGCAAAACTGTTAAACATCAAAAACCAATTATACACAAAAACCAACCGTTCATACATGCTGCGCTTGAACGTGGCTTTTAGTTTAATACCTTGGCCTTGTCAAAAATTAGAGACAGCTTAAAACTAAATCAAAATGAGAAAATGCATTGTGTTATTCGTGATTTTGATATTTGCTCTAATATACGCTGCTACATTAGAGAGTAAGGATTTAAAAATACAGTCAAACTGGGAGAAAGTAGCAAATACGGACTAACAAACTCCCAATAAAAAGTTCATATACATTACCAATTAAGTGTACGGCCATAGCAACCAACCTCTTCTATTAAGAACTGCTTGCAAAAAAAATTTTTCGGTTGAGCTGGGGTTTCAAAGTTTGGTTTTAGGTTTCGGGGGAACTACCTAAGATTAAAAATGTATTCCATAGTTAAACTGAAAATGGCCGTGCTTTTGGTAGTGTAACATCAATAGAATTAACCAAAAGGCCAAAAAGTGTACCGAGATATACTTTTTGGTCTTTTTTTATTGTTTAATCTTCACCAAAAATCTTATTCAACAATTGTATTTCCAAAAAGCCAAGTAACATCACTTGTGAACCTAGATTTCAACATGTTGTGTTAAAAACTTTGCTGCCCTTTTAGTAAAACAAACTTTACAATCTGATCACATTTTTGAATCTTTGTTAGCTCTGTTCACAAGGAAATTTCCTTCCGGATAATAAACTTTTTTAAGAATAAACTATGTCAGCAACTGTAGAACCTATATTACAAGAAAACGAAGATAGATTTGTGATTTTTCCTATCAAGCATAATGATCTTTGGGAATGGTACAAGAAATGCGAAGCTTGTTTTTGGACTGCAGAAGAGATTGATCTTCATGAGGACTTGACGGACTGGAACAACAAACTAAATGATGACGAGCGTTATTTCATTAAACACATACTCGCATTTTTTGCTGCATCTGATGGTATCGTAAACGAGAATTTGGCAGAGAATTTTGTGAGTGAAGTTCAGTATGCAGAGGCAAAGTTTTTCTATGGATTTCAGATAATGATGGAGAATATCCATTCGGAAACCTATTCTTTGTTGATAGATACCTATGTGAAGGACGAGAAGGAAAAAGGAATTCTGTTCAAGGCCATTGAAAACTTTCCGGCAATCAAAAAGAAAGCGGATTGGGCATTAAACTGGATTGAATCTCCAAGCTTTGCCGAAAGATTAATTGCATTTGCCGCTGTTGAGGGAATTTTCTTTTCAGGTGCTTTCTGCTCCATTTTCTGGTTAAAGAAAAGAGGTCTAATGCCAGGTCTTACATTTTCTAACGAGTTAATTTCAAGAGATGAGGGAATGCATTGCGACTATGCAGTTCATTTGCACAATAAGCACTTGATCAATAAAGTTCCAAAGGAACGGATTACTGCTATTTTGACAGATGCGCTTAATATTGAAAGAGAATTTATCACTGAGTCACTTCCAGCAAGTCTTATTGGGATGAACTCAAAACTAATGACACAGTACTTAGAGTTTGTAACTGATAGGTTGCTTGTGGAATTAGAATGCGAAAAAGTATATAATGCCACCAACCCATTTGATTTCATGGATATGATTTCACTTCAGGGTAAAACAAATTTCTTTGAAAAGCGTGTGTCTGAATATCAAAAGGCAGGTGTTCTCAACAAAGAAAAAGATGAAGATGCACAAAAAATCAGTTTCGACGCTGATTTTTAAATTGACCAACCTTTAAGAAAGCACTACCCCCTAGTGTTTTCATGACCTTAACCTAAGTGCGTTGGAATTTTTCCATCGCCGTTAAAATGTATGCTGGGATTAACCAACAAACGTATCATTTAAAAAGAATAGTAGCCACATGTATGTAGTAAAAAGAGACGGAAGAAAAGAGCTGATCATGTTCGACAAGATCACGGCGAGAGTAAGAAAATTGTGTTATGGTCTTAACGGACTGGTAGATCCATTAAAAGTTGCTATGCGAGTCATAGAAGGACTTTATGATGGTGTTACCACATCTGAATTGGATAATTTGGCAGCGGAGATTGCCGCCACCATGACGACTACACATCCAGATTATGCGAAATTGGCAGCTCGTATTTCAGTTTCGAACCTACACAAAAACACTAAAAAATCCTTCTCGGAAACCATGAAGGATTTGTATGAATACGTAAACCCTAGAACGGGTAAAGAAGCACCACTTCTATCCGATGAGGTGTATGAGGTAATTTCCAAGAATTCAGAAAAATTGGATTCAACCATTATTTATAACCGTGATTTTGGCTACGATTATTTCGGGTTTAAAACTTTGGAACGTTCATACCTATTAAAATTGAACGGAAATATTGCAGAGCGGCCACAACACATGTTGATGCGTGTATCCATAGGAATCCATTTGAACGATTTGGATTCAGCGATAGAAACCTATGAGTTGATGTCAAAAAAGTACTTCACTCATGCTACACCTACCTTGTTCAATTCAGGGACACCCAAACCACAGATGTCTTCTTGCTTTCTTTTGGCAATGAAAGATGACAGTATAGATGGTATTTACGATACGTTGAAGCAAACCGCAAAAATTTCACAATCTGCAGGTGGGATAGGACTTTCTATCCACAATGTAAGAGCTACGGGATCTTATATTGCAGGCACCAATGGTACTTCTAACGGAATTGTTCCAATGTTACAGGTATTTAATGATACTGCCAGATATGTGGACCAAGGAGGAGGAAAACGTAAAGGAAGTTTTGCAATCTATATGGAGCCGTGGCATGCGGATATCTATGAGTTTCTCGATTTGAAAAAGAATCATGGAAAAGAAGAAATGCGTGCACGGGATTTATTCTATGCGATGTGGATTTCTGACCTTTTCATGAAAAGAGTAGAAGCAAATGAAGAATGGACATTAATGTGTCCTAACGAGTGCCCAGGACTTTTTACGCATCACAGTGAGGAGTTTGAAGAACTATACTTAAAATACGAAGCGGAAGGAAAAGGTCGCAAAACGGTACGAGCACGTGAACTTTGGGAAAAAATATTAGAATCCCAAATTGAAACGGGCACACCTTATATGTTGTACAAGGATGCTGCCAACCGTAAGAGCAACCAGAAGAACTTAGGGACTATCCGCTCTTCTAACCTTTGTACGGAGATTTTGGAATATACCTCACCAGATGAGGTGGCGGTATGTAATTTGGCTTCTATCGCACTACCCATGTTTATAAAAAATGGAGAGTTTGACCATAAAGAATTGTTCAAGGTTACAAAAAGAGTTACCAAGAACTTGAATATGGTAATCGATAGAAATTACTACCCAGTCAAAGAAGCTGAAAATTCCAATATGCGTCATAGACCTATTGGTCTTGGAGTACAGGGCTTGGCAGATGCATTTATAATGTTGCGTTTACCATTTACCAGCGATGAAGCTAAAAAACTGAATCAAGAGATATTTGAAACCCTATATTTTGCTGCAGTGACCGCTTCTATGGAGCAGGCAAAAGTGGATGGGCCGTACTCATCATACAAAGGCTCTCCAATTGAGCAAGGAGAGTTTCAACATAATCTTTGGGGAATTAAGGACGAAGAACTTTCTGGACGTTGGGATTGGGCTAAATTAAGAAAAGACGTTAAGAAAAATGGTGTTCGCAATTCCTTGTTGGTGGCGCCAATGCCAACAGCATCCACTTCTCAAATACTGGGCAATAATGAGTGCTTTGAACCGTATACCTCTAACATTTATACCCGAAGAGTACTTTCAGGAGAGTTTATCGTAGTAAATAAGCACCTTTTGGAAGACTTGGTGAATTTAGGTCTTTGGAACGAAAATATGAAGCAAGAATTGATGCGTGCCAACGGATCTATTCAGCATATAGAAACCATTCCACAAGATATTAGAGAATTGTACAAGACGGTTTGGGAGCTTAGCATGAAGGATATCATTGATATGAGTAGACAGCGTGGATACTTCATAGATCAAAGTCAATCTTTGAACCTGTTTATGGAAAATGCAAATTATTCCAAGCTGACCTCTATGCACTTTTATGCTTGGAAAAGTGGACTTAAAACAGGAATGTACTACTTGAGGACCAAAGCAGCGGTAGATGCCATTAAATTTACTTTGGACAATACCAAGAAAAAAGAAGTTCCTGTTAGTGTGGCTGCAGAAGCAGAAGTTGTTGCTGCAACACCACAGGCCGCAGAAGCAATTAAGGTAGATACTACTCCAGTAAGCCAACAGGAAGTGGATATACAACCAATGAGCGCAGAAGAAATGAAAGAAATGATTGCACGAGCTAAAGAAGGCCAAGCGGACGATGACTGCTTGATGTGCGGATCATAGTTTATACTGAACTTATCAGTATGTGATAGTGTTTATTGAACAAATGCCTCGGAAAAGTTCACCCCACGTAGAACAACTTCCGGGGTGTTTTTTTGAATAACAGATACTTGAAAAATAAAAAAGCCCGTTTTAAAACGGGCTTTTTTATAAATTGTTTTTTAGTTACAACGACCAAGCTCTACCTTGGGTTAATTTTTGCTCATCTTCACAAGCAATGTATTCCCCTGGAACAGGGAGATATGCTAAAACTTCTTCACCAACATATTCAGAGGTCTTGTAGGACCAGATAGAAATGTCACGTAACGAATTTGCAAAACTATAACAGGAAATCTCATCATCCAGTTGCGCACTTCCAGTTTCTTCAACAGCCATAAAGTAAGCTTCTAAGGCTTTCTCATGAGTTTCTTCAATCTCATCTGTTCTTTTCTTGAGATATGTGGCAAAAATTGGTTCTAAATCTTCTTCATCCAACTCTGACATTGTTTCTTTTTGGGCTGAAGCCAAAACTTTACCCACAAATTTGCCCATGCCCATTTTTAGAAAATCTTGATGCTCCTTCGGCAAAACCTCATTGGCAAATTTGTCTATGAAAACATGCACATTTACTTCTGTGGCGGATGGAGTATCAGTTTTTGGCAATAGTATGTCCAGAAGGGTATGCAAAACTGTTCCTTCCTCCTTGGTGAAAAAATCTGGAGTCCAGTCCAATACTTTCTTGCTATTACAACTCTGTACTATCCCTAAAAGGGTAGGGGCAGCAACAGTATAGCCAAAGGCAAGCCCCATATTTTTTAAAGCAACTCTTCTTTCCATTATATGTTTCCTTTTTTAAGTTCTTCCACTGCATGATTGGCAGCTCTTGCAGTAAATGCCATGTAAGTTAATGATGGATTTACACAACTTGCAGATGTCATAAAAGCACCATCAGTAACGTAAACATTTTTAACCGCATGAACTTGATTGTTTCCATTTACAACAGAAGTTTTTGGATCTCTACCCATTCTTGCGGTTCCCATTTCATGGATTCCAAGACCTAATGCATACTCTTCATCATAAGTTTCAACATCCCGAACTCCTGATTTTTCAAGCATGGCAGCAGCCTGCTCCTGCATGTCTTTGCGCATGTTTAGCTCATTTTCCTTTATCTCGGCATCAAAGGTGACTGTTGGCAGGCCCCATTGATCTTTTTTATCATAATCTAGGCTCATTTTATTTTCGTGATATGGCAAAATTTCACCAAACCCATTGATACCCATTTGCCACCCTCCTGTATTTAGAATAGCATCTTTAAGTTCTTTTCCGTGAGAAACCTCAGCTACGATATCTTCATAGTTGCCTCTGCTTGCCCCACCTTGGTAACCGTAACCGCGAATAAAATCCTTCATGTCACTATTTCCTCCCAAATTGCGGAAACGGGGAATGTATACACCGTTCGGTTTTCTTCCTTTATAGTATTTATCTGTAAAGCCATCCACTTTACCTCTGGCTCCTGCTTTAAAGTGATGGTCCATAATATTGTGGCCGAGCTCTCCAGAATCATTGCCCATACCATTTTCAAACCTATCCGATTTAGATTGCATTAAGATTGAAGTGGATGCTACAGCAGAGGCGCATAGGAAAATCACCTTTGCCTTAAACTCATAAACTTCCTTGGTAACCCGATCTATAACTTTGACTCCAGTGGCTTTTTTTGTATCGAGATCATATATAACCTCATGTACAATGGAATCTGGTCTCAGGGTCATGTTTCCGGTACGTTCAGCAGCAGGTAATGTAGATGAGTTACTACTGAAATATGCGCCAAAAGGACATCCTCTTATGCACCTATTTCTAAACTTGCAAGAACTACGGTTTAGACCTTCAAACTTTTTATCACTATTTATATGAGCTACTCTGCCAGCAGTAATTACACGTCCGTCAAAATGGTCGGCTACGCGTTCACGAACATGTTGTTCCACACAGTTCAACTCCATCATAGGCTCAAATTTCCCATCAGGAAGCTGGGGCAAATTCAATAATTCACCAGTAACACCAATATAACTTTCAACCTTATCATACCATGGAGCAATATCCTTGTAACGAACGGGCCAATCTACAGCAACTCCATCTTTTTTATTGGCTTCAAAATCCATAGGACTCCATCGGTAACTATGGCGGCCCCATAGTAAAGATCTTCCACCTACGTGATATCCGCGCATCCAGTCAAAACGCTTGGTCTCATTATAAGGATGGTCTATATCGTCCACAAACCAAAAATGATGTGGTGCTTTTACTGTATATCCTGTTCTATTTTGTTTTTCTTGTCGCGCAATTTTATCTGGAGACAACTCACCATTGTTTGGAAAATCCCAAGGGTCTAGATTTGCCGTAGGATAATCTGTGATGTGATTAACCATACGACCACGTTCCAAAACCAATGTTTTAAGACCATTTTCGCATAGTTCTTTGGCAGCCCAACCACCACTAATGCCTGTTCCTACTACAATGGCATCATATGATTCCTGCTCTTCGTTGTAATAAAATTTACTCATTTAAAAGGATTGTTTATTTCATAAATGTATTAATTATTAAATTAATTTTCTACATTTATTCCCTATGTTTATTGAGAATTTACCACTATAACGTTATAGTTTTTAATTTTATCCAATATTTCAAAATACCTTATGAAGAGAAGGATTTTTATTCAAAATAGTGCCCAAGCCGGAATTGCATTATCCATATTAGGCGTATATGGTTGTAAACAAAACAAGAAGAAGGAAATGGTAGATACAGAGGTAGAGGAAGATACTTCATTGGATACTCATGTTGAGCCATTATTTAAACTTTCGCTTGCTCAATGGTCCATACACAGAATGATCAAAGAAGAAGGACTAGATCCTTATCTATTTGCTGAAAAAGCCAAAGGTTGGGGGTTTTCTGGCTTAGAGTATGTAAGCCAGCTATATGAAGATGAGCTCAAAGCCGCTAATTTTTCTAAAGAAGCTATGGATAGGTTTGTAGAAAAATCCAAAGCGGAAAGTGAAAAGCATGGATTGGAAAATCTGATTATTATGATCGACCATGAAGGGGATTTGTCGGCAGCAGATGAAAAAGAAAGAAAAGCCGCTGTGGAGAATCATTTTAAGTGGGTAGATGCAGCTAAAGCCTTGGGCTGTCATTCCGTAAGGGTGAACCTAATGGGTAGCAAGATTGCTGAGGAATGGACTCCGGCATCTATTGATGGCCTTACACAGCTTTCCAAGTATGCACAGGATAAAAACATCAATGTCATTGTAGAAAATCATGGAGGATTTTCTTCAAATGCCACTATGCTGGTTCAAGTAATTGAAAAAGTAAATCTGCCCAACTGCGGAACACTTCCGGATTTTGGTAACTTTTGTGTAAAAAGAGAAGACGGGTCTTACTTTGATACAGCTTGTGTTGAGGAGTATGATCGTTACAAAGGAATTACAGAATTAATGCCTTTTGCAAAAGCAGTAAGTGCAAAATCGCATGATTTTGATGAACTAGGTAACGAGACCAACACGGATTATGTTCGTATGATGGAAATTGTTAAAGATGCAGGTTATTCTGGCTATATAGGAGTGGAATATGAAGGAAAAGAACTGAGCGAAGAAGAAGGAATACTAGCCACAAAAAGCTTGTTGCTAAAATTACTTAATCAATCTGCATAAAAATTTAGTTTATGAAGGGGTTTTTACACCAACTCTTTGATTATAATTTCTACTGCAATAAAAAACTCATTGAGCAGTGCGTTGCTATGGAACAGGTTCCGGAAAAGAGTATAAACTTCTTTAGTCATATTTTGAACGCACATCACAGATGGAACAAAAGAATTGTCGATAAACCAGTAGAGTTTGATGTTTGGCAAGTGCACTTGATTGAAAGTTGGGAGGGAATTCATTACGAAAATCAAAGAACTTCTTTTGAAATTATAACCAATACAGATGATTTCAGCAAAAGAATAGATTATGAAAACAGCAAGGGAAGAACATATGCAAACGAGCTCAAGGACATACTTTTTCATGTGGTAAATCATTCCACGCACCATAGAGGACAGATTTTGGCGGATTTTCGAGCGAATGGAATTGAACCAGAATCGTTGGACTATATATTCTATAAAAGGTAACTTCTCTTTTATGAGTCCAAAAATTAAGTTTCAACTCTCCTTTATGATGTTTTTAGAATTTTTCATTTGGGGAGGATGGTTCGTTACACTTGGTACTTTTCTTGGAGAAAATTTAAAGGCCACTGGTGGAGAAATAGCATTGGCTTTTTCAACGCAATCATGGGGTGCTATTATTGCCCCGTTTATTATAGGGTTGATAGCCGACAGATATTTTAATGCGGAACGAATTTTAGGTATTTTACACCTTTTCGGGGCATTTTTAATGTATCAAATGTATGGCGCAGATAGTTTTAGTTCCTTTTACCCCTACGTTTTTGGGTACATGGTTTTATACATGCCAACCCTAGCTTTGGTTAATTCAATTGCATTCAACCAAATGAAAGACCCCGCTAAGGAGTTCTCCTTGGTTCGAGTCTTTGGAACAATTGGCTGGATTGTCGCTGGTTTGATTATTAGTTATGTATTTCTTTGGGATTCCCTTGAAGGAAGGTCGGCAGGAATGCTAAAGAACACTTTTTTAATGGTGGCGATAGCTTCTACAATTCTAGGCATTTTTAGCTTTGCCTTACCAAAGACCCCACCAAAAGTATTAGGGAATGAAAGGGTTAACATTTCAAGTTTGTTGGGACTGGATGCACTAAAGCTTTTAAAGGATAAAAATTTTCTCGTCTTCTTTCTCGCCTCAATACTCATATGCATACCCTTGGCATTTTATTACCAAAATGCAAATCCATTTCTTTCAGAAATTGGGATGGGCAACCCTACCGGAAAGATGACCATTGGGCAGGCATCAGAAGTATTTTTTATGCTATTGCTTCCATACTTTTTCAAAAAATTTGGATTCAAAAAAACAATCATGTTAGGAATGTTGGCATGGACAGTCCGCTACTTATTATTTGCCTATGGTAATGCCGGAGAAATGGCGTTCATGCTTTTAATTGGAATAGCCCTACATGGTATATGCTATGATTTTTTCTTTGTATCCGGTCAAATCTATACAGATTCCAAAGCTGGAGAACAATACAAAAGCGCTGCCCAAGGCCTTATTACTTTGGCGACCTATGGGGTGGGGATGTTAATAGGCTTTTGGATTGCTGGCAAGATTACCGATATGTATTTAATATCTGAAAATATGCACAATTGGGAAAATGTTTGGATTATTCCAGCCATATTTGCTTTTGTGGTATTACTGTTGTTCACCTTGCTATTTAAAAAAGAACAAGTAACTTATAAATCTTAAAAAACCAATATATTTTAGAAACATGGAAAATGTAAACAAGAACCGATTATTTATTGCATCATGCGTTGCTTTATTGGTAACCGCGATGACGTTTGCCATAAGGGCAAGATTAGAAACTGTTTTTGGCCCTGAGGGTGTTGGATTGACACTTGAGCAAATAGGATGGGCATTTACTCCTGCCTTTTGGGGCTTTACAATTGCCATGATAGTTGGGGGACCTTTAGTTGACTCACTAGGCATAAAAAAAATTACATGGATAGCTTTTATTACCCATGCTATTGGAATCATATGGACAATATTGGCAAAGGATCAAACCTCGTTGTTCTTGGCAACACTATTTGTGGGAATAGGCAACGGAATGGTAGAAGCAGCGCTCAACCCAATGATTGCCTCCATGTATACAAAGAATAAAACAAAAATGTTAAATCGTTTTCATGTTTGGTTTCCTGGAGGGATTGTGATTGGCTCTTTGGTGGGCTGGTTGGTGATGGACGTTATGGGACTTGGATGGCAGGTAATGGTAGGCGTATTGTTTATTCCGTTAATTATCTATGGCTTTATGTTTTTGGGACAAAGTTTTCCGGTTACGGAACGCGTACAAATGGGGGTGAGCAACAATAAAATGATTGCCAGTTTAGGTAAGCCATTGTTTATTTTTATGGTCTTGTGTATGTTTTTGACTGCGGCCTCGGAACTGGGCACGACCCAACGTATAGAATCATTGCTGAAGGAATCTGTTGCAGTACCTTTATTGGTGCTTGCCTTTATAAATGGCATCATGGCATTAGGACGTGCTTTTGCAGGCCAGGTTATACATAGATTGCAACCTGCCGGGATGCTATTGTTTTCAGCAATATTTACATTTATAGGACTTTGGTTGTTGACCATTACCAGTGGGGGAATGACATTCGCGGCCGCTGCAGTTTTTGCAGTTGGAGTTACATTTTTCTGGCCCACCATGCTTGGTTTTGTTGCAGAATACCTTCCTGAAACAGGAGCTTTGGGATTGTCCATAATGGGTGGTGCCGGGATGCTTTCAGTATCTGTGGTTTTGCCTGTAATGGGTAATTTAATGGATAATGCAAATGCGACAGAAGCATTAAGAACAATGTCTATACTACCAGCGATTTTAATCGTTGCCTTTATTGGACTTTATATTTACATGAAGAAAAGAAAAACAGAAACAGCTTAATACTAATAGAATAATGCCTAAAAAAATAAGACTCGGAATTCTAGGAGGAGGGGGAGATTCCCTTATTGGAGTACTTCATAGAGTAGCCTCGTTTATTAACGATAATTATGAGATTGTTGGTGCGGTCTTTAACCCAGATTTGGATCAAAGTATAAATTTTGCAAAGGAAATTGACGTTCCTACCAATCGTATTTATAAAGACTTTGAAACTTTGGTAGAAGAGGAATTAAAACTTCCTGAGGATGAACGTATTCAAGTCTGTTCCATATTAACGCCTAATTTTCTTCACTTTCCAATGGCAAAAAAGTTGTTGGAAAATGGGTTCCATGTCATTTGCGAAAAACCGATGACCACAACGTATGAAGAAGCCAAGATTCTTCAAGATACGTTGGAAAAAGCAGGAACAGTATTTGCCGTTACCCATACATATACGGGGTACCCTATGGTACGCCAAATGCGGGAAATGATTAAAGCGGGAGCTTTGGGAAAAATCCATAAAGTGGACGCAAGATATTATCAAGGGTGGATAAATACTATCATCCATGATAAGGAAAAACGTTCTTCGGTTTGGCGTTTGGATCCTAAAAAAGCTGGGATAAGTTCGTGCATGGGAGATATAGGCGTTCATGCTTTCAACATGATTGAATTTACCACTGGATTACAGATAAAATCATTGTTGTGTGATTTTAATTATTTGTATGATGATAATCAAATGGATGTGGATGGAACTGTTCTTATCCGAATGGATAAACATGTAAAAGGTGTTATTCGTGGCAGTCAAGTGGCAACTGGGGAAGAAAACGGTTTGGCAATTGCTATTTATGGCGAAAAAGGAGCCTTTAGATGGGAACAGGAAAAACCAAACTTCCTTTACAAAATGAGCGATACGGAACCTGTTCAAATATACAAACCAGGTCATGCGTACAACTCGGAATTATCTTTGGATGGGACCAAACTGCCACCAGGGCATCCAGAAGGAATTTTTGATGCCATGGCCAATATATATTTAGGAGCTGCCCGGGCAATTCGAGGTGAAAAATACAATGATGGTGAGTTTCCAACGATGTTGGATGGAGTGCGGGGATTGAATTTTATTGAAAGCACCGTGACTTCGCACAAGCAAGGAAATGTTTGGATAGATTTGGACTAATACTTTGCGTAATACACTATAAAAATAAAAATGGCCGCTTTTGTGGCCATTTTTATTTTTCAAACAGTTTTTCAAAATTTTCAAAGACTACTATCATACTCTCCCTTGGTTTTCTATCAAATTGAGAGAGTTCTCGAGTATAATAATCCCAATGGGTTTTTTGCCAATACTCTAGACTTTTATCACCTTCACCTTCCAATCGTGCATGCTCAGAATTAACCGCAAAATAAGGAACCAATCGTACACTGGTAGTTCGAATAATACATTTGGCATTTCCTGACCAATCCGTAACAACGGCAAAATCTCCAATTTTTGGAAGTTCCTCTTTCCGCAGTTGCAGTCCCAGTAAAGAATGCGACGTAGCACGCTTAACATCCTTGCGAACTAAATCTGCACAGATATTTGCGTCCTTTTCATTATCACAGAAGCGAATTACTTTTGGAGCATCTTCTGAAGCAAATTCCAAATGGGCATCCAAAAAATCACCCCAGAGATTTCGAGCAGAACTATTTTCCATGTATGGTATTAGTTTTCGGTTTTTTTAGTACTTTTCTCTTTCCAAGAAAAAGAAAATATTAGGACTAAATATAACCGAATATTCTAAAAAATTAATCCAAAACATCGCATAAAAGCAAATTAGATGAAAACAATTAAAGGACCTGCCGTATTTCTTGCCCAATTTGTAGATAGCCAACCACCTTTTAATTCTTTGGATGGTTTATGCAAGTGGGCCTCTGGTTTGGGGTATAAAGGAATTCAAATTCCTACATGGGAATCCTTTTTAATAGATTTGGACAAGGCTGCGGAAAGTCAAGATTACTGTGATGAGTTAAAGGGAAAAATCAATTCATATGGTTTGGAAATCACTGAGCTGTCCACGCACCTGCAAGGTCAATTGGTGGCAGTTCATCCGGCCTATGATATTATGTTTGATGGTTTTGCACCTGAATCCGTTAGAAATAATACAAAAGCACGTACAGAATGGGCAGTTGAAACGGTAAAAAAAGCAGCTACGGCAAGCCGAAGGCTAGGAATAAATGCGCACGCTACATTTTCTGGCTCATTGCTTTGGCATACTGCGCATCCTTGGCCACAGAGACCCCCTGGATTGGTAGAAATGGGTTTTGAAGAGTTGGCAAAACGATGGATGCCTATCTTAAACCATTTTGATGAAGAAGGTGTGGATGTTTGTTATGAAATTCACCCCGGAGAGGATTTGCATGATGGGGATACTTTTGAACGCTTTTTAGAAGCGACAGGGAATCATAAGCGGGTTAATATTTTGTATGATCCAAGTCACTTTGTATTACAGCAGTTGGATTATATCGCTTACATTGATCATTATCATGAATTTATAAAATCATTTCATGTTAAAGATTCCGAGTTCAATCCTACGGGAAAGAAGGGAGCATTTGGCGGTTACAATGATTGGGGAGATAGAGCTGGAAGATACCGTTCTTTAGGAGATGGCCAGATTGATTTCAAGACTATTTTTTCCAAATTAACACAGTATGGTTGTGATGTTTGGGCCGTTATGGAATGGGAATGTTGTATTAAAAGCCCGGAGCAAGGAGCGCGAGAAGGCGCAAAATTTATTGCCGATCATATTATAGAAGCTACAACAAAGACTTTTGATGATTTTGCCGGAGGGAATACAGATACTGAAAAACTTAAAAAGATTCTGGGATTATGAAAAAAATAGTTGTGTTCGCATTGGTATTGGTCGTTTTTGCATGTAAGGAAAAGCCAAAAGAAGATTCCAAAGAAGTTGAGCAAGAAGCAGAAGTACAAATAGAACAAGAAGAATCTGAGTGGACTGTTTTGTTTGATGGATCATCTTGGGATGGATGGCATGTGTATTCTGGAAGGGACATTGAAGAAGCATGGAGCCTGGAAGATGGAGCTATGCTGTTAAACAAAACTTCCGAAGCACGAAAAGATGGAGAGCGTTTCAATATCGTAACAGACAAGGAATACACCAATTTTGTGCTTTCAGTGGAGTGGATGGTAAATAGTGGAGCAAATAGCGGTATTATGTGGGGGGTAGTTGAAGATGAAAAATACCCAGAACCCTATACCACGGGTCCTGAGATTCAAGTGTTGGATAATATAGATCATCCAGACGCAAAGAACGGAACCAACCATCAAGCAGGAGCTTTGTATGACATGGTTTCACCAACTCAAAATGTGGTAAAACCGGTTGGAGAGTGGAATCACTATATAATTTCTATAAACCATAAAACCAATGAGGGCAGTGTGGTTTTGAATGATATTCTGATTACCGAATTTCCAGTAAACGGAGAGGCTTGGGATGCTATGGTGTCCAAATCCAAATTTGCCACTTGGGAGGCCTTTGGGAAATCACAAACAGGGAAAATTGCATTACAAGATCACGGAGAACCCATAGTGATTGGATATAGAAACATAAAAATAAAGGAACTATAATATGCCTAAATACAAGAATATCCTATTGCTGCTGTGTGCCTTAGTTGTGTCTATTACTTTTGGTCAGGAAAAAGAGCCTACCAAACCAGAAGCTACCGAATATTATGAACCCGTCCCGCCAAAGGTTGTACCAGGAAAAAATGGAAGTGCTCCAAGCGATGCCACTGTTCTTTTTGATGGAAAGGAATTTTCAAAATGGGTTAGCAGTACTGACAGCACTGCGGTAAAATGGCATTTAAATGATGATGGAAGCATGACGGTTAAGGACAAGACCGGGAATATTCAAACAAAAGAAAATTTTGGAAGTATGCAGCTTCATATTGAATGGAGATCACCGGCAGAAATACAACGGGAAGGTCAGCATAGAGCGAATAGCGGAATTTTTCTACAAAGAAGATATGAAGTCCAAGTTCTGGATAACAACGACAACCCAACCTATGTAAATGGTCAAGTAGGATCCGTTTATAAGCAGGCTGTTCCACTGGCGATGGCTTCTGTACCTTCAGGGGAATGGAATACATATGACATCATTTTCCATGCACCGGAATTCAGTAGAGGAGGAAACCTTGAAAAACCAGCAACAATAACTGTTTTACACAATGGAGTTCTAATTCAGGATAATTTTATTCTTGAAGGCCCAACGAAATATATTGGATGGCCCAACTATGAAGCCCACGGGAAAGCTCCTTTAATGCTTCAAGACCATAAAGACAATAGCAGGGTAAGCTACAGAAATATTTGGGTCAGAAAATTGGATTAGCTCATTTTCAACCTTTCTGTTTTCAATTATATTCAATAAAACCAAAAACCTATTTTGGTTACCTTTGCCAAAATCTAAGTATTCCTTATGATTCAATCCATGACAGGGTTTGGAAAGCACATCGTGCAACTTCCTTCCAAAAAAATTACCATAGAACTTAAATCGCTTAACAGCAAAAGTCTTGACATCAACGCCAGAATTCCACAATTCTACAGGGGAAAAGAGCTGGAATTGCGCAAAATGATTGCCGATGTATTGGTAAGGGGCAAGGTTGACTTTGGTCTTTATGTTGAGATTACCGGAGAAGAAACAACAGCCGAAGTAAATGAAGCAGTGGTTAAAAAATATATGAAACAACTAGCCAATATTGCTGATGGTGATAAGGTGAAGTTATTGGAAATGGCGTTGCGTTTGCCGGATGCAATGAAGACAGAAAAAGGAGATATTGACGAGACAGAATATGAATCCATTAAGGAGGCAATGAAGCAGGCGCTCTCAGAAATCAAAATTTTCCGCGATGAAGAAGGACAAGTATTGGAAAAGGATTTTATTGCCCGACTTAAAAACCTGAATCGTTTATTGGATGATGTGAAAGCCATCGACCCGGAACGTTTGGACACGGTCCGCGAACGTCTGGAAAAAGCGGTTGCTGATTTAAAAGTGGAATTGGACGCCAATAGATTTGAGCAAGAATTGATCTATTATTTGGAAAAATACGACATCACTGAAGAGAAGGTTCGTTTGGCCAACCATTTAAGCTATTTTGAAACTACGTTAGAATCTAACGATTCCAATGGAAAGAAACTTGGGTTTATTGCCCAAGAAATTGGTAGGGAAATCAATACCATAGGGTCAAAGGCCAATTATGCACCCATGCAACAATTGGTAGTACAGATGAAAGATGAGCTGGAGAAGATCAAAGAACAAATGTTGAATGTTCTATGAAAAAGGGAGGGAAGCTTATTATATTTTCTGCTCCTTCGGGCAGTGGAAAAACTACAATTGTTAGGCATCTGCTGGAACAACCAGAACTTAATCTAGCTTTTTCGGTTTCTGCAACTTCTAGGCTTAGGAGAGGAAAGGAAAAACATGGTGTCAACTATTATTTCATGTCCATTTCCCAATTTAAAACCCATATTAAGAATGAGGATTTTTTGGAATGGGAAGAAGTGTATCGCGATAATTTTTATGGAACCTTAAAAACAGAGGTTGAGCGTCTTTGGGCCGAGGGGAAGAATGTAATTTTTGATATTGATGTAGTTGGTGGATTGCGTATAAAAAAGAAATTTCCGGAAGAGACATTAGCTGTTTTTGTAAAACCTCCCAGTGTTGATGAGTTAAAAATAAGACTTAAAAAGCGCAGCACCGAAAGTGATGATAAAATAAATATGCGGGTCGCAAAAGCTTCGGTTGAGCTGGCTACGGCACCACAGTTTGATAAGGTTATCAAAAACTACGATTTAGATGTTGCCCTAAAGGAATCCTACCAATTGGTAGCCAATTTTGTAGGGGCTGAAGCACCAAGTTCAGGAGAAGAATAGAAAAATGAAAAATGTAGGGCTATATTTTGGGACCTTCAACCCTATTCATATTGGCCATTTGGTCATTGCCAATCATATGGTAGAGTTTTCAGACTTGGATGAGGTTTGGTTCATCATTACACCTCAAAGTCCATTTAAAACAAAACAGTCCTTGCTAGATGACCATCATCGCTATCAAATGGTTTTTGAAGCTGTACAGGATTATCCAAAGCTACAGCCCAGCAAAATAGAATTTAATTTGCCCCAACCCAATTATACCATAGATACGTTGGTTCATTTGGATGAAAAATATACTGCTGAAAACAATTTTTCACTTATAATGGGAGAGGACAATTTGAAAAGCTTCCACAAGTGGAAAAACTTTGAAACCATTCTAGAGAATTATTCCATTTATGTGTACCCAAGAATTTCTGAAGGGAAGATGGAACATAAATTTGAAGGGCATCCAAAGATTCAAGTTGTTGAAGCTCCGGTCATGGAGATTTCATCAACCTTTATTAGAAAACAACATAAGGCAGGGAAAAATGTGAGACCCTTGCTTCCAGAATCAGTTTGGAAGTATATGGACGAGATGAACTTTTACCGTTAGAGTGTTATTGGACAGTAGATTTTACCAGAGTATCCGTCCCCAAATATTTATCATCCTTGTTGTAGTACCAAGCCCGTGTTTTTGGCATTTTTACGCCATTGATTTCTTCCAAACCACTGAGTAAGATATACTCCCCATCTCCCTTACTCTCATCATGATAGAACTGATAGACTTCCATGGCGTAGGTGTTGGGGTCAAAATAGAAATACCAAACATCATTTCCCACTTCCTCTTCATAATTTATTTTTAGCACAAGGTATTTCTTGCCTTTAAAGGTTTTGCTCTGAACGGTATCGTCAAGAATGGTTCCAGGGTCTTTTAACTTCATTGGGAGGCCATACAGATAGGTGTAATAGTTTTGCATCATTTTTCCTCGCTCACAAGAAAGCCGATGCGTTTTTCTATCTGCTTCAGATATTTCAGAGGTGCCATTTAAATTGATTGCACATTTTTCCTTATCAAAAAGATAACTATAAACGGTACTATCTTTTTTAACGGACAAACTAAATTTTTCCTTTGGCAAGTTCATTTTGATGGTGCTTAACCGGTCACTGGATTCAGGGGTGTTCATAAGAACCGTAAATGATCCGTTGAAACTTTCCCACTTCTGATTTGGATTATGAAATGCTATGGATTTGTTCAATAACTCTTCTGCAGAAATGTCCTGTGCAAATAAGACATTGCCCCAAAAAAGAATTAAAATTAAAATAAGATTACGCATTGATTAATCTTGTTTTTCTATCCGAGCAGGCTCAATAGTGCTGTCGTGCTCTGAATAATATAGTTCTAATAAACTCATTGTTGTTTTTATTAAATCCTTGCTTTCAGTAAGAAAAGAAAAATATAAGGTAGTGTTCTTTGGACTGGATTCTTCAGTACGGGTTCGAGCAACCTGCTTTTCTATTTTTTCGGAAACCATGGCTAAAAGCCCATCCCTTCTTGTTAAAATGGATTGAATTTTTTCAAAATTTCTTGTTTGAAAAATTTCTTGCGTTCCAATAAAAAGCTGCTCCAGTTCAACATCCAATTCCTTAAGCTCTTTAATCTGGGTGTACTTTAATTTTTTGTGGTTGTTGCGTACATGTTTGTAACCAAGTGTTGAAATATACTCTAAGGATTGGGAAAGGTCTTGTAGATGTCCTAGTAAACTAATGTAAAAATTACTGGCCCCACCTACACTGGATTCATCAAGGTTTTTAATGAAATAGAAAATGTTGTTTTTTAAATCGTCTATTTCACCAGACATTTTGTTCACTCCTTTTTTGTTCTTTTTGAGCACTTCAATGTCATGTCTTGCCAAACCATTTACAGAATAGGTGTATATCCTATTGCTTCTTTTGATCATATTGGCAATGTTATCGGCGCTTTCTTCAATAACCCCTTGAATTGAACTACTTTCTGCTCTGCGTAGGCTATCTTCTGCTTTGGTTACCTTGGTTTTTTTATTGTGTGACATGTAATTGCGCAACAAAATTATGGCCGTAATAAGCAATAAAACAACTAAGCCAACAAACCTTCCCAAATGAAGTGTGTAGGCAATTAGAGCGGCTGCTACAAATGCGCTTAAAGCGGTAAAAAACCATCCTCCAATAACATTTAAGACTCCGGCAACCCTATAAACGGCACTTTCTGCACCCCACGCCCTATCTGCCAAGGAAGTACCCATGGCAACCATAAAAGTCACATAAGTGGTTGATAAAGGCAACTTCATAGACGTAGCAATAGAAATAAGAATACTTGCCACCATTAAATTTACAGATGCCCTTACCATGTCAAAAGCTGGTAGATCTTGTGCCTTTGTAATGGGAACATAGGTATAGGGTACGGTAAAACGTTTATCCACTTTTTGCTGTATGGAAGGAGGTATGATTTTTGAAAGATTTTCAAAAGTGGCAATGCTAAACTTAACAACTTGTCTGGAAAGATAATTAGGTTGAAAGCGTTCATCGCCCTCATCTTGTCTTGATAGATCTACACTTGTTTTAACAACACCTTTTGCCTTGGACGAAAACCATAGGGTAACCACCATAATACCACCGGAAAGCAATAAGAGCAAAGTGGGTGTTTGTACCGCTGCGGATAACCCACGCATATTAAAATTCTCGGGTGCAATACCAGATACTTGCCAATCCTGAAAGGATTGTAATGCAGCAATGGGAACTCCTATAAAGTTGACAAGGTCGTTACCTGCAAAAGCCATGGCGAGGGCAAAAGTACCGAAGGCTATAACGAGTTTGTAAATATTCCACTTTAGAAAACTTGCTGCTGTCCAAGAAATTAATGTCCATAGCACAATATTGAGCGATACAAAAACTTGAGGTTGGGAACTAATGAAATCTGAAATGGGGCCATTAAAAATAGCCGCACTTTTTAGCCCTTTAACTAAAATGAAATATATAATTGCAGTCGTTGCCAATCCACCAAAAACAGATTCAACCCATTTTGATTTTGATTTGTAATCGAATGAGATCAGTAATCTTGAAATAAATTGCACAACAGCTCCAATGGTGAAGGCCACAAACACGGATAAAAGTATCCCAAAAATTATCTCGGCCGCCTTGTCCGTATTGATGTAGGTGGCTAAATCCGAAAACCCGCCGTCATTTTTAATGATTTTCACCAAAGATATCGCTACGGAAGCACCTAAAAGTTCAAAGACAATTGAAACCGTTGTTGAAGTGGGCATTCCCAACGTGTTGAAGAAATCCAAGAGCAGAATATCGGTTATCATCACAGCCATAAAAATGAACATGATTTCCTCAAACACAAATTCCCCAGGATTAAAAATACCCTTTCGTGCTACCTCCATCATGCCACTAGAGGACATTGCCCCAAAGGCAATCCCAATGCTAGCCACAATCATAATAGTCCTAAAAGAAATGGCTTTGGAACCTATTGCTGAATTTAAAAAATTAACTGCATCATTACTTACGCCAACAACCAAATCGGTTATTGCCAAAATTCCCAATGCAACAACCATGAAAATGTAGATGTTCTCTCCCATTAAAAAAGAAATATGACAAAAATGCCATTATAAATCGGCACCAAGGTTAACATAATGTTACGAAATATATGGTGAAAACTGGAATATTTTTAGTGTGCAATGAGTTGAATTTAACTTTTGGCATATCTTCGTTCAAAAACTAGGAAATCTATGGATTGGGAACGTTTACTTTCTTTAAAACGTTTTGGAGATACACATAAAAGATTGCGAAAGGAACAAGAGGAGACCCGTTTGGGTTTTGAAGTGGATTATGATCGCATTATTTTCTCCTCATCTTTTAGAAGTCTTCAGGATAAAACACAGGTTATTCCGCTTCCTATAAGTGTAGGGTCTAAAAAGGATTTTGTGCATACAAGACTTACGCATAGTTTAGAGGTCTCCGTGGTTGGTAGGAGTTTGGGCAGGGCCGCTGGACAACGAATTTTAACAAAATATCCCTTTCTATCAGAGATTCATGGATATCATTTTAATGATTTTGGAGCAATAGTTGCTGCTGCTGCTTTGGCCCATGATATTGGAAATCCACCTTTTGGGCATAGTGGTGAGAAGGCAATCGGCAGTTATTTTGAACAAGGTATTGGGAAAAAATACAGAACCATTCTTTCAAATGAAGAGTATCAAGATTTAATCGATTTTGAAGGAAATGCCAACGGTTTTAAATTATTGACGGAATCTAGGGAAGGTGTACCGGGGGGTCTTCGTTTGAGTTATGCCACTTTGGGTGCCTTTATGAAATATCCAAAAGCGTCACTTCCCAAAAGACCGTCAAAGCATATAGCTGACAAAAAGTTTGGGTTCTTTCAATCTGAAAAGGATTTCTTTCTAGAGGTTGTGGAAGAAATCGGTCTTGCCAACAATGCAAAAAATTCTAGAATAGGTTTTTACAGACATCCGTTGACCTATTTGGTCGAAGCCGCTGATGATATTTGTTATACGATTATTGATTTTGAGGATGGTATCAATTTAGGATTGATTCCTGAGGAATATGCATTGGAATACCTTATTAATTTGGTGAAGGAAAACATCAACACCAAAAAATACAATGCAATGAAGCATTCCAATGACCGATTAAGCTATCTAAGGGCCTTGGCAATAAATACCCTAATTACAGATGCGGTTGGAGTTTTTGAACAAAATGAAACAGAAATTCTTTCGGGAAGTTTTGATTCCGCATTGTTGGATAAAGGAAAGTATAAAGCTCAGGTAGACGACATTATAAAATTAAGTGTTGAAAAAATTTATCAATCTACGGAGGTAATAGACAAAGAACTTGCGGGCTATAGAATTATATCTGATATTCTTGATTTTTACACCCAAGCCTTGGTGAATAAAAAAGAAGGAAACGCAACGAATTATGACAAACTATTAATTCAAAGTTTGCCCGATGTGTATAAAAACACCGATGTGCCTATTTATAATATCTTACTGAACACCTGTTGTTTTGTAGCCAGTCTTTCGGATAGTGCTGCGGTGCATTTTCACAACAAACTAATGGGGAAACAATTTTAAAAAGCATAGGTAAGGCCCACCCCCAGCAATTGTTTAAATTGTATCCTTGGTATGCCGGGGTCTGTAACGGTTCCATCATCGGCCACTACTTCATCAAACTTAATGTCATCATCATATATAAGATGGGTTCCAATGTTTGCATTGATATGTTTGTTCACCTTTAGATTGAAGTTCATTTCCCAATCCACATCAATATTACCAAAGCTAATGAGGTAATCGGTATATAGGTTTACCCGGTGGCTCATGATTACATTTTTTATGATTTCTTTCTCCCAGGTATTGGTAATTAGAAACCCAAGTTCCATAAATACGTGTTCCCCTTCTTCAACCCCAAATGCACCTTGGTTGGACAAATTTTCATCTGTAACAAATGTTGCCTTTTGGGTAATTGGGGAAATGTATAGATTAAACTTTTTCCCTTCGGGAATATAGGATGTTCCCGCACCCAAAAAAAGATATCCCGGAGACATAAACCTTGAAATAGGAGTAGTTCTGTTGGGATATTTAAAACCATTGGAAAATTGTGTATTGAAGTTTGCCTTTACCGAAAAGTACCAATTGGTGATTGTATCCTTTCTAAAACCGATGGTTGAAGATATTCTTATTTGATCATCAGTTTTTCTAAGTTGTCTCCCTTCTTGGGCGTTTAGGCCGTATCGCAAACGCAATTCGTTGTTCCAATTAAGATAACGAAATTTATAATTACGGGTAAAACTTGCACTGGCTAAAGCGGAAACTGAATTATCACCACCTGCATTCCAGTTTACAAAAGCCACTTCATTAATGTTGAGTCCAAATTCATTTTTTTTATCCCAAAAGGATGTTGGCACAAAGCGCTTATATTTTTTGCTCAATGGTTTTACACGATTCAAGATTGTTCTTGGGTCGGTTCGCTTTGCTGCTCTGGTTACATATTTAAGTTTTACTTCTTTTATCCGCACTACTTGAAAATCATTTGAAGTGGTATCTGTGTCAAATGCCCTTGATAAATTTACCTGGGCATTAACGGTAGACAAAGCGGATAGAAGTACAGCAATAAAACAAATTAATCGCATGTGGTCAAGGTTGATTTAATATAAGAAAGTAGTGCATCAAAATCTATACCAGCTATCTCGTGGGTCTCCTGTATTGTTCCATGTTCAACAAAGCTGTCCGGAACACCAAACATTTTAACAGGTTTTGTAAAATTTTCTTCGTTGACGAACTCCAATACCGCAGAACCAAAACCTCCGATTTTGCAACCGTCTTCAACGGTAATAATGTGGTCATACTTTTTGAAAATCTCTCCAAGTAGGTTTTTATCCAAAGGCTTGGCAAATCGCATATCATAATGACCAATTGAATTGGGATTGTCAAAATCCCTCAATAAATCAGAAACTCGATTTCCAATATGTCCTATGGTAAGAATGGCAATTTCAGAACCTTCCTTTAGACAGCGGGCCGTACCAATTTCAATAGGTTTAAATGTAGTTCTCCAATCCAAAGTAATACCTCTTCCGCGGGGATACCTGATAGCTATGGGGTGGTCTAGACCTAACTGTGCTGTATACATGATATCCCGCAACTGCATTTCATTCATTGGCGCAAAGACTATAAGGTTGGGAATACATCGTAAATAAGCAATGTCAAAAACACCGTGATGCGTCGGTCCATCTTGCCCAACAAGTCCCGCCCTATCCAAGCAAAAGATTACCGGTAAATTTTGCAAAGCAACATCATGGATTACTTGATCATAGGCCCGTTGCAGAAAAGTAGAGTAGATATTACAAAAAGGAACAAGTCCTTGCGTAGCCATTCCAGCGGCTAGGGTAACTGCATGTTGTTCAGCGATTCCCACATCAAAAGCCCTGTCAGGAAGCTCATCCATCATATATTTCAAAGAACTTCCTGTTGGCATTGCAGGAGTGATACCTACAATCTTTTTATTTTTTTTAGCCAATTCAACCAAGGTGTGGCCAAAAACGTCCTGGTATTTTGGAGGTTTTATTTCTTCTGATTTTTTAAGCCGTTCCCCAGTCGTGGCATCAAACTTTCCTGGAGCATGGTAAACCACCTGATTTTCCTCTGCTTTTTTGAGACCCTTTCCTTTTGTTGTTATGATATGAAGCAATTTTGGACCGTCCAATGTCTTTAGCCTTTCCAATTCTTGCACTAATTCATGTACATTATGTCCATCTAGAGGGCCGGAATAGTTAAGATTAAGGCATTCAAAAACATTTTCATCTTTGGCAGTACCTTCTTTTACATTGGTTAGGTACTTTTTCAAAGCCCCCACACTTGGGTCAATGCCTATAGCGTTGTCATTTAAGATGATCAAAGCGTTAACATCTGTTACACCTAAATGATTCAAACCTTCAAAAGCCATTCCACTGGCTATCGATGCATCACCAACCACGGCAATATGTTGTCTTGAATGTTCTCCTTTTAATTTTGAGGCCATTGCCATTCCCAATATGGCAGAGATTGCTGTTGAACTGTGACCGGTTCCAAAGTCATCATATTCACTTTCACTTCGTTTGGGAAAACCGCTGATTCCGCCCAATTGTCTATTGGTATCAAAAATTTCCTTTCTACCTGTCAAGATTTTATGCCCATATGCCTGATGGCCAACATCCCAAATTAGTTTATCTGTTGGGGTGTCAAATACATAATGAAGCGCAATGGTAAGTTCCACCACACCTAAACTGGCACCTAAGTGACCCTCTTTTGAGGCTACAATGTCAATAATAAATTCCCTAAGCTCCCGCGCAAGTTGAGGCAGTTTGTCTAAAGACACCTTTTTAAGGTCTTTTGGTGAATTGATATGTGTTAAAAGTCGTTCCAAGAAATCAAAAAACAAAAGTACCTAATATCAATAACATGATTTTATGTTTAGTTTAGCCGCTGATAAAATATTTTGACACATTGGAAAATCCTTTTGATGATACTTATTTTATGAAAAAAGCCCTGCAGGAGGCGGAGATCGCATTTGAAAATGGAGAGGTTCCTGTTGGCGCCGTAGTGGTTGTGAACAATAGAATTATTGGTAGGGCGCACAATTTAACAGAACGTTTGAATGATGTAACCGCACATGCCGAAATGCAAGCAATAACAGCAGCTGCAAATTTTTTGGGAGGTAAATATTTACACAGATGTACGCTATATGTTACTCTTGAACCATGCCAGATGTGTGCTGGGGCATTGTATTGGAGTCAGATTTCCAAAGTAGTTTATGGTGCTTCGGATTTGGAGCGTGGTTTTAGTGTAATGGGAGGGAATTTACATCCTAAAACGGAGCTGGTTGGTGGAATTTTAGAAAATGAGGCCTCAGAATTGCTGAAACGATTTTTTATACAAAGGCGTAATCTCAACTAAATAAAAAACCCCGATGAAACCATCAGGGTCAAATCAAATTAAGAATACAATATTGTTATCAGATTACTTGCACTTGTGCAGCAACCATTCCTTTTCTTCCCTCTTCTTCTTGGTATTCTACTTTGTCGCCTTCGTTTAGTTCCAATCCGTTCAATGCCGTAACATGAACAAAAATGTCCTTTCCTGTGTCGTCGTTGGTAATAAACCCAAAACCTTTGGATCCATTAAAAAATTTTACTGTACCAGTCATTAAAAATAATGTAAATGTTAAAATACTAAATTAGGGTATTTTCGATTTATCTGGACGAAATAAACTTTAAATCTTATGAAAATTATTGATTTTCAGTGTTTTTCTGCTTTTTACCTTGCATTTTTTTAATGTTCTCATTGGTTAACATGTAATCTTTCATGTTTTTACCTTTGCTTTCTTTTATCAAAAAAAGCGGCATTGCCACAAAGAAAAGTCCTACAGTCCCTGATCCTATAAATTTATTTGCTTTTAATGGGTCATCTTTTTTAATGCTGAATCCATAGATGATCAAGCCAAATGAGAGTAATACAATTAGAACGATTATGTATTTCAATTTCATCTTGTATGTGTAATTAATTTTCTTCGATATGCCGTCAATAATTTTGACTTTGAAATGAAGCCCATATACTTCCCTTCTTGTATAACGGGTAAATTCCATGCACCACTGTCCTGGAATTTTTGCATAACCTGTTTCATAGTATCGCTACCATAAAAAATATGTTCTGGTGGGGCATGCATCAAATTTTTAACGTAGGTTGAATTATAAAGTTCGGTATCGAACATAAATTCCCGGATATCATCCAAAACTATAATACCCATCAATTTTTCTTCCTCATTGAGAACGGGGAAAATATTTCTTTTGGACTTTGATACGGATTCATGCAACATTTGGCCCAATGTCATTTCAGGGTGAACAGATTTAAAGTTCTTTTCTATCACATCATCCATTTCCAATAAAGTCAATACCATTTGATCTTTGTTATGGGTTAAAACAGCTCCTATTTTTGCCAATTCCTTGGTGTAAATCGTATAATCTAGGGCATTTTTTGTAATTAAATATGAGATGGATGCTGTAATCATTAAAGGAACAAAAAGCTGATACCCACCAGTAATTTCCGCAATTAGGAAAATGGCCGTTAATGGTGCATGGATTACTCCTGCAATTAGCCCAGCCATACCGATTAGTGTAAAATTACTTTCTGAGACCGAAAAACCCAATCCCAGATTGTTGATGACCTTGGCGACTACATTTCCCAATGCGCTTCCCATTACCATAGTTGGAATAAAGATTCCCCCAGCACCTCCAGCAGCAAAAGTTGTGGTCATGGCTATGGCCTTAAAAATGGTGATGCCAAACAACAGTGCTATAACTACCCAAATATTATGGGTATGTGCATCAAAAGGGGTTTTTCCTAAAGCTTTTAGATGGTCACCATCCAATAGATTATTTATAAAGCCAAAACCTTCTCCATATAGCGGAGGAATTGCATAAAGCATTATTCCAATAGCAATACCGCCAACCAAGAGTTTGTATTTTGGACTTTTAAATCGTTTGAAAAAGTCAAAAATGGCAAAATACATCTTGGTAAAATATATAGATGAAAAAGCTGTGCCAACACCCAAAAGAATATAAAAGAAGGTATCTTCTAATTGAAAGCCTTCTGATAGCGAAAAACTAAAAAGCACTTCGTTCCCCAGAAAGAAATAGGAGGTGAGTACTCCCGAAATGGAAGCCAAAAGCAGAGGTAACATGGACAGCATGGTCAAATCCAAAGTGAATACTTCCACAGCAAAAATAATAGCAGCAATTGGCGATTGAAATATTGAAGAAATGGCTCCAGCAGAAGCACAAGCAACCAACAGGGAGCGTGTTTTTGTATCTAAATGGAACAACCTGCTTAGATTGGAACTTATTGCCGAACCTGATTTTACCGCTGGACCCAACAATCCCACGGATCCTCCAAAGCCTACGGTTAGGGGCGCTGTAATTAAGGGCGCATAAATGTTTTTAACTTTTAAAAGCCCTCCTTTTTTAGAAAGAGCAAAGATGATGGAGGAAATAGCATGTTGTATCGGTTTTTTATGAATGTATTTAACGTAAATAAAGACTAGGGCCAACCCAATAATTGGTAAAATAAAATACAATTGGTTTTCGGAAAAAACAATACCTTTTTCCAACAGGGATTGTATAAAATAGGTGGTGTTTTTTAAAGTCACAGCTACTAACCCTGCTAAAAAACCCACTACCAAGCTCATGATATGCACGAAGGTTTTGTTAGAGATGTGTTTATACCTCCATTTTAAAAATCTTGTAAGAAGCTTTTTGGTGTTGGGCATGGTTAAAGTTAACCCAATATTTGTGATTTCAATTCTTCTAAATCTTCCATATAAATTTGGCGCAATAACTCAACATAATGGTAGTGGTTATAGAAACCTGAATTGAAATCTTCAATGGCCTCATTTATCATTAAAAGGGCTTCTTTTTTTTCTCCTTTTTGGTGCAGTAATATTGCTTTGTAGTATTTCGCGTCGGCGGAGTTTTTAAAATAATGTATGATTTTATTGAAATCATCAAGAGCCTTTGGAATATTCCCAGCTTCAAAATATGCTATGCCCCTATATAAAAATGCTTCCAGTTCAACCCAGTCCTCTCCGGTATCCTCAGTTTCTTTTTGGATATGCTTGTTCCAATAGTGCAAAGCTTGCGTATGGTCTTTAAGTCCCAAATAAGCAATTCCCCGCCAATAATCAACACTGTGGCCTTGCGGATAATCTAAATGTGGTGTGAGTGTATCTGACGCATTAAAATCTGCAATTGCTTTTTTATAATCACGATAAAAATACAAATAGAGATAGCCCCGCCAAGGGACCCAGGTTTTTGGGTCATGGTATACAGCTTTGTTAAATTGCGGTTTCCACTTATGGGGCATTCCCCGTTTTAGGTACGCAACTGAAAGTTCTCTCAATGCCTCTGCATAGGTTGAGTCGACTGCAATGGCTTTTTCTATCCTAACCATGCTTTCTGGGGAACCCTGATATAGATGGGAGCCTTCTTGAAATATTTTTTCTGCCAATTTTCTGCGTTCGCTAACGGTTGGATTGTCAGCTGTTCCATTGCAAGCAAGGATGAGTATGATAAATAGAAAATTAAGGCAATATTTCAACGATTTCACCATTTTCAATTCGATATGAGATGTACATATAATAATTTAAGGGACTCCCTTTATAGTCTAAGGCATTCCAATGGTTTGAATTAGATGTAATGCTAAAAAGTTGGTCTACCATGTTCTGTTCAAGTTCAGTTTCCTCAAGGTCTAGGTTCATTTCAATAGTTTCAAACCAACCTGCTTCACCTTTACAATTGACCAAAAAACGGAAGTTTAAATACCCTGAGTCTGGATAGCCATTATTTTGGTAAGTTTTTAATATGTTTTTTCGAAAAGTATTCTTGCTGATTTTATATGCCCTGTAGGCCGCACCGTTATATGTGTATGCTATTTTTTTGTCACCACAAAGTTCATATTTTGTATTTACGAGGGCAGTACTTTGTTCAATGTAACCGATATAATGAAGGTATTTTTCTTTGGCAGACTCATACTTTGCTGCGTTTTCGTAATTGCTATAGCTGTAAATTATGGCAATTAAGACTAGGAGAGGCAATAGTGCATAAAGTAATATCTTAATCCATTGTTTCATCAATCATGAAGTTAACAAGTTTTTCTGATATTCTTCGATATGTTCAGGATGACTAAAAGGAAAAAGAGTAATTGCTTCAAAGGTCCATTATTAAAATTGAAATCCTACAAATCAACCTTTAGATGAAGCTCCTTTAATTGTTCATCATCAATAGTTGCTGGAGCATCAATCATTACATCCCTGCCGCTATTGTTTTTTGGAAAAGCAATAAAGTCTCTGATGGTTTCCTGTCCACCTAAAATAGCGACCAATCTGTCAAGTCCGAAAGCGATTCCACCATGTGGAGGGGCACCATACTGAAAGGCATCCATCAAGAATCCAAATTGAGCTTTTGCCTCTTGTGGAGTAAAACCAAGATGCTTGAACATGGTAGCCTGAATTTCCTTATCGTGGATTCGAATGGATCCGCCACCAATTTCGTTCCCGTTCAATACCAAATCATAAGCGTTCGCTTTCACTTCACCTGGATTGGTTTCCAACAATTCCAATTGTCCGGGTTTTGGAGAGGTGAAAGGGTGATGCATGGCATGGTAAGTGTCTGTTTCTTCATCCAATTCCAATAGGGGAAAATCGATTACCCAGAGGGGGGCAAATTCATTTGGTTTTCGTAATCCAAGTCGTTCCGCCAATTCCATGCGCAGAGCGCTAAGTTGAGCCCTGGTTTCATTAATGCTTCCAGAAAGCACACAGATAAGGTCACCTGACTTGGCATTTGTTGTTTCTGCCCATTGGGCCAAATCTTCTTGATTATAAAACTTATCAACGGAAGATTTGTAAGAACCATCTTCATTGCATTTTACGTACACCATGCCTTTAGCTCCTACTTGAGGTCGCCTGACCCAATCAACAAGCTTGTCAATTTCTTTTCGGGTGTACGATGCTCCGCCGGGAACAGCAATGCCAGCAACTAGTTCTGCCGAATTGAAAACATTAAAATCTTTGTGTTGCGCAACTGCATTCAATTCTCCAAACTCCATTCCAAAACGGATATCAGGTTTGTCATTTCCATACAAACGCATGGCATCATCATAGGTCATTCTTGGAAAATCTCTTGACTCTATTCCATGAACTTCCTTGAGCAAATGCTTGGTAAGACCTTCAAAAGCATTCAATATGTCTTCCTGTTCCACAAAGGCCATTTCGCAGTCTATTTGCGTAAACTCAGGTTGTCTATCCGCACGTAAATCTTCATCCCTAAAACATTTTACAATCTGAAAGTACTTGTCCATTCCACCCACCATAAGCAATTGCTTAAAGGTTTGGGGCGATTGTGGCAGCGCGTAAAATTGTCCTTCGTTCATTCTACTTGGAACAACAAAATCTCGAGCTCCTTCAGGAGTGGATTTTATCAAATATGGAGTTTCAACTTCAATGAATCCCTGTTCTGATAGGTATTTTCGAACCTCCATGGTAACTTTATGCCTAAAGATGAGATTGTCCTTTACAGGATTTCTCCGGATATCCAGATAGCGATATTTCATTCGGATGTCTTCTCCACCATCTGTATTATCTTCAATAGTAAAAGGAGGTAGGATAGATTCATTTAATATTTGAAGCTCAGTCACAAGAACCTCTATATCGCCAGTTGGAATATTAGGATTTTTGGAGGCTCTTTCTATAACCTGTCCTTTAATTTGGATTACGGTTTCCCGTCCTAAGCCAGTTGCCTTACTTAATAGAGCTTTTGAGGTGCGATCCTCATCAAACACTAATTGTGTAATGCCGTATCGGTCGCGTATATCTACCCAAACAACAAAGCCTTTGTCCCTTACTTTGTGTACCCAACCACTTAGAATAACTTCTGAATCAATATCTGATGCCCTTAATGCACCACAAGTATTATTTCTGTACATGATATTTACTATGGAGCGCAAATTTAAGAGGAATGGCAGTATTTATTGTTAGAGATGCTGATTTTCTTGCCAATTCTAAGTTTAGAAAGAAATAAGGCGAAAAAATCTATGATTCATCGAAATAATATTTAAAATACATTTAACTAACCTAAAATTTACATTTAGTGGTTTTTTCAAGCTTTTTGGTTAAAATTCATCGATAAAAGGTTTTGTTTGTTTCGATATTAAATTTAATAAAATACTGATTTTAAATTGATTATAGATTTAAGGTTAATTTAATGTAAATTAAATGTTATTAAAATATTCATTTAACGTAAAATAATAATTACATTTGTATCGTTAATGTTATTGAATAAACTTAAAACCCATATCATATGAAGAAAGCAATATTTTTTTTAGCGGTGATGTTTTCGGTTTGTATGTATCCGCAGGATATTGAACCGACTTTTGAAAAAGTGGGGAAAATGGTAAAAGCTACATATTTTCACGAAAACGGTGAAATAGCCCAAACAGGCTATTTATTAAAAGGTAAGTTACATGGGCAATGGTTTATGTACGATCTAAGTGGTAATAAAATTGCCTCTGGTAAATATAATGAAGGAAAAAAATCTGGTAAATGGTTCTTTTGGAAAGGTCAGATTTTAAAAGAAGTTGATTTTGTAGAGAACCGTATTGTTACTGTAAAAAATTGGAATCAATCGGAATTGGTTTCGGTAGATAAGTAACTACCATAATACTATAAAATAAAAAAAGCCACAACGAAAGTTGGGGCTTTTTTTATTTTATAGTACTTTGTTAAGCAGCAATATCTACTTGTTCTTTTTCCTTTACTGAGGATTTCTTGCCTCCCCTGATCCTGATTTTTAATCGGTATATAATATTAAAAAGTACAGGTACAATTATCAATGTAAGGAAAGTGGCCACAATTAACCCGAAGATTACGGTCCAGGCCAATGGTCCCCAAAAGATTACGTTATCCCCACCCATATATATTTGCGGGTCAAAATCTGAAAACAGGGAAACAAAATTGATGTTCAATCCTATAGCGAGTGGAATCAAACCAAGAACTGTTGTAATTGCCGTCAATATTACAGGTCGCAACCTTGCCTTACCTCCACGGATAAGTACTTCGGTAACCTGGTCTCGGTCCAACAACGCATTATCGGGAAGATTCAACTCAACCTTTTTACGGTCAATCAATATTTGCGTGTAGTCCAGTAGTACTACACCATTATTAACCACAATACCTGCTAGTGAAATAATTCCCATCATGGTCATCATAATTACAAATGGCCAACCCGTAACGATCAAACCACCAAAGACTCCAATAAAACTCAAGAAAATAGCCATCATAATAATTGCTGGTTTTGAAATACCTCCAAATTGGAAAATTAAAATGAGCATGATAAGGCCTAAACCAGAGAAGAAAGCGCCAACCAAAAATTGCATTTGTTTGTTCTGTTCTTCTATTTGACCAGTATAATCAATCTTGACACCAGCGGGTAAGCCTTTAAACTCCTCCATTTCTTTTTGGATTTCTGTCACAATTGCTCCTGCATCGGTAAATCCAGGTTTTAAGGCTGAATATACAGTCACAACTCTTCTGGTATCTCTGTGTTTGATGGCACTAAAAGAGGAAGTGTTCTTTTGAGATGCAACAGCAGAGACCGGAATTTCCTTTATCTGCCCATTAGCGGGATCTCTAAAAATGATGTTCTGATTGAACAAAGCACTCGTATTGTATCGTAGATCTTCATTAAAACGAACATTGATGTCATAATCTTCGCCATCTTTCTTATAAATGCCCGCTTTATCTCCAAACAGGGATTGACGCAATTGATTTCCAACTTGGCCCACAGAAACTCCAAGTTCACCAGCTTTTTCTCGGTCTACAACAACCTGCATCCCAGGTTTGCTTTTGTTTACGTCGATTTTCAGCTCTTCTATTCCAGCAACGTTTTTACCGTTGATAAAATCGCGCATACTTTCCGCAGTATTGATTAACTCATCATAATCATTGCCTTCAATTTCAATATTGATAGGATAACCCGCTGGGGGTCCAACCGCATCTTTTTCAACAGAAATTGTAACTCCAGGATAAATACCGGCAATACCGTCTTGAATCTTTAGGCGAAGGTCTTCCGTATCCAGACCATCCCTATATTTAAACTCACGCATGGAAATGGTGATTTTTCCACGGTGTGGCATTTCAGCTGCAGAACCTCCTTCGGTAAATGGGTTTTCAGCACCTTTACCCACTTGGGAAACACTGGATTCTACTAAAAGGTTTTTATCCGCATCCAAGTATTCATTACCATCAGCAATTGCATAAACGCGTTCTTCAATAGCCTTGGTAATCATATTGGTTTTATCAATATCCGTTCCTTCTGGATATTGAATATAAACATAGACTTCATTCGGTGTATTGTCTGGAAAGAACTCCACCTTTGTTCGTTGACTGCCCAATGACATTCCAAAGAACATAAATGCACAGATCAACATCATGACCGTGGCACTAAAATACCAATACACATTTTTACCTCTCAAGGCATGTTTTAATCTTTTTTCGTACCAATTTTCAAAGCGTACAAGCGTATTCTTTTGGAAACGCAATGCCCACTTTTTAAGGAAATACTTATAAATCCAAAACATACCCGCAACTACGATCATCAAAGTCCCCAATCCGCGCATGGCTCCGCCAACAATAAAGATGAACAAACCAAAACCGCCTAGGATAACACTGATTCGAATCAATTGCTTTACCGTTAATTCTTTTTCACCAACTTCCATAAAACTGGAAACCAACATGGAGTTCATAAAAATGGCCACAAACAAAGAGGAACCAAGAACTACGGATAGTGTGATTGGGAAAAATATCATGAACTGCCCCATTAAACCTGGCCACAGACCAAGAGGTACGAAGGCAGCAACCGTTGTAGCCGTAGAAATAATAATGGGAACAGCGATTTCCCCAATTCCTTTTTTGGCCGCTTCAATCCGGGACATGCCTTCTTTGTCCATCAAACGGTAAACGTTTTCCACAACCACAACTCCATTATCAACCAGCATTCCCAGTCCCATAATCAATCCAAATAGGATCATGGTATTTAGGGTATAACCTACAGCGGATAGAATCATAAAGGACATGAACATTGACATTGGAATTGCAAAACCAACAAACAATGCATTTCTAAACCCTAAAAAGAACATGAGTACGGTAACCACTAGAATGATTCCAAAAATGATGTTGTTGACCAAGTCATCAACCTGGTTCAATGTTTTAGCACTGGAATCGTTGGCAATGGTAATGTGCAAGTCTTTTGGAAAGTAATTTTCCTCAGCCTCTTTAACAATTTCACGAATTAAATCTGCCGCCTCAATGGCGTTTTCTCCTGAGCGCTTTTTAATATCAAGCATTACCACACTCTCTCCTTTTTCCCTGGCATAGGTAGTCTTGTCTTCTTCTTTAAAGGAAACTTCGGCTATATCCTTAAGGTAAACTGCACCATCTTCAGATTTGACCACAAAATTATAAAGCTCCTTAGGCTTTTCAATTTCTCCAATGATTCGAATGGTTCTTCGTTGTCCACTGGTAACCAAA
This sequence comes from uncultured Allomuricauda sp., assembly GCF_947495325.1. Classification (GTDB taxonomy): domain Bacteria; phylum Bacteroidota; class Bacteroidia; order Flavobacteriales; family Flavobacteriaceae; genus Flagellimonas. Next base: position 186,321 of record NZ_CANLYK010000002.1, on the reverse strand, counting down.
TTCCCTGCGGACATTGTCATATTTCCATTACTGATGGCATTTTTAACATCGGTAAAATTTACCTTGGCCGCCATCATTTTGTATACATCAACGGCTATTTCAACTTCTTTCTCCTGAGCACCTCTAATGTCTACTTCCTTAATTTGGTGCAGATCTTCAATTTCATCTTCAAGATATTCCGCATATTCCTTTAATTTTTCAACAGGATAGTCTCCGGTCAGATTCACGTTCATGATTGGGAATGATTCTGCCAAGTTTAGGTCAAAAACATTGGGTTCAACCTTGGCACCGTTAAAAATGGGCCAATCTTCCCCAGCCTTCTCACTATCCACTTCATCCTTTACTTTTTGCTTTGCGGATTCTACCGTGATATTCTCATCAAACTCTACAACAAGCATGGAATAATCCTCTTGCGAAGTTGAGGTAAGCTCTACCAGATTACTTACGTTTTTGAGCCGGTCTTCCAGGGGATCCGTAATCAAACGTTCCATATCTTCAGCAGTATTGCCAGGATATGGTGTGCTAATGTAGATTTTGGTTTCTTTTACCTCAGGAAAGTCTTCGCGAGGCATTGAAAAATAGGAGGATAATCCTATAAAAAGGAACAGTCCAATCATCACGTAAATCACAGACGGATTGTCTATGGCCCAAGATGAAAGCTTGAATTCCTTATTAATATTCTTCTGTACTTTGCTCATTATTCTTAGTTTTTGGCAGTTGAGGTTGAGTCTAGAATCTGTACTTTTTGACCATCTCTTACACTTCGTGCACCTTCAGAGATAATTCGGTTTCCATTGGTTAATCCTCCAAGTACTTCAACAAAATCTCCTTGGGTCTTACCTGTTGATATAATCGCTTTTTTTACCGTTGGATTCTCACCATTAGAAGCTTCATCAACAACATATACATATTCTTCTCCTTCAGAATTTTCTGAAATAATGCTCTGTGGAATAAGGATGGCCTCCTCATTGGTGTAGTCGTTAATCTTAACTTGTGCCGTTAGATTGGGCTTTATACTTCCATTTTTGTTGGGAACAGGAATCTCAGCTTTAAACGAACGATTCCCTGGATTTATAAAGTTACCAGTTTGTCTAACTTTGGTCTCCACATTGTCCCCTAAAACAGGGAAGTATACTTCTACAGACTTGCCAGGGGTAACATTTGGTAAATGGCTTTCAGGAACTTCGACCTCTACATACATATCATTAAGGTTTACAATTCTGAAAACCTCTGATCCTGGACCGGGACTTACCACGGTACCTTGATCTTTGATTACATCATCAATTATTCCAGAAAAAGGGGCTCTCAGAGCGGATTTTGATAACTGACTCTGCATTTGCTTTACTGCACTTTCTTGTGATTCATAGTCTGTTTTTGCCTGTAGATATTGAATTTCAGAACCAATGTTTTGGTCCCACAATCTTTTTTGGCGTTCAAAGGTTGTTTTTGCCAAGGCAGCGCTTGTTTTCATTTGGGCCAATGAACTGGACAATCCACCATCATCTATATAACCTAACAATTGTCCTTTTGAAACTTTTTGTCCTTCCTTAACATATACTTTGTGCAGTGTACCTGCCATTTCTGGGTAAATGAGCACATTTTGTTTGGTCATTACATCTCCCTGCAATTCCAAATAATGATCAAACTTTTCTGTTTTTGCCGTAATGGTAGTGACCAAGGGTAATTTGGCATTGTCATCCAATTGGGCAATAGCGGAGTCCAACAATTTTATTTCTTCTTCCAAAGCTTTTTGTTGGTTGGTAATTTCCGTTCGTTTTGCTCGAATGGTCTCCAAATTGTTACCTGCGATAACACTTTCTACGGAACCTTCGCTACCTCCTCCGCAAGAAGCGAGGACTAATACTGCGAGTACTGGATATAGTATTGTTTTCATGATGATATGGTTTTCTTTTTTGACTATTGATTTATGATTGTTTCCAATTCTGTTTTGCTGTTGATGACATCAACCATGGATTGCAAGTATTCTTGTTGAGTGGCATATAATTGTGTCTGTGCCTGTCTAAGCTCAAAACTTGTTGCCAATCCTTCAGAATATTTAATTTGATTTTTATTTTCTATACGTTCAGCAAGCTTTAAATTCTGCTTTGAGGTGTCATATTCTTCAATTGCCAGGATATAATCACTTTTTGAATTTTCCAGTTGAAGACGAATTTGTTCTTGGGCTTCAGTTAGTTGAGTTTTTGCCTTATCCAAAGCTATTTTGGCACGCTGGGTTGTGGCACTCCTCCCCAAAGAACTAAAAATGGGAATGTTTAGGTCGAACCCTAAAATAGATTGCCCAAACCATTGCTGTCCGCTACTTAAGAAGTTAAAACTATCGCTAAAGGAAGAACCACCATAGTTTACAAAGGCATTTAATGAAGGTAATGCTCTACTCTTTGCCAATTTTAGTTCATAGAACCGTTGCTCATTTAGGTTGTTGGCCAATTTATAGTCAACATTGTTTTCCATTTTGAACTCGGTATCCAATAACCCCAAATTGATTTGCTTTTGAGCTAAATCATCCAGGTTTTCAGTTAAAACGGTGGGGTTCTGAATAGGAAGTCCCATCATTAGGTTTAACATTTGCAATGTTATCTTCTCCAAGCGCTTTGCATTTTTCAGTTGGTTGTTTACTGAAGACAATGTAATCTGTAATTGATCAACGCTTTCTTCATCACCAAGGCCATTCTCATAGATTCGTTTTGTTTCATACAAATTCTTTTCCAAGGTAGCTTTGTTGTTCTCTGAAATCAATACACTTTCTTGTGCTAGAAGGACATTTCCATATGCTTCAACAACGGCTTTTCTCACATCTAAATCTGTTTTTTCCTTGTTATTCCTGCTATAGCTCAAAAAAGCCTTGGTAGCCTGAACTCCAACTATATAAGATCCATCAAAAATCTGTTGTGTCAAGGTTGCCGTTGCTGTAGCAGTTTGGGGCTGTCCAAAGACCACTTCTTGGAAGGTGCCTGGTTCACCACCAAAGAATTCAGCAGGAATTTGGTTTACTGGCTGCTTTAGTTGGTTTTGATAACTAATGGCACCTGAAATTTGAGGAAGCCCTGTTGCAATGGTTTCCCATTTTTGTTTTTGGGCATCTACAAGATCTCTACTGGCATTAATAGCGCTATAATTGTTCTGTAGTGCGTGAACAATTGCTTCGTCCAAGCTAAAGTTATTATCGCTCTCTTGCCCCCGGCTTAACCAAGGTGATACTAATAGTAAACAAATAATTAGTGTTCGCATTATTCAAGGTTTGAATTGATGATTGAGTTTAATATTTTTCTTCCTTTTGGGGTTACAATCCCTCTTAGGTGGTATTCCAGATAATCCTCCATGAGTTGGGTAACGGAAAAGACTTGTAGCGGGAAAAGACCGTTGTCCTTAATACTTGTGACTCCTGAAAAATAAATTCGGGAAACAAAGTCAACATTCAAGTTGTCCCTGTAAATTCCCATTTCAATTCCTCTGGTCACATTATCTACTACACAATCTTGCATGGTCTCAAACTGTTTGTTTTTGAGTGAAGTATGAACTTTTGGATAATATTTCTGCAATTGATATTGAGGAGAGGATTTTTCATCTTTAAGATGGAGCATTACAAATCTTTTTATTTCATATAGTTCTTCAATGGGATTTTTTTTCAGGGCAACAATTTCATCTATACCATTTGAGATGTACCAGAAAAGATCCATAGTACTTTCCTCCACCAATTTGGTCTTATTCTCAAAATGGGAATAAATGGTTTTTTTTGAAATCCCCATTTCGTTGGCAAGATCATCCATTGTCACACTCTTAAATCCAAGATTTAAAAATAGTTCGGTCGCCTTGTGTAAAATCTTTTCTCTCATAATCGGCGACAAAAATATGCTTGGAAACTTTAAAAACAAAAAAAGTTTCCAAGGTTTTGCATTTTTTTAACGAATTCTTAAAACTTCTGTTTTTTTATAATCATTTTATATGATGAAGACGAAAATGTGAGGTAATTTTGGACTGGATCGTTGTTTTTCTTTCTGAGTAGAAAAAAAGATACCTTGTACTGGCATTTAGCCGCTCTCTCATCGTCAAAGTTTTATTTTTAGATGTCATCCTCTTTGTTTTTGTGTTTATCAACATAATCTTTAAAGGCTTTTTCACCTTCTTCCTTCCAGAAGTCATCATAAAGCTCCCAATCTGAAAAATCCCTTCGCATAGGACGACATTTGTCAAACGATTTAAAGTGTTTTTTGGATTTTTTACCACTTTTTGAACTATTGCTGTGTCCGCCACCACCAAATCCAAATATGATTTTGGCCAATATAAGTATTCCCAAGGCCTTCCAATACCCTATTGTGGGTAGACCAAAAAGGTCGGGCATTAGCCAATTCCATAATCGCATCAACACATAATTTGCAAGTAGAAATAGTAAAATGCCCAGCACTATCATGGCAAATACTTTAAATGCCTTGGTTACGTAGTGTATGGTTTTCTGTTCCATATGTTCTTCCATATCTTTTTTATAATCCATAATCGAATTTTTTTATACTATTTTAAGTTTTAAGTCTCTAAATAAAATTGATATTGCCCTATGTCTTCTTGACATTAAGGTTCCTGGTGAAATATTGGTCTGTTCCGAAATCTCTCGATACGTATACCCTTCAAAATCAACGGCAATAATAATATCCCTGTAGGATGGTTTTAATTTCATAATTGCCATCTGCAACTGGTTTTTCATCTCCTCGGAATAAGTGTTATCGGCATTTCCGTAGAACAATTCTGCAAATTCTGCCCATTTCGTATCAATACCTTCACTGTCGTATTTTGTTTCTTTTTTGGTACGCATGATATCTATGATCCTATTTTTAATGGCGCTATAAACAAATCCTCCTATATTGGTTATAGGGATGGCATCCTGGGGTCTGGAAAATATTCGCAACGCCACATCCTGGACAATGTCTTCAGCATCCCTTTCTGTTGTGTTGTTGATTTTTGATTGTACATATCCTTTAAGGGAATGGTATTCCTCATCAAAAAAATCAGAAAGGTTGTTATAGTTTTCTTTATTGGAAACCATTCAAAAAAAGGGCTGTTTGCTGTCTTCAATTATAAAGACGAGGGTTTTCAAATCCATTGCATTTTTTTGAAAAAAAATTGCACACCATCAATTTGACGCGCAATTACACTATTTGTAACAATGGCTGTATTTTTGGAAAAAAATGAAGCAATGCGTTCAACAGCGTTTTACCGTAACGAGTTTATAATACATCTTGAAAAGAGAATTGAGGTCAAGAAGCCCAAAAACCTGTATGAACCCATACATTATATTTTAGGTTTAGGGGGAAAGCGATTGCGCCCTGTGCTATCCTTAATGACCACTGACCTGTTTGGTGGAATTCTCCAAGATGCCTTGGATGCAGCTTTGGCGATTGAAATGTTCCACAATTTTTCCTTGGTCCATGATGATATTATGGATGATGCCCCCTTGCGTAGGGGCAAGACCACGGTACATGAAAAATGGGATGTGAATACAGGTATTTTATCTGGTGATGCGATGCTGATTAATTCCTATCAGTTTTTTGAAAATTATGATCCAGAGGTCTTTAAAAAGTTGACCATTCTTTTTAGCAAAACGGCGATTGAAGTATGCGAAGGACAACAATATGATGTTGATTTTGAATTGAGGGATGATGTTACAATTCCCGAATATCTAAAAATGATTGAGTACAAAACTGCAGTTTTGGTAGCTGCGGCCATGAAAATGGGAGCCATTATTGCCAAAGCTTCCCAAAATGATACCGATCATATTTATGAATTTGGTAAAAACCTTGGGATAGCCTTTCAGCTACAAGATGATTATCTGGATGCCTTTGGCGACCCCGAAACCTTTGGAAAACAAGTGGGAGGGGACATTATGGAGAACAAAAAAACGTTTCTCTACCTAAAATCATTGGAGTTTGCCCCAAAAGAACAACAAGAAAGTCTAAAACATTTGTATTCCCTACAACCTGAGGATCCTACTACCAAAATCGAGACCGTGAAATCCATTTTTGTGGAAAGTGGGGCTGTGGAAGAAGCAAAAAAGGAAATCAGTGCCTATACCCAAAAAGCTTTTGATGCATTGGGTCCTATAAACATGCCAGAGAAGAACAAATCAGTGCTAAAGGAATTTGGAGAAAACCTTATGAAAAGAACGGTCTAAAAACCCTCTTTAGCAATGCTTTCATAAAAGGGAACGCTTTAGGAGCTGCCATTATTTGTATGTCTTCATAAACGCTGGTTTCATTATCAAGAAACTTTAAGATTAACGAAGCTTTTCTTTTTTTGAACAATGATTCAAATATGGATTGGCCCAAATGATTTTGATTATGAAGAATATCCAAAAGCAATAAGTCATAGAACCAAAATTTATCCCTTTTGTAAAATTTGGATAATGTTTTTCCTTTCTTTAGATGGTCAACCAGTGCCTTTACTTTTTTGCTGGTATTATAAAATGTGAATCCCGTACTGGGTTTTGCCCATCCACCGGCTATACCAATATTCAAAATACTATTCGTATTGTGTTTATGAAATTTATAACAGGTCATGGGAATGTTACCTACTTCTTTTTCCACTATTTCATAATCAGAGCAGTTCAATACATTGGTTAGGTAATCTTCAATGGCATCTTCATATTCCTGTTTTTCCAAGGTTTTTTCTGAAAACAAGGTATATTCCAAAAGCGCTTCGGTTTCGGAGAATGGAAGCACATACATAAAACGGGTATTCCCTTTTTGAGGTATGGAAAAGTCCATAAAAGTAGCTTCATCAACCTTAAAAATAGGGTATTTGGTTTTTACAAACCAGCCTAAGAAATGCTGTTGAAGTACCGGGTATTTTTTTTGATTTATGACGCTTTGATAATCAAAGATGCTATTGAAAATTTGCGTTCCAGAAAATTTTTGCGTGTTGGTTGATACCATGGCTCCATTTTCATTTTCCTCAATAGCAACAACATTGCCTTTTAGCCATGAAATGTTGGAATAGCCTTTTATTCTCGTTAAAAAATGGCTATAAAAGTCAATGCCTCGAAGCATTTTATATGTATAGGGGCTAATTGTTGTGGAAAGTTTTAAATCTTTTCCTGCAAAATAAACCTTGGACCAGCTTTTATGTAGAATATTGTCAAACGCACCATTTTCTTTTTCCCAAAAACACCAAGTTCGGTCGTTTTTGGATTTATCATCCTTCTCCAGTATCAATATGGATTTGGATACGAAGAAATCATCTTTTCCCAAAGAATCTGCCAGCATAAGACCAGCTGCTCCTGCTCCAATAATGATATAATCGTAATGGGACATACATCAAAAGTACGGAAAGGAAAATAGTTAGGTAACGGTCTTGTTAAAGTAAGTTTAGCAATTTGCCTTTGTTGGCAAACCAGATTCAATTTTTTCGATATCAATACATTGTGATTGAAGGAATCCCAACATGATTGTCAGTATAGATTTACCAATTCAGTTTAATCATAAAAGACTATCGTTGTAATGTCTTCGGATATGAGATAATGAACTTCGTGCCAAGTTTACCATTGGATTCCACCTTAATGGTTCCTTCATGTTTTTCAATTATTTTTTTTACAATAGAAAGACCAATCCCAGTGCTTTCATAGGTATCCTTATCTGTGAGCGTTTGAAATACTTCAAAGATTTTTTGATGATAATTGGGGGCAATACCTGGTCCGTTGTCTTCAAATGTGATTTCATAAAATTCCAGCTTTTCATTACATGACACACAAATTTCACAAACTTTCTTGTCATTGTATTTTACTGCATTGCCGATCAAGTTTGAGACCACCTGTGATACCTGTGTTTTATCTCCATTGACTATGGGCAGTTTTCCTTGTGTGGTAAGTCTTATGTTATCCAAGTCTTGGTAATTTTTGAATTCCTCCCGTATTAGTGAATCAAGGTCTATGGGTTGGAGCTTGATTTTCCCAATTTTTGAATAATTCAAGATGCCATTAATTAAGTTTTCCAGACGCTTCACCCGCCCCTGTAATATAGATAGGTGATTGTATACGCTGTCAATTTCACCAGTTTCCAGGTCTTCTTTTATAAAAGAGGCCAAACTCGAAATTCCCCTGAGAGGTGCTTTTAGGTCATGTGAAGTAATGTAAGCAAACTGTTCAAGCTCTTTATTCTTTAATTCTGTATCATCCAAGTTTTGGTTAAGGTCCCTTAATTTTCTAAAGCTGTCCAATCCTGTACCCACAACAATAAAAACGAACAATGCGCCCATAAAAAAGATTACCCCCGAAAGGAGAGCTAGTAATTCAGTTTTTCCCAAAATAACTACAATGGCCGCAACCAAATAGCCAACCAAGAATAGTAGCATCAATAAACGCAGTTTTTTCCAATTGCCCTTTATTTTGCTGTTGGGAAGAATGTTAAATATTTTTTTGGTGTACCTAGCGCTCATCAACATAATTAGTGCGCCAAGCAGAATAAGGGCTGTAATAATGTAACTGGAAAAGTCCATAGGGTGTATTGAAAACTAGATTTAAAATTCAAGTTTGGCCTAAGTTTGCCATAGGACCTGGGTTATAATTTTGATGTAAAAAATACAAATAAGATTTTTCCTACTTTAATAAGATAACGGATTACTACAATTTTTATTTGGAAAGTCCATCCACAATGTACAATACATTGTGCTGGTAAAGTTTTTAAGACGGATTTGAAACAAATAAATTACTTGTTTTCGATACATTTTTGCTATCGCAAAAACACTCAAACTGACGTAATTGGACATAATATCATCTAATACCCTATTTCCAAAAAAAGCTGAAGTTGACCTTTGTTCAATCTACGATTAAAAGAATTGTAGCCATTGTTAGCAAGTAGTTTTAAACTCGATTGAGTATCAGATTCAATTTATTTAAAAAGAATAAGTATTTGTCATGCTGACTTTTCAACGGTATAGAGAAATCTTAGAAAACGGTATATCGCAATCCAAAGAACCCACGAATACCTTGGTTGGGTCCGTATACATAGCTGGGATCAAAAGTAAGGGCATATGGATTGTCCGCTGTTGCCACAACATTACCTTGGGGGTCAAATTGTACATTTTGATCAAAGGGGTCATTGGCGCGAGCTATAATAAAAGGATTTCCTCGGTTTGGCGTCCAATCCAAGAGGTTTTTAATACCGCCGTAAAACTCAAGATTGTCTAACCCTTTGTAGGTAAACTGAATGTTCTGAATGCTCCAGGTTGGGGAGAACTCCTGTCGGGGATCCAACTCCCCTAATGTTGGTAAGCGCATTGGGCCATACAAATTGCCAGTATAGTCTAGAGTAAGGGCCAAACTTCTAAAGGTATAGGAGACATTCCATGTTCCAGTAATGCTTTCGGTAAGTATTTGACGTTCCGTAACTCCATTTTCAGTATTGCTTACATCTTGCCAAGTGGCCCCTACCAAAAACTTAAGTCCATTGGGCAGCACTAAATCGATATTGGCACTTACCCCTTTGGAAACTGATTTTCCATCTAAGTTATCATAGATAATTTGATTCGGGTCGGTATCGTAATCTGGTAGGATAACATTGGAGAAATGGGTATAAAAAGCGGAAGCATCAATACCTGCGAAGGTACCATTGTCCATGTATATTTTTTTCAAATAGTTGAGGTTTACGTTTACGGAGCGTTCGGGTTTTAGTTCTTCGGAAATGATTACTTCACGCGCTCCAGTCAGTGCGGCATGATCTTCGGTAAACAGGTTCACTACCCGAAACCCAGTTCCAGCATTGATTCTGAAAATATCATTATCGGAAATCTTCCATTTGTAAGCTGCCCTAGGCGTAAAAATGTTGCCATGTCTTTGGTCATAATCATACCGAATACCCCCCAAAAGGGAATGTTTTTTAGCAAGTTTTAATTCATCTTGCACAAAAAGGCTGGGAATCCAGACTTCATCCGCACTTTCGGTAGCAGGAGTATTGTCATCATAAAAATTATAGCGAATGGCACTTCCAAAGAGTAAATCATGGTTGCCAATGGATTTGTCCCAAGTCATTTGTCCAAACCCGATTCGCTGATCTGCCAAATAGGAAACATTCCCGTAAACAGAGTTTTGATCATGGTCATTATAGGACACAGAAAGCATTACTTTTTCATCAATGGGCAATTGGTATTTCCCTAAAACTTCCCATCTACGGGTGTAGATACTTTCTCCATAAATTTCGTCGCCACCTCTAAATTCTGGTGTCCATTGGAGTTCACCACCCCAACGATCTTCATAAAAGAAACGACCTGCGAGAGAAAATACCCTGGCATTATCCCGCTTAAAGTTCCATTTTTGGAAAATGGAGATACGATCTTGTAATGTCAGATCAGTAAAATTATCGCCGTTATTGTCAATGATTTCATCATAATTAAAATAATTGACGCCCAACAATACGTTTGTTTTTTTACCCACCTCTATTTTTGAGCCTACATCCAAATTGTATTCCCCCCAACCGGTCAAATACCCATCAGCAAAAAATTCAGGTGCATTGGGAGCATGTTTGGTGATGATGTTTATGAGCCCCCCAACAGCTTCGCTGCCATAAAGTGTGGATGCTGGTCCTTTTACAATTTCAATTTGTTCAATTAGAGAGTTTGGTATTCCTGACAATCCGTAGACCGTACCCAGACCACTTACAATGGGCATGCCGTCTATCAACACTAAAGTGTAAGGGCCTTCCAATCCATTAATATGGATGTCGCCCGTATTGCAAACGTTGCAATTGATCTGCGGACGAACCCCATTTACATTCTGAAGGGCTTCAAAAATGCTTGGGGTTGGGTTTTGTTTTAAAAAGGTGGGCTTATAAACTTCCACAGGAACAGCACTTTCCAATCTGCTTACTGCTTTCAAGGTACCGGTCACCACCATTTCATCCAATGCTTCGGCGGATGATATCAGCTCAATATTGAGTGTTATTGATTCATCTCTTCCAATTAAAAACGACTTTCTGTGGGGTTCATATCCAATAGCCGAAGCAATCAGCACATAGTTTCCTGGGGCCAGGCTAGCAATGGAATAGTTTCCATTTTTATCGGTAGAGGTACCGTTTTGGGTTCCTTTTAAGTAGATGTTGATAAAAGGTAGGTTTTGTCCATTTTCGGATACATTCCCTTGGATTTTTCCGGTTTGGGACCATCCCGAAATGAAACTTAATAAAATTAACACCAGTGAGATTGATTTCAATTTTTGTTCATTTAAATTAAAATTTAGACAAATCTAAAAATTTGTTTTTATAAATAAAAATGTATTTTTGGGAAATTAAACTAATTGCTGTTTTCGGTGCAGTTGTGGGGTAACATTAAAGAACATATGACCAGGTCCGAAGAAAACTATATCAAGACCATATTCCATTTAGGAGGTAATACGGCTACGCCAATTGCTACCAATGCAATAGCGGAGCAAATGCAAACAAAACCGTCTTCAGTTACGGATATGGCCAGAAAATTAGCTGATAAGGGTCTGGTCCACTACAAAAAATATCAAGGGGTGTCTTTGACCGATTTCGGAATTAAAACAGCGCTTTCCATTATTCGAAAACATAGGTTATGGGAGGTTTTTTTGGTAGAAAAATTAGACTTTTCATGGGATGAGGTTCATGAAGTAGCAGAGCAATTGGAACATATAAAAAGCGAAAAGTTAATTGATAAATTGGATGAGCTTTTGGGCCACCCCAAGTATGATCCACATGGAGACCCAATTCCCACAAAAGACGGCAATTTTATGGTGAGGGACAAACAGTTGTTGAGTGAGATGCCTTTGAAAAGTATTGGTGTTTGTGTTGGAGTTAAGGATACCTCCACCACGTTTTTAAAATTTTTGGACAAGAACAATATTGCTCTTGGAAATACAATCCAAGTTTTGGAAAAGGAAGATTTTGATATGTCGCTATACATTCAAGTGGAAGATCGAAAATTAAATATATCGCATCAAATTGCATCGAACCTTTACGTTAAAAAAAATGACTGATGGAACAAGTAATCAACTATTTCGAATCGATAAATCCCATTTTGGCCGCTTTTTATGCCACTTTGTTTACTTGGGGACTGACAGCCCTGGGAGCTGGATTGGTTTTTTTCTTTAAAAACCCAAACCGAGCCGTAATGGACGGCATGCTTGGGTTTACCGGAGGGGTAATGGTAGCCGCCAGTTTTTGGAGCTTGCTTGCCCCGGGAATCGAAATGAGTCCGGGTGAAGGTTTTGTTAAGGTAATTCCTGCCGCAGTAGGGTTTTTACTGGGAGCATTTTTTCTTTTTGGATTAGATAAGGTACTACCGCATTTGCATATCAATTTTAAGGAAAGTGAGGCAGAGGGAATGAAAACACCTTGGCACAGAACCACTTTGCTCACATTGGCGATAACATTGCACAACATCCCGGAAGGATTGGCCGTAGGAGTACTTTTTGGAGGTGTCGCTGCTGGCTTTGATGGGGCAACAATTGGAGGTGCAGTCGCTTTGGCCCTGGGAATTGGATTGCAGAATTTCCCAGAAGGTTTTGCCGTTGCCATGCCCTTGCGAAGGCAGGGTCTTACCCGAAGAAAAAGTTTTATGTATGGGCAAGCATCGGCATTAGTGGAGCCCATAGCTGCGGTTATAGGGGCTTGGGCCGTGCTTACCTTTGAACCCATTTTGCCCTATGCACTGGCCTTTGCGGCGGGCGCGATGATTTTTGTTGTTGTTGAAGAGGTGATTCCAGAAACCCAACAAGACAAACATTCGGATATTGCTGTAATGGGCTTTATTGGGGGTTTTATTGTGATGATGACCTTGGATGTAGGGCTGGGGTAGTTTGAAATTATTGATTTTAGGACTTATCTAATCAAAGAAAAGTGTCCCGATTCAGAACTTCCGTTTTCAAAAACTATGCTGAACCAATAATCTGATGAAGGCAATCTTTTACCATTGAAATTTCCATCCCAACGGGAATTGTTGTTATCTAATTGCTTTAACAGTTTTCCAAATCTATCGAAAATTGTAAGTGTAAAATTTTGATTTATTTCTCCAGAAATTTCCCAATAATCATTAAAACTATCCATATTTGGCGAAAAGAATTTTGGGATGAACAGCAATGAAACTTCCTCCTGAAAAAACCCACAACCATTTATTTCCCTTCCAAAAACACTATAACTTCCTCCTTCCAATACAGCTAAAACATTATTTTGGGTGTAATTGATACCATCCAAAGAGAATTCAAATTGATTATCATAATCTACCATTACGGTAATGAGTCCTTCTTTTGAAGATGTTTTAATGTCTATTAAATCCGAAGGTATTTCAAAACCTCCTGAAATTGAAATAGTAGCTTCGGCAGTATCTTGTCCACAGTCAAAGGTAACCGTGTAGCTATAAATTCCTGCTGCATCAATTGTAGGATTGAAAATATTAGACCCGCTTGACAAAGAAGGACTCCAGGTGCCCCCTTGTGCGGCATTTTCACCTAAACGCTCCAACAGATCAAAGGGTTCATTATTTATACAGGCTTCCAGCACAGTATCATCTCCTGCACTGGTTTGTGGATCTATGTCCACCTGAACTTGAAAAGAAGCGCTGCAGCCACAATCTGATTCAGGGAGCATGTATGTATAAATTCCAGAGGAATCTACACTAGGATTCAAAATGTTACTTGTTGAGTTTAGTTCGGGACTCCAACTACCGCCAAGTTCAATTGAATTAGGGAGAAGGCTGGTTAAATCAATTGGAGTATCTGAAGAACATAACTCTACCGTTTCCATAACATTTGAGCTTCCTTCTTCCGGGGGGAAGATGCTATTGCTTAAATCATAGTTCCAAACACTGGAGGATAAAGTTCCTCCAAAAAGGAGATCATCTTTTAAAGAAAGTTCATTCACAGTCCGTTTCCCTATACCGGCACATAACTCAAACCAGGGTGAGCTATCAAGAGAGGCGACAAAAACCCCTTGATCTGATCCGGCGTAAACCAAATCATTCACAATTTCCGCATCAAATAATGGAATGGATTCATCATTAAATGCATTCCAGCTCCCTCCAAAATTATCGCTTACCCAAAAACCTCGAGCTGTTGCTGCATATAATTTATCTTCATGTAGAATTAGTTTATAAACCAAAGTAAAACCGTTGGTAATTGAAACCTCGCCCCAGTTTAATCCAAAATCTATGGATTCAAAAACTTTACCATTTCTTGCACTAATCAATATAGTGGCGCTTTGGATTACAATGGATTCATAGTCTGAATTTATACCAAGACCTGACCCGCTCGTAAGACTCCAAGACACTCCATCATCCAATGAAATATAGAGGCCAACTCCATTTACTCCTGCCAATATAACCCGATCTCTTGTGGCAAGAGTTGCTACATTACCACCTGGGCCTGGGTCAAGGATTTTTGTCCAAGAATTTCCATCATCCGTGGATTCGTAAACACCATCATCAGTTGCAATGAGCAAGTTGCCCTGATACGTAATTATATCGGAAACATGGGAAGACTCAATGGTGCTCAAACCATTTCTAAGTCTTGTCCAAGATTGGCCATTATCATCTGAGCGAAATACATGTTGATTTTTGGTGCCAGCATATATAAAAGAATCATTAGTATGGAGTGATTCGATGCTTGTTGCCAATATTCCGTTATTGCTTTCATTCCAGTTTAGACCACTATCAGAGGAAGAGAACAGTCCTTCGGATGTAGTCATCAATATTCTACCGTTGATAAAAAGTGCGTCTTCAGCCGGTCTATCCGTATTGTTATTTTGGATAAGATTCCAGTTAATCCCTTCATTGTCGCTAAAAAATATTCTTCCATCCGAAGTAGTTAGAAAAACACGATTTCCTGAGGTTTGAACACTTGTGATCGGAGCACTAGGATTAACAGTGGCTGCGTTCCAAGTTGTCAAAGCCCCATTGGAGAAAAATACCGCATCGTTGTCGGCAATAAACAAAGTATTTGCCGTAGCCGTAATTGATTTTATCTCTCCTGTAACTAAACTGGGAATACCAACGGAATTCCAAGTATCACCATTATCCGTGGTACGGAACAAATCGGCACCAGCGGCAAACAGTTGGCCATTGAACATGGTAAAATCGTTAAACAAGACCATGGCAATACCAGAACTTTTTTCTTCCCAACTCATTCCTCTATTTGGAGAATAGTAGACTCCGCCGTCCTCGTTGGCGGCGTATAGATTAGTCCCATCCGCATAGATTGAATTAAAGGTAAAGTTGGAGATACCGTTATTTATGGGCAGCCAACTAGCGCCAAAATCTTCCGATTTAAAAAGCCCATCATCCTCAGTTACAACATATACGAACTCATCATCAGAGACAAGTTTTTTTATAGTAATGTTACAGGGTAAACCAGAGTTGGCCGTTCTCCAGGAAGTGCCATTATTTGTAGATAGATACAGACCCGCTTCGCCAGCAGATAAAATCAAATTACCATTTGCAGTGACAATTTCTTTGAGTGCACCACCTTGTGGCCCACTAGTTTGAACCCACTGTGATATTCCCAAGGTTGTCGTGAAAAAGCCGACAAACAATAGTGTTCGAGTTTTCAAATTCATAGCAACATTCGTTGAAAACAAAGCATTTAAAGATATAAAAGGGTTTGTCAAAATCAAGCACTATCCCGTTAAAATGTTGGAATTATGGGATTTATCTGAAAATTTAAAATCTTTTTTACTTCACAATATTGTTTTTTGGAAAGAACGGAACATAAATCAAATGACAGATGCAGTACCATTATTTTCATTTTGTGTCACTTAGGGGCTGTTGTAATGATGGACTTGGGTGCTGGGTCACGGTTAAAAAAGTTTGAAATTGAACAAAAAAGATTTTTTTAAAACATTTCTTTTAGCAGTGCCAGATAGATTAGGATACCTTTGTTAGGCATTCAATATACTGCACCTCCCTATGAAAAAAATCTTTTTATGCGCTGTCTTTTTTCTATGTGCCAAGACATTTTCACAACTTACAGGCATTGTTTTGGACAGCACCTCCTCTGAGGGATTGGAATATGCTACTGTAGCTGTTTTTAAGAGCGAAAACCAGGAGTTGGTAGCCGGAGTGGTTACGGATATTGATGGCACGTTTTCCATACCCAATCTTAAAAAAGGGAACTATTATGTTGAAGCTTCATTTATAGGCTATATTACCAAAGTCATTCAGAATGTAACTATTTCCGTTAATCGGCAGACCTTAAACCTTGGAAAAATGGAACTCGTTCCCTCACAGCTTTTCTTAAAAGAAGTGGAAGTTACGGGTGAAAAGTCTGCGGTAATCAATAAGATAGATAGGCGGGTATTTAGTGCTGAGAGTTATGCAAGCGCCAAAGGAGGAAGTGCTACGGATGTGCTGCGCAATATTCCATCCATTACAATGAACGGTGTTGGAGAGTTGAGTGTAAGAGGCAGTACCGGTTTTGTGCTATTGTTAGATGGAAAACCCATTCAGGGAGACGTTACTAGTTTACTTGATCAATTACCAGCCAATGCAATTGAAAGTGTTGAGCTAATGACTGCACCTTCTGCAAAATATGACCCAGAAGGAAAGGCAGGGATTTTAAATATTAAAACAAAAAAGGGAGCTTATGAAGGGGACTTTGTTCAAGTGAATATCAAAGGTGGGTTTCCTTCGATTGAAGATTATAATAATAAAGAATATGCTCACCGTCATGGGGTAGATTTCACCTATAATATCAAACGAGACAAGTGGAATATTTCGCTGGGGGCCAACTATCAGCGAAATGATATTTCAGGGAGAAGGGAAGGGGATGTTTTTACAATTCTTAATGATACGCTTACCCAGTTTCCTTCGGATGGAGAGCGTAGTTTTGATGAAACTAACTATTCGGGAAGATTTACTTTTGAGTTTAAACCAGATACCCTAAATAATTATTCTTTAGCATTTTATGCTGGAAAAAGAAGTAAGGATAGAACAGCAGATATTTTATATTTCGATAATCATGCAATTACCCCGGCAGAAGGGGGTAATAGAATATATACTAATCAGTATTTTAATGAAAACCTTCGAATGCGGAAAAGTGACTTTGTTTTGGGAAGTTTTGATTATACCCATCAGTTTAAAAATGAAGGACAAATTTCTGCATCATTGCTTTATGAGTATACCTTGTTGGGAGGACCTACAACAAATCGAAACCTGGGATTTCCAAATACAGGAATAGTTTTGCAAGATGAGTTCAATACTAATGAAAATCCGTTGAATGGATTTCGATTCCAAACAGATTATGTTTTTCCTGACTTTAAAATTGGAAAGTTGGAAGTGGGGTATCAGTATCGAGACTTAGATCATACTGGAGATTTTGTCTATGAAAGACGAAATAGTAACACTGGAGATTTTGAACTTGTCCCTGAATTTTCAAGTGAGGTGGATCTGAGAAGAAAAATTCATTCAGGGTATGCACAGTTATCTGGCAAAAAATCTAAATGGGATTATTCATTTGGGGTACGTATGGAGGCTATGGACCGAGATTTTGATTTAAAAGATAAAATAGGGGTCATTGATACTACCTATGTCTATGATTTTGTAAAGCCATTTCCATCGGCTTCATTTCAATATTCTGCCAAGAATGGTTTAAAACTAAAAGGAGCCTATAGCAAACGTATTGAGCGTACAACCACATTTAAGATGAATCCATTTCCTGAAAGGGAGCACTCTGAAACCTTGGAGCAGGGGGATCCAACTTTACTGCCAGAGTTCATAGATTTGGTAGAATTTGGAGTCAACAAGAAATTTGGAAATCGGAATAGCTTTTTTGCAACAGCATATTATAGAAATACAAAGAATGTTGTAAATAGGGTGAATACCATTTTTAATGACACAATTTTAAATCGAATTTACTCCAATGTAGGCAATGGAAAGACGTTAGGAATGGACATGGGATTTGAACTAAAACCCACAACAAAATGGATCAACTTTATTGGCGGCAATGTTTACCACTATGCTATATCAGGTAGTTTTGATAATCGACCAGTTGATACAAATTCGTGGATATATTCCATAAATACCAACTCAACGTATCGTTTTAACCCAAACACACAGTTGCAATTCACCTTTAATTATCTTTCCCCAAGAAATACGGCACAAGGCGAGGACAGTAGGTTTTTTTCTCCAAACTTAAGTTTTGAAAAGAGTTTTTTGGATGATAGGCTTACTGCAACCTTGCAATGGCAGCATATAGATATGGGTCTTTGGAATACCAATGAGCAACGAATTACCACATCTAGGCCAGACGAGTTTTTTACCACTACCAATTATGTTTACGAAGTAGATGTAGTGTTGTTGAATCTGAGTTATTCAATCAATAATTCAAAAAACAAATCCAGATTTATTGAAAGTGAATTTGGAAAAAGGGAATTTTAATCGACCCTTAATCTTTTTTTAGTCGTATTCCCATAATCAGTAACCAAAGACATGTGCCAATCTCACCAATGCTAGCGGGAATGGTGATATAGTCGGAAATCCACAAATCTCCGTAGTTTGAAAAGGCAACTCGACCTGCAAAATCTAGAAAATAGCCACAGCTGCCAATCATTAAAAATAGCCCCAAAAACTTAGGCAAAAATCCTGATTTGAATACCAAATAACCAAAAGGGAATAACCAAAGGCCCCAAAATGCTTGAGCAACTAAATTCCCATAGCTGTACGATTTTAGGGATAACATTACCCGTGATTGGATTTGTTCTGGTGTAAAAGCTCCAAGATGTTCTGCACCATTGAGCAACGCAAGAATATCAAACTTATGTGTCATGTTGACAAAGGAGATTGGTACGCTTACTATCGCTAAAACCACCATTAGTACCGCGAAACTTTTATTAATGGATTCAAAAAGTTTATATAAGACGAACGGCAATAGTAAAAAGAAAATGTAGCAAAGTAAACCTGCCAAAATCCCAGATCTGAAAAGGAGTTCTGAAGATTTAATATTCGCCACAGTAGCTGCGGGGTCGCTCGAAACAATAAGCTGTGATGGAACATATAGAAGGCTGAAAATACCGGTAAGCACAACTAAAAAATATAGTAAGCCAGCTAAATGAGCTGTTTTTTTGTTTGGACCTAATTGTTTCATTAGTGATATGGTTTGTATAAAGAAAGACGTTTGTTCCCTAGAAATGGTTGCCTGGCGATTGTTGTAATTCTTCCAAGATTAGCCCATAGTCATATTGTAGATCTTCATGGAGTGCAGAAATTTTCTTGCTTGCGTAGTCCAGCTGGCGGTTGTACAAATTCAATAAAGGCGTATTGCGGTTTATGGACGGTCGAAAGTCCTTAAGTTTTTGACAGAAATACAACAAGAGTTCAACCTCTGTTTCTTTTTTACCGGAGTATCGGATGTATTTTTTTAGGTTACGAAGAATTTTCCGGGAGCTCTTTTTAATGTAAAAAAAACTATTGATGTTTATTTCGGAAAACTGCTGATCTACTTCTGCTTTCACAGTTTCAATATACCCCTCTTCATCGTCGGATTCAAATAACAAATAAGTCAATAACTCTTTATTTTCTTTTTTGAACTTAGATAAACGAAGACAAAGCTCCAATAGCTCATCAGGGTTTCTATGTTGTAGTTCTTTTTTGATTTGGACTACCGTGGCTGCTTTCATTATTTCAAATTACCCAGTTCTTGTTCTATATGTTGTTTGACATCCTCTGCTTGTAATTTAATCTCATGCCATCGTGCCATTTGTTCTCGATTGCTTCCGAATTTAAGTAACACCATTTTCCAAAAATCCTTGTTCACTTTAAGGGCTTTCAAATCGATACTTTCTAAATTGGCAATATTTTGTACGTTTAGGCCCAGTGATGAAAACCCTTCAGGATTTATAAACAAAGTCTCCACGAAAATGGGTGTGATAAGTTCATCGGTTACCTGGCGGGTTGTACCGTCATTGTCACTTTCACTTGCATTTCGGTAATAGTCAAAAATATTTTGACGTAATTCTTCATTTTGCACAAAGCTCATTCTGCCAGAGGATACAGCTTCGTCAAAAATACCGCTATTGCTCTTAAAGTATTGATCAATTACAAACTCAAACGATTTTTCAATAAATGAAGACTTTTCAATGTTCGATGAATCTTCAAGCATACGAACAATACTGTCCAATCGGGATAATCGCTCTGTTGATATTCTGGTGCTGTTTTCAATTTGAAGAATATCCAACTTAATTTCATTGGCCAAATTGGCAAGAAGGGAAACTTCTTGTTTACGTTCTTTATTATGCTCACTGTAATTATTTATTTGAAGTGCGATAAGAATACCTATGACCACCAAGACAATTTCGCCAACGGCATAAAATAAGTATTTGCTGAACTTGTTTTCAGTTAGTAAATTTTGACGGATGCGACGGAAGAATTTAATCATAACCCTTAGGTTCTGTTAAACGAATAATATTATCTATCATAGCCGTCACCCCCTCTTCCTCAACAGTAGTTAAATTGTTATACAAATCTCCAGCTCTTTGATTTAGAAAATTTCTGTGTCTCTTGCTAAAAAATGCCGTAATATATTCAGGATCGTCATTTAGGTCTGGATCAAAATTTTCTCTTGCCCAAGGGCGATATTCATAAAACAGAAAATTTATGGCAAATTCCTCTTCTTCTAAATAATCATTTAGCACGTCTTTCCATGAAATTAAATTTCGTCTTAAAGTGTCATTTTTAATGACATCAAAAGAAGAAGAGTTTAAAAGCGCCTGAACACTACCATTTTTGGGGTTAAACGATTTGTTTCTCCAAACCAAACCATAGTAATAGCGAATACTATCCGTTAAATGGGCATTCGACTCATCAACTTTAGGGTTTTTAAGATCAAAGTTTTGTATAATCTCCAATAATCTGGAACCGGCATGTAAACTTACTTTATTGTAATTGATTATAGAATCTAACTGTATTTTGTTGGATTTGAAATCCAAATTTATTTCTTTTAAAAAAGCCTGTTCTTTTTCATGTTCTTTCTCCTGCTCATTCCAATTATTTATTTGAAGGGCGATAAGAATACCTAGAACCACCAGCACGATTTCGCCAATGGCATAAAGAAAGTAGTTTGAAAACTTTTTTTCGGAAAGCAATTTTTGTCGAATTTTTCTAAAGAATTTAAGCATGGATTGGCCGACTATTTCCCATAAATATACCAAGTTATGCCATACAAAGATGCTTTTCTTTTATTTCTATGGAATTGGATTATTCCAATGCTTCTACAATAGCTTTTTTTAAGTCAACCCTTTGCGATTTAGCTAAAGTACTGTCCTTATCCAAAAGTTGTTTGGCTTTCTGGTAAGATTGCTGCGAAGCCCCGTAAAAATTATTTTTATTCTGATAAAAAGCTAGGCGATACTGATTTAATGCTGAATTTGGATAGCTTTCAACAGCCATTTTATACAAACGGAGTCTATTGGTATATTCTGGATCTTTTTTCCAAGCCAACCAGTTTTTGAAATCAGTATAAAAAGACATAGAAAAGGGAGTTGGGTTACCTTGAGAAACATGTGAATGATATATATGTTCTATAGCCGGGATACCATCAGAAATAAATAGATTTTTGAGTGTTGCCATGTTTGGTGGAGCAGTAAGGCTTTCCATTTTAAACAAGGTATCTATGGTTTTTTCATATTCTTTTGGTATCCCATTTGAATATATCTGATCTAACGTTTTTGACTGTCCTTTTAGTTTAGCATTTAAAAAAGAGAGTACCAGTTGAGATCCAACAACAAAGCCTTTTTGGACATCACCCTTGGTTTCGCCAAGAATATTGGGCACATATGTTTCAAACAGCCCAAAATTCAAAAAATGGAATTCACTCATTTCTGGGAAATGTGCAAAATACCGCTCGCTATAATCTAAAGGGTAAATATACTCCGGAGCAATACTGGGATGTGGTGCATAGATGGCCAAAATAGGGAGCGTAATTCGCTGTGGTTCATAGAAGTTGGTTTTGTTTAGAATACCCTGTTCAAATTGACTCAGCAATCCACCTTCCAAACTAAAAAGGGCTTTTATTTTTTTGTTGCGTGAGGCCAAGCTTGCACATACGGAAGAAGCCATTGCATTTCCAATCAAACCAATTTGATTTTTTTCAATATTGGGTAATTCGATTAATTGTCCCAATGCAAATTGTAAATCGCTAACAGCTGTTTCCAATCCTTTTACAGAGGTTTCCATTACATGAGAAAATTCACCTTTAAGTGCTACCGTCGCAACTACAAACCCATGACTTGCCAAATATTCGCAGAATATATTTTGATAAGCGGGACTGGCTCCATTGGGAAAAATGACCAAAGGAAATTGTTCGGGAACAGCTTTGGCATTTAGAGATGAAAAAGTTTTGAGGTTCAATAGGGTGTCAAGTTGTTGCTCCGAAATGCTTTCTTCACCCTTTAATTCATTGGCTTGATAAATGAAAATTCTTTTGGCTAAAGAATCGGACTCGCTTTTGACCTCTTCTTCGGTTTGTTTGGTCATTAAATTTATAAAGTGGCTATAGTGAAGCAGTTTAGATTTTTCCAAAGCGGGATACCAAATATGTATAGGTAAATTTCTACCTTCGGATACTTCATTTTCTGGATAGAGCTTTCCGCTCCAATCAGCATAAGGTACATTCTCTCTGGATAGATCAGATAGAAACAGGCTCTTAAACCCTACGGAATATGTGCCATAGTCCAAAAAATTTGAAAAAGGTTCATCCAACGATTCATTTTTTGGGTCTTGACACCCAAAGAACACTAGCAATAGAACAATAAAAAGCAGTTTTTGATTCATGATTTAGATTAATCTGTTTTTATGGTCACATCATTAAAAATCTGTACCCAGTCCTTGTCATTTAAAAATTTGCTGGACCATCCGTTCCAAACCAATTTGTCTTTATCGGCATATGATATTGTGGCCCTAAAAAACCGATCCTCTATTACATTTTTTGGGGATATAGCGTTAAGACGTTTATTCTCCGTATCTAAGAACCATTTATGTTGGCCATGTAATGGAAAGTCATGCGCTAAGGAAGTGACCAGAAAAACATCTTCCTTTTTATGGTAATTAATGATGTAGGCATAAGCACGTTCGCGCTGATTTCGTTGATCAATGGTAAGCGATTCACATTTAATAAAACTTCCGTTTAAGTAATATTCACAGTTTCTTTCCCCAATTTCTTGATACTCCTTGTCCGTACCAGGATATATAGTTTCCACAACCTTCCAACTGCCTATTAAAAAATCCAAATCCTTTATGGATTGGGAAAATGAGGAATGAGCAATTAAAATAAATGATAGAATAAAAAACGATTTTTGCATGAGATATAAGTTTTGTCTCAATCTAATCAAGAAGACCTACAAAAAGGTCTCAATACCTGATTGTAAGTATCAAAAAACGTTTTTTAAAGTAAGTTTTGGGCTTTGAATTCCTTTGGAGTCAAACCTGTATAAGCCTTAAATAGTCTGTTGAATGTTGCTTTGGAATTAAACCCAGCATCAAAGGCTAGACTTAGAATTTTTAAATGGGAGTTTCTGGGATTTTTCAGTTTTTCTTGTACATCCTTAACACGATATTCATTTACAAATTGATAAAAGTTTTTATTGAGGTTACCATTTAAGACTTCAGAGATAGTTCTTTCTGAAACGGAAACGAACTTACTTAATCCGGTAAGACTTAATTCAGGATTTCTAAAAAGATTTTCATTGACCATGGCGTTATGCAATTGATCAATTATTCTGGTCGATTCTGTATCCAGTAAATCAGTATTGGAATCGGTAGACTTGCTAATTTTTATGGTTTGCGCTTGTTGGTATCCGCGAATACTAAGCCAGTATAGCGTACATGAATAAAGCAATAAAACCACGGACCTATATTTATCCCATTGGTGAAAGAATTCTTTCCCACTGACGCCACTGCTAATGAATAGAAAAATTAAAATCAATACAAAGGAAACAACGATAACCACACTCATTTTTTTAACCCATTGCAGGTCAATCTTGGTTATGGTGGAGACACTGTCCAGCAATTGCAGTTGATAGTCTTTTACCCGTTTGAAGGACAAAATCATATAAATCAAAATAGAAATAATGGCAGCAGATTCAAAAAGTTCGGCTATAAAATGAAACCAATGCCATGGTGTGCGGTTTCCTGGAAAAATGCCATGATAAACACTATGGATATAATTAAGAACAATAGGGGAAAAGTGCCAAAGGTGTCTTTTGGTAAATCTAAAGTTTGGATTGGTCAGTGTAAGAACATAAAAGTAAAAAGAGGGACCTATCCAATAGGTAAATGAAAAAGGCATCCACGCTAACCATCTATGGGTATTCCAAATAGAAGTGTCAAGCATATAAGGGGTAAAGGTCAAGCATAGACAAATCAAAGTGAGACACAGAAATCGATTAGCAAACCTATTTTCCTTTTTTTCCAATAGCAGAAACCCAAAAACAAAACCATTAAGAACTGCACAAATGGTAATAAGTTGAACAATGGAAAGATTTAGTTGCATTCACAATTTCTTTTTGAAGCGTCTTCCTTTTCCGCTACCTTTAAAACTACAAATTTCAAAACTATGCGGAGACTTCTTCTTTTATTTCTTATGACCGGTGCACTGCAATTTTCTACTGCACAAAAACAAAGCTTTTCCTATCTGGACATTTTTGATTTACAATATGTCTCAGACCCTCAAATATCGCCAAATGGTGAGTGGGTAGTATACC
Source organism: uncultured Allomuricauda sp. (assembly GCF_947495325.1). Lineage (GTDB taxonomy): Bacteria > Bacteroidota > Bacteroidia > Flavobacteriales > Flavobacteriaceae > Flagellimonas. The sequence goes on along the minus strand of NZ_CANLYK010000002.1, from coordinate 161,626 downwards.
GCCGTATGGGATATGACATTATGAAAGATGGGGCTGCTGGTAACTTATGGCTATTAAAGATTGATGGAAGTCAACACCAAAAATTGACTTCTAGGGAAGTTAATGAAAGCAGTCCAAGATGGTCACCCAATGGAGATAGAATTGTATTTTCCAGTAGTACCGATGAAGGTTCGGAAATCTATATGTATTGGTTTGCTTCTGGGAAAATCGCAAAATTGAGCCAATTGCCATTTAGTCCCAGTTCATTAGCATGGTCTCCAGATGGAAAACAACTTGCATTTTCAATGAATGTTCCCAAAGCGGCTCCGGTAATTGCCAAAATTCCAAAAAAACCAAAGGGAGCCAAATGGGCGGAATCTCCAAGAATAACGGATCGTGTATATCATGAAGCTGATGGCAGGGGATATCTAAAACCAGGCTTCAATCATATCTTTACAATCCCAGCAAATGGAGGTGCGCCCCGTCAAATTACTTCCGGAGATTGGCATCATAGAGGTACACTCTCATGGACAAAGGATGGCTCTAAAATTTTCTTTTCAGCAAACAGGGTCGAAGACTGGGAATACCGTTTTCGAAATAGTGAAATTTATACAGTGGAGGTGGAAAGCGGTGAAATTTCTGCACTAACCGATCGCAATGGGCCAGATTACAGTCCAAAAGTATCTCCTGATGGAAAACATATTGCTTATTTAGGATATGAGGATAAGGTACAGGCATACCAAATCCGTAAGTTGCATGTGATGAACTTGGACGGAAGCGGTAAGCGTGTAATTTCTGAAGGACTGGACAGAACCATTTCCAACATTCAATGGAATTCCAAGAGTGATGGCTTATACGTTTCGTACGATGATAAGGGCAATGGGAAAATAGGTCATATTTCACTCTCTGGAACAATCTCCAAAATTGCGGACAATGTTGGGGGAACGTCATTGGGAAGACCCTATGCTAGTGGATCGTATAGTGTTTCAAAAGGTGGAACGATAGTATATACGCATTCACGCCCTAATTACCCTGCGGAATTGGCGGTGTTAAAACCAAAAAGTAAAAACGCCATAAAGATTACCGCACTCAATAAAGCTTTATTGGACTACAGAGATTTAGGCAAGGTAGAGGAAGTATGGTACAAGTCTTCGGTGGATGGAAGAGATATTCAAGGTTGGGTAGTATATCCATCAAGCTATGATGCCTCCAAAGAATATCCATTTATGGTCGAAAACCATGGAGGACCCATACTCAATTATGGAGATCGTTTTTCTATTGAAATGCAATTGTATGCTTCAGCGGGATACATCGTTTTCTACCCAAACCCAAGAGGAAGCACAAGTTATGGTGAAGAATTTGGGAACTTATTATATAACAATTACCCTGGAGAAGATTATAACGATGTAATGGATGGGGTAGATCATTGCATTGAAATGGGAATTGCACAGGAAGATCAATTGTTTGTGACCGGAGGAAGTGCCGGAGGAATTATGTCCGCATGGATGATAGGCAAAAACAACCGGTTTGAAGCTGCCGTTGTGGCCAAACCCGTGATGAACTGGATCAGTAAAACCTTGGTGGCCGACAATTATTTTTACTATGCCCAAAATAGATATCCAGGACAACCTTGGGAAAATTTTGAAGGCTATTGGAAATTTTCTCCCATTTCCCTCGTTGGTAATATAGAGACCCCAACTATGGTTATGGTGGGTATGAACGATTTACGTACTCCACCAAGTGAAGCCAAACAACTGTACCATGCCCTAAAATTGCGTAAAATTGAAACGGTGTTGGTTGAAATTCCCGGAGCAAGCCATGGAATTGCGAACAAGCCAAGCAATTTGATCACCAAAATTGCACATACCGTAGCATGGTTTGAAAAGTATAGAACAGATAAGGGAGATGAATAAAAAGAGAAAGCATTGGTTGTGGAACGTTTTGATTGTTCTTACACTTGCAGTCTGCGCCTTTGCTTTTGTACTCCATTATAAAAATTGGCACAAAATTGAAGAAGGGAAATTTAGAATCCTTTCAGGAGTCTATTACCAGAAAATACCAATTTCAGAAATTGACAGCATCGAACTTGTAGAAAAGCTTCCAGAAATGGAACGCTTCAATGGGTTTTCATGGATGGCCAAGGAAAAAGGCGTTTTCAAAGATTCGTTAACCGAGTCTAAGGTATATGTGTTTGTAGATGATTTAAGACAGGAAAAAATAAGGTTGGTGCATCATGATTCCCTTAAGATGTTTATCAATTTTAAGGATAGTATTCAGACAAATGAAATTTATGACTTTCTGAACAGCAAATTAATGGCAAACCTTGAAGCCCAAAATTGATTTTATAAACGTATAATAAGAAGCGACAATCTTGATCAGATTTTACCTATGAGAACTTTTTTATACATCTTTTTAATAGCCCCTTTTTTTCTATTCTCACAGAATACCATTTCTGTTCACGTTCATAACGTTCCATCTACAGAAGGAAATGTAAATGTAGCGGTTTATGATTCTGATGATACGTTTCTGACTTTTGAAGGGGTGTTTAAAACCGGTACGGCCCAGGCAAAAGAGGGGGTGGTAAAGTTGAATATAGAAAATATACCTCCGGGTGAATATGCAATAGCTGTGTTCCACGATCAAAATGGGAATAATATTCTTGATACAAATTGGTTGGGAATCCCGAAGGAAAAAGTTGCTTTTTCAAAAGCTAAAATGAAAACCTTTGGCCCTCCAAAATATAAAGAATGCTGCTTTAGAGTGCTTAGTGATACCGAAATTGATATTGTTTTTTAATGGCATTCACTAAATACAATTAGAATTTATGGAAACACTTTTACTAGCCCAGGTAGTCGGAAGCTTTTATGGTCTGTTGGCCATTATTTTTGGGGCATTTGGAGCTCACGCACTAAAAAAGAAATTGACCCCGGAACAACTTCATAGCTTTGAAACCGGGGTCAAGTACCAAATGTACCATGCTATTGTACTGCTAGTGCTTAGCTACAATCTTGGGTTTGATCAACCCTTGGACAAGTACATTATTAATTGTTTTGTTTTTGGAACCTTACTTTTTTCTTTTAGTATTTATGGATTATGTATGAGCGCTGCCAATGGAAAAAAATCAAGGTTCCTTGGTCCAATAACACCTATTGGGGGATTACTGCTCGCAATAGGGTGGGGCTTATTGCTATATTCCTTTATTGTACCCCTGTTTTAAAGCCGTAAGTACATATTGCCATTAATGGTATTTAAGCGCAAACGGTTTGTGGCATTGTTAAAACTACCCTCTACTTTTTGGCCTACATGCCTATCCGTAACTTTTAGGTCCAATTTTTCATCGGCGTAAATCTGACCATGAATGGTTTCAGCCGTAAGGTGTGAGTTGGCCATTACCAAGTCTATCTCACCATTTATGGTCTTAAGATTTAGGTTGCCGTTGTATTTTTTAATATCAATATTGCCGTTGATGAGATCAGCTGTAAAATCTCCTTCGATAACTTCAGATTTTAGGTCGCCATTGATACTGCTAATTTTAAATTTTGCGTTTTTAGGAACGTAGAGCACGTAATTAAATTCGGTTAAATCCCCAGTATTATAGCAATTCTTTTTCTTGTCAGGATTTTTTTCAAGGCAATCTTTTCGATAAGCCTTAAAAACTGCTTCTGCCTCTGAGGTAATATAAATTTCACCTGATTTTTCTTGAATGTGCAATTTGTAAAACTCTTGAAATTGTGAATCTTCGGTGTAAATATCAGCTTTAAAATACACGGTGTTTTTATCCCAGGTTTTGACATCGATGTTGGAAGCAAATTTTAGGTCTACATCTATAATCTGATTGGTGTAATTAATGTTTTTTTCAATGACTTTTTGTGCATTTATGGATAGACTGATGAAGCCCATTGTTACCATGATCGCTAAATTTTTCATGACTGATCGTTTTTTGATTATTATTTTCTTAAATAAATATTCCCGTTGGTGGACTTTAGGGAAATATTGACACCACCGTTATTAATGGTCGCTTTCACTTTTCGCCCTGAAATTGATTTGAGGCCGTCCTTTTCTTCCCTTTTAAACTCAAAGTTGGTATAGATATCTCCATTAGTTGTTCCCAGTGTCAAATTTGCTGGGGTATCTGAGGGTAAGGTAACATCTACCTCACCGTTTGTGGTATAGATGGATATAGGAGAATCTTGTTTTACTTTTCCAAATTCCACCGTAATTTCTCCATTAAGGGCGTTTGCGGTTACCGGTCCGTTTACATTGATAATTTCAATACTTCCATTTAGTTGGGCATCGGCTTCTATTTCGCCGGAGAAACCGTCAATTTCAATATCCCCGCTCCACGTACTTTTTACAGATACGTTTTGTGTTTTTGGAAGATAGATTGTTGCTCCTTCCGATTTTCTTAGATTTTTTACGATGAGTGAATTTCCATCTTGGATTACATAGAATCCAACTTCTGTATTATCCGATCCACCTTCGCCAACCAATCGAAGGCCTTTTGCTTTTTCAGTTGTTTTTGAATGTCTACTGCCCTTTATCAGCAGTTCATTTGAGCTAGAGGTCTTTAGGGTGATATCGGATTTTGATTCAATTTTAACCCATTCAATTCCACTTAATGATTTGGAATAATCTGTTTGTGCAATGGCTACACTCGTTGAGATAGATGCCATTAAAAAAAGTACAAAGTGTTTCATGATTTTCGTTTTTTGATGTTTACATAATTTTTGGTAATCCTAAATTGATTTCATTTTTGACAAAGGGTTGGGTATCCTCCTGTTCCAATAGTTTTTGCATGGGCGCAATAGCTTTCTTTTCTTGAATTTTTATCAACGCCTGAATTATGCCAATCTGGATACTCGGGTTTTTTTCCACCTCTAGAGCTTCAATGAATACCTGTTTCACGTTTTCTGAAGTAACAAACCTAGAAAGTGCTTCGAAAGCGTTTAAGCGTACATTGTCATTTTCATCATAAAGAAGTCGGTTCCCCAAAGCTTTTACAATCGCTTCATCCGGATTCGTAAATTCTTCAATAAAACTTACTCCTTGGATTCTTTTACTGGCGGATTGATTTTCCATTAAGGAAAGCATTGCCGTTTGTTTCAGCTGTAAACTTTCATCTTTTAACAATGCTAAGTCTTGGTCAAAGCTTTTATCTTGTAAAATTCTTCCCATTTGAAAGGATGCAACCAAAAGTGCAATGCTTGCTGCAATCTTAAAAACATTGGAAGCCCAACTAGATTTTTTATTGACTGGCCCGATCGAGACCACTTTAGAAGTAGCTGATTTTTCTTCAGCCAAAGCTGCTTCAAAATTGGCTGTAAGACGTTTCGTGGGCACCGTAAGTTTTTCTTCTTCAAAAGCTTTGAACAATATTTTCATTTCATCCAGTTCCAGTTTGCATTGAATACAATTGGATACATGTTCTTCCACTTTTTTAGTTGCTTCTTCGCTCAATGTATTGTCCAGATAACCTGGGAGCAAATTTGAAACATGATTCTTCTCCATGTCTATATATTTTCTAAATAAATAGTTTTTAATTTTTTTAAAGCCCTGCAAACTCTGGTTTTTACTGCACCAGAAGTACTGCCAATAATTTCCGCCAATTCTTCATATTTTATTTCTTGAAATCTGTTTAAAATGACCAACTCACGATCTGTTGCATCCAATTTATTGAGCGCATTTTGCAAATGCGAATAATCTTCATGCATGTTTTCTTGGCTCTCCAGTTGTTTGTATTCAAGTACATCAATACTCTCATGAGTTTGATGGTTCCTGGTAAAATGTGTTTTTAAATTGTTTCTGGCTATAGTGAACAACCATGATTTAAAAGACCCATTTTTATAAGAACTTCGGTACTTTATCAACTTATAAAAAACATCTTGTGTAAGATCTTCGCTCAACATTGGATCTCCAGACATTTTATGCAAAAAATTATAGATATGCTTATGATATCTATCAAAAAGCACCTTCAGCAAATCTAGATTGCCACCTGCAACTTTTTGCATTAGTATTTCATCTGAAGGCTCTTTCAATTTTTGTTTTTAGTTGGTACTCTATCCTATATAGTCAGGAATTTATAAAAGGTTACACGGAGAAGTGAATTTTTTTAAAGAATTCTTCACTTTTTGAAAAAAATGGAGTGTAAACGAATATGGAATATGTTGAAGAAGTGCAAACTAGTTACATCCACATTCACCGCAGGATTTGGATGTATTTCTTTTATTCGAAAATAAAGATTTGGGAAGGATAAATTTCCATACTAAGTACCCCAAAGCCAATGCAAGGGTTGAATACATTAAAATATGTTGAACAGTATCCATTACTTAAGTATTTGAAAAGCGCTCAATGCAACAAGATAAGCAATAATGCTCATAATTAGTAACTGAAGCATAGGCCATTTCCATGAATTGGTCTCTTTTTTTACAATGGCCAGTGTGCTCATGCATTGCATGGCAAACGCATAAAAAAGCATTAACGAAATGCCCGATGCCAAATTGAACAGGGGTTTTTTGCCCGTATGATCTAATTCTGCGGCCATTCTGCTTTTAATGGTTTCTTCTTCATCATTTCCAACACTATAAATGGTGGCCAAAGTACCAACAAAAACTTCGCGTGCGGCAAAAGATGTCAGCACAGCAATGCCAATTTTCCAATCATAGCCTAAGGGTTTGACCAAGGGTTCGATCGCTTTGCCTGCATAACCAATATAGGAATGTTCCAGTTTGTAGCTGGCAATTTCCTGCGCTCGGGCTTTTTCCCTTAAAATATTCGTCATCACTTGTACCGAATCTTGGAGCGATTTTAATCCGATGGCATTTTCCTGGGCCACTACGCTAACCTTGGTATTTTTCTTATAGGTATCGATATTGTTTCGAATATAGTTTTTGCTGTAAGGGGAAAGCCCCTCATTTTCAATTCTTTTATTTACAATTTCTTCCGCATTCTTGAAATCGGCAGAAAAACCATTTGAACCTAAAAACCACAGTACAATTGAAATGGCCAAAATGATTTTTCCAGCACCAAACACAAAACTTTTGGTTTTTTCCAATACGGTGTAAACAACATTTTTTAGGAGTGGGAGCCTATAGGTTGGCATTTCAATCATAAAAAGCGAACTACTTTTTATTTTCAAGATCTTATTTAAGATCATTGCTGAAAAAATTGCCGTTCCAAATCCTAAAAGGTACAATAGCATTAATGTTAAAGCCTGATAGCTCAAGCCTAGAAACCGCCCTTTGGGAATTACCAAAGCAATAAGTATGAGGTAAACTGGTAATCTTGCCGAACAGGTGGTGAATGGTGTTACCAAAATGGTAATCAGGCGTTCTTTCCAGTTTTCAATGGTTCTTGTGGCCATTACGGCAGGTATTGCGCAAGCTGTTCCTGAAATAAGGGGAACAACGCTTTTTCCACTTAAACCAAACGGGCGCATGAGTTTGTCCATTAAAAAAACCACGCGACTCATGTATCCTGATTCTTCTAAAAGTGAAATAAAAAGGAACAGAAAGGCAATTTGCGGGATGAATACCGCTATACCACCTATGCCGGCTAAAATACCTTCCGCTAAAAGGTTGGTAAAAACTCCAGAGGGCAGGGTATTTTTAATCCAATCACTTGCCATTGAAAATTGCTCATCAATAAAATCGGATGGATAGGTACTCCATTCAAAAATGGCCTGAAAAATGGTGAGCAGTATAACCAAGAAAATGACGTATCCGAAAATTTTGTGGGTCAATACCTTGTCCAAAGAGGCACGCATACCTCTTGCTGCTTCAAAATCTACCTTATAGGTTTCTTTTAAGGTGTCATTGATAAATTGATAGCGCAACACCGTTTCCCTATGCTGAAGTTTTTTAAGTTCTGCTTTGGATTTTGTGGAGAAAGAAGTTGCATCTTGAATACGCTTCTTTTCAATGGGCATAAAGTTGACATCCTGTGTAATTACCAACCAGAGTTTGTATAGATCCTCCTTTGGAAATGCCTTTTGCAATCGCTCAAAATACTCAGGTGAAATTCTGGAAGTATTCACATTGGCATCTGTAGATAAGCTCTTAAAATCTGCAATCAGTTCTTTTATGTGATCAATACCGCTGCCTTTTCTAGTGCTTACCAGAGCAATTTTGGTATCCAGCTTTTTTTCCAACCCCCCAACATCCAAGGAAATTCCTTTTCTGGACATTCTATCGGCCATATTAATGACCAATATGGTAGGAATGCCTAAATCTTTGATTTGGGTAAAAAGCAAGAGGTTTCTTTTTAGATTTTCCACATCGCTGACAACGACTGCAACATCTGGATAGTCCTTATCATTTTTATTGAGCAATAATTCTACCACCACACTTTCATCAAGTGATGTGGTATTGAGACTATAAGTTCCGGGAAGATCAAGAATATGCGCTTTAACCCCTCTGGGTAATTTACAGATTCCCTCTTTTTTTTCAACGGTTATTCCGGGGTAGTTTCCAACTTTTTGATTGAGGCCGGTAAGTTGATTAAAAACAGAAGTTTTTCCGGTGTTGGGATTGCCAATTAGGGCAACATTGATGTTTTTGCTCATACGTTCTCGGTGTCTTCAACAATATCAAGCTCAATTTGCTTGGCCAAAGAACGTCTAATGGCTATATGGCTCCCATTTACATTAATATAAATAGGGTCTTTTAACGGGGCAACCTGAACTAATTCTACATGATTTCCTGGCAAACATCCCAACTCCAATAGTTTTATGGGAGGAATGCTATCCGAAAACTCCTTTATGATTCCTTTTTGTCCGTGTTCAAGGTCGATAACGGTTGCCACAAATTCTTATTTAGATTAATTTTAAGTAAGAGCAAAAGTAAGTAAAAAAGCGCATATGGAATTTCAAAATTTTAGGAGGTTCCAAGCATTATTCCCTATAGCTTGCTTTTAGGGTCTGCAAGTCTTGAAGCAACTTTTCAATTTCTTTGGAATCCGTTCCATCGTAAAAACCTCTAATCCTTTTTTCCTTGTCCACAAGGATAAAATTTTCGGTATGAATCATATCATATGGACCTCCATCGCCATCGGTTTTAACAGCTAAATATGATTTTCGGGCCAACTCATAAATCTGCTTTTTATCGCCGGTGACCAAATTCCATTTGTCGTCCACAACCCCTTTTTCCAGTGCATATTTTTTCAATTGCGCTACTGAATCGATCGTTGGGGTTACGGAATGGGAGAGTAGCATCACATCTTTGTCATTAATTACCTCATGCTGTATTTCTGCCATGTTTTTGGTCATTATAGGACAAATTGTGGGGCAGGTAGTAAAAAAGAAATCCGCCACATAAATTTTATCCATGTAGTCTTGTTGGGAGATTTTCTTTCCATTTTGATTGATGAGTTCAAAATCTGAGATTGTATGGTACTTCTTTTTGTAATGCAAAGTACTATCCACCAATTCCTGGCTTACCATGCTGGGTTGGTAAATGGGCAACATCTTTTTAGGTTGCAACGCAGTGTAAAAAAGATAGATTATCACAATAGAAAGTGCCAAGAGCACCATTCCAAAGAATTTATATTTTGAAAAAAAGGACAGCATGTTTTGCAAAATTACGGCTGACCGCAGGATTGTTTGTCATAAAACGGAAGTTTTGTTGCCAAAACTTTCTTAAAACCCAGTGTGGTCTCAACGCCTGTTTTTTTATGACTTTGTAAAAGTTTACTTTTGTGCGTTTTAACAGATACGAGCAAATGAGTCCCATACTAATAAAAACCATACAATTTTTTCTCAGTTTGTCCTTGCTGATTGTTCTTCATGAACTAGGACATTTTATCCCTGCAAAATTATTTAAGACCAGGGTTGAGAAATTCTACCTCTTTTTTGATATAAAATTTTCCCTCTTCAAGAAAAAAATTGGAGAGACCGTTTACGGAATAGGTTGGTTGCCCCTTGGAGGCTATGTGAAAATTGCGGGAATGATTGATGAAAGCATGGACACAGAAGCAATGAAAGAAGAGCCAAAACCCTGGGAGTTTAGGAGTAAGCCCGCTTGGCAACGATTGATTATCATGTTGGGTGGTGTCACTGTTAACTTTATTCTTGCGGTTATTATTTACATTGGAATGGCGTATTCATATGGGGAGCAATACGTTCCCATGGAAAGTTTACGAGATGGTGTTTGGGTAATGGAAGAGGAAATAGGGGATAAGGTCGGAATACAGACAGGTGACAAAATTATCGCCGTTGATGGTAATGAACTTGAATCTTTTAATAGCGTTTTTATCGAGTTGATCAATGGAAATACCATTACGTTGGAAAGAGATGGGCAACGGATTGAAAAAGAGATTCCAATAGACTTTATTTCTACCCTTTTGGATGATGAAGACAAGGTGAGGTTTTTAAATTATCGTATTCCATTTTTGATAGGTGAGGTATCTGAAGAATCTGAGAACAAGGATTCTGGGCTAAAAGTTGAGGATGAAATCATAAAAATTGGAAATGACAAAATCACTTATTTTGACCAGGCAAAATCAATTTTAAAGAAATATGAAGGACAGCATATTGAGTTAACGGTTGCCAGAAAAGGTGGGGAAGTTGCCAATATTCCGGTCAAAATTAGCGATAGTGCAACCATTGGGGTTAGGCCTGGTTTTCCAACTATGGATGATTTGCAGGAAAAAGGAATGTTGAACATAAAGGTTGAGACCTATTCTTTTGCTGAGTCTATTCCTGCAGGTATTGATAAGGGCGTAACCACATTGTCCAGTTATGTGAAACAACTTAAAAAAATATTCAATCCTTCCACTGGAGCCTATAAAGGGGTTGGTGGATTTGCCGCTATTGGGAGTATGTTTCCTGATACTTGGAACTGGGCGGCTTTTTGGTCTACCACGGCATTGATTTCCATTATTCTTGCATTTATGAACGTATTGCCCATACCCGCATTGGATGGTGGACATGTAATGTTTTTGTTGTATGAAATGGTAACAGGCAGAAAACCTAGCGATAAATTTTTGGAGTATGCACAAATGGTTGGCTTCTTTCTTTTGATTGCACTTTTACTATTTGCGAATGGCAATGATTTGTACAAATGGCTTTTTAAGTAGAAAACCATTTTTTTTGCTTGTAGTGTTTTAAAGAAACTGCTATATTTGCACCCGCTTAAGGTAAAATATTCCTCCTTAGCTCAGTTGGTTAGAGCATCTGACTGTTAATCAGAGGGTCCTTGGTTCGAGCCCAAGAGGGGGAGCATAAAAGTCCAATTTACGTTTGTAAGTTGGACTTTTTTTATGGCTTTTATCTTGCCAAGAAGTTTATCCTGAATTGGTCTAAGTAATCTTTTAATAACATTGACATTTGAAGATTATTTTAAAGTGATGCACAAATTCAATTATCCTTAATAAATTGCTTCTATATTTTTCATTTTTGCATAGTTAAGTACTTTTCAATACATTTATCTAAATAAACTAACTAAACAACGTCTTTCAACTAAATGCGCATTAGCTCAAAAAACACCAACAATTTATTGGTTGGAGAATTTGAAATAGGCAATGAAAAAGCCTTTCGGAAATTATTTGAAATGTTCTGGGAGCCTATGTTCGTTGATGCAAAATCTATTGTTTCAGATGCAGACGCTGCCAAGGATATTGTGCAAAACATATGGACCAATATATGGCAAAAAAGGAAGACAAGGAAGATTGAGAATTTTGAAGGATATGTTTACAAAGCTGTAAAATACAGCTGTTATAAATACCTAAGAGACAACAAATTTGATGCTACTCACATAGAGATTATAGAATCATTGCAACTGAATTCAAGGCCCGAGATTGAAAAACAGTACGATTTTGAGGAAACACAAACCCTTCTTCAAGATTCCTTGGATAAATTACCTCCCAGATGTAGACAGGTTTTTAAGTTAAGTCGCTTGGAAGAGGTGAGTAATGAAGAAATTGCCAATCTTCTTGGAATATCCAAACGCACTGTTGAAAACCAAATGTCCATCGCTTTAAAATCCATTCGACAGCAGATGACCACCGTACAATCTATTGTTACTGCATTTCTTTCCTGCTTCTTTATTTTTTAATCGTTTCACCCAGCCTTACACATTTATTTGGCCAATCCTAAAATGTTAAAAAAATGTTAAAAAAATATTCATGGTGTGAGTTGCCGCGCATTTAGGGTTCTTATTATTGTAGCGCAATTTTTATGCAAGAACAAGAATTCAAAAAATTACTTGATAAATATCTCAAAGGCAACTTATCTGAGGATGAGACCAACATTCTTGAAAAATTCAAGGAAGAGCTGAAATCGAGGAACCAGGAGATCAATTTTAAAAATGAAGCAGAAAAAGCTCAATTTCAAGAATCTATTTGGTCTGGAATTGACATGCATTCGAATAAGGAAACAAAGACCCCAAGATGGAAATTGGCAGCTTCAGTTGCAGCTATATTCATTGGTCTTATTGCCACTGGATATTTATATCTTCAAAACACCTCCGCTACCTCGTCAGAATTAATTCCTGAAAATGCCATTACACTGGAACTTGAAGATGGCACGATTAAAGTTATTGAAGAAAATGGCGCAACCCACATCCTTGATGAAAATGGTAATTTGCTTGGTCGGCAGAATGGCAATCAATTAGTATATGAGAACGAAAGTCTGGTTGAGGAGATGGTCTTTAATACATTAAAAGTGCCCTATGGCAAGACCTTTAAACTGCAATTATCGGATGGTACCAAGGCGCATTTAAATGCTGGATCTTCCATAAAATATCCCATTAAATTTCTCAAAGGACAGGATAGACAAATATTCATAACCGGTGAAGCCTATTTGGATGTAGCCAAAAATCCACTTCAACCCTTTATTGTTAACGCAAACAATTTAAACGTGCGGGTATTGGGCACACAATTTAATGTTAATGCGTACCCTGAAGATGAGATAACGGAAATTGTACTTGTAGAAGGTTCTGTTGGCCTGTATTCCAATAGTGTTGCATATGATTCACAGAAAAGCACCATTCTTGAGCCGGGATTTCAGGCCAAGTACGATAAATCAACAGAGCAAATCAGTACTGAAGAAGTCATTACAGATATTTATACCTCTTGGATGAAAGGCGAGTTGGTTTTTAGAAATATGTCCTTCAAAAACATCATGAAAAAATTGGAAAGGCATTATGACATTAAAATCGTTATGAACAACAAAGAGTTATCAGATAAAATATTCAATGCCAGTTTTGGAAATGAACCATTGTCCAAAGTTTTGGAAGGCTTAAAGGAAAATTACAATATAGAATATAGCTTAATAAACAATGAACTAATTATAAACTAAACAATAGACTATGACATAACACCTATTTACCATTTAATAAGTGTCACTTTTAAATTTCTGAAAAAAAAATAAAAAATCGGAAAATGTTACCAGCATTTCCCGATTGAATTAAAGTGATTCTATCAAAAAGTATAACCACATATAAACATTATAAAAGTATGAAAAAACTTCTTACTCCAACAGGAAGGCGTCTGCCCTTGTTGAAATTCGATTTAAAAATGAAATTGAGTGCCTTATGTATCATTGTTGTTTTGTTTTCAATGAAAGCCAATGATGGTTATGGCCAACGAACCAATATATCATTGGAATTAAACAATGTAACAGTAGCACAGCTTATTGATAAAATTGAAAGCACTACTGAATTCAGGTTTATTTACAAGTTAGAAGACGTTGATTTAAAAAGAAATGTTTCGATTAAGGTTGAAAATGAAAAAATCAATACTATTCTCAAACGTATTCTTAAAGGCACCTACACCACCTTCAATATTAATGATAGATTGGTATACCTAATTAAACGTAAAGGGAACTTCTCAAAAATTTCAACCCCAAAAGCTATAGAAAACAGTAAACTGCAAACAGTGCTAAATGGAACTGTTACAGATAAGGATGGTCAACCACTACCAGGAGCCAACATCTTGGAAAAAGGAACTGTGAATGGGGTGCAAACGGACTTTGATGGTAATTTTTCCATAAATGTTTCAGATGAAAATGCTGTATTGGTAATTTCCTATATTGGTTTTGCAACCAAAGAAGTTTCTGCGGACGGTACTACAAGTTTGGCGATTGTGCTAGAAGAAAGCGCGGCGGGCCTAGATGAAGTTGTTGTTGTGGGCTATGGTACCCAAAAAAGATCGGACGTAACAGGGGCAGTAGCTTCGGTAACAGGAGAACAATTGGCTAAACAGGGTACGGTAAATGCTACCCAAGCACTTCAGGGTCAGGTTTCAGGTGTTACGGTAGTAAATACTTCCGGTAGTCCGGGTGCTGGTTCATCTATACTAATTAGAGGGCAAGGTAGCTACGGTAGCGATACTGATCCGTTATTTGTTGTAGATGGCGCTATTACAGATGGAATAGATTTCATTAATCCCAACGATATTCAATCCTTGGAGGTCTTAAAAGATGCATCGGCCGCAGCTATTTATGGATCTCGTGCAGCTAACGGAGTTATCATAGTTACCACAAAAAGAGGAAAGAGCGGAAAAACCAAAGTTAGTTTTACCATTAATTCCGGTATCCAAACCATAGCAAGAAAACTTGATTTTGCTACATCTCAACAATGGAGGGATAAAGAAGTTTGGAAATTCGAAAATGAAGGAGTAACTGTTCCTGAAAACCTATTAGCAGAAAATTTTGATCCTTCTATAAGCACGAATTGGGAGGATACCCTTTTTGATCAGGCTTTTCAACAAGATTATACCCTACAGTTTTCCGGTGGCGGTGAAGGCAGTAATTTTAATTTGTCATTGGGTTTTGTTGATCAAGAAGGGATTCTGGTCAATTCTGAATTTCAAAGGGTAAACCTAAGGATGAACTCCGATTTTCGAATGGGAAAATTTAAGTTTGGTGAATCGTTTTCGGTAGACAGAACAAAATCGGCATCCGTTACGCCCTTTAGTTTTGTTGGTTTGCCAAGTCCGGTGGTCGAGGCTAAAGATGCAGATGGTAATTACGGTTTAATTACCGAAGGTTGGGGAGGAAACCTGGCTCCATTCTTAAGATCTGGCAACCCACTGGCTGAGCTGGAATTAATAGATCGTGGAACGTCGGCGGTAAACATTGTCGCCAATGTTTACGGACAGCTTGAGATTCTAGATGGTTTGACCGCCAAAACAAGTTTAAGCGCCCAATATACGGCTACCAATGGAAAAGTATTTACTCCAGAATATACAGTAGGATACCTAAGCAACCCAATTGCTAATTTAGTTGAAACAAGAAGAGAACGCTATTCTTTGGTATGGGACAATACGTTGAACTATACTAAGGTTTTCGGAGACCATTCCGTTGATGCAGTTGTAGGTTGGATTCGGCAAATTGACAAAACGAATTTCCTTGAATTACGAGCTGAAGGTTTTCCTGCAGGTTTGTCTGTGGCCGATGCAGCAGAAACTATTCTTCCAAGTAGCGGTGGTGACATCACAGAAGTGGCCCTAGAATCCTATCTTGGAAGATTGAACTATGCTTATAAAGATAAATACCAGTTAACGGCAACTGTACGGCAAGATGCTTCATCAAGGTTGATTAAAGAACTTAGAACAGGTGTATTTCCTTCATTTTCTGTTGGTTGGGTAGTTAGCAATGAGTCCTTTTTTCCAAAAGATGGTTTTATTGATCGATTGAAATTTCGTGGGGGATATGGTGAATTGGGAAGATTGAACGCTGTGGGAGCTTACCAGGTTCAAAACACCTTAACATTAGGCGGAAATAATATTGATTACATATTAGGAAGCGGACAGGTATTTACCAACGGTGTGACCCAAGTAGCCTTTAACAACAGTAATCTTCTATGGGAAAGGGCGCAGTCGTCCAACATTGCCATGGAAGCAAGTTTATTCGGCAATAAAGTTTCCTTAACGGCAGAGTATTTCGTTAAGAACACCTTAGACTTACAGTTTTCTGCTCCTATCCCTACAACAATTGGACTTAATAACCCCAGTGTTTTAGTAAATGCCGGAGATATTCAGAACAAAGGATTTGAAGTTACCTTGGGTTATAACGGGTCAATAGGTAATTTTAACTATAACCTATCTGGAAACTTATATGCGCTTCAAAATGAGGTCTTGGAATTTAACAATCCAGACGATGCCTTTGTCGGTGGAACATATGGTTTTGCCGGGCAAACTGCCACACGTGCCGAGGTAGGTAGAGAACTTTCGAATTTTTGGTTAATACGTACTGACGGTATATTTAATTCGCAAGCGGAAGTTGATGCGCATTCCAAAGACGGTGTACTCATTCAACCAAATGCGCAACCAGGTGATTTACGATTCAAAGACATTAACGATGACGGAAGAATTGATAATGATGATAAGGAGTTTATAGATGGAAGTATTCCTGATTTTGAATATGGATTCAATTTTAGTGGTTCCTACAAAAATTTTGATATGAGTTTTGTTCTTCAAGGTGTGATAGGACAAAAAATCTTTAACGGTGTTGGCCGTACGCTTCAGAACACTTTGGCAGACCAGACTACCGATTACTGGAGAGAAGATAATCTTGACGCTGCATTTTTTAGACCAAGCATAGCTGACCCTAATGGGAATAGCGGATCTAACGACTTTTTTCTGGAAGATGCTGGCTATTTAAGGGTAAGGAATATCCAAATCGGTTATAGCTTACCGCAAAGCTTATTGTCAAAATTAAATATGGACTCGGCACGCTTGAGTCTTACAGGGCAAAATCTACTTACAATTACCAAATTTAGTGGTTACGACCCTGAGAACATTAGTTTTGGTTTGGGGAGAGGGGTGAACACAAATGTTTTTCCATTGACCAAAACCGTCCTTATTGGATTAACCCTAAACCTTTAATTCAAGATTGGTAATTAAAAATCAAAAATTATGAAAACAATTAAATTATACACCAATAGGATATTTTTTTGCATGATACTTTTTTTTCTATCCTGTGAAAATTCAGACGATTTTTTAACTAGGGTAAACCCGAATACGATAACTCCGGAAGTTTTCTGGAAAACCGAATCAGATGTAGATAAATGGTTGACCGCAGCATATTCTAATCTTGTTTTTGGAAATGGCGGTTCAAATGCAAATTTCGCTCGTTTCTTCGCGTGGGCTTCTGTATATAGATCAGATGAGTATCGATCAAGTTTTGGAAATCCCTGGGGTCAGGGAAATGCTGAATTTACATTGGATTCTGACAACCCCGTTGTAAGCGTACTTTGGAGATCTTTTTATGGTACCATATTTAAAGCTAATAATGTAATCAAAGAGGTTCCTCTAATGGAAGATCTTACCGATCAGAAAAAAAATGAACTGATTGGCGAAGCCGAATTTTTACGGGGCATTTCATACTTCTATCTCATAAACCTATGGGAAAGTATCCCTTTAATTACTACTGTTCCAATTGATGAAAATGATTTTTTTCCATCACAAGCCTCCAGAGAAGAAGTATGGTCCCAAGTTGTTACCGACTTGACAAATGCCAAGTCAAACTTAAGTACCATTACAGTCCGAGATGATGCCAACCTAGGCCGGGCTACTTGGGGTGCCGCAATAGGGCATTTGGGTAAAGCTTATCTATATCAAGAGCAATGGCAAAATGCGGCGGATGAGTTTAAAGAGTTAATAGATTCCAACGTGTACGATCTTGTTCCAAATTATAGGGACAATGGTAATGACTTAAACGAGAACAATATAGAATCTATCTTTGAGGCACAAATTAATCATCTTGTGGCTCCCCAATACTCAACTTGGAGATCTAGAGATGGGGGTCCGAAAAACTTCGCTGCCAATCAAGGATTTGTAGAACCCTGGCTTGTAAACACCTTTTTAGAGGAAACTACGCTTACTGGCGATGTAGATCCAAGAGCGTTTGCCACGCTTATTTTCCCTCATCCAAATAGCACCTTGTATGGAGGAATAACCTATGCAGAAGCTTATGGCGATGAGACTACTGCTTACTGGAAAAAGTATAGAAATGTCGAGACTGCAGCCAATGACACCAACGGAAATCTAAGTAGTATAAATATTAGGTTGATGCGTTTTGCAGATGTTTTACTAATGTATGCAGAAGCTGAGAATGAAGCGAATGGTCCAACTTTTTTGGCCCAAGATGCATTTAATCGGGTAAGGGCAAGAGCCAATATGGCAAGTGTTAATTCTGGAATCGGTCAAGATGATTTCAGAACCGCTATAAGAAGGGAAAGGGTTTTGGAACTAAGCGGTGAAGAAAACCGATGGATGGATTTGAAAAGATGGGATATATTGGAAGAGCGATTTAATGATCCTTCTGTGGAAAGCGGAGCGAATTTCATTAAGAGCAGACATGAGTACTACCCAATACCTGGTAGTGATATATTGAACAATCCTAATTTGATCCAGTACGCTGATTATTAAATAGCGTTTTGAAGTGAAGCAAGTTCTTTGAGTGACTTGCTTCTCTTTCATTTACTTGTATTATAGAGAATTTCATGAAAGTTCAGTTTTAACGATCCGATTTTTTATCGGATCGTTTTTTCTGTAATAAGGAGAAACTAGAAATTCGATTTCATTGGTTTCTAGAAAAGGAAGAAATTACATGGGCGGGATGGGTCAATTAAAGAAAAAGGTGTTAAAAAGGCAATGGTTGATTTCAAGTATTAAGTAAATGAGGTGCATGTTCGGCTCAACCCAACATAGGATTACAATCCCAAAACTGCGAAAAATTCCGCTTTGTAGCTTTCACCAATTGGTATGTGCATATCCCGTATAACAATTCTATTTCTCTGAACGGTTTTAATGAAACTCACATTTATTATAAATGATTTATGTACCCTGAGAAACTGATTTGAGGGGAGTTTATCCTGCATCTCTTTAAAGCTCATAAGAGTCAATATGGTTTTATTGGTGTTGACAATATGAATCTTTAAATAATCCTTTAATCCTTGAATATATTCAATACTGTCCAAATCTATTTTAATACTTTCATATTCTGCTTTTACAAAAATGAATTTCTTAGCTTCATTTGTTTCGCCATGGGATGAGAACACATTGGCATCAATCGGTTTTTTAGCTGAAGACATAAGCTCTTTTACTCTTGATACTGCTTTTATAAAACGGTGATATGGAATTGGTTTGACCAAATAATCAACTGCGTTAAGTTCAAACCCTTCAACGGCATATTGCGAATAGGCTGTTGTAAAAATAAAGAAGGGACGGTTTTCCAAAGAACCTATAAAATCCAATCCACTCATCTGTGGTAATTCTATATCGCAAAAAATAAGGTCAATTTTACTGTCTTTAATGGTTGTAATGGATTCCAAGGGATTTGTAAACGTGCCAACAACTTCCATAAAGTCCAGTTTTGCACAATATTCGGTTAAGACATCTATTGCCAAAGGCTCGTCATCAATAATTATACATCTCATAGTTATAGTTTTAGGGTGAGATTTACCTCATAGGTTTTACCGTCGTCAGCAACAATTAATTCATGCGAATCTGGATATAGCAAGTCCAAACGATTTTTAATATTGATTAGTCCAACACCAGAGTTTTTAGACTTCTTTTTGAAAGCCCCAATTTTATTCATTACATATAAATGTAAAGAATCGTCTTTAATGGAAAGGCTTATCTTAACATTGGTCTTTCCTTCAAAATCGGTTCCATATTTAAAGGCATTTTCAATAAAGGAAATAAACAGTAAGGGTGGGATTATTTTTTCCCGATATTCTCCTGAAATTTTCAAGGTTACGTTTTCACTATCAGACAATCTAAGGCGTTGCAGCTTCACAAAATTTTGAATGTATTCCAGTTCCTTCTTCAACGGAACAAAACCTTTATCAGCTTCATAAAGCATGTAACGCATCAATTCAGATAGGTTAATAATGGCATCCGAAGTATCAGGAGATTTTTTTACTGATAACGAATAGATGGCATTCAATGAATTAAATAGGAAATGAGGATTCAATTGGGTCTTTAAGAACTGAAGCTCCGAATTTATCTTTTCTTTCTCCACTATTTGTCGCAAATCATCGTTTTTTCTCCATTCAGTATAAATCTTTAAGAGCGTACTTATTACAAAGGGAACATATAATCCGATTGTATACTTGGCGAATGGACTTAATGGCGGCCTAGGACCATTTTGCCTGGAAATTTCTTGTTCTGGAAAGTTATATAGCATCAAAACGACAAGACCTAACACAATAGCTGTTGAAACCGATAAATAGATGAGCGTTTTTTTCTTGAGCAGTAACTTCGGAACGAGGAAAAAATAATTGAAATAAAACAAGAACACCAGTAAAACCATACGAATGGGTAGGTTTGGGGGCATGGGTCTTGACTGCGTAATAAAGGGAAACAACCAAATACTGTAGAAAGTAAGCCATAAGACAAGATGTAATAAAACTTGTTGAACCCGTCTTTTTTTACTGCCCATTTTAGATCGTATTAGTTTACTGGTAATGTAATATTTAGATTTTCAATCTCTTTTAAATGTACCACTGGGCTTTCGCTATTTGATAGTTTCTGAGCGACCAGGTTCCCTATTAATTGGGCATCTTTTGCAGTTGCAAATGGTTTGTCTCCTTGTACCGCTGGGATAAAATCTTGTTTGATAAGTATTTTTTCACCATTGAATATTCGGTAACCAAATCCACCCTGTGTGGTAACAACTTGAACCTTGAAGTCGCTTTTTTCCTCTTTTGTTCCAAGTCCGGGAATCAAATAAAGCAACAAACCTATAAAAAGCAGCAGTAGAATTGTAACGCTGAACCACTTCATTTTCTATAATTTAAACAAAATGGGATTGTACTTTTAATACAACCCCATTGAATTAACTAAAAACCTCATCAATCAAAAAATATATTAAATCTTAGTCATCTTCGTCGTATTCCTCAAAAGGGAAAAATTCATCAAAATCATCTAAATAAAGACTGCCCGTTCGTCCAAGTCCCACAAAGGCCCTAGATGAATTGGAAAATGCAATGGGATCCTGCCTACTTGTCCCTTCAAAGTTGGTTTTTTCTTCCCAAGTATCGTCCGATGGGTCATATTGCCATACCGATGTTGCTGTGCCGCCAAATTCACCACAGGCAATGTAACCATATCCACTTATGGTAAACCCAACTGCATTGCTCCGTGTTATGGAATAATCATCTTCTTCATCCAAATCCAATTTACTTGTCCAAGACTCGGTGGTTGAATCAAAAACCCAAAAATCATCTAAATAGCTTCCGTTGGATACCCCAGTTCCTAAATAAACACTGTTTCCAATAGTAAAGGTGGTAGCGGCTCTTCTTTTATCACCTCCAAAACCAACAAGTTCTGACCATGAGTCCGTAGAAGGATCATACTTCCAAAAATCCTTACGGTCGTTTTCGCCATCGTAACCCGTTCCAAAATAACCAAACCCATTTATTCCAAAGGCTACTGCACTTCTTCTTGTGGTAGTTGATAAGCTAGCAATCTCTGTCCATGTATTGGTACCTGGATTGTAGGAATAAAAATCTCCCAGTTCGTCCAGTCCGTCATATCCAGACCCTACATATCCAGTTCCATCAATTTCAAAACCAACCGCTGCATTTCTAGCAACTCCAGGAAAATCTGCCTTTTGAGACCAAAAGTCCCCATCCATGTCATATGCCCAAACAGAATTCAGATAATCGTCCCCATCATAGCCTAAAGCTATATATCCGGTATTTCCGATTGTAAAACTTGATGCGCCACTCCGTGGACTACCATCAAAAACGGACCTGTCGACCCAATTACCCAAATCCTCATCCTCATCATCATTGGAACAACTTGTAAGGAAAAGAACTGTCAAACTCATTATTGACACTATTTTAAAAGGGTGTCTTATTCTTTTCATATGGTAAAGATTATTATTTGACCCAAAACTAAGGTGCTCCACTTCAGATTGAAACCGAAATAGATAAAATGGGGTTTTTAACGTATGAACAGGCGTATTTAATCTACCAAACAGGAAGGCCTTTTTGTAGAGAAATTTTTGGTTTTGATCTTATAAAAAACAGGGATGGTCTATCTCGGTTTTAATGCTTGAACATGCCTTCTATTTTTACTTCAAATTAAAAAGAATGGAAAAGAAAATAGGCTTGCTGACCATTGTACTGTTAATGGTTATGGCCTGCAATGAAGATGGTCTGACAACAGATTTTGTTGCAGGTGATGTCTTTACCGATAGTAATATTCGTGTAGTACTGGTTGATACAAGTACGGTTGAAACATCAACAATGAAATTTGATAGCATTATAACCTCCCAAGCCACCCGGATGCTGGTGGGCAAGTACACGGACCCTGTTTTTGGAACCGTTCAAAGCTCCAGTTATGCACAGCTGTTGCCCTCTTCTTATACGATTGATGCTGAGGCGGAATATGACAGTATTGTCTTTTATTTGAATTATGATGAATACTATTATAATGATACCCTTCAGCAAAATAGCATCCATATTAAGAAACTGAATGAGCAATTAAAGCCTGCGGATGATACTAGTTTTTACAATACCAGCACAATTTCTTTTGAAGATGACGATCTTGGTTTTATAAGCTTTGCTCCAAGACCCCTGCAAACAGATTCTTTGGAAATTAAAATTGATGATGGCTTTGGAATAGCGCTTTTTGAAAACCTGCAGGATAAAACAATCACAGATTCTGATGAGTTTACGGAGTATTTAAAAGGTGTTGTATTTAAACCTGATGAAGCCGATGATGGTTCCGTACTGGGCTTTTCAATTACTTCAAGTCTAATGCGCCTCTATTTTAGCACCTCTGTTGAAGATGAACGGATTCAGGAGTATTTGGATTTTACGATAAACACATCGACCACTCCAATGCCTTTCTATAATCAGATTACTGTGGAAGACGCAAACACCTATATAGAAAGTCTTACTGATCAAGAAATAAACTTGGAGAGTTCCCAATCGGAAAATCAGAGTTATATACAATCAGGTATTGGGATAGCTACAAGAATTCAGTTTCCACATATAAAATCCATATATGATATTCCTGGAAGTGGTACCATTTTGGATGCTGTTCTTAAAATAAAACCTGCGGAAGGCTCTTATGACGATCAGTTGCCATTAAGGGACAATATATCTGTATATCTAGTTGATCAAAACAATGACCTCACCGGGCAACTATTTACTTCGGATGGTTCAGCCATTCAGGCAACATTAAATACCGATGATGAAGAATTCAACGATATCTACTATGAGGTCTACCTGGGCAGTTATATTGAAGAACTACTTCAGGCCGAAAGGGAAACCAACGAAGCACTAATTCTTTTACCAAGTGACTATAGCGCCACAGTGGACAGATTTGTTTTGAATGGAAACAACAGCGCTGACTACCAAACAACATTAGAGCTAACCTATGCAATATATGATCAAGATGAATAAAAATCTTATTGGTAAAACCTTTTTTTTTGTAATACTATCTGCAACATATTTATCCGCACAATCTGAAGGCTTAACAAGCTCTCCTTATTCTCTATACGGGTTAGGGATAATAAACCAAACCAGTATTGGAAGATCCAATAGTATGGGCTATACTGGTATTGGATTGAAAACGGAAACGGAGATCAATAATTTGAACCCTTCAAACTTTGCACTGATACCGAAAAATTCCTTTTTCTATGATATAGGGGTAATGGGGGAACATAACAACTTTAGCAATAAGGGTACTGATGAGACCCGAACCACATTAAACTTTTCCAATTTGGCATTTGCGTTCCGAATAACGGATGGTTTAGGAGCCGGAATTACCATGGTGCCCTATAGCGATGTTGGATATTCCTTGGTGGGAATCCAAACAAATATTGAAGGGACCAATGAAACCTTTGAAAGTAATGTGTCCGGTTTGGGTGGATTGAATGACCTTAGATTGAATCTGGGATATGGTATATTAGATAAATTACGCTTTGGTGTAAGTGCATCGTTTCTTTTTGGCAACATTGAGGAAAACGAAGCTTTTATAACAACCAATAGTGCTTTTCAACTTACAGAAACTACCAATTATAGTGGCGTTAGATTAGGTTTGGGTATGCAGTATGACATTTCGGAAAAGATAACCTTTGGAAGCACGATCCAATTTCCAACAAGTTTAACAGGTAATTTAAAACGTTCCGTAGTAAAGATTTTGGATGGAGCGGAAGTTACCGTGGAGGATGAGGAAACGGACACCACTTCCGATTTTAATATGCCAATGGAACTTGGTTTTGGAATAAGCGCTAAACTGTTTAAAACGTTAATCGTAACTACAGATTACAAGAGAAATTTTTGGGACAATACGGGACAGGCCGAGAATATTGGAAACTATGTGGACCAGGATATTTACGCTTTTGGTCTGGAATATATGAAAGACCCAACGAGCTTTAAATACAAGAATAGGATACGATATAGAGCTGGGTTTAATTATGACAATGGGTATTTGGCAATTAATGATTCTAAAATAGATGGCTATACTATTACGGCGGGGATTGGCCTTCCAATAGGTAGTGGAACTAATTCCATGCTTAATTTTTCCTATGGATATGGCTCAAAAGGACAAATTCAGAATATACTAATTAAAGAAGATTACCACCTACTTACACTGAATTTGAGCCTTGAAGACCTTTGGTTCAAAAAAAGGAAAATCAATTAATTCTCGAAGCACCTTTTGGGTAAATCAACTTGAGTATTCCACCGAACACTCAAGTTGACATATGAATAAGAGCTACTGAGCCGACAAATAACTGCTTACAGCTGCAGCCCGACTTGCAGCATGCGACTCAAGTATTGAAACCGCCGATTGAAAATCTGAACTTGACTCTAAAAAGGTGTATCCGGATATTTCGGAAGTGGCATACGACTCAACCAATGTTGCATACGTGTTATACAATGCTTGTACCGTACTTGTCTCAAATGCCCCCTCTATAACCTCCTGTACATAGGCATCGTACGTAGCCTTATAAACCGGGTCATCATATATGTAACCAATCAATGGCCAGCTTGCAGCATTTAATCCAGAAAAATCCAATGGCAGGGCACCTCCCTGATTACCTGTTTGAAATGCCTCATTGTTATCCCATGGAATCCATGTTAATTTTCCCGTTTCAGGATCATTATATAGATAATAGTTGTGTGTCATTCTACCATAGGTATCCCAATTCTGGATAATGGTGTTTACAGCTAAATATTTTAGATATTTATCGGTATCGAAAATGGCATCCAAATTTGATCGCCAAGTAGCTGCATCACTTGTTCTGGTAGACGAGTTAATGATGGTCAATAAGCTTTCAACATCCGAAAAATCAGCTTCATCCTCATTTGTTTTCTTTTCATACTCATCTTCGTCATAAGTTCCCGATGCAAATGTGGCCGCATCGCCATCCGGTTTGTATACATTACCATCATTACTTGTAAACTGGGTATCAATAACGGTATCATCAACCTCTTCGACCAAAGTATATAATCCAAAATAGGTAGGGCCATTACCATTGTCTACATAAACCTGATAAAATGCAGTATGCGAAACAGCTAATCCTGCGCTTTTAAATATGTCGGCGGCTGCTTTTTCCCGTAGCATGGATTCATCATTGAAATTATTTTTAAGGCTCAGTTTTTTAAATCCGTAAAAACGTTGGTTATCTATCTGGGGATAATCATCTTCAAACTCATCAAAATCCAATTTAAATGATAGTTTCAAAATCCCTGAACCCCAACTACTTGCTAAACTGGAGTTGCCTTTAAAACGCACACCAACCTTGTACCATTCAATATCATTATAAAAAACAGAGCCAGGAACGAAAACCGGATTTTCATCAGAAAAATCATTACCAGCTCTCCCACTTCCAAAATTTCCATACAAATCGGTCATATCATCGATCATGACATCCCAGTTATCTTCTGAAATAACAATGTCCAATCTTTTCACCTCATCATCAGGAAATACTTCATCAAAATTGGGGTCGGCGTCCTTACTATGTGTATCTATGGTCCAATCTGTTGCCACAAAATCCGTATCATCGATTACAACATCAGTATTCTCTTCTGCTTGTTCTTCCGCTTCCTCATCGTCCAAAACTATTTCTTTGGTCGAGCAGCCAATGAATAGAAAGGCTGCAAAAAGTATAATGCTCAAGGGAGTTGCTATTTTAAAAATTGCTTTTTTCATAGTTATTTGCTTTTAATTGTGTAGATGTATTTTAAACCAATAATGTTGGTAGTCTCTGGAATTGTTTCATTCAAGTCTTTTTCAATACGATAGAACAAACCAAGCTTTCCAAGTTTTTTAAACTTATAGTCCGTACCCAATGTGAATCTTAATTTACTGAATCCGTTATCGTCTTCTTCTTTTTGAAAGCGGTTGAACAGTTCTGCTGAAAATTTGGGATCTAACTTCCAGTTTTTAAAATTGTATTCCATACCAGCTTTAAAGCGTATGTTCTGTTTGGCATAGTCGCCTTCAGAAGTTGAAATTGATAGGTCATTTTTATTTTGATATCGTAAACGATATTGAAGTGTGAAACGCTTTAGCTCGTGTTTGTACATTGCATCCAAATGGAACCTAAAATGATTCTCATACCCTTGGATGCTTCCTTCATTATCATTTTCCCGTATAAATCGCAGGCCAACACCAAAATCAAAGTTTTTGGTAATGGAACGCTCAATGCCCAACTGGGTAAAATATTCACTTATTTCTGAAATGTTTTCATCCAACCGTAATTGCTCTTGAAGTTCAAAACTCCATTTCTTATTGGGCTTGTATCGTACGGTGATTGAATTCCAGCTTTCCAAATCATTGGTGTCCTCGGTTTGTGAGTGAATGGTATGTATACATACTATCCCTATCAGTAACGTTCTAAAGAAAAAACTCTTCTTATACGGCTTTATACTCTTCATAAACTACTTTTTATTGCTTCCCATTGAAATAGAAAATGGTCACATTTGCCGTATCTTTTAAAAAATCTACCTCACCAATGGTGACTTTGTTTATGTTTAGACCTGTTCTGTTCTCTAAATCACTTTTTAATGTTTCATAGTTCTCAGGCTTTATATTTTCAATATTTTCATAGATAATGGATTTGGATTCTTCCTGCTTTAAGGCCCAATAGCGTTCTATTAAAAAAAGGATTGAAATGATTAAGACATTTGCTCCAACAATTTCGAAATAGCTCATTTTTTTGTTGGCCAAAGAGTTTATGACCGATACCCCAATAACCACAAATAAATAGGTCATTTCCTTTATGGGGATGGGGTCCGTTCGATAGCGAATAATTCCGAAAATGGCAAAAAGCCCAAGGGCCATTCCAATATCCAACTCATATTTTTTAAGTGTAAAACACAGGAAAAACACAATAGCGCTGATTAGGTAATACGTGAATACGTAATCTTTTCGCTTGGCAAAAGGATAATAAATAAATCGGATTATAAGGGTTAAAAATGTAAAGTTGATGATGAACCTGAATAGCATTTTATAAAAGTCATCGTCAAAAAGGGGGATATCTAAAAACTCCATATTCTTTTGTCTATTAAGCGGTTATTTTGTTGATTTTCATTAGTTTGCCCTTAAACCGATTGTATTTTAAACCATCATAAACACCTATCATTCCAATGCAATATTTGCTAATACTATAAGGGTTTACCTGTTTGGATTTTAATTGTTGTACTATGGATGAGTTTCTATTGAAGCGCTCTTGCTTCACCTCAATAATTACCAGGTTATGGTATGCTTTAAACGAGTTGTTTATTTTGAAAGATATATTTAGGTCGATTGTCAATCGTTCCTTGGCTGCCTTATTCACCAATGTAATCCTATTGAATTTGTTCCAAATAATGGGTTCAAGCTCAAAAGTTCTCTTTGTTGTATCTTGAATAAACTCCAAAGAATCTGTGGATAAACTTGGTGTAATCTCATCTATTGAAGTCCTTGTTTTTGTGGTTTTTCCTCTGCCATCTTTCTGTTTGATTTCAAGAAAACAAGTATTGGACTCCACGTATTTTCGAATTCTAATTTTTGTTCTGCGTACTTTTTTATTGTGATGATCTGTATAGAATTTTTTTAAGGGTGTATCAAAATACAATGACGAATAGGTCATTATCCTATGTTTGTCCGTTTCAAGAATTCTATATTGACTTTGAATGCTTTCCAGAATAGAGGGCAGATCTTTTTCATGAATTACAAACTTGGTGTCTGTTCTTTTCATCAATCTCACCTCGTCCATTTCTTCCAAAGAAATAGGGGATAATTTTTGGGTCAGTTGTGTTATGTCTTGTGCTATTTTCAATGTTATGTAAACTTTACGTTCCGATTGTTTCCCCCATTAATTAAATCTGTATGTTAACTCATGGGCCACTTTTTTTTAAATCTTAAATTCTTAATAAGCATTGACACACATAGTGTTAGGGACTTTAGAAGTTTAGATGTGATTGTTTTTAAAAACTTGCGGTGTTAACTTAAAATTATCTTATTGTTAAGTGCAGTGTGTTATTTTTTAGAGTGTTACAAGAAGGCTTCGCAAAGAAAAGAGGTTTAAGCAGTTTCTCTTTTTTTCAGAAATATGCTCCTCATGCTAGGGAATCTTGGTTATGGATGTTACTTACCTGGAAGAAAAACTCTATCATTGAAATGATAAAAATAAATGGGGTCATGCACTTAGATATTTCAGTATCATAAAAGAAAGGTATTTAGCGCTATAGATTCTCCTTTGTTTTGACTCTCTTTCATTTAAGTATTCAAAGTGGTTTTATTCTTAAAATCATTCCCCCGTCAACGCCAATATAAAGAAATCCATCAGATCCTTGTTTAACAACGCGTATTCTCTTTCCAAAACCCTCCAACAATCGCTCTTCATGAACAACTTTTCCTTTTTCAATAACCAATCGGTTAAGATGGGTCAATGCCATTGCACCAATAAAGAGATTTCCATTCCAAGCTTTAAACTTGGTTTCTGTATAAAAAGTCATCCCGCTTGGTGCAATGGAAGGGGTATAAAAGTGTACGGGTTGTTCCATTCCTTCCTTATGGGTAATTCCCTCACCTATTGGAGTGTCGTCATAATCGATGCCATGGCAAATTACAGGCCACCCATAATTCAGTCCCGGTTTAATAAGGTTTACTTCATCCCCGCCCTTTGGCCCGTGCTCATGTAACCAGATTTCATTGGTTTTGGGTTGAAGTGTCAGTCCTTGTGGATTCCGGTGCCCAAGGCTCCATATTTCCGGTTTTGCATTTTCCGAGGCGACAAAAGGGTTGTCTTTTGGGATGCGCCCATCGTCAAAAATGCGCATAACTTTTCCCAAATGATTGTTCAAGGTCTGGGCTGAATCTTTAAGGTCATACCGATCTCCCATCGTAAAAAATAAATAACCATCCCTTATAACCATTCTTGAGCCATAATGGGTTGCACGATTATAAAATGGATGAGCGGTAAAAATGCGCTCCGTATTGACCAGCGAATCACCTTTTAGTTTTGCCCGTTCTATGGCTAAAGTGCTATTGATACTGTCGCCAATGGCATGCGAAAAATAAATCCATCCGTTTTGATTATAATCAGGATGTGGCAGTATATCCAACGCCCCACCATCCCCTTTGCAATAGGATTCCGGAATGCCCTTGAGTACTTTTTTTTCTCCAGAATCAATATCCAGTAATAGTATTTGACAGGCAAACCTATTGGTGACCAACATTTTTCCATTGGGCAAAAAAGACATTCCGAAGGGAACCCGGATGCTATCAGCTACCTTTTCCAATTTAAAATTAACTTCTTCGCTTTCAAAATTCCAAGCTGAATTAGTATCCGCACAACTATTGAGCAGAAGTAAGGTCCCAACAAAAGCTATGGTCAAAAAGGATTGTTGTTTGTATTTCATGAACTAGGATTATAAACTTGTAAATGAGGAATATCTTTAATCCTATACATATGTGCTGATGAATTTAAAGAGCACTATGATGGATTTATAAATTGATTACTTTTTTGGTTTATCCGGTAACTGTCTATCCAATAAAACTTTGAATATTTCTTCCACAAATGCATTACCTTAGAATAATGAAAGAGGAACTTCTAAACACCTTTGGAGCACAATTTGAACAACCCTTGATTGATGAAATCGCCCAGGCTGGGAAATTATATGAAATAACTGCAGGTGAAACCATAATGGATATTGGAAATTATGTAAGAGCAATACCATTGCTTCTCAACGGGGCAATTAAGGTTCTGCGCGAAGATGAAGAAGGCGATGAATTGTTGTTATACTATCTGGAAGAAGGTGAAACCTGTTCTGTGACCATGGCGTGTTGTCTAGGACAGACCAAAAGTGAAATTAGGGCCATTGCGGAAACGGAAACAAAAATTATTATGGTCCCTGTCCAAAAAATGGAAGAGTGGATGGCAAAATACAAGGGGTGGCGTAACTATGTTTTTGAAAGCTATCATAATCGTTTGAACGAATTGTTGCATACGGTGGATAGTATTGCCTTTAAAAATTTGGATGAGCGGCTGGTGGAATACCTTAAAAAGAAATCCGAGGTCACCAATGACAATCGCATTCGAAGTACACATCAGGAAATTGCGTATGATCTTCACACCTCAAGAGTTGTAGTTTCCAGATTACTGAAAAAGCTGGAAAAAATGAAAAAACTGGAACTCCACAGAAACCATATTGTAATTGTAGATTTATAGCTTTTGTCTCTTTTGTTACTAAGAAACAGTAGTTAACACTGTATTTTTGCAAAAAGAAGTGCTAAATGTTCAAACGGTATTTTCCAATCTTATCTTGGATAAAAGAGTATAATCGTTCCTTCTTTTATAACGATTTAATTGCCGGGGGCACCCTTGGTATTATGCTGATTCCGCAAGGAATGGCATACGCAATGATTGCGGGAATGCCACCTATTTATGGGCTTTATGCCGCTTTGGTTCCACAATTTATTTATGCCATTACAGGAACATCAAGACAATTGGGCGTAGGTCCCGTAGCCATGGATTCCTTATTGGTTGCAGCAGGAATTGGCGCTTTGCAGCTTTCCAATATCCAAGACTATATTTCAGTCGTCCTATTTTTAACTTTGATTATTGGAGGGATTCAATTGATTTTGGGCTTTTTGAAAATGGGCTTTTTCGTCAATTTTTTATCCAAGCCTGTTATTAGTGGGTTTACTTCTGCCGCTGCAATATTAATTGGGTTGGGGCAAGTGAGGCATGTTTTGGGCGTTGAGTTTGCCCAATCAAGTAAAATTCATACCCTACTCGAAAACATCTTTGGAAATATTGATCAAACCAATATATATGTTCTTTTATTGGGTTTGGGAGCAATCCTTTTTATACTTCTCATGAACAGAATCAGCAAAAAGATACCTACTCCGCTCATACTGGTTATTTTAGGTATAGTTGCAGTAGTATTTCTTGGTCTTGAAGCAAAAGGCGTGAGAGTTGTTGGTGAAATTCCGAAAGGATTGCCCATGCTAAAAGTCCCTAATATCCATCTCTCAGAACTTGGTTCGTTATTGCCAATAGCTATAACCATCGCCCTTTTTGGATTTATGGAATCCATTTCCATAGGAAAAACCGTTGAAGAAAAACATACGGAGTATGAACTGGATGCCAACCAAGAACTTAGGGCTCTCGGACTTTCCAATCTTTTGGGGTCCCTCTTTCAGTCTTTTCCAGTATCTGGAAGTTTTTCCCGAACCGCTGTTAACGAACAAGTAGGTGCCAAAACTGGAATGGCACTAATCTTTAGCGCTGTGATCATTGCAGGGACACTTTTGTTTTTAACCCCGCTTTTTTACAATTTGCCAACGGCAGTCCTCGGCGCAATAATCATCGTTTCCGTGATAGGACTCATAGATGTAAAATATCCTAGAGACCTTTTCAAACATAGAAAAGATGAGTTTTTCCTATTGGTGATTACTTTTTTAATGACCCTTTTTATTGGTTTGATAGAAGGAATAGTTTTAGGGGTTTTACTCTCACTTTTGCTATTGGTGTATCGCATATCCAATCCGCATATAGCCGTGTTGGGAAGAATACAAGGAACAAATTATTTCAAAAATGTGAATCGCTTTACGGAAGAAGTCGAGGTAAATACCAATACATTGATCTTTAGGTTTGATGCCCAACTTTATTTTGGCAACAAGGACTATTTTAAAAAGGAATTGTACAAACAAATTGACTTAAAAGGAGTGGACCTGAGGTATGTCATTCTAAATGCTGAGGCAATCAATTATATTGATAGTAGTGCTGCTGCAATGTTGGAACGTATTGTGAAAGATTTACATTCAAAGAACATTCAGTTTTTGATTGCCGGAGCAATTGGACCAACCCGTGATATTTTTTATAGCAGTGGACTTATTGATGTTATTGGAAAAGAAAACCTTTTTGTACAGACCTTCGAAGCAGTTGATTGCTGCTCCAACCAAAAGGGAAGAAGTGAGATTCAAGAGAAAATTTCACTACAATCCCGAACAAAGCATTTGTAACTTTAGTAACTGTAAAAGTAGATTGGGCAGAATATCTTTGAAATAAAATTAGAAAATATGAAAATTGAACAGATATACACAGGGTGCTTGGCACAAGGAGCTTATTATATTGAGAGCCAAGGAGAAGTTGCCATTATCGACCCCTTAAGAGAGGTAAAACCCTATATAAAAAGAGCTAAAGAAGATGGAGCTACAATAAAATATATTTTTGAGACGCATTTTCACGCCGATTTTGTTAGTGGACACGTGACACTTTCCAAAGAAACAGGAGCAGCAATTGTGTATGGCCCAAATGCAAACCCCTCTTTTGATGCCATCATTGCAGAAGATGGGCAAGAATTTAAGTTGGGAAATTTGATTATAAAGGTGCTCCACACCCCTGGACATACTATGGAAAGCACTACCTTTTTATTGAAAGATGAATCAGGAAAAGACCATGCTATTTTTAGTGGGGATACCTTATTTCTGGGAGATGTGGGAAGGCCTGATCTGGCCCAGAAAGCAGCCCATATGACCCAAGAAGAATTGGCTGGGATTTTATTTGATAGCCTCCGAAACAAAATAATGCCCTTGGCCGATGATATTATCGTTTACCCAGCCCATGGAGCTGGCTCAGCTTGTGGAAAGAATATGATGAAGGAAACCGTGGATACGTTGGGAAATCAGAAAAAAATGAATTATGCACTACGTGCAGACATGACCAGAGAAGAATTTATAAAAGAGGTCACCGATGGCCTATTGCCACCACCACAATATTTTCCTTTGAATGTAAAGATGAATAAGGAAGGATATGAGGATATTGATGAGGTTTTACAAAGAGGCACGCAAGCCTTAACACCAGATGCTTTTGAAACGGCTGCAAATGAAACTGGGGCAATAGTTTTAGATGTGAGACATCAAAATGATTTTGTAAAAGGACATGTGCCAAGATCTATATTTATTGGATTGGATGGAAGCTTTGCCCCATGGGTGGGAGCATTGATTGCAGATGTTGAACAGCCCATTCTTTTGGTGGTTCCTGAAGGAAAAGAAGAAGAGACCATTACACGCCTTTCACGAGTAGGCTTTGATGGCACTCTTGGCTATTTAAAAGGAGGTATGCAAGCTTGGAAGGATGCAGGAAAGGAAGAGGATACTGTAGAAAGCATAGATGCAAATGAGCTTAAGGCACGTTTGGAAAATGGAATTCCCGTATTTGATGTTCGGAAGGAAACGGAATTTAACGCAGAACATGTTGAAGGTGCCAAATTAACCCCATTGGATTTCATCAATGACCATTTGGCTGAATTTCCTGAAAAAGAAACCTTTTATGTGCATTGTGCCGGAGGGTATCGGAGTGTTATTGCAGCATCAATCCTTAAAAGCAGGGGCATTCATAACCTTGTTGATGTTGCCGGAGGTTATAAGGCAATCAAGGACGCTGGGATTCCAGTTACTGATTTTGTGTGTCCCACCACCCTAAAATAGCTATCGTTTTGAAAAGTATTCTAAAGACAGTCGTATTCGTTTTTTGTTTTTTACAACTTGTTTCATGTCAATCCCAGCAAGAAGAAATCATCAAAAAAATTGATAAAGAAACACTTAAGGAGAATGCTATTGGCAAAAATGTGCAATTGATAGATGTGAGAACCCAAGCGGAGTATGAAAATGGACACATAGATGATGCTTTGAATTTCGATATAAATCAGAAAGAAACATTTTTAGAACAAATTTCTACACTTGATAAAGCCAAACCGGTTTACCTCTATTGTAAAAAAGGTGGGCGAAGCAATCGCGCTGCAGAATTATTAAAGCAAAGTGGTTTCAAGAAAATTTATGATTATTCCGGGGGATATGATGAATGGAGCAGAAAAAAATGATTAGTTCTTTTTTACTGTAACAAATTTATAGTGTCTTACTCTTTGAATTATAAAATTCTATAAGATGAGAATACTTCACCTTTCCACACTTTTTTGTTTATGTTGTTCAATAACATTTGGTCAAGTAAAGGACAATGATGAAAAAATAAGCTTAAAACTACCTTCTGAATTTTTTCCCAAAGAAAGAGCACAGGTACTCGTGGTTGGGTCTTTTCATTTTCACTATCCTGGATTGGATAGCTTTAAAACGATGGAGGAGGATAAAATCGATGTGCTAAAAGAACCCAAGAAAAGTGAAGTAGCAGAACTGGTTGAATACATTAAACGGTTTAAACCTACTAAAGTGGCCATTGAAGCTAGGTCAAAATGGAATGCTACTTCAAAACTTCGGGAGTATAAATCTGGAATGCACAGGGATAAAAGGGATGAACGCTATCAGCTTGCAATGCGAATTGCCAATGATTTTAGTATGGATACATTATATAGTATTGATGTACATTCCCTAAGCCAGGACTTGTATAAAAAAGACTCGGTTTTTTTAAAGTCAATTACAAATAAAATTGATTGGAACGCCCAAGACCCGTATTGGGATATGGCCAAAGAATGGTTGAATTACAGAGAGAAGATGCTCAATAAAGTACATATATTGGATTTTTTTAAGCACATCAACAGTAGGGAATCGCACAATGCAAACTATGGCACTTATCTCACAGGAAATTTTACTGCAGGAGATGTTCAGGGAGCGGACAATCTTTCCATTTGGTGGTACAACAGGAATGCACGTATTTTTTCCAAAATTATACAACTGACTGAAAGTACTGAAGATAGAATTTTAGTGGTTATGGGCAATGGACACGCAGCCATACTGCGACAATTTTTGGAAGCCTCACCCCAATTTGATTTTGTGGAATTCAATGAGTTGGAAAACTATTGAATAGGCAAAACTACTCTTTAACTTTTGTGAAACCATAGATCAACTGCCTCCAGAAACTTTTTGGCACAGTTTCGTCACCAGAGAACCCTAATTTAATTGTGCCACTTTGTTCAGGAATATAATTGGTCTTAAAAAGATAGTCCCATAAGCTTAGGCTTATTCCAAAGTTCACTCCATATTTTCCTTCTGGCAAAGTATAGGAATGGTGGTATAGATGCATCACGGGATTATTCAGTATATATTTTAGCGGCCCCCATGTCAATTTTAGATTAGCATGGTTCAAATGTCCGATAGTGATGGCTGCAAAATGAACAATATAGGCATGCTGTGGTTCAAACCCTCCCAAAAGCATGATGCCAATTGTTTTTAAAGGTTTGTAAAGTATATTTTCCATCCAATGGTACCGTAAATGAGCGGCAAATCCCATTTCTTTTACACTGTGGTGTATTTTATGAAATTGCCATAGGAAAGGAAACTTATGTAACAGCACATGGGTAAACCATTGAACAAAATCCAAAACAATAAAGAAAACAAGAAGCTGTAGCCATTGGGGCCACATGGATAGATTAAAAATCGCCAGGCTTTTTAGGGTAATCCCCAAATCTTCAAATAAAACCCCTAGAAACTTATAGACGCCACCAATTATTATGGCAAAAATGAAGAAATTGAAGAACATATAAAATGCATCCAACCAAAAATCCTTTCTAAAAATAGATTGTTGTTTTCGCCATGGAAATAGAATTTCCAGACCCCAGATCAGCAATGAAATTACAATCAATCCCCAAAAATAATTGGTGTACCAGGGAACTCTGAACAATATAGAATTCCATGTCCATTGCAAAGAACCCATAAACCCATTTTGTAAACTTTCCCAATATAGTTCCATCTAATGTGAAGTACTTAAAATGAAGACTGCCTGCCCAATTTCTAGATTCTTTTTATTAAGATAAAAGTAATATTTTAAAGGAGTTGGGAGTGTAACAAAAGTAACATATTAGTTATGGTGCATTGTTTACATTTGGGTGTGAAATTAAATAAGGCAGCCAAACTGGGAATCGTATGTATACTTTGCATTGCAATTGTTTCGGTGATAGTTTGGTTTGTTGAGTACTTTAAACAATAAACGTAATCTTATGAAAAAGAATATGGGCAACATTGATAGAATCGTTCGTTTTGTCGTTGCCGTAATAGTGGCAGTGTTATTTTATCAAAATGTAATTTCAGGAACGTTGGGCTATGTACTTTTAGCTCTTGCCGGAGTTTTTTTAGTTACCAGTTTTGTAAGTTTTTGTCCCTTGTATACCTTGGTAGGACTCAACACATGTAAAGTTAAAAAGTAACTATGGAAATACTTTTAAAGCCGTGGCCGTGGTATATAGCGGGCCCATTACTTGCGCTTACAATGTTTTTATTGATTATGCTTGGCAAGCGATTTGGGATGTCCTCAAATCTTAGAACACTTTGTACCCTCTGCGGAGCTGGAAGGCATTCAGATTTTTTCAAATTCGATTGGAAATCACAGCGATGGAACCTAGTTGTAGTTGCAGGAGTTGTGTTAGGAGGATTTATTGGTAGTAATCTATTGTCTTCTGATACATCTGTTGCTATAAATCCAAATACCGTAGTAAAATTACAAGCTCTTGGGTTTGAAAGTGCTGGAACAACCTACCTTCCAAAAGAGTTGTTTGATGTTGAAGTATTTTCAGATGTGAAGGGGATAATTTTATTGATTCTTGGTGGTCTTTTTGTTGGCTTTGGCGCGCGTTACGCAGGAGGTTGTACTTCAGGACATGCTATTTCAGGCCTAAGTAATTTGCAACTTCCCTCATTGATTGCGGTTATTGGTTTCTTTATTGGAGGCTTGTTTACTGTTCATGTTTTATTTACCCTAATTTTTTAATTATGAGAACACTTGCGTATTTTTTGATTGGGCTATTTTTTGGAATTGTATTGTTCAAATCGGAAGCAGCATCTTGGTTCCGAATTTATGAGATGTTCCAGTTTGATGCATTTCATATGTATGGAATCATAGGGTCTGCAATAACAATTGGTGTAATTGGGATTCAACTTATAAAACGATTTAATATAAAATCCTTTTTTGGGGAACGGATTGATTTTGCCCCCAAAGAAAAAGGAATTAGAAGGTATTTGTTTGGAGGAATCCTTTTCGGATTGGGATGGGCTTTGGCCGGTGCATGCCCTGGTCCAATATTTACCTTGCTAGGCGCTGGATTCTTTCCAATTTTGGTTGTGTTGCTATCTGCTGTTCTTGGGACCTACCTTTATGGCCTGCTAAAAGATAAATTGCCCCATTAAAAATTCTTTTTCCTAAAAAACATATTTTTGCAATCCATTTATGAGAATGGCCCCGTAGTTCAATGGATAGAATAGAAGTTTCCTAAACTTTAGATGCAAGTTCGATTCTTGCCGGGGCTACTTTTTAATATTTGCAGGAAATGGTATAGTTTGCCAATATTCAAAGAGAACCTCATTTTTCACAAGGCCAGGTATACCTTTGCGATAACAGTTACCCTTACTAATGGAGTTCCCATAGAAACCATTTCTAAAATGTGGGGACATAGTAGCTATATACCACACGGATATACGCCAAAGTACTAGAAAAACCCTAAAAATCGTTCATTTTATGAAACCTAATCGTATTCTGTAGCCAGTTGCTAAACTGAGTTAGGCCCTTTCCAGAATATGTAATTTGTTCATCTTTTCAATAAGGTTACCTGTGATGCCCACGACGGATGGTTTAGGGATACCATCTTTATCAAAGGGCCATTTGCTAGTTGGGTCATTGAGATCGGTCGTTTGCTCACCAGGGTGTTGTACACTTAGAAACAACGTTTTTCCATCGGGTGAAAACCATGGGCCTGTGAGCTCGGCATCGTTAGGGGCCGAAGCCAAGCGAATAATTTTGCCTTGGTCTTTTCCATGGCGTGGAACCACAAAAAGACTATTGTTCTTGAAAGCCATGTAAGGTCCGTCTTCCTTATTCATTTTGCTGCCAGACATATCAGAGGTAAACCACAGATTACCGGCCATATCAAAGGCCAAGTTATCGGGGCATGAAAATCCATTTTCTTCTCCACCCGCCATAAAAGTTGAAGCGTTAAAGGTCAAAGCATCATACTTGCCATCGGTTTCCTCTATTTTCAGTATAGACCCGTGAAAGTCATTTTTATCATAATTATTGGTGAGCGATACAAAAACACTACCCGTAATGGGGTCAATTTCAATATCCTCAGGGCGGTTCAGTGGCGTGGCTCCCAATATTTTGGCTGCTTCCCTCGTACGTACCAAAACTTCGGTCTGGTCTTTAAACCTATCTTTCAAAGCTGGCTGGGTTTGCCAGTCGAGCGGCAACCATTTGCCGTTCACCGTATCGGCAACATAAAGCGTTCCCTCTTTTAACGACCCTGGCTCGGACGAGATAAATTTATACAAATGCTCATTGTTCTTGTCATCACCTGAATAGGCCACTATACGTTTATCGGGCAGTTCATAAAGTGTACAACATTCATGGGCATAACGACCAATGGCCACATGCTTTTGGGCGGAACCGTCCTTTGGGTCTACTTCGACCACCCAGCCATAGTGCTCCGGGGGATAAGGGTAAAATCTTTCCCAGCCCTCCGAACTATCTCGGTGCGCAGGTCGTCCGTCTTGGTCATAAATAGTTTCTCCAAAAAAACTGTCGTAATTCTCTTCGCAGGTCAGAAAGGTCTTCCAAGGGGTGATGCCACCCGAACAGTTACTGTGGGTTCCAATAACGGTGGATACCCCTTTAATAGGATAATCCCAGTTAAGTTCCATTGGGGTTTTCGCAGTGATTCGCCGGTTGTGGGGGTCGTTCTTTACGACCTCCCATTTTCCATCTTTTTCTTTTATGCGAACAATACTTCCGCCAACATTGTACATTTCTTTGTCTACCTGTTCTTTCGTTCTATGCTCCCCATGGTTTTGGTATTTTTTGTAGTCGAACCCGGAAACGAAGAGAGGATTCACATACTCATGATTGACCCAAAGCAATCCATCCGTGGGATCATCATCGTCAAACGGGATAAAACAAGTAAAATCATTATTGAAACCAAAACGGTCATTCTTACTGATTTCATCGCCCCAACGAATGATGACATGATAATCCAACCCCATGGCTAACAACAAATCGTCTTTATTGGATGGTGAAAGCCCATTGAGGGGCAATTTTTTTAACCTATCCAAAATTTGACTGTCCATTTTCAAGGTTTTTGCTGTTGGAGTGGATGTATTACCACAACCTATCAAAAAAGGAGGTAATACTGCAGTACTCAAGCTAGCCTTTCCTAAAAAGCTGATAAATTTTCTTCTATTGTATTCCATGGTTTAATTTTCATTTTCAACAATCAGCACAGGTTCCACGAATTATGGTCTGTACCTTGTTCGCCTTGAATCCTTTTGGGACATCTAACTGTAGTGGTGCCAATCCATCCATACAATATACCGTTTCACAACATTCACATACGAAATGGGCGTGTTCGTTGCCTTGTATCGGAGCTTCGCCAAATGCATATTTGGTGACACCTGAATGGTCGTTGATACTGTGTATTAGCCCAGCCTGCTCAAAAGCGGTCAAGTTTCGGTATAGGGTTGATTTATCGGTTGCTTCCGTTAGTGCCAGCTTGATATCGGCATATGACTGTGCATGTTGGGTTTTGATAAAATACCGTATCAATGCATGGCGCAACTTTGTCTTCTTTAGTCCCTTTCGTTGTAACAGTCGTTCGGTTTGTTTATAGTCCATTCCAGTTTTTTTATTCAAGACGTAGGGCATCGGCCTTTTCAAGTCGATAATAATAAAGGTTTGGATTGTCACGGTTCAAACGAAGGATACCTTGTACGGATAGCAGATTATCCATGGTGAAGGAAGGCTTTTCTTTAAACTGTAGACCTACGACCGTTTCAGGTCCACCATTACCGCAGAAAAAACAGGAAGCCATCGGATTTTTAGAAAGCATATACATTGATTGTTTACCATCCAAAACCAAAAAAAAACCAGTTAGTATAACCTTTTTGCCTTCTAATACCGACAACTTTTCGGAAAATGTTGCTTCATTAAATCCAGGAAAAGGGTTTTCTAAAGAGAGGGCTTGAAATGAAATGCCCCCAGTGAGGTCTGACCAATCTAAAATGACCTGTGCGTGGGCATTGGCTCCCATACAAAACAAAAGTATCATCAGATAAAATCGCATATTCTTAATTGACCAGTTCACCTGTGGCCTCCTTTAAAATATAATTACAATGGTCCACATTATTTCTATTCAATTCCAGCACTCCGGTGACCGTTACAACTTGGTCGGTACGGAAAGGAGGGTGCTCCTTGAAATTGACTTCGATAATGGTCTCTGGCCCAGCCGCCCCGCAGAAAAAACAAGATGTCATGGGGTTTTGGGAAACCAGGAACACTTCACCGCTTCCTGAGATATCCAGAAAATATCCTTTGATATTAACTTGTTTGCCTCTGAACAACCTGATTTTTTTACCAAAGGTAGGCATCAAAAAACTGACACCATACTCTTCATTGTATACTGGCGCAAAATCGACATCGGCGAAATCTCCCCAGGTCAATTGTTCTTGTGCCATCGTAAAAGTGCATACAAAAGTTACGAATAAAACGATTAAAAATGATTTATCCATCCGATAAGGTTTTAGCAACATTTAGTCTAAAAATTGAGCGGGACGCCAACAGTGTGGCTAAGGTGGCCAATGCCAGTATAAGGCCCAAGAGAAATAGTTCAACTAGTTCTGGGGCTTTTAGCTTCAATGCGTATCCATATGAGGCTTGTAGGTACAGGGAAACACCCCATATGCCTAAACGGCCCAAAAACCATCCCAATACAAAACCAATAAAAGCCAGAAAAAGTCCCTCCAAAAGAGCCAACCTGAGAAGTTGTCCGGTACTAAGACCATAGGTTCTCAATAAAGCCAACTCCTGTTTTCTTTCCCTGATGGTCTTTAAAAGACTGATAAAAATACTGAGGGCAGATACCAAAAGAATGGCTAGGGCAATGCCGTTTATGGTCTGCACACCTGAACCCAAAAGTCCCAAAAGTCGCTGTATCTCAAAAC
The DNA here is from genome assembly GCF_947495325.1 of uncultured Allomuricauda sp. Taxonomy (GTDB): domain Bacteria; phylum Bacteroidota; class Bacteroidia; order Flavobacteriales; family Flavobacteriaceae; genus Flagellimonas. The sequence continues at coordinate 120,319 of NZ_CANLYK010000002.1, read as the reverse complement.
CAGGTAGGGCCGCTTGCATAGAAGTATTCTCATTAATAAACCTTGGAAGTTGTACCATGCCCAAAGGACTCTTAAACTTTACCAACAATGCTGTGATTTCTTTTTTGGTATCATGCTCACTATTCAAAGTTTCGTCATGATGTTTATCTTCTTCTTCATGGGGATTAGTGATATCGTGACTGTCTTCTTCGCCATGATCATGGGCTTTCCAGATGCTTTCGAGATTGGTGATCAACAGCTGGTCAACAACAGCCCCCGTGGGTTTCAAGATGCCTTTTACGATAAAAGGATGTTCGTCGTGCGTTTCACCATTGGTTGCGGCCAGTCCATGCGAGCTGATGAAACTGTCTCCCACTTGTAGGTCCAATCGCTGGGCAACGTTGCTTCCTGCAACCACTTCAAAGGGCTGCTCATAGTGTGTTCCTTCCGACAATTCGGCATCATAATGATCAAGATACCCGTATTCAGTCCCCAAAATCCGAAAACCTTTGTAGTTGTCTCCATAAGAAACCGGAATGGCGATTTGCACAAAAGGATGCTTTTGTAATGCGGCCACTTCTTTCAACTTGATATTTCCGGTTGGTGCATCAATATGAAGCACAGCCGACAAAACGAGCTGTAAGGGACTTCCTTTGGCGCCTATAACCATGTCAAAAGGGGCGATGTTCTTGCTCAATTGACCGTTCAGCTGTTGACTCAATTGCAGAACAAAGGTGACCAACGACACGCTTAACAACAGCAACAATAAGCTCAATAATAAGTTAAGTGGTTTTGAAACCATGTTTCTAAAAGCGAGATAGCCCAGTTTCATAGTACTACTTGATTTTTGAAATGGGATTTTACCCGTTGGTCATGTGTAATGATCAACAGACTGCTTTTACATATTTTGGCTTCTTCTTTGAGCAGGTCGATCACCTTTGTACAGTTAGAATCATCCAAATTGGAAGTGGGTTCATCAGCAAAAATGATTTTTGGTTTATGGATCAGGCCCAGGGCAATACCCAGCCGTTGTTGTTGTCCATGGCTCAATGCGTTGACTTTCTTCTCAAGATGTTGGGTAAGCCCCAACCTTTCAGCAAGTTCATACCTTCTTTTAGTATCATTGGTGTTTTTGGGAAAGCTTTGCCTTAGGCGAAGATTATCGGAAACGTTCAACGATTTGATAAAATGATATTGTTGAAAGATGAGGCCGATATGTTCTCCCCTGAATTTATCGATCTCTTTTCGTGATAACGTATTTAACTCCGTTCCGTCAATGGCAATGGTACCTTTTAGCGTAGGCAACAATCCAGCCATCAGATATAATAGCGTGGTCTTACCTACTCCCGATGGACCAATGACAAGCATGTGTTCGCCAGGAATCAGCGAAATATCCGGAAAAACCAGAGCTTCACTATTGTCATAGGTGTAAGAAAGGTTCAATGTCTCGACCATCTGAACTTTTTTACAAAAATAAAGAGAAATTCAAATGCAACCTAGTTGCATTTGAAAAAATTGAATACTTTTGTCTCCCCATTTGAAAATAGGCTTGTGGTTCTTTAATTATTAAAAGCATTAATTACTCAGTTCATGACCAATCTGGTAAATCTTAGATATAAGTCCGACATCATTGGAGCACTTGCGAGCACCTTATGTTTTGTACACTGCTTGGCGACGCCATTCTTTTTTGTAGCGCAAGCTGGACTTGCTATAGGGGAAACACTGCATCCTTGGTGGTGGGGAACTTTGGACATACTGTTTTTAGCCATTGCCTTCTTTGCCGTGTACTGGTCGACCAAAAACACTTCCAAGCCAAGAATAAAATATACTTTTTGGGTTCTTTGGATGTTATTGGCCATGATTGTTATTAACGAGAAATTGGAGATTGCCCATCTGGCAGAGGAAGTCATTTATCTTCCAACCTTGGGCTTGATTTTGCTTCATTTTTACAATCGCCGTTATTGTCGCTGTGAAGATGATAACTGCTGCGCTGATAAATAAAAGCAGTAGTAATGGTTTCCAATTACTTATGGAATATACATTCTGGAAATGGTACAGTTTGCCAATATTCAAAGAGAACCTCATTTTTCACAAGGCCAATTCTTTTTCTAGCAACTACTTCTTGTTTATTCTTAATTATCATAAAATTCAAAAAACTCCCACAATACGTCGGCGGCACCTGGTCGGTCATCTGGATTAGGGAAAAAATGCCCCAAGTCTTTCCAAAGTGTAAACTTCATCAAATGATCAGGACTTCCTGAATTGCCTTGAAAAGTTGCTGTTAAGGTATATCCGGTAGAATCTGTTACCGTGTAATTGGGATTCAAGTCAAAAGTTTTGACATAGGTTTGTGTAATGTCTCTTAAGGTTGGGTCTAAGAATAGCTGTTGAAAATTCATTGGAATCGTATCATTAAAAATAGTCTTGGAAGCAATTTTTTCATCCGTTGTGCCCAGCATTATATGTACGGGTAAAATTCGTTGTGGTACATAGATGGTATCTTCAGGAAAAAAACCGGCCAAACCACCTATTGCGGCTATTCTATCGGATAGTTCTACGGCAAGGCGTGATGTCATACCAGAACCATTTGAAAAACCCGCCATATAAATTCTAGAGGTATCAATACTGTACTCATCGACCAACTCATCTATTATTTGATTGAAAAAAGAAGTGTCATCCCGCAGTACTTCACTGGGGCAAACCTCTTTTGGTAAGTTGTAATTGTTCCATTTTGTCACTAAATCATTTCCACAGCCATTCAATTTAAGGTCATAGACATACGAAGTAGGATAAACAACAATTAGATTGTGTATTTCGGCCAATTCGTTCCAACCAGAAATAGTATAATATTTTTCGCCGTCTCCACTACTTCCGTGTAGTTGAAACAGTAAAGGGGACTCATTAGTTTCATCATATGTGGAAGGGATATAGACGATATATTCTCGCTGATCGCCATTATTTAGGGTAACCACAGTTTTGGTAATGGCATTAGCTGTATTTTGATTTTCCCCTGATGCTATATCATGATCAACATCATTACAGGAAGCACAGAACAAAGCCAGAAACGAGAGCAATACGTAGCTGAAATCCTTTTTCATTTGATTCGGGTCCATATTATGGGCATCCACTGGCGATTACCTGATCCGCATCTATTCTTAATATACCTTGACTATACAAATCGCATATTGAAGGTGACAGGGTACTTGTTGGGTTGTTTCCAAAATCAGCGCTTATCAATTCGGGTAATTCAGAAAGTTCTTTGGGTATAGTTGTAATTTTGTTGTCTGAACAGACCACACTTTTGAGTGCTTTAAGACTGCCGATAGTACTTGGGATAGCATTTAGATTATTGAATCCGATATTGAGTTCTTTAAGACTTCCCATGTTACCAAATTCATCTGGTATTTTTATAAGTTCATTGGCCTCAGCAACTAAAACCACAAGATTTGTCAACGCTCCTATTTCCGTTGGAATTGTATCAAGACTATTGAAAGAAATATCGAGTACTTCCAAATTCGAAAGTTTTCCTATTTCTGGTGGTAGTGAAGTAAGATTATTAAAGAATAGATTAAGTTCTTGAAGACTGGTTAATTTGCCCAATTCTGGAGGAAGAGCAACAATGCCACATTGGGACAAATCTAGAAACGTTAGTCCTTTAAGATTCCCTATTTCGGGAGGAAGGATACCTACAAATGAAGTATCTAAATTTAATTCGGAAACTGCGCCATTTGGATGTAAGGTAACGCCTACCCAATTTTGCATGCTAGTATCGTTCAAATCCCAATTTAGATAGCTATTGGGGTTGGCATTGTATAGCACAACCAAAGCTTCATAATGATACGTTGCCAAATCGCAACGCACTCTATTATCCTTAATAATTGTTGTTGTACCGTCTTCTTCAAGATTGCATATTTCTTGCGGGATTAGGGTCAAGTCATTATTCTTCAGATTCATGGCATTTAGGAGGTTGAGGTCGCCAAGCTCTTTGGGCAGTGAACTCAATTGATTGTCATTTAAATTAAGAACAGTCAACTCGGTAAGATTCCCAATTTCTGCTGGTATTTCAACAAGTTGGTTGCTATAAAGCGACAAGAGTTGCAATGCTTTTAGGTTTCCAATTTCAACCGGTAAGATGTCCAAAGAATTACCATATAAGTTTAGGATGGTAAGCTGTTCAAGAGCTTCTATCTCTGGGGGTAGATTTTTAATGCCATTGTTGGCTTGTGCGTAGAGCTCCATTAGTTGTCCCAATTGGCCTATTTCGGCGGGTAGTGCGGTCAGAAGGTTACTTTCAACGTGAAGGACGTTCAATTCGGTGAGCTTCTCTATTTCTGAGGGAAGCTGCGAAATAGAATTGATACCCACATCTAAAGAGGTCAATTTTTCTAAATTCCCGATTTCGGGAACCAAAACGGTAAGGGCTTTATCTTTTGCATCCAACTTTACAACCCTTTCGTTTTCCAGTTCAACGCCACTCCAACTCTGCATTGTGGTATCATCCAGATTCCAACCCAAAGTGTTACCGCTATTGGCATCATAAAGCGCTTTTAGTGCTAGGTAATCGGCGGTTAATTGCGGTTGTTGTCCAGTTGGGTCAGAACCTTCCCCATTATCATCATCTATTTCCTCTTCTTCTTCTTCTTCAGGTGGTGGAGCGTCATCTTTACTGCAAGAGGTATTCAAAATGAATAATGACCAAACAAATAGCGCCAAATAAATCAAATTACTTTTCATAATACTTTTTTAGTTAAACATTAAAATTTGGGGGAACCTTTTTAAATTCAATGTAAAACTAGTGGGGTGCTTCCGTAGATTTTATACTAAACTAGTAAGCGGTATAGGTAATAAAGTAACTGACATAAAAAACCTGCTAAGTGGTTTTAGGCTTAATGCAGCATTTGTAGAAATTGATCTTTTTTTCTTCGACTCACGTTAAGATGGTTGTTGTTGGAGATAATAACATAACCCCCCTCGCCTTTAATGTACTTGGTTACATGAGCCATGTTGACCAATGTGGAATGGTGTATGCGGCAGAAATCCCCTTCGGGCAATATATTTTCAAACTCCTTTAAAGTTTTTGAAACGGTTATTTTTTTACCTCCAGATAGATATAAAGTGGTATAGCTGCTATCTGCTTCACAATAGATAATATCAGCTATTGGTTGCATAATGATTTCGTTGTCTGAAGGAATGGCCAAGCGTTTTAATTTTTCCATGCCCGGTTTCACATTTTTTAAAAGTGAACCATATTGGGCTACCTTGTTTTTCTTTTTCTTGGATATTTTTTCAACGGCATTCATCAACTCATCAACATCGATAGGTTTTAGGAGATAGTCCAACGCACTGAATTTTATGGCCTTTATGGCGTAGCGATCGTATGCGGTAACAAAAATAACCTCAAAATTGATTTTGGAAACCCTTTCCAATAGATCAAACCCAGACATTTTAGGCATCTGTACATCTAAAAAAATAAGGTCCGGTTTTAGCGCATTTATTTTTTCAAGGCCTATTTCAGGAGATTCGCAAAGCGCTAATATCTTTATTTCTGGACAGTATTTTTCCAATACCAAACGAAGCCCTTGCCTAGCTTTAGCTTCATCATCTATTATGAGTGCCTGTATCATATCCAAATTTTAAGTAAGGGGTATTTGTATATTAACCTGTGTGCCCAATGGGTTATTGTCATTATCTTTTAAATCAATGATGCTGATGACATCTTTTATCTTTTGTTGGGTCAACAGTTTTAACCGATCTGTGGTAATCTTAATGCCCATAGATTTCTTTTTTAATCCCCCCTCTTTTTTTAGCGTTAACGATTTTTCGCGTCCAACACCATTATCGATAATACTGCACAATAAATTATCGACACTTTCCTTAATCTCGATGGTCAAAAGTCCTTTTTGGTTTTTATGCAATAAGCCGTGCCAAATAGCATTTTCAACAAAGGGCTGCAATACCATGGAAGGTAAAAAGGTTGATTCTTGATCAATTTCTGGGTCCACTTCAATTGTATAGTCCATTTTGTTGTTGAAACGAATGGCTTCCAACTGAATGTAGGCTTTTAACAAATCAATTTCATCTTTTAAAGAAACTTTGGGCTGCTCGGAGTTTTCCAATAACAAGCGTACAAGTTTTGAAAATTTTGATAGGTATTTACTGGCACTTTCGGTTTCATCGCTAAGGATCATGGTATTGATTGAATTTAGGCTATTGAACAAAAAGTGCGGATTCATCTGTGCCCGCAGCGCTTTCATTTCCAAGGTTTGTAATTCTTTTGAAAGCTCAGCTTTATTGAGTGCTTCATTTTTTGCGACCAATATTTTTTGGTTTCGTAGCCGTTGTCGCATGGTATAAAAAAGTAATCCCCCAATAATTGCCAATAATAAAAGCCCCCCAATCAATGCTCTGCGTAAGGTTGCTTCTTTTTCTGATTGCGCTTCTTGCAATTTGTTTTCTTGGGTCAACAAAGTAATTTCCTTGTCTTTTTTGGCGGTTTCAAAACGTAACTCCAGTTCTTTTACTGTATTCAAATGGTCTTTATTGATAAGACTATCTTTCCATTGTTCGTAGGTTCTTCTATAGTTGAGCGCTTGTTTGTAATTTCCCATTCCTTCATAAGCATCAGAAATATTACGATTCATATTTTTTATTTCCTCGGTGTTGTTCAGTTTTTCTGCCAATACAAGATTCTGTTTTAATACGGAAATACCTTTATTATAATTTCCCGTTTTTATATAATGCATACCAATACTATGGTCTGCATATAAAATCCCAACTTTATCATCTATGGAGGTCGCAACATTTTTTGCCTCTTGAAAATAGGGCAATGCTTTATTGTAATCTTTGCTTTTAACGTATAATGAGCCTATATTTTGTAGGTTGATGGCCTCGCCCATTTTCATGTTATTTTTTCTATTGAGCTCCAATGATTTTTGATAATAAACCAATGCCTTTTTAAATTGATTTTTTTGCCGGTAAATAAGTCCGATATTTCCTAGAATGCTCGAGATTGATATTTCAGGTGGCTCATTTGTTGATTCTAAAATTTCCTTGGCAGTCAGATAATTTCTCAGCGCTTCATCGGGTTGGTTCAGCTCCCAATAACTTCCACCTATGTTGGTCTGGCATTTTGAGATAGCAATGGTATCTTTCAAAACTTCATATAGATTTCTTGCTTCTAGAAATTTTTCTATCGCATTGGAATATTGACCTCCCCTATGTTCGACTATACCTTTTTCCATGTAAAATTTGGCAATAATTTCTTTGTTGGTAATACCAGGGAGTCTTTTTTCCACTTCTGTCAATGCTTTATTGGAATGATTTAGGTTACCACGTTTCCAATAGTGATTGCACTTTACCAAATATGCCTGCGAAAGGCGATTAACGTCATCGATTTGATTACTTAAAGAAATTGATTTATTCAAAAATCCAAGAGCTTCAGAAGTATCTCTGGCAACAATTTCTTGATATAGTTTTATCGAGAGATCTATTTTATTGGAATCACTTTTGTCCAATGCAAGTGTTCGTTTTAAACTGTCGATTTTTATCTCGTTCTGTGCGTTAAGTCTAGGACAGAAAAGTGCGTACCATAGGAGAAAGAAATAAAGAATGGAATCATATTTCATAGGGTTCAATTTAAAGGGAGGGGGAACTGCCCTAAATTAATCATTTTTACTATCCGATAATCGAATTATTAAAATCCTTAAAGAATGGAGAAAGCCTACGTTGTATAAAAATGCCGTAGGCTTTTTCTATTTTTTTGGTGTTTTGTGATGTTAGACTAAGGGCACAATATATCTATATCCACCAAACTACTACTTACATAAACAGTCAGTCCGTTATTACGTAAATCGCATATTTCTGATGGCAGCTGTAGGTTGACGTTTGAATCAAAAATATACAGTTCTTCGAGGTCTGTCAATTGCCCAATAGCTACAGGTAATGTCAATAAATTTGGGCACCTCGAGAACAACAGTGTTTTAAGGCCAGTGAGATTCCCAATTTCATCGGGTATAGCAGCTACGTCAAACGGATTCCCAGAAAGATCCAATGATTCAAGACTTGTTAGCGTTCCTATCTGGCTGCTAATAACAGTTAATTGGTTTTGGTAAAAATTGAGTGCTTTAATGGCCGGTAGGGAAAAAACAATTGAGGGGATTTCGGTATAAAGATTTCGTGCCAATATCAAGGTTTCCAGGTTACCCAAACTAGGGAGGGTTGCTGGTAAATCCGTAAGCTGATTGCCATCAATAGATAATGTTTTCAAAGCAGCTAACCCACTTATTCCGTCCGGTATTGCGTCCAATTCATTATTGGACAGATAGAATTCCTCTAACTTTGAAAGTCCACCTAAATCATTTGGCAAGTTTTCAATTTCATTATTTGCCAAATCCAATTTTACAAGATTGTTCAGGTTTTTAATACTACTTGGAAGTTCTTTAATATCACTGACCTGAATGGATAAATAGGTAAGTTCTTGCAAATTGCCAATAGTTTCTGGCAACCTCTCTAACAATGGTTTTCCAAATAGATCACCGTAATACGTAAGGCTTTTTAAGTTGGCTAAATTACCAATGCCATCAGGGAGTTCAGAAAAGGAATTGTTACTTAAAGTCAGATGTTCCAAGGCCGCCATGTCGCCAATTTCATCTGGGAACGATATTAAGAAATTACCTGTGAAATCAGCAACGACAAGGGCATCTAAATCTCCAATTTCTGAAGGTAAAGTAATCAAATTATTATAACCGATATTAAGGTAACTTAAGAATGCTAATTGCCCAAAAGAACCTGGTAAGGCATCAATATCTTTATATGTAATAGCTAGCTCTGTCACATGGCCCCCGGATATAGTCACTCCTTCCCACGCTGCCATGGTCTGGTCGTCTAGGCTGTCACCCCAGTTCAATGAATTATTGGTGTTGGTCTCGTACAATTCTTTGAGGACTTCATACTCGCTTAGTGCAACAACAGTATCGTCTTCACAAAAGGTATCATCATCCAACAAAATGGTAGTGGCAGGGGTCTTGTCTTTTAGCGCACAGATTTCTTCTGGAATTTCAGTGAATGTATTTCCTTGAAGGTCAAACACTGTTAAATTGCTCATGCCACCATATTCCACTGGAACTTCGGTCAGCATATTGTTGGGAATGTAAAGCCCATTAATGGAAACGTTGACCAACTCGGTGGGCAAGGTAGCTATAGTGTTATCCCCAAGATTAAGGGAGCTTATCAAGCTGAATTCGGTCAATTCCATTGGAAATTCTGAAAAATCATTTTGTTTTAGATTCAACACCAAAAGGGTTCCTAGGTCCTTTATTTCTTCGGGTAATGCACTTAGACTATTGTTGTCCAAGTGAAGCTCATCCAAAACGGACAATAACCCTATTTCAGCTGGTAGAGATTCAATGTTATTTTCACCCATGTTTAAACTTCGCAAGGCCGTCAAAGACCCTATTTCTGCCGTGATATTGGAAACTTGTTTTCCAGAAATATCCATGCTTATAACGGTTCCCTGATCAACGACCAGTCCTTCCCATGTTTCCATTGTGGTATCTGTTAAATCCCATCCCAGTGTATTATTAGGATTCGCATGGTACAATGCATGCAGTGCGGTATAATTTGGAAAAATGTAACCACAGCTAACATTTGTATCTTTCGAAATAGTAGTACCGTTATTGGTTTCCAGATCACATACTTCTTGTGGTATTACGGAAATCTGGTTCTGTGCCACCCATAGCTGTTCCAAGGTGTTCAAATTGCCCATTTCAATAGGCAGAACAGTTAATTCATTATTGCTAAGATCTATTTCCTTAATTGACACAAGCTGCCCAATGGTATAGGATACCGAGCTTAACTTATTGTAACTGAAATACAGCTTTTCAAGTTGTATCATCTTACGTATTTGTTGTGGAACTAGGGTAAGCGCATTGTAGCTTGCATCAAAAATGACGACATTATCCAATGATTCCAGCTCCAAAGGCAATTCACTAAGCTGATTCCCCATAACATGGAGTTCAATGAGATTTTGCAATTCCCCAATCTCTTTGGGAATATTGGTTATTGCATTTTCATTGATTGAAAAGTAGGTCAGTTTTGTCCATTCCCTTATGGCCGAAGGAATGGTAACAATGTTATTGTCGTTGGCGGTAAAACTGGTCAATTCTGAGAGTTCCCCAATTGTATCAGGTAATGTGGTAAGACTTTTACTTGAAATATCCAATTCAGTTACCCTTTCTCCTTGCAAACTGACACCAAACCAACTTTTCATGGTTATATCATCAAAATCCCAACCAAGTGTGTTGCCCGAGTTGGAATCATGTAAATTTTTCAGCACCACATAATCTGGTGGCAAAACCACCTGTGGATCTGGAGTTATTTCCATTTCCCCATCATCATCTTTTTTGCACGAGGTGAATGAAAGAATAGCGCATACAATTAATAATGCAGCATAAAACGTTCTTGATCTTTTCATGATTTTATGTTTTGGGGTAAAACTAGAAGAGATGCCGGCCAGGGTCTAGTAGAAACAAGTACTTGGCCAATATGTACTATTAAATGGTTGAAAATCCAGATTATTTGGTAATTGAGAAGGGAGGTTTGTTCTTGTTTGATTAAAATTCCAAAATAGGCAAATCCCATTTACATTTTTCTTGGTTACCTTAGCGCTAAATGATTTCTATATGGAAAAGAAAATCAAAAATGTGTTTGTTGAGGGAGCCATAAGCCCAAATTTTATTGCCGATTCCATTGGACACCACCAGCATAAAACCCAAATTGGCGCCCATGATATTTTTTTGGGCCAGGTGCGAGCTGACGAAATAGAAGGCAAAACGGTAAGTGCTATTGAGTATACCGCCTATGAAGAAATGGCCAACCTTAAATTCCATGAAATACGGGAACAGACCTTTGAGAAATTTGAAATTACCTGCATGCATATATACCATAGCTTGGGTCAGGTAAAGGTTGGTGAGATCTGCCTTTTTGTTTTTGTTTCATCACCTCATCGCAGAACAGCCTTTGAAGCCCTTCAATTTGTAGTTGAAGAGATAAAAGCGCATGTCCCTGTTTTTGGTAAAGAACTTTTTGAGGATGATTCTTATCAATGGAAAGTGAATACATAGCATATGGTTGATATTACACAAAAACAAGCTACCCATAGAACAGCCATCGCCCAAGCGGTAGTGAAAGTAAGTTCCAAAGAAACCATAAAGGCAATCCAAGAGAAAACTGTTCCTAAAGGGGATGTTTTTTCCATGAGCAGGGCCGCCGGTTTTTTGGGAGTAAAAAAAACGGCAGACTTATTACCCGATTGTCACCCTTTACCCGTTGAGCATTGTGCTATAGCGTATGAGATAAATGGCCTAGACATAACCGTTAAAATCACAGTAAAGACTTTTTATAAGACTGGAGTTGAGGTTGAGGCCATGCATGGTGCAAGTGTTGTAGCACTCAATATGTATGATATGCTGAAACCCATAGACAAAGGGGTCGAAATTCACCATATTAAGCTCATAAAAAAGACAGGTGGCAAGTCAGATATTGGAACTGCGACCTAAAGTGCTTGTTTAAGATTGCCCAACATTTCCTTCGTGGTAGTTTCCAAATCAAATTTAGGTTTCCAATTCCAGTCATGGGCTGCAGCGGAATCATCAATACTGCTTGGCCAAGAATCCGCAATTTGTTGTCTAAAATCCGGGGCATAGGTTATTTTAAAATCTGGAATGTTTTTCTGAATGCTTTTTGCCATTTCTTCAGGAGTAAAACTCATACTGCCCAAATTATAAGATGACCTCACAGAGAGTTTTTCAGGCTTGCTTTCCATTAAGCTCATCGTTGCCGTAATGGCATCATCCATAAACATCATGGGTAATTTGGTGTCCTTATCCAGAAAGCATTGGTATTTTCCGCTTTTCAATGCTTCATGATATATTTCAACAGCATAATCCGTAGTGCCTCCACCAGGCATCGTTTTCCAACTTATTAGCCCAGGATACCGAACACTGCGCACATCGACCCCAAATTTTTTAAAATAATATTCGCACCAACGTTCTCCAGCTTGCTTGCTTATTCCATAGACCGTACTGGGTTCCATTATCGTATTTTGTGGTGTATTTTTTTTAGGCGTATTTGGACCAAAAACAGCAATACTGGAGGGCCAAAAAACTTTGTTTATTTTTCTTTCCTTGGCAAGATTGAGTACGTTGAAAAGTGAGTTCATATTTAAATTCCAAGCACGCATGGGAAACTTTTCCGCAGTGGCGCTAAGCATAGCGGCCATTAAAAAAACCTCATCAATTTCGTAATACATCACCACATCTTCAATAGCTTCGTAGTTTGTGGCATCCAAAAGTTCAAATGGGCCAGAGCTCATAAGTATTTCACTACCTTCCCTGATGTCACTGGCTATTACATTTTCAGAGCCATATTTGGCCCTTAATTCAAACGTAAGTTCTGTGCCTATTTGGCCACATGCACCAAGAATAAGAATTGGTTTCTGCATTTAAATTAGAGTTAATTGAATTGACGAGTAAAGATAGCCTTTATTAAAATTTGTACATTCGCCTATGCGAAAATTGTTATGTATAATCGTAGTTTTTACACTCGTAATGGGGTGTAAAAATAGTGATGGGCTTTCTAATGAAAATGAATCTACGGAGCTTGTTTTCAATTATCAGAAAATGCCAAAGAAGTTTGTGATCAACCCAGAGGCAACTGCTATTTTGGAAGAATGGGTAGAATTTAGGGATTTGACAAGTAGTTTTGACGTTTTGTACAAAGCAAAAAACAATGAAGATTTAATTTTGGCCATTGATGACCTTATTGAAAAGGAGAAACTTTTGTACAAGGCCGAATTTCCGGAGCCGTTTGATGAACTTCAGATCAAGAGTAGATTACGGGTGCTCAAAACCTATATGCTAAAGGTGAAGGCAAGTATTTTAAACCACATGGATGCCACCCAGGCCACAATAGAGATGTTAACAGCTTATAATGCATTGCGAAAGCAGTTTAATGTTGTTATGAATAGTCAGCTGGACAAAAAAATGATTTTAAATGAGAACTAAATTAATACCACATCTGCTGCTGGTTTTAACATTTGCAGTTAGCGGCCAAACAAAGGAAAAAGATGCGATTGCTCAGTTATTGGATGATTGGCATCTTGCTGCTGCCAATGCCGATTTTGATTCCTATTTTGACAAGATGACCGATGATGGGGTTTTTATTGGAACAGATGCCACTGAAAATTGGCAAAACAAAGCTTTTAAGGAATTTTCAAAGCCTTATTTTGATAGGGGCAAGGCATGGGATTTTACGGCCGTGGAACGTAATATTTATATCAATGAAACCAAAGATTTTGCCTGGTTCGATGAATTGCTGGATACCCAAATGAAACTTTGCAGGGGTTCAGGTGTTGTAAAAAAGGAAAATGATGGATGGAAAATTGTCCATTATGTCCTTTCAATTGCCGTACCCAATGAAAATGTCACGGAACTTATCCAACTTAAAAAAGAAAAGGATAGCCTATTACTTCTTTCTTTAAAAAAGAAATAATTTTTTATTCCTGTCCTTCAGGTTTTTCCTTTCTAGCTTCCAATGCTTGTTTACTTAAACTAGCCAAGTTGAAGTTAGGTTCAATTGTTAATGCTTCATCAATAGAAACAATTGCGGCATCGATATTATTTTTATCCTTATTGTAAGCAACAAGCCCCTTTAAATGTAAAAAGGCTGCTTTTAGTGGAACTTCATAGGGTTGTTGTCTCTCATAAAAGGCATATTTCATATCATCCAATGTGCTTGCAATACCAAATTCAATGTTGATGCTTGCTCCATCATTGTCTCCAATCTGTATTTTAAGATCAGCTAACTCATATGCTAAATATGGAGAAGGGGTACGGTCAAAAAGAGCTTCAAAATGCTCCAAAGCCCTTTTTGGTTGATTCAACGCTTTTAAAGAAACTGCCTTTATTTGAACGGCCAGATCAGAGTCATCCTCATTTTTATCAATTCCAATAGTATTGAGTGCCTGAAGATGCTGATTATTGTTCATATATACATAGGCCAAGGTATCTTTTCGTTCTTTGGATGGAGAGAGTACATTTAAATGGGTCATGGCATTGATAACTCCGTTAACATCACTTTGCAGACGCATTTCTTTATAAAAAGCCTCATAGTGTTGTAACAATTCACTTTTGGTCTGTGAAACAGCATTTACTCCTACAGATAGAAGTAATATCAAAACAATCTTTCTCATGTATCTTAGTTTAGTGCGCCAAAACTAAAAAAATTATTGGTATAATCCTGTTAAAGAATACTATATGCCCTAAAAACAAAAAAGATACCCTTGGGCATCTTTTTCAATTGCGGTTTTCAATGCTTTTAAAGTACTAACATTGAAATGTCTTTATCCGTATGTTTTCGCAGTAAACTGGCATAAAAGGCTAGACTTTTTACATCTTTCAATAAACAAGATCTTAAAAATGAGGCTAAATCTTTATAATAAAGATTTACAGGGATTGTGCACACCACGAGGTTGATAGTATTGGGGTTGTACTCTTGATCGTTAAGCACCACATCCATTTTTATTCGTTGTCTATGATAGTCTATTTCCACATCCGCAGCATTGTAGTGCTTTCTTAGAATAGATTTATGTAAGTCTTGAAATCTTGAGGTTATGTTTTCTCTTGTACTACTCTTTGTAATCAAATTCTCCATTTCCATCAAGATTCTTATTGTTAATCTTGAATTTCCCATGACACTAATAAATTAAACTGTTACAAAGATAACGGCAGGGTATTTAACTTATTAAAAATCAGTGTATTAATTAACTTAAAATTATCCTAATTGTTGTAAAGTGCGATTTTTTTGTTGTCAATCAAGATATAATTGAGGTAAGGAAATGATGCGATTTATCAGTAAAATTCTTACAAATAATCAATTTACCTATACCTTCTTCATTATTCTCTGCATAATGCGGTGGAGAAATGTCCCTTTTTCGGGCCTCTTCTGTATAATATTCCTTTTTTATGGGATGTAAAGGATATACCCCATTGAACAATTCCCCCCAATACTCATTTTTGATAATGGTCATTATCATATGGATGCAATCAAAAAGGTGAATGAGGTTTACAGGGTCGTTTCCATTGCTTAATTTTTTTCGTTTTGATAGCATGGTCACCGGATTTCGGTTTGGTCCTATTAATCCACCGAACCTAATAATTGTTGTACTCAATGAGGAATCGTTTAAAAAAAGCTGTTCACTTTCATAAAGCTGAATTCCTGACGTGGTAATGGGAACTGGAGTGGTTTCCTCAGTTACTTCGCCATAAACATTTCCATACACAGAGGTACTGCTGATAAAGATTAGTTTAGAAACGGGACTTTTTTTTATTTCTAAATGCAATAGCTTCATTTTTTCAATAAAACTCTCGGTGTTTTTACCTCTTAGTCTTGGTGGAACATTAACAATGAGAATATCAACATTGGATAAAAAGCCATAAATATTGCCATGAATACCATCGGCATTCAATGATATTTTATAGGGCTCTATTTTCTCACTTTTTAAAAGGGCCAATTTTTCTTGGGATGTAGTGGTCCCATACACTAAGTGATTATCGCTAACAAGCTTTTGTGCCAGTGGAAATCCAAGCCATCCACACCCTAAAACACCGATTTTTTTAGTCAAATTTTATCGTTTTGGTAATTAGAATTGCATCGTTTAGCACAAAGGGCATTGGAATGCTATTTTCTGGCCTTTCTGGAATTGTAAACACAGGGTTTGTGAGCAGATCATAGGAAGATTCATAAAGTGTAAGGTCTAACACCTTGTCTTTTGGAAAACTCAACTCAAGCTCCGTGTACTCATTATTACTGATATAGTGGGTAATCAATCTTTTTTTCCTGTTTTCCAGAAAATAATCAGAAAGCTTAACATTATTGACCTTGGCAGAATTTAACTTGATGGAATTGGTATAAATATCCAACCTATTGACATTCCTTTTTGGTGTGATACATAATTCAACAAATCTTTCATTTCCAATTATTGTGTCATTGACCATATCTATCCAAGGCATTGCTATATCTTTTTTAGGAGCATCCTTTACATAAGTAAATTCAGTACGGTATTTACTTGTCAGTGTTTCATATTCTCCAGGTTTTGGAATTCTTTTTTCGTTCCCTAAAAATTGTTTGTTCCAATCAATCGGTTGATTGTCATAGGTGGCCCAAACGGCAGAATCCTTATCTGTATCGTACACATATAAAAGGCTACTTGGTTTTGGTTGTTCTTGGTTGAAACCTGAGTTGATATGCGCTGAAACGCTAAATATGAAAAATAGGAAAAGAGCAGCATAGGCCAAACGCCCTTTGTTTTTTAACAGACCAAAAAATGGAAGTAAAAGGAAAAACAAAAGCGTAGTTAAAACTGTTGTTGCAACTATCATTTTTAATCCAAGTCCAACAGGAAACATTTTTAGTAAAGGGGCGTAGATGAAAATAGCTGGAAGTGCCAAAAACAAGAGTAAGAAAGGGTGCGGTTCATCCTGATTGTTGATTACCATAAAAGAAACAAGCAAAGCAAAAAGCGGCAGAATAAAGAAACTGGCTCCCTTTAAATATAGGGCCACTAACCCACAAATTAACAACCACAGCACAATGGGTGCAACTAATAGGTTTTGGGTCTTGACTTTTCTGAATTTATGATATATCCAAAAACAGACCGCCAAGGAAAAAAATACAAAGACAAGAATATAGGTGTGCCCATTATAAGTGAAGCCCTGTAGCATATCATTAAAATCTGGATACCACCATTTAATGACAGTCCACCCAAAATATCCAAAAAGGCCATTTAAGATCAAAGTGAAGAAGAGTGGAAGAAACCCTTTTAAAATTTCATTCCCTTTAAGCCTCTTTCCTTTAAGCCCTGAGAACAAAAAGAACACAAATAGAAATAATGCCCCTCCAAACATGGGCAAGATCCATTCATAAGGATACGAAACCAACCTAAAAAAGGGAAGGTTGAAATACACATAATCATCCAGACTTTTAAGGTTGTTGAGGTCCACATTGCTAAAGTGCGATAGCATAGGCATAAGGTAACTGCCTTGATGCGCCAACGAGGTTTTGTCCAGTCTCCCATAGGTGTCCAGTGCGGTATGGTAATCATAATGATCATCTATGAATGCAAAATTGAAACCTTCTATATCACCATCTTCTCTAAAAACGGTTAAATCCGTATCATTTGGCAACATTTTGTAGACACTATAGGCCAATGAACTGGCAACAGGATATTTGGGGTTTGCTTTTGTAAATTCTTTTATGAGTGTTCCATTGCCCTTATTGGTTTCAATCAACATATGACTGGGTCCGCCGCTACCTCGCGCCTCAAAATTAATTGCTAAGCCAATTTCTTTCGCCCATGGGTGCTTATTTACAAAAAGAGTAGCTCCATTGAGTCCCAATTCTTCAGCATCTGTAATAAGGATAATTATATCGTTCTTTGGAGTCTTGTTTTCTTCCAAAAAAGCCCGTATACCTTCAAGGATGGTCGCAACACCGCTTGCGGCATCACTTGCGCCAAAGGAGGAGTGCGGGTTACTATCATAATGGGACATTAAAAGCAATGCTTTTCCTTCTCCCGAACCCTCAATTTTGGCCAAGATGTTTGTGGCTTTACTTAGATTGGCCCAGTCTCCTGATGTATACCCTTCCTGAGATGTAGTTTCAAGCCCAAGTTTTTTAAGTTCAGCGATAATGTACCCCCTTGCATTTGCATGCCCTGGAAAACCAACAGCGTGCGGTTCTTTGGAAAGGTTTTTTACATGGACCAAAGCCCTATCTGTGGAAAAGGATTGTAATTGGTTGTCCTGATCACTTTGATAAGATGGCATCAACGACTTATAACTCAAATACACCGCAAAAACAAGCAACAAAAGGGCAAGAGTTCTAGAAAACTTCATAGTTAGACAGGGTTGGTATCCAAAAGTATGAAATTATGAAAAGTCCTCATATTCAGGCACTAAAATTTAGATAATTCGCAAAAAATTCCTATATTGATAGTTCAACCTTAAAAAAATCCCTATGGCAATCAAAAGTTTTCAAGGCGTACGATTAAAGGGTGCTTCAAAAAAAGAATATGACGCCCCTATATTGGTGGAGGATTATATGACTAAAAAATTGGTCACTTTTACTCCAGAGCAGTCTATTTTGGAAGTGATGGAATCTTTTGCCAAAAATCATATTTCTGGAGGACCCGTTATGGATAAAAATGGGTTCTTGGTGGGAATTATCTCCGAAGCGGATTGTATGAAGCAAATTTCGGAAAGTAGATATTTTAACCAACCAATCTTGGATAAGAGCGTTGAAAAATACATGACAAAAAATGTCCAGACCATACCCCATGACATGAGTATTTTTGATGCTGCAGGGGTATTTGACAAGCACAATAGGAGGAGGCTTCCCGTAATGAAAAGTGATATTCTGGTTGGGCAAATTAGCCGGAAAGATATTGTGATTGCCGCGCTAAAGCTTAGCTCACACAACTGGAAATAAAAAAACTTACTCTCGCTTTACAATCATATAATAGTCGTTGTCCAGCGGCAAATACCCTAGGTCATATACAAAGTAATAGGTGCTCCCTTTTTTTGTGGTATATAAATTTGTGATGTACTCAAAGTCAAAACCTTTGTCCATCAAACGCATTTTGGTTGTTCTTGTCTTTCCTTCTTTTAAAGGGAAACTGTTGAGTATGCGGTAGTTCTTTCGGAGTTTGTTATTGATATTTCTGACTAGATTTTTACTATCCTTGTTTAGTCTATTGTTATAGGCATTTCTGCAATGGTCGGAACAGTATTTTTTATCTACCCTACCAATAAGTTTATCCCCACATTCCAGACAAATTTTATCAGACATTAGTAAGCATTTAGGTAACTACAATATCGTGCTTTTTTAGTAAACCAATAAGGTTTTCCTTACTGAACTTGGCCTTTTTGAGGTTGTTTTGCTGTGGGTCAATATCAAAATTGAAAGAAGTTCTAAAATCCGCTTTTTCAAGAATGGTCTGATTAAAAATAGCCCTATCAATATTACAATTGGTAAATGTGGACAGTGTTAGGTCTGCTTCCGTAAAGTCTGTTTCAATTAATTTGCAATCTTTAAATGGGGTGTTTTTGACTGAGAGTTGAAAAAAAGAAGCAAAACTCAAATCACTGTTTTCAAATTCAACGGCCAATAAGAAATCATTGCAATCCTCAAAACGAAGCCCCATCAATTTAGAACCAGTGAACTGGCATTCTTTAAAAATGGTATGTTTTACGTTCGCATTTGTCAGATCACACTCCAAAAACTGGCATTCCATAAAGTTTTGGTTATCTAAAAAACCGCTCGAAAATTTGCAATTCTTGAAGATGCAATTCTCATAATCGGCCTTCTTCAATCGTGTCTCACTATAATCTTGGTTATCAAAAGTTTTATCGGCAATAAAGGAATTCGACATGAAAGGAATTTTGAAATTAAATATAAACAAATGTTAAACATGAAATTTTATTTGGAACAATCGTTCTGTTATTTATATGTTTGTATCGGAACAATCGTTCCAAAACAAATATAGCAACATATATAATAGTATTATGAAAAAACTAGAAAACAAAGTAGCAGTAATTACAGGAGCAACAAGTGGTATGGGCTTGCAAACAGCAAAAAGGTATTTGGAAGAGGGCGCAAAGGTGGTCTTGACGGGTAGAAGTCAGGAGAAATTGGCCGCATTGGAAAGTGAGCTTTCAGGGGACTACCTTTTGGTAAAGGCTGAAGCTTCAAGTATTTCGGATAGTAAAGACTTGATTGCAAAAACTGTTGAAAAATTTGGAAAGATTGATGTATTGTTCTTAAACGCTGGAGTATTTAGATTGGAGACCATTGATGGTCTTACCGAAGAAATTTTTGATGAAGTGCATAACATTAACGTAAAGGGGCCACTATTTACTGTGAAGGCAGCTTACAATGATTTAAATGAAGGGGCAAGCATTATTTTTAACACCTCTATCACAAATGTAAAAGGATTTGGTGGGATGGCCGCTTATGCAGCCAGCAAGGCCGCCTTGCGTTCTGTGACAAGAACCTTAGCCTCAGAGTTTGGTCCAAAAGGGATTCGTGTGAACGCCATTGCCCCAGGACCGATCGACACTCCGATTTATGGAAAACACAATGTGCCACAAGAGAATATAGATGAACTGGCTACCAGTCTACCATCTATGGTATCATTGGGAAGGTTTGGCAATGCAGATGAGGTGGCCACAACCGCTTTATTTTTGGCTTCCTCCGATAGTAGTTATATAACAGGTGCGGAAATACCTGTAGATGGTGGTCTTGCACAAGTATAATTTTTTTCAATAAATTTGGAACAATTATTCCAAAATAATGCCAAGAGTAAAGCAATTTGATGAAAAGGAAATATTGAACAAGGCAATGGAACTCTTTTGGGAAAAAGGGTTCCATGCCACTTCAATACAAAGTTTGGTATCCCACTTGGGAATCAATAGGGCGAGTCTCTATGATACATTTGGGGGTAAGGATGAACTTTTTAATCGAGCTTTTGAGGAATATAGAAACACGGCAGGGAAACAGCTCAAATCAATTTTTGACAAAGAAAGCACAGTGCGGGAAGGAATTAAAAAACTGTTTGATGTTGCTATTGAGGAAGCCATCACCGATGAAGCCCGCAAAGGTTGTTTTGTTGTTAATGCCACCACAGAGCTTATTCCCGGGGATGAAGCCTTTCGTAAGGTGATACAGGATAACAATATAAACGTGCAACGTCTTTTTATCAATTATATCCAAAAGGGTATCGACAAGGGGGAGTTTAAGGCCTCAAAAGATGCCAAAAGCATTGGGTTAATGCTTTTTACCCTCTACAGTGGCTTGCGGGTTGTGGCCAAAGTGGATGCTGCCCCCAATAAATTAAGACTTATGGTCAATGCGGGTTTGTCAGTGCTTGATTAGTTTATTCAGAGATTCTGAATTTTACATTTACCGTGGTCTCCACTTTTATTTTCTCAAAATCGATGTCCAAAGGCTCCGATTCGGCCATATCAATCGCCATTGTTTTCATCTCCATACGGGGAGCTTGATTATATCTTGCGTAATAAGGGGTTGAAGTATCCAAAATATGGATGGCCGCACCTACTTTCTGATTAAGGGGAGTGGTCAGTGCTTCAGCTTTCATTTTTGCTTTTTTGACGGCCCTCGACTTCAGTTCCAGCTCCAATGCATCCATTTTTGAATATTCGGTTTTTTCAAGAGAGGCATTGGCTATATCGAGTTTTTCCAGGGCAACCATAACTTTTCCAGCGGTTAAGCCATCGTATACTTCCAAGGAATATTGCTTGCTTTTAAGTACTTCCTTAGAACGTAAAAAATACTTTTTAAAGTTACTGCTCAGGTCTTTGATCACCAATTGTTTGTCCAAATCTATTCCCAAAGACCGCAGACTTTGGGCCATTTTGTTTTCCTGTTCCTCAACAGATTTTCTGCCTTTTGAATCTTTTTCCTGAATAACAATGTTCAGGTAAATTTTATCTGGGGTTACCAAGGTGTCTACCTTTGCAGAGGTTTCAAGGTATGGAACATCCAAAAAGTTTTTGGATTGACCTATAACTAGTGTGGTGAACAGAAAACTGAAAATGGGTATAAGTAGTTGTTTCATCATTGAAAGTTTATTTAAAGGTAAATACTTTACAGGCAGGGGCAAAACGTATGCCATTTTTAAAAGCCAAACAAAATATCTAAATTTCCATAAAACAAGAAGTGTACTTTTCTTCCCTAAATCATTTTAAATGAAGTTTGTAATTGCTCCGGATAAATATAAAGGCTCTTTGTCAGGAAGGGAGTTCTGCGAAGCCGTTGACAACGGGATTAAAATGGTTTTTCCAAACGCCTTGGTCATTAAAAAACCGTTGGCCGATGGGGGAGATGGCACCTTGGAAGTGGTTAAGGACTATTTGAATGCTTCTGAGGTCAAAATCGTTGTCAATGACCCTCTGTTTCGAAAAATTAAAGCCAAATACCTATTATCCAAGGATAAAAAAATCGCATATATTGAAATGTCGGAGGCTTCTGGCTATGCGTTGCTCACCAAAGATGAGATGAACTGTATGCATACGTCTTCACTAGGTACAGGGGAATTAATAGCGGACGCTTTGAAAAATGGTGTCAAAGAAATAATTCTTGGTATAGGGGGTAGTGCAACAAATGATGGTGGAATGGGAGCTGCTGTGGCTGTAGGATACAAGTTTTTGGATGAATATGGAAATGAGTTGAAGCCCATAGGGAAAAACTTGATCAACATAAAAGAAATTGATGCCAGTGGAGTAATCAGTATACTTTCCGATGTTGAAATCAAAGTGGCTTGCGATGTTGCCAACCCATTTTATGGTGAAAATGGGGCCGCTAAAATCTATGGCCCCCAAAAGGGAGCTTCAAAAGAAGAAGTTGAATTTTTGGATGAAGGATTGAGGAATTTGGCAGATGTAATGAAAACCACGTTTGATATAGATGTGCAAAAAATAGCAGGAGCCGGCGCGGCTGGAGGAATGGGAGGTGGAGCAATGGTTTTCATGGATGCAGATCTTACCTCTGGAATAGATTTGATTATGGAATTGGCGAATTTTGAAAATGCAATAGAGGATGCAGATTGGATCATTACCGGAGAAGGTCAGTTGGACAATCAAACCTTATCTGGAAAAACCATCACAGGAGTGCTTAAATCTGCTAAGTACAAAAACATACCAGTTGCCGCTTTGTGTGGCTCCGTGGATGTTTCAATTAATGGGATTCAGGAAATAGGGCTTCACTATGTCGTGTCCATATTGAATAAAATCCATGATTGGGAAGAAGCAAAGGCACACTCCCATAAAAACTTGGAACAAGCTGCATACAATTTTGCCAATCTTTTAAAAAGAACTAAGCACTAATACTTTCGATTCGTCTTAAACTCCAGCGAAGTTTTTACTGTTGGCCATTCGTTGTTCAAAATTGAAAATAGAACGGTGTCCCTTAAATTTCCATTCTTGTCAATTCTGTGATTTCTAATGATACCTTCTTGCTTGGCTCCTAATCTCAAAATTGCATTTCTTGAGGGGTGGTTGTGAAAATGGGTCCTGAATTCAACGGCAACAGTCTTTAATGTTTCAAAAGCATGTTTTAGTAGAAGATACTTGCATTCGGTGTTGACACCAGTGCGCTGTACACTTTTGGCATACCAAGTGGAGCCAATTTCCACCCTTCTGTTTTGGGCATCGGCACGCATGAATCTGGTTGTTCCAACCACCTTCCCAGAAGTTTTGTCCAAAATAACAAATGGGAGCGAACGTTTCTCCTGTTGTTCCATCAATGCATTTGCGATATAGTCTCCAACGGTATCTGGTGAGGGAACCGAAGTATACCATAACTCCCATAAATTGCCATCCGAAGCTGCTGCCAATACATCAGACTTATGGGAAATTTCCATTGGAATAAGTTTGACTAAATTACCTTCGAGAGTTGTTGGGTTTAACCATGTTTCCATAGTATTGATTTTTAAACTCAAATATAAGTGTATTGTTTTTTAAGATCATAAATGAAAGTATTACTATCATAATACAATAGTTTAACTATTAATTATGAATAGTAATAGTATTAATTTGACTTAAGTGGTATATTTTCGCCATGTACAATTTAAATGAAATGGTTATGAAAACAATTTGGATTACCACAGGTATTTTTTTAGCATTGACAACAATAGGTTTTGCCCAAGCAACAGATGGTTTTGAAACTTCCAATGAGACCATAGAAATTGATAGAAGCAGCATTTTAGTGGAGAATGTATTGAGTAAGGAAGAGCAATCTGCACTTACACCTGAAGAAGTATACAATAGTTTGGCCGCAGGCAACGAAAGGTTTGTTCGAAGTGACCTTACGGCAAGGGATCATTCCATACAGATACGGGAAAGTGCCACAGGCCAATACCCCAAAGCTATCATACTTTCATGTGTTGACAGTAGAATTCCGGTAGAGGATGTATTTGATAAGGGAATAGGTGACATTTTCGTTGCAAGGGTAGCAGGTAATTTTATCAATGATGATATTCTTGGAAGCATGGAATTTGCCACTAAGGTTGCAGGAGCAAAACTTATTCTGGTAATGGGGCATGAGAATTGCGGGGCTATTCATGCGGCGATTGATGGTGCTGAATTGGGACATATCACTAAAATGCTCAAGAATATTAAACCGGCAATAGAACAATCTACCAATTCTGCAGGTCCAAAATCATCTAAAAACAGATTGTTTGTTCATGAAGTGAGTGAAAACAATGTTCGCCATGCCATGGAAATGGTAGTAAAAGAAAGTGATTTATTAAGGACAATGGTTGAAAATGGGGAGATTGGGATTAAGGGTGCCGTTTATGATATGGATACCGGAGTAGTGAACTTTATTCATTAGTCCCTGTATTGGAATCATATTGAGAATAATTGAAGCATGGTCCGGGATAATTTCTTGGACCATGTTTTTAGGATCATATTGCTATCCATATACATTCTGGAACAGAAACTATTTTAGCACATCACTTATGGTTGCGCTCATTGAAGCGGGAAAGGCAACTACGATTATGCGTTTTATTGCCAACATAAAATCTGTTTCCCAAGGGCATCTTTGTATTATGGTAAGTAGAACTGCAACTACGAATATTGAAATAAGGTAAGTTGCGATTACTCTTTTAATATAGTTGAAAACGTTTCCCTTAATATTAAAGCGATAGAAGTTAAAGAAAACGAAAAGGGCAATGAAAACAAGTGATATCATAGAAAGAAACCCAACGTTCAATAGAGGCAGTTCTTCTGCCAATTTCCAGGCTTCCTCGGTGTAAGCTACTGGAAGTGCCAAAATTGTAGATCCAATTATTATCTGCATTATATCCCTGGGTTTCAGTTCTACCATTAAAGGTTTTGTTACATAATGAAGCAGTTTTCCACTAGCATCTGTAATGGGAGTCATTTTATGCAGATACCCCCCAATTCGTTTTGTAAATGTTTTTTGGTTTTCCATTGTTTTAAAGATAATGAATAAACTTTCCAGAACCTGAAAAAGAATCTAGGGCTACTCTGGGGTATAGCCTCAAAATAGTATCTTACAGAAGATAAAAGATAAGTATGGAAGCTGAAAACGAAATAACAGCGATAATAACGAGTGTGGTTTTGATCGCATTGGTCTTTACTGCTCTTTGGCTATACAGAAACTACCAATCCAAGAAAGAGACCAAAGAATAATCCAGGGGTTGATGAGGCATTGATATACAAAGTGGGACAACAACAGAACATTTTTTTTTAAATGTATGAAATGGGTACTTTTATGTAAGTATTCTAAA
Organism: uncultured Allomuricauda sp.; assembly: GCF_947495325.1. Taxonomy (GTDB): domain Bacteria; phylum Bacteroidota; class Bacteroidia; order Flavobacteriales; family Flavobacteriaceae; genus Flagellimonas. Next base: position 94,953 of record NZ_CANLYK010000002.1, on the reverse strand, counting down.
ACCGCACAATGCTTAACAAAATACTTGGAGTAATTCTTATTGTTATCGCAGCTATTCTAGCTCTTGGGTTTCTAGTTGGTCTGCCCGGTCTATTTTCTCAATTAATTAATACTATATCCGATAGCTCGGGATACTCTTGGGGAGTGGTATTAGGGTATCTTACAGCCAATCTGGTTTTAGGGTTTGTTGCCTTTTTATTATTTAGGTTTGGGCTCAGACTTAACAAAAAATCCTCGAAAAAGGCTAAAGAAGATTCTAGGGATTGATAGGGCATCTATATAAGTTTGTAAACGACTACATCCGTTTACAAACGAAAACAAACGTTTCAATACCGATTCATAATATTTTGTGCTAGTATGTTTGCCCTGTCGAATGATAAGAGTTCGATAGTATTAACTGTTTAACACGTAAAATTTAAATCATGAATTCACTTAGAAACAAAGTACAGTTGATTGGAAACTTAGGAAATGACCCAGAAATGGTAATCTTGGAAAATGGTAATAAACTTGCCAAGTTTTCTATTGCTACCAATGAGACCTACAAAAACTCGGATGGGGAGAAAGTAACGGACACACAATGGCATAATGTGGTAGCTTGGGGAAAGACAGCGGAGATTGTAGAAAACTATTTGGTAAAAGGAAAGGAAGTCGCTATTGAAGGGAAGCTAACATCCCGATCGTATGAAACCAAAGAAGGGGAAAAGCGATATATCACAGAAATAAAATGTAATGAGCTTTTAATGTTAGGAAAGTAAGCGGGATTCTTACAGATAAACAAAAAAGGGGCAAACTGCCCCTTTTTTTTATGCTACTTTTTTCAGTAGGTCAAAACATGGGCAGCGTTTGCAACGCTTATTTTCTCCTTTGCTATATTTCTTACAGCATTTGGTCTTACAATTAGTTGGGGTCAGTTCCTTAAGTAAGGCCTTGTTTTTTTTCTTTGAATTCTTCTTTTTTCCCATTCCGATAATGCAGATGGGTCAAAAATAGTTATTTTAAATTAATCTAAATAAAAGAATTATAAAAATTATATGCCAGCAGTGTTAGAGGCGGCGCTTTCTACGTTAATCTGCTGTACATCACGATCAAAAAGGTACAATCCCCCCTTATCATTACCAATTAAATTGATTTTGTCCAAAATGGTTCTGGCCAGGGCTTCCTCTTCAATTTGTTCCGCAACATACCACTGTAGAAAGTTGTGGGTGGCATAATCCTTTTCTTCCAAAGTAACATGCACTAGATCATTGATGCTCTTTGATACAAAGATTTCATGCTGATACAGCTCTTCGAACATTTTTTGAAAGGAAACAAAGTCAACTTTTGGAGCCTTCAATTGGGATATTTGGGCATGTCCGCCCCGCTCGTTCACATATTTTACCAATTTGAGCATGTGCATGCGTTCCTCATCTGAATGACCGTACATAAAACCGGCAATACCCTCCAGACCCTTAACCTCTGCCCAAGAGGCCATGGAAAGATATACTTGGGACGATTCTGCCTCTATTTGTATTTGGTTGTTCAGGGCCTCTTCTAATTTTTTTGATAACATAGCTTGATTTGTGTTTAAGACATAAAATTACAAAATGAGTATTTGTAATCTTGATTTTTGTTGAATTATTAAAACTGGACCAATGGTTGCTTTTTCAAAACCGCAACCAAGAGGAGAAAAAGGAGTTTGAATACTTGAAAAGTATTGCCTAAAAAAGCCAAAAAAACTAGGCATAAATATCTTGGGCTAACCTGAAGGTATTTGCGTGTGCTTCAACAATTATTTTGATATTTGGGGAATAACCACCACCCATGCTGCATTGGACAGGAATTTTAGCCTCAAAACACGTTTGAAGTACATAGTGGTCACGTTCCTTGCACCCCTGTAAGGACATGCCCAAGGTTCCCAACTTATCCGTCTCAAGAACATCCACGCCACATAAATAAAAGACAAAGTCTGGTCGTACTTTTTCAAGTAGTTCAGGAAGGGTTCCTTTTAAAATGGAAAGATATTTCCCATCTGTTGTTCCCTTTTCCAAAGGAATATCTAAATCTGATACTTCTTTTTTGAAGGGATAATTACCACTACCGTGCATTGAGAAGGTGAAAACTGAGTCATCTTTCTGGAATATTTCGGCAGTTCCGTTACCTTGATGAACGTCTAGGTCTATAATAAGAATTTTTTTTGCCAGTCCACAGTTTTGAAGATATCGTGCGCCAATCGCTTGGTCATTCAGCATACAAAAGGCCTCACCTCTATTGGAGTAAGCATGATGTGTACCTCCGGCAATATTCATGGCAATACCATGTTTCAAAGCAAATTCACATCCTTTTATGGTGCCATCCGCAATAATGCGTTCTCGTTTTACCAAAACCTCACTTAACGGAAAACCAATTTTGCGTGCCGCACTGGGTTTGATTTTTAGATTGACCAAATCCTGATAATATGCTGAATCATGTATGGCTAGAATAGGTGCATCGCTGGGGAGTTCGGGGTAAAAAAAATTTGCTTCAGTGCAGGTGCCCTCATGGAGCAATTGTTCGGGCAAAAGTTCATATTTGATCATGGGAAACCGATGCCCATCAGGTAGGGGATGTTTATAGATGGGGTGATAGGCAATTTTCAGCATTATCCTGTCAATCTTTCTTATGCAAAGCCAGTTGAATGCGCTTTCTTGATACATCAACATCCAAAACCTTAACCACAATTTGCTGGTGCAAGCTTACATGGGCATTGACATCCTTCACAAACGAATCTGATAGGTTTGAAACATGGATTAGTCCACTTTCTTTAATGCCAATATCCACAAAACATCCAAAATTGGTAATATTATTAACAATTCCGGGGAGCAGTTGACCCGGTTGTAGATCTGTAATTTGTTTAATGTTTTGGTTGAAGGTAAATACCTTGGCTTTTTCCCTTCGATCCAATCCTGGTTTTTCCAGTTCCTCAAGAATATCTTTCAAGGTTGGTAGTCCTATGGTTTCCGTGCAATACGATTTTAGGTCAATACGTTCCAATACCGTTTTGTTTCTGATGATATCTGATAAGGGGATGCTTTTATCTTTCGCCATTTTTGCCACTATGGGATAGCTTTCGGGATGTACTGCAGAATCATCCAACGGATTTTCAGCATCTTTAACTCGTAAAAAACCAGCTCCTTGCTCAAATGCCTTTCCTCCCAAGCGAGGTACTTTTTTTATCTCTGCCCTACTTTTAAACGGACCATTTTCATTGCGATAGGTTACAATATTTTCTGCAAGTTTAGGACCAATGCCCGAAACGTAACTTAACAAAGGAATGCTTGCTGTGTTGATATTGACACCTACAGAGTTTACGCAACTTTCCACAACGGTGTCCAAAGAGGTTTTTAACTTGCTCTGATCCACATCGTGTTGATATTGCCCCACACCTATGGACTTGGCATCAATTTTTACCAATTCCGCCAAGGGGTCGGCCAAACGGCGACCAATGGAAACTGCACCTCTAACGGTAACATCGTAATTGGGAAATTCATCCCGTGCAATTTTGGATGCCGAATAGATGGAAGCGCCGGCTTCGCTCACCACAAAAACTTCTATGGGATTCTTAAAATGAATGCGTTTTACCAGTCGCTCAGTTTCCCGTGATGCTGTTCCATTACCTATGGCGATGGCTTCAATTTTATGTGCATCCACCAAAGAACTTATTTTTTTAATAGCGCCAGAGCTATCATTTTGGGGCGCATGCGGATATATGGTCTCGTTGTGTTTTAAATCACCCTGAGCATCCAAACAGACCACTTTACACCCCGTTCTAAAACCGGGATCAATAGCCAATATTCGTTTTTCACCTAAAGGTGCACCAAGCAACAATTGTTTTAGGTTTTTGGAGAACACTTGAATGGCATCGGTATCAGCCTTGTCCTTGGCATTTTTTAAAAGCTCGTTGGACAATGATGGAAGCAAAAGACGTTTGTAGGCATCGGCAATAGCCAATTCTATTTGAGCGGTACATTCATTGTTTGATTTTATGATACGTCTTTCAATATTGTCAAGTGCCCTATCCGTATCAATTTCAATTTTTATGCGGATGAAACCTTCTTTTTCTGCTCTTAGGATGGCCAAAAACCTGTGGGAAGGGCAGCGATTTAACGGTTCGCTCCAATCAAAATAATCTCGGAATTTTTGTGCTTTTTCACTTGTACTGAGCGGAGTCGAAGTATCTCCTTTTTTTGTTTTGATGACTTTTGAAGTGATCAAGGCATGACGTTCCAATTGGTTTCTCAACTGATTTCGAATATCGGTACGTTCATTGATCCATTCTGAAATAATATGACGGGCACCTTCAAGGGCATCATCTTCATTTATGATTTCATGGTTGAGGTATTTGGAGGCGATGAACTCAATCTCATCACTTCGTTGTGCCATGATGATTTTTGCCAAGGGCTCTAAACCGTTTTTACGAGCGACTTCTGCTTTTGTTTTCTTGCTTTTTTTGAAGGGGAGATATAAATCTTCCAGACTTGTTAAATCTGCGCAATTTTGAAACTTTGATTGTAGCTCTGGGGTAAGGAGTCCCTGTTCTTCAACAGCTTTAATAATGGCCAATTTTCTTTTTTCCAAAGCTTCAAACTGAGCTTTAAACTGTACAATGGCTCCAACTTGAACTTCATCAAGATTCCCTGTGCGCTCTTTTCTATAGCGTGAAATAAAAGGAATGGTGCAATCCTCATTTAATAATACAACAGTATTTTCAATACTCTTTTCAGAAAGTTGCGTGTGCTTTGTTATGTAGGGGATGAGTTGCATTTGATGGGTTTTTCCAGGTCTCGACTTTGCTCAACCAGCATTCAAAATAAAACGGGAGAATCGGTTAACTTATCCCTTCTCCATTCCCAACTCCATCTTCATCAGGATTGAGGAACACCAATTTGCCTTCTTGATTTTCAGTCATTAGGATCATCCCTTCACTTTCCACACCTCGCAGTTTTCGAGGTGCCAAATTGACCAAAACCGTCACTTTTTTACCTACGATTTCTTCAGCAGTAAAACTTTCCGCAATACCCGAGACAATGGTACGTGTATCCAAGCCCGTATCCACTTTTAAAACCAAGAGTTTGTTGGCCTTTGGCATTTTTTCGGCTTCAACAATGGTGCCAACACGCATGTCGAGTTTTGTGAAGTCATCAAAGGTTATGGTTTCTTTTTGGGGTGTGATTTCTTTCTCCATGTATTGGTTGGCTTTTTTTGTGGCTTCCAATTTGGCCAGCTGTGCTTCAATTTCTGTATCCTCTACCTTGCGGAACAGGAGCTCACTTTTATTGATTTGATGACCCGCAGGGAGAAGGGTATCCTTGGTGCTTACATCTTCCCAACTAAGGGTATCGACTGCGCTCGACCTGACATTTAGGATGTTTTTGAGTTTGTTGGAGGTGAATGGTAAAAATGGCTCGCTCAATATGGCCAAACCTGTTGCAATCTGAAGTGCCACATATAGTACTGTTTTTACACGTTCTTCATCCGTTTTTATCAATTTCCAAGGCTCTTCATCTGCCAAATATTTGTTCCCTAGCCTAGCAAGGTTCATTAATTCTTGGCCAGCTTCTCTAAAGCGATAGCGTTCCAAAGAATCAGAAATGATAGCGGGAAACTGTTTTAAGGTTTCCAAGGTTTGTTTGTCAACTTGGGAAAACTCATCTGGTGTTGGGACAATTCCGTTATAATATTTATGGGTAAGTACGGTCACCCGGTTTATAAAGTTTCCAAAAATGGCTACCAGCTCATTGTTATTTCTTGCTTGGAAATCTTTCCAGGTAAAGTCATTGTCTTTGGTTTCAGGAGCATTTGCCGTCAATGTATATCTGAGTACATCTTCCATACCTGGAAATTCTTCCAAATATTCATGTAACCAAACCGCCCAATTTTTGGAGGTGGAAAGCTTGTTGCCTTCTAAATTCAAAAATTCATTGGCAGGTACGTTTTCCGGTAGTACAAAATCGCCATGTGCCTTGAGCATACTCGGGAAAATGATGCAATGAAAAACAATATTGTCCTTTCCAATAAAATGGAGCAATTTGGTATCCTTATCCTTCCAGTACGGTTCCCAATCTTTTCCTTCCCGCTCTGCCCATTCTTTGGTAGAGGAGATATAACCAATTGGGGCATCGAACCAAACATACAATACCTTGCCTTCACCGCCCTCAACCGGCACAGGAATTCCCCAGTCCAAATCGCGGGTAACGGCACGCGGTCGTAAACCATCATCAATCCAAGACTTACATTGACCATAAACATTGGGCTTCCAGTCGTTTTTATGGCCTTTTATGATCCATTCTTTAAGAAACTCTTCGTAGCGATCTAAGGGTAAAAACCAATGCTTGGTTTTCTTTAATGTGGGCGCAACGCCGGTAATGGTAGATTTTGGATTAATCAAGTCCGTGGCATTTAAAGAGGAACCGCAATTTTCACATTGATCCCCGTAGGCTTCCTCATAACCACATTTTGGACAGGTGCCAATTACAAAACGATCGGCTAAAAACTGCTGGGCCTCTTCATCATACAATTGTTCGGTTACTTCTTCAATGAAATCTCCCTGATCATATAGTTTCTCAAAAAATTCCGAGGCTGTTTTATGATGTATTTCTGCTGAGGTTCTGGAATAATTATCAAATGAAATTCCAAAATCAGCAAAAGACTTTTTAATAATACTGTGGTATTTGTCAATAATCTCTTTTGGGGAAACTCCTTCTTTTTTGGCCTTCATTGGAATGGCAACACCATGTTCATCGCTACCGCCAATAAAAGCAACATCATGTCCTTTTAATCGCAAATAACGGGAATAGATATCTGCTGGCACATAGACACCTGCCAAATGGCCAATATGAATAGGGCCATTGGTATACGGTAATGCTGCCGTAATGGTATATCTAGAAGGATTGGTATTATGAGACATCAACTAAATTTTAGTAAGCCTCAAAAATACAGAATTTAACACTAGTGATTTTACTCTTTAGATGAACTTCAGGTTGATTTATTGAAATATTCGTATGTAATCAACCACCATTGGACTTTCAATAAAGTTTTGGTCAATTTCAGGCTCTACCGCTATATTTAATATTAAATAATAGTCAGTATCATAGGGCCAAGTTTCCGTATTTTTTATGGATGGATTGTATGTAAAATGTGCAATTCCATCAATACTAAAAATCATTTTCTCACTGGTCCATTCCAGAGTATAAATGTGAAATTCAGTTGAAGCGTTTTTAATGGTTTGGCCACCAAGATTTTTCACCTTGTCACCATAACTTGATCCATTATGCACTGCACTTGACACGTAGTCCTGATTCTTTCCCCAATGCTCAAGGATATCTATCTCCCCACAATATGGCCATTTCATGGTTCCAAAACCTTCATTATCCCAATAGGCGCCATCTTCGTTAATATTTGTGTTCAGCATCCAAATGGCAGGCCATGTCCCTATTCCTTCTGGCATTTTGGCCCTAACTTCAACTTTCCCATAGGTAAAGGCAAATTTGGAATTAAGCCTGGCTGATGTGTACTGTTTAATCTCTCCCTGATTCTCATATTCTTCCTTTTTGGCTACAAGGTTTAGGAAACCATCCTTTACATAAGAATTATCATTGCGATTTGTATAATGTTGTACCAAACCTCCCCACCAACTGCCTCCAGGTGGAAGTTGTGTTTGGCGGAACCATTTTTCAGGATTAATTGCTCCTTCGCCATCAAACTCATCTGACCAAACCAATGTATTGAATTTGGAATCCTGAATGCTTCTTGTGATTTTAGGAAGCGTTTTAGTATCAGAGGAAGTGGATTTGAAAAAGGAACTTGAAAGAAATATCAAGACAATGGCAATAGCTATATAAGTTAGTGCTTGTTTCATTTTGTTGGATTAGAATTTTAAGTTGCAAGTATTATCTGCAACAAATACTTTTCAATATACTTATTTGAAATCTGATACTGGCAAGAACTACTTTGATAAAATAAGTTAATGGCAAAACAGTTATTATTATAGGAATTTAACTACAAAATATTAGACATGAGTTCAGGAAATCCAAAAAAATTTGATAAGCTTGGAAAAATGAAGCAAACCCTAACAGAAGAACAGAAAAACGAAGTAACCCGAGTCTATAAGGATAAAAACAGTGAAGTAAAAAAAGCGCTCAATTTTAAAACAGACAAAGACAAATCTAAGTTGACCTAAAAAGGAAACCTCCGAATAATGCAGTCCATAATTGGGGTTGGGAGTTGCATCATCGGAGGATTCTGGAATGTATACCTTAGTTAAGTTTACATAATCATTACAGATTTGCTCATTTTCTCTTCTCCAACCTGAATTCTATAAATATATTTTCCAGTGGACAAGGTATCCCTCATTTGTTCCCTGATGTTTATCTCGGTAGAACCTTCCAACATCATTTCATTGAATACAGTTCCTACATTTTGACCTAAGATGTTGTAGAGTTGAATATCAACATGGGCAGCGAAAGGCATCTCTAGATGGATATGAGGTGCATTCTCTGTAGGATAATAGGGCGTATGTACAACGGTATTCAATATTTCTGGATCTGTTGGGTCATCGCTGTCACTTGGAGGAGTGTCCGGCAATGTTGGAGGATCATTGTCCATGGCTATATCGTCAAAGTCTTCACCACTGCAGTTGAAACCAAGATCTATGGCTTGGTACTGATAGCCCAATAAATGCGCTTCAACATCTGCTCTTGGAACGCACAGCCATTCGGCCAACACAGTACCATACAGGTTTCTGAAGTCCATAGTATACTCAAGGTTACCTCTATTGTTGGGACTATTTAAATCTGGGTGGTCACCAACAAATGCGCTCCCACTTAAACCAGAACCAAAGAAAAGGGTTGGGGCCGCTTTACCATGATCGGTTCCGGTTGAACCGTTTTCGTAAATTCTTCGCCCAAACTCGGAGAAAGTCATACTGAGTACCTTATCATCCTGCTCGGTAAAGGCAACATCCTCATAGAAATTATTAAGCGCAATGGACAGGTTGGACATCAATCGTTCATGAGCCAGAGGTTGGTTACCATGAGTATCAAATCCACCCAATGAAATCATATATACCTTGGTACCCAAGTTTCCTTTTATCAAACGGGCCAATAATGCCAATTGTCGTGCAAATCCATTGTCTTGGTATTCCACCTGGTTCTGTCCACGCTCATAGGCCTCATGGATAAGACCTGCATATTCATAAGTAGTGTTTGCAACACCTCTTAAAAATTTAAGCTGATCGCCGTACATACAGTTGTCAAATGGCGCATTTTCTATGTCGTAGAAGAAACCGGTCTGTGCAATTTCCTCCAATTGATCAATATTATTGGTCACAAAGGCGTAATTAGTTTCCTCACCTTGGAAAACGAGATTGGATAGGTTACCAATTTGAATGGCAGCTGGAGATGCAGGGGGGGTAATTAGATAATCAGGATAGATGTTTTCAAAATGCCTACCCATCCAACCTGTGTTGAGGCCAGAGAAACCAGTTGTTTCCAAGTCGGTGTTTGCAAAAATGTCTGATCCTGTAAAATGGGATAGACTTTGGCCTTCATAACCAACTCCATGTACAGCTTTAAACTGTCCTTCTCCCCACATTGGTTCTAAAGAACCCATATAGGTTGGAATTCCAAAATCGTCCGTAAGTTTTAAAACCTTACTTTCTGGGATATAAATGTTTGGTCTTGCGTTGGCATAGGTATCGTATTGCTGAATTGGGATTACCGTACTTAGTCCGTCGTTACCTCCAGACAATCGTATTAAGATAAGAATATTATCTGTTTCAGCTGCTGCAATTGCAGAAGTCAAAGGTGAGGGAGCAGATGCTGAGACCATGCTGCTTCCCAAGAGCATTGAGCCCGATCCAGCAATACCCAATGCTTGGATAAAGGAACGACGGCTCCATGTTTTATGTTCTAAATCATGACCTTCATGTTCTAGGCCTTTATGGGGTGATGTATCGTGGGTATGATGAGTATCGCACATAGTAGTAGGGGTTATTTAAGTTGAAATTCAGGTTCTCTAGAAAGATGTCTTAATAAAAGATAAACTTGTGCAGGTGCAACAGGCCATGTGGACAATGTCCAATCGGGAGTAGCCCCACCTTCATAATAGGTTTCATCTACATCACTTCGAAAAGCTACTAGCGCTTTTTCATAATCACTGTCTGTAAGCAGACCTTTTGGCAAAATCTTATCTATTATTGGCCTCGCAATAATGTCGGGGTTATTGCTGGTCAAACCATCATTTCCTGTTACCGCTAATCCAAAATCTCTAAATTGCTCCGGGTCAGCTGTATATAATTGGCTCAAGTAATCTTCTAAAGTCAACCAGCGCCCTATCATAAGATTGGAATTGATCCACTGTCTATCTCGCTGCCAACCAGCCACATCAAAAGGGTCAAAAAGCTCCTGTCCAAGTAGCGCGGCATCATTTATATATCGGAGCACAGTGGAGTCATCATAGGTGAAGCCTGTTTCTTTTAGAAAACCCATATAAAGGTCAAATGGACTTTTTATAATCACTCCTATGGCATCTTCGTCAAAAAAGTGCTGACTCTTAAATAGTTGTCTCAATACAGGAGCAATCTCAAAATTATTAGCAGTGAAAGTAGCAGCCAAGCCATTGATTATGGTTTGGGCGTTTCCATCATCGTCATTAGCATCAGGATGTACAAAGAAAGTGTACAATTTTTGACAGATGAACCAAGCTATTTCGTTGGCCCTTTCATTAAACAGAATATCGATAGTATCGTCATATCCCCAATTTCCAGTCTGTCCAAGAATGGTCTTGTTGTCTGTGTTAAAATCTTCGGGATTAAAAGTTACCTGGGTACAGCCTTCTTCGCCGCGCTCTGTATAACCTGACAATGATTTAGAGGTTTCTATGATATCTTCTTCCGTGTACCCATTGCCTTCACCTAAGGTGAACAGTTCATAAAGTTCACGGGCATAGTTCTCATTTGGATTATTACCCCTATTACGTACACCATCCAAATAATATAGCATAGCACTGGTCAATCCAATTTCACTTACAAAAGTCTTGAAGTTGCCAAGGGCATTTCGTTGCAGACAATTTATGTAGTAGTATAAAAAGGAATTACAATCATAAACGTCTAGTTCGGTGACAAAATGGTTGCTCCAAAAGAAACTCATTCGATCCCTTAGTTCGTTGTTCAAGATTTCATTACCGTAAGCAATTCTGAATTCATTCCGTTGCGTATTTCTTAACGTACGAGCTAATTCGTCATCTTCTGGATAATTTGCATTGGTCCAATCTGCCCATTCTGGAGCAGGAATTGGAGGTAAGGCAAGCGCTTGATCTACTAAATTGTCCACAAGGGCTCCAGCTGTTTGTCCAACAGCGGCATTAATAGTCTGTACCGAGGCACTAAAACCAAGTCTCCGGTACAAATGGGCAGCACGTAGCTCATCCAGGGGATCAGTATACGGTGCCAAAGTTGAGGTATTACAATTAATGAAGTACTCCATAGCAATGTCTGGCGTTAATTAGGTCCATAGTTTTGGGGCAACTATATGTTTAGTTAACGTTGGGTGTGGTTCAATTCAGCCAACAAATTACAATCTTAACGCAGTTTTCACTTTGAACTGCCAAATTTTTCGATGAACTGCACGTATTTTTTAATATTTTTCAAGATCTATGGGAAATCATAATGAATTTGGAAAGCTTGGAGAGCAAATGGCAACCGATTTTTTACTTACGGATGGATATAAGATTTGTGCTCGGAATTATCGCTATTTAAAGGCCGAAGTAGATATCATTGCAAGAAAAGAAGGAATATTGGCAATAGTTGAGGTAAAGTCCAGAAATAATAGGTTTCTTGAAGATGTTTCGGATGTAATCAACCAAAAAAAGATTAAGCTTTTGGTAACGGCAGCTGATCAATATGTAGTAGAGAATGATCTGGATGTGGAAGTACGTTTTGATATTATAACCGTGATAAAGAGGGGGAAAAAATTGTCCGTTGAGCATCTAAAAGATGCTTTTTATTATTTTTAACCATTTGTTTGTTTTGTAACAATATGTTATTTTTGCTCAAAATCAATCACCAATGAAAACAATATCGGCTGTAGTTGAACACTACATCAAAAAAAAACCATTTTTACAGAGTGCCTTGGCACAGGGCATTATAAACCTTACCTCACTGTCCCGCCAAATAAAACCTGAAATTTCCGATGCACTTGGCAAAGATGTCAAGGATGGGGCAATTGTCATGGCTCTTAAAAGACTTTCGGACGATTTAGAATTCCGAGCCACGCATAGAATTGTAAAAGTTCTAAAGAATATTGGGGAGATTACCGTTCGTTCTTCCTTAACAGATTATACTTTTTTGGCCTCTGATTCCATTCTGCAACAACAAGCAAGGCTCTTGGAGGAAGTAAATGCCAATCAAGATGTGTTTTATACTTCTTCGCGAGGGGTGAACGAAATCAATATTGTGATCAGCAATCTTATGGATGGGGTTGTGGAAAAATACTTTAAACATGAACGCTGTACCCAAAAAGCTGAAAACCTATCCTCAATTACGGTTAAGTTACCGGCAGAAAATGTTTCCGTACCAGGGATTTACTATTTTATCTTTCAGCGATTGGCATGGGAGGGGATTGTATTGTACGAGGTAATATCCACAACCAATGAGTTTACCATTTTGGTGAATGAGGAACAGGTTGACGTGGCCTTTAAGACCATAAAGGATTTAAAAATGTTATAATATTCACTATAAACTAAAAAGGTCGTTTTTTCGTTGTTAAGACAGAGACTTCTTAACCGCTGATGAAAAAAAGATTTCTTTTTGGCCTGTTGGCCCTATTCCTTATTTATATAGGTTACCTCCTTTATATATTGGTTTTATCACCCAAGACCAATTTGCAATCCATTTATCTGATTCCAAAAGATGCTGTCTTTGTCATTGAATCTGAAAAACCCATTGAAAGTTGGAAGAAAATCAGCAAGAGCAATGCGTGGAGCCATTTGAATAAAAATGGCTACTTCGCGGAACTAACAGAGAACATTCAAAAGTTTGATACCATTTTCAACAACAACCATAAGTTGTTCGAGTTTTTTGATGGACGTTCGTTGTTTATTTCCATTCATATGGTGACCCCAAAAGATTATGGCATCTTTTACGTACTGGACCTAAAACGCATCGCGAAGCTCAACCTTTTAAAGACCTATCTAAATACCTTGCTCAATGAAAATTATACGTTGAGCAAGCGCAGCTACCACAACCATGAAATTATAGAGGTTTACGACCATAAGAACAAAGAGACCATGTATCTTTCGTTTGTCAAAAACCAATTGGTGGCCTCCTATACCCATACTTTGGTTGAAGCTTCTATTGACCAATACAAAGAACCGGTCTTGGGGCGCGATCTTAATTTTATTGAGGTCAACCAAAAAGTAGGTTATGAAGATTTGTTTCGGCTGTATCTGCAGTATAATTTTTTAGATGATTACTACAAACGGTTTTCAGATAAACCTACGGATTGGATGAACAATGTGAGCCAAAACTTTTTGTTCTCCGGTTTTAGTTTCGATTTGGACAAAAACAGCACCATTACGGCCAACGGTTTTACCAATATCAGTTTTGAAAACGAAAATTACCTGGAAGCCCTACAAAAATCGGGAACTGCCAAACGAACAATTCCAAAAATTGCACCCAAGCGTACAGCACTGTATGTAAGCTATGGGTTTGACAGTTTTGCTGAGTTTTACGAGAATTTTGAATTGGTGCAGGAGTCCAGTAACTCTGAAGATTTTGAAAGTTATAAGGCTGGAATTGAAAAAGTGGAGCAATTTCTGAAGATTGATGTTAAGGAAAACTTTGTAAACTGGATCGGGGATGAAATTGCACTGCTTCAAATCAAATCTGAAATTTCAAAAGGGAAAAATGATTTGGCCCTGGTATTAAACACAACGGACATTGACGAAGCCAAAACCCATTTGGAGTTTCTCCTTAAACAAATCAAAAAGAAAACCCCGGTAAAGTTCAAGGCTGTCATGTACAAAGACCATGAAATCAATTTCCTTTCCATAAAAGGCTTCTTTAAAATACTCTTGGGCAAACGCTTTGAGAAATTTGATAAACCCTATTTCACCTTGATTGATGATTATGTAATCTTCAGTAATAATCCCAATACGCTAAAAAGTATCATCGATGATTTTGTTGCCAAGGAAACACTGTCCACTTCCAGAGATTTTGTAGATTTTGATAAAAGATTTGAACGAGAGAGCAGTCTGTTTGCCTATAGTAACATTCCAGTTTTGTACGATAATTTGTATGCCTTGGCGGATGGAAGTACGAAGATTCAACTAAGGAAAAATAAGGACTTTATCATTTGCTTTCCCCAAATTGGGCTACAGTTGACCCCAGAGGAAAATCTGTTTGAAAGTCGATTGGTGGTCAGCTATCAAGATGTAGAAGATGTAAAGAAAAGCACTCAATTTCAAGAGAAGCAGCTTCAAAATATCAAAAAGCAAACTTCAAATGCCAATAGCGATCCAGATGCCGTTTTTAATCTGAGACCTATCTATCCAACAGATTTAAACGCTAAGTCTTTCGCCAAAAAATACAGTTCTGGTGTTATACGTTTTGAAGTGGAACTAAAGGATGGACTCAAACATGGCAGTTATACCGAATACTATACAAATGGAGCTGAAAAAATCACTGGACGCTTTCGCAAAGATGAACAAGTGGGTACCTGGCGTTATTTTGGCAGTGATGGGAAATTGATTAGGAAGAAGCGGTTTTAAGTATGATATCACAAAACCCAAAACGGATTGAATTTTCTTTGTCCGAAGGGTTATCATACGTTTTATAGACTTTTTCTCCCAAAGTGAAGGCAATGGGATTCGTAAAAATAGGCCCATCAAAACAGAAGGTATGGAATTCACCATTTTCACCGCAAGGATCTACATCTTTTGGGAATTGGTTTAGTAGTTCTGGCGATAGTTCCTGTCCCAAAAAAGAAGCATCCAGTTTTGAATTGTTGATACAAACGATTACAGCCCTAAACCCCAAATGAAAGAACTCCTCAAGTAGTTTTCTAGTGTCCCTTTTCCAAATAGGAAAAATGGTTTCAATACCCACCGAGGCAAGCATTTGTTCCCTGTAGACCTTTAGGTCTTCCAGAAAAATATCACCAAAGGCGGCGTGCGTGTACCCTTCAGATTTTAATTGCTCCATTTTGGCTCCCATTAAATTATTGTAGTCTTCCATGGACGGATTCTCCGGAACTTCGATAATGTCCAAGGGGATTCCAATGGATTTGACCTGTGCCTCCAGCACCTTCCTGTGTAGGCCATGCATGGAAACCCGATTGTAATGGGCATTGACGGTGGTCAACAATCGGTTTACAGTAAATTTGTTTTGTTGCAATAGGTAATACAGCGCCAAGGCGGAATCTTTTCCTGAGCTCCAATTGAAGTAAGTTTTTGGTTTCTTGACCATAGCCCGAAGATATTACTTTGTGGGGTGGAATAAAATAGGGTTGGTATTTCTAAGTCATTTCGAACCCACTAAAGGTGGTGAGAAATCTTTTTTCAATCTGATTTTGAGATTCCTCGTCGCTACGCTCTGTCGGAATGACATTGAGATGTTTTAGTCATTTCGAGCAAATGTGAGAAATCTAGTTAAGGGACAATTTCTTTTCAACATAAAAAGGCCCCAAAACCCCCAAAGCCTTCTCAACAGAATCAATCCCATCAAAAATCAACAACAACCGCAATCCATTTCGGGTTTGTTTTTCCTTAAGCTGGCAGATATTGGGATTTGTTTGAACGTATTGTAATACCTGGGTAAAAGCTAAGCTTTGATAAAAATCGGATTGTTGGTCCGCAATAAAATACCCCAGGAACTTTCCTTTCTTTAAAATTACCCGTTCCAAACCAATACTGTTGGCAATCCATTTAATACGAACAGAGTTCAACAAATCCACCGCTTGGGTCGGAAGCTCGCCAAAACGATCAACCAGTTCCTTTTCAAAGGTGATCAGTGCCTCTTCATTGTCAACTGTATTGAGTTGGGTGTAGAGGTTTAAGCGTTCCGTAATATTATTAATGTAATCATCAGGGAAGAGCAATTCAAAATCGGTATCCAGTTGAGTGTCTTTGACGTATACTTTTTCCTGTGGCCCTTCAACCTCCTCATACAACTCCTTAAATTCATTTTCCTTGAGTTCCTCAATGGCCTCGGCCAGGATTTTTTGATAAGTCTCAAAACCAATTTCGTTAATGAATCCACTTTGTTCACCGCCCAGCAAATCTCCTGCACCGCGAATCTCCAAATCTTTCATGGCAATGTTGAAACCGCTTCCCAGCTCCGTAAATTGTTCTAGGGCTTCAATGCGTTTTCGGGCATCTGGAGTCATTACTTCGTATGGAGGGGTGATGAAGAAACAGAAAGCTTTTTTGTTGCTTCGACCTACGCGACCACGCATTTGGTGCAGGTCGCTCAAACCAAAATTATTGGCGTTATGAATGAAAATGGTATTGGCATTGGTAACATCCAAACCGCTTTCCACAATAGTGGTGGAGACGAGTACATCAAACTCCCCGTTCATAAAGGCGAGCATTAATTGTTCCAGTTTTTTGCCTTCCAATTGCCCATGGCCAATACCGATTTTGGCATCGGGGACCAAACGCTGGATCATACCGGCAACTTCCTTGATATTCTCAATACGGTTATGGATAAAGAATACCTGTCCACCACGTTGGATCTCATAGGACACCGCATCCCTTATAATTTCCTCATTAAATCGAATTACTCTACTTTCAATGGGATAGCGGTTGGGAGGAGGGGTATTGATAACTGAAAGATCCCGGGCGGCCATCAAACTGAACTGTAATGTTCGCGGAATGGGCGTGGCAGTCAAGGTCAGTACGTCCACATTTTCCTTTATCGATTTTAATTTGTCCTTCACGGCTACCCCAAATTTTTGCTCCTCATCAACTATAAGCAATCCCAAATCCTTAAACTGCACATTTTTGTTGACCAATTGGTGTGTTCCTATAATAATGTCGATTTTCCCGGCTGCCAATTGTTCGTGGATTTCCCGTTTTTCTTTGGCCGTTCGGAACCGGTTTAAATAGTCTACGGTAACCGGCAGCTCTCCCAATCGCTTTTTAAAGGTATTGTTGTGTTGAAATGCCAAAATGGTGGTAGGCACCAATACAGCCACTTGCTTACCATTGTCCACGGCCTTAAATGCGGCACGAATGGCAACCTCAGTTTTCCCGAAGCCAACATCCCCGCAGATCAGACGATCCATTGGGCGTTCACTTTCCATATCCTTCTTTACATCCTGGGTGGATTTCTCTTGATCCGGGGTGTCTTCGTAGATAAATGAGGCCTCAAGTTCGTGCTGCAGGTAACTGTCCGGAGCATACTGAAATCCTTTTTCCAACCGGCGTTTCGCATATACTTTAATAAGGTCGAAGGCAATTTTTTTAACCCGACTTTTGGTCTTCTGTTTGAGTTTTTTCCAAGCAGCAGAACCTAGTTTATAGATTTTTGGCGGCGCACCATCCTTCCCATTAAACTTGGAGATTTTATGGAGGGAGTGAATGCTCACATAAAGAATATCGCGTTCGCCGTACATTAATTTAATGGCTTCCTGTTTTTTGCCTTCTACATCTATTTTTTGCAGTCCACCAAATTTGCCAATACCATGGTCTATATGGGTAACATAATCCCCAATTTCCAACTTATTGAGTTCCTTGAGTGTAATGGCCTGTTTTTTGGCGTAGCCATTCTTTAAACTGAATTTATGATAACGTTCAAAGATTTGATGGTCGGTATAACAGGCCAGTTTTAAATCATGGTCCATAAATCCTTGATACAATGGAAAAACAATGGTCTTATAGTGGACTGTTTCCTCAACCTCTTCAAAAATATCATGAAAACGTTTGGCTTGTTGTTCCGTGGAACAGAAAATATAATTGGTAAAACCATCAGAATGATTCTCATTCAGGTTTTCAATGAGTAGGTCAAATTTTTTATTGAAAGAAGGCTGCGGCTTGGTGTTAAATGTCACCTCGAGCGCAGTCGAGAGGTCTCCCTTTGTATCCATTTCCACTAACGAAAACCCGTCAAGCTGTTTTTTGAGCAAAGTTGAATCCACAAAAAGCTCCTCTGGTTTGGCGTGTTTTATTTCTTCACTGAGTTTGGTGAAGTTTTCCTTGGCCTTGCCAAAATTGGAGTCGATTCGGTTAAATACCAAATCCAAGTTCTTGGAAAAGATGACGGTCTTGGGTGAAATATATTTTAAGAAACTTTCCCGTGATTCCTGTAAAAACTTATTTTCTACATTGGGAATGATGGTAATCTTCTTTACTTTATCCGTTGACAGTTGAGTTTCCACATCAAAGGTTCTGATGCTTTCCACTTCATCTCCAAAAAACTCGATTCGATAGGGTTCGTCATGCGAGAAGGAAAACACATCCACAATACCTCCCCGAACGGAAAACTCCCCAGGCTCCGTTACAAAATCCACCCGTTTAAATTGGTATTCAAAAAGTACCTCATTTAAAAAATCAAGTGAGAGTGTATCCTCAAGTTTAATTTTTAGGGTGTTTTTGTCCAGTTCTTTTCTGGTGACCACTTTTTCAAAAAGTGCATCAGGGTAGGTAACGATTACTGCCGGTTTCTTGCGAGAATTTATTCTGTTCAAGACCTCGGCCCGCAGTAATACATTGGCATTGTCCGTTTCTTCAATTTGGTAGGGCCTGCGATAACTCCCTGGGTAAAAAAGCACTTCATTTTCACCGATTAATTGCTCTAGGTCATTAAGATAGTAGGCAGCTTCTTCCTTATCGTTCAACAAAACCAAAAAAGGAACTTCATTTTGCTTAAAAGTAGACGAGATGACAAAGGAAAGTGAGGATCCTGTTAGGCCTTTTAGATTGATTTTTTTGATGTCACCTCGAGCGGAGTCGAGAGGTTGGGCAATAGCATTTTGCAGTTTCCCAAGTTGTGGAGACTGTGCAAAAAGTTCTAAAATGGAGGTTTTGGTCAACCTAAAAACTTTGTGGCAAATATAGATTGATGTGTACTTGTTTGCAATAGCAAATATAGATTTCTCACATTCGTTCGAAATGACTAGTTTGTCATTTCGAAATGAGGCAATACCGATTGAGAAATCTAAACTTTTACTACTTCATCCTCCACAATGGCAAAAACCTCATCTCCTTTTTTTGGTTTTAGGGTATAAGTACCCGTAAATTCTCCAAAAGCTGGGAAAATTAATTGGTTCTTGGACTTAAAAAAACAAGCTAGCCTAAGCTTTTGTCTTCCAAAGCCTTTCAACGTAATGGCTGGGTGTATATGGCCGCAAAAGTTGAACAAGTCTTTCCGTTCCTTGGGATGGTGTGTCAATAAAAAACGGTCTAGTATCAACTCCTGAAAAATGGAAATATCCAACCCTTCGAATTTTTCAGGCGCTATGATATCATGGTTTCCGGCGATAAGAATTATTTCTGAGGGAGTCTTTTTCACCCAATTTTCAAAAAGTTGCCATTCCTTGTTTAGGGATGAATGGAACAGATCGCCCAAAAAACAAATCTGGAAGGGCTGAAAGTGATTTACAATTTCATCAAGCAATATGAAATTCTTATGTACCGCTTTTTGTGGAACGGCGGCTCCAAATTTTCTAAAATGGGCAACCTTGCCCAAATGGACATCGCTAATCAAAAGCATGGATTTTTCTACCCAGAAAATTCCGCCTAGTGGGTGCAGGATGAATTCTTGATTTTGAAGGTTGATGGTTTGTGTCATCGGGTCAAAATCTTGGTCATACGCTTTATTCGGTCCGCCAGTTTTTCATTGGACAGTTTTTCACGTAGCCTATCCGTAATAATGGGGAATGAAAACGGCGTGGGATTCTGGCACTTTTTCCATACAGTTTCTTGTTGGGCAATACGCTCCAAGGCCAAACGCAATCGACCTTCCTCCAATTGATGTTCAAAGGTTTCCGTAAAGGCTTGTTGGTACATGAGATTATCAGGCTCAAAATCCTTGAATACATCAAAAAGGAGTTGGGAACTACTTTGTAGATGTTTCATTTTAATGCCTTTCTCTGGATAGCCGGTAAATACCATTCCGCTAATAACGGCAACATCCCGAAACTTTCGCTTTGCCATTTCGTTGGAGTTTAAACTTTTTTGGAGATCGCTTAACATGTATTCAGGAGTGAACAAATTATTGTCCAATACTTCTTGAATGTTGATTTCCTTGTCGGATAATAGTTCAAACCCATAATCGTTAAAGGCCAAAGAACAAGTTATTGGCGTTAACAAACTTATCCGATACGCCAACAGGCTGCTCATTCCTTCATGGATTGCCCTACCCTCAAAGGGATAGAAAATATGATGGTAACCATCGTCGGATTTAAAGGTTTCAATCAGGAATTCGTTAGGTTTTGGAATTATACTTTCTTCACGCTGTTTGGTAAACATGGGCGCTAAAGATTTTATTTCTTTCGATTGTTTTTTAAAATCCAATTCAGCGGTATATAATTCCTGACGAAGCAGCTCGGACATTTGTGCCGAAAAGCTTAATCTGCCTCCCATCCAACTTGGTACCTTACTGGTTCTTTTTGAAGAGTTGCGTACATGGGCTTGCATTCCCTTTATGCGAATAAATTCTAAATTTCTGCCAGCAAAGGTGAAAACATCACCAGGAGTGAGTTTTGAAATAAAATATTCTTCGATAGAGCCAATATAACCTCCCTTTTGGTAGCGAACTGAAATAACGGCATCACCCACAATGGTTCCAATTTGAAAGCGATGACGCATGGCAATGGCACGGTTGTTCACCTTGAATTTTCCATCTTCCTCCACTTCTACCTTTTTATATTCATCATAGGTTTTTAGGCTTTGGCTGCCCATCACAATAAAATTTAACAACCATTGCCACTGCTCGTCAGAAATGGCTTGGTAACAAAAGGTCTGTTTTATTTCAGGGTAAATGACATCAGGATAAAAACCATCGGATACGGCCAGAGTGGTCAAATATTGGACCAGTACATCAAAACTGTTCAGGTACGGAATTCTATCTTCCACCGCAGCGTTCCTTACCGCTTTTTGCATGGCGGATGCTTCAATAAGTTCCATGGCATGGGTGGGGAGAAAATGGATGACACTTTCTTTCCCAGGTCGGTGGCCACTTCGCCCGGCCCGCTGCAAAAATCGTGCAACTCCTTTTGGCCCACCAATTTGCACCACCGTTTCCACGGGAGCAAAATCGACTCCCAAATCCAGACTAGAGGTGCAAACAACAGCTTTTAAACTTTCGTTGCGGATGGCTTGCTCTACCCAGAGGCGTGTTTCCTTGTTTATACTGCCATGGTGCATGGCTATCTCGCCAGCATACTCTGGATGCTTTTCCAATATTTTCTGAAACCATATTTCGCATTGGCTACGGGTGTTTGTAAAGAGAAGTGTGGTCTTACTTTTGTTGATTATGGGAATCACATCTTCTAGTAAATGAAGCCCTAAATGTCCACGCCAGGGAAAAGTTTCCATTTGTTTGGGAATGATACTTTTCACCGTAATTTTCTTGTTCAGTTTGGCTTTGATCAAGACCGAATTTTCATGAGCTGGGCAAGCTGGCCCCAAAAGAACCGAACGCGCTTGTTCCAAATTGCCAATGGTTGCGGAAATCCCCCATATTCTCAAATCTGCGCAAATTGTTTTCAACCGTGATAGTCCAAGTTCCATTTGCACCCCTCTTTTGGTGCCCAAAAGTTCATGCCATTCATCAACTACAATGGCAGAGCAGTCTTTAAAAACCTTTTCATAGCCTTTTGAGGAAAGCAACAATTGTAAACTTTCTGGAGTAGTGATCAGCAAATCGGGCATTGCGGTTTTTTGTCTTGCCCTTTCCTTGGTAGAGGTATCTCCTGTGCGAATACCTACGGTCATTTGCGTTTCCAAATCTTGGGTAATTCGTTCTGCCGATTGCTTTATTTCTTGGGACAAGGCTCGCAAGGGGGTAATCCAAATGGCTTTGAGACCCTTTTTATGTTTGGTTTTATACTCTGGGCTGTTCTTTATGTAGTTCAATACAATGGGAAACCACAATGCGTATGTTTTTCCGCTACCCGTTGGTGCGTTCAATAATCCATGTTTCCCTTGTAAAAATGCTTTCCATGTTTCTTTTTGAAAAGGAAATGGTTTCCATTCTTGTTGGTGAAACCAGCTTTCTGCGATATGGAACAGTTCGGATTGTTGCAGTGGATTTTTTTTAAATCAAAATGGAATGAAATTTACAAATTTCTTTTGGTGATAATTTTACGGTCTTTCTAGTTTAAGATTTATATTTGCGCAGGAAAATTTGAAACATGCCAATAATTGATCTTTACGAGCACAGTGAACAACGACATAACCTGGCCCATTTTGCCACTTTAGCCACTTTGGCCGCGGTTGATGGAGTAATAAACGCTGAAGAAAAAGCAATACTTGATAAATTTGCCTTTAAATTGAACATTACCGATGAAGAGTATAAGGAGGTAATGAAAAAGGAAAATAAGTATCCTATTCAAACACCCCACAGCGGTGAAAAGCGATTAAAACGTCTTTTTGAATTTTTCCAAATGGCGTTTGCAGATCAGGTTATAGAGGCCGGTCAAGAGAGACTTATTGAACGATATGCCATTGGGTTAGGGTATGCTCCAGACGTAGCCAAGAAAATAATTGAAAAATCATATGATATTTTCTGTGGTAGAATTGCTTTTGAGGACTACCAATATTTAATGGACAAGTAATTAGGCGTTCATAAATTCCTCGGCCTTATCTACCATTTTTTTACTTCCACAAAAGAAAGGAACACGTTCATGTAATTCTGTGGGTTCAATTTCCATAATAGCCTGATGTCCATTGCTGGCCTTTCCTTTTGCTTGTTCCGCTAAAAAAGCCATTGGGTTACATTCATAAAGTAATCTTAGTTTGCCATTGGAGGCCTTACTACTTTTGGGATACATATATATACCGCCCTTAATCATATTTCTATGAAAATCGGATACCAAGGAACCAATATAACGTGAAGTATAGGGTCTATCCCCCTCTTCTTCCTGACAGTATTTGATATAATCCTTGACCCCTTGTGGAAAATGTACGTAATTGCCCTCATTAACAGAATAAATTTTACCTGTTTCAGGGAATTCCATATTTGGATGGGAAAGATAAAAAGTTCCCAGAGCTGGGTTTAGGGTAAATCCATTTACACCATCACCAGTTGTATATACCAGCATTGTTGAGGTTCCATAGATAATATAACCAGCAGCAACTTGATTTTTTCCAGGTTGCAAAAAATCTTCAATGGTAACAGGTGTGCCCACGGGAGTAATTCTTCGGTATATTGAAAATATGGTTCCTACAGAAACATTTACATCAATATTGGAAGACCCGTCCAAAGGATCAATTAGAACAATGTATTTATTTTGATGTTGTTTATCAAAACTATTTATACTGATAAAGTCATCCTCTTCTTCAGAAGCTATACCACAAACAATTTCGCGTTTGGATAACGTTTGGATAAACTTTTCGTTAGCTAAAACATCTAATTTTTGTTGATTTTCCCCCTGAATATTTGTATCGCCAGCAGCGCCGATAATATCCACAAGTCCTGCCTTGTTCACTTCATGATTCACAACTTTGGCAGCTAACCTAAGTCCATTTAAAAGCCTGGATAGTTCCCCGGAAGTATATTGAAACGAATCTTGGTTTTCAATAATAAACTCTCCGAGAGTTAAGTTTTTTTTATCCATTGATGGTAAGTGTTTTATTTGGGGACAAATATCGGGTATTTTGTGAAACTACAAGGTTTTCGCCAAGCGAAAATTTTAGATATTTATAACTTTGTGTTTTATTTGTAACAACATGAATTATTCTATAAGAGATTCTCGGGCAGAAGACATGGAACAGGTCCTAGGGCTTGTTCAAGAATTGGCATTATTTGAGAAAGAGCCTCAAGCTGTTGAGGTTACTAGAGAAGATTTGGTAAAGGATGGTTTTGGAGAAAAGAAGCTGTTTCATTGTTTTGTGGCGGAATTGGATAACCAAATAGTTGGAATTGCACTTGTGTACCCCAGATATTCCACATGGAAAGGACCCGTAATCCATTTAGAGGACTTAATCGTTTCCCAAAAAATGAGAGGAAGTGGTCTTGGCACTGCACTTTTAAATGAAGTTGTAAAGTACGGGCACAAATTGGGTGTGAAAAGGATTTCATGGGAGGTGCTGGATTGGAATGAACCGGCAATTGAGTTTTATGAGAAAAAAGGAGCTAATGTAATGCGCGATTGGGATGTTGTTCAGTTGAATGAAGATGCAATTGCGAACTACATTGAAAATATAAAATAGAAGAGTTTTAAATGAGAGTTTTTAAATTCGGAGGGGCATCCGTTAAAGATGCAAATGGAGTTAAGAATGTTGTAAAGGTATTGCAAGAGGTGGGTCATGAAGACACTTTTGTAATTATTTCTGCCATGGGCAAGACCACAAATGCCATGGAAAAAGTGATAGCTGCATATTTTAAGGATAAACAGTCTGTTTCAACTTCACTGCAAGAGGTTATAGATTATCACCAAAGTATAGTATCAGATTTATTCCAAAACAAAAGCCATGAAGTATATGGAAAGGTGAAAGCCCTTTTTGAGGAAACCAAGAGTTTTTTATTGAGGAACAAGTCGCCAAAGAATGCCTTTGTATATGATCAAGTGGTGGGTTATGGTGAATTGGTTTCCACTACTATTGTGAGTGAGTATTTAAAAGAAGTTGGAATACCCAATGTTTGGCAAGATATTCGGGGTCTAATTAAAACGAATAACAGCTACAGGGATGCAAGTGTGAATTGGGAACGAACCCAAAAAGAAGTTTCCACTAAAGTGGATATGACAAAATTGAATATTTCCCAAGGGTTTTTGGGAAGTGATGATAATAATTTTACCACTACGTTGGGAAGGGAAGGGTCCGATTATACAGCTGCAATTTTGGGATATTGCCTCAATGCTGACTCGGTGACCATCTGGAAGGATGTTCCGGGAGTTTTAAATGCTGACCCAAGAAACTTTGAGGAAGCTCAATTGTTAGATTATATTTCCTATCGGGAAGCCATAGAATTGGCTTTTTACGGAGCTTCGGTAATTCACCCAAAAACGCTTCAACCACTTCAAAGAAAAGAAATACCACTGCATGTAAAATCCTTTATCAACCCAACAGGAGAAGGCACTACTGTTGGAAAAGGCATAGGCATATCTCCTAAGGTTCCTTGCTTTATAGTAAAAAAGAACCAAGTGCTTTTAAAACTATCATCATTGGATTTTTCATTTATTGTGGAAAACAATATTAGTGAGATCTTTAAGATGTTCCATGATCATCGGATGAAGGTTGATTTAATTCAAAACTCGGCGATTAGTTTTTCAGTTTGTTTGGACAATAAGTTTAACGGTCTGGAAACAATGCTCAATGAATTGAAGCGAAAATTCAAGGTCGTTTGCCATGAAGACGTTTCACTTTATACTATTAGACATTTTGATGATAAAGCTGTAAAATCCCTTCAAAATGGAAGGTCGGTTCTTGTGGAACAACATGGAAAAGAGACTGTTCAATTGGTGGTGAAATAGAGTTGCTTTAACAACAGCGGGAATTAATTTCCCAATACCTGTAATTTTCTATCTTTACGTCTACCTAAAAAGAAAGTATATGGGGTTGGTTTCTGCGAAAGAGGTAGCAAAAGTCATTAATCTTGACAAGTATGGCTTTTTAGGGACTTTTATAGCGTGGCTTTTAATGGTAGCTACCAAGATTACATCCATAAATAGGTTTTACGATAAAAATAAACAGCTGGCTGGATTAGATTTTCTAAACACTATTTTGGTGCATTATGAAATTGATTTTGATATTCCTGAGGAAGATTTTAAAAGACTTCCAAAATCCGGACCGTATATTACCATAAGCAATCACCCACTGGGTGGAATAGATGGCGTATTGTTGTTAAAGCTCATGCTTAAGGAACGTGATGACTTTAAAATAATTGCGAACTTTCTGTTGAATCGAATTGAACCCATGAAACCCTACATTATGCCGGTAAATCCTTTTGAGAGCCATAAGGATGCCAAAAGCAGCATAATGGGATTTAAAAATGCACTCTTGCACCTCAGGAATGGACATCCTTTGGGAATTTTCCCAGCTGGGGAGGTTTCTACGTATAAAGATGGAAAACTGGTAGTGGACAAACCTTGGGAAGAAGCTGCAATCAAACTCATACGTAAGGCCGAGGTGCCCATTGTACCTATTTACTTTCATGCCCGAAACAGCCGATTGTTTTATAGATTGTCCAAGATCAATGATGTTTTCAGGACAGCCAAGTTACCCTCCGAAGTAACCACACAAAGAAAGAGGCCCATTAAAGTCCGTATTGGTCAGCCCATTTCCGTGAATACCCAAAAAGAAGAGGAGACTTTGGAATCCTTTACCGAATTATTACGAAAAAAAACATATCTCTTGGCCAACGCCTTTGAGAAAGAAAGGTTGATAGACAAGGTGCCTACCACTTTAAAGATTCCTAAACCTCCAAAAAAAATTGCTACCGCAGTTGGCTCGGAAGTATTGGAAGGTGAAATTGAAAAGTTGAGGGAAAAAGATTGCCGAATGCTGCAGAGCAAAAACTACGAGGTCTATTTGGCGCAGCAAAAAGATATGCCCTTTATATTAAATGAGATAGGTAGGCAACGGGAGATTACCTTTCGTGAAGTGGGCGAGGGGACCAATAATGCCATTGATCTTGACAAATTTGATTCGTATTACCATCATCTTTTCCTTTGGGACGATGAAGAAAAATGCATTGTAGGGGCCTATCGAATGGGGTTGGGCTCACAAATTTTTCAGGAATACGGTATAGATGGTTTTTATCTACAGGATTTGTTTCGTTTTGAACCAGAGTTATATGGTATGATGGAGCGATCTATTGAGATGGGAAGGGCATATATAGTGAAAGAGTATCAACAAAAACCCATGCCTTTGTTTCTATTATGGAAAGGTATTGTACATACCACATTAAGGCATCCAGAACATAAATATTTAATTGGCGGGGTTAGTATAAGCAACCAGTTCTCAAATTTTTCAAAATCCTTGATGATTGAATTTATGAAATCCAATTATTGGGACCCCTATGTGGCCCAATATGTAAGGCCCAAAAAGGAATTTAAGGTTCAATTAAAAGACGCTGATAAAGAATTTATTTTTGATGACACCCAAGCGGATTTGAACAAGTTTGATAGGTTAATCAATGAAGTGGAGCCTGGAAGTCTTCGGTTACCTGTATTGATTAAAAAATACATCAAACAAAATGCAAAAGTGGTTGCATTCAATGTTGATCCTTTATTCAACAATTCCGTGGACGGATTGATGTATATTAAAATTGCCGATTTACCTGAAAGTACCGTTAAGCCCGTTATGGAAGAGTTTCAGGCTGAGTTGGAGCGTAAACATTTAAATCTTGATTAGATGTCAAGACTATGCTACTCTTTTCTTTTTCTTATTTTCTTTCCGGTGTTTTGTTTTTCCCAAAGTTATGTCGTCCAGGGTAGGGTGGTTTCCAAGATCAATGACGAACCCATTGTTGGAGCAGATGTGTTCTATGATGGAACTTCGATAGGCACCCTCACGGATACCAATGGTTTTTTTGAATTGGATAGTAAAACCCCAATAAATAGCCCTCTCGTAATTCAATATATGGGTTATAAGACCGTATTAATCCAGAGCACGGAGACCTCCTTTAACCAAGTTTATCTTGAGGAGGCCGTAACCCAGTTGGAAGGCGTAGTTCTAGAACCAGATACGTGGTCAAGAGCTAAAAAGATGCGTATTTTTAAGAAAGAGTTTTTGGGTAGGACCAACCATAGAAGCAGTATACTA
Source organism: uncultured Allomuricauda sp. (assembly GCF_947495325.1). Classification (GTDB taxonomy): domain Bacteria; phylum Bacteroidota; class Bacteroidia; order Flavobacteriales; family Flavobacteriaceae; genus Flagellimonas. The sequence goes on along the minus strand of NZ_CANLYK010000002.1, from coordinate 67,012 downwards.
AATCCTGAGGTTATCCGACTTTATTATAAGGCATCCAAAAAAACACTATATGCATATGCTGATATTCCCATTGAAATCACTAACAAAAAACTTGGGTATAAAATAAAATTTCACCTTATCGATTTTGAGGTTACATTTCATAATAGTGAAGGAACTTTGGATGCTGTGCACAAATCATATTATGCAGGAACATCACAGTTTACAGATTTGGAAATGAACCCTGATAAGAGAATGATTGAATTAAGGAATGAAGTTTATTTGGGTTCATTATTGCATTTTTTCCGGTCAATGTATGAATCAAGACTTACAGAGGAAGGTTATCAGTTGTTTCAAAGAGGAAGTATAATTTCAGAAAATGTTGCGTACTCACACCAATTGGAAGAAGGTATGTTGGTGGCCGAGCAGAAAATCGAAAATTTAGGGGTTTTATACAAGGGAAAATCGTCACTTATAAAAGTGATAACGAATCCCATCTTTGTAGATTCATATGGTATTTTCTTGCCTCCAGATAGCATAGAGATAGGTGGAGTCATGGGGATTCATCGAGTGGGAAGTATGCTGCCAGCAGATTATGCGTACGGCAACAACAATGTGGACTAGGTGTTTTTTGGTTTACCTAGTACAATATTTTAAGGAAAAATGTAATTTGAATTCCCAATCAAGAGTTTTGTTGGATTGCTGTACAATCAGTTCAATTAGCCTACTTGGGAAAATACATAAAACAATTCCATGGCAATCTGCAGACTTCTTTCCCTATATTTTTCTGCTTGCTGAGGTGTCCCGTCAAAGGCTTTGGGATCCTTATACGTGATTGGAAACCGTTCGTCTGCTCCACTTACCATGGGACAAGCTTCGTTGGCAGAATCGCAGGTCATTATAGCTCCAAAACCATGTTTGGGATTAAAATCGTCATCATAAGTTTTTGAGAATCCTATAATCGGATGTTCGGTTTCAGCGTATTTGATACTGTAAACAGGATTTTCAGTTTCTGAAAGTTTTCTTATTCGAAAACCTGTGCTTTCAAGTGTTTCAGCAGCTATTGGGAATAAGGCTGTAGCTTCCGTTCCTCCGGAATAGCATGTAACATTTCCAAGACCAAGATAGCTAGCGATGGTTTGGGCCCAAACTTGGGACAAATGACTCCTTCTTGAATTATGTGTACAAATAAAGTTTAAGTTGATGGGCTGTTGTTGTGCAATCTTATTTTTTATGTACGTAACCAATGGTTGAAGAATCTCTCTTCGGGCTTTTGAAATACTTTTCGTATCGAGTGACCCAATAGTAGTTTCAATTTCAGCATATAATACTGACTTTTTTATTTCCATTTTGTTAGGTTCCTACTGTATTACTTCGTTTTTCAAATAACAGATTATCTTTCCAAACACCGTCCTTTGTTTTTCCAATTCGTTCACGTTTTCCAATAAAGCGAAAACCAACTTTTTTATGCAGCTTGATGCTTGCTTGGTTTTCAGGAAAAATACCCGATTGGATGGTCCAAAGACCAGCTTTTTCACTTTCAAGGATAAGTTGTTCCAAAAGCATCTTGCCAATCCCTTTTCCCCTACTATTGGATGCAATATAAACACTCACTTCTCCAACCCCTCCATAAACACATCGACTTGAAACAGGGGACAACGCTGCCCAACCTAGAATCGTACCATCTTCTTCAGCAATCAATCTACATTGTTGCAGATGTGCGGCATCCCAATCTTCAAAATTAGGAATGTTCTGCTCAAAGGTTGCAAAACCTGTTGATACGCCTTCGGCATATATTTTGGAAACTTCGTCCCAATCTGAAGCTTTCATTTCACGGACATTCATACGAACTTGTTAGCAGCAGCCACTTTCTGGAGTACAACAGGCTGCGGGTTGATTAATAGTTTCTTTGGAAGTATCAGTTATTCCACACGTTTCCTTTGCCTTGCAATCTGTTTTTTCCACAGAAAGTTTTATGACCAAAGCTTGTTCATCCATGGTATAATCATTTACAAAGAGCTGAGCAGTGTGAAAAGCTGAATTGCTATATTCAAACTTTATTTCGGCATCTCGTACCATAGGCTTTATTCCATCAACTTTGTTTAGAATTGCCAAAGCTTTATAGGCAGACATAAATTCTCTTTTATCTTTTTCCGTTGGACTTTCCCATAATTGTACGATGGTTTCTTTCCAAAAATCAGTTCCAGCACCACAGTCAACAGAATCGACAATAATATTTTTAATTTCAGTGATATGATAATTTGCGCCTACAAATTTTCCGTCCGTGTATTCAAAAAGTAAACTTTTATTTTGATGCTGTTTTAATAGTGATAAAAATTCTGAAGTATTCATGATTAACAACAATTATAATTAATATTAGTAAAAAAGGCATTGAAAGAGTGTTGTAATTCTTCCCAACGTTCTTGATTTATACAATAGCAGAGGTTCTTGCCCTCAAAGGTTCCCTTTAGAAGACCTATTTTTTTTATTTCGTTTAAGTGTTGGGATATAGTAGGTTGTGCAAGACCAATTACATCCACTAAATCATTACAGATACAGTTCTCTTGCCTACTTATATATTCCAGAATGGCAACTCGAGCGGGATGGGCCAAAACTTTGGCGATTTGCGCCAACTCATTATGGGTTGTAGAGAAGATATGTGTTTTGGATGCTCCCATTGTATGAACTAAATGTTCATTTAATTTTATATTGCAATATTACGATAATAATAGTGAATAAAAAAGCCAGAGTAAATTTCTCTGGCAATTTTTTTAGAACCAAGGCTTTTTTCCTACCTGGTATGTGTTGTAAAATTCCTCGTCTGACTTGGTTAAATAGATAATACCTTCTATTAATCCTATTAAACCTGGAATCCAAACCAAAAAGGCTCCAATTACTAGACAAACCAGGATATATGCAACAATGGAAAACCCTAAAAGGATAAATCCTTCTTTATTGTACCCTAAAATAAATTTATGCACGCCTAGAGAGCCCAATAAAATGGCAAGGACACCAGCAAGTACTTTTTTGTTGTCACCTCCTGCATTTTTGATTCCCTCGGCAAATTCATTGGCAGTTTTCTTGGCTTCATCAGCGAAATCGCCCGCTGCTTCTTTGGCATTGTCAAAGGCATCTTCTGCCTTATCTCCTAAGTCTTTGTTTTCTTCAGACATTGTTTTAATATGTTGGTTAAACTAGTCTTAAATGTAACAAATAATTTAATACTTAAAGAAAAGCTTTATCAACAGGCTCCCAAAGCTCCAATTTGTTGCCTTCGGGATCTAGGATCCAACCAAATTTCCCGTAGTCATATTCCTCTATTTCACCCACTACGGTTACCCCTTCTTTTTTGAGTACCTCTAAAAGTTCCACCAAATTTTCCACCCTAAAATTCATCATGAATTGTTTCTCGCTGGGCTGAAAATATTCAGTATCCTCTTTAAAGGGACTCCATTGCGTCATACAATCGTTACCGTCCTTATCTTTCCACCAAAAACTCCATCCATATTTATCCGTTGGTATTCCCAGTCGCTCCTTATACCATTTTTTAATGGCATCTGGATCTTTTGTTTTAAAGAAAAAACCGCCCAATCCTGTTACCCTGTTTTTCATGTAATCTATTTTCGTTTTATATTTTTCTCGTACAGTTCAACCCATGCTTTGGGTGTCATTTTTTGACATAGCTCAGCAATAAGGTCGTAAGGGATGTGTTCCATTTTTTTAAATCGAATACAGCTTTTTCCCATATCCAATTTAGTTTTTACATGCTTGGGATACTCGCCAACAAACCAATCCAACAATGTGTTGTCCGCATAAATACCTGAATGGTACAATGCCACAAAATTCTTTTGCGAGGCTATATTTATAAAGGGAAGGGGTAATTTGGGGTCGCAGTGATATCCCTTTGGATAAAATGAGTGGGGAACAACATAGCCTATCATTTTATAGCTAATACATTCCTCAAACCCAGCTGGCAGATTCGATTTGATAGTTTGTCGCAAATTAGCAACCGCAGCTTTTCGGTCTTCGGGCAGTTTGCTTATGTATTCATCCGGAGTTTTGGCGTCAATTGTCATAACTAAACTATTTTCGTTGCAGAATTAGCGCTGAAATTAAGGAAATGATAAATCCGATTACGAAAACTGTCATTGCCATCAAAGCAAAAGAGAAAAGAGGGTTGGAAAACATTTCCTTTTGGGATTCAATCGTTGCCAATTGTTCTTCAAATTCATTGGGAGGTAATGAATTCCTCATATTCTCAACGGTAGCATTATAATATTCCACCATAAAATCTGGGTTAATTACCTCAGTATAGAAAACATCAAGTATTCCAAATGCAACAGCGGTGATGAGGCTGATGAGAATTCCAATGATTAAAGCTTTTTTAAAATTTACATTTCCTCCGTTTTCTTTGTCCCTAAAATGCTTGATTCCAAAATAAACAAAACCCAAGGATAAAATCATGGATAAATAACCTAGAATTTCTTGGGTTGAAAATGGTAGGTCAGCCAATAGGAACCAACTGATTAAGAAGAGAATGCAAATGGTGATGGCACCATAAACTCCGAAACGAAATACTGTTTTTTTCATGACCGTTCGCTTTTTGATTGTTGTCCAAAATTAAATGATGACCTAAAATTGGTAATCATACTAAAGTACCAAATCACCAGTATAAGATAATCAAAAAGGGATAATCTGGAATTCTTTGGCCTTTTGAATGGCTTGGGTACGTCTTTTTGCGTCCAATTTCACCAGTAGATTGGATACATGGGTCTTAATGGTGCTTTCTGATATAAAAAGTGTATCCGCAATTTCTTTGTTGGATAATCCTTTTGAAATTTGAACCAGTACTTCATATTCCCGTTTACTGATACCAAGCTGTTCTACCTTGTCAAAATCTATGGGATTAGAGGAATGCTTCTTTTTCCGGAGCGTTCTTTTGTTAATGTAAATACCAATTATAAAAAATACAATAGCAATGATAGCTATTACTATTTCAATTGAAATATCTCCCGAAACGTAGGTGTATTTACTTAATTGAAAAAGCACAAGTAGTGCAACAATGAGTGCAGAAAAAACAAAGATGGTCTTTTTCACCTGCCTAAATTAGCAAAATCTAGCTTGGATTTTATCCACAATGGTTTGTGCCAATTTTTCCTTGCTTTCAACGGTCCAACCGGCCACATGAGGTGTTAGTAAAACGTTTTTGGCTTTTCGAAGATATTTGAACGCCTTGGGTTTTTGGGCAAACATGTTTTCGAACGATTTTTTCTCATATTCCAATACATCCAAACCGGCGCCAAAAATTTTTTTAGCTTTCAAACCACTTACCAAATCTTTTGTTACCACACATTTTCCACGTGCAGTATTTAAAAGCCAAATAGGCTTGTGAAATGCGTTGATGAATTCTTCGTTTACCATTCCTGTAGTCAATTCAGTTTGAGGTACATGAAGGCTCACAATATCCGACCTTTGTTGAAATTCCATTATTCCCACTTGCCTAGCGTTATCATCACCCACGCCCCCAACAATATCATAACAAATTATTTCTACATCAAAACCCTTGAGTTTTTGGGCAAAGGCCTTTCCCATGTTTCCATAACCAATAATACCAACGGTTTTTCCGTCTAATTCTACACCTCTGTTACCTTCGCGATCCCATTTTCCTTTTTTTACCTCTTTATTGGCCTTTGTCATTTTATTGAGCAAAGACAATAACATTCCTAATGTATGTTCTCCAACAGCGTTTCGGTTTCCTTCCGGGGCAGAAGCCAAGAAAATATCCTTTTGTTTGGCATATTGGGTATCTATGTTTTCTAAGCCAGCGCCAAGTCTTCCTATGAATTTGAGATTTTTTGCTTTGTCCAAAAATTGTTGGTCCAAGGTGAACCTGCTTCGAATAATGACCCCGTCGTACAAATGGATTTTTTTCTCTACCTCCTCTTTTGAGGAAGTATAATCTTCATGATTTTCAAAACCCAATTGGGTAAATTGTTCTAGAAGTAATGGATGGTTGGTATCAAGGTGGAGAACTTTCATGGGCTAAATATATCCTAAATTTTAGGGTACTTGGTTTGGGTCATTTCGTGTTGTACGGCACCTGTATGAGCTGTGTTTTGTTTTTCAAAAAGCAATAAATGGACTTCTTCGTCATTCTTTGTCATGGGATTATGTTCAACACCCTTTGGGACGACAATAATTTCACCCTCGTTAACCACTTCCGTTCTATCTCTAAACTGCATGTAAAGGGTTCCTTTGATAACCTGAAAGAGTTCGTCTTCATTTTCATGCGAATGCCATACAAATTCACCTTGAATTTTAGCTAAAATTACTTGCATATCATCTACCGTGGCTATTTGATGTGGGTGCCATTGTCTACTAAACTTGGTATGTTTTTGTTTTATGTTGATAGACTTCATAAGTAAAAGAATTTAAATTCCTAAAACCAATTTGGCGATCCAAAAGTAAATTAAGATACCAAAAATGTCATTACTTGTAGTGATGAACGGACCGGTTGCAATCGCAGGGTCAATACCTCTTTTATCAAGGAAGAGAGGCACGAAAGTGCCTATGAGACCAGCAACTATAATCACTGCAACTAGTGATATGGAAATGGCCAGTGCCAATTGAGGTTCTTTGGTCCATAACCAAACAAATAGCAATAGAAACATGGCAAGGACAATCCCATTTAAAGTAGCTAAGAGCATCTCCTTTATCAATCGCTTGTTAATACTCCCTTTTAAGTCGTCGTTTGCCAAACCTTGAACAATGATTGCGCTGGATTGTACACCAACATTACCGGCCATGGCCGCGATAAGCGGAGTAAACAAAAATAATATGGCATAGCCCTGCGCAAGTATTTTTTCAAAACCTTCCATAATGATAAAAGCGCCGATACCGCCAATAAGCCCTAAAAAAAGCCAAGGGAGCCTTGCCCTTGTAAGCTCTATTATACTATCATCCGCCTCAACATCTTGTGTAATACCTGCAGCCAGTTGATAATCCTTATCAGCTTCTTCACGGATAACATCAACTATATCATCAATGGTAATCCGTCCAACCAATCTGCCAATCTCATCAACCACGGGAATTGCTTCCAAATCGTATTTGGACATGATTTTGGCGACTTCTTCGGATTTCTCATTTACGGTTACGTAATCTACTTTTGAAATGTAGACATCCTTTATATGGGTCTTTGTGGAAGTGGTCAATAGATCTTTTAATGAAAGCCTGCCTTTTAATTTATCTTCATCATCAACTACATAAATGGAATGGACTCTGGTCACATTCTCGGCTTGGGCACGCATTTCTTTTACACAGGTAAGAACATTCCAATTTTCCTTGACTTTGACCAACTCTTTTGCCATAAGTCCACCAGCAGTGTCCTCATCATAACGCAAAAGATCAACAATATCTTTGGCATGTTCCTTATCTTCTATTTCGGAAATTACCTCTTGAACAATGTCTTTTGGAAGCTCACTTACAATATCCGCTGCATCATCTGTATCAAGTTCTTCCAGCTCCCCAGCAATCTCTTTGGCAGAAAGGTTCTTGAGTATAGATTCCCGTAAATCCTCGTCCATCTCGGCAAGAATATCCGAGGTCTTTTCACTATCCAGAAGTTTAATGAGATAAGTGGCCTCGTCTTTAGTGAGTTCTTCTGCGATTTCTGCAATATCAGCATAATGAAACTCCTTCATCATCAACCTAAGATCAGCGTTCTTTTTTTCCGCTATCAGTTGTTGAATCTGTTCTAGTAGCTCATCTGTGAGTTTAAACGGGATCATTGGCTATCTTCTGCGTTAACGCTATAAAATCGGTTACACTTAGCTGTTCTGGGCGCTGGTCAAAGATAGTATCTTCTTTTAGATTATCTGATAGCCCAAAAGTCTTAAGACTATTGCGAATGGTCTTTCTTCTTTGATTAAAGGCAGTTTTCACAACTTTGAAAAACAAATGTTCGTCACAGGGCAATTTTAAGTTATCCCTTCTGGTTAGGCGCAGTACTCCAGAATCTACTTTTGGAGGGGGGTCAAATACCTGGGGAGGTACGGTGAACAAATATTCTGCTTCATAAAATGCCTGAACCAACACGGATAAGATTCCATAGGTTTTATTTCCAGGTTTTCCACAAATGCGCTGTGCCACTTCTTTTTGGAACATTCCCGAAAATTCTGGAACCTGCTGCCGTATTTCAAGCATTTTAAAAACAATCTGAGTGGAGATATTGTAAGGAAAATTTCCAGTTATGGCAAACTGCTCATCACCATATAATTGTTCTAAATCAAATTTTAAAAAATCTGCTTCTATAATGTTTAAGCGGTTGTTTTTTTCAAATACTTTTGGGTGTTCCAGACGAAAACTATGGTTAAGGTACACTATGGACTCTTCATCCAGATCCATAGCAACCAAATCCATGTCTTTAAGTAATAGATATTTGGTGAGCACTCCCATACCTGGACCAATCTCTATAACATTGGTGTAGTTTTGAAGGGAAAGTGTGTCCGCAATTTGTTTTGCAATGTCTTCATCCTTAAGAAAGTGTTGCCCCAAATGCTTTTTGGCCCTAACTGCGCTTTCTTCTTGCCCATGTTTAAATTTCTTTGGCTTGCCATTGCCAAACTTCTTTTTATTTTTCTTGGACATGGGACGTTTTTTTGCAAGTTAATGTGAATTTTCGATATATAACCAAGCTTCAACACCAGATTCTAACTTCACTTTTTTGCGTTTATAGGCGTCGGTTTCATATGCATCGGCCTTTTGTAAATCCAAGGTAGTCACTTCAAAGACTTTTCCCTCAACCATATGTTCAGGGTCTTGGGTTTGTACAACTAAGGGATATTTTTCATAAACTGCATTGTCCAATCGTTTGAATCCGGATAAAAAATCGATTTTCCCATCTAGAATACGACCAAAAATATGGTGTTGCACTTGTACATCTTGTAGTGTGCCATAGGCAAATAGATATTCCAAAATCTTAGGGAATCTGTTGACTTATTATTTCCAATTCTGTTCTAAAGGCAACAAATTTGTTGGGGAACAACTTTGTTGCATCCGCTCTAAGGCGTTCGGCATCTTCTTTATAGTACAATTCCAAGGTTTTCCGGTCTTTGGTTGTGTATTGAACAGAATAGGTGACCCCACCCATATCTTCTTCAACCAAGACCTTGGCCATTTTTGCGTGTGAAAATTTTCCCGTGGCCAACATATCCGGCATATGTTTGTCCCGCATCCAAATTAGCCATTTGTCATGGGCACTTTCATCTATGTTTATGGTAACATTGTATATGAGCATTTACACTAAGGTTTTTGATAGCCCAAATGTAGATAAGTTTAATTTATTGCATCGCCCCGAAGCTGCCTAAATTGCTTTCTGGCTTTTGGAAAGTAATAACTGTCCTGATAATTATAAATGATTTTTTCGTACTGGTTCTTTGCCTTTTCTGGTTCGTTTAAAATGGATCTATACAATTCGCCCAATGCAAAATAGGCATCGTCCGCCAAAATACCATCGGCATAGAACTCTACTATTTTTTTATAATTAAATTCTGCGCTCTCATAAGATTTTTGGGCTTCCAAAAGTTGTGCTTGCTTTAGCAATGCCTCATCTTCAATTTTCTCACCTTTATGGTTTTGCAAAATATCTTCCAAAGCTTCAATGGCCTGTTTGTTTTTGTTTTGATAAGCTAGGAGGTCAGCCCTTGCATATTTTTTTAATGCAGTTTGGGTGGAGTCTTCCAAGGAGTTATCGGAAATTAAAAGGCTTAATTGCATGGCATCATTTGCAATAAGTTGTGAAGTGGAACCCCTAAGTACTTTTAATTGTGTTAATGCCCAATCAAAATCACCTTTGTAAAAACTGGTCTGTGCCACCTTAAAACGTGCATCTTGACCCAAAACATCATTCTTTAGACTTTTCTGTATCTGTGTGAAATAGATCAAGGCCTGATTGAATTGTTGGTCATAGACCAAAATATCGCCCAAGGCCAATTTTACATAGGCAATTCCCATGCGCCCCAAAGGTAGCTCAAGACTTTCCTTAAGCATTGCAATTGCCGGTGCTGGATTTTCCTTTTTAAAAGTCAAAAAGTTTGCATAGGCAATTTGAAGCTGCAAAGTGCGACTTTGGTTTCCATATTCACCAACTAGTGCTTGAAACTTTTTTTCTACTGCATCCAGTTTTTTCCCATTAGCATTAACAAGCTCGATGTCTATCAAATGAAGCTCAGCGTTCAATTTTGAAACTGGGTTATTATTATGGGCAACAATGTATTCAAAAATTGTAGTGGCATTTTCGTAATCTTTGTCCTCCAAAGTAATCTGTCCAAGATTTTCCATGCGGTCCAGGGAGGTTTCATCTGTTCTTTTAAAAATTGCCTTTTCTTGGCTAAAAGCACTGTTGTACTGTTTTTGTTGAACAAAGAGCCAGCTCAATAATTCATTCCAAAGTATATCTGGGTTTTTTTGTGCATTTTTAAGAAGCACCTTTCTCAGTAGAACATTATTTGGATTTGAGGAATCTTCAGAAATAAAATCATCAATGTTTCTAAGAATATTGGAGCGGGAAGTTTTTCCTTCATAAATCAGATTTAGGTAGGATTGATACATTTTTTCAATATCACCTTGCTCCCCGTAGATTCGGGCCAATTGAAAACTATAATTTAATTCTGGTTTAAGCGCCATGGCTCGGTTGTACGCTAAGATTGCTTGATCTAGTAGCGCGTATTTTTGAAACCGATAGCCTACACTATATCCAAAATTAGGATTCTCATCAATTTTTTGAATGGCCTTGTCATAATAGTCCGTTGCTTTTTCAGGCTGATTTTGCAGGGTGTAATTGTAGCCCAATTCAATAAAAAAAGTTGGGAAAGCGTAGGAATCATCAATTTTTGCTAATAAGAACTTCTCTGCGTCCCCATAACGTTCCAATTGTTGGTAGCAGGCAACCAAACCTTCTGAATAATCTGTGCGCCTTGGGTTTTTCTTGACCAATTTTTCATAAAAAACCAGGGCTTTATCATAATCGCCATCATTGAAATACTGCTTTGCCAAGAAATCCTCTTGTGATTGCACAGAGGACAGGAATAGAAAAGAAATAAAAAATAAAATATACCGCAATACCTTGTTTTATTTCAAATATAACGCAGAAAAAGACCGAAATCTGTTAAGTGATTCCAAATTAATGGTTGAATAGGATTAATCAATCATATCAAACCCACAATACGGAACTAGAACTTCAGGTATTTTAATGCCGGTCTCGGTTTGATAGTTTTCCAAGATTCCAGCTAAAACTCTGGGCAATGCCAATGAACTGCCATTTAAGGTATGCGCCAACTGACTTTTTCCATTTTCATCTTTAAAACGAAGTTTTAATCGATTTGCTTGAAAAGTTTCAAAATTGGATACGGAACTAATTTCCAACCATCTGTCCTGAGCCGTTGAAAAAACTTCAAAATCAAATGTTAGGGCAGAGGTAAAGCCCAAATCTCCACCGCAAAGGCGAAGCACTCGGTAGGGCAATTTCAGTTCTCGAAGAATATCCTTAACATGTTCTACCATCTCATCCAAGGCTTGGTACGAAGTGCTGGGATGTTCAATGCGAACCAATTCAACCTTATCAAACTGATGGAGCCTGTTCAATCCCCTAACATGTGCACCATAACTTCCGGCCTCTCTTCTAAAGCAGGGTGTATATCCGGTGTATTTGATTGGAAAATTTTCTTGCGGCACAATATCGCCTCTGTGCAAATTCGTAATTGGAACTTCAGCAGTGGGGATAAGATATAGGTCATCAGTTTGAACATGATACATCTGTCCTTCTTTATCCGGTAATTGACCGGTACCGTATCCTGAAGCCTCATTGACCAAATGGGGAGGTTGTACTTCCGTGTATCCAGCATCGGTGTTCTTGTCCAGAAAATATGAGATTAAAGCACGTTGTAGACGAGCTCCCTTACCTTTATAAATTGGAAACCCGGCGCCTGTGACCTTTACTCCCAGTTCAAAATCGATGATGTCATACTTTTTGGCAAGTTCCCAATGGGGCAAAGCACCTTCAATAAGAGTTGGAATGTCTCCTTCACTAAAAATTTCTTCATTGTCGGCATCTGAATTTCCAGCAGGAACTGATGCATGTGGAATATTGGGTAATTGATACAATTGCTCCTGTAGGGCGGCACTTGTTGCGTTCAAATCCTCTCCCAATTGTTTTGATGCTTCTTTTAGATCGGCAGTTTGTTCTTTTAGTTGATTGGCCTCTTGTGCCTTTCCAGATTTAAAGAGCATGCCAATTTCCTTGGAAAGCTTGTTGGATTCTGCCAAGGTTCCATCCAATTCGGTCTGGATGGAACGTCTTTTTTCATCCAAATCCAATATGGCGGATAAAATAGGTTCGGCATCAATATTTCGCTTTTTCAATGCGGTAATGATACTTTCCTTATTCTCCCTAATAGTCTGTAATTGAAGCATGACCTTGTTTTGAGCGGCAAATTTAAGCCAATCTACGGAAGTGAACCAACAATTATTCTTTTTGTGAGGGCCTTATCCATTCATTATGCGAAAAATGTTTCCATGGAACGTTGGCCAAGTCTATTGTTGGGTCTATAAATTCATGGTACTTTCCTTTGTTTACTTTGACCTTATTTTGAACAAAAACTTGAATGTCTTCCCCACTTTTAGCGTATTCTTTTTTAAGGTGCTGGGCAAATTGCCATATAAAATCTGGATAACAGGCTACTTTTCTTCGTTGCTTTTTTGTGAGATAATCTTTTAGTTTAATATTGGTTATGGAATCAGTTTCTGTATTTACAACTTTATAGCGTATGGTGCCCGAGCGACTTCGCAGCATCATTCGCCAACTCAATCGATGCCCTTCCTCGGTCCATAGTACATCATCTTTAAACGCATGATGTCTTAGCGGGAGTACTAGCTGAACTATAAAATAAATACCAAGAACAATAATAATCAGGGTTTGATTTTTAGGTGGATTTTGTGCGATTTGTGATGGAATGTTCTTGGTTCTCAAAAAGATATTTCGAATGGTCTTTGGTTCAAAGAAAAATACAATGAAGGCCAATGAGAGGTATGGGAAGATTCCTATTTGAAAAACGATGCTGTTGAAAAGGTGAAAGAATATTGAAAAGATAAAAGCCACTTTTCTGGTTGGTTTCCAGAGCAATGCTGGAACAATCAGCAAATCGAAGATAATCCCAAAAACCCCAACTATTTTATGAACCCATTTTTGCTGGAGGATTTCACCAATCAAGAAATAATCTTTTTTGGATTTCATCAATATTTCAATAATGCTAAAATCTAACCAATCACCATATAATTTTGCTACGGAAGCATAGGTGTATACAATGAACAATTGAAGAATAATGATCCATCGAACCCAATTGAACATTGCATGGGAACGAGACTTTGGATTTAATTTGGCATCTATTGAGAAATCTTTGGCTGCAGGTAAAAAGGCCATTATAAAAGCCAATAACATCAATAAATAGTAGTGGTTATTGTATGATGTTTTCTGCATTAAATAGACCCCTGCCCACATTATGGCAAAGGCAAAAGCACTAAATCTATATTTATAGCCTAGAGTAATTAATACGCCAAGAGTTCCCATAATCGCAAAATAGATATACATTCCATTTCCCGGGAGGGGTTGCAACCATTCAAATCCAATAAATGAAAAAGTAAACTCGGGTTCTATTAAGGTTCTTCGTACCCAGCCAGTAGCAATTGCCCCATAACATTCCGCGCTTACCAACAGGCCATAAAAAACCCTAAAAACAATGAGCTGGGCATTGTCTATTTTTTTAAAAAGAAATTGACGTAACATTTTACCCAGAAATTAATTCAAGTGATTGTTCCCTGTCTTTTTTCAGTTGTTTTTTTAGATCTTGAACAGAATCAAACTTATGTTCATCCCTAATACGGTGCAAAATACCAACCTGCACTTTTTTATGGTAAAGATTGCCATCAAATTTAAAAAAGTTGACCTCTATACTTTTTTTGGTGCCAGACACTGTTGGATTAAATCCAATGTTCATCATTCCATAATACTCCTTGCCGTTAATGATACTTTTAACCACATAAACTCCATTTTTTGGAATTAGTTTGTATCCTTCAGCTATATGTAGATTTGCGGTTGGAAAGCCAAACTGTTTACCCAAACCCTTACCTTTTTTAATGACTCCGGTAAGCATGTATGGGTAATTTAAATAGGTGTTTGCGGTAATAATATCTCCATCTAGCAGCGCATTTCTAATTTTTGTGGAACTTACGGATACTTCATCGATTTCTTGTGCCGGAATTTCTTCAACCTCAAAATCCAATGTATTTCCAAAGGCAATCAAATCTTGAATATTGGCATTTCTATTTCTTCCAAATCGATGATCATATCCAATAATCACTTTTTTACTTTTTAAACTATTCACGAGGATGTCGCGCACAAATTCTGTTGCTGAAAGCCTTGAAAAGTCTTTTGTGAAGGGGTGTACAATAAGATAGTCCAACCCTAATGATTCTAAAATTTGTATTTTTTCCTCCAATGTGTTCAGCAATTTAATATCGGTGTCCTTTTGCAAAACCATCCTCGGATGGGGGAAAAATGTAAGCACTGTAGATTTTAAATCGCCATTTTTGGCATTATTTATGAGGCGTTCCAATATTTTGCGGTGACCAAGATGTACTCCATCAAAAGTGCCAATGGTTATGGCTGTTTGAAAAGTTGTCTTGGTAAACTGTGTAATGCCTTGGATTGTTTCCACCTAATCAAGAAAATAAAAAAGGCTATTTTTGATAACGACTTATGCCCCTTTTGAATGAGAGCTAAATTACATCTTGTTTTTTCAATAACCATATTTTTTGTTTGCTTTTATGCTTCTGGACAGCAGGGTTATTGGAAATCTATTTCCGCAAAATCTAATTTTAAAAGTGCCTCGGTCAAAAATATGTCCAAAGCCAAAGCAGTTTTTTCTTTGGATAAAGAAGGTTTTTCAAAAGCGCTTGAATCTTCATCAGATTCCAAAAATGAAACACAACTTATTTACCTACCTAATTATAATGGAAATATAATCGCCTTTTCAATTAAGGAAACTTCTGTTTTTCATCCAGATTTGGCTAATAAATACCCTAGCATAAAATCATTTTCGGGTACAAGCTTAGATGGAAAGTACAAATTGAAACTCAGTAGCTCCCATAAGGGACTTCAGAGCATGATTGTTAATGTTCAAGACCAAAAAACTGCATTTATGGAGCAGTTGTCCAACAAAGAAAATTCATATGTGGTTTATGAAAAAGCTGATGGGGATTCCGGAAAAGATAGTTTTATATGTGATACTGATAAATTACAACAAACAGTTTCCAAAACAATCGTACCCCTGGTAGATGATCAACTCTTACGAAAGTTTAGAATAGCAATTTCGGTTTCTGGAGAATACACCGCTTTTCATGGAGGTACCGTTGCCGATGCGCTGGCTGCAATAAATGCTACCTTGACGAGGGTCAATGAAGTTTTTGAAACAGATTTAGGAGTTACTTTAGAACTTGTTGCCAACAATGACTTGGTCATATTTACAGATGAGGCTACCGAT
Organism: uncultured Allomuricauda sp.; assembly: GCF_947495325.1. Taxonomy (GTDB): domain Bacteria; phylum Bacteroidota; class Bacteroidia; order Flavobacteriales; family Flavobacteriaceae; genus Flagellimonas. The sequence goes on along the minus strand of NZ_CANLYK010000002.1, from coordinate 51,443 downwards.
CCTTATGGAAACAATTTAAACAGTGAGGTGCAAAATACCTTGACGTCTACAATTGGTGAGGAAAATTATGATGTTGGTCATCTTCTAAACAAGGTCGATGAGGGTCAGGACAACGGAAATGCAGGTTTTATTGGATCCGTTTGTTCAGACAACAGAAAGGGTAGTGCCTTTTCATCTGCATTTGTTCCGGAAGGAGATGTATTTGATCTCGATTTTGTTTCCCATGAATTGGGCCATCAATTTGGAGCAAACCATACATGGTCCTTTGAATCTGAAGGAACCGGAGTACAGGCAGAACCAGCCAGTGGAACCACAATTATGGGTTATGCAGGTATTGTGCCAGGGAATAACCTTGCCGGCAATGGCGATGATTACTTTCATTACAATAGCATTCTTCAAATCTCAGATTACTTACAAACGGTTTCTTGTGCCCAGACCACTGCTTTAACCAATTCTCCACCAGTTTTAACCCCAATGGGAGATTATATTATTCCAAAAGGGACCGCTTTTGCTTTGGAAGGTATGGCTACTGATAGTGATGTTGGAGATGTATTGACCTATGCATGGGAACAAATTGACAATGGAGTGGTTACTACAAGTACTTTTGGCCCTGAAAATCCTAGTGGTGCTAATTTTAGATCATTGCCCCCAACTACGGATCCTACTCGATATTTTCCAAAACTGTCCAGTGTCGCTCTTGGAAATTTAACCCAGACCAGCCCTCCGTTCAATAGTGCTTGGGAAACGGTGTCTACGATAGAACGAGATTTGAAATTTGCACTTACCGTCAGGGACAATGCCCTAGGAGGCGGACAAGTGGTTTCAGATGTTCTGGATGTGCAGGTTATAAATGCAGCTGGGCCATTCGTTGTTACCTCTCAGGCTTCTAATGAGATTTATGCAGCCGGTTCCGTTCAACAAGTTACGTGGGATGTGGCCAATACCAATATTTTACCGGTTGATGCCAAGACGGTGGATATTTTCTTATCGTTGGATGGTGGAAACAGCTTTCCCATTACTTTGGCTCAGGGAGTCTTAAACGACGGGAGTGTAGATGTACAAATTCCAGGAAATGTTACCAGCGAAGCCCGAATAATGATAAAGGCCAGCAACAATATCTTTTTTGCAGTTAATTCCACAAATTTTTCCATCGAAGAATCGCAAATAGTTTTAAGTTTTGAAGACTTGTCTTTTGATGTATGCCAGCCAAATGATATTGTAATTCCATTTACATACCAAGCCTTTTTCGGATTTAGTGAAACATCAACTTTTTCAGCAAATTTACCTGCTGGGTTAATAGCGTCTTTTGCCCCAACACAAGCTGACGCCAATGATACCGATGTATTACTTACTATTTCCAATACCAATGGTTTGGCAACTGGGGAATACATAATTACGGTTACGTCTACAGCCACCTCAGAAACTAAAAATGTCCCATTATCATTTGTAATCAATGATGGAACATTTACAAATGTTGTTTTAACATCGCCCTCGGATCTTCAGTTAAATACACCTGTAAACCCTGAACTGAATTGGGAGGCTAACGAACTATATACTTCATATGATGTTGAGATTGCAACGGATTCAGGATTTACAAACATTGTGGAATCAGAAACTACACCCTATAACTTTTATCAACCAACAGGCCTAGCGTCTGAAACAGAATATTTTTGGAGGGTAAGACCGCAGAACAATTGTGGAGTTGGCACTTTTGGAACACCTTTTAGTTTTACTACCATACAAGTAGATTGTAAAAATGCTGAATCCAACGGACTTCCTTTAGCTATTTCCAGTATAGGGACGCCAACAATTACGACAACGGTACAGTTTTTTGAGGATTTGCCCATTTCAGATATCAATGTGAGCTTAGAACTAACACATACGTATTTGGAAGACTTGACCATAAGTTTAATTTCACCATCAGGAACCAAGGTAGCCTTGATTTCCAATACATGTTCAGATTTAAATAACCTAAATGCTATTTTTGATGATGATGGGTCAACAATAGTATGCTCAGGAAACCCTGCAATTTCCGGAACAGTAAGCCCCTTAGGTTCCTTGGCGTCCTTAAATGGCGAATCTGTTTTGGGTGAGTGGACATTGGAAGTTCAGGATATTGCGAATGGAGATGGAGGGTCATTAGTGGCGTTTTCAATGGAAGTCTGTGTAGAAGGAATGTTTAGACCAGATGAAGATGAAGATGGGGTTTTTGATGATGGTGATGATCTATGCTTAGGAACTCCTAAAGGGGTTGAAGTAGATACAAGCGGCTGTCCAATCAATAGATTTCCTTCGGACAATTTTACAGTACAAATACAGAGTGAAGCCTGCAGAAATAACAATGATGGCTCCGTAGCGATAACTGCTGCCGATACTTCATTGACCTATACCGCTGTTTTGGATAGCGGGGGAACCCCCGTGAACGTAGATTTCACCGACACCCATACTTTCGGGAATTTAACGGCAGGAAATTATTCCTTGTGTATTACAGGAACGGATGGATCTATAACCTACGAAGAGGTATGTTTTAATATTATAATATCAGAACCAGCATTGTTAACGACAATTGCAGTCGTAAATGGGACTACATTGGAACTTTTATTGGATGGTAGTGATTTTTATAATGTGGAATTGAATGGGTTGGTTACACAAACGCAAGAATCGGAAATTAATCTAGAACTAAAAAACGGACTCAATTTGTTAAAAGTGTATACTGATTTGCCTTGTCAGGGGAGTTATGAGGAGACATTTTTTATATCCTCAAAACCCATAGTCTATCCTAACCCCATTGGTAGTGATACAAAAATTTTTCTAAATGGTTTAGTTGGAGAGGTAGATGTTCAAGTGTTTTCGGCTGATGGACGTTTGATCCTTAAAACTAATAGGAGGGTGAATGGAAATGAGCTTGAGATGGATTTTTCGTCATTATCGATAGGAATATATTATTTGAATATTCAAGGTGCGGAAATACAGGAAGTATTTAAATTGATTAAAGAATGAAGCAATTTTTTCTAAGCTTAATAGCACTCGCCCTGCTTTTTTCTTGTGGTGGAAATGATGACCCACCACCAGCTCCTGAAGGCGCAGATTTGATTTTTCCTTTGGAAAATTCTGAATGCACTACCGGAGTTAGTGTGAATGAAACTTTAAGCCAAGTTACGTTTGAGTGGCAGTCTTCGGCAAATACGGAGACCTATTCCCTAAACGTTGTGAATTTGGATACTAATATGCCACAGACAATTTCTACCGCTGCTACCTCCGCAAGTTTGTCCATAGCCAAGGGAGCACCTTTTTCATGGTCGGTGACATCAATCAATTCAGATTCCGATCAGATAGCTACCAGTGAGACATGGCTATTTTACAATTCGGGAGCCCAAACCACATATGCCCCGTTTCCAGCACAATTGGTTAGTCCAATTTCTGGTTCAACAGTTCAAAAAAGTATTGTGAATGAGGTCGATTTAGTATGGATAGGTGCGGATGTTGAAAATGATATTGAATCCTTCGAAGTGTTTTTCGCGGATCAAAATCCACCTCTCACATCACTTGGAACAACCAACTCTAGTATAATGGAACTTGCCGCAAGTGTTGAATCCAATACCGTTTATTTCTGGAGAGTAATAACAACAGATTCCGAAGGAAATACATCAGATTCCGGAGTTTTTGAATTTAAAGTATTTTGATTAAGTGCCGTTAAATTGGTTCATGGTGTTTTTTATGCCTGAAAATACAAATGAGCGAACCAAATCAGCAGATTGTTGTAAACGTTCTTTAAGTTGCTCCACCTCATCTGCATTCCATTTGCCCAGTACATAATCAACCTGTTTGCCTTTACTAAACTCTGAACCAACCCCAAACCTAAAGCGATTGTATTGAGAAGTTTGTAGTACGGTTTGAATGTCTTTTAAACCATTATGTCCGCCATCACTGCCCTTAGTTTTAAGACGAATGGTGCCAAAAGGAAGGTTAAGGTCATCTGCAATGACCAGGATGTTTTCCAGGGGAATTTTTTCTTTTTCCATCCAGTATTTTACGGCCTTGCCACTTAAGTTCATATATGTGGATGGCTTTAGGCATAAAATGCTCTTGCCTTTATGTTTAAATGTGGCAACAGTGCCCAGTTTTGCACTTTCAAAAACAAAACCTTCTTGTTCAGATAGGTAATCCAATATTTTAAAACCAATATTGTGCCTGGTCTCTTCATATTCAGACCCTATGTTTCCAAGACCGACAATAAGGAATTTTTTCATGATATCAGTATCTTCTAATAACGGTTTTGGAGTGCTAAAAAGTGTTTTAATAAACTGGAACATAAAGAAGTTTCCGTTTATCCAAAAATACAAAAGCATCCCAAAACTCTACAAGAATGTAAAGTAGGGATGCTTTAAGATTTATTGTGAAACTATTCAGTAGCTTCTGCGGCTGGCGCTTCAGCACCTTCAGCAGCACCTTCAACACCTTCAGCCCCTTCAGTTTCCTCTTCTTCTTCCTCATCATCAACAGATGTTCTGGAAGCTTTCACCTGTACAACAGCTGTACTGTCTGGGTGTAGAATCGTATAATCATCACTTAATAGTGTTTCCACGGCAATCGTACCCCCAATTCTTAGATTTGAAATATCTATTGTAATAAAATCGGGAAGCAAATCTGGCAATGCCTTAATGGAAAGCTTTCTTTTTCTAAAAAGTAGACGACCACCGTTACGTACACCAGGTGAATTCCCTTCCAAACGAATAGGGATATTTATGGTAACCGGCTTGTCCTGGAACAATTGATAAAAATCTATGTGAAGAATTTTATCCGTTACAGGATGAAATTGAATGTCCTGTAAAACAGCTTTCAATTTTTGTCCATCTTCCAACTCAATCACAGCCGTGTGTGCGTTGGGGGTGTACACTAAATGTCTGAATGCTAGTTCATCAGCTGAAAAGTGCAATGGTTTATCCCCTCCGTACAGTACGCAAGGGACCTTTCCAGCATTACGTAAGGCTTTGGTCGATACCTTGCCCACGCTTTCTCTTTGAGATCCTTTGATAGTAATTGACTTCATTATATATTAAATTGATTTACATTAAAAATTTTGATGATATCGATGTATTGTGATGAACCCTGTGCATAACATCTGCAAAAAGGTCGGCACAGCCCAATACTTTTATTTTTTTTCGATCCTGTTGAACAGGAATGGAATCAGTAACTATAAGCTCTGAAAGCTTTGATTTTTCTATTTTTTCATAGGCGTTCCCGGACAACAATCCGTGTGTTGTGATGGCACGTACACTTTTTGCTCCCCGTTCCATCATAAGATCGGCAGCTTTGGTAAGCGTTCCGGCAGTATCTACCATATCATCAACCAATACCACATTTTTACCATTTACATCGCCAATTAGCTCCATATGCGAAATTACATTGGCCTTTGCCCGTTGTTTGTAGCAGATGACCACATCACTCTCCAATGCCTTGGAATATGCATAGGCTCTCTTAGAACCTCCCATATCTGGTGATGCAATACAAAGGTTGTCCAGATTTAGTTTTTTCAGATAAGGTAGAAAGAGGGTGGAAGCGAACAGATGATCAACTGGTTTTTCAAAAAAACCTTGAATTTGATCGGCATGCAAATCCATGGTAATGATTCTTGTAGCTCCTGCGGTTTCCAACATCTTGGCAATGAGTTTTGCTGCTATAGGAACCCTTGGTTTGTCTTTTCTATCTTGTCTGGCCCAACCAAAGTAGGGCATAACTGCGGTAATATGTCTTGCCGATGCTCTTTTTGCAGCATCGATCATCAACAACATTTCCATCAGGTTCTCTGAACTTGGATTGGTAGATCCAATGATAAAAATACGTGCACCCCTTATGGATTCTTCAAAGGAAGGCTGAAACTCACCGTCGCTATATCTTGAAAAAAGAACCTTTCCCAAGTCCGCACCATATGAAGCTGCGATTTTCTCACCAAGTACCGTACTTTGGGTACAAGCGAAAATTTTTGGCTCTGGAACTTGGTATGACATTGCAATCTATTGTTAACTAGCTTTTTAAAGCGCCTTTTTATAAAAGAGGTGCAAATTTAAAAATTAATTCGGGTTGCTAAAGGATTAATGAAGGTATTTTTGGTGGTAAATGAAATTATTTTTTAGCTTTGCAGTCCTTTTAAAAAATTAATGCTCGAGTGGCGGAACTGGTAGACGCGCTGGATTCAAAATCCAGTTCCTTTGGAGTGTGGGTTCGATTCCCACCTCGAGTACTTCAAAAAAAGCCGAGATTTCAGATCTTGGCTTTTTTTATGCCTAGGTACAACAAAGCACTATTTTTTTAAAGGTTATTTAAAACAGCACTTTTTGATAGCTTTTAATCACAAAATTCATTTAATTAAGACCAACTCAAGAATATGGTTAATTGTAGTTTATCGTTTCTTTTAACTTTGAAATGCATGCCATAGTAAATTATGGTTACTACTACATAAAAATTTACTATTTACCTGAATAAACAGGTTTAAGCATATCTATAATACCAATTTGAGCGATGTCGCTCTGCTGATTGATTTTATTAATTCCCATATCATGACCCACGGTGGTGCGCATCGGACGTTGCTTTTTCGTTTCTATTAACTCAAGTATTTTATTTGCTACATTTTGAGCATCAGTTGAAGCGTCTTGTTGTGCGAACATGCCTTGAAACATTCTTAAAATTTTATCTCTGCCTTGTGCTAAATCCCCATAATCAGTAAGAACTTTTTCATCAGATGGAGCTGGTGGATTTGAAACTAAATCAGTTCCATGTCCACCAGGTTCTACCAAAATGGCTTCAATCCCAAAAGGTTCAACTTCATAGTGAAGCGCTTCAGTATAAGCCTCCAACGCAAATTTACTTGCACAATAAACTCCGAAATATGGAATTGCAATACGCCCCGCATTTGAACTAATATTTATGATTAAACCTGATTTTCGCTTTCTCATAAAAGGAAGAGAAGCTTTCATTGTTCGAGCTGGCCCATACACATTTACATCCATACATTTTTTATAATCATCTATGCTAAAAGCTTCTATAAGCCCAACAGGCATAATTCCAGCATTGTTGATTAGAACATCTATGGTATGCGTTTGTTCTATTTTCTCAATGGCCGAGTTTACTGAAAATTCATCTGTAACGTCCATTTCTATTGCGCTTATTTGTATATTTTTTTGTTTTGCATATTCGTTCAAAGATTTCACGATAGCTGCATTTCTTTCTTTTGTATCTCTAATCGCTGCAAAAACTTGAAATCCTGCTTTTGCTAATGCCTTTGTGGTTAGCAAACCAATTCCTCTGCTAGCTCCCGTAATTAATACTGTGTTTTTCATCTTTTTTTAAATTTATTGGTGTTTATATAATTATTAATAGTAGACCAGTCGTCTATTTATTCATTAAAAAAAATTAGATAAGAATTTTAGTCTTCAAAAATTCCACAAATGTTTTCATTGGCTTAAGATTTCGAGAGGCTTTTATTCTAAGTAATGCTCCTTCCCATCCATTAACAATAAAACTCGCTAATTCTTCCGTAGGATGAGTAGTCTTCAATTCTCCTTTAGTTTGTGCTTCTTCGAGACATTTGCTAAACTCATTTTCCATTTTCATAAATTCATCTTCTAATGTTGTTGCGAAACAAGTTTTTTGCCCTCCAAGTTCGGTGCTGCAATTTCCTAACAAGCATCCTTCCTTAAAATCCTTTTCTATATAGGTTTTTTGAACATCTTCAAAAAGGGAATAGATTCTTTGCAACGGACTTAAACTAGTATCCTCAAGAAATGAATTAATGTATACCAGGGAATCTTCTGAATGCTTTTTTATAACCTGAATACTGAAATCTTCTTTACTCTTGAAATAATGATAGAAAGAGCCCTTAGGCACTTTGGCTTCATCTAAAACCTCCTGTATACCAATACCATTATAGCCCTTTTTGGAAATAATAGTAACTCCAATATCCAAAATTCTATCCTTGACTTCTGCTTTCATTTTACAAAAATACATGATAAATAGACTGGTCGTCTAATTATTATGTAAAAATTGAATTCTAGCGTATCTCTTTTTCAATGTTCCGATTTCCATTCCTCTGAATGATTGGAAAGCATCATGTTTTTAAATAACGGAAACCCTTGATTTTTTTCAAATTCCGTCATTTTCCATTTGGAAGTAGTCATTGCTTTCATCATAATTCCCATAGTTTTGAGTTTGTTTAAAATCGATTGTTTTAGCATGGGATTGTCTTTTAAATATCTTCGTGTAATTGTTTCAAAATCATCTGCTGGTTTGCCAACAATATCTTGAACAGTTGTTGTTGGTGCATTAGTTGCAAAACCTCCATTGTGTCCATCTTTGACATAATGAATAACTTGAGATGCGTCTCGTTGTGGAAAACCATAAGAACGCAACATTTTCAATAGCATACTTTCGGGTAATATATCAGCCTTTATTTTACGACCAACCACCTTACCAACTATGTTTGCCATTTCTTGTGGCTTTAACAGTTCTCTGCTTGTTACACGATAGGTTTTTCCGATATGTGGCTCAGGGTTTTTTAAAATATGTGCAACCGTTAATCCAATATCTTCATTTGAAGGTGGTGCATTGGTTCCAAAATCTGGCATCATTCCGAATTGTAGCATAGGTTCTGGCATCATAAAATAAACGAAGGCAAAAAGTCCGGGATTAACAAATGTAATGTTGGTGTTTTGAAGTCGTTTAAAGGTTTGATCAACTAACCAATGTTCTTTGGTATAAACAGAAGGATGCGAATTAGAGGATAACCATTGTGTAAGTACAACTACGTTTTTGGTTTTCATTTCTTCGAGAGCCGTAGCAAATGTTGAACCTTGGAAAAGTACATTTGGGTATGTAGGAACGAAATATGCGCTTTCAATGTCTTTAAGCGATTCTCTAACATCTCTTATGTCCTGAATGTTGCCAACGAATATTTCAGCACCTAGTTTTTTAAGCTCTTCTGCTTTTTTAGTTCGTGGATTTCTTACAAACGCTCTAACGTTAAAATCTAATTTTAATAATTCTTTTGCTGCAGGAAATCCTGTGTTTCCATTTGCTGCTGTTACCAGTATTATTTTATTACTCATTTTTTACTTTTTTATTAGCACTAAGTTGTATATACAACATTTATATAAAATTTTTTTAATTAAAACTGTTTTCCAATGCAGTCAAATGGGTCAATCCGTCTTCTCCTAATTTAGAAATTAGTTCGTCCATTGTCTCTTCCCAAAGTGGTATTAGGGTTTGTACCAATTCAGTACCTTCCTTTGAAAGTTCAATTTCTGGCCGATAGTCTGATGTTCTTTTAATATAGTTTTGTTTTTCCAATAGCTTTATGTTTCTGCTAACTGTTGAGCGTTCCAAAATCAATGATTGTCCAATTTTTCCTTGTTCAACTTTTCCCATTTTGCTCAAAACGAACAAAATGGTCATTTGATTTTCGGTAATGTTAAATTCGGATAGTTTACTTCTAAAATGTCCATCTGCTATTCTAGATAGTCGTCTTAATCGAGAACCAATACAAAGTTGCAAATCATATTTCATTCGGTAAAAGTACAAAAAAATGTTGTATATACAACATTTTCGTTATTTTTAAGTATTGGCTACAAATTAGTAATATAGTTACCACCTACTCATCGTTCATTTAAACTTTTAACTCAGTTCTTTGTTAGCCACAGGTTTCTTTTGTTCAGTTGTTTATTAGATTAATCTTCTCTAATGGCTTCAATTTGGAAATTGGTGGAAAGAGTAGGTTCTTCCAATCCATTAAAATAATATGTGTGCCCACGACTAGAGGTTTTTAAATCTTGGCTTTTTTTGGTGATATAACCTGGCCATAACTTTCTTTGGTTTTAATCTTTTCATTTTTCAACTAACCTCCTTGTAATCAATACATTTTGAATATATGTTTTGTCTGATTTATGCGGGTTCATTGATTTTATTATTCGGAAAATGTTGATAATTGAGCTGAGCTTTCATCTATTATCCCATGTTTCACAACAAATGACCGATGTAATACAACATATTTTCCTTTAAATCAATGGTAGTGGATATGTTTGAATATAGATATACCCCGGAATCAACCTCATTTTTTGCCTATGAACATAACTCTAACCCACAAAAAAGAGAGAAATCTTCTTCTGTTTTTTTTGTATATATTCTTTTCATTTCAAATGGGTTATGGGCAATGTACCTCGGAGGCCGGCTCCAATCAAACCTTGAATCAAGGCGTAGCTGTTTTTATGAGTGCCGATGCCCCTGGAGTGGGAACGGGAACGTGGACGCAGGTTTCAGGCCCTAGCACAGTAACTTTTGACGATGTCAATAATGAAAATACCGAAGTATTTGGAACCACCGCGGGAGATTATGTTTTTGAATGGACCGTATCAGACGGTCTATGTACACCAGCTTCGGATACCGTTGGAATATCAATTTTAGGAGTTGATGTGGAGTTGGACTTGCTTGCAAGCGATTTGGCACCTGATGTTGGGGATGTTGTCACGTTTACCATTAATTTGAGCAATTTGGGTGACATTGATGCAACCGGAGTATCGGTAGCGAACGTTGTTCCTATTGGGTACGAAAGCATTTCAGCAATAAACAATTCAGGAACATATAGCTTTGGAACAAGAACCATAACCTGGACAGGATTGGTAGTTCCATTGGGAAGCAACACAATGACCCTAAGTTTTAATGCAACTGCTCAGACACCGACCAATACGGCTGGAGAGTTTACCCAAGTTGCGGAAATAACACTTTCGGACCAATCTGATTTGGACAGTACGCCGAACAACGATACTGGGAATCAAAGCGAAGATGATGAAGATGCAATTACGGCAGCTCCAATACAGGCAGACTTGGCCTTAACAAAAGTAGAAAGCAGCAATAATCTTACACCCAGTGTGGGTCAAGAAATAAGTTTTGAAATAACCGTTACCAATGATGGACCGGATGATGCCACCAATGTAGAGGTTGTTGATCAATTACTTTCTGGGTTCAGCTTTGTAGATTACAATGCTACCTCAGGAGTCTATGACGAAACCACAGGTATTTGGCAATTGGGGGCTCTTTTAAATGGAAATTCAGCAACATTGGTTATCGATGTTCTGGTAAACCCTTCGGGCCTGTATACCAATACCTCCCAAGTAATAGCTTCGGATGCCTATGATATTGATTCGACGCCCGCAAATGGGGTTTCATCAGAAGACGACTTGGATGAGATTTCGGTGACTCCAGTACCAGCGATAGACCTTTCGTTGGTAAAAACTGTTGATGAAGCAAATCCTTTTGTAGGTTCCGATGTGGTCTTTACACTCACGGTGACAAATAGTGGCCCCAGTGATGCTACTACAGTACAAGTTTCGGACCCCTTACCATCGGGATTTACATATGTTTCAGATGACGATGGCTTAAATTATAATGATACGAATGGACTTTGGAATGTAGGAAGCTTGGCATCAGGTAACTCAGCTACTTTGAACATTACAGCATCAGTAAATTCAACAGGAAATTATAACAATGTTGCGGAGATTATAAACCATGATCAATCGGATGTCGATTCATCACCAAATAATGGCCTATTGGTGGAAGATGATCAAGATGAGGTTTCAGTGAATCCAATTCCATTAGTTGATGTTTCTGTTACAAAAACTGTAGATGATTTAACTCCAAATGTGGGTGACTCCATAGTATTTACGATAACCGTAAGCAATGATGGCCCAAGCGATGCAACCAATGTGGTGGTAACCGACATTCTTGCATCCGGCTATGAATTTGACAATGCAGTTGCATCCAATGGAGTATATGATGATTCAAATGGCTCTTGGGCAATAGGCAACTTGGCCAATGGGGCTTCTGAAAACATTGTCATTACAGCAAATGTACTTTCAAGTGGAGATTATACCAATACGGCAGAATTGACTGGCCTAACAGAAGCGGATATCGATTCTGAACCAGCAAATAATGATAGCACAGAAGATGATCAACAGACCATAGAACCCGTTCCGATTTTGGTATCAGATCTTTTGTTGCGCAAGTCTGTTGATATTCTTAGTCCATTGGTTGGAGAGGAAGTCATTTTCAATATCAGCATAACAAACAACGGTCCCAGCGATGTAACAGGAGTTGAAATTTTAGATTTGTTGCCTTCAGGATATACGTATATTTCGAATAACAGAACTGCTGGGGTTTATGTTCCAGCAACAGGTATTTGGGAACTAAATGGGATTATTCCGAATGGGACGACCGAAACCATGAATATCGTTGCAACGGTAAATCCATCCGGGGATTACTTTAACGTTACCGAGGTGTTCTCCTCAAGTAATTTTGACCCCAATTCCACCCCCAACAACAACAATATTTTTGAAAACGATTTAGATACTGCAGGTACTACACCAATTCCAGCTTCCGATCTGTCTTTGGATATGACGGTTGACAATGAATTTCCGGATGTTGGATCCAATGTAATTTTTACGATTTCGGTAACCAATGATGGTCTTAGTGATGCATCGGGAGTTGTAATATCGAATACGTTGCCATCGGGATATATTTATATATCGGATGACTCTGGTGGGACCTATGATGCTACAAGCGGATTGTGGAACCTGGGAGCCATTGCAAATGGGAATCGTATCGATTTAAACATTACTGCGCAGGTCAATACATCTGGAGATTATACAAATAGCGCAGAAATAACAGCTTCAATACAGTTGGACCCCGATTCAACTCCTGGAAATAATATTTCTTCGGAAGATGATCAAGATGAACAAGCTACTACCCCAAGATTTGTAAGTGATATTTCAGTATCAAAAACAGCGGATAATCTTAGTCCATTTGTGGGAGATCAAATTGTATTTACCATTACAGTTGCCAATTCTGGCCCCAATACTGCTACCGGGTTGGTAGTTGAAGATGTCTTGGCTTCGGGATATAATTTAGTTTCGGCCACAACTTCCACAGGAACATTTGATGAGATTACCGGGATTTGGGTAATCCCAATGATATCTGATGGGATATCCGAAACACTGACTATTACAGCAGTGGTTTTGCCTTTTGGAGAGTATAGAAACAGTGCCGAGTTAATTGCGTTGGATACCTATGACCCAGATTCAACACCTAATAATAAATTAAGTTCCGAGGATGACCAAGACACCATTGTTCCCGTTCCTGATGGATTGGCAGACCTTGAACTGACCAAAACTGTAGATGATCCAACGCCCAATGTTGGTGATGTAATTGAGTTTACCATCAATATAACCAATAATGGCGCCAGTGATGCAACCGGAGTTGAGGTAACGGATTTATTGCCATCCGGATACACCTACCAATCCCATATTGCAACCGCTGGAACGTACAACGCTACTTCCGGAATTTGGAATATAAACAGTACAATATTCAATCAAAACACAGAAACTTTGGTTGTTCTTGCTACGGTGAACACCCCAACAGGGAATGTAGATGAATATTTAAATGTGGCCATGATTACATCCAGTGATTTGGCAGACCCAGATAGTGATCCAAACCAAGGATTGGAGGCTGACGATTTTACAGACGGACTGAACGATGATGATGAAGCCACGGCCTTTGTTACCCCACAAACCATAGATCTCGCCTTGACCAAAACCGTGGACAATGCCTCGCCAAATATTGGAGATGAGGTGGTTTTCACCATTGTATTAAGTAATCAAGGAAATGGCTTGGCCACAAATATTGGAATTGAAGAACAATTGCCATCAGGATATAGATTGATTACATCCGATGCATCCACAGGGGTTTATGATGAGGCTTCTGGATTTTGGGAAATAGAGGATTTAGATGTTTTGGAATCCACCACCTTACAACTTACGGTTGAGGTGTTGGATATCAATGACTATATAAATACAGCAAGTCTGTCATTTGTAGATCAGTTGGATATAGATGGCACTAACGATTCGGATCAAGCAGAAGTAGACCCTTCATGTTTGATTGTGTATAACGAGTTTTCCCCTAATGGAGATGGTGTTAACGAATTTTTTAAGATTGATTGTATTTCTAGATATCCAAACAATGTACTTCGGGTATATAATCGGTGGGGGAATATAGTCTATGAACAACGCTCCTATAACAATGATTGGGATGGAATCTCAAATGGTCGTGCAACAGTTCAAAAAGGAGATTTATTGCCGGTTGGCACCTATTATTATGTGTTGGATTTAGGTGAGGGCTCTGAGCCAAAAACAGATTGGTTATATATAAATCGATAGGAAAATGAGGAGCGCTATGGGTAAAAATGTATTACGGATGATAAAACAAATACGATATACTTGTTTGATGGTGCTGCTGTTTGGAACCCTAACGGTGTCCGGACAACAAGACCCTCAGTTCACCCAATACATGTATAACACCATAAGCGTAAATCCTGCCTATGCCGGTTCTAGAGGACACCTAACAGCACTGCTAATGCACCGTTCCCAATGGGTAGGTGTCAATGGAGCGCCGACAACCCAGGTTTTGGCTGTTGATGGCCCAATGGGAAATAATTTAGGATTGGGTCTTGTGCTGTCACATGATGCTTTGGGACCGTCTTCAGAAGCCTTTGTAGATGCAAATGTTTCCTACACCATAAAACTGGATGAAAATGGCAGAAAACTTTCTTTTGGACTAAAAGGAGGTGGACGACTTTTTAATGTGGATTTTACAAAAGGACTTTTGGAGAATCCTGATGTTGCCTTTCAAAGTAATATTGAAAATAAATTTTTCCCAACCATTGGAGCAGGGGTTTATTATCATACAGCAAAGAGCTATTTAGGTCTTGCTATTCCAAATTTCTTTTCGCAAGATCATTATGATGGACAGGAACTGGAAATTGCATCTGAACGGCTGCACTACTATTTGATAGGTGGAAAGATTATTGATTTAACCCCAGATATAAAATTTAAACCCGCCTTTTTTGTAAAATGGGTTCCAGGAGCACCTCTCATTGCAGACCTTTCGGCAAATACTATGATTATGGAAACGTTTACTGCCGGACTGGCATACCGCTGGGACGATTCTTTTTCTGCACTGTTGGGATTACAGATATCCCCAGATTTGAGCGCTGGATATTCCTATGATTTAACGACCAGTAAATTAGCAAACTATACGAGTGGTACCCACGAAATTTTCTTGAGATACGAATTCAAGACGGTGGAGAAGCGACTTAAATCCCCCCGATTCTACTAAGATGAAAGCTTTAGAAACCAAAATACTGACAGCCCTTCTCTTTTTGGCATTTGCTGTTAACGCACAGCTAAAATACCAGAATGCAGACATCAATTTTGAAAATATGATGTACAAAAGAGCGGCTAAACAATATGAAAGCATTGTAAAAAAAGGAGATATGTCCCAAGATGTGCTTCAGCGTTTGGGAGATGCCTATTTCTTTAATACCGATATGGAAAATGCTGTTAAATGGTATGGCATGCTTTTTTCAAAATACGAGAAGGTATTGGACCCAGAATACATCTTTAAGTATGTACATGCCCAAAAAGGTGTAGGAAACTATACCATGGCCAAAGCATTGATGAAAATTTATACCCAAAAGCTCAAAAAAAATGGATTTGAAGTGGCACAGTTGAACGATAATGATGAATTGTTGGATGAACTTCTGGACAGACAACCACAATTCTACATCTCAAACCTGGCCATAAACACTTCGATGGCAGATTTTGGACCAACCTATTATAAGAACAAGATTGTGTTTTCGTCGAGTAGGGATTCGTTACGATTTGAAACCAATGTCTATGAATGGAACAAACAGCCCTATTTAGACTTTTTTATGGCAGATACTACCGATCTTGGCTCCGATTTAGCTAAAGTGGAACCGTTTTCACAAATTGTGAATACGAGATATCATGAGGCCGTTGCAAGTTTTATACCTGAAGGGAACGTAATGTATTTTACCAGAAACAATTATTCAAAGGAAACTTTGGGAAGAGATAATGAAGGTACCAATCATTTAAAAATGTACACCTCTCAACTTCAAGGAGGAGAATGGACGGATGCCACGGAGGTTCCTTTCAACAGCGAAGAATATTCCGTTGGGCAACCCGCATTAAACCCAGAGGGAAACAAATTGTATTTTGTGTCTGATATGCCAGGAAGTATTGGAGGTACCGATATTTTTGTTGTTGAAATCAACAAGGATGGAAGCTTTTCGCAGCCCAAGAATCTTGGACCAGCCATAAACACTAGTGGAAGGGAAATGTTCCCCTATGTAACGGAAGAGAAACTCTATTTTGCTTCAGATGGACATTTAGGACTTGGAGGTTTGGATGTTTTTGAAAGTGAATTGGGAAAAAACGGTTTTGGGGAGCCAAACAATTTAGGGAAACCTTTAAATAGCAATCGGGATGATTTTGCATATATCGTGAACGAAACTTCGCAGCGCGGTTACTTTTCTTCCAATAGAGAAGGAGGAAAAGGGGATGATGATATTTATTCTTTCCAACGCATGGAAGAAACATGTGAACAAATGGTTAAGGGCAGTGTTATACGAAAGGCCAACACCCAACCTATGGTAAACGTTAATGTAGAACTACTTAGCTCTGATGGAGTCTCTTTGGGAAGGACGGTTACGGACACCTATGGAGCATTTAACTTCTCTGGGACGTTGGACTGTGAAGCCAATTATAGCATCAGGATTAGTAAAGATGGCTTTTTAACAAATGAGAAAACATTCAATACTTCAACAGAAAAAGATTTTGTAAACAATATTCCTTTAGAAATTACAAAGGAGCTTAACAAACTTATTGTTAGTGAAAATGGAATTTTAAAAATAAAGATTGATAATATTTATTTTGATGTGAACAAGGCAGATATCAGACCAGATGCAGCACAGGAATTGAACAAGATCGTAGAAGTGATGAAGGAATATCCCAAAATGGTCATTAAGATTGAGGCACATACAGATTCCAGAGGTAGTGATCGTTACAATGAGACCCTTTCGGACAAAAGAGCAAAAGCAACAGGAAGTTATATTGTTTCACAAGGAATTGAAGCAATGAGAATACAAAGTGCCATTGGGTATGGTGAGAAAATATTGCTCAATCAATGTAGCAATGGAGTTCGATGCACTACCAAAGAACATGACGCAAATAGACGATCAGAATTTATCATAGTTAAAATGGAATAATAACCATCCAAAAACTAACTCAACCTTAAAACCTTCAACGAAAGTTGAAGGTTTTTTAGTTAAAATAGGTTTCAGTGCAACCTTTGGATTTTTCAATTGTCTTTGGAATAGATGAATAAGGATTATTTTTAGCTGTCATTGAATAACCGCCCAGAATTTTTGGAAGCAAACGTACGTTTTACGCATCAGGCTTTGGTGGAACAAAGCAAAGAGGGAGACCGGAACGCCCAATACCAGTTGTATGGGCTGTACGTGGATGCCATGTTCAATGTTGCCATGCGATTATTGACCATACGAGAAGATGCAGAGGATGTGCTACAGGAAAGTTTTGTTGAGGCCTTTAAAAAAATGGATACGTTCAGGTTTGAAAGCACCTTTGGTGCCTGGTTAAAACGAATTGTGATCAACCGGAGTATCAACCATCTAAAAACAAAGCGATTGTTATTGTCTTCCTTGGAAAATGAGGGAGAAGTTTTAGAAGATGATGAGGTAAATGCCATTGAACCCTTGGAAATAGAGAAAATAAAAATTGGATTGGGGCAATTACCAGAGGGATATAGACAAATTATTACTCTCTATCTCATAGAGGGATATGACCATGCGGAAATTGGAGAAATATTGGGGATATCCACCTCAACCTCTAAGTCGCAATATCACAGGGCAAAAAAGAAACTAGTTAAAATTGTAAATGAGTTGTAATGGACAATTTTGAAAAACATATTAAGGAAAATAAGCAAGCTTTCAATATCCTTAAAGTGGATAAGGATAAGCTATGGCAAGGAATTACTTCTCAACTAGAGGAAGAGGATAAGATTAAGGTTATTCCCTTATGGAAATCCAGAAAGCTTAAGGTGGCTGCATCCATTATCTTATTAATGGGCTTATCGTTAACTGCTTTTTTAATGGTAAGTAATCCAGCTTCTCAAGTGGGTGAAGGTTATGCAAGCGAAGAGCTATTGGATATTGATATGTACTACAAGAACTTGGTGTATCAACAAGTTCAATTAGTGAAAGATCACCCTGCCCTTGCCGCAAATGACAAAGAAGAGTTTTTGTCTTTTATGGATGATTTAGATGATGAATATGAACAGTTAAAACTGGAAATGCAGAACAATTTGGACAATGAGCTGGTATTGGAGGCCATTGTAAACAATTATAAAAAACGTATTGAATTGATTGAAAATTTACTTAAACAAATCAATGCTTCTAAAAATGAAACGGATTATGAAGGCTACATACTATAAAAAAATAGTGCTCAGCGCACTACTATGCTTCAGCGCTTTTATGGCTATGGCTCAGAGTGAGCGTTCCAAACAATGGGAGAAGACCCATGAACTGCCCTCTACGGGAACATTGCAGATAGAGAATAAATATGGTGATGTGGTTGTCAATGGATGGGCCAAAAACCAAATGAAGGTAGAGATTGCCATAAAAGTGAATCACAGAAAGGACGAAAATGCCAAGAAGTTATTGGATAGGATTCAGCCTAAAATTACAGTGGCAGGAGATTTTATTCGGGTTACGTCAGAAATAGCGGATCGCAGTACCAGTGTGTTTTCTAGATATTTTAACAAGGCCAATCCGTTTGATTTTGATAAATCCAATATCCAAATTGATTATAAGGTGTACTTACCCGTAAATGCAGAACTCGATATTACAAACAAGTTTGGTGATGTAATTATAGCCAATTGGAATGGAGATTTGGAAGCTGATGTGCAACATGGTGACATCTGGATCAATGAAGATGTTTCTACCCTAAAAATTGATATGCGCTTTGGAAAATTGAATTGTGGTAAAATAGGCTATGGAAATATTAAAATGAGCAATGGGAGTATTGATATAGAAGATGCCCAAAAATTGAAAATAATCAGTAATGGGAGCGATGTAAAACTGGATGAAGTAGCAAACTTAGAGTTGTATTCGAGTAAAGATGAGGTGAACCTGTTTAAAATTGGAAGCTTGCGAGGCGACTTTAAATTTTCCAATGTAGATATTAATACCATTGGAGATGAAATGTTTTTAACCCTTCGAATTGCCGAAGTGGAAATTCATCATTTCCTTGATTCTAAACCAGAAATAGACATTGTTCAAGAATCCTCAGATATAAACATGAACATTTCAGGTCTTGCATTTAACTTTAAAGCAACCCTGGAGCAGGGACTTCTAAGAGTTCCAAAGTCCTTTGCCAATATTAGAACAAATGTTACCAATGCCGGAAAAAAAATTAGGGATATTTCGGCTTCCTATGGTTCCGGAGAACGTGGCGATTTCTCTTTAAATGGAATAAAAGGAGTTATTGTCCTAACCGATTAAAATAGTATTCATCAAATCAAAAAAATCAAAAACCATGCAACCTTTTAAAACTATGATTGTCTTTAAGGCGACAACCTTTACAAGAAAAATGAAACAGAATAAATTCCTGCTTCCAATATTGCTTTTAAGCTTTATCTCTTGGGCACAAACAGAAGAAGACGATGACTATATTGAGTTTAATGACCGAAGCAATGTGGTTCATGGGGTTTATCTTGGAGTTGGAACTTACTTTGGAGAAATAGATGGGGAAAATACCTATAACGGGTCCTTCAAGATAGCATATGTGGCCAATAGGGAATTTGAGGTAGGTTTTGCTGCTGTGGGATTCTATTCCCAGCAGAACATTAGGACAGATGCTTTTGAAGAACTGGATTTTGCCGGGGGATATGCAGGACTTCATATTGAACCAATTCTGTTTGGTCGTTCAAAGGTTAATCTCTCATTTCCAGTTTTGATCGGTGCAGGAGCAGTGGTTTATGTTGAAGATAACAGGAGAGATGTAGATATAGATTTTGATCGGGATGATTGGGATGAGGTCTTTGTAGTGGAACCGGGAATCAATCTTTTGTATAACCTTTCCAGATTTGTACAATTGGAAGTGGGGGTTAGGTATAGATTTTCCAGTAAAATAGACTTGGAGCCAAACAGGATAAAAAACATCAATGGATTTTCTGGAGGGTTCGGCATAAAAGTGGGCATTTTCAATATGGGTAGGAATCGTTACAAAAAGCATTTGCGTGATGAATAACGAACCAAAAAACAAAGGCCTTTCCTCCAGACATGTGTTTACTGAAAATGGGTCAGTATTTGTGCGAAGTTCACAAAATGTTGAGGCTGATGAATGGTCTGTAATAAACTTCTATTGGATTCCAGTATTGCAATTGGAAAAAGAACTTCGCTAACTTTTTAGATAAACCAATGAAAAAACCAAAAATTAATGCCCTTTTGTTCTTGGGTTTATTTCTTACATCTGTACTTCTTGGATATGGTCAAGATCTAAAGCAAACCGTTAAAGGAAAAGTGACCGATATTGTAACAGGAAGTCCTTTGATGGGAGCCACAATTATTCTCATTGATTCAGATCCTCAGCTTGGGGTAATTACTGATGCCCAAGGATTTTTCACAATGGAGAATGTCCCTGTTGGGCGGCAATCTTTCAGTTGTAGATATTTGGGATATGAAGATGCTCTGGTTTCCCAAGTTTTGGTTGGTTCTGCCAAAGAAATCAATCTAAGTATACGACTCACGGAATCCTTAAATCAGTTAGGGGAAGTTGTTGTCTCAGCACGCAAAGATCAAATTAAGCCCAATAATAAATTGGCAACGGTAAGTGCACGGTCATTTGGTGTAGAAGAGACCAAACGCTTTCCCGCAAGTATTAGCGATCCCGCAAGAATGGCACTTTCTTTCGCAGGTGTTACCAATTCTGATGACACCACCAATGAAATTGTGATCAGGGGTAATGCGCCAAACCAACTACTGTGGAAAATTGAAGGGGTAGAGGTTCCTGAACCTAATCATTTTTCTGAGGAAGGGTATTCACCCGGGGCCATAAGTTTGTTGAGCACCAATATGCTGGGCAACTCCGATTTTTTTACCGGAGCTTTCCCAGCGGAATATGGTAATGCTACCTCAGGGGTTTTTGATATCAAGCTGCGAAACGGAAATGCTGAAAAAGCAGAGTATGCGATTCAATTTGGTGTTTTGGGGACTGACTTGGCCATTGAAGGGCCTTTCTCCAAAAATTACAAAGGATCTTATTTGGTCAACTACAGATATTCTACCTTGACCATCTTGAACAACATTATAGAAGTCTCAGAAGGCTCAGTGCCCACCTTTCAGGATCTTGCGCTTAAGCTAAACTTGCCAATAGGAGAAAAAACAAACTTGTCTTTTTGGGGAATTGGTGGATTTAGTGAGGATAATCAGGATAATGCGGAGCAGATAAGTCCGGTTTTGGTGGAAGATGAATTGTTTGAGTCAAAAACCTATATGGGTGGCCTCAACCTCAAGCATTTTTTTAGCACCAATACTTCATTGGATGGGGCCCTTTCCTTTTCTGGAAACCAAAGTGATTATGTTTTTTCGTTGGACAATACGACAAATGATGATTTTTTACAGGAACGCGATATTTTAAGAAATAATGCTATTCGTTTGAGTGTAAACCTAAATCAAAAGTTCAATGCAAGAACAACCCTTAAAACAGGATTTGTGTATAGTAGATTGTCCTATGATGTTTTAACGGACGAAATCCTCAATGACAATGCCACAACTTTAGTTGATTCGGAAGGCAACGGTACATTTCTCCAATTTTTCTCCCAAGCCAGATACCGATTTACTGAAAAACTCTCCACAACCTTTGGCCTGCATGCCTCGTCATTTTCTGTGAATGATGATTTTGTGCTGGAACCACGAGGTGGAATTGAATATCAAATTTCTCCAAAACATACGCTGAGTGCAGGAATTGGATTGCACTCCAGGCGAATGCCATTGAATCAATACTTTATTGAAATTGAAGATGGTCAGGGTAGTGTTGATAACCCAAACACGAATCTGGATTTAATGCGTGCCATGCACTATGTATTAGGTTATGACTGGCGAATCATAAAGAACGGACATTTAAAGATGGAGGTCTATTACCAAGACTTAAACAAAGTTGCTGTGGCAGCAGATTCAAATTTTACAGATTCCTTTTTAAATGGTCAATTTATAGAAAGGGAACTCACGGACTCTGGGAAAGCCAGAAATTATGGATTGGAACTGACCTTGGAGAAATTCTTTTCAAACCAATACTATTTTTTGGTGACGAGCTCACTCTTTGATTCACAATACCGTGCTGCTGATGGCAATTGGTATGATAGCCGGTACAATGCCAACTATACCTTTAATGTTGTTGGAGGCAAGGAGTTTAAGGCAGGAAAGAATGGGAATAACATTTTTGGGATTAATGCAAAGGTTTTATGGAATGGTGGTAAAAGAGGCACTCCTGTCGATTTGGATTATTTTGATGATACGGGCTTTGTGCGCTTACTTCAAGACCAAAGAAACGCATTGCAGTTTGATGACTATTGGAGAATTGATGCCAGTTTCTCGTATAGAATAAACCGACCCAAAGTTGCCCATATCATTTCATTGGATATTCAAAATGTGACCAACAGACTTAACGTTGACGAAGAATTTTTCAACACCCAAACAAGGATGATTGAAACGGAATATCAATTGGAACTCCTGCCATTACTCAATTACAGAATTGAATTTTAATCAAAAAACAAACATCATGATAGCAATCAAAAAAATCACTTTTATTTTGGCGACATGCCTATTTGCGACTTCCTGTTCTTACGAAACCATAAGAGTTTCAGATGAAGTATCCACACGGGAATACGACTTTGATGATATTACGGCCTTATCGATAGCTACAGATTTTAAAGCTTATGTCACTTTTTCTGAAACCGAGGAAAGTGTAAGCATAGAAGCAAATGATAATCTTTTTGAAAAGATCAATGTGTATAAGGAGGGAGAAAAACTAACGGTTAAATTGGATAATAATTTGAATGTAAAGGGGAGGGAAACCTTAAACTTGTTTATTACAACACGGAATATTACCAGTTTTAAAGCATCATCGGATGCTGCCATATTTTTGGACTCACCTCTTGAAACACAAAATGTGTCCATTGACCTAAGTTCAGATGCCTATTTTGAAGGGGACATCACCACTGACAATTTTGACTTAAGAGCATCATCTGATAGCAAGGCACTTATTTATATAAAAGCAACCGAGGCGTACATGAGTCTATCTTCAGGTGCAATTTTGGATGGTGAAGTAGAGATAGATGAAACTACGATAGAGCTATCTTCAGATGCTTCCGTTGATGTAGAGGGGACCATTGAAAATCTAGACGCAACACTATCCTCTGATAGCAATCTAGAGGATTATGGGTTGTATATAGCTGATTTAAAAATTAAATTATCGGCAGATAGTGATGCCTATCTTACGGTTTTAAATACTATAGATGTTGAGGCCAATTCGGACAGCAGACTGTATTACAAGGGAGATGCCGAAATTATAAGACAAATAGTATCCAGTGATGGAAGAGTCATTAAAAAGTAGTTAACGTGAGTTCGACCTCGCTCAGTATAAACTAAAGTCGAGATCTCCTTGGAGCGTATACTTTTAAAGACTTCTCGACTGCGCTCGAAGTGACAATGTCCATATTTGTTGACATTTTAGGTACAAATGCTAAGGTCTTATATCGAACTCACGTTAGTTATGTTTTTTTATCTTGTTGATCAAAGCCAGTAAACATGTCCAAAGAAGAAAAAATAATGACCTTACATCCGCAGGGGAAGGCAGGGGTCAATATTCTTAAAATGCGGTACGATTTTATAAAAGATTTCATCGTAAAAACCGTAAAGGAACATGGGGCCATTACTTTTAAAAAATTGGGGGATATGGCCGTTGACCAGTTGACCGAAGGTTTTGATGGTAAGGTACTCTGGTATGTGGTTACCGTAAAATTGGACCTGGAGGCCAGGGGAATAATAGAAAGAATTTTCAAAACAAGCCCACATCAATTGCGTATGAAAAACTAATTTAACTATAGCAAATGCATTTCGGTTTTGGAAAATTCCACTTTTGACGATTCGCATACTGAACATTGATAAGTTTCAGGCAATTTTTCAAATGATGTTCCTGCTGCTATATTGGCTTTGTTATCTCCAATAATCTCATCATAAATGGTAAAACAACTATTACATTGATACACCTGGCGCGTGTTTTCCAATACAGGTTTTTTCCTATTTTCCGTTTTCTTTTTTTCTTCACCCAATTGTTTGAAATATTTTTTGCTCAGTTCCATCAACAATCCCGGAAGCTCAATTTTATCCACATCTTGCGCATATGCAATATAGGAATTGGTATTTGGATTGAAATTCTCAAAATGAAGTACATTGTAAGTAGGTCTTACATCAAAGTTTTTCACAATCTCAGGAGGCGAATTCTTTTCTATGATCACTGAGGAAAAGTGAGATCTTTTCCCAACATCATTGCTTATGCCAAATGTTAGTCCATAGGTGCTAATATCATTCTGGTCAAAGCTTCTAACCAAGAATTTTTTTAGCTCCAAGGCATCCAAGTCATCTACAGGAAGGTGCCAGTTCATTTCCAATTGGGAATGTCTAACATTAATTCCCCAATGGCCAAGGAAACGCTCCAATTCTGCCCTACTTTCCGTTTTTATGCCTTTTACTATGAAAGATTTCCATGGAGTAATGCAAATTTTACCAATACTATTGTCCAAACAAAAACCACAGAATTCTTTGAGAAATTTTAAGTCGTATCTATTATTTCGCCAATACAATCCTAACCAAAATTGATCTAACCCCATGCGATTCACCCCTTCATAATATGGAAAAGTCAGGTACGGAATCTGAAGTTCCTTATCCATGTTCTTGTTATTGGTATCCAAGGTTTTGCTGAGCAATGCGAACAAATCTTCTGCTGTATCAGCAGTTTTGTATACTTCTTCAATAGTTTTTGAAATAGTAACGATATCCCAGCTATAAATCAATACAGGATAATAGGATGTGGTTTCCCAGTGTGGTAGATTTAAATGAAGATACCAATAATCCTCATTTTCAGAAGCAATGAAATTAAGATTGCCATTGAATATAGGGACAAGCCGCTGCTTTGGGTCGGTAATATTGATTTTTAATTTTGGGAAGTAATCAAACTGTTCCAAAATATACAGATAGGTTGAGCCTTTCAGCCAATAGGTCATATCAAAAATATCTGCGCAAACGTAGGAGGAAACGATGTTTTGATAACTTCGTTCACTAATAATATCAGTATTGAATTTGGAAATACGCTCTAACGATTCCTCTTTGGCATCTGCCAAAGGAAAAAGCAAATCTTGGCGAGAGCCAAAATAAACTTCGGATAGTCCAGCAGCTTCCAACATGGTGATGCTGTCTTTAAGTTCCCCTGGTGAGGTTACTCCCCCCTTAATGAGTATGCGATGTAAATCGTCGTTCATATTCAAAATAGTTAGGTTACTGCTGTTTGTAATTGCGCCAATAGCACTTCCTTAACTTCCGGTTTGCAGCTGCCGCACCCCAGTCCCGCTCCTGTTTCTGCACATATTTTTGAAAATTCAGTGCATCCGCTTGCAATTGCATCCCTAATGTTGCCCTCGCCAACCTGACTACAGGAACAAACTAATTTACCTTTAAGTGGTGAGGTGTTGGATGCTCCCCGCAATAGTTCGTCACGCTTTTCCGACAGTTCTATTTCTTCCTCAATCAGTCTTTTAAATTCTGCAAACTCGTTTTTATCGCCCATTAGAATAGCCCCTTTTAGGGTGTCATCTTTTACAATGCATTTTTTGTAGAATCGTTTGCGAACATCCATCAAAATAACCTCTTCATATGTAGGGTCATTAAGAGGGGTATTTACCATTCCAATACTGCATAGGTCAAGGTTCTCAAACTTTAAAATGTTCATTAGGACCGAACCGTTATAAATACTGCTTAAATCGCCTAAAATGTAATTGGCTGCAATATCCGCTTGTTGCTCTGCTGCCGAAGTTATTCCATAAAGACCGTTGTTGAACTCTGCAATTTCGCCAAGGGCAAAGATGGATGGGTCATTGGACTGTAAATATGAATTGACCAACACTCCTCGTCTGGTTTCAAGATTGGCCTGTTTTGCCAGTTTAATATTTGGCTTCGTACCAATGGCATATACAATGGCGTTGCAAGGAATGGTTCGTCCAGTTTTTAGATTGATTAAAAGGGAATGACGTCCTTCCTGTTCTTCAAATACTGTGCTTACCTCATTATCAAAATAGATTTGAATACCACGTTCAGTGACATCTTCGGCCAACAAGCGACTTGCCACAGCATCCAGTTGACGTTCCATAAGTCTTGGTGCCCGTTGGATGATACTAATGTTAATATTGATTTTTTTAAGTGCAGCTGCTAATTCCAATCCTAAAAGTCCACCTCCAACAATAACTACATGCTGTTCTTCCGTGGGCAATCCTGTTTTTTGGAGATATTGTTTCAATCGGTCGGCATCGCTGCGTTCCCGCATGGTGAACCTGCCGGGTAGGTCCATCCGCACATCATTGGGCACAAAAGCGCTACTTCCGGTTGCCATGACCAATAAATCATAGGAATGAACATTTCCTAAATCATCGATTACAGTTTTATCTGTTGCGTTTACCTTTTGTATTCCGTTTGAAGGATATAATGAGACGTTGAGTTTTTCAAGCTCGCCTTCTTTTATTTTTTTTAGCGCTTCCCATGGGAGCTCTTCGTTTACATATTCAGGCAATAAAACCCTGTTGTAAAAGGGATGTTCTTCTTTTGAAAATACGCAGAGTTCATCATCTTCATTTTTCTCCCGGTAGGTTTGTATGAACCGATATGCTGCGGCACCAGCTCCAACAACAATAACTTTCTGTTTTGGTTTGATGTATTTTGAAACCTGTACAGCGCAATATTTAAAATCAGGTTCCTTGGAAACGGGATCTACCAAGTCATTTGTAATGTTGTTTGCCCTGCTAAAATCGTTGTTCAAAATTTTCCCCCAGTGCATGGGAAGGAAAACTACTTTTTCCCTAATATCAAAATTGATCTGCACTTTTACCTGCACAGTTCCACGCCTACTTTTTATAATGGCAATATCACCATCTTTTAATCCCCTTAAATAAGCATCCACTTTGTTCATTTCCAAATATGGGGTTGGAATATGGGTCGATAAGCGTTTTACCTTTCCTGTTTTGGTGCGTGTATGCCATTGATCCCGTACCCGTCCGGTGTTTAAAATCAATGGAAAATCCAAATCGGTTTCTTCAGACTGGTTATAAATATTTTGTGGTGCGTTAAAATGAGCTTTAGAATCCGAAGTGTGAAATCTTTGGTCTTGAAAGAGCCTAGGGGTTCCTTTATGTTCTTTGTGCGGAACGGGCCATTGAAAACTACCTTCTTTTTTTAATCGGTCATAAGACAATCCTGAAATATCAATGTTGGTTCCCTTCGTCATTAGACAATATTCATCATAGACATCACTAGCGTTTGAATAATTGAATCCTGAATACCCCATTTTTTGTGCAAACTCCCAAAGAATTTCAGCATCAGGCTTTGCTTCACCAGGAGGATCGATTACTTTGGGCAGATAACTTATCCTACGTTCAGAATTGGTCATGGTGCCCTCTTTTTCCAGCCATCCTGTAGCTGGCAATAAAAGGTCAGCGTATTTGGTGGTTTCAGAATTATGTGAAATGTCTTGAACAATTACAAAACTGGCATTTTGTAAGGCCTTTTCTATTTTATGGGCATTTGGCATACTAACCACCGGATTTGTACAAATAATCCAAACTGCTTTGAGTTTTCCGTTTTCCAAGGCATCGAACATTTCTGTAGCGGTTAATCCTGGGTTGGGTTGAATTTCCTTTCCACCCCAAAAATCCGAAACTTCTTTTCGGTGTTCTGGATTGTTCAGATCTTTATGGGCGGCCAATAAATTGGCCATACCACCCACTTCGCGCCCACCCATGGCATTGGGTTGCCCGGTAAGGGAAAATGGCCCAGACCCTGGCTTGCCAATATGTCCTGTGAGCAAAGAGATATTTAAGAGCGACACGTTTTTGTCCACCCCTATAACACTCTGATTGAGCCCCATGGTCCACATACTGATGAATCCTTTGGCATCTGCTATATACTTAGCAGCTTTTCGGATTTGCTCGGGCGGAATACCACACTTATCGGCTGCCTGTCCAATTGTTAATTGAAAGGCACTTTGTTTACATTCTTCAAAGTTTACAGTATGTTTTTTGATAAATGCCCTGTCTATTCTTTTACGTTCTATCAACCATCTAGCGATTGCATTGAACAAGATGACATCGGTACCGGGCAATATTTGTAGGTGAATATCTGCCAAAGCGCAAGATTGCGTCTTTCGTGGATCAACGACAATCACTTTTACTTTGGGATTTTCCTCTTTATGCTTTTCCAATCTTCTGAATAGGATTGGGTGACACCAGGCTGGATTTGCCCCGGCGATTAAAAAGCAGTCAGCCAACTCAATATCGGCATAGGAGATGGGAACGGCATCTTCTCCAACTGTTTTTTTATAGCCCACTACTGCGGAACTCATGCAAAGTCTTGAATTGGTATCTATGTTATTGGTTCCAATAAACCCTTTGGTAAGTTTATTGGCCAGATAATACTCTTCCGTAAGACATTGTCCAGATACATAAAAGCCAACACTATCTGGTCCATGCTTATCAATGATACTTTGAAAAACTGAGGCAGCTCTTGTTAAGGCCGTATCCCAACTGACTCTCTGCAAAGGATGATTTCTACTCCATCGCATTTCCGGATATAGAATTCTATCGCTTATATCTTGGGCAACGTAGTTTAGGTTTTTTCCTTTGGAACAAAGCATTCCCTTGTTCACGGGATAAGATTCATTGCCAATTACGGATAAGGTCCCTCTAGAGTCTTTATTGACCGTTATGCCACAACCTACGCCGCAGTAGGAGCAAATAGTATCATATGAATCTTTTTTTTGCATTGTAGGGACGCTCTTAAAACAAGTACAATTTTAAAACCGAAAAATATGAATTTACGTATAAATACGTAGTATGTATTTGATAAAAGTTGGACGTTTAATTGGAAGATTGATAAATAAACAGGGTATTGGTTAGCAAAACATGGCTAGACCAGATTATGCTCTTGCGCTTTTTTGGAGAGATCAATAAGGTTCTTTACCTCCATTTTTTTCATAAGATTGAACCTGTGCGTCTCAATGGTTCGCTTACTATTCTGTAGTTTTTCCGATATCTCTTTGTTGGTCAGTCCGGATAAGACCAATTGTAACACCTTAATTTCTTTATTGGTCAAATCAAATGGAATATCTTTTTCTTTTTTTGAGGTTTGAGGGGCCTCTGGAGTTTTATCTGGATTTAAAAGATTGTTAACCAAGACATTGGAAATATCACCACTAAAATATTTACCGCCTTCATTTACCGTGTGTATGGCCTTGATAAACTCAGTTTTGTCTGTATCCTTGAGTAAATATCCATTGGCACCTGCCTTAACGGACTTTAAAATATACTCTTCAGAATCATGCATTGAAAGTATAATGCATTTAATGGGAATTTGCTCTTGGTTTAGGAGTTGAACCGTTTCTATACCTCCCATTTCGGGCATTCTGATATCAATAATCAGAATATCCGGAAATTTATCCTTGACTATTGAAATAGCTTCTTTTCCATTGGAAACTTCGCCAACTACTTCCAAATCAGATTCTTCTTCCAACAAGGCGCGTATACCATCCCTTACCAATGAATGGTCATCAGCAAGGATAATACTAATAGTTTGTTTTTCGATGGCGGATTGCATGGGCACAAATGTAAATGAAAAAAATAATGGTCACAAAAAGAAGGGCTACCACAATACAAACTGATCATGATAGCCCTCAACGAAGCAAAGTTTTTCACTTAAACCTAATTTGCTTTTGTCGTGTTCAAAAATTTCGGTTTTATTATGAGCATGGCCCAAGCCCAATTTTGGGAGCTGGCGGCAGCATCTTCCGTAACACCTTTTAGTTCGTACATTCCATCTGCGGGGAATAGATGGGAATAACCAATTTTCAGTGCATATCCTTTAAAGCCTTGTGTGAAGACAAGGTCAACTTCTGTACCCAAACTATTTTCTCCACTTGGTAAATCTTGTTCTCCCTTAAAGTTCAACACTTTGGCCATTAAGCTTGATTTTTCACCCAGTTTAAAGTTGGCGCTGGCATGAATATCAAACAATCCTATAGAGTTTGCATGATTGCCCACATAGAAATAATCCATTAGACCATTAAATTTATGGTTGGTACCATACAAAGGGAAGAAAGCACTTGTTCCTTCTTCATCAACATCGTTTCCACTTATAATTTCAAGACCCAATCCCAATCCTATTTTGCTTGATGCTTTGTAGCTTAAATCCAATCCTAGGAGATAGGCTCCTTTAACATCTACTTCGCCCTGTCTTTCGCCTGTTTGAATAAATGCATTAGCGGCCAAACCAAAGTTTCCTTTTTTGTAGTTTAAATGGGTTCCAAGAGTCTGTAGATTACTTAAACCGTCTCCAGCCCCTGCGTCATCAAAGTTTTGGAAGCCATTGTTCAAAAGTAAAAGACTACCTGCAAAGTTTTCCCATTTTTGATTTAGGTACAACATCTGCATGGTCTTGTAGGAGAAAAATCCAGTTGTATTGTATGTGGTGCCAACGGATTGAAACCCTGTAGGATTATCAAAATCTTGATTAAAGGCAAAGGCAAAATCAAGGATAAATTTGTCTTTTGAGTATTTAATCATGGCGGCATCATGGTTACGGCCTTGTTGTGCCCAATCCAATCCTCCTAAAATACGTTGGTCGTCATAGGAAAGAACTTGTCTCCCAAGTTTTGTAGACCACCCCGAGCCTAGGTTTAGTTCTGCCCATGCTTCAAAAATTGCGAATGAGTCGTTTTGGTCATCTGGTAGAATTTGTCTGTTTTCACCCCACACCATCACGTCTTGCAGACTTAAATAAACTTTAAAGGTCTCGGCAGCATAACCAGCGTTGAGCCTTGCTCTAGTCGTGACGGCAAAACCGGGATCCGCGGCATCTGGGATTAAACTTCCAAAACCATTCCGATATTCTGTTCGTGGTCTAAATTGCCCATCTAACGTAAACTGTGCATTTATCGATTGAATCGATAAATAAACTAGAGTAATTAAAATATAACCTCTTTTCATAATCTTCAATTTTAAGTTGAGTTTGTTATTTAATGTTCTAAAAAGTCAATGAGATGTTTTCTGTATTTGTAGTAATCATCATGTTCCAATACCGATTTTCTTGTTCTGGGCCGATCAAAATCAATCTCTAAAATATCACCGATTTTTGCTCTTGGTCCGCTGGTCATCATGACCACACGATCGGCTAGAAAAATGGCCTCATCCACATCGTGGGTAATCATTACAGCAGTAATTTTTTCTTTGTTCCAGATTTCAATCAAAATGTCCTGAAGTTCCCCTCGAGTAAGGGAGTCCAACATTCCAAAAGGTTCATCAAGTAATAGCACCTTGGGTTTTATGGCAAAGGCCCTTGCAATACCTACACGTTGTTGCATTCCTTGAGATAGTTCAATTGCCTTTTTGTCAAAAGCGTTTTCTAGGCCCACTTTGTGCAGGTAGTATTTAGCGATTTCCTTACGTTGTGTTTTTGTGGCATGCGGGAATACTTTATTGACTCCCAAGAGTACATTTTGTAGTACTGTCATCCAAGGCATAAGACTTGGTGATTGAAAAATCACGCCTCTATCTGGCCCTGGCCCTTTAACTGGATTACCGAGTACTGCAATGTTCCCTCCTGAGATTGGGTTCAATCCAGCGATCATGGACAACATTGTTGTTTTGCCGCAACCAGAGTGTCCAATAATGGTTACAAATTCTTCTTTCAGAATTTGGAGGTTGAGGCCCTCCAGAACCACATAGTCTCCTTTTGGGGTAGGATATACTTTTTTCAAATCTCTTAGGTCCAACATGATATTGGAGCTAAAGGGAATCCCGTTTTCATGTTCCAATTCCTGTTTATATGAAGTTTTTTCAAGTACTGTGCTCATCTTCTTTACTTTTTATGCCACAAAGTTTTTCGGACTTAAATCTGGCAGTTCATAGATTGATTCGGAGACTGCTTTACGTTCATTTCCAATCCCCATCAGATATTCAATAATTGAATTTCTGGTCTGTTTGTATATTGGATTGTCGTTTAGGGCGGTCTTATCCCTAGGGCGCTCAATGTCGATTGTAAATTCTGGACCTAGCGTTGCTTTGGGCCCTGGTCGCAATGGAATAATTCTATCGGCCATATAGATTCCTTCATCTACATCGTTGGTAATTAATAGTGCTGTGCGTTTATCCTTGCTCCAGATGTTAAGAATTTCATCTTGAAGATTTCCCCTGGTAAGTGCATCCAATGCACCTAGCGGTTCATCCATAATAATCATCTCTGGATTCATTGCCAACGCTCTTGCAACGGCGACTCGTTGACGCATTCCGCCAGATAACTCTTTGGGTCTTTTAGTAATGGCGGGGGTAAGATTTACCATTTCCACATATTCGTTTACCTTTTTATTAAGGTTGAATTTACTTTCTTTGGGAAATGCTGCTTTTACGGCAATATAAACATTTTGTCCCACTGTTAGCCATGGTAGTAGAGAATAGTTCTGAAATATAACCCCGCGTTCATGACTGGTATCAGTAACTGGTTTTCCTTTAAAAAGAACCTCTCCGCTTGTGGGTGTTAACAATCCATTTATTAGGTTGACCAAAGTTGTTTTTCCACTTCCGGTAAAACCTACAATAGCAACAAATTCTCCTTCTTCAATTTTAAGGTTGATATCGGTAAGTACTTCTGTACTGCCTGCACCTTGACCGTATGTTTTACAAATGTTATTGAGCTCTAAATATGCCATTTTATACACCTTCATTTTTGTTAAAGGAAACCATGTTTTGAATGGTCAACATAATCCTATCCAAAAGGAATCCTATAATGCCTATAATAAACATTGCCACAATGATCTTGGAGTTAGAATCGTTGGCTCCATTTTGGAACTCCTCCCAAACAAAGGACCCCAACCCAGGGCTTTGAGCCAATAATTCTATGGCAATCAGTACCATCCATGCTACGGAAAGTGTAATCCGCAAACCTGTAAATATTAGCGGTAGGGAAGAAGGCAATATCACTTTGAAAACCTTTTGAAATTGACCTAGTTTCAATACTTTGGCCACATTGATATAGTCTTTGTCCACTGAGGAAACACCCATGGCGGTATTGACAAGGGTAGCCCACATGGCACATAGCCCAACACTGATGAATGAAATGATAAAAGCACTATCTTGATTAGAATCTTTGGTCATTGTTTTTACAATCATAAAAACCAAAAGCAGCCAAACTACCGGAGAAACAGGCTTAAAGATTTGAATGAGCCAATTAAATGAATTCCTTAAGGTCTCACTAAGTCCAATTACGATTCCAATAGGAACAGCAATTAAAAGAGCCAATAAGAATCCCGCAAATACGGTTTTTAGACTTGTAAAAATCTGATCTACAAAAGATGGTCGCCCTGTATATGTTATTGGTTCCTTTCCTTCGGCTACGCGTTTTTCATTTAGGGCAGCCGTCTTCTCTTTAAAGGCAATTTTATCCGCACTTATAATTTGATGATCTGCAAGTAATGTTTTAAAGGAAGTCCATACCTGTACGGGAGACGGCAATGTATTAGGTTGACAACTAATATCACCCGAAAGAATACAGGTCTCCATTGCTGTTGCCGCTTCCTGGCCTTGATCCGTCAAAGCCTTTTCAATCTTATAAGTGGCCTCCATATTGTACAATGCTTTGGCACCTGCATGCCATAATCCAATAAATGCCAAAATTGAAAGAATGGGAACCACTACTTTTTTAAGAATGTCCTTAACGTCAAGTTGAAAAGGTTTCATTTTGAATTTGGAAAGGAAGGATTTTAGGAATCCCGTGCCTTCCTTTCCGTTTGTTTTGTTCAATGTCACACTTTGCTTCATGGTGCTGTTGTTTGGTAATTAGAGCGATGATTCGTCCTTGTTCCCAATTTTAAAGCTATTGATGTAGCCTATAGGGTCTTTGGCATCATAAGAAGTGCCATCAATAAAGTCGGATGTTACAGGTTTGTAACCATCTGTAGCTGGAATATCAGATGCAGGAATATGTCCCTCGGCAACTAAAAGAGCTGCAGCTTTTTCCCAAATATCAGGACGGTAGATATCTTTTATGGTTTCGCCGTACCATTCCGCTGGCTTACTTTCTGGAATTTGGCCCCAACGTCTCATTTGTGTCAAGAACCAAATACCGTCAGAATAAAAAGGGTAGGTGGCGTTATACTTGTAGAACACATTGAAATCGGGCATAGAACGTTTGTCCCCTTTTTCAAATTCAAAGGTTCCCGTCATAGAGTTTGCCAAAACCACTTCATCTGCTCCAACATACTGTGGCATGGAAAGTATTTTTACTGCTTCAGCACGATTTTCAGGAACATCCAACCATTTTCCGGCTCGTATTAAAGCTTTGGTGACTGCAACAGCGGTATTTGGATTCTCTTCAATGAACTTTTTCGTCATTACAAATACCTTTTCTGGGTTGTTTTTCCAGATATCGTAATTAGTGGTAACGGGAACCCCAATACCTTTAAATACCGCTTGTTGATTCCAAGGCTCTCCCACGCAGTATCCATATATGGTTCCGGCTTCTAAAGTTGCAGGCATTTGTGGTGGTGGCGTTACTGACAAAAGAACTTCGGCATCTATCTGTCCTTGAACATTGCTGGCTGTATACATTCCAGGATGGATTCCAGCTGCAGCCAACCAATATCTAATTTCGTAGTTGTGCGTGGATACAGGAAATACCATACCCATTTTAAAAGGTTTCCCGCTGTTTTTGTATTCCGTGATAACTGGTTTTAAGGCATCCGCTTTTATAGGATGCAGTGGTTTTCCATCTGCACCTTTGGGCACGTTAGGTTTCATTTTGGACCATACATCGTTAGAGACTGTGATTCCATTTCCATTCAGATCCATGGAAAAAGGAGTAACGAGTTCTGCTTGTCTCCCAAATCCTGCTCCGGCGGCAATAGGCTGGCCAGCCAGCATATGAGAGCCATCTAATTGTCCATCAATTACACGGTCTAGTACATTTTTCCAGTTGGATTGTGCTTCTACAGAAACAAAAAGACCTTCATCTTCAAAGAATCCTTTTTCTTTGGCAATGGCCAAAGGAGCCATATCCGTTAATTTTATAAATCCAAAAGTGAGCTGGGGCTTTTCTATTTCCATAGAAGCTTTTGCATGAATGTTGGCTTGAGCGGTTTCTTCAGTTTTTTTGGTGCTTTTCCCACCACAAGCCATTACAACCAATGCGATTAGTGTTAGGCTGATTGAGTTTTTAAATATTGATTTCATAAGGAAGAATTTAGATTCTACGTATTTATACTTATTTCGATACAAATATATAAGCCGTGTTTAAGCTTTTTTATGACAATCACCATAAAGAACACTCTTTTTAGTACATAAAAATTTATGGAAAATACCATTTTAAAAACTGCATAAAAACAGGTTTTAATTGTAATTAATTCAATTTTAATGCATTGTGATTTTTAATTAATTAAATACGTAACTGTACGTATGTTTTTTAAAGGGTTTAAGAAAATAGAGGGATATTAACTATCCAAGTAGAAGTTGTGCTCGGCAATCTCTTGTTGAAGTATAGCTATATCAGGGATACTAATAAATTTACCTTTTGTAACTATTAGCCCTTCTTTTTTAAGTTGGGATAGTATACGGATTACCTGTTCTTCAGTAGTTCCAGCATAATCTGAATATTCCCTTCTGCTAAGTAAAATATTCATATATCCATTATGGTGTTGACCAAACTTTCTGTTTACATAGAGAAGGGTGTCAATGACACGTTCTCTTACAGTCATTTGTGACAATGTTTTTACTTTGGCTTCACTTTTATTCAACTCATTGGCATAAAAAAGCATGAGATCATAGGTGAATTTTGGGTCAGAGTGAAGGACTTCCTGTAAAAGATTTTTTGAAAAGTAACAAAGCACTGTATTTTCTAGTGCAATGGCTCCAATTGGGTAATGCTCTTCAGTGCCAAAACCTCTATGCCCTATAATTTCGCCCTCTTTTGCAAAGCGGACAATTTGCTCCTTTCCATTAAGACCGGTTCTAACAACTTTTACCTTGCCTTTTAAAACAAAAAAGAGGCCATTTACAGGAGCGCCTTCCATGATAAATTGCTGCCCCTTTTTACAATGTAATTCGTTTTTGCTTATGGAGAATGCTGCAACAAGTTCTGATTTTAAATTTCTTTTGATCAAACACCTTTCATTTGCGCAATTGGAACACTCAGTGCCCAAAAATTTATTGTTTTTAAGCCGTTTGGCCTTGTTGAAAGATATGTTTGAGGTTCTCTCCATTTAGGGGCTATTTGTCTGCCATTAAATTCAATACGATTGAAGCAATCAAAAATGTTTTTGTAGAAGTGCTTTTATAATGGAACAGTTGTAAAGCTGTTGCCTTTTGAGTTTGCCTAGAATTCATAAAATTTGCTTCGAAAAGCAAAATTATTCAATTAATACGTATTAATACTTATTTTTTATATTTAAAAGTATTTTGATACGTATTTTTACGATGATTTACTTTGCGACAGTGAAAAAATTAAGAATTTTGAAAAAGAAGACCTTAATTTTATTGAATCCTTTGTCTTAAGATAAGTTATTTGTTCTTCTTTTGATGAAAGCCATCACCTATTAAGAACGTCGTCTTTTACACTCAGTGCTATTTTTACAACTTCATCTATCATACCTCCAGGAACGTTCAATTCTTCTAATGTGTCAACCAAGTGCCCTGCGACAGAATTAAAGTGGGATTCCGTTAAATTCATACCCGAATGGGCGTCACGCATACTTTTCCCTGTATATCCCATTGGACATCCAAAGGCATAGGCCAAAAACGCCTTTTGCTTGCCCGCTTGTTTTTTCATATCTGTATTTGTAAAGAAGTGCTTTATGGTTTCATCCGCTAGAACCTTGTCATAAAAAATGTCCACTGCGGAGTTTACGGCATCCATACCTCCTATACGATCAAAAAGGGTCTCTTGTTGTTCCATTTTATAAATAATTAGTTTAGTTGATGAAACTAATTTTAAGTATTATTACGTAAAAAACAAGAACAAGGCTTAAATAGACGCTACTTTTAAGGATTTGCAAAATTGGGACTGTTCAAAATAGTACTTCGAGAAAATAGGGATGTAAAATTTAAAGATTATGGTAAAGGATTTTTTAAACATATCCATAAATAGAATCATAATTGCGAAGAAAGAACACGTTGCACTTCTTCTTCAAAGAAAGAAGGATGGTCAGCAACCACGTTGCCAATTACAATTATACCTGGCTTAGTGTTATCCACGGATTCCAAAATGGTTTCAACGCTGTTTAGTGTTGCAACTTGACAGGTTTCATCATACATCGTCCCATTTTGAATAAAGGCAATTGGCATTAATCCACCGCGGTACTCTTTTATTTTTTCTGAGATTTCTTTGATTTTTCTAACACCCATAAGTATAACTATAGTTGCAGAGGATTTGGCGGCATGTATGAGGTCATCTGAAAAAGACCCGTTTTTCTTTGTAGCGGTAATAACCCAAAAACTACTACTAACATCTCTTTTTGTAAGTGGTATACCTTGACTTTCGGGTACCGCAATGGCGCTTGTGACCCCTGGCACAACCGCTACGGGAATTCCAAAAGACTCTAGATGTTCAATTTCTTCAGATGCCCTCCCAAATACAAAAGGATCACCGCCTTTTAGCCGAACCACGTGCCCATGGGCAAACGCGCTTGTAACCAATAATTCGTTTATGTCTTCTTGCGAAGTGTGATGTTTTCCAAATCGTTTTCCTACGTATATTTTTTGGGTGCCTTGTGCAGCTTCTTTTAATAAATCGATATCAACTAAGGCATCATATAAAATTACATTAGCACTTTGCAATGCTTTCAATCCCCTAATTGTTATAAGGTCTTTACTGCCAGGGCCTGCTCCAACTAATGTTACTCTAGGCTGTGTTTGTGATTGATCCATTACAATTTTTTAGGGATAGATTTTACTGATTCAGCAACAAGAATACGTAATTATTTCGATATAAATATATAAAAAATACGTAATAATACGTAATATTGCTTATGCAACACAATCAAAACATATGAAAACTATTCTTGTAATCGGAAATGGAATGGTGGGCTATAAATTCTGCGAAAAGTTTATGGCTCAAGAGAGAAAATCAGAATTCAATGTTATTGTTTTTGGGGAAGAGCCTCGTGTGGCATATGACCGTGTGCATTTAAGTGAATACTTTGAGAATGAGGATGAGGAAAAATTGATGCTAGCACCGCGTTCTTGGTATGAAGAGAATAACATTACCATATATACTAATGAGCGTGTTACCGATATACACAAGGTAAATAAGACCATTACAACACTTAGTGAGAAAACATTTTCGTATGACTACCTTGTTTTGGCTACAGGTTCTGCTCCTTTTGTGCCGCCTATACAGGGAGTGGACAAGAAAGGGGTTTTTGTATATAGGACTATTGAAGATTTGGAAGAGACCATGGCCTTTGCAAAAAAAATTAAAGGTGGTAAAGCGGCAGTCCTTGGCGGCGGCCTTTTAGGTTTGGAAGCGGCAAAAGCAGTTAAGGATATGGGCCTGGAACCCCATGTTGTGGAATTTGCACCACGATTGATGCCTAGGCAATTGGATGATGATGGAAGTGCAGCCTTGGAAAGTAAAATGAAGGAATTGGGAATAACAGTCCATTTAAATAAAGCAACCCAGCAGATTTTA
The DNA here is from genome assembly GCF_947495325.1 of uncultured Allomuricauda sp. Classification (GTDB taxonomy): domain Bacteria; phylum Bacteroidota; class Bacteroidia; order Flavobacteriales; family Flavobacteriaceae; genus Flagellimonas. The sequence continues at coordinate 12,481 of NZ_CANLYK010000002.1, read as the reverse complement.
GGCAATGGAAGTATTGAGGGAATGGAGTTCTTGGAAAATGAAAAGCTGGATGTTGAAATGCTAATTATTTCCGCAGGTATTCGTCCACGTGATGAGTTGGCCAAAACCTGCAATTTAGAAATGGGCATTCGTGGAGGTATTGTTGTGGATAATACAATGCGCACATCGGACCCCAGTATTTTTGCCATTGGCGAAGTGGCACTTTATAATCAAATGATTTATGGATTGGTGGCCCCTGGCTACGAAATGGCACAAGTGGCAGTTGATCAAATTCTTGGTAATGAAACCAGAATGAGTGCATCGGTCGATATGTCTACTAAATTAAAATTGATTGGTGTTGATGTGGCCAGTTTTGGAAATCCATTTGCTACTGAAGAGGAGGCTCATGCTATAGTTTTTGAAAATAAATTAGGGGGACTTTACAAGCGTATCAATGTATCAAAAGACGGAAAAACCTTACTTGGGGGTATTTTGGTTGGTGAGGCAGACGACTATAATATGCTTTTACAACTGTATCAAAATAAAATGGCACTGCCTGAAAATCCAGAGGATTTAATTCTTGGTGCACGGGGAGGAGAAGGTGCGGCAATGGGCAATGTAATGGATTTGCCAGATGAAGCTGTAGTGTGTTCCTGTGAGTCTGTGACAAAAGGTGCTATTTGTTGTTCCGTAATCGATGATGGTAATGAAAGTGTAAAATCAGTGGCAAAGGCTACCAAAGCAACAACCGGATGTGGAGGATGCAAGCCTATGGTGGCTGATTTGGTAATGGAGAGCTTAAAATCTTTGGGCAAAACGGTAAAAGTTAGGATATGCGAGCATTTTGACTACTCTCGGCAAGAGCTTTATGACATTGTAAAACTCAGGGAGATAAAAGATTATGATGAACTACTGGATACGGTAGGAAACGGAAATGGATGTGAAGTTTGTAAACCAGCAGTTGCAGCCATTTTTGCAAGCGTATATAACGAGACGGCAAATAAACAAGAAACCATACAAGATTCCAATGACCGTTATTTGGCAAATATTCAGCGCAACGGTACGTATTCAGTTGTTCCCAGAGTAGCTGGTGGCGAAATTACGCCTAAACAATTGATAGCCATGGGCAGAATTGCCCAAAAATATGACTTGTATACCAAGATCACCGGTGGACAACGTATCGATATGTTTGGGGCCAAACTTCATGAACTTCCATTAATTTGGGAAGAACTCATTGCTGAGGGGTTTGAAACAGGACAGGCCTATGGGAAATCATTGCGAACGGTTAAAAGTTGTGTGGGTTCTACCTGGTGCCGTTATGGAATGGATGAAAGCGTGAGCTTCGCTATAGAAATTGAAAATAGATATAAGGGCATACGATCTCCACATAAAATGAAAGGTGGTGTTTCCGGATGCATTAGAGAATGTGCGGAAGCTCGATGCAAGGATTTTGGGTTCATTGCAGTAGAAGGAGGATGGAATGTGTATGTCTGTGGAAATGGCGGCGCCAACCCAAAACACGCAGAGCTTTTTGCGGAGAAAGTTGACAAGGAAACCGCAGTTAAGTATATAGACCGATTTTTAATGTACTACATCAAAACGGCCCCACCGTTGATTAGAACTGCAGCTTGGCTGGAAAAATTGGAAGGGGGAATTACTTACCTTAAAAATGTGGTCATTAATGATTCTTTGGGAATTGCAGAAGAATTGGACAAGGAAATGCAAAATTATGCTGACACCTATAAATGTGAATGGAAGGAAGCCGTTGAAACCCCAGAAATTAGATCTAGGTATACGCACTTTATTAACTCAGATGAAACGGACAGTAATATTGAATATGTAGACTTAAGAGGCCAAAAAATGCCTAAGGCCTGGGCATAATTCAAAACACTAAAAAAATTCAACTATGACATTTGCAGATTTAGGCACCTATCAAGCCACCAAGCCAGAAGATGTGAAAATATGGTTTAAGGCATCCGAAGTTTCAAGGTTTCCTAAGAACGGAGGTGCATGTATTAAATATAAAGACAAACAGATTGCAGTGTTCAATTTTACGCGAATTGGTAAATGGTATGCTTGCCAAAATTTGTGTCCCCATAAAATGGAAATGGTATTATCACGAGGTATGATTGGTGAAGAAGGGGAAAATCCCAAAATCGCTTGTCCGTTGCATAAAAACACCTTTTCTCTAGAAACAGGTGAAAACATAAATGGAAATTTAGAAGCAATCGCTACCTATCCTGTAAAAATAGAGGACAACTTTGTGTATGTTGGGTTTTCTGAATAGTTTTAGAAAAAATCCAATACTATGGTAACACCTCCCAAGCTTTTAGAGGCCTTTCGTCTTTTTGATGAAGCCAATAGTAATGACCCTAATGTGGAATTTCATGAAGGCAAAACGTATCCAAAAGAATTGTTGTACGCTAAACGTATGACAGATACTTTAAATGATTTTTTGCCAGACGCTTCCGAGGCTCTGCAATTAACCGCGCGTTGCCAGCATATTCGTCGTTGGGAAATTCCAAGGGAAAGCTATGAAATGAATAGGGTTGGATATTTGAAATGGAGACAGGATTTAAAAAAGTACCACGCCCAAAAAGCATCAGAGATTTTAAAACAGGTTGGTTATGGGGAAGAGCTGATTGCCAAAGTGGAATTTTTGTTGTTGAAAAAGCAACTTAAAAAAAGTGAAGAAACCCAAACGTTGGAAGATGTAATATGCTTGGTTTTCTTAAAATTTTATTTTCAGTCTTTTGCTCAAAAACATGAAAACGATAAGCTCATAGATATTTTACAAAAAACTTGGAGAAAAATGTCTTCAAAAGGACAGGAAGCTGCCTTGGAGCTGCCACTTTCCATGGCATCTTTGGAACTTGTGAAAAAAGCAATTTCGGCATAAGAACTATTTTTACATTTTCAAAAAATGAAAAGTCGCGGCTCACAATACTCTTTGGACACCTCTACTTTTTTGCGGATTCGCAAATGGTATGTACTCGCATTGGCCGCTATTGCCTTGACCATTATTATTGCCCAAATATTGATTCAACAGCATCTAAACTCCCAATTGGATGATTCAAGGGTTATCAATGTTGCAGGAAGGCAAAGAGCCTTTAGTCAAAAATTGGTAAAAGAATCGTTGTTGTTAAACCTTAAAAACAAGGATTCCGATTCCCGTAAAGAGTTGCTTGAGGAACTAAAACACACACTTTGGGTTTGGGAGACATCTCATCATGGCCTTCAACATGGTAATGATAGTCTTGGACTTTCCGTGGAAACAGATACTGAAATCTTACAGCTATTTAAGGAGTTGACCCCTCATCATGATGCTATGGTGATGGCGGCACAAACGATAATAGATCTAGATTTCAGCAGTGCCTCAATGTCTGAATATAACAAGCAGCTCGATATTTTGCTGAGTAATGAAAGACCATTTTTACAAAAAATGGACGCCATCGTAAATGAATATGATGAGCGTAGCAAAGCTCAGTTACAAAAACTGAAGTTGAAAGAGTACTTGCTGCTTGGGGTCTCTTTATTGATTCTGCTTTTGGAAGTGGTATTCATATTTAGACCATTGTCAATTCAAATTAGGGAGACAATAAAAGATCTTGTACAAAGTCAAATTAAATCAGATAAGAGTGCCAAGGAAATTCAAAAACTCTTTTTAGAGAAGGAAAAGTCGCTTCAAGAATTACAAGAATTAAATTTTGTGATTGATAATGCAGCATTGTTTGCCAGTGCCCGTAGCGATGGTAGTATAGCGTTTATGAGCAAAAAGTTTTTGGACCTTTTGGAGTTATCAAAGGAAAACCTGAATAAACCTTTATCCGAAATCCTTACGGAGGATGATGGTCAAAAACAATATTTACGGGAGATTTTTAAAGGCAAACGAAAGAATATTAGAACAGAGGAAATAGAAATAAAGACGAAAACTGGTAAAAACCTTTGGTTGGATGTGTCCATAATCCCCATGCACCAATCAAGTTTGGAACAGAGTATACTTATTTTATGCTCCGATATTACAGAGCGTAAAAAAAATCAGTTTAAAGTAGAACAGTTGACCAAACAAAGCTATGAGGAAAGCATACGTCAAAAACAGCTTCAGGCTATTCAAATTGTAGAAGGGCAGGAGGAAGAACGAAAGCGAATTGCCAAGGATATTCATGATGGTATTGGTCAAATGTTAACGGCATTAAAATTCAATATTGAATCAATTAATTTAAGTCAAAAGGAAAAATCAGTTGAAAAAATCGCGTACCTGAAACAGTTGGCATCTGAGTTGATCAAGGGAGTGCGCACCGCAACGTTTAACCTTACTCCACCTGAATTAAGCGATTATGGCATTTTTCCAGCACTTCAAAAAATGACTGTAGAACTATCCAAGCTAACGGGAGAAAATATTCTTTTTGAAAACAAGGCGGATGAAAATATTCGTTTTGATTCCTTGGCAGAGACCAACGTTTACCGAGTAACCCAGGAAGCGGTCAATAATGCCATTAAATATGCTGATGCCAATTATATTTTGGTCACCATCGATTATAAAGATGATATGTTAAGTATTGTTGTAGATGATGATGGTAAGGGTTTTGACCCTGTTAAGCTTGATAAGGTGCCCAAAAACAACAGTGAAGGCGGTATGGGCCTTTTTTTTATGAAAGAGCGGGTCAATTATATCAATGGCCGATTATTTATTAACTCTATTCCCGGGGAAGGAACCCGGGTTACCATTAATTATAATTTAAAAAGATAACAACAGATGGAGCGGAATGAACTGTATCCTGTTTTTTTAAAAGTTGCCAACCTGAATATTCTTATTGTTGGTGGAGGTAATGTGGGGTTGGAGAAACTGACCTTTCTATTAAAATCCAGTCCAAATGCTAAAGTGCAAATGGTGGCACCGGAGTTTTTAGCTGATACGTTGGAGTTGGCAGGAAAACATCAAGTAGAAATAGTAAGAGAATCCTATGACAAGAAGTTTTTAAAGGGAAAGCATATTGTTGTTGCATGTACAGATAAAGTTGAAATCAATGAGGAGGTTTATCGTGATTGTAGGGAACGAAGTATTTTGGTCAATGTAGCTGATAACCCACCTTTTTGTGATTTTTATATGGGTGGAATAGTCACTAAGGGCAATGTGAAAGTTGCTATTTCCACAAATGGCAAATCTCCAACTACAGCGAAAAGGCTTCGTCAATTTTTTGAAGATGTATTGCCAGAAGATATTGATGATTTGGTAAAGAATTTAAATGAATATCGCAAAACCCTGAAAGGAGATTTTGAGGAAAAAGTAGAAGCCCTTAATGAATTTACAAAGGGATTGGTAGAAAAAATACCATCAGAAAAGAAGCAAAATCAAAAGGATGAAGATTAGAATAAAAGGCAACTCGGTTCGATATAGATTAACAAAAACTGAGGTAGCCACTTTTTGTAAAAAGGGAAGTTTTATGGAGCAAACCAATTTTGATCAAAATACATTTACCTATGGTCTTATAGCCAAAGAAGATATTTTGAATCTAGAAGCGGAGTTTGCAAACAATACCATTATATTGGCTTTACCCAAGAAAGAAGCAGATGTTTGGGCAACAAGCAGTAGAGTAAGTTACAACAATACTATGGTTTTGCAAAATGGACAGGAACTACATCTTTTATTGGAAAAAGACTTTGTCTGTATGGATGAAACTATTGAGGACCAGTCAGATAATTACCCTAATCCCAAGATGTGAATATGGAAGAAAACCAGAAGCAGTTATAGTTCAATTTTCCTTTGATTTAAAAACTAACTTAAGTTTCTCTAGGCTACTTACATTCGCCTCATAACATCCAAGAGTTCGTCTTTTTTTCTGGGAGAGAGACTAACGTGCATATCATTGCTCATAATTATATATCCGCCATCAGATTTAATATATTTTTTCACCTCTTTTAGGTTAATTAGATAACTGTTGTGAACTCTCATAAATTGTTGGTCAACCAGCAAATTCTCATACTCCTTTAGATGTTTACTTACTAATAAGGATTTTTTATTTTTAAGAATAAAGGATGTATAGGAACCGTCAGCTTTACAAAGAATAATATCTTCAATTGCAATAAACTCCATACCGGCCGTTGTAGCAAGACATATTTTTTCCTGCCTATTTGATTCCCGTGTTAAGCTATGCATAAGATTATCAATTTGCTGTCTGTATACGCTCGTATCCATACGATTTCTTGCTTTCTCAACGGCGAGTTGTAGCTCATCTAAATCAATAGGTTTTAATAAATAGTCTAATGAACTAAACTTTATTGCTTTTATCGCATATTTTTCAAAGGCAGTAGTGAAAATGACTTCAAAATTTGGCTCCTTTATTTGCTCTAATACATCAAAACCAACTCCGGATTGTAGTTCAATATCCAAAAAAACCACATCAGGGCTAAAAATGGAAAGAACTTTAACTGCTTCGTCAACATTGGATGCGGTAGCTATTACCTGCACTTCTTTACAGAATTCCTCAAGAAGAGACTTTAAAGTTTCTCTACTATGTTTTTCATCTTCTACTATAACTACTTTTAAAATCATAAGGTTGTTTTTAGTATTTCAATAATCTTTTATTGTTTTTTAGTATATGTAGTTTTTTTCTTATTCTATTTTGAAAGAATAGTATTATTTTTTATATTAGTGAACTGTTATTTACAGATTCACCATTTGATTTAAAAAGGTGTATTAAATGATTTAAGAACCTTTTTTAGTTCATTATATATTTCCGATATATCTTATAAATAACATACCTCACTCTTATATCTGTTTTAATTAAAATAATCGGGGAACTTCTGACCAAATGATTTACAATTAAAAATAACACCAATTTTTTTATTAGTACAGCTTAATTTTGTGCAATAAGTCAATTTGCTTTTTTAGACTGATCGAAAAAGGGGGAAGTAGTTCGGGTATTGTCTGGTAGAATATTAAGCTAAGTAAAATATAAAGAGTACTATTAAAGACAGACTTTTAATTCATACGATGCTATTATAATTGATGAGTTTAATAACTAGCTTAAATATATTTACTTGCCTGTTTTTTGACTAGATAAATTTTTCACAAGATTACTTTCACAATATAAAAAGTAAACTCACCGCGTTCTTTCCAATATATTGCAAAAGCGCAGCATAACCCCATACTTGCTTGTAGCATCTATTAAGGAATTACTAATGGTGAGTTTGTCCATGTAAAATGTATTGGGTTTTATAAATACGTATGGTTATACGGTATATAATTTTTCAAGTCTTTTTTAGCACAAAACATAAGCATGCTTATCAGCATCTTACATTTTAACAATTGGGTTTTAATTACATTCATTTATTAGAGGTTTATTCCATAAAATTAGGAGGGTTTGGTATAATCTTTCTTTCTAAGTTGACGGACATTGGGTATGGATTGATATTTTGCATGTATGGATTTATGGTGGTGAAAAATAGCTTCCTTAATGTTCACTTCAATATGGTTTAGTATCAATTACTACTTTTTTTAAATCCAAAGAATTTTTTTCAACCAGTTATATTTGTTTATAATAAGTTGAGAAAAGTGAATAAAAGTAAAGTGGGTTTCTTTTTAAGGAAATCCCACTTAACAGGTATGAATGAACACTAATCTTTAAAAGCTATTTAGCTACATAAATAGGCTAACCTGTTGAAGAAAGTTTCATGTATTCTTTGGCTAAGAGAGGTGATTTTACGCGAGCCTGAATACTTGGTTTTGTAGATGAAAAATGACCTTTAAATTCAATCGTTGCTATATTGCTGAAATATCCCAACATATCTTCATAGTCATTTATATTGACCCCAGCTTTTATAAGTTGTTTATGAATGGCCGATTTTCCTGGTTTAGCTACCCAATCTTCATAAATTTTAATATCTCTGGATTTTATTATTAAAACCTTCAACTTATTTAAATGCCAAGCAGGAACATAAAAGTTGGAAACACCATCGGATAATGATTTAAAAGTCACGTAAACCTTTCCGGTATTCTTGTAGACACATGCGGTATACCCTAAAGTTCCATTATTTAGAGGGAGCTTTAGACAGGTACTTTCGGATTCTAAATAGAAAAGAATGGGGTTATTATATAGGACTTCCTCAGTTATCTGAGGAACATCTAGTGTAAAGGACCAGCCAGGCAACTGGTTTTTAAGATCAAATGATAGTAACTCTACTGTATTGTTTGCAAGCAAATTGGTTCGTTCTTTGAAAGATGTATCCAAAGAAGAAGATTTGTTGAACAAATAGATTGTATATCCTACAATTATTGTTGCACAAACCAACGTCCAAATGATAGTTATTAAATGCATAAGAATTGATAGTTAGATTAAAAAATTTGGGAACATTTTTAAAACTTTAACCAAGTAACAAATTAGATTATACCCCGGAGATCTGTAATAGACAAATGGTCTTTTCTATTTGACGGATATAATCATATCGATTAAAGGACACTTTTTTCCGATAAGGTGGGTGCGCATAAGCATCTTACCATGTTGGATTTACAAATAATACTTGTTATAGCGATTGCCAGTAACATAGCTGACTTATTTTTCCTATTGTAATGTAATTTAACTGTATTGCATTATAACAAACAGTCAAATCTTGGACATCATAAGATTGAAACTAGGTAAAACACTAAGGTTTAAAATCTTTCATCTCATTCATATAATCCAGCTGTCCTATTACGTTCATAACATCATAATTTGCAATTTTTCTGGTACTGTAACTTCTTTTAATATGGTTTACATAATTGTGTATTTCCAGTGTATAGTAGTTTTCCAGTTCAAATATGGAATTATCTATCGCCTCGGCACGCTCGCTTATCTTTCTCTTCCCATAAGATCTTGCATGATACACAATTTTAAAACTATTATTTTCACTATCCATCCATTCAATGGTTACTTCAATAAAATCGTCCATACGTTCCCTTAACCTGTAGGTTGCTCGTTTAGGAATTTTTCCAAATTCATATTCAGATTTTACTAGATTTAAAATCCATTTTTCAAGAAAATTGTCTTTCATTTTAATTCAATTTATTTAAGGTGTTTTGATTTGGGTTCTATAAAAGCTTTTCGTTACTTTTTTTGGTATTATAGGTTTGGAAATTTCAGGAGGTTTATGGGTCCCAGTGGTTGTCAGGAACTTTGGTTTTGAATGTTGGGACGTGTTTCCAAAGGTTCAATATTTGTAAATGTACATTTCCATTTTTTTTGGTTCATGGGATCAATTCATCTTAAGTATGCTTTTAAACCAATCAATTGTACTTGTACGTCCCAACGGGCTATAAATATCATCTGTATGATCAAAACTGTGATTGGCATCATAAAGGTTTAACTCAACAGAATGTCCTTTACTTTGAAGAAGTTCCACGGTACACAATGTGTTTTCGGTAAGTTCATCATTCAACGGTATATGAAAAAGTATAGGAGCATAAGGCTCATAAATGTTATCAAAGATGGCATCATCACTACAAGGGTTATCTCCCCAATAGCCATAACCAACAGTGCCGCCGTAATAAAATACTCCGCCAGAAAAACCACCATTCAAAGGCAAAGCTTGTGGGGCAAGTACTCCATCAGAGGAACCATATTCAAGACCATCAGATTTTTGTGTCCACTCCCAATTGGAAGGTGTTGATTTTGCATTATATAAAGTTGCTGCAAGAGCTGTGGCTCCATCAGAAAAACCGAGTAAACCTATATCCTTCGACCTTACTAAAGGGTTCCCATTACTAAATTTTATCTTTCTAAGCAATTCCAAAGCAGCATTGGCATCTTTCGGGCGCACAAACTGTGCGCTAATTTTAAAATTTTCAGGAGGAATTCTTAAATCCCCAGTTCTTGCCGTAACACCCCTTGTAGAATAGCTGTCAACATAGGCACCTACTATACAGTTTGCATCAAAGATTTCTCGCCATTCATTATTTTGTCTGGACATTATTCCATTTTTAAAGTCATGATTTTTCCACATACCGTCCGAGCCATGCAAAAGAACAATGGCAGGATAATCTGTATTGTTACAATTTTGAGGAATCGACAAGTATATGGGGATTTGTATATCATCCACTAGGGCATATACAATAGTATCTTTGGTGGCAGGATTGAGAATAATTTCCCCAATATCAATGCCCGAGGATAAATTGTCCCTGTCTTTACTGCAGGACGAATAAAAAAGTAAAATACCAAAAACTAAAAGTAGGTTAAATTTTTTGGGACGTAATTTCATGATTAAATAGTATTTATGATTCATTAATAAGTACACGTGCAATTTGAGATACCTTGAAAAAGGTCTATTCCAAGAGTCAAGACATGGGTGCCACTGGAATACCCCAATATGTTGTTCATGATAACTTGGTATGAATAACCAAAGTAAAAATCACCTTTTTTAAGCCCTATTATAGGAGCTAAGTAAAGAGGTGCTCCGAGTTGGTCATTTAAAAAACGATAAGTAAAACCGGCATAATAGTAATCTAGGAAATCATACCATCTAAACTTTATGTTCATGTCTGTCACTGAACGCTTGTCGTTTTCAAAATATTGAAAAAAGACTGAAGGTTCAATCTCAAAATCATCTCTTTTATTTCTTTTGTATCTATAGCCAGAATACAGATAATAGTTTCGCAAGATGTTGGGTTCAAAAATGGGATTGAACTTTTGAAGGTTTTTATTCAGGATATTTGAAACATTGAGGCTCAGATAAAACCCTCCTTTTCTATATAAAGTGCCAAGATCAAAATTGGGGTTGCTCGATGCACGATCGTCAACAACGGCTTGATCATTATTTTCTACAAAGTTTTCAATATCTATTCGGAATTGGTTTAAGCTAAAAGATAAGGCCATGGAAAAATAATTATCTTCATATTTGTCAATCGTTAAGTGATGCGCAAAGGATACTTTGCCCCCACGTTGTTTGGTTTCCCCATTTGCATCATTATAGAGGACCATTCCAATACCGGATCGATTGCCCAAGCGAACATCCGCTGATAAAGACTGTGTGCCCGGGGCATCCTGTACACCCACCCATTGAGTGAGCCCATTCATTCTAACTTTTACATAATTACCAATACCTGCGTAAGATGGAGACATCAAAAAAGGATTGTCAGATAAATATTGTGAGAGTTGTGGAATGGTCAATTCTTGAGCCTTAACCGATATAAAACTTATCATTAGTAGAAAAAGGAGCTTTTTTTTCATATATATTCATTTTACCTGTAAAGGGTGAAGTGTCCAACAAATTCGCTGCCGCTGCCATCATTCAACTCAATAATGTACCAGTAGTCACCTGAGGGCATTGCTTTGGATTCATAGAGACCATCCCACCCTGTATCCAAAGGTCCCATAAGTTTAATCTGTCTTCCGTAACGATCATAAATGATGGTGAACATACCTGGAAAACCTTCTGTGTTTTTTGCTTTCCATACATCATTTTGCCCATCATTGTTAGGAGTGAAAAAGTTGGGGATTTCTAAATCAAGGAAATTTAGTGTGATGGTCGCCTGTGTTTCACAACCTTGACTGTCGACCACTCGAACTGTAAAAGTTCCAGTACCTGATACTGTAAAGGTGTTGTTTTGACTACCAGGAAAATCTTCAAAGAAATAGGTATACGGAGAAATTCCTCCTGATACAATCGCAGTAATCTCATTAATGTTGGTATTTGATAAATCAAGCTCTAGAGAATCCCTGTCTTCTATTGTAAAAGGAATGATTTGCATACAACCATCAATATGTAAAATTGAAAGTGTGTGGTTGCCTGGAGGAATATCTGTAAAGTTTGAATTGATCACAAAATCATCTGGATTAGTGGAATCAAGGGCGTAAAGTAAATCCGAATTCACTGATGGATCTTCTAGGGTTACATCCAGTATATTAGTTGGAGCTCCTGAAGAACAAGAATAAATAGGTTCTATTACCGCATTGAGGTTAGTTGCATCAGTTTCGATTTCAAAGCTCTCAGTTGTTTTACAACCTTGGGCATCTGTAATATTCAAAGTATAAGTTCCAGAAGCTAATCCATCAATAATAAAGTTATTATCCTGAAAAATTATGGGAGAGCTAGAATTAAGACTCACATTGTATGGCTCTGAATTATTATTTACAAACACTCGGATTAGACCATCTTCAGTTCCAAAACAAGATTCATTTTCTATGGTTGTATTGATTGTTATTTGATTAATAGTAATGGTCTGTGCGACGTTTATGGAGTTGCCCGCAAGGTCGGTCACGGAGTAGGTCCTTGTTATGGTCTCGGGGTTGGCTCCCCCATCGGAGACATCGGATACGAACGCGACGTCGGCGGTGCCACAGTTGTCGGCCTCGTCGGTGACCACGAGCACATCCGGCGCGGGCACATCGGCGCTGCACTGTACGATTATGGGCAGGGGATCGGAGGCCGTCGGGTCCGTGGTATCGTTGACGGTAATGGTCTGTGCGACGTTTATGGAGTTGCCCGCAAGGTCGGTCACGGAGTAGGTCCTTGTTATGGTCTCGGGGTT